>NZ_CP199847.1:0-3710928 GCF_052692355.1 Kushneria sp. Sum13
GTTTCCTCAGAGCTCTTCAGCGAGTCGATCAACCATCTCACGATGTTTCTTTTCGTCGATGGAGGACTCGAGAATGCGTTCTGCGCCCTGAATGGCCAGTGCTGCTACCTGAGCACGCAGTTCGCTTTTGGCCTGCTGAATCTCGCTGTCGATCTCGCTGCGGGCATTGGCAATCATTCGCTCGCCTTCAGCGCGGGCATCAGTGCGAGCTTCCTCGATCATCTGATTGGCACGAGAACGTGTCTTGTCGAGCATGCGGGCAGCTTCTTCACGGCTTTCACGCAGCGTTTCCTCGGCCTGTTCATTGGCCTTGTGCAGCTCGGCGCGTGCCCGGTCGGCCTCTTCAAGACCTTCCTGAATGCGCTGCTGACGCTCGGTGAGTGCCTGCGTGATCGGAGGCCACACATATTTCATGCAGAACCAGACGAAGATCGCAAAGGCGATCATCTGTCCGATAAGCGTCATATTGATATTCACGCGGATCTACCTCCTGCGGGTTCGTGGTGGCCGGAAACGGCGACACCGAGCACAAGGGGCCCGGCGTACAGCGTTTACTTAACCGGCAACAACGAAGATCAGGTACATCGCGATACCCACACCGATCATGGGAACGGCATCAAGCAGACCGGCCATGATGAAGGTTTTGGTCTGCAGCTGGTCGCCCAGTTCCGGCTGACGCGCAGTAGAGTCGAGCAGCTTGCCACCAAGCAGACCAAAGCCGATACCGGTAGCGAGGGCGGCACCGCTGATCATGATGGCGGCAGCAATGTAGATGAGTTCCATGGAATGGCTCCTGTTTCAGGTTTTTTCAGACAAGGGGTAAAAGGGTTTTGAGACGAATCTTGTTATTGGATTCAGTGCTCTTCAAAGCAGGCGCTCAGATACACCACACTCAGCACGGCAAAGATGAATGCCTGCAGGGTGATGACCAGAATGTGAAAGATCGCCCACGGGACATCAAGTACCCAGATGGCCCAGAAGGGCAGCAGGGAAATCATGATGAAGATGACCTCACCGGCAAACATGTTGCCGAAGAGACGAAGTCCCAGACTGATGGGCTTGACGATCAGGACGACCAGTTCAAGGACCAGGTTGAAGGGAATCAGCGCCCAGTGATTGAAGGGACGAAAGGAAAGTTCCTTTGCGAAGCCACTGAACCCCTTGTTGCGGATGCTGTAATAGATCACCAACAGGAAGATGGCAAAGCCCATGCCCAGTGTCGCGTTGGGATCACTGGTCGGAACGATGCGCATGTACTCGATGCCCAGCTTGTGGGCAATCTGCGGGATCAGATCGATGGGCAGCCACTTGAGACTGTTCATGAAAAAGATCCAGCAGAACAGCGTCAGTGCCAGCGGGCCTGCCAGCTTGCTTTGGCCGCTGAAGCTGGTGCGGACAATGCCGTTGGCAAATTCGAAGACCATCTCAAGCGCGTTCTGCAGACCGGTCGGGACACCGCTGGTGGCCGTACGGGCGAGAAAGCGAAACAGCCACAGAAACAGCAGACCGGTCGCGATCGACCACCCCATGGTGTCCAGGTTGATGGCCCAGAATCCCATGGCCCTGGCTTCCTCGGCATTATGGGCAATGGCCCAGCCGTGATCGGGATGGAGGCCAAAGGTCAGATTCTGCAGGTGGTGAGTAATATACTCGGTTGAGGTCGGTGCGTTGCCTGCCATAGCGTTGCCTTGAATCGATTTTAATGGGAACCGGGTCTGCCGAGCAGCCAGGGCGTCAGCCAGTACACACACTGGACCAGCGCAAATGTCACGAAAAACCACTCCGGAGACTGCGGTGGCGATATGACAAAGATGCCTGCAAACAGCAGGATCGCCAGAAAATGCTTGCCTACCTGGGCTCGATAGAAACTGCGAACCATCTGACGTTGAAAACGAGCCCCACGGTATAAAAACGCACGCCAGGCAAAATATATGTTGGGCACCAGTCCCGCAATACCACCCTTGAGGGCCGACAGCGCAAGAACATTGTTCGCCTCAATGGCCAGTAGTGTTGCCGTCACCGCGGTGACCACCAGCTGAGCCACCAGCAATCTGTAAATTCTCGGGCGTCTTGATGCTGCCGGAGTCGCGGGCCTGCCTTGTTGCATTGATTTTATGCATTCCCGAAATATTCGACTCATTGCGCCAGGCAGGCGGGATTATAAGGAACCCCCCCCGCTGCTTCAATGTCACCGGCATCGAAAATCGCAGTCTTTAAGCTGATCTGCACCAAAACCGGCTCGATCCTGTGTCAAAGCGTCGCAGTTTACAACATGGAATTAAGTCGTGTTTAAGCGCCATGGCCTCATGCCTCAGCGAATGTGCGAGAGAATACCATCAAGCTCGTCAAGGCTTGTGTAACGAATCGTCAGACTACCCTTGCCGGTTCTGCCGTGACTGATCTGTACGCGAGCGCCCAGCAGTTCCGCCAACTGGTTTTCAAGACTGCCGACATCACCCGAGGGTTTGTCCGCTGCCTTTTTGCTGTCCGGGGTCGTCTGGGCATATTTTTTGACCAGCGCTTCGGTCTGGCGCACGGTCAGGCCGCGCTCGACCACCTCGCGCGCCGCCTGGCGCTGCTTGTTGCCCTTGAGCCCCAGCAGGGCACGGGCGTGGCCAACATCCATGTCACCGCGTTCCAGCAGTGTCTGCACGTCTTCTTCCAGCGCCAGCAGCCTCAGCATGTTGGCGATCTGTCCCCGGGAGCGGCCCACGGCATCGGCCGTTTGCTGCTGGGTCAGGGAGAATTCATCCATCAGGCGCTTGAGGGCGATGGTTTCCTCGATGGGATTGAGGTCCTCGCGCTGAATGTTTTCGATCAGCGCCAGTGCCAGAGCGGTTTCATCATCAAGCTCGCGCACGACGGCCGGAATCACATCCAGTTCGGCCATTTGCGCCGCGCGCCAGCGGCGCTCACCGGCGATGATTTCATAGCGGGCGGCGCTGCCTTCGGGCAGGGGACGGACCACGATGGGCTGCATGACGCCGCGGGTTCTGATCGAGGCCGCCAGCTCTTCAAGCCGTTCGGGCTGCATCTCGCGCCGGGGCTGATAGCGTCCACGCGTCAGTTCCGCCAGCGGCAGACGCTCCAGCCGCTCGCGGCTGTCGATCAGCGGGGATGCGGTCACTGCCGCCTCGGCAGACCCACCGTTGGGGTCCTGGGTCTGTGAACGCTGCCGGGCGCCGGCGCCAATCAGTGCGTCCAGTCCTCTTCCGAGTGCGCGTTTACGCGTCATGAACAGTTCCTCGTTCAGGCCATGCAGAAGTAACAACACGCGCTGAGGTCATGGACATCAGCGCTCGGGGGATCAAATGATCGACAGTGTGTCCGGGACGGGTTACAGCGCCAGCTTGCGAATCAATTCCTTGGCCAGTACCCGATAGGCATGGGCACCGCGGGACATGCGCGCGTAGCGATTGACCGGCAGACCATGGCTGGGCGCTTCGGCCAGGCGAATGTTGCGGGGGATCGCCGTTTTGAGCAGATCGTCACCGAAGTAGTCCGACAGCTGCTTGCTGACATCCCGGGTCAGACTGTTGCGATTATCAAACATGGTTCTGACGATGCCGTCGAGGGCCAGCGCCGGATTGACGCTGTCACGGATCTGCTCAACGGTATCCAGCAGCGCTGACAGACCCTCCAGGGCATAGAACTCGCACTGCAGCGGAATCAGCACGCCGTGGGCGGCGGTCAGGGCATTGACGGTCAGCATGTTGAGCGACGGCGGGCAGTCGATCAGCACCACATCGAACCGGTCGGCGACGGTTTCGATAGCGCGATCCAGACAGCGCTCGCGCCCTTCCCTGTCGAGCAGGTCGACTTCGGCAGCAGTGAGATCGCCATTGGCCGGCAGCAGCTGGTAACCGGCATTGGGGCAGTCCACCAGCGCATCACTCGCCGACAGTTCGCCGAGCAGCACGTCCAGAGAGCCACCGTTGGCCAGCGCATGCTTGTCAATGCCGCTGCCCATGGTGGCGTGGCCCTGCGGGTCCATGTCCACCAGCAGCACCCGCTTTTTCAGCGACGCCAGGGCTGCAGCCAGGTTGACGGCGGTCGTGGTCTTGCCGACGCCACCCTTCTGGTTGGTCAGCGCAATGATCCGGGTCAAGAGAGAGTTCCTTGTATATTGATCGCTTGGCCTTGTCAGGCGATGTCCATTTTCAACAGATGACGCTGGCCCTGCTCACCGGGAATGTGCAGTGGCCAGGTTTGCGCCAGCCGAATGTCTTCGGGCAGGACGATGTCATCGACGCGCCCTGCCATGGCCAGCCAGTGACCGCCGTCAGCGAGCAGCGAACGGGTCAGGGCCACAAAGTCTGCCGGTGCGGCAAAGGCCCGGCTGGTGATCTGCTCAAACGTGACGCCCTCGAGTGCCTCGACCCGATCATGCACGGGGGTGACATTCTCAAGGCCCAGCTCGAAGGCCACCTGGCGTTGAAAGCGGATTTTCTTGCCGTTGCTGTCAATCGAGGTCAGGGCAATGTCGGGGCGCACGATGGCCACCACGATACCGGGCAGCCCGGCACCGCTACCGACATCAAGAAGTCCCGGACCCTCGATCCACGGCAGAATCGCCAGACTGTCCAGTAGATGGCGCGTCACCATCAGCTCGATATCGCGTACGGCGGTGAGGTTATAGGCCCGATTCCACTTGTGCAACAGCGTCACAAAGGCCAGCAGGCGCTCACGAACCTCGGCTGAAACGCTCAGGTTCAAAGCCGTCATGCCGTCATCGAGACGACGCTCAATACCGCTACTCATGACGTACCGGCCCTGACCTTGTGGGCACTGCCACGCTTTTTGAGATGAATCAGCAGCATCGAAATGGCCGCCGGCGTTACGCCCGGAATGCGCCCGGCCTCGGCCAGCGTTTCGGGGCGAGCGGCATTGAGCTTCTGGCGAATCTCGTTGGACAGTCCGTCGATGCGATCATATTCCAGCGATTGCGGCAGAGGGGTGGCTTCGTGACGCTTGAGCTTGTCGATTTCTTCACTCTGGCGATCGATGTAACCCTGATATTTGGCCTGAATCTGTACCTGCTCACGCACCAGCGGATCTTCCGGCGCCCCCTCGGCCAGCGGTGCAATATCGTCATAGACCAGCTCGGGTCGACGCAGCAGATCGCTCAGACGATGTTCGCGGGACAGGGTGCCCACCCTATCGGCAAGCCCTTTGGCGGCATCACTTCCGGGCTGAATCCAGACCCGATCCAGTCGCTCGCGCTCGGCGTCTATGGCCGTGCGCTTGCGCTCAAAGGCGTCAAAGCGGGCATCATCCACCAGCCCCAGCTGACGGCCTGTTTCGGTCAGGCGCAGATCGGCGTTGTCTTCACGCAGCAGCAGGCGATATTCCGCTCGCGAGGTAAACATCCGATAAGGTTCCTGGGTGCCCATGCGGATCAGGTCATCCACCATCACACCGATATAGGCCTCATCACGGCGCGGCCACCAGGCCTCCAGTCCCTGCACGCGGCGGGCGGCATTGAGTCCTGCCAGCAGCCCCTGGGCGGCGGCTTCCTCATAACCGGTCGTGCCGTTGATCTGGCCGGCAAACCACAGGTTATGGATGACCTTCGTTTCCAGTGAATGCTTCAGATCGCGCGGATCGAAGAAGTCGTACTCAATGGCATAGCCCGGACGCACGATGTGAGTGCGCTCCAGCCCCTCGATCGAGCGCACGACATCGAGTTGCACATCGAAGGGCAGTGATGTCGAAATGCCGTTGGGGTAGAGCTCATGGGTGTCGAGCCCTTCCGGCTCGATAAAGATCTGGTGGCTCTGCTTGTCGGCAAAGCGATGAATCTTGTCCTCGATCGACGGGCAGTAGCGGGGACCGATGCCCTCGATGACGCCGGAGTACATCGGCGAGCGATGCAGATTGGCCCGAATGATGTCGTGAGTACGTTCGTTGGTGTGCGCAATGAAGCAGCTTACCTGGGCGGGGTGCATGTCACGCCGGCCCATGTAGGACATCACCGGCCGCGGCGTATCACCGGGCTGTTCGGCCAGTTTCGAGAAATCGACCGTTCTGGCATCAAGCCGCGGTGGGGTGCCGGTCTTGAGACGTGCTACCCGCAGAGGCTGTTCGCGAAGACGTGCCGCCAGCGCATTGGACGCCGGATCACCCGAACGGCCGCCGCTGTGATGTTCCATGCCGATATGAATCACGCCGCCCAGAAAGGTCCCGGTACAAAGCACCACGGTTTCGGCCATGAAACGTACGCCGCCCTTACTCAGGACACCGCGCACCGTATCGCCTTCCACGATCAGATCATCGGCTGCCTGGGCAAAGATCGACAGATTGGGCTGGTTTTCAAGGATATGGCGAATGGCGGCCTTGTAGCGAACGCGGTCGGCCTGAACACGGGTGGCCCGTACGGCCGGTCCCTTGCGGGAATTCAGCGTTCGAAACTGGATGCCGCCCTGATCTGCAGCCAGTGCCATGGCACCGCCCAGCGCATCAATTTCCTTGACCAGATGGCTCTTGCCGATGCCACCGATGGCCGGATTACAGGACATTTGTCCCAGCGTTTCGATGTTGTGACTGAGCAGCAGGGTCTGACAGCCCATACGAGCGGCGGCCAGTGCGGCTTCGGTACCCGCATGACCACCACCGATGACAATGACGTCAAAGCGGTCCGGATAATCCACGTGAAAAACCTCGAGGGGTTGAAAATGAACGTGACACCCGACTGATCAGCGCGTGTCGATACCCACATGCCCGTGCAGGGTGTTGGGGATAAGCCGTATTGAATGGCGCGCATTATAACGTGGCTGTGAGTAAGCGTCAGGGTTTTCCACACATGGATTTTCCCGAACCCCAAAGCCTTTAATTAATTAAATAGTCTTTTAAGTAAGAAGTTCTATTGTGGTTGTGATTATTGGGGGCGGCATTTTCTGTGGAAAAGCGGCTTTTACACTTACAAAACAAAATGCTGCGGTGTGACTGGAAACCCAGGCAAGCTGCTTGCATCCCTGGGGCAGGCACTGTACGGGGTGTGTATAAAACGGCAAGTTACCCACAACTCGATTTATCCCCGTTTCGTTAACCGGGCTCAGAGGGGGTTCTCCCCATACTCGTCAAGAAAGCGAATGCGGCAGGAAAATACGAGGAGACTCATGTGTGTGGCGGGCTATAGAGGCGGTGGTAGAAAAAGGCGCTTTTTTTTATCCACAGGGGGCCGGCGTCAAAAAAAGCCGATTGTGGCAATAATGGACATAAAAAAGGCGCCTGTCAGAAGCTGACAGGCGCCTGAATATCGGCAGGCGACCTTAAACCGTAAAGGATGCACCGCAGCCACAGGTCGTGGTGGCGTTGGGATTTTTGATCAAAAACCGGGCGCCTGCCAGGCCGGCTTCGAAATCGACCGTGGAACCGACCAGATATTGATAGCTCAGCGGGTCGACCACCATGGCTACATCGCCATTTTCGATAACGGTGTCGTCCTCACTGATGGTCTCTGCGACATCGAAACCATATTGAAAGCCCGAACAACCGCCTCCCGTTACGTAGACGCGCAGTTTCAGGGCCGGGTTACGCTCTTCTTCTATCAGCGCCCTGACTCTGCCTGCCGCGGCATCGGTAAAGACAAGCGGTGTCGGAACAAAGGATTCTGCTCCGCTCATCGCGGCCTCCTTTTGAGATGACACGTCTGATGCGTGTCAGGAATGGATCAGCACGATGGCTGTCATGGCACCCATTATCGGCACCCCTCCAGCCGGTGGTCAACCGGCACCCGCCGGGCAGCAATCATGAAAGGCGATGACCCTAAACAATGATAGGCTGAAGGACGTGTGGTCCCATGACCGCATTACCGTGCCGCTGGGGAGAAAAAGCTTGCCGCGCCGTCTGCTGGATATGTCACGCCTG
This sequence comes from Kushneria sp. Sum13, assembly GCF_052692355.1. Classification (NCBI taxonomy): domain Bacteria; kingdom Pseudomonadati; phylum Pseudomonadota; class Gammaproteobacteria; order Oceanospirillales; family Halomonadaceae; genus Kushneria; species Kushneria sp. Sum13. The sequence goes on from NZ_CP199847.1 coordinate 7,870, forward strand.
AACCTTGAAAACTTTCGACGCGAGCTGGCAAGTGTCGATGCCCTGCCGCAGCTGTGCCTGCTGGCGGTCATTTCGGGTGCCTTGACCGGCCTCATCATGATTGTCTTTCGAGAGCTGATCGGGCTAGGGGCGCTCATGCTGATGCCAAACGGTCAGGCCGAGGCCTTTGAAAGCCTGCCGATGATGGTGCGCGTGGCCCTGCCGGTGATCGCGGTCATCCTGATCGGGCTGGGACTTGGCTGGCAGAAAAAAAGCGCCCGGCGCCTGGGGATTACACATGTCATCGAGCGTTTCTCCTTTCATCAGGGCGTCATGGCACGCGACAACTGGCTTAACCAGTGGTGGGTCGGTGTTGTGTCGCTGCTGGGCGGGTTGTCCGCCGGTCGTGAGGGACCGGCCATTCATCTGGGCGCCGGGGCGTCGGGCTGGATCGGTCAGCTGCTCAAACTGCCGCACAACAGTCTGCGCGTGCTGGTCGGCTGCGGCGTGGCGGCCGGTATCTCGGCCTCGTTCAACACACCCATTGCCGGGGTGATTTTCGCCATGGAAGTGGTGATGATGGAGTACACCCTGACCGGCTTCATGCCCGTGATGCTGGCCTCGGCCACCGGTGCCGTCATTACGCAACTGCATTTTGGCTCGGCGCCGGCTTTCATGATGCCGGGGATCATCGAGCCGCGTTTACTGGATATTCCGTGGCTGCTGCTGATGGCGCTGGCCATCGGTATCATGGCCGGCGGCTTTATTCGGCTCACTCGTCTGGGCGACCGGCTGGCCAATGTGCCCTGGGCCGTTCGACTGTTGATGGCCGGTGTGCTGACCGGGGCCGTGGCCTGTTTTTATCCGCAGGTGCAGGGCATCGGGTATGACAGCGTCGAAACGATTCTGAGCGGTCAGGCAAGCCTTGATGTGCTGCTGGCACTGGCGCTGGGCAAGCTCTTGTTGACTGCCATAACCCTGGCGTGCGGGATACCGGTGGGCATTGTCGGTCCGACGCTGGTGATGGGGGCTGCCGCCGGGGCGCTTTTCGGGCTTGGCGCCTCGGCGGTGTTGCCTTCGATGGTAGGGGAGCCCAACCTGTATGTCATGATGGGCATGGCCGCCATGATGGGCGCCGTGTTGCAGGCACCGCTGGCGGCGATCATGGCGCTGGTGGAGCTGACGCACAGTCCTGATATCATTTTATACGGCATGCTGAGCGTTTTGAGTGCGGCGCTGACCGCTCGCGTTGCCTGGCGCACGCAGGGGTTTTTCGTCATGACCCGTCAGGGCCACGCGCAACATCCACTGCAGCAGCCTCTGATGCAGGCGCTCTCAAGGGTCGGGGTGGGCGCGGTCATGGACCGAAGCGTGACCGTGACGGCGGCGGTCATCACCCGGGAGCGGGCGAGGGTCATTCTGGATGCGCGGCCCACGTGGCTTTTGATCCATCGTCAGAGTGATCAGCACAAGGCCGACCGCGAACCCGGCAAGGCGCCACTGGCCCTGCTGGCGGCGGACATGGCACGGGCACTGGAAGAGGACGATCAGGCCGGCGTGGATCAAAAAGACAGCATCAATCTGCTGGAGATTCCGGGCAAGCGACTGGAGCTGGCCCCGATCGCGCTTCAGGCCACGCTGTCGGAAGCCTTTGCATGCCTTGACGATCAGCGGGTGGATGCCCTCTACGTCAGACACATTACCGCGCCGATGATGCACCGGGTTTCAGGTATCATCACGCGGGAAGCCATAGAAAACTATTATCACTGATGGGCCATGCCCCCATCAGCCACGACCTGACGACCGTTATTGAGGATGCGCATATGTACCCCTGGGTTCTGGCCTTTCATATCATTTCATTTACATGCTGGTTTGCCGCACTGTTTTATCTGCCGCGGCTTTTTATCTATCACGCCCACGCCATGCGCCAGAATGACGGACAGGGATCGACCCGCTTTCAGATCATGGAACGAAAGCTTTATGGCGCCATCATGACGCCGGCCATGATCCTGACGGTGGTGTTCGGGCTGTGGCTTGTGGCGCTCAATTTTCAGGTCTACCTCACCGCGGGCTGGTTTTACGTCAAGGCCGTGCTGGTCGTGCTTCTGATCGGGTTTCATCATATCTGCAAGGCCCACATGAAGCGCTTTGCGTCCGGCACCAACCGTCGCGGCGGCGGCTACTATCGCGTCTTTGGTGTCATTCCGGCCGTTGTGCTGATCGCCATCGTGATTCTTTCCGTGGTCAAGCCGTTCTGATGTCCCTGCCCTGCGTTCTGGTACTGGCCGGTCACGACCCGACCGGCGGCGCCGGGCTAGTGGCCGACGCCGAGGCCATTCGCGCCATGGGCGGCTGGGCACTGACGGTGCCTACGGCGCTGACGTGCCAGACGACCGTTGATGTTCGAAGTGTCATGCCGCGCCCGGGCGAAGAGATTCTGGCCACGGCCCGGGCGGTGCTGGAAGACTGTGACATTCACGCCATCAAGGTCGGGTTGATTGCCGATCTCTCTGCGCTGGAAGCGGTCATTACGCTGTGTGCAGCGTACCCGCATCTGCCGATCGTCATCGACCCGGTGCTCAAGGCCGGTGGGGGTCGCGAGCTGTCCGGTCAGGCATTGATGGACGCCTTCGTCAAGCGGCTGCTGCCGCTGGCCAGCCTGATCACGCCCAACCTTGAGGAACTTGCCCGTCTGACCGGCAGCGCCTTCGAGGAGGCGCGGATCCCCGATCAGGCCGAGCAGATGCTGGCCGCCGGGGCAGGCGCCGTGCTGGCCACCGGCACCGACGTTGCAGACACGCAGCCTCAGCCCCATGTTATCCATCGACTCTATACGCCCGGAAACCTGCAGGCGTGGTCATGGCCGCGCCTGCCGGGCCACTACCACGGTTCGGGATGCACGCTGGCCAGTGCCATCGCCGCCCTGATGGCACGGGGTGAAACGCTGGCGCAGGCCTGTCAAACGGCGCAGCAGTTTACCTGGCACAGCCTTGAGCGGGCGCTGACGCCGGGGCGCGGCCAGCAGATTCCCGACCGCCTGACCGGGCCATTTCATTTACCGACTCAGGGTTTACCGAGCCAGGGTTTACCGAAACAGGGGAGCGCGACATGACCCAGTGGACGCGAGGGCTTTATGCCCTGACCGATGCACAGCTGATGCCGGATGACGCCACGCTCATTGATCGGTGCGAGGCGGCGCTGAGCGCCGGCATTGCGCTTTTGCAGTATCGTGACAAGTCCGGCGATGAAGGACAGCGTGAGCGACAGGGGCGCGCCCTCAAGGCGCTGTGTGATCACTATGACACGCCCCTGATCATCAACGATGATGCCGCGCTTGCCTGGCGGCTGGGGGTCGGACTGCATCTGGGACGCAGCGATGGCTCGATTGCCCGAGCCCGCAAGGCACTGGGCCCCGAGGCCATCATTGGCGCCACCTGCCAGGGCAGTCTCGAGTTCGCCGAACAGGCCGCCCGCGAGGGGGCCAGCTACCTGGCCTTTGGTCGTTTCTATCCCTCACGCACCAAGCCTGATGCGCCGCCGGCGGATCTGTCGGTGCTGGCACAGGCAGCCCGTTTTGAACTGCCGCTTGTGGCGATCGGCGGTATCGATGGCGACAACATCGAGGCGACGATCGACGCCGGTGCCGATCTGATTGCGCTGGTGCATGGCATTTTCGGTCATGATGATCCGGGTGCTGTGGTGCGCCGGCTCAATCAGGCCTTTGAACGATAAGTTTTCATGTTATCCACACCCCTGTTTGAGCCGTATCTGCTGACGAGATGTGGATAACCCTGAACCTGCAAACGGTCCCTTTTGGACCGACCCTTTTTCCTGCACAGGAGCGCGAAGATGGATCTCATCACCTCCGAGACGCTTTTTACCCGCGCCGGACACCGCATCCCCGGTGGCGTCAATTCTCCGGTTCGTGCCTTCAAGGGCATGGGCCGTGCCCCCATGTTCGTGTCACGCGCCCGTGGCCCCTATCTCTTTGATGTTGAAGGCAAGCGCTACATCGACTATGTCGGCTCCTGGGGGCCGATGATTACCGGTCATGCCGACCCGGATGTGCTGGGTGCCGTGCGCGATCGACTGGAAGACGGTCTTTCGTTCGGCACGCCCACAGCGGTTGAAACCGACATGGCGGAGCTGATCTGCGAGATCATGCCGTCGATTGACATGGTGCGCATGGTCAACTCGGGCACCGAGGCCACCATGTCCGCGGTACGCCTGGCGCGCGGCTATACCGGCCGTGACAAGGTGGTCAAGTTCGAGGGCAACTATCACGGTCATGTGGATTCGCTGCTGGTCAAGGCGGGCTCCGGTGCGCTGACCCACGGCGAACCCAGCTCACCCGGGGTGCCGGCATCGCTTGCCGAGCACACCGTGACGCTCTCCTACAACGATATCGAGGGCGTGCGCGAATGCTTTCGCGAGATCGGCGATCAGGTGGCCTGCGTGATCGTGGAGCCGGTCGCCGGCAACATGAACTGCATCCCGCCGGTGCCGGGATTTCTGAAGTGTCTGCGCGAGGTGTGTGACGAGTCCGGCGCCGTGTTGATCTTTGATGAGGTCATGACCGGCTTTCGTGTGGCGCTGGGTGGGGCTCAGGCCCATTACAGCATTACCCCCGATCTGACCTGTCTGGGCAAGATCGTCGGGGGCGGCATGCCGGTGGGCGCCTTCGGCGGCAAGCGCCATATCATGGAATATCTCTCGCCGCTGGGGCCTGTCTATCAGGCCGGGACGCTTTCCGGCAATCCGCTGGCCATGGCCGCGGGAATCGCGCTGTTGAAAAAGATTCGTCAGCCTGATTTTCACAAGCGTCTGATTGAGCGCGTCAACACCCTGTGTGACGGTCTCGAGCAGCGCGCAAAGGCGGCCGGTGTGTCGCTTTTGACCCATCGCGTCGGTGGCATGTTCGGCATCTTCTTTACCGACCAGACCGAGGTCAATGACTTCGCGGCGGCGACTGGCTGTGACGTTGAGCGCTTCAGACGCTTCTTTACGGCCATGCTGGACCGCGGCGTCTATATGGCACCATCTCCGTTCGAGGCCGGCTTCATGTCCAGCGTCCATGAGGATGAAGACATCAATGCCACCCTGGATGCCGCCGAGGCAGTGTTTGCGACCCTGACCTGATCGTCGACGCCTTTCGGGGCGTCTTTCCCCGTCCGTCGATGTTCGACGGACGAATTTCATCACTGATCCGGAGTGAGCCCCTTGAGTCAGTCACTGATCAGCGCGCTGAGAAGCGGCCGGTTTTTCAATCATGAGGTGTCCAGCCTGCAGGTGTACGAGACCCATATTTCCTGGGTCATCCTGACCGGCGAGTACGCCTACAAGATCAAGAAGCCGCTGGATTTCGGCTTTCTGGATTTCTCGACGCTGGAACGTCGCAAGCGCTTTTGTGAAGACGAGGTGCGGCTCAATCGCCGGCTGGCAGGCGATCTCTATGAGCGGGTCGTTCCCATCAGCGGCACGGCCGAATCCCCCGTGCTGGACGGGGAAGGCGAGCCCTTCGAGTATGCCGTGTGCATGCGCCAGTTCGATAACGCCGGGCTTTTCTCGACGCTGCAGGCCAACAACGAGCTGACCCGCACGATGATGGATGACATGGTGGATCAGCTGGTCGCCTTTCATCAGCGTAGCGAACGCGTGTCGCCGGACAGTGCCTTTGGCGCGCCCGGGGCCGTTCATGCGCCGGTGGTCCAGAATTTCGATCAGATTCGACCGCTGCTGGAGGATGAAACGGATCGTCGTCGTCTGGAAGAGCTGGCCACGCGCGCCGAAGAGCTTTATCACCGGCTTGAACCGCTGCTGGCAAGGCGCCAGCGCGAAGGGTTCGTGCGTGAAACGCATGGCGATGTGCATCTGGCCAACGTGGTACAGCATCAGGGGCGGGCGCTGATCTTTGACTGTATCGAGTTCAACGATGACCTGCGCTACAACGATGTCTGCTGTGAGCTGGCCTTTTTGCTGATGGATCTGGAAGCGCGCGGTGAGCATGCGCTGTCCAGTCACGTGCTCAATCGCTATCTGGAAAGCAGCGGGGATCACGAACTGGTTCGCCTTTTGCCCTGGTACAAGGCCTATCGAGCCATGGTACGGGCCAAGGTGGCCCTGTTTCGTCTTCAGCAGCCGGATCTACATCCGGCGGACCGCGAAGCGGCGCTGTCGGACTATCGCAGCTATATCGCGCTGGCCGAGCGCTACAGTGAGACCGATATCCCCTGGCTTTTGATCAGCGTGGGCGTCTCGGGCAGCGGCAAGAGCCGGTTTACCGAGCAGGTCGTACGCACGCTGGGCGCGATACGCCTTCGCTCCGATGTCGAGCGCAAGCGTCTTTGTGAGCTGGCACCCGATGCCGATTCAGGCTCGGGCGTGGCACAGGGCCTTTATAGCGATGAGATGACCCGCCAGACCTACGAGCGACTGGCCCACTTGAGCGGCACGCTGATGGAAGCCGGTTATCCGGTCTGCATTGATGCCACATCGCTCAAGCGCCTGCAGCGCGACCGGCTGCGACACGAAGCCGAAAAGCGTGGACTAGCGGCGCTCTTGATCAGTTTCGAGGCCGATGACGCCACCCTGCGGGATCGGCTCGGACGACGCCAAAGCCGGCGGGGTGAAGTCTCGGAGGCAGGGATCGAAGTGCTGGATCACCAGCTCGCCTCGCGTGAAGACTTCGGCGAGGATGAGCTGGCCTATCTGATTCATCTGGACACGACGGCCGAGGATGCCAATCTGACGCTGGTTTCCCTGATCAGGGAGCGGCTGCGCCTGAACTGACCCTACCCGGCCGATGGCCTGTCAGGCCGTTTCCCGACGCGTGCGGGGGGCGGCCACCACGGCCGTGGGCTGCTGGCGCAGCAGATTCAGCGCCTGGGCCCGGTTTCTTACCTTGAGCTTTCGAAACACGTGATACAGGTGCGACTTGACCGTGTGCTCGCTGATGGACAGGCGATCCGCGATGTCCAGGTTGCTGGCACCGCTGTCCAGCAGTCCCAGAATTTCCTGCTCCCGCGGGGTCAGACTGGCCAGCGGCAGCTGCTCATCGTGCTGACGATGCCAGTAGGCGCACAAGAGACGCTCCATCAGCGGGCGTGACAGCCACATCTCCCCTTCAAACAGCTTGCGAATGCCCTTGCTGATCAGCTCAAGGGAATCCCCCCGATAAAAGATACCGTGCAGCGGCATGCGCATCATCAGCGCGACGGCGCGGTCCTCATTGCTCATGTTGAAAGCCGTGAAGATGGCATCGTCATACTGGCCCAGCTGCTGGGTCCATTCACGCAGCACGGACTCTTCCAGATGATCGTCGTCCAGCAGTGCCACAACGCGGCAGTGCCTTAGATGCTCGGGTAATTCGGGTGGTTCATCGGTCGGCAGCTGCTGCACGTGGCAGTCCAGTTGCTGACGGAGATAGTCCAGAAACAGCTCATTCTGGGGGCTGCTTTTGGTCACCATGATCAGTGCAATATTCGTCACATCCATGAAAGTGGCCCTGGTAAAGAGTATGAAGGCCTTCAGACACCCGACAGCGATCAAAACAGGGGGATGTGCCAGGGTCCGGCGCACCGGACAGGGCACCCTTCACGCTAAGTAAGATTAAGTAAAAAAATAAACAAAACAACTACTTAAAAGCACTTAAGGTTCAGAGCTGATTAAGCTCTTGCGACTAACGTTCTAGGTCGATCAGCAGAAACGCAGTAGTGGTTCCGGTGATCGTACCGATAGCCGACGCGACCGGGGTACTGAAGATGCTCTCGATTATAAGGCGATCGATTTTTGAATGAGAGCGGTCAAAACGTGCATCTACATCAAATGGCGCATTGTGCACAGGAAATTGCGTTAGGGGATGGATTTGAAACGTATCGGTTACCGTTTCGTAACAAAATAGAGGAGCGCCAGATGCGTTTTGTCGAGAGATTGTTGCTGGAAAATCAGGCCTGGGCCAGTGAAATCAAACATCGCGATCCAAACATGTTTGATCGCTTGAGCGCCGGGCAATCTCCGGAAGTGCTCTGGATCGGCTGTTCTGACAGCCGTGTTCCTGCCGAGCAGCTTTGTAATACCTCGCCGGGTGAAATGTTTATTCATCGTAATGTGGCCAACCGGGTCTGTCCCAATGAAACGGGATTTATGAGCGTACTTGAATACGCCGTTGCTGTATTAAAGGTCCGTCATATCATCGTCTGCGGCCATCATCGGTGTGGGGGAATCAAGGCGGCAATGACAGATGAAAATACCGGCCTTTCTCATCTTGATCATCACCTGGATGGCATCCGTAACGTCAGAAGAAGGCATGCCGATGAGCTGGCAGAAATCACCGATGATGCCGAACGTCTGGATCGGCTGGTGGCCTTCAATGTGGCCGATCAAATCAGGACACTCAGTGAACTGCCGCTGATTCAGGCGCACTGGTCACGCCACCAGCTGCCGACGATTCACGGCATGGTGTATGCGCTGGAAACGGGAAGGCTGCGCGAAATTCAGCGCTGGAATGGTGAAGGTTGCGAGCGTGTTCAGGCCTGCGCCGTCTGATCATTTAATCATGTCATTATTCATGAAAAGAGACAGTTAACATGAGCAAAGCGCTTTCATTAAAGACGCTGTCACAGGATTTACCTGCCGGCGTCGTGGTTTTTCTGGTCGCCATTCCCTTGTGTCTGGGCATTTCACTGGCCTCGGGGGCACCGCCGCTCTCCGGACTGATTGCCGGTATTGTTGGCGGCCTTGTCGTCTCGATTTTCAGCGGCTCATCCCTGAGCGTATCCGGCCCGGCTGCCGGTCTGACCGTGATCGTATTGAGTGCGGTCGAACAGCTCGGTCTGAGCGGACTTTTCATGGCTACGGTACTGGCCGGCGCCCTGCAGCTGATATTCGGCTTTCTTCGTCTGGGCAAGATCGGTGCCTTTGTGCCTTCGGCTGTCATCAAGGGCATGCTGGCGGCCATCGGGTTGATTCTGATTTTGAATCAGATACCGCTGGCGCTGGGACTCTCCCAGGACAGCGAGGTGTCGCTTTTGAATGTCGGCGCGCTGCTGGCCAACCTGTCACCGGTGGCGCTGGCCATTGCCGTGGTGACGCTGGGCATACTGGTCAGCTGGGAGAAGCCCTTCATGCCGGCAGTGATCAAGCGTTTCCCGGCGGCGCTGGTGGCCGTGCTGGTGGCCATCGCCATGGATCGATTGGCGCTGTCGCTGGGTCTGCCCGGCGCCTTGGATGGCGGTCAGCGTATCTCCCTGCCCGGGCTTGGCGGCCCGGTCGACTTTATCGGTCAGCTGCAGCTGCCGGTGATGGCAGATCTGCTCAAGCCGCAGGTCTACATGACGGCCGTGACGCTGGCACTGGTGGCCAGCCTTGAAACTCTTTTAAGTCTGGAGGCGGTCGACAAGATCGACCCGCTCAAGCGCCATTCGCCGCCGCATCGCGAGCTCAAGGCGCAGGGTATCGGCAATATGGTCAGTGGCATGGTCGGCGGGTTGCCGATTACGGCCGTGATCGTGCGCAGTTCGGCCAACGTGCAGGCCGGCGGGCGTACGCGTCTGGCCAGTTTCGTGCACGGTCTTTTGCTGCTGTGCAGCGTAGCGTTCGTGGCCGGGGCGCTGGAGTTCATTCCGCTGGCGTGTCTGGCAGCGGTGCTGGTGCATACCGGTTACAAGCTGGCCCGGCCGGCCACAATCCTTGCGCACTATCATCAGGGCTGGCAGCGCTTTGTGCCCTTTGCCGTGACAGTGGTGGCGATCATGGTCACCAATCTGCTGGAAGGGGTCATCATCGGCTTTCTGTGCGGGCTCTACTTTCTGGTACGCGCCAACTATCACTCCTCGGTGTCGTTTACCCATCATGATCGCTATGCCCTGCTGCGGTTTCACACCGATGTGTCCTTTCTCAACCGTGACAAGGTGCGCTACTACCTCGATGAAATCGCCGACGGCAGTCATCTGATCATTGATGCTCGCGAGGCGGGGTTCATTGACCCCGATATTCAGGAGGATATCGACAATTTCGTCTACTCCTCGCACGAGCGCGACATCGTGGTCGAGCTCAAGCAGGTCAACGGCCTGACGGCCAGCTATCCCGCCCTGCGCCCTTCAAGGTCGTCTTCAGACAGTGATATGGCGCCCGCCGCCTGAAGTCTGGCCGTACGAACCATGAAAAGGGCGCCCCTGGCCATTACGGCCAGGGGCGCCCTGTCATGACCCGGCAGCAGACACGCTCAGGCGTCGGACGACGTACTGCGGGAGGAGGGTGGCAATGGTGCCCCGCCCAGGTTCTGGCGCACCCAGTTCATGGCCTGAATGCGATTGCGCACCTTGAGCTTGCGAAAGATGTTGTAAAGGTGCGACTTGACCGTATGTTCGCTGACAAAGAGCTGGCCGGCGATTTCGGTGTTGGACGCGCCCGTACCCAGCAGTCGCAAAATCTCGAGTTCGCGATGCGTCAGGCCGTTGGCCGGTCTGAAGGCGTTGATCTGCTGGCGACGATAGAAACGGATCAGTCGCGTCATCAGATTGCGCGACATCCACAGTTCTTCGTTGATCAGCTTGGCAATGCCCTTGCAGATCAGGGCCAGCGAATCACGGCGATAAAAGACGCCCTGGAGACGAAAGGTGGTCGCCAGATTGACGGCCTGATTTTCATCGGCGAGGTTAAAGGCTGCCAGCGTTAGTGTGGCACTGTCACTGGCCGCACTTTCTTCCCAGTGGTACATGTCCTTTTCATTGACGTGATCGGCATCGAGCAGCACCACACGCTGTATATCATCTTCTGCCGGAACCGCGTCCCGCGGTGCCAGCGTTTCTACTTCGCAGCCGATCCTGTCCCGCACGTACTGCATGAACAGCTCGCTTTGCGGATTGATCTCTGTCACCAGTAGTACGACTACCTTCTTATCACTTTCCACGTCACTATCCACGGTGCCCCCTTGATGCCCGTTCATCAGCTCATGTTGTGACAGCCAACGACGAGGCTTTGCTCAAGCTTACTCCGAAACGGCGTCTGGAGCATCGCTCGGGCAGGCGCTGTTTTGATGGCCAATTCGTTGGTTAATATCACGCTATTTGTATCACGCCAGGTATGCTTCGGTCGGCCAATCCGCAACAATATGTTCCAGTGTGATGACATGGCGCTTTAAAATGGGCGCGTCAATCACACCAGGGGATCATGCCTTATGTCTGCTACACGCTCTCTCGTTGTCGCCAGCAACAATGCCGGCAAGCTGCGGGAGTTCCGCGAGCTGCTGGAACCGCTGGCATGGGAGCTTACCGCTCAGGCCGATCATGGTATATCGGCCGTTGAAGAGACCGGCTTGACCTTTGTTGAAAATGCCCTGCTCAAGGCGCGTGCGGCCTGTCTTGGCAGCGGTCTGCCGGCACTGGCCGATGACTCGGGCCTTGCCGTCACGGCACTGGGCGGCGCCCCGGGCATCTATTCGGCGCGCTACAGCGGCGCTCAGGGTGATGACCGGGCCAGCAATGACCAGGCCAACAACGACAGGCTGCTCGAGGCGCTGGCCGACATCCCCGAGGGACAGCGTGGCGCGCAATACCACTGCGTGCTTGTCTATATGCGCCATGCCGAGGACCCGGTGCCCATTATTGTTCAGGGCAGCTGGCCCGGTGAAATCCTTTCCCTGCCGCGCGGCGAGGGCGGGTTTGGCTATGACCCCCTGTTCTGGGTGCCCGAACAGGGCTCAAGCGTGGCTGAACTTTCCCCCGAGCTCAAAAACCGGATCAGCCACCGCGGCCGCGCGCTGGCCGCTCTGCTCGAGCAGCTGGAGCGCTGATGTCCTCCCTGCCGCCCCTGGCGCTATATATCCATGTTCCATGGTGCGTGCGCAAGTGTCCCTACTGCGACTTCAATTCTCATACGCTTTCGCAGGCCCTGCCTGAAACCGCCTATATCGATGCGCTGCTGGCCGACCTCGACGCCGAGCTGATCGATGTTCAGAATCGGGTACTGACGTCAATTTTCATTGGCGGCGGTACGCCCAGCCTGGTCAGCGGTGCCGGCTATCAAAGGCTGCTGGCCGGTATTCGCGAGCGCATGACGCTGGCACCGGACATCGAAATTACCCTGGAGGCCAATCCGGGCACCTTTGAGCGCGAGCGCTTTGCCGATTTTCGCCGCGCCGGCATCAACCGGCTGTCGGTCGGGGTGCAGAGCTTTGACAACGACGCGCTGGCCCGGCTGGGCCGTATCCATAACGCTGATGAGGCCGTCAAGGCCATCACCGCCGCACGCGAGGTCGGCTTTGACGAGATCAATATCGATCTGATGCACGGCCTGCCCGAACAGACGATGGCCACGGCACTGGCGGATATCGACCAGGCGCTGGCGCTGTCCCCCTCGCATCTGTCCTGGTATCAGCTCACGCTTGAGCCCAATACGGCCTTTTATTCGCGCCCGCCGACGCTGCCCGAAGAGGACGTGCTGGCCGATATTCAGGATGCCGGCCAGGCCCGTCTGGAGGGCGCCGGCTTTCAGCGCTACGAGATTTCGGCCTGGTCACGCCCCGGACACGAGGCGCGCCACAATCTGAACTACTGGCGCTTTGGGGATTATCTGGGCATCGGGGCCGGCGCCCATGGCAAGATTTCCCGTCTGGTGGATCAGGGCCTTGAAATCGAGCGGCGCTGGAAAACGCGCCAGCCCGAGACCTATCTGGCCCGTCATGGTGACCCCAGTGGTTTCGTGGCCGGTCAACGCAAGCTCTCACGCGATGAGCGCGGGCTCGAGTTTCTGATGAACGCCCTGCGCCTGGGCGACGGGGTGCCCCGCGCGCTCTGGGAGCGTCATACCGGACTCGACGATGCGCGCCTGGACGCTCACACTAGAGCGGCCATCGCCCGCGAGCTGATGTTTGAGACACACTCACGCATTCAGGCCACCCCGCTGGGGCTTTTGTTTCTCAACGATTTGCTGGCGCTGTGCGATGATTCGGTTCTGGCCCGCTCATGACGGGCCACATGCCAGGGCCGTGATGGCTCTGCAGATTCAGCAAGGTCGGGCATGTGTATTGATATATGTCCCGAACGGTATTCACAGGAGAGCAGGACGTGAAGAAAAGCATCTGGATGGCGGCACCACTGGCGGTCGTCATGGCCGCCACAGGCTGTACCACCACCAATCCCTATAGCAATGAGCAGCAGACGTCGAGCCTGGCCAAGGGCGCGGGCATTGGTGCGCTGCTCGGCGGCGTGGCTGGCGCTACCAAAAGTGGCAACCATCGTCTCGACAAGACCCTGATCGGCGCTGCCGTGGGCGCGGCCGCCGGCGGCGGCGTTGGCTATTACATGGACGCTCAGGAAGCCAAGCTGCGCCAGGAAATGCAGGGTACGGGCGTGAGCGTCAATCGCGTGGGCGATCAGATTCAGCTCAACATGCCCAGCGCCATCACCTTTGGCAGCGATTCCAGCGAGCTGTCCTCGCAGATTCATCGCCCGCTGGATGGCGTCATCAAGGTACTCGGCGAGTATCCTGATACCCTGGTCAATATTGCCGGTTACACCGATTCGACCGGTGCGGCGGCCTACAACCAGCGTCTGTCCGAGCTGCGTGCTCAGGCGGTGGGCAACTATCTGGCCCGCGGTGGCGTCAACTTCAATCGCCTGATCATGCAGGGCTACGGCGCCAGCAACTACGTGGCCAGCAACGATACGCCCGATGGTCGCGCACAGAACCGTCGCGTCACGGTCACGCTCGTGCCCAACGGCAACGGCTGATCACCGGATCGGCAGCCCTGCCGGCCGTATCGTCGCCGCAGTCTCATGACTGCGGCGACGTTTTTTTCAAGGAGGGAGCGTGCTTTCCTATCAACATGCATGGCATGCCGGCAACTTTGCCGATGTGCACAAGCATCTGGCCCAGTTTGCGCTGATCGAGCGCCTGATGGAAAAGGGCTCGGCCCTGAGCCTGATCGACACCCATGCCGGGCGCGGTCACTATCCGCTGGCGGCCGCCGAGACCGCAAGGCTTGGCGAATACCGTGACGGTGTCCTGCCGCTGTGGCGCTCGCGTGATCGGCAATCCGGGCTTGTGGCGCGCTGGTGTGACGCCTTGGCCACCCTTCAGGACGATGCAGACACGCTGTCGCGCTATCCGGGCTCACCCTGGTGGTTTGCCCGCGCCATGCGTGACAACGATCGCCTGACCCTTTATGAGCTGCATCCCGGCGAGCATCGCCATCTGGAAGATGCCCGGCTTGAAACGCCCCATGTTCGGCGGCTCAAGCGCGACGGTCTCGGCGGTCTGGTCCATCAGCTGCCGGTTCGAACGCCCAGGCTCTGCGTGCTGATCGACCCGTCCTATGAAGTGAAGGACGAGTATGAAGCGGTCGCCTCAACGCTTGCGCAGGTCGTGCATCAGGTGCGACACGCGGTCGTGCTGATCTGGTATCCGCTGTTGGGTGACGCGCGACATCAGCGCCTGCTGGACGCTGTCAAAAGCCACAACATCGCCAAGGTGTGGCGCAGCGAGTTGATCCGGCATGACCCGGTCGGCGAACGCGGCCTGTATGGTTCGGGGCTTTTGCTGCTCAACCCGCCATGGCAGCTGGAAACACAGCTTGACGAGGCGTTTGCTTCGCTGGCCGCGCTGTATGGCGATCAGGCGTCCCATGCCAGTGACTGGTGGATGCCCGAACGGCCCTGATGCGCGCTTCAATGACGCCAGCAAAAGGCCCGCCATGTCGGCGGGCCTTTTGTCGTTTCAGAGCCCTATTTTTAGAGCCCCACTGGTTCACGAGTCGTCAGTGGCTCAGGGCGTCGTGGCCGGTGTCGAACGTGCCGGCAAGCCGGTGCTCGATGCCATCTGCTCCTGCCGGGTAATCTCGTCGGCAATCTGCTCACCCACGTTCTCCCAGCCCTGTGACAGAGTGCGCACCAGCGCCGGATAGCCGTCATCCTCAAGCGGACGTTCAATCTCGAAAGGCTGCTGAGCCAGCAGACCGCCGCCGGCGTTGCGCAGCTGGTACTGTCCGGCCAGCACGGCCATGCCGTCATAGCGACCCTGAAAACGTGACAGCGTGATCCGCACCCCGGTATCGGCACGATCGCCGGACAGGGTCTCGCCCAGCACACGATGATCCTTTAACCGGTCGCTCAGCGTGCGCTGCAGGCTCCGGGTGAGCTGGGCGCTCAGACTGTCGGCCCACAGATTGGCCTGTGCCTCGTTCACCTCGATATCGCTGGTCTGATAGACCACGCCCTGGCCGTCGAGATAGTCCGCCAGCCGTACCGACGACACCGCCACCGTGGGCGCGCTGTCGGGCAGTGACACCCCGGGTTCGGCGGCGGCAGTGCGCTGATCGGCCAGCGGCAGCGTATAGCGATGAAACTCGGTGGACTGACCGGCGCAGCCGGCCAGCAGCGCCAGTGCCACCAGCGCTGCGCCGCGACCGGACGCGTTGAGAAGTGGCATCATCATGGACGGGCCCTCGGTTGCGGATCCTGAATCTCGCCGCGATTGAAGATCAGCGAATTGGGTTTCTCGCTGATGGTGCGCGCTGCCGGCTGCAGCGAGCGCATCAGCTGCTCAAGGCTTTTCAGCGTCGAGGTCAGCTCGCCATAGGCCGGTGCCTCGCTCGAGTAGCTCGACAGCGTCTGCTCGATGCTGCGCAGCGTGTGCTGGACATCACCGGGCAGGGCGCGGGTGCTCTCGTCATTGAGCACTTCGTTGAGGCTGCCGGCGGTCTCGTTGAGCTCGTTGAGCAGCGATTCGGAGCTGGCAAGCGTGGCATCCAGCCGGTCCAGTGACGACTCCACCGGCAGGTTGTTGAGCTTGTCGAGCAGGCCGGTCACTTTCTGTTCGATCTGGGCAAAGCTGCCGGGTTCACTGGGGAACACGGCCACGCCGTTGTAGTCCTTGAGCGTCTGTTTTGACGGATCTTCCACGAAATTGGTGTCCACAAACAGCGCCCCGGTGAAGAGGTTGCCGGTCTTGAGTGACGCCCGCAGCCCGTTTTTGAACATGGTGTCGATGCGGGCTCGCCAGTCCTTGAGCGACTCTTCGTCCACCTTCGCCTGCAGGCGCTGGGGTTCAATGCGGATCAGCACCGGAATGCGGAAGCCCTCGACCTGATTTTCCTGCAGAAGATCGATGCGATAGGGCACGGTATCCACGGTGCCGATGCGCACGCCGCGATACTCGACCGGCGCCCCGCGGGACAGCCCGCGCACGGTGTCATCGATCATCACGACATAGCGCAGATAGTGGCTGAAGCTGCCCTGCAGGGCGTTTTCTTCATCGCTGTACAGCGAAAAGACCATGTTGCTGTTGGCACCGACCGGCTCACCCGGCGGAATATCTTCCGGCACGCCAAAGGTTACGCCGCCGCTGACCAGCGACTCCAGCGAGCCCAGTCCCAGCGAGAAGCCTTCCGAGGTCAGGTCGAAATTGATGCCCGAGGCCAGCCAGAAGCGGGTATTGCTGGTGACCAGGTCCTCATAGGGTTCCTGAATGAAGAGCTGATAGTGCACCACCCGGTCTTCGGTATCGAATTCGAGATTTTCGACCCGCCCGACAGTGAAGCCCTGAAACAGGACCGGATCACCGACATTGAGCGAGCCTGCGGCAGCGCTGGTCAGATGCAGCCGCAGCCCTTTGGCGTCCGGCGGTGCCACGGGGGGCTGTTCGAGCATTTCAAAGCTGTCCTGGGCGTTTTCCGAATGCCCCGGCTGCAGCTGGATATAGGCGCCCGACAGCACGGTATTCAACCCGCTGATGCCTTCACGGCCGATGCGCGGCTTGACCACCCAGAAGCGGGTGTCCTCGTTGAGCAGGCGGTCGGTGCCCGGGTTCATGCGTGCCTTGATCACGGCATGTGAGGTGTCTTCCGACAGCGAGACCGATGTGACCTCGCCCACATCCACGTTTCGCGCCTTGATCATGGTGTTGCCGGCATCAATGCCTTCGGCATTGTTCATGATCAGCGTGATTTCCGGCCCGCGCGAGGAGAGGGTGTGATAGAGCATCCACCCGCCGATCAAAAGCGCGATCAGGGGGATCAGCCAGACCGGAGAGATGTGGCGATGCTTCTTTCGTTGCGCGGTGGTCTCGGTCTCGCTCATGGCCCCGTGTCCTGTGCTTTCCCTGCAACCACCGGCTGAGGGGATAATGTGGAAATATCGTTGTTTTCAAGGTCCGGATGATCGGCGGCGTCCCAGATCAGGCGCGGATCAAAGCTCATCGCGGCGATCATGGTCAAAATTACCACGCCGCCGAAGGCGATGATGCCGGGCTCGGCAGAGACATGCATCAACACGCCCAGCTGGACCAGCGCGGCCAGCAGCGCCACCACGAAGACATCGATCATCGACCAGCGCCCGATGAATTCGGTGATCCGGTACAGGGTCATGCGCACTTCGGGCCGCCAGGGCTGTGGTCGGCCCACCTTGAGGCACAGCCAGAAAAGCGCCATCAGCTTGGCGACCGGAATGACCACACTGGCCAGAAAGATGATGGCGGCAATCGGGTAGTCGCCATGGTTGATCAGCAGCAGTACGCCGCCGATAACCGTCTGGGTCGTCGTGTCGTTGAGACTCGAGACGGTCATGATCGGCAGGATCATGGCCGGAATGTAGAGGATGACCGACACCAGCAGCAGCGCCAGGGTCTTTTGCACGCTGTGACGGTGACGCATGTGCAGTTTTTCGCCGCAGCGCCGGCAGTAACACGCCTTGTGATGGTAATAGTCGTTGACCGTACTGCAGACCGGGCAGCCCACCAGCTTCTGCGACTGCGCGGTACGCCCGGTGCGCGCATGCGCCGGCGGGGCCGGCTCCGGAGCCATGACGTTCCAGAGCCAGTCACGATCCACGCTGCGCGAGATCAAAAGCATCAGCACCACAAACAGACAAAAGGACCAGAAAGAGACCCCGAAGCCGATACTGGCCAGCGACAAAATCTTGACCAGACTCACCAGCACGCCGATCAGGAACACATCGGCCATCATCCAGTGTTCGATATGGCGCAGGGTGCGCAGCATCAGCATGCCACGAGGCGGACGACGCCCCAGCAAAAAGGCGGTATGGATCACGATCACCATGCCCAGATAAAGCATCGGCAGCAGCAACAGCACCATCCACAGCACCACGGCCAGCATGATGTAGTTGCCGGTGGAAAGAGTTGCCATGGCATCGGTCAGACTGATGGCACGCTCAAGGCCGCGGGCCGAAAAGGAGATAAACGGAAAGGCCAGCGAGGTGACCAGCGCCACGACGGCGGCGATGGCCAGCGCCAGCGCCTGCTGGGCAGGCGCCCGCTTTCGCACCATCAGCTCATGCTGACAGCGCGGGCAGCGGGCACTTTCCGAGCACGCCAGCGGCGGCACGGTACTGACCAGATCGCATTCATGACAGACCCGCAGGGGCTGTGAAGGCTCAGATAGCGTGGTGATGGTTCTCTCCGAAGTCAGCCCGGGTCGATTGTGTTTGAAACAACCAGGGGATACCGATCAGAGCAGGCCCTGTCAGTATTAATACCTGCAGACTATAGCCTGGCATGGCGATCAGGCACTGTCGCGATGTCCCGAGCGTGCCGGGCCCTTGAGGTATGCCAGAGCCGGTAAACATTCAGCGTGGTACGTAAATAGCATCGACAGCCATTAACGGCAAGCCGCCATGGGGTCTGAATCCCTGAATCCATCATTTAGAGAATTAATCATCGAGCGGGCCGGGTTGATGCCAGAGCCGGTAATAGGCGCCGCCCTGGTGTTCAAGCAAACGTTCGGGCGCGCCGCGCTCGATTACCCGCCCGGCCTGCATCACCACGACCTCATCGGCCCCGGCAATGGTCGAGAGCCGGTGGGCGACCACCACCATGGTGACGCGTCCCTTGAGGGCGGCCAGTGCCCGATTGAGGCGCGACTCGGTCAGGCTGTCCACGCTGGCGGTGGCTTCATCCAGCAGCAGAATGCGCGGCTGTCGCAGCAATGCCCGTGCCAGCGCCAGCAGCTGGCGCTCACCGGTGGACAGCGTCAGGCCCCGCTCGCCCAGCGGTGTCTCGAGCCCATCGGGGAGACGGTCAATCAGCTCGCGCAGCTGGGCTTCATCAATGGCACGTGCCATGGCAGCCTCATCGGCCTCGATCCCCATCAACAGATTGTCCCTGAGGGTGGTCGAGCGAATGAAGGGCTCCTGGGGGACGCTGGCCATCACCGTATTGATCACCGACGGCGCCAGGGTGTCGATACGTCGGCCGTCCAGCAGCAGCTGACCGCCAAAGGCCGGCTGCAGCCCGCCCAGCAGGTCCAGCAGCGTGGACTTGCCGCTGCCGGTATGGCCGACCAGACCGATGAAGCGCCCTTCGGGAATCTCGAGCGTCACGTCATCAAGCGTATTGGCCTCGGCACCATGATGGCGAAAGCTCACGCGCTCGAGCCGGTAGTCGGCCGACTGGATCGCCCGTGTATCGTCACCGGCGGCCGCCTGCGGGCGGTGCAGCAGGGAGAGCAGCCGCGTGCCGGCCACGCCCGCCTGTTGAAAGATGTTAAAGCGCTGGGTGATCTCGATCAGGGGTTCGGACACGCGCCCAAGCCAGGTCACGAAGGCATACAGCACGCCAATTTCGGCGCCGCCCACCAGACTGTCGGCGCCGTAACCGATCAAAAGCGCGGCCAGAATGATCACGCCCACCAGATCCAGCGCCGAGCGCAACAACAGCGCCGAAATACGAATGGTGTGCAGCCGGGCGTGATACTGCGCCACGTTAAGGTCGTGATAGCGCGTTCGAAAGCGCTCGGTCTGATTGAACGCCTGCAGCACGCTCATGCCGCCGATCGCCTCGTTGATCCGGGCATTCTGGCCGGCACGCAGGCGGCGTACCTCCATCGCGGCCGGGCCGCTGGCGCGCTGATAGCCCCAGATGATCACGGCCGCCACCGGAATCAGGGTCGCGGCAATCAACATCAGCTTCACATCCATCAGCGCCATGGCGACAAGAATGCCGATCAACAGCATCAGATTCTGCAAAACGGTGGCCAGAAACTCGACGTAGAGCTCGCGCAGGTCATCGGTGTCATTGGTCACCCGCGCCACCATTTCACCGGTAGGCGTGGCGTCATGAACGTGCTGGGGTAGATGCATCACATGGCGAAAAACGCGCTTGCGCAGGGCATGCACCGCATCAAGCGCAATGCGGGCAA
Organism: Kushneria sp. Sum13; assembly: GCF_052692355.1. Lineage (NCBI taxonomy): Bacteria > Pseudomonadati > Pseudomonadota > Gammaproteobacteria > Oceanospirillales > Halomonadaceae > Kushneria > Kushneria sp. Sum13. The sequence continues at coordinate 27,998 of NZ_CP199847.1, forward strand.
AATAGAGCGTCTGCAGATAGCGGCCAAGGGCGGCCAGAATCTGGCTGCCGACATACAGCATCAGCAGGATGACCAGCGGCTCGGGGCGCAGATCCCGTGGCACCAGATAGCTGTCGATATAATGCTTGGTCAGCCATGGGCCCAGCACGTCCATGCCGGTAGCGGTCAACAGCAGCATCAGCGCCAGCACCAGACGGCGACGGTCCTTGAGCAGCGGGCGCAGCATCAGGGCCAGCAGGCGACGGTTGATCATGACGGGAATTCCTCACCGTGAATCTGCTCACCGCGGATCTGCTGCTCCTGCCACAGCCGGGCGTAGTGGCCGCCCCGGGCCAGCAGGGCCTCATGGCGACCCTGCTCGACGGCACGGCCCTGATCCAGCACCACGATGTGGTCGGCATGGCGCACCGCCGACAGCCGATGGCTCACGATCAGACAGGTGCGCTCATGTTCGCCTTCCAGAGTTTTCAGAAGCTGCTGCTCGGTGGTCTGATCGACCGCCGAAAGCGTGTCATCGAGCAGCAGAATCGGTGCCGGAGAGAGCAGGGCACGGGCCAGTGCCACTCGCTGACGCTGACCGCCTGACAGTGTCACGCCGCGCTCGCCAATGCGGGTGTCGAGCCCCTCGGGCAGGCGAGCCAGATCCGGGCCGAAGGCCGCTGCCTCCAGAGCCGCCCGAATCTCGCTGTCACTGGCGTCAGGCACGCCCAGCGCCACGTTTTCGCCCAGCGTGGCGGCAAACAGATACGGGTCCTGCGGGACATAGGCATACATCGAGCGCAGGGTGCCCAGCTGATAGTCGCCCAGCGGATGCTCACCCAGGATGAGCGTGCCGTGGGTCAGCGGATACTGGCGCAGCAGCAGGCGAATCAGGGTCGACTTGCCGCTGCCGGTGGCGCCCACGATCCCCACGGTCCGGCCGGGCGTGATCTCCAGTTCAATATCGGCAAGTGCCGGAGTGGTCGCCAGTGGATAGGTAAATGCCTCGATGGCGATGTGAAGGGCCGGGGAGGGCACCGTGGTCCGCTCGCCCGCATCATCGATGGTTTCGCGCTCGTGAAAGAACTCGGTCAGCCGTCGTGCGGCCGCCTCGCCGCGCTGAAGAATGTTGAGACACCAGCCCAGCGCAAACATCGGCCAGATCAGCTGGACCAGATACAGGGTAAAACTGGTCAGCTCGCCCAGCGTGATCGCGTCACTCAGATAGCGCCAGCTGCCGGCGGCAATGGTGGCCAGGGTCGCACTGCCCAGCGCCAGAAAAACGACCGGGTCGTAGCGCGCCTCCATGCGCTGTACCTGGTAGTTGGCCCGGGCGTGGGCCTCGGCCCGCTGGTCGAAATCGGCAATCTCGGCCTCGATCAGCGAGTGTTGGCGCAGCAGCCGCAGCCCGGCGATGGCCTCCTGGGTGCGGTCATTGAGATCGGAAAAGCGTGCCAGCGACTGACCGAAATAGCCCTGCACCCGACTGGCTACCCGATAAAAGCCCCAGGCCATGAACGGGAAGGGGATCAGCGCGATCAGCGCCAGCGGCGCATCGATCACGATGATCATCATGGAGAGCACCAGAAGCAGGGTCAGCGCCCCGTCGACGCTTGAGAGCACGCCTTCCCCGGCAGCTACTTCCACCGCATCGATGTCCTGGGTCGAGCGTGCCAGCAGATCGCCGCTGCGCCTTTGCTGGAAAAAGCCCGGGTCCAGCCGGGTCAGCTTTTCATAGAAGCGGTCGCGCAGGGCCACGCCCAGCTGGTAGGAGGCGCCAAACAGCAGGATGCGCCACACATAGCGCAGTCCATACATCGCCAGTGCCACGGCCACCAGAACCGCGCCACTGCGCCAGAGCCCGGGCATGTCGATGCGCCCCTCATTGAGGGCATCGATCATGCGACCGGCCCACCAGGGCAGGGCCATGTTGAGAAGCCCCACTGCCAGCAGTGCCAGAATGGCCAGCAGATAGGCACGGCGATGAGTCGCCAGAAAATCGAGCAGCAGTCGGCGTAGCGCCATGGGCGTTGATTCGATCAAAAGGATGGATGGACATCAGGGCAGAGCCCCTGGCAGTGTAACAAAGGGTCACGCACTGCGGGGTGGTTTGATTCCGGATTCACGTTGTTGTTGTCGGCGGTGACGATTACGCTAGGGCGCTTCAACGCGTGAGGAAATGATCGTGTCCACCACGATGAAAATAGCCTGGACCAGCCTGCTGGTAGGCTTTGCCGTGCTTGGTCTCAAGACGCTGGCCTATGCACTGACAGGCTCGGTGGCCCTGCTCTCGGATGCGCTGGAGAGCATGGTCAACGTGGTCACTGCCGTGGCGGCGTTGATTGCCATTCGGGTGGCCGCCATGCCGGCCGATGACAATCATCCCTACGGCCATCACAAGGCGGAGTTTTTCAGCGCCGTGCTGGAAGGCGTGATGATTGTCATCGCGGCGCTTTTGATCCTGCGCGAGGCCGTGACCGGGATCATGGACCCGCAGCCGCTTCAGCTGCCGCTGATGGGGATTGTCTTCAGTCTGGTGGCCACCCTGATCAACGCGGTCTGGTCGCGCGTGCTGATCCGTATTGGTCGCCGCGAACGCTCGCCGGCGCTGGTCGCCGATGGTCGTCATCTCTTTACCGACGTGGTCACCTCGGCCGGTGTCATCATTGGCGTCGGGCTTGCCATGACGACCCACTGGTGGCTGCTGGACCCGCTGGTAGCGATTATCGTGGCCATCAATATTCTCTGGTCGGGGGCGCAGGTGATCCGGGAATCGTTGAGCGGACTGATGGATGAAGCCGTGCCGCCCGATACCCTGGAACTGATCCATCATGTCATCTTTGTGACCGGCGAAGGCGCCGTCGAGGCCCACGACGTGCGTACTCGTCATGCCGGCCGCGCCACCTTTGTCGATTTTCATCTTGTGGTCCCCGGCGAGACCACGGTGTTTCACGCCCACGAAATCTGTGATCGCATCGAAGCCGGGCTGCGTCAGGCGCTGGGCGAGGTGCGTATCACCATTCACGTCGAGCCCGAGCACAAGGCCGAGCACAAGGCTGCCGACATTGTATTTGACTGACGGTTTTTGACTGACAGTTTTCGATCAGCGGTCCCTGGCTGACGCGGCCCGTCACCCGGTCGGGCTAGGGCACGCGGGTCAGCCACGCCTCGTCCTGAAACTTTGATTCGGCCAGTGCCTGCGCCGCGGTCAGTTCCTCAGGGCGAACATCGTCAGGGGTGAGTGTGTAGCGCGCGCCAAAGGAGGCCGCCATGCGCTCGATAATGGCCTCGCGTGACAGACCGGTCTGGCTTCTCAGCGGGTCGACGCGCTTGCCGGCGCTGGTGATGCCCTTGTCGGAGAGCTTCTCGCGGCCGATGCGCAACACGTTCGTCATGAGCTCGGCATCGATGTCGTAGGCCATGGTGACGTGATGCAGCACGGCACCGTTCAGGCGCTTTTGCGCGGCGCCGGCCAGCTTGCCGCCTTCGGAGGTGATGTCATTGATGGGGACATACCAGGCGCGGATGCCCATGTCGCCCAGTGCCTGAATCACCCACTCGTCGAGAAAGGCGTAGCTTTCGACAAACGACAGACCCTCGACCAGCGTTTCCGGCACGATCAGCGACCAGGTGATGGTGTTGCCCGGCTCGACGAACATCGCGCCGCCACCGCTGATGCGGCGCACGACCTCGATATCGAACGCGCGGGCGGCGTCCATGTCGACCTCATTGGACAGCGATTGAAAGCTGCCGATGATCACGGCCGGGCGGTCCCACTCCCAGACCCGCAGCGTCGGGCCGCGCCGGCCCTCGGCGACTTCCCGGGTGAGCACTTCATCAAGGGCCATGTGCAGCGCCGGCGATTCCGGCGGGCGATGGATCAGGCCAAAGGTATGCTCGCGCCAGTCGGAGGCGCCCGCCAGTGCCCGGCGGATGACAGTGGCCACCGCCGGCGCCGACAGGCCCACCATGACGGTGCCTTCCGGCAGCGCCTGGCGCACGCGTTCGGTAAGCTCTTCGGCCCCGGTGGCCACGCTTGCGCCCACCAGTGCCTGATTGATGGCGTCGAGCGCGTCATCGGGCTCAAGGAAAAAGTCCCCCGACAGTCGCACCGCGGCCAGCCGGCCATCGTCGATGGTGATGTCGGCGACCAGCAGCTTGCCGCCGGGCACCTTGTATTCGCCGTGGCGTGATGCTTCGACCATAGTCTAAAATCCGGGTCCGGTTTGATGTCATGACAGTATAACCGGGTGCCGAGCGTAAACCGCTAGCGGCGCCTTCGACGTTTTGACCCCTATACTGATCCCTCGTCTCCCGCGCCCCGACCGGCGTGGTGGTGAGGATCGCCTTTTTCATTCCTCTGCGAGGCTTCATGGTTCGTCATACCCATCCCCTGCTTGTTCTTCTGGCGCTGGCCACTGGTGGCTTTGCCATCGGTACGACCGAATTTGCCACCATGAGTCTGCTGCCCTTTATTCAGCATGACATGCAGATCGATCCGTCCACGGCCAGTCACATCATCAGCGCCTATGCACTGGGCGTGGTCATCGGCGCGCCCGTCATTACCGTACTGGCGGCGCGTATCGATCGAAAATGGCTGCTTTTGATTCTCATGACCCTGTTTGCGCTTGGCAACGCCATGAGCGCGCTGGCCTCAAGCTACAGCTCGCTGGTGCTGTTTCGCTTTTTGAGCGGCCTGCCGCACGGCGCCTACTTCGGGCTGGCGGCCCTGATGGCGGCCTCGGTCGTGACCAGCGGCAAGCGCACGCGTGCAGTGGGCATGGTCATGCTGGGCCTGACAGTGGCCACCATCGTCGGCGTGCCGCTGGCGACCTGGCTGGGTAATGCCATCGGCTGGCGCTCCGGGTACTGGCTGGTGACCACTCTGGCCCTGTTGACCGTGGTCATGATCGCCCTGTATGCGCCCAGAACGGGCGTGGCCAGCGAGCGCAGTGCCAAGGGTGAGCTGCGGGCGCTGAAAAACGGCGCCGTGCTGCTGACACTGGCCATCGGCGCGGTAGGCTTTGGCGGCATGTTTTCGGTCTATACCTATCTGACCTCGACGCTGGACAGCGTGACGCAGATGTCTTCTGCCACCATTCCGCTGGTGCTGGCCGTCTTTGGTCTGGGCATGACGATCGGCAATATTGTCGTGCCGCGTTTTGCCGACCGCTCACTAATGCCCACTGCGGGCGCCCTTCTGATCTGGAGCGCGGTGGCGCTGGGTGTTTTCCCGCTGGTGGCGGGCAACCCGTGGCTGATCAGCCTTGATGTCTTCTGCATCGGCATCGGCGGGGCGCTGGGCACCATTTTGCAGACCCGCCTGATGGATGTGGCCGGCGAGGCGCAGAACATGGCGGCGGCGCTCAACCACGTGGCCTTCAACATGGCCAATGCCCTCGGCCCGTGGCTTGCGGGCATGACGCTGGCGCTGGGCTTTGGCTTTCGCTCGACCGGCGTGGTGGGCTGTCTTTTGGCGCTGGGCGGCCTGGTTATCTGGATGCTGGCACGGCGTCATGAGCGCCAGTCCCGGGCGGCCTGAGCCGGTCGCCCTATCTAAAGACGGTCTAGAGACGAAGGCGGCCTTCGCCGATGACCACGGCCGTTCCGCCCACGTGAATGGCCGTGATGTCCTGGCCGGTCTTGTCGACCAGCACGCCGATGCGGCTGGGCCGGCCCATCTCGAGGCCCTGCATGATGGTGTATTCCAGCGTGCCGGTCTGCGGTGACTGTTGGGCCAGATAACCGGCCAGCGGCGCGGCGGCACTGCCGGTGGCCGGGTCTTCCACGACCTGATCACTGATGCGCAGCTTGCGCGTTTGAATGCAGCGCTCCCCTTCCTCGACGTACAGATAGACATTGGCGCCGTGCTCGGCTCTAAGCACCTCCGGCAGCAGTGCCGGGTTGGCGCGAACCTCGCCCAGTGCCTCCACGCAGGACAGCCTGATCAGATGAAAGGGCGAGCCGCAGGTAGAGCCGACCACCGGCTCACCGATCAGTATCTCTACAGAGAGTCCCAGCAGGGCCGCGGCGTTTGAACGCGACAGCGGACTTGGATCGAGGCTCAAGGGGTTGGGTGTGCTGAGCCAGGCCTGCTCACCATCAAAGCGAATGGGGACGTCACCGGCCCGTTCGCGCAGAATCAGCGGGGTCTGATCGTCATGCCAGCCGATTTCGCGCAACAGCCAGGCCGCACCGATGGTGGGATGCCCTGCAAAGGGCAGCTCCTGATGCGGCGTAAAGATGCGCACGTCAAACACGCCCGGCATGGCGGTGGCAGTCATGAACACCGACTCCGACAGGTTGAGCTCGCGCGCCATTTGCTGCATGACTCGGGCGCTCAGGGCGCCTGCATCAGGGAATACGGCCAGCGGGTTGCCCTGAAAGGGGGTGGCGGTAAAGACATCGAGCAGCAGGTAGTCGATGGAAGACGCCTGTGGATCGATCACGTCATGAAGGGGCATGGCAACTTTCCTTGAGCGCGGGGCAGCCGCCCCGGGCACGATATCGTTTGACTGGCAAAACCGCGGCCGGCGAACGCGTCGGACCGCCTTTTCTGCAGCACGTGTTGGCCGATATGAATTTATTTACCGATGCAGAAACTGCCAAAAATCTCGCCCAGCAATTCATCGGCGGTGAATTCGCCGGTAATCTCACCAAGCGAATCCTGGGCGGCGCGCAGGTCCTCGGCCAGCAGCTCGCCGGCACTGGCACCGGCCAGCTGATCTGCGCCGTGGGTCAGCGCCTGCCCGGCACGATCAAGGGCATCAAGGTGGCGACGGCGGGCGGAGAAGCGGCCTTCGCTGGTCGACTGAAAGCCCATCACGCCCTTGAGGTGCGCTTTCAGGTGCTCCACGCCGGCGCCCGTGGTGGCGGACAGGCGAATCACCGGCGGGGTGATGGCAAGGTCAGGCTCGCTGGTCTCGCCGCTTTCATCGATCTTGTTGCGCACCAGGGTGAGCTTTGACGGGTCGGGCAGGCGCTCGACGAATTCGGGCCAGATCGCCATCGGGTCAAGCTCACCGCTTTCGCGACTGTCGACCATCAAAAGCACCCGATCCGCCTTTTCGATCTCTGCCCAGGCGCGCTGGACGCCGATTTTTTCCACCGCATCCGGCGTGTCACGAAGGCCGGCGGTGTCGATGATGTGAAGCGGCATGCCATCCAGATGAATGTGCTCGCGCAGCACGTCCCGGGTGGTGCCGGCAATGTCGGTGACGATCGCGGTTTCGCGCTCGGTCAGGGCGTTGAGAAGGCTCGATTTGCCCGCATTGGGGCGCCCGGCGATCACCACGCTCATGCCTTCACGCATCAGCGCGCCCTGAGCGGCGCTGGCGCGCACCTCGGAAAGGCTTGCCCGCACATTCGAGAGCATTTCAGCGACGCGACCGTCGCCCAGAAAGTCGATCTCTTCTTCGGGGAAGTCGATGGCGGCCTCGACAAAGATGCGCAGCTCAATGAGGCGTTGCACCAGCGCCTGTACCCGAGTCGAGAACTCGCCCTGCAGCGAGTGCAGGGCGTTTTCGGCCGCCGCGCGCGAGCTGGCCTCGATCAGATCGGCAATCGCCTCGGCCTGCGCCAGATCGAGCTTGTCGTTTAAAAAGGCCCGCTCGGAGAACTCTCCGGGGCGTGCCAGGCGCGCGCCCAGCGCTACGGTGCGCTCCAGAAGCCAGTCCATGATGACCGGGCCGCCGTGGCCCTGAAGCTCCAGCACGTCCTCGCCGGTAAACGAGTTGGGCCCTGGAAACCACAGCGCGATGCCTTCATCGAGTACCTGACCCTCGGCGCCCAGAAAGGGACCGTAGTGGGCACGTCGGGGCTCGGGATCGAAGCCGAGCATGGCGCGGGCGAGCTCGGCGGTTCTGGCGCCGGAGAGGCGGATGATGCCGACGCCGCCGCGCCCGGGCGGCGTGGCCAGCGCACTGATGGTGTCCTGATCGAGCATGCTAGTTCCGAAAGGTCAAGGGCCGGCAAGGGCGGCATGAATGATAGGGCAACGATTGTCGGCGCTGGCATCAAACGCTGCAAGCGGCGGTCGATGACACCGGTCAACGAAGCCGGTTAACAGAGCCGGTCGTTGCTATAGTGGTTCGCAGACTAATCGATACCGCAACACCGGAGAGCGTTCATGACCGAGTCGTTTCACTTTTATGAGCCGCGCAAGGGCCACGGCCTGCCGCACGACCCCTTCAAGGCGATCATTGCCCCACGCCCGATTGGCTGGGTCTCCTCACAAAATGCCGAGGGCGGGCTCAATCTGGCGCCCTACAGCTTTTTTAATGCCTTTTGTGCCGCGCCGCCGATTATTGGTTTTGCCAGCGCCGGCTGGAAGGACAGCGTGGCCAACATCGAGGCCACCGGCGAGTTCTGCTGGCATCTGGCCACGCAGCCGCTGGCCGAGAAGATGAACACCTCGAGCGCCAGCGTGGGTGCCGATGTAGATGAGTTTGCGCTGGCCGGGCTGACGCCGGCCGCCTCAAACGTGGTGAAGGTGCCGCGCGTACTGGAAGCGCCGGTGTCGTTCGAATGCCGGCTGACCCAGTTGATCCAGCTGCAATCCGCCGACGGCGAAAAGCTCGATACCTGGCTGGTCATGGGCGAAGTGGTGGGCGTCCACATCGATCAGCATCTGCTGGAAGACGGCATCTATCAGACCGCCGCCGCCGAGCCGATCCTGCGCGCTGGTGGGCCAACCACCTATTACACCATCAATGAGAGCGTGCGCTTTGATATGGAGCGCCCGGACAACTCGGGCCAGTAGAGGCGGCCCCGTAACGCCTTTCACCCGCTTTGACACAAAAAAGGCCGGCAATCGCCGGCCTTTTTAATCTTCTCGTCCTTCTATCCTGTCGCCAGGGGGGGATCAGCCCTTGAGCACGCCGTCCACCAGCGCCTTGGCTTCTTCCTGAATGCGCTTGAGGTGATCTTCGCCTTCAAAGCTTTCGGCGTAGATCTTGTAGACGTCTTCGGTACCCGACGGGCGCGCGGCGAACCAGCCGGCCTCGGTTTCCACCTTGAGCCCGCCGATGGCCGCACCGTTGCCGGGCGCTTCGGTGAGCTTGCGGGTGATGGCATGACCGGCCAGCTCGGAAGCCGTGACCTGCTCGGGGGAGAGCTTGCCAAGGCGGGCCTTCTGGTCGCGATCGGCCGGAGCGTCGACGCGGGCATAGACCGGCGCGCCAAAGCGCTCGGTCAGCGCCTGATAGCGCTCGCCCGGGTCCTTGCCGGTCACGGCGGTCATTTCCGCGGCCAGCAGGCCGAGAATGATGCCGTCCTTGTCGGTCGACCAGGGCTTGCCGTCAAAGGTCAGAAACGAGGCGCCGGCGGATTCTTCGCCGCCAAAGCCCAGACTGCCGTCCATCAGACCGTCCACGAACCACTTGAAGCCTACCGGGACTTCGACCACGGGCTTGCCGATGCCAGCGGCCACACGGTCGATCATCGACGAGGAGACCAGCGTCTTGCCGATCGCGGCCTGATCGCCCCACTGTGGACGATGGGTAAAGAGGTACTCGATCGCCACGGCCAGATAGTGGTTGGGATTTAAAAGGCCGGTGGAGCGCGCCACGATGCCGTGACGGTCATGGTCGGTGTCGCAGGCAAAGGAGACGTCAAAGCGGTCCTTGTTCTCGATCAGGCCGGCCATGGCGTAGGGCGAGGAGCAGTCCATGCGGATCTTGCCGTCCCAGTCCAGACGCATGAAGCGAAAGGTGGCGTCCACGGTGGTGGAGATCACCTCCAGCGGCAGCTGATAACGCTCGGCAATACGGGTCCAGTAGTGCACGCCGGCCCCGCCCAGCGGATGAACGCCGAAGGTCAGTCCCGAGTCACGGATCGCGGCCATGTCGATGACCTTTTCAAGGCCCGAGACGTAGCTGTCGATGAAGTCAAAGCGCTGTGTGGTGGGCGCCTTGAGGGCCTCGGCATAGCTGACGCGCTTCACACCTTCAAGATCGTTGGCCAGCAGTTCGTTGGCCCGCTCCTGAATCCATTTGGTGATGTTGGTATCGGCCGGGCCACCGTTGGTGGGGTTGTACTTGAAACCGCCATCCACCGGCGGATTGTGCGACGGCGTGATCACGATGCCATCGGCCAGATCGCGGTCACGATCACGGTTGTGGTTAAGAATCGCATTCGACAGCGCAGGCGTGGGCGTATAGCCCGGCTCGCCGCCCGTTTCCTCACAGCCGGCGTCAATGCGGGTCTCAACCTTGTTGGCGGCCAGTACTTCAAGTGCCGACACAAACGCGGGCTCGGACAGCGCATGCGTGTCCATGCCGATAAACAGCGGCCCGGTGATGTTCTGCGCCTGGCGGTAGTCACAGATCGCCTGGGTGGTGGCCAGGATGTGCCACTCGTTGAAGCTGGTTTTCAGCGATGAGCCGCGATGACCGGAGGTACCAAAGGACACCTGCTGGGCGGGATCCGACACGTCGGGGCGCTCGCTGTAGTAGCGCGACACCAGACGCGGCAGATTGGCGAGGCGGTGCTCGTCGGGCAACTGCCCTGCATGGGGATCGATGCTCATCTCTTCATCCTTTGAGAAGCGTGACAACAGAATTTACGCGTCATTCTAGCAGGCGAGGCGCGCGGGCCTCTGTGCCTTTTTGTCATGGCTGTCGTGTACGCCGCCATGTGGCCGGCGGTACATGTTCAAAACGCTGCCATGCACGCCGCAATTGTCGGTCATCACCAAAACCGCTGACTTCGGCAATGCGTGCCAGCCGCCAGTCGGTTTCGCACATCAACTGGCGTGCGAGCTGCAATCGTAGTCGCATCAAATAATCCATGAGTGACAGACCGGTCAGCGCACTGAAGCGCCGTCTCAAATGGCGCTCGCTCATGGCTGACCTGGTGGCCATCTCCGCCAGTGTCCATGGATAGGCCAGGTCAGCAGCAAGAGCGTCCTGTAGCCGATGGATACGGTGGTCGACGTGATTGCGTCCCTCTAGCCAGACACTTAGTTGAGGTTCCTGGCCACTGCGTCGCCAGTAAAGTACCAATTCCCGCGCGACCTGCTGAGCCAGATATTGACCCAGCTGCTTTGTCAGCCAGTGCAACATGGTGTCGATGCCGGTCGAGATACCGGCACTGGTTAGAAAGCGATCGTCCTCAATGAAGATACAATCGCCCTGGACGCGAGCCTGCGGGGCAATTCGGCCAAGTTCCTCCAGCAGGGCGTGATGGGTTGTACAGCGACGGCCGTCAAGCATTCCCGCTGCTGCCAGCAGCAGTGCTCCAGAGCAGATCGCCATTACCTGACTGCAGTACGGTGTTTGCTGCTGCAGCCACTTGATAGCCTGATGCCGAATGTCGGAGGACGTATGAGCCCGGTATTGACCAGGTATCACCAGCAAATCGAGCGACAGTGGCATGCTCGGCAGTGGGGCAATGCCGGAGAGTTGCAGTGGTCCAAGCCAGGGCAGGGAAGACTGCGGTCCAAAAAAATGCAGATTCAGAGGTGCCCCAAGCTGCTCGGCACTGAGCAATACCTGTAGCGGACCGGCCAGATCCAGCGGGACCTGACCTGGCAGCATCAAAACGCCAATTTCCAGTGACGAACACCTGGATTGATCGTTCAAGCAACGCTCCGTTCTTGCCATTCTGCCGTCAGAGTATCGACGGTCACGATGCGTGCAAAGCGATCTTCCAGCACCAGCTCTGTGCGGGCACGTATTTCTTCGGCAGGCCAGGTGCGGCCGCCCCGCTGCATCGGAAAGGTGAGCGTCGCTTCACTGACAAAATCGATATCGAAGCCCAGGTCAGACCCAACACGTGCAGTGGTCTCGCAGCACTGTTCGGTACGGATGCCGCTGATCGCCAGACGATCGATATGGTGACGTCGTAGCCAGCGCTCGAGTCCCGTATCACTGAAGGCATTGTGCGCCGTCTTGTGAAAGGTCACTGCAGCCTTGTCCTCGAAACCCTCCAGCGGATGTATCAGTCCTTTGGACGGATCAAAGGCCCCGCCACTGGCAGGGGTTTCATGGAAAATGCGAATGATGGGGGTTCCGGTGATGCAGGCCAGATCGAGCAGACGATGCTGATACGGACGCCATGCCTCGGCTAGAGTGTCATCCCAGTAGTCTTTGGCCGGGAAGGAGGCCTGAACATCAATGAGCAGCAGAGCAGTCGCGGACATTTTGAGTTTCTCGAAGATTTAAAGACACATCCAGCTTATGCCGCTCATGAAGAAGCCACGAGAGCCAAAATGGCAGAAATCGGACAATTTCGGCCATGATTGCCCCGAAAGATTCATCGCCCTGCTCATCAGCCTGACGGCAGTGCCCCATGGTTCTGGCAATGCCATCAAACCCGCCTCGTGGGCAAGACTACCCTGGTTCTCCGCGGTCATCGCGTGGCGTGTAACAGACAATGTTTCACCCGGTCGCATCCAGCCCGATATCGAGCTGCGGCGCCGAGTGGGTCAGGGCGCCCACGGCAATCAGGTCCACGCCAGTGTCGGCGATCTCGCGAAGGCGCTGGGCGTCAATACCGCCGGAAGCCGTCAGCAGGCAGCGTCCCTGGGTCATGGTCACGGCGTGGCGCAGGTCTTCAAGGCCCATGTTGTCGAGCAGGATGGCATGTGGCGGTGTAACCAGGGCCTCCTCGAGCTGTTCAAGGGTGTCGACTTCCAGCTCGATCATGCGCAGGTGACCCAGCTGCGCGCGGGCCCGTGCCAGGGCATGGGTAATGCTGCCGACCGCGGCGATGTGGTTGTCCTTGATCAGCATGGCGTCATCCAGCCCCAGGCGATGATTGATCCCACCGCCCAGACGCACGGCGCGCTTTTCCAGTGCCCGCAGACCGGGCGTGGTCTTGCGCGTGCAGGCCAGTCGCGCGGTGCAGTCTTCGAGCTGATCGACCATGGTGCGGGTGAGGGTGGCAATGCCGGAGAGCCGGGTCAGGAAGTTGAGTGCGGTTCGCTCGGCGGTCAGAAGCGACCGGGTCGGCCCTTCAAGGGTGGCGATGGGGTCAAGGGTCTGCAGGTGCTCGCCGTCATGGCGATGAACCTCGAGGTGAATACGGGTATCGACGTGATAAAGCACCCGGGCCAGTACATCCATGCCGGCCAGCACGCCGGGTCGACGCGGCCGCAGCTGCAGGCGGCTGATGTGATCGGCATCGATCAGCGCGTCACTGGTGATATCGCCGCCGCGGCCGAGATCTTCCGCCAGTGCGGCGATCACGATGGGGTCGAGAAGGATATTGGGCAGCGGGGCAATATCGCGGTTGAGGAGGCTCATGACACTACCTCGACATGCGCCGTGCGAGCCGGTCGGGTGAAATCGGCCGGCGTTACGGGATCAGGGAGCGCCAGCATCGCCTCAATGGCGCGTCGGGCGCGCGCGGCAATGGCGTCATCCAGCGTTATTTCATGCTGGCCCCAGGCCAGCGCGCCCAGAATGCCGTCCAGAGTGATGCGCTGCATGTGCGGGCAAAGCGTGCAGCTGCGGACAAACTCGATCTGCGGGTGGCGGCTGATCAGATTGTCACTCATCGAGCACTCGGTGAGCAGCAGCACCTGTTCGGGGCGGTGATCATCGACCCAGCGCTCCAGGGCTGCGGTCGAGCCGGAAAAGTCGGCGGCGTCCAGCACCTCTGTCGGGCACTCGGGGTGAGCCAGCACCCGGACGCCGGGATGACGGCGGCGGATGGCGCCCACCTGGGCGGAGGTGAACTGCTCGTGGACCTCGCAGCTGCCCTGCCAGACCAGAACCGACAGGTGCGTGCGCGCCGCCACATTACGCGCCAGATGCTCGTCGGGCAGCATGATGACCTGATCGACGCCCCATTCGGCGGCGATCGCTTCCACCACGGCGAGGGCGTTGGACGAGGTGCAGCAGATGTCGCATTCAGCCTTTACCTCGGCGCTGGTGTTGACGTAGGTCACGACCGGCACTTTCGGATAGCGTGATTTCAGCTCACGCACCTGTGCGCCGGTAATCGAGGCGGCCAGCGAGCAGCCGGCCTCGGTGTCGGGCAGCAGCACGCGCTTGTCCGGGCAGAGAATCTTTGAGGTTTCTGCCATGAAGTGCACGCCGGCCTGCACGATGGTGTGCGCGCTGCTTTTGGCGGCCTCGCGCGCCAGGGCCAGCGAGTCACCGCAGATATCACCGACCAGCGCGTAGATTTCCGGCGGCATGTAGTTATGCGCCAGAATCACGGCGTCCTGCTCGCGCTGAAGCTTTCGGATGGCATATACCCGTCGAGCCATGGCCGGCCAGTCGCTGGCGCTGACATGGTCTTCCACCCGGGCATACAGGGCATCGGTCTGGCGCGCCACATCAGCATCATAAGAGGGCAGCAGCGACTCGATATCCCGGGCTGATGAGACTTCCGGGCAGGCAGTCGTCACGGTCATGGCAGGCTCCTGAATAATTATACTCAAAATGAGTATTTTAGAGCCTATCGTTTTCGCATCCTTCAAACAATGCGATCAAGGGTTTTGGAAGGTCCTGCGGCATGTGCTCCCTGTTGCAGGCCTGTCGAAAGTGAAACACGCTGTCACCCTGTCGGGCGCTGGTGCCCGATGGCCTCTGATGGCGCTGTCTGGAGTCAACATGTCACTGTCTTCGTATTCTCGTGAACACGCCCTGTTCCTTGCGCTGGAAACATGGCATTCGGGGCGCCTGGCGGAGGATCTCGCCCGCCGCATCGCCTGTCGCACGGTGAGTCAGGACCCGAACTGTCGTGACGCGCTTGATCACTATATCACTGATGAAATCGCCCCCCTGCTGGCCCGACTGGGCTTTACCTGTCAGCCACTTGAGAATCCGCAGCCGGATGGCCCGCCGCTTTTGATGGGGCAGCGGCTGGAAGCTCCGGAGCTGCCGACGCTTTTGATTTACGGTCACGGGGATGTGACGCCGGGGCAGGATGACCAGTGGCAGATCGGACTCACGCCCTGGCAGATGACAATGCAGGAGGGCCGGCTCTACGGGCGCGGTGCGGCCGATAACAAGGGTCAGCACAGCATCAACCTGGCGGCGCTTGAGGCCGTCATCACGGCGCGGGAAGGCCGTCTGGGATTTAATCTCAAGATCCTGTTCGAGATGGGCGAAGAGATCGGCTCGCCGGGGCTTGAAGAAACCTGTCGCCGCCATGCCGAGGCCCTGTCGGCGGATCTTTTCGTGGCCTCCGATGGCCCCCGCATTCGCCATGACATGCCGACCCTGTTTCTTGGCTCCCGCGGCATGTATCGATTCCGCCTGACGCTGGATCCGGGCAACGGCGCCCGCCATTCCGGCAACTGGGGTGGGGTGATTACCAATCCGGCGTGGGTGATGGTCCATGCGCTGAGCACGCTGGTGTCAGAGCAGGGCACCCTGCGGGCAGACTTTCTGCGTGCCCCGGCCATGCCGGATTCGGTACGCGCGCTTGTGCGTGATCTGCCGGTGGGGGGAGAGCGGGGCGACCCTGCCCTCAATGCCGATTGGGGCGAGCCGGGGATGACCTTTGGTGAAAGGCTTTATGGTGCCAACACCTTTGAGGTGCTGGGGCTGTCGGCGGGCGCAACCGATCAACCGGTAGCGGCCATTCCGGCCCGGGCGGAGGCTATCTGTCAGCTGCGATTTGTGGAAGGCTCTGACTGGCAGGCGCTGGGGGAGCAGCTGCGGGCGCATCTGGATGCGCACGGGTTTGAAGCGGTGACGCTTGCGTCAGAGGGCGGCTACGCCGCAACGCGCCTTGATCCCGGTCATCCTTGGGTGGGCTTTGTGCAGGCGTCGATGCAGCAGAGTCTGGGAGAGACGGTCCATCTGCTGCCCAATCTGGGCGGCACGATTCCCAATCATTGCTTCGCTGATGTACTCGGGCTGCCAACGGTATGGGTCCCGCACTCCTACCCTTCATGTCAGCAGCATGCGCCCAACGAGCATTTGCCCGAACACATCGTAACGCAGGGGCTTGCCGGCATGGCGGGACTGTTCTGGGATCTGGGAGAGCCGGGCCGGCCCTTTTGATGGCAGGCCCTGGACGCGCGAGTCTACTGATACTCGCTGTGCGCCAGCGGGGTCTGCACGCCCGGTGCCATCTGCTGGCGCCACTGCTCGCGACAAAAGCGAAAGCGCTCGGCCGGACGCCCGCCGGTCGTGGTATCCACCGCCCCGGTAGGCACCACCAGCCCGGTGCGATCCAGCGCCCGGCGAAAGTTCTGCTTGTGCAGGCGACAGCCAATGATGGCCTCGATGGTCAGCTGCAGCTGGGACAGGGTGAAATGCTCGGGCAGTAAATCAAAGATCACCGGGCGATAGCGCAGCTTGCCGCGCAGGCGGTCCATCGCGGTGGCGAGAATGCGGCGGTGATCGGACATCAGAGGCTCACCCGGCAGGGTCGTGATGACTTCGGCGCGGTCATGATGTTGCGCTTCGGGGGCGAGCCCGGCCTCATATAACAGCTCGAAGCGCTCCAGCACCCGGGTATCGACCCAGCGCGCGCCGTTCAGGCCAAAGGCCAGCTGTGCGCGCTGGCGCCTTGCCTCGCGGGTGGCCTCGTCCGGGGCTTCATTTGTCCAGCGGGACAGCGCCGGGGCGATGATCATGTCGATGATCGCCGGGCGACCGTGACGATAATCCTCCCACGGAAAATGGTCATACCAGCTGGCCCAGAGCGTCTGCTCATCACGCAGTGCCTGCTGCTGCGATACCAGCCCCAGATGGCCGATGGAAATATGGCGCGTGATTTCGCCGGGCGCATCCGGCTGGAGACGGTCCTGGTCGCCGAAGGTATAGAGCTGCTCGACGTAGTCCAGCGCCAGACCGGTCTGGTGAGCGACCCGGTCACGCAGGCCGAGCTCGAAGGTGCGGTGATGACGCGGATCGAAGTCACCGGCCGGCAGCATGGGGGCGCGACAGCGATCCATGGTGCGAGTGAGCAAAACGGTGGGGGTGGCCGACTCCATGGCAATGACGACGGCGGAGAGTTCGATGGCAATGACAGTGCTGTCTGGCATGGTGACGGCTCAGGCTTTCCGTGATCGGCAGGTGATTTCGGCGGCACTATTGTGTCACAACCATCTCCTGCGTGGCGGATAAAGAAAAACCCCTGCCGTGGCAGGGGTTTTCGGTGTGGCGAGTGCCACGTACGGTCTAGGCCGTCTTGTCCTTGTCGACATCACTGTTTTCGATACGCTTGGTGATGAAGTACTGCTGCGTGATCGAAAGCAGGTTGTTGGTAATCCAGTAGACCACCAGACCGGCCGGGAACCATAAAAAGAAGAAGGTGAAGACAATCGGCAGCATCTTCATGATCTTCGCCTGCGTGGGGTCCGGCGGCGTCGGGTTGAGCTGCTGCTGCAGGAACATGGTCAGACCCATGATGATCGGCAGGATGAAGTAGGGGTCCTGCGCCGACAGATCATGAATCCACAGCATGAACGGCGCATGGCGCAGCTCGATGGACTCCATCAGCATCCAGTAAAGCGCAATGAATACCGGCATCTGAATTACGATCGGAAGACAGCCGCCCAGAGGATTGATCTTCTCCTTCTGGTAGAACTTCATCATCTCCTGCGACATCTTCTGACGGTCGTCGCCGTGCAGTTCCTTGATGCGCTTCATCTCGGGGCCCATCTTGCGCATCTTGGCCATCGACTTGTAGGCGGTGGCAGAGAGCGGGAAGAGGACGGCCTTGACCAGCACGGTCAGCAGGATGATCGAGAAGCCCCAGTTGCCGATCAGCGCATGGATATGCGTGAGCAGCCAGAACAGCGGATTGGCGAGGAACCACAGCCAGCCGAAATCAACGGTCAGCTGCAGGTGCGGAGCCACGGCTTCCAGACGGTCGTGCTCCTTGGGACCCATGTAAAGGGTGGCCGAGAGATCACCGTTCTGACCCGGCGCTACGGTCTCGCTGGCGCTGGCAAAAGCGGCCACGTTGCGTCCGCGCTGGTCGACGTCGGCGTAATACAGGTTCTGCTGATCCTGATTGGGTGCCCAGGCGGTGGTGAAGTAGTGCTGAATGATGGCCACCCAGCCACCGCGGACATCGGCGTTATTGAACTTGCCGTCTTTGATGTCCTCGAAGCTGACCTTTTGATAGTGCTCATCCGGCGATGAGAAGGCCGCGCCCAGGTAGGCATGCATGCCAACGCCGGCGCCGCTGGTCGGGTCATCGCTGTTGTCACGGGCCAGCTGGCCGATAAAGCGCGCGCTGATTGGCGTCTGCGAGGTATTGTCGATCAGATAGTCGACCTTGACCGCATAGCTGTCGCGCTCGAAAGTGAAGCGCTTGATGATGTTGACGCCGTTGACGGTCGCGTTCATGTCGACCTGAAGCGACTTCTGATCATCCCCCAGCTGGTAACTGGTCTGCTCGGGGCGGAAGGTGATCCGGCCCTTGTGGCCTTCCATCTGCAGTCCGGAGCGTGCGATATAGCTGCGGCGCTGATCATCGGAGAGCAGAACGAAGGGCGCGTCGCTATCAAGGCGCTGCAGATGCTTGGGCAGGGCGGCATAGACGATATCGCCACCGCGCGGGTCGATGCGCAGGTCAAGGGCATCGGTACGAACACTGATCAGGCTGGTGTTTTGGGCATCAGCGCTATCGGGACTGTCAGTAGTGTTGCCGGGCTGTGGCGTGCTGGCACGGTCACTGCCGGTATCGGGCGCATCGAGCGACTGCTCACCGGGTTCAACGTCACTGCTTTGCTGGGATAGGGCGGGAGGCGCTTCATCGGGTCGGTCGTTTTGCCCGTGATCATTGCTCCATTGAATGATCATCAGGTAGGCAAGTACGGCCAGCGGGATGACAAAAAGAAGTCGTTTCAGATCCATTGGGATTGCCCGGTGGGAAAATGTCGACGCGGCGCAAGAAAACGACGGGTCGCACTCGGCGATTCGTCGCGCCTCGTATTATTGCTGATGCTCCGGCTGGCGTTTGACGTCCTTTTCAAGGCGTCGCCACATGCCGTGAAGCTGTCTGGCCAGTGTTTCCGAGTCGATCTCGTGCACGCCCTTGCGTGACAGCACGACAATATCCACACCCGGCAACCACTGCTGGCGCAGTCGCACCGATTCTCGAGTCAAACGCTTGAGACGGTTGCGATCCACGGCTCGGCGTACGTTCTTCTTGCTGAACACCAGCCCTACACGAACGTGACCGAGATCGTTCGGAGTCGCGAGTGCGAGAAGACCCTTGCCGTGAATCCTGAAACTGGCATGTTCGAAAACATGACGGTATTCCCCGGCGGTCAGGATTCGAAGACCGCGGGGAAATCCGTGATTGGTCATGAGCTCGACTGATCCTTTAAAAGGATCAGGCGCTCAGGCGCTTGCGGCCCTTGGCGCGGCGACGCGAGATCACCTGACGGCCGTTCTTGGTGGCCATGCGAGCGCGAAAACCGTGGTTACGCTTGCGCTTGAGGACGCTGGGCTGGAAAGTACGTTTCATGGTTGCGATTCCCGAATTGAGACTTGAGTGATCGGTGACACCGATGCCCTCAAAATCGAGGCGCACGGGGGTCAAGAGCCGGGATTCTAGAGAATTCAACGAAGACGTGCAATTTTTATCCACGCACGAACATTGCCGCTCTGTGCATAACTTTGTGCACAAGCTGCGCACATCGGTTTTCCACACGCATCTGCACGCCCTGGAGAGGCCCTGGTAGCGGGGATAAGGTTATCCACACCGGGTTTCGACCACCAACCCGGTGTGGATAACCCGTAGCACGAGCGTTACACTACCGCCCCATTTGCACGACTCACCATTGATAGAGGTCGCGTGTGTCCATCGCTCTCTGGCAGCAATGTCTTGACTATTTACAGGATGAACTGAGCTCTCAGCAGTTCAACACCTGGATCCGTCCCCTGCAGGCCGAAAGCGGTTCCAGTGACCACGAACTCTCCCTGCTGGCCCCCAATCGCTTTGTGCGTGACTGGGTCAACGACAAGTATCTAAAGCGCATCAACGAGCTGATGCGCGAGCTGGCTCAGGGTCGTCCGCCCAAGGTGTCGCTGGACATCGGCAGTCGCCGCACGGTATCCAATCCCGTATCACGCCCGGCCGCTCAGGCAGAGCCCAGTGCGGCGCCTCGCCATGATGACACCGGCGATCATTCGCAGGCCGCCTGGTCCTCAAGCGTGACCCGGGCCTCGGCACGCGCGCCCATGCCGCCCTCGCCACCGACATCACCGCGGGGCAACTATCATGACGAGCGCGAAATCCCGGCTGCGCCGCCTTCCGGCAATACCACCGGCGGGCGCCGCAGTGACAACGGCGAACGCCAGGTACAGGTCGAGGGCAGCATCCGCCATCAAAGCGGGCTGAACCCGGGATTTACCTTTGAAACCTTTGTCGAAGGTAAATCCAACCAGCTGGCGCGTGCCGCGTCGCGACAGGTCGCCGAAAACCCGGGTGGTGCCTACAACCCCCTGTTCCTTTATGGCGGTGTGGGCTTGGGTAAAACGCACCTGATGCACGCCGTCGGCAACCATCTGGCCGGCCTTCGAGACAACGCCCGGGTAGTCTATCTGCACTCCGAGCGCTTCGTGGCCGACATGGTCAAGGCGCTGCAGCTCAACGCCATTAACGACTTCAAGCGCTTTTATCGCAGCGTCGATGCGCTGTTGATCGATGATATCCAGTTCTTTGCCGGCAAGGAGCGCTCCCAGGAAGAGTTTTTCCATACCTTCAATGCGCTGCTTGAAGGCGGTCAGCAGATGATTCTGACCTCTGACCGCTACCCCAAGGAGATCAGTGGGGTCGAGGAGCGTCTGAAATCCCGCTTTGGCTGGGGGCTGACGGTGGCCATCGAGCCGCCGGAACTTGAAACGCGCGTGGCGATTTTGATGAAAAAGGCCGAGCAGGCGAAGGCTGATCTGCCGCATGACGCCGCCTTTTTCATCGCCCAGAAGATCCGCTCCAACGTGCGCGAGCTGGAAGGGGCGCTCAAAAAGGTGATCGCTGACTCTCATTTCATGGGCCAGCCCATCAATCAGGAGTTCATCCGCGAATCGCTCAAGGATCTGCTGGCGCTGCAGGACAAGCAGGTCGGCGTGGATAATATTCAGCGTACTGTCGCTGAATATTACAAGATCAAGGTGGCCGATCTGCACTCCAAGCGCCGTTCGCGCTCGGTGGCCCGGCCGCGTCAGGTCGCGATGGCGCTGGCCAAGGAGTTGACCAACCACAGCCTGCCCGAAATCGGCGATGCCTTTGGCGGCCGTGATCACACCACGGTGCTGCACGCCTGTCGCAAGGTGGTGGAGCTGCGCGAAGAGAACTCCGATATCCGCGAAGACTACAAGAACCTGCTGCGTCTTTTAACCAGCTGATGATCGAATGCTCGGGCTATACCGCATGCGCATCAACAGCCGTGACCGACATGACAACACTGTGGCCGGAACAAGAGCCTGAAAAGAGTGGAGCCCCATGAAATTTTCCATTTCGCGTGAAGCCCTGCTGCGCCCGCTGTCGCTGGTGGCGGGGGTGGTCGAGCGCCGTCAGACCCTGCCGGTGCTTTCCAACGTACTACTGACGGTCAGCGATGGTGAACTGTCGCTGACCGGCACCGATCTCGAAGTCGAACTGATCGGTCGCGTCGCGCCCTCAAATATCGAGGAGAGCGGTGCGGTGACTGTCCCGGCGCGCAAGCTGATGGACATCTGCAAGTCGCTGCCCGATCAGTCCGAGATCACCCTGGCCATCGAGGACGGCCGGGCGCTGCTGCGTGCGGGCCGCTCGCGCTTTACGCTGTCGACCCTGCCGGCGGCCGAGTTCCCCAGCATTGATGAAAATCAGGGCAGCACCGAGCTGACCCTGCCGCGGCGTACGCTCAAGCAGCTTATTGATGCCACCGGGTTTGCGATGGCGCAGCAGGATGTGCGCTATTACCTCAATGGGATGCTGATCGAGCTGCGCGACCATCTGGTGCGCACCGTGGCCACCGACGGTCACCGTCTGGCAGTCTGCTCGCGCAGTGCCGATATCTCGCTTGAAGAACCTCAGCGCCTGATTCTGCCACGCAAGGGCGTGGTCGAGCTTTCGCGCCTGCTGGATGACAGCGACGAGCCGATCACGCTGATGCTGGGGGCCAGCCACCTGCGCGTGCGCACCGGCGCCTACACCTTCACTTCGCGACTGGTCGATGGCAAGTTCCCCGACTACGAACGGGTGATCCCCAAGGGGGGCGACAAGCAGATTCTGGCCGAACGTGGCGAGCTGCGTAAGGTGCTCTCGCGTACCGCGATTCTCTCCAACGAGAAGTACCGCGGCGTACGTCTCAATCTGGAAGCGGGCAACCTGCGGGTGTTGGCCAACAACCCCGAGCAGGAAGAAGCCGAAGAGAACGTGGCGATCGACTACAACGGCAGTGCGCTGGAGATCGGCTTTAACGTGGGTTACCTGATTGATGTGCTCAGCGTGCTGGACACCGATCAGGTGCAGCTGACGCTGTCCGATCCCAACAGCAGTGCGCTGCTGGAAGCGCCCGGCGGCGGCGACGCCATGTACGTTGTCATGCCGATGCGGCTCTGACGTTCTTGCGGCATCGCCTGCCAGTCTCTTTGCCACATCAGCGCCCGGCATCAGCCGGGCGCGCGTCCCTTTCGGATCGCCATGCCGCTTGATCATCTTCATTTTCAGGGGCTGCGCAACCTGCCGGCCGTCACCTGGCAGCCGGGTGCGCACGTCAACCTGATCTTTGGCGACAACGGCAGCGGCAAGACCAGCCTGCTGGAAGGCCTGCATATTCTGGGCATGGGACGCTCATTTCGTACCCGTCAGCTCAAGCATGCCATCACCCACGATCAGGATGCCCTGACACTGTTTGGCCGGCTGACCGGAGACCCGGCCCTGCCGCTGGGCGTGGAGCGCCGTCGCGACAGTGACGGGCTCAATGTGCGGGTGGCCGGCGAGAAAATCGATCGCATTGCCGAACTGGCCCGTCATCTGCCCATGCAGCTGATCAACCCGGATGCCTTTCGCCTGATCGAAGGCGCGCCCGCCGCCAGGCGCGAGTTTCTCGACTGGGGGGTGTTTTACGTTTATCCCGATTTTTTCGATGTCTGGCGCCGGGTAAGACGCTCGCTCAAACATCGGAATGCGCTGCTCAGACATGATAGAATTGATGAACAGTCGCTGGCCCTCTGGAGCCGTGAACTGGCGCGCTGGAGCGATCGGCTGGACGCCATGCGCAATGACTGGATGGCGCGCTTTTCAGGCGTGTTCAGTGCAACGCTTGCCGAGCTGATCGATCTGCCGGACCTGTCGCTGCGCTACTACCGTGGCTGGGACAAGAACCGCCCGCTTGAGGAGATTCTTCTGGAGGGGGTGGCCACCGACCGGCAGATGAAGTTTACCCAGCAGGGGCCTCAGCGTGCGGATCTACGGTTGCGCATGGGCCGCTATCCGGCCGCTGAAGTGCTCTCCAGAGGACAGCAGAAGCTGGTGGTCAGCGCCATGAAACTGGCGCAGGGACGGCTTCTGGAGCAAAAGGACCGCCACCGCTGCCTTTATCTGATCGATGATCTGGCAGCCGAACTTGACGAGCAGCACCGCCGCGCCTTTTGTCGGCTGCTGGAACAGATGAATTGTCAGACCTTTCTGACCGGTATCGAGCCCGCCTCGCTTGAGGGGCACTGGCATGTCGATACCGATGTAAAAAGGTTTCACGTGAAACAGGGTCGTCTGGCAAACATGCCGACGGCACGATGACCCGGGAGCATCAATGAGCGAACCACAGGCTTACGACTCATCGAGTATCAAGGTTCTTAAAGGACTGGACGCGGTACGCAAGCGCCCGGGCATGTACATTGGCGATACCGATGATGGCACCGGCCTGCATCACATGGTGTTTGAAATCGTCGACAACTCGATCGACGAGGCCCTGGCCGGCCACTGCAGCGAAATCCGGGTGGTCATCCATCCCGACGAATCCGTGACCGTCTCCGATGACGGTCGTGGCATTCCGACCGATATTCACTCCGAAGGCGTGTCGGCCGCGGAAGTGATCATGACCGTGCTTCACGCCGGCGGCAAGTTCGACGACAACTCCTATAAGGTGTCCGGCGGACTGCACGGCGTGGGCGTCTCGGTGGTCAATGCGCTCTCCGAGCAGCTCAAGCTCACCATCTGGCGCAAGAATCAGGTCCACGAGCAGATCTACAAGCACGGCGTGCCGCAGTCGCCGCTGGCAGTGGTTGGCGATACCGAACGCTCCGGTACCCAGATTCATTTCAAGCCGTCGGCAGACACGTTTGCCAATATCGAGTTTCACTACGATATTCTGGCCAAGCGCCTGCGCGAACTGTCGTTTCTGAACTCCGGCGTGGCGATTCGTCTGCTCGACGAGCGCGACGGTCGCGAGGAGCTGTTTCACTATGAGGGCGGTCTGCGTGCCTTCGTGAATCACCTCAACGTCAATCGCACCACCATCAACCCGGTGTTTCACTTCAATGCCGAGCGTGAGGATGGCATTGCGGTAGAAGTGGCGATGCAGTGGAACGACAGCTACAGCGAAAACATCTTCTGCTACACCAACAACATTCCGCAGCGCGACGGCGGCACGCACATGGCGGGCTTTCGCGGTGCGCTGACTCGAAGCCTCAACAGCTACATCGAGGCCGAAGAGCTGCAGAAAAAATCCAAGGTCGCGACCTCTGGCGATGATGCCCGTGAAGGTCTGACCGCGATCATCTCGGTCAAGGTGCCCGACCCGAAATTCTCCTCGCAGACCAAGGACAAGCTGGTCTCCTCCGAGGTGAAAACGGCCGTCGAGCAGGAGATGAGCCGCCAGCTCTCCGATTACCTGCTGGAAAACCCCGCTGATGCCAAGGCGATCGTCAACAAGATGATTGACGCGGCCCGTGCCCGTGACGCCGCCCGCAAGGCGCGCGAGATGACACGGCGCAAGGGCGCGCTCGACATTGCCGGATTGCCCGGCAAGCTGGCCGACTGTCAGGAGAAGGACCCGACCCGTTCGGAGATCTACCTGGTCGAGGGTGACTCTGCCGGCGGCAGCGCCAAGCAGGGCCGTGATCGTCGCACCCAGGCGATCCTGCCGCTCAAGGGCAAGATTCTCAACGTCGAGAAGGCCCGCTTTGACAAGATGCTGTCCTCGGTCGAGGTCGGCACATTGATCACCGCGCTGGGCTGCGGCATCGGTCGTGAAGAGTTCAACGCCGACAAGCTGCGCTATCATTCGATCATCATCATGACCGACGCCGATGTCGATGGCTCGCACATCCGTACCCTGCTTTTGACCTTCTTCTTCCGTCAGATGCCGGAGCTGATCGAGCGCGGCCACATCTTTATTGCCCAGCCGCCGCTGTACAAGATCAAGCGCGGCAAGAACGAGATGTATCTCAAGGACGAGGCGGCGCTAATCCAGCATCTGACCACCACCGCCCTTGATGGCGCGCAGCTGCACGTCAATGCTGACGCCCCGGGTATTGGCGGTGAGCATCTCGAAAAGCTGGTGCATCAGTATCGTGACGTGATGGACCGCCTGGACCGTCTGGCGCGCGTCTATCCCGCCGACGTCCTCAAGCGTCTGATCTATGCCGCGCCGGTCAGTGAAGAGATGCTGACAGACAAGAGCGCCATGACAGGCTGGGTCGAGGCCCTGCAGGCCGATATGGACCAGCTTATCGCCTATGAAGGTGGCCCGCGCTATACCTTCCGTCTGATCCATAGCGAGGAGCGCGGTCTGTACCTGCCGGCGGCCATGCTGAGCGCCCACGGGGTGGAAACCGATTATCCGCTGGGTCTGGGCTTTTTCCAGTCGGTCGACTATGCCGCCATGGTCGCGCTTAATAAGGCGCTTGATGGTCTGCTCGAAGAGGGTGCCTACATTGCCCGCGGCGAGCGTTCAAAGCCGGTCGAGAATTTCCACGACATCCTCACCTGGCTGATGGCCGAGGCCAGCCGTGGCTTCAGCATCCAGCGCTACAAGGGGCTGGGCGAGATGAATCCGGACCAGCTGTGGGAAACCACCATGGACCCGGACGTTCGCCGCATGCTCAGGGTCACGATCGAGGATGCCATTGGCGCCGACATGATGTTCAACACCCTGATGGGTGATGAGGTCGAGCCCCGCCGTGACTTCATCGAGAAGAACGCACTGGTCGCGAATCTGGACATCTGATTCGCGTCTGCTGTTCGATCCAACCGGAGCCCTGCGCTCCGGTTTTTTATGCCTTTCCATGCCAGTACGCTTCTGTATCGATACTTTTTTGTATCAGCATACTTCTGTATTAGTACTTACTGCGTCAGCACCTCGATAAACCACTGCGGCTTCATGCGGCCAAAGTCACGGCGCGTGTTGTGTTTGAGCGCGGCCTTCGAATCCAGCACCACACTCTCTCCCGGCTTTCGCACGAACACCACCCAGTGCCAGAAGGGCACGCCATCAATGCGTCGCCACTTGATCGCCAGCAGCGCGCGATCCGGCAGATCCTGCCAGCCGGTAAAGGGGGATTCTTCCTTTGATGTCCCAATGCCAAGGTCAGCCAGAAGTCTCCTCACGTAGGCCGTGTTCGACCAGAGCGAGCGATCGCTGGCATGAATGCCCAGCGCAGCGGCGCGGCCTCTGGTGGCCTCATACGTCAGCCCGGCCAGCGCCGCGCAGGCGGCGATGCCACAGCCGGTGGACTCCTTTTGAATGACAGGCATTGTGGTTTGAACGGTAGCGGTCATGACGCGATCCTTTTGCTTGACCTGGAGTGCGCTCCAGGCCGTAACCTCTCTGACACCAGCAACGGAGAGATGCATGAAGATTGGAGAACTGGCCAGACGTTCGGGGCGCTCGGCCCATACCCTGCGCTACTACGAGCGTATCGGGTTGTTGCCACCGCCCCGACGCGATGGCTCGGGCCAGCGGGACTATGATGCCAGCGTTCTGGTGTGGCTGGCCTTTCTGGAGCGCCTGCGGGCCACCGGCATGCCGATTCGCGAAATGCTCGATTACGCCAATCTGCGTGCGCAGGGTGACGCGACTGCACAAAATCGCTGCGCGCTGCTTGAGGCCCACCGTGAACGGGTGCGTGAACACATGACGCTGCTACAGGCATCGCTTGAGGTGCTGGATACCAAGATTGAAGGCTACCAGACCGCCCACCATGACAGGACAACAGAGACATGACCCGACCCCATGAGAGCGAGCGGCTGATCCGCGGCCGTCAGGCGCTGGCCGCCATCGATGGCGAGGCCGGTGAGAAGGTCGTCCGTGCACTGGCCGATATCGCGCCCGACTTTGCGACCTATCTGCTGGAGTTTCCCTTCGGCGATATCTATTCCCGCCCGGGGCTGGCCCTGCGCGAGCGTGAAATTGCCACCATCGCGGCGCTCACGGCCATGGGTACGGCCGCCCCTCAGTTGAAGGTGTATATCGAGGCCGGGCTCAATGTTGGTGTGAGCCGGCAGGAGATTGTCGAAATTATCATGCAGATGACGGTCTACGCCGGCTTCCCGGCCGCACTGAATGGGCTTTTTATCGCCAAGGAGGTGTTTGCCGATCGCGATACCGGGGCCGATTGCAATACCAGGGCCGAGAGAGAAAGTCTCTAGAAAAGCTGCCCCTGCTCGGGGCGCGCCTTCAGACCGCGCCTGGCATATTCGGTCTCAAGCGAGGCCAGTACATCGATATTGCCGCCGCGCCAGCCGGTCAACGCCCTGGTCAGGGCGTCATCATCAAGCGATTCGATCGTGTGGCCGCGCGATGGGCCAAAGCGCAGTCGCAGGCCGGGCACCGGCTGGCCGGTGGTGGCCCAGTCAAGAAACGCCGGGAAGTCGTCCAGGCCAAAGCGCGCCATCAGCGGCGGGATCAACGCAGCAGTCATGCGTGTATCCGCTAGCGCGTCATGGGCGTTGACGGGCTCGCTACCGGTCAGCTCGCGATACATATTGCCCAGTGAGGCGCTTTCCAGACCGTCACGCTTTTTGAGCCGATAGGCGGGAATGAACAGGTCCAGACTGCGCCGGGGGCGCAGCCCCAGCCGACGCGCGATCACGTTGTCGAAACTGGTATTGCTGTAGCCGATCACCAGCGCGTCAAAGCCCTGACGCGCAGCTTCCCGGTAGACCGCGGGCACTGCCCGGCGATAGTCAGGGCAGTGCGCGACGTCTTCATCATGAACGCCGTGCACCCGGGTGGTGGCCGGGTCAATCGGTCCGCCCGGGTGATAGCGCTCGCTTGACTGCCACTGTAGATCGAAGGCGCCATCCGCTCCCAGCGACCCGCCCAGCACGGCCAGCTGAACCACGCCACACTCACGTGCGCTGCCGCCGGCGGTTTCAAAATCGTGAATCAGGGCGCGCATGGGGCATCTTCGGTCAACAGGCGTTTTACGACCGGCGACAGGGCGTCAACCAGCACGGTCAGATCCGCCGGTTCTGATTGCTCGGGCCAGTGTGATTCCAGCTCGGCCACTTCCATGCCGATGACATTTTCCCGGGAAAGGGCAGTCATCAGCTCGGACAGTGCGTTGGGCGCAAGCCCATCGTCGATCTGATAATCGCTGGGCACCACGCCGGCGCGAAGGACATCACAGTCAAGGTGGATATACACCGGGCGGCCGTTGATGGCGCGCTGCAGGGTCTCGACGCTCAGCTCGGACGGGGAGAGATGACACACCCGTCCCTCATCGATCAGCGCCTGCTCACCGGGGTCGAGCTGGTGGGCACCGGCCAGAATCACCTGATCCAGCGTGAGGTCACTGCCCAGACCGCTGTCCCAGAGTCCGGCGGCGCCGGCAATCACCATGCCGCCGAGATAACCCGACCCGGTGGTCTCCGGGGTATTGAGATCACCGTGGGCGTCAAACCAGACAATGCAGGCCTGCGGATGATAACGGGCCACCACCGGCAGGGTGGCCAGACCCCCGGCACAGCGGCTCATGGTCAGCACCGGACGCTTGCCCGCGCTCAGGATCTTTTCCAGATATCGACCCATCGAGACAAAATCGGGCCGGATGGTCTCCAGCACCTCTTGCCAGCTGCCCGGCAGGGCCTGCCCCGGCGCCCCCAGGGTCTGAAGAGGAATGTCCAGATGCCGGGCAAGGTGCTGAGCGAGGGCGAGCGCGCCGGTCATGCCAAGCGCATTGCGCCCGGCGCAGTTGCCCTGAAAGCAGATCAGGGGCGCCGGCGCGGTGATGGGAGGCTGCTGCACCATGATGTCTCCATGTCAGGGAAAGGGGTTGATCATGCCACGGTGGCCGAATGATCACATCCGTGGGCGATCATAAAGACGCCACTGGTCTGCCAGAGTTGCCGACGAGGTGGATGCCCGGGCGTCCGGCATCGATTTGCGACGTTCCCGACGCCTGCGTCGATGGTTGTATTGTTACATGCTAATGCCTGAGTAATAGTTCTTTACCGCCCACGTTCGCGCCCGCCCTCGTGGGCCCCACAAAACAACGATATCGACTCGCCTCAAAAACAATACAAGGGACGCACGCCATGACAACAACGTTCAACAAGTGCCTGATGGCCGGTGCACTACCGCTGGCCATCCTGCTGTCGTCGTCGGCTTTCGCTCAGGAAAGCAAGGGACAGGGAGAGGTCGAAGTTCTCAACTGGTGGACCTCCGGTGGCGAGGCGAAGGCGCTTGGCGCGCTCAAGGACAAGCTGGCAGAAGACGGTATCGGCTGGCAGAACATGCCGGTGGCCGGCGGCGCCGGCACCAACGCGATGGCCGTGCTGCGCTCGCGGATCACCTCCAACAACCCGCCCACGGCAGCACAGGTGCTGGGCTACGACGCTCAGGACTGGGCCGACCGTGATGCGCTGAGCTCACTGGACGACGTGGCACAGGCCGGCAACTGGGACAAGGTTTTCCCGCAGCCGATCCAGCATTTTGCCAAAAGCGATGGCCACTGGATTGCCGCACCGTTCGAGATTCACTCCACCAACTGGGTGTGGGCCAACACGTCGATGATGGACGAGCTCGGCATCAAGCAGCCCAACACCTGGGAAGAGTTCATTGCCTCGATGAAAAAGGCGCAGGACGCCGGCCATACCGGTCTGGCCTACGGCGGGCAGCCGTGGCAGGACGCGACCGTGTTTGAAAACGTGGTGCTGGCCACCGGCGGTGCTGATTTCTATCGCCAGGCCATGATCGACCTTGATCCAGAGGCGCTGGATTCCGACACCATGATCAGATCGTTTGATCGGTTCCGCGAACTGTTGCAGTACAAGGATGACAACTCTCCGGGGCGTGACTGGAACCTCGCCACGGCCATGGTCATCAAGGGCGATGCGCTCTATCAGATCATGGGCGACTGGGCCAAGGGCGAGTTCCTCAATGCCGGGCTCAAGCCGGAGCAGGACTTCATGTGCTTCCGTACCCCGGGCACTCAGAATGCGGTGACCTTCAACAGCGACCTGATGATCATGTTCAAAAATGACGATGATCAGCAGCAGTCGATGCAGCGCACCATGGCCGAGATCATCGGCTCACCGGAGTTCCAGGTCACCTTCAGCCAGCTCAAGGGTTCGGTGCCGGCCCGTACTGACCTGTCGTCCGATGGGCTCGACGCCTGTGCAAAGCGGGGCTATGAGCAGGCCAAGACGGCCGCCGAGAGCAACACGCTGATGGGCAGCATGGCACACGGCTACGCTGCGCCTGCCGGCGTGAAAAATGCAGTCTTCGATATCGTTTCCTCGTTCGTCAACAGCGACATGCCCAGCGACGTTGCCGCCGAACAACTCGCGATGGCGGTACAGGGCGCCCGCTCCTGATCACATCGCATCTCTGATCGAGCAGCGATTCGACGCCACCGGCCCCGTCACCACTGGCGGGGCCATGATCCTGATCCCGAGGTAATCGATGTCGAAACCACCCTCTTCGCGGGGTTTTGGCGAGCGCCTGCAGCACTGGCTGCCCAGGCTCGTCCTCTCGCCCTCGTTCGTGCTGGTGCTCTTTTTCGTTTACGGCTTCATTCTCTGGACCACCTATATCTCCTTCAGCAACTCGGGGATGCTGCCGGACTATACCTGGGTGGGCACCCGGCAGTGGTCGCGGCTGTGGTCTTCCTGGACCTGGGGGATCGCGCTGCACAACATCTGGGTGTTCGGGCTGCTCTATATCGTCACCTGCACGGTACTCGGCCTTTTGCTGGCGATTCTGCTGGACCAGCGCATCCGCGCCGAGGGCACGCTTCGAACCATCTATCTCTACCCGATGGCGCTGTCGTTTATCGTTACCGGCACGGCGTGGCAGTGGTTTCTCAATCCGGGACTGGGCCTTGAGCGCACCATGCACTCGCTCGGCTGGGAGAGTTTCAGCTTCAACTGGCTGATCGACGCCAGGATGGCGATCTACACCGTGGTGATCGCCGCCGTCTGGCAGGCGACCGGCTTTATCATGGCGATGTTTCTGGCAGGTCTTCGGGGCATCGATGGCGAGATGATCAAGGCCGCTCAGATCGATGGCGCGCCGACCTGGAAGATCTATGGGCGCATTATCATTCCCCAGCTGCGCCCGGTCTTTTTGAGCGCGATCGTGGTGCTGGCGCATCTGGCCATCAAGAGCTTCGATCTGATCGTGGCCATGACCGGGGGCGGGCCGGGCAATGCCACTGCGGTGCCGGCGACCTTCATGTACTCCTACGCCTTCTCGCGCAACGAAATGGGCATTGCCTCGGCCAGCGCCGTGTTCATGCTGGCGGTGATTGCCGCGCTGATCATCCCCTATCTCTACTCTGAACTGCGGGAGTCCCGCTCATGAGTGCCGGATCCATCGTTGCGCGCCGCAATACGTTCACTCGCGCGCTGCTGTACGCCGTGCTCGCAGTGTTTGCGATTGCCTATCTGATGCCGCTCTACGTGATGCTGGTGACCTCGTTCAAGCCGCTTGAGGAGATCCATCAGGGCAACATGCTGGCGCTGCCCAGTGACTGGACGTTTGCCCCGTGGCGCGAGGCGTGGGGGAGTGCGTGCATCGGACTCGAGTGCAATGGCGTGCATGGCTACTTCTTCAACAGCATCAAAATCGTGGTGCCGGCGGTGCTGATCTCGGGGCTTCTGGGGGCGTTCAACGGCTACGTGCTGACCAAGTGGCGCTTTCGCGGTCACAAGATCGTCTTCGGGCTGATTCTGTTCAGCTGCTTCATTCCGTTTCAGATCGTTTTGCTGCCGATGGCGCGGGTGCTGGGCATTCTGCACATCGCCAACAGCACCACCGGGCTGGTGCTGGTACACATCGTTTACGGCATCGGCTTTACGACCCTGTTTTTTCGCAACTTCTATGAGAGCTTTCCCGATGAGCTGGTGCGGGCAGCCAAGCTCGACGGGGCCGGCTTTTTCACCATATTTTTTCGCATTCTGCTGCCGGCCTCGATCCCGATCATCGTGGTGACGATCATCTGGCAGTTCACCAACGTCTGGAATGACTTCCTGTTCGGCGTCTCCTTTACCTCCGGCGACAGTGCACCGATCACGGTGGCACTCAATAACCTGGTCAACAGCTCCACGGGCGTGAAGGCGTACAACGTCAACATGGCAGCGGCGATGGTGGCGGCCGTGCCGACGCTGGTCGTCTATATCCTGGCGGGCAAATACTTTCTGCGCGGTCTGATGTCGGGATCGGTCAAGGGCTGAGACATTCATGAGCTTTCTACATATTCACAACGTTCACAAACGCTTCGGCGACACCCATGTGCTCAAGGGCATCGACATTGCCATTGAGAAAGGGGACTTCCTGGTGCTGGTCGGGCCGTCCGGCTGTGGCAAGTCGACCCTTTTGAACATGATCGCGGGGCTTGATGCCATCAGCGAGGGTGAGCTTCTGCTCAACGGCGAGCGGATCAACGACCTGCACCCCTCGCGCCGCGATATCGCCATGGTGTTCCAGTCCTACGCGCTTTACCCGAGCATGACGGTGGCCGGCAACATCGGCTTCGGGCTCGAGATGCGCAAGGTGCCAAAGGCCAAAAGACGTGAGGCGATACAGCGCGCCGCCGAGCTTTTGCAGATCGAGAACCTGCTCAACCGCAAACCGGCCCAGCTCTCCGGCGGGCAGCGCCAGCGGGTGGCGATGGGGCGCGCACTGGTACGCGAGCCGCAGCTCTTTTTGTTCGATGAGCCCTTGTCGAATCTGGATGCCAAGCTGCGTGTCGACATGCGTACCGAGATCAAGCAGCTCCATCAGCGCCTCGGCACCACCATCGTTTACGTCACCCACGATCAGATCGAGGCGATGACGCTGGCCACCCGCATCGCCGTGATGCGTGGCGGTGAGCTTCAGCAGCTGGGGACGCCGCAGTCGGTCTACGATGATCCCAACAACCTCTTCGTGGCGGGTTTTATGGGCTCGCCGTCGATGAACCTGGTCACCGCCCGCGTCACACGTCAGGACGGCGCTCTGGTGGCCCGCATCGCCTCCACCAGCAGTGAGGTGACGCTGCCGATCGTGCGCGACCGGGCTGCGCTCGAGGCGTGGTGCGACCGGGACGTGATGCTCGGGCTGCGCCCGGAGGCGATCACCGACCCTGCCAGTGCCAATCGCCAGGATGGCGAGATCCATGAAGCGGAGCTCGAAGTCGCGCTGGTCGAGCCCACCGGTGCCGATCTCTACGTGGTCACCCGGCTGGGTGGGCGCAGCATCAATGCACGTATGCGCCCCGGCGCGTCGTTGAGTCCCGGCCAGTCGACCCGCTTTGCCTTCGATGTGTCGCGCATGGTGGCGTTCGACCCCGAGACCGAGGCGCGTATCCGCGACGAGACTGATGCCACGACGCAGGCGACCGCTCGAACGGCAGCGCTCGGTCAGAACGTCTGACGTCAGCGGATGTTAATGTTCGGTCAGCCCTGTTGATCAGCGGCGTGATACAAGAGGCTGGTCAGCTGCGCTCAACAAACCCGCGAATGCCCTCGGCGAGCTGGCGCCCCAGGCGTTCCAGCGTGTCCCCCTCGACCATGCCGATGCCCAGCACCAGACCGCGCCGCGGATCATTGGCAGCGCAGACCGGGCTGAGCGGCTTGACCAGCAGGCGGTACTGATTGAGCAGATGACGTGCCAGGCGCACGTCATCAATGTCGGTGGCCAGCGTCACGCACAGGGTGATGGTGCCGGCCGGGGGTGAGATATCGATTACCCCCGGCAGGTCGGCCAGCAGGTCATACAGGGTCTGCTGGCGCTGCAGATATTCGCGATTGATGCGCCGACACCAGCGGTCGAGATCCCCATCGGCCATGAACCTTGCCAGCACCGCCTGATCCAGCATGCGTCCTTCACGAAAGACTTCACTTCTGACCCTGTTGATGGCGCCGCTCAGGGCGCGGGGGACGACCAGATACCCAAGCCGCAGCCCCGGGAACATCAGCTTGGAAAACGACCCGGCCAGAATGGAGCGGCCGTCATCGGGAGAAAAGAGCAGTCCCCGATGGTGGGCTTCAAAGAACTCGTAGTCGTCCTCGATGAGAAGCTCCGGTGACAGCTGCTCAACCAGGGCGCGCTTGTCCTCGATCGGCATGGGCACGCTCAGGGGATAGTGGCGCGCACCGGTCAAATACAGCATGCGCGGCGAGTGCAGCGCCGGTGACAGATCCCGATAGCCGGTTCCGGGCTGCCAGCGACACTGATGGATCCCCAATCCCGTCGCCTGAAAGACATTGCGCGCCCCCCAGTAGCAGGGGGAGTCCATGACCACGCGGTCGCCGTGATCGGCCAGCGCGAGGGCGCAAAGCTCCAGACCGTGATGGGTTCCATCGGTGATGATGATCTGTTCAAGGGCGCATTCAATACCGCGGCCGCGGCGCAGAAAATCGGCGATCTCGCGCTTTAACGGTCCATATCCGCCGCTTGAATAGGACAGCAGCAGGGCATTTTGCGGCACGGTCAGGGTGGCGTAGAGCGTGCGCCAGCGGCGCATCGGAAAACGGGCAATATCGGGAATGCCGGGCACGAATGCCCCGCTCTGGATCGGGCTGGCCCCGCTGGTGCCGAGAATCCGCTGCGCCCGCTGTGACAGGGCGACCGGCGAGGCCTCACCCATGGGTGGTGACACGGCGGGCCGCAGACTCCAGCTGCCGCGGCCATGCTGGGTGGTCAAAAGATGGCGGGACTGCAAAAGCTCGATGACGCCGGCCAGCGTATTGCGTGCCACGCCAATGCGCTGGCAGATCTGGCGATGGGGCGGCAGACGCTGGCCGTCGATCCATTGCTGTTCGATCAGCGTGGTCAGGGCCTGCTCCAGGCGAACCTGCTTGTTCAGCCGGTCGGGCTGACGCTGCCAGGCCGTTTCAATATCGCTCAGGGCCTCCTCTAAAGATCGCTGCATGACAGGGTCCGGGCAGGGGGGCGGGGGAGAAGGTCATTATGACGGTGGTTCCAGACAGTGGTCTACCTGAACGCACAAGTGGTTCACGTACCGGACCCGGGACAGTGGTAGCGTGTGAGCAGGGAGACACAACATGCCGCGTGACATGCCATAACACCCTCCCGGCCCTGAAAGATCACAATAATGACGGATAACTTCTATGCAGAGCACAACCAAACCACGCGAACTGGTACGTGTCCTGGCACGCACCGACGTATTGGCACTCGCCTTCGGCGCCATGATCGGCTGGGGCTGGATCGTTCTGACCGGCGGGGCGATTCTCGATGCCGGCAGTGTGGGAGCGATCATTGCCTTCATTATCGGCGGTATCGCAGTCCTGCTGGTGGGACTGACCTATGCCGAGCTGGCCTCGGCCATGCCCAAGGTGGGCGGCGAGCACGTCTACAGCTATCGCGCGCTCGGTCACTTTGCCTCCTTTATCTGCACCTGGAGCATCGTGCTGGGCTATGTGAGTGTCGTGTCGTTTGAGGCCGTCGCGCTGCCCACCGTGGTCGAGCAGCTTGTCCCCGGCTATGACGTGGGGCATCTCTGGACCGTGGCCGGCTGGGACGTCAAGGCCAGCTGGGTGGCCGTCGGGGTTATCGGTTCGCTGATCATGATGGCGATCAACTATGTCGGCATCACCACGGCGGCGCTGATCCAGAAGCTGGTGACGGGCCTGATTCTGGTCGTGGGCGTGATGTTCATTACCGGTGCGCTGTTTACCGGCGAAGTCGCCAACATGACGCCGCTGTTTAACCATGAATCCAGCGGCGGATTTGTCGGCGGTATCATGGCGGTTTTGGTCATGGTGCCCTTTTTGTTCGTGGGCTTTGACGTGATCCCCCAGGCGGCCGAAGAGATCGACCTGCCGTTTCGCGATATCGGCAAGGTGCTGATTGCCTCGGTGCTGATGGCGGTGGCCTGGTATGCGCTGATTGTGCTGGGCACCAGCCTGATGCTGGATCAGCCGGCGCTCGAGGGCAGCTCGTTGTCGGTGCCGGATGCCATGGCATCGGTGGTCGGCAGCGTCTGGGGCAGCAAGCTGATGGTGCTGGCCGGCATCGCGGGCATCATTACCAGCTGGAATGCGTTTTATATCGGCGGGTCGCGCGCCATCTATGCGCTGGCGCACTCCGGCATGCTGCCGGCCTTTCTGGGCAAGCTGCATCCGAAGCACAAGACGCCCACCAACGCCATCATCATGATCGGCCTGCTGTCGACGATTGCGCCCTTCATGGGTCGCCCGGCCATGGTGTGGCTGGTGGATGCCGGCGGTCTGGGGATCGTGATCGCCTATCTGTTCGTGGCGCTGTCGTTCATGGTGCTTCGAAAGCGCGAGCCCGACATGGATCGCCCCTTCAGGGTCGGCAATGGTCAGGTGGTCGGCGCGCTGGCGGTGCTGCTGTCACTGGCCATGGCCTGTCTTTATCTGCCGGGGAGCCCGTCGGCGCTGACCGGTATCGAGTGGGGGGTGTTCGGGGGCTGGATGCTGTTGGGTCTGGCGATGTATCTCTTTGCGCTCAACCGTTATGGAAAAGCGTTCAGTGATCGAGTCATGCAGGACGTTTATCACCGCTGACATCTTCGACAAACGGGATTGATCCATATGCAGGATATTGAATTCAAAAGCCAGCGCGCTGCGGCACTGATCGGTGGGCACTGGAAGGAAGGCGACCGGCAGTTCGCGGTCAATAATCCGGCCACCGGGGAGCTGGTCGCCAACGTAGCCGACCTTGGCGCCGAAGAGACGCGTGACGCTATCGCTGCTGCCGAGACGGCACTGGCTGACTGGCGAAAGGTGCCGGCCAAGGAGCGCTCACGGCTGCTGCGCCGCTGGTTTGATCTGGTGGTTGAAAATACCGACGCTCTGGCGCGCCTGATGACGCTGGAACAGGGCAAGCCGCTGGCGGAATCACGCGGTGAAGTCGGCTACGGCGCCTCGTTTATCGAGTTTTACGCCGAAGAAGCCAAGCGCATTGCCGGGGAAACCCTGCCTGGTCACGGCGCGGACAAGCGCATTCTGGTCATGCGCGAGCCGATCGGTGTGGTGGCAGCCATCACGCCCTGGAATTTCCCGCTGGCGATGATCACCCGCAAGTGTGCCCCGGCGCTCGCCGCCGGTTGCACGGTTGTGATCAAACCGGCCGAGGCGACCCCGCTGACGGCTCTGGCGCTGGCCGCACTGGCGCTGGAAGCCGGCATTCCGGCAGGCGCCATCAGCGTGGTCACGGCCAAAAGCCCCGTCGCGGTGGGTGAGGTGCTGACCACCGACCCGCGCGTGCGCAAGGTGTCGTTTACAGGTTCCACGCCGGTGGGCAAAAAGCTGCTGGCGCAGTGTGCCTCCACCGTCAAAAAGACCGCGATGGAACTGGGCGGCAATGCGCCCTTTATCGTGTTTGATGACGCCGATCTCGACGCCGCCGTTGAGGGCGCGATTGCCTCGAAATACCGCAACGCCGGTCAGACTTGCGTGTGCACCAACCGTTTTCTGGTGCAGTCCGGCATTTACGACGCCTTTGTCGACAGGCTGGCGGCCCGCGTTCGCGAACTGACCGTCGGCAACGGTCTGGAAGAGGGGACGATCATCGGGCCCCTGATCAATCAGGCCGCGGTCGACAAGGTCAGCGCGCACGTGGCTGATGCGCTCGACAAGGGCGCCCGCCTGGTGGAAGGCGGCCAGAAACACGCGCTGGGACACTCGTTTTATGCCCCGACCGTGCTGGCCGACGTGACCCCCGACATGGCCGTGGCCCGTGAAGAGACCTTCGGTCCATTGGCGGCGGTGTTTCGTTTCGACCAGG
The DNA here is from genome assembly GCF_052692355.1 of Kushneria sp. Sum13. Lineage (NCBI taxonomy): Bacteria > Pseudomonadati > Pseudomonadota > Gammaproteobacteria > Oceanospirillales > Halomonadaceae > Kushneria > Kushneria sp. Sum13. The sequence goes on from NZ_CP199847.1 coordinate 66,039, forward strand.
ATGATCAGGCCATTGCGATGGCCAACGATACGCCCTTTGGCCTGGCGGCCTATTTCTATGCCCGCGACTACAAGCGCATCTGGCACGTCATGGAGGCGCTGGAGTACGGCATGGTGGCCGTCAATGAAGGGTTGTTGTCGACCGAGCTGGCGCCCTTTGGCGGGATCAAGGAGTCAGGGCTGGGTCGAGAGGGTTCGCACCACGGACTGGAGGAGTTTACCGAGCTCAAGTATGTCTGTCTTGGCGGGCTGTAATTGCTGCACATCAAAGGAGATTGCGGATGAACAATAACGAACTGAACGAGCTGAAAAAGCGCTATGTAGCCAATGGCGCGGCAAGCGCGGACGGGCATTTTGCCGAGCGTGCCGAAAATGCCGAGCTGTGGGACGCTGATGGCAAGCGCTTTATCGATTTTGCCGGTGGTATCGGCGTGCTCAATATCGGTCACCGCCATCCGAAGGTGGTTGAGGCGGTCAAGGCGCAGCTCGACAAGGTGATGCACACCTGCCAGACCGTCATGCCCTATGAAGGCTATGTGAAGGTGGCTGAAAAGCTCAGTCACATTACACCGGTGCGCGGGCATGCCAAGGTAATGCTGGCCAACTCCGGGGCCGAAGCACTGGAAAACGCCGTGAAGATCGCACGCGCCGCCACCGGTCGCTCCGGGGTGGTCTGCTTCACCGGCGGCTATCACGGCCGTACCTTCATGACCATGGCCATGAACGGCAAGGTCGCGCCGTATCGCACCGACTTCGGCCCCATGCCGGGGCAGGTCTATCGCGCGCCCTATCCGGTCGAATCGATCGGCGTGAGCGAAGAAGACGCCCTGCGCGGGCTGAAGATGACCTTCAAGACCGACGCCAACCCGAAGGATACCGCTGCGATCGTCATCGAGCCGGTGCTGGGCGAAGGGGGCTTTCACGCCGCCTCACCGAGCTTCATGAAAGCGCTGCGCGAGATCTGTGACGAGCACGGCATTTTGCTGATCGTCGACGAGGTTCAGTCCGGCTTCGGTCGTACCGGCAAGATGTTTGCCATCGAGCATACCGGCGTTGAACCCGACATCATGACCATGGCCAAGAGCATGGCCGCCGGCATGCCGATCTCGGCCGTGGTCGGTACCGACAGCGTCATGGATGCCTCGGGTGGCAACTCGCTGGGCGGCACCTATACCGGCAGCCCGGTCTCCTGTGCGGCAGTACTGGCGGTACTTGAAGTGTTCGAGGAAGAGAACATTCTCGAGAAGAGCCAGGCGCTGGGCGAGAAGCTGGGGGAACGCTTCCAGCAGCTGGAGCGCTCGTTTGACTGCGTGCGCAACTCGCGTCATCTGGGGGCCATGGCCGCGTTTGATCTGGTCGACGGCCAGGGCGAGCCGAATACCGAACTGGCCGGCAAGCTCTGCAAAACGGCGCGCGAGCGCGGCCTGATCCTGCTTTCCTGCGGCATCTATGGCAACACGATCCGCTTTTTGATGCCGGTCACCATCAGCGATGACGTGCTCAACGAGGGAATGGACCTGATCGAGTCCATGCTCAGGGAAATGAGCGGTCAGTCATAAGCAGCTCATGCGCCTGTGACCCTCGCGTCTGAAACAAAAGGCCCCGCCAATGGCGGGGCCTTTTTTAATACCTTAACGGTCTTGATGGCTCAACAGTTTTGATGGCTTAGAAGCAGCGGCGACGCCTGCGTTACTCGGACTGATCAGCGATCTGCAGGAAGGCCTCGACCTCCTCCACGGTCGGGATGCCGGTGGCAGCGCCTGGATGCTGTACGGCCAGTGCCGCCGCCGCGGTGGCCCGCGCCAGGCAGGTATTGGCATCATGATCTGCCTGCAGGGCCGCCATGTAGTAGCCGATGAAGGTGTCTCCCGCACCGGTCGTGTCGACGGCCTGCACCGGGCGGGCCGGCTGATACAGAGGCTCATTGTGCTCACCGTCGATGCGCCAGGCACCCTCGGCGCCAAGCGTCAGCACGATATCAACCCCCGGCAGTGCCGTTTGCAGCGCCTTGATCAGGGTGTCGGCATTGCTTTGCTCGTCGATGTCCACCAGCGCGGCGGCTTCACCGCGGTTGACGAACAGTAGCGACAGTTCGGTCAGGGGAAGCTTTCGAATGGCGGGCGTCATCGGGGCCGGGTTAAAGGCCACTTTCAGGCCGCGGGCCAGCGCCTTTTGAATCACCGCTTCAACGGCGTTGCACTCGTTTTGCAGCAGCAGCCAGCCCCCGCTGTCGGCGCCGGTCAGCAGCTCATCAAGGCGCTCGGGCGTGAAGCTCTGGTTGGTGCCCCCAAAGAGCACGATGGCGTTTTCGCCTTCGTCATCGACCTGAATCACGGTGTGACCGCTTGAGCCCTCAAGCACTGCCACGTCATCGATGTCGGCGCCGGCGTCTCTTAATGTCTCCAGCGCCCACTCATCGGCCCGGCCGAGCTGCCCCCAGTGGGCCACCCGGCCGCCGGCGCGCGCCAGCGCGATGGTCTGGTTGGCGCCCTTGCCGCCCAGCACGATCTGATAGTCGGTGCTGGAAAGGGTCTCGCCCGGGCGCACCAGATGCGGTACGCGGTAGACATGGTCGATATTGATCGACCCGTAGTTGTAGACGCTGGCAACGCTGGATGCCGGTTGGTTTGATGCTGACATGACGCCCTCTGGGTGATGACACTGCGGTGATAATAATGATCTGACGTGATCATCGAACAGATTGAGGGCGCTTGTCGATTCAGGGCAGATCAAATACCAGCGCCTCGGCGTCACGGCCGTGGGCCAGCTCGATTTGTGCCTCCTCTTCCAGCAGCAGGGCATCGCCGCCTTCAAGCGGCTGACCATTGACCGTGAGCGTGCCGCGGATGAGGTGTACGTAGCCGCGTCGGCCGGGGGCCAGTTCGTGAGTCAGGGCGGTCGTGCCCTCCAGCAGCGTGGCGTAGATGAAGGCATCCTGTTCGATGCGCAGCGAATCATCGCGACCGTCGGGGGAGATGATCAGGCGCAGCTGGTCACGCTTTGACTCGGGCGGAAAATCCGCCTCGCTGTAGCGCGGCGCCAATCCCGTTTCGCGCGGGAAAAGCCAGATCTGCAGAAAGTGCACCGGCGCCTGGCCGGAGTGATTGAACTCGCTGTGCTCGACACCGGTACCGGTGGTCATCAATTGCACCTGCCCCGGGCCAATGCTGGAGCCGTTGCCCAGCGTGTCGCGGTGAGCCAGCTCGCCTGACAGCACATAGGAGAAAATCTCCATGTCGCGATGGCCGTGCTGACCAAAACCGCCACCCGGGGCGACGCGGTCCTCATTGATCACCCGCAGGGGGCCGAACTGGACATGATTCGGGTCGACATAGCCGGCAAAGGAGAAGGAGTGATAGCTCTCGAGCCAGCCATGGTTGGCATGGCCGCGCTCACTGCCGGGGCGAAGGGTCAGCATGGGAGATTCTCCAAAAGTCAGGAATGCTCACAGCATCTGCTTCGAATTCCTGCATGGCAACTGCAGAAAATGAGCGTTGAACGCCTATAAAATCGAATGCGCCCGCCGGGGGTAACCCGGCGGGCGCATCAGGCTTGATGGCTTGTGACGATCAGGCGCCCTGTGCCACCGGGCGGTTTCGTAGCGCCGGGAAATCAAACAGCGCGCGGCCCGGACCATGGTCCAGCAGGTAGCGCACCAGCAGGCAGCCGGCACAGACGACCGTGGCAATGACGATGGGCAGGGCGACGGCGATCATTTGACCTACCGAGCCGCTGAGTTCGACATCGACCATCAAAAGCGTCAGGGGATGGACCAGCAGCATGTGAATGACATACACCGGCAGGGTCCTTTTGCCCAGTGCCTGCAAGGCCCTCATCTGCCAGAAACGAAGGATCAGCGCGAGGGTATCGATGGCAAAGGAGACCATCAGACAGGAGAGAACAAGCTGAGTGACCGGCAGGTAAAAAATACCCAGCTGGCGTGCTACAGCCATCGAAGCGAGCAGCCCTGCCCCCACCAGTACCCAGCGTTTGGCGCTGAATTCGGCATAGACGTGTGCAATCCGGTCCCGGCCAAAGCAGCCCATGGCATAGAAGATGCCGTAGTCCAGCAGCTTTTTGAAGTTCCAGACATCAGTAATGTGCTCGGAAAAGATCTGCAGCAGGGCCAGTACGATCAAAAGCGGAATGGCGACCCGGTTGAAGGTCTTGCAGATCACGAAGTAGAGCACCAGCGCATAGAGATACCAGATGCCGCTGTCGGCCAGAAATACGCCACGCACGAATTCAATGATGTTGAGCGTGTAGGCCTCGCCCGGGATGATTTCGGCAGCACCTGGAATTTTGGTGCGCATCAGCGAAATGATGACCCAGTTGATGGCCATCCACAGTAGATAGAGCCAGAACAGGGTCGCCACGCGGGACTTGAAGGTCTCCTGCCAGCTTTTGCGGGTAATGGCCGAATGGGCAAGAAAGCCGGAGATCAAAAAGAACAGCGGCATGCGCAGCGGCTTGAAGGCCGTCAGGGCGCCAGTCCACCAGCTATCAAGTGGAAGCCCGCCAAAGTCGATCTGGGCGTAGGAAAAAATGGTGGTATGCCATAGCACGACCATGAAGATGCAGGCGCCCTTGGCCGCATCGATCCAGGCAATGCGCTGGCCACCATATATTCCGATTGTCTTGGTCATGGATATTGATCGCAGAGCAGAAATTTAGCTCCACCTTAATGCCAATGCTTGTATAAAAATATGCGGATATGGGTTTGTGATTGTTATAAAGCGTAACGAAAACGTGAGGATTGTCTTTTAGCGCTTGTTTGCTTAAACAAGTGTTTGAAGATTAATTTTCATGAATTATTTTGGCCTCTCTCCCATGGTATTTGGCGCGTAATTGTCGTCCAAAATGTCATGTGGGCTTTCGGGAGCGTCCTTTTTGGACAAGACGCTCCTCGAAAGCGGCGTTCGCCGGGGACGCCATCATGCTGAGGCGTCCGAACCCTTGCCCTCCTTTCTTTTCGCATTCTTCGACTGCTGATCATCCTCCAGCAGATCTGCCACCGAATCGAGAATCTCCTTGGGACGAAACGGGTAGCGCTCAACCTCGGAGCGGTCGGCAATGCCGGTCAGCACCAGAACGGTGTGAAGCCCTGCCTCGATCCCTGCTACCACGTCAGTATCCATGCGATCGCCGATCATGCCGGTACGCATGGAGTGCGCGCCGACCTTGTTGAGCGCGGAGCGAAACATCATCGGGTTGGGCTTTCCCACCACATAGGGATCACGCTTGGTGGCACTGGTGATCAGGGCCGCAACCGCGCCGGTGGCCGGCAGGACACCTTCGGCACTGGGACTGGTGACGTCCGGGTTGGTGGCGATAAAGCGGGCACCGCCGTTGATCAGGCGAATGGCACGCGTGATCGCCTCAAACGAGTAGGTACGGGTCTCGCCCAGCACGACATAGTCCGGGTCGGCATCGGTCATGATAAAGCCCGCCTCGTGCATGGCGGTGGTCAGCCCTGCCTCGCCAATCACGAAGGCTGACCCGCCAGGGGACTGGTCCTTGAGAAAGGCGGCAGTGGCCAGCGCCGAGGTCCAGAGTCTGTCTTCCGGGACATCGATACCGCTGCGCGCCAGTCGTGCACTCAGATCCCGGGGCGTGTAGGTAGAGTTGTTGGTGAGCACCAGAAAGGGTTTGTTCTTGTCGCGCCACTGGTTGATCAACTCGGCGGCACCGGGAATGGCCTTGTTTTCATGGATCAGCACGCCGTCCATGTCAGTCAGCCAGCAGTCAACGTCGCGTTCCACTTTCTTGCCTGTAGTCAAGAGTCGCTCCCCCTTTTGGTCGATGACCATCAGCATAGCGCTAGACAGCGAGCCGTGCCCTGATTCGACGTCGGGCTCATGCTGGTGTGATACCGACATGATACGGCAGGTGCCGTCAGAAAGGGACAGGTTATCAAGGCGTTGTTAATATTAAAAAGCTGTCCGAATTAAAAAACATTGTTTGTTTAAAAGAGATAACAAGAAAATAAAAAGGCTTCGTTAATACATCTTTAACAGCAGCTTCTATTTTTAATATTTCCTTCATTTCAGGAAGACTATTTTTTTATAAATGTCGCTTGGACACTGGAACCATGGCCTGACATTGTGGTCTTTTAACGCCAGTGAAAGAAAGTCTGATGCGTTAATAAACCATTAATGATTGCGAGATATTGTCTCGCAATGGATGCCCTGACCAGGTGATGTGATGTCTCTGAAAACAGCGATTCGCACCAATACAATTCTCAAAACGCTTGCGCAGGGTATCGAAAGGAGGGCACGGCGCGGCGTGACCTTTCTTATCACGAAATATCTTCAAAAAAACGAGGCCGTTGACGTCAATAATCTTCAGGGTCCGCTGAAGATACTGCTGGTGCGGCCCAACTATCGCATTGGCAATGCCTTGATCATGTCGCCTGTCATCGAGACCTTCCGACAGCGTTTCCCCGATGCCCAGATCGATCTTCTTGCCACGGACAGCACCCAATCGCTGTTTCGCCATCAGCGCGTGGATCGTGTTTTCACCCTGTCGCGGGATGCCATTGTGCGGCCGTGGCGTTTTCCCGCCATGATCCGGCACCTGCGTCGGGAGAAGTATGATCTGGCTGTACAGGCAGGGCCCAGCTCTCTGACCGGGTTGATCTTCGTGCGCGCGATCAATAGCCGCTACACCATGGGCAAGGCCAGACGTGGGCAGCACTGGTTCGATATCGAGGTCAGCGGTGAGCAGGCACATGCCTATGACATTCCGCAGATGTTTGCCCGGGCGCTCGAGATGCCCTGTCGTGATCGCCCGTCAATGATCCTGAGCAATGGCGAGCGCAGCATCGGGCGAGGCGAGCTCGAAGAGCTCGGCATCGGTTTTGATGATGACGGCCGACCAACCCCCTTTGTGGCGCTGTTTGTGGGCGGGCATCTCGACAAGCGTCTGCCGCTGAGTTTCTGGCAGGAGAGCATCAGTGCGCTTGAGGCCGCCGGCCAGCGTTACGTGGTGTTCATGGGCCCCGAGGAGCTGCAGCATGCCTCGACGCTCGAACGACAGATGGCCGACGGCCAATATGGCGCGCTCTGCCGGCCCCGACCGCTGCGTATCTTTGCCGCCATGCTGCATTACGCCCGCTATCTCATCAGCCCGGACTCCGGCCCCCTGCACATTGGTGCGGCGCTGGATGTGCCGGCCATGGCGCTGGTACAAAAGCGCAAATCACTGAAGTTTGTGCCGCGAGGCCCGCGGGATATCGTGCTGTGGCAGCCGGATGCCCGGCAGCTGGTGGGCGCTGTCATCACGCCCGAGCAGTTTCAGGGCCGCCGGGATATCGGCACGCCGGAGACCACCATGACACCCGATCTGGCATGGACGTCCTGACGGCAAGGCCACCTGGCTTTTACGAGCCCTCGGATTTTACGGGTCCTTGGCTTTCAAGGATCGTTGGCCCTGACGGGTTATCCGGTTTGCGAGGCCGCTATTGCCCGGCGGCTGCGTGACGTTCGAAGCCCCAGCCAGCCATTGGCCAGCAGCGTGACCAGCGTCAGCAGCCCGCCGTAGAGCGTGGCCTTTGGCGGGTTCTCGCCGAGCAGCCACCAGACCCATAGCGTGCCCAGAATCGCCTCGACCAGATAGAAAAGCGCCACCTCGGCGGAGGGCAGATAGCGGGTGGCGTTGTTGATCAGCGCCGTGGCCAGCGGCATCTGGATCAGCCCCATGACCGCCAGTACGGCGTAGCTCTGCGTTTCCAGTGCCAGCGGTGTGGCCATCGGCCAGGCCACCACGGCCGTGATCACGCCGCCGCCGGCAATCAGGGGAAGGCGGTCCAGTGTCTGGTAGCGTCGCAGCAGTGTCAGATTGGCCCCCACTGCCATGGCGGCACCAAGGGCGTAGACATCCCCCAAAAGGCCGTCACCGGTCAGTGACCCGGCAAAAACGATCACCAGTCCCAGCATGGCAAGGCCTATCGCCATCCAGGTTCTTGCCGCGACCGCCTCCTGCAGAAACAGGCGGGTAAAAATGGCCGCGAACAGCGGCGCCGTGCTCAGGATCACCACCACGTTGGCCACGCGGGTATGCATTACCGCCATCACGAACAGCAGCGAGATGGTCGCCAGCAGCCCCGCAGAGACCAGTGAGACACCACGATGGGCGTTCAGTGTGGCCAGCCGCCGGCGCTGGCAGTAGAAAAGCCCCATGACAATGGCCATCAGTGCCCCACGCCAGAAGGCGATGCTCCAGCCATCGGTCGAGGCCAGCCGCACCAGCAGGCTATCGAAACTCAGGACAATAATACCGACGGTAGCAAGCAGCAGGCCGCGTGAATGGCGCACGGCAGCATCGCGGGGTGTGGCGACCATGGTGGGTGTTCTCCTTCACGACAGCGCCAGCACTGTCATGTCTTCGATACGTCAATCGTCATGAAACGATCGGGCCCCACCATCCTGCCCCGGCGTCGACCGATGCCCTGTTCCTGATGCGTCACCGGGGAGGGCAGGGACGACGCCCCTGGCCGCAGCTCGGTCAGACGCTTTGCCCCTGAACCCGGCGCAGGCTGCACACGGTATCAAACCATGCCTGATTACCGATCAGGGGCTCCGGGTTGATGGGCTGCAGGGCGTTGACGTTAACACCGTTGCCGCGGCCGCCCAGGCGCTTGTCCCACCACAGATGATCGCGCAGGTCATCACGTTCGGGCGCCGGGCCGTAAGCCTTGTGGCCAAGCGCGGCCTCCTGAGCTCTTGACCCCTGGCGTGCCATGGCCGCGCGCCCCGAGACCACATAGCCCAGGCTGTTGGAGATGGCGACCACCCGCGGATGAATGCCTTCGGTTACCACCACGCGCACCTGCTGGCTGCCGATCGGCTCGCCGGTACCGCGAAAGGCCCGGTCGCCCCGGCCGCTGCTGAGCGGGCGGTAGGTGGTCAGCTCGACCAGATCGCCCGAGACAATCCCCAGCCGTTCTGCCGTGTGTGGGTTGATCCACATGGGATTGTCGTGAACGATCTCGGTCAGATATTTCTGATTGGCCGTGCGCCCCTGGGTGTGCACGTTCCACTTGAAGCTGGTCAGGATAAAACGATCCTCCGGCAGGCCCACATGCGCCGGCACCGGCAGATAGCCCGGCAGCCCGTCATGGTGGATGCCCTGCTCCCGGGCCACCTCGGCCACTTCCCGGCTGTAGATCTCAAAGCGACGTGAGGGCGTGCCGAAGCCGCGTACGGCGCGCCGTGTGTCGCCCTCATTGATCATCAGTCCGATGGCCTGTTCCTTCCCCTGCGCGTCACGCTGATGGATTGTTCCGGTATCTTCATCGATGCGCGCGCCGGCAAGCTCCTGTTCGCTCAGGGGACGACGGTGCACCTCGTAGCTTTTGGGCACGTCATCGACGAAGGCGCCGTGGCGTTTCATCCATTCGAATCCATCGGCCTCTTCTCCGGCGGGGATATGGCGACACTGGTGGCGCACAAAGGCTTCATGGTCACCGAATTCGAAATAGCGCGCCTGCTCCGGCCCCAGACGCCGGCCGATATCAAACAGCACATCGGCGTAGCTGCGGGCCTCGCCCGGCGGGGGCACCATGGGCTGGCGCAGGGTCACGAAGTGGCGAAGCTCGGGACTGCTGCGGGTTTCCAGCCCCCAGCGCTCCAGGTAGGTGGCATCCGGCAGGATCATGTCGGCGTAGTGCGCCATTTCGGAATAGACCACATCCGAACAGACGTGAAAGGGAATCAGGGACTCATCCTTGAGCACCCCGACGGTGGTGGTGCGCCCCTCCGGCCAGTTCATGGGCGAGCTAATGGTGTAGGAGAGATAGACATCCACCGTGGCACGTCCCTGACGGATGTACTCATACACCATCTGACCCACTTTCATCTTCTGCCAGCGATTGGCCAGCGGCCACTCCGGTGGATCTTCCAGATCGGTCCTGACGGCAGGTTTGGGCGGAATGGGCTCGGGCTGCGGATAGCGCTCGGCGCGCAGCTTTTCTTCCATCCCGTAGCAGTAGCCACCGGGCCGGCCGACGGAGCCGACCAGCGCGTTGAGCATGACCACGGCGCGTTCGGCGTTCATGCCGTTGTAGTGTGAGCCGGTGCCGCGGTTGGTGAAAGCCACGGCGGTTGGCCGGGCGCGGGCAAAGTCCAGCGCTACCCGCTCGATATCCGACGCTTCAAGACCTGACTCGGCCGCGGCCCACTCGGGGGTGTAATCCTTCAGGAAGTCGGTGATCTCGGTGGCCGAGAGATTGACGAAGTGTTCGACAAACTCCCGATCAAATTCACCCTCGCGCATGATGACGTGCGCCATGGCGAGCGCCACGGCGCCTTCGGTGCCGGGGAAGGGGGCGAACCACTCATCGCTGCGTCCGGCCGTATTGGACAGGCGCACATCGAAGGTCACCAGGGTGGCGCCATGATCAAAGCGGGCCTTCACCACCCGCTTGACCAGATGCAATCCGCCCTGATGGGCCTCATAAAAGTTGGAGCCAAAATTGAGAAAGTAGCGGCAGCGCTCGGCGTCGATCGATTCCCAGTCGGTGTCGCCAAGGCTCACATAGTTGGCGCCCCGCTTGCTCGAGGAGCACAGCGAGCGGTGGTTGAGCTGCACCGGTGAGCCGATGGCGCCGAGAAAGCGCTTGATCTCGGTATTGATGCGCGAACGGCCGGCGTGCAGTACCACACGCTCGGGATGGCCGGCATCGATGCTTTTTTGAATGCGCGCGGCGATCTCGTCATAGGCCTCGTCCCAGCTGATGCGCTGCCACAGGCCTTCGCCCCGAGCGCCTGCCCGCTTGAGCGGATAGACCAGCCGCTCGGGATAGTCATTGATGGTCGGACCGCTCTGACCCTTGGCGCAGGTCATGTAACTGCCCATGTTGGGATCTTTCGGATTGCCGCGAATCTTGACCACCCGGTCATCGATGACAAATCCCTCGATGCCGCACACGGTCGAGCAGTTGAGGCACACGCTTTTGACGCTGCGTGCCCGGCTGTAATCGTTTTTCACCTTGCGGGTCAGCGACGGCGTCATCAGTGCGCCCCCGACGGCCGCCGCGCCGAGGGCACCGCCCACGCCCAGATAGATGTATTCGCCTTTTTTGAGACCGGCCAGCGCGGCGATGCCGGCCTTGATAAAGGATCGTCGTTTCATGAAAGCGCCGTGTTATCTGCCCCGGGGGACAGCCTGAAAGGGGCGTGCATCAGCGGCTGGCCCACTGATCGATTTCGTAATCGACCGGGTCATGCGCCCGGCCGTCGGGCAGCTTGTCCACGGCTGCCTGCGGGGTCACCGTGCCCACGCCGCGATAGCGCACCTGCGGGCGGGTGCCGCGCTCGACCCGCAGGCCCTTGAGTTCGCTGCCATGGCGTTGGTAAAAGCGCGACACCGGGCTCTGGTCATCGTTGATGTCGCCAAAGATCAACACGTCTGCCGGGCAGGCTTCCACACAGGCCGGGGTCATCGACTGTTCAAGACGATGGCTGCAGAAATCACACTTGTCGGCAATTTTTTGCACCGGGTCGATATGCAGCGCGCCGTAGGGACAGGCCTTGATGCAGGATTCCCATTTGTCGCAGGTATCAGGGTCGATGCGTACGATGCCATCCTCCTGGCGGCTGATCGCCCCTGACGGGCAGGCCGTCATGCAGGGGGCATCAGCACACTGCATGCACAAAGTAGGTAAAAAGCTGCGCCGGGTCTCGGGGAAGGCGCCGTGATCGTGATAGAGCACCCGGGTGCGAAATACGCCCAGCTCGATATCGTTTTCGACCTTGCAGGCGACCGAGCAGGCGTGACAGCCGATACAGCGCTCAAGGTCGACGGCCATCTGCCAGTGCGGTGATGGGGTGGTCATGGGTGATTGCCTGTTGCAGAACTCGTTTGAATACTCGAAACAGAAATCTTACCTGGGGTCAGCGCTAAAGAAGCAGAATTTAATGTAAATTCCTGTATCACACTGCCTGACTGTTGTCGGCGCGCGCAGGCTGCGACAATAAGTGATCATCATTATCAGGAGACCCCCATGACCGAGCTTGCGCCCCTTCCCGAAAGCCTTCGCCAACAGCTTGTTGCCGTGCGCGACAACGCCTATGCGCCCTATTCGAACCATCCGGTTGGCGCGCTGCTGATCAGCGACAGCGGCACCGTCTACACCGGCTGCAATGTCGAAAGTGCCAACTACAAGGGGCTTTGTGCCGAAGCCGGCGCGATCGCGGCCATGGTGGCCCACGGTGAGCGCGAGATAAAAAGCATTCATGTCATCGGGCCGGGAGATGAACTCTGCACCCCTTGCGGTGACTGTCGTCAGCGCATTCGCGAGTTCGCCGCCCCCGATACCGAGATCGTGGTGGTCAACGCCGAGGGGCTGCCGCTCAAGCGCTATGACATGAACACTCTGCTGCCGGACTCCTTCGGGCCGGAAAACCTCGGTAAACCCTCGAAGATGGCGTAAGGGGATCCGGTCATGGCGCAAGGCAAGTCAAAAGAGGGGAGCAGACATGCAGCGAGAGGTGATGTGGACCGGCTGGGATCATCAGGGCAGCGAGCACCTCACCCTGCAGATCGGTACTGACGGCATCGAAGCCGACAGTCGTGTGGAGGGGATTCATGACGGTCTTGCCTTTCAGCTGACCTATCGGCTGCACCTTGATCCGGGCTGGAGGATACGCCGGCTGTCAGCGCGGCTGGACAGTGGGCGTGAATGTCATCTGTCAACCGATGGGCACGGCCAGTGGTGGTGTCCACAGCGGGGGCATCTGTCGTCTTTGACCGGCTGTCTCGATATTGATATTGCGGCCACGCCCTTCACCAATACGCTGCCCATTCGACGACTGGCCCTCAACCCGGGTGCCTCGGCCAGTCTGTCGGTCGCCCTGCTGTCCGTGCCGGCGCTCGGCCTCAGTGTCGCCCGACAACGCTATACGTGCCTGTCGCCACATGGCTTTCGCTATGAGGGGCTCGACAGCGGTTTTACGGCGCAGCTGGACGTCGACGATCAGGGCCTTGTGCTGGATTATCCCGATACCTTTCGACGCCGGCCCTTGCCCTTTACGCGTGCCTGAGGCGGCGCGAGCGTTGAAGCGCGAGGTTGGAAAACAGTGTTGTACAAGTTGGGATGAACATGAACGATAATTGCCGCCCGCTGTCGTCGAAATGTCATACAAAAGCCGGGAAAAATGCTTTCCTGGCCCGGGTTTAACAGTTACAAAAAATTATAATGTACAAGGCTTGTACATTGCCCGGCGCTATGACAAAGTGTGTCTACACGGTCAGCAGGGACGCTGACCCGGGATCGACAGGGACGTCGACCCGAATGGCGAGGAACGCCACGGCAGGGACTGCCGCAGTAACCGGCCAGGATGGCCAAAGGCAAGGATTGCCAGACATATCGCCCAGGACGGGCGGTAACATCACCAGGGAAGGACACAAGCCATGACACAATACATCTCCTGCACGCGCTGTGGTCACGACCAACATACGCCGATGGATGCCTGCAAGGAGTGGGACGAGATTACCTGCTCCGAGTGTGGCGAATTTCTGGATACGGTGGGTCACTGGAACGATCTGCATTCTCCTTCTTTCGCCATGCAGACGCTGAACAAGTCCAGAACGCTGACACTCATGATGGCCCGCGAGAGCCGCCCCATCAACGATCAGCAGATCGGACAACGCGTCTCCGCCTGAACCCCTGGCGAACGCCACAGAATTTGCAAAATGCCGCCCTTCGAGGCGGCATTTTTTATGCCTGCTGTACTGACTTCCTGCATGAGAGCGCCCGGCAAACCGCCGGGCACTGTTGATTGAATCCGACAGGGCGTGCTCTAGAAGATCACCGGCAGGATCACCAGTACGAGCCCCAGAAGGCTGATGCCCCAGACCATCGAGCGAACATAGGGAATCCCCATGGCATAGAGGGGCACGTAGACAATACGCGCCAGAAAATAGAGCCAGGCGCCCCAGGCCGTCATCGCCCCTTCCTGTCCACCCACATGCGCGATCAGGATGGCGCCGATAAACAGCGGCAGGGTTTCAAACAGATTTTTCTGAGCCCGAAACAGTCGGCCGGTGATCACGCCCATCGGCGGGCCTTCCTTGTCGCGCGGGCCTGCGTTGTAGTCGAGGCCGGTCTCGCGATTGCGATACATCGCAGGCAGCAGGATCTGAACAATGGCAAGTGCCAGTGTCCAGCCCAGCAGGTAGAGTTCCATGGTCATGCGCGACTCCCGAAGCGATCTGGATGATAGGTCCCTTCCAGCGTAGCAGGCCCCGGCATACGGATGAGAAAGTGCATGACGCTTTTATCGTTTTAAACGAGTATAAAACTCGCTTATTCATCATGTCTGATCCAAAGCTGTCCACGTCGTGATAGGGTGCTGGACGGGCCTGTCACCAGCGTCATGGCAGCAGACGCTGACGTCCGGCAACATCGCGGGGCAACGCATTCACAGGGAGGAGAAAAATCATGACCGAGATTACGGAAAGGGCGGGTGGTTGTCTGTGTGGGCAGGTGCGCTTTACGGTTCGTCACGGTGGTGAAGTGCATGTCTGTCACTGCTCCCTGTGTCGCAAGGCCACGGGCGGGCCCATGCTGGCCGTGATCTGTGAAGGCGCCCCGGACTTTGACGATGCCTCGCCGGTCGGCATCTATCACTCCTCCGATCAGGGCGAGCGCGGTTTTTGCCTGCGCTGTGGCAGCCAGCTCTACTTCCGCCACACGCCGGACAATGCCTACGCGTTCACGGCCGGCACCTTTGATGACCAGTCCCCCATGGTCATGACCGATGAGATCTACATCAAGGACAAGCCCGGCTTTTACGACTTTGCCAATGAAACGCGGCGCTATTCACAGGACGTGGACAGCGACCCTGTTCCACGCCATGGCTAGCCGCACCGCGGCCTGATTACAGTCGCCGGATCGGTGTGCCCGAAAGCCAGGCCTCGATGTTTTCGATGGCCTGGCCAAACCAGGTGCGGTAGTTGGTATCGCTGACATAGCCCAGGTGTGGCGTGGCCAGCACGCCGCGCAGTCGGCGCAGGGGGTGATCAAGCGGCAGGGGCTCGTGCTCGAACACATCCAGCCCTGCGCCGGCAATCCGACCTTCCTTCAGAACATCGATCAACGCGGTCTGATCCACAATGCCGGCGCGCGATGTGTTGATCAGAAACGATGAAGGCGGCATCCATTCAAACGCCTGACGGTCGATCAGGTGATGGGTACGTGCACTCAGCACCAGGTGGATCGAGACGATATCGCTGGCATTCATCAGCGCCTTTTTCGACTCGGCAAACGTGACGCCGGCCTCCTCACAGCGTGCCGGGGTCAGGTGTTCGCTCCAGGCCATCACCTCCATATCAAACGCTTTCGCAACGCGCGCCATGCGTGTGCCGATCTTCCCAAGGCCAATGATGCCCAGCGTGCGACCGGCCAGCGTCATGCCGACCGTGCTCTGCCACGGCCCCCCGGTGGTCATGTGGTGATGTTCGGTGGTGACGTGGCGCGTCAGCCCCAGAATCAGCGCCCAGGCGAGCTCGGCCGGCGGCGCCGGATGGCTATCGGTCCCGCATACCGTGATGCCCTGCGCGTGCGCGGCCTCGAGATCGATGGCAGCGTTGCGCATCCCCGAGGTGATCAGCAGTTGCAATCGTGGCAGGCGCGACAGTAATGAGGCCGGAAAGGCCGTGCGCTCGCGCATGATGACGATGACATCGAACCCGGCCAGCCGCTCGACCAGCGCGTCCTCATCGTCAAGGTGGTCATGAAAGGGGGTAATCGCGACGCGCCCTTCAAGGCGCGACCAGTCGGCCATGGAAAGCGCCGCATGCTGATAGTCATCCATGATGGCGCAACGCATAGGTGACCCTCCGGTAGTGACTGCTGATTGACGGCCGCTTACTGCCGCGCGCGGCGCATGGGCATGTTATCGATCGTATCGAACAGCTGGCGCGGGTCGACAAAACCCTCCTGCTGGACCTTTTTACCGCCGTCCTTGCCGACGAGCACTGTGGTCAGCGGCCCCTGGGCATTCAGCCCCAGCGAGGCGAGCAGGGCATCGGTTTCGGCCTCGGTCAGAGCCTGGTCGGCCTTCATGCCACTGCCGCCCTCTACGGTATAGAGCACCATGTCGCGATCATTAAAGGCGTCTCGCTGCGTCTCGACAATGCCGCGCATGCGTTCGTAATCCGGATTGTCGGCGCTCGGGGTCACCACGACCAGCGGGCGTGACTGCCACTTGTCGGCCAGCAGCGGGTTGGCGGCCGGGTTGATATCACCGGCCTGTGCCGTGGCTCCGGCCCCGGTCAGGACGGCGGCCAGCAGGGCCGGCATGATCCACTGTTTCATGAGATTCTCCCTGGTCAGGCGTTGGCATGGATGTTGTCCAGCATAGCGTTCGCCGTGATGATCATCACCCTGTCTCATTCAATATCATAAGGCCTCATTATGCAGCTGCGCTTTCTGGGCACCTCGGCCGGTGTCCCCACCAGAACCCGCAACGTCAGCGCGCTGGCGCTCACGGCTGAGGGTCAGCGGCGCTGGACACTCATCGACTGCGGGGAAGGGACCCAGCACCAGCTGATGCGCACGCCCCTGAGCGTGGCGCGCCTTGAGGCCGTCTTCATCACCCATATCCACGGCGATCACTGCTACGGTCTGCCGGGGCTTTTGGCCAGTGCCTCGATGGCCGGACGTCAAACGGCACTGATCATTGTGGGGCCGCAGGCCGTGCGGGACTATCTCGAGGCGGTGACGGCGACTACCGGCCTGCACCTCGGATTCGACCTGATCCATGTCGATGCGGCAACGCTTGTAGACAACCCTCTCACGCTTTCCGACATCACCGTGCGGACGGCGCGGCTTTCTCACGGCGTCGAGTGCTATGCCTACGCCCTTGAAGAGCGCCATGTCGAGGCCTCGCTGGACGTTGATCGGCTCAGGGCAGACGGTGTGGCGCCCGGGCCACTGTGGGGGCAGCTTCAGCGTGGCGAGACGGTCATTGATAAACAGGGCCGGCAGCTGAGCGGCGCCGACTACCGCTTGCCCGCGCGTACCCCACGGCGGCTGGTGGTGGCCGGCGACAACGATACTCCATCGCTTCTTGCCGGCCTCTGTCAGGGCGCGGACGTGCTGGTGCATGAAGCGACCTATACCGAGACGGTGATCGAGCAGCGGGGCACTGACAACGGCCACAGCAGCGCCGCCCGCATTGCGAGGTTTGCCGAGCAGGCCGGCCTTGCCGCGCTGGTGCTCACGCATTTCAGCCCGCGCTACGTGAGTCACCCGGGGGCTACGCCTTCCATCAGTGACATCGACGCCGAGGCGCGCGCGCATTTTGGCGGCACCCTGATGCTGGCCGAGGACCTGGCGGTGTTTGAGCTGTCGCGCGACCACCGGCTATATCGATGTGAATGAGGCCATGCCCGGCTACAATGGGCGCTGACGTGTTCTTTCACGACGCTCTTTCATCAACCCAGGGAGCCCTGATGACCCCCCGCCGTCTGATCATTGCCATTACCGGTGCCACCGGCTTTGTCTACGGCGCCCGCGCCCTGGAACTGCTCAGGCCGCTGGAGATCGAGACTCACCTGGTGGTGTCCAAGTCCGCCGAACTGACCCGACGCTACGAAACCGGCATCAGTCGCGAAGACCTTTTTGCGCTGGCCGATGAGGTCCATCCGGTGGGCGATATTGGTGCCTCACTGGCCTCGGGCTCCTTTCGCACGCTGGGCATGCTGGTCGCCCCCTGCTCGATCAAGACCATGTCGGAGATCGCCACCGGCACCACCACCAACCTGATTTCACGTGCCGCCGATGTGGTGCTCAAGGAGCGTCGCCGGCTGGTGCTGATGCTGCGGGAAACGCCGCTGCACCTGGGCCATCTGCGCACCATGACCGCCCTGACCGAGATGGGCGCCATCATGTTCCCGCCGGTGCCGGCCTTCTACGCCCGGCCGGCCACGCTTGAGGAGATGGTCGATCACAGTGTGGCGCGCGCCCTCGATCTGTTTGATATTGATATCGACGGCATGCCGCGCTGGGGGGAAAACCTCCATCCGCCAGGCAAGGGCTGAACATCACACGCCAGACTCTGCCCGGGCGCCACGGTCTACGCTTGAAGCAGGCCGCCTCGTGTGATCCGTGCTGCCATGACATCACCTTCAGGGAGTCCTCCATGAAAGCGTTTCTTGTATCCGGTGTGTTGGCGGGCACTGTACTGCTGGCGGGCTGCGCGGGGAGCGGTGATCAGACGTCAGCCTCGGGGCGGGATGACCGTGCGGCGCCGGTCGCCGGTGATCTGGCCAGCATTCACTACGAGGTCGGCCCCTGCCACGGCTTCTGCCCGGTCTATTCCGTCGACGTTCGCGCCGATGGCACCACCACGTTTATTGGCCAGCAGCATACGCAGGTCTACGGCAAGCAGGCGCGGCAAAACGGGGAGCAGGCGTTCACCCGTCTTCAACGCACGCTGGCCCCTTGGCAGCCGGTGATGGCACAGCAGCGTGACACGCCTGACTGCGGCCCACGGATCACGGACATGTCGCATTACACCTTGACCTGGACCGGGCGTGACGGGCGCCAGGCGACGCTTTTGCACGACGGCGGCTGCCGCTCGGCCAGCGCGCTGTCGCTGACGCACCTGCTCCGTGAGGAAATCCCTCAAACGCTTGGATTGTCGAGCTGGATCGGTACGCCCGCGTCAAACGCAGTAACGACACCGGTCAACTGATGCAAAAGAAGTCTGATTTACCCACCAAAACCTGCCCGGTGTGTGGCCGCCCGTTTACCTGGCGCAAGAAGTGGGCGCGCAACTGGGACAGCGTGATCTACTGCTCCGAACGCTGTCGACGCTCGAAGTCATGAGACGGCGATAAAAGACATGAGATAGTGACCAGAGTCATGACACTGTTATCTCCTTGTCATCGGGATGACATCCGTGCTCGCCATGCTGCGTCTGACGAAGGCCATCCACGGTCACGGAGTAACGCTCATGCTGGGTCTGACATCACGGGAAATGGAACGGCTGGTACAGCGCGATATTCATCCGGTCTGCATCGAGGGCAATGACTGCTTGGTCAGAATGCACGGCCGCGTGCTGCGCTGCACACCTCATGACCTTCATCGACTGGCGGCACCTTCCCTGCGCGAGCGCATGCGCGGTCAGATCAACCGGCGCTCGAGCGCCTGAATGTTACGGCAGGTCGGGCGCTGCCGAAGGTTTGTCTGGCTCTGGTCAGCTGGCGGTGACGACAGCCTCTTTTGCACGCCCTGTGATTGGAAGGTATGAACGCGGAGTTCAGAGGATTAGAGTGGCGGCCGATATGCCTGTTCCGGAATTAGATATTCCTTAAATAGTCGCTGTCAGTCAGCGGCCGCCGCTCTGGTACTTCTTCTCATGCGAACCAAGGGTTATCTCCTGCGCCAGGGGCTTGTGCTCTTTGCCGCCACGCTTGTGATCCTCCTTTTGATCGCCGTGGCTTGGGAATTCTGGCTGGAGGCATCGGCCTTTCGGCTGCTGGGCTGGGGTGAACCGCCGGATCTCGATAATGTCTCGCGCTGGCGCTTTATCCTGACCTGCACCGGGTTTGCCGCCATTGCCATGGTCGTGCCGTGGATGTTGTCCCTGCGGTTGATCTGGCGGCTGCGTCACCGCTATCGACAGCTGCTGGCGGCCCGGGCGCGCAGCCACCATCTGGCCCGACACGACGCCCTGACCGATCTCATGAATCGACCCCACTTCATGACCCGCCTGCATGCCCGGCTCAGCCCGCTGCTGGAGCAGACCGCGCTGCTGGTGATCGATCTAGACGCCTTTCAGAAAGTCAATGATGCCCATGGCAGTACGGCCGGAGACTACGCCCTGCGCCGCATTGCCGGCCGGCTGAACCAGGTCCAGACCGTCGGCGACCCGCTGCTGGGGCGGTTGGGAGGTGACGAGTTCGTGGTGGCCCTGACCGGCGCGCTGAGCCGGCATGATCTTTTCGACCAGGCCCAGGCGCTACGGCGCCAGATACGCCAGCCGCTGGTCTGCGGCAGCCGGCGCGTGTCGCTGGAGGCCACCATCGGCATTGCCATCGCGCCGCTCCATGCCACCTCGGCCGATCAACTGCTTGCCGCGGCCTATGACGCCATGCATCAGGCCAAACGTTGCGGCGAGAACATCCGGGTGCAGGAAAACTGCCTGCCCGACGCGCAGCAGGCAGATGCCCATCGTGCCCAGCGCCTGCGCCAGGCGCTCGATGCCGGCGAGATCGTGCCCTTTTATCAGCCGGTGGTTGCCCTTTCCAACCGCAAGACGGCAGGGGTCGAGATGCTGGCGCGCTGGCAGCATCCCGAGCGCGGGCTGGTGCCGCCTGATGAGTTCATTCCGCTGATCGAAACCCTGGGGCTGATGCCGGAAATGACCCGACACCTGCTGGCCCGGGCAATGCATGATGCCCGGCAGTGGCCCGGCGAATGCTTTCTGGCCGTCAACATCACCGCCTCATATCTTGAAGACGAGGCGTTTGTCATGCAGATGGCGACACTGCTGAAAGCGCACGCGTTTCCGGCTGATCGTCTTGAGGTCGAAATTACCGAAAACGTGCTGATCGAGCGGCTGGACATTGTTCAGGAGAATCTGACCCGGCTGCACGATATGGGCGTGCGCGTGTCGCTGGATGATTTTGGCACCGGCTATTCGGGGCTTTATCATCTGGCCCGGCTGGACGTCGACAAGATCAAGATTGATCGCTCCTTTTTCAATGCCGAAGAAATCCGCCAGGACAGTCTGGTACGCATGATCATTGCCATGGGTCGGTCACTGGGCATGGGGGTTGTGGCCGAGGGCATCGAGGATGAGCGTCTGGCCGAACATCTGGCGCAGCAGGGCTGTCACTTCGGGCAGGGTTATCTCTTCGGTCGACCGATGCCGGCGCAGGCACTGCGTGAGCACCTCATGTCCGGTTCTCATGAAGCGCCCCGGCTGGATACTGGTGACCTGACTGGCCCCGACGACTTCTCTGATAAAGCGCGTGACATCGGCGTGCGCATCGAGGCCGAGATACGTGGGCCGGAAGATATTCGGGTATAACGAGTGTTTGCGCCACGAGTGTGAGAGGGCAATGGCACGCGCATCGCATGACATGCAGTTCTGGCGCCATCCGAACCTGCCCTGGCTGGAGGCGCGTCTGACCCGTGATGCACGGGCGGTGCACTATGCGCGCCACAGTCATGACACTCTGTCACTGGGGGCCGTGCTGGGTGGGGAGAGTCACTACGAGTACTGCCATGAGGGGCGTGAGCATGTCGTGCCGGTCTCGCGCGGAAGCGTGGTGGCCATGAATCCGGGCGAGGTTCATGCCTGTAATCCGGGCGATGACACGCCCTGGTCCTACCTCATGCTCTACATCGACCCACAGTGGATGGCACAGCGTCAGTCGGATGCTCAAGGGCGCTTTTGTCCGCTGGCTCGGCGCGTCAGTCGCAACCCGGGGCTCTATCAGGCGCTTTCCGCACTGGCTGCAAGTCTGTTCGAGTCAGGCCATCTGCCACATGCCAAAGAGATTGAGGGCGTGATCGATCAGGCGCTCAAGGTGCTGGGAACGTCACCTCAAAGCAGAACGGGTGAAGGCGAAGTCGCTGCTCGTGCAGCAGCGTTTATTCGCCAGCACTGTCTGTCGCCGCTGAGTCTTGAGCAGGTGGCCTGCGCCGTCGGATGTTCGCGATTTACCCTGATTCGAGGCTTTCGCCGTGACTACGGCATCACGCCCCATGCCTTTTTGATCGATTGCCGCATCCGCTGTGGCCAGCATGCGCTCAAGCGCGGTGCAGATATCGCCGAGACCGCGCTGAGCTGTCGCTTTGCCGACCAGGCGCACTTCCAGCGCACCTTCAAGCGGCTGACGGCGGCAACCCCACAGCAGTACCGCCAGACGACATCAGCCCCATGGCCAGTGCGCTGGCCATCAGCAGCGCTGCCATTATCCGATTGAGCCTTCTCAGGTGGTGCGGCCGGGTCAGCCGTGTCCCCAGCCAGCTTCCCATGGCCGCCCAGGTCGTGATGCTGACATAGCACAGGATAAAAAAGAGGATGGCCAGCACCGCGATGCCAAAGCCATCCCGGGTATAGGCACTGACGGCCGCGGCAGACGCCACCCACGCCTTGGGATTGAGCCACTGCATCAGCGCGCCGTGCCAGAATGAAGGGGCTGTCGTGGGCACGGTGGCCACTTCCCGGCCGGTCGACATGATCAACATCGTGGCCATGTAGAGCAGGAAGGCCACGCCCACCCAGCGCAGTATTACCCCGGTCAGCGGTACCTGTTGAAACAGCGACTGCAGCCCCAGCCCGACCAGCACCAGCAGCAGGGTAAAGCCGATGCTCGCTCCCGTGACATGGCGCAGGCTTTGTCTGAAACCGTGATTGAGTCCAGCGCTCAGCGCCATGATATTGACAGGCCCCGGCGTCAGCGAGGCGGCCAGCGCAAAGGCGGCCATGGAGAGCAACAGGGTAGAAGACAAGACAGACACTCCCGGGTCGTTGATGCATGAAGATGGCATCAACGCGCGATCGGGTATTGAACAATATTGCCTGCCCAGAATATCGAGGCCCCTGCCAATGTTTGAGGCGCCACCAAGGTCTGGATTGTCGGTTCAAGCGGGAACGCCAATGCTTGAGGCCTTCTTTCTTCTGCAGAGGGCGCGACATGAATGGGCAATCAGAGGGTGTAGACAGCGTATTGACCGACGAGATGCGTCGCCGGCTTCTCAAGGGCATGGGAGCAGCCGCTGGTGCCGTGGCGTTTTACCCGCTGTTTTCGGCCGGTAGTGCGATGGCCGCTTCCAATGGCGGTGGCGTCAGTGGCGCGCAATACGTCTATGTCGGCACCTATACCGGTCCCAATACGGCGCCGGGCGGTGTGGCGCCCAGCCAGGCCCGGGGGATTTATGTGTTTCGCATGGACCCGGCGCAGGGTTTACTCACTCAGGTGCAGGTCATGGACGCCGAAAATCCTTCCTTTCTGGCCGTCTCGCCGGATCGTCGCTATCTCTACAGCGTCAACGAGCTCGGGCCGGATGCCGCCGGTAAACCGCAGGGGCGGGTCAGTGCCTATCGCATTGATCCTGCCAGTGGAGAGCTTGCCTTTATCAATACCCGACCCACGCAGGGCAGCTGGACCTGCTACTGCTCGGTACATCCCTCCGGCCGCTATCTGTTTGCCGCCAACTACGGCACCGGCAGTTTTTCGGTCTTCCCGCTGGGGGATAACGGCGAGATCAGGGAGATGAGCGATCTGGTCGAGTCACCGCCCAATGGGCTGGGCCCGGATGGTGTGCGTCAGGAAGGGGCGCATGCCCACATGATGATCACGGGACCGGGTGGCCATCACGTCTTTGGCATCGATCTGGGGGCGGATCGGCTGCTGGCGTTCGAGCTCGACATGGACAGCGGCAGGCTCTCGCCGGGGCCGGTGCCCTATGCCAACGTGGCCTCGGGCAGCGGCTGTCGGCATATGGTCTTTCATCCGCAAAAACCCTATGCCTACGTGCTCAACGAGCTGTCTTCCACGGTGGATGTTTTTGATTTCTACCCTGAGCGCGGCAGTTTCATCCAGACCCAGTCGCTGTCGACCCTGCCGGCGGACAGCGAATTCGGCCGGCCGGTGTTCAACCCCGATAACCCGGGTGAGGTGCCCACGGGCAGCAATACCACCGCCGAGCTTCGAATCCATCCGCAGGGCGGTTTCCTCTACGCCACCAATCGCGGCATGAACAGCATTGCCATGTTTCGGGTGGACGAGGACAGTGGCCGGCTGATCAATACCGGCTGGGTGTCCAGCGGCGGCGAGATCCCGCGTGGCATGAATCTGGACCCATCGGGGCGTTTTCTCTATGTCGGCAACCAGAACAGCGACACCATCAAGGTGTTCAACATTCACCCGCAAAACGGAACGCTGGAAGGCCCGATCCACACGGTCAACTCGCCGGTGCCGGTCGATTTTGCCTTCAATGCTGTCAGCGGCTGATCAAGGGTCAATGCCCGGTTAACGCTCAAAAAGCGCCGTTGCAGTCAACGGCGCCTCTTGGTATCAGCCGCGATACAGCGCCAGCATCAGCGCGATTCTGGCCTTCACCGGCGAGAGATCCGCCATGATCGGGAAGCTGGCATCAGGGGTGGGCAGCAGCCGCCCCTCGTTACAGCGCGCGGCCACCCTCACCTCGATCCCGACAGCCTGTGCCCGAAGTGCCGCCTGCTCAAGGTCACGATGAAGGCTGGCATTGCCCGTGGCGCCCAGCACGATACCGGCCACTGCCCCACAGACACCGTTCTGTCGCTCACGCACGAGGGTATCGATCAGCGTGCCGCTGGCACCGGCATGACTGAGCACGATTTCCACACGAGGCCAGTGCCCGGCACCCGGCACCGTCACCGGCTCGCTCGAGGGCCGGCGCGGCCAGGGACGCAGCAGCCGTGGCTGTCCTTCTTCCATGTAGCCCACCGGGCCGGTATCACCGGAGCCAAACGCGTTAAGGCGATAGGGGTGTGTCTTTCGCACCGCTACCGCGTCGTGAATGTCACCGGCACAAACCACCGTTACCCCTGCCGCATCAACCGTTGCCGCCACGGCCAGCGCGTCGCGCAGATTCTGTGGGCCATCCGGCATCAGCGCGGTCGACGGGCGCATGGCGCAGGCCAGCACGACGGGTTTGGGAGAAGAGAGCACCGAGTGCAGAAAAAACGCCGTCTCCTCAATGGTGTCGGTGCCGTGCGTGATGACCACGCCTGCGACGTCATCGTGGGCCAGCCAGTGCTCGCAGCGCTCATGCAGCGCCTGCCAGGTCGCGGTGTCCATGTCCTTGCTGTCGAGCTGAGCGATCTGCTCGGCGTGCAGGGCAAAGCCTTCCGGCGCGGTAAAGCCCCCCAGCAGAGCCTCCACGGACACCGTGCCTGCGGTGTAGCCAAGGTTGGCACCGGCCTGTGGGGAAGAGCCGGCAATGGTGCCGCCGGTGCCAAGCACCACGAGGCGGCGTGATCCTGTCGATGAAGGGTGTGTCATGAGGGCTGCTCCCTGATTGCTAGCCATAAAAGATTACCAGCCGTAAAAGCGGGGCCAGAGCTCGATGCCACCGTCAGGGCGCAGGGCGCCGTATTGCGGATGCTGGGCACCGGTGGCACAGGCGTGGTTGGGCAGAATACGCAGGCGCGTGCCGATGGGGAAACGTTGTTTGATGTCGTGATCGACGTCGCGGGTATACGACAGGATGCCGTGCTCCTGATTGGCACCGCTGAGGATATAGCCTGACAGTACGGTGCCGTCTTCAGTGCAGGCCTGGCCGAAACCAAAGTCGTGTGACTGCTTCTGCGTGCCGCGGTCGCGGCTCATGGCCATCCAGCCGGCATCAACAATGGCCCACCCCTTTTCTTCCTGATGGCCGATGACGGTGGTGAGCACGCTCAGTGCGATGTCATCAAGCGTACAGACGCCCACATTGTGCATGACCAGATCGAACAGCACGTAAACGCCGGCGCGGACTTCCGTCACCCCCTCGAGGTGCCCGGCGCTCAGGGCGGTAGGCGTCGAGCCCACGCTGACCACGGGGCATGCAAAACCGGCGTCCCGAAGTCTGTCTGCTGCTCGCACGGCCCCGGCACGCTCCTGTTCGGCGATGCTCAGCAGGTCTTCAGGGGTACTGTAATCGTAGCTGGAGCCTGCATGGGTCATGACGCCACCGAAACGCATGCCGCTCTCCTGCAGGGCTCGCGCAATCTCCAGCAGGGCAGCGTCCTCGGGTTTGACGCCCGAGCGATGGCCATCCGAATCGATCTCGATCCAGACCTCAAGGGCGGCGTCATGCGCCTTGCCGAAGTCACCGATGGCGTGGGCCGCCTCGGCACTGTCCACGATGAGCTTCAGGTCGCAGCCCTGCTGACGCAGTGCCAGCGCCTGAGAAAGCTTGCTCGGCACCATGCCCACGGCATACAGGATGTCGGTCATGCCGGCCTCGAAAAACTGCTCGGCCTCCTTGAGCGTCGAGACGGTGATGCCCTGCGCTCCGGCCGCCATTTGCGCCTGGGCCACGGCGGGACACTTGGTGGTCTTGACGTGAGGGCGAAAGCGCACCCCAAGCGCGTCCATTCGCCCCTGCATGCGTTCGACATCGATCAGCGCAGCAGGGGTTTCAAGGTTCTGGATCGTGGTCATGGGGCTCTCGATCTAAAGACGTAGAAGACCGTATATTGACACTTTGTAAAACAATGAACAAAATGTCAAAAAATCCAAGGCAGCGAGCGCTCAACATGATACAACGCACTCCGGAGCAGCAGTTGCTGCTTGAACAGCTTCAGCAGGTCGCGGACGGCATCGCCCAGACCTTCGCGCCGTTTTGTGAGGTGGTAGTGCATGACCTGCTCAATCCCTCTCATGCGGTGCTTGCGATCCATAACAATCTGTCCGGTCGGGAGGCCGGTCATCCGGCCACCGAGCTGGGCCTGGCCCGTATTCAGGACGCCAGTGTCGAGCAGGTCATTGCCAACTATCCCAACAGCTTCTCGGATGGTCGTCAGGTCAAGAGCACCTCGATCGGCATCAAGGATGCCGACGGGCAATACATCGCCGCGCTGTGCATGAACATCGATCTCAGCGTGTTCCAGGGCTTTCAGGGCATGCTGAACCAGTTCGTGGATATTCAGATGACGGCGCCCGCGAAAGAGACGTTTGATCCCATGGGGGCAGATGCCATCCGCGACCGGATCAATCAGTTTGCAGCGCGCCTGGCCACCACGCCCCGCGCGCTCAAGGCAGAAGATCGCCGTACGCTGGTCAAGGAGCTCAAGGCCGCGGGACTGCTGGAGTTGCGTCGGGCGATGGAAATTGTCGCCGCTCACCTGGGCGTTTCCCGGGCCTCGGTCTACGGCTATGCGAAATAGCGGCGGTATCCGGATTCAGATGCGGTAGAGACACTGTGCTGTTGCAAACAATGGCGCTTTTGCAAACAAAAGCCGCGCCCGGCGCGGATATCAACCCGTGTGGAACGGCTGACAGGCCGAGAGAGGAGTCTCATGAACCATCTTCCCACCTTTGACGATGTTCTCGCTGCATCAAGGCGACTCGAGGGCCACGCACGCAGAACCCCGGTGATGACGTCGCGTACCCTGGATGACGTCATGGGCGCGCAGGTGTTTTTCAAATGCGAAAACTTTCAGCGCATGGGCGCCTTCAAGTTCCGGGGCGCCTTCAATGCGCTCTCAAAATTCAGTCCCGAGCAAAAGCGTGCCGGCGTGGTGGCGTTCTCTTCCGGCAATCACGCCCAGGCCATTGCCCTTTCCGCCAGGATTCTGGGAATCCCGGCCACCATCGTCATGCCCCAGGATGCCCCGAAGGCCAAGGTCGACGCCACCAAAGGCTACGGCGGGCACGTGGTGATGTATGACCGCTATACCGAAGACCGGGAGCAGATTGGTCGCGACCTGGCCGAGCAGCAGGGCCTGACGCTGATCCCGCCCTATGATCACCCCGATGTTCTGGCGGGGCAGGGCACGGCCGCCAAAGAGCTGTTTGAGGAAGTTGGCGAGCTGGATGCGCTGTTTGTTTGTCTGGGCGGCGGTGGCCTGCTGGCAGGCTCTGCGCTGGCCACCAGGGCGCTGTCACCGGACTGCAGAATCTATGGTGTCGAGCCCGAGGCGGGCAACGATGGGCAGCAATCGTTTCGCAGTGGTCAGATCGTTCATATCGAGACACCCAGGACCATTGCCGATGGCGCACAGACCCAGCATCTGGGCCAGATCACCTTTCCGATCATCCAGCGCGATGTCGATGACATCCTCACCGCCACGGACGCCGAGCTTGTCGAGTGCATGTCGTTTATGGCCGAGCGCATGAAGCTGGTGGTCGAACCGACCGGCTGCCTTGGCCTTGCCGCCGCGCGGCAGATGAAAGACGAGCTCAAGGGCAAGCGTGTCGGCGTCATCGTCAGCGGTGGCAACGTCGACATGGCGAGATTTGCCAGTCTTTTGACCTCTTAATGCCGTGAGCGGCCCGCCTCCGGGCCGCTCATTTCCCTCCCGACCCGCAGGGCTTCGATCCTTCCTGATCGACGGTCAGGAGCGCTCTTGTCCCTTGAGAAAGGACCCCTAAGGACATGTTTATCGATAAAGGAAAGGACCGCTCATCATGAATCAAGCCGTTCACCCTCCCGAACTTTGCTGTGAGAACAGCTTGGAAATTTCCCGTCCCGGCGGACATTACTCCCATGTCTGCATGGGCGCCGGCCAGGTCTTCATCTCCGGTCAGCTCCCGATCCGCCCGGATGGGTCGCAGCTCAATGACGCCTCCTTCGAGGATCAGGCCCGCCAGGTGCTGGCCAATGTCGATGCCTGCCTGGCCTGTGCAGGTGTGGATAGAAAAAACCTGATGCAGGTGCGCATTTACGTCACCGATATCAACCACTGGCCGGCGTTCAACGAGCTTTATGCCGAGTGGCTCGGAGCGCATCGCCCGGCGCGCGCGGTCGCCGGCGTGGCCCAGCTGCACTTTGGTTTCGCAGTTGAGGTCGAGGCGGTCGCGCTGCTCTGAACCGGGCTTTGTAGCACTTTTGGGTCATGGGCCGGCACTGGCCGGCTTCTCATGAGTGGCGCCTTTAGAAAATGCGCCGGTCGATGCCGAGGGTGTCCATCAGCCGAGTGGCGATCTCTTCGACCGAGTAGTTGGTGGTGTCCAGGTAGGGAATGCGCAGGCGACGATAGAGCGCCTCGACCTCGGAAAGCTCCAGCCGACACTGCCTGAGAGAGGCATAGGTGCTGGCGGTGCGCCGCTCGTTGCGAATGGCGGCAAGCCGGTCGGCGTTGATGGTCAATCCGAACAGCTTGCCGCGCTGCTCGCGCAGCGCCGGCGGCAGCGCCAGACGATCCATGTCATCGGCAATGAAGGGATAGTTGGCGACTCGCAGACCAAACTGCATGGCCAGATAAAGGCTCGTGGGCGTTTTGCCGCAGCGCGACACGCCGATCAGGATGACCTGTGCCTGCTCGAGATGGCGCAGTGACAGGCCATCATCATGGGCCAGGGCGTAATCAATCGCTGCAATGCGCTCGTCATAGCGTGCCACGTTGCGCTGGTTGAGCCCGTGGGTGCGGTGCAGCGTCGGATGCGGCGCCATGTTGAGCTCTTCGCTGAGCGGGGCGATTACCGATTCAATCACGTCGTGACAAAAGCCGTGGCTCGACAGAATGATCTGGCGGATTTCATCGCTGACAATCGAGTAAAAGACGATGGGTCGCTCGCCGGTATCGGCAAAGATTCGGTCGATGCGCTCACGGATCTCGTTGGCGCGTTCCCGGGTGTCGACAAAGGGCCAGGTACGCTGGGTAAATTCCGTATCAAACTGGGAGAGAACGGCGTGGCCCAGCACCTCCATGGTAATGGCGGTGCCATCGGAAATATAAAACACTGTTTTTGGCATAAGAGCCTCTCTTCCCGACATAAAAAAACGCGATTTATCAAACATTAAACCACGGCAACGGTCAAAATGGTGCAATGCCATTGCGACCTTATTTGTCAAATTTGCGCACGCACTACAAAGCGTGTAGTGGTTTTTTGTGTCGCTATTTTTTCTTATTTTTCCTTTATTTTCAGCGCTTTTAATGCCGATGTTAAGACTTTAAGCTAACGACGTGTAGTAGTCTTTCAAAATGCCCCTGGTCTTAAAACATGTCATAAAGGCTATGGCAGGCCGAAAAAAATGATTACGCTCTGCTCGGCTGTCATGTGACAGAAGAATCTGAAAAACGTCGTTTTTATTCGGTCGTGCGATGGTCTGACACGCCCTGAGCGGCGTTTTTTTACGTTGTTGACTTTTGGGTAGGGCACCGCCGATAGCTTCGAGCATTGGCGGCTAAAGGATTGCCGGGAGAGACGAAAATGAGTGATCGCAAGGTGACAGACGACAATCGCCCCAACAGCGCCGAGCTGGATGTGCTCTGGTACGACCAGGTGGGCATGAACGATGTGGATCGTGTCGGTGGCAAGAATGCCTCACTGGGCGAGATGATCAGTCATCTGAGCAGTCTGGGCGTTCAGGTCCCCAATGGCTTTGCGACCACCGCCGATGCATGGCGACGCTTTCTGGAACAGAGCGGTCTGGATGCCCGCATTCATGCCCTGCTCGATGAGACCGACATCGACGATACCCAAGCGCTGTCCGCTGCCGGTACGCGCATTCGTCAGTGGGTGATCGACACCCCCTTTACCGCCGAGCTCGATGACGCCATCGCCAGCGCCTACCAGCAGCTGGCCGGCGACAACCCGAACGCCTCCTTTGCGGTCCGCTCATCGGCCACTGCCGAGGACATGCCGGACGCCTCCTTTGCCGGTCAGCAGGAAACGTTCCTCAATGTGCAGGGGCTGGACGCCGTACGCGAAGCGATCCACCACGTGTTTGCGTCGCTGTTCAACGACCGTGCGATCTCCTACCGCGTTCACCAGGGCTACGACCACAAGGGCGTGGCCCTGTCTGCCGGCGTGCAGCGCATGGTGCGCTCGGATCTGGCCACCTCGGGCGTCATGTTCACCATCGACACCGAATCCGGCTTTGATCAGGTCGTGTTCATCACCGCGGCCTGGGGACTGGGCGAGATGGTGGTG
Source organism: Kushneria sp. Sum13 (assembly GCF_052692355.1). Classification (NCBI taxonomy): domain Bacteria; kingdom Pseudomonadati; phylum Pseudomonadota; class Gammaproteobacteria; order Oceanospirillales; family Halomonadaceae; genus Kushneria; species Kushneria sp. Sum13. The sequence goes on from NZ_CP199847.1 coordinate 96,635, forward strand.
CAGGGCGCCGTCAACCCGGATGAATACTACGTTCACAAGCCCGGCCTTGCCGCCAACCGTCCTTCGGTCGTGCGCCGCAGCATGGGGACCAAGGCCGAGCGCATGGTGTATGCCGACGATCGCGCCCATGGCAAGCAGGTGCGCATCGAGCCGGTCGACGCCGCAGACCAGGATCGTTTCTGTCTGAGCGATGACGAGATCGAGGCACTGGCCCGTCAGGCCATGCTGATCGAGGAACACTACGGCCGCCCGATGGACATCGAGTGGGCCAAGGACGGTCATACCGGCGAGCTTTTGATCGTGCAGGCGCGTCCGGAAACCGTGCGTTCGCGCAAGCAGGTCATGGAGCGCTACCACCTCAAGTCGCGCGGCCCGGTGATTGCCGAAGGCCGTGCCATCGGTCAGCGTATCGGTGCCGGCCCCGTCAAGATCATCTCCGACATCAGCCAGATGCATGAAGTCTCGCCCGGCGATGTGCTGGTCACCGACATGACCGACCCGGACTGGGAACCGATCATGAAGCGTGCCGCGGCGATCGTGACCAATCGCGGCGGACGGACCTGCCACGCAGCGATCATCGCTCGCGAGCTGGGTATTCCGGCCGTGGTCGGCTGTGGCGATGCCACCGAGCGTCTGATTTCGACCTCGCATGTCACCGTCTCCTGCGCCGAGGGCGATACCGGCTACATCTATGACGGGGAGCTGGAATTTGAAATCAAGAGCGCCGCCATTGATGACCTGCCGGAACTGCCGCTCAAGCTGATGATGAACGTCGGTAACCCCGACCGTGCCTTTGACTTTGCCACGCTGCCCAACGAGGGCGTGGGTCTGGCGCGTCTCGAGTTCATCATCAACCGCATGATCGGGATTCACCCGCGCGCCCTGCTGGAATTTGATCGCCAGACCCCGGCGCTGCAGGCCGAGATCAAAAGCCGCATCGCCGGCTACTCTGACCCGGTCGAGTTCTACGTGGCCCGTCTGACCGAAGGGATGGCCACGCTGGCCGCCGCATTCTGGCCCAAGCGGGTGATTGTGCGCCTGTCGGACTTCAAGACCAACGAATACGCCAACCTGGTGGGCGGTGAGCAGTACGAGCCGCATGAGGAAAACCCGATGCTGGGCTTCCGCGGCGCTGGTCGCTACGTGTCGCCGGACTTCCGCGACTGCTTTGCGCTCGAGTGCCAGGCCGTCAAGCGGGTGCGCGATGTCATGGGTCTTGAAAACGTCGAGATCATGATTCCGTTCGTGCGCACGCTCAAGGACGCCAGCGCCGTGATCGAGACGCTGGAAACCCACGGGCTCAAGCGCGGTGAAAACGGCCTCAAGGTCATCATGATGTGCGAGCTGCCCTCCAATGCGCTGCTGGCCGATCAGTTCCTCGAGTACTTCGATGGCTTCTCGATCGGTTCCAACGACATGACCCAGCTCACGCTGGGGCTGGACCGCGACTCCGGTACGGTCTCGGAGCAGTTTGATGAGCGCAACGAGGCAGTTTTGGCATTGCTGTCGATGGCCATTCGCGCCGCCAAGCGTCAGAACAAGTATGTGGGCATCTGCGGGCAGGGCCCGTCGGACCACCCGGACTTCGCCGCCTGGCTGATGAGTGAAGGCATCGACAGTCTGTCGCTCAACCCGGATACCGTGATCAATACCTGGATTGCGCTGGGTGAGCAGGGTGACAGCAGCGCGCCTCAGGACGGCAGCGGCAAGCCGGCGTCACTGATCAACCGGTAAGCCCTTCGTCATGCCATCGACCGTTCGGCCCGCAAGGGTCGGGCGGTTTTTTTAATGTCTGAAGTGCAGGGCACAGGACCGGGTTAAAGCGGTTCCTCAAGGACGGCCAGAGCACTGGCCATGATCAGTGCTGCCGCGCCACGGGCCGGCATCAGATGACCCTGCGTCAGCACGCGGGGGGTGATCAGGGTGGCCTCCGGTAGCAGTCGACGCTGGGTGCTGGCAAAGCAGTCGAGCGCCGGGCCCATGAACGCCGGGCCAAGGGCGGTGAGCGTGCCGCCGATCGCGATCTCGGCGGGGTTGAGCGTGTGGTGCAGGTTGTGCAGCAACATGCCCAGCGCGCGACCGGCGCGCTCAAGCACCGGAGCAGTCTGGGCCTCGGGCAGGGCCGCCACGGCCGTGATCAGATCATCGTCATCGTTGATGCCGAGCTGCTGGCGCAGGCGCCAGCCGCTGACCAGCGTCTCGGCGCAGCCATGGTTGCCGCAGTGGCACAGCGTGCCCTCCGGGTCGAGCAGGGTATGACCGATTTCACCGGCCAGACCATGAATCCCGCGGATAATGCGGGGCGGGGCACCATTTTCTACCAGACCACTGCCAATACCGGTATCGGCGCTGACAAACAGCAGCGATTCCGGCGCGTCGTGGGTGGCGAAGTAAAGCTCGCCGAAGGCGGCCAGCGAGGACTCGTTGTCCATCAGCTTGAGGCCCGGCAGCGCTGGCAGATAGCGCGTCAATAGATCGAGAAATCTGACCTGATGCCAGCCCAGATTGGGCGCAAGCCCGAGCAGCGGTTCATTCGGCATGACCGGGCCTGGCAGGGCCACGCCCACACCCAGCAGCCGACGCTCACCGAGCGCTTCGCTTTCAAGCAGGGTCGTGATTTCCTGGGCCAGCTGGCGGGCGGCCTCTTCCGGCGTGGTTTTTGACAGCGGTATGCAGCGCTGCGCCAGCGTTGCTCCGGACAGCGTACAGGCCAGCACCCGGAGTTCGTGGACGCCGACCTCGGCCCCGAGCAGCAGATGGCGGTGTTCACCGAGAAACAGTTCACGTCCCGGTCGGCCGCCCCGTCGGCGCTGAAGCGATCCTTCCTCGAGCCAGCCACTCTCCAGCAGGGGCATCACGGCGCTGCCCACGGTGACCTTGGTCAGGCCTGTCAGGCGTGCCAGTTCGGTGCGCGTCATGTTTGGGCTGCGCCTGAGGGCATCAAGAATGGCCAGCCGATTGCGCTGCTTCAGGGAGTTAAGATCGCCGGCAGGGCGTGAGTCTGGCAAGCGGGTCATGGCAACGGGCACCGGTAGCGAAAGGGAATAAAGCATCAAGGGCCATCAACCGGCAGGAAGCATCGACCGCCTGTCGTCATCTCCTATCATTGGCTGCGCCCCGGCCCCTGACAAGGCACTCCTGGACCAAGGTCGCGCGTCGACCTATGTCCAATGGCTGTGCCCTGTGCGCAGGAGGACACTGCCTGGTAAGAAGTCTTAATTAAATAAGTCCTTATGGAAGCGATGTCATGACACACCCGATGTATCCCGATCTGAAAGGCCGTCGCGTGGTCGTGACCGGTGGCGGTTCCGGCATTGGGGAGGGCATTGTGCGCGCCTTCGCCGAACAGGGCGCCGAAGTACATTTTCTCGACATCATCGATGAGGCCGCACCGCTTGCCGAATCCCTGGGCGAGCACGTGCACTTTCATCACTGCGACCTGACCGACCCGCGTGCGCTTGAACAGGTGCTTGCTGATATCGGCACGGTGGATGTGCTGGTCAATAACGCCGCCAACGACGATCGCCATACGCTTGAAGAGGTGACGCCCGAGTACTGGGACGATCGCATGGCGATCAATGTACGCCATCAGGCGCTGGCCGCCCGCGACGTTGCCGTCGGCATGCGCGCGCAGGGCCATGGTTCGATCATCAACATGGGCTCGATCAGCTGGCATCTGGGCGAGCCCGGCATGGTGCTCTACGAAACCGCCAAGGCCGCCATCGAGGGTCTGACCCGGGCGCTGGCCAGCGAGCTGGGCGCTGACGGCATTCGGGTCAACTGCGTCATCCCCGGCAACATCAAAACCCCGCGCCAGTCGCGCTGGCACTCCCCCGAGGATGAGGCCCGGATCGTGAGCGAACAGAAGCTCAAGGTGCGTCTTCACCCGCATCACGTCGCAGCCATGGTGCTCTTTCTTGCCTCCGATGCGGCAGGGGGCTGTACGGCACACAACTACTGGGTCGATGCCGGCTGGCTGTAAGGCCGCGGCACTCGTGTGCCATGAATGCGCTGTTGCAGACACGGCGTCATGACGACGGACCTGCCATAACACAAACGTTTAATAACAATCGGTTCGAGACAACAACATTCAAGGAGATACCGCCATGCCATCAGACACGTCGGTTCAGGCCGAGGACGGCCGCAAGCAACAGTTTTATGTGTTCGTGATCTGCTGTGTCGCCGCACTGGGCGGCTTTCTGTTCGGTTTTGACAGCGGGGTCATCAACGGCACCGTTGATGGTCTGCAGACGGCCTTCAATTCCGAGGCCGCCGGCACCGGCTTTAATGTGGCCTCGATGCTGCTGGGCTGTGCCGCCGGCGCCTTTTTTGCCGGGCGGCTGGCGGACCGCTTCGGGCGCCGGATGCTGTTGATCGTCGCGGCGCTTTTTTTCATTGTCAGTGCCTGGGGCTCCGGCGTGGCCGATGGGTCCTTCGAGTTTGTCATCTACCGCATCCTGGGCGGTATCGCGGTCGGGGCGGCCAGCGTCATGACGCCGGCCTACATCAGTGAGGTGGCACCGGCCGCCATTCGTGGACGACTGGCGACCATCCAGCAGATCGCCATCATCACGGGGCTTTTCATGGCCTTTGTCAGCAACTACCTGCTGGCGCGAGTGGCTGGCGCCTCGACCGCCGAATTCTGGGGCGGCTTTGAAGCCTGGCGCTGGATGTTCTGGATGGAGCTGGTCCCGGCAGTCATTTTCTTTCTGGCGCTTCTGGGCATTCCGGAAAGCCCGCGCTTTCTGATCAGCAAGGGCGAAAGCAAAAAGGCCCTCAAGGTGCTCAAGACCCTGATGGGCAGCCGCGAGGCAGAGCAGAAGGCGGGCGACATTCGCACTTCGCTGCATCGCGAGCGCACTCCCGGCCTGTCTGATCTGCTCAACGCAACGACCGGGCGTGTTCATCGCATTGTCTGGGTCGGTATCGGTCTGGCCGTATTTCAGCAGCTGGTCGGTATCAACGTGGTGTTCTATTACGGTGCGGTACTTTGGCAGTCGGTTGGCTTTACCGAAAGCGATGCGCTGTTGATCAACATTATCAGCGGGGCAGTCAGTATTGCGGCCTGTCTGGTCACCATTGCCGTGGTCGACAAGGTGGGGCGCAAGCCGATCCTGTGGATCGGCTCGGTCGGCATGACGATCACGCTCGGTATTCTCGCGTATGCCTTCTCCACCGCTGCCATCGTCGATGGTGCTCTACGTCTCTCCGACAGCATGGGCATCGTGGCGCTGCTGGCGGCCAACATTTACGTCATGTTCTTCAACGCCTCCTGGGGCCCGGTCATGTGGGTCATGCTCGGGGAGATGTTCCCCAACCAGATGCGCGGCTCGGGGCTTGCCGTGTCGGGACTGTTCCAGTGGCTGGCCAATTTCGGTATCACCATGACCTTCCCGATCATGCTGGCCGGTATCGGCCTGGGCGGGGCCTACGGCATCTATGCCTTCTTTGCCCTGATTTCGGTGTTTTTCGTCTTCAAAATGGTCAAGGAGACCCGTGGCCGCGAGCTCGAAGACATGGCCTATGAGTAATGCCATCAGCCGGCCTTGAGTGCTGCATACCCCTGTCGCCCGGCACGATTGTGCCGGGCGATTTTGTCAGTCCTGACGCCGCTGTCACGTGGCCGGCCGTGCCGTGGTGTGCCGTCTTGAGGATGGTTTGGCAACAGGGCGTAACTTTAGTCTCAGCGCCTTCATCAGGCGCCATGACGACAGAGGCCATGTTTGCTGGATCGACCTGATACCGATAGCCTTTTGGATATCACTTCAGGTTACTTGACGCATTAGTCGTCGCTTAAGTCGCGCCGTATGTTGGCTTTAGTGTGTCAATGGCACGACCTGTCGGCCTTGATCACCCATGAATAACAAACTGCCCCCTGAAGGGCCCGGAGTCTGTGATGTCCCTGCTACCTGCCTTTACCCGTGTCCTTGCCACCACGCTCATTGCCCTGGTGCCACTGGGCATGGCGCATGCCAGCGATGACAACGTCAAGATCGGCTTTATCGTCAAAAAGCCCGAGCAGGCCTGGTTTATCAATGAACAGCGCGCGGCCAGCGAGCTGGGACAGGAGCAGGGCTTCAGCGTGGTACGTCTGGCCGGTGAAGACGGTCAGCAGGTGCTCAGCGCCATCGATAACCTTCACGCCCAGGGTGCGCAGGGCTTTGTGATCTGTCCACCGGATGTGCGTCTTGGCATGGCGATCGCCAACCGGGCAAAGCAGTACGACATGAAGGTCGTGACCGTGGACGATCAGTTTGTGGGCGGTGACGGCAAACCCATGGCGGATGTGCCCCACTTGGGCATGTCGGGTTACAAGATCGGGGAGCAGGTCGGTAACGCCATTGCCGAAGAGATGAAGCGTCGCGGCTGGGACATGGCCGACACCGGCGCGCTGCGCATCTCCAACAACGAGCTGCCCACCGCTCGTGAACGCACCGATGGTGCCACCCAGGCGCTGCTCGATGCCGGTTTTGACAAGGCCAACGTGATCGATGCACCGCAGCAGAACACCGATACCACCAGCGCCTTCTCGGCGGCTTCTCCGATGTTTTCCAAGTACGGCAAGTTTGACCACTGGGTGATCTACGCCCTCAACGAGGAAAGCGTGCTGGGCGGCGTACGGGCCAGCGAGCAGTATGGCCTGTCGCCGGACGATGTCATCGGTGTGGGTATCAATGGTTCGGGTGCGGCCTTTGCCGAGTTCTCGCGTGAAAAACCTACCGGCTTCTACGGCACCGTCGCGGTCAGCTCGACCATGCACGGTCGCCAGAGCGCCGAGAACCTTTATCAGTGGATTGCTGAAGACAAGCAGCCGCCGGCCAATACCGAAACCACCGGCACCCTGATGACGCGCGACAACTGGAAGGAAGTCCGCAAGGAACTGCAGCTGTGAGTTCGGCCACCGCCACGGCAATACCCGGCACAAGCCAGGTTGATCCCTGGCTGCGTGTGGAAAACGTCACCGTCGAGTTTCCGGGCGTTCGGGCGCTCGACGGGGTGAACTTCAGTGCGCGCGCCGGCGAAGTACATGCCCTGATGGGTGAAAACGGCGCCGGCAAGTCGACCCTGCTCAAGGTGTTGAGCGGTGTGAATCGCGTCACCGATGGCGCGCTGATGGTCGGCGGTGAGCGCCATGTGTTTTCCAATGCCCGCGAGGCACTGCGCCTGGGCATTGCGATCATCTATCAGGAGCTGACGCTCTCCCCCAACCTGTCCGTAGCGGAAAACCTGCTGCTGGGGCAATTGCCCCAGCACTACGGCATCGTCGATCGCAAGCGCCTTCGTGAGCGGGCGCTCGGCATTCTCGAGGAGCTGGGCGAGGGCAGCGTCCACCCGGCCACGAAGGTGCGCGATCTCTCGATCGGCCAGCAGCAAATGATCGAGATCGGTCGGGCGCTGCTGCGCGATGCCCGCATCATTGCCTTTGACGAACCGACCAGTTCGCTGTCGGTACAGGAGACGCGCCAGCTCAAGCGTATCGTCAAGCGTCTGCGCGATGAGGGCCGGGTGGTGCTTTACGTGACCCACCGCATGGAAGAAGTCTTTGAGATGTGCGACGCCGTGACGGTCTTTCGTGACGGGCGTCATATCTGTACCCACGACACCATGGAAGGCCTCACCCAGGACCAGCTGGTCAGCGAGATGGTCGGGCGCGATATCGAGGACGTCTACGGCTATCGCGCACGCGACACCGGCGAGGTCATCCTGAAGGTGGATGCCCTGGAAGGGCACGGGCTGAAGGCGCCGGTGAGCTTTGAGGTTCGTCGCGGCGAGGTCTTCGGATTCTTCGGTCTGGTCGGTGCCGGGCGCAGTGAGCTGATGCGGCTGATCTGCGGCGTCGAGCGGCCCAGGGGCGGTGAAATCCACTTCAATGGTCGTACCGGGCGCTTCAATTCGCCGGGCGATGCGATTCGGGCCGGTATTGCCATGTGTCCGGAGGATCGCAAGTCGCAGGGCATCTTTCCGGTGGCCAGTGTCACCGACAACCTCAATATCAGCTGCCGGCGCTTTTTCAAGCGCATGGGGCTTTGGCGCCACCCCAAACGCGAGCTTGAAAACACCCGCGACTACATCGAAAAGCTGCGCATTCGAACGCCGGGGCCGCGTACCCGCATTAGCACGCTGTCCGGTGGCAATCAGCAAAAGGTCATCCTGGCGCGCTGGCTGTCCGAGCAGATCGAGCTGTTTGTGATGGATGAGCCGACCCGCGGCATCGATGTCGGGGCGCGGCGCGACATCTACAACCTGCTGTATGACCTGGCCGACCAGGGCAAGGCCGTGGTGGTCATTTCAAGCGATCTGACCGAGGTCAGCGCGATCTGTGATCGCATCGCGGTGATGCGAAACGGCGCGCTGGTCGACATCGTCGATCGCGACGCCGCCACGCCCGAGCGGCTGTTGGGGCTGGCGCTGCCGGCCTGAGTACGGCTGTTTTGGCCACCATTGTCCCGACCACCACCGGCGCCAATAACAACATGATGTCTGGAGACACCGAATCATGAGTAGCAACAAAAGCGTTCATGCCGCCGAGCGCGGCCAGACGGAGACGGCGCGTCCCTCCGGGCGTCAGGGGCTGATCAAGCCGCTGCGCACCCTGCTGGATACCTCCGGGCTGATTGCCATTTTCATCGTGCTCTTTATTGCACTGGCGGTGGCGATTCCGGATTTCTTGACCAGCCGCAATATGGTCGGTCTGCTGCTGTCAGTGACCATTATCGGCACCATCGCCACCACCATGATGATGGTGCTGGCCCTCGGTGAAGTGGATCTGTCGGTCGCCTCGATCGTGGCGTTTGCCGGCGTCAGCGCGGCGGTCATTACCAGCGCCTCGGGCAGCGTATTGATTGGTGCGCTGGGCGGTATTGCTGCCGGTGCGCTGGTGGGCGTGTTCAACGGGTTCGTGGTGGCCCGCTTTGGCATCAATTCGCTGATCGCCACGCTTGCCGCCATGGAATTCGTGCGGGGGCTGGCCTACATCACTTCCGGCGGTGATGCGGTCATGATCACGGTGCCGGGCTTTTTCGAGCTGGGCAGCGCCTCGTTTCTGGGCCTGACCCTGCCGGTCTGGACCATGATCATCTGCTTTGTGATCTTCGGCTTCGTGCTCAACCTGACCGCTTTTGGCCGCAACGTGCTGGCCACCGGCGGCAATCCGGAAGCGGCGGCACTGGCCGGCGTCAACGTGCGTCGGCTCAAGATCATCGTGTTTGGCCTGCAGGGACTGGTGGCCGGGATCGCCGGGGTGCTTCTGACCTCACGCATGGGGCTGGGTGACCCGAATACGTCCATGGGGCTGGAGCTTGCGGTCATCTCGGCCTGTGTTCTCGGCGGCGTCGCGCTTTCCGGTGGGGTGGCCTCGATCACCGGCGTGCTGGTCGGCGTACTGATCATGGGCTGTGTGCAAAACGCCATGGGGCTTTTGAACGTGCCGACCTTTTATCAGTACCTGGTGCGCGGCGCCATATTGCTGCTGGCCGTGCTGTTTGACCGCTGGAAGCAGCAAAAGCGTCAGCGGGCCTGATCACGATCGGTAGCGAGTCTCTTCTTCAACGCGTCTGGAGCATGTCATGAAACAACCTTCCCTGCGGTCTCTGGTTTTTCTGAGCGCCGGTCTCCTGTCCCTTGGGGCTGCTCAGGCCATGGCGGCCTCGACATCCGCCTCGCCCTCGACGGCCATGACGCCCGGCGTTAAGCAGTTTGTTTTTGGCACCCTGCCAGATGGGCGCACCGTACACGGCTATCGCATCAATAGCGGTGGGGATGTCGATATGGAAGTCATCGACTACGGCGGCATTATCACCTCGCTCAAGACGCCGGATCGCCACGGAGAGAAGGCCGATATCGTGCTCGGCTTCAATTCGCTGCAGGACTATCTGTCGCCGGCCTATAAAAAGCTCAACCCCTACTTTGGCGCGCTGATCGGGCGTTATGGCAACCGCATCGCGGATGGTCGCTTTACGCTGGATGGAAAGACGTATCAGCTGGCCACCAATGACGGGCCCAACCATCTGCACGGTGGCGATGAAGGCTTCAACCAGAAGCTCTGGCAGGCCACGCCGTTTTCCTCAAGCGAGGGCAGCGGTGTGGTGATGCGCTACACCAGTGCCGATGGTGAAGAGGGCTATCCGGGTGAGCTGGCTGTCGAGGTCAAATACACCCTGACCCACGACGACACCCTGGCCATTGATTACAGTGCGCGCACCACGAAGGCCACGCCGGTCAATCTGACCCAGCACAGCTATTTCAACCTGAACGGGGAGGGTAGTGGCAGCATTCTTGATCACGTCATGACCATTGATGCCGCCAGCTACACGCCGGTCAACAAGACGCTGATCCCGACCGGTGAAATCGAAACGGTGGCCGGTACGCCGTTTGACTTCACCCAGCCTACACCGATCGGTGCGCGCATCGAGGCCGACAACGAGCAGCTCATGCGAGGCAAGGGCTATGACCACAATTTCGTGCTCGCACGCGAGCCTCGGCCCACGCTTGAGCATGCCGCACGCGTGAGTTCACCGGAAAGTGGCCGGGTGCTGGACGTCTTGACCACCGAGCCGGGACTTCAGTTCTACTCGGGCAATTTCCTGGATGGCAGCGTGACCGGCAAGGGCGGGCAGGCCTACGGCCATCGCTCCGGGCTGGCGCTGGAAACCCAGCACTTCCCGGATTCCCCCAACCAGTCCGGCTTCCCTTCCACCATTCTCCAGCCCGGCGAGACGCTGGAAAGCCACACGGTCTATCGTTTCTCGACCGAGGACTAGTGTCTTTTACACCTGGCCGTGTGCTTATTAACGAACGCCCTGCGGTTGCTGCCGCAGGGCGTTGATGTATCAAGGATGAGACGTTGAGCTTCGATGATTTTTGATGAGCGTAATGTACGGCCGCACTCAGGACCTGAAGAGTGATAGTGTAAAAGAAGGCTGGCGCCAGCTGCTATTTCAGATGAATATCAGGCAATGATGCATGTTTGACTGGGAAGACCTTCGTTATTTTTCTGCCTTTGCCAGAGCCGGCTCACTCTCGGCAGCCGCGAAGGCATTAAGGGTGGAGCACGCCACCGTAGCCCGCAGAATCGCTTCGCTGGAAGAAGCGCTGAATCTCAAGCTCGTGGACCGGCGTCCACGTGCCTATCTGCTGACCGAGGATGGTGTGAAGGTTGCCGGATTTGCCGAGCAGATGAGCCAGTCGTCCTTTGCACTGGAGCGTTTTGCCGATGCAGGTCAGGGTCAGGTGCAGGGTGAGGTCATCGTTTCGGCTCCTCCAGCATTGACCAGTATTCTCCTCGCGCCCCATGTTGGCGGACTCTATAACCAGTATCCTGACCTGCAGTTGCGTCTTGTGGGGACAAAGGCCAGAGCTTCATTGGCTCGTCGAGAAGCGGATATCGCCATTGGTTTTGAACGTCCCACAGCCCCCACACTAATTGCCAGAAGACTGGGAAAACTGCACTTCACGCTTTATACCGCCTCACGGTACTCCAGACGTGGCAATCAGCATGTTTTTATCGGATACGATGAGAGCATGGCGGATTCCATGCAGCAGCGATGGCTTCATGATCAGGCAGATGGTCGCCCCATCGTCATGTGCAGCAACGACCTGCGTATCCAAGCCATTGCAGCAGCTGGTGGTGCAGGGGTTGTGCTGCTGCCAGAGTTTCTGGCTGCAGAACATGATCTGGTGCCCCTTGATCCGCAAGGGCCCTTTCTAATGATGGATCTCTGGCTTACAGCCCATGAAGATGTGAGAGAAACGGCACGTATCAGAGCCGTTATGGACTTTATTGTGCACTGCACTGCCGAAATCGCGACAGCAGACTGAAGCGCTTGTGAATTCCTGCATAATTCAGGTGTGTTCCTGGGGAATACAGACGTTTGCAGCCTGACCCTACCATGGGCAGCAAATCCATATATCCCCATGGTTCTGTCATGTCACAAGCCCTTTCGAATGCCGATACAGTCCCTTCTCAGACCAGCCAGAGCTCCAGAGCGCCGATCTTCCGGGCTGCCTGGGTGGTCATGGCAGTCTTTATCCTCTCCAACGCCACAACACCCCTTTATAGCCACTGGCAGCACTTGATGGGCTTTGGGTCAGGGACGCTGGCTACCATCTTTGCTGCTTATATTGCAGGCCTGATCTGTACCCTGCTTGTTGCAGGTCAGTTATCTGATCATTTCGGACGCAAGGTAATCCTTGTGCCTGGAGTGATGCTGGCCATGATGGCTGCCATGCTGTTTGAAATAGCGGATACGGTTATCGTACTTGTACTGGCAAGAGTTCTTGCTGGCATCTCTGTAGGCATTATTGTTTCTGCCGGCATGGCCAATGTGGTCGATCGTGCAGGGGAGGCCCATAAAAGACTGGCTTCCCTGATGGCATCGGTTGCCATGGTGCTGGGGGCTGGTGCAGGCCCCTTTATCGCTGGTTTGCTGAGCAAATATACGGCTTACCCTGTAAGAAACGTGTTTGGCGTTGAGCTTGGTCTGTTGTTCATCGCGTTGCTGATGGTGTTGTGCCAGCCTTCGCAGCGGCCAGGTGAAATGACATTTCACTTCAGCCTGCCGTCAGTGCCCCGAAATAATCTTTCCAGCGTAGGGTTTGGTATTCTCTTTTTCGGCCCCGGTATTACCGCCACTTCGTTTGTGTTATCTCTTGGGCCCAGTCTTTTTTCATCCTTTCTCCATGTGGATAGCCCGCTGGTAGCCGGCAGTACTGCCTTCACCATGTTCATGGTAGCGGTAGGGATACAGTTTGCAGCTCAGAAGTACTCGACACGCACGGTGTTTATTCTGAGCGGCTCCTTGACACTTTTTTCGATGATCACCTTATGGATTTCAGTACATGAGACTTCAGCGCTGTGGCTGATGGCATCGGCATTGCTGGCCGGTGCCGGACAGGGCACAGGACAGCTTGGAGGGCTGACCCTGATAGGAATGGAAGTGCCCACCAGCCATAGAGCGCAAGCCAATAGCCTCTTCAATATGGGGGGGTATCTTCCAGCCGGACTATTGCCCGTGATGACTGGCTATCTTATCGACCTGATCGGTATTCAGACTGGAGTAGCCGTGCTGGCTGGCCTGATCATGACAGCGGCAGTGGCTGCAGTGGCTTTCGTGATCAGGCAGCCTGTCAGTCGCCCGCGGGCATGAATGGCCATGAGCCGGTATTCCGATTGATCGCGCTTTTGCCACCACACATTCGGTAAAAAGTGGTCTGTCGTGCTCGGGCGCGCGGGTTCGACCCCCGTGCCGGCTCCTGCAAAATCTCGAAGGATGGTCATACAGAACGTTATAAAATCATCAGCGCCCTGCGGCATCTGTCGCGGGGCGCTGATATAACAGAAATGGGGCGTGCAGCCTCAGGGCTTTTTATCGGCAATATCGCACTGACCCGTTTCGCAGCGCTCACAGCGCTGTCGCCCGGTCAGCCAGCCTGAAATGCGATAGCGCCTGGGGGCAAACCAGAGATAGACCCGATCGGCGACCGGGCGAATCAGTGGCCAGCGCAGGGGCGCGGTGATCCAGCCGCGGCCGACCAGCGACCAGGCGCGATGGGTCACATCCAGCCCGCGAATCCGTTGACCATGAACGTCACCCATCAAAATGGCGCTGGCGTCATCCCGGTCAATATCGGGATAGCGGATTGTGAAGTTCTCAGCATGAATATCTTCAAACGCAATGCGCTGCTTTTGATCGAGTCGCTTTAGATGATTGATCTCATTGACGCACAGCGGGCAGGTGCCGTCATAGAAAAGCGTCAGGTCGGCCATGTATAGCCTCTTTGAGAAGATGGGGTTCCCATCAGCATAGCGGATCAGCGCGCCTGGCGGTCAGGATCAGTGCCAGTCAGGGCGCGCCGGCCAGCTGAAGCATGACGGGCATGGTCAGCATCGCCAGCAGGGTCTGGCCGGTAATGATCGCCGCCATCAATTCGGCGTCGCCGCCGAGCTGGCGGGCCAGAATATAGGCCGAGGTTGCCGTGGGCAGTGCGGCAAAGAGCAGGGCAACCTGTCGATCCACCCCATGCAGGCCGGCCAGCCAGGCCAGGGCCAGCACCAGTATCGGGGTGATCACCAGCTTCAGAGCGCTGGAGAGCCAGAACGCTCGACCGCTTCGCCATAGCGCCTTTGGACGCAGGGCCACCCCCACGGCCACCAGCCCCAGCGGCAGGGCCGCCTGTCCCAGCAGAGCAATGGCTGATGCCCCGGGGTCTGGCAGGCCGATACCACTCCAGTTCAGCGCCACGCCCACCAGACAGGCAAGAATCAAGGGATTGCGCGCCAGCGCCAGCGCGCTTTTGCTCATGCTGGCCGGCCCCTGGTGGTCAGAGGTAGTGCCGGAGACGATAAAGGCCAGCACGCACAGGATATTGGCGGTGGGGACCATCAGCGCGATGGCGACCGCTGCCACGGTCAGCCCGGGTTCGCCGTACAGCGCCCCGGCGCCGGCCACGCCGACATAGGTGTTAAAGCGCACCACCCCCTGAAAGGCCGAGGTAAACACCGGCGGCGACAGCGCCAGACGCTTGCGCGTCAGCCATAGCGCAGCGCCCAGCGCGATCATGGTACCGAGCAGGGTCGCGGCCAGCGGCAGCACCGATACCTGGCTGACATCGGCCGAGGCAAGCGTTGCCACCAGCATCGCCGGGAACAGCAGGTAGTAGATAACGCGCTCAAGCCGCGGCCAGAAATCCCCGCCGGGAAAGCGGGCCCAGCCAAGTGCCGCCCCCAGCGCGATCAGGGCAAACAGCGGGGCCAGCGCACCGACGATGCTGCTCATGGGGATCTTCCTTGTCTCAAGGCGGGATCAGGTCCTGGTCACGGCTTTCTGACGGGCCCGATTTTTTAAGGATTCAGCCCCTAAAAGGGTCTTTAGCGCGACAGAAAATCGATCGCTGCCAGATAGCCGAAGCTGCCCATGCCCGCAATGACCGCTTCGGCCCGTGCGGAAATATACGAGTGGTGGCGAAACGACTCGCGGGTGTGGATGTTGGACAGATGCACCTCGATTACGCGCCCTTCAAAGGCCTTGAGCGCGTCCAGCAGCGCCACGGAGGTATGCGACCAGGCGGCTGGATTGATGATGATGGCATCGAACTGCCCCCGCGCGTCATGGATGCGATCGAGCATCACGCCTTCGTGATTGGTCTGCAGAAAATCAGTGGCCACGCCCTGGTCAAAGGCGCGGTGGCGAATGGCATTTTCGATGTCGGCAAGCGTCTCATGGCCATAGATCTCCGGCTCGCGCTTGCCCAGAAGGTTCAGATTGGGGCCGTTGAGGATTAAAACGTTCATTTCGACTCCGCGGTATCGGCGGTGGCATTGGGTAAAAATCTCGGCTTGAGCACGTTTTCAAGGTCGCTATAGGGAATGGTCAGCGTGGGCATGCCGATGGCGTAGGGCCCGAGCGCATAGGGACCATAGGTGACCGCCATGTTGTCCTCAAGCGGAGCAGCGTTATCGCTGGGCGAGAACGGCCAGTTGATGGGGTCGAGCGTTTTGCCCGCCTCACTGTCTTTCATCCAGCGCTGCCAGGCGTTTTTCAATGCCGCCTCGAAGGCCGGCTTTTGCCCGTCCTGCAGCATGTCGTCCAGCGTCACGACCTGGCGGGTCTTTTCATCGATGACCATGTAGTCGGTGCCCGGCATGCCGTGAGCACCGCCGGTCATGACATAGCTTTGAAGCTCGAGAACCAGCAGGTCGTCGTGATGGCCGATCTCTTTGGCTTCCAGGGTCGTGTAATAAGGGCGCGGATGGTCGCTGTCGGCGTTGGCCTGGGCACTTTGATCGAAAAAATCTTCGGCGTAGGCGTCCAAAGTGGCGGGCAGGGCGTCCTTGTCCACCCCTGACTCGCTGATCGGGTTGCCCATCCGCACCAGGCGACGTTCCAGTTCACTGGACAGGGCCGGGTCGTTGTCGAACCTGATCATGTGAATTTCCACGCTGGCGCAGTCATCGCCTTCGCAGTCCGGCGCCTTGATCGTGCGATTGACGAAGGTCGGTGACAGGCCTTCCTGCGGCTTTTGCGTGTCGGCGGTCTCGCTGGACGGCTGCGCAGCGTCGGGCTGATCGACGCTCTGGTCATCACCGTTTTGATCACAGGCGGTCAGCGTCAATAACAGGGCCGGCACGGCCAGCCACCGATAGCGTGTTGAAAGAGTCATGGGGCTTCCTTTCTTAAGGGGCGATGGTTCTGGGAGACGATGGTCGTCAAGGGGGTCAGGGTGCCGGGGCCGCGGCACCGCGGTAGTGGCTGCGCCAGTAACGCTTGTCGAGGCCTGCGATGGTGACCTGACGCCCGCTGCCGGGGGCGTGGATCATCTGGTTGTTGCCCATGTAGATCCCCACGTGGCTGACGCTGCCTTTTGAGCCAAAAAACATCAGATCCCCCGGGCGGGCGCGCTCGATGTGCTCAAGGCCATCAAACTGCTGCTGCGAGGTACGGGGGATTTCGATACCGGCGGCCTGAAGGCTTGCCTGGGTCAGGCCGCTGCAGTCCACGCCGGCGGGGGTCGTGCCGCCATAGCGATAGGGGGTGCCCAGCGCGTCGCGGGCGTAATTCATGACCAGCACCCGCTCGATCGAGAGATCCTGCTGCTCGGAAATCGGGCCCATCATGTCACTGGTCTGCATCTCGGGGTTGCCGGCACAGCCGGCCAGCCAGAGAAGAGTGATCAGCAGGGACACCTCGCGCAGGCGTCGTATCGGGCGCCGGAGAAGGCAAAAGGCAGCGGACAGTGACATGAGCAGATTCCGATGGGCAGCAAATGTTTCGATATTAACCGCGAGTGTCCCGTCTTTTCGAGTCCTGGCTTGCGTAGAGATGGGAAGGTGTTGAAGTGCGCTTCCGTTTTAGACCCTGTCAGGGTAATAAAACACGACCATGACCGGACAATAAACATAAAAAAACCCGACGGCAGGCCGAAACCGTCGGGTCAGCACCGGTCGAGAGAGCGGTGCAAAAAGGGTAGGGTTTTCTGGATCAGAAGCGGTAGCTGATGCCGCTCATGATGACGACCGGGTCGATGTCCAGGTGCGTCTTGTAGGTCTCGCCGCCGGCGCTGGCGGTCACGTTGGAGTCGATGTCCAGATACCAGGCCGCGGCGTTGATGGCCCAGTGATCATTGATCAACAGATCCACACCGACCTGACCGGCCCAGCCCCAGGAATTGTCCATGTCCATGCTGGCGCCATCGATGTCGACGCTTTCCGCCGAGAAGCGGGTGTAGTTGATGCCGGCGCCGACATAGGGCTGTACGCGGGCATCGGTGCCGCCCAGCGGGTAATACTGCAGCGTCAGCGTCGGGGGCAGGTGCTTGACCGAGCCGCCCTTGTCACCGTCGAGATTGAAGTCATGCTTGATGCGCTGCGCGGCCAGCAGTTCCACGCCCCACTGGTCGAGAAAGCGATAGCCAAAGGTGATCGCGAACCCGCGACCGTCCTTGACGTCGACCTTGTCCACGCCGAGTGAATCGTAATCACCGTTGTCATCTTTCGGTGACACCTTGGCAAGGCCGGCGCGGGTGAAGAAATCGCCCTGACCGTAAGTGGATTCAGCAGCCTGGGCAGTTGTACCCACGGTCACCCCGAGTGCCAGAGCGGCAATGGAAATAAGCGGCAGCGCGCGCATGTGTCTGGTTCCCCTGAACAGGTTTTTTCTGAAGTGGTTCGGGCTCCCCCTCCAGGCGTGATGCACCCGACCCGATCCCTGTAAGTGCCTGACACCATTGTGCCAGGCGAACGCTGTTCATTTATTGACGCACGTCAAAAGAGGTGTGACGGATTGTTTCCGCCCACCGGCTTCAGGGCGCCGGTGGATGGATTAGACTGCGCAGGAGAGTTTTGATGGCAGGCAGGAGAGGGGCGGTTATTCGCCCCAGCCGTGCTGTTTCGCCAGCCCAAAGGCGTGGTTGGCCGCCGGCACGCCGGCATAGGTGGCCACGTGCATCAGGGCCTGGCGCAGTTCCGCCTCGCTGACCCCGGTGCGATGCGCGGTCTTCAAATGCAGTACCAGCTCGCCATCGCGCCCGAGCGCGGCCAGAATCGCCAGCGTGATCAGACTACGCTGGGTGACGGACAGATCCTGACTGCCCCACAGCTCACCCCAGGCAAAGCGGGTGATCATCTGCTGGAACGGCTGATCCAGTGTGGTGGCGTTACTGGAAGCGCGCTCGACATGCTCGGCGCCGAGCACGCGCTTGCGGGTCTCAAGCCCCTCATCATAGGTAACGCCGTGAAGACCAGTGTTGCCAGCACGGGTGCCAAGCCAGGTCATGAGCCGCTGTGCCACGGCCTGTGGCTGTTCGACCGAGGGCACGTGGCCGGCGCCGGCCAGAATCTCCAGCGGTGGTGCCTTCAAAACCTCCGCCAGCGCCTCAAGGGTTTCCGGCGGTGTGGAGAGATCATCGCTGCCACCGAGCAGATAGAGGCCGTCGCGTTCGGCGCTTTCCCTGAGGGCACCTCGCATGTCAAAGCCGGCCAGCATCTCGCATAGCCGCGCATAACTTTCATCATCGGTGCGGGCGAGCTGGGCGCGCCAGCCTTCCACCAGCGCTGCGTTGTCGCGGGTAGTGGCGCTGAACCAGCGGGGCGCCAGCTCACCGGCCATGGCCGCCAGCCCTTCATCGCGGACGCGCTTTGCGCGGGCATGCCAGTTCTCCGGCGTGCCGATGGTGGCGCCGGTGTTGGTCAGTACCACATTGGCCAGACGCTCGGAATGCTGCACCAGCAGATGCTGGCCCAGCGCGCCGCCGATCGAGGTGCCGATAAAGTGAAAGCACTCGGCACCGGCGCTGGACACCAGTGCGAGCAGCTCATCGGTCAGCGACTCAAGCGTCAGGGCTCCGGTGGCGGGGGCGCTGCCGCCGTGGCCCGGCAGATCCCAGGTCAGGACGCGATAGCGGCTCAAAAGGGTGGGCAGCACCTCATCCCAGACGCTCTGGCTCATGCCCAGCGGATGGGCGAGCACCACCAGCGGCGCCGCTTGCGGGCCCAGCAGACGCCAGGCGATGGTACGGCCCTGATGCTCCATGAATGTCATGTGTCTCTCCTGATGATTCGATGGCGTATTGGCCTAGCCCAGCACGGCCAGCGTGGCGAACACGCCGCCGATGGCCAGCCCCGAAATGACCAGCCAGATGATGAGATAGCCCATGATGTCGCGCGCTGAAAGCCCGGCCACGCCCAGCAGCGGCAGGGCCCAGAACGGCTGAATCTGATTGGTCCAGCCGTCGCCCCAGGTGAAGGCCATGATGGTGCGGGCCGGGTCGGCGCCGATGGCAGCGGCGGCTTCCATCATGATCGGCCCCTGAATGGCCCACTGTCCGCCGCCGGAAGGGATGAAGAAGTTGACGATGCCGGCGCACAGAAAGGTCAGAACGGGGAAGGTCGCCGGCGTGGCCACCGAAATGACGGCCTCCGAGAAATGCGTGACCAGCCCGGAGCCGGTCATCATGCCCGCGATGCCGGCATAGAGCGGAAACTGCACGATGATGCCGCGGGCGGCGCTGACGCCTTTTTCCGCCGCGCCCAGATAGGCCTTCGGGCTGCGATGCAGCAAAAGCCCCAGCGCCAGAAAGAAGATGATCACGGTATTGAGATCGATGCTGAAGCTGCCGGCGGCGGCCTGAGCAACCAGATAGAGCGCCGCCATGGCGCCCAGAAACAGGGTCGGCAGGCGGCTGCGCTCAATGCGATCCGACGGCGTGCCGTCACCCTCGTCCGCCTGCGCAGCGGGCTCGGCGCTGGCGTTGTCGGTCATCTGCAGGGTGACGATGTTTTCGGGCTGTCGCTGGCGGGCGAAAAACGCCAGCAGCAGCGCCAGAAGCAGCAGGGTAAGAGCAATGTTCCAGCCGGAATAGAGCGTCTGCGACACCGGCACGATGCCGATGGCGTCTTCCATGAAGTGGCCGGGCGTGGCAATGACCAGCGGAATCGACGAGGACGGTCCGCGCACCAGCTCACCGCCGTAGGCCGCCGCGACCAGCAGCGGGAAGTGGATGCCGGCCACCCGCTGGCCCATTTCGCGGGCCAGGATCGCGCCGGCCACCATGCCAAATCCCCAGTTGAGGTAATAGCAGACAAAGCTGACCACGATGGTCAGCAGGATGGCCTGACGCGGCGACCCGGCATGTCGGGTCAAACCGGACAGCGCGGTCTGCACGACCGGCGTCAGGGCCAGTACGTAGCCGGTCAGCAGCACCAGCGTCATCTGCATGCCGAATTTGAAAAGCTCTGAAAAGCCATCGCCCCAGTACGTCACCATATCGATGGGCGACTGTCGGGTAATGGCCATACCCAGCGCAAACACGATGGCGGTCAGCATCACCGCCAGCACGAAGGCGCTGGGCAGGTAGCGCTGAACGATGCGAACCGACAGATTGGTCACGGCTTCCATGGCACCTTCCTTGTATTTATAGGGTCATGAAAGGTCGATCATAGTCGTTCCAGCACGGTTGCGATGCCCTGACCTACGCCTATACACATGGTACACAGCGCAAAGCGCTTGCGGCGCTGTTCAAGCTCGTGCATGGCGCTGGCGATAATGCGACCGCCCGACATGCCCAGCGGATGACCGAGTGCGATGGCACCGCCGTTGGGATTGACCCGCGGGTCGTCATCACTCACCCCCAGCTCGCGCAGGCAGGCCAGCGCCTGAGCGGCAAAGGCCTCGTTCAGTTCGATGTGATCCATCTGATCCAGCGTCATGCCCAGCCGGTCGAGCAGTTTCCGGGTGGCCGGCACCGGCCCCATGCCCATGATGCGCGGTTCGACCCCGGCGGTCGCCATACCGTGCAGGCGGGCCATCGGCGTGAGATTGAACCGTTTCACCGCGGCCTCACTGGCGACCAGCATCGCCACGGCCCCATCGTTGACGCCGGAGGCGTTGCCGGCAGTGATGCTGCCGCCCTCGCGAAAGGGCGTGGGCAGGCCGGCGAGCTTTTCAAGCGTGGTCTCGCGCGGATGCTCGTCGGTCTCGAACATCAGCGGCGGCTGCTTGCGCCGGGCCACTTCAAACGGCTCGATCTCCAGCGCCAGGCGGCCACTGTCCTGCGCCCGCTTCGTACGCTGCTGGGAGGCGAGGGCAAAGCGGTCCTGGTCCTCACGCGAGATATTGAACTGTTCGGCCACGTTCTCGGCCGTTTCGGGCATCGAATGCGTCCCAAAACGCTCTTTCATCAGACGATTGACGAAGCGCCAGCCGATGGTGGTGTCCTCCATCGTCTGGCCGCGGGAGAAGGCGCTGTCCGCCTTGCCCAGAACGTAGGGCGCGCGCGACATCGACTCGACCCCGCCGGCCAGCATCAGTTCGGCCTCGCCGGCTCGAATCGCCCGCGCCGCAGTGCCGATGGCGTCCATGCTGGAGCCGCACAGCCGGTTGATGGTGGTGCCGGGCACGCTGTCCGGCAGGCCGGCCAATAGCGCCGCCATGCGGGCCACGTTGCGGTTGTCCTCACCGGCCTGGTTGGCGCAGCCCATGATGACGTCATCGATGGCGGCCGGGTCGAGCCCGGGGGCCTGACGCAGCACGGCTTCAAATATGCGGGCCGCCATGTCATCGGGGCGCACGCTTGAGAGCGCGCCGCCGAATTTGCCCACAGCGGTGCGCCTGGGGTGGCAGAGATAGACGTCCGTCATGCGCTGACCTCCTCGGAATGGCCGGCGTGGTGGCGCTCGGTACGCGCCTTGAGCTCGCGCAGCGTGCTGACTTCATGCGCGCTGGGCTCGGGGGTAGCATCAGGCGACTCGACAAAGCGCACCGGCCAGCCGGTGGCATCCACAATCTGCTCGCGGGTGACGCCGGGATGAATCGAGGTGACCACCAGTTCGTGCGTGTCCGGGTCCGGTCGCATCAGGCACAGGTCGGTAATCACCAGCGTCGGGCCGCGGCCGATGTGACGGGCGGTTTCGGGGTGAAGGTCGTCACGGGCCCGGCCATCGCGCCCGAAGCCGAGGCTGGTGATGAAATCGACCTCTTCGACAAAGGCGCGCGGCGAGTGCTTGATCATGACAAACACTTCGCGCGAATTGGTGGCGATCTCAGGGGCACCGCCACCGCCGGGCAGACGCACCTTCGGTTCACGGTAATCACCGATCAGCGTGGTGTTGAGATTGGCGTAGCGATCGATCTGGGCGGTGCCGAGAAAGCCCACATCGACCCGGCCGCCCTGCAGCCAGTAGCGAAACATCTCCGGTACTGACACGGTGGCCAGCGCCGTATCACACAGCTCGCCGTCGCCGATGGACAGCGGCAGCACGTCGGGCCTTGTCTGCAGGGTGCCGGATTCGTAGATCAATACCGTATTGGGGGCATGGGTCAGGCGGGCCAGATTGGCAGCCTCGCTGGGCAGGCCGATGCCGACAAAGCAGGTGGTGCCATTGGTCAGCGCGCGGGAGGCCGTCACCGTCATCATTTCGGTGGCGGTGTAGTCCCGGGCCGTCGTGTTGTCATGGACAGGGGTCATTTCACTCATGCAGACACTCCTTCTTCAACGGTCATGACGTGATCTTCCATCCACTGGCGGAAGGTGTCGCGGTCGCGGGCAATGGTGTCCCACTGCTTGTAGAAGTCATTGCGCCGGCCGTAGTAGCCGTGGGTGTAGGACGGCGCGGCGCCACCGGGGGCGACGGCGATGGCGCTGATGGCCCAGGCCGGCAGCACGCAGGCATTGGGATGGGCCTCCAGGCTGTCCACAACTTCCTCGACGGTCACCACGCTGCGGCGGGCGGCCAGTACGGCTTCCTTCTGCACGCCGATGATGCCCTCGATCAGCACGTTGCCGGCCCGATCTGCTTTCTGGGCATGGACGACGGTGACATCGGGGCGATTGGCCGGAATGGCGGCCAGGCGCTCGCCGGTGAAGGGACAGTCGATGTGGCGAATGTCCTGGTTGACCCTCGGCAGGTCACTGCCGATATAGCCCCGCAGCACGGCCAGCGGCAGCCCGGCGGCACCGGCCTCCCAGGCACACGCCATGGCGGCGTGGCTATGCTCGAGAATCTCGAGTTTCGCGGGGTAGTGCTTTTCGACCGCGTCGCGCAGGCGATGCAGCGAGCCGACCCCGGGGTTGCCCCCCCAGGAAAAGATCAGCTTCGAGGCGCAGCCCATGCCGATCATCTGGTCATAAAGCAGGTCCGGGGTCATGCGAATCAGCGTCAGATTCTGGCGCTTCTGGCGGATGATCTCATGGCCGGCGGCAAACGGGATGAGATGGGTAAACCCTTCCAGCGCCACGGTATCGCCATCGTGGACATGGCGGGCGATGGCCTCGTGAAGCGAGAGAAATTCAGCCATGAGACGGCCCTCTTTGTTCGCTATGTGAACTTTATGTTTGCAATGCGAACCAGATTAGGGCGAGGCCGAGCAGGCCGTCAATACACTCAAGGGGGCAGGGTATGGCGTAGAATTTATGAATATCCAGCGACAGGTTATTGTTCCAAAAGCACAAAATGCCGCCAGCCCATGAGGGCGGCGGCAGTAAAAATGCGACCAAGGTCTATTGAGCGGCGAGATGGCGCCCTGATTGAACCGCGTGACTACCGGGCCAGATGCGCCAGTACCCGATCAATCTGGCGGTGGCTGCTGTCGGTATCCTGCCGGGTGGCCACGTTCAGGGCGGCCAGCCGCGAGGCCATCACATCCTCGTGAACTTCCAGCCCTTCCAGCAGCACGGCGAGCTGTAACAGGGCACCTTCCAGCAGCTGCTGGCTCTCGATCAGCGGCGCCCACTCGCTGTGCCACTCGCCCAGACCGCGCTCCAGTGGCTGGCTGGCGGCGTTGATCACGGTGGCCGTATGACCGTGAACGTGGCGGGTGGCGGTGCGAATCAGTGCGCAGCGTACCGGATTGCGCTTGTGGGCCATCGACGAGGAGCCCCCCACGCCTTCGCCCGCGGGTTCGCTCAGCTCATTGATCTCGCTTTGTGCCAGCAGGGCCACATCAAGGGCGATCTTGTCAGCGGCGGTGGCGAGCGCATCCAGCGCGGTGATCAGGGCATGAATCGGCTGGCGGTCGGTATGCCAGGGCAGCAGCGGCGCGCGCAGTCCCATCGAGGCGGCCAGCGTCTCCATGATGGCAAGCCCGTCCTCCAGGCCGTTGTGGATGCCCACCGGGCCACCAAACTGCACCGGCAGACCTGTCTCGACAAGGTCGTTCAGGCGCGCTCTGGCCTCATCGAGCTGCAGGGCCCACTGGGCCGTGCGCACACCAAAGGTGATCGGCAGGGCCTGCTGCATCAGGGTGCGCCCGATCATGGCGGTATCGCGGTGGCGATCCATCAGCGCGGCCAGTGCGCGCAGGTTGCGCTGAGCCAGCATCAGCAGGGTGGGCAGCCGTTGCTGGCTCAAGAGCATCAGGGCACTGTCGAGCACGTCCTGGCTGGTGGCGGCAAAGTGAAAATGGGCCCGCAGAGGCTCGGGCAGGGCGGCCTTTGCCTGGCGCACGAAGGGAATGGCCACGTTGCCGCCCAGCGCCGTGCCGGCTTCGAGATCCTCGAGATCAAAGACGTGCTCGGCAAGATGCTGGCGCAGCGTGTCGCCGGTACCGGCGGGCAGCACGCCGTGGCGCTCTTCGCTGTCGGCCAGCGCCAGTTCAAAGTGCTTCATGGCATTGATCAGGGCGGCGTTGTCAAAATGCTCAAGCGCTGCCCGGCTCATGAAAGGGTGCTGAAGAAATGCGCAGGCCATGGTGTCTCCCCGCTATTGCGCTAATGCAGATACTCTGCGACCTTTTGTACGTTGAGCGAACAACCTTATCCTGGCATGCGCCCCTGACGCTGGCGAGCGTCGACGCAGGCTGCTTTTGCCCCCTTTTTTCGAGATCCCTTCAGGAGAACCCTTCGATGGTGAAGTCGACCGACGGCGATGAAGACGCCGCGATCACACCGGACGATCGAGATTTCGTGACCGCGCTGGCCAGCGGTCTGGAGGTCATTTCGGCGTTTGATCAGGAACATCGCAGCATGACGCTCAGTGAAGTGGCGGCCCGCACCGGCATGAACCGGGCCCGAGCCCGCCGGTTTTTGCTGACCCTGCATGCGCTGGGCTACGTGGCGCGGTGCAAGCGTCAGTTCGAGCTCTCGCCGCGCGTGCTGTCGCTGGGTTATTCGTTTCTGTCGGCCAACAACTATCACTCGGTGGTCCAGCAGGGGCTGGAAGCGCTGACCGAGCGCACGGGGGAATCGGCATCTCTCGGGGTGCTCGACGGGCTCGAGGTGGTGTACGCCGCCCGCTCGGCTGCCCGCCACCGGCTAATGGCCATTACCCTGTCGGTGGGCACGCGCCTGCCGGCGCTTTACACCTCGATGGGACGCATTTTGCTGGCGCAGCTGGAGGAAGCCACGCTTGATACCCTGCTTGAGGGCGTCACGCTTGAAGCGCATACCGGGTACACCCTGACCGACATGGCGGCTTTTCGCGACGAGCTCGTCCGGGTCCGCCACGATGGCTACTGCGTGGTGGATCAGGAGCTTGATTCGGGCCTGCGCTCGCTGGCGGTGCCGCTGTATGCCGGGACCGGGCGGCTGCTGGGGGCGATCAATATCAGCACCAACGCCATGCGTATCTCCGAGCAGCAGTTGAGAGAGGACTTCCTGCCGCTGCTGCTGGAAAAACGCGATCAGCTGGCCCGTCACATGCAGTAAGTCGTCTTCAGTCAATCTTCTGCAGCAAGCCCTCTGCAGTAAGCCATTTGCAGTAAGCCATCTTCAGTAACCCCTGCCGGGCAGGCCTCTCCTGCCTGCAGTGTTCCTTAAACCGGTTGACCGGTCTGCGACCAAAGTGGTGATTGCCTTTTGCAGACCGGCTCCATAGTTTGGTTCGCATCACAAAGAATTGTTCATATCGCGAACAAATCGCCGGTAAGACAATTTTTCCCGCACCGCTGCCCGCCCGCCGAGCGCTTCATTCACCCACGAGATGCAAGCCATGTCGGATATAGAGAACAGGCGCTTTGTACCGCGCGATCGCAACTGGCACCCCGCCCCTCACACGCCAGGCTACAAGACGTCGGTGGCCCGCTCGCCGCGCCAGGCGCTGGTTAGTCTGCTGAAACCCACCGTATCCGAACTGTCCGGCCCGGATTTTCGTCAACTGCGCATGGGGCCGCACGACAACGATCTGCTGCTCAACTTCCGTGAGGATCCGCAGCACTCGGGCCTGCCGATCGGCGAGCGCATCATGATGCATGGTCGGGTCATCGATCAGTTCGGCAAGCCCATTCCCCACACGCTGGTGGAAATGTGGCAGGCCAACGCCGGCGGGCGCTACCGGCACAAGAAGGACCAGTATCTTGCCCCACTGGACCCCGGCTTTGGCGGTGTAGGGCGTTGTCTGACCGATGAGCAGGGGTGGTATCGCTTTCGCACCATCAGACCCGGCCCCTACCCCTGGCCCAACGACATCAACAGCTGGCGCCCGGCCCATATTCACGTCTCCGTGATGGGACCTTCGATCTCGACACGCCTGATCACCCAGATGTATTTCGAGGGCGATCCGCTGATTCCGCTGTGCCCCATCGTACAAACGCTGCGCGACCCCGAGGCCGTGGCCACCATGGTCGGGCGACTGGATATGGCCCACAGCCGCACCATGGACTGTCTGACCTACCGCTTTGATCTTGTCGTCCGCGGTGAACTGCAAACCTGGTTTGAAAATCAGGGTTAAGTGAAAAGGAGATCAGTCATGCAACAGCCCAATGCGCAACCGATGGCGGATGGCGTGCTGCGAGAAACCGCCTCACAGACCGCCGGGCCCTATGTCCACATCGGACTGGCGCTCGACATCGCCGGCCTGCCGCCGCGAGAGCAGGAGGTCTGGAACCGGCTGGCCGGTGATCAGGCCCGCGGAGAGCGCATCGAAATCGTTGGTCTGGTCATCGACGGCAATGGCGATACCGTCCGCGATGCCCTGCTGGAGGCTTGGCAGGCAGATGCCAGCGGCGAGTATCAGCCCCGCTTCGAGAGTGATGCGCCGTTTAACAGCTTCGGACGGACGGCCGCGACGGTGGAAAACGACGGCGAGTGGCAGTTTCTCACCATCAAGCCCGGTGCCGTGTCGCTTGCCAATGGTCGGCAAATGGCCCCGCACATCAACCTGACGGTGTTTGCCCGTGGCATCAATATCCACCTCAACACTCGGCTCTACTTTGAGGATGAAAGCGAGGCCAATGCGGGCTGTCCGGTCTTTAATGCCATTGAATCGCCCACGCGTCGCCAGACCTTGCTGGCCCGGCGTGAAGAGCGCGAAGGTGACGCCGGTGCGCGCTATCGCTTCGATATCCGCCTGCAGGGCGAAGGCGAGACGGTGTTTTTCGACTTTTAATCCTCTGCATCGTATCAAGGGTTCATGCCCTGACCGGGCCCGGCCCCAGAACAGGCCGTGACCGCGGCGGCCTGGTCCGCCGCCGCGCCCGTTATGCGCCCTGTTGCGAGCCTGTGCAGCGCTCGGCCAGACGCCGGGCATCATCGTAGACCGCCTGCGCGTTGCCCCCTGTCTTCTGCAGGTAAGTATCGATGGTCTCCTGCAGTACAGGGCCCCACTGCGGATCCTCCAGGGGCGCCTCCACGGCCAGAAACTCATGGCCCGCCTCGACGGCTTCCTCGCGGCCCTGCGCGATCAACTGGTCATACACGGCTGCGGCCTTCATCGACCACGCCATGCCACTGTGATCGTCGATAACGGCCCTGAGATTTGCCGGCAGGGCGTCGTAACGCTTTTGATTCATGGTCGCCACCAATGACAGATCATAAAGCGGCACTTCCGTGTGGTAGCGGGTCTGCTCATTGAGGCGAAAGGTTTTCATCGCCTCCCAGTTGAAGCTCAAGCCATCCAGCACGCCGCGCTGCATGGACGTAAAGACGTCCGGTGCCGGCATCCCTACGGCCTGGGCGCCCTGACGTGTCATCATGTCGCCGACCACCGAGGTCGGTCGTCGCAGGCGAAGACCGGCCATGTCAGCGGGTGTGGAGATCAGCTTGCGCTTCGTATGGAGATAGCCGGGGCCGGTCGTGAACATGAACAGCACATGGGAATCCCGATACTCATCGCCCAGCGCGCCCTGGTCATACAGCGATTGCAGCACGCAGGAACCCTGATGGCTGCTTTGCGAGATCCCGGGCAGCTCCACGACCTGAGTCAGCGGAAAGCGCCCGGCGTTGTAGCCCTGTGCGGTCGAGCCGATATCGGCGATGCCGGACACCGCGCTCTGATAGGTCTGGTCGGATTTGGCCAGGGTCTGGCCGGGAAAGACCTGCACCCTGAGCTCGCCGTTCGAAGCCTTTTCAACGCTTTTGGCCCAGGCCTGGAACAGTTCCCGGTCGATCAGGGAGCCCCCCGGCCAGACATGGGCAACGCGCAGGACTTCCGCGGCCCCGGCGGTATCCAATGGCACCGCCAGCGACAGGGCCAGTGCCGCACTTATCAGCGTGGTTCTCATCATGTGTCGTGTCTCTTTTGTTGTCATGACGGTCGGTAGAGGGCCATGAGACACCGCACCACTGTCGGCCGGAAGGCCTGAAGAGGTTAGAGGTCCAGCACCAGCAGCCGGCTTTTGGCGCGCGAGCAGCAGGGCGTGAACTGATCGTTGGCGGCGTGTTCATGCTCTTCAAGATATAGATCGCGATGGTCGGGTTCGCCTTCCAGAATACGGGTCAGGCAGGTGCCACAGACGCCCTGTTCGCAGGAAACCATGATCTCGATGCCGTTTTCGGTCAGCACCTGATAGACGCTCTTGTCTTCGGGCACGGTGAAGGTGGCCCCGCTGCTGGCGATTTTGACCTCAAAGCTGGTGTCGTCCTCATCCCTCTGCGCTGCGCCGCTGAAGTGCTCGCAGTGCAGCTGATCCTGCGGCCAGTCACAGGCCTTGAAGGTCGACAGGACATGATCGATAAACCCGGCCGGACCACAGACGTAGACGTGGGTATCCCTCGGTGCTGCCGCGGCAATTGCGGCGACATCGAGTCGGCCTGCCTCGGGTCGATCATCGTAATAAAAATGGGTTCGTCCGGCGGTGTCGCTTGTCTCGAGGCGCTCGGCAAAGGCCATGCGCGTCCGGGTGCGGGCGGCGTAGTGCAGCTCGACATCGGCATGCGTCTGTATCAGGCGATCAAACATGCACAGAATCGGCGTGATGCCGATGCCGCCGGCAAACAGCAGCGTATGCGTGGCCGGCTCGAGTTCGAAGTGATTGCGCGGCGCGCTGATCTGAAGCATGTCACCCTGCTTGAGGGTATCGTGCAGCGCCGTCGATCCGCCTCGCGAGGCAGGCTCGCGCAGGATGGCGATGTGATAGCGGTCACGTGTGTCGGACTGGCCGATCAGTGAATACTGGCGCACCAGCCCGTCACTGATGCGCACATCGATGTGGGCGCCGGCACTGAAGGCAGGCAGGGGTCGGCCATGCGGGTCGGCCAGTGTCAGGCCGATCACGTCTTCGGCCTCGACGCGTCGCTCGATGACCTGCACAAACATGGACAGGGTGCTGTTGCTCATCATGAGGCTCCTGTTCGGTCTCAAACCGAATCAAGGGACGAACGGCGCACAGGCGCCGTTCATTGATCGGTGGGCGAGGAGGGATCAGCCGGCGACAGCGGCCCCCTCTGCCGGGGCGGCCTCTTCGGCAAGCAGGCGATCGATGATGCGTCGGGCGCGCACGCCGCCGCCGTCAATGTTGAGGCTGAGCAACCGACGGTCAGGATAGGCGAGCAGATTTTTCTGCTGGGATTCCAGCATTTCCAGATCTTCGGCAAAGATCTTGCCCTGGCCCTCCCGAATGCGTTCGGTCAGCGCCTCGTCCTGCGGATTGAAGTTGCGCGCCATGCCCCAGAAATACCAGTGCGAGGTCTCGGTTTCCGGGGTAATGAAGTCGACCACCACACTGGCCACGCGCGACTCGGCCGGGGCATTGACACCGCCCTTGCCGGCTTCGGCGACGCCGACCTCGATCAGCACGTGGCTGGGTGGCGTGAAGCGACAGACCTGCCAGCGATCCACTGACATGTCCTCGGCCATGTTGTTGCCCCGCAGTGCTGCCTGCCAGAACGGTGGCGCGGTGATGTTTTCCATCTCCCGGCGCGTGATGACTTCATCGCCGTTGACCACGGTTTCGGGCGCGGCTTCCTCGATTTCGGCCTGGCCGATGCTGGAGGCGTGAATGTAGGTTTCGTGGGTCAGGTCCATGAGGTTGTCGATCATCAGGCGATAATCGCACTGGATGTGATACAGCCCGCCACCATAGGCCCAGTCGGGGTTGTTGGCCCAGTGCAGTTCCGGGATCAGTGCGGGGTCGGCCTGTTCGGCGTCACCGGTCCATACCCAGACAAAGCCGTGGCGCTCGACGACCGGATAAACGCGATTGGCAGGGAAGCCGCGCACACGCTGGCCGGGCATGCTGGAGCACTTGCCTTCGCAGTTCATCTCAAGCCCGTGATAGCCACAGACCAGCTGGCCATCACGCACGAACCCAAGCGACAGCGGCGCGCCTCGGTGCGGACAGAAATCCTCGACGGCGGCGACTTTGCCTTCCTCGGCGCGAAAGAACACGATCTTCTCGTTGCAGACGGTACGGCCCAGCGGCTTATCATCGATCTCTTCAGGCGTGCAGGCGACATACCAGACGTTTTTGGGAAACATGGTGTGGTCCTCATCATCGGTCGACAAATTATTAATATGTTATTGGATCCAGAGTAGAGACCTTTGAGGCTTGATTGGTCAATATATGCTTTGGTTGGATCCATTAATGCTGATCGTATTTACTCAAGACTTTTTTGACGCGGGGCAGGGCAGTGAGCAAAAACAATACGAGCGTGGTGGCCAGCCTGCGCCAGTGGATTCGCGAGGGGCGCTACCCGGCAGGCGAGCGCCTGGCCGAGCTGCATGTGGCCGAGCATCTGGGGGTATCACGCACCCCGGTAAGGCTGGCCTTTCGCACTCTTGAGCAGGAGGGGCTTCTGGAGCGCGCCGGCCAGCGCGGCTATCGCGTGCGCGCCTTTACCGAGACGGACATTCTCTGTGCGCTGGAGGTTCGGGGCGCGCTGGAAGGCCTCGCGGCCCGGCGGCTGGCGGAGCAGGGCCTGGCGCCAGCGGTCAGGACGCAGCTTGCCGACTGCCTCGAGCAGGGGCATGCCGTGCTGGCAAAAGGGTATCTGGAGGCCGACGATGTGACCGTCTGGAGTGAACTCAATCAGCGCTTTCACACCACCATCATTGGATCCATTGGCAGTCCGGTGATTGGTGATGCGCTGGCGCGCAACGATCACCTGCCATTTGCCTCGGCGGATTCGATCATTCTCGATACGCAGGCGCTGGACCGGGAATATCGCAAGCTCTACGTGGCCCAGACCCAGCATCAGGCGATTGTTCAGGCGCTGCGACAGGGCGAGGGCGCGCGGGCCGAAATGCTCATGCGCGAGCATGCCTATATCGGGCTGCGCTACGGCGAGCTGCTGAGTCTCGATCCTCCCGACAGGCGCTGAGCCGGGCTGCTGATCAATGCCTTCAGGGCAAACGCTGGCGAAAGGCGCGCGGCGTCTCACCGGTGTAGCGCTTGAAAAAGCGGGTGAAATAGCCGGGTTCGGAAAAGCCGAGCTGGTCGCTGATGGCGGCCACACTGTGGCGGGTATAGGTCAACTGCCGACGTGCCTCGAGCAGTAGCCGATCATGCAGCAGCTGCAGGGCGCTGCGCCCGGCCAGCATCCGGCAGACCTCATTGAGGTAGGCGCTGCTGATGCCGATGCCGGCTGCCAGCTGCGGCACGGTGGGCTGGTCACGAAAGCAGGTTTCGATCAGAGCCTGATAGCGCTGCAGGTGCTGTTCGCCCCGCTGGGAGGTCGGGCGCTGCTGATGGGGCTGCCAGCGCGCGCGTCGCCACAGCTGCAGGACGACCGCCTCGATCAGGGCATTGAGCATGGCTTCGCGCCCCTCCTGCTGGCCCATCGGGGTATGGCGGTATTCGGTGTGCAGCTGCTCGAAAAGCCCTGCCAGGGGCAGGCACTCGGCGCGCTCGGCCAAAGCGTAGTGATCATTACGATGGAGTACCTGCGCCTGGGGGAGACGCTGCTGGAGATCCTCGACCAGCGGTCGCGCCAGCGTGACGATGTGGCCTTCGGTGTCCGGTGAAAAGTGAAAGTCATGGGAGACCGCCGCCGGCACGCAGATCAGCGCCGGTGGCGTCAGACAGTAGGCCAGCTCGCCAAGGTGCGCACTGCCCCCGCCCCTTGTGAGCAGCAGCAGATGCATCAGGTCGGTGTGGCGATGGGGCCTGATCTGCCAGCCGTGGGGCCGACTGCGATCGGCAATGGTTTCGCAGTGCAAAAGATCCGGCGTGGGCCAGTCCCGGGTTTCACCGTACAGACGAAAGACAGGCACGGTCTGGGCTATCGTCATCACCAATCTTCCGGTCGGGCAGGGTCTGCCAGACTAAAGTCATCGAGTAATCCGCGGATATTGTCATTTCGTCGTTCATTTGTGCCTTAAAGGCGGGCGCCGTGAAGCAGAGAATGAAATCCATCATTTCTGTAACGGAAGTTCGCGATGCGTACAAAAGTGGCCATTATCGGCGCCGGCCCCGCCGGCCTGCTGCTGGGGCAGTTACTGCAGCGCCAGGGCATCGACAACGTGATCATGGAGCGCCGCTCGGGCGACTACGTGCTGGGTCGCATTCGGGCCGGCGTGCTGGAGCAGGGGACGGTGGATCTTTTGCGCGAGGCCGGGGTGGACCAGCGCCTCAGACAGGAAGGGATCGTTCATGACGGCTTCGAGCTGGCTCTGGGCCATCGCCGCGTGCGCATCGATCTGGCCGGGCTGACCGGGGGCAGGACGGTGACGATCTACGGCCAGACCGAGGTCACCCGTGATCTGATGGCGGCCCGCGCCGCGGCCGGGGCGACCACGATCTATGAGGCCGATGAGGTGGCGCTGCATGATCTCGACACCGAGCGGCCGCGGGTAACCTTTGAAAAAGACGGCGAGCACGTTCAGCTCGAGTGTGACTACGTGGCCGGCTGTGACGGCTTTCACGGCGTGTCGCGTCGCTCGATCCCCGAGGACCGGCTCAAGACCTTTGAGCGGGTCTATCCGTTTGGCTGGCTGGGCATGCTCTCCGAGACGCCGCCGGTCAATGAGGAGCTGATCTATTCAAGTCATGCGCGCGGTTTCGCCCTGTGCAGCCTGCGTTCACGACATCTCAGCCGCTACTACCTGCAGGTGCCGGCAGGGGAGAAGGTTGAACACTGGTCGGATGAGCGCTTCTGGACAGAGCTTGCCGCGCGGCTGCCCGAGGAGGTCGCCGAGCAGCTGGTGACCGGCCCTTCAATCGAGAAGAGCATCGCGCCGCTGCGCAGTTTCGTGGTCGAGCCCATGCAGTACGGTCGTCTGTTTCTGGCCGGAGACGCTGCCCACATTGTCCCGCCCACCGGGGCCAAGGGGCTGAATCTGGCTGCCAGCGACGTCCATACGCTCTATCAACTGATGGTCGGCATCTACCACAACGGCCGTACCGATCTTGTTTCCCGCTATTCCGACACCTGTCTGCGCCGTATCTGGAAGGCCGAGCGCTTTTCATGGTGGATGACTTCCAACCTGCACCGGTTTTCCGATCAGGAAGACTTCGAGCGACGTCTTCAGCAGGCCGAGCTTGATTACGCCACCGGCTCGCATGCCGGGCTTGTCACCATTGCCGAGAACTATGTCGGGCTGCCCCTTGAGTCGCTGACATAGCGCCGGCCCCGAGCGCTCAACTAAAGTCCGGCTACCTCGGACATGGCGAGCGGTTTACTGTGAGGCTTCAAGCGAACTTTTGTGCTTATGGCGAACAATGGCTGCGGTACAAAAGGCGATTTTCCACTCGGGGTCGGGAACACTCATGAACACTCGTTTTGGCACCTTCGTATTGACCGCTGCCATTGCCCTGCTCGGGGCCGGCCAGAGCCAGGCGGACACCACGCTTCGCATGTCGCATTTCTGGCCCGGTGGTTCGACCACCGACAAGGAGATCTTTCAGGCCTGGGCCAAGGCCGTCACGGAGCAGTCCGATGGCGAGCTGCGGGTTCAGAACTTCCCCTCCCAGACCCTGAGCAAGGCCGACGACACCTATGACGCCACCGTCAGAGGCATTACCGATATCGGCGTGACCGCCCAGGGCTATACGGCCGGGCGATTCCCGCTGTCCCAGATCGCGGAGCTGCCGGGCGTGATCGACAATGCCTCGCAGGGGGCCTGTGTCATGCAGACGCTCTATGACGAGGGTCAATTCGGCGATGAGTACAAGGACACCCACGTGTTGTTCATGTTCACTACCGGGCCGGGCTATATCCATACCCGTGAAACGGACGTGCAGACCCCGGCAGATCTGAAGGGGCTGCGTATTCGACGACCGACCGCGGTGGCCGGTGACATGCTCGAGAGCATGGGTGCCCGTCCGGTGGGCATGCCGGCCCCGGACATCTACACCTCGATGCAGCGCGGTGTGCTGGACGGTCTGAGCTTCCCCTGGGAGGGCATGAAGGTCTTCCGGCTCAATGAGCTGGCCCACTACCACACCCAGGTGCCGTTTTACGCCGTGGTGTTCGTGGCCACCATGAACAAGCAGGCCTATGAACGCCTCACCGACAGCGAGCGCGCGGTGATCGATGCCAACTCCGGCATGACATGGGCCAACAACGCCGGGGCTGTCTTCTCACGACTTGATGCTGCCGGCAGGCAGGAAGCGGAAGCGGCCGGCGACACCATTCGCGTGATCGATCATCCGCTGGACAACCCCGACTGGCAGGGGCCCTTGAAGCAGGGCATCGAGCACTATCTGGGTGGGCTCGAGTCGCGTGGCCTCGACCAGGGGCGCGAGGTGTATCAGGCGGCGCTCAAGGCCCGCAGTGCCTGTGACGCGCAGGCATCCTGACGCCTGCGCCAACATCCACGCGTGACACGGAGACATCACAATGCAGCAGGGACTTCTTCGACTCGGGCACTGGCTGGAGATGCTGTGTCGGCTGGTGGCCGGCGTGGCGCTGGCCGGCATGCTGGTGGTCACCGTGGCCGATGTCTCGCTGCGCTACCTGTATCGCTTGAGTGATGGCGCGGTGACGCTGCGGGTCTCCGGCAGCGTGGAGCTGGTCAGCTATTTGATGCTGTTTGCCCTGCTGGCGGCGATGGCCGCCAACGTCGAGAAGGGCCAGGTGGTGGTCGAGGCGTTCAGCCATCGACTCAATGACACCCTGAAGACCCGACTCAACGGCTTTTATCTGCTGGGGTTTGCAGCACTTGGCGTGCTGGTGGCGCTGGGGCTGTGGGACTCGGCGGTCAGTGCTCAGGGCCACGGTGAGGTGACCCAGGATCTTCGTCTGCCGATGGGGCCGATCTATTGGGTCGCCGCTGCACTGAGCCTTCTGCTGGGGGCACGCAGTCTGGTGTTTGCGGTGCTGGGGCTTGTCTTCCATTACCGCGTGGCCTCGGTCGAGGAGATCTGACATGGGAAGTGAAATGATCGGTGCGCTGGGCCTTGGCCTGTTGCTGGTGCTGATGGTGCTGCGGGTGCCGGTCGCGCTGACCATGCTGGTCGTCGGTGTGGGCGGTTTTGCCCAGGTGATCAGCTGGAACGCGGCGCTGTCGATGGTGCGCTCCGTGCCGGTCGAGGTGTTGACCAGCTATAGCTTCAGCGCCGTCCCGATGTTCATCCTGATGGGGGTGCTGGCTGCGCATTCGGGCATGGCCGGCAAGCTTTTTGATGCCACCCGCACCATCTGTGGTGGGTGGAAGGGCGGGCTTGCGATCTCGGCGATCGGCTCGTGTGGCATCTTTTCGGCGATTTCGGGCTCCTCGCTGGCCACCGCCAGCACCATGACCCGCGTCGCCCTGCCGGAGATGGAGCGACACGGTTATAACCGGGGGCTGGCCACGGGGGCGCTCGCCGCGGGGGGCACGCTGGGCATCATGATTCCACCCAGTATTGCACTGCTGATTTACGCCATCCTCACCGAGCAGTCGGTGGGCGACATGTTCATGGCCGGTCTGATTCCGGGCCTGATGGGGCTTTTGTTTTACTGCCTGACCATTACCGTGGTGATGCGTCTTCGCCCGTCGCTTGCGGTGGCGGGCGAGCCGACCCGCTGGGGGCAGAAGCTGGCCTCGCTGACCGGGCTGGTGCCGTTTTTTGGCGTCTTTTTGCTGATTATTCTGGGCATCTACTTCGGGATCTTTACGCCAACCGAAGGCGCCAGTATCGGTGCCTTCGCGACCCTGATCTACGCCGTGGCCAAGGGGATGCGCGCTGTTGGGCTGTGGCGGGCGCTGCAGGAGACCCTGGCGCTGTCCACGGTGGTGTTTTTCATGCTGGTCGGGGCCGAGACGCTGGGCTATTTCATCTCGGTGTCGCGCATCTCGTTTTCCATCTCGGACTATCTCTATAGCCTCGAACTTGCACCAATCGTGGTGTTGCTGTGCATTCTGGCGATGTATTTCATTCTCGGCATGTTCATGGACTCGCTGGCCATGCTGGTGATCACCGTACCGGTGGTCTATCCCATCATTCAGGCCGTGGGAATCGATCCGGTCTGGTTTGGCGTCGTCACGGTGCTGACCGTCGAGCTGGGACTGATCACACCGCCCGTCGGCATGAATGTCTTCGTCATCAAGGCGATGGCGCCCCACGTGGGGCTGGGAGAAATCTTTCGCGGCGTCACGCCGTTTATCATCTCGGACTTTATACGTCTGGCCCTTCTGATCCTGTTTCCGGCGCTCAGCCTGTATCTGGTCACCGGATAGCGCATCGTGGTCACCGGATAGCGCATCGTTTACCGAAGGGGCAATGAAGACGCCGACGATATCGTCGGCGTTCTGGCAGGTGCTCAGGGCATCAGGCCGACGAGGTCGCCTAGGTATTAATCAGGCCGGCAGAATCAGACGCGAAGAAGGGGCGTCGGCGTAGAGCTCGTCGACCAGGGCCGGGTAGCTTTCGCGGACCAGCCGCTGGTTGACCGACCCCTTGTCGGTGACTTCACCCCGATCCAGCGAAAGCGGAAAATCGAGTACCAGCAGCCGCTCCAGACGCATCGAGCTTGATCTGCCCTGCCAGTGCGTTTTCAGTCGTTCGCCCAGCATCGCTCTCAAGGCCTCGCTGCCTGCCGGGTCGTGCATGTCGCTGCCGAGCTGCTGCCGGCAGCCGGCCGGATGCAGCACCAGCAGTGCGGTCAGATAGTCGCGGCCCTCGCCGACGATGACCACGTCCTGGGCCACGGGCGCCAGCGCGTCGATGGCGGCCAGTCGCAGCGCACCCACGTTGACCCAGGTGCCGCTTGAAAGCTTGAAGTTCTCGCTGAGCCGCCCGTCAAAGATCAGCCCGCTGTCGGGATCCTGCGCGCTGGCAGGTCGCATGGCGTCTCCGGTGCAGTAATAGCCTTCCTCGTCAAAGGCCTCGAGGGTTCTGTCCGGGTCGCGCCAGTAGCCGGGGGTCACATTGAGTCCTTTCAGGCGTGCCTCCCACTTTTGGCCCGAGGGCACCAGCTTGACCTGCATACCGGGTACCGGTCGCCCGACCAGCCCCGGCGTTGCCGTGTCATCCACGGTGCAAAACGCCAGACAGGCCTCCGTGGAGCCCAGCCCGGTCAGCATCGGCAGCGGCTGGCCGGTGTGCGCCTGGCCAAGCGCATCGAGTGTCTTTCTGACATGGCCGGGCAGCGTTGCCCCGCCGAAATGCATCATCTCCAAACGCTGGAAAAACGTGTCGCGCAGTTGGGTATCGTCCTGCAGATGGCTGGCCAGCGACTCAAACCCCTTCGGGACGTTGCAGTAGAAGGTCGGGGAGATCTCGCGCAGATTGGCCACGCTTTTTTGAACCCCTTCGGGAGTCGGATTGCCGTCATCGATATACAGCGCCCCGCCGTGATACAGCGCCATGCCCATGATCGTGTTGCCGCCAAAGGTATGGTGCCAGGGCAGCCAGTCCACCAGCACCGGCGCCTCCCTTTCCAGAAAGGGCAGCTGACGTGCCAGCATGGCCTGGTTGCTGCAGAGCATGCGCTGGGTGTTGATCACGGCCTTGGGCATGCCGGTCGAGCCCGAGGTGAACAGCAGCTTGGCCACGCTGTCCGGGGTGACGGCGAGATGGGCACGCTCGACGCTGTCCCCTCGAAGCGGCGTTCGGGCAAGGGCCTCGAGGGACTGTGCCCGCGCTGCCGGGCGGGTGGCCACCAGCGCTGCATCGCCGCCAACGGCGTCCAGCGCTGCGGCAAAACGGGCTTCATCGTCGACGAAGACCAGTCCCGGTGTAACGGTATCGATAACATGGCGCAGCCGGGCATGGTCGCTGGCCACCAGCGCATAGGCCGGCGACACGGGCACACACGGAATGCCCACATGCAGGGCGGCACAGGTCAGCAGGGCGTGATGGAGGTCATTGCCCGACAGGATGATCAGCGGTCTCTCAGGCGACAGGTCATGGTCCAGCAGGGCCTGGGCAAGATGCACCATGTGCGTTGCCGCCTCGGAAAACGTCAGGGTTTTCCAGGGCGGCATGTCACGGGAGGTTTTAGCGGCGACGTCGCGCTGGGCAAGAAAGACAGCGTCGGGGCGTTTTTGCGCCCACATCAACAAACGCTCGGTCATACAGCGCGGGAAAGGCCCGATGACCCCGCCATCAAGATAGTACGTGGTGCCTGACATATCGTGCTCCTGCAGGGGGCTACTGTCGGACCTCATAAAGCGCTCCACCAGCAATAACCGGCATGATGATGGATGCCGAAACCATTTAGTTGTGTTGAGTAACTATATCCTTTTGCCAGAATGGCAGAATGAGACTTTAGCCCAGCACCGTTGCGGTATAAGGTGTCAAAAGCGTCACGATATTCGATGGAAGGTTGCTTTCATCCACTAACTGTTTCTCTTTTTGAAGGAAAAAAGACGCCATGCCCCCCCGTGACAAGGATGCGCCGATTCATCAGGTGGCCCCGGAAGCGACCGAGACCGGCCCCGTGGATGGACTGATTCTGGAGGAGCGCCTGGGCTATGCCCTGCGTCGTGCCCAGCTCAGGGTGTTCAAGCACTTTGATGAGGTCATGCGCGAGCACGATATTCGTCCGGCCCAGTTTTCGGCGCTGGTGATCATTGAAGGCCATCCGGGCGTCACGCAGTCGAGCCTGGCGCAGACGCTGGCGATCGATCCGCCGCGCGTCGTCAATCTGGTCAATACGCTGGAAGCCCGCGGTCTGGCGCTGCGGGTGCGCTGCAAGCGTGACCGTCGCTCATATGGCATTTTTCTGACGCGTGCCGGGGAGGCGCTGGTGGTCAGGCTCAAGGCGCTCTCGGAGCAGAGTGATCTGGCCGCCACCCAGGCGCTGAGCGAGACGGAAAGACGTCAACTGCTGGGGCTTTTGCGCAGGATCTACAGCCCGCAGGCATCGGATGAACCGGGATCAAACGAATAGGGGAGGGAATGTCATGTCGTTGACGGATCAAATACCACAGGGCCCGGCGCTTGAATTTGTTACCTGCCTGCATGTCGAGGTCGAAGCGCCTCTGGAGCTTGGCGAAAACGCTCGGGGACGCCGACGCTTTATCCCCATCATCGGCGGGTATTTTGAAGGCCCTGGGCTCAACGGGCGCGTTCTGGCCGGCGGCGGCGACTGGCAGACCCTGCGACCGGATGGCGTGGCCGAGCTTGAGGCGCGCTATTGCCTGCAGACCGATGGCGGCGATCTCATCGAGGTCACCAACATCGGCTATCGCCACGCCTCGCCGGCCGTCATGGCGCGCCTGCTCGAAGGCGAGGTCGTGCCTGCCGGAGAATATTACTTTCAGACCACGCCGCGTCTGCACACCACCAGCGCCGGTCTCGACTGGATCAACCGCACGATCTTTATCGGCGCCGCCCAGCGGCTGCCCGACGATGTCGTCATCAATGTGTTTTCAGTCAACTGAACCGCGCCACCATTGAAGGGCCGGCCCCGGCCCTTGTTCACTCGGTATCGATCAGCCCCGCCCCCAGCGCCTTGAGGGATTCCCGGAGGCAACGCTCAAGGACCACGCGCTGTTGATCGTCCAGTGACTCCATCATGCACGCCTCCAGCGCGCCGGCGGCCCGGTCACACTCGGCCAGCAGGCGCTTGCCCTCATCGGTCATGCTGATATGAATGATGCGGCCATGGTGCGGGTCAGGGCTACGCATCACCAGACCGCGCTGCTCCATCAGTCTGACCATCTCGTTGGCCGCCTGAGGGGACACCAGTGACCGGTCGGCCAGCTGAGCGTTGGAGAGCGGGCTGCGCCGTGCCAGCACAGAAAGTGCCGTGTACTGCTGCATGGTCAGCCCCAGCGGCCGAACGGCTTCACCAATATGTTTTCGCAGGGCACGATCCAGCCGGCCGATCAGGTACGGCACGCGTGGACTGCCCTCACGCCGAGGCGAATTGTCTGGTGCCGCGTCAGGGTGTGCATCGGAGATGGTGGTCATGTGCAAATTCCTCTTTCCAAGTGACGGGTCGCGCACTAGTATACGTCAGGTAAGTATCAGCCTACTTGATATAAAATTGACAGGTAACCTTACATGACAGACTACAACAATCGCTGGGATACCGTAGACGTCACCGTCGAGGATGGTATCGCCTGGGTCACGCTCAATCGCCCTGACAAGCGCAACGCCATGAGCCCCACGCTCAATCGCGAGATGATTGACGTGCTCGAAACCCTGGAGCTGGATGAAAACGCCCGGGTGCTGGTGCTCAGTGGCGCCGGCGAGTCGTTTTCGGCCGGCATGGACCTCAAGGAGTACTTCCGCGAGATTGATGCCAGCCCCGAGATCGTTCAGGTCAAGGTACGTCGCGACGCCTCGACCTGGCAGTGGAAACTGCTGCGTCACTACGCCAAGCCGACCATTGCCATGGTCAACGGCTGGTGCTTCGGCGGCGCCTTCTCACCGCTGGTGGCCTGTGACCTGGCGATTGCAGCTGATGACGCCGTATTCGGTCTGTCGGAAATCAACTGGGGCATTCCTCCAGGCAACCTGGTCAGCAAGGCCATGGCCGATACCGTCGGTCACCGCCAGGCGCTCTATTACATCATGACCGGCGAGACCTTTACCGGCCGTCAGGCTGCCGACATGGGGCTGGTCAATCGCAGTGTACCGCTGGCCGAGCTGCGCGAGACCACCAGGGCACTGGCAGCGACGCTGGGCGACAAGAACCCGGTGGTACTGCGGGCCGCCAAGACCGGCTTCAAGATGTGTCGGGAGCTGACCTGGGAGCAAAACGAGGAGTATCTGTATGCCAAGCTGGACCAGGCGCAGATGCTCGACCGGGAGCACGGTCGCGAGCAGGGCATGAAGCAGTTTCTGGATGATAAAAGCATCAAGCCCGGACTTCAGAGCTACCGTCGCTGAGTGCATGGCCCAAGTCAGGCCGCGGTTGAAAAAAATGACGGCGGCCTGTCGTTATCCCTGGCATCCCTGTGTTTATTTTTGATATCAACGGAGCCTGTCATGA
Organism: Kushneria sp. Sum13; assembly: GCF_052692355.1. Taxonomy (NCBI): domain Bacteria; kingdom Pseudomonadati; phylum Pseudomonadota; class Gammaproteobacteria; order Oceanospirillales; family Halomonadaceae; genus Kushneria; species Kushneria sp. Sum13. The sequence continues at coordinate 138,089 of NZ_CP199847.1, forward strand.
ATCTCGAACTTCTGATCGGCGGTCAGCCGCGACCGGCCCGGCAGCAATCGACCTTTGAGCGGCACAATCCGCTTAGCGGCGCTGTCGTGACCCGGGCTGCCGCAGCCACGTTTGATGACGCCGTGGCCGCGGTCGAGGCCGCCAAAAACGCCTTCGAAGGCTGGTCGCAGACCGGGCCCGGCGAGCGGCGCACAAGACTTCTGGCGGCGGCGGATCGCATGGAGGCGCGCAAGGACGAGTTCATCGAGCGCATGGTCAATGAGACCGGGGCCACCCCGGGCTGGGCCGGCTTCAACGTCATGGTCGCCGCCGGCATGCTGCGTGAAGCCGCTTCCCTGACCACCCAGGTAGGGGGCGATGTGATCCCGTCCAACGTGCCCGACAATCTGGCCATGGGGGTGCGGGTGCCGTGTGGGGTTGTGCTCGGCATCGCGCCGTGGAATGCGCCAATCATTCTGGCCACCCGCGCGATTGTCACCCCGCTGGCCTGTGGCAACACGGTGATCCTGAAAGCCTCCGAGCAGTGTCCGGCGACCCATCACCTGATCGGTGAGGTACTTGTCGAGGCCGGCCTGAATGATGGCATCGTCAATGTGATCACCAACGCCCCCGAGCAGGCTGCAGAGGTTGTGAATGCACTGATCGATCACCCTTGCGTGCGCCGTGTCAATTTCACCGGCTCTACCCATGTTGGGCGCATGGTTGGCGAGCGCGCCGCGCGCAACCTCAAGCCGGCGCTTCTAGAGCTGGGCGGCAAGGCGCCGATGCTGGTACTCGAGGATGCCGATCTGGACGCTGCCGTCGAGGCCGCAGCCTTTGGCGCGTTTTTCAATCAGGGCCAGATCTGCATGTCGACCGAGCGTCTGGTGGTGGTCGAGGCCATCGCCGATGAATTCGCCGAGAAGCTGGCCCGCAAGGTGGTCGGGCTGCGTGCCGGTGATCCACGCGACGCCAACAACGCGCTGGGCACGCTGATCAACCGGGCATCGGGCGACAAGCTCAATACGCTGCTTGATGATGCCGAAGGCAAGGGCGCACGGCTTTTAACCGGCGGTCAGGCTGAAGGGGTGATCATGCAGCCCACGCTGGTCGATGGCGTCACCGATACCATGCGGCTTTATCGCGAGGAATCCTTCGGCCCGTCGTGGCCCTGATTCGTGTGGCAGATGAGGCCGAGGCGATTCGGGTGGCCAACGACAGCGAATACGGGCTTTCGGCAGCGGTGTTCAGTCGTGATACGGCGCGCGCCATGCGCGTGGCCGCTCGGATCGAATCCGGCATCTGCCACATCAACTCGGCGACCGTGCATGACGAGCCGCAAATGCCCTTCGGCGGGGTCAAGAGCAGCGGCTACGGACGCTTTGGCGGCAAGGCCGGTATCGATGCCTTCACCGAACTGCGCTGGATGACCGTGCAGCTGGGGCCACGCCACTATCCCATTTAAAGACTGTCCCATTTAACGACTGCCCCATTTAATCACTGTCCAGATTAACCACCTTCCCATTTAAACCGGGCCGCGACAGATTCAGACCGTTTCATCACCTGATCTGAACCGCGGTTCGCACAGTTTCAAACCTTCCATGACCATGACCCCGGCGCCGCCCATGCGGACCGGGATCATGTGTATTGAAGCGCTCGGAACTGGACGCACGCGTCTATTCGCGCCATGGTCAGGGCGTACGGATCGCTTGATCCCGGAATCAACGCATGAACAGGACAGACCATGAGTGACAACAGCACCCTTTTAAACGATCAGTCGCTGGAATTTCTCGAGCGCTATCTCAACAACGCCTCGCCCACCGGCTATGAGTGGGAAGGTCAGAAACTGTGGATGGACTATCTGCGCCCGTGGGTCGATGAATTTTTCACCGACACCTACGGCACAGCGGTCGGTGTGATCAACCCTGATGCAAAGTACAAGGTCGTGATCGAAGGCCACGCCGACGAGATCAGCTGGTATGTGAACTACATCTCCGATGAAGGGCTGCTCTATGTGATTCGCAACGGCGGCAGCGACCATCAGATCGCGCCCTCCAAGCGGGTCAACATCCACACCAAAAACGGCATTGTCGAAGGGGTATTCGGCTGGCCGGCGATCCATACCCGCCGCAGCCCCGGCAGCGAAGAGCAGGCGCCCAAGCCGGACAACATCTTTATTGATGTCGGCTGTGACAACAAGGCAGAGGTCGAAAAGCTCGGCGTCCACGTCGGCTGCGTGATCACCTATCCGGATACCTTCAGCGTGCTCAACGGCAACAAGTTCGTCTGCCGCGCGCTGGATAACCGCATGGGCGGCTTCATGATTGCCGAGGTGGCGCGTCTGCTGAAGGAAAACGGCAAGACGCTCGATTTCGGCCTCTACATCGTCAACTCGGTGCAGGAAGAAGTGGGCCTGCGCGGCGCGCAGATGATTGCCGAGCGCATCCAGCCGAACGTGGCGATCGTCACCGACGTGACCCACGACACCCACACGCCGATGATTGACCCCAAAAAGGAAGGCAGCAACAAGATGGGCGCCGGCCCCGTGATTGCCTGGGCCCCGGCGGTGCAGAACCGTCTGCGCGAGCGCATTCTGGACGTGGCCGAAAAGGGCAACATCCCCTTCCAGCGGGTCGCCAAGTCACGCGCCACCGGCACCGACACGGACTCCTTTGCCTACAGCAATACCGGTGTGGCCTCGGCCCTGATCTCGCTGCCGCTGCGCTACATGCACACCACCGTCGAGATGGTGCAGCGCGAGGACGTCGAAAACGTCATCCGTCTGATTTACGAGACGCTTTTGAACATCAAGGATGGCGAAACGTTCAGTTATTTTGACTAGCGGTCATGGTTGAAGGATCCGGCGCCCAGGGCGCCGGATTTTTTTATGCCAGAGAAGGCGTTCGCGTCAGGGCCAGTCGAACCCCCAGCGCCACAAATATGATGCCGATGCTGCGCTCAAGCCACGCCTTGAGTCTGGCGCCGGGGCGCAGGCGCTGCCCACCCAGGGTGACAGCGGCGATCAGGACAGCGCTCCACAGGGTGCCCACGACATCAAAGATCAGGCCCAGGGTCAGGAAGGCAAGCGGTTTGAGCGTCGATGCCGGGTCAATGAACTGCGGCATGAAGGCCATGAAAAACAGCGCTACCTTGGGGTTGAGCACGTTGGTCAGAAACCCCTGACGAAACAGCGTGCGCAGACGGGTCTCGCTGATTCGGGGCGCAAGTGTCTGTGGCGTTGAATGGTGACGCTTGAGAAGCGCCGACAGGCCCAGCCAGATCAGATAGAGCGCCCCGACCCATTTCACCACCGTGAACGCTATCGCAGAGGTGGCCAGAATGGCCGAGAGCCCAAGAGCTGCGGCCAACACATGCACCAGTGTGCCGGTACTGATGCCCAGCGCCGTCACCGCGCCCTGCTGCCATCGGCCTGCGGCGGTACGCGCCACGATCAAAAGCGAGTCCGGCCCCGGTGTCATGTTCAGGATCAGGCCCGAAAGCATGAAAATGGCAAGATCATGGATGCCCAGCATGAAATGTCCTCTGGTCCCAGTGAGCGGCGGTGGGGCAATCCTTTACCCATCAATTCAATCATTACTATATCAATGGAGACTAACATGACCACCTTTACCGAGAAGGCCCCGGGTGTGGCCGAGGAAATCCCGACCGCTGCGGCGGGCTTTACGCTCAACCACTCGATGGTGCGCATCAAGGACCCGGAGCGTGCCCTGCATTTTTATACCCACGTGTTCGGCATGCGCCTGCTGCGCAAGCTCGACTTCCCCGAGCTCAAGTTCACGCTCTATTTTCTGACTCAGCTGTCTCCGGAAGACAGCGTGCCGGAAGACCCGGATGAGCGCACGATCTGGACCTTCAGCCAGCGCGGGCTTTTGGAGCTGACCCACAACTGGGGCACCGAGGACGATCCGGAATTTGCCTATCACAACGGCAATTCGGACCCGCAGGGCTATGGCCACATCTGTTTCAACGTGCCCAATCTGGACAGCGCCGAGACCTGGTTCGAGGACATGGGGGTCGAGTTCATCAAGCGTGCCAATGATGGGAAGATGAAAAACGTGGTGTTCGTAAAGGACCCGGACGGCTACTGGATCGAGGTGATTCAGGCCGATCTGATGGCCGGCGCCGGGCAGTAGTACCCGAGGCGACCTCGGGTTCGGTTGATCAGTTGGGGGCCGGGCCGTTCGGTGTCCGGTCCTCGCCCGCTAAGTCGTCCGGCGCCTGGGTCAGCGTGGTTTCCCCGGTCGGCGCAGGGCTGGCTTCCTGCTCGCCGTGCAGGCTGTTGCGATCCGGCATCATCACTCTCATGCGCGGGAAGGCATCCGGATATTCACGAGCGATAAAGCGGATCAGTCCTTCGCGCATCTCGCAGCGCAGGTCAAAGGTGTCGCCGCCGCCGCGGGCGCTGACCAGTACACGCAGCTGCATGTTGTACTCGGTCATCTCGAGAAGCTGCACCTTACACACTACGCCGCTCCACAGCGGCGAGTTCTGCGCAATGCGGGTGGCTTCTTCCTGCAGCGCGTCCAGCGGCAGTGAAAAGTCGGCATACAAAAAGACGCTGCCGATCAGGTCGTTGGTGCGCCGCGTCCAGTTCTCGAACGGGTTGTCGAGAAACCAGTTGATCGGCAGCACCAGCCGGCGCCAATCCCAGAGCCTGACCACCACATAGGTCAGCGTCAGCTCCTCGATCCAGCCCCATTCGCCCTGCACCACCACCGCATCGTCGAGCTGAATCGGCTGCGTCAGTGCAATCTGTACCCCGGCCAGCAGGTTGCCGAAGATCTTCTGCGCGGCAAAACCCAGCACGACCCCCATGATGCCGGCCGAGGCCAGAATGCTGGTGCCGAGCTGGCGCACCTTGTCAAAGAGCATCAGCATCGAGGCCAGTGCCACCAGCACGATGATGAAGTTGATGAGCTTGCGCAGCACGGCGATCTGCGTGTGTACCTTGCGCGCGGCCAGATTGTCGGCCACATCAACACGGTAGTGCTCTCTGAGTGCGCGTTCGACGATATTGACCCCATGCACCAGGATGCCGGCAATGCTGGCGATCAGCAGCATGCTGGTGAGATTGTGAATGACCAGGTCAAAGCGCTCGGAGGTCACAAACAGCGGAAACAGCGAGAAGAGTAGAAAAATCGGGAAAAGCGCCGCGGCGGCCCGGGCCAGAAAGGGGGCCAGAAAACGCTCGAAGTAGCCTTGGCGTGATTCCGACCAGCGGTCCATCACGGCGATCACCCGTCGTGAGACCCGCACAAAAAGCCAGAAGCCCAGAAACACGCCCACCACGTTGGCCAGCGTCATGATGGTGGACTGCCAGCCCAGAACGGTGGGCACCAGATAATAAAGCGCCACCATCACGCCATAGCACCACACCAGACACACCAGCGGTGGATGCACGGCCAGCGCTGCCACGTTGAGCAGATGCCAGCGCCCGTGTTCCAGCCGGCGCAGGCGAAGGTGCAGATATTTGAGCCCGCCATGCAGGACCATGGCGGCGGCGATGGCCACCATGGCCAGCGTCCAGCGGGGCAGGTGCGTCAACCAGATCATCAGGGTGTCATGCATGGATCGGATCCTGTCACAGTCGGACATGAGTGCTTTTCTGACCTTGGTCTTTTCTGACTTTAGTACAGATCGAGACCTTCGTATCATGCCATTCGTCCCATAATGTGGGAGTCATGTCTGCATATTGGGATGGAGCCATTTCAGGCGTAGACTGATGCCATGACAACTTCTCTTTCTGCTCCCCTTCCCGAACGCCCTGTCGGCGCTCAGGCCCTGATGCGCGGTCTGGCGGTGCTGGACGCCGTGGCTGAAGGCCATCATGGCCTGGCCGCCATCGGCGAGCGCATTCAATGCACGCGCAGCACGACCCACCGGCTGGTCTCGGCGCTGGTCCATGCCGGCTACCTGCGCCAGGATGCCCATGGCTATCAGCTTGGCATCAAGCTGGCCACGCTCGGTACTCGTGCCCGCGAGCAGATGCCGCTGGTCACGCTGGCCCGCCCGATCATTGAGACCCTGGCCCGAAACTGCGGTGACAGCGTGCATCTGGGCGTTCGGGAAGGCGATGACGTGGTCTATCTCGACAAGATCCGCGGATCGCGCGGGCTTGAAATGCGCTCGCGTCCGGGACTTCGGCTGCCGCTGGCCCTGACCGGTGTGGGGCGGGCGCTGATGCTCGATCTTGATGAGGCTCAGTGGCAGCGCCTGCATGCGCTGGCCTGTGAGCGCCATCGCCATCAGGGGGAGGTCCCCGTGGCGGGACTTTCACCGCTGGAGCCTCCGGCCTGGCCCGAATATCGAGCGCGGCTGATCGACTATCAAAAGACGGGCGTGGTGCTGGATCTTGAGGACAATGAACGGGGCATTCGCTGCGTGGCAGCACCGGTGCGCGACGAGCAGGGCATGATTGTGGCGGCCATCAGCATCGCCAGTGCCACGCCCTGGATGTCGGATGCGCGCCTGACCGAGCTTGGCCCAAACGTGCATGACGCCGCAGCGCAGTTATCGAACCGGATCGCCCGGCCTGATCTTTACCCTGACTCTGCCCTTTTTTCACCTGCGGGAGCCTCCCATGACTGACACCTCTGCGCGCCTGATCGCGCTCGACTGGGGCACTTCCTCACTGCGTGCCTGGCTGCTTGACGACCAGGGACAGATCCTGGAGAGCCGCCATGAGCCCTGGGGGATTTTGCATACCCCGGAGGGCGACTTCGCCCGGGCCTATCAGGCCGTCGTCGGGCCGTGGCGCGATGCACACCCGGACCTGCCGGCGCTGGCCTGCGGCATGATCGGCAGCCGCGGCGGCTGGCAGGAAGTGCCCTACGTGGCCGCCCCCGCCGATGCCGGTGCCATCGCCAATGGCCTGGTCGAGATCGATACCGGCATTGATCGGCTGTCGCTGGTGCCCGGCGTCATGCAGCGCAGCAACCCCGAGACCGGCGCGCTACCCAACGTCATGCGTGGCGAGGAGACCCAGTTGATTGGCGTGATGGCGCGCAATCCGGCGCTGGCCCAAGACGCGCTGTTGATCATGCCCGGCACCCACAGCAAGTGGGCAATGATCGAGGAGAAACGCCTCACGTCGTTTACCACTCACATGACCGGCGAGCTGTATGCCGTGCTGCGCGAGCACTCGATTCTGGGGCGCCCGGCGCTTGAATGTGAGGAAGAGGCCAGCGAGGCGGCAAGCCTTGAGGCCTTCGATGAGGGTCTTGAAAATGCCCGTAACAGCGGCAGCGCGGGCCTGTCGGGCCAGCTTTTCAGCGTGCGCAGCCGCGTGCTGGCGGGAGAACTTTCGCCTGCAGCCAGCCTTGCCTATCTCTCGGGACTGTTGATCGGCGAGGAGGTGCGCAGTGCCACGGCTACGCTGGGAGATACGGCCCGTTTGAGGCTTGCGCTGATCGGCGATGACGCCCTGTGCCGGCGTTACGCTCGCGCGCTGACCCACTTTGAATGCCCTGATGTCGAGATTATTCATGACGCCAGCATCAGCGGATTGATGACCATCGCCCGCCATGCCGGCCTGATCGAGTCCGCCTGAAGATTTTGACGCTTTAGCTCACCAAGGAGCAGACCATGTTGAACCAGTACATGCAGACCCTGCCGTTGATCGCCATTTTGCGCGGTGTAACGCAGCATGAAATCGAGCCCATCGGTCAGGCGCTTTATGACGCGGGCTTTCGCATCATGGAAGTGCCGCTCAACTCACCCGAGCCGCTGGAAAGCATCGTGCGGCTGGATCGGCTTCTGGGCGACAAGTGCCTGATCGGCGCCGGTACGGTCACCCGCGTCCAGCAGGTGCGTGACGTGGCGCACGCCGGCGGCAAGCTGATCGTCTCGCCCCACGGCGACCCGCGCGTTATCCAGTCCACTAAAGCCGCCGGGTTGACCAGTGCCCCGGGCGTGGCCACGCCGACCGAAGCCTTCGCCGCACTCAACGCCGGCGCCGATGTGCTCAAGATGTTCCCGGCCGAGCAGCTGGGGCCGAAGGTGATCAAGGCCTGGCGTGCCGTGTTGCCGCCCGAGGTGGCGCTGTTGCCGGTGGGCGGTATTACGCCCGACAACATGCAGGAATTTGTCGATGCCGGCGCCGGCGGTTTCGGGCTCGGCTCGGCGCTTTACAAGCCCGGCATGAGCGCAGAAGACGTGGGCCGCAATGCCCGCGCCTTCGCGGACGCCTGGCAGGCGCTCAAGCGCTGAACCGTCAACAATGACTTCCTTCTGATCCACTCAAGACCAGGAACTGCCGAGTACTGTCATGAAAATTACCCGACTGGAAACCTTCATCGTACCGCCGCGCTGGTGCTTTCTGAAGATCGAGACCGACGAGGGCTTTGTCGGCTGGGGCGAGCCGGTGGTCGAAGGCCGTGCCCATAGTGTGGCGGCGGCGGTAGAAGAACTCTCCGACTATCTGATCGGCAAGGACCCGCGTCACATCGAGGACCACTGGACGGTGATGTATCGCGGCGGCTTCTATCGTGGCGGCGCCATTCACATGAGCGCGCTGGCCGGTATCGATCAGGCGCTGTGGGACATCAAGGGCAAGGTGCTGGGCGTGCCGGTCCATGAGCTGCTGGGTGGTGCGGTGCGCGATCGTATCCGCGTCTACTCCTGGATTGGCGGCGATCGACCGAGCGATACTGCGCGCATGGCCAAAGAGCGCATGGACGGCGGCTTTACAGCCATCAAGATGAACGCCTCTGAGGAGATGCAGTTCGTCGATACCTTCGACAAGGTCGATGGGGTCATTGCCAACGTGGCAGCGATTCGTGACGCAGTAGGCCCGAACTTCGGCATCGGCGTGGATTTCCACGGTCGCGTGCACAAGCCGATGGCCAAGGTGTTGATGAAAGAGCTTGAGCCCTATCGCCTGATGTTCGTCGAAGAGCCGGTGCTCAGTGAAAACGCCGAGGCACTGAAGGAAATTGCGCCGCTGTCCAACATCCCGATCGCGCTGGGGGAGCGGCTTTTCTCGCGCTGGGATTTCAAGCAGATTCTGGCCGGTGGTTACGTGGACATCATCCAGCCTGATCCGTCCCACTCCGGTGGCATCACCGAGACGCGCAAGATCGCCAACATGGCCGAGGCCTATGATGTGGCGCTCGCCCTGCACTGTCCGCTCGGGCCGATTGCGCTGGCCGCCAACCTGCAGCTTGATGCCAACTGCTACAACGCCTTCATCCAGGAGCAGAGCCTGGGCATTCACTACAACCAGGGCAATGATCTGCTGGACTACGTCAAAAACCCGGAAGTGTTCGCCTATGAAGACGGCTACGTGAAGATTCCGCAGGGGCCGGGTCTGGGCGTTGAGGTCAACGAGGAATACGTGCGCGAGCGCGCCGAAATCGGCCATCGCTGGCGCAACCCGATCTGGCGCCATGCCGATGGCAGCTTCGCCGAGTGGTAGGGGTGTTGCGCTGACAATGGGCGCAAAGCGCGTCACAATAGGGCCGGCGTCTGCGCCGGTCCGCTTTTTTAACAGCGCGTGTCTGAAGGGCGTCGTAAAAGTAGCGTTTGTGCCAAGCGCCTGAGGGGGCGGGTCGAGTATGATGCATGGCATCAGTCACGGCCGCCGCCTATCAGGGGCGCTGTCATCCGGACGCGCATGATTGTCCGGAAATGGCCGGTAAAGCACATTTTTGACGAAAGGACGGTTCAAGTGAAAATTGCAGTTGCAGGCACAGGCTATGTGGGCCTTTCCAACGCCATGCTGCTGGCGCAGCATCATGAAGTGGTTGCGGTCGATATCGTGCCCGAGAAGGTTGAGCGTCTCAACCAGGGGATCTCGCCCATCGAGGACGTGGAAATCTCTGATTTTCTGGCCAACCGTGCGCTGAATTTCACTGCCACTCTGGACAAGGAAGCGGCCTATCGCGATGCGGCCTATGTCATCATCGCCACGCCCACCGATTACGATCCCCAGACCAACTACTTCAACACCAAAAGCGTTGAATCGGTCATTAATGACGTCATGGCGGTCAATCCCGACGCCGTGATGGTGATCAAATCCACCGTGCCGGTAGGTTATACCCGTGAAGCAGTCGAGCGCTTCAATACGCAAAACCTGATGTTCTCGCCGGAGTTTCTGCGCGAGGGCAAGGCGCTGTATGACAATCTGCATCCGTCGCGCATCATTGTTGGCGAGCGCTCCGAGCGCGCCGAGACGTTTGCCAACATGCTCAAGGAAGGGGCGGTCAAACAGGACATTGCCACGCTTTTGGTCGACAGCACCGAAGCCGAGGCGATCAAGCTCTTCTCCAATACCTATCTGGCCATGCGTGTGGCCTATTTCAACGAGCTCGATACCTACGCCGAGACGCACGGACTCAACGCCCGTCAGATCATCGATGGCGTCGGCCTCGACCCGCGTATCGGCAATCACTACAACAACCCGAGCTTTGGCTACGGCGGCTACTGCCTGCCCAAGGATACCCGTCAGCTTTTGGCCAACTATCAGAATGTGCCCAACAATCTGATTCAGGCCATTGTCGAGGCCAACCGTACCCGCAAGGACTTCGTGTCCGAGGCGATTCTGCGCCGCAAGCCGAAGGTCGTCGGCGTCTATCGTCTGGTGATGAAAAGCGGCTCCGACAACTTCCGCGCCAGCGCCATGCAGGGCGTGATGAAGCGCATCAAGGCCAAGGGCGTTGAAGTCATTGTTTATGAGCCGAACCTGGCAGAAGAGGAGTTTTTCAACTCCCGCGTGATCAAGGACTTCGAGGCGTTCAAGGCAGAGGCCGATGTCATCATCGCCAACCGCATGCTGCCCGAGCTCGAAGACGTCAAGGACAAGATCTACACCCGCGACCTGTTCAATATCGACTAAGCATTGCTATCGCCATCGCGCGTTTATCAAAACCATCCTTCGGGATGGTTTTTTTGTGTCTGTTTAAGTCAACGCCTGTTGCAATGCATATGCGAATAGTTTTCAAATGCATGAAATTCACACTGACAGTCAGTGACATGGGCAGATCCGGCAAGAAAAAGGGTCGCCTTTGACGCGTATCTGCCGACGCAGGATCGCAGTGCGACCGACGTCGGCGACAATAATTCAAAGGGTTCAGGGCAATGACAAGGGAACAGGATTTCAGGCGCCGGCTGGTACAGCGCTTTGCCGCAGGCGTCGTTGTGGGGAGTACGGTCGCGACCGGTGCAGCGTACGCGGCCGAGCAGAATGGCCATCTTGATACCATCACAGTGACCAGCACCGCGATCGAAACCGCCGGTAATACGCCGCCACCCACCTATGCCGGTGGGCAGGTAGCCGCTGGTGGTCGCCTGGGCATTCTGGGTGAGCAGGATGCCATGAATGTGCCGTTCAATGTGATTAGCTATACCGATGAACTGATCGAGAACCAGCAGGCCGATACCATCGGTGACGTGCTGCAAAATGATGCCTCGGTCGCGGTCGGCACGGGCTTTGGCAACTATTCCGAATCCTTCAAGATTCGCGGCTTTAATCTTTACAATGACGACATTTCGTTTGGCGGTCTCTACGGCGTGCTGCCGCGTCAGATCGTTGCCAGCGACATTGCCAGCCGCGTAGAGCTTTTCAAGGGCGCCAGCGCCTTTGCCAATGGCGTGCCGGCCGGCGGCACCGGCGTGGGGGGCTCGGTCAATATCGAGCCCAAACGTGCTACCGATGAGCCCATCAACCGACTCTCGACCGGCTATACCAGCGATGGCTATATCGACTCCGGTGTGGATGTCGGCCGTCGTTTTGGTGAGGCCAACGAGTTTGGCGCCCGTTTGGTGCTCAAGCGCGGCCGCGGCGATACCGTGATCGATGACGCCGAGCGTGAAAATACCCTGGCCCTGCTGGGGCTGGATTATGACGGCGGCAGTGATCGGCTCTCGTTCGATCTGGGCCATCAAAAAACCGTAATCGACGGTGATCGGCTTAACCTGAATCTGGGTAGCTATACCGGCAGCTCGGTGCCCGATGTGCCGCACAGTGACGCCAACTACGTGCCGGGCTGGAACCGTTCGAGCCTTGAAACCACCTTCGCCATGATGCGCGGCGAGCATGACTTCAACGATGACTGGACCGGCTATGCAGCACTCGGCGGCAATCGGACCCATGAGCGTACCCTGTCCGGCAGCGTCAGCCTGAGCGATGAAGCCGGCGATGGTACCGTGTCCCAGCTGGATACGGCCTATCAGTCGGAATCGCTGGCCAGCCAGATCGGGCTGCGCGGCAAGCTGGACACCGGGCCGGTCTCGCATCAGCTCAATCTGGGCTATTCAAGTGTCTATTCACGCAAGGACGTGGCGTTTGAATATCCCAACACTGATCCAGCGTCATCGCTTGCGCTCTATCCTGCTCCTGCTACCAATCTCTACGATCCGGTCGCGGTTGATCAGCGCCCCAATAATGTTGCCTTTGGCAATGTGGGTGATCCCAATACCACCGGGCGGGTCTATAACAACGGCGTGTCGCTTTCCGATACGCTGGGTTTTATCGATGACCGGCTGCTTTTGACGCTGGGCGCGCGCTATCAGGAAATCGAGGTCAACAATTACGGCGCTGCTGATGGCGTGCTTACTGACCGCTTTGCAGCGTCGCGCGTGACACCGGTCTATGGCCTGCTCTACAAGGCCACCGACAATATCTCGCTGTATGCCAACCATATTGAGGCGCTGCAGGCCGGCGAGTCGGCACCTTTTACCAATGGTGATAATACGGTCACCAACGCCGGTGACGTATTGGGAATCGTGCGCTCCAAACAGGACGAGGTCGGCGCCAAATTTGATTACGGCACCATTGGCGGCGGCATCGCGCTGTTCCAGATCGAGCAGCCTCAGGTCACCATCGATAGCACCAATACCGCAGGTTATGACGGCGAGCAGCGCAACCGCGGACTCGAGACCAGCCTTTACGGTGAGCCTCTGGAGGGTGTGCGTCTGCTGGCCAGTGCGACCTGGATGGACCCCGAGCTGCGTGATACTACCGATGGCACCAACGATGGCAATGATGCGCCGGGCGTGGCCGGCTATCGCTATGTACTGGGCGGTGAGTGGGACCTGCCGAAGGTGCAGAACCTGACCGCCACCGGACGCGTGATTCGCACCGGCGCTCAGTATGTGGATGAGGCCAATGATCTGAAAGTGGACCCCTGGACGCGGCTGGATCTGGGCCTTCGCTATACCATGCCGTTCAACGAGGGCAATCTGATCTGGCGCGCCGATGTCGAAAACGTTACCGACGAAGCGTACTGGGCATCGGCGGCAACGACCGGTTCACAGACCCTTTGGCAGGGCGAGCCGCGCACCTTCAAGCTTTCGGCGACGCTGGATTTCTAATCCTTCCGCACGGATATTCCACACCCTTCGCCGGCCCTTCTGGGCCGGCGTTGTCATGCTCCGAGGCCGCCCGTAACAAGGGTTCAGCGCACCGCTCGGGCCTCTCCCGCCCCGGGCGGCGATGTCGTCTCCATTGCCTTTCTGTTATGTTCGCGCTGTTATGGCACGCCCTGCCGGCCGGCAGGTGTCGCCTTCGTGTTCCCCGTGGAGGCCAGCGCCATGTTCGATCGCCTGACCCATTCACTGCGCCGTCTCTGGGCGCTGGATGCCTTCGCCTATAGCCTGCGCGTGTTCATGGCGCTGACCGGTGTCATGCTCTGGAGCGGGCTTTTCGGCCACATCGAGCAGATGATTCCGCTGTTTCTGGGCGTGATTGCCAGTGCGCTGGCCGAGACCGACGACAGCTGGCAGGGTCGGTTGCGGGCGCTTCTGGTCACGCTGGTCTGCTTTGCCATCGCCTCGCTTGCCGTGGAGCTGACCTTTGCCCATCCGTGGCTGTTTGGCATCGGGCTGGGACTGGCCACCTTTTTGATGATCATGCTCGGTGCCATCGGCCAGCGCTACGCCACCATCACGACGGCGACGCTGATTCTGTCGGTCTACACCATGATCAACATCGAGCAGCGCGGCGGGGCGACGGTAGAAAACCTCTGGCACGGGCCGCTGCTGCTGATCGCCGGAGCGGCCTGGTACGGCGTGCTGTCGATTGTCTGGCAGGTGCTGTTTACCCACCAGCCGGTGCGCCAGAGTCTGGCGGCGCTGATGACGGAGCTGGGGGAGTATCTCGCCATCAAGGCCTCGCTGTTCGAACCGCTGCGCGGGGTGGATCGCAGCGCTCGCCGGCTGGCGCTGGCGCGTCAGAACGGCCGCGTGGTCAGCGCGCTCAACGAAGCCAAGGAGATGATCTTTTCGCGCCTTCAGGGCCAGCACAACAGTGCGCGCATCGACCGTTACCTGCGCCTTTATCTGATCGCTCAGGACATCCATGAGCGTGCAAGCTCCACCCACTACGATTACGACGCGCTGGCCGAGCACTTCTTTCACAGTGATGTGCTCTTTCGCTGTCAGCGGCTGCTGTATCAGCAGGGACAGTCCTGCCGGGCGCTGGGCCGAGCCCTGTTGCTGCGCCAGTCGTTTGATCATGGTGAAAGCGAGCAGGCGCTCAATGATCTGCGGGCCTCGATCGAGTATCTCAAGCGCCATCCGCCCGGCGAAGACACGCGCCAGAACCACCGGCTGCTGCGCTCTTTAACGTCGCTGGCCATCAATCTGGGCGAGCTGGAGCGACAGCTGACCCGTGCCGACAATCCAGAAATGGCGCTGGACGAGTTTGATCGCAAGCTGCTGGACCGCTCGCCGAGTGGCCTGCGTGACGGCTGGCAGCGGCTGCGCGGCCACTTTCGCACCTCATCGCCGATCTTTCGTCACGCCCTGCGTCTTTCCTCGGCACTGGTGGCGGGGTATCTGCTGCTGCGCCTGATTCACCCCACCCAGGGCTACTGGATTTTGCTGACCACGCTGTTTGTCTGTCGGCCGAGTTTCGGTGCGACCCACCGCTTTTTGCGCCAGCGCATTACCGGCACCGTGATGGGACTGGTGGCCGGCTGGGCGCTGATCACGCTGTTCCCCTGGGACGCCGCGCAGGCCCTGATTGCGGTGCTGGCGGGGGTATTGTTTTTTGCCACTCGCATTCGTCATTACACGATCGCCACCGCGGCCATCACGCTGATGGTGCTGGCCTGCTTCAATCAGGTGGGCGACGGATTTGATCTGATCTGGCCGCGGCTGATCGATACGCTGCTTGGGGCGGGCCTTGCGGCGCTGGCGGTGCTGGTGATCCTGCCGGACTGGCAGGGGCGACGGCTCAATCGGGAGGCGGCATCGGTCGTCACGGCCAGTGAAGCCTACTTTTGTGAAATCGTGCGCCAGTATCGCAGTGGCAAGCGCGACGACCTGGCTTATCGGCTGGCCAGGCGCAACGCCCATAACGCCGATGCGGCGCTGTCGACGCGCCTGGCCAGCGTCATGCAGGAGCCGGGGCAATATCGCCATGATGCCGACGAGGGGTATCGGCTACTGGTGATCACCCACAGCATTCTTGGTCATCTGTCGGCGCTGGGCGCGCACCGGCGCAGCGTCAGTGAGCGACTGGACGTGCAGGAGCTGGAAGTGGTCTTTGAGGCGATCAGTGGCTATCTCTCGACCATTGCCCGCGCGCTGTCCCGGCGTCAGGCGGTTGGTGCGCTGTCACCGCCGCCCGAGACGATGGTGGCCTTCCTCGAGCAGCTGCCGGAGGAAGTCGAGGACGCTCGCCGGCTGGTGCACTCTCAACTGGCCATGATCTGTCATCAGATGACGCCGCTGGCCGAGGTGGCCGGCCGGCTGCTGGACCAGCAGGGCCAGCGGCGCAGTCGGGTCAGTTCAAGGCGTGCGGCGGCTTAGGCGAGATGTCGGCCGGCGCCGGTGTGTTCGAGACAATGTCGGCGGCCGGCCCCGGTCGGCCAAGTAAAAAGCCCTGCAAATGCGAGCAACCCTCCTGCTGAAGCAGCGCCATCTGCTCGGGGCGCTCGACCCCCTCGGCGGTCACTTCCATCTCGAGGCTTTTGCCCATGCCGGTGACGGCGCGCACGATGGCCATGGCCTCGCGACTGTCGCACATCTCGCGGATGAAACTCTGATCGATCTTGATTCGATCAAACGGGAAAGAGCGCAGATAGTGCAGCGACGAGTAGCCGGTGCCGAAGTCATCCAGCACGATGCGAACGCCCAGCTGCTTGAGCTGGTGCAGGATATCGATGTTGTGCTGGCTGGCATCGAGCAGAATCGACTCGGTGATCTCAAGCTCCAGACGCGAAGGCGCAATCCCGGTGATGGCCAGCGCGCTGGCGACTTCATCGACCAGGGCCTGGCGCTTGAACTGGGCCGGTGACAGATTGACCGAGATGCGCTGATCATCAGGCCAGCGGCTGGCCTCGCGACAGGCCTCGACCAGCGCCCAGGCGCCGATGTCAAGAATCAGGCCGCTGTTTTCGGCAATCGGAATGAATTCCAGCGGTGAGACGATGCCCCTGATCGGATGGCGCCAGCGCATCAGGGCCTCAAAGCCCGTGGTGCGGGTCCCGGTGATGTCGTAGATGGGCTGATAGAGCAAAAAGAGCGCGCCTTGATCCAGTGCGCCTCGCAGGTCGTTTTCAAGATCAAGGCGCTCGCGCGCCAGCCGGGCAAGCGCCGGGCGAAAGGTTTCATAGCGTCCCTTGCCCTGACGCTTGGCCTCGTAAAGAGCCAGGTCGGCGCAACGCATCAGCTGCTCGAAGCTGTCGATATCGTTTGAGGCACGCACGCCGCCCAGGCTGATGCCGGTCTGGACAAGATGCTCGCTGAGCTGAAAGGGCGTTCGTGCGCTGGTGGCCAGCGTTTGCGCAAGTCGGGCCAGGGCGCTGTCATCACCGGCATCAGGCACCAGCAGGGCGAACTCGTCGCCGCCGATGCGGGCCAGCGTTTCGCCGTGATGCAGATGCTGGCGCAGTCGAGCGGCCAGCTGACACAGCAGCTCATCGCCGACCTGATGGCCCAGTACATCATTGATGTTCTTGAAGTTGTCCAGATCCAGCAGCACCATGCCCACCCGCTCGATCTCCGGCTCGAGGTTTTCCAGCAGTGCCCGGGTGCGCTCGCCAAACAACAGCCGGTTGGGCAGGTTGGTCAGGGCATCATGATGGGCCATGTGGCGAATGGTGGCCTGAGCCGTGTGCTCCTCGGTAATGTCATCGACCAAGTAGAGACGCTGTCCGGTCGCCTCGCCGTTATCCATGATGTCCAGCGTCAGACATTTCAGCCGGCAGGTGCCCTCCGGCGTTTCCAGCTTGAGTCTGAGGTGACGCGCAACGTCGGTATTCTCGCGGGGCAGCTCGGACCGAATCCGCGTTAATAGCGCGTCGGTAGGCAGGTTGGCCATCAGCGTTCGCGGGCCGGCCTGGTGCCTTTGCTGCCCCTGATTGCACAGCAGGAGACGACCATCACTCTGGTCTTCAACCATGACCCGGGTTGGAATGTTGTGAATCACGGTATTGAGAAACGCGTACAGTCCGCTCAGCTCACGGGACTGCTGTTCGGCGGCGTCCCGTGCCTCGAGCACTTCCTGCTGCTGTGCCCTTTTTTCCGTGATGTCGCGGGTGATCTTGGCAAAGCCGATCAGCCGGCCATCTTCATGCATGGCATCGATCACCACACTGGCCCAGAAAACGCTGCCATCCTTGCGAAGACGCCAGCCTTCCGCTTCGTGTCGACCATACCGACGTGCGGCGGCCAGCCCCTGCATGGGCAGCCCCGAGCGTTTTTCCTCGAGCGTATAGAAGCAGCTGAAGTTCTGACCCAGAATCTCCTCGCTGCAGTAACCCTTGAAGTTCCGGGCGCCTTCATTCCAGCTCAGGATCATGCCCTCGGGGTCGAGCATGTAGATCGCGTAATCGGTAATTTTTTGCACCAGCTGTCGATAGAGTGCATCACTGTCCATTGTGATGGCGCTGGCGGGTGCTCTCGGTTCGGGCATGGCGATATCTGATCGAAGATGTAAGGAAAAGCGTCCGGGGCTGCTCCGACAGGAGGTTCAGACGTCATCAAATGAATAATCTGAATTATGAAACAGGGTTATCTGATTAAAGCCGCAATTAAGGCCTTTTTTGAGCCTCAACTGCGGCGATAGGGCGAGGATGTCGCGATATCTAGCGGGACTTTATCCCAGCAGATGTTTCACCAGTGCCTGCCACCAGGCCACCCCGAGCGGGGCCAGGGCGTCGTTGAAGTCATAGCCGGGATTGTGCAGGGCAGCGCTGTCGCCATTGCCCATCCAGATGTAGGCGCCCGGGCATTTTTCCAGCATGAAAGCGAAGTCTTCCGAGGCCATGCAGGGCGGCAGGTCGTAATGCACCTTCTCGATCTCCGGCATGGCCTCAAGTACTTCGGCGCAGCGCGCGGCCTGTTCGGCGTCATTGATGGTGGCCGGATAGCGCGACTGGTAATCCAGCTCGACGCTCAGGCCGTGAAAGTCGGCGCTGGCCTGAATGGCTTCGCGAAAGCGCTTTTCAAGGTGCTCGCGCAGGGCGGGGTCGAAGCAGCGCAGGGTGCCGCGCAGCTCTACCGTGGCCGGCATGACGTTGAAGGCGTCGCCACCGTGAAACTGGGTCACGCTCAGCACCGCCGGCTGATGCGCCGGGCGCTCGCGGCTGATAAGCCCCTGCAGCTGCGTCACCAGCTCGCAGCCCGCCAGAATCACGTCATCGCCCATGTGCGGCATGGCCGCGTGACAACCCCGACCGGACAGGCGCAGGGTGAAGACATCAAAGGCGGCCATGGAAGGGCCGCTATGGACGGCCGCCTCGCCAACCGCCATGCCCGGCCAGTTGTGCAGGCCATACACGGCGTCCATCGGGAAAAGATCAAAAAGCCCCTGCTCGATCATGACCCGGGCGCCGCCCTCGTTTTCCTCGGCCGGTTGAAAGATGAAGTGCACCTTACCGGCAAAATCCGGGTTGCGCGCCAGCGCCCAGGCCGCGCCCAGCAGCATGGTGGTGTGACCGTCGTGGCCGCAGGCGTGCATGCGCCCGGGCGTGGTAGAGGCGTAATCAAGATTGGTCGCTTCTTCAATGGCCAGCGCGTCGATGTCGGCGCGCAGGCCGATGGTGCGCCCGGGGCCGCGAGTGCCCTCGATCGTTGCGACCACACCAGTACCGGCAAGCCCGGTATGCACTTCGATGCCGGCCTCACGCAGCAATTCGACAATGCGTGCGCTGGTGCGATGCTCTTCAAAGGCGATTTCGGGATGGCGGTGAAAATCGTGGCGCCACTGGCGAAGCTGTTCGGTATCCGGATAGGACTCAAAAGCGGTCATGGGGGAGGCCTGATCAAAAGTGTTGCTGTCAAAGGGGAGATTCCCGAACAAAAACCTTATGCCGATCGTATCCCAGTGTCGATGCGTTCGAGCGCTTCACTTAGACCATGGCGCAGGAAGACAGCGCGCGCCAAAAAAAGGGCCCCGGACAGCGTACTGTCAGGGGCCCTTTCATACTGGCGCCGGGAGGCTGCTTACGAGCGTTTTGCCTTGAGCTCGGTAGCGCGCCGGGCGGCGTAGTAGTAGGTCTCGTTTTTCATCAGGTGCATGCCCAGCACCGGCTTGTCGAGGTGGCGGCGCTTGCCCAGAAGCGTTGCCGCCACTTCCTTGATACTGCCCTTGAGCGTGCCATCACAGGGCACCCCCATGAGGCTGCGGATTTGATTGGGCTGAATGTATTTCTGATAGATTGCGGTGCTCATCTCATCATAACGGCGCTGATAGTCCTCGTGCAGGAGGGCATCCAGTCGCGCCAGATCGGTACGGTCATCTTCCGGCGAGAGGCACACCACATCGTTTTCGGTGTGGTGGAAGACCGGCGTGAAACGCACCGGCGCGCCTTTTTCAAAACCGAGCTTTACGGCATAGGAATAATTCTTCTTCGCCGCCGGATTGGGCCGGTTGCTGAAGTAGAAGTTGCCCAGGCTGTAGAAGATCAGCGAGCCGTTATGGTTCTCGTGCCCCTGCGGTACGTGCGGATGGGCGCCCACGATCACATCGGCGCCCAGATCGCACAGGTGCTGGTAGCGCAGGCGCCACTCCTTCTGCGGGATGTCGTAGTACTCAAGACCTGCGTGGGCAAACACCACCACGAAATCACACTCGCGCTTGAGCTCGATCACCATGCGATCGATGGCGGGGTGGTTGAGCCAGGCGTAGCCGGCCTGATCAGGTTCGGCGTTGTGATCGAGCACGCCAAACTGCGCCTCGCAGGCATTGATCATGCCGATACGGACACCCTGAATCTCGCGGATCAGGGGCAGATAGGCCTTCTCGACGGTCATGCCGGCGCCGAGCATGTCGACATCAAGACGCTCGCCTTCACGCAGCGTGGCCTCGAGCGCCTCATCGCCAAAGTCCATGATGTGGTTGTTGGCCAGCAGCATCATGTCAAAGCCGTGGCTTTTGAGCACCGACATGATTTCGATCTGCTGGTTGATGTGCGGACCGTCCTTGGGCTGTTCGCGACCAAAGCCGCGAACCGGTGCCTCGAAGTTGCATACGGCGTAATCGCAGGCGGCGATGGTTTCGCTCATGGCGTCATCGCAGACGGGGCCGCCGTTGTACTGGCGGTTGACCACATCGCCACAGACAAACATTTCAATCATGGTATCGGTTTCCAAAATATCGACGGGGCCGGCAGCATTAACCGGCCGGCGCCGGGGCAGATCTGGCGCCCATAAAGGCCGTCAGCTGAAGCCTCAGGACACGGCCCCGACGGTAAAAGAGATTAAGCACCACGGCCGACAGGATTTCGGCAATCAGCGTCGACATGGCCGCACCCACCAAACCGTAATGAGGGATGAGCAGGTAGTTCAAAACGATATTGAGCGCGCTGACAAACAGCATTTTCTTGAGCAGGAAGCTGTAGCCGCCCATCACGGTAATCACGTTGAACGCCGAGGTACCCAGTACCGAGAAGACCGAGGAAATGACGGTAATGCCCAGCACAGCAGCGGCCGGGGCATATTGCTCGCCGTAGAGCATGTCGATCAGCTCGACCCTGAAAATGCCCATCAGCGTGGCCGGAATCACCGCAACCACGAACACGGCCAGAAACAGTCGGCGAATGCGATGCTCGAACACGGACGGGTCAGGGTTTCTTGACGCATGATTGATGCCGACCATCCAGGACGTCATCAGCGCCATGGGAAACATCATCCAGCCCTGGGACAGGGTCAGGGCGGCGCTGTACCAGCCCACGTGCGTTTCATCGAGCATGCTGCCCAGCATGATCTGGTCGGTGCGGGTGTAGAGGGCAATCGACAGGCTCGAGATCGCCAGCGGGATGCCGACCTGCACGATATGGCGGGAGTGGCGGCGGCTGCGCGTCTTGAAGGTATGCGCAATGTCGCGGGTCTTTTTGCGAAACAGATGCTGCTTGATGAAATACGACACGGCCCACTGAATGATGTTGGCCGCGGCAAAAAAGCCCACCGTGGCCCCCAGCTTGATAAAGGCAAACTTCAGCGCCACGCCAATACCGAGGGCAATGTTCTGCGCCACGGTGTTGAACTTGGAATCCAGCGACGAATTGAAAAAAACGCTGTAGACCTCGTTGGTGGTAAAGAAGCTGCCCCAGATGATGATGGAAAACACCAACCTCTGTTTGGGGGTGTCAAAATAAAACCAGGCGCCCACGGTCAACAGCGCACAAATGATGACGAAGTTGATCGCACGCACCCGGGTGGAGGCCGCCATCAGCAGCAGTCCGCTCTGTCGGTTGCGGGCCAGGCGATTGAAGACCACGTTATCGCCGCCCATTTTCACCATGGGTGTGATCAAGGCCACGATCGCCAGCGCCAGGCTGATCAGACCGAACTCGCTGGGGCCCAGATAGCGAGCGACATAGACCGTGATAAAAATACCGGCCAGCGCCAACATGACCTTTTCGCCAAGAATCCAGGCGGTATTGATGAGTGCCTTGTTCATGAAGCTGCTTTTTCAGGGGGGAGACACCGTCGGGTGGCCGATCGGCAAGGGAGGCCGATCATGCCACCAGAAAGGGTTACCGTGTGTGCAGAGTTGTGCGATGTCTCGGGTTGTATCGAGCTGCAACATCAGGTCATGACAGAAAAATCGGGTCGGATCACCAGGCTTAAAGGCCTTCCAGCAGACGACCAAGAGATGTTTCCTGCAAAAGAACACGCAGTGTTTCGGGCATGTCCTTCCAGGCCAGACGCAGATGCTCCTCGCGCCTGATCAGATTCGTATAATTCTGTTCCAGCTGCTGGCAGGGGGACAGCGCATTCATGAGGGCGTCATGTTCGGCCTCATTTTGCAGTGAAGCGTCCTGTTCGTTGGCCTGTGCGTAAAAGCGATCCAGTTTCATGATGGCGAGAATCCAGAAGATGTTCCCCGCCTATATCGACCGCTCCGTTACCTGCTTGATCATTTTGTTACGCAAAATTACCAAAGTCGTAGCCCTGTAGGGTCATGTCTTCAGGACGTGGATGATGATCGGTAAAACACCAGGGCTATCAATGATCAAGGGCCGGCGTCAGATGTTGCTCGATCAAATCCAGCCGCGCCTGCCCCGGGTCCTGTCGGGCTACCGGCCCCGCCTTTTGAGTAAAGTCCATCATCAGGTTTGATAGCGGGGTATGCAGCGGCCAGGTGGGCGCCCCGCCGCCGTTGGGATTGCCGTCCCGAGCGAAATTGACCACGTAGCGATGCAGCTGCCAGGCCATGGCCCGGTCGCTGTCATCGAGCCGGTCGTAGCGCGATTCAAGCGTGCGAAAGAGATAGGGCAGCTCGCTGGCATGCACTGCTCCCGGCCACTGGTCACGCGCCTCGAGCGCGACGTGAGAGAAGCGATAGCGCCACACCGGCTCGCCACTGGCGGCCACATGATCGGCAATAAAGCGCGCCGGTTCGGTCATCATGCGATCCATGCCAATGGCGCGCCCCACCTGCTGCACGTCATCGCTGCCCTCGGGATCATACAGCGCCCGGGCACGGTCGGCGTCCTCGCCAAAGGGGGTGAGCAGTGTGTCCATGCTATCTGCCGAGCTGAATCCCAGATCGGCATCGGTGGTGCCGATCAGCATCGGTACATGCCGCTCAAGGCCGGTCTGATAAATCTTCTCGGGTTCACCGGAGATCAGCTCGCCATCGCGGATCGGGCCGCCGACCCAGGTGCGCGGTCCCTCATGTGATGCCATGAGGTTGCTCATGTTGAGGCCATCGACCACCTGCTCGGCAGGCAGGTGTCTGAGCGCGTCCAGCGCCTCGTGCCCCTGGCCGTCGATGCCGTGACGGTGGGCGAAATGCTCACCGATCGTCTCGGCCGAAGGCAGGTCGTCCTGATCATCGGAAAGCGCGGGCATTGGCCCCATCAGCGCCCGTCCGCCACCGGACATCACCACGGCGCGCTGGAACAGCCCGCGTGCGGCCGGTGTGCCGGTCAGATCCAGCACCGAGGCGCCGCCGGCGGATTCGCCCATGATGGTGACGTTACCGGCATCGCCACCAAAGGCACCGATATTGCGCTGTACCCACTCAAGGGCGGCCAGCTGATCCATGACGCCATAGTTGCCCAGCGCCTTTCCTTGCTGTTCGCGGCTCAGGGCGGGGTGAGCAAAAAAGCCGAAACGACCCAGCCTGTAATTGAGACTGACCAGAATCACGCCGTCGCGAGCGAAGGCGCTGCCGTCGTAAATGGGCGTCGAGGTGCCGCCGTTGACGTAGCCCCCGCCGTGAATCCACACCAGTACCGGATGGTTGGTTGGTGCGCGATCGGCCTTCGGATCGGGAATGGCATCAGACGGCGCCCAGACATTGAGGTAAAGACAGTCCTCTGAAGGCGTTACCCCCAGCGGGGCGGCATCGCTCGGGTCGGGACGCTGCATGCAGTCCGGGGCGAAAGCGGTGGCCTTGCGCACGCCCTGCCATGGGGATACCGGCTGCGGTGGCCGCCAGCGGTTGTCTCCCGTTGGCGGCGTTGCATAGGGGACGCCCTTGAAGGCCGTCACATCAAGCGCGCTGCGGCCCTGCAGCGCGCCGGTGTCGATGTCTACCCGGGTAACGGCCGGGTCAGACGAGGCGGCCTGAGCCCAGGTCCACAGGGGCGTGGCCAGTAGCCCCAGCGTCAGCAGTCCTTTCAACCAGCGTTGCATGCGACGTCCCGTTTGCGTTGGATCATGCGCCCAGCATAGACCACGCCGGAAGACCGGGCCTGTCAGCCCTGATGGTCCGGCTCGGGAGGTGCATCGGGGGCGGCCACCCAGCGGCCCTCGATCATGTCCAGCCGTTCCCACCAGGGGTCGCGCATCACCTGTGGCCCGTCATCCTGAGTGAAATCCACCAGCTTCTCCTGCGTCGGGTCATGCCGGGGCCACTGTGGCAGGCCCTCGCCGTTGGGGTCACCGGTCAGCGCGAAGTTGACCACGTAGCGATGAAAGGCCGTGGCCGTGGTGCGGTCGCTGTCGTCGATCGAGCTGCCGTAGAGCGCATCAAGATGATCAAAAAGATAGGGAATATCGGTGGCATGCGGTGCGCCTGCCCAGTCGGCACGGCGCGGCGCGGCGACATGCGAGAAACGATAGCGCCACACCGGCTGGCCGGCGGCGTACATTTCATCGGCAATAAAGCGCGCCGGCTCCGTCATGGTGCGGTCGCGCCCGATCTCCTTGGCCAGCGTTTTCAGATTGACGTTGCCGTTGGGGTCATAGAGCGCGCGCATGCGATCGGCATTATCGCCAAAGGTATCGAAAAGCTCGGTTTTCGAGGCGGCATCCGCGCGCCCCAGATCCATGCTGGTCGAGCCGATCAATAGCGGTATCTTTCGCTGCTGCTGCTGTTTGAATCGGTTCTGGGTCTCATCGACCAGAAGCCGGCCATCGCGCACCGGACCCCCGACATAGGTCTCACGCTCGCGGTTGGGGGTATACATCATGCTCATGTTGAGATCCCCCGTCACCGCCTCGGCCGGCAGCGCGCGCAGCGCCTCACGCGCGGCCTCATCGTTGCCCTCGATGCCGTGACGCTGTGCAAAGCGGGTGCCGAAGCTATCGGCCGATGGATTGTCGGGGTGGTCGTCATGCAGGCCATGGCGCACGGCGCGCAGCCCGCGGCCGCCTCCGGACATCACCACGGCGCGCTGAAAGAGACCCTCGGTGGCGGGGCTTGCCATCAGGTTGAGAATCGAGTTGCCGCCGGCAGATTCGCCGACCAGGGTGACCTGATTCGGGTCGCCGCCGAAGCGGTCAATATTGCGTTTGACCCACTCAAGCGCCCGGATCTGGTCCATGACGGCATAGTTGCCCTCCAGGGCGTCATTGCCGTCTTCGCCGTCCAGCGCCGGATGAGAGAAAAAGCCAAAGCGCCCCAGTCGATAGTTCAGGCTGACATAGAGCACGCCATCACGGGCAAAGCTCTGGCCGTCATAGGCCGGTGAGGACGCGCCACCGTTGACGTAGGCACCACCATAGAGCCAGACCACCACCGGGCGACCCGGGCCATCGGTTGCGGCCGCCTGTCCATCGGTGGCGGCCTCTCGCGCGCTGTCCGGTGTGTCGCGTCGAGCGCCATCGGGTTGCCAGACATTGAGATAGAGACAGTCCTCATCGGGGCGCTCATCCCCGGGTGAGGCGCTGCTGGACAGTGGCTTTTGCATGCAGTCGCGGCCAAATCGCGTGGCTTCGCGGACATCCTGCCAGGGTGTGACGGGCTGCGGCGGGCGCCAGCGGTTCTCTCCTACCGGAGGTGCGGCAAAGGGGATGCCGCGATAGACCGAAAAACCCTGATCATGCTCGCCGCGCAGCAGGCCGCTGTCAGTGCGAACGACCGGGGCATCATTCGCCGCCGCCAGAGCGGCGGCCACCTCAACGGCCATCGCCTCATCGATTGCGACGGGTGCCGGAGGGCTCTCGGCCACGGCGAGGCCGGCCGACAGGCTCAGCACTGTCCACATCATCAGGATGACGCCCTTTCTTCCTGCCCCTGCCCGCATGTCCTCTCCCTGTCCGCCGATCCTCTGAGTGAGACTAAAGATGGACACGGTCGTTCACTCGGGCAAGGCGCATCGGGCTCAGATCAAAAACATGGCGATGCCCAGCACGACACCGCTCACCAGCATGATCACCGAGGTATAGCCCATGATGTCGCGAATCTGCAGACCGGCAATGGCCAGCAGGGGCAGCGTCCAGAAGGGTTGCACCATGTTGGTCCAGGCATCGCCCCAGGCCACTGCCATGGCCACATTGGCCATGTCGGCATCGAGCTGGCGGGCGGCATCAATCACGATGGGGCCCTGCATGATCCACTGACCGCCGCCGGCCGGGATAAAGAAGTTGATCAGCCCCGCGCTAATGAACGAATAAAACGGCAGGGTCTCGCTGCTGGCAATCGAGACCAGCGCACTGCCGATATCGGTGGCCATGCCGGTGCCGGCGATCACGCCCATCATGGCGGCGTAGAAGGGAAACTGCATGATGATGCCGTAGGCCGTGCGCGACCCGTCGGTACAAAAGGCGATGTATTCACGGGCGTGGCGGGAAAACAAAAGCCCCAGCGCGAAAAAGCCCAGAATGACGGTATTGATGTTGACCCCGCCGCCGGTCACGAAATGATCCAGCAGCCAGAGCAGCGCAATCACGCCCAGTGTCAGCGGAATCAGGCGTGAGTACTCAAGGCGCTGGGCCGGCGTCATGCGTGAGCGGTCGGGCTCGGGCACGGCGTTGATGTCATCGCTTTGCTCGCTGTCCGGCAGGCTGGTCCGGGCTTCACCGATGCGTGGGCGCATTGACACCAGCACGGCCGGCACCACCAGCACCATGGCCGCCAGAATGGCCAGGTTGCCGATCGAAAAGACTGTCTGAGATACCGGGATGATACCCATCTCGGCTTCCAGAAAGTGTCCGGGATTGGCGATGACGGTGGGGATCGAGCCGCCATAGCCGCCGTGCCAGACGATAAATCCCGAGTAGGCCGCTGCCACCACCAGCGGATAGTGCACCCGGCCGCGGTGAACAATCCCCATTTCGCGGGCCACCAGACCGCCGGCCACCAGCCCGAAGCCCCAGGAAATCCAGCTGCACAGCATGGCCACCAGTGTGGTGGCCACGATCACCTGCACCTCGGTACGCGGCAGGCGGGTAAAGGCGATCAGGGCACGGCGCACCGGGCGGGTGTGGGCCAGGGCGTAGCCACTCACCAGTACCAGAATGATCTGGCAGGTGAATTCATAGATGCTGAAAAAACCGTTGCCCCAGTAGTCCAGCACCTGGCGCGGCGCATGGCCGTCGCCCCACACGATGCCGAGCCCCAGCACCACAAGTGTGAGGAAAAACAGGAAAACAAAGGCATCCGGCAGATAACGCTCGGCGATGTGAGTAAACAGACGGCCAATGACACGCATGAAAGATCAGGCTCCCGAGGGTGGTCATGAATTGTTGTAATGGCTGGCGTTCATTGCAGGTTGTCATGCGTACAGCGACAGGCGCCGTCGAGTATCGACAAGGTCCGGGTCGCTGCGAACGGTAGACGCACAGGGGCCGTCACTGACCTGGCAGAAGTGCTCATGGGCAGTGTGATACGGGGAACTTCAGCTTGAGGCGGGTTTGATGAATCCTTTGGCACGCCCAGGGATGGGATGGCTGTCCGGGGCGCATCAAAAGGGTGGTCAGGGGGCGGCGCGGTGCCCCAGGCCGTTACCAGTGACCCGGGGAAATTCACTCATTAATTCGTGACGTCTGATGCAACAGGGCGCGTTCTACTCACGCGCCTGTTGGCGGGCGGCCGGCTGATAGCCATCGACCTGTTCGATACGTGTTTGCACGCTCTCATCAATCAGGGCACCGCAGGGATAGTGACGTCTTCTGGTGCCCAAAAGCCGCCATGGCCCTGAGGCCTTTTGATGCAACATGCCCGCCGGATCCCCCTGAATGCGGGACAGATCGTCCTGTTCCAGCAGCAGCCCGTGTTCGGTCGCACGCTCCAGCATCCAGCGCAGGGTGATGTCGGAGAGCCCGCGCTCACGGTACATGCCGCCCACATCACCGTGGCTGCCGGCAAACCAGCGCTGCTCGATGTGCTGCCCGTCCCGGGCCTTGCTTTCATCCCAGGGGGTCGGCGAAAAGGGTCGGCGCTTTTCATCCAGCGCCAGAGCGTGATAGGCGAAACGTACGCCCGGGCTCAGGCGTCGGTTGTGGAATTTGCGCATCGAGATCAGACAGCCCAGTGCGCCGACGGTATCCCACACGCCGACCAGCCAGGGCTTGCAGGAACGGGCAAAGGTGTCGCGAAAGGTCCGCAGGCTGGTGGCGTCATCGCCCCGCAGATACCGGCGGGTAATCTCCTGCACCATGTTGTCGTGGTGCGGATAAAGAATGCCGCAGCGGTCGATCATCGACGCCAGCGAGCGCGCGGTGAAGGCGCCACGACTGAAGCCGAATAGAAACACGCGGTCGCCGGGCTCGTATTCGTTCATCAAAAAGCGGTAGGCATCTTCCATGTTCTGCTGGATGCCGTAACCGAAGGCGGTGCCCAGCGCGCGCCCCAGCGCCCGCCCGACATCAATGCCGAAAAAGGGCGCGGCAAAGGTGCCGACGCCCGGGCTGTAGAAGGCCTTTTGCTGATCGCCGTGACGTTTGATCAAGCGAAACAGGTGCACCACATTGGTGTTGACGCGACTGAACTGCTGATTGGTGCCATCACAGCACACCACAAGATTCTTGCCCATCGATGCCGCTCCGCCCTGATGCAGAAGTAATGTCGGGGCCTTTAGCGTAGCGGCCGGCAGCGCCTGCGCCAGTCACACCGATCGAGCTCAGCTCGGCGGGCGATAAAACAGGAACTCGCCGGTTTCCGCAGTCTCCACGAAACTCGATGCCCAGCTCGGCGTCATGCCGCGGTGATGGAAAAAGAGTGCCCCGCGGGTGCGATCGCGCAGGCTGCCGTTGAGGGCCCGTCGAGCGACTTCACGGGCGGCGGCGTACTCTCCCAGCTCGTTGGCCTCGTCCGGGCGACCATCGCACCACCATGAGAACTGACAGCTGCCGGTTTCCGAGCCCTCCTGCACCACGCCGCACAGGGTCGGGGGGAAACCGCTGCTGCCGAGGCGGTTCATGATCACGCTGGCCACTGCTTCCATCTCTCGCTGGTTCGTGCCCTTGGTCTCCCAGTAGATGGAGCGGGCCAGACAGGTCACGGCATCATCGAGCGGCGCCTGGCCGCGCGGGTCGATTGCGCGCGTCCCGTCACTGGTGAGACGAACGTGGGGCGGCGGGGGTTGAACGCCGCCTTCGTTGGAGGCGCGCTGTTCCAGCAGCTGGGCCTTTTGCTGGGCTACGGCGCGCTGGGTGGTCTCGGAGGCCTGACTCGATGAGATCCCTAGGCCGGTAACAAGGCTGACAACAAGAATCAGGGCGTAACGCATGGCAGCTCTCATGGCGAAAAACCCTATCCTACGCATTCCACCGGCGGCCGGGAAACCGTCCCTGAGTGGAGAGTAATTGCGGCACAGATACCAAAAGCGCCCGGGCGGGCGCTCCAATGCTGTTTGGCCGCTGATGACCCCACGCCCGAGACCTTTTGTGGACTCCCGCCGTGCTGACGTCGTGTCGAGCCTTGATCAGGCGGACCATTCCGCGCCGGTCAACTCACAGGAGACCTGCCAGAGCCGCTCGCCTTCGGCCTGATCACGTGCCGTTTTTGAAAGCCGGGCGCGTTTGGGCGCACCGCGCGTTTCCCCGGTGCCATCGGGGCCGAAGTAATCGCCCGGTCGAATGTCGCTGGAGGTCGCGGCATGGATCGTGGGCCGGGCACCGTCGGCGGCATTCTGGCTCAAAAGCGGCATGGCCAGCCGAAAAAGCGTGCCCACCAGCGGGCGGCTTTTCACTCCATGGTTGAAAAGCGCCGTGCGCGACAGCCCCGGGTGCGCTGCCAGGCTGTCGAGCCCCCAAAGCTCCTGGTTGCTGTGGCGCTGCAGGGTCTGGCTGAACATCAGCATGGCCAGCTTTGACTGACGGTAGGCCCGCCAGGGGTCATAGTCGCGTGCCCCCTGCAGGTCATCAAAGTCGATGTGCCCGCCCCGGTGGGCAAGGCTTGAGAGCTGGACCACCCGTGGGGCTGGCGCGTGCATCAACTGCGGCAGCAAAAGGCTTGTCAGCAGGAAATGGCTCAGATAATTGACGCCGAACTGACGCTCGAAACCTTCCTCGGTGAGTTCGCGCCGGGGCAGGGCCATGACGCCGGCATTGTTGATCAAAAGATCCAGCGACGGCTCGCGTGCCTGCACGCGGGCGGCAAATTCCCGCACTGACGTCAGCCGGTTGAGATCGAGCAGTTCAAGACACACGTCGGCCTTGGGGGATTCATCCCGCAGCGCCTCGACAGCCGCCTGCCCCTTCGTTTCATCACGCGCGGCCACGATGACCCGGTAGTGCTGATGCATCAGGGCGCGGGCGGTTTCAAACCCCAGCCCCGTATTGGCACCGGTCACCACGGCCAGTGGCCGTCTATCGGCGTGATCACTCATGACAATGCTCCGCAGTGGACAGGCAAGCCATCACGCCATCAGGCGTGATTCGCCTCGCTGATGGTCTGGATGACCTCGAAACCTTCAAATTTCGGTGGCCCCAGATAGAGCCCCTCACGGCGGCTCTGGCCGGCATTGGCATGCGCGGCGCGAAAGGCCTCGGAGTGGGTCCAGGCATCAAAATCCTCGCGCGAGCGCCAGATCGTGTGGGAGGCGTACAGCACGTGATCCTCTTCCTGCGGGCCGCGCAACATATGAAACTCGACAAACCCGGGCAGCCCCTGCAGATGGGTTTCACGCTCCAGCCAGAGTTGCTCGAATTCCTCTACTCGCTCGGGATTGACCCGAAAACGGTTCATGGCAATAAACACCGTGCACGCTCCTGTCGTCTTCAATCGGGCGCACTGTGCGCCGGGTCATGTCATGACGATGGCACCTTGGCGGCGTTCGGGCAAGACTATCAGGCAAGCCAGGGCACATCGGGCTACTGCACTTTGGGAGGGTATCTGTCATGACACCAGTCATCAGTCTGTCACGGTTGATCAAAAAACCCTGGCAACAGGGAAATGTTTACGAAGGCTCGGAAGCCGGTCTGGGCGCACTGCTGGGCTTGAAGTCCCTGGGCATTACGTACAATGAAGTGCCCCCGGGCAAATCGGGCTGTCCCTTTCATAACCATCACGTGGAGGATGAGATTTTCGTGATTCTGGAAGAGGAGGGCGAATATCGCCTTGGGCAGAATCGCCATGTGGTCACGGCGGGTGATGTGCTGGGTGCCCCCGCCGGCGGCATGGACACCGCGCATCAGTTGATCAATACCGGCAATCAGCCGCTTCAGTATCTGGTCATTTCCAGCAGGGCCGCGGCCGATATCATCGAGTATCCCGACTCGGGCAAGTTCATGGCGCGTAGTGGGCCTCCCGATCAGCCTCGCGTTCGGCTGTTGGGCCGACACGATGACGCGCCTTCCTACTGGGAAGGTGAACCGGGCGCATAGGCTCGGGCGCATTACCACAGGATTCACGGCGCTTTGGGGTCGTCTCCTGTGCCCTCCGATCCACGCAGGCCGTCGCAGGCCTGTCCTGCCTGAAGGGCCCGGGTGCCCTGATGGGTCAACAGCCAGGCGTCCCGGTTACCGAGCAGTTCGAAGTGCTCGCCTTCCTGGCGCAGGGCCGTGCCTTCCGGCAGGGCCACCACCTGCATGCCCGGATTAAGCGCCAGATACTCTATCAGGCGCTCTTCCCGGCTCTCGCCGTGGTGTCCGGCGCTCTTGTCGACGATGAAGTGAGGGTTGATCTGAAAGGGCACCAGCTCAAGGGTTCGAAAGCTCGGAGGCTCGACAATCGGCATGTCATTGGTGGTGCACAGGGTTGGGCCTGCCAGGTTGGCACCGGCACTCCAGCCAATATAGGGCAGGCCCTCACCCACGCGCTTGCGAATGACATCCATCAGATTTAGGTCGTAAAGCCGGCTGACCAGTGCAAAGGTATTGCCACCGCCCACGATCAGCGCCTCGGCACGGCGGATCGCCGATTCGGGGTCGTCGCTGTCATGCAGGCTGTCCAGCGTGATGTCGCCGAGATCAAGCGCGGCGCGGACGTGGTCCAGATAGGTGTCGAAACCTTTACTGACTCCGGCGTGGGGGATAAACAGCGCGCGCGTGATCCTTACAGGATGAACGCTCAGAAAGTCCTTGATCAGAGGGCGTGTCCAGGCCAGATAGCCGGTATCACCGGCCATGGCGCTGCTCAGCAGGAGAAGTCGTGACATGTCATGGTCCTGTCAGGGCTTTTGTCTGTAATGCCCCCGGGGTTTGAGCCGGGAAATCCCAAATGTTCGGGACAGTCGTTTCGATACTGCCAATGAGACAAATTAAAAGCCATCTTCTTATTTGAGAATGATTATTATTGACTTTGGTTGAGTGGCTTCTCAGAATCCCTTCGCTTTTTAATATTAATAACGGGTGCGTCAAACGCATCGGCAAGGGACATCATGACAACGTCATCGCGCGCTTTGGCGAGAAGTATTCACCTTACACCGGTTTCTCGTGGCTATTTTCTGGGAACATTCATGGCCGCCTCCGCGGCCCTGCTGTCGACCACGACGGCCATGGCGCAGGATAATGGCACTGCTGCACTTGAAACGATGACGGTCGAGGCGGCCGCCGTACCCGACAGCGCGGCCGGACCGGACAGCTCCATTGTGGCGCGTCGCACCATGACCGGCTCCAAAACCGATACCGAGGTGCTCGATCTTTCCAATAGCGTCTCGACCGTCACCGAAGAAGAGATGCGCACGCGCAACGTGCAGAGCCTTGAGCAGGCGATCGGCTATACGGCAGGCGTGGCGGTGGATCAATACGGCGGTGATGACCGCTATGACTACTTCATGATTCGTGGTTTTGACGGCACCTCGGCCGGTACCTATCGGGACGGACTGAGCCGCCGCACAGTCAACTTTACCGGCGGCAAGCTCGAGCCGTACGGTCTGCAGCGCATCGATATCCTCAAGGGGTCGACCTCGACGCTGTTTGGCCTCAACGCGCCGGGGGGCATGGTCAATGCGATCACCAAACGCCCGCTTGATTACGATTTCGGCGAGGTCTACACCACGCTGGGCGATGACCACACCGAGACCGCAGCCGACTTTGGTGGCCCGATCGATCAGGCCGGCGAGTGGACCTATCGCATCACCACCAAATGGCAGGATGCCGAGCTCAGTGCCGACGAGACCCGTGATGACCGTTTCTATTTTGCACCGGCCCTGACCTGGAAGCCCGATGACAACACCTCGCTGACGTTTCTCGCCGATTTCAACAAGCGTCGCGGCAATACCTCGCATGCCATTCCGATCGGTTCAAATATCGATCCGGAAACCTTTCTCGGCGAGCCCGATTTCAACGATATGGATCGCTTCGAGCGCAATGTCGGCTATCTGTTCGAGCACAATTTCCAGAACGGGCTGACCTTTCGTCAGAACGCCCGCTATACCCATCTGGACATGGACTACCGGCACGTCTATCTCAGCGATGCCGATCCGGCCGACCGTCGAGATGCCTATGTGGTCGCCGGCGAGCGCGATCAGTACGCCATCGACAACCAGCTGCAGTTTGATCACGAGTTTGAGGGCATCAGGACCCGGACCCTGGCAGGGTTTGATTACAACAACGATGAGGTCGACGAGCGCTCCCGCTTTGGCAGCGCCGGCGGGATCGATATCAGCAATCCGCGCTATTGCGGCGATGCCTGCGTGACGCTGGGTGCGCCCTCTGACTTTCGCCAGAAACAGCTGTCACGCGGCACCTATTTACAGGAAGAGCTGACCTTCGATGATCGCTGGATCGTGACGCTGGGCGGTCGCTACGACGAGATCAAAACAGACACGGCTGATGCGACATACAGTGATTACGCCTTTACCAAACGGGCCGGTCTGACCTGGAAGGCACTGGAGAACCTGTCGCTGTACACCAACTATTCGGAGTCCTTCCAGCCACCTTCAAGCCGCAGTCTGATCGTGGGCAGCGCCGAGCCCGAGGAGGGGCGACAGTATGAGGTCGGCGTGAAATATCGTCCGACCGACAATGCACTGGTGACACTGGCCGCGTTCGATCTCACCCAGGAAAACGTCACCAAACAGGTAACACCGAGCATTTATCGCCAGGTCGGTGAAATCAACGTTCGCGGACTCGAGCTTGAAGGCAAGCTGGCCCTCAACGACCGGCTCAACATGACGGCGGCGTATTCGTACTGGGATCCCGAGATCAAGGAAGACGGCCTGACCGGCAACGAGGGCAATCGCCCGATGCTGGTGCCGCGCCACATCGCCTCGGTATGGGCCGACTATACGATCCCCGGCGACAGCACCCGCGGTGATCTGACCCTGGGGCTGGGCACCCGCTTTGTCGGCGACACCTGGGTCGACGATGAAAACAGCGACAAGGCCGCTTCCTATACGCTGGTCGATGCCATGGCCCGTTACGATCTCACCGAGAATGTGGATCTGGCCGTTAACGTCACCAACCTGTTTGATCGGGACTATCTGACCTACGTCGACAACGTCAGCAATAGTGGCTTCTACGGCGATGGTCGATCCGTTTTGACCACGCTGCGCTATCACTGGTAGGGACGGCCACTGACCGACGCGACGCCGATCAGATCTCCACGCGCAACCCGAGTTCGACCACCCGCTGCGGCGGCACCTTGTAGTACGACGTAGGCTGGATGGCGTTGCGTGACATGAAGGCAAAAAGCTTCTCGCGCCAGAGCATCATGCCCTCCACCTCGTCGGTGGGGATGATGGTGGCCCGGCCGACATAGAAAGTGGCCTGTTCCATGTCCACCTCGATGCCGAAGTGTTCGGCGAAACGCACGGCCACCGGCACGTTGGGGGTCTGCATGAATCCGTAGCGCACGATGACCCGGTAAACGCCCTGGCCGAGATCATCGATCTCGAGTCGCTCGGCGGCCGGGATCCGCGGTGAATCCTCGGTGCGCACCGTCAGCAGCAGCACGCGTTCGTGCAGCACGCGATTGTGTTGCAGATGATGCTGGAGCATTGGCAGGGTGCCGGCATCGCTGCCGGTCAAAAAAATCGCGGTGCCTTCGACACGGATCGTCTCGCTGGTGGCCAGTTCGGCCACGAAGTCCTTGAGCGGATCCTGTTCTTCATCGTGCTGCGCTTCATCATGTGCGAGCCGTTTGCGCAGCAGTTCGCCGCCGCGCCGCCAGGTGCCCATCAGTGTGAACATGACCACTGCGGTCAGCACCGGGAACCAGCCGCCGTGCGGTACCTTGAGCAGGTTGGCGCCGAAAAACGGCAGATCGACCAGTAAAAAGGCCACGGTAATGGGCCCGGCCACCCACATTGACCACTGCCAGCGCTCACGCATGATGAAAAAGGCGAGAATCGTGGTGATCGTCATCGCAAAGGAGATGCCCACGCCGTACGCCCAGGCCAGGTTTGTCGAGGTGCGAAACCCCAGTACGAGACCGATGGTCGCCAGCATCAGCAGCCAGTTCAGCGTGGGCACATAGATCTGGCCGTACTCCTCGGATGAGGTCTGAAACAGCCGCATCGGTGGCAGCTGGCCGAGCTGAACGGCCTGGCGGGTCAGCGAAAAGGCCCCTGAAATGACCGCCTGCGAGGCGATCACGGTGGCCACCGTAGACAGCACCACCAGCGGATAAAGCGCCCAGTCCGGGGCAAGGTTATAAAACGGCTGGGCGGCGGACTGACCCTGTGAATGGATCAGCATCGCGCCCTGGCCGTAATAGTTGAGCAGCAGCGCCGGCAGGACCAGCCCGAACCAGGCCAGCTGGATCGGGCGTCGGCCAAAATGCCCCATGTCGGCATACATTGCCTCGCCGCCGGTCACCACCAGAAAGACCGCCCCCAGCACCACAAAGCCCGTCCAGCGGTTGAGGGTGAAAAACTCCACCGCCCGCAGCGGATTGATCGCCTTGAGCACGCTCGGCTCGTGCGCAATGCCGTAGACGCCGAGCAGGGCAAGGGTCAGAAACCACACGATCATCACCGGCCCAAAGAAACGCCCGACCGTTTCGGTGCCGCGCGACTGGATCGCAAACAGCAGGACAAGAATCACGATGGTGATCGGGATCACATAGGGTTCGAAAATGGTGGTGGCCACGTTCAGGCCTTCTACCGCGCTGGACACCGAGATCGCCGGGGTGAGCATGAAACTGCCATAGAGGAGTGCGGTGCCGAATACGCCAAGCTGAAGCAGAAACTTCGAATGCCGACCGGCATTCCTGCGCCACGGATTGAGCAGGGCGACCAGCGCGAGCATGCCACCCTCGCCATTATTGTTGGCCCGCGTGACGAACAGCATGTATTTGGTCGAGACCACTAGAATCAGCGCCCAGAAAATCAGCGACAGAATGCCCATCACGTTGGCATCGCTGGGCACCAGATTGCTTGAGCCGCGAAAACACTCGCGCAGGGCATAGAGAGGACTTGTGCCTATATCACCGTAGGAGACGCCCAGTGCGGCCAGCCCGAGCACGAACAGACGTTTGGTACTGAGGCTGCGCTCTTCGGCCTCGCCGCTTTCGGCCTGCTCCTCATGCGACCAGGGCTGGGCAATCTGCTCCTGTTCGCTTCTGGTCGAGGCGCGCTCCAGCGCGTCTTCCTTTTTTTCTCCATTCGGGTCTTCTGCATTCCGATCTTCGGCGCTTTGGTTTTCTGCCTTCCGGTCTGCGTCGCGCGCTGTCTTTTTATCGGACATCTGTCTACCACCGATGGTGTGACGTGATCGTCTTTTTTGTTATGCCGCCTTCGAAAGCCTCGACCCTGCGGTGATCACCATCGCTGTGAGCTGACGCCTGCCTGCGGCCGCTGTTCTGATCTTTATTATTTCGATAGTAGTGAGCCCGGGTTCGACTGTCGAACCCGGACGGTGCCCTGCCGACCAATGGTGTAATGGCCCGAGAACGTGAGGGGGAATGTCGCGGCGGGGCCGGGGGTGGCGCTCCGCGAATCCTGTTTTTGGTGCTACTGCCCGGTCGCTATCTCCAGCCCTTCGCGGGTCACGTCACCGAGAAAGTCGATTTCCTCAGGGGTGATCACGTAGGGTGGCATCCAGTAGATGACGTTGCCCAGCGGGCGCAGCATGGCGCCGCGAGACATGGCGTGTTGAAAGACCTTGAGCCCGCGACGTTCGCGAAAGTCATAGGGCTCAAGGGTCGCCCTGTCCTTCACCATCTCGATGGCGACCACCATGCCGGTCTGGCGCACATCGCCGACGTGCGGGTGTTCGCTCAGCGGTGCCGTGACCTGCTCGATGTGTGCCGCCTTTATTCGATTGGCCGCGATGACATCGTCATCTTCCAGAATATCGAGCGTGGCCAGCGCCGCGGCACAGGCCAGCGGATTGCCGGTGTAGCTGTGCGAGTGCAAAAAGGCTCGCAGCGTTGAGTAGTCGTCATAGAAGGCGGCGTAGATCTCATCGGTGGTCATCACCACCGACAGCGGCAGATAGCCGCCGGTGATCGCCTTGGACAGACACAGGTAGTCCGGACGCACGCCGGCCTGCTCGCAGGCGAACATCGTGCCGGTACGCCCGAAGCCGACGGCAATTTCATCAAATATCAGCTGCACGTTGTGTCGATCGCACGCTTCGCGCAGCCAGGTCAGATACTGCGGCGGGTACATGCGCATGCCGCCGGCACACTGGATCAGCGGCTCGACAATCACGGCGGCCAGTTCATCACCATGACGCTCGAGCGCGGCCTCCATGTGGGCAAAGGCCGCCCGGGCCTGATCGACCCACTGATCACGCGGCAGACCGAAGCCATCCGGCGCCGGCACCTTGATGACATCCAGCAGCAGCGAGCGATAGGTGTCGGTGAAAATCGCCACATCGCCCACGGACAGCGCGCCCAGCGTCTCGCCGTGATAGCCGTTGGTGATGGTCAGAAAGCGCCGCTTCTCCGGCCGCCCCTGGTTGTGCCAGTAGTGATAGCTCATCTTCAGCGCCACCTCGATGGCCGACGAGCCGTTGTCGGCATAAAAGCAGTGGCCCAGACCTTCGGGTGCCAGCCGGCCCAGCCGCTCGGAGAGTTCGATCACCGGCTGATGGGTAAAACCCGAGAGAATCACATGCTCAAGCGTGTCCAGCTGAGTCTTGATCCGGTCATTGATGCGCTCGTTGGCGTGACCGAGGATATTGACCCACCAGGAACTGATGGCGTCCAGGTAGCGCTTGCCTTCGAAATCCTCGAGCCACACCCCCTTGCCCGAGCGAATGGGGGTGACCGGCAGGGTTTCGTGGTCCTTCATCTGCGTGCAGGGATGCCAGAGGCTGGCGAGATCGCGCTGCATCCATGTGGCGTTATCGTTCATGAGGTTCCAACCAGAGGAGTGATATCAAGATAAAAACCGGCCCGCTCCGGGGTCGGGTCCGCAAGGTGTGGCACCACCCCCAGACAGGGAATGCCGCCGCGCCGGCTCAGCCAGTGCTCAAGCGTTGCCAGGTTCTCCTCCAGCCGGGCAGTGCGGTCATCGATGACGTTGGCGACCCAGCCGGCGACGCTTAATCCATCACGCTCGATGGCCTCTAGGGTCAGCCGGGCGTGATTGATGGCGCCGAGCCGCACACCGACCACCAGAATGACCGGCAGATCCAGCGCCACGGCCAGATCGCAGAGCGACGCTTCATCGTTCAAGGGCACGCGCCAGCCGCCGGCGCCTTCGATCAGGGTCAAATCGGCCTTTTGGGCGAGCAGCGTCTGCATGGGTGCCAGAAGGGCGGCCACCGATAGCTCGACATGGGCCTCACTGGCCGCAATATGCGGTGCAATGGCCGGTTCAAACGCCGCTGGATTGACCGCATCGTAGGAAAGCGCAGGCTCGCACTGGGCCTGCAGGGCCAGGGCATCGGCGTTGCGCAGACCCTGTGAGGTGCGCTCACTGCCGGAGGCCACGGGCTTGCCGGCGGCGGTGCTCAGCCCCCTGGTGCGGGCGGCATACAAAAGTGTCGAGGCAATCAGGGTCTTGCCGGCATCGGTATCGGTGCCGGTCACGAAAAAGGCGGCAGGGGTCATGTCAGGGGATCGATCCGTCATGGGAGAAACCATCGGGCTTTTGCATCACCACAAAAGCGACCCGATAGGTGGTGGGCAAGCCTTCCGGCCTGCGAAAGCGCTCCAGCGTTTGCGTCATGCAGGCCCAGCGTCGGCGGCTCATCAGGCCGTGGCGGGACGGTCTATCGGGCGTCGCCGCCCCGACGGCCTTCAGCGCCCGCAGGCTCTCTACGCCGCTGTCATGAAATACCCGGTAATCGGTGCAGTTCAGGGTGCGTTCGGTCAGCCGGCTTGCCTGCAGCTGCGCCGAGAGCGCCTCAGGCGTGATGAACGCATTGCCCCGGGGGCAATCGTCCAGCGTGGCCAGAGCGGTTTTCAGCTCGGCAAGACTGCCGTCGAGCAGGGTGGTAAAGGCGAGCCATCCGCCCGGACGCAGCGTGCGTTCGGCCTCCTGAAGAAACCCGGCGGGTGAGGGGCACCACTGGATGGCAAGACTTGAGACCACCATGTCCAGACTGGCGCCCTCAAAAGGCAGGTACTCGGCGTCGCCGAGCTGCCAGCACAGCCGGTCATGGCCGTGGCGGCGGGCGGCGGTCTCGAGCATGCCGAGGGCCGGGTCCACGCCTGTCACCAGCGCGCCGGGGTAGCGCTCGCGCAGCCCGCGGGTGACGTATCCGGTGCCGCAGCCGACATCCACCAGATGCCTCGGCGCTTGACCCACCGGAAGGGCGTTCAGCAGTACATTGGCCACGTCGCGCTGGAGCCCGGCGTGGTCATCGTAATGGGGCGCGGCTTTTGAAAAGCACTCGGCGATGCGGTGTTTCAGGGTCGGTGCCGCTTCAGCAGTCATGCGCGCTTCTCCTGCCGTGCCACTCGATAAAGGCCGCCATGCGTCGGGCGCACTGTTCGGGATGCTCCAGCGGGAAAGCGTGACCGGTGTCAGAAAGCTGATGAACCCTGCTGTTCTCGGGTAGGCGCTCGCTGATGGCGGTACAGGCGCTGACGGGGGCCAGAGCGTCAAATTCGGCAAAAAGATGCAGCCCGGGGCATGAGGCGCGCGTCAGATGTGAACGCAGATCGATGTGTTGAAGCAGCGAGAGTCCGGCCAGCGCCTGCTCGACGCTCATGGTCATCGCATGGGCCTCAAGCTGGCGGATCATCGGATAGAGCGGCGTGGTGCCGCGAGCAATGAGCGCCATAAAGCGCGACAGGGTCTTCTCGGGGGCGCTTGCCCAGCGGGCTCGAAAGGCCGCCAGCGTGGCCGAGGGCAGGGCACAGCCCCAGTCCCGGCGGGTGATGAAGCTGGCATTGCTGCCCAGGGTCATGACGCCGGGACAGCGCGACCCACGCCGGGCGGACAGGGCAATGGCCAGCATGCCGCCCAGTGACCAGCCGGCCAGCCACGCGTGATCGGGCAGCCGGTCATCCAGCTCATCGAGCCATACCTCAAGGGTATCGTCGTCCAGTGAGGGCAGTGTCGCGCATTCGATGGTCCAGTCGGGCAGTGGCGCCTTGAGTGCCGCAGCCAGCGGGGCCAGTGCCGAAGGA
Source organism: Kushneria sp. Sum13 (assembly GCF_052692355.1). NCBI lineage: Bacteria > Pseudomonadati > Pseudomonadota > Gammaproteobacteria > Oceanospirillales > Halomonadaceae > Kushneria > Kushneria sp. Sum13. The sequence goes on from NZ_CP199847.1 coordinate 178,575, forward strand.
GCCATGGCCCATCCGGGCAGCAGGATCAGGGTTGGAGCGGCGGGCATCATGAGTTTGCTGTCCGACAGCAGCGCTCAAGAGCGCAGAGCAGTCGATCCAGGTCTGCATCGGCGTGGGCCGCCGACAGCGTCACGCGCAGCCGTGATTGCCCCGGTGGCACCGTGGGTGGGCGGATGGCAGTACACAGGATACCTTCTTCATGCAGACGTTCGGACAGTGCCATCGCTGCCTGCTCGCCGCCAATCAACAGCGGTTGAATGGGCGTCTCGGAGGGCATCAGCGTGATGCCGGGCAGCGCCAGCCCGGTCAGCTCCTGGCGAAAGCGCTGGATCAGACGGTGAAGGTGGCGGCGTCGTTCAGGCTCGGTCTGCACGATATCCAGCGCGGCCAGGGTGGCCGCGGCCAGTGCCGGTGAGAGACTGGTGGTATAGACGAACGGGCGGGCAAACTGGATCAGGGCCTCAATCAGCGTGTGGCTGCCGGCTACAAAGGCACCCTGGGTGCCCAGTGCCTTGCCCAGCGTGCCCACCAGAATGGGCACTCGGTCAGCCCCCACATTCTGCGCCTCCAGCGTACCGGCACCTGAGGCGCCCAGCACGCCGAGACCGTGCGCGTCGTCGATCATCAGTGGAACGTCATGACGCTGTGCCAGCACGGCCAGCGCCGCTATATCCGCGCTGTCGCCATCCATGCTGAAGACCCCATCGCTGACCAGCAGCCGGGAGGATTCCGGCGAAAGTTCGGCCAGTATCTGCGTGGCCATCGAGACGTCGCCATGATCAAAGCGATGAAGGCGGGCGCCTGACTGGCGTGTGCCATCCAGCAGCGAGGCGTGGTTGAGCCGGTCATGAACAACATGGCCGCCGCGGGACATCAGCGCCGAGATCACCCCCAGGTTGGCCTGGTAGCCGCTGGAGAACAACAGCGCCCGTTCACGCCCGGTCCACTGCGCCAGGTGCGCTTCCAGCCGGTCATGGATCTCCTGATGGCCGTTGACCAGATGCGAGGCGCCACCGCCGGCGCCATGGCGACGCGCGCCGTCACACAAGGCCTCGACCACACGCGGATGCGTGGCCAGCCCCAGATAATCGTTGCTGCAAAAGGTCAGCATGTCCCGGCCATCGATGCGGGTACGGACGCCGGCATCGCACTGGCTGCGACGCTGGCGGTAACGCCCGGCCGCTTTTTGCTGCTCGAGGCGATGGTGAAGGGTCGTTTCAAAGGCCGTCATGTCAGAAGCGTTCATCTCGAAGACCTTCTCAATGCGCGGCGGCATCGGTGGTCATAGCCTTGATCCGTGCCTGGCGAATCCGGTCGTTGAGCACCGCCTCATGGGTGGCGTCATCGACATCGTGTCGCGGCTCCGGGTAAAGCCCCAGCCGCTTGAACAGGCGTTGGTCGTGATCGGCCTGCGGGTTCTGCGCCGTCAACAGCCGCTCGCCATAGAAGATCGAGTTGGCGCCGGCTAAAAAGGCCAGGGCCTGAGTGTCATCGCTCATCAGCTCGCGCCCGGCGGCCAGGCGCACGTGGGAGGCGGGCATCAGAATGCGCGCGACCGCGATGGTGCGCACGAACTCGATAGGGTCAAGATCCTCGACGTGCGCAAGCGGTGTGCCTTCGATGCGGATCAGCATGTTGATCGGCACGCTTTCCGGATGGACCGGCAGGTTGGCGAGCTGCTGCAACAGCCCCGCGCGGTCGTTGACGCTCTCGCCCATGCCCAGGATGCCGCCGGAGCAGATCTTCATGCCGGCCTGACGCACGTGATCGAGCGTCTCCAGCCGGTCGGCGTAGGTGCGAGTGGTGATGATCTCGCCGTAGTACTCCGGTGAGGTGTCCAGATTGTGGTTGTAGTAATCAAGCCCGGCATCCTCGAGCGCCTCGGCCTGATCCCGGGTCAGCATGCCCAGCGTCATGCAGGTTTCCAGCCCCATGGCGCGCACGCCGCGCACCATCTCCAGCACATACGGCATGTCTTTTGCCCGCGGGTTTTTCCAGGCCGCGCCCATGCAGAAACGGCTTGCCCCTACGGCCTTCGCCCGGCGCGCTTCCTCCAGCACGGCCTCGACCTGCATCAGCTTTTCGCGTTCAAGGCCGGTGTTGTAGTGACCTGACTGCGGGCAGTACTTGCAGTCCTCCGGGCAGGCGCCGGTCTTGATCGACAAAAGCGTCGAGATCTGCACGGCGTTGGGATCAAAGTGCTGGCGATGCACGCTCTGTGCCCGAAACAGCAGATCGTTGAAGGGCAGATTGAGCAGCGCTTCGATCTCGTGACGCTGCCAGTCGTGACGGTAATGTTCGGCTCGGGGAGAACCGTGATCGGAGATGGGCATGGCGCGGTTAACCTGATGGGTTTTAAAAGATAACGGCTACCTTGCCAGTCTCACTGGTTAACTTCAAATTTCTAAAAAGTTAACGGAGTAGGCATGTCATTGGGTTTCGATCAGCTCAGGCTGTGACGATGCGATAGTTTTTCGCTTGAAAATGAGAATAATTGTTATAAACGTTGACTTTGCATTAACCGCTTCATCAAAATTCGTGGTCCATAACATCTATAAACGGCGCGCCAGGCGCGTCAGCAAGGGACTCCATGAAAAAGCCATCCTGCGGTCGGCGTGCGCCTGTCTCTCAGCGCCCGCGTCGTACCGGTCGACACGTTCTGACGATCGTGACCACCGGCGCCTGTCTGATGTCACCTGTCATGGCTCAGGCCGATGACGCCACCATTGATACCCTCACCGTCACGGCCACCAGCCTTTACGACAACATCGGCTATACCCGGCGCACTACCGGTGCCGGCACCCGCATGAACCTGGCGCCAAAGGAAATCCCGCAGACGGTCAGCATCATGACCGAGCAGCGCCTGAAGGATCAGAACCTCGAGACCATCGAAGACGCGCTCATGAACACCACGGGCATCTCTGTCCGGCGTATCGACAGTGATCGGGTGCAGTTTTTTGCACGCGGCTTCAATATCAACAGCTATCAGTATGATGGCATCCCGACGCTCAATACCGACGGCCGCTGGTATTTCGGCGAAGGGGCACTCAATACGGCGATCTACGATCGGATTGAGGTGGTGCGCGGTGCGAATGGGTTGATGACCGGCGCCGGCAATCCGGGGGCCTCGGTCAACTTCGTGCGCAAGCACGCCGACAGCCGCGAGCTGACAGGGTCTGTCTCCGGCACGCTGGGCAGCTGGGACAAGCAGCGCGGCGTGGTGGATGTCACCACCCCATTGACCGAATCCGGCGACGTGCGTGCCCGCTTTATCGGCGGTTATGAGGACCGCGACAGCTATCTGGACCGCTACGGCAGCCGCAAAAATTTCGGCTACGGCATCATTGATGCCGATGTCACCGAGAACACCACCGTCTCGGTCGGCTATGACTATCAGAACACCCACAACAGCTCGCCTACCTGGGGCGGCTTCCCGCTGTGGTACAGCGATGGCGGGCGTACCGATTACACCCGCTCTTTCAGCCCGGCACCGGACTGGTCCCGTTATGAGTTTGAGTCGGAAAAGGTGTTTGCCGGGCTTGAGCATCATTTTGCCAACAACTGGCAGCTGCGTGGGAACGTCACCCACGAAAAAACCAATATGGATGGCAAGCTGGCCTATCTTTCCGGGTTCCCGGACCGTACGACCGGGCAGGGCGTATCGGTCTTTCCCGGCTGGAATCGTGGCGAGCGCAAGGTAGATTCGGTCGATGCCTATGCCAACGGTCCGTTTGAGCTGATGGGGCGCCAGCATGAGCTGGTTTTTGGCGGCAGCTACAGCAAGCAGTCCAATGACTATGAGGGGCGTTACGATCCGGTCACCAACACCTATCCGTCAGGAGGTGATACGGGCAATTTCAATGACTGGAATGGTTCGCTGTCACAGCCGGACTGGGCTGGTTTTGCTCCTTCCGAAAGCGCCAGCACCCAGCAGAAATCCGTTTACACGGCTGCAAGGCTTTCACTCGCTGATCCAGTGACGCTGATCGTCGGCGCGCGTTATACCGACTGGACCGGGCGAAGCTGGGCCAACGGTACAGGCAATGATCGTCAGAGCCAGAGTGAAGTCACGCCCTACGGCGGCCTGATTTACGACATCAACGACACCTGGTCGGCCTTTGCCAGCTACACCGAAATCTTCCAGCCGCAGGATTATCTGGATTTTGGTGGCAGCTATCTGGAGCCGATCGTGGGTAAAAACTATGAAACCGGCGTCAAGGCCGCCTGGTACGACGGTCTGGTCAATGCCTCTTTCTCGGTATTTCGTATCGAGCAGGATAACGTTGGTGAAGTGGCAGGCCAGCTGTTGAGTGGCGGGCGTAACTATTACTCGGCGGCGCAGGGTGTCGTCAGCAAGGGCTTCGATGCTGAAGTGACCGGTGCGGTAACTGACAATCTCGACATGACCGCCGGTTTTACCCACTACACCGCGACAGATGATGAGGGTGCCTTCAGCACGGGTCAGCCCCGCACCCAGGCGAACCTGTTTGCCAGCTACCGTGTCCCGCAGTGGGAAGCGCTGACCGTGGGCGGTGGGTTCAACTGGCAAAGCCATATCTTCGAGCGAGATGTGCCCGGGCCACAGGGCGATGAAAAGGTCGAGCAGGGCAGCTACACGCTGGTCAATCTTTTCGGCCGTTACGCCTTCACGAAGGATCTGGCGCTGCAGGTCAACGTGCGTAACCTCTTCGACAAGAAGTACTACAGCTACCTCGACGGCTACGGCGTTTACGGCGAGCCGATGAACATCACCTCCACGCTGACGTACTCGTTCTAATCCTTCGCCATAAAGAATACGGCCGACAATTCTGTCGGCCGTTTTTATTCGTGTTCGCTAAAATGATCGTGCGACACTGGGCGCCACCGCCACACTCGTGGAGTTCTGTCATGTCCACCGGTTCGCTTGTGACCCTTGCCCGTTTCATCTTTCCCCATGAAGCCCATGTGTTCATGGACCTGCTGGCATTCCGTGGCCTTGCGGCGTTTATCGCTGATGAGCAGCTGATCACGATGCAGTGGATGTGGGAGACCGCGCTGGGCGGCGACGTGTGTGGTGTTTCCATTGCCGTCAGTATCTCGAAAATTCCTGTACCACCGGCAGCAGTGAAAAACCATTGCGCGCTTTATTGGTATGTACAATAATCTGTACGGTACAAAATCCTGTACAGGAGAAAGCATTATGGATGCCATCAGCTATACCGCTGCCAGAGGCCAACTGTCCAAAACCATGGAGCAGGTGTGTGAAGACCACGCACCCATCATCATCACGCGCAGCAAGGCACCTTCGGTGGTGATGCTCTCGCTGGAAGACTACGAAGCCCTGCAGGAAACGGCCTATCTTCTGCGCTCACCCAACAATGCCCGCCGCCTGCTGGAATCCATGGCCGAGCTGGAGCAGGGCGACGGCCGGGAGAAGGAGCTTCTTGAGTGAAGCTTCTTTTTTCCGAAAACGCCTGGGAGGACTACCTGTACTGGCAGAAAACCGACAAAAAAGTGCTGAGCCGTATCAACAAGCTGATCAAGGAAATTCAGCGCCAGCCATTTGAAGGTGTGGGTAAACCGGAGCCGCTCAAACACGGTTTTTCAGGTTATTGGTCCCGACGAATCAATGACGAGCATCGAATTGTTTATAAAGTGACAGACGACGCGCTGATGATTGCGCAGCTTCGATATCACTATTAAAGCCTGACACCACCGGTTCATGGCGGTATCAACACAAAAGAGGCATCGATATGACCGGCAGCACCCACGACATCACCATTGCTCTGGCGCAGCTGCCGATTACCCGCGGTACCGTGGCAGATAATCTCGCTACCCACCTGCGTTACATCGAACAGGCCGCCCGGCACGGCGCCGACGTGGTGATGTTTCCCGAGCTGTCGCTGATCGGCTACGAACCGGATCTGCTGGAAGCGCTTGCCATGCCATCCGATGCCGAGGTGTTCGAGACGCTGTCGGATGCTGCCACGACCCACAACCTGGTCGTGGTCGTGGGCTGTCCGCTGTTCAACGACGGCGGCAGGCCCCACATCGGGGCGCTCATCTGCTTTCCCGACGGGAAGCGCACACTGTATGCCAAACAGCATCTGCATGAGGGTGAAGCCGCGTACTGCTCGCCGGGCCATGAGGAGTGTCTCTTTACCGTCAACGGCGTGCGCCTCGCGCTGGCGATCTGCGCCGATTTTGCCCACCCTGCCCATGCGGAAGCCGCCGCTGTCCGGAACGCGCAGGTGTACCTGGTCAGCGCGCTGATTTCCGAAGCCGGCTATGACGTTGATGCCGAGCTGCTTGCAGGTATTGCACGGCGCCATCAGCTGCCGGTACTGCTCTCCAACCATATGTCCCACACCGGCGGCTGGCAGACCTGCGGCAGAAGCGGCAGCTGGAATACCAGCGGGGAGCGGGCTGTTGGGGCTGAAGCCAAGGATGCCGCTCTGGTGCTCTGCACGATCAGAAAAGGGGCGGTGGATGGCGCGTCCGGGCGCGTTATTACGATGGAGGAGGCATCGTGACGGAGCAGCATAAAAAAGCCCACCGTCCGGTGGGCTTTTTCGTGATGCGTGATTTGAGTGTCAGAGCAGTAGCTGGGCAACTGCGGCCGAGCCGAGGTAGGTGCCGGTAAACACCAGCAGCGACACGATCACCAGCTTCCAGCCGGTACGGCGGAACATCACGAACTCGTGCCGGCTCAGGGCCAGGCCGGCATAGCCCAGTGCCGGGGTCACGATGGCCAGGAAGTTGACGGCTGAAAGCTGCTCGACCAGCCACGCACTGCCGGGGAAAAACGGCAGCGTCACCAGAATGCTGATCAGCGAGACCCACGCCACCGCCGGCAGGTAGAAGGGCATGAGGCGCGTCACGGCCAGCCCGGCCAGCGTCATGAGATACAGCATCACCATGCCCGGCAGCGCGCCCCAGAGCTCGCCGCTGCTGATGGTATTACTCAGCCAGCCCACCACGCACACGGCGGCCAGCGTCAGCGCCGTACGGCCCAGCTGCTGCTCGGGGCGTACGGCGTCACCGCCCTGTTCGCCGCCGCTTGCCTGTTCGGTTGAATCCTGCGTGCCCCCTTTTTTCTGGCGTCTGGCATTCAGGCGACGATAGAGCCATTCGGCGACCGGCAGAGCGATAAACAGCGACACATAAAGTCCGGTGGCATAGGTCAGTAGATTGCTGGCGCCGGAGAAGGCCAAAAGCTCCTCGCGCAGGGCCGGCACCGCCTCGGTCAGGGCGCCTGAGCAGGCAGCCACCATGCTGGCACTGCCCACGCCGCAGGCCATGGCGAGCGCATGAGGATCAAACAGATCCATCGACGCCAGAAAGCCCGCCATCAGCGCAAACCAGAGGGTGCCGAACATGGTGCCGACCACATAGACGCCCATCACGCCGATGCCTTCGAGGCCCTTGAGGCCGTAGCGATCCGAGATGATCGCGATGTTGGGCTCCCGCGCTATCGAATAGGTCGCCCCGATCGCCTCGCGTCCCATCTTCAGCACCAGCACGGCAAAGGGCAGGGCGATCAGCATGGTGCCCAGGTTACCCAGCTCCTGAAGAATCAGCGCGGGACCGGCGCTGACGATCTGATCGGTCGCCGGCCCAATGGTGGACCCAAAGCGGGCGATGAACGGCATGATCGCGATCAGGGTGATCGGCGCGGCCGCAGCGCTCAGACGCGGCGGCACCAGCGCGTGAAATCGGGTGGTCAGATGCGGGTTCAGCACGATGGCCAGCGCAAAGGTATAAAAAAGCGGCAGCAGCAGTAGCGTCCCGACCCCGGCCGGTATCTTGATAATGCCGATCCACTCGGCCAGCAGCGAGAGGATGACGACCAGCCCATGCAGGCGCAGAAAATTGAGCGGTGACACCCGGTTGGCAGACTTCATGACGCGTTCCTGTTGTTGTGTACAAACGGCCGGCAGCGACCGGCCGGCGCCTATTGTAGGGGAGTCGGAGGCATTATGAAGTGTATAGTGCTCTAGCTTCTGTGAGTATTTTTATTCATAAAGATCTACTAATAAAATTGATCCATTTCTCTTAGCGTTGCAAGTAAGAATCTATCCAGAATTCTTTGCTGGATAACGAAATAGGCTCCATCCAGTTGTGAGAAATCTCTTTTTTCCAAATCTTCTTCTAAAAATGAAAAAAGCTTTGTAGAGGCTTGATCATTCAGATGAAGATGGTCTCTCTCGTTTCTATAGACCTTGATACGGTCTAAAGTAGGCCATAAAAAAATATACTCTTTTTGAATGGTACCCCAAAAATATTTTGAGTCACTTTTGCTTTTGCCGTATCTTTCTATAGACTCTACAAAGCTTCGGTTTAATGCGTTTATAAAAAAAGAAAAATTTTCAGCTGTGTCAGCTACGTTTATATTTGAAAGTTGTTCTGCTTCTGGGAAAGAGTTGGGGCCAAAAAGAAACGGCTTTTTATGCTTTTCAATTAACTTCTCAAGCACGCGCATTTCCGAGCATATTTGCTCTATTCTACCTTTTAGCCATGGTTCTCTTTGGTTTTTTTCGACGATAGGATATATGAGTTCTCTGCCTTCCAATCTCTGTGACTCTAATGCAATTCTTTTAGCTACCACAGGTATATTTATGATATGGTTTTTTCCATCCTCTTTTATTAGTTGATATCCTTTTAAGTGCTTTATTTCTGGAGATTCTTGAGATTTTTTTCGGAACTCTAGTTCTTCCCCTATAGATAAAAGTTCAAGTAGACGATACTCTTCTGGATAAAATTGCCTGATTTCTGAAATCACATGGTCGCTATAGAAAACTAACTCTCTATCTATCTGACCCTTGTGTTCATTAAATTTTTTTCCATCGACTTGTATCGGTTTTTCATTTTTACCGTTCAAAAAAGTATTGAGATTACTGCAGGCTTGTCTTGTAAGAAGGGGGTGACCTCCATACCAATTATGAATTTTACAACAAGTATCAGATTCAAACTTCAATCCCATTCTTTTGCCTAGTTTTTTTATCATTATCTTCACTTCTTCAGAGCATAGTCCAGTAAGATACTGATGAGGAACAATTCCAAAGAGTGGGTTTTGAATGCCATTTATAGAATCTTTTTCTACGATTGTTGGGTTAACTCCTGCAATAATAAAAGATATACATTTATAGCGACTCTGGCATGACCACATTGTTTGCCAAAAATCTATGTAATCTTCATTCCAATGTTTGTCTACTGGTGAAACAAAAGAAATATATTCTATTTCGTCCAGCATAAGTAATATTTTTATTTTTTGGTTTTGGGCTTCTTTAATAACATATTCAAAGTCTCTTGATGCTGTTCTTTCGCTAAAATCACCAGATAGTTTAATTTTTATTTTTTCAGCAATTTCATTTGCTATATCTAAAAGTAATTCGTTCCATCTTGATTTTCGGACATGAGGGACTTTGCAGTCAAAATAAAAAACATTCGCAATTTTTTCTTTTGAACAAGTTCTGCCTAACTTGTATAGGAAAGATGTCTTGCCTGTTTTTCTTAAGCCAAATATCGCTCTATTTTCGCATTGCCTAATGGAGTCTAAATAGCTCATAAGCAAATTTTGTCTACCAAAAAAATAAGCATCATCTACAAGTGGCAAGGTGTAATTGAAAAGATCTCTGCCAAAAAAATGTTTATTTAGTCTATTTCTTATAAACCAGTCATCGCCTCTTAGTTTTGCATTAAGAAGATCGTTTTTGAAGAATGGGATAACTATTCTTGAATCTTGCCGCGAGTCAACATAAGATTCCATCGCTTCTTCGATATTTCTTACATCGGTCACCAAGAAATAGCTTAAAGTTTCTACTCGACCTTTCGCAGGAGAGGAATGTAATATTTTTTCAATTGCTTGGAAAGTTCTTAGCTCAAGTCTTTCGTAAGGGGAATACACTAAAAGAACTTCATTTTCGAACCCATAAGATTCTTTGAAATGCTGCTCGGGTAATAAAAAATATACGTGCAAATCAGTGTTGTGCTCTCTAAGAGATCGTCCCCAAGTTACATCAAATCCGTTTAAAAAGGGCGTCAATAAAGCTCTATGATCAGGATGCCCAAATAAAATTCCTGAGTTTACTTCTGATTTTATTTGTCCCACTAAAGCCCCCGCATCCATAAATTAATGATGTCTCAAGTAGTAAACTTTAATGGTTTTGAGGGTTTTGTTCTACCTAAAAAGAATATTCTGACTAATTGACATTTTTTGCATGGCATGAGCTTTTAGTGGAAACGATTTTTTGTTTCTTTTAACCACACCACCACCTCATGACCCCGTCCATCCAGCGCCACTCTTGCCTCCTCGGCACCCTCCACCCGCTCCCCATCCAGCGTCACCCCCGCCGTCTCCCCGGCCCCGACCCGCTCGACGCGAATCTCTACCCGGCTGCCTTCAAGCTCCACGGTGGCTGAATACCCCGGCCAGTCATCGGGGATGCACGGGTTCACGATCAGTTCCCGGCCCTCGCGTCGAATGCCGAGAATGCCCTGTACGCCGGCCTGATAGAGCCAGCCGCTGGAGCCGGTGTACCAGGTCCAGCCGCCGCGGCCGGTGTAGGGCGGTTCGGAATAGACGTCGGCGGCAACCACGTAGGGCTCGACCCGATAGCGCTCGACCGCTTCACGGTTGAGCGCGTGGTTGATGGGGTTGAGCATCGAGAACAGCTTGTGCGCGCGCTCGGCCTGACCCAGCCTTGCAAAGGCGAGAATCGACCAGGTGGCGGCATGGGTGTACTGGCCGCCGTTTTCGCGCAGCCCCGGCGGGTAGCCCTTGATATAGCCGGGCTCCTGCGGGCTCTTGTCAAAGGGCGGGGTGAACAGCAGCGCCAGGCCGTCGTCCTCACGGATCAGATGCTCCGATACCGAGGCCATCGCCTGCTCGGCCCGCGCCGGGTCGGCACCACCGGAAAGCACTGCCCAGGACTGGGCGATGGCATCGATTCGGCACTCAAGACTGTCTCTGGTGCCCATCCACTCGCCGTTATCAAAGGTGGCGCGGCGATACCAGGCGCCGTCCCAGGCGTGGGTCTCGAGCGCCTCTCGAAGCGCCTCATGTCGGTTGCGCCAGCGTGCGGCGCGCTCGGGGTCGCGGGGCGTGATGATTGGGTCAAACAGTGCCAGCGTGCGCAGCAGCATCCAGCCCAGCCAGACGCTCTCGCCGCGGCCGCCTTCGCCGACCCGATTGAAGCCGTCGTTCCAGTCACCGGTGCCAATCAGCGGCAGGCCGTGCTCGCCAAACTGCGCCAGCGTCTGCTCCAGCGCTCGCACGCAGTGCTCGAACAGCGGCGCGGTCTCATGGGCGGGCGTCGGCTGGGAGAAGTCATCATGGGCGCCGGCGGCCAGCGGCGGTGCTTCCAGAAAGCCGACCGGTTCATCGAGCACGGCGGGGTCACCGGCGCTTTGAACGTAGCTTGCGGTAGCAAAGGCCAGCCATACCCGGTCATCGGCAATGCGGGTGCGCACGCCCTGACCGGAGTGCGGCAGCCACCAGTGCTGTACGTCGCCCTCGACGAACTGGCGTCCGGCGGCACGCAGCAGGTGGTGACGGGCCAGCTCGGGCCGGGCGAAGGTGAGTGCCATGCCGTCCTGGAGCTGGTCACGAAAGCCGTAGGCGCCGCTGGCCTGATAAAACGCCGAGCGGGCCACGATGCGACAGGCCAGCGTCTGATAGGTCAGCCAGCCGTTGAGCATCACATCCATGGCGCGATCCGGCGTCTTGACCTGCAGCGTGTTGTGGAAGGTGTGCCAGTACGCCTCGACACTTGCCAGCTCCGCGACCAGATCGGCGTGACGATAGCGTGTGATCAGCGCGCGAGCGGTCTCGACGTCACCGGCCTGACCCAGCAGGGCGGCCAGGGTGACGCTCTCGTGTGGGGCCAGCGTGAGCGTGCACTGCAGCACCGTGCAGGGATCGACGCCGGCGCCAACCCGACCGCTCAGGGGCTGACGGCGGCTCAGCGCTTCGGGCTCGGCCAGCGTGCCCGCGCCCAGAAACTCGCGGCGATCCGCCGTCCAGCTACTCTGGCGGGCGTCGAGATCCACAAAGCCGACCCGGTCGGGAAAGGCCATGTTCCAGGGGTTGGTCAGCAGCAGCGCGCCGGTCTCGGGATCGTGCTCGGTCGTCAGATAGGGCGCGTTTCTGGCTCTCGAACTGCCCATCACCCAGCTGGCGTAGTGGGTGATGATCAGGCGCTGCGCCGTGGCCGTGCGGTTGGTGAGCGTGAGCTGCGAGACTTTGACCGGATCTTCCTGCGGCACGAACTGTACCAGCGTCATCAAAAGCGCGGGCGTGTCGTGCTCGAAGCGACTGACCCCGAAACCGTGGCGGGCGATAAAGCGCGAGTCCTTGCGGCCCGGGCGATACGGCGCGGCGGTGACGGTCTCGATGATGCCGCTGGCGGCGTTCTGGATATAGATCACCTCACCGGACGGGTCACTGACCGCATCGTTGGACCAGGGCGTGAGCTGGTTGTCGCGGCTGTTGTCCGCCCAGGTGTAGCCGCTGCCCTCGGCGGAGACCTGAAAGCCAAAGCCCGGATTGGCGATGACGTTGATCCAGGGCTGTGGGGTGGTGGCGCCACTGTCGAGCACGCAGACGTACTCGCGGCCGTCGTGGGCGAAACCGCCGATGCCGTTGAAAAACTCAAGCGTTGTCCTGGTGTCATGACGGTCCCGTTCGTGATGCACCGGGGGCCGCAAGATCGGGTCGTGATGAATCAGGGTCTCCGCGCTCGGGGGAATGCCGGCCATGACCGGCTCGGCAGAGAGGGCATCTTCCCCTGACAGCAGTGTGGCGAGCTGACGATGCAGCGGCCCCTGGTGGGCACGGAGCACCACGCGGGCCACGGCCAGGACCAGATCCCTGGCCGCCGGGGTCAGTTGATGAGCACGCAGGATCGTTACCATGCCCAGCGAAGGATCGTGACTGTCGTGCGGCGGCGAGCGGTGCGTACGTACGGTGGTCTCGATGGCGTCCTGAAGCTCCTGAAGGTAGGAGTAGGCGCGCTCATTGAGAATCACCAGATCGACCCCGAGCCCGCGGGCGCGCCAGTATTCCCGGGCGCGTAGCAGGGTGTGTACCCAGCCGACTTCCTCGGTATCGGCCAGATGCAGCACCACGATGGGCAGATCGCCCGAGATGCCCAGCGCCCAGAGATCGGACTGTTGGGACATTCCGCGTTGGAGGATCGGTTCGGCGGCGCGAAAGCGGGCATCGTGATAGAGGATCGGTGCCGCGAGGCGCTGGAAGTCGGCGGCTTCATCAGGCGCGATATCCAGATGGCTCAGCTGCACCTGTGCCTGCGTCCAGGCCAGCGTTCTGGCGCGCTCGAAGGCGCCGGCGTCGTGGTGACGATCGATCAGCGCGACCAGCTCGTCGCGGCTGTCGGCGACCACGGTCCAGAAGTCGACGTGGGCGGCGTGCCCGGGGGCGATACGAACGACATGACGCAGCGAGAAGATCGGATCAAGCACCGCACCGGTTCGACCGTTGTGCATCGGCTCGGCGCCGTCGAAGGAGATATCGGTCAGTGCTGCGGCCGTGGCCAGCGTGCGGCCGCGGCCCAGGAACCGGGCGCGATCGGTCTCGAAGCGAAAGCATCGGGGCGTGGCGTCGGTGTCCTCGTCGGTGTCCGCGTCAGCACTCTCGTAACGCCGCAGCGTCTCGCGGCTGGCATCGTCGATCCGGGCGAAATGGCCCGCCCAGATGGGGTCCTCGCCAGGGTCGCGATGGCGTCGGGTGGCCGTCAGCGCCTGATACTCGGGAATGGTGCCGGTCTCGACGAACATTTTGGCAAAGGCGGGGTGGGCATCATCGGTGGCCGGCGTGGTCAGCACCAGCTCGGTGTAAGAGGTCAGTTCGATCGTGACGTCACGCTCGCTGTTGTTGGTGACGGTGACCCGGCGCACCTCGCCGTTCTCCTCACCGGAGACCAGCACCTCTAGCGTGGTGGTCAACGCCCTGTCATGGCGTATGAAGCGGGCGTGATCCTCGGCGAACTCGACCTCATGAGTGACGTTATCGTCCTGCGCGGAGGTGTTGGCAAGTTCGCGATGGCCGCCGGCAAACCAGCGCCGGCCGGTCTCGCGGTCGCGAAGGGCAATGAAACTGCCCCAGTCATCAACGGTCGGGTCCTCGCGCCAGCGCGTGATCGCCCGCTTTCCCCAGCGACTGAAGCCGGCGCCGGTATCGGTCAGCATCACCGTATAGTGGCCATTGGAGAGCAGATGAGTGACCGGCGGCGATGCAGGCGAGCCTGTCAGTCGGCGCACGGCGGCCTCGTTCGGGGCCTTCTCGACCACCACTGCCGCCTCGGTGTCGTTGGGCGAGGGGAGTGTGGCGACCTCGCGGGGCAGGCGTTCATGCAGTAAAAGCTCGCTGGCCTGAATCATCGGTTCGGCGTGGAAGTGGGCGCGAATGCGTCCGCCAAGCAGCACATTGGCGATGGCGACAATGGTCATGCCCTGGTGATGGGCCATGACGTTGCGTACCACCCCAAAGCGTTGGTCCACCGGCAGGCGAGTCGGGGTGAAGTCGATCGCATCGAAAAAGCCGTAGCGGCCCTCGGCGCCGAGTTCCCGCAGACGCTCGAAGTTGTCGATGGCGGCACGGGGCGCGACCATGGCTGCCAGTGCCGTGGCGTAGGGGGCCAGCACGAAGTTGTCGGCCAGCCCGCGCTTGAAGCCGAGCGAAGGCACGCCAAAGTTGGAGTACTGATAGTTGAGGTTGGTGTCGCGACCGTTGTAGGCCGACTCCGAAATGCCCCAGGGGTCGCCGCGCTGCTCGGCGTAGCTGCGCTGGCATGACACCACCAGCCGATTGGTCTGCTCAAGCAGGCTGTCGCGCGGTGCGCGCATGACCAGCGAGGGCATCAGATACTCGAACATCGAGCCCGACCACGAGATCAGCACCACGCCATCGGGCTGCGGGCTCACCGTGCGGCCCAGCCGGAACCAGTGGCGGGTCGGCAGATCGCCCTTGGCGATGCCTACCAGGCTGGCCAGCCGCGCCTCGGAGGCCAGCAGGTCATAGCAGCCCTCATCAAGGCGGTCCTCGCGCGGGTTATAGCCGATCGACATGAGCCTGCGCTCGGCGACCAGTAAAAAGGCGAAGTCCATCTCGTGGGTGAGGGTGCGGGCGCGGCTTGCCAGTGTCCGCAGACGTGTTGCCAGCCGCGCCCCGTCGACGTCGTCCCGGGCGGCATTGAGGTCCGCGTCATGTTCCTCAAGACAGCGCTCCAGACACGTTAACCACCAGGCGGGTGTGGCACGCTGCGTCAGGTCATCGGTTCCCGCCGGTGAATTATCCTGCTCGAGCGCTACGCCCGGATCGGCATCGTGCGAGGTCATGTCTTCGGCGTCGCCGGTCTGGCTGCGCGGTGTCGGCGAGGTCGGCGTTGCCAGCAGGGTGCGCCAGACCGCCAGAGCACGCTGCATGTCGGCGGTGCTGTCGCGCCAGTGGGCGCTGTCATCGAGGCGCGCCATCAGCGCTTCGAGTTCGGTGAGCAGTCGGGTTCGTGTGGCCGGTGCCAGCGTCTCGTCGCGCGCGGCGTCTTCGTGGAAAAGATACAGCGTGTCGATCAGACCCGCCTGCGGGCGATCGACGAGGGGGACATTGATCCACGCCTCGCAGGCGTTGGCCAGCGCGATCAGATGGCCGGCCAGGTTGCCGCTGTCGACGCCCGAGACGTAGCGCGGCTCCAGCGGTACCAGTGTGGCGGTGTCATACCAGTTGTAGAAATGCCCCCGGCAGCGCTCGAGCGTGTCGAGTGTGGCAAAAGTGGCCTCCAGTCGCTCGACGGCGCCGCGGGTGCCGATCCAGGCGAAATCCCGTGCCGCCACGCAGCTGAGCAGGTAAAGCCCGATGTTGGTGGGCGAGGTGCGCTCGGCGATGATCGGTTCGGGGTCAAGCTGGAAGTTGTCCGGCGGCAGCGCGTGAGAGGCCGGCGTGACGAAGGTCTCGAAAAATTGCCAGGTGCGTCGGGCAATATGGCGCAGCGTGCGGGATTGCGCGGTATCGAGTTTGAGGTTATCGGCAGTGTCGCCCGGGGCACGGCTGGTCCACAGCGCCATCAGGGGCGCGGCGAGCCAGGCCGCCAGCAGCGGCAGCAGCATCGGCCAGCCGGGCAGATCAAAAAGCGCCAGAATCAGTGTGACAGCGAGGGTGAGCAGAAGGCCACCGGCCATCGCGCGCGCAAATCCCGTGATACCTGCGTGGCAATCCCTGACCAGCGCCGCGGCGGTGGTCCACTCGAGCAGATGTCGGCGGGAAACGTAGACGCGATAAAGCGTACGCCCGATGGCATCCACCATTTGCCAGGCCTGGTTGGCCAGCAGGGCCACATTCAACAGGCAGCGACCGGTCTCCAGTACCAGATCGCGGACCAGCGTTCGCCGATGGTGGCGCCAGTCGCCGTCGCGATGACGGGGCTTGAACGCGAAGCTGATCGGCAAAAGTGCCGGAATGACCAGCGCGGCGAGGGTGAGCAGAACCGCCACCAGGGCAACCGGTGTCTGGAAGATGGCGCAGACCACGAAAGCGGCAAAAAGACACGGTGCCAGCAGCGATCGGCGCAGGTTATCAATGATCTTCCAGCACCCGACCGCGCCGATCGCGCGACGGCTGGCTCCACGGCCCACGATCCAGGGCAGCAGCTGCCAGTCGCCGCGTACCCAGCGATGCTGGCGGCGGGCGGCCACGTCGTAGCGCTCGGGCTCTGCCTCGACCACCTCGACGTCGGAGGCCAGACCCGCGCGGGCGAAGATCCCTTCAAGCAGATCGTGGCTGAGCAGACTGTTCTCGGGGATGCGCCCGGCAAGTGCCGTTTCAAGCGCATCCACGTCATAAATGCCCTTGCCGGCAAACGACCCCTCACCGAAAAGATCCTGATAGAGATCCGACACCGCCGCACTGTAGACATCCAGCCCGCCGGGGGCGGAGAAAAGACGCTGATAGCGCGATCCCTGACGGCCGATCGGCAGGGACGGTGTCACGCGCGGTTGAAGGATGGCGTGGCCGTGGGTAACGCGACCGTCGCGATCAAACACCGGCTGGCTGAGCGGATGTGCCATCTTGCCGACCAGTCGGGTGATGGTGTCGCGAGGCAGTCGGGTATCGCTGTCGAGCGTGACCACGTATTTGACCCCGGCCGGCACCCGGGGCGCCTGACCGCCCACGGCAACGAAGGAGGTATCGGTGGCTCCCCGCAGCAGCCGGTTAAGCTCGGCGAGCTTGCCGCGCTTGCGCTCCCAGCCCATGAATCTGCCTTCGCCCGGATTGTACTGACGCCGCCGATAGAGCAGCAAAAACCGTGTTCCGCCGGGGCCGGAGCCGTGGCGGTGGTTGAGCACTGCCATGGCGTCACCGGCGAGCTGCAGGCGACGGGCATCGTCCGGCAGCTCGGCGCTGTCGGCATCGAGCCCGTCAAGCAGCAGCGCGAAGGTAAGGGCGCCATCAGTGCCGGAGAGATAGTGCACCTCCAGGCGTTCGACCAGCTCGCTGATCTCGTCGTCACTGCCGAGCATGGCGGGAATGACGACCATCGTTTCAAGCGATGCGGGCACGCCGTCTTCCAGCGCCAGCCCCGGCAGGGCCTCGCCCCCCACGCCCATACCCAGCATGCGGTTGACCAGTGACAAGGCAATATCGTTGGCGGGCAGCACCATCAGCGCCAGCCAGACCCATGCCCAGACGGAAACCAGGCCGGCCGATTCGAGCCCCCAGAACGCCAGCAGCAATATCGCGGCGGTGAGCAGCCAGCAGGCCGTGGCATAGCCGGTCAGCCCCAGCCCGAGCACTACCCGGCGAAGCCGCAGGGCAGGCGGGGCGCGAAAGCCCAGAGCGTGCTCGAGCTCCGGTCGGCCTTCGTCGATCAGGTAGTAGCCGGGGTCCGTGTGGTGGACCGTCTTTGCCTCGGATGCCCCGGCTTCTGTAGGGGCATCGGCGGCATCCAGCGCGCGGCGGGCGACCGTCAGTTCATCGCAGCCGGCACCCCGTGCGAGCTGCTCGATGGCATTGCGGTAGCGATCGCGGGTGGCGAAATCCATCTCGCCAAAGCGACTGCGATCGCGCAGACAGTGATCCACCAGACTGACCTGCTCAACGAGCATGGCCCAGTCGAAATCGGCGATGTGGCGCAGGCTGGTGATGGCATTGCGCACGCTGATGTTTGACGCACCCTGACGGTGATGGGCGTTATGAACCACGGTCGCGGTAGTGGTTTCAAGGCGCACCATCTGCTGCTCGAGCCAGTAGAGCGCCGGCGAACGCCCCGGGTCCTGATCGCGCAGACGCTTGGCCAGCTGGGCATAGAAGTGCTCGGCAAAGGCGCCTGGAACCTGCGGTGCCATCTCGGCGAGTACCTGACTGCTGTCAACCCCGGTCACAAGCAGCCGCTCACACAGGGCATCCGCGGTGTTGCGGGCATCGCGGGCGCCCATGATCTGATCGGCCAGCCGTCGGATATTTTCCACCAGCACCAGACGCAGCGAGATCGCCACTGCCCAGAGCTCGCCCAGGGTCAGCGGTTCGACACGCTGATAGGCGTCGAGAAAGCGAATCAGGGTCGAGGCATCGAAGCGGCTGTCGGTGTGGGCAATGTAGGCCCAGATAAAACCGAAAACGCGCGGATAGCCGGCAAACGGGCCTTCGGCGAGTTTGGGAAGCTGGCGGTAGTAGCCCGGTGGCAGGTCGCGACGAATGTCGCCGGCGTGTTTCTCGACGTGGTGATAGTGATCCAGCAGCCACTCGGCGGCCGGAACGGTGTCGTGATGATGGGCGGCATCCACGATCAGGCGGTGGTGGGTCACCCCCAGGGCGGCGATATTGTCTCCCAGGCGCTGGTAGAGCGAGACGACCCGGGGCGGACGGGCGGTGATCGGCTGTGCCAGTGCCAGACTCTCGGCGTGCTGTTCAAGCCGCTCGGGTCCGAACAGTTCTTCCCGCACCGGCGCGGTGGCATCCCAGGGGGCCTGTGTTGCCGATGGCTTTTGCGTGAGCCACTGCCAGGGCCTCATTGGCGCACCGCCGGAAGGCTTGCGACTGACCAGGGGTCAAACCTGCAGGGAACAGGAAAACATCGATCCATCGTCGTTCTCCTTCTCGTCATCAAACGAGAATGCGGGCGGGGCGAACGCGGGAAGGGATTTCCAGGCGCCGGACCGGCCAGAGCGACATCATGCCCTCGCAGGCCTGCCCCGCTGCAGGGGGGTGCGGGACAGGCCGGTGGCATAATGAACGAGGTGAGGGGAGGGGCGTCAGGGAAGTGCGCGTGGGCCGGGGGGAAACGGCGGGAAGAGACACGCGCCTGACGCAAATCCGGACAGGTCGTCCCCTGTAGTATGGATGGCGATGGGACGGTTAGCGAGGCGCGTTGTTTTATATTCGCTCTTATCGATGCTGATCGTGTCGTCAACGTGGTTTGCGGTATACAGAAAGCCTCCCGCATCATGAGGCTTTGGCGTCACGCCCCGGGCCGGGTGGCCCGGGCTTGCGGGCGATTGCGAGAGACTGAAAACAGTGATTCAGCAAACAAGACGCGCCGTGTGGCTACTGGACTCCGGCATCGGCGGACTGACCATCGCGCGCGCCATTCGTCGTCGCCTGCCGGGGCTGGTGCAGCACTACATGGCCGATCACGCTGCCTTTCCCTATGGTGGTCTCGCTTCTGAGTCGCTGGTTGCGCGGGTCTGTGATCTGGTCACGCGTGCGGTGGCGGCCCATCCCGTCGATGCGGTGGTGATCGCCTGCAATACCGCCTCTACCGTGGTGCTGCCGGCGCTCAGGGCGAGGCTTTCGATCCCGGTGGTGGGCGTAGTACCGGCGATTCGCCCGGCGGCAGCGGCCAGTACAAGCGGCGTCATCGGGGTGCTGGCCACACCGGGAACGGTGAAAAGCGTGCACGTCGCGACCCTGATTGAACGCTTTGCCGGCGATTGTCGGGTGGTGAAGGTAGGCGCCCCGGGGCTTGCTGCGCTGGCCGAGCAGTACTGGCGCGACGGCACGCTCGACACCGACGCGCTGGCTCGTGAGCTTTCTCCTCTGCAGGCACCCGAATGGCACGCGCTCGACCAGCTGGTGCTGGGCTGTACCCACTATCCGCTGCTGCAAGAGGCGATTGCGGCAATGGTGGGCGCGCATGTCACGCTGGTGGACTCCGGTGACGCCGTCGCCCGGCGGTTGGAGGACGTGCTGGGTGATGCCTCGTTAAAGCAGGGCGACAGTGGCGGTGGGCGTTTTTATACGACCGGCGGTCCCATGGAAGATGCCGGGTTGGCTGCACGAATCAGGGCCGAGGGGTTCAGGGCAATGCTGGTGGGCGAGCCTGCGCCGGTATGACGCTGGATAAGGGGTATCGGTATGCAATCAAGCGATAGAAGGGTCGGGAGGCGGCATGGCAAGAACAGATCAGGTATTTCGGAAACTGCATGACGAGGGGCTTTTAGTCCTGGCCAACGCCACCGATGCTGGCAGCGCCCGCATCGTGGAAGCCCGGGGCGGTCGGGCAGTGGCGACCAGCAGCGCGGCGCTGGCCTGGTCCTGGGGCTATCGGGATGGCAATCAATTGCCGCTTGAGCTTCTGGAGGCCAGCGTACGGGCCATGGTCCGGGTGCTGACCGTGCCGCTGAGCGTGGACATCGAAGGCGGCTACTCCGATGATCCTGACGAGGTGGCACGAGTGGTCGAGACAGTAGTGGCGGCCGGCGCGGTGGGCATCAACCTGGAAGACGGGCATGCCAGTCCCGAAATACTCTGTCGCAAGATCGAGCGCGCCAGGGCCGTGGCAGATACCCACGGCGTGGATTTATTTATCAACGCGCGCACCGATGTCACCCTCAAGGCACTGGTGCCGCCCGAACAGCGGCTTTCCGAGACGCTGACAAGGGCAGGCTTCTACAGCAGTGCCGGGGCCGATGGCCTGTTTGCTGCGGGCATGGTGAATGCCGATGAAATCGGTGAGCTGTGTCAGTCGACCACGCTGCCGGTCAATCTGCTCTATCGCCCCGAGCTGCCGGACATCGAGACGCTGCGCGAACTCGGCGTCAGACGCCTGAGTGCCGGCTCGGCCATCGCCGAGTTCCTGTACGGCGCCAATGCCGCCGTGGCCAGTGCCTTCATGACCACGGGCAGACTCTCGACGCAGGACCTGAGCGCGTATGGCTATAAAGACCTCAACGAGCTGATGCCACCGGTGTAGGCGGTTTAAGTCAGCTGACGAATCACGCGGGCCGGATTGCCGACGGCCACGACGTTGGCGGGAATGTCCCGGGTCACGACGGCGCCGGCACCGATGACGCTGTTCTCGCCGATGGTGACGCCGGCCAGTACGATCGCGCCGCCGCCCAGCCAGACGTTGTCATGGATAACGATGGGGGCGCCGGCTTCCAGCTTGTTCCGGCGCGATTGGGCGTCAATCGGGTGGGTCGGCGTTAGCAGCTGCACGTTGGGGCCGATCTGTACGTCCCGACCGATGATGATGGGCGCCACGTCCAGCGCCATCAGGCCGAAATTGGCAAAGGCGCCCTCGCCAAGGCTGATGTTAAAGCCGTAGTCGACATACAGTGGCGGGCGAATGTGCGCCGTATCCCCCAACGCCTTGAAAAGCCCTTTCAACACGGCGTGGGCGGCGTCGACATCGTGCTCAAAACGTCTGGCAAACTCGGCCATGGCGGCCTTGGCAACGGCGGCATCGTGCGCCAGTTCGGGGTCATCGGCAACGTAGAGCTCGCCGGCGAGCATCTTCTGTTTCTGTGAACGGTGCGCTGTCGAGTGGTCATCGCTCATGGTGTTCTCCCGTGGCATGTATGACATCGAAAAAGGCCGGTGCCCAGGCCCCGCCATTCAGGTGCCGGAGACCGGCGTCACCGGCGCCCTGCCGTCACGAAAGGCCTCAAGGTTCTGGATCACCAGCTCAACGGTGGCATCGAGTGCGCTGGGTGAAAGGCCGGCGGTATGCGGCGTCATGATGATGCGCGGCTCGTCCCTGAGCGCCTGAGGCACTTCAGGCTCATGCTCGAACACATCGAGCGCGGCGCCGGCAATTCGCTTGTCTGTCACGGCGCGTGCCAGTGCGTCACTGTCCACCACGCTGCCGCGACCGACATTGACCACGATGCTGTCGGATTTCATGACGCCCAGCAGATCGTCATTGATCAGGTGATGGGTCTCCGGGCCGCCGGGCAGGGCGCTCACCAGCACGTCGGCCTGTTCGGCCACACGTTCTGGATCCGATTCGTGCTGCCAGTCGAGATCTGACTTCGGCTGGCGAGCGAAGTAGACAATCGGCATGTCAAAGCCGTAGTGGGCGCGCCGGGCGATGGCCCGACCCACGTTGCCCATGCCCAAAAGCCCCAGCGTCCTGCCATGCAGCACCGGGGCGCCGCGGCGGATCTCCTGCCATTGGCCGTTTCGAAGACCCGCATCGCCCTGGGGAATGCGGCGCAGGCAGGCCAGCATCAGCCCCAGCGTGTGGTCGGCAACGGTCTCGGCATTGGTGCCGGGGCCGTGGGTCACCACGATGCCGCGTTCGCGGGCGGCCTGTACGTCAATGCCTTCAAAGCCCACCCCCTGAGCGCAGATCAGCCCCAGATTCGGCAGGGCGTCCATCTCCTCGGCACTGAACCCGATGGTGCCGATGGTCATGACCGCGCGAATGTCGTCCCGGTGACGGCTCAGAACATCGCGGCGGGCCTCATCGTCCTCGGCCATATGAAGATGAACGCCGGCGGCCTCGATGCGGGCCTGATGATGGCGTGACAGGCGGGTCACGACCAGCAGATGAATCGGCATGACAGAGGGCTCCTTGCGTGGTCGCAGTATTGGTATCCATACAGTGTAGCGGCTGATGGTCGCAGTCGTCCGGCGTGACGTGTCTCGCGGCGCAACAGGCATTGATTGGGTGCTAATGTAAGAGAGGAGGGGCCGGATTCGTTATGCGGTGGGTCCAGCGCCATTTCTCGCTGTATTGCCTGGCCTGCGCATTTGTCGCAAGGCCGGGTGGTCAATAGCCGAAGAAAGGAGAGAGATCATGACACATAAAATTCTGGTGCCCATTGACGGGTCCCGCAGCGCCCAAAGGGCACTTGAGCATGCCTGCCTGATGCAGCGGGCCGATGGCGGCACCCTGCATCTTCTCCATATTGTCGAGCCGACCGTGGCGGTCGATCACCTGGGGGCAGAGACCGGGTCGACGCCGCTGGATTACACGCCGGAAAAGGGGCATGAAAAGGGCGAGTCGCTGTTGCGGTCAGCCTGGTCACAGGTGGGCTCGCCCTCGAGCGAGGTTCATTTTCATGTCGAGGACAATCCCCCCGGCCGGCCGGAAAGAACCATCGTCAAGCTGGCCGAGGCGCTGGACATCGATACCATCGTGATGGGCAGTCGCGGCCTCAGTGACCTGAAAGGTCTGGTCGTGGGCAGCGTGTCGCACAAGGTCTCTCATGTGGCCCACTGCACGGTGATCACGCTGCATGTGCCCGATGCCGAACCGGGCGACGCGCCGGTTCGCTGAGGCTGCCATGAAGGGTTCATGCGTGGCGCATCGATCAGTGCCGGGCGCCGATGCCACATAGGCATCGGCGCTCGACGGTGCGGGTCGAACCAGGCTCAGGAAGCCGTGTCGGTGGCGCTCAGGGTCTCATCGGCAGGGGCGTTGTGATCGATTACGGATTCAAAGGCGCGCAAACGCTTGATGATCGACAGCAGCTCGATAACGGTTGACCAGGAATTGACCAGATACTGAAACGATTCGCGGACCTGACCAAAGACGTTGAGGACCTGCTGCAAAAGCCCCAGCGTCAGCTTGCCGGCGACGATCGAGGGCGCCAGCACGATCAGCCCGAAGACCACATCGGCTTGCAGATAGAAAATGCGGGCAATATTAAAATAGGCGTAGTGCCAGTAGAGACGAAAATAGTTCTGCCTGACCCGATTAAACAGTGTGGCCACGGTGGCCGGCGCTGCGCGCTCGGGATCATCCTCGCCGTAAACCAGCTCCTTGCGGTAGGCCGCCTCGACACGCTGATTGCGAAACTCGAGCCCCGGCAGCCGAATGCCGACCACGGCCAGCAACACGGTGCCAAAAAGCGACCAGGCGATCGCCGCCCATACCAGGGCGTTGGGAATATGGCCCACCAGGGGCAGCTCGGTAATGTTCTGTGACATCGTCACCAGCAGCGGCATGAAGGCAATCAGCGTCATCACCGACTTGAGCAGATTCACCCCCAGGCCTTCGAGCGTGGTGGAAAAGCGCATGGTGTCTTCCTGTACACGCTGGGCGGCACCCTCGATATGGCGCAGCTGTGACCAGTGGCGCATGTAGAAGTTGTTCATCGCCCAGCGCCAGCGAAAGATGTAGTGGCTGACCACAAAATAGTTGAGTACGCCCACCGTCACGGCCACAAAGGCAATGCCTGCGAAGCTGAACATGCCGGTGTAGATATCGGTAACCGTGACACCGCTGTCACCCCCCAGCGCCTGCTGGATCATGTCCCAGAACGGCCCGTACCAGGCATTGACGGCCACACTGGTCTGCACCGAAAACCAGGTCATAAAGATGATCAGAGCACTGCCCAGAATCGACCAGCGCTGCCAGCGATGACGATCAAACAGGGCCCACGCCGCGGCAAAGACCGCCACGCACAGGGCGTAGTAAAGATAAAACCAGAGCATGGGTGGCGCCCAGAAGCGCGAGACATCCACGGGGAGCGCCGCCCCTTCGGCCAGCGGCGGCAGGCCAACGGCGGCGCCCCAGTCACTGGCGCCCAGCTGCCACAGGGCGGTGCAGATCAGCGCCCAGATCAGAACGCTTGAGAAAAAAAGGGGCGGGTTGGGAAAAAACGACCGTAACACGATAGAGTTCCTGCGGTAGCGACAACGTTCAAACAGGCCCCGTGGGGCTGCGCATTCTTCATCGACCCCGTGGACGAGGTTGCGTTCCCCGATCGTCTTGCCGGGTGACCCCGGTGGCTTATACCACAGTGGCGCGCTCCAACATGCCATGGAATCACGGGCGGAGGTGTCAGCCCCCGGCGCGTACCATGATCCCGACCTGTGTGAGCACGTATGCAAACCGTCTGGCAACGGCGAGAACGCCACCCGCGCGGCGGCGGATGAACGTGTCATGGTGGTAAGCCGTTTGATCAGCGCCGCGCTGATGGCGCTGATCAAGGAAGAGAGGCGACTACCAGTTCAGCGTCTCGAAATCCCCTTCCTTTTGATCCTTCGAGGCCTTTTCGTGCTCGGTGGCGGGGTCATTGGTGGCCCCATCGGCCGGCAGTGGACCTGCGCCGGGATCACGAGCGATGCCGTTGGTCACGGGATGATCGCGGAAATATTCATCAAAGCGCATCCGGGCATCCTCGCCGAACAGCAGCTCGCACGCTTCCATAAGCCCTGCCGACTGGCGGATGGTTTCCTGGCGCGAGACGAGGCTGATCTTGGAGCGGCGACGCAGGAAGTCCTCGAGTTTAGTGATCATCTCGCGACGCGCGGCCTGGCGAACCTCGGCGCGGATGTATTCGGTCCCTTCGATAAGAATCTCTGCCTGGCGCGGGTCCTCGCGAATGTACTCGAGGATACCGATGGCGTGCGCCGCGTAGCGCCGCCACAGCCGGGTCGACAGGGGCTCGGAGGCGCTGGCATCGGTGTAATCATCGAGCTTCATCAGGCGCGCCTGGTGGAAGAACTCGTCGCGCACGGCATCTACCGGCTCGCCGTACCAGCGGTAATCGGGGAAGCGGATGTCGATGCCCATGGTCTTGACCAGATCAACGATCTCCTCGCCGACATTGATACAGTCGGTGAGCTTGCCGCCAAAGATGCTGATAAAGCCCTGATCGATGTCGGAGTCGATCTCATGCTTGCGCGAGAGCTGCAGGAAGTCGCGGTCGCCGCCGCTGGTGTTCTGTACGGCCAGCGGTCGCACGCCACAGCGGGTGGCGATGATGTCATCGCGGTCCAGCGGCTTGTCCAGTGACAGGCGCGCGTTGATGTTATCCAGCACGAATTTGACGTCGTCATCGGTGATGGCCGCATGCGGGTCTTCGGTGCGGGTGTCGGTGGTGCCGATGCAGGTGCGCGTGCCCATGGGGATGGCGAAAAACAGCCGCCCGTCTTCATCGAAAAACGCCAGCACGCGCTTGTTGGGCGTGATGCGATCGACGATCAGGTGGATGCCCTTGGAAAGGACATGACTGTGCTCGGTTTTCTTGTGGGCCAGGGCGTTGGTGCGATCGGCCAGCGGGCCGCAGGCGTTGACCAGCGTCTTCGCTTTGACCGTCCATTCGCGGCCGCTCATGACATCGCGCAGACCCACGTGCCAGAGTTTGCCCTGACGCTCAAAGCCGGTGGCCTCGACATAGTTGGCCGCCACGCAGCCGCTGTTCATGGCGGTGCGCACGAAGTTCCACACAAAGCGGGCGTCATTGTCGTGCAAAAAGGCGTCGGAATACTCGAAACAGCCGGTCGCCGATTTGGTGTTGATCACCGGCTCTTCGCGGTTGATGGTGCCAAGGCTCGGCAGGCGCGGCACTCGGGTAAAGCAGTTGCCGAACAGCCAGTAGATCCAGGTGCCCGCCCAGAGCATCAGCGGATTCCAGCGAAAGCCTTTGGTGATCGTGGTGAGAAAACGGATTTCCTGCACGGTCGAGGGGTAGTGCTTGATGAGATGGTTACGCGAGACACAGAGTTCGCGCACCAGCTTGAAATCCCGCGACTCCATGTACTTGATGCCGCCCCAGATGAGGTTGGACGACCACATGCTGGTCATGCCGGCGAAGTCGCCCTGTTCCACCAGACCGACCTTCACGCCGCGCCCGGCCAGCGCTGCCGCGCAAACTGCCCCGTTGATGCCGCCGCCGATGATCAGCGTGTCGTAGACCGCACCGTCGGCCAGCCTGTCGATATTGCTCTGCCTGAGTTGCATCGCCTTGCTCCGCGTATCAAGAAAATGGCGCGCCGTGACGGGAGACCCCGTAGAGGCGTTGTCATGCCTTCAGTGTACTACCGCTGGCCGATGTTGCATCCGACCGGGCGATTTGCGGCGCCTGCGCGCACCATCGCCTCGGCCTGTTTGAGCGCGTACAGAAGACTCGATGGATCGGCGTGCCCGGTACCTGCAATATCAAAGGCGGTGCCATGATCGACACTGGTGCGCACGAAGGGCAGCCCCACCGTGATGTTCACACCGTTCTCTACCCCCAGATATTTCACCGGGATCAGCCCCTGATCGTGATACTGCGCGACGACCGCGTCAAAGTGGCCGCGACGGGCGTTCATGAAGACCGTATCGCCGGGCCAGGGACCGGAGGCGTCGATGCCTTCTTCCCGGGCGCGGGCGATGGCCGGCGCAATAATGGCGTCGTCCTCGTGACCGAACAGGCCGCCTTCGCCGGCATGCGGGTTGAGCCCGGCGACTGCGATGCGCGGGTGTTCAATGCCGTAGGCGTGACAGGCGCGCGCGGCAAGGCGAATGGCGCGCAGTTCGCGCTCGGGAGTGACGGCCTCGATGGCCTCGCGCAGCGACAGGTGAATCGACACCAGCATCACGCGCAGCTCGTCGTTGGCCAGCATCATGCCGAAATCCTGGGTGCCGGCGCGGTCGGCGAGAATCTCGGTATGTCCGGGGTAGGTAATGCCGGCGGCGGCCATGGCGGCCTTGTTGAGCGGGGCCGTCACGATGGCGCTGATTGAGCCTTCAAGCGCGAAGTCGATGGCGCGACTGATGTAAGAATAGGCCGCGGCCCCGGCGCGGGCATCGACCCGGCCATAGGGCAGATCAGGCGGCAGGGATGGGCCTGCCGGCAGAACGGCCAGACGCCCTTGCGTGACGCCGTGAGCGCCCAGATCGCTCGGGTGCTGGATGGGCACAAGCGTCAGTGCCAGTCCCAGCCGCTCTGCCATGGCGCGCAGCCGCTCGATATCGCCGATGACCAGCAGCGGCGTATCACTCGTGCGCGGCAAGCAGCCCAGACGCGTGATAATTTCCGGACCGACGCCGGCCGGGTCGCCCATGGTGATGGCAATGGGGGCGCTGTGGGATGCGGACATGACAGGGGCCTTTTGTAGACGTGCGCCCTGAGCACGATGTCATGGGCGGCGGTGATCGACAGTGCCATAATAGCGCTCTGCCCCGCGCGGCGTCAGGTCCGGTCTGACGCGTGGTGGCTCTACCCCTTGCTTCATTCCCGGTGGTGACCCTGATGTCTGATGTGCCAACGCATGATGCCCCGCTTGAAACGCTTTCAACGTCGCTTTCCGAGCGGCTTGAGCGCGACGGCTATCTGTTGGCGCCGGCCGGCGAGATCGCCCCGGTCTTTCATGACTGGTGCGCGGCCCACGAGCATCGCACCCGGGACCATGACGCGCTTGCCCGCTACTGGAACGATCTGGCCCCGGATCGCTTCATGGGCGATGGCGGGCGCTACCGGCGCAGGCGTCATGCAGTGTTCAGTGCCGCATCCGGTGCGTCCGCGCTGGTTCGAAAGCCCCATCAGGCCCATTTTCAGACCACGGATTTCAATCGGCTCAACGGCGGCATCGAACGTCATTTCGAACCGGTGGAAGGTGGGGTGCTGGCCACACACACGTTCGCCTTTCTCTGCGAACTGACGCTGGGCGTATTTGGACGCTGCGCGCCCGGGGTCGACTGGCACGTCGAGATGCACCAGTTTCGAATCGAGGTGGGTGGTGACATCACTGCCGGTCTGCCCACGCCCGAAGGGCTTCACCGCGACGGCGTGGATTTCGTGGCGATGGTGATGGTGGGGCGTCACAACGTGGGGGAGGGCGTCTCACACATACATGATCTGGATCGTCGTGAGCTGGCCGCCTTCACTCTGGCCGAGCCGCTGGACATGGCGCTGGTCGACGACACCCGGGTGCTGCACGGCGTCACGCCCATCGTGGCCAAGGACGCCTCGCGTCCTGGCCACCGCGATCTGCTGGTGCTGACCTTCAAGCGTCAACCGTCGGATCACGTCTGCGGCGGTGTCTCGGACGTGTGACGTTCCAGTGAGGCCTTGAGCTGCTGGCGGCGATGCCCCGGGGGCTTTTGATGGCCGGCCAGCCAGTAGTAGGCGATCGGCACCACGCCCAGGGTCAGAAGGGTGGCACTGGCGCAGCCGGCCAGCAGCGTGATGCCCAGGCCAAAGCGACTGGCTGCCCCGGCGCCGGTGGCCATCACCAGCGGCAGGGCACCGGCCATGGTCGAGATTGAGGTCATCAGGATCGGGCGCAGGCGCGTTTGAGAAGCCTGCAAAATGGCCTCGCGCAGCGCCACCCCGTCATCGCGCAGCTGATTGGCGAACTCGACAATCAGGATACCGTTTTTGGCCGATAGCCCGATCAGCATCAAAAGCCCGATCTGGGCATACAGGTTGAGACTCTCGCTCATCAGCCACAGCGCCATGCCGGCGCCCAGCATCCCCAGCGGCACGGTCAGCATCACCACCAGCGGGCTGATGAAGTTCTCGAACTGTGCTGCCAGCACCAGCCAGGTGACCGCGATGGCTACGGTAAACACCAGCAGTAGATCGCGCCCGGCCTCGAGAAAGTCCTGTGTGGCGCCCTTGTAATCGATACGCGCCTGCTCCGGCAGAGTGGCGTCGACCGTGGCATTCATGTGATCGAGCACCTGCGACAGGCTGTAGCCTTCGGCGACATTGGCCGAGAAGGTGACGGCGCGAATCCGGTTATAGCGGTTGAGCGTGGGAGAGACCGCAATCTCTTCCAGATGCACCAGGTTGGCCAGGCTCACCAGCGCGCCGCTGCCGGTACGTACCCGGATATCTTCCAGCGCCTGTGGCGTCAGGCGCTGCTCGCGCAGCCCCTGCAGGATCACATCATAGGACTGGCCGTCGCGCTCAAACGTGGTCAGGCTGCGCTCGCCGAAAAAGGACTCAAGCGTTCGGCCCACCGTTTCGGCGCTGACCCCGAGCTGCGCGGCGCGCTCACGGTCCAGACGCACCTGAAGTTGCGGCGTGGTCTCGATCAGGTCACTGTCGAGCGCCTCAAGGCCGGGGTAGTCCTGCCAGGCGGCCATCAGCTGATCGCGCCAGGCACCCAGGGTGGCGTAGTCCGGTCCCCCCACCACGAACTGCACCGGCGTGGCGTTGCCCGAGCTCAGCCCACGCGGCAGCAGCGTCGTCGCGCTGACTTCGGAAAACCCCTCCAGCGCTTTATTGATGCGCGCGGCCATTTGGCGGGTGCTCTGGTCACGCGTCTGCCAGGGCGTGAAGCTGATGATCCAGCGGCCATTGTTGACCGCACCTTCGCTGTTGCCGGGTGACGGCACGCGCAGCGAGGCGTTATCCACCAGTGCCCGGTCATTGAGGATGGGTGCCAGCCGCTGTCCCATGACCTGCATGCGCCGCGCCATCTCCTCGAAATTGACCCCTTCCTCGGCCTGCACATTGATGCGCAGGGCGCCGCGGTCGTCATAGGGCTCGTACTCGGTGGGCAGTGTCGTGATGACCGCGACGGTGACGATCACCATGGCCACAAAGCCACCGCCGACCAGTACCGGACGATGCAGCATGTCGCTCAGATGGCGCTGATAGCGCGCCGTGACGCCGTCCATCAGCCGTCCTGTCGGCGAGCCCTGACGCCTGGAGTGACCGGTCAGCAGCCACGAGGCCATGACCGGCGTCAGCGTCAGCGATACCAGGGTGGAAAAGGCGATGGCAGCGGCAATCGTGACGGCGAACTCGGTAAACAGGCGCCCGGTCTGGCCACTCATCAGCGTGATGGGCAAAAAGACCGCCATCAGCACCAGGCTGGTGGCAATAATGGCAAAGGCGACCTGACGGGCGCCGCGAAAGGCGGCCACCAGTGGTGCATCCCCCTCTTCCAGGTGGCGCTGAATGTTTTCAATCATGACGATGGCGTCATCTACCACCAGCCCCACCGAGAGCACCAGTGCCAGAAGGGTCAGCATGTTGAGACTGAACCCCAGTCCCAGCAGGATCATACCGCAGGCCAAAAGCGAAATGGGAATCACCGTGGCCGCGACCAGCGCCGCGCGCCACGAGCCCAGAAAAAGGATGATCACACCGACCACCATGACCACCGCGATGACCAGCGTCAGCAGCACCTCCTTGAGCGCTGCTGAAATGTAGAGGGTGTCATCGGAGACGATATTGATGTGCATGCCTTCGGGCAGCTCATCGCGCAGATCCTCAAGCGTTGCACGCACATCGCGCGAGATGGACAGCGTATTGGCCGTGCTCTGACGGCTGATGGCAATCGAGACGGTGGGCTGACCATTGACCTCAAAGCGCTCACGCCGCGTTTCCGGACCCAGCGTGACCGTGGCCACATCACCCAGCGTCACGGTGCGGGTGCCCTCGCCCCGGCGCAGCGGCAGGCGGCGAAAGGCATCGGCCGTGTCATAGCCCGGCAGCAGGCGTACGGTGAATTCCCGGGTGGCAGATTCGATCCGCCCGCCCGGATATTCGACGTTTTCGCTGGCCAGCGCATTGGTGATGTCGTCAACGGTAATGTCATGGGCCGTCATGGCGTGACGGTCCAGATCCACGCGCATGGCCGGCAGCTGCGACCCCCAAAGCCGTACGCGTGAGACGCCGCCAATGGTCGAGAACCGATCCAGCAGCGACCGGTCGGCATAGTCCGACAGCGCCATGGCGCTCATTCGGTCGGTCTGTACCGACAGGATCATGAGCGTATCGCTGCCGCCCTGGTCCTTGCTGATCTCCGGGGCCTCGGCGCCGGTCGGCAGGGCATCGGCCACCCGCGACACCTGATCGCGCACGTCGTTGGCGGCGGTGTCCAGATCGATATCGCTGGCAAAGGTCAGCGTGACTTCGGATTCACCATCGTTACTTTCCGATTCGACGCTGACCACGCCTTCGATGCCGGCAACGACGTTTTCAATGGTCTGGGTGACGCGCGATTCCACCACCGCTGCAGAGGCGCCGGGCCAGACGATCTCGACCGAGACCTCCGGCTCCTCGATGGAGGGGTATTCACGGATGGGCAGTTCAAGAAAGCCCAGCACGCCAAACAGCACCAGCAGCAGGGAGACTACCACGGTGCCGACCGGTCGTGTTACGGCGAGGTCGGTCAGGGTCATGGGGTGGGCGTCTCCGACGGTGCGGTGCGCTTATCGGCCGGTTGCGATTCAAACAGGGCGCTCGTGTCACGCGCGGCGGTCTCATCGAGCACCAGAGCGCGATCCTCACCGATGTCACGCAGGCCGCTGATGGCCACCGAAGCGCCCGGCTTCAGCGAGGTGTTTTCACCGGTGGCCTCGATGGCGGCCCAGCCGGGGCCACGTGCCACAACATTGATCTCGACCCGGTCGGCGCGATGGTCCTGCGCCGTTTGGGTCACCACATAAACCCACTGACGGTCACGCTCCCCCATGATCGCGGTTTCCGGTACGACCAGGCGTTGCCGGGCGGGCAGAAGCAGGGCGATATCGAGCAGCATGCCCGGACGCAGGGCCAGGTCGGGATTGTCAAAGCGGGCCCGGACCATGAGCGTGCGCGTCTCCCGATCCAGACGCGGGTCGATGGTGGTGACCTCGCCGGGAAAGGTCTGGCCCGGCCAGGCCACCGAGTGCGCCATGACCCTCATGCCTTCGGTGACGCGCTGCAGCTCGCGCTCGGGCAGCGAGAAGTCGACCTGTACCCGGTCAATGCTGTCCAGCGTGACCAGCGGCGTGTCAGCGCTGATCAGCTCCCCGACGCTCAAGTGACTCAGGCCCATGAGGCCGCTGACCGGTGCGGTGATGGTGCGATCTTCCAGCGCAGCGGTGAGTCGGGCCGCCTCGATCCGGGCACTTTCCAGCCGGTTGCGCTGGGCATCCGCCTGCTGGGTGGCAATCGAGCCCTGGCGTACCAGCGGTTGCAGACGATCGAGTTCGCGCTGCTCCTGCTCGGCGATCACGCGGGCGGCGCGCAGCCCCTGCTGCTCGGCGCGATCATCGAGCTGGATCAGCAGATCACCCTTGTTGACCCGCTCGCCGCTGTCAAAGTGCAGCCCGGTAATGCGCTCGGTGACCAGCGAGGCGATCTCGATAGAGTCGGTAGCCTCGACATCGCCCACGGTATTCAGTGTGGCATTCAGGTCGCGCTCGATGACCTCGGCAACACCGACGGCGATGGGAGAGGGCGCGCTGGCATCCTCCGGGGCTCGCTCACGCGCCAGCCACCACCAGAAGATCAGGGCCAGCGCCACGGAAATCAGCGCTGCCAGCCAGATCAGCGGGCGACGGGCATCGTGAGACTCAAGCATGGGCAGGTTTCCGCAGGCGTAGGCGCCCGGCATTAATGAGGCGTGTGCCCATCAGCATACGATGATCCCGCCGGGTCGCAACGTCTTGTGTTCAAACGCGCTTAAGGCTTGCCGGGCGATCCCCTGAAGGTGACGCAGGGATGGCTTGTCATGAACCGGAAAACAGGCAGTATGACGATGGTTGCGCCAGGCTGATTCAGCGGCGCGCATTCTGCTGCATTTATTTCAGCGTTTTTGAGGGAGGTAACATCGATGTCACGTGTACTGGTACTGTATTACTCGATGTATGGCCATATCGAAACCATGGCCGAAGCGATCGCCGAGGGCGCTCGCTCGGTGTCCGGCACCGAGGTCACCATCAAGCGGGTGCCCGAGACCATGAGTGAGGAAGCCTTCAAAAAGGCCGGTGGCAAGGTGGATCAGACCGCCCCGGTGGCCGAGCCGTCCGAGCTTGTCGACTATGATGCCATTATCCTTGGCACGCCGACCCGCTATGGCAATATGGCCGGGCAGATGCGCACCTTTCTGGACCAGACCGGTGGGCTGTGGGCGAAAGGTGCCCTGCGCGGCAAGCTGGCCAGTGTCTTTACTTCCACCGGTACCGGCGGCGGCGAGGAGATGACCATCACCTCGAGCTGGACGACGCTGGCACACCACGGGATGGTGATCGTGCCGATCGGCTATGGGGTCGAGGAGCAGTTCGATATCTCTGAAGTGAGCGGCGGCACCCCTTACGGCGCCTCGACGCTGGCCGGCGGGGACGGTTCGCGTCAGCCCAGCGCGCGCGAGCTGAAAATTGCCCGCTTCCAGGGCGAGTACGTGGCAGGCTTTGCCAAAAAGCTGACCGCGCAGGTGCTGTAATGTAGCGATCTTTCCTGGTCAGACAACGTGATCAAAAAAACGCCCGGCCAGATGATGGCCGGGCGTTTTTTATGGCGTGAGGCGGGCCGTGATCATGCCCGCACTGTCAGCGCCTTATTT
The DNA here is from genome assembly GCF_052692355.1 of Kushneria sp. Sum13. Classification (NCBI taxonomy): domain Bacteria; kingdom Pseudomonadati; phylum Pseudomonadota; class Gammaproteobacteria; order Oceanospirillales; family Halomonadaceae; genus Kushneria; species Kushneria sp. Sum13. The sequence goes on from NZ_CP199847.1 coordinate 212,797, forward strand.
GTTGAGCCTGGTCATGCGCAGGTAGGGCTTTTTCTCGTCCCAGCCCTGCGGGAAGAGTTTGGCGGCTTCTTCGTTGCTCAGCGACGGCACGATGATGACGTCATCGCCCTGACGCCAGTTCACCGGCGTTGCGACCTTTTCATTGTCGGTCAGCTGCAGGCTGTCGAGCACGCGCAGGATTTCCTGGAAGTTGCGCCCGGCGCTGGCCGGATAGGTCAGGGTCAGACGAACCTTCTTTTTAGGGTCGATGACAAAGACCGAACGGACCGTCAGGGTATCGTTGGCATTGGGATGGATCATGCCGTACTTCTCGCTGACGCTGCGATCAGCATCGGCCAGCAGCGGGAAATTGAGCCCGCAGCCCTGGGTTTCCTCGATGTCGCCCTTCCAGGCGTGGTGGTCTTCAATCGGGTCAACCGACAGGCCAATGGCTTTGGTGTTGCGCTTGTCGAACTCGGGCTTCAGACGGGCCACTTCGCCCAGCTCGGTGGTGCACACCGGGGTGAAGTCCTTGGGATGAGAGAAGAGAATCGCCCAGCTATCGCCCAGCCACTCGTGAAAATTGATCACTCCCTCTGTGCTGTCCTGAGAGAAATCCGGTGCAGTATCGCCAAGTTGCAGCGCCATTTGTCACTCCTTTGGCCATCAATAAAAACGGGTGTCGGTATGAAGGGCCTGCGGCCAGGGTCAGATCCGACAGGATGTCATGGTCAGATAATGACGACTTCAGGCCGCAGAACCAAACAACGAGTTGTCCTAACCTGGTTCCATTAAAGTATAAAAAGAGGCTGTCAAAGCATCAATTGCTATAACGGATAAAGGCCCGGTCCCGGTCAGCCACCAGTACGGTCTCGCCCTTGCGCAGGCCTTCGTGCTCATTGACGCGGGTCTCGTCCTCGGCACTCAGGCCCAGCACTTCAGCCACCGAGGTGTCCTCCCCCTGACGCTCCAGCACTTTCAGACGCACATTGGCGCCCTTGTAGCGCGCCGTGATGATGTCGCCGGCCCCGGGTTTCTTATGCAAAAACTGGGTCAACTCTTCATGGTCGGCGACATGATCGACGCCATCCTGATCCCATGCGATTGCGCGTGCGTTGCTCATGACATGTCTCCTCGTTGGTCTCAAAAGTCTAGCAGTTTGCGCCTGTTGCGCTGAAGGCATTCGTCTTCAGAACGACTCTCTCTTGTCGATAGTGACCTCAGGGGTGACGAATATTGACGCATGAGGAAACTATGGGATGGCAGCGGTGGGTGATGGGCGGGGTAACACTGATGTGGCTGGCAATGCCTGCGATGGCAACCTCCGGACCGTGTCCGGCACCGGAGGCAATCGAGGGACGTATCGAGTCTCTGGCCGCTCGGGTTGCTCGCTGGGATGAGGCCTATTATCAGCGCGGTGAGCGTCTGGTGACAGATGGGGTGCATGATCAGGCGCAGGCTCGCCTGGCACACTGGCGCCTTTGTCTGGGCCAGCCCTTGCCTGCGGTTGTCCTGAGCGGTGGCGAGCAGCGCCACATCGTTGCTCAGACAGGGCTGAACAAGCTGCCGGATCAGACCGCGGTCGATCACTGGCTCAAGGCATTGCCACCGGGGCCACTGTGGGTTCAGCCCAAGGTCGATGGCGTGGCGGTAACGCTGGTGTATGACAAGGGCCAACTGATGGGGGCGACCAGTCGCGGCAACGGCCTGAGCGGTCAGGACTGGCTGGCCGGCGTTACCGGCATCGACGCCATTCCCGAACAACTTGATGGCCCCTCGCCCGAGCAGGTGGTGATTCAGGGCGAACTCTATCTCAAACGTCCTGAGCACGTGCAAGGCCGCGATGGCAGTGCCGGTGCGCGCGCCGATATTGCCGGGCTGATGCAGCGTCATGACCTGAGCGCACAGGCGCGCGACCGGATCGGATTCTTTGCCTGGGCGCTGCCTGATGGCCCCGAAACTCTGGCGGCACGTAACCGGCAGCTGGTCGACTGGGGCTTTATGGATCCGCAGCGCTGGAGCCATCGGGTCAGCACCATCGAGGACGTGGCGCACTGGCGACAGTACTGGTATCGACACGCGCTGCCCTTTGCCAGCGATGGCGTGGTGATCAAGCGTGACGTCCAGCCGCCGGGCCGGGTCTGGCGCGATACGCCGCCTGCACAGAGCGTGGCATGGAAATATCCCGTGGCTGATACGCTTGCCGAGGTTCGTGATGTCGAGTTTCGTATTGGTCGAACGGGCCGCATCACGCCGGTGCTTGAACTTGAACCGGTCACGCTGGATGACCGCACGATTCGCCATGTCAGCGCCGGCTCTTTTGCACTCTGGCAAAAAGCCGACATTCGCCCGGGCGATCAGGTCAGGATCTCACTGGCCGGGCTGACCATTCCTCGGCTTGATGAGGTCGTGATTCGCAATGACCAGCGCGTGGCGCTGGAGGTTCCCGACCCGAAAGCGTTCAACGCACTGAGCTGTCTGACACTCACACCCGGGTGTCGCGCACAGTTTCTGGCGCGCCTGACCTATCTGAGCAGCCGTGACGGGCTCGATATGCACGGCATCGGGGAAGGTACCTGGAAACGGTTAATTGACGCCGAAATGATTACTTCCTTGCTTGATTGGCGTGACCTGCCGCGCGCTACATTGCGCTCATTGAGCGGGGTCGGCGACATTCGGGCCACGCAGTGGCGCGCGGCATTCGATCAGGCAGGGCAAAAGTCACTGCAGCAATGGCTGGTCGCACTGGAGCCGGCTCATGCCCGGTTTTACGGCTCTCAACCTAAAGTCGTCTTTCGGTCAGCCGATAGTTTGAATCACATTGTATTCATGCGCTCGCTTGAAAACGCTGACTGGCAGGCGATGCCGGGGCTGAGCAGCAGCGATGCGGCCACGCTATCAGGCTTCTGGCAGGACAAAACGGTGCAGGCGCTGCTTGATGAATGGCTCGCCGAAACAGGATCCTCGCGACAGAAGGATGATGCAGGAAATGGGTGAGGTCGGTTTTTGTCATCATACGGAACATTGAAAAGTCGTAGACCAATAGTTCTTTTCAATTTCCATGATACTAATTGCTCAGTGTACTTTGCGTTACCTTCTGATACATTAAGTACTATAGAGTTACTGATTCGACGGCTTACCCGGTAATCATCCTTTGGACAGGGGATACCGATCAGGCAGGAGACATCAGCGGTTTGTTGGAGCACAGCGCCGCAGAGCAGGCGACCACCATCAGGAATATGGCTGTGCAAATTGGCTTCCATTGTAAAAACGTGTCGCACTGACGCCGCGTTGAGAGGAGATAGGACCATGGCACTGTTAATCATTGGCGGAATGGGTTACGCCCTGCTGGTCATGTTCATGCTGGGCGCGATGATGCTCTCCGGCCGGGCCTCGGATCGTGAAATGCGTCGACTGCAGCCGGTACCGGTCAGCACGTCCAAACCTGTGTCTCGTACAGGTACGCAGCCGTCTACAGGCTTTTCGCCCATGGCAGGCCGCGACGCTGCCTGACCTTCACACCAGATCGTGAACGGCAAAAAAGGCCGCTGCCCGAAAGGGCAGCGGCCTTTGCGTCTCTGCAGTTCCTGCCTTGCAGCGTTTTGATCTCTGATGGTTGTCGGCTGGCGCATTCGGGCAGAACACGCCAATGACACAGGACATAAAAAAACGGCCTGCATCGCTGCAGGCCGTTTTGTTGTCCACCTTAACGCGTTGGCGCGGTCTTACTTCTTGTTGCGCTTGCGGTCGGTTTCCTTGAGATGCTTCTTGCGGATGCGGATGAAGCCGGGCGTGACTTCCACCAGCTCATCGCTGTCCAGAAACTCGATGGCCTGCTCCAGCGTGAAGCGGATCGGCGGCGTCAGCACGATGTTTTCATCGTTGCCGGAAGCGCGCATGTTATCAAGCTTCTTGCCCTTGGTCGGGTTGACCGACATGTCATCGGAACGGTTGTTGATACCGATCAGCATGCCTTCATAGACCTCGGTGCCGTGATCGATGATCAGCTTGCCGCGATCCTGCAGGGTGTAGAGGGCATAGGCCAGAGCCTTGCCATCGACCATGGAGACCAGTACGCCGTTGCGACGCTCGACGCCTGCACCTTCCTTCAGCGGACCATAATGGTCAAAGCGGCTGGTCAGGATGCCGGTGCCGGAGGTCATGGTCAGAAACTGCGAACGGAAACCGATCAGACCGCGTGACGGAATCATGAAGTCCAGACGAACACGACCCTTGCCGTCCGGGTTCATGTTGGTCAGCTCGCCCTTGCGATAGCCCAGTTCTTCCATGACAGAGCCCTGATGCTGCTCTTCACAGTCGATGATGACCTCTTCGTAGGGTTCCTGCTTCACGCCATCGATCTCGCGGATGATGACTTCCGGGCGGCCTACGGCCAGCTCGTAACCTTCACGACGCATGGATTCGATCAGCACCGACAGGTGCAGCTCGCCACGACCGGAGACCTTGAACTTCTCGGCCGATTCTCCCTGTTCAACGCGCAGGGCCACGTTGTGGATCAGTTCCTGATCCAGGCGGTCCTTGATGTTACGGCTGGTGACGTATTTGCCGTCACGGCCGGCGAACGGGGAATCGTTGACCTGGAAGGTCATCGAGACGGTCGGCTCATCCACGGTCAGTGCCGGCAGTGCTTCAACATTGGACGGATCGCAGATCGTGTCAGAGATGGACAGATCATCGATACCGGTAATGCAGACAATGTCACCGGCGCTGACTTCATCGGCCTGAACACGCTCAAGGCCAAGGTGGGTCATGACCTGACCGATTTTGCCCTTGCGGGTGACGCCGTGACGGGAGATGACGCTGACCTGCTGGTTGGGACGCACGCGGCCACGCTTGACGCGACCCAGACCGATAACACCCACGTAACTGTTGTAGTCCAGTGCCGAAATCTGCATCTGGAACGGACCGTCGAGTTCAACGGTCGGCGGCTCAACGATGTCGACGATGGCCTGGAACATCGGGTCCATGTTTTCGGACAGATCTTCCGGGTCCATGCCGGCGATGCCGTTGAGCGCCGAGCAGTAGATGATCGGGAAGTCGAGCTGCTCATCGGTGGCGCCCAGGTTATCGAAAAGATCGAAGATCTGATCGATGACCCAGTCAGGGCGTGCGCCCGGACGGTCGATCTTGTTGACCACGACGATCGGCTTGAGGCCCTGGGCAAATGCCTTCTGGGTCACGAAGCGAGTCTGCGGCATCGGGCCATCAACGGCATCGACCAGCAGCAGCACGGAATCCACCATCGACATCACGCGTTCGACTTCACCACCAAAGTCGGCGTGCCCGGGGGTGTCGACGATGTTGATGTGGTAGTCGTGCCAGGTAATGGCCGTGTTCTTGGCCAGGATGGTAATACCGCGTTCCTTTTCCTGGTCGTTGGAATCCATGATGCGTTCCTGGTTTTCCGCCTTGCGGTCCAGGGTGCCGGATTGTGCCAGCAGCTTGTCGACCAGTGTGGTCTTGCCGTGGTCAACGTGAGCAATAATGGCAATATTTCTCAGCTTCTCGATATTGCCGGAAGTAAGCGTGTCGGACATAACGCGTTTTCACCTTTGTGTACACGCGCCTGTTCTAGGGTAGGAACATGACCGTGCGTTGTTTCAACGGTCATGTCAGCAGCGTGCAATAAATTTGGCCCCGCATTGTATAGGCTAAGTCGTCGGTCGAATAGCTGGAATCGTGGCGCGGGCGCTGTGAAATGCAATGAAATCGGTTTGTGGTGACAGGATGACGACAGATCCTTTTCCGTTGATGCGCTCTTTTGGTGCAATAAAGGCGTTTTTTGATCGCTATTGGTGCAGCATGATCGATTGATGTCGGGTTCTCTTGTCGAATTCTGTCACCGCAACAGACCCCATGCCTTCCGAGGATGTCTTTAAGCGTCTGTATTAGAAGATATTTTAAACAGAGATGGCGTGTCATGCGCCATTTTGGCACGCTGCATGCATTATTTGGGGACACATCGGGACTTGCATGCACTGTGCTTGCGCGTGATACAACGGTGGCGAAGTGATGGCGTCCTGTTAACGGTTTTCAAGCAGTATCCTTTTATTGGAGGAGTCACATGTCAGAGAAAACGCTTGCCCTGATCGAAGAGAACGACATCAAGTGGGCAGATCTGCGCTTTACCGATACCAAGGGCAAGGAGCAGCACGTCACCATTCCCGCGCGCATGGTCGATGAAGAGTTCTTTGAAACCGGACAGATGTTCGATGGCTCCTCCATCGGCGGCTGGAAGGGCATCAACGAGTCCGACATGATCCTGATGCCTCAGGACGGTACGGGCTATATCGACCCCTTCACCGAAGATCCCACCATCGTTCTGCGCTGCGACATCATTGAGCCGGCCACCATGCAGGGCTATGAGCGTGATCCGCGCTCGATTGCCAAGCGCGCCGAAGCCTATCTGAGCAGCACCGGTCTGGGCGACACGGCCTTCTTCGGTCCCGAGCCCGAGTTCTTCATCTTTGATGAAGTGCACTTCAAAAATGACATGCATCACTCCTTTTTCCGCATTTCCTCCGAAGAGGGTGCCTGGGAGACCGATGGCAAGTTCGAAGGCGGCAACATGGGTCACCGTCCGCGCGTCAAGGGCGGCTACTTCCCGGTCCCGCCGGTCGACTCCTTCCACGACATCCGCAGCGCCATGTGCTCGACGCTCGAAGCCGTGGGTCAGAGCGTTGAAGTGCATCACCACGAAGTGGCCAACGCCGGTCAGAACGAAATCGGTGTGAAGTTCAACACGCTGGTGCAGAAGTGCGACGAAGTTCAGACCATGAAGTATGTGATCCACAACGTGGCTCATGCCTATGGCAAGACCGCGACCTTCATGCCCAAGCCGATGGCCGGTGATAACGGCTCCGGCATGCACGTTCACCAGTCCTTCTGGAAGGACGGCGAGAACATGTTCGCCGGTGATGAATACGCAGGTCTCTCTGAAACCGCGCTGTATTACATCGGTGGCGTGATCAAGCACGCGCGTGCCCTGAACGCGTTCACCAACCCGTCGACCAACTCCTACAAGCGTCTGGTTCCGGGCTTTGAAGCGCCGGTCATGCTGGCCTACAGCGCTCGCAACCGTTCTGCCTCGATCCGTATTCCCTACACCGCAAGCCCCAAGGGCAAGCGTGTCGAGACGCGCTTCCCTGATCCGATGGCCAACCCGTACCTGGCCTTCTCAGCGCTGCTGATGGCCGGTATTGACGGTATCCGCAACAAGATTCATCCGGGTGAAGCGCTGGACAAGAACCTGTATGACCTGCCGGCTGAAGAAGCGCTCAACGTGCCCACGGTCGCCTCGAGCCTGGAAGAAGCCCTGCAGGCCCTCAAGGATGACCACGCCTTCCTGACCGAAGGTGGCGTGTTCACCGAAGAGATGCTCGATGCCTACATCGAACTCAAGATGGAAGATGTGACCGCGGTTCGCATGGTGCCAAGCCCCATGGAATACGATCTGTACTATAGTCTTTAAGATATAGCCTCAAGGGCCAGCGCCCCTGGCATTTGAGGTGCGGCGCCCGCGTTCGGGCCTGCAATGGAAAAGCCCCGTTTTAACGGGGCTTTTTATCGTCTGGTGGTTGGGTCATTCCGGCAATAATGAGCGTTCCCTCTCCTTTTCGTGGAACCGCTGCCGTGTCGGGTCGCTCTTGTCACATGATGCTGTGGACGATCGTGGTCTGGTTGCTGCTGGCCGCCGCCACGTCGCCTGCCCGTGCAGCGGTCTATCGCCACACGGATGCACAGGGCAATATCGTCTGGAGCGATCATCCCGGTGGCACCCGGGCCGCGATACGCGCTCCACGTGTGCTGTCGCCTGTCGGGGCCTCTGACATTTCCGTGGTTATCCCCGCTGCACCCGGTCGCTTTACGCCCTATCAGCGAGTACTTCTCAAACCTCGTTCCGCGCCCGTGACTCTCGAACAGGCCCGTCGTGGTATCTCCCTGCGCCTTGAAACCACCCCGCGCCTGCGCCCCGGCGATCGGGTACAGCTGAGCGTTGACGGTCAACGGCATCAATCGCCTCTTTTCAGCCATGTGCTGATGGCGATGGGACTCACGGCTGGCCGTCATGCGCTGGTCGCCGAAATTCTTGATAGTGCAGGGACCGTTCGTCAGCGCTCAAGGGTCATGACGCTTGAGGTGCTGGCTCTGTCAGGCAACGACGCGCCGCCACGCGAGAAATGACCCTGCTGGTCTTTTTGCACCACAAAGGTGCATCATGGTTTGCGATGGGGTATCGCTGGGCCACTTTCGTGCTCACATGACAAAAGGCCTTCCCCTTGTGGTGCGACATTCGTCATATGTGGCGCGCTTTTTGCACTATCAAAGGGAAACAACGTTTATGAGGGGCTTCATGCACCAACGCCTGCTGGAACATCTCACTACGGCCGTGGTGTTGCTGGATGCACAGTTAAGCGTTCGCTGGCTCAATCCGGCTGCAGAGGCCCTGATGGGGCTGAGCCTTTCCCGAGTGCAGGGCACAACGCTTGAGTGTCTGGAAGGAGAAGACGGTCGTATCGCGACCATGCTGGCAGACGCCCTGCGCCGTCAGCATCCCTATACCCAGCGCGAAACACAGTTGGCCATGGCGGGCGGGGAGCGCATTACGGTGGATTATACCGCCACGCCGCTTTCGAAAACCGAGCTGTTGCTGGAGTTCGAGCCCCGCGATCGTCTGATGCGCATCTCGCGCGAGGAGTCACTGATCGCGCGCCAGGAAATGGTCAAGGTGCTGACCCGGGGGCTGGCCCATGAGGTCAAGAACCCGCTGGGGGGTATCCGGGGTGCTGCGCAGCTTTTGGAGCGTGACCTGCCCAATGAAAGTCTGACCGAATTTACCCGCATCATCATCGAGGAAGCCGATCGCCTGCGCGATCTGGTGGATCGAATGCTGGGGCCCAATCGGCCGGTCGAACAAACGCCCATCAACGTGCATGAGGTGGTCGAGCGGGTACGTGCCCTGTTGCAGGCCGAGACCGACACCATCGCGCTGGTGCGAGACTATGACCCCAGTCTGCCCTTGATCATGGGCGATTTCGGTCAGCTCATTCAGGCCGTGCTGAACGTGACCCGCAACGCCGTTCAGGCGCTCAATGAAAACGCCACCGAATCGCCAACGGTCACCCTGCGCACCCGGGCGCGACGGCAGTTCACTCTGGGGGCCGAGCGTCATCGGCTGGTGTGCGAGGTTTGTGTGATCGACAACGGCCCGGGCGTGCCCGAGACGCTGGCCGAGTCGCTGTTTTACCCGATGATTTCCGGGCGGGCGGAAGGCAGCGGGCTGGGGCTGTCCATCGCCCAGTCGATTCTGCATCAGCATCAGGGCCTGATCGAATGTGAAAGCCGCCCCGGTCATACCGAATTTCGTCTTCTGATTCCGCTGGAAGGATTCAGCGAACCCGAACAAGACCGACAAGAGAAGGGAGACACCCATGAGTGATACGGCCCGCGTCTATATCGTGGATGATGATCGCGCCATCCGCTGGGTACTCGAGCGCACGCTCGCTCAGCCCGATATCGAAGTCTCAAGCTTTGAGCGGGCCGATCAGGCCGAGGAGGCCATCAATCGACAGCCGCCCGACGTGCTGCTCACCGACATTCGCATGCCGGGCGTCGATGGCCTCGATCTGATGGCGCGCGTACGCGAGCGTCACGCCGACATGCCGGTGATTATCATGACGGCGCATTCTGATCTCGACAGTGCCGTGGCGTCCTATCAAGGTGGTGCGTTCGAGTATCTGCCCAAGCCCTTTGATGTCGACGATGCGCTGTCGCTGGTGCGTCGCGCCGTGGCTCACGCCCGCGAGCGTCAGGCCCCGGCCCGGGTGCCCGAAGGCATTCAGGCCGAGATCATCGGTGAAGCGCCGGCCATGCAGGAGGTGTTTCGCGCCATCGGGCGGCTGTCGCACTCCCACATCACCGTGATGATCAACGGCGAGTCGGGCACCGGCAAGGAGCGGGTCGCGCGTGCCCTGCACCAGCACAGCCCGCGGGGCCATCAGTCCTTTATTGCCCTGAACATGGCCGCCATTCCGCGTGATCTGATGGAGTCCGAGCTTTTCGGCCACGAGAAGGGCGCCTTTACCGGGGCGACGGCTCAGCGTCGCGGTCGCTTCGAGCAGGCCGATGGTGGCACGCTGTTTCTCGATGAAATCGGCGACATGCCGGCCGAGACCCAGACGCGGCTGTTGCGCGTGCTGGCCGATGGCGAGTTCTATCGGGTCGGCGGGCATGTCCCGGTGCGGGTGGATGTGCGCATTATCGCCGCGACCCACCAGCATCTGGAAAAGCTGGTCGAGGAGGGGCGCTTTCGCGAGGACCTCTTTCACCGGCTCAACGTGATTCGCGTGCATCTGCCAAGACTCTCCGAGCGGCGCGAAGATATCCCGCGGCTGGCCCGCCACTTTCTGGCCGAAGCGGCCCGCGAGCTCTCCGCCGAGCCCAAGATGCTTACCGAGGCTGCCGAGCAGCATCTCTCGCATCTGCCCTGGCCGGGCAACGTGCGTCAGCTGGAAAACACCTGCCGCTGGCTGACCGTCATGGCCTCCAGCCGCGAGGTGCTCATTGATGATCTGCCACCGGAGCTTCGTGATCTCGAAAGCCCTGGCGAGGGCAGCGGCGACTGGCGCAGTGCCTTTCGCGAATGGGCCGACCGGGCACTGGCGGCCGGCCATACCCATTTACTGGAAGAAGCCGTGCCGGATTTCGAGCGCATCCTGATCGAGACGGCGCTCAAGCACACCGGCGGGCGCAAGGGCGAGGCCGCCGAACTGCTGGGCTGGGGACGCAACACCCTGACCCGCAAGCTCAAGGTGTTGTTGCCGGCGCTGGCCGACAGCGCCGACTAGGAGGTCGGGCGCGTTCGGTTGATATTCGGGGTGCGCCGTGTTGGTGCGTTATGGGACAAACGTATAAAGTAGATCGCCATCAAGGATGGGCCGTCAGGGCCCATCGCCGCTTTCTGATGTTCAGGAGTTGTCATGGCTACCCCTTCCCAGCACGATCTGCGTTACCAGTTTCGCGACCTGCTTGCCCGCGAGGACTGTTACTTCACCGCTTCGACCTTTGATCCCATGTCGGCCCGTATTGCGGCGGATCTGGGGTTTGAAGTCGGCATTCTGGGCGGTTCGGTGGCCTCGCTGCAGGTGCTGGCGGCACCTGACTTCGCCCTGATCACGCTGAGTGAGTTTGTCGAACAGGCCACCCGTATCGGTCGCGTGGCGCGCCTGCCGATCATTGCCGATGCCGACCATGGCTACGGCAACGCGCTCAACGTGATGCGCACCATTACCGAGCTCGAGCGGGCCGGCGTGGCTGCCCTGACCATTGAAGACACGCTGCTGCCGGCCAAATACGGGCGTAAATCCACCGATCTGGTGCCACTGGAAGAGGGCGTGGGCAAGATTCGCGCCGCTCTTGAGGCCCGTATTGACCCCGCCATGTCCATCTTTGCCCGTACCAATGCAGGGGTGCTCAGCACTGAAGACGCCACCACACGCGCCATGGCCTACGAGCGTGCCGGGGCCGACGGCATCTGCATGGTCGGCATTCGCGATTTTGATCATCTGGAAAGCATCGCCGAACATCTGAACATTCCCCTGATGCTGGTCACCTACGACAATCCCGAACTGCGCGACCGTGAGCGGCTGGCACGGGCCGGTGTGCGCGTGGTGGTCAACGGCCACGGCGCCTATTTTGCTGCCATCAAGGCCACCTATGACTGTCTGCGCGAGCAGCGCCAGATTGCCGACGGCAACCTGAACGCCTCCGAACTCTCCACGCGTTACTCAACGCTTGAAGAGAACCGCGAGTGGGCGCGTCGCTACATGGACGTCAACGAATAAACGTATTCATCATTGAACGGCCGGCGCCTGTCGCGCGGGTCTCAGGGGGCGAGGCGACATGAGTCAAATGCAGTGGGAGCAGTTGCTGGCCCCCGTGCGTCTGGATGACAAGACGACCGAACGAGAGCGTGAAATCGGTCGCAGTCCTTTCCACAAGGACTTTGATCGCATCGTCTTTTCAGGCTCGTTTCGCCGGCTGGGGCGCAAGACGCAGGTGCACCCGCTGACCGAAAACGATCATATCCACACCCGGTTGACCCATTCGCTGGAAGTCGGCTGCGTGGGTCGCAGTCTGGGCATGATCGTGGGTGAGCGTTTGAGCGATCGCCTGCCGGGCTGGATCACGCCGGCTGACATGGGTGTGATCGTGCAGGCGGCCTGCCTGAGTCATGACATCGGCAACCCGCCCTTTGGTCATGCCGGCGAGTACGCCATTCGCGACTGGTTCAAGCGCGCCGAAGCCGACGGCACCGGCTTTCTGGAGGCGCTGAATCCGACCCAGCGGGCTGACCTTCTGACCTATGAAGGCAACGCCCAGGGGTTTCGGGTGGTCACCCAGATCGAATACAACCAGTTCAACGGCGGCATGCGCCTGACCGCGCCGACGCTCGGGGCAATGCTCAAGTATCCCTGGACCGTGGAGCGGGCGGGGCTGGCCGGCAAGTTTGGGGCCTACCAGTCGGAGAGCCGGCAGCTTGAGCGCGTGGCCGGTCTGCTCGGGCTCAAGCGATTGAGCGATCATGCCTGGTGCCGTCATCCCTTTGCCTGGCTGGTCGAGGCCGCCGATGACATCTGCTATGCCCTGCTCGATCTCGAGGATGGTCTGGAAATGGGCATCCTGCGCTTTGAAGAAGTCGCCGGCGTACTGATCCATATCGCCGGCGGCGAGCCCGAGGATTACGCCCGCATGTCGTTTGAGAACGTCTCCCAGCGTCGGCGAATAGCGGCGCTGCGCGGGGCGGCCATGGAGCGGGCGGTCAATGAAGTGGCGGCGACCTTTGTCACCCATGAGCAGGCACTGCTGGAGGGCAGTCTGGAAGATGATCTGCTCGATCTGTGCCATCCGGATCTGGGCTGGGGCGTGAGCGAGGCCAAGAAAATTGCCCGCGACCGCATCTTTCGCAATGCGCGCAAGGCCAAGCTCGAGATTGGCGCCTATACGACGCTGGGTATCCTGCTGGAAGCCTTTATTGGCGCAGCGCACGAGCTGCACTTCACCGGACAGTCCAGCTTCAAGCATCAGCGCGTGCTGGCCCTGATCGGCGAAAACACCCCACAGACCCAGTGGCCGCTATATGACAGCTATCGCCGCATGCTTGATTTCATTGGCGGCATGACGGACAACTTCGCGGTCGATCTCGCCCAGGAGATGGGCGGCAGGCTGCGCGGAGAATAACGCCAAAAAAGCAGGCGCCAGGCAGATCAGGACCAAAAAAACGCGGGGTGCGGCATGGCCGCACTCCGCGTCTTTCGTTGGAAACTCCGCGTTCTTTTAGAACCACACCTCCATCTGTGTACCAAAGGTCCACTCGCTGCCGGTAAAGCCGTCGCTGCCCAGTGCGTCATCATTGGAGAAGTTGTTGAGGTCATCGTCCCAGTCGCTCCAGGTGGCGAACAGGCGAATCTCGGGACGGTTCCAGAAATCGCCAACCTGCGGTTTGAAGGTGGGCGCAATGGTCAGGCGCGTATAACCGCCGTTGACGCTCTGAAAGACCTGAGGATTGCCGTTGTCATCCTGATATCCGTATCCCGAAGGGTCGAGATCCATCCACTGATAGCTCGCCTCGTACTGCATCTCGAAGTTTTCGGTCAGCTCGTTGGCCAGCCGTGCACTCAGAGTGACCCAGTCATAGCGGTCGCCGTCGGCGTAGCGGTCGTGACTGGTCTGGGCCAGCAGCGCCGGTGCGATGCGCCAGTTCGGGGTCAGATAGGTGGTGCCGTAGACGGCCAGTCGAGCCGTATTGGCATCTTCGTTCAGATTGCCGTCAGAACCCAGTGCCTTGACCTCACCGCCCAGCCCGTGGCCGTACATCAAGGCCGTCTTGAAGGTGCCTTCGCCCATGCCAAAGAAGCTGTCGCCATGGTAGGCCACCATGGTGTGGAAGCCGTTTTCAGCGACGTTGTCGCCCGTTATACCACCACGGGGATCATTGTCACGCTCGTCGTTATCGTTGGCCGACATGCCGCTGATCATCCACTGCCAGGGACCGAAGCGGTTGTTGGAGGTCAGGATCAGGTTGTCGGTGTCATCGTTGAGTTCGGGCTGTTCGTCGGTGACGACGGGGTAGTTGCTGAAGCTGCGGCCATACAGCGAGAAACTGGTGTCCCAGCCGTCGGTCACGCTGATGTCGTAAATACCCGCCCCGGTACCGGCCAGAAAGATAATATCGCTGTCGAGCCAGTGGATATCGAAGTTGTCACGGTCAAAGCGCTTGCCCGCCCAGATCGAGGCGTTTTCAAACGCGCCGGTAAAGCTGGGCAGGTCACTGAATTCAACGAAGGCCTGACGCACGTTGAGGTCTGACTCGTCGGCCGTCCAGTCGTTGCTGGTGGTGGTGCCGTCGGCCAGCATGATGCGATACAGCGAGTGCGCCCCGTTTTCAGAACGGTGGTTATAGTCAAAAACCGTTTCAACGTAGGTGTCCGGCTCGTTACCCAGTCGGCCTACGGCGCCACCCGAGCGCCCGGCCGGCGTCAGGTAGGGACCGCCGGGCGAGCTCTTGCGGTCACTACCAATCAAAAGCCCTGAACGGGCATAGACGCTCATGGATAGCCCTTCGCCTTCACCCTCTTCCTCGCGCACCTGAGAGGGAATGCTGCCGGCCGAAAGTTCCTCTCCGGTGTTCTGTGACGTGTTGCCCTGTACCAGCTGCTGCGAGCCCTGCTGCTTTTCCAGCGCCGCTTCGGCCTGGGCGGCGCGCTGCTCTGCCAGGCTGGCTCGACGTTCAGAGGCGGCGATGCGCGCTTCCAGCTCGGCGAGTCGTTGTTCGATCGAGCTGTCAGCCGCCAGCGCGCTGGTGGGCAGGGCCAGCGCCAGCGCAACGGCAACGGCCAGGGGGTGACGCGTGAAGCGGTGAGGCGAAGGCATGGTGATGTCCCTTGTTTATGGTTATTGTCCCGATCCTTCTGCTCGTTGGCCTGGCAGTCTTGTTATGCACGCAGTGGGCGCAGGATCGTAAAAGGAACTTACAGAGCCTTGGTTAAGGTTTCACTCATACATTGGTCTCTGTGACAAAAGGTTATAAATCCATTGTCCAATGTCGCTATCGTGTGGCGAAAAGTACCTTTCCGGATTGACTTAAACGATTAAGCCAAACATCTGGCGTTTGCCCAGGAGGCGCTGTCATGAAATCCGGATTGATTCCCGCAGGCTGTCTGTTGATGGTCGTCGGCGCCGTCTCGCAGGCGGCTGCGGCTGATCTCACCATTTCCTGCGGCGCCGTGGGCGCCGAGCTGCAGCTTTGCAAGGCCGGGGTTGAACGCTGGGAGGCCAAAAGCGGCCACAGTGTTGAGGTTGTCTCCACACCCAATTCGGCCACCGAGCGGCTATCGCTTTACCAGCAGATTCTCAGCTCGCGCTCCGGAGACATCGATGTGTTTCAGATCGATGTGGTATGGCCCGGCATGCTGGCGCCCCATCTGATCGATCTGAATGAACATCTGCCAAAAGATGCCACCGACGGCTTTTTTGAGGCCATCGTCGACAACAACACCGTCGATGGCAGGCTGGTGGCAATGCCCTGGTTCACCGACGCCGGTGTGCTCTATTACCGCAAGGATCTGCTCGACAAATACGGCCTTGAAGTCCCCGCTACCTGGGAGGCGCTGACCGAGGCGGCGCATACCGTGCAGGCCGGTGAGCGCAAGGCCGGGCACGGTGACTTCTGGGGCTATGTGTTTCAGGGCCGTGCCTACGAAGGGTTGACCGTCAACGCGCTGGAGTGGATGGCCAGCTATCCCGACGGCGGCACCATCGTCGACGAGGACGGCAAAATTACCGTCAATAACCCACAGGCGGTGAAGGCACTGTCGCAGGCCGCCGGATGGATCGACGATATTTCACCGAGGGGCGTGCTCAATTACACCGAAGAGGAGGCGCGCGGCGTCTTTCAGTCGGGCAATGCGTTGTTCATGCGCAACTGGCCCTATGCCTGGGATCTGGTGCAGTCCGAGCAGAGCAGCATTCGTGACCGGGTCGATGTCGCCCCCCTGCCTGCCGGTGGCAAGGATGGCCATAGTGCCGGAGTGCTGGGCGGCTGGAATCTGGCGGTATCGCGCTACAGCGATCATCCCGACATGGCCGCCGACCTGGTCGCCTTTCTCACCTCGCTTGATGAGCAAAAGCGTCGCGCCATCGATGGCGCCTACAACCCGACACTGCCGGCGCTCTATCAGGATAAAGAAGTACTGGCGGCGGTGCCCTTTTTCGGCACGCTCTATGAGACCTTCACTTCAGCCGTACCGCGACCGGCCGCCGTCACCGGCGACAACTATCCTCGCGTCTCCAATGCCTTTTTCAACACGGTTCATGAAGTGCTTTCCGGCAATGTCGCCGCCGATCAGGGGCTTGAGCGTCTTGAAGGTGAGCTTGAGCGTATCAAACGCCGTCGCTGGTAAGGCGCTCGAAGGAGCACATCATGGCCGCACAAGAGTCGCACGACGCCTCGTCTGAAAATGCCCATTACCCAGGAGGTAACGGGTCATCAAGGCCATCGGCCGAAGGCCCGCCTCGCGAGCGTGGCACCCGGGTACGTCGCCAGCGGGTGCGTGCGGCCTGGCTGTTTCTGACGCCCATGCTGATCGGGCTGGCAGTGGTTGCCGGCTGGCCGCTGATGCGCACCTTCTGGTTCAGTCTGACCGATGCCAGCCTGTCCAGCCTTGGGGGCGCGCAGTTCATTGGCTTCGAGAATTATCTGGTTTTCGATAACGGCTGGTACGGCATTCTGGCCGACCCGCTGTGGTGGCAGTCGGTGTGGAATACGCTCTACTTCACCCTGATCTCGGTGTCGCTGGAAGCGGTGTTGGGCGTGATCGTGGCAATGGTGCTCAATGCCCGCTTTCGCGGCCGCACCCTGGTGCGTGCAGCCATGCTGATCCCCTGGGCGATTCCGACTGTGGTATCGGCCAAGATCTGGGCGTGGATGCTCAATGACCAGTTCGGGATCATCAACCATATGCTGCTGGGGGTCGGATTAATCGATGCCCCGCTGTCATGGACGGCGGATGCCAGCCTTTCCATGTGGGCGGTCATCATGGTCGATGTCTGGAAAGCCACCCCCTTCGTGGCACTTTTGGTGCTCGCGGCGCTACAGATGCTGCCCAGCGACTGTTATGAGGCGGCAAGGGTTGACGGTATTTCTCCGGTGAAGGTTTTCTTTCGCGTGACGCTGCCCTTGATCACCCCGGCGCTGCTGGTGGCAGTGATTTTCCGGGCGCTGGATGCGCTGCGCGTGTTTGATGTGATCTACGTGCTGACGTCCAACGCTGCCTCGACCATGACCATGTCGATCTACGCTCGTCAGCAACTGGTCGAGTTCCAGGATGTGGGATATGGCAGTGCGGCCTCGACGCTTCTGTTCATGATCATCGCACTGGTGACGGTGGTTTATCTCTACCTCGGGCGCCATCGGCTGGGAGGGGGGAAATGAGCCTGCGCATGCTGAAGTCCATCCTTTTGAAAATCGGCTTCTGGGCGCTGGTCGCCGTGCTGGTGCTCTACGCCGTTTTTCCCTTTTACTACGCGGTCGTGACCTCACTGAAACCCTCAAGCGAGCTGTTTGAGGTGAGCTACTGGGTCGATAGTATCGATTTTTCCAATTACGCCACGGTGCTCTCTCAGCCCACGTTTCTGGCAGCCATCCGCAACTCCGTGCTCGTGGCGATCAGCGTGGTGATCATTGCGCTGCTGCTGGGTCTGACCGCGGCCTGGGCGCTCGGTCGAGTGCGTTTTCGCGGGCGCACCATGGTTATGATGATCGTGCTGGGCGTGTCGATGTTTCCTCAGGTGGCGGTGCTGTCGGGGCTTTTTGAGGTCATTCGCACGCTTGATCTCTACAACTCGCCCGGTGGTCTGATTCTGAGCTACACCATTTTTACCCTGCCGTTCACGGTCTGGATTCTGACCACCTTCATGCGGCAGTTGCCCGATGAACTTGAAGAAGCCGCCATCGTCGATGGGGCTTCACCCTGGGTAACGCTGACGAAAGTCTTCATGCCGCTGTTGTGGCCGGCCATGGTGACCACGGGGCTTCTGGCCTTTATTGCGGCATGGAATGAGTTCCTCTTTGCCCTGACCTTCACGCTGACCGATACCCAGCGCACGGTGCCGGTTGCGATCGCCCTGATTTCCGGCGGCAGCCAGTATGAATTGCCCTGGGGGCCCATCATGGCGGCTTCGGTGATCGTTACCGTGCCGCTGGTGGTACTGGTGGTGATCTTCCAGCGCCGCATCGTCTCCGGTCTGACGGCCGGTGCCGTCAAGGGCTGATATCGAAACGCCTGCCACGCTTTGGCGTGGCCCGCTCTGCAGGAGGTAGACATGGCTTCCGTGACGCTTGAAAAGGTCAACAAGCGCTTTGGTTCGACCCGGGTCATCGAGGATGTCTCGCTCGATATCAGCGACGGTGAATTCGTGGTCTTTGTTGGCCCCTCGGGCTGTGGCAAGTCGACCCTGCTTCGCCTGATCGCGGGCCTTGAGTCGATCACCCATGGCGATCTGATGATTGATGACACGCGGGTCAATAACATGACCCCGCCGGAGCGCGGCATCGGCATGGTGTTTCAGTCCTACGCGCTTTATCCGCACATGAGCGTGTACGACAACATCGCCTTTGGCCTGAAGCTTGCGAAATCTGACCGACAGACAGTCGATGAGCGAGTGCGAAAGACTGCGAAGATCCTGCAACTTGACGGTCTGCTGGACCGGCTGCCAAAAGCGCTCTCCGGGGGGCAGCGCCAGCGTGTGGCGATCGGGCGGGCCATGGCACGCGAGCCCAGAATTCTGCTGTTCGACGAGCCGCTCTCCAATCTTGACGCCGCCCTGCGCGTACAGACCCGCAACGAAATCGCCCATCTGCATGAACGCCTGGGTGCCACAATGATCTATGTCACCCATGATCAGGTCGAGGCGATGACACTGGCTGATCGTATCGTGGTGCTCAATGAGGGGCACGTCGAGCAGACCGGCTCGCCGCGTGAACTCTATGAGCGACCCGGATCACGTTTTGTGGCCGGTTTTATCGGTTCACCAAAGATGAACTTTCTCACCGTGGAGGCGCGCCGCGAAGGCGATGCCGGTTGTCGAATCAGCGTTCCCGGCATGGGTGAACATGTGCTGTCGCGTCAGCTGGCTTCTGACAGCGAAGGAGGCGCCGTCACGCTGGGTGTACGTCCTGAGCATCTGAAGCCGGTAGCGGCGACAGGGGCGGTGGGATTTAACATTCTCAACGTCGAGTATCTGGGCAGTGAAGCCTACCTTTATCTGGAAACGCCTGATGGTGAGCCTCTTGTATGTCGTACCGAGGCGCCCAGTGCCTTTGCGCGCGGTGAGCGCGTCACTCTGGACTTTGCCCCCCATCAGGCTCATTTGTTTGACCACGAGGGCCGGGCGCTGCCGCCGGTCGACGCCAGTGAGGCCAGAGTGTCAGCCACAATGTCCTGAACTTCTCCCCACACGACGGAAGCCCATATGACTCAACAGCATTCCCGGCCACAGTGGTGGCATGACGCCGTGATTTACCAGATCTATCCGCGCAGTTTCATGGATGCCAACGGTGACGGCATCGGTGATCTGAACGGTATTATTCAGCGGCTCGATTACCTGGCGAACCTGGGGGTCGATGCGCTCTGGCTGTCGCCCTTTTATCGCTCGCCGCAGGCAGATGCCGGCTACGACGTGGCCGATTACCGCGATGTCGATCCGCTGTTCGGCACGCTTGAAGACTTTGACTCGATGCTGTCAGGCGCCCATGAGCGCGGCATGAGAATCATCGTGGACATCGTGCCCAACCACACTTCCAGCGAACACGTCTGGTTTCAGGAGGCGCTGGCCTCACCTTCCGGCAGTCGGGAACGGGCGCGCTACATGTTCCGGGAAGGGCGCGGCGAGCACGGTGAGCAGCCACCCAATAACTGGCAGAGTGTCTTTGGTGGGCCGGCCTGGACGCAGGTGCCGGGCGAGCGCGAGTGGTATCTGCATCTTTTCGATACGCGCCAGCCCGATCTCGACTGGCGCAATCCCGAGGTGCTTGAAGAGTTCGACAACGTGCTGCGCTTCTGGCTCGAGCGTGGGGTCGACGGGTTTCGCATCGATGTTGCCCACGGCATGATCAAGGTGCCGGAACTGCCGGACTGGGACGGCAGCCAGGAAATGATCGAGGGCGGCAACCGGGGTCCCATGTGGGATCAGGAAGAGGTCCATGAGATCTATCGCCGCTGGAATCGGGTGCTGACCGAGTTCGGTCGTGACCGCATGATGGTCGCCGAGGCCTGGGTGCATCCGCCGGCGCGAACCGCGCGTTATGTGCGACCCGATGAGATGCAGCAGGCGTTCAACTTTGATTATCTGCTTACCCCCTGGGATGCCGACAAGCTGCGCCGTGTCATTGATACCTCGCTTGAGAGCTACAGCGCGGTCGGAGCGCCCACGACCTGGGTGATGTCCAATCATGACAGCGTGCGTCATGCCTCGCGGCTGGGGCTTTCGCATCCGGGCAAGCGGCCCAACGGCATTGATGCCGACAGCGAGCAGCCCGATGAGGCGCTGGGGCTGCGCCGGGCACGGGCACTGATCATGCTGACACTGGCGCTGCCAGGCTCTGCCTATCTCTATCAGGGCGAGGAGCTTGGACTGCCGGATCACACCACCATGCCGGCCCGCTATCGTCAGGACCCGACGTTTCATCGCACCAATGGTGAGCAGATCGGGCGTGATGGCTGCCGCGTGCCGCTGCCCTGGCGCGCCAATGCGCCGGCCTTCGGCTTCAATACCACCGGCGAGTGCTGGTTGCCGCAGCCCGAGCACTATGTCCGCTACGCCGCCGATGGCCAGCTGGAGGATGAAGACTCAACACTTGAGCTCTATCGCCGGCTGCTGGCCACGCGGCATGAGTACGGACTGGGCCACGGCGAGCTGGTCTGGCAGGAGTCTTCGCGCCGCGACGTGCTGAGCCTGACCAATGGGGGGGTGACGCTGGTGCTCAATCTGGGCGACACGTCGGTGGCATTGCCCGAGGGCCAGGTCGCTCTGCAAAGCGTAACGGATGCCATCAGTCATGGTCAGCTGGCCGGTAATGCGGCGGTCTGGTTAACGACGCCTTGACCCGTCCACTGGTGCCGGCCATGCATCACTGCCAGGGCATTCTGGCCCGGGGCAGGGCATGAGCCGGACCCGTCCGATGACGCTCAAGGCCGTCGCGGCGTATCTGGGCGTGTCGACGGCGACGGTTTCCAACGCCTTCAATCGCCCCGATCAACTCTCCGCCGCGCGCCGTGAGGAGATTCTGGCAGCTGCCCGGGCGCTGGGCTACAACGGTCCAAGTCGCCAGGGGCGCACGCTGCGTACCGGCCGCACCGGCATCATCGGGGTCATGCTCTCGGACGGGCTGGGTTACAGTCTCGGCGATAGTGTGGCGGGCGACTTGTTGGCGGGGATCGCCGAGGTGCTGGATGCCCGTGGCTATCACATGCTGCTGCTGACGGATGCCGCCCGTACCGACCGTCAGAATGCCTCGCTCAATGGCGTGGCCGACGGCTATCTGGTCTACGGCTCAATGCCTGAAGCGGGCACCATGGCGCTGCTGCGACATCAGCACCAGCCGTTGGTGACCGTGGACATGCGCCTGCCGGGGCTGGCCTCCATTCAGATCGATCATCGCGACGCGGCGCTGAGCATTGCGCGGCATGCGCTGGCCGGCGGCGCAAAACGGCCGGCCATCCTGGCCCTGCGCATGACGCTGGAGGCCCCCGGTGGCAGGCTTGAGCGGCGCTCGCGCTGGTCCGAGCCCAATTCGGTGGCCATTGAGCGACTGGCAGGCTTCGATCAGGCCCTCATGGAGGCCGGCCACGACCCTGATCAGATACCGCTGTGGAACGTCGATGGCAATACTCATGTGGCGGCTGCACCTGTCATCGAGGCGCTGCTGGCCGACTCCGCCCCGGATCTATTGCTGTGCATGTCGGACCGGCTGGCGCTGACGGCGCTGAGCCTGGCCGAACAGCACGGCCTGGCCGTCCCCGGGCAGCTGAGGCTGACCGGCTTTGACGGGATTGCCGAAGGTCAGCACCGCCGACCCATGCTGACCACGGTTTATCAGGACAGCCATGCCAAGGGCGTCATGGCCGCCCGCATGGTGACCGGTGACTGCGATCAAAGCGAGGTGGTTCAGCCTGTCTGGCTGATCCACGGCGATACCTGTCCTTCATCCTCCTGACGGCGACTGCCGCGCGCCACCTTGCCGGGCTTTTGCAGGCCTGTGGCCGCTGTGCCCAGCCCTCCCGGGCTCCCGTCGCCCCGCCTTTTGCGAATAACCATATCTTTTCAAAATCTCGCTGTGCGATAAGTATTTTTTTGAACGCTGGTTAAACTGAGATAACGTCACCCCGAGCCACTGGTGAAAAAAAGCGGTATCAAACGCTGTCGTGGCTCTCTTCCAATCTCCAATAATCAATCAGGAAGACACATGAGTGAATCAACAAAGGATCACGCCCCTTCGGGGGACAGGCTCAATCCGACCGTCTTCTACGGCTCGTTTATCGGGATCGTGGCGTTCTCGCTGTGGGCGATGATCGCCACCGAGCAGGCCAGCGGCGTTATCAACGCCATTCTTGGCTGGATCTCCAATACCTTCGGCTGGTACTACTTTCTCACCGTGGTGATCTATCTCGCCTTCGTGGTGTTTGTAGGCGTATCACGCTTTGGCAAGATCCGGCTGGGGCCGGAGCATGCCCGGCCGGACTTCAATATCTTTTCCTGGTCGGCGATGCTGTTTTCCGCCGGTATCGGGATCGGCGTCATCTTCTTTGCACTCGCCGAGCCGCTGACCCAGTTCTATACCGCACCCGGTGCCCCCGAGGGGCAGGTGGAGGCCGCGCGTTACGCCATGCAGCTGACCTTCATGCACTGGGGCCTGTCGGGCTGGGGCATCTATACGCTGGTGGGCATGTCGCTGGCATTTTTCAGCTATCGCCACAATCTGCCGCTCACCATCTCGAGCGCGCTGTATCCCATCTTTGGCAAGAAAATCTACGGCCCCATCGGTCATGCGGTGGATATTGCCGCGGTGATGGGGACGGTCTTTGGTATCGCGGCCAGTCTCGGCATCGGGGTGATCCAGCTCAACTATGGGCTGAACTTCATGTTCGGCATCGCCGAGAGCGCCTGGACCCAGACGGCACTGGTGCTGATGATCGTGCTGTTTGCCACCATTTCAGCGGTGACCGGCGTGGAGAAGGGCATCCGCAGGCTATCGGAATTCAATATCCTGCTGGCGGTAGCGCTGTTGCTGTTCGTGCTGTTTGCCGGCGATACGATCTTTTTGCTCAACGCGCTGGTCATGAATATCGGCGACTATCTCTCCTCGTTCGTGCGGATGTCGTTTGATACCTACGCCTTTGACCGCCCCATGGACTGGCTCAACGCATGGACGCTGTTCTTCTGGGCCTGGTGGATTGCATGGGGTCCGTTTGTTGGCCTCTTTCTGGCACGTATCTCGCGCGGTCGCACCATTCGTACCTTTGTGGCCGGCACCCTGACGCTGCCGATTGCCTTCATGATGATCTGGATGTCACTGCTGGGAAACAGCGCCATCGATATGGCCATCAATGGGGCCGCCGATTTTGGTCAGCAGGTGATGAACAATCCGCCGGCGGGTATCTACCTCTTTTTGCAGGCCTATCCTTTCCCGGTGGTCACCACGATTGCGGTGAGCATTCTGGCCATCATTTTCTTTGTGACCTCGGGGGATTCCGGTGCGCTGGTGCTGTCGAACTTCACCTCGATTCTCAAGGATGTCAGCAGCGATGCGCCGGTCTGGATGCGCATTCTGTGGTCGGCGGTCATCGGCATTCTGACCCTGTCGCTGCTGTTGGCCGGGGGGCTTTCCACCCTGCAAAGCGCGGTGGTGATCACGGGGCTGCCGTTTTCGGTCGTGCTCTTTTTCATGATGGCGGGGCTTTACAAGGCGCTCAAGGTCGAGGCCTTCAAGGAAGAGAGTTATCGGTTGAGCCTGGCCGGCTCGCTGTCCGGTCGCATGGGCAGCAGCCGGGGCGGTCACGGCAACTGGGAGCAGCGCCTTGATCGGGCGATGAATTTCCCGGACCGCAGCGAGGCGCAGCGCTTTCTCGAGGAGCGGGTTCGCCCGGCGATGGCGGCCATCCAGGGGCGGCTTGAACCTCAGGATGTCGGCGTTCACATCAATGGCGGTGAACAGAACGAGAATGACTATCTCGCGCTCAACGTCGATTTCGGTGACGAGCAGAACTTCACCTACCAGGTCTGGACGCGCGCCTTTGCAACCCCTGCCTTTGCCATGCGCACCCGCAAGGCCTCGCGCCATTACTATCGCCTTGAAGTCCATCTGCTGGAAGGCAGTCAGGGCTATGACCTGATGGGCTATAGCGAGCAGCAGGTAATCGACGACATTCTCGATCAGTACGAGCGCCACCTGCAGTTTCTGCATCTCAACCGCATGGAACCCAACAGCATCAACATGCCGGACAGCCCGGAACAGCCGCCGGTCTAAAAAGGCTGTCGCTGTCGAAAATGAAAGGGGCCCGACCGTTATGGTCGGGCCCCTTTTCATGAGCGCTGTTTCATTGTCCGGGCCGGTGTCGCGGCACTGCCGGCCATCAGGCCCGCGCCGCCGGCCGTGCCAGGGCGATGGCCAGTGCTGCGGCCACGGCCAGCGCGATAAAGGCGTAGTGCAGTGTGATGGCTTCAGCCAGAAACCCCAGCATTGGTGGGCCGCCCAGCATGCTCAGATAGCCCAGCATGGCCACCGAGGCGATGGCGCCCGAAGGTGACATGGCGCGGTTACGCCCGGCCAGACTCAACAGGCACGGGAACAGGGTCGACATGCCAATGCCGGCCAGCGCGAACCCCAGCAGGGCCGCGGTGGGGCTGGCCGCCACAATGGCCAGCCCAAGTCCGAACAGGGCCAGTGCACTGCCGGCTTCAAGGGCTCGTATCGCGCCGACCCGGTCCAGCCAGCGGTCCCCCAGCAGGCGACCGACCGCCATGGTGCCGGTAAATACGGCAAGCCCGAGAGCGGCATGCCCACGCGAGGCGCCCAGTTCGGTGAGAAAAAGCGCCGACCAGTCCGCCATCGACCCTTCGATAAAGACCACGGCCGCCGCGATGATACCCAACAGCCAGACTCGCCCCTTCGGTCGCACGAACAGTGCACCAACAGGGCGTTCGGCACGCGGCGGCGGGGCCAGCAGATGGCGATGACTGATCAGGATGCCTACCATCAAAAGCCCCGCGACCAGCAGCAGATGCCAGCGTGGCGTCAGCCCCAGCGTGGCCAGCGCCCCACCGATCAGGGAGCCGGCCATGCCGCCCAGGCTAAACAGGCCGTGAAAGGAGGACATGATGGAGCGTCGATAGCGCCGCTCGAGCGTGGCGGCCTGATCGTTCATGGCGATATTGAGAAGCCCCATGCCGGCACCAAAGACCACCAGCGCCAGACCCAGCGTCAGCATCGAAACGGCGGCCCCGATCAACACCAGCGACACCACGATGGCGCAGGCCGCCACGCGCGTAATGCGTCGGCTGCCAAAGCGGGTGTTGAGATAGTTTGATAACAGCGTCAGACACAGCGACCCGATCACCGGACACAGCAGCAGGGCCCCGAGCTGGGACTGCGACAGGTCCAGCAGGGTACGAATATCGGGAATGCGCACCGCCCAGTTGGAAAAGGACAGGCCCGAAAGGGCAAAAAACCAGGCAATGGCGGCGCGGCTGGCGGGCGCATGCGCTGTAATGCTCTCGCTGGCGGGCTCATTCATGGCGTACTCCTTGTCAAACAGGGTGCGCCCGTGGCCTCCGGCAGCAGGGGCGCATCGCTTTTCGTGGTCGTAATCAAAAGGGTGAGGTCGGCGTCACGGCGCACGCAGAGCGCCGGCGTCGGGCTACGGCCCTGTCGGAGAAAGCGCATGGTGGGTCTGATGGTCATCGGTCAGACGGATCAGCGCCTGGATGGCCTCGTCATGCAGCGGCTGTGGCAGCACCGGCTGCTCGCGGCGCTGCATGAAGTCCACCAGTTCATTGTCGCCGACCACCCGGACATCCTCGTTGTTTCGGACACGCTCGATGCGCCAGCCCGGCATGACCAGCATGGCCTGAACAGGCACTTCCCGCCTGCATTCGCGGCTCAGGCGCTCCTGCAGCCAGCGCTTGGCGCGCTGTGCCTCACGTACCGGGCGGGTTTCTTCCCGATCGGGAAAGAGAAGCCGCTCGCCATCGAGTCGCAGCGTTCGGGTGCTGTCCAGGGCGGCTTCAGGGCCTGCGTGACGGGTGCGGACCAGCAGTGAAAAGATGCCGTGCTCGGTGACCACAACATGGTCGATGGTGTAACCCTCGGCCGGCACATCATTGAAGATACAGATCCCCTGATGCTGCGCCCGCAAAAGGCTCTGCAGGTCATGCGCCACGTTCATGGCGCCGGCCAGCCGCAGGCGCAGATTAGAAATTCGATAGGAAAGTGCCATCATGAAAGCGCCCACGATCATTGCCGCGATCGTGGTGATCAGTCCGTAAATGCTCCATTCGATCCAGTCCTGATAGGACGAAAACAGCATTCGGCCCATGCCATAGATCAGCGGCGTGATGGCCAGTACGGGCCCAAGGGCGCCGGCGAGAAAGAGTTTGACGCGCGCCTCGGCCAGGCGTTCGCGAAAACGATTGCCGGACTGGCGAAGCCGGTGGCCGGAAGGGGAAAAGCCGGGCTTGTCCTGAAACAGATGGCGCAGCCCGAGGACCACCACGGCGGTGGCGAACAGGGGAGTCAGAAAAATCAGGGGAAGTAGATATTCCAGCCAGCGCATGACGTCATCCCGATAGGTTGAGGTTTAGTCTAGCGTTCTGTCGGGTTGGCATCCATGCCCGACAGAGTTTTTGCTGGCCGACGCCACGTTCGGCCAGCAGGTCGTGAGGAGAGGGCATGAGTAGTGTTGTGACAGGTAGCCCGATGGGCGTCGATGAACAGGCACTGATCGATCTTGTACGGCGACACCCGCGTCTGTGCGTTTTGACAGGCGCCGGAGTCAGCACCGACAGCGGTATTCCCGATTATCGGGATGAAAGAGGCGAGTGGAAACGGCCGCCGCCCATGACCCATCAGGTCTATATGAAAAGCCATCTCGGCCGTCAGCGCTACTGGGCACGCAGTCTGGTCGGTTTTCGCCTGCTGGCGAACGCCTCGCCCGGGCGGGCCCATCACACGCTGGCCGAGCTGGAAGCGCAGGGGTTTATCGAGGGCATCATCACGCAAAATGTGGATCGCCTGCATCAGAAGGCGGGCAGTCAGCGGGTGGTGGATCTGCACGGTCGGGCCGATCTGGTGCGCTGCATGCAGTGCAATCTGCTGGTGCGTCGCCATGTGCTGCACGATCATCTGGCCACCCTCAACCCTGACTGGGTGGGGATGGAGGCCGAGATCGCCCCGGATGGCGATGCCTATCTCGACGATGTGGATTTCTCTGACTTCCGGCTTCCGGACTGCCCGCGCTGTGGCCACGGTATTTTAAAGCCCGATGTGGTGTTTTTCGGTGACAACGTGCCGCGCTGGCGTCTGGAACGGGCCATGTCGATGCTTGATGACAGTCAGGCACTGCTGGTGGTGGGCTCGTCGCTGATGGTGTTTTCCGGGTTTCGCTTTGCTAGGCATGCCGCGTCGAAGGGGCTGCCGATCGCCTGCATTAACCGGGGGCACACTCGCGCCGATGCGCTTTATGCGCTCAAGTGCGAGGCGCCCATCGACGAGAGCCTGACGGCCCTGCTGGCCGGGCTGTCAGACGCTCAGGAAACGCCGTCTATTGACTGACCGGCGTCAGCGGCACGCGCACCTGCTGCGTGGGCGCGCCATGGGTCAGTACCGGTAACGGCTCCAGGGTCAGATAGCGCGTGTTGTCCCCTTCATGCAGCGCGGCACTCAGGGCGTAGCGACGATCGCTGTCGATATAGTGACGGTCATACTGCAGCATGAAGGGCACCGGCCAGCGCCCGTGCGTGTTCTGATCGACCTGGGCGATGGTGGTGCGCCCCCGGGTGACATCCAGCAGTCGAATTTCCAGCCGGGCATCCTCGGCAATCGGGACCTGTTCATCGCTGATGGCCTCGCCCGAGAGCGTGGCAAAGTCAGGGCCGCCGGCAAACAGGGAGCAGCCACTCAAAAGGCCTGTCATCATCAGCGGGGCGGCCGCCAGTAACGGGCGAAAACGACGCATCTGCATGATCAGCCCCCCGCCAGCTTGACGGTATGGCCACGCTTTTCCAGCTCGGCGCGCAGCGTGTCGCGATGATCGCCCTGGATTTCGATGATGCCGTCCTTGAGTGACCCGCCGCTGCCGCAGCGTTTTTTCAGCACCTGCAACAGGGCCTTGAGTTCTTCGGTGTTCAGGGGGATGCCGTGCAGCGTCGTCACCCCCTTGCCCTTGCGCCCGGACGTTTCGCGTTTGATGCGCACGATGCCATCCAGCCCGGCGAGGCGCGCGGCCTCCTGCGCTTTCTGATCATCGTCCTCGTCGTGCTTGCGCATATCCCCGGTTTCGGTGGAGTACACCTTGCGGCTCAACTGATCGCGCAGTGATGACATTGTCTGACTCCCGCTCGCCTCATGAAGGCTCAAGAATAGCGCAGCGCCGACATCATTCGAAATGACAGGCAGCGCCGTCGCGTGAGAAATACAGATCCAAAGCGGTGCTTTTCTCTCAATTGATTGCCGGGGCCCTGCGTAAAATTGTGGTCATTAAATGACGTCGACCTCATCGGCGCACCGGAACTTCGATCATTCTCGAGAGGCTACATCATGCGTCGTATCGCCACCGCCGTCATCACTGGATCCCTGTTGCTGGCTACCAGCGCCGCCGCCATGGCGGAAGAGCACTGGTCGGTCGCCGGCAGTGCCGGTACGACCGGTCTGGGCGCCAATGTCAGCTGGCGCTTTCATGATCACTTTGCACTGACGGCCGGCTACAGCGGTTACAACTATGATGACCTGGACCACACCAACGGTGATGTCACCTACAAGGGTGAGGTTGACATGGACATCTACAGCCTCAAGCTGGACGTCTATCCGTGGGTCAACAGCGGCTTTTTTATCTCGGCAGGTGCGGTCAAGCCGGATGTCCAGCTCAAGGCGGTCGGTCGCTATACCGGTGACGATACATTTGAAGACATCGGCGGCATTTCCATTAGCGCCGATGACGCTCGCCTGGATGGTCGCGGCAAGCTCTCCGATGGTGTCGAGCCCTATCTGGGTATTGGCTGGCGCAACAGCTCGAAGCAGGGACTGGGCTTTTATGCCGAGGCCGGTGCCTTCTGGATCGATCCCAGTGTCTCTCTGACGCCTCGCGGCGATGCCCTCAATATTCCGGGTGTGCGCCCTATCGCCGAACAGGAAGCGCGTGATCAGGAAGACGATCTGCGTGACGACCTCAACAAGTACAATATCTACCCGGTCGCCGTCATCGGTGTCGAATACACGTTTTAAACCCGATTTTTCGTGAGGCCTGCCCCGCTTTAAGCGGGGCTTTTTTGTGTCCATGGTTCGGGATTACCCGGTTGCCTGTCCCGAAACCTGTCATGAGGGCAGACGTCGCCGCCTGACGCTCAAGCCGACAGGCACCCGGTCGATAAGACTGGCAGGCCTGCCTGAGTCACCGGCTGTGGCGACAACCTGTTGGCAAGGCGATGACGCCACCTTCTAAACAATGACGAACACTTCGAAAGCTGTCGATCGGTGCCGCGGACAATGGAAGCCACCATGCAGGAAGATGCCACCGAGCTGGACCGCGCGCTGGAAGGCAAAGGACGCCTCGATAGGGTCACGATACCGGTCGGCAGAAGAAGCGCCTTTGCCGCCATGACGCTGGCACCGCGTCGCCGTGCCCTGTCGATGTCGGTGCTCATCGGGACAAGCTTTTATGTGGCTTTTGCCCCCGGGGACGCGTTCGCCGTACCCGATCAGCTCCATCTGGCCCTGATCTTTCGCCTGGGCATCATGCTGCCGATAGGCATGGCGGTGTTTTATTGGCTTAGTCATGCCCGCTGCTCACTGATACGCCAGCAACTCGTTGCCTGTGGTTTTCATTTGCTGGCCGTGTCGCTTCTGGCGCTTTTGATCACGCGCTCCGATTCCATTAACGCCCTCGGGTTTGTCTTTGCCAACTACGCCGTGTTGATGGCCATGGTGATCAGCATGGCGCTGCCCCTGCGGCTGGTACTGGGGCTTGCCACCATTGTGGTGCTGATCCAGGGCATGGCGATCGCCTACGGGCCTCTCCGGTTACCGGTGCTTGAACTCCACAATGTCATGATTGCCATCGTGATCATGGGGCCGGCGATGTTTGCCAACCGGGCGCTGGAAAACGAGCGCCGCCGGCATTTTCTGCTGGTCGAGCGTGAACAGCTTCGCCAGCGCCAGCTGGCCGAGCAGCGCGATATGCTCGGTCGGCTGGCCGCCCTTGACCCCCTGACCGATTTGGCCAATCGACGCGGATTCCATGCAGGCCTTGCAAGCGATCTTGACCGGCTGGCCCCGGGGGCACTGGTGGCGATGGCCATGATCGATATCGACCACTTCAAGGCCTATAACGATCACTATGGCCATGCCGCCGGCGATGAGGCGCTCAGGCGTGTGGCACAAGCGCTGGCAGATGCTGCTCGCCCGGCAGGGCGTGCCGGGCGAATGGGCGGAGAGGAGTTTGCCGTTTTCGTGACCGGTCTCCCCGGCAATGAGCTGGCCCTTTATGCCGAGCGTCTGCGCGCCAGCGTGCAGCGCCTGATGCTGGTACATCATCACAGCACCACGGCCAGCGTCATGACCATCAGCGTTGGGGTGGCGCTGGGAACAGCGGGCACCTCGGAGACCGCGGAGCTGCTCGGGGCCGCCGACGCCGCGCTCTACCGTGCCAAGGCGGCCGGGCGCAACCGGGTGGTGATCGAGGATCTGTCCCGGTCGGATACTGGCGTCAGCCGGACCGGCTGAAACGCGCCTGAGGATGGCGGAATATGGCCCCGCTGCCTGACAGCATCGAAGGCTTGCGCCAGGCTTGATGAGATCGTTTTCATTCACGAACACATCAGGAGCTCTCATGGCACAGGGAAAGGTGCGCTACGCCGTGGTCGGCGGTGGAGAAATTTCACAGGGCGCGTTCATGCCGGGAATCGCTGCCAGCGACAATTCGGAAATGACGGCGCTGGTCACCGGTGATCCCAAAAAGGCCGAGGTGCTGGGCAAGCGCTACAACCTCAAGGTCCATGGCTACGACGACTACGAGACGCTGTTGAACTCCGGCGAGATTGACGCGGTTTACGTCGCCACGCCCAACTTTCGTCATCGCCAGGACACCGTTCCGGCACTGGAAGCGGGCATTCACGTGCTGCTGGAAAAGCCGATGGCGACCAGCATTGAAGATTGCCAGGCGATGATCGAGGCCGCCGAGCGCGGCAATGCCAAACTCATGATTGCCTATCGGCTGCACCATGAGCCGGGCACGCTGGAAATGATTCAGCACATGCGCGAGGGCACCATCGGCGCGCCGCGCACGTTCTCCTCCCAGTTGACCCAGGATCTCAATGAGAAAAACCACCGTGCCCTGCACGGCTACTGGGCCGGCCCGGTGCCCGACATGGGGGCCTACCCGATCAACGCGGTACGTCATCTGTTTGGTGCCGAGCCGGTCGAGGTCAGCGCCATGAGCGATAACACGCCGGGGCGCGACTACACCTGCGATGACAGCGTGACCGTCAGCCTGCGTTTCCCTGAAGGGCGGCTGGCCCAGTTCTTCGTCAGCTATGCCACCAGCGGGCACAATCATTTTTCGGTGGTCGGTGAGCGAGGTGCTCTGTTGGCACGCCCCAGCTACATGTTCGGCCCCGGCGTGTCGATTGACTATGATCTGAGCGTTGACGGTGAAACCACGGCGCACTCGCCCGGTCCGGTTGAGCAGTTTGGCGGGCAGACCGATTACTTCTCCCACTGCATTCTCAATGACATCGAACCTGAAGCCGATGGCACGGAAGGGCTGCGCGATGTGCGCATTCTGGAGGCCATCGAGCGGGCACTGGAGACCGGTCAGCCGCAGTCGATCGAGCCGCTCGACTATCGTGAGCGTATTCAACCGGATCAGGTGCGCCGATTGACGCCAGTCGAGGCGCCTGAAGTGGTCAGCGTCGAGACCATCAGCGGGGATTGAGCCTGCCGTCATGATATTTCAGGCCCGTCATGGCCCATCAGGTCAAGAGGGGCCGCCCGATCGGGCGGCCCCTCTTCATGTCGCGCTCATGTCGGCCTTTGCGCCTTGAAAATTGGCATGATCAGGAGAGCATCAGCATCGGTTTCACCTCTGGATGACTGTCGTGCCAGATCAATGCCTGGCGCCAGTCGGCAAGTCTGAAATCCCGTCTGGACGGCATATCGATGTCACGTAGCAGCGCCCAGAGCGTCTTGAAGCTTTCCTGCCACTGATAGCGCTCCAGTCCGGCAATATGATCGCGCAGATGAAAATGCCGCACGCGGGCGTTCATGCTGGACGGACTGATGGGCGCGCCGGACAGCAGTCCATAGGTGACCAGTATACCTTCGGGCGGCATGTGGCTCAGCAGGCGGTCGGCCAGTCGTCCGCCGGTGGCATCAAACAGGCGCTGGGCGCGTGCGGCGGAGGCCTTGATGGCAGCGTGATCTTCCTGATCCAGCACATGAACGCCCATGTCGGTCAGCGCCTTGCGGTGATGGGCACTGCGGCAGATACCGGTCACCGAGCGGGCGCCACAGCACAGCGCCCACTGCGCCAGCAGCCGTGCACAGTTTGAACCGGCCGCGGTCAGAAGCACATCGCATCCGGCGACCGGCCAGCGTCGCAGCATGGCCATGGCCGCCATCGGATTGATCCAGGCCCGCGCCGCCACATGATCGGGGATATCGTCGGGCACGGGCACCGCCAGGCGGGGATCGCAGTCCAGCGACTGCTGCCAGGTACCCGGGCCGCGCAGCGGCAGTACCCGGCGCCCCTCGAGCGCGCGCCATGGACCATGGGCCTGGGTCACCACGCCCACGCCTTCATGCCCTGCCACCAGCGGTGGCGTGATCCGGTGGCGATAGGCGCCAGCAATCGGGATCAGATCCGAAGGGTTGATCGGGGCGCAGCGCATGCGCACGCGCATCTGTTCTCGAGGCAGCGGGCCATCAGGCTGTGGCTCTAGGTGCAGGACCTCCAGCGGTGAGCCGAAGCGGTGATAGCACAGCGCGGGGTCCGGCATATCGATCGTTATGTCGGCGATCGCGTTGGCAGCGGTCATGACGTGTCCTCCTTTCGAATTATTGTGGTTAAAACAGGTCGATCTGCTGATGAGGCGGTGAAAATCGTGTGGTATCCAGGCGTTCCTCCTCGCGGCGTCGGTTGAGCCCGAGACGACGAATGGCCAGTCGAAAACGCTGGGCGAGCAGGTCGGCAAACGGTCCTTCACCCCGCAGGCGATGGCCAAAGCGGCTGTCGTACTCGCGCCCGCCCCGCGACTGGCGGATCAGGCTCATGACGTGTTCGGCGCGCTCGGGAAAATGCTCCAGCAGCCACTGATCGAACAGCGGGCGCACTTCATGGGGCAGGCGCAGCAGCGTATAGCCGGCGCTGGTGGCACCGGCCTCGAGACCGGCCTTTAAAAGCCTTTCCAGTTCCATGTCGTTGATCATGGGAATCATCGGCGCGGTAATGATGCCGACGGGAACACCTGCCGCGCGCAAGGTGCGAATCACTTTCAGACGCGCTCCGGGTGAGGCCGCCCGTGGCTCCATGATCCTTTTGAGATCAGCCTCCAGCGTGGTGAAGCTGATAAAGACCCGTACCAGCCGCTGGTGGGCCAGCGACTCGAGCAGGTCCAGATCGCGCAGGATCAGCGCACTGCGGGTAGTGATCGTGAGTGGGTGGTGATGGCGTAGCAGCACTTCGAGCAGCTGTCGGCTCAGCCGATGCTGGCGTTCGATGGGCTGATACGGGTCGGTATTGGCGCCAAGGGCCAGGGGCTCGCAGACGTAGCCGGGGCGGGCAAGTTCCTCGGCCAGCAGGTCCGGCAGGTTGGTGCGGGCAATCAGGCGCGTTTCAAAATCAAGACCGGGCGACAGATCCCAGTAGGCGTGCGAGGGTCGGGCAAAGCAGTAAATGCAGCCGTGCTCGCAGCCTCGATAAGGATTGAGCGAGGAGGAAAAGGGCATGTCCGGTGACTGGTTGCGCGAGATGGCCGTGCGGCTGTGTTCCAGGCGCACCTCGGTGGCCCGGCTGACCGGCGCATCATCCTGCCACCAGCCGTCATCGATCGCCTCTATGCGATTACGATCAAAGCGGTGATGCAGGTTGCCGCTGGCGCCACGGCCAATGACGGGTCCATCCAACATGATAAAGCCCTCCCTGAGTACTGTTTAAATATACAGTTATCTCAGGGAGAACCCAAGCCATCCCTGGCTTTTATATCACGGTGATGCCAGTGCCTTCAGATCCTTCAGAAGGGCTGACAGACGTGCTTCGGTAAAGCTGGAAAAGGAGATGATGGCGCGCAGCGGCAGGTAGTGCCCCATGGCATCCATTAAATCGTCGCCGCCATCCCGGCCCATCAGGTCATTGAGCATGGGCAGCTCATCGGCGATGTCGGCGAGATGTTCACGCAGAACGCGAACGGCGCCGTCATGCGCCTTGAGATCCCCCAGCAGGGTGTTGCGATCGATCATCGGCAGCGGCGTGGCGTCGCCCTGCACCTCGAGACGCTGTGTGAGTCGAATATCGCGTGAGGAGGCAGCGATGCGCACCTCGAAGGTGCCGGTGGGCATTCGCCAGTCGGCGCGCTCGGCGTCATACCAGCAGAAGTCACGGCGTGTGAGCACAAGCTCGACGCGACTTGTTTCCCCGGGTGCCAGCGTCACCCGGTCAAAACCGCGCAGCGCCTGTGCTGCCACCGGTACGGTCTGCGTTTGATCGCTCAGGTAGAGCTGAACGATTTCGCTGGCCCTGCGATCACCGCTGTTGGTGATATCGACACCTACCGTCAGGGTGTCCCGACCGTCAAAGGTATCGGCAGAGAGCGTCAGGTTGGCGTAGTCAAAGCGGGTGTAGCTCAGGCCGTGACCGAAGGGGAAAAGCGGTGCGACGTCGTGGGTGTCATGGTAGCGATAGCCGACGAAGATGCCTTCGCCGTAGTTCACCACATCGCCCTGACCCGGGAAGTTGAGATGGACCGGGTTATCTTCGAGACGCTGCGGGAAGGTTTCGGCCAGCTTGCCGCTGGGTGAGACCTCACCATAGAGCAGATCGGCCAGCGCGGCGCCAACCGCCTGTCCGCCCAGATAGCCCTCGAGAATGGCGCTGACCTGGCTGGCCCAGGGCATTGCGATCGGTGCGCCGTTGGCCAGCACCACCACGGTATTGGGCTGCGCGCGGGTGACCGCCTCGATCAGGGCGAGCTGGTTGGCCGGCAGGTTCAGATGCGTGCGGTCATAGCCTTCGGACTCGTGACGCTCGGGCAGGCCCAGACAGAGCACGGCAACGTCGGCGTGACTTGCGGCAGTCGCAGCATCCTGCTCAAGCTGCTGATCAGACGCATCACGGTCGATCTCGAAGCCTTTTGTATAGTCAAAGCTCGCGCCCCGGGCCTTGAGGGCCTCCAGCAGGGTTTCGACACGGGTGGCATTGACGTGCGAGCTGCCGCCGCCCTGATAGCGCGGGCGCTCGGCAAATTCACCGATGACTGCCACTCGCTGAGGGTTCTCCAGCGGCAGGATGCCGTTGTTTTGCAGCAGTACCATGCTCTCGCGCGCGATATGACGGGCCAGCTGATGATGGGCCTCGGCGTCAAATTCGGCGTGTTCAAGGCGGGCATCATGCGCCCTGAAGGTGATGCGTAAAAGTCGCTCGACGGCCTGATCCAGCACCGCTTCCTCCAGACGGCCTTCCCTGACGGCGGCAACGATCTGCGCGTCGCGCTCGCCGACAGGCGCGGGCATTTCCAGCTCCATGCCGGCCTCAAGCCCCGGCACGCGCTCGTTGACCGCGCCCCAGTCGGAAACGACAAATCCCTCAAAGCCCCACTCATCCCGCAGGATATCGGTCAGAAGCCTTTGATGTTCGCTGCAGTAGTCCCCGTTGAGTCGGTTATAGGCACACATGACCGTCCAGGGTTGTGCCTCTTTGACAGCATGTTCAAAGCTTGCCAGATAGATCTCGCGCAGTGTGCGCTCGTCGATGCGGGCATCTACCGACATGCGGCGATGTTCCTGATTATTGGCCGCAAAATGCTTGAGCGAACTGCCCACGCCGCGCGACTGCGTACCGCGAATGTGGGCGGCGGCCAGGTGCGAGGAGAGCAGCGGATCTTCGGAGAAGTATTCGAAGTTGCGCCCACACAGCGGCGAACGCTTGATATTGGCGCCCGGCCCCAGCACGACGTGCAGTCCTTCGGCCTGAGCCTCATCGCCCAGTGCGGCGCCGAGCTGTTCGAGTCGTTCGACACTCCACGAGCTGGCAAGCCCGGCGGCGGTAGGAAAACAGGTTGCCGGCTTGCTGTCGTTGACGCCCAGATGATCCTGCTCCCCGCCCTGGGCGCGCAGCCCGTGCGGGCCGTCGGAGAGATTGATCGCGGGGATACCCAGACGCTCAACGGCTTTCGTGCGCCAGAAGTTATCGCCCGAGCAAAGCCCGGCCTTCTCCTCCAGGGTCATCTGTTCGATCAGTGTCTTCAGGTTGCGCATGCGATGGCTTCCTTATGGTCGTTGGGGGGAGCGAGTGGATTTATGCCGCCGTGGGTTTGGCGGTGCGGATCTCGGCCATGCGGCGATCGCCCAGCGGATAGACGAGCATCAAAACCGCCACGCCCAGGGCACCCACGGCAGGCAGCACGCTCATCATGGATTTGATCAGCACCAGTACGGTCTCGCTTTGCTCGGTATTGGGGATATAGCCGTAGGTGCTGAACAGCACGCCGGTCAGAAGGCCGCCGATACTCATGCCGAACTTCTGGCTGAAGGTGACGGCGCTGGTAGTGGTGCCGGTCGCGCGACGGCCACTTTTGTATTCCACATAGTCGGCGATATCGCCCACCATGGCCCACATGGTCGGGGCGATGATGCCGTTGATGAACTTGGCGGCCATGAAGGCGGCAAAGTAGAACACCGGGCCATGGTCGGCGGCCACAAAAAAGCTCGCCAGAGCAACGCCGTAGGCCAGATTGGCGCCGATCATTACGCGACGCTTGCAAAAGCGGCGCATTACGACCTGATTGAAGATCACGCCCACCACCATGCTCGCGTAGCCCGTGGCCAGAAACAGCGAGACCGAGGACTCCTCACCGAGGTAGTACTTGAAAAAGTAGATGGCGGCCGAGTCCGGCATCAGCATGAGGGTGAAAATCATGATGCTGGTGGCAAACATGATCCAGAACGGACGGGCGCGTCCGATGTGGACGAAGCTTTTGAGTGGATTGCTGGCGCTGTCGCCTTCCACGTAGCGCTCGCGCACGCCTTTAAAGGTCAGCAGGAAAACAACAAAGGTGATGGCGCCGTAAAAGGCATAGGTCAGGGCAAAGCCGCGCTGCTTGTCACCGTCGCCCAGAAATTCTACCAGCGGCAGCGTGCCATAGCTGATCAGGACAAAGGCGATGTAGGAAAGCAGCATGCGGTAGTTGGTCAGCTGACGACGCTCGTCGTTATCGGTCGTCATCGATACCGGCAGCGCCGAATAGGGGATGTTGACCAGGGTATAAAGCCCCATCAGAGCGATATAGGTCACAAAGGCGTAAACGATGCGTCCGTTTTCGCTCAGTGCCGGCGTGGTAAAGGTCAGTGCCAGCATCACCCCGAGTGGCAGCGAGAAAAAGAGCAGATAGGGGCGCAGGCGACCAAAGCGGGTACGGGTACGATCAGCCAGCAGGCCCACCGCCGGGTCCGTCACGGCGTCCCACAGCCGAGTGACCAAAAACAGCGTTCCGACCAGCGCTGGGCTGATACCGAACACATCAGTGTAGAAATACATCAGATAAAGCGACAGCGAGGCCCATGTAAAGGCGCTGGCAAAGTCACCCAGTCCGTAACTCAGCTTCTCCTGCACTCCCAGCATCGACCTGCCCTCGTTAACTCATATTTATGAAACCGGTTTCATGATGGGTTTTCAGGAGGATTTGCACTATTCGACCTTGGCAGAAGATATGGTCTTTTTACTACATAAAGTCGAGGCGCCATGAGGTTCATGTGCCTCGCGCTTGCCGTGGGCCACGGCATCTGGTCAAGTGGCCGGATCATCAAAAGGACAACACCATGCCGACCATTCGCGAGGTTGCCGCACGTGCCGGCGTCTCTCCTGCCACGGTGTCCCGCGTCATGAAGGGCGAGGTGCCGGTAAATGCCTCGACGCGCGCGCGCGTCGAGGCCGCCATTGAGGCGATGGGGTATGCGCCCAATGCCTTTGCCCGTTCGCTGGCGTCCAACCGGCTGGGCGGGGTTGGGCTTGTCATCTCGCATCTGGCCGGTCCTTTCATGGGGCGGGTCATGATGACGCTGGAGGCCACACTGCGACGGGCCAATATGTCCTTGCTGGTGGCCAGCGGCGGGGGGGAGGTTGAACGCGAGCGCGACGCCGTCGATTTTCTGTGTGGGCGGCGCTGTGACGGACTGATCGTGCATGCTGATGCACTGTCTGACGCTACGCTGTCGGCGCTGGCAAAGACCACACCGCTGATAGTGTTTAACCGGCGGGTGCCTGAAATTGATGCACACTGCATTTACCTGGACAACGAATACGGTAGCTACCTGGCCACGCGGCATCTGCTGGATCAGGGGCATCGAAACATGGCGTGTCTGACCGGGCCACTGCGTCAGCAGGACGCTGCCGACCGGCTGGCAGGTTTTCATCGAGCGCTACGCGAATGGGGCATTGATGCCGACGAGCCCGCGATTATCGAGGGCGACTTTTCCGAGGGCAGCGGTGAGCGAGGCATGGCCGAGCTGCTGGCGCATGAGAGACCTTTCACGGGGTTGGTGGCCGGTAATGACGACATGGCACTGGGAGCCATGTCAGTGCTCCGAGCCCGGGGATACTCGGTTCCCCGGGACATGTCGCTGGTAGGTTATGACAATGAAGCCTGCGCCCGACATGCCGTGCCGGGTCTTACGACCGTCCATGCTCCGCTTGAGGAGATGGCGCAGGCCGCCGCCGAGCGCCTGCTCAAGCTGTTGGCGGGCGCCTCGCTGCCGCCCTCGCTGCCTTTTACGCCGACGCTGATCGAGCGCGGCACGGTCGGGCCGGCGAAGGCCTGATCACTTCTCCGATGAGGGGGGCGGGGCGTTGCCATTGGCGACAGCTTCACGGGGCGCTCTTTTGGGGCGCCTGACATTGATGATGGCGATCCCGCCCACCACCATGGCGCCACCGATCAGCTTGCTGACCGCCAGGCTCTCACCCAGCATCAGGATGCCCAGCAGAACCACCACCAGCGGGGTGAGAAGCGACAACGGGATGAGACGTGACACCGAGTATCGCCGCAGCAGGGTGTTCCAAAGGCCGTAGGCGAGAATCGAGGACATCACGGCGCTGTAGACCACCGCGCCCCAGCCTCGCCAGCCCGCCTCGGTCATCGCTATCCATTGATGCTGTTCGAACAGCAGCGAGCCCATGCCGACCAGCGGGATGGCAAACATCGACAGCCAGCCGGCCATGGTCAGCGGTTCAATCTCCGGGCCGGTCTTGACCAGCAGATTGGTGATCGCCCAGCCCAGCGCGCTCAACAGCAAAAGCGTCAGTGCCAGCGGCCCCGGCAGCGTCGGCCCGCCCGCCAGTACCACCACGCCGGAAAAGGAGACCAGCATGCCGATGACCGGTTTCAGACGCAGGCGTTCCTTCAAAAAGATGGCGGCCAGAATGGTGGCAAAGGGTGTGCCGAGCTGTACCAGCAGGGCCCCGGTGCCGGCCTCGGCGTAGTTGAGCCCGATAAACAAGAAGCCGAAATGCATCAGACCGAAACTGGCGGCCAGCTTCAGCACCAGCGGTAGCTGCGCACGCGTAATTCGGGTGAACGGGACGATCAGCACCGCCACCAGTGCAAAGCGCAGGGTGGTGATCAAAAGCGGCGGCATCTCATCCAGACCCAGCTTGATCATGATGTTGTTGAACGCCCAGATCAGAATGACGGCCAGCACCAGATAGAAATCGCGAAGCGGCACGGTGGCTCCTGTGATGGTTAAACAAAAATGTTGATCAAGACGTCTTGAGAGAGGGCAGAATCAATGGCTCAAGCGGCCGAGCCTGCTTTCGTATGTTAGCAGTTTGCCTGTGCGGCAAGGATGCTGGCAGCCATTTGCAGAGGCAGTTATTCATCGCGCCTTGTCAGTTTTAAAGGATGGCGTGCGGCCGAGAAGCCGTTAAGCTTGGCAGCCTGTATATTCCTCAAGGAGCAGACAATGCGTCAGTGGC
Organism: Kushneria sp. Sum13; assembly: GCF_052692355.1. Taxonomy (NCBI): domain Bacteria; kingdom Pseudomonadati; phylum Pseudomonadota; class Gammaproteobacteria; order Oceanospirillales; family Halomonadaceae; genus Kushneria; species Kushneria sp. Sum13. The sequence goes on from NZ_CP199847.1 coordinate 253,305, forward strand.
AGATATGGGCAGGTGCCGTATTGATGATGGGGCTGGCCGGCTGTGAAAGTATTCAGAAGATGGCGGATAACTTCCCCGGCATGTCCAGCGTGGGTACGGTCGACAGTGCGCCGACGGTCAAGCGTCAGGTGCCTTTCCCGGTCGATACCTACGCAGCGCTTTCCAAAACCGGTACCGCGACCATCAAGGGGCGTCTGGCCTATCAGCTGACCTCGGGGCAGACCGTTTACGGCAATCGTGAGAAGGTCTCGATTGCACCGGCCACCGAGTACTCGGCCGAAGCCGCCGACAAGGCGCTGGCGGGTCAGCGCGTCGAGCCTGCCGACCCGCGCGCCCAGGCCTATACCCACATGACCACTACCGACGCCAATGGCTACTTCACGGCGACCGGCATTCCGGCCGGCACCTTTTATGTGGCCGGCACCGTGGCCCTGCCGGGCGGTCAGGGGCGTAGTCCCTTTATCCTGAAGCAGGTACGGGTGAAGGAGGGCGGCTCGGTCAATGTGGAACTGAGTCGTTAACCGGTCGGCAATCACTCCCGAAGCGATGTGATTGAACCTCCCTCGTGTTCTGGAGAATATCGATGAAAGCCACCATGCTCGCGCCGGCCGCCGTTTTGATCCTGTGGTCACTGATCATGCTGTTCTGGATGGCCTTCAGTCGTTTCAGGGCGATGAAGGAAATCGGCGGTGATCTGAAAAACGCTCAGCCGGGTGGGCGCGTTCAGGATCTCGACGGGGGGCTTCCTGAGCGCGCCAACTGGAAAGCGCACAACTACACCCATCTGATGGAGCAGCCCACGATCTTTTATCCGGCGGTCATCATTCTGGCCATGATGGGGGCAGGTCCCGTGGATGTGTGCTTCGCCTGGGGGTATGTGCTGTTTCGTATTATCCATTCCCTGTATCAGGCCACCGTCAATCGAGTCGCGGTGCGCTTTCCCCTTTTTCTGGTCTCGACCCTCGCGCTGGTCTGGCTTGCCGTTCGGGCGGTGGTGGTCACTCTGTTTGCCGCTGGCACTGTTTAAAGGGTCGGCGATCCATACGGGAATATGTGCAATGCGATCCAGCGATGGGGGCATGGCGTTTTCTCTCTGAAACGCCGGCGGTCGAGACACTTCCGGTATTCATAAAAAAACCGGCGCCCTGAGGCGCCGGTTTTGGTATGGCCGGTCATCGCTGACCGTCACGCGTTAACGCTTCAGCTCTTTTTGGAGAGGGTGGCGAGTGCGTCGTTGAGGATTTTGCTCGGACGCATGGCCTGACCGGCCAGCTCGATATCCGGGTGGTAGTAGCCCTTGATCTCGACGGCCTTGCCCTGCACGCCATTGAGTTCATCGAGGATCGCCTGCTCGTTGTTGCTGAGCGTGTCATAAAGCTCGCCGAAGAGCTTTTTGAGTTCGGCGTCGTCGTCCTGTTCGGACAGCGCCTGGGCCCAGTAGAGCGCCAGATAGAAGTGGCTGCCACGGTTATCAAGCTCGCCGGTCTTGCGCCTGGGTGACTTGTCGCTGTCCAGAAACTCGCCATTGGCGCGGTCCAGCGCGTTGGCCAGCACGATGGCGCGCTGGTTATCAAACGTCTTGCCCAGGTGCTCGAGCGAGGCAGCCAGGGCGAGGAATTCACCCAGTGAATCCCAGCGCAGGTGATTTTCTTCCACCAGCTGCTGCACGTGCTTGGGCGCGGAGCCACCGGCACCGGTTTCAAACAGGCCACCGCCGTTCATCAGCGGCACGATCGAGAGCATCTTGGCGCTGGTGCCCAGCTCCATGATCGGGAACAGGTCAGTGAGATAGTCACGCAGGACGTTACCGGTGACCGAGATGGTGTCCTCACCGCGGCGCGTACGCACCAGCGTGTACTGCATGGCTTCGACCGGCGTCATGATCTGGATATCCAGACCGCTGGTGTCGTGATCCTTCAGGTACTGTTCGACCTTTTTGATCATCTGCGCGTCGTGAGCACGCGCGCTGTCGAGCCAGAAGATCGCCGGCGTCTGGCTGTCACGCGCACGGGTCACGGCGAGCTTCACCCAGTCCTGAATCGGGGCGTCCCTGGTCTGGCACATGCGCCAGATATCTTCGCGCTCGACCTTGTGCTCAAACAGTACGTTGCCTGCCTCATCGGTAACGCGCACGGTGCCGTCGGCCGGAATCTGGAAGGTCTTGTCGTGCGAGCCGTACTCTTCGGCCTTCTGGGCCATCAGACCGACGTTGGGCACGCTGCCCATGGTGGTCGGGTCAAAGGCGCCGTTTTTCTGGCACTCCTCGATGGTGGCCTGATAGATGGTGGCGTAGCAGCGATCGGGAATCACGGCCTTGGCGTCATGACGTGCATCATCTGCCCCCCACATCTTGCCGGAGTCACGAATCATCGCCGGCATGGAGGCGTCGATGATGACGTCACTGGGCACGTGCAGGTTGGTGATGCCCTTGCTGGAATCCACCATCGCCAGTGACGGACGCGCCTTATAGAGCGCCTCGATGTCGGACTTGATGGTGTCCTGCTGATCGGAGGGCAGCGAGGACAGCGCCGAGTAGAGATCGCCCACGCCGCTGTTGGGGCTGAAACCGGCATTTTTGAGGGCATCACCGTGCTTTGCCAGCACGTCACGATAAAACTCGTCGACCGCGATGCCGAACATGATCGGGTCGGAGACCTTCATCATGGTGGCCTTCAGGTGCAGCGAGAACAGTACGCCCTGCTTTTTGGCGTCCTCGATCTGCTCGGCGATGAACGCGCGCAGCTGGCGGCTGCTCATGCTGGCGCCATCGACGATTTCACCCTCGGTGACGGCAACCTTTTCCTTGAGCACGGTAGTCGTGCCGTCGTTCTGGACCAGTTCGATCTTCAGGTTGCCGGCACGGTCGATCACGGCGGATTTTTCGCTGCCGTAGAAGTCGCCTTCGCTCATGTGGGAGACGTGGGACTTCGAGTCTTTCGACCACTCGCCCATGCGGTGCGGATACTTCTTCGCGTAGTTCTTGACCGACTTCGGCGCGCGACGATCGGAGTTGCCTTCACGCAGGACCGGGTTAACGGCGCTGCCCTTGACGCGGTCAAAGCGGGCGCGGATGTCCTTTTCTTCATCGCTTGAGGGCGACTCGGGATAGTCGGGGATGGCGTAGCCCTGACCCTGCAGCTCCTTGACGGCGGCCTTGAGCTGGGGCACCGAGGCGCTGATGTTGGGCAGTTTGATGATGTTGGCTTCCGGCGTTTTGGCCAGATCGCCCAGCTCGGCCAGATGGTCACCCATTTTCTGGTCGTCTTTCAGATAATCGGGGAACTGCGCCAGGATGCGGCCGGCCAGCGAGATGTCGCGGGTTTCAACGATAATGCCGGCAGAATCGGTGAAGGCATCAACAATGGGGAGCAGCGAATGGGTGGCCAGCGCAGGTGCTTCGTCGGTGAGGGTGTAGATGATTTTCGGCGTGTTGGACATCCTGGTATAAACCTCTCTTGTCACTGCGATTGCATGGGATACATGACGGTTGCATGAAGCTGGAGCGGTACGTAGTGGTCGTGCAAGGGCAGTCTGTCGTCTGTCTTTACACCCACTCGCCCGACGATACGTCTTGCCTGCGAAGCGCCCGGGGCCCATGGCGCGTGCAAGCGCATGGGCCAGCGATCCGATCATGGCGAGTATAACAGCGCACCCTGGCCTGTGCATGACCGGCCACCACGCGCCTTTTCACTCCGGCACGTCGTCATGTCACAAGTCTTTAAGACATCTGAAACCGGGACTCGGACCGGCAGCGAGTGTGTCATCATCCCCGCCTTCATTGACCGTCAATGATCAGAGGGTCCGACGCATGGGCCCATGACATGAATGACAGGGGTATCCATGGCCTTGAGCCTGCAGCATCAAAAACAGCGTTTCGGTGACCGGCTTGCCGCACTGATGGATCATCGCCGCGCGCTCTGGCTGCTGTTTGTGGCCTCGATACTGGAAACCCTGATTGTTCCGATTCCGATTGAAACGGTTCTGATTCCCTGGATGGTGATGCGTCCCGAGAAGCGCTGGTGGCTGGCCACGGTGGCACTGGCGGGCAATCTGCTGGCCGCCGCGATCGGCTACGGGCTGGGCGCCTGGGCCATGGGTCAGTTCGGCGATCAATTGATTGCGCTCTTTGGTGGCCAGCAGGCGTTCAACGACTTCGATCAGCGCTTCAGCGATAACGGCTTTGTGTCTGTGCTCTCCATTGGCGTCATTCCGATTCCCTTTCAGATTGCCATGCTGGTGGCCGGCAGCACCGGCTACGCCTTCCCCCTGTTTATGCTGGCCGCCCTGCTGGCCCGTGGCGCGCGCTATTTTGGCCTGGCGCTTTTGGTGCATTTTTTCGGTGACCGGGCGCTCAAGCTCTGGAAGCGCCATGAGCGCACCATGCTGTTGTTGCTGGTCGTCGCGGTGGCTGGGTTTCTGATCTACAAGGGTATTGGTCTGCTGGGCGGTGGCAGCCCGGTGTGAGCCGCCACCGCACTGGCGGTTGCCTACCAGTTCATGTTCCAGCCCAGCGAAAAGGTACGCCCGCGACCCTGAAACTCATAGAGCTCCTCGGGCCCATAGGCGGGAGCATAAAAGATCGCCGCACGCTGGCCCCAGACGGTGGCGTACCTTTTGTCCAGCAGATTGTCGATGCCTGCCGTAAAGGTGCCGTAATCGTCGGTGCGCTGACGGGCGATCAGATCAAACGTCGTGAAACCGTCGATCTCGTTGTCGCTGGCTGCCTCCAGCTCACGGGCATCGTCGGACAGGTCAAAGGCGTGATTGCCCTGCAGGCGCAGCGAGCGATCATTATCGGCCCATTCGACAAAGGCCGTGGCACTTGAAAGCGAGGCGTAGCGTGCATCGCGCTTGTGCCAGTCGTCGTCATCACCAAGCTGCTCGGAGCGGGTCAGGTGGGCATTGCCACCTATTTCCCAGTGATCGCCAAGATAGCGGGAGGTCGCCGCCTCGATGCCGTAGTCACGGCGCTTTTCATCGATGATGCTGGTACCCAGCTGGCGGTCGTTTTCCAGTGCCCGGTCCGACCAGGCGTAATACAGCGCGACCTGACTGTTCCAGGAGCGGCTGCGATAGCCCCAGCCCATCTCGACCTGATCGGTCTTGATGCCCTCGACGGCATTGTCACCGATATCAAACTGCGCGTTGCTATATACGGCGCCCACATTGGGCAGTTCAAAGCCCTGACTGTAGCTCGACCAGAAGCGATGGCCGTTGTCGTATTCCTGCACCACGCCCAGGTTGTAGAGCGTGTTGTCATAGCTGTTACGCCCACCCTCATTGCCCTGGGGCGTGGCGTTATCGAAGGGGTCGACATCCACATCAGCGTGTTCCTGGCGTATACCGCCCTGCACCTTTAGATGCTCGGTCGCCTGCCACTCAAGCTGGGCATACCCCGCCAGTCCATCGACCGAGTAGTCGGGATAGCGCGGTCCGGTTCGGTCGGTAGCCAGGCGCAGTCCGTCGGTGGCATCGGAGAGGTCACGGTCAAAAAAGGCCTGATCGGAATTGAAGCGCTCGTGGTAGTAGTCAATGCCATAAGTCAGTTCGAGATCGTGTCGCAGTGCCGCCACGAACAGCGCCCGGGCGCCGCCGAGATCGGTGCGCTGCTCCGAGGCGCGAAACTCGACGGCAGTGTTGTCATCCACGTAGTAGGGGAACGGCGAGAAGCTGCTGTCTTCTTCGCGATAATACGTCTGAAAATAGAAGTTCTGCCCCAGCAGATCGGCGTGATGATAGTTGGCGTTATAGAGCTTGCGCCGGGTGCGGGGGTCGCGGTCCGCGTCATATCCGCTGCGGATATCAGCACTGTCCAGACTGCCCTGATCAAGCTCGGGAAAACGCACGCCGCGGTCGCCTTCAAACCCCGAATCGTAATGCTGAGCCAGCAGCGACAGGCTTTGCTTTTCTGTCAGATCGATATCTACCCGGCCCAGAATATCCACGGCCCGGTTGTCCTGCAGATCGGTCTGGGCCAGATCCGGAAAGATCTCCTGGTTGTCGCCATCGTAAAAGCGCCCGTTCTCCTCATAGGCCACGCTCAGCCGGCCGCGCACGCGTTCGCTGCCGCCCGAAATCGACTGCGCCACACGACGATCAAAATCACGATGGTTGTCAAATCCAGAGGTGGCGCCCAGCTGCGTTTCAAAATGCGGGCCGCCGGCGTCGGGTGTTCTGGTCACGATATTGATGGTGCCACCGGTGGCGTTGCCGCCATAAAGGCTGTTGGCGCCGGAGAGCACTTCGACGCGCTCGACATTGAACGGGTCGATCGAGTCAAACTGGCGCGACAGTCCTCGGGAACTGGTCATCGACACGCCGTCGATCAGAATCTGCGGACTGCGCCCGCGCAGGTTCTGGCCATACTCGGTGCGTCCTTCGGGGGCAAAATCGAGCCCCGGAATCAGCTTGCCCAGCATGGTCTTGAGATCCTCGCCGCCCTGGGCGCGGCTTTCGATCTGCTCGCGGTCCACGATCCAGACGGCACCGGGAATCTGCTCCGGTGAGGCCGGCGTGCGTGAGCCCACAACCACCATGGTCTCGGTGGGCGAGGCATCGGCCGTTGATGCTGCATCGGTGGTGATCATGCTTGAGGTGGACGACGCCGGCGCTTCGCCCGCGACAGTAAGCGGTGCCAGCAGCAGACTGGCCGACATCGCTGCCGTCAGCGACGTGACGACATGATTTCGATAAGGCATGTGGGTTCCCGTGATCTCGTTGTTATGCCGTTTTTTGAGAATGTTTCTTATTCACGGCAAGACGCTATCCCGGGGTGGGGTGGGCGACAACCCCACAAGGGGCGATGACTCAGTGGCCTTCAGTTTGGCCCTGGCATGACAGGCTCGGCTATTGAGTAAGCCACCGGGTAATAAAAAGGCCACCCCAGGAGGGGTGGCCCTTGATCACAACGTTGCGGTCGGTGCCGCGTGATGCGAGACGTTAACCGATATCGTTGTGGTCAAGCACGATCAGCCGATTGGGCAGTTCATCACGATCATGAGTGGCGGGCACATGGGTTTTCAAAAGCGCGCCGCAGGCCTCAACGCAGTCCAGAAAGCCCTGCTGGGTCTGCCCGGCGCGCACCTTCTGCGTAAAATCGGCCACGATGTCGGCCCATGCGGCGTTATCCAGCCGGCTGGAAATGCCCTGATCGACCAGAATCTCGACGTAGCGCTCGGCTTCAGAGACGAAGATCAGCACGCCGGTGCCGGCTTCGGTCCGGTGCAGGTTCTGCTCGAGAAACTGGCGCCGGGCGAGGTTGGCCGCGCGCCAGAAACGTACGTGACGCGGGATCAGTCGTGTGATGACCCCGGGCAGGCGAAAGAGGATCGCCAGCACCGCAAACAGGGCCCACTGCACCAGCAGTACGATCCAGGGGCCGGTCCAGAACACGTCGAGCCCGAACCAGCCGGCCAGCAGGGCCAGAGCCCCGGGCACGATCAGGGCCACAAGCCCTGCCCACAGCAGCGGAATATAGGCGTAGTCGTCTGCCCGCGGGGCCAGGACCGAGACGATCTCGGCATCGGTGTCGCGTTCGACGCGGGCAATGGCCTCGCCGACCTCGCGCTGTTCGTGCTCTTTGAGTAGTGACATACCACGTTATCCTTGTGTGAGCGCGACCGTTACCAGCCGCCGGACGCGCCGCCGCCGCCGAAGCCGCCGCCACCGCCACTGAAACCACCGCCGCCGCCGAGACCGCCTCCCGAGCGGCCACCACCGCCAAGCGCGCCACCCAGCAGCATGCCGCCGAGCAGTCCACCTCGACCTCGTCCGCCACGACCGCCACCACCTCGAACGATCATCAGCACGATGAACATCAAAATTGTCAGCCAGATACCGGCACCGCCGAGCTCTCTGGACTCGTGTTCCGGCTGCTGTCGGGTCTGGGTCTGTGCCAGCGGGTCGCCACCCAGTACCTGGATCATGGCCTGACTGCCCGCGACGATGCCGCGGGCATAGTCGCCGTCACGAAAGGCCGGTGTGATTACCTGGTTGATGATGGCGGAAGACTGTGCATCGGTCAGGCGTCCCTCAAGGCCATAGCCGACCTCGATGCGCACCTTGCGCTCATCAAGGGCCACGATCAGAAGGGCGCCGTTATCCTCGCCCTCCTGACCGATGCCCCAGGCACGGCCGAGCTGATAGCCGTATTGCTCGATGGTCTCTCCGCCCAGATCGGGCAGCGTGACTACGACCACCTGTTCACCGGTAGCCTCTTCATGGGCTGCCAGCGTCTGAGAAAGCTTCGTTTCGGCGGCCGTATCGAGCAGTTGGGCGTTGTCCACCACGCGCCCGGTCAGTTCGGGAAAGTCGGGCGCGGCCTGAGCGACTGCCGTGCACAGCAGCAGCAAAAAGCCGACGGCGAGCGAGCGTGTCAGTCGCATCAGTAAGTCACCTCTGGCATCAGAATTTCACCTGCGGGGCCTGGTCTGCGTTTTCGGCAGTGGCCTCGAAGTTCTCGCGAATCGGCATGTCGCTGTACATGATCTTGTGCCAGATACTGCCCGGGAAGGTGCGGATCTCGGTGTTGTAGGCCTCGACCGACTGGATGAAGTCGCGTCGAGCCACCGCTATGCGGTTTTCCGTGCCTTCCAGCTGGGACTGCAGCGCCAGGAAGTTCTGGTTGGATTTAAGCTCCGGATAGCGCTCCGAGACCGCCATCAGACGACTCAGTGCGCCGCTCAGCTGACGCTGCGCCTGCTGAAACTGCTGCATCTGTTCGGGGTTATTGAGCGTATCGGCATCGACCTGAATCGAGGTCGCCTTCGAGCGTGCCTCGATCACGGCCGTGAGGGTCTCCTGTTCCTGACTGGCGTAGCCCTTGACCGTCTCGACCAGGTTGGGGATCAGGTCGGCGCGACGTTGGTACTGATTCTCGACCTGAGACCAGGCGGATTTTACTTTCTCATCCAGCGTTGGAATCTTGTTGATGCCACAGCCGGAAAGCACAACACACAGGCACAGCAGTGTCAGCCACTGCCAGTGAAAAGGGCGCAGGCCGGCGCGGGCGGGGGAAGAGCGGTCGTGATACATGGGCATGTTTCGGGTCTCGAACGGGCAGGCGTTAGGATGTCGGATAGACGGGCCATCATCATGATGGCCTGCTAATGATGTCAGTCTAGATGCCGGCACGGCAATCGTCGTCGTGGATCGCGGCTTGCGTGCTGACACGACCAAAGCAGCAGCCAGAAAAGACGGTGGTCCACCCTTGCGCCCTCTATGCTCAGAGCTGGCATGGCTCATTGGAGGGCATCGTCATGAAAGCATCACAACTCGTATCCTGGGGTCTGATACTGGCCCTTGTACCCGTACTGACACTGGCTTCATCGCAGTCAGGCGACAGCAGCACGGACAACATGCCGTCCCAGTCAGATAACATGTCGTCCCAGTCAATGGAGACGACGGGGCAGAACATGGAAGGCATGCCCCGCCAGGGCGGTGCCAGCGGCATGCAAAATCAAAGCGGCAGCATGCAAAATGATCGCCAGCAGCAGATGCAACAATCGCATGAGACATCTTCTCCGGCCATTGGGGCCCATGGCCAGCATCAGCAGGACGGTGCCGGCAGCATGAACGAAAGCAATACCACCAAAACCGGGCAGGGCACCGCCGAGATACCCGATCAGCGCACCCAGGATGACACTGCCCCGTAAACCGGCCGGCAATCTGACCGGCACGCCTGCCCGTTACGATTGAGGCGCGCTCGTCGATATCATGGCCGGTGCCCGACGATTCAAACCGGCCACTGCAAGCGCCATCAGCAGCACGGGCACCAGCAGCCACAAATTAAGCGTCTGCCAGCCCAGCCACGCATTGAGTGGCCCTGCCGCCAGTGCCGAAAGCGTGACCAGGCTGAAGACCACGCAGTCATTGAGCGCCTGTACGCGGGGTGCTTCCTCGGAACAGTGGGCACTCGCAAGCCAGGCACTGGCAGGCACGAAGGTGAAGTTCCAGCCCAGCCCCAGCAGCACCAGCCCCACACCAAAGGCATGGAGGGCCGGTGTCAGCAACGCACAGACAACGCTCAGCGCCAGCAGCCCCGCACCGGTCATGATCATGCGGACATGGCCAAAGCGCCGAATCAGATGACCAGTGAAAAAGCTCGGCGCAAACATCGCCAGCACGTGCGCGCTGATGACATGCCCCGTGGCCTCAAAATCATGCCCGTGATGGGCCATCGCAAGCGGCGTGGCCGTCATGGCCAGGTTCATCACCGTATACCCCAGCGCCGCGGCCAGGATCGCGGCCGCCAGTCGCGGGCGGCGCAGCAGCGTGAGCCGTGAGACCGACGTGATTCGGTGGCCACGGGGGACCGGGTCGGTCAGGGTGAGACTGGCCACAATCACCAGCGCCACAAGATACAAACTGGCAAGCCCTGCAAGCGTGCCCAGAAACGGTACGGCGAACAGATGGCGGGAGACGCCGGCTAGCCAGGGGCCGAACAGCGCGGCGAGAACGCCGCCGGCCATCACCATCGACAGAGCGCGATCACGCTGCTCGGGGGCGGCATCCACTGCTGCGAAACGATAGAGCATGCCGGCGCCGATGCTGGCGCCAATCCCAAAGGCGCCGAGATTAAAGCCGGCAAAGCTTTCCCCTACCAGTGACAGTGCCGCCAGAGCGATGCCGGCCAGCCCGGTCAGATTGGCCATGATAAAGGTGCGCCGTCGCCCGAAACGCGCTGTCAGCCAGCCGGCCGGCAGGGTCGCACAGGTGGTGCCCAGCATCTGGGCGGCCACCGGCAGCGTGATCCAGGCCTCCCCGGGTGACAGATGCGCACCGATCAACGGATTGATGGTGATCAGCATGATATTGCCGCTGACCAGTAGTGCCTGACACAGGGCCAGCCACCATACCGTGGCCGGCAGCCGGGTCGATACGCAGTGCATTGTCATGAAAAGGCTCCCGAGCCAAAGCGGGCCCGATAAAGCGGCTTGCCGGCCAGGTCGTTGGCGGTGGAAAACACCCGCCAGGGGCCGCTGGTATTCAGCAGCTGACAGTTCGGGTAGATCAAGAGATCAAGGGTATAAGACATCGCCGGCTTTCCACAGAAAGATGACAGAAGTCTGCAGCCAGATGACGATGTCGGCAATAACCCATCGACCACCGACTCGGATGCTGGTGAGTGATCTGACGTTTACGGGCTCGTCTGGCCGCTGAGCCATCCTGCGCGTACCTCGTCCCAGCCGGCGGTGAGCAATCCCTCATGCACTGCGCGCTGCGTGGCGTCATCCTTGTGCTGTGCGGCCTTGTGCTTGCCGGTCAGCCGCTCAATGTGAAACTCGATGCCCACGATCGCCCGACACATGCCGTCGATGTAATCCGCTGGCGCGTCGCTGATCGACCATGGCGTGGTTTGTTCACGCTCAAACCGGTCTGTCAGCGCGGCGACATGCGAGCGCAGCCAGTCGCGATCCTCGATAAACCGCAGGGTGCCGTGCGCCTGTACGCTCAGATAGTGCCAGGTGGGCACCACCCGGCCATGTTCGCGTTTGGCCGGATACCAGCTCGGCGTAATGTAGGCCTGCGGGCCGTGAAAGAGCGCCATGGCTGTCACCGACGGCGTTTTCCAGAGTCCATTGGCGCGGGCAATATGCCCTTCGAGCACGCCATGATCTCCCCGATGCGGATCAAGCAGCATCGGCAGCGGATTGGCATCAATGGTGCCATTGGCGACAGTCACAAGCGTCGCGAACGGATAGCGCTGCATCAGGGCATGCTGTGCTTTGAGACCGTTCATTTGGAAATGGCCCGGTAGATACATGGTCAGGCCTCCCCGTTGACGGTGGCGGTCAGCGACGACAGTGCCTGGCGCTGAATGCCGTGCGCATCGAAGTTGTCCGGCATCAGCCACTGCCTATGCGCACGGGCGATAGCCGGCCATTCGTGATCAAGGATCGAGAACCAGGCCGTATCACGATTGCGTCCCTGCACAACACGGTGCTGGCGAAAAAGGCCTTCAAGGCGGAATCCCAGTCGCCTGGCCGCGCGCCTTGAGGGCGCATTGAGCGCGTCACATTTCCATTCCACGCGGCGATAGCCCAGAGAAAAGACGTCATCGATCAGCAGATGCAGCGCCTCGGTGGCCATTCGGGTGCCCGCCATGAGTGTGGAAAAGCTCAGATGGCCCACCTCGATCGCACCGTGTTCGGGCGTCAGGTTGAGCCATGCAGCTACGCCCAGCGCCCGGTCGCTATCTCGATCAATGAGTGCCATGAACATCGGGTCGCGTAACGCTGCCTGATGTTCAATCCATTGCAGACAGCCTTTTTGATCATCAAAGGGTCGCCCACCGAGATAGACCCAGCGTGAGACATCATCCTTGCGCCAGGCGTTGAACAGCGATTCGCCGTGGGTGGCTGCATTCAGGGGAACTACGCGGCAATAGCGCCCCTCAATAGGGGTACGCTCAGGCAGGTTCGGTGGCTGCCAGTCACTGATCTGCTCACCCACCGGCGTGGTCCCGGGTTCGACGGGCGACGTCATGGTCGTGTCACCGGCAGGGTCAGCATATAGGTGTCGAAATCACTGTTTGTCTGCCAGCCGAGCGATTCATACAGCGCCTTCGCGGCATGATTGTGGATCTGGGTGCGCAGCATCAAGGCCGGTACGCCCTGTTCCAGCGCCAGGTCTGCGGCGGCCTGCATCAGTGACCGGCCGATACCGCGGCCACGTGCATCGGGTGCCACGAACAGATCGTTGAGCAGCCAGCGCGAGGCAAGGCTCACCGTCGAGAGCACCGGATAGAGCTGCACGAAACCGTCCGGGCCGGGGCCATCGTCATGAACCAGCAAATGGGAGTCGCCGCGCTGCAGGCGCTCGTGAAGGAAAGTGCGACAGGCTGCTGTGTCGCTTTTTTGTTGATAGAACACTCGATAGCCGTCCAGCAGCACGGTCAATGCTTCAAGATCAGATGAGCTGGCCAATCGGATAGGGGACATGGGGGCTCCTGAGTGGGGTGACGGTCTGTCATCCTGATCGCATACTGGCTCTTTCATAAGAACCAGTTTCGGGAAAACAGGGAGAACCGGTTGAGCAGACTGGCGCGCACGGCATGGGTGATCGAGGCACTCGCCATTCGGCTGGCGAAAAGCCGTGAGTCGGGGTTGAGCCTGGTGTTGTACACCGCACTGCGCGGCTGGATCGAGGCCGGTGAACTCGCTGCCGGCGAGGCGCTGCCGTCGTCCCGCCAGCTGGCCCGGGAACTGGAGATTGCGCGCAACACGGCGCTGGCGGCGCTGGACAGACTAACCGCAGAGGGGCTGGTAGCAAGTCGCCCCGGCGCAGGGCTGTTCGTGGCCCCGCTTGCCCTGGCCGAGGCGGTGCATCAGGCGCCGGCATTGACTCGGCGCGAGACACTATCGCGCCGGGGAGATCGCTTGCTGGCGGCCTGTGCCCCATCGGGTGGTGGCCACCGCGCCTTTGCGCCCGGTATCCCGGCGCTGGATCTTTTTCCCCGCGAGCAGTGGCAGCGGCTGCTGCGCCGTCATCAGCAGCGCGCGCCCGAACAGTGGCTGGCCTATCAGGCGACGGGTGGGCTGGCGGCACTTAAAACCGCGCTGTGTGACTACCTTCGTCTGTCACGTTCGGTGCGCTGCACGCCTGATCAGATTCTGATTACCCAGGGGGCGCAACAGGGCTTTGAGCTGATCGCCCGGCTGCTGGCCGACCCCGGTGACAGCGCATGGATCGAGGAGCCTGGCTATGGCGGTGCGCAGGTGGCACTAACGGCGGCGGGACTGTCGCTGGTGCCTGTACCGGTGGATGCCGAGGGCATTGATCCGCAGCGTGCCCCCGACGGGCCAGTGCCGAGATTGATTTACGTCACGCCATCGCATCAGTATCCGCGCGGTGTGACGCTGAGTCTGGCGCGGCGACTGGCGTTGCTGAATGCCGCCGAGCGCCATGGGGCATGGATCATCGAAGATGATTACGACAGTGAGTTTCGCTACAGCTCGCCGCCGCTGGCCTCGCTTCAGGGGCTGGTGGACCAGGCGCCGGTCATCTACGTGGGCACCTTCAGCAAGGTGCTCTACCCGGGCCTGCGGCTGGGTTATCTGGTATTGCCACAGGCGCTGGTCGAGCCTTTTCGACAAGCCAATGCCAGGCTCAACCGGGAGGGTCAGATGGTGGCTCAGGCCGCACTTGCCGAGTTTATCGAACAAGGGCACTTTTCCCGCCATGTGGCGCGCATGCGCCGGGCCTATCGGTCGAGACAGGCGGCGCTGCGCGAGGCACTGGCACCTGCTACTGCGATGGGGCTGACGCTTTCCACGGGGCATGCCGGCATGCACCTGCTGGCCGGACTCGATGACCTGGTTCAGGAGCAGGCGCTGGTCGAGGCAGGACGCGCCCGAGGCATTCAGCTTTCACCGCTGTCACGCTATTTTACAGGTCCGGCCACTCGGGCCGGGCTGGTACTGGGCTATGCTGGAAGTCATGAGCAGGAGATTGCTCGGGCCGGTGACTGGCTGGCCCGGGTGTGGCTGGGTCTTCAATGCCCGGTTTTTCAGCGTTAGGGGGAAAGCATCATGGCCGGCGGCTGGACACGAGATGGCGCAGTACAGGATCAGATTGACGATACCGTGGAGGAGGGCGTGGCACGGGCGCGCAGTCATCTGGCGAACCGGGGCGAAAGCCTGACGCACTGCGAAGAGTGCGAGGCGCCCATCCCCGAGCGCCGCCGCGAGGCCGTGCCGGGTGTTCGCCTGTGCGTGAACTGCCAGGCCGAGGAAGACCGGCACACGAGTCGAACTTCCGGGTTTAATCGCCGCGGCAGCAAGGACAGTCAGCTGCGCTGACGGGACACATTGTTGAAAGACCGGGCCTGGGGCCCGGTTTTTTTGGGCTCTACGCTTTTTTGCTTATTTCGAGCATAAGTGGAACACGCTATGCTGTCGGCCGGCAATGATGGGCAAAAGGAGAGACGAGATGACCGCGGCACGCTGGATTGGAGTGGTATGGCTATTGGTGATACCCGCCATTGTGCTGCCCTTTACGCTGCTGTCCCGCGTGCAGGCCTGGTATGGCAGCTTTCTGCTCTGGAGCGTGCTGGGGCTTTTGGTAATCGCGCTGAATGCGCTGGCCACGCGCCATTTTGGCCGCCCCACACAAGCAGTTGACGAGGAGGGCCGGCATGAGTGAGTCACTGATCTGGAGTGCCGTGGCGCTGTATCTGGTGGTATCACTGATCGTGGCCTGGCGTTCACGGCAGGGGCAGGGCAGCAGCATGGCCGACTACTTCCTGGGCAACCGTCAGATGGGGGGTGTGGTGTCGGCATTGAGCTACAGCGCCACCACCTACAGCGCCTTCATGATGGTGGGGCTGGCCGGGCTGACCTACGCCGGGGGCGTCGGAGCACTAGGCTTCGAGATTCTCTATTTTGCCGGGGTGTCGCTGGTGGCGATTTTTGGTCCGCGCTTCTGGGCCGTCGGGCGGCACTTCGGGTTTGTCACCCCTGGCGAGATGCTCGGGCATCGCTATGAAAGCCGCGGTGTGGCAATCGCGGTGACCCTGACCAGCTGTCTATTTCTGATCCCCTATGCCTCGGTACAGCTGGCAGGCGTGGGTTATCTGCTCTCTGGCATGAGCGGTGGGGCGGTGTCGTTTACCACCGGCGTGGTGGTCGCCACTCTCCTGGCGATTCTCTTTTCGCGGATTGCGGGCATGCGCTCGGTGGCCTGGACCGACTCGCTGCAGGCCCTTTTCATGATTGTGGCCTCGACGCTGGTCGCGCTGCTGGTGGTGCATGAGCTGGGCGGATTCGGCGTGCTTTTTGACCGACTGGCGCTGGAGCATCCGCAGTCGCTGGCGGTGCCGGGCAACGGCGTGTTCAGTCTGGTCAACTTTCTGGGGCTGACCCTGCCGTGGTTCTTTTTCAGCCTGTCCAACCCGCAGGTCAGCCAGCGCCTTTTCATGCCGAAGGATCTGAGTGCCATGCGGCGCATGCTGCTGGGCTTTCTGGTGTTTGGCTTTATCTATACATTGGTGTCGGTGCTGTGGGGTTTCTCGGCGCTGGTAGCCTTTCCCTCGCTTGAAAGTGCCGACCTGGCCACGCCGACGCTTCTGGCCTCAAACCACGTGCCACCGGTGCTGGGTGTGATCGTGATGGTAGGCATTCTGGCCGCGGCGGTATCGACCATCGACTCGATCATGCTGACGCTGGCCTCAATGATTGCGCGTGATCTTCGCCGGTCGCCAAAGGGCGATAGCAGTGAGCAGGCGCAGCTGCGGCTGGGCAAGTGGGTGATGCCGGTCATTGCACTGATCGCGCTGGGCTTTGCCGAGCTTCGCCTTGATCTGATTGCGGTGCTGTCGGTGGCCTCCTCAAGCGGGCTGGTCGTGGCCGTGCCGGCCATTGTGGGGGCGTTTTTCTGGGCGCGGGGTACGGCGGCCGGGGCGCTGGTCAGCATTGTGGGTGCCGGTGCGCTGGTGCTGGCAAGCTTTGTCACCGGCCTCAAACCGCTGGGCCTGCCACCGGGCCTTTGGGGCCTGCCGGTCGCGACGCTTTTATATCTCGTCACAAGCCTTGTGACCCGGCCACCCCGCGATGGGGCGCAGTTCATCCGGATTGCCGCCCGAGCATCGAAAACCTGAGTGTGACAACGACGACAGCGCCGCCCAAAAGGGCGGCGCTGTCGTATCAAGCGCTATCCAATCTGTTCATCACACGATGTGAATCAGGCGACCAGGCGGGTGCGAATCAAGCGCGTGACCAGCCAGGCGCGCAGCTGTGAAAGCTCGTCGGCGCAGAACTCGTTGCCCATGGTATGGGCGTGGTAATCGACGCTATAGCCCATGCGTATGAACTGATCGGAACGCTGACGCGCCGCGGCCTCGCCCACGATCGGGTCCTGGCGACCGTGATGCATGGTGATCAGCAGATGACGGTTGGCGTCATGGGTGTTGGAGGGCATGGTGCCCAGTGCCGTGGAGAGCATCATCAGCCCGCCCAGCCCCTTGCGAAAGCCCAGTGCGGCGTGGGCAGCGATATCGGCACCCTGGCCAAAACCGCCCAGAATGATCCGGCTGGCATCGATGCCATCGGCCAGTGCGCTGTCGATGCGCATCTCGACCTGACGTACGGCGTCGACCATCTGCTGTTGCGCATGGCCGCCGGCGATTTCACCGGGGGCAGCGTCATACCAGGCGCTGGCACGCTCGCCCTGACGGCATTCAAGCTGACGCATCGGGGCGCCGGGCAGTACAAAGCGTACGGCGCTGCTGTCAGGGAGGGCGAGTGCATGGAACAGCGGTTCAAAGTCGTAACCGCTGCCACCCTGGCCGTGCAGGAAGATAACGCAGGCGTCCGCCGGACGGCCGCTGGCGGGTTCGATGATCGAAGACTGGGCAAAGGACATGTCGACACCTTGAAAGACTGTGGAAGCGATGTCCCAAGGATGACGCTGGCGTGATCTCATGTCCGTGCCGTAAAAGGCGATCAGCCCTGTCGGCGCCGTATTTAAGCGCCCCGGCATGGCAGGCATGATTTTCCTGATGCCGGGCATGAGCTCCCTTGCCTGCCCTTTTCTCCTGAACGACTGAGGGGCTTCATGAGCCTGCGATGAAGATCCCTATTCTCCCAGCCGTTCGATCAGCCACTGACGAATGGCCGGTACCTGATCGGCGCTGATGGTGTGAACCATGGGCCAGGTCCGGTATTCCACGTCATATCCCATGTCGGTCAGGCGCTGGGCGGCGCGCTGGCCGAGGGTTTCATCCACGATCGGGTCCTGGGTGCCGTGATGGATCCCGATCGGCGTGGTGCGATTGGCGTCGTCCGGCTTGATGCTGTCGGCCGTGGCAAAATAGGTCGACATGGCCAGCACCCCGGCCAGCGGTTCGGGATAGGTCAGCGCCGCTTCGTAGGCCACGGCGCCGCCCTGGGAAAAACCGGCCAGCACGATGCGGCGGCTATCGATGCCACTGGCGATCTGTTCATCGATCAAACGATGAATGCGCTGTGCCGAGGCTCGGAGCTGGACTTCATCAATCTCGCGGTTGAGCGCCATGCTGGTGATGTCATACCAGGCCGGCATGGTCATGCCGTTGTTGACGGTCACCGCCAGCTGGGGGGCGTGAGGCGAGACAAAGCGCACCGGCATGTCTTCAGGCAGCGACAGCGCCGGGATGAGCGGGTCGAAATCGTGGGCGCTGGCCCCGAGGCCATGCAGGATGATGACCACGGCGGTGGCCGGCGTACGTTCTGGTTCGACAATGACGGGAGGCTGCTCGGTCATGGGAGGTCCTGTGGATCTTTAAAAGGATGGCCGGATGGTGCGTGAGTGCGGCGGAGCTGTCCATGGGTACTGGTGGATGGGTACTGGTGGATGGGTACTGGTGGATGAGTACGGGTAGATGGGCACTGGTGGCGCCGAACGGGATCGGCCAGGCTTGAAGGGCTTTCTTGATCACTTGAAGGGGATACTGCCATGAAGTCTCAAACTCTCTGGACGCTGGTCGGCACCGCCACGGCGGCGGCCACCGGCATTGCCATGCGTCAGGCCATGAAAAAGACCTTCCGCCACGGTATCTTTGAACCGCCGGTCAACCCGGATCGGGATGACATCGAGTGGCGTCAGGCGCTTTTATGGGGCGCGGCCAGCGGTATGGCAGTTGGTGCGGCCAGGATCGTCGGCTGGAAGATGGCTTCGGCCGGCATGCGTCGTACCCGCCGGTCACGCCGTGGTCAGCGGCTGCTGGCACGACTCGAGGATTGATCTCCCCTTGGAAGAGGGTGCCCGCCAGGGTTTATCGTCCCGCTGGCGGGGGCCTGCGGGACAGGGCTCGACCAGGGCGTGGACGAAAAATCGCTGGAGACGCTTGTTCAAGGTCTTCGTGCGGCGCAGAGTCATTGCACTCTGAAGTCTCTCATGTAATGATACTTTATAACATTTACCCGATGCCGAGCGTGGGTCTGCTCGGCATCGCGTCGTCATGGAATCACGTCGTGTCTCGTCACCTTTCTTCTACGGATGATTCGCCGAACGCCCAGCGTGCGCGCGATGATCATGTCATGCGCCGCTGCCAGCGCTCCATTCTGGCCTCCTCGGTGGGCTGGCGGTTGTTGCTGGCAGCGGTGGGCCTGGTCGGGCTCTGGTCCATGGTGCACTGGGCGGTGGCCGTGCCATGAGCTGCCCTGATCTGAAGGGTGCGCCCATCCACCTTGAAAACCTCACCATTACCTACCAGCGCCACCCGGCCGTTCATCATGTGACCGGCAGTTTCGAGGCCGGCAGTCTGACGGCGATTATCGGCCCCAACGGGGCCGGCAAGTCGACCCTGATCAAGGCACTGACCGGCACCATGGCCGCCTCCGAGGGTCGCATCGACCGGGCCGGAATGTCGGCCAGCCGCTATGGCTACCTGCCCCAGGCCGCCGAGGTTGATCGCAGCTTCCCCTTGAGCGTTTTCGATACCGTCGCCATGGGCGACTGGCATCGACTGGGCGTGTTTGGCGGCATGAAGCGCCAGGATGTGGCACGGGCGCTGGAGGCGCTCGACAAGGTTGGTCTGGGCGGTTTCGAGCAGCGACGCATCAGCGAACTCTCGTCCGGGCAGTTCCAGCGCGTGCTGTTTGCCCGTCTGTTGCTGCAGGATGCGCCGGTCATTTTGCTGGATGAACCCTTCAACGCTATCGATGAGCGCACCACCCGCGATCTGCTGTCGCTGATCCGCCACTGGCACGAGCATGGCCGCACCGTGATTGCCGTGCTGCACGACATGTCCCAGGTGCGTCAGTGCTTCCCGCAGACGCTGTTGATGGCACGTGAGGCGATCGCCTGGGGGCCCACCGAGGAGGTGCTGCAACCGCACCACCTGAAGCGGGCCAACATGATGGAAGAATCCTGGCGTCAGGATGCCCATACCTGTGAACTGCATGAGGAGCAGGCATGAGCATTCTCACCACGGTCTATGACGTAACGCTGGCCCCCTTTGTGGATTTCGGCTTCATGCGCCGGGCGCTGGTGGCCTGTATTGCGCTGGGGCTGGGCTCGGGCCCGGTGGGCGTGCTGTTGATGCTTCGACGCATGAGTCTGGTCGGCGATGCCATGAGCCACGCCGTACTGCCAGGCGCTGCGGTCGGCTTTCTGGTCGCGGGGCTGTCGCTGCCGGCGATGGGGCTGGGCGGGCTGATCGTGGGGCTGGCGGTAGCGTTGCTCTCCGGGCTGGTCAGCCGCACGACGGCGGTACGCGAGGACGCCAGCTTCGCCAGTTTCTATCTCACCTCGCTGGCCGCAGGCGTTCTGATCGTATCGCTCAAGGGCTCGAGTGTGGATCTGTTACACGTGCTCTTTGGCACCATTCTGGCCATCGATCAGAACGCGCTGTATCTGATTGCCGGCATTTCCTCGCTGACGCTGGTGCTGCTGGCCCTGATCTATCGACCGCTGGTCATGGAGTGCTTTGACCCAGGGTTCCTGCGCGCGGTCGGCGGGCGCGGGCATCTCTATCACGTGCTCTTTTTGCTGTTGGTCGTGCTCAATCTGGTGGCGGGCTTTCAGTCGCTGGGCACGCTGATGGCGGTGGGGCTGATGATGTTGCCGGCGGTCGCGGCGCGCTTCTGGGCGGTCAGCCTGCCGGGCATGATGTTCAGCGCCATGCTGGTGGCCTTTCTGGCCGGCATCGTCGGGCTCAACATCTCCTTTCATACCGGCGTGGCGTCGGGCCCGACCATCGTGCTTTCGGCCAGCGGTATCTATCTGCTGTCGTTTCTGTTCGGGCGGCTGGGCATCGTGCGTCAGCGCCTGTCACGTCCACACCTGGCCGGCTAGATCGGGTTTTGGACCAGCGTTTCTACTGTTAAACGGGGAGCATGCATGAAGATCAGAGTCTGGTGGGCCGGGGCAGCCGTACTGGCACTGTCGCCGCTGTCGGCGGCGGTAGCGCAGGCCGCTGACATCAAGGCAGTGGCCTCCTTTACCGTGCTGGCCGATGTGGTCAGTGAAGTGGGAGGCGACCGGGTCGAGGTGTCGAGTCTCATTGGCACCAACGGCGACCCGCACGCCTATGAGCCGACGCCGAACGACGTGCGTCGGGTGCGCGACGCTGATGTGGTATTCATGAGCGGGCTGGGGCTTGAAGGCTGGATGGATCGTTTGATCACCACCTCCGGCTTCAAGGGCAAGCCCGTGGTGGTCTCAAGGGACATTCACACCCGTGAAATGGATGAGTCATCGCACGAGCATGATGAGGGCCATGAAGAAGGCCATGACGGCGAAGATCACGATCACGGCCATGACGCGGATGATCACGATGACCATGAGGAGGGTGACGGCGGTCATCACCATCATCATGACGGCCCCGACCCCCACGTCTGGAACAGTCCGGCCAATGTCGGGGTGTGGGTCGACAACATCGTGGCAGCGCTGTCGAAGGCGGACCCGGCCGGGGCCGAGGAATATCGCGCCAACGGCGATGCCTACAAACAGGAGCTCGAGTCGCTGGACAAGTATGCCAGAACGCAGATCGAGGCCATTCCCGAGGCCCGGCGCAAAATCCTGACCTCCCATGATGCCTTCGGCTATTTCGGCGACCGCTACCATGTGACCTTTCTGTCGCCTCTGGGCATGACCACCGACAGCGAGGCCTCGGCGAAGGATGTGGCAGAACTCATCACGCAGATGAAGGGCGAGCACATCAAGAGTTATTTCTTTGAAAACTCCAACGACCCGCGGCTGGTCGAGCAGATCGCCAATGCCGCAGGTGCCGAGCCCGGCGGCGAGCTGTACGTGGAAGCACTTTCAAAAGACGATGGTCCGGCGTCGACCTACGTCGACATGTTCCGCTTCAACGTCGATCAGATGGTCAGGGCCATGAAGCAAAGCGACTGATTAATCGCCTTTGTACCGGCTTGTTCAGGGCCCGGCCTCTTCAGGGAGTGCCGGGCCTTCATGTCTGTGATGTTCTATTCTTTTGATCCGGACGGATCACTTTATCAATACGCGGCCCCGGCCGCCGGAGTCACCATGTTTCCGACCTTTACCCTGCGCTATTCGCGTCTGCCGGCCCATTTTTTTGAACCCTTCACCCCGGTCACCGTTGAAAAGCCCACCCTGATTGCCTTCAATCAAACGCTTGCCGAGACGCTGGGATTTGACCTGACTGCCTTCGATGAGCAGCAGGCCACCGAGTGGTTTTCCGGCAATGAGCTGCCCCCTGGCGCCGAGCCGGTCGCTCAGGCCTACGCCGGCCACCAGTTTGGCGGCTTCTCGCCGCGGCTGGGCGATGGGCGCGCGGTGCTGCTGGGTGAAGTCACCGACCGTCACGGGCAGCTGCGTGACATTCAGCTCAAGGGCGCCGGGCGCACGCCCTTTTCCCGTGGCGGCGATGGTCGTGCGCCGCTCGGCCCGGTGCTGCGCGAATATCTGATCAGCGAGGCCATGCATATCATGGGCATCCCTGCCACGCGCGCGCTGGCAGCCGTCACGACCGGGGAGCGGGTCATGCGACGCATGCCGGAACCCGGCGCGGTGCTGACGCGGGTGGCCTCAAGTCATATCCGGGTCGGTACCTTTCAGTACTTTGGCTCGCGTCATGACGCCGAGGCCGTGCGAGTGCTGGCCGATCACGTGATCGAGCGCCACTATCCCGAGCTTTCCGATACCCCCGAGCAGGATCGCTATCTGGCGCTGTTAAAGGCCATCCAGCAGCGCCAGGCCGAGCTGGTGGCGCGCTGGATGGGCGTGGGCTTCATTCACGGCGTAATGAACACCGACAACACCTCGATTGCCGGCGAGACCATCGATTTTGGCCCCTGCGCCTTCATGGAGCGCTATGACCCGAAGACCGTCTTCAGCTCAATCGATACCGGCGGGCGCTATGCCTACGTCAATCAGCCGGTGATTCTGCAGTGGAACATGGCGCGTCTGGCCGAGGCGATGCTGCCGCTGTTTGACGCCGATGAGCAGCGCGCCATCGAACGGGCCACCGAGGTGGTGCAGGGCTTCTCCGAGCAGTATCTCGACGCCTGGCTTGGAGTGATGCGTGAAAAGCTGGGCCTTGTGCAGGCAGAAGACAGTGATCAGGCGCTGATCGAGGCGCTGCAGGAGGCCATGCGGGTCGGGCGCGCCGACTTCACCCTGACGTTTCGACAACTCGGCGAGTGTGCTCGCGGTGAAGACGGTGACGCGGCGCTTCTGGCGTTGTTTGAACAGGACGCGGGCATTCGCTCCTGGCTTGAACAGTGGCGGGCCCGTCTGGCGCGCGAGGCGCGCAGCGCAGATGAGATCGCCCGTCACATGCAGGCGATCAATCCGCTTTATATCCCGCGCAACCACCAGGTCGAGCAGGCACTGAGCGCCGCCGCCGAAGGGGATTTTAAACCCTTCGAGACGCTGCGCGAGATTCTCGCCCACCCGTTTGAAGAGCAGCCCGGGCGTGAGGCCTGGACATTGCCGGCCTCGCCCGATGAGGCCGTGTTTCGGACCTTCTGCGGGACCTGAGGCCGACTAGAGCACGACCTCGCAGCGTGTGGCGCTGCTTTCATGAGCGGCGTCGAGCACGCGCATGACCTCGCGGGCCTGCTCGGGGGTTACGGCGAGCTCGGCCTCGCCGTTCAGGTGCGCGACGATATTGTCGTAGTAGGCGCGATAGTCACCCCGGACGTTATCGATGGACTCGCTCTCGCCGGTGTCGCCCTGGTAGAGTACGCCACGCTGCGGGTCCTCGCCCCAGCCGGGCTGGCCCGGGGTGCCGCCGTCGCGCAGGGTCTGCTCCTGGGTGTCGATACCGTGCTTGATCCAGGAGGCGCGGGTGCCGTCGATGGCGTAGCGCAGTCCGTCATGGGCGCTCAGGGCATGGCTTGAGAGCACCACTCGGTGGTGGTCATAGCGCAGCAGTACGTGGAAATAATCCACCGCACCGCCGCCCGGTCTGAGCGTGGCCAGATCGGCGTAGACGCCCCGCGGCGTGCCAAACAGCGTTACGGCCTGATCGGCCAGATGCGCGCCCAGGTCATACCAGGCACCGCTGCCGGGGCCGGGGCGCTCGCGCCAGCGGTCGCGGACCTCGGGGCGAAAGCGGTCAAAGTGCAGGTGGCAGCGGGTGACATCGCCCAGACGGCCTGTCTCCAGCAGCCCCTTCAGGGTCAGAAAGTCAGCGTCCCAGCGGCGGTTCTGGAAGACGCTGAAAACTCTGTCATGATGGCGGGCGCAGGCCGTGATGTGCTCAAGCTCCTCGCCATCCAGCGACACGGGCTTGTCGACCACCACATGCTTGCCGGCCTGAAGTGCTGCCATGGCAAGCGAGGTGTGTGTGTCGTTGGGAGAGGCAATCACGATCAGATCCACCTCAGGGTCACTGAAGGCCTGATCGGGCGTCGAGTAGACGTCGATGTCCGGCAGGTCAGCGTGAACGTCGTCCGGGCGGCTGGAGACCACGCCCTTGAGCGTCATGCCTCTGACGCTTCGAATCAGGGGCGCATGAAAGACGCGCCCGACCAGCCCGTAGCCGACAATCACGGTGTTGATGGGGGAGTGCATGAATTGTCTCCGTGTCCTTGTATGAGCGTGCACCGCGCCAGTCGCGGCCTGTGGTATGACCTGCCAACCTGATCAAATGATGGAGCGCGCATGACCGATACAACCGCCGGGGCCCCGGCGCCCGATCGCCGGGCACCCCGGTCCCACTGGACGGACTGGGGCAAGTGGCTCGCCCTGATCTCGATGACCGTGGACCACGTGGTGCGCTATGCGCTGTCCAATGAGCTCTCCTGGCAGTTCGGCTGGGCGAGTTCGACCATCGGGCGGGTGGCGTTTCCGCTGTTTGCCGCCATGGTGGCCTGGCACGGGCTTTTCGATACCCGCAACCCCATGCGCTATGCACGGCGCATACTGGTCATCGGTCTGATCGCACAGCTACCCTATATACTGATGCCGCGTTACTCCAGCGTACTGGTGATCAACGTCTGCTTCACGCTGGCCTTCGGACTGGTCTGGGGCGCCTGGCTGCGTCAGCTGCTGGTGTCACCGCCCACCGAGACGCGCGCTCGGGTGATGAGTGCCGCCGCCGTGGCGCTGTCCATCCTTGTCTGGTACACGGTGGGCCCACTGCTGGAGTACGGCCGTTTCGGTATTCTGATGGTGCCGGGGTTCATGCTGGCCATGGCGGTTTATCAACACTTTGATCACGGCGTGGCGCGCATCTGGGCCTGGCTGGCCGGGGTGCCGATTCTTTTGATCACGGCGCAGCTCAATATCTACACCATCAGCAAAAGCGTGGCCTTTTCGACCACCCTGATCGTTCTGGTGATCGCGGCGGGTCTGGCCCGTTTCATCCCTCGGGTGGTGCGCATGCCACGCTGGCTGTGGCTGGGCTGGTATCCGGGGCATCTGGCCGTGATTGCCCTGATCGTTTATCTCCCCTATATGCTGACGACCTGATCATCTTTCGAGAGTGAGTGACCCATGTTTTCTGATGTCATGATATCGACCGCCGGTCTGCGCCGCGCCCTGTCCGGGCTCTTGCCGGCCCTGATGCTGTTGGGCACGCTGATGAGCGCGCCCGCCGAGGCCGACACTCAAAAGGTCCCCATCGTGTTTCCCGAGCACGTCCAGCAGGGAAGCATGGTCATCGGGCGGGTGCCGCCCGGCAGCCAGGTCACCCATGCCGGGCGCACGCTGGGGGTCACCGATTACGGCACGGTGGTGTTCGGGATCGGCCGTGATGCCACCGGCGCCAGTCAGGTCGGGATTACCTCGCCCGATGGGCAGCAGCGCACGGTGAATATCCAGGTGACGCCGCGGGACTTCCCTGTCGAGCGCATCAATGGCGTGCCCCCGAAGACCGTGTCGCCGCCGCCCAAAATTGCCGAGCGCATTCGTCGTGAGCAGGCCGGCGTCAGTGACGCCCGCACGCGCGATGAGCGGATTCCCGACTTTGCCGAGCACTTCATCTGGCCGGTGAAAGGGCGCATCAGCGGGCGCTTTGGCAATCAGCGCGTCTACAACGGCACGCCGGGTTCTGCGCATTCGGGCATGGATATTGCCGCGGCCACCGGCACACCGGTCAAGGCACCTGCCGGAGGCATCGTGACCTTTGCCAACCCGGATCTGTATCTGACCGGTGGCACGGTGCTGCTGGACCACGGCTACGGCATCAGTTCCAACTTCCTGCATCTGTCAAAACTGGATGTGAAGGTGGGCGATCGCGTGGCGCAGGGGGATGTGATCGGCGAGGTGGGGGCGACCGGTCGGGCGACCGGGCCACACCTGCACTGGGGCATGAACTGGTTTGATACCCGTATTGATCCGCTGCTGGTGCTGGAGCGTCAGTAGCCTTTCTGTCAGCCCGGGCCTGTCCCGGGCGCTTTAATGCTTGCCATGACTATGGCGGCCATAAAATTTCCTGGCGGCACCATCACTCAAGTCGTGAAGGCCTGAGGCGATAACTACTGCCCATATTGATAGTGCGTTAATTAATAGTGCATTAATAAAGGCAGGTGATTCTCATGGCGACGGCTTCAGGCATCTCAACGCTTTCGAACATGCGCGTTCGCACCCGCATGATGCTTGGTTTCTCTGCAATACTCTTTTTGATCGTATTACTGACAACCATTGGCGTATGGCGCGTCGGCGAGATTGATCGTGGACTAATCCACATAAACGATGTCAACAGCGTCAAGCAGCGCCATGCCATCGACTATCGCGGTAGTGTCCATGATCGAGCCATTGCGCTGAGAGATGCCACGCTGGTCAATGACAATGAGCTGCCAAAGGTCACGGCACTGATTGATAAGCTGACCGCAGATTACCGAGCCGCTGCCGCCAGCATGGCCGCCATGGCAGCAGACAGCGAGCAGTTTACGCCCGAAGATCAGCGTCTTCTGAACGGCATCAACGCAATTCATGACCGTACCATGCCGCTGATTGATCGCGTACTTGACGCGCGCCGCGCTGGTGATATCGAGGGGGCCCGAACCCTGCTGCTGTCGCAGGCGCGCCCGGCCTTTGTGGACTGGCTGGCCTCGATCAACGCCTTCATCGATTATCAAGAGACCATGAATCATGCCGAGGCCAGCGTGGTACGTGGCATCAGCGGTGGCTTCAAGACCACCATGATTACCCTGTGCGCGCTGGCGGTGCTGCTGGGTATTGTGATTGCCACCCTGATTACGCGTGGGTTGTTGAAAACGCTGGGCGCTGAACCCGATGGCGTGCGCGCGCTGGCAGAGGCTATCGGCCGTGGCGAGCTGGATACACCACGCACGGGTTACCACGAGCAGGATCGCAGCATTATGGCCGCGTTGAGTCGCACGGCCGACCGACTTCAGGACACCGTGGCCAATGTGCGCCGTACCGCTCATGAGGTCGCCCATGCCAGTGGCCATATTGAGCAGGGTAACAGTCAGCTTTCCTCGCGTACCGAGCAGCAGGCCAGTGCGCTGGAGCAGACGGCAGCTGCCATGGAAGAGCTCAGTGCCACGGTGCGCCAGAACGCCGATAATGCCCGCGACGCCGAACAGCTGGCCACCAGTGCCGCCGGCGTGGCCGAACGCGGTGGTGAGGTGTTTGGCAGCGTGGTGGTCACCATGAAGGAAATCAACGAGGGGTCACGGCGTATTTCGGAAATCATCAGCGTGATCGATAACATTGCCTTCCAGACCAACATTCTGGCGCTCAACGCCTCGGTCGAGGCGGCCCGGGCCGGCGAGCAGGGGCGTGGCTTCGCGGTCGTGGCCGGTGAAGTCAGAAGTCTGGCCAGCCGCAGTGCCGAGGCGGCGCGTGAAATCAACAAGCTGATTTCAGAAAGCGTTACCCGTACTGAAAAGGGTACGGTGCTGGTGGATCAGGCCGGTCAGACCATTGAGGAAGTGGTGACCTCCATCAAGCGTGTTCACCACCTCATGGGCGATATCAGCCGCGCCAGTGTCGAGCAGAGCACCGGGGTCAGTCAGGTGGGAGAGGCCATCGGCCAGCTTGATCAGACCACACAGCACAACGCCGTCATGGTCGAGAAAAATGGTGAAGCGTCACGCAGGCTTTATCAGCAGTCACAGGCGCTGGTCGAGGCCGTCTCGGTCTTTCGTCTGACCCATTCGGCAACTGAAAGCCCTGCACCGGCCGAGTCGAAGACCACGCTTGAAGCACCGTTTCGTTTGGCGGCCAAAGCTTCGAAAAGCGTGAAAGATTCCGAAGCCTTCAGGGGTGAAAGCTCTCGAGTGAAGGCCGCTCACGTCTCGTCCCGGGCAGCCACGGTGGATGAGTGGGAAAGCTTCTAGGGCCGAGGAGCACCCGCCCGCCAGACCGTCAGTCCGCGGCGTGATCGCTCAGTGACTGACGGTACTGGCGGATCAGGCGTTTGATCAGAAGTGAAATCAGAAAGACCAGCCAGCCAACGGTCATCAGCAAACAGGCCAGCGTCCACTGCTGGGCATCGGGCAGGCTGCCGACGATACGTTCGAGCAGCCACCACAGCGGCGGTGCCAGCAGCATCGGTGGATAGAGAATGTGCATCCACATTTCGGTGCGACGCTTTCTGACCCGGTAGCGGGCAAGTGTGAGTTTCAGCGGTTGCCACAAAAGCGTTGTCAGCGCGCAGATCAGCACCACAAGGGTCGCCAGCAGGAAGACGAGACTCTGATGGTTGACCAGCGACCACTGAATGCTCCAGGCATAGCCTACCCACAGGGCACCTTCGAGCAGGGCAGCAGAATCGGGCCAGCTACCGGCATAAAAGAGTCGTTTGTTCATGGATGGCCTGTTTTGCACTTTGTCGCAGTGTAGCGCCGAGCGGGGGCCACGGAAACATGCTTGCAAAAAGGCGTTACAAAAGGGGCCCTGTTCCGGGAAGGAACAGGGCCCCTTTATCGAGCTTGAGCAGCGTGTCGTCAGGCGTTATTTCGCGGCGTCGCGCAGCGCACTGACCGCCGGCAGGGTCTTGCCTTCCACGTACTCCAGGAAGGCGCCGCCACCGGTAGAGATATAGGAGATATCATCGGTGACGCTGTACTTGTCGATGGCGGCCAGCGTATCGCCACCGCCGGCAATCGAGAAGCCGTCACTGTCGGCGATGGCATGCGCCATGGCCTTGGTGCCACCGCTGAACTGATCGATCTCGAACACGCCCACCGGGCCGTTCCACAGGATGGTGCCGGCTTCACGCAGCGCTTCGGCGTAGGTCTCGGCAGTCTGGGGGCCGACATCGAGAATCATCTCGTCGTCGCGCACGTCATCCACATTGCGGGTGACGGCCTCGGCCTTGTCGGAGAACTCGGTGGCCACGACCACATCGATGGGCAGCGGCACGTTGACCTTCTCCATCAGCGCTTTGGCTTGATCCACCAGATCGGCTTCATACAGCGACTTGCCGACGTTGTAACCGGCCGCGGCAATGAAGGTGTTGGCGATACCGCCACCCACGATCAGCTGGTCGCACTTCTCGGACAGCGCATTGAGGACATCGAGTTTGGTCGAGACCTTGGAGCCGCCCACCACGGCCACCATCGGGCGCTTCGGATTGGCCAGCGCCTTTTCGAGCGCGTCCAGCTCCGAGGAGAGCAGCGGGCCGGCACAGGCGTCCGGGGCAAAGCGGGCCACGCCGTGGGTCGAGGCCTGAGCGCGATGCGCGGTGCCAAAGGCGTCCATCACGTAGATGTCGCACAGGCTGGCATATTTCTTCGCCAGCGCCTCGTCATCCTTTTTCTCGCCCTTGTTAAAGCGCACGTTTTCCAGCAGCACGACCTCGCCTTCCTTCACCTCGGGGTCCTGCTCCAGATAGTCGCGCTCCAGGCGCACCGTCATGCCCAGCAGTTCACCCAGGTGATTGGCCACCGGTGCCAGCGACTCTTCGTCGTTGGGCTCGCCTTCGGTCGGGCGACCCAGATGG
This sequence comes from Kushneria sp. Sum13, assembly GCF_052692355.1. Taxonomy (NCBI): domain Bacteria; kingdom Pseudomonadati; phylum Pseudomonadota; class Gammaproteobacteria; order Oceanospirillales; family Halomonadaceae; genus Kushneria; species Kushneria sp. Sum13. The sequence continues at coordinate 283,132 of NZ_CP199847.1, forward strand.
CTCATCAGCATGATACGGGCATTTTGTTCCAGCGCCGTGCGAATGGTGGGCAGGCTGGCACGAATGCGGGCATCCGAGGTGACCTTTCCATCCTTGATCGGCACGTTGAGATCCTGACGAATCAGGACACGCTGGCCGGCGAGGTTCAGCTCGGACATCTTGCGCACAGTCATGTCGCTACTCCCGTATTAATGATAAGTGGTCAGCATTGAGCGGTAAGGATAGCCCTGATACTGCCATCAGGACCGATCTGAAAACTTCCCCCAGCATAGCAGGGAGATGGAAAACGAAGACAGTCGCCGCGGGCGTCATTATTGACTGGCCGGGCGCCGTGGCGGGCATGAGACTTTCGTCGAAGCACTGGCCGTAGCGCGCATCGCGGTCAAGTGGGCCAGGCCATTGTCGCCTCACAATGGGAACCCGTCATGGCGGCCCTGAACATGTGGTCGTCTGTGACAGACATGCAGTGCAGCCGCCTTCATGCGTGAATACTACTGACAAAACATGACATGAACTGCAACGTATAGTTGCTTATGCTGTCCAGGCCGCGGCATTGGTCTGCGGCAATGCAAAATCTTTCGTAGAAAAGAGGATGAAGATAATGACAGATATCGCCAGGCTGCTGGGAGAGGAAGCGGATAGCCTGTTGAACCATACCTGTGCCGGATTCAAGAAAGAGGACCTGCACCTGCCGGGTCCCGATTTTGTTACTCGGGTCATGATGGACAGCAGCCGCTCGCCGCACGTACTGCGCAACATGCAGACCATCTTCAACCATGGCCGACTCGGTGGCACAGGCTATGTGAGCATGCTGCCGGTGGATCAGGGAATCGAGCACTCGGCCGGCGCTTCCTTTGCGCCCAATCCGCAGTATTTTGATCCGAAAAACATCGTTGAGCTGGCCATCGAGGGCGGCTGTAACTGTGTCGCCTCCACGCTGGGTGTCCTGTCATCGGTAGCCCGTCGCTACGCGCACCGCATTCCGATGATGGTCAAGCTCAACCACAACGAGACGCTGACCTACCCGGCCATCTACGACCAGACCATCTTTGCACAGGTTGAGCAGGCGCATGACATGGGTTGTGTCGCCGTTGGTGCCACCATCTATTTCGGCTCGCCGGAAAGCCGTCGCCAGATCCAGGAAATCAGCGAGGCGTTTGAGCGCGCGCATGAGCTGGGCATGGTCACCGTGCTGTGGTCCTACCTGCGTAACCCCGAGTTCAAGAAGGACGGTACCGACTATCACGTCTCTTCTGACCTCACCAGTCAGGCCGTGCATCTGGCAGCGACCATCAACGCTGACATCGTCAAGCAGAAGCTGCCGGAGAACAACGGTGGCTATCGCGCGGTCGGCTTTGGTCATACGCATGATCGCGTCTATGACGAACTGCTCAGCGACAACCCGATTGACTGGGCGCGCTATCAGGTCGTCAACAGCTTCATGGGCCGTGCTGGCCTGATCAACTCTGGCGGCGGCTCCAAGGGCCATTCCGACATGGGTGAAGCCGTGCGTACTGCGGTCATCAACAAGCGTGCCGGCGGCATGGGTCTGATCTCCGGACGCAAGGCGTTCCAGAAGCCGCGTGAAGAGGGCGTTGCCCTGTTGAACGCCATTCAGGACGTCTATCTCGACAAGAGCGTCACCATCGCCTGATCGGCATGTTCTGACGCTTGAGACGCAAAAGGGCCCGGCAATTCATTGCCGGGCCCTTTCTTTTGCCTTCAGCCTTCAGTGCTTTGTCTACAGCACACAAGGTCTCTGAAGTACCGGACGGCGCGAGCCGCCCGGTGCGTGTTGGCGAGTTACGCCTTGAACATCTGTTCAGCGCGCTCAACCACTTTCTCGACCGTGAAGCCGAAGTGCTTGAACAGATCACTGGCCTTGCCGGATTCGCCGTAGGTGGTCATGCCGAACACGTGACCGTCCAGACCCACGTACTTGTACCAGGTCGACGGGATAGCAGCTTCAATCGCCATGCGCTTGCGAACGCTGTTGGGCAGTACGGACTCACGATACGCCTCGTCCTGCTCATCAAACGCGCTGGTGCAGGGCATGGAAACCACACGAACCTTTTTGCCCTTGCCTTCGAGCTCTTTTGCCGCATCCATCGCCAGGCCCACTTCGGAACCGGTGGCGATCAGGATCATTTCCGGCTGGCCGCCTTCGGCGTCCTTGAGGACATAACCGCCGCGACGAATGTTCTTGAGCTGTTCGTCATCGCGCGACTGGGCCGGCAGGTCCTGACGCGAGAAGATCAGTGCCGTGGGGCCGGTTTCACGCATAAGCCCTTCAACCCAGGCTGCAGCCGTTTCCGTGGCATCACAGGGGCGCCATGTGGCCAGGCCCGGCAGGTTGCGCAGGTCAGCCAGCTGCTCGACCGGCTGGTGGGTCGGGCCGTCCTCGCCCAGACCGATGGAGTCATGGGTAAAGATGTGGAGGATGCGGGTATGCGACAGGGCCGACATGCGAATAGCGTTATGCATGTATTCCATGAACACCAGGAAGGTGGCGTCATAGGGAATGAAGCCGCCGTGGGTGGCGATGCCGTTGGCGATCGCGCCCATGCCGAACTCACGCACACCGTAGTGCAGGTAGCTGCCGTCGAAGTTGTCCTTGCTGACAGCCTTGGCACCCTTCCACAGGGTCAAATTGGACGGCGCCAGGTCGGCACTGCCACCAAACAGTTCAGGCAGTTCCGGGGCCAGCTCGTTGAGCACACCCAGAGAGGCCTTGCGCGAGGCGGTGGTTTCGGACTTTTCCTGCGCCCGCTTGATCAGGGCATCTCCGTCAAAGTTCTCGGGCAGCTTGCCGTCGTAGCGACGCTGAAGCTCTTTGGCGAGTTCCGGATGGGCCTTTTCATAGGCGGCCATCTTCTGCTTGTACTCGTCTTCGAGCTGCTGGCCCTTGTCGCTGGCATCCCACGCCTTATAGACGTCATCGGGGATCTCGAACGCGCCGTATTCCCAGCCCAGCTGCTTGCGGGCTGCTTCGACTTCTTCTTCACCCAGCGCCGCGCCGTGGCTCTCTTCCTTGCCGGCCTTGTTGGGCGAACCGAAGCCGATCACGGTCTTGCAGATGATCAGGGTCGGCTTATCGGTGACTTCCTTTGCTTCACGGATGGCGGCATCGATCTGCTCGGCGTCATGGCCGTCGACATCACGAATGACGTTCCAGTGATAGGCCTCGAAGCGTGCCGCGGTATCGTCGGTGAACCAGCCTTCAACTTCACCGTCAATCGAGATGCCGTTGTCGTCATAGAACACGACCAGATTGCCCAGGCCCAGCGTTCCGGCCAGCGAGCAGGCCTCATGACTGATACCTTCCATCAGGCAGCCGTCACCGGCAAAGACCCAGGTGCGGTGGTTGATGATGTCGTGACCATCACGGTTGAACTGAGCGGCCAGCGTGCGCTCGGCGACCGCCATGCCGACGGCATTGGCCAGACCCTGGCCCAGCGGGCCTGTCGTGGTCTCGATGCCCTGGGTATAGCCGTGCTCCGGGTGACCGGGCGTTTTGGAGCCCAGCTGGCGGAAGTTCTTGAGCTCTTCCAGCGGCAGTTCATAGCCGGTCAGATGCAGCAGCGAATAGTGCAGCATTGAGCCATGGCCGTTGGACAGAATGAACCGGTCACGTTCTGCCCAGTCGGGATTTTTCGGGTTGTGCCTGAGGTGATCGTTCCAGAGCACTTCTGCGATGTCAGCCATGCCCATCGGCATGCCCGGGTGGCCGGAGTTGGCCTTTTGCACGGCATCCATTGAAAGCGCACGGATGGCATTGGCGAGGTGACGACGCGAGGTCATATCTTGGTGAACTCCTGCCTGCTGGTGGTGAAAGGGGGCGCTGGCGACAGCGACCGAGTCAATGGGCCGTGGCGCCAGCGCTCGCATCGATGTCGCACATCTTTATTTGCCAAGAGTAGCTGCATGAAATGGTGATGTCGCCCCCCCGGTATGAAGAAGGGCGCATCAAAACCGATGTGTCATCTCGGAATCGAGCGTCAGCGAGACGCGTCATGAAGGGTCATGACTTCATCTAGGATCTGTTCAAAGGCGCTTGCGTCATGCACGAATCGGCCAAGGAACATTCCCTGCACGCTGCCCTCCAGGCGTGACAGAAGCCCGGGACCAGCACTGCCACCATAAATGACGCGCCCGCCGCCGTGGCCATCCAGCCAGGCCTGAAGCTTGATGCACACGGCACTGATATGCTCTTTCGAAGCCGGCTGAGGAGCACCAATCGCCCAGTGGGGCTCGTAGGCCACGATCAGGTCGGTCTCTCTGGGCTGCGGGACATCCGTCAGCGCACTTTCTACCTGACGGATGCACTCACTGGCCGCAATGTCCGGGTCGCCTTGTTCAATCTCGCCCACACACAGCACGGGAGAGAGTCCGTTCGCCATGGCCTGCGCGGTCTTGGCGGCAATCAGCGTTTCATCTTCATGGAAATGACGCCGACGCTCGGCGTGACCGACTTCCACGCAGCGACAGCCCATCTCGGCGAGCATGGCGGCGCTGACTTCTCCGGTCCAGGCGCCAGGCGGCTGATCGGAAAGGTTCTGCGCCCCGATGCGGATATCAGTGTCGCGCACGATCTCAAGCACCGGTGACAGCGTCGGAAACGAAGGCATGATGAAAAGCGCTGCATGCCCCTGCGTCACGGCGGGATGCTGACGAGCGATGTCGGTGACCTGACGACACCAGTCCAGCGTTTTCTGATAGCCAAAATACATCTTGAGGCTGGTGCCGATAAGCAGGGGGGCGGCCATGTCTCTCTCCTGTGGTTGGACCGTAAACAATCGCCTAGAGCACATCGACAACGGCGCGGATGATCATGGACAGCGAGACAGCGCCGGCATCCGGGGTGCCCTTGCTCTTTTCTGCCAGCGGGCGTGCGCGGCCAATTTTCGGCACGAGATCGGCGGTGTCCCTTGCGGCCTGTTCGGCGCGATCTGCGCCGGCCTGCCAGGCCGTGGCCAGATCATCACCGGCGTCAACGCGCTCGCTCAGTACTTCACTGAAGGGCACCAGCACGTCGACCAGTGTCTTGTCGCCGACCTTCGCCTTGCCAAAGTGCATGATGTTGTCGCGGGCATCGCGAACGCCCTGGGCGATACGGGCGGCGTCGGGTTTTTTCTCGTCGCCGATGGCCATCGCCAGCGAATGCAGCGCCGCGCCCCAGATGGCGCCGGAGGTGCCGCCGGCCCTGTCGGCCCAGGCATCGCCTGCCATGCGCAGGGTTGTCCCGGCGCCGGCGCCGCGCTCCTTCGCCTCGCGGGCCTTCTCAACAGCTGCCTTGCCGCCGCGGGCCATGCCGATACCGTGATCACCGTCGCCGGCTACGGCGTCAATACGACCGAATTCCTCTTCATTCTCCTCGATCACCTTGTAGGTGGTTTCGAGTGCGGCCAGTACCTTTGCCGCAGCGTCCCGTGATTCCTGGGTGGCGTCGGGAATGGCGTCCGGGTCGGGGATATCGAGTTCGGCAGCGTCAAGCTGCTCGGCATTGACGACGCTCCCCTTGCTGTAGGCGGGCGTGTCGCAGGGGGCAGCCCAGAACTTCTCGAGTTCCTCGTCGAGCCAGAACAGCGTCAGTGACGCGCCGGCCATGTCCAGACTGGTGACCAGCTCGCCCACTTCGGGTTCGACAATCTCAAGTCCTGCGTCCTTTAACAGCTGGTTGACGCGGCGATAGACCACGAACAGCTCTTCATACTTGACCGTCCCCAGACCGTTGAGCAGCACCGAGGCGCGAGCGCCGCTGGCGCTGCTCACACCTTCTGGCAGCTCTTCCAGCAGTCGCTTGACCAGCAGCTCGGCCAGCTCGTCGGCAGTAGGAATGTCCTGCTCGCTGATGCCGGGCTCGCCGTGAATGCCCAGACCCACGGCCATCTTGCCTTCCGGCACATGGAAGAGGGCGTCATCGGCACCGGGCAGGGTGCAGCCATCAAAGGCCACGCCGAAGGAGCGGGTACGCAGATTGGCGGCTTCCGTCACGCGCACCACTTCTTCGAGTGAGTAGCCGGCTTCGGCAGCGGCCGCGGCGATCTTGAAAACGGTCAGATCGCCGGCGATGCCGCGACGCTTTTGAATCTCTTCGAGACTGGCGCTGGAAACGTCGTCGATGACCTTGACCATCTCACAGGGGATGCCTTCGCTGACCAGTCGGTCGCGTGCCTGACCGAAGTGGAGCACGTCACCGGCATAGTTGCCGTAGCTCAGCAGCACGCCGGCGCCGTTGTTGGCGGCACGAGCGACCGTATAGATCTGCTGGGCAGAGGGCGAGGCAAACAGGTTGCCCATTGCCGCCCCGTGCGCCAGCCCCTGACCGACCAGTCCGCAAAAGGCGGGGTAGTGACCGGAGCCGCCGCCGATCACGACCGCAACGGTATTCGGCTCACTTTTTGTGCTGCGGATCACGCCGCCGGGCACCTGGCGCACCCGGTGAGCGTGAGCGGCCACAAAGCCTTCGGTGGCTTCGTCGACAAAGGCAATCGGGTCGTTGAAAAGGCGTGTCATGACGGGCGTACTCCTGATAAGGCGAAAATGACCGGGCATCGCGCGCTGCTCCTGGAAGCCAGAGCGTTTGATGCCTCTCTCCCCTTCGCGTGCGTGCGCACCCGAACAGGAATTTGTCAGAATGATAATATGATCCTGGCATGTACATTTGTTAGAAACATTGGGGCTATATTAGCCCTGCGGCCGATCACTTCGCATGAGACTTTGGTTTTACTATCGCCCTTTGTAGGGGGTATGACGGCGTATTTATGCCCAAAGGGGTGATATCTTCAGCGGGTGAAAGCGTTTTTCCGAGCCGGAGTGACGGGCTGGCGGGGTTTTTCATATGAATGCGCTTTGTTCATATGATCGGTAAGGCGTACGCTATAAAAGTGTCAACGTAGACGGTGATCATTCACCAGGAGAAATCATGACAGCAGAGACCAAAAAGCTTCGGGTCGCACTCGGATGTGATGAAGCCGCTTATGACATGAAGCAGGCCATGGTAGAGCACGTGCGCTCGCTGGGTCACGAGGTCGAGGATTTCGGCACCCATAATGCCGAACCGGTGCTTTATCCCGATATCGCCTTTGCCGCTGCCCATGCGGTCAAGGAAGGTCGTGTCGATCGCGCCATTCTGATCTGCGGCACAGGCATTGGTGTGGCCATCTCGGCCAACAAGGTGCCGGGCATCCGCGCCGCCCAGGCGCATGACACCTATTCCGCCGAGCGGGCGCGCAAGAGCAACGATGCGCAGGTATTGACCATGGGCGCTCGCGTCATTGGCGTTGAGCTTGCCAAAAAGATCGCCGAGTCCTTCCTTGAAAGCGAATTCAGCGGCGGTGGTTCGCAGGCCAAGGTGGATCGCATCACGGCCTACGAGCAGGAACAAAGCGGCAAGGCATGATTTCGTCCGGCCTTGATGTCGTATGACAAGGCAAGGCGCATGCGCCGGCGTGATGGGGCAGTACGGCGAACGGTCGTACTGCCCTTTTTTCGAAGGCTTCGCTGTTGATTTTAGAGGCTTCGTTGCTGGTTTCGGGTGCCTTGCTGTGACACGAACGATGCTTGCAGGTATCTTCCCGCCTCACATGACACCCACGCGTTTGATCCGGAGATCCCATGAACGAGCGTGCCGATCCTGATATTGCGCTGATGACCGAGATTGCCAGCCGCTATTACATGCAGGGCGAAACCCAGGAGGCGATCGCCGGACGCATGGGCATGTCACGCATCAAGGTCGGTCGCATGCTCAAGCGTGCGCAGGCCGAAGGCATCGTGGATGTACGGGTGCGTCATCATCCTTCGGTGGCCGCCGAGATCGAGCAGTCGCTGATTCGCCGCTTCGGCATTCGCCGGGCGCTGATCGCACTGGACTGCGCCGATGCCGAGCAGCAGCGTCATGAGGTGTCGAGCCTGGTCGCCGACCATCTTTCACGAACGCTGGAAGATGGCACCGTGGTGGCCGTCGGCATGGGGCGCAACGTGGGCACCGTGGCCGATAACGTCTTTACTCAGCGCACCCGACAGTGCTCATTCATCTGTGCCATTGGCGGCTCGCTGCGTGCCGGGGAGTACATGAACCCCGATCACATCTGTCGGCGACTGGCGGCGAAGTTCGGCGGTGAGAGTGAAACGCTCTACGCACCGGCCATGGTGGCCAGCCCCGAGCTTCGCGACGCCATGCTCGACAACCCGACCGTGCGCCAGACACTGGATCGCGCCCGGCGCGCTGACATTGCCATGATCGGTGTGGGCGATCTGTCAGAAGACAGCAATATGGTGCGCATGGGCTGGTTCTCGCCGCAGGAGATTGCCGAGGCGCGGCTGTCCGGTACGGTCGGGGACATGATGGGCTATGACTTTATCGACCTGAACGGACGGGCCTCCACTACCCCCATGCAGGGTCGCGTGATCGGGCTGACCATTCCGGATCTGGCGCGCATTCCCGAGGTCATTGCGATCGCCAGTGAAAGCACCAAGGCCGCCGGCATTCTCGGTGCGCTGCGCACCGGCGTCATCGACGTGCTCGCCACCAGCGCCACCAATGCGCATACCCTTTTGCATCTTGACGAGGCCACCCGCGTCAAAGACGAGGATTAATTTCTCGTCTGGCGTCACTATCCTTCCCTCCAGTTGCATTGGTTTTCAAGCATCCTCAAGGCGATCAATACAGGATTCTGGCGTTGATCGACGAGGTCTCGTCGCGCCTGTCTGTCTCTGAATCATCTGTACCGATGTTCCTTTTTTGCAGAAATGCTCGCCTTTCAGGTCCTCCTGTCAGCGGATAACTTTAGTCTCAGAATTGATTATCCATTCAGTTTATTTCTTTTTATTTCATGATGTTGAAGATGTTAAGCACAAAGTCTTAGCGCTATATATCGGCCTGGGCATTGCAGTTGAAAGGGGTCATGGCGTTAATACATTTGAACGAAAGCAGGTCAAATGATTCGGATCAGACACTGTCGATGCACCGCCTGGTGCGCCTGAAAATCTTGTAACCCCTACACCCGCAGTGGAGACCGGTTCGATATGACAGCAGATGCCAGTACCCATGCCCGCCCTCGCTCCCGCAAAAAAAAGGGACGTGCCATTACGGCAGTGGTGGTGATTGTCGTGGCGGCCGCCATGGCATGGGATACGCATGTGGTTGAGCAGGGTGCCCAGTCCGATGTGCAGAGCGGCCAGTTTTCAGCAGAGCGTTATGGGCAGGAGCAGTTCCCGGAAATTGCGCAAAGCGTCAAGTCACGGGCTGTCGAGGCGCCGGAACTGGCGCAGGCGCTGAATGATGATGCCAGCGCCGCCGGGGAGCGCTACGGCGTGGCCAGCGGGATAGGTCCGATCTTTCCGGTGCACTTCACCGGCACGGTCGGGGAGGGCAAATCCGGCATCTACACGATCGATATTCCCGACATGCCTGAAGGCACCCGGGTCAGGGTGCAGACCGGCCCGGCCATCAATGGCACCACACTACGTGATGCCACAGGCGACATCAGCTTTGGCCAGTTTACCAATCAGATCGAGTATCAAAATGCGGGCGCCGCCATCAACAATGCCATGAAGGCCGAAGTACTCGAAGGTGTGGATACTGCGGCGCTGAGCGGTAAAACCGTTGAGGTCACCGGTGTGTTTCAGATGATCAATCCAAAAAACTGGCTGGTCACCCCGGTGGCCCTCGATGTGCAGTAGGGCGGGACGGGAGTGCATGCCATGAGCAGCGCAAAGAGTGTCATGGACAGGTCAACGATTTCAGGCGGCAAGACGGGTGATGTCGTGCTGTCGGCGCGTAATGTGGCCAAGTCCTTTGGCAGTGTGCACGCGCTCAAAAGTGTCAATTTCGATATCCGTCATGGACAGGTCACGACGCTGTTTGGTGAAAACGGCGCGGGCAAGTCAACGCTGATGAAAATTCTTTCCGGCGTAATGCAGCCCAGTGCCGGCGAGATTGTGCTCGACGGCGAGTCGGTGCGCTTTTCGTCCACCGTGGATGCCCAGCGTCATGGCATTTCAATCATCCATCAGGAGCTGAGCCTGGCGCCCAACATGAATGTGCGTGACAACATTTTCATGGGCCGTGAGCTGGGCGGGCCGGGCGGTGTGGATTATGCCGGCGAGGCCCGTGAAACCGAGCGACTGATGGCGGAACTGGATGAGCCCATTGATCCGATGACGCTGGTGGAGGACCTGCGTCTGGGTCAGCAGCAGATTGTGGAGATTGCCCGAGCACTGTCCGTCAACTCGCGCATTCTGATCATGGATGAGCCGACCTCGGCTCTGTCGGCTTCGGAAGTCGAGGTGTTGTTTCGGGTCATCGAGGATTTAAAGAGCCGCGGCGTCTCGATTGTCTATATCTCGCATCATCTGGAAGAGGCGCTGACCATTACCGATCACGCCGTGGTGCTGCGCGATGGCGCAATGACCGCTTATGCCGAGCGCAGCGAGATCGATCTGGAGTGGATCGTGCGCCACATGGTGGGTGAGAACTTCGATCTGGGCTCGCCACCGACCGGCCATACGATGGGCGAGGTGGCGCTGTCGTTTGACAACATCAGCGTGGCGGATGTGGCCGTACCGGAGCGTTCGGTTGTGGATCGTCTGTCGCTGGCAGTGCGCGCCGGGGAGATCGTGTGTATTTACGGCCTGATGGGGGCCGGGCGCACGGAGCTTCTGGAGTGCGCTGCGGGGCGCGTACCGGCAAGCGACGGGCGGATCATGCTGGAGAGTGAGGATATTTCCGGTCTGAGCATTGCCGAGCGCATCGAGCGCGGGCTGGTGCTGGTGCCGGAAGATCGCCAGCGTGATGGGCTGGTGCAGACCATGGCAGTAGGCGAGAACCTGTCGTTGGCCAGCATCGGTGCCTTTACCCGTGGATTTATAACCTCGCGCGGTCGCGAGCAGAACGTGATCGAGGATTCCATTCGCAACGTGCATATCAAGACCGACGGCGGTGCGGCCGGTATTGGTTCGCTCTCCGGTGGCAATCAGCAAAAGGTGGTCATCGGCAAGATGCTGGCGACACGGCCCCGGGTCGTCATCCTCGATGAGCCCAGCCGTGGCATCGATATCGGCGCCAAGGCCGAGGTGTTCAGACTGCTCGCCGAGGGCGCCTCGAAGGGACTGGCGGTGATCTATTCGACCTCTGAGGTGGGCGAGTGTCTGAGCGTGGCGCATCGCATTGTCGTGATGAGTCGGGGCCGGATCAGTGCCGAGTTCGGGGCCGATGTCAGCAGGGAAGAGATCATGGCGGCCTCCGGTGAATCCGTCGCAGGCTGAAATACGTGTATGGCAGGGATCACTATCATGTCCGATGTTCGTCAGAGTGCTTCACCCGCGAGTTCCAGCACGTCGTCTGCCCGCGCGGCACCGCGGCGTACCGGCGGTTTCGATCTGGGGCACATTCTCCTTGAAGGCCGGGCCTTTTTTGCCCTGATCGCCATCATCGTCATCTTTGCGATGCTCTCACCGGTTTACTTCTCGACCGCCAATTTCCTGACCATGTCCTCGCACGTGGCCATTTTCGGGCTGCTCTCGATTGGCATGCTGCTGGTCATTCTGACCGGCGGTATCGATCTTTCGGTCGGCTCGACCATGGGGCTTGCCGGTGTCATGGCGGGTTTTCTGATGCAGGGCGTGTCGGTGGATGCCTTTGGTGTGACGCTCTATCCGCCGGTCTGGGCGGTCGTGGTCCTGACCTGTGTGCTGGGCGCTTTTGTCGGCATGATTAACGGCGTACTGGTATCGATTTTCAGGGTGCCGGCCTTTGTGGCCACGCTGGGCACGCTTTATGTGGCACGCGGTGCGGCGCTTTTGATGACCGATGGGCTGACCTACAACAATCTGAGCGGTAATCCCGAACTGGGTAATACCGGCTTTGACTGGCTGGGCTTCAATCGATTTTTTAACGTGCCGGTCGGGGTGCTGATCTTTGCCGTTGTCGCCATTATCTGCATGTTTGCCCTCAATCGAACGCCCTTTGGGCGCTGGGTCTATGCCACCGGCGGCAACGCACGCGCCGCGGAGCTTTCCGGCGTACCGGTCAAGCGCGTGCAGATATGGGTTTATGTGCTCTCCGGTGTCTGTGCCGCTATTGCCGGGCTGGTGCTCTCCTCGCAATTGACCTCTGCCGGGCCCACGGCCGGGACGACCTATGAACTGACCGCGATTGCTGGCGTGGTGATCGGTGGGGCGGCGCTGACAGGCGGACGCGGGAACGTGCGCGGCACGCTTTTAGGGGCATTCGTCATCGGCTTTCTCTCCGATGGCCTGGTCATCATCGGCGTCTCCTCCTATTGGCAGACCGTATTCATGGGCGCGGTCATCGTACTGGCGGTGCTTTTGAACAGCATTCAGTACAAGCCTCGCAAAAAGCGGGCAACCCGTCCTGAAGGTCAAAAGGCTTCATCGTCGCCCGGGGCCGCTTAGGCTGATTGGGTGGCATCGAAAGGCCGGTTCGCCGGTATACCAACCGTCAAGGCAAGGGGAAGCATCATGTTAAGAAAGGGAAAACGTCTTTTGATGGCGGGTCTGGCCATCGGTGCCATGGTCGTTGGGGGCAGTGCCCTGGCGCAGGATCAGCAGAAGGGATTGATCTCGATCATCGTCAATGACCCCTCCAATCCGTACTGGTTGACCGAGGGTAATATTGCCCGCGAAACGGCCGAGGAGATGGGCTACAGCGCTAATGTCAGCGCCCACAAGGGTGACACCAACTCCGAGAGCCGACAGATTGATACGGCAATCACCAACAAGGCGAAGGCGATCATTCTGGACCCGGCCAACGCTGATGGCTCGGTCGGCGCGGTCAAAAAGGCCGTCAACGCCGGCATTCCGGTCTTTATCGTCAATGCCGAGATCAACCAGCAGGGGCTGGCAAAGGCCCAGCTGGTATCCAACAACGCACAGGGTGCCGCGCTCGGCGCGCAGCAGTGGGTCGAGGCAGTAGGGGACAGCGCTCGCTATGTCGAGCTCAAGGGCGCGCCATCCGACAACAATGCCGCGACTCGCTCCAACGGCTATCAGACCGTACTGACCCAGTATCCGGACCTCGAGCTGGTCGCCTCTGATGTGGCCAACTGGGACCGCACCCAGGGTTACAACAAGACCCAGAGCATGCTGCAGGCCAACCCGGACATTCAGGGCCTGATCAGCGGTAACGATGAGATGGCACTTGGCGCGGTCGCAGCCCTGCGCGAGTCGGGCAAGCTAAAGGGCGTCGTGGTAGGCGGTTTTGACGGTTCTCCCGACGCCGTCAAGGCCGTCAAGGACGGCGACATGGCCTACACCGTACTTCAGCCGGTAGCCGTGTTTTCAAAGCGTGCCGTGGAGCTGGCCGATCAATTCATCCGTACCGGCGAAACCGGCCTGAACGGTGAAAAGCAGCTTTTTGACTGCCTGCTGATCACGCCGGACAACGTCGATCAGGTAACGTCACCCTTCGTACTGGAACAGTAAGCGCCAATGCTGTTTTCAGGACCCGCACCGAAGCCGCCTTTTATGGCGGCTTTTTTCGTCAAGATACCTCAGGCCGCAATGGCCCAGCGGCAGGGGATTGTTCAAATGTTCAATAAGGGATCATCCATGCCATGTTTTATGTCGACACCCTCCTGCCAGACATTCGTCGTATGCCGGTTTTTAAAGTTCAGGTTAATCAATCCAGTAGCGTTTCGTTGCGCTAAGGTATAAGACCTGTGAGGCGGTCATTTGATTGACCAGGCGCAGCCTGCGGCGTTATTTCATTTGTCCAGAACAGAAACAAATGATGCTTGCAGCCGCAACGAGGTGATCATGTCTGACACGCTGACGCAGGATAATGTTTCCCGGCACGACCTCCCCAAAACCATGCACGCTGTGGTGGCTTATGGCCCCGGCGACTATCGCTATGAAGAAGTACCGGTTCCCGAACTCGATAATGACCGGGAAATTCTGGTCAAGGTTGAGGGCTGCGGCATCTGTGCCGGTGACATCAAGTCCTTTGATGGCGCGCCGAGTTTCTGGGGGGACGAGAATCAGCCGGCTTACATCAAGGCGCCCATGATCCCCGGGCACGAGTTTATCGGTCGGGTTGTGAAGGTCGGAGATGCCGTCAAGGACTACAAGCCCGGCGATCGCGTGATCTCCGAGCAGATCGTGCCCTGCTGGGATTGTCGCTTTTGTGGTCGCGGCCAGTACTGGATGTGTGAAAAGCACGATCTCTACGGCTTCCAGAGTAACGTGAACGGCGGCATGGCCGAGTACATGAAATTCACAAAGGAGGCGATCAACTATCACGTGCCCGAAGAACTGCCGCTGGAGAAGGCGATTCTGATCGAGCCTTATGCCTGTTCGCTACACGCCGTTCAGCGCGCCAGAATCGAGCTGGGTGACGTGGTGGTGCTTTCCGGTGCCGGGACCCTGGGGCTTGGCATGGTCGGGGCCGCCAAAAAGGCCGGTGCCGAAAAACTGATCGTGCTGGATCTTTTTGACGAGCGTCTGGCGCTGGCCAAAAAATTCGGCGCCGATATGGTGCTCAATCCCAAAAACGATGACGTGGTGTCGATCATCAAGGAGATGACCGGCGGTTACGGCTGTGATGTCTATATCGAGGCCACCGGACATCCGAAATCGGTCGAACAGGGGCTATCGATGATTCGAAAGCTCGGACGCTTTGTCGAGTTCAGCGTCTTCAAGGACCCGGTCAGCGTGGATTGGAGCATCATTTCTGATCGCAAGGAACTCGATGTGCTGGGCTCACACCTGGGGCCGTACTGCTATCCGCTGGTGATTGAGGGCATCAAGAACGGAGATTACCCCACTGATGGCGTCGTGACGCACAAGCTACCACTGGAAAAATTCGAAGAAGGTTTTGAGCTCATGACCAGCGGCGCAAAATCACTGAAGATCGTACTGATCCCTTGAGCGCTGACCCACTACAGCGCGGCTGCCATGCCGCGCTTTTTTGTGCGCGCCTTTCTGGTTTGAATTCATGCAGCCCACGGACATTGTCATGTCCACCAACACATTTTCGGGCGAGGCAAAGGCTTTGAGTAACTCGCGCCGATGGCAGGCAGGGCGCCTGCCATCGTTGACGCAGGTTCAGGCCATCTCGACCCAGTCCGGTGACTGAGCGACTTCAACGCGATCGATCAATTCAAGCCTGCCGTCGTTGAGATGATAGGCAGCCACATGATGGGATTGCTGGCCGGCCGCCAGCATCAGCGTTCCGGTCGCATCCAGTGCAAAGCCTCGGGGCTGCGTCTCGACGTCAAAGGCGCCGATGCGAGTGAGCTCGCCGTTGTCAGCGTCGACGGCAAAAGAGGTGACCAGCGAGCTGCTGCGCTCTGAGGCATAGAGGTAGCGACCTTCGGCGTCGAGATGAATATCTGCTGCCCAGAAGGTATCGGCACTGCCCTTGTCCACCACGACCCGCTGTCGCCTGTTCAGGGTTCGAGTGCCACTGTCGTAGTCAAACAGCGTAATGGAACCGTCCAGCTCGCCGAGGAGATAAAGCCGTGTGCCAGCGGCGTTGAAGATCAGATGCCTGGGCCCGGTACCGTCGGGAAGCGTGACCTCGATCGTGTCTTCAAAGGGAGGCTGGGCTTCAAGACTGGCGCAGTAAAGGCGGTCGCCGCCGAGGCTGGTGAACAGCAGGTTGCGTTGATCCGGGTCAGGGAGAATGCAGTGGGCATTGGGCTCGGTGTCCCATCGCCCTGCTCGCCTTGTACCACGCCTTCCCGGGACATTTCGTAGGCGGCCACCAGGTGATGGTGATAGGACGCCGAAAAGAGCCGGCCGTCTCGCGCCGAGCAGGCCAGATAGGCGACGCTTTCATGGATGGGAAAGGTCGCCACCGGCGTCAGTTGATGGCTCTGTGCATCGATGGCAAAGGTGAAGATGCCCATGGGGGTGCCGCGGCCGGCAGCATACAGATGGTGCCGATCCGGACTCAGGCACAACGGCATGGAGCCACCGGCCTTTTCAAGGTCGGGGAGTGTGACGCGCTGAACCAGTTCAAGGCGCTCGTGTGCGTAGCGCACCAGACAGACCTCGCCGGCGCCGCCACAGCCGATATAGGCAAAAAGGGATTGCGATGATGACATGTGCCCACCCTGATGTTGAACGTGAAGGGACAAGGGTTACAGTCGTGCGCCCTTTAATCCAGTCAGTGATTGTAGGGTTCAAGGCGCTTTAAGGCGTCATCAACCATGGTCTGGCCTCTCAAGGGGCACGGCTCTGGCATGAACGTGTTGCGTGATGACCATGAAGACATTGCACGGGCGTGGGTTAGGCACTTTGCTTTTACCGGGTGTAAACTTTTCGCATTGTGCCGATAGTATCGGTATCCACATTAATGACAGGACGTCTGTTGTCTGCAGCACGGTCTGACTTTCCATGTTTTTGCTCACAAACGAGCGATAAAAGGATCCAGAGTCTTCATGAGCGAATACTCCCTGTTTACCTCCGAATCCGTCTCTGAAGGACACCCGGACAAGATTGCCGATCAGATCTCCGATGCAGTGCTTGATGCCCTGATTGCCCGCGACAAGCAGGCCCGCGTGGCCTGTGAAACGCTGGTCAAGACGGGTGTGGCGATTGTGGCCGGCGAGATTACCACCAGTGCCTGGGTGGATCTGGAAGAGCTGGTGCGTCGCGTGATCTCGGAGATCGGTTATACCTCCTCCGAGGTCGGCTTTGATGGCGCCACTTGCGGCGTGCTTAACCTGATCGGCAAGCAGAGCATTGATATTGCTCAGGGCGTGGATCGTACCCGCCCCGAGGATCAGGGCGCGGGTGATCAGGGGCTGATGTTTGGTTATGCCACCAACGAGACGCCGTCCTATATGCCGGCGCCGATTCATTATTCGCATCGTCTGGTCGAGCGTCAGGCGGAGCTTCGCAAGAACGGTACGCTCTCCTGGCTGCGCCCGGATGCCAAGAGTCAGGTGACCTTTCGCTACGGCCAGGATGGCAAGCCGGTCGCAGTTGATGCGGTCGTGCTCTCAACGCAGCATGACGAAAGCATCTCGCAGGAGGAGCTGCGTCACGCCGTTGAAGAACTGATTATTCGTGATGTATTGCCGGCCGAGTGGATCACTGAATCCACGCGCTTTCATATCAACCCGACCGGCAAGTTCGTGATCGGCGGGCCGGTAGGCGACTGTGGTCTGACCGGGCGCAAGATCATCGTGGATACCTATGGCGGCATGGCGCGTCACGGTGGCGGTGCCTTCTCCGGCAAGGACCCGTCCAAGGTGGACCGCAGCGCAGCCTACGCCGGACGCTATGTGGCCAAGAATCTGGTCGCTTCCGGGATCGCCGAGAAGTGCGAGATCCAGGTGTCCTACGCCATCGGTGTGGCCGAGCCGACCTCGGTGGCCATCAATACCTTTGGCACCGGCAAGATCAGCGATGACAAGATCATCGAGCTGGTACGCGAGCATTTCGATCTGCGGCCCTATGCGATTACCCGCATGCTGGACCTGCTCCACCCGATGTATCAGCTCACCGCCTCCTATGGGCACTTCGGGCGTGAGCCGTTCGAGCATACCTATACCTGGAAGGACACGCGCGGCGAGGTGCAGACCGAGACCTTTACGGCCTTTCCCTGGGAGAAGACTGACCGGGCCGAAGCGCTTCGAGACGCTGCCGGGCTGTAAGCCCTGCTCGCCAGGCCGGGGCCTCCCGCGCCATTGCCCTGAAAGGCCCACGTACGCGTGGGCTTTTTTGTGGGGGAAGTTTGTCTATGCTCAAGGGCCCCTGCCTGTCCCGAGCAGACCGATTCTTCGATTGAGCACGTTTCTTATGCTGAACATTGCTGCACTTTTTATTACCGTGACCGCGCTTTTTTCGTGGTTCAACTATCGCTTTCTCCGCCTGCCGGCCACCATTGGTGTGATGGTGGTGGCTCTGGTGATGTCGCTGGCGCTGATGGCGCTGGACCATCTGGGCTTTACCTATGTGACGGGCCTGACCGAGCAGTGGCTTGGCGGCATCAACTTCAACGCGTTGTTGATGGACGGCATGCTGTCGTTTCTGCTGTTTGCAGGCGCCCTGCATGTGGATATCGACAAGCTCAAGCGCTATCGCTATTCGATCGGTTTTCTGGCCTCGGTGGGCGTGCTGGTCTCAACGCTTGCGATCGGCAGCGCCGCCTGGTGGCTGTTTGCCACCTTTAATATCCATGTGCCGTATCTCTTTTGTCTGGTCTTTGGCGCGTTGATTTCACCGACTGACCCGATTGCCGTGCTGGGCATCATGCAAAGCGCCGGGGCCCCGGAAGACATGGAGGTCAAGATCGTGGGGGAATCGCTGTTCAACGACGGCGTGGCCGTGGTGGTCTTTACCCTGCTGGCGGGGGCGGCCACGGCCGGGGAGCAGCTTACGGCGACGCATTCGCTGATGCTTTTTGGCGAAGAGGCCGGGGGTGGCCTGCTGCTGGGGATGGTGATGGGCTATATCGCCTATCGAATGATGAAAAGCATCGATCAGTATCAGGTCGAGGTGCTGATCAGCCTGGCGCTGGTGCTGGGCGGCTATGCGCTGGCCACCTGGCTTGAGGTCTCCGGGCCGATCGCGATGGTGATTGCCGGACTTTTCATCGGCAACCGCGGCCGCGAGCATGCCATGTCGGAAAATACCCGACGCTACGTGGACGGCTTCTGGGAGCTGATCGACGAGATTCTCAACGCCGTGCTGTTTGTCCTGATCGGGCTGGAGCTGTTGCTGATTCCGTTTGAGTGGAGCTACCTGATGGTGGCAGGCCCACTGATTCTGATCATCCTATCGGTGCGTCTTGTCACCATTGGGCTACCCATGATGGTGATGCGGCGCTGGGTTGACTATCGCCGCGGTACCACGCGGGTACTGACATGGGGCGGCCTGCGCGGTGGTATCTCGGTGGCGCTGGCCTTGGGGCTGCCGGACAGCGAATACCGCGAGCCGATCGTGATGATTACCTACATCATCGTGTTGTTTTCCATCCTGGTGCAGGGGCTGACCATCGGCAAGCTGGTCAGTCATGTGGTACCGGGTGTCGATCCTGCATCGGCCGACTCGAAACATCACTGAATGCTGGCCTCGTGTTTTGCAGCGAGATGCCGATAGTACGAGCAGGGCTGTCAGCGTTTGCGCCTGGTATTGACCACCAAAGGTACCAGCCCGCTATAATTTGCATCAGATTTTATCGCCTCACGCGTTTGTGGGGTGTCATGTCCGCCCGAGGGGCGCTGCAGCAAAGGCACGACTTTTGCGAGGCTCGGGTTGGATACTCCGGATTCAACGGCGCCCGCTATCTGTCAGGAGTGTTTCATGGCTACTGCCGAAAACGCCGTCAATCAGGACTATAAGGTCGCCGATATCAATCTGGCCGACTGGGGCCGCCGCGAGATTCGCATCGCCGAGACCGAAATGCCGGCGCTGATGAAGATTCGCGCCAAGTATCGTGATCAGCAGCCGCTCAAGGGCGCCCGTATCGCCGGCTGCATCCACATGACCATCCAGACCGCGGTGCTGATCGAGACGCTGATCGAGCTGGGCGCCAGCGTGCGCTGGTCCTCGTGCAACATCTTCTCGACCCAGGATCAGGCGGCTGCGGCCATTGCTGCCGCCGGTACCCCGGTCTTTGCCTGGAAGGGCGAAACCGATGAAGAGTTCTGGTGGTGCATCCAGCAGACCATCGAAGGCCCGGATGGCTGGCGCCCGAACATGGTGCTCGACGATGGCGGCGATCTGACCCTGATGCTCCACGATGATCACCCCGAACTTCTCGATGCCATTCACGGCATCAGCGAAGAGACCACCACCGGTGTTCATCGCCTGGTCGAAATGATGCGCAAGGGCACGCTGCGTGTGCCGGCCATCAACGTCAACGACTCGGTCACCAAGTCGAAAAACGACAACAAGTATGGCTGCCGCCACTCGCTGTCGGACGCCATCAAGCGGGGTCTTGATCACCTGCTCTCCGGCAAGCAGGCGCTGGTCATCGGTTATGGCGACGTGGGCAAGGGCTCGGCGGCTGGTCTTCGCAACGAGGGCATGATCGTCAAGGTCAGCGAAGTCGATCCGATCTGCGCCATGCAGGCCTGCATGGATGGCTATGAAGTGGTCTCGCCCTATACCGACGGCGTTAATGACGAATCGGGTAACAACCTCGATACGTATATGCTGGGCAAGATCGATGTGCTGGTGACCACGACCGGCAACATCAACGTCTGTGACGCCGGCATGCTGGGGGCGATCAAGAAGGGCGCGGTGGTGTGCAACATCGGTCACTTCGACAACGAGATCGATACCGCCTACATGCGCAAGCACTGGGCGTGGGAAGAGATCAAGCCGCAGGTCCACAAGATCTATCGCGATGGTACGCCGGGCAACTTCGACCCGACCAGCGATGACTATCTGCTGCTGCTCTCCGAAGGTCGTCTGGTCAACCTGGGTAACGCGACCGGTCATCCGTCGCGCGTCATGGACGGCTCCTTTGCCGACCAGGTACTGGCACAGATTCACCTTTACGAGCGCCGGTTCGCCGATATTCCGGTAGACGAGCGCCCGGAAGTCACCGTGGAAGTACTGCCCAAGCAGCTCGATGAAGAAGTCGCTCGCTACATGGTTGAAGGCTTTGGGGGCACGCTCACCAAAATGACCTCAAGGCAGGCCGAGTATCTGGGTGTGCCGCAGGAAGGGCCGTTCAAGCCGCATGAGTATCGCTACTGATCACATCCGCTGATCTTTTAACGCCGCTCCGTACAGGGGCGGCGTTTTTGTTTGGCGCTTGAGTGTCATGGCGAGGGTTGATGTGCCGGCCGCGTCCCGCCGTCTGATGCAGGGGCCGCTAGCGCGTCATCAGCTTTTTGAGCTGTGTGACGGTGCGGGTATTGAGCACGTCCTTTTTTTCCAGCCAGCCGCGGCGGGCCTGCGTTACGCCAAGCGCCATGTGCCCCAGTTGCTCGGGGGCATGAGCGTCGGTATTGATGGCAAGGGCTACGCCAATGTCGCGTGCCATGCGTGCCCAGTGGTCGGCGAGATCAAGTCTGGCCGGCTGGGCATTGATTTCGAGAAAGACACCGCGTGCCCTGGCCCCACGCAGTACGGCCTCGATATCGACCTCGTAGCCCTCGCGGCCGTTGATGATGCGGCCGGTAGGGTGCGCCAGAATATTGACGTATGGGTTGTCCATGGCGCGCAGGATGCGACTCGTCTGTTTCTCTCGTGACAGGTTGAACTTCGAATGTACCGAGAAGACGCAGACGTCGAGCTCTCTTAGCACGTCATCGGGAAGATCAAGAGTGCCATCTTCCAGGATATCGACCTCGTTGCCTTTCAAAACAGTAAAATTTTTCAAGCGCTCGTTGAGCGCATCGATCTCTGCCATCTGCTCGCGCAGGCGTCTGGCGTCCAGACCGTTGGCCATGGCCAGCCGTTTGGAGTGATCGGTGATGGCGATATAGCGATAGCCGCGACTTTTGGCGGCGTGCACCATGTCTTCAAGGCTCGCCTTGCCGTCGGAGGCAGTGGTATGCATGTGCAGATCACCGCGGATGTCCTCCAGGGTAATCAGCTCGGGTAGCTTCCCCTCGCGTGCGGCCTCGATCTCGCCACGGTTTTCCCGCAGCTCCGGAGGAATCCAGGGCAAATCGATCCGTGATAGAACGTCTTCTTCGGTACGGCCTGCCAGCTGTTTTTTCCCCTTGTAGATGCCGTATTCATTGATCTTGAGCCCGCGGTCGGTGGCCATTTTGCGAGTGGCGATGTTGTGTGTCTGCGAGCCGGTGAAATAGTAAAGGGCGGCGCCAAAGCTCTGGTCGGCTACCACGCGTACATCCACCTGCAGCCCCGAGTGCAGATAAACGGTGGATTTTGTTTCGCCGTGAGAGACGGTTTCGGCAATCTCCGGGTAGTCCATCAAGTGGGCCATGATGGCCGGGCCGTCATCGCTGCTGACCAGAATGTCGAGATCGCCGACGGTGTCGAGGCCGCGTCGCAGGCTGCCGGCAGCACTGATGCGCTGAGCACTTTTGGCGTGTTCCAGCCAGGCGATCAGATCGGCCGCGGCCCTGTGAGCTTCGTCGAGTCGCGTTCGGGGTGGGGCATCTTCCAGGCGTTCGGCCTCCTTGAGAATACCGGCTTCGGTCTTTTCACCAAAACCCTCGAGTGCGCGGATACGGCCTTCACGAGCGGCCTTTTTCAGGGACTCGAGACTGTCGATGCCCAGCGTCTCGTGAAGCTGGCGCACACGCCTGGGGCCCAGCTGACTGACCCGCATCAGTTGCAAAAGCCCGGGCGGCAGACGCTTTTCGACGTCCTCAAGTACCGTGAGGTGGCCCGTATTGATCAGCTCGGTAATCTTCTCGGCCAGATCACGGCCGATACCGGACAGCTCGGTCAGGGGTTCGTCACGTGCCACCATGTCCTGCAGGGCATGGGGGTAGGATTCAATGGTCTGCGCAGCACTTCGATAGGCACGCACACGAAAGGCGTTGGCGCCTTCGATATCCAGCAGATTGGCCAGGCGGTTGAGGGTACGGGCGATATCGGCGTTTTGCATGAGTCTCGGCTTCCGGTCCGGTCACATGAGTGGAGGGCAGAACTGCTGTCAGCATAGCGGCGCACCTGCCTTTTTTCGTTTCCGGTAGTCTGGGGTTGTCGATGACAGGGTCAAAAGAGGGCCGCCGGGCGGCCCTCTTTTGACAAGGCAGGGCTTGAGCGCGCAAGGGTTATTCCCAGCCAAGCTTTTCCATGTAGGCCCGCGCATGAACGTCGACCGCCTTGATGGCGTAGACGACCTGATCCGGCGTCAGCGGATAGGCCAGATTGTGGATCGATTCCCCGTCCTTGAGTGCGGCCTCGGCCACGCGATACAGGTCTTCGTCGCTGATGTCCTTGAGCTTGAGCGCCTCCAGCGTCATCGGCAGACCCAGTGCCAGATAGAGATCCAGATATTCTTCCAGCTCGGCCTGCGGCGTCTGGTCCAGAATCAGCTGGGCGACAGTGCCATAGGCGACCTTTTCACCGTGAGTGAGCTCATGGATTTCGCCGTGCAGGGCGGTGAAGCCGTTATGGATGGCATGAGCGCCGGCCAGTCCGCCGCTTTCAAAACCAAGCCCGCTCAACAGCGTATTGGCCTCGACCACGGCCTCAAAGGACGGGGTCACAATGCCGGCCTGGTTGGCCTGATAGGCGAGCAGGGCGTGATCGAAAAGCACTTCTTCGCATTTTTCACCGATGGCCTGACCCAGAATCGTTGCCTGACCGCCTGCCATGTTGGTGGCGCAGGCGCGAATGGCAGCGCGCGCCTCGACCCAGGTGGCCAGCGCATCGGCAATGCCGGAGGCCAGAAAACGCGGAGGGGCGTTGACGATAATGGCGGTATCGACCAGCACCAGATCGGGGTTTTTGTTGTAAAAGCGGTAGGACTCGAACTCGCCCTCGTCGCTGTAGATCACTGACAGCGCACTGGTCGGTGCATCCGTTGAGGCGGTTGTTGGCAGTACGGCACAGGCCGCTTTCATCCTGTCCGCCACGCCCTTGGCGGTATCCAGTGTCTTGCCGCCGCCAAAACCGATGACCACATCCGCCTTGAGTGTTTCGCCCTGCCGGATCAGTCGATCAATTTCGGCGCTTGAGGATTCACCTTCAAAAATGGCGCGCTCAAAGCGTATGCCGCTTTTTTCAAGGCTGTCACTCAACGCCCTGCCGGCCATTTTCCAGACGAAATCATCGGCGATGACCAGTGCCTGCTGGCCCAGTTGCGACACGTAGTGGCCGGCTCTGGAAAGCGTATTGGCGCCCTGAACATAGCGGCCGGGGCTGATAAAGACCTTCTCGCTGGGAGCGAACATCAGTGTTCTCCTTGGATAGTGGCGACAGGATGGTGACCAAATGAGTGTAGCTGTCTCTATAGCCTCTTAGGGGCAACGATTCGACGGATGTCGATGTTATGTCGATAATTGTCTGTCATTGAAGGTGTTTAACGTGACGCAGCTCATGCGTTGTCGAGACTGTCCGGGAGGATCCGATGGCCAGAAGGCCCAATGCACGCACTCTGTTTGTGTCCGATCTTCATCTGGGCACGCCTGATGCCCAGGCACAGCTGCTGCTCAATCTGATGCGGCTGGTGCGCCCTGAAAGGCTGTATCTGGTCGGTGATGTCTTTGATCTGATCGCCATGAAACGTCGGGCCATTTCGGTGCTGGATGGCCATCAGCAGCGTCTGGTGCGCCATATCCTGCGGCTGGCCCGGACCGGCTGCGAGGTCATCTATATCCCGGGCAATCATGACGCCGCCTTTCGTACCTTCTGCGGCGAAACCTTTCGCAGCATTGAAGTCCGGCGCGATGCCATTCATGTCACAAGGGATGGTCGGCGTCTGCTGGTCAGCCATGGCGACGAGTTTGACGGCCACTTCAAGGCGCCACGGTGGAAACTGGTCGTGGGCGAGATGGCGCTGCATACCATGCGTCGCACCAATCGCTGGACCGTACAGGCCCGTCGTCGCATGGGACGCCCGTACTGGTCACTGTCGGCGGCGCTCAAGCGTCGTTCAGGGAACGTCAAACACTTTGCCGGTGCCTTTCGTCAGTCCGCTCTGGCACGCGTACGTCGTGAAGGGGTGGATGGCTACATCGGCGGCCATATTCACATCCCCTTTTTCGGCGAGTGTGAAGGTTTTGTGTACTGCAACGATGGTGACTGGGTCGAAAACTGTACGGCGCTGGTGGAAGAATTTGATGGGCGGCTGCGTCTGGTCGACTGGCAGAACAAGACGCTGGTGGATGATCCCAGACCGCCCTCCGGGCACCGCGAGAAAACCGAGACCGAGGACTGGCTGGCCGATGAAGAAGGCCAGTCGGCATCTGATTAAAATAAAATTATTCCTGAGCCAGCTATTAACAGATTGAATAATTTGGGGTTTTTAACGCCATGAAAAATTGTGGCGTTTACTTTTGAAACCCGATGATGACAAAACGTACAATGTCCCTGAAAATTGGCTTATGCGGCATTTTGTCCCCGCGACGCTAGCCGCATCACCATTTCCCTACCCCTTCTTTATCTGTATCACCTGATAAAAACCATCCCATCAGTGGGAAGTATTAATAATCGGCGAGGTCATGCCGATAAACAGTGACTGGTCACATCGGCCAACGGTCGATGTTCAAGCATGACGCCTGCCCGCCCTGACAGCCGGTAATTCGGCAGGCGATGAGGAGATTGACCCATGACGGTTAATGTAACCCGAAGACAGTTCTTCAAGCTGGGGGCGGCCGGTGTGGCCTCTTCCAGCATGGCGATGATGGGGTTCGCCCCGGAGTCGGCTGAAGCGTCCGTTCGTCAGTTCAAACTGACGCACGCCAAGGAAACCCGCAACAACTGCACGTATTGTTCGGTAGGCTGCGGCGTCCTGATCTATAGCCATGGCGATGGTTCCAAGAACACTCGTCAGGAAGTTTTCCACATCGAGGGTGACCCGGACCATCCGGTTTCTCGTGGTTCTCTGTGCCCGAAGGGCTCGGGGCTTCTGGACTTTGTTCGCAGCGAAGGTCGTCTCGAATATCCGCAGGTACGTGCGCCGGGCTCCAGCGAGTGGAAGCGCGTCAGCTGGGATGAAGCGCTCAACAAGATTGCGCGCTACATCAAGGATGACCGTGATGCCAATTTCGTCGAGCGTGACGAAAAGGGCGGCACGGTCAATCATTGGACCACGACCGGCTTTCTGGCCGCTTCGGGCTCTTCCAATGAAGCGGGCTACATCACCCACAAGGTGGTGCGTAATCTTGGCATGGTAGCTTTCGACAACCAGGCGCGCGTCTGACACGGACCGACGGTGGCAGGTCTTGCCCCTTCATTCGGTCGCGGTGCGATGACCAATCACTGGGTCGACATCCGCAATGCCAATCTGATTCTTTCGATGGGCGGCAACTCTGCCGAGGCTCACCCCGTGGGCTTTCGCTGGGTTACCGAAGCCATTGAGCACAACAAGGCCAAGCTGATCTGCATTGATCCGCGTTATACGCGTACCTGTGCAGTGGCAGACTACAAGGCCTTTATCCGTACCGGGACCGACATCACCTTCCTGGGCGGTTTGATCCATTATCTGATCACGACCGATCAGGTACAGCACGAGTACGTCCTCAACTACACCGATGCTTCGCTGATCGTGCATGACGATTACGGTTTTGAAGACGGTATCTTTACCGGCTACAACCCGGACAAGCACACCTACGATGACAAGTCATCGTGGATGTACAAGCTCGGTGATGACGGCTTTGCCCTGCGCGATGAATCGCTCAAGGACCCGCGCTGTGTCTATCAGTTGATGCGTGAGCACTACAGCCGCTATGACATCGATACGGTGTCGAGCATCTGTGGCATGCCCAGAGAGCATATCGAACATATCTGGTCGGAAATCGGCAAGATGGCCGTGCCGCATCAGACCATGACGATCCTCTATGCGCTGGGCTGGACGCAGCACTCGATCGGCTCGCAGATCATCCGTACTGCTGCGATGGTCCAGCTGCTGCTGGGTAACATGGGCATGCCGGGGGGCGGTATCAATGCGCTGCGCGGTCACTCCAATATCCAGGGGCTGACCGATCTGGGTCTGCTTTCTCAGCTGTTGCCGGGCTATATGTCACTGGCCAATGCTGGCGAGCAGGACTACCCCGCTTATATCAAAAAGCGCGCCAAGCAGCCGATTCTGGAAGGGGAGGTCTCGTACTGGAAGAACTACGAGAAATTCCACGTCAGCCTGATGAAATCCTGGTTCGGCGATGCCGCAACCGAGGAGAACAACTGGTGTTTTGACTGGCTGCCCAAGCTTTCCAGGCCGCTCTATGATGTGCTCGATACCTTTGAGCGCATGCACAATGGCGAGATCAACGGTTACTTCTGTCAGGGCTTTAACCCGCTGGCGTCGTTCCCCAATCGCCAGAAGGTCACGGAAGGGCTGTCCAGGCTCAAGTATCTGGTCGTCATGGATCCGTTGAATACGGAAACCAGCGAGTTCTGGAAGAATTACGGCGAATACAACGACGTCGATTCGAGCCAGATTCAGACCGAGGTCATTCGACTGCCGACGACCTGCTTTGCCGAGGATGACGGCTCGATCACCAACAGTTCCCGCTGGCTGCAGTGGCACTGGGCGGCGGCACCCGGACCGGGCGAGGCACGTCCTGATACGCGCATCATGGGTGATCTGTTCATCCGTATTCGCGAGCTCTACCGTCAGGAAGGCGGGGTTTTCCCCGACCCGATCCTGAATCTGGACTGGGATTACAACATTCCCGAAGCACCGTCCTCGGAAGAGCTGGCTCAGGAGTACAACGGTCGTGCGCTGGTCGATCTGACCGACGACAACGGCAACGTGACCCGTCGGGCCGGCGAGCTGCTGTCGAGCTTCTCGGAAATGACCGCTGATGGCCGTACGGCTTCAGGCTGCTGGATATTTTCCGGTGCCTGGACCCAGGACGGCAACCAGATGGCGCGACGCGACAACTCCGACCCCTACGGTACCGGCAATACGCTGGGCTGGGCATGGGCGTGGCCGGCCAATCGGCGCGTACTGTACAACCGTGCCAGTGCCGATACGCAGGGCAGGCCCTGGGGCAAGGAAAAGGCGTTTGTCTGGTGGAGCAGCGAGCAGGGTCGCTGGATCGGCGCTGATGTTCCCGACTTCCCGCTGACGTCGGCACCGTCGAAGGGGCAGGGTCCGTTCATCATGCAGCCCTCGGGTGCCGGTGGTTTCTTCGCCGGTCAGAGCATGGTCGATGGCCCGTTCCCGGAACACTATGAACCATACGAGTCGCCGATCGACAACAATCCGTTGCATCCGAACAACCCGCTGGCGAGAAACAATCCGGCAGGACGTATCTTCGACAAGGATCGCGCGGATCTGGGAACGCGAGAGGAGTTTCCGCATGCGGCAACGACCTATCGTCTGACCGAGCATTTCCACTACTGGACCAAGCACGCCAGGCTCAATGCGGTTGTGCAGCCGGAGCAGTTTGTGGAGATCAGTCATCAGCTGGCTGAAGAGGTCGGTGTGGTCGCCGGGGACTGGGTCAAGGTGTCTTCCAACCGTGGCTTTATCAAGGCCGTGGCAGTGGTGACCAAGCGTCTACAGCCGCTGCGCATTGGGGATCGTGATGTGCATCACGTGGGTATTCCGATTCACTGGGGCTTCACTGGCGTGGCGAAAAAGGGCTATCTGGCCAACGCCCTGACGCCGGTCGTGGGCGATGCCAATACCCAGACACCGGAATACAAGTCATTCATCGTCAAGGTCGAGAAGGCATAAGGGAGGGCATATGATCAATTCACAAAATATCGTTGCCCGCTCCGCAACGACACTGCCGGCACCGCATGCGCGCGACAACGTGGTCGAAGTGGCCAAGCTGATCGATGTTTCCAAGTGCATCGGTTGCAAGGCCTGCCAGGTCGCCTGCATGGAGTGGAATGACCTGCGTGATGACGTCGGTGAGTGCCATGGGGTGTATGACAACCCCATGGACCTGACCGCCGAGTCATGGACAGTGATGCGCTTTAGTGAAGTCGAAACGGACGTCGTGGGCGGTGATGATGTCAGCAAGGAGAAGCAGCTTTCCTGGCTGATCCGCAAGGATGGCTGCATGCACTGTGCCGAGCCGGGCTGTCTTGAAGCCTGCCCGGCGCCCGGTGCCATCGTGCAGTACGCCAACGGTATCGTCGACTTCGATTCCAACAACTGCATTGGCTGTGGCTACTGTATTACCGGCTGTCCGTTCAATATTCCGCGTATTTCGGAAAAGGACAGCAAGTCCTACAAGTGCACCCTGTGCTCTGATCGTGTGACCAACGGCCTGGAGCCGGCCTGCGTCAAGGCATGTCCGACCAACTGCATCGAGTTTGGCAGCAAGAAGGACATGCTGGCGCGCGCCGAAAAGCGGGTCAACGATCTAAAGGAACGTGGCTACGAAAAGGCCGGGATTTATGATCCGGCCGGGGTGGGGGGTACGCACGTGATGTATGTACTGCATCACAATGACGAGCCCGGGCTCTATCACGGTCTGCCGAAGGACCCGCGTATTTCGCCGGTCGTCGGTGCCTGGAAGGGCATTACCAAGCCCATCATGTCCGCCATTCTGGGGATCACGGCGTTTGCCGGTTTCTTCCACTACATCACCAAGGGCCCGAAGGAAGAGCCTACGGATGAGGAAGTCTTCGGCGAAGGCGATGACCATCATCGTGTCTCACGTGAAGAGGAGCATCGGTCATGAACTTCAAGAAACAAAAGACCATGCTGCGTTACGGCCCGGGTACCCGGGCCAATCACTGGGCAATGGCAGGTGCCTTTATCCTGCTGACGCTGTCAGGGCTTGCCTTCTTTCATCCGCCGTTTTTCTTTCTAAGCAATACGCTGGGTGGGCCGGTCTGGTCACGCGTGCTACATCCCTTTATCGGTGTGGTGCTGTTTGTGCTGTTTGTCATCATTGCGGTGCGACAGCTCAAATATAATCTGCTGATGAAAAACGATGTGCAGTGGATGCGCCAGATGGGCGATGTGCTCAATAACCGGGATGAAAAACTGCCGCCGATCGGCAAGTACAATCCGGGCCAGAAGATGGTGTACTGGGCGCTGATTCTCTGCATTCCGGTGCTGTTGATCACGGGTGTGATCATGTGGCGTCCCTGGTTTGCCGGGTTCTTCCCCATCCCGCTGATTCGCGTGGCAAGCCTTGTGCACGCACTGGCGGCCTTCATTGCGATTGCGACCATCATTGTGCATGTGTATGCGGCCATCTGGGTCAAGGGCTCCATCAAGGCCATGACTCGTGGTCGCGTGACGCATGCCTGGGCGAAGCATCATCATCCGCTCTGGTATGAAGACGAAATGAAAAAGCCCTCGCAGCGTGCGGGAAACGAGAACGCTTCCGAGCGTGACACGACATCCCATCACGGAGCTCGCCATGACGGCCGAACATCAGGCTGAACATGATTATGGTGCTACCCCCGGCGGGGTCGTTGAACCCCCCGCCGTGGTACTGCCCGAACGACGTCTTTTCAGTCAGCGTTCGCGCCGCCTGCGCGACCTTTCCAGACGCATGCGCTCAATGGCCGATTTTCTCGGCTTTGCCGCGCGCCTGGCGCAGGCTCAGCATCAGGTATTGCAAAAGCGCACGAGCACCTTTCAGCCGGACAGTCAGGCCTTTGATCTGGCACTGGAGCACGGCATGCCGCCGCTTTCAGTCCAGTCATTGCAGTCTGATCTGGACTGGCAGGAGGATCTGGACGCTCTGTGTGATGCGCTTGAGCTTAATGTGGGTCAGGCGCAGCAGCAGCTGATCCGCCAGCTCCGCCAGCTGGAGCGCAAGACGCGCCAGGACATTGCCACCGAGGTGCTTGAAGCGGGCAGGGGAACGGAAGACATTCGTGCCTTTATGCCGCTGGTGGCCGCCGCACTGCAGGTCGCATGGCTTCGCCAGTGCTCCGTGCTGCCTCGTCCGCCGAAGCGAGCCGAAGGCACGGCGCAGACAGTCTGCCCCTGCTGCGGTGCATTGCCGGTGGCCAGCCTCATTCAGGTGGGTCGCGAGCGTTCTCGCGTGCGCTATATGCAGTGCTCGATCTGTGCGGCCGAGTGGTATATGGAGCGGGCGCGCTGTACGACCTGCTTTGAGACCGGCAATCTGGATTACGTGGGTCTTGAAGGCGAAGACGGCAAGCGGCCGTTACCGGTTCGTGCAGAAGCCTGCGGTGAATGCCAGAGCTATGTAAAGATCATTCATCGCGATACCGAGGTGGATGCCGATGCCCTGGCCGATGACCTGGCAAGCCTGGGGCTGGATATCATGATCGCCCGCGAGCGTGATATCGGTCGCAGCAGCTATAACCCCTGGATGGTGGCGGGCTGATCGTCATGCCCTGTCCCTTGAACGCGCTCAACAGGAGCGCGTTTTTTTATGTCGTTATATCAAAACAATCTCTATAGAAAATGTATCCTGCTTGTTTCAATACTTTTTTAAAGGATGATGACCGGCTTGAAGGATCGTGTACCGTATGGTCCGATTCCAGCCTGTTACTGCCTGAGCAGCTGCCATACTCTGGGTTGATGGTAGTGCCTGAATTACAAGGTGAGCGTGTGTTGAATCAACGCCCTTGTCCCGATCTCATGAAAGGAGCCCTCGATGGATGACCCGCGTCGTTACCTGCCGGCAGTGGATGTGCTGCTGTCTCATCAGGCGATGGAGCGCTCGCAGATCAGTCATCGGCTTAAAATACGTGCCGTGCGCGAACTGCTTGCCAGCGAGCGCCAGCGCCTTTCACGGGCCGATGCCATACCTCTTGAGCCAGAGCAGCTGGTCACGCGGGCGCTTGGCATGGCCCGAGCGCTGAGCGCTTCCAGTGCGCCCAGCGTTTTCAACCTGACCGGTACCGTTATTCATACCAATCTGGGACGGGCACCGCTGGCCGAGCCTGCCATCGAGGCCATGACTCGCGCCGCCCGATATTCCCTGGCACTGGAGTACGACATCGATAGCGGCCATCGGGGAGATCGCGATCAGGTTGTTGAATCGCTTTTATGTGAGTTGACCGGCGCGGAAGCCGCGACGGTGGTCAACAATAATGCTGCCGCCGTGGTATTGACGCTGTCGGCACTGGGCGCCGGCCGTGAAGCCGTGATTTCTCGCGGTGAGCTGATCGAGATCGGCGGGTCATTTCGTCTGCCTGACATCATGCACACCTCCGGCTGTTATCTGCGCGAAGTGGGGACCACCAACCGTACCCATGCGCGAGATTTCGAGCAGGCCATGGGGGAGGCGACCGGCATGATCTTCAAGGCGCATACCTCCAATTACGCCGTGGAAGGATTTACGGCCGCCGTGGAGGAAAGCGAGCTGGCACGCATTGCCCATGCTCGTGACGTGCCCTTTATTGTGGATCTGGGCAGTGGGGCGCTTACGGACATGGCGGCGCTGGGCTTGCCTGACGAGGCCCGCCCCAGACAGAGCATCGAGGCCGGCGCGGACGTGGTGACCTTCAGCGGTGACAAGCTGCTTGGTGGTCCTCAATGCGGTCTTGTCGTGGGCAGCCGTGACTATATCGATCGTATTCGGCGTCATCCCCTCAAGCGGGCGCTGCGCGTCGACAAGCTGATCATGAGTGCGCTGGAGGCGACCCTGCAGCTGTATCGGGACAGTGACGACATCGCGCGCGATATCCCGACACTGACGCTGTTGACACGTTCACAGACCGATATTGCGGCCACGGCCGAGCGTCTGCTGCCGGCACTGGTCGAGCATTTATCCGGTATGCAGGTCAGCATCGCCCCATGCAAGAGTCAGCTGGGCAGTGGTGCGCTGCCGGTGGACCGCCTGCCCAGTCATGCCTTCGTGATTGCCCCGACCGCGCCGGAGCGCCGCTCGGGAGAGCGTAGCCTGCGCCTGATTGAAACCGCTTTCAGACAGTTGCCAAGACCCGTGATTGGACGACTGCATGATGGGGCGCTCTGGCTGGATCTGCGCTGTCTTCAGGGCGAGGCCGAAGAGCGCGCCTTTGTAGAGCAGCTCGGCCATCTCTCGCTCAATCGGGATTCTGGATCATGATTGTAGGTACGGCAGGCCATGTCGATCATGGCAAGACAGCGCTGATTCACTCGCTGACC
Source organism: Kushneria sp. Sum13 (assembly GCF_052692355.1). NCBI lineage: Bacteria > Pseudomonadati > Pseudomonadota > Gammaproteobacteria > Oceanospirillales > Halomonadaceae > Kushneria > Kushneria sp. Sum13. The sequence continues at coordinate 315,734 of NZ_CP199847.1, forward strand.
GGCATCAGTACCGATCGGCTGAGCGAAGAGCAGGCGCGTGGCCTGACCATCGAGGCGGGCTATGCCTACCCGGAGATGTCTGATGATTTCGAACTCGGGTTTATCGATGTGCCCGGGCACGAAAAGTTTATCCACAACATGTTGTCGGGTGTGGCGGGCATCGACACCATGCTGCTGGTTGTGGCGGCTGATGATGGTGTCATGCCCCAGACCCGTGAGCACATGCAGATACTGCGTCTTTTGGGCATCGACCGGGGCGTGGTGGCACTAACGAAGTGTGATCTGGTCGAGCCGCCGCGCATTCTGGAAGTGCACGAGGAAATTCAGGCGCTGCTGGCCGGCTCGCCGCTGGAAGCCTCGCAGATCTTTGAGGTCTCCAGTCGGACCGGTGAGGGCATTGCCGCGCTCAAGGACGAGCTCTGGAAACGCGCTCAGGCCAGCGACGCCGAAGTGGCACAGGGCAACTTTCGCATGGCTGTGGACCGTGCCTTTACCAAGACCGGTTCAGGGCTTGTGGTCACGGGCACGGTTGTGGCCGGCGAGATTTCGGTGGGCGATAGTGTCAGGTTGTTTCCCTCCAATCATGACGCCCGCGTCCGAGGGCTTCGGCGTCAGGGACGCGTGGCAGAGCATGCTCGCCAGGGCGACCGGCTTGCCCTGAATCTGGCGGGGCCGGGCATTGATCGGGAGATGGTTCAGCGCGGTGACTGGGTCGTGGCCCAGGCGCTGCCGACGCCTTCGCTGACCCGTGTGGATATTGCCCTTGAGCTTCTGGACGATGCGCCCCCCTTGAGCCACTGGTCGGGTGTGCATCTGCATCTGGGGGCGTCGCACGTCACCGGGCGCATTGCCCTGCTGGAAGGACAGCAGTTGCTGCCCGGGCAGCGCATGCTGGCACAGATGATTCTGGAGTCGCCGCTGCATGCCTGCCTGGGAGATCGCGTTATCGTGCGCGATCATGGCGCGCAACATACCATTGGCGGTGCCATTGTGCTTGACGGTACGCCACCGCGCCGCGGCCAGCGCTCAACATCGCGTCTTCAGTGGCTGGAGAGCTGCCGTCAGGCGGTCATGGGCAGCTCTGCCGGCATGTCTCTGGACGAGCCGCTCAGGATGGCTCTGAAGCTGCGCTCGGATGGCCCGGATGTTTATGGTCTGGCGCGTAACTTTAACCGCACGCCGGCTTCGCTGGCCCGGGAATTCGAGGCGCTGGGCGCATGGGTCATCAGTGCCGGTCAGGAGATGCGGGCCTTCTCCCCTGAGGCGCTGGAGTCGCTTCGGGTACGCATACTCGAGGTGGTCACCGAAAACCACGAGCGTGAGCCCGCCATGCTGGGCACCGAACGCGAGCGTCTGCGCCGTCAGGTGATGCCGGGGCTGCCCAGTGCGCTGTTTCGCCAGATTGTTCAGCCGCTGATGACGACAGGCATGCTGAAACAGCATGGTCCTTTTTTGTCGCTGCCGGAGCATCAGGCTGCGCTATCAGATGAAGACGAGGCCCTCTGGCAGCAGATTCAGCCGCATCTTGCTGCAACGCCCTTTGATCCGCCCCGGGTCCGGGACCTGGTGGGACTGACAACTATCGACGAGGCACGGGTGCGTCAGGTGTTGACCTCGGCAGCGCGTCTGGGGCGTGTCTATCATGTGCGCCGCGATCATTTCTTTCTCGCCCAATGCGTGTTTGATATGGCCGACATGATTCAACAGCTCGAGACGGCGCAGGGCGCAGCGCATGTCGCAAGCTTTCGTGACCGGCTGGGCATCGGGCGCAAGCTGGCCGTCATGATCCTGGAGTTTTTTGATCGAATCGGCTATACACGACGGGTGCGCGATGACCATGTCGTGCGTCGGGCCGACATGTGGCATTAATTAAGCTATCATGCAGGCTTGCTGTAATACCCTTTGATGGTATACCTGCTGACACCGTTCGATTACGGAAAGGCTTCGTCCCCCGGTGGGGCGCTCGGGCTTCAAACCCGAGAGGGGCTGCCAGCAGTCCCTGGTGGGTTCGACTCCCACGCTTTTCCGCCATTTCCGGCACCATCAGTGCTTCTGGCACCATCAGCGCCGCTCTGGTGACGGCCAATGCAGGGGGCGTTACCTCCCCTTCATTTGTCCTTCAAACGCTTTTGCCTTTCTGATCATGAATTCTGCTTGATCAGTACCCTCGAATCTTTCATTTGGCCTGACCTCCCGGCGTCGTCACAATACATGGCATCCACTGCTGCTCGACCACTGCCTCGAATGGGCAGGCCACAGGCGCGCACATGCCCCTGTCCGGTCGACGGCGCGACTTGTGAAAGGACTTCAGACCCATGAGTGATGCCTGCGCCCCCGAACTGAGCTTCGAGTTTTTTCCACCACGTACCGAGGCCGGTCAGGAGCGACTGCCGGAAGTCTATAAAAGGCTTGCCGAGCTTAATCCGCGGTTCTTTTCAGTGACCTTTGGTGCCGGCGGTACAACGCGCGATTTCACTTTTGATGCCGTCAAAAACATGTCACGGGATACCGGCGTCTGTACGGCGCCGCATCTCTCCTGCGTGGCCAGCGACAAGGAAGATATCCGCAGGCTTTTGGCGCACTATCGTGAGCATGGCATCAAGCGCATCGTGGCCCTGCGCGGTGATATGCCTTCAGGCATGATGGGGATCGGGGAGCTTCGCTATGCCCGCAATCTTGTTGACTTCATTCGCGAAGAAACCGGTGATCATTTTGACCTCACCGTCGCCGCCTACCCGGAGTGCCATCCGCAGGCACAAAACTTCGAGCGTGATATCGATCATTTTGTTGATAAGGTGCGCGCCGGGGCTGACATGGCCATCACGCAGTACTTCTTCAATCCGGATGCCTATCATCACTTTGTAGACAGGGTTCGTGCCCGCGGTGTGGATGTACCGATCGTGCCGGGCATCATGCCGATCACCAATTACACCAAACTGGCCCGTTTTTCCGAAATGTGCGGTGCCGAAATTCCGCGCTGGGTGCGTCGTCAGCTTGAAGCCTATGGCGATGATAGTGAGAGCATTCAGGCCTTCGGGCATGAAGTGGTGACGCGCCTTTGTCAGCAGCTGCTGGATCAGGGCGCACCGGGACTGCACTTTTATACGCTCAACCAGGCAGAAGCCTGCACAAGGCTTGTGGCTGATCTCTCGCTTGAGAATGCCCGCCATTGATTGGTTGCATTGGTTTGAGCCAACTAGTCTTGTGGGTACGCCAATCGTTAATGGGCTGACTCGAGAGGACTTCCGATGAAAAAATTGTTTCTGGCATCTGCACTGCTGGCGCTGACACCGCTGGCCATGGCCGACACGACGGTAGAACTGCACAAGGCGACCGACAAGGGCGTGGGCGAATCCGTAGGCACCGTGACCTTCGAGGATACCGATTACGGGCTACTGGCCACGCCGGATATTTCCGGCCTCTCGGGCGCCGGCATGCATGGCTTCCATCTTCATGCCAATCCCAGCTGTGATCCTTCGACTACCGATGGCAAGGTGACACCGGCTGGCGCCGCCGGCGGTCACTTTGATCCTGAAGACACGCAGACGCATGCCGGCCCCTATGCCGAGGACAGCCATCTGGGCGACATGCCGCTGCTGGTCGCAGACAACGATGGCAACATCAAGACGCCGGTGCTGGCGCCTCGCCTGAAAGAGAGCGATCTTGCCGGGCACGCGGTCATGATTCATGAAGGCGGCGACAATTACAGTGACAGCCCGAAACTGGGTGGCGGCGGTGCGCGCTGGGCCTGTGGCGTAATCAAGGGCGCCAACTGATCCAGAGCGTTGCTCGCTGAAAAAAAGGCCCTGCCGGTGAATCGGCAGGGCCTTTTTAATGCATTGGCAGTCAGCGCACTCGTCGCGCTGATGAGGTTAGCGTTTGCCGGGATCGATGATCCTGACCGGCTGAAAGTCATCGCTTTCTTTTTTCGGTTCACCCCTGGAAACGCGCGTCTCCAGAGGATCAAGCGTTTCTTCGGTCATGGGTAGCTGCTCGAAAAAGTCACAGCTGACGCACTCTCGATAGCGCGTGCCGTTGCTCTCCCAGCTGCGGATACGGTCCATGGCGCTACAGCGCGGGCAAATGGCCCCGGCGATAAAGCGTTTGGGGGTTGACTGGTTCATCAGGGCTCCTGACCGGCAGTGAACGTCTGCCGGTCGTGATGCAGGGGTCAGGCGGTTTGTTGAATACCGCTATGGCGAAGCAGCGGTTCGATGCTGGGTTCACGTCCACGAAACTCCTGAAACAGGACCGCAGCATCGCGGGCGCCGCCCTGTTCCAGAATGCTGGTGCGAAAGCGCATGCCCGTGGTCTGGTCAAAGACGCCGGCGTCTTCAAAGGCCGACCAGGCATCTGCCGAGAGCACCTCGGCCCACTTGTAGCTGTAGTAGCCTGCCGCGTAGCCGCCGGCAAAAATATGGCTGAACCCATGCTGGAAGCGGTTGAACTCGACTCTGGGCACCACAGAGACCTGATGACGAACGCTGTCCAGCAGGGACTGGATATCGTCGGCATTCGGCGCCTGATGCTCCCGGTGCAAGCGCAGGTCAAACAGCGAGAATTCGATCTGACGCACCATGGTCATGGCGGACTGGAAGTTGCGGGCTGCCTGCAAACGATCGAGCAGATCATCCGGCAGGGGTTCACCGGTATCCACGTGGGCGGCGATCAGGTCGAGCCCTTCGCGCACCCAGCAGTAATTTTCCATGAACTGGCTGGGCAGCTCGACCGCGTCCCAGGCCACACCGTTGATGCCGGAAATATCCGCCACCCGCTGGCGGGTCAGCATGTGATGCAGGCCGTGGCCGAACTCATGAAACAGGGTCAGGACTTCATCATGGGTCAGCAGCGCCGGGCGATCCCCTACCGGACGAGTGAAGTTACAGGTCAGATAGGCCACCGGTAGCTGAAGACTGCCGTCTTCGCGCTCACGTCTGACCCGGCACTCGTCCATCCATGCACCGCCCCGCTTGCCCTCGCGGGCATAGAGATCGAGGTAGAACCCGGCGATGACGCTGTCATTTTCCAGAATGTCGAAAAAGCGCACATCGCTGTGCCAGCGCGGTGCCAGGGTGTTTTCACGAAAGCTGACGTTGAAGAGTTTGCCGATGACCCGGAAAAGCCCTTCCACAGCGCCGGGCGCAGGGAAATAAGGGCGAAGCTCTTCCTGTGAAATGGCGTAGCGCGCTTCGCGCAGCTTTTCACTGGCATAGCCGGTATCCCAGGGCGCGAGCTGTTCGATGCCCAGCTCATCGCGGGCAAAATCGCTGAGGTGTTGAAACTCTTCGGTGGCCTGGGGGACGGCACGGTTGGCCAGATCCTGCAGGAACTCGAGCACCTGATCGGGGCTGTCCGCCATCTTGGTGGCCATCGAGTAGTCGGCATAGGTATCAAAACCGGCCAGTGCCGCAATCTCCTGTCGGAGCGTCACGATTTCGGACATGACGCCCGAGTTATCAAACTCGCCGGCATTCGGGCCCTGATCCGAGGCGCGGGTGACAAAGGCGGTATACACCTCCTCACGCAGGGCACGGTCATCGGCATGGCTCATGATCGGGAAGAAGCTCGGGAAGTCGAGCGTAACGCGATAGCCCTCGACGCCCTTGGCCTCGGCATTGGCGGCCAGGGTTTCCAGCGCACTCTGGGGCAATCCACCCAGACGCGCGCGCGGAACATCCAGATGCCAGGCCTGCGTGGCATCCAGCACGTTATTGGAGAAGGTGTTGGACAGTGTGGAAAGCCGGGCCTGAATGTCGCCAAACCTTGCCTTCTTTTCTGACGGCAGGTCGACACCGGCCAGGCGGAAGTCACGCAGCGTATTGTCGATCGATTTGCGCTGGCCCTGATCCAGCCGCGCATATTCGTCGCTTTCTGCCAGCGTCTGGAAGGCCTTGAAAAGCCCTTCATGCTGACCCAGCCAGGTGCCATAGGCCGAGAGCTTGGGCAGACAGGCCTGGTAGGCTTCGCGCAACGCCTGCGAATTCATGGTGGCATTGAGGTGCGATACCGGTGACCAGGCCTGAGAAAGCTGATCGTTGATGGCTTCAAGCGGTACTGCCAGCCCCTGCCAGGTATAGTCGCCTCCCTCGACCAGCTTTTCGATGGCTGCCCGGTTGCGTGCGAGCAGCTCGTCCACGGCCGGCTCGATGATGTCGGGTGTAATGGCCTCGAAAGGGGGAAGCGTATGGGATTCGAGCAGGGGATTGGTAGACATGAAGCGACCTCGCGGTTGGCGAAAGATATACTGCTGACAATGAGGGTGTCGGACGCCGGTTTCAATGCAGGCGCCGGGCATCATGAGTTGATTCAGTGCGCATCATGGCGCGGCAGAAGGGATGCAGGACATGTCCGAAGTGGTAGAGCGCTGGGGGTCACGCCGTGCGTTCATTATAGCAGTGACAGGGGCGGCAGTCGGTCTGGGCAATATATGGCGCTTTCCCTGGATGACCGGCGAAAATGGAGGCGCTGCCTTTTTATTGCTCTACGTGGTGTTTCTGGCCCTGCTGGGGCTGCCGGTCATGGTGGCCGAAATCATGATCGGCCGGGCCGGGCGTCGTACGCCCATGCAGGCGCTGACCTTTCTGGCACGAGACGTTGGCAAAAGCCGGCACTGGGGGCTACTGGGGCTTTTCGGTGGCATCACGCTGTTTTTCATACTTTCCTTTTATTCCGTGGTGTCCGGTTGGTCGATCGAGTATCTGGTGGAGGCGTTTACCGGCGGCTTTGCATCGCGCTCGCCGCAGGAGATCGGCAGTGCCTTTGATAACTTTCTGGCAAGCCCCGGCCTTGTGCTGCTCAATCACAGCATTTTTCTGTTTCTGACCATGGCGGTAGTGGCCAGTGGGGTCGGCAGCGGTCTGGAGCGACTCAATAATCTGCTGATGCCGCTGCTCTATCTGCTATTGATCCTGCTGGTGGGCTACGCCTTTACCACCAGCGGATTCACGACCGCGCTGTCCTGGCTTTTCAAACCCAATATGTCGGCACTGACGCTGACGGCCATCTTTAATGCGATGGGGCATGCCTTCTTTACCCTTGCCGTCGGTGCAGGGGCCCTGATGGCCTACGGCGCCTACATGCCCGATGATCAGAGCCTGCCCCGGGCCGTGATTACCGTGGCCGTGCTGGATGTGGCAGTCGCCCTGCTGGCCGGCATTGCCATCTTCTCGATTGTCTTCTCGCAGGGCATGGACCCGGCCTCTGGTCCGGGGCTCATGTTCGTAACGCTCCCCATCGCCTTTGCTGATCTGCCCGGGGGTGCGCTATGGCTTGGCTGCTTTTTCGTGTTGCTGCTGCTGGCGACCTGGACCTCTTCCATTAATCTTGCCGAACCGATGGTGGCCATGCTGGGCAGCGCTGGTCTGACACGGCCCCTGGGAGCGTTGATCATCGGTGTCGGTGTCTGGTTGATGGGGCTGCCTTCGGCGCTGTCCTTTTCGATCTGGTCGGATGTCCGTCTGTTCAATGACATGACGCTGTTCGACCTGGCCACAACGCTGCCGATCGATATCATGCTGCCCATCGGTGGATTGTTGATTGCCGTCTTTTCGGTCTGGGTCGTGGCGCCGCCTCGTGCAATGGAGGCCATCGGGGCCGGCGAGCGCTTTTATCGAGTATGGCGTGCGGTGGTGCGATGGATCTCCATTCCGCTGCTGATTCTAGTGTTGCTGGGCTTTTTCCTGATGAAATAGCCGCGTCCTGATGTGTCTGAGAGTGGGGCGACCGAGAGTGGGGCGAGGGCGCTGGCGGCATCGCCCGGGTTGTTGCAGACTGAGAAGACACATCGGGCAGGGAGAAAGCACATGGGTATTCGAAGCTTCAGGGGAGTGTCGCCGTCACTGGGCGAGCGAGTCTTCATTGATGACAGCGCTGTGGTACTGGGCGACGTCACGCTCGGGGATGATGTCTCTGTCTGGCCAACGGCGGTTATTCGCGGTGACATGCACCGTATCCGTGTCGGCGCCAGAACCAGCATTCAGGACGGTTCGGTGCTGCATATCACCCATGCCAGCGATTACAGCCCCGGGGGATATCCGCTGACGATCGGTGATGATGTCACCGTTGGTCATCGCGCCATCCTGCATGGCTGCACCATTGCGTCAAAGGTGCTGATTGGCATGGGCGCCACGGTACTGGATGGTGCCGTGGTGGAAAGCGAAGTGCTGGTGGCGGCAGGGGCTGTGGTTCCCCCGGGCAAGCATCTGGAAAGCGGCTATGTCTACGGCGGCAATCCGGTACGCCAGCTGCGTCCGCTCAAGGAGTCCGAATACCGCTTCTTTACTTATTCAGCGGCCAACTATGTGTCGCTCAAGGATGAGTTCCTCTCTCAATCCGACCGGTAAGACTGTTCTGACGGCCGCTATATCGTTGTTGTTACTGGGAAAGTTGCGCCATAATATGGATTTATATCCAGTATTTGAGTTATGGCCAATTTCAAAACGCATTTTACGGTAGCGGCTGTCGGTGGGGCGCTGACAGGTGCACTGGGCTGGCAGGCAGGTCTCTGGCCCTTCGTTGACAGCTTTCCGGTCGCAGGGCTGGTCGCGCTGGGCGGGATTGTTCCGGATATCGATGCCGATCAGTCTCGTGCCGTGCGCCTGCTCTTTACCCTGATGGCCATGCTGGCCGTGATCGGGTGTGTGTCGGCGCTTCAGCCCTTCTTGTCCCTGGTAGAGCTAAGCGGTGTGGGCGTCGGCACCTATCTCTTCGTACGTTATCCTCTGAGCAGTCTCTTCAAGCGCTTTTCCGTTCATCGCGGCATCTGGCATTCCCTGCTGGCGGCGGTACTGTCATCACTGGCCGTTGCTGTCGTGAGCTATCAGCTTTTTATACAGACCGCCATGCAGTCATGGATCCTTGCTGGAGCCATGCTGATCGGCGTGCTTATCCATCTTCTGCTGGATGAGATCTACAGTATCGATATCGAAGGCCGACGCCTGAAGCGATCTTTTGGAACGGCCTTCAAGCTCTATGATTACGGTACGCCGCAGACGGCACTGTTGATGGGCGTTGTTATTGTGTCGATGGCGCCCTGGTTGCCGCCTTATGAAGCCCTCCAGACTATTGGTCGGCGGGTGTGGGCGCTGTGGAGTTGATCATTGGCCATGGGAGGAAAGGGCATGGTGCAGCAGGAAATACTTCTGTTTGACGTTGGCGGTGTTCTGGCCGACTGGGATGGCATTACGCCGCTGGTGAACCTGACCTAGGGCAGATTGAGCCGTGAGGAAGCTCGTCGCTTCTGGCTGGAGTTTGCGCCACTGGAACCTTTCGAAACCGGCAGGGCATCGGTTGAAGGTTTTCTGGAAGCGGCCGTTGAAGCCCTGTCACTGGATATGACACCCGAAGCGTTTGGACAGCATTTCGCCGGCTGGGTGTCGGGGCTCTATCCGGGAACTCTGGAAATGCTCGAGCGAATTGATCCGTGCTTTTACAGGGCCATCCTAAGCAACAACAATCCCATTCACTGGGCCGTCATCCAGCGCACCGGACTGGAGGCATACTTTGATGCCCTCTTTCTTTCTCACGAGATTGGCTATCGCAAGCCGGATCCGCGTGCATGGCAGCACGTGTTGAAGGTACTGGCGTGCAATGCCGGGCAGATCACTTTTCTTGATGACAATCCCGAGTGTGTGGATGCCGCTCGTGCGCTGAGTATGCGCGCACATCTGGTCAAGGGCCGGGAGGCGCTTGAAGCATGCCTTGAAGAGGAAGGCTATCTGCTTCCCTGAAAGCGTCTCTCTAAAGCGTCTCCCTATAGAGGGTCTCTCTATGTAGAACAGTCGCCAAACGGCCCTGTCCCCTGCCATGACAGAAAAGTGAAAGTTTTTGACGAAAGGGGTTGCGCCCTTGGGGTCTGATCTATAAAGTACGCATCCGCTGCCACGGAGCACACGGCGACGAGGCAGCGGGGAAGTTTGGCAGGTGATTGTTTTGACTGGGGTTTTGGTCATCCAATCAGGATCACGGATCCAGCCGCTGACTTCCGGATCGAAAAAAAGAGGTTGACTTTTCGATTCAGGGCTGTAAAATGCCCACTCTCTCGAAGCAGCCGCCACGGCGACTGAGGCAACATCTTCGAGACGCTCTTTAACAAGTCGATCAGGCAATTTGTGTGGGCGTCTGGCTCGTGTGTGACACCAGTCACATAGATAGTCGAGCAGACGAACACTCGTCAAGAGTAACTAGTTTGACCTCGAGCCCGGATTGATTCACCTCGCGGACTGCCTCGGCAGGCCTCGAAACGAATCTCAAAGCTTCAAAATAAACTGAAGAGTTTGATCATGGCTCAGATTGAACGCTGGCGGCAGGCCTAACACATGCAAGTCGAGCGGTAACAGGGGTAGCTTGCTACCCGCTGACGAGCGGCGGACGGGTGAGTAATGCATGGGTATCTGCCCGGTAGTGGGGGATAACTCGGGGAAACCCGAGCTAATACCGCATACGTCCTACGGGAGAAAGCAGGGGATCTTCGGACCTTGCGCTATCGGATGAGCCCATGTCGGATTAGCTTGTTGGTGAGGTAACGGCTCACCAAGGCGACGATCCGTAGCTGGTCTGAGAGGATGATCAGCCACACCGGGACTGAGACACGGCCCGGACTCCTACGGGAGGCAGCAGTGGGGAATATTGGACAATGGGGGGAACCCTGATCCAGCCATGCCGCGTGTGTGAAGAAGGCCTTCGGGTTGTAAAGCACTTTCAGTGGGGAAGAAGGCATGATGATTAATACTCGTCATGAAGGACATCACCCACAGAAGAAGCACCGGCTAACTCCGTGCCAGCAGCCGCGGTAATACGGAGGGTGCAAGCGTTAATCGGAATTACTGGGCGTAAAGGGCGCGTAGGCGGCTTGCCAAGCCGGATGTGAAAGCCCCGGGCTCAACCCGGGAACGGCATTCGGAACTGGTAGGCTAGAGTGCAGGAGAGGAAGGTGGAATTCCCGGTGTAGCGGTGAAATGCGTAGAGATCGGGAGGAATACCAGTGGCGAAGGCGGCCTTCTGGACTGACACTGACGCTGAGGCGCGAAAGCGTGGGTAGCAAACAGGATTAGATACCCTGGTAGTCCACGCCGTAAACGATGTCGACCAGCCGTTGGACCCCTTGAGGGTTTGGTGGCGCAGTTAACGCAATAAGTCGACCGCCTGGGGAGTACGGCCGCAAGGCTAAAACTCAAATGAATTGACGGGGGCCCGCACAAGCGGTGGAGCATGTGGTTTAATTCGATGCAACGCGAAGAACCTTACCTGCTCTTGACATCCTGCGAATTCCTCAGAGATGAGGAAGTGCCTTCGGGAACGCAGAGACAGGTGCTGCATGGCTGTCGTCAGCTCGTGTTGTGAAATGTTGGGTTAAGTCCCGTAACGAGCGCAACCCCTATCCCTTTTTGCCAGCGCGTAATGGCGGGAACTTCAGGGAGACTGCCGGTGACAAACCGGAGGAAGGTGGGGACGACGTCAAGTCATCATGGCCCTTACGAGCAGGGCTACACACGTGCTACAATGGCCGGTACAAAGGGTTGCGAAGCGGCGACGTGAAGCCAATCCCAGAAAGCCGGCCTCAGTCCGGATCGGAGTCTGCAACTCGACTCCGTGAAGTCGGAATCGCTAGTAATCGTGGATCAGAATGCCACGGTGAATACGTTCCCGGGCCTTGTACACACCGCCCGTCACACCATGGGAGTGGACTGCACCAGAAGTGGTTAGCTTAACCTTCGGGAGAGCGATCACCACGGTGTGGTTCATGACTGGGGTGAAGTCGTAACAAGGTAGCCGTAGGGGAACCTGCGGCTGGATCACCTCCTTAAACGACAAGTGCTCACGCGAACCAGCGCGTCCACACAAATTGCCTGATCGGATAGAGCGAAGACTGCTTGGGTCTGTAGCTCAGTTGGTTAGAGCGCACCCCTGATAAGGGTGAGGTCGGCAGTTCGAGTCTGCCCAGACCCACCAACCTGTCGGGGCCTTAGCTCAGCTGGGAGAGCGCCTGCCTTGCACGCAGGAGGTCAGCGGTTCGATCCCGCTAGGCTCCACCATACAGCTCGGTGTCACAGTCTCGCTCCTACTGATGAAACCACAGTCAAAAGTCATGATGATGACAATCATCGACATGATTTCTGACTGTCTTTTTGACAGTACGCTCTTTAACAATGTGGATCATGCTGACCTGTCGGTCGGTGAACACCTCATCTTCGGATGAGCGTTGTGACCCGGCCGGCAGACAACGTATAAATTTATCGTCATGCATAGTCGTATGCATGCCGGTAAATGTAGTGTGATTGTGAGACCGGACCCCTTGGGGTTATATGGTCAAGCGATTAAGCGCACACGGTGGATGCCTAGGCAGTCAGAGGCGATGAAGGACGTGACAGCCTGCGATAAGCGTCGGTGAGGTGGCAAATGACCTGCGACCCGGCGATTTCCGAATGGGGAAACCCACCTGCCACAAGGCAGGTATTCATGAGCCAATACATAACTCATGAAGGCGAACCGGGAGAACTGAAACATCTAAGTACCCCGAGGAAAAGACATCAATTGAGATTCCCCCAGTAGCGGCGAGCGAACGGGGACCAGCCCTTAAGCAGTGCAACCGATAGGCGAACAGTCTGGGAAGTCTGACCATAGCAGGTGATAGTCCTGTAGCCGAAATCCGAGCATTGTGAAATCGAGTAGGTCGGGGCACGTGAAACCCTGACTGAACATGGGGGGACCATCCTCCAAGGCTAAATACTCCTGACTGACCGATAGTGAACCAGTACCGTGAGGGAAAGGCGAAAAGAACCCCGGCGAGGGGAGTGAAATAGATCCTGAAACCGTGTGCGTACAAGCAGTGGGAGCAGACTTGTTCTGTGACTGCGTACCTTTTGTATAATGGGTCAGCGACTTATTCTCAGTAGCGAGCTTAACCGAATAGGGGAGGCGCAGGGAAACCGAGTCTTAAATGGGCGACTTAGTTGCTGGGAATAGACCCGAAACCGGGCGATCTATCCATGGCCAGGATGAAGGTCAGGTAACACTGACTGGAGGTCCGAACTCAAGTATGTTGAAAAATGCTGAGATGAGCTGTGGATCGGAGTGAAAGGCTAATCAAGCTCGGAGATAGCTGGTTCTCCTCGAAAGCTATTTAGGTAGCGCCTCACGTATTACCACCGGGGGTAGAGCACTGTTTCGGCTAGGGGGCCATCCCGGCTTACCAACCCGAGGCAAACTCCGAATACCGGTGAGTACAGCGTGGGAGACACACAGCGGGTGCTAACGTCCGTTGTGAAAAGGGAAACAACCCAGACCGCCAGCCAAGGTCCCAAAATCCCGGTTAAGTGGGAAACGATGTGGGAAGGCACAGACAGCCAGGAGGTTGGCTTAGAAGCAGCCATCCTTTAAAGAAAGCGTAATAGCTCACTGGTCGAGTCGGCCTGCGCGGAAGATGTAACGGGGCTCAAACCGGGTACCGAAGCTGCGGGTGCATCCTTATGGATGCGCGGTAGAGGAGCGTTGTGTAAGCCTGCGAAGGTGGATCGTGAGGTCTGCTGGAGGTATCACAAGTGCGAATGCTGACATGAGTAACGACAAGGGGAGTGAAAACCTCCCCCGCCGGAAGACCAAGGGTTCCTGTTCGACGTCAATCGGAGCAGGGTGAGTCGACCCCTAAGGCGAGGCCGAAAGGCGTAGTCGATGGGAAACGGGTTAATATTCCCGTACCGGATGTTATTGCGATGGGGGGACGAAGAAGGCTAGGTGAGCCAGGCGTTGGTTGTCCTGGTAAAAGCGAGTAGGCCTGGGGATCAGGCAAATCCGGTCCTCTATAAGCCGAGACGCGAGACGAACAGACTACGGTCTGGAAGTCACTGATGCCACGCTTCCGGGAAAAGCCTCTAAGCTTCAGATAACATGCGATCGTACCCCAAACCGACACAGGTGGTCAGGTAGAGAATACCAAGGCGTATGAGAGAACTCGGGTGAAGGAACTAGGCAAAATGGCACCGTAACTTCGGGAGAAGGTGCGCCGGCCAGGGTAACGGGACTTGCTCCCTCAGCTCTGACCGGCCGAAGAGACCAGGTGGCTGCAACTGTTTATTAAAAACACAGCACTCTGCCAACGCGTAAGCGGACGTATAGGGTGTGACGCCTGCCCGGTGCCGGAAGGTTAATTGATGGTGTTAGCCGCAAGGCGAAGCTCTTGATCGAAGCCCCGGTAAACGGCGGCCGTAACTATAACGGTCCTAAGGTAGCGAAATTCCTTGTCGGGTAAGTTCCGACCTGCACGAATGGCGTAATGATGGCCACGCTGTCTCCACCCGAGACTCAGTGAAATTGAAATCGCTGTGAAGATGCAGTGTACCCGCGGCTAGACGGAAAGACCCCGTGAACCTTTACTATAGCTTCACACTGGACGCTGATGTTACCTGTGTAGGATAGCTGGGAGGCTTTGAAACCCTGACGCCAGTTGGGGTGGAGCCAATCTTGAAATACCAGCCTGGTATCATTGGCGTTCTAACTCCGCACCGTGATCCGGTGTGAGGACAGTGTGTGGTGGGTAGTTTGACTGGGGCGGTCTCCTCCTAAAGAGTAACGGAGGAGCACTAAGGTACCCTCAGCACGGTTGGAAATCGTGCAATGAGTGCAAGAGCATAAGGGTGCTTGACTGCGAGACGGACATGTCGAGCAGGTGCGAAAGCAGGTTCTAGTGATCCGGTGGTTCTGTATGGAAGGGCCATCGCTCAACGGATAAAAGGTACTCCGGGGATAACAGGCTGATACCGCCCAAGAGTTCATATCGACGGCGGTGTTTGGCACCTCGATGTCGGCTCATCACATCCTGGGGCTGAAGTCGGTCCCAAGGGTATGGCTGTTCGCCATTTAAAGTGGTACGCGAGCTGGGTTTAGAACGTCGTGAGACAGTTCGGTCCCTATCTGCCGTGGGCGTCGGAAGTTTGAGAAGTGCTGCTCCTAGTACGAGAGGACCGGAGTGGACGCACCGCTGGTGTACCGGTTGTCATGCCAATGGCACCGCCGGGTAGCTATGTGCGGACGGGATAACCGCTGAAGGCATCTAAGCGGGAAGCCCCCTTCAAGATGAAACTTCCCTGGAGCCTCGAGCTCCCTGAAGGGCCCTTGAAGACGACAAGGTTGATAGGCGCGGTGTGTAAGTGCAGCAATGCATTGAGCTGACGCGTACTAATTGCCCGTGAGGCTTGACCATATAACACCCAAGTGGTTCGCATCACACGAATGCGTTGATATATCGATCAGCATGATCCCGATTTTGACCCGCTGCTCAAGAGCAGCCGGTCTGCAGAATTGCCTGACGACCATAGCGTGCCGGCACCACCCGATCCCTTCCCGAACTCGGTAGTGAAACGGCTCCGCGCCGATGGTAGTGTGGGGTCTCCCCATGTGAGAGTAGGTCATCGTCAGGCACCCCTTCCGAACCCCGGTCCTTAACAGGACCGGGGTTCTTTTATGCGCGCCATCCGGCCGCCACGGCCCGTGGTGCCGGCCCCGCCCGCGGTCACTGACGTGACCGGCGGGCGAGGGCCCCCCCGCCTCAGGGCGTCTTGTTCATGGCCGCCAGCGCGGCGGTCAGCGCCGTCATCTCCGCCTCGGTACCGATCGAGATGCGCAGCCAGTCCGACAGGCCGGGCGTGCCGAAGTGGCGCACCAGAATGCCGGCGGTCCGCAGCCGGGCGGCCACGTCGGCCGCCGGGTGACGTGTGGGCCGGGCAAACAGGAAGTTGGCCCGAGAGGGCAGCACGTCGATATCCAGATTCTTCAACGCCTGGGACGTAGCCTCACGCGTCGCCATAATGGCGCGACAACACTCATCGTAGTGCGGCGTATCCTCAAGTGCTGCGATGCCTACTGCACTGGCCAATGGGTCGATGGGGTAGGAATTGAAGGAGTCCTTGATGCGCTCCAGCCCCTCGATCAGTTCTCTTGATCCTATGGCAAACCCGATGCGCATGCCGGCCAGGCTACGCGATTTCGAGAAGGTGCCCGTTACCAGCAGGTTAGGATGATCCTCGACCAGCGGCACGGCACTTTCGCTGCCAAAGCCATAATAGGCCTCATCAACCAGTACCACGCGCTCGCGCTGGCGTTCCAGCAGTGCCTTGATGTCCTGACGCGAATGCGCATGACCTGTCGGCGCATTCGGGTTGGCAAAGGCGATGCCGGCATGTCCTTTCTCGGGGAAATGCTCAAGCGGTATTTCCCACTGATCGTTCAGGGCAATCTTTTGCAGTTCGATGCCGTAAAGCTGGCAGTAAACCGGGTAGAAGCTGTAGGTGTACTCCGGGATGGCCAGCGCCTCACCGTCACGCACGAAAAAGGCACGAAAGGCAAAGGCCAGCACTTCATCAGAACCATTCCCCACAAACACCTGTTCACGCGTAACATTATAGGTGCGCGCCAGCATATCGCGCAGCGCCAGTGATTCAGGATCCGGATAGCGTCGCAGCTGCTCACAGGAAAAATGTCTAAGAACGTTTTCCACGCCCCTGGACGGTGGGTAGGGATTCTCGTTGGTGTTGAGCTTGATCATGCGCTGCCGGGGTTGTTCACCGGGCACATAAGGGGTCAGTGCTGCTACTCCAGGGCTCCAGAACGTGCTCATCGCTGCTCTCTGCAAGGGAATAATACGGTGGAATCATGTTGACCCCTGCCCGTGACGTTCGCAAGCCTCGTTCACATGCCTGGATCTGCTAATCTCGGGGACTTCATGACATGGCGAGGAGCTGTTCGGTGGCTGGAAGCATTAAACGTATCGGTGCCATGGGACTTGCCCTTTTGTTGGGGTATCTCGTGCTGGCACTCCCCAACCAGATCGGCGCGCTCGCCCGAGCCAGTGAGTGGTGGCCGCCGCTTGAGCTTCCACTCATGTTGATGGCGCTATGGGGGCTTCCTCGCCGTGTAACACGCCTTTTGTCGCCATTATTGGCGATCGTGCTCGTACTGCTGACACTGCTCAAACTGGCTGACATGGTGGCGCTTCAGGCCTATTGGCGCATTTTTGATCCCATATCGGACTGGCGCCTGCTGGGGCCGGGTTGGAACGTCTTCAGCGGTACGGTAGGCACTGACAAGGCCTGGCTGTCGGCGGCTGCCCTTGTCGTGGTGCTGCTTTTGATACTCGCCACCATGGTCGTCGGATGGTCGCTGCTGGCGCGTCAGGCGGCACCCGGTCGGCCGGCCGGCCAGCGCAGGTGGCTCTGGGCCTTGGCGTCAGGAGTGCTGCTGGTCTCACTGTTGGGTGGGCTCCGGCATGACACACCCCGGCTCGCCGACTCCTCACGCCTGATGGTCGAACACGTTACGCAGTCGCGGCAGAATCTTCGCGATCTTGCCGCCCTGAAAGCGCACGCGCGACAGGATCCTGTCGCGCAGACGCCCACCGAGCAGCTTCTCACCGGTCTGAAAGGGCATGATGTGCTCTTTGTCTTTATAGAATCCTATGGGCGCACGGCATTGGAGGATGAGCGCTATGCCGGCGTCATGCGTTCGCGCATGGCCGCCATCGATAGCGAGCTGGGGCAGGCCGGGTTTGGCGCTCGCAGTGCCTGGCTTGCCTCGCCGACGGTTGGTGGCCAGAGCTGGCTTGCTCATTCCACGCTTCAATCGGGGCTCTGGATCAACTCACAGCGGCGCTACAACTGGCTCATGGGAACCGATCGGGTCTCGCTGGCACGTCTTTTCAAGCGCGCCGGCTGGCAAACCATGGCGGTCGAGCCGGCATTGACCCGCGAGTGGCTGGCCAATCGCTACTTCCAGTTTGACAAGGTCTATGACGCTCGCAATCTCGGTTATGAAGGCGAGCCCTTCAACTGGATCACCATGCCGGATCAGTACACCTACGCAGCGCTGCAAAGACTGGCGCTTTCTTACGAGCATCGAGCGCCCATCATGGCTGAAATCGCGACCCTGACCAGTCATGCCCCCTGGACGCCCATTCCACCGCTGGTGGACTGGGCGCAGGTCGGCAGCGGTCGCATCTTCAACCAGTGGGCCAATGCCGGCGACTCGCCTGATGTGGTCTGGCAGGACAGCGAGCGCGTGCGTACGCAGTACCTCAAATCGGTGGATTATGCCCTTGAGGCACTGGGTTCCTTTGTCGCTCATTACGGCAACGACAACCTTGTCGTGATTGCCATGGGCGATCATCAGCCGGCTTCCCTGATTACCGGAGAGGGTGCCAGCATGGACGTCCCGGTACATGTCATGACCCGTGACAGGCGCATCCTGGATCAGTTTGGTAAATGGGGTTGGCGTCCGGGCATGCTGCCAGAACAGGACAGTGCTCACTGGGGGATGGATGCCCTGCGCCAGCGTCTGGTTGAAGGCTTCGGCGCTCCCTGAACAGGGGAAAAAAGCGATTTTCGCTCGGATGACTTGATAAGCAGGCTAACAGTCTCCATGTAGTGGGCTGACTCACATTATTGTTCATTTACCAGAGTCACCGAACACGGAGGTTCTCGCCATGCACGATGTTCTATTCGAACCGCTTCAGCTGGGCTCACTGGAAATCCCCAATCGGGTCATCATGGCACCGCTGACGCGCGCGCGGACACCGGATCGTATCCCCGGGCGCCTGCAGGAAACCTACTACGGTCAGCGTGCCGGGGCCGGGTTGATCATTGCCGAGGCGACCAATATCTCGCCGACCGCAACCGGCTATGTCTATACCCCGGGTATCTGGACCGATGAGCAGGAAGCCGGCTGGAAGGGCGTGGTAGAAGCCGTACACGCTCGCGGTGGGCGCATTGCGCTGCAGCTCTGGCATGTGGGTCGTGTCTCCAACGAACGCGTTCAGCCCGAAGGTCAGCAGCCGGTCGCCCCCAGCGCCCTGCGCGGTGAAGGCGCCCAGGCGTTCGTGGAGTTCGAGGACGGCAGCTCCGGCCGGGAAGATGCCAGTACGCCGCGCGCGCTGGAAACCGAAGAGATTCCCGGTCTGGTCGAGGATTATCGTCTGGCCGCCGTACGCGCTCGCCGTGCCGGTTTTGACATGATTGAAGTCCATGCCGCCAATGCCTATCTGCTGCAGCAGTTTCTGGCGACCGGCTCCAATCAGCGCACCGACCGCTATGGCGGCTCGATCGAAAATCGCGCTCGTGTCGTGCTTGAGATCGTTGATGCTGTTGCCAGCGTCTTTGGTTATGACCGGGTCGGCATTCGTATCTCGCCGTTTATCGAGATCTTCGGGCTCAAGGACGAGGAATCCGAGCAGATGGCCTTTTATCTGGCCGATCAGCTTAATGTCCGTGAACTGGCCTACCTGCACGTCAATGAGCCTGACTGGGCCGGTGGTGACATTCATCTGACCGATGATTTCCGTCGCGCCCTGCGGGCACGCTTTCGTAACGGGGCCCTGCTCTTTTGCGGACACTATACGGCAGAAGGCGAGGTGGACCTGATCGAGCGTGGTATCGGCGATGCGGCCGTCTTCGGTCGTCCCTTTATTGCAAATCCCGATCTGCCCGAGCGCTTTCGTGTTGGCGCCGAGCTTGCCGAACCCGACCCTGACACCTTCTATGGTGGCGATGAGAAGGGCTATACCGATTATCCCTTCCTGGCTGATCAGGCGCGCTAACGGCTGCTGACCCTGCCGTAGTGACTCTAATCTGCATTGGTGTCTTTCCGGTGCCCCCGACGAGCAGCTATGCTAGGGGGCACCGGTCGCTCGCGCGGCCAAAAAACATGCATCAGGAGTAAGCTTCATGCAGATGAAAACGTTGCTGGCCGGTTCGGCACTGATGGCGCTACTGGCAGGCTGTGCCGGCACCGGCGGTGAGCAGCAGGGTGCCGATGCCACGGGCACAACGGCCTCGTCCTCGCAGGCCCAGAGCGACACTCGCACCTACACCGGCACCCTGCCGTGTCGTAACTGCAGCGGGATCGCACTGACGGTCAATCTGCAGGGCGATGAGAAGGCCACCAACCCGCAGGATCGTACGTTCGAACTGGAAGCGCAGTATCAGAACCATCCGCAGAATCCGCCGACAGAAACCTACAGCGGTAACTGGGATGTGATCAGCGGCATGCAGGATGATCCGTCGGCCACCGTGTATGAGCTGACACCTTCCGGTGAAGGTCAGGTCTACTATTTCGAGCGCGTCAATGATTCCACGCTCGAACTGGTGGATCCGCAGCTGCGTCGTTTCGAAAACGGCCAGACCCTGCGACTGACTCGCAAGCAGTAAGGTCAGGCATGCTGCCCTCGGGGGCAGTGTTGAACAGAGGGCGGCGCCAGGCCGCCCTTTTTCATGTCTGAAATCATCAGAGCGGACGGACAGGCAGCATGGCAAAAGCCAAGAGTGCATTTGTATGCACCGAATGCGGTGCCGAATATTCCAAGTGGCAGGGACAGTGCAGCAGCTGCCGCGAATGGAACACCTTGACCGAGATACGTCTTTCAAGCGCCTCCCGACCCGGCAGCAATACCGGGACCAGTGCGGCTCGCCAGGGGTATGCCGGCGGCGCCAGCGTGACGCTGACCGATCTTTCAAAGGTCGATCTGAGCGAGTTGCCGCGCTTTTCAACCACCTATGACGAATTTGATCGTGTACTGGGGGGTGGGCTGGTGCCCGGTGGCGCCATTTTGCTGGGCGGCGATCCTGGCGCCGGCAAGTCTACACTGCTGTTGCAGACTGCCTGTCATCTCGCTCAGCAACATCGCGTGGTCTATGTCACCGGTGAGGAATCGCTGTCGCAGGTGGCCATGCGCGCCCATCGTTTATCGCTGCCCACGCAGGGGCTTTCCATGCTGGCAGAAACCAGTGTGGAAACCATTCTTGGCATGGCCGAGCGGGAAAAGCCGGCGGTTCTGATCATCGACTCCATTCAGACCATGCATCTGGAGGACGTCTCATCGGCCCCCGGTGGCGTCGCGCAGGTACGGGAATCGGCGGCAGCCCTGACCCGCTTTGCCAAGCAGACCGGCACGGTATTGATGCTGGTAGGGCACGTCACCAAGGATGGCGCTCTGGCGGGCCCGCGCGTTCTGGAGCACATGATCGATGCCTCGTTGTTGCTCGAAGGCAGCTCCGATTCGCGTTTTCGCACCCTGCGCGGACAAAAGAACCGCTTTGGCGCAGTCAACGAGCTGGGTGTCTTCGCCATGCTGGAGCAGGGGCTGCGGGAAGTGAAAAACCCCAGCGCCATCTTTCTTTCCCGTGGCGAGGAGATGGCGCCCGGCAGTCTGGTCATGGTGGTCTGGGAAGGGACCCGACCCCTGCTGGTGGAAGTTCAGGCGCTGCTGGATGAGTCGGCACTGGGCAACCCGCGGCGTGTGGCCGTTGGCTTTGATGCTCAGCGTCTGGCCATGCTGCTGGCGGTACTGCACCGCCACGGGGGCCTGTTTACCGGTGATCAGGATGTCTTCGTTAACGTGGTTGGCGGGATGAAGGTGCTGGAGACCAGTGCCGACCTGGCCGTACTGCTGGCCGTGGTGTCGAGTCTACAAAACCGCTCGCTGCCCCGTGAACTGGTCGTATTCGGTGAGGTCGGCCTTTCCGGTGAAATTCGTCCGGTGCCCAGTGGTCAGGAGCGTATTGTCGAGGCCTCCAAACATGGCTTTACTCGTGCCATTGTTCCGCGCGGCAATGCGCCCAAAAAAACACCGGCCGGCATGGAAGTGATCGCCGTGGACCGGCTTTCGGAGGCACTTGAGGCCATCTGATCGAGCGGGACGCACGGTAATGACTGGCCGAAACGCCGGCGGCGGTGCCACAGTAAAGGTGGCGCCATGGAGTATACTGAAGATCAAAAAGGGAGCCGCTCATGACACAGATTCGCCTTACCCAATACAGCCATGGGGCTGGCTGTGGGTGCAAGATTGCACCGGATGTACTGGATAGCATGCTGAAAAATGCAGGTCCTGGTGCCTTCAGCGACAAGCTGATCGTCGGCAATCAGGACCGGGAAGATGCTGCCGTCTATGACCTGGGCGATGGTCAGGGTCTGATTGCCACGACCGACTTTTTCATGCCCATCGTGGATGACCCCTTTGATTTTGGGCGCATTGCTGCGACCAATGCCATCAGCGATGTCTTTGCCATGGGCGGACGTCCCATCATGGCACTGGGCATTCTGGGATGGCCGATCAACAAGCTCTCTCCCAAGATTGCCGGTGAGGTGCTGGCCGGTGCCCAGTCAGTGTGCCGTGAGCTTGGGCTGGCGCTGGCCGGTGGACACTCCATTGATGCTCCGGAGCCCATCTTTGGTCTGGCCGTGAACGGACTGATCCCGCTTGAGCATTTAAAACGCAACAATGGCGCCCGGCCCGGCGACCGTCTTTATCTGACCAAGCCGCTGGGCGTGGGCATCCTGACCACGGCTGAAAAGCGTGGGCTGCTGGCGCCGGAACACCACGGGCTGGCACGAGACATCATGCTGCGCACCAATGCCATCGGACAGAAACTGGCGACCGTGTCGGGTGTGCATGCCATGACCGACGTAACAGGCTTTGGCCTGGCCGGACATCTGGGTGAAATCTGTACGGCCAGCAATGTGGCCGCCCGGATCGATTTCAGACGCCTGCCGCGTATTCCCGAGGCAGATGGTTATCTTCGCCAGGGTGCGGTGCCCGGCGGCACCGAGCGTAATCACCATGCCATGGGCAAGCTGATGCCGGCCATGGATGACTATCACTGGCAGTGGCTGTGTGATCCGCAGACGTCCGGCGGTCTGGTGCTGGCCGTCGACCCTGCCTATGAAGATGATGTCGAGCGTATTGGCCGTGAGCATGGGCTGACGCTTGAGGCCTTTGGTGAATGCATCACTCGAGAGGGCGAAGCGGTCTTCCATGTCCAGCAATAAACAGGGTGAGCAGCTCGTGCCCACCCTTGATCAGCTGAAAGGTACCTCGCTGCTGATTGATGTGCGCGCCCCGGTCGAGTTTGCCCAGGGGGCGCTGCCAGGCGCCATCAATCTGCCGCTGATGGATGACGATGAGCGGGCTCGAGTCGGCACCTGCTACCGGCAAAAGGGCAGCGATGCTGCCCTCAGGTTGGGTCATCAGCTGGTCAGTGGTGCCCTGCGAGAAAGCCGTATTATGGCTTGGCGAGAGGCTCTGGCCCGCCATCCCGATGCGCTGATCTACTGCGCGCGCGGTGGCCAGCGCTCAGGCATTGCCCAGCAATGGCTGGCGGAAGAAGGACTCGAGGTGGCGCGTCTCAAGGGCGGATTCAAGGCCGCTCGACAAACGCTGATGAGGGTCACCGAGCAGGCGGCCAGCGCGCCGTCGCTGGTGATTGCGGGACTGACCGGCTGTGCCAAGACCGACATGATCAAGGCGCTGGATAGCGGTATCGATCTGGAGGGGCATGCACGCCACAAGGGGTCGAGCTTTGGCCGCCAGCCCGGGCAGCCGCCCACGCAGATCAACTTTGAGCATGCGCTGGCAATGGATCTGGCCGCGCGTCGGGCGCCTTATGTCTTCGAAGATGAATCCCGCCGCATCGGCAGTGTCGAGATTCCACTGCCGCTCTGGCAGGGCCTTTGCGCCGCCCCCAGGGTGCTGATCGAGATGCCGCTGGCGTGGCGGCTGGCCCAGATTCGTCGTGACTATATCGATGATTTATGGACGCAGTATCGACAGTCCTATGGCCCGTGGCTCGGCTGGTCGCTGATGCGTCGCCAGCTGGTCAGCGCCCTGGTTCGCCTGAAAAAACGGCTGGGCAGTGCGCGCCTTGAGCGGTTATTACAGCTTCAGCAGCAGGCCTTTGAGGCTCACGTCACCACGGAGGACAGCCAGGCCCATGATGGCTGGCTGTCCCCGCTTCTGAGTGAGTACTACGACCCCATGTATCACTACCAGCTGCGTCAAAGCGAGCAGCGTCCGGCCTTTACCGGAACATGGCAGGAAGTGCTGGCGTTCGTGCGTGAGGCTGTTGATCAGCAGCGTCAAAGCGACGATGGCGAGTGAGCGCTCAACGAGCGCCTACTTGTCCAGACCGTGCTAAAGGCGCAGCCAGTCGATCATGATCCGATCCAGTACGGCGGCCTGTTGTGCAAAGCGGCGACTGTCTTCGAGCATCTCGTCGCGCGACTGCACCCATCGCCCGGGCGTTGCCAGACTCCGAGACTCGCGTTCGATAATGTCCCGGACCCATTCCTGCGTGGCTTCCAGATGACAATGCATGGCCACGACCCGGGCGCCATCCCAGGTAAATCCCTGCAGGGGGCTGGCCTCGCTGGCACCGATCGAAATGGCACCTTCCGGCAGTCCGAAGATGCGCCGATGCCAGAGAAAGGCCTCAAAGCGCTCCGGCAAATCCAGGTCACCGTGCTCGTTGCGGTGGACGGCATGCCAGCCAAACTCGCCATGGGTGTTCAGGGAGACGATGGCGCCCAGCGCTTCGGCAATCAACTCGGCGCCGTAGCCCAGTCCCATGATCGGCTTTGAGCTTTTAAGGGTCCGCTCGACAAGATGCTGTTCACGCTTGCCCCAGCCATGCGCAACGATCTGTTCGGGTCCGCCCAGAACGATCAGGGCATCGAAATCACCGGGTCTGGGCGGTACTTCATCGGCGTAAAGGTGACACACGTTGAAGCTATGGCCCATGCTGGTCAGCCAGTCCGCCAGGCGGGCCGGTCCAAAATGAGGCGCATGCTGTAAAAAATAGATATGCATGATAGGGCCATGATGGATAACGATAATTTGATCACTCAGCATACACCGATATGGACAGGCACCGGGAAGCCACATGCGTGATGAGGTACGAGAGCAGGCCACGACCATTATTGCCCGCATTCCTGAAGGGCGGGTGACCACCTATGGTGCGATCGCCAAAATGACGGAAGGCGCCACGCCGCGCTCGATCGGTGCACTGCTGCGTCTGCTGCCGGAAGGGCATACGCTGCCCTGGCATCGCGTCGTGGCCGCCGGGGGCCGACTTGCCGACCATGGCGGCGCCAGTGAGCAGCGCGAGCTCCTGAGTGCAGAAGGCGTGATGTTCGATGCCCGTGGCCGTATTCCCTCGCGTTTTTTCTGGCCCTGATGGCAGGGCATGACCCCGCCGGGGTGTCACAACCCCGGCATGATTGATTTCGAACAGGGAGAACCAGCGATGCCCACCATGATCGCAGCGGGTTTTGAAAAGCGTCTGAGGGCGCTGTCACCACGTCAGGCACTGGCGTTCATGGCGACATTGAGCGAGCGGCTGATGCCCAATTATC
This sequence comes from Kushneria sp. Sum13, assembly GCF_052692355.1. Classification (NCBI taxonomy): domain Bacteria; kingdom Pseudomonadati; phylum Pseudomonadota; class Gammaproteobacteria; order Oceanospirillales; family Halomonadaceae; genus Kushneria; species Kushneria sp. Sum13. The sequence continues at coordinate 340,901 of NZ_CP199847.1, forward strand.
GCCTCTATGCCGAGATTGGTGAGGCAGGGGATGCCCATGGCGTGACCAGCCTTCTGGCGCTGATATGGGAAAGCCTGGGTGTACGCGATGCCCGCATCGATTTCGAGCGCCAGGGTGAAAAGCTGGTGGCCTGTGAGCCACCGGAAGAGGATGACAGCTTCGGGGCGCGTATTGCCCGTGATCTCACCCTGGCCCTGTCTGCCTGTGTAGATGTGCTGTCGGGTCCGGCAGGCGAGGCACCGGTCGATGTCAGTCGATTGTCCATCGGCGGCATCGAGCGCTTTATCGAGATGAGCGCCGGTGACGACATCCATGATGATGTCGAACGCGAGGCGCTGATTGAGGGGCACGAATTGATGAGCGATGAGCGGTCATTCCAGCTGGCGGTGCTGGAAACCGTCGAAACGCAGACGCTGGACCGCGAAGGGCTTCGTGCACTGAAAGCGCTTGGAAGAAACGAGGGTTTCAGCAATCTGGGGCTGACGGCAGACCAGACGGACGATTGACCCTCAGGACCTGCGGCGTCGACGGACAACGCCGCAGGTCAGCCAGACTTACAGGCGCATTTCGATGTCATGGTCGGCCATGTACTGCTTGGCCTGTTCGATGGTGTACTCACCGAAGTGAAAGATACTGGCGGCCAGCACGGCATCGGCGCCGCCTTCCTTCACCCCGGCCACCAGATGATCCAGATTGCCTACCCCGCCCGAGGCGATCACCGGTACTGACACGGCGTCACTGATGGCCCGTGTGACGCCCAGATCAAAGCCTTCCCGGGTGCCGTCACGGTCCATGCTGGTCACCAGCAGCTCGCCGGCGCCGTAGTCGACCATCCTGCGCGACCATGCCACGGCATCGAGCCCGGTTGGCTTGCGCCCGCCATGGGTGAAGATCTCCCAGCGTGGCGGTTCGCCATCCTCGCTGACCCGCTTGGCATCGATGGCCACGACAATGCACTGGCTCCCAAAACGCTGGGACGCTTCATACACAAAGTCGGGGTCGGTAACGGCGGCCGTATTGATCGAGACCTTGTCGGCGCCGGCATTGAGCAGTGCGCGGATATTATCGCAGCTGCGAATACCGCCCCCCACGGTCAGCGGAATGAACACCTCACCGGCAATTCGGCTGACCATATCCAGCGTGGTGCCGCGCGCCTCATGGCTGGCGGTAATATCGAGAAAGGTAATCTCGTCGGCATTTTGTTCGTTGTAACGCCGTGCCACCTCGACCGGGTCGCCGGCATCCCGAATGCCCAGAAAATTGACGCCCTTGACCACGCGGCCACGGTCCACGTCCAGGCAGGGGATAATGCGTTTTGCCAGTGTCATGTGCTTCTCCGGGTCATCAGCCGCGCTGTGCTTCGATGGTGTCGCACAGGGTCTGGGCCTCGGCCAGGTCAAGCCGGCCTTCGTAAATGGCCCGTCCGGTAATGGCGCCGACAATGCCGGCCGCCGAGACATCCGCCAGCTTCTGGACGTCTTCGATATCGGTGACGCCACCGGAGGCGATCACCGGCACGCCGCCATGGCTGGCCATTTCGACAGTGGATTCAACGTTGACGCCGTTCATCATGCCATCGCGCGAAATGTCGGTATAAATAATGGCGCTGACGCCATCTTCTGCAAAATGACGGGCCAGATCCACCGCACGCATGGTGGAGACTTCTGCCCAGCCGTCGGTGGCCACATAGCCATCCCGTGCATCAAGGCCGACCATGATATGGCCGGGAAATTCGCGACACATCTGGCGGACAAAGTCCGGATCGCGTACGGCCTGGGTGCCGATGATGACCCAGCTGACGCCGGCATCGAGATAGCTTTGAATCACCTCTCGGGTGCGGATGCCGCCACCGATCTGAATGGGCAGGTCCGGGAAGCGGGCGGCAATGGCCCTGACCGCTTCTTCATTGACCGGGCGGCCCTCGAAGGCACCGTTGAGATCGACCAGGTGCAGGCGTCGCGCGCCTTCATCCACCCAGCGCTGTGCCATGGCCACCGGGTCTTCACCGTAGGTGGTCGAGTCTTCCATACGGCCCTGCTTGAGGCGAACACACTGACCGTCTTTCAGGTCGATGGCGGGGATGACCAGCATGGGGATTCCTTATCCTTGTCGTGAAATGTCCTGGGCGCGGGAAAGTCAGGGCGACCAGGCCACAAAGTTTGCCAGCAGTCTGAGACCGGCCTCGGCACTCTTTTCCGGATGAAACTGTACGGCAAAGACGGCGTCACGGCCGGTGGCCACATGGGCGCGGCTGCCGGCGTAATCGATATAGCCCATCGCGTGGGCATCGTCTTCGGCCTGAACGAAATAGCTGTGCACGAAGTAGAACCGCTCACCGGTCAGGATGCCTTCCCACAGAGGGTGCATGTGATGCTGATGAACGCGGTTCCACCCCATGTGCGGCACCTTGAGCCGCTGACCCTGCTCATCAAGTGCCTGGTCATTAAAGCGGGTGACTCGTCCGGGCATATAGCCCAGGCAGCGCACGCCGCCATTTTCCTCGCTTTTGTCCATCAGCATCTGCTGACCGACACAGATGCCCAGCAGGGGCTTGCTGGCATCTTTCAGGAGTTCCTTGACCAGACCGGTCAGCTCGGTGCGCTCAAGTTCTCCCATGCAATCACGAATGGCGCCCTGGCCTGGCAGGACCACGCGCGAGGCCCCCTTGATCGCGCGAGCATCGCGCGTGATGGTGACGCGTTCATCGGGGCTGACGTGCTCGATGGCCTTGGCCACCGAGTGCAGGTTGCCCATGCCGTAATCGATGATGGCAATCGTCATGCTGAACACACTCCTTGCCGAGCGGCATCACGCCGATCGGATGGTGTTGGGTTACAGGCTGCCCTTGGTCGAGGCAATACGCCCCGCCATGCGCTCATCCGGAGACACGGCCATGCGCAGGGCGCGCCCGAAGGCCTTGAAAATGGTTTCGACCTGATGGTGCGCGTTATCGCCCTTCAGGTTGTCGATATGGACGGTCGCACGGGCATGGCTGGCAAACCCCTGAAAGAACTCGGACACCAGTTGGGTCTCGAAGGCGCCGATGGTATCTCGCGTGAACTCGGCGTTCATGAAAAGCCCCGGGCGTCCGGAAAAATCGATCACCACGCGTGAGAGTGCCTCATCCAGCGGGACATAGGCGTGACCGTAGCGATGGATGCCACGCTTGTCGCCCAGCGCCTCGGCAAAGGCCTGGCCCAGAGTAATGCCGGTATCCTCGACCGTGTGATGATCGTCAATATGGCGGTCGCCGTCGGCATCGATGGTCAGATCGATCATCCCATGACGTGCGATCTGATCGAGCATGTGCTCGAAAAAGGGCACGCCGGTATCGGCTTTGAGCTCGCCCTGGCCGTCAAGGTCAAGCGAGACACTGATGCGTGTTTCGCTGGTATGACGTGAAATACTGGCGCGTCGCGACGACTGGGTCATGAAGGCTCCCTGCAAAAAGAAGATCATCGCCTCGAGGGCGTAATGGATCACAACGATATCAAAACCGGGTCATGCCCGCGCGGCTCGATGGACCGAAGCGTTGTTGCCGTGCGTGCGAGTACTTGCGCCGGCGCGCCATTATAGAGAAGGGCAGTGACCATCCGCTACACTAACGCCCGCAACGCATGGGCAGCTTTCCGACATGAGGCTCGAACCTGCCGGTGACGTGATCAGGTGGTACAGGGTCTTTGGGAGAATATTCAATGAAAGCGTTGTTCAGAATAGTACTGGCGGCGATGGGGGTGCTGGGGCTGCTGGCCGTGGCCGTGGTGATTTATGCGACGACCTTTCTCGATCCCAACGACCTCAAGCCCAGGCTTGCCGATGCCGTGCGTGAGCACACGGGGCTTGAGCTGTCCCTGAACGGCCCGCTGTCCTGGACGTTCTACCCACGCATCGGCGTTACCGTGGAAGACGCCTCGGCGCGTCTTCCCAACCAAAAGGCGGGAGAGGCCCCCTTTGCAGCGTTCAGACAGGCCGAGGCGCGTCTGCGCTTTGCTCCGCTTCTGAGCGGCAATATCGAAGTCGATGGTTTCACGCTCGATGGTCTTCGTCTCAACCTTGAGCGTGACGCGCAGGGGCGTGGCAACTGGGAGACGTTGATCGATACTGCCGCGCGTCAGGACAATGTCCCGCCAGCCTCGCCCTCCAGGCGGCCGCAGCGCGTCACGACCGCCGGTGATCGACCTCTTGCCATGGATATCGCCAGCATTCAGGTTCGTGATGGTCAGGTGCATTTTGAAGATCATGAGCACCATCGCGACATCACGCTGTCTTCCCTGGCCCTGCAGGCCTCCAACGTGACCTCCGGAGGGAGCTTTCCACTGGAGCTGTCCTTTGCCCTTGAAGGCACTCGACCGGAAATGTCCGGTAATGTCAGTTTGAAAAGCCAAGCCAACCTGAATCTGAACAGTGCCCTTTACACCCTCGACAATCTGGCTCTGAAGGGGGCAATGCATCTGCCGAACCTGGATGATGCCCATGATCAGAGCTTTAATTTTAATGCTTCAAGACTGGCTGCAGATTTGAGTCAGCAGCGCTACAGCTTTGACAAGGCGGTCCTTGATGGCACTTTCTACCTGCCGTCGCTGGGTGAGCACGCCCTGCCACTGAGCGGCGAGGCCAGTGGAGAGGTGTCGCTTGAGGACAATCACGCGGCTCTGACGTCGTTTGCGCTCAACAGCGGCCAGTGGCTGCGCCTGACCGGTAGCGGAGAGGCGCGCAATATGCAGGATGATCTGCACTGGCAGGGGCAGATCGATATGGCGCCTGCAGATCTTCGCAGCTGGCTGGAGCGGCTGGGGAAGCTGCCGGCCACGGCAGATGCTCAGGCGTTTCAGCGAGTCGGCATCTCTTCGAAGGTCGAGGGGGATACACATTCAGCGCGGTTTACGGATCTGGCCATCAATATTGATGATACGACCCTGGAAGGGACGGCATCGCTGGGCATGGATACTCCCCGCCTGCATGCCGATCTTACGGGAGATTCGCTGGATATTGATCGCTATCTACCGCCGAAAGCCACGCCAGCGTCTCCGACCGACGAGGCGCCACAGCCTGTGGACAGTAACGCAGCGCAGGGCACAGACGCTGAAAACGCCTCCGGTGAAGGAGCACTGGCGCTGGCCCGCTCGCTGGATCTTGCCCTGAATCTACGCCTTGAGGCGCTCAAGGTACGCGCGCTTCATCTTGAAAACGTGTCACTGCAGGCGCGGGGCAGTGATGGGGACTACCGTCTCGCAAGCCTTGACGCTGATCTCTACGACGGAACGCTCAAGGCCAGTGGTGCCATGAACGTTGGCGCGTCATCGCCGTCATTATCCCTTGAGCCGACGCTGACCGGTGTGGCGCTTCAACCCCTGTTGCAGGATGCGCTGGGGCGTGATGACCTTTTTCGCGGCACGCTCAATGCCCGGGCAACGCTGTCCTCTACGCCTGGAGCGGATAATTCTCTGCTGGCCCACCTTGATGGCAAGGCAGCGTTCGAGATTACTGATGGCGCCATGCTGGGCATCAATCTGCCGGGTCAGCTGTGTACCACGGCGGCCATGCTGCAGGGCAACAGCACCTCGCACGAGTGGGGCAGCGATACCGAGTTCGATCAGTTCGCCGCCAGCTTCGATATTGTCGACGGCGTCATTCAAAATGATGATCTGAAAGTGGCCCTGCCAGGGATTGATATTGCCGGCAGCGGCCAGGTGGATCTAAAGGCGCAGACTCTGGATATGGCGCTGGCGGCTCGGCTGGCCAACACCGCCGACACCCAGGGGTGCCCGGTCAGCGCGACGCTGAGCCGCATACAGCTGCCGCTGCACTGTTCGGGGGATCTAGGGGATGCTCCGGCCCAGTGGTGTCGTTTCGACACTGACGCCTTTCGCGCCATCCTGCAAAAGACCGCTGCCAGCGAAGGGCAGCAGACGCTGCGCGAGCATCTGGACCGTCAGCTGGAGGGTAGGCTGGGACAGCGCATCGAGGAAAAGCTGGGCGAGGATTCCGGCAGCAATCTTCGAAATGCCATCAAGGGGCTTTTCCAGTAACCACGTCACAGGGCCGGCGTCCCGATGAACGGGCGCCGGCACTTCCGAGTTTCATATCCAGGCAAGAGCCCATTCGTGAGTACTTTTATCGAGGCCCCGCAGCCGCTGGATGCCGAATATTTCCGCACCCGGTTGCTGGGCTGGTTTGATCAATATGGCCGTACCCATCTGCCCTGGCAGCAGGACCGAAGCCCTTACCGCGTCTGGGTGTCAGAGATCATGCTGCAGCAGACACAGGTGGCCACCGTCATTGGCTATTTCGAACGTTTCATGCAGCGTTTTCCGGATGTGGCCGCGCTGGCCGCGGCCGAGCAGGATGAGGTGCTGCATCTCTGGACAGGGCTTGGCTATTACGCGCGTGCCCGCAACCTGCATCGCGCGGCCAAATATGTAGTGCATGAGCACAATGGAGAATTCCCGGTCGAAAGCGTCGAGGCGCTGAGTGCGCTGCCGGGTATCGGCCGTTCGACGGCCGGGGCCATCATCGCACAGGCCACCGGCAAGCGCGCCCCCATTCTGGATGGCAACGTCAAGCGGGTACTGACGCGTCTTCATGGTGTCGAGGGCTGGCCTGGTCGGCCGGAGGTAGAGCGAAGACTCTGGCAGCTGGCCGAGCACTATACCCCGCAATGGCGCTGTGCTGACTTCACTCAGGCCATGATGGACATGGGGGCTACCCTGTGCACTCGACGACGCCCCAGCTGCCTCCTGTGCCCCTTTGAAGCGGACTGTGTGGCTCATGCCAGGGGAGAAGAGCAGCGCTTTCCCGAGTCAAAGCCAAAAAAGGAAAAGCCGGTGCGTCAGACCATGATGCTGATGCTGCGCGATGAGAACGGACACGTGCTGCTCGAGCAGCGCCCTTCAAGCGGTTTATGGGGGGGGCTGTGGGGGTTGCCCCAGTTTGATGACAGCAGGGCTCTGGACGCCTGGCTGGCCGGGGAAATGCCGGGCAGTGAAGTACAAGGGCAGTGGTCCTCCTTTGTGCACGTCTTTACGCATTTTCGACTTGAGATCACGCCGGTTCAGGCGCATCTGTCACGTCAGGGTGACCAGCACGCTGCACCAGGATGGCGATGGTATGATCCTGACCAACCCGACAACATAGGGCTGGCAGCACCGGTCAAGGCGCTGCTTGAGTCCCTGTCATCATTCACGCTCCTTTGAGAGCGCTTACACTAAGGTATTTCAATGACTCGTACGGTATTTTGCCGCAAGTACCAGCAGGAGCTCGAAGGGCTTCAGATGCCGCCGCTGCCGGGTGCCAAAGGTCAGGACATTTATGACAACGTTTCCCGGAAGGCCTGGGAGGAGTGGCAGGCACTTCAGACGCGTTTGATCAATGAAAAGCGTCTCAACATGCTCGATCCCGAGACTCGCGATTATCTGATGATGCAGATGACGCAATTTTTCAACAACGAACAAACCGACAGCGCTGAAGGCTACGTACCGCCCTCTCAATAAGTTTTTGAAATAATATTGAGAAAGGTGTTGACCCGGGAAGAGGTTTTCGATTTAATACGCAGCCGTTGGCAGCGGCCAGATAGCTCAGTCGGTAGAGCAGGGGATTGAAAATCCCCGTGTCGGCGGTTCGATTCCGTCTCTGGCCACCATCTGCTGGGGTATAGCCAAGTGGTAAGGCACCGGTTTTTGGTATCGGCATTCCCAGGTTCGAGTCCTGGTACCCCAGCCACTTCATTCTGCTTGCAGATGAATATGCCGGCTTAGCTCAGTTGGTAGAGCAACTGACTTGTAATCAGTAGGTCGAGGGTTCGACTCCTTCAGCCGGCACCATTTCGAATTGGCACTAAAGCGATTCGAAAAAAAGAAACCGCCTTTCAGGCGGTTTTTTTGTGCGCGTTTAACAGTGCAGAGGGTAGTGGCGTCTCGATTGCAGCGAGTCATGGGTAACCTCTGAGGCAGCGCAGAGCGGATTTTCCCTGCACTGCATGTCAGGAATTTTTGTTGACGACCCGTTTTTTTCACGCTATATAAAATATTCATCTTGTACATATCGTACCCCCTACCAAAGGGTTACTTGACCCGGTAGAGCGATAGGTGCACTATGATCCGGGTGGTTAACAAGGCAGTATATCGTCAGTTGTAATCGATCCTGTCGAGAGCATATGAATGGCTATCTTGTTTGTGCCCGCGGTGGGCTAACCATCATTAATTTATTGCACAGGTATCAAAAGCATGGCAACTGGCACTGTTAAGTGGTTCAACGACAGCAAAGGCTTCGGTTTCATTTCTCCTGACGACGGTGGCGACGATCTTTTCGCACACTTCTCCGAGATTCAGGCAGAAGGTTTCAAATCGCTGCAGGAAGGCCAAAAGGTCTCCTTCAACGTCACTCAGGGTAAAAAAGGTCTGCAGGCTTCTGCAATCCGCCCCGAGTAATTCGGTAGATTAAATTCTGCTGTAAAGGGAGCTGCCAATGGCAGCTCCCTTTTTATTTGCCTCCATCTTTTGTATTTATTCTGATTCCCTTCCGTACCCGCCTATCAATTCTTCATTCTTCCGTGCCTGTCGGCCTAGTAGACGAGGTGCGCACCGTATCCCCACAGCAACACGGCAATGGCGAGAAGCACTTCAAGCACCAACACGCCAATGCCCAGCGTCGAGCTTGAGACAATAAAGCCTTCCTTGCGATCGATGCCCAGAAACCCCGGTATGCCCAGATAGAGCAGGTAGCCGGTGTAGCAAAGCCCTGCCACGCCTGCCAGTACGCACAGCCATATCATGGGGTACAGAGCGACCAGGCCGGCCAGAAACATGGGCGTCGCGACATATCCGGCAAAAACGATGCAACGATTCAGGTCGGGATGGACGGGGTATCGTTGTGCCATGCGATGAATGACAAACCCCATCAGGGCGATGGCTCCCAGAATGGCGAGGTAGAACAGAACGGCCAGCTGTAATGCGCTGATGGTAGAAAGGGTGACGACAGCCGAGCGTCCAAAGTCCCAGCCAACGGTAGTCGTACCAATAAACGCGCAGACCACAGGAACGGTTGCCAATAATAGAACATGGCTGGCGTACATGTGTGTTGCGCTTTCGTGCTCACCTTCAATGTTTTTCCACTCTCGATGAGGATGAGCCATCAGGCCCCAGACATGATGAATCATGATGCACTCCCCGGACCGCTTGAGGTCCATAACAGTGTTGATGTCACTACGAACGAGCCATGCTTCATACAGTTGGCCACCGGAATGAGGTCAACTGTCTAGTACTATAGTGGGCATTGCTTCTCAATGTGCCGGTTGCAGACATCTATTGGTCGATAGGCGCACTTGCCCGGGCGGCGGATCACTTTTTAGGCCATGCTTGTCTGATGCAGATGATGCCCTGCCGAGCAGGTCGCGGCGGTGTCCGGGCGTATATTTTTCAGGGGGGTGATGGTGATCTATTTTTTGAGTAACTTGTGGGACTGGATACAGGAAAACGCCACGGTCTTTAGCGGCCTGACCAGTGTGGGCATGCTTTTAATCTGGGGCGTTTATCTGCAGCTGCTGCTGCATAACTTTCGCATGCAGCGCCGTCCTCAGATCATTATCAATCACGGCTATGGTCGAGGGATCGATTCACGCTGCATCGTCAGTAACATGAGCCAGTCTGCCGTGTTTGTCGACAGCATTATCGTCAAGCTTGAAACCAGCGATGACCAGTACGTGACTGACGTAACCGATACTGTGGACGAGCAGGGGGAGGGCGGCAGCGATGTTGACATGAAAGAGCTGCGTCAGGTGACACGGCAGGGGCCGCTGGGATCAGGCGAGTACATGAACGCAGGCACCTTTCGGACGCTGCTTCAGAAAGTGGCCAGTGAGCATGGCATCAGCGTTGACGACAGCTGCCGGCCGACCGGAGAGGTGGGCTTCAGTAGCATTGAGATTCGTCTGATCATGATCTTTGGTGCCGAGACAAGCCCGATAGGGGCCAGTCGCCGCTTCAACATGAAATACGATGACGCTGAAAAGCTGAGTCTGGTTCCTGAAACAATCGGCACGCAGCAGTTGGGCAAACGTCGTCAGCGGCTCAAGGTTCGCCGGTGGCAGCGCGATCTTCGAATGCCCCTTGATTCGGGTGGCAAGCAGGAGGAGTAGACCCTGACATGGCAACCGGGAGTTGCCATGTCAGAGAGGGGCGGGTCTAGATGTCGAACAGAGCGCCCCACTGATGATCGGTTTCGCGATCCTTGAACTTTGTCAGTCCAGCCGTCGGCGTAAAGGTCATCTCGCCAAAATAAATGGCGTCACCCACGAGGTAAAAATCCACCCGAACGTAAGAGAAGCCGTTGGCAAGCTTGAGTGCCAGCTCGAGTGCTTCATCAAGCTGTTGTGGACGGGGCATGGCCTGCCCTGTACTGACTTCGGGTCGGCGAATTTCTACCAGTTCCCAGTCCTGATTGTAAAAATCGACCTTGTAGTTGGTAAAGCGGTCGTGCGTCACTTCGATGAAAACGACCGGGTCTTCGCCTTCACGCTGGAAGCAGTGGAACTTAAAGTCCTTGGGAATGTTGCCAAGATCGTCCAGAAGCAGCTTTTCAAAAATCAGGCGAGGTTTGATATCCCGATAGTGCGCTTCCCGGCAAACATCATAAAAATCCTGTCCCAGCCAGTGCTGTCCCAGATTGTAGATCTGGGGGAAGGGATGGTCGGCCTTGTCGCGCACCAGAAGGTTATATCCAAAGCCATGATTGGCTTTCATGACAAAGCTTTCCGGTAGTGCTGAATAGGTGGCCGGTGTCGGCTCGGACTCTATTGCATAGCAGGGCACCAGATACTGTTCGCCAATGGTATGCGCTACATAATCACGTGCTGCAATCTTGTCACTCAGAACGGAATAAATGGGCTGAGGATTAATCTTGCGATAGCAGATTTTTTCGTTAAAGGTGCGCGGGTTTTTCAAATCCGGAAATTCCCCGAACACTCGTCGATAACGAAGTGCCGTATGCCACTTGTCGGGCAGGACATTCATGATGCTGCGACGCGCCAGGCGCAGGTATTCATCGATGCGGTCCTTTTTCTCCACATCGACAGCCCTGCTGTCCTGCTTCTTCATTTGAGGCTCCGATTCAGCCGTCAGCGAGTCGGCAAACAGGTTTTTTACGGCCCTGGGCATATGCCCTCCTTCATTCTTGGATACCCTGCGATACAGCTGCCCATTGGATCGGACTGTTGTATCGGATGATGTCCTTTTTGGCCATGAATAACCTTGCCGGTTAACGAATGAAAAAATCTCGCTGAACCGCTTATGAAGGTTGTCGTAGAGTTTTTCAGTGTGAGCTGAAAAATGGTACGGCGCCATCCATGGAAAACATCATTCCGATAAGTATTGGCTGCGACAGCATCATATTGGCAGCGTGTTCACCACCGGGATGTGCCGAAGTGGTGTTACAGGTCACTTTGTGTATCTTTTGTTGCTTTGTGCATAATTACCGCTGCCAGAAAGGGTAATTAAAAAAAACATATTAATGGTCCACGACATTTAATCGTGTGACGTGGCCGTACAGGTAGGCTGGAACGCGCAAAGTGACGATCATCGCATGTTTTAAATGTATCCAAAGCACCGGTTCAAGTTTGGTACATTATTTCCGGCAGGGCGAATATGGATAAAATAGACGCTTTTATGGATAAAATATTAAAAATTCTTTTCCATGCAAAAAATTATTAAATTTATATATAGCTGTAATTAGTAGTTAAGCCACTAATCAAAAAGTCATCGAACAAAAAAAGCCGCCCGGTGTGGGGCGGCTTTTTTGATGTTTGGTGGAGGCGGGGGGAGTTGAACCCCCGGCGAAGCCTTATATAACAGTAGCTTACGTCACTTGTTGCCGTCAAGTTGCCAGAACATATCGACAGCCTTTGACCCTGCCTGATGGCTGGTTGATGGCACCCACTGAGAGTAGACCTGCGCAGTCAGTACTACGCTCGTGTGCCCCATTTGACGCGATACCCAAGCGATAGGCTCGCCAGCGCTGATCATCATCGAAGCATAAGTGTGCCGTGTCTGGTATTGGCGACGATAGCGCACATCAGCACAGTTTAGAGCATGTACCCACAGCGTTTTTCGAATCGCCTGATCACCCGTCCAAGGCGCGCCGGTGCGTGGATTCAGGAACACTCGCCCACTTTCATGGTGATCGCTGAACAGCTTCTGCTGCTTGAGCGCATCCAGCGCAGCCGGTAGTAAATCGATCTCTCTTATACCGGCTGCTGTTTTGGGCGTCTCGGCCTGACCGCGCGATGCCTGGGTGATGCCTCTCGATATTCGGGCCTTTCGTCTGACCGTATCGACATCATTCCACTCCAGCGCGACCAGCTCTGATGTGCGCAGCCCGGTCCAGAATGCAAACTGAATCAATGGCCGGCCCTCATCAGGAAGGTTGGCCAGAATGGCCAATTGTTCCTCGGGTGTGAATGGATCAATTTTATCGGTTTGACCGGTAACCTTTTCCTGACGCTGATAGTGCCAGCCGGCCAGTGGATTGGTCGCGATCAGCTCATCGTACATGGCATCGGTGAGAGCAGTGCGCAACGGACTGAGCAGGTTCGAGATCCGTTTATTGGTACAGGTCAGCGAGGCCGCCCAATCACGGGCATGGGATCGCTTGAACTCGGCCAGCATCAGATGCCCAAACGCGGGGATCAGCTTTCCCTCGATGGCCTTTCGGTACCCATCATAGGTGCTGGTCTTTAGGGTAGGGCGCTTGTGTTCCAGCCACTGGCGCAGGTAGTGGTCGAGCCGATCCTGCCGGATGAACTTGCGGGCGTTTTTGCTGCCGGGAAAGGTGACGCCGTAATCGAATGTGCCGGCATCGATAGAATCGATTATCGCGGCGCGGTGACGCGCCGCTTTTTTCAGATTAGCGGGAGTGGGCTTGAGCTTGAGACGTTCCCGGCACCGGACGCCCTGATACTGGAAGTCGATCTGTATTGTCGTTTCCGAGGCGACGCGGACGCCGTCATACTGCTGGTCACCCACTCTCTATATCCTTGCAGTGAAATCAGTATCCGACCATCGGGTGCCTTGAACACCTCCTGCCCCATGCGCCACTGGCCACGTTTGATCTTGGACCGGACGGCTTCCTCGCTATAGCCCGTTTCCGCGGCGAACTTTTCAATGGTCAGGTGATCGATCGCGAGCATCGGCGCCCCCATATTCTGCTGATTTTTTTCGCGTCTTCCAGGCACTGAAACGGTCCGAAATAGTACGAAGCGTCGCCCTTGCTTGAGGGCTGCCATCTATCTCTCGCCGGCTCTCGACACCGCACGCCCGGCAGATCCAGTCGCGGGCGTCCTGTTCGATGTGGGTACCGTCCGGCACTGATGCGCCGAACTTGGATCGGGCCCTTTGATCCAGATAGAGTCCGAACGCCGGGTCGCGGCAGAGAATGCCGGCAGCGCGAGCGGCACCGCCGCCGCGCTTTTGGTTATCAGTGCTTTGCACCGGCGTCCCCTTCGGTATCGTTTGTCAGCCACTCCGCTGCCGGAATCAGGCGCGACAGCTCATAAGTGCTGACGACCCCCTGCGGCCTGCGGCGTACCCTGATCATCTGCTCGGTTACGGCGGCCAGAAGTGTCAGCCGAATATCTTCGGGCATGCCCTGGGGCGCCATGGTGGCGCCCGTTGCTTGTTGCTGTTCGTGGCTCATGCTTCACCCCGATGACTGGCTTTAGGCTGGAGCCGCTCTACAAACTCTTTCGGGCGACCATCGGATACCCCAACCCAACCGGCCATGGTCTGTCCCTCACGCCAAACCAGCCACCCAACTGCTGAACCACTGCCTGGCTCACGATAAAGCTCACCGCTTATTCCACGATGCGTAGCGGTATTCTTTTCCTGCGGCGCGGAATGGCCAGCCGGGACCCAGTCACTATCATCCTTCTCGATATCGCGATCCTTCTGCGCTAACTCCGATAGCGTATCCTCGCGGCCATTCAGGTACCCGTTATCCCATGCCTGCTCCAACGGAGCAGCCAGCAAAGCAATGCGGCGCTGGCTTTCTCCAATCTGGGCATCGCATGCTATGCCGTATTTCTTCAGCAGCTCGACCTTACGAGCCTTTTGGTTTACTTCCTCAACCATGCATCCAATAACAGTGTGCAGCCTTGTCAGGTCATGATCAGTAGATAACAGATCCGCATACTCACCATTCATCAGACCGGATGTGATGGTGCGAATACCATCGCGCAGCAGCTGGTTTTCGTCTTTGAGGTCCTGAATAGTCTTATTCATGTCGCACCCCTTTTTCCGATGCCGCGAGGCGATTGGCCATGCGGGTGTATTCGTCAAACTGCACGGCCAGTTCATCGCTGGCCGACGCGCGGCCCAGCAGGTAGGCCATGCGCAGGGTGACGATGGCCAGCAAGGTGAGCAGGGCAAAAATGATCAGCTGTTCCATTACCGGATTCCTTTTGACTTGTGTTCGTTGATCGACTGGCATTCGATGCAGGTGGCCACACCCGGTACCGCATTGCGGCGCGCTTCCGGGATCGGCTCGTCGCAGTCTTCGCAGTGGGTCAGGCTGGGCATGGTCGCCATGCGGGCACGGCTGGCCAGCGCGGCCTCAAGATGGCGCTGGCTATTTTCATTGGCGAGATCGATTGAATCGGCCACGGGGTCTCCTGCTATCTCAGCTCAAAGGGAATGAATTCAGGGGTTCGCTGCCACGCGGGTGGTGGCTGGATGCTTTCCCGGTGCCGGCGCTCCAGATCCGCGAGCGCCTGCTGGGTTTCTTCATGCTCTTGCTGCGCCAGTTCCTGCTCGGCGCGGTATTCGGTGCTGTTGATCCACTCCCGATACCGTTTTGCCTGGAGCGCATCGGTGTGGGGATCGGCTGCGCGCGGCGTCATGTCGGGCGTACAGTTATTCACACAAGTCCAAGGGTCGGCGGCTGCGCCGCCTCCATATGAACCCTTCTGGCTGAAGTCGTAAGCGCCGGCGCGTGCCTTCGGGCGCATTGTCCAGCTGTAAAACCGGGTCAAATACTCGGCACCTTTCACCAGCAGGCCGTAGGTGATCTCGACGCGCTCGCCGTACCCGCCGCGAGCGAACGGCACCTCATCGGCGCCCATTTCCCGGCTGGTATCCATGCGCCATTCGCGCCAAGGGCGAATCGGCTGCAGCTTGCGCGGGGTGAGCGGGCCACCCATCAGACGCAGGAACTGATCCCATGCCCCGGCGTTGCAGGCGGTGCGCACCTTCGCCATGAATTCGATGATCGAGCGCCCCGGATTCGTGGCGGCTTCCCATGCGGCCAGCTGCTCGGCCTGCTGTTCGGTCAGCCGGCGAACCTCACGCCAGACCGTCACGCTGGGCAGCCCGACGAACTGAAACTGACGAATGCCCCACACGGCGGCCCACGCTTCAACGCGCGGCGCGCTAGATGCCATTTCCCGGCCGTACTCGTCGAGATCGACAAACTGCCGGCCGTTGACGTTTTTCGAGACGTACTTGGCGACATACCCGGCAGCGGTGCCGCGCGTGTAGTCGATGAGCTTGGCCTGAAAGCGGTTCTGCTGAGCGCCCGGCTCGTCGGGGGTGTCGGCCAGTGCGTACTCGCGCATGACCTCGTTGACCCGCTCGACGTGATCCGCATGTGCCCACATCAGCATGTGCCAGTGCGGCGTGCCGTCGTGGTGGGGCTCTGCCACGCGCACGCCATAAACGCCGATGTCCTCACGGGCCAGCGCCGAGCGAATGCGCGACCAGATCGTGGTCAGATAGCGCTGACCGTCGCGCGGGGTGTAACCGTCATAGACCGGATTACGGGTGCAGCTCTTGGCGCGTACAGGGTGAAAGCGTGACGGGCAGGTGAGGGTGTAGAACACGCCCACATGACCCAGTCGGCGAGCTTCGGCCTCGGTCTCGCGAATGCGCAGCATCAGCTCGGCGCGGCGGTGGTCCGGATTGGCCAGGCCCAGCTCGGAAAGCTCGGCGAGCGTGTAGTTCTGGCCGTGCTGGTTGATGGCCTCGACCGCTTCCAGCATCGCGAGATTGCGCAGCTTCTGACTGGCGCGACGCACCACGGTGGCGTTCGAGCAGTAGATGCCGGCGCGGTGATGCACATTGCCCAGCTCGCGCTCCAGCTGCTCAAGGCGACGACCGGCCAACACGCGCAGCTTGCGACGCCACCATTTGGCGTCCTCAAGGCGTGCCAGCTGGACGCGGATCGGCAGTTTGCCGTCCGGTGGATCAATCTCGTGTTTCTCGACGCGTTCCAGCCCTAGCGCCAGCGCAGCCTCGGCGGCGTCCAGCTCGGAACCGCCGGCACGATTGGCCTCGCCCACCTTCTCGTCATGCACCCGCTTGATGGCCATGGCCTGTGCCTCGGCGTGATTGCAGATGCCCTCATCGTCATGGGTCACACGAAACGGCCCGACGTGCAGGCGCTGACAGATCCGGCGCAGATAACGGTTGCCGGCGGCGTTGCCACTTTTGCGGGCCACGACCAGAAACGCCTGTGCCAGCTGCTCGGCGTATTGCGGGTAGCGGTCGAACACATACTGCTCACGCCACTGCTGGCAGCTCAGCGTGCCCTGACCGCCGGGCGCGCCGAATTCACGGGATAGCTCGATTGCGCTGGTCATTCTGCGTTGGCCTCGATCAGTGCCAGATAGTGCTGCGCGGCGGCGATGTCGCCCTGGGCGAGTGCCTGCCGAGCACTTGCGGCAAGCGTCTGAGACGGATGCGATGCGGGGCGCATCCCATCGCGCAGGCGACTGGCGTAAGCACTCATGCGATGGATGGCCGAGCGGATCGCTTCACGCGTTTTGGGCGTCATCCACTCGATCGGGGTGCGTGTCAGGTTGTTGGCGATGGCTTCCGGCGTGCGCTCATTGGGCGGAATCTCATTGATTGGCCGGTTGGGCACCAACGTCTGTGCTGCCGAGCGCAGCACCACGGCGCGCTCGCCGGGCTGCATGGCAGCCCAGACTTCCGCGAGGTCGCGGTTTTCAGTGCGTCGCCGCAGCTCGTCTCGCACGGCAAGAAAGCTGGCGCGCGGGTCGAGCTGTTCGACGGGACGGATGGCGTGAACGCTGGCCATGGTTACGCCCCCACGGCCTGAACGGCGCGAACGTCAGCGTTCTGACGCTCGGCAAAGCCGATCAGGTCGCTGACGGTCAGGGCCATGCGGCGGCCGTCCGGGTGATTGACGACCACGACATAAGAGGTGGTCGATTCCACATCGATGGCCGCGCGGCGGTTGAAGCTTTCCAGCTCGGCCATCGCCTGCACGGCCATCAGGCTGGCATCGCGCGGGGTATGGCCGTGCTGTCGGATCAGGTGCGACGTGCACTGATTGATCGCATCGCCACGATGCACGCGGCGCGGCAGGCTCAGGATGAAAGCGATGGCCGGGCTGTCATGATTCAGTGCGTGCATGCCACACCTCCCTGCGCGTTGAGCTGATCGAAGGCATAGGCCGCGTGCTGGTGTGCTTCATCGGCACGTAGACGACCGTGGTCGACAAGGTGCTGACGGCAGGCCGTCACCATCTGGTGCGGTGTGCGATAGCGCGGCTGGTTGCGCAGGAATGCCTGCGCGGCGTCCTGGACACTGTCGCTGGGGTCGATCTGATAGTGAGGATCAATGGTCATGTCTTTGCTCCTTGGCCCGGCCCGGTGACGGCTCGAGCTGGTAATAGGGGAAGTCGTTTTCATCTTCCGGCCCGCGTGGCGGCTGCACCTGCGGCACTGCCGTACTGGTTCTGATCTGGTAATAGCCGTACCAGCGGGCACCACAGGCCGGGTTCTGGCAGTCCGCATACACTTCGGTTAAGCGCTTGAGCGGGCTTTTACTCGTTCGAATCCGGCAGGGTGAGTTGCACGCCTTGCATGTCCACACGTCGGGTTAACCTCGCTATGCCCTGGCCGATCCAGTTGCATCGGGGGGCAGTGCATTTGTCGTAATAAACAAGGCCCTTTTCCTCGGGGAGGTCGCTGGGCACGCGGCGGGTCGGGCTGCCGCAGACCTCGCATTTGCGGCGGTGACTCATCCGCGCCTCCCAACCGCTCGCGGCCCGCGTGGCATGGCCATTCGTGCCGTGCCTTTTCTCAATGCGCGCCGCAGTACGAATTCGGCGGCCTGATCCAGCGTTTCCAGACCCTGTTGCTGCCGAACGGCTTCCAGCACGCGGCGGTCGGCATCGGTCGGGAACATTTCAATGTGTCGTGTCATGGGTACCTCGCGAGGTCCTGAAAGGGTGTCGCGCCGTCCCTCAATGGAGCTTTGCCGCCGGCTGGAAATCGATCATGCTCACGGCGTCGAACTCCTGCTGGCTGGAGACACCGAGCATTTCCAGTGCGCCCCGCATGACCAGCTCACGCGCGAGCGTGGCCTTCTCGATGCCGGTGTAGGCAGAAAGCGCCTCGATGAGGTCATCTTCGAACTGGTCAAGATTGATACCGATGCGGGCGGTCTTGAGGCGACGGGGGTCCCTGTACATGGCTGCGATTCCTTCTGGGTTAGTGACTGACGGGAGCGGGGCTTTCGGCCTTCATGGCCTTGATGCCACGCAGATAGAACATGCGGGCCTGCGCCGAGAGCGTGCGCATTTCAGAAGCGGCAATCGCTTCGAGATCCGCACGTTCGGTCGGCGTCAGGTTCATCCAGACAGGATTGCCACGGCATCCATTGGGTGCGCGGCGGGGGCGTGGGGAGGCTTGCGGATTGCTCATGATGTATGATTCCCAATAGTTAACTTGCACAGTCAGCACAATCCTAATTGCCAAAATGGCGTTTAACAACCATATGGCAATCATATTTAGCTATTAGGCGTTTCCATGATTGACAAAAAGCTAATGGCGCCGGGAGTTTTGGGCCGTATAAAAGAGGTTCTGGGGGTATCTTCAGACAAGGAGGTAGCCGAATACTTCGGTATATCTTCTACCTCAGTTCACAATTGGAAACGCCGTGGAAGCATTCCGTACGACGAATGTGTCGAATTGGCAATTGCCAAAAAGGCAAGCTTGGAATGGCTTTTATTCGGAGATGGCGATGAAGCTGCTCTGAAAATATCTTTCACGATGCAGGCTGAAGGTGAGGTCTTACCCAGCTCGATGGCCGGTCATTCAAGAATATTGATCTATAGCATCGAAGCCGCTGCAGGCACTGGAAGGCTGTTTGAGGGTGAGTCAATCGACACTACCGTGTATCTCAATACAGATCACCTAAAGCGAGACGGCTTGGACCCTTCACGTGTGGTGGGCGTGCGTGTGCGCGGGGATTCGATGGGCGACACGTTGAATGATGGAGATCAGGTATTGGTGGATCGCAGCCGCCGTATCCCGGATGGCGTGTTCCTGCTGCGCATGGATGACGGATTGCGCATCAAGCGGGTGCAGCGCGTGGCCGGCGGCGGCTGGCGCCTGATCAGTGACAACCCGCACTACCCGCCGGAAATCGTCGATCCGCTCTCTAACCAGAATGTCGAGATCATTGGCGAGTGCGTGATGCGGCTGGGGAGAATAAGGTGAGGATCAAATCAAGCCTAGGTAATTTTCTTAATAAAAGTATTAAGATTAAAACTTTGCTTAAGCTGATCTTGGCAGTCATGGCTATCGCGGCACTTATATTTTTTTTGGGTGCTGAGTACATCTTAACTACGTTGCGCGGTAAGTTACCTTTCGTAGTGTTTATATTTATACTTTTCTTATTTTTTAGGAAGTGGTTCGTTAATAATTTTCAGCAATTAGAGTCGGTTAATTTTTTTGGCTTTAACTTTCTGTTTAAAAAAGAAAGAAAAGATAGTTGTGCAGGTTCTGAAGAAGATCTTGCTGAAAGAGCTGTAAATGTTGATGGTTGTAGCTCTATAGAAGAAGCTGAAAAAGACATTGATGAATCCGATGAAAATTTCCTTAAAAGAGTTGAAGATAAAGAAACGTCATCTTTAAGTGAAGAGGAGATGAGGCGCTACTATAATATTGTCAAGCCTGATGAAAACTTTTCCAGCTTTGAATATGATAGCTTTTTTTACCAGCCTAGTGCTTTGGTTCCAATATCAAGAAGCGCGCGTGCCTTTCTATATGATAATGATTTTCTTGAATTGGCATTAGGTAAGGTTTCAGTAAGTACAGGGCACATTTTTAAAGCATGGCAAAAAATAGAGTTTATAATTTCAGAACTTAACCGCAAAAATGGTGGAAATGAAATTTCTCCAAGCTCAGGCGGCCCTGATCCAGAGCCAAGAAAAGTTATAAGTTTTGAAGATAAGCTGACTTATTTGATTGGTCAAGATAGTTTGAGCTCCGGGGTTACAAGCAAAATCTTCAAGGCCAATAGAGTTCAAGAGTCTATTGGCTCACATGAGGTTGAAGAGATAGATACGATCGAAGCTCGTAAATTTGTCGATCTTGTTATTAGCATAATTAATAAATTCGAAGATGAGCATGGCTATATTTGATCGTTCTTAATTCAAGGTAAAAGCTTGTGACAAAATTAAAAAAAATTACCCGGATAATCGGTGCTGTCTCTGAGCCTGCTTTAAAGGGGGTGGCAGGCCCTCTTCTAGCACCTGTTTGGGATACGGTGAAAGCATTTAATGATGCCGCTATAGATCAAATTTCTCAAAATAGAGAGAAAAGGTTGGATAGGTTTCATAGAGCTTTGGTTAAAGGAGTTCCGCCAAATAAAGCTGCCATGCTTTTACATTCTAATGATACTGACTATGGAAGCTATGAATCTTTATTAAATGCTTGCTGGCAAGACATAGAAGAGAGTAAGACAGAGCTTTATGCAAGATTGGCTTCTAAAGTTTTAGCTGATGAGCTGCGCTCAGATTTTAGACTGAGTTTTATTATGTTTTTGAGAGATTTGTCGTCTGACGAGTGTGCTTTCCTAAAGACGTTATATATATCTGGAAAATATGATTTTTTGCCGAATTCTTCTTCTGGCAATCAACTGAGAAACCTTGTATCGAGCCAAAATCCAATTGAAAAATTGGCGCTTAAGAAATTTGAAAGCTACTATCTTTTCGATTCTTCAGAAAGTAATGTTACCCATTTTGGGGAAAGTTTTTTACAGTCAATTTACTCTTCGCAAGAGTTAACCCCTCAGGCTATCGGTAAGAAACATTATAAGGGGCATACAGCTAGGGTTTTTTGTGATTTTAATGATTTGATTGCACAACAATATTCAAATGCAGTATGCCATCATTTGTTTGAGAAAAATTTCAGCTGCTCGGTTGTCGATATTTATGAAGGAAGTTTTCGAAACTCATTCTCTCACGATATTGTTATTTTAGTTGTTGGGAGGAATACTAATATTAAAAAGCTTGAGCTTTTCAATTCCAATAAAAAAAGAAGAAACACGCATTCAATTAAATTCAATTTTTTAGTGTCAAATAATAATTCTGATAATGTCACCTTTGAGTTTGATCAAGTTCATAATGTGCGCTCCATCGACGAGTTAAAAGAGTGTTTAGATAGTATTTCACAATAAGCATCATCAGAGTAAGAAATGGAATTTTTACTTTTAATAAATTCCTTCCTGCCAGTTTTGATCTAAAGCACCCGCTTAAAGGTTCGTAATATCTTGTAACAAGTGATATCTTAAAGTTCTAATACATAGAGCTTAAGGGAACATCATGTTTGCGGGAATTGGCTTCATCATCTGCACGATTCTAGCCGTCATCATCGGGGTTAGAATCGGACGCAATCGACGCGCTAATGGTAAAGGTGCTTTTTTCAGCGGGATAACGGGTATTTTTGGCGGTGCGGTTGCAGGCTTCTTTCTGCTGGTCTCACTGGCACTGATCGACATATCCGTTAATGGTAGCGACAGCAAGATTGAAGAAATCGAACCGTCTGTCAGCGAAGAACAGCCCGCCCTGTCGTCTCTCTATACCGTAGCCAGCGACAAGACAAAGGCTCCTTATAAACGCACCGTCGAAGTGACGCTTAACGAGCCAGTTGATAAAGACCAGCTCGCCGATATCGCCCAACAGATCAAGTCACAGGAAGAGGCCGAAGTCGAGCGCACCTTTATCGGCTATCGCCTAGAGTCACAAGACCCCGATACCGCCTATTGGGCAACCACTCACTATGATCCTGACTTGAGCGTCGTCATTCTGGGCATGCTCGAAAACCAGATCCCCGAGTCCGAACAGGTCGCCTCAGAGCCGGTTTCGACTGACGATGCCGAGCAGTTGGCCAGTGACAAAACAAACGAGAAGCAGGCAGAGATCGAGGCCGGTAGTGACC
Organism: Kushneria sp. Sum13; assembly: GCF_052692355.1. Taxonomy (NCBI): domain Bacteria; kingdom Pseudomonadati; phylum Pseudomonadota; class Gammaproteobacteria; order Oceanospirillales; family Halomonadaceae; genus Kushneria; species Kushneria sp. Sum13. The sequence goes on from NZ_CP199847.1 coordinate 363,135, forward strand.
TTGGCTTTGATGCCAAAACGTTTGCTCGCCGCTTCAATGCTTCCATGACCGATCTTGGCCAACCCTACCGCGCAAAGGGCAATGTCGATAACAGCGGTGTGCAGGGCATCTTTCAGGAGGCGTTCAGCGAACATCTGGCACTGACTGGCACCGTTAAACCACAATCCGGCGCCGTGAACGGCATCATCTTTATGGGTACAGGTGATGGCACGCAAGAATCCGGTGCACGGGTCATGGTGGTGGCTTCCGGTGTTGTTGCTGCGACTCAGCCCGACATGAGCGCTCAAAATGCTTTTGACGTGATGCTGTCACTCATCCAGTCCTACGATGGCGGTGAGGCATCGTCAAAAGTGCTTAACGGTGTTGAGTACACCTATCAGCGCAGCGATATTTTTGGAAACATGCTGACGGTCGATTCCGCCGATAGCTGACCATCCACACTCACTGCCGAAAGCCGCCCCACATAGGGCGGCTTTTTAACGACACGCAGAACCGGGGATGCCATGACTTTGGAAATCGGATACATCATCTGCACAGTACTGGCGGGCATCGTTGGCGTACGCGCCGCGCGATATCAGCGAGGCGAGGGTAGAGGTGTTGTCATCAGCTTTTTGGCCGGCATTCTTGCCGGCGGTTTTACGGGGATATTTTTGATGGCCATGATGGTCATCATTGCTACACCTGAAAGCCGTATCGAGAAAATCGAGCCTACCGCCGATGAGCAATCAGCCGCCTAGCAAACTGCCATGCTGGAATGAGCCGCCCAACTCGGGCGGCTTTTTGTTGTACGCAATGTACAAATGTACAAACGCTTGAACATCAACACAGGTTAATTTATATGTATGTATATACAGCACTAAAGGAATAGACCACCCCATGCACGCGCAGTACCTCGGCCCCATCGATTGCCGTCCCGACCCGTCTCTAACGTTCCTTGATCTAAGCCGATACCCGCCCAGCTGCTACCTGATGCGCGCGGGTGAGGATGCCGGCGTGGGCGGCCCACTATTTGAGGGTGATGTGCTGGTCGTCGACGAGGCGCGCCACCCGAGCCATGGGGATCTTGCCGTGATCATGATCGACGGCATCCGCGAGGTGTTCCAGACGTTCCGGGTCGGCCCGCAGTTTCGATTCCAGCCGGTGGGCGGCGGGGAGAGCCGACGGATCAAGCCCGAGCTGGTGCTGGGCGTAGTGGTCAGCTTGGTGCGGCGCTGTGCCGTTTGATTCAACGACACAATGATTCACAGGGTACGCCGTCCTTGTCGCCATCCAGTCGCGTATTACCGCACTGCTGCAGGTGGTAAACGGCTTCATCACATGAACGCATCATGCTGCACGTTTTGCGCGTCTCGCAGCTGAAACTGCTGGCCTGATCTAATACCGGATCATTGGCTGCCGGGGTGGGTAATGGCTGAGGCTGTGGGCTGTCTTCCACATAGGGATTGCCGCTGCCCTGAATCGCGGTGATGCGCTGATTGCGCAGGCGCTCCCAGTCATCCACCGGATCGGCTTTTGCCCAAGCTTCGAACAGGCGCTGTTGCTGGCTGCTGATGCTGGTGCCGTAGGTGTCGCGCATATACCAGTAGGTGCGGGCAATGTTGCCCCTGACTTCTGCCGGTGGCTGGAAAGTTCGCTCCTTAAAGCTGACTTTTGCCGAGCATTGGCCGTACTGGTAGGCGTCGGCACTGGTCACCATGCCATAGCGCATGTTGGATCGATCGCCGTTTACCTCACCAACACTGGGGACCAGATTAACCAGATCCGCCTCAGCGCGACGAAACACCGGATCATTGCTGCGGCAATTGCGGCGACCGCCGTCCTGCCAGCACTGACGCTGCCGACCAAAATCGTAGGCGGGCATGATGTGCTCCCACTCGATCCGATTGGCCCGTGGCTTCTGTTTGCGTACCTGATAACCGCAGCTGGCCAGATCGGGGCCATCTTCCGTATAGGTGCAGTCGCAATAGAACGTGCGCTGATGATCGGCATGGATTTGCGTGGCGATCTTCTTGGCGGTACTGAATGAGCCGGGTGGTTCGGCAAGGGCGGGCAGGGCGATGATGAGCAGTAGGGATAGAACAAGGCGATACATGGCAGGTCCGAGACGGTTTAAGTTCGGCTGCCAGCATACGGGGATTTGACGCAGTGCGATCTGATTCTGAATTGCTCAAGAAATACCGACATGTACCGGACTGGCAGCGCAGCGTGCCCATGCGCTGGGCGCCCTCACGCTATGAGGTGATCCAGTGGCGCCAGGCGCGCGAGCGGCAGGGCTGGCTCAATGCCTATAAATTCCCGCCGGCACAGCGGGTGCCGATTGAATATCAGGCGCTGTTCGCCGGGCAGATCTGGAAGGGGCGGGTACTGCTGCTGCGCCACAGCTATGAGCAGACATGGCAGGTGCATGCCTCACCGATGTGGCTGCTGATGCGACGGCATGAGGTTAGTGCGGCAGTGTGGAGAAATTACTCTAACCAGTAACTCTTCCCATTTCCATGAATTCGCCGTTTCCATCTTCAGTCAAACTTAGATGCTCTACCCTCCATTGAGAATACTCTTTCATTTGAGCAAAGCTAAACTGCGTGTGTGCGATGATGTCGCATTCTTCTAAATCGATTTCTTCGGCTTTGCCATCCCGCTCAAAGTTATCTTTAAACAAGCTCTTTATACGTTCTGATAGTTGACTTGCAGTTTCTTCGCTCTCGTCCATTACGTAATTAAAAGTGTCATAAACTATGATTATTCTTAAAGGATATGCCTCTCCCTCTTGAAGCTCTACGTCACTCGCATCATCCAAAGTCATGAATATGCCTGAGATACAATCTCCGGCTTGATCAATTGCCTTTCTTAGTTTTCGTTCAAAGTTTTTATGGCTCGCTAATCTCCTTTCAAACTCATTAGGAAAAGCAGGTCGGCCATAGCGCGAGGCAAGCCATTGCTTAAGAATTCGCTTTTCGTTAGCGGGTAAGTAATAACTTTTGTCCGTTTGCAAAATGCCTTCGCTCGAAAACGATTCTTTGCATATGTAAGTTTTTTTGTGCTGTGTTAGCTCCAGCCAGATATCATCGTTGCTGCTCCCTGTGTACTTCAAATGAAGACGTCTTGAGTTTCTTGCATGACACAGCTGAGGATCTTCCTTTGTAATTACGTTTGCCAAAATTATCTCTAATAGAGGCTCAGTTTCTAGATTACGGGCTATGTCACAGTCATGTGATATGATCACAATCTTTTGATCAGCAAGGTTTTCTCCAGAAATCGTGGTTAAGCTTCCCTCATATATCGCTAAGTCACCTTGCCTGAAACCTGTATCATGACCAAACATGTAACTGCCTCTTTATCTCTAGGTTTAATTGCTTGCACTAGGGATCGAAATAGAGCTTTTCCAGTCTGTGTTTCTTTCAATGCCTGAAGCTTTGGATTTTACTACCTTGGCCTTGGTTTCAGAGTCTTCTATTTTTGCTAAAAGACTTTTAATTTTGTCTGTTGTTAAACTTCCTGACTTGAGAAGATCATTAGCAGAACCCTCGCTAAAAGCTTTAACTTTTAGAAGGTTGTGACGATTGGAAATGTTAGATTTCGCAACTGCGTGCTCTAACTCCCCGATTTGGTCAATCATCAGATTGTATTCTGTGGTCGGCCTGTTCTCATCTGAAAGCCATTTATAGATTGCTTGCCTAGAGACTCCAAATATACGACTTAAGTCGGATACCGAAAGGTGCAAGCTTTCTTGAGCAGCTTTTAATTTTTGGCTAGCGCTTCTTGTGTCAATGTTGTCATTGCCGGCCTCATTTTCGATTTTTGTTTTTTTGCCAGAAATTGTGATTCCAGCTCTTTCGGAGATATCATTCGACCATTTTCCAATGTCGGCTACTGAAAAGGCGCTTCCTGTTCCTAGAAACAGCGTTATCAAGGCGGTTGCTTTCAAACTTCTATGCCTGCAAGCGTTAGTATCAGCTTTATTGGCGCTAGAATGACTATATGTATTATAGCTTGTGCTGTTTGAATAAGTTTGATACTGCATATTGCAACTCCTCTCTTATGTCCAAGTGTCTCGGGCATGTTGAGAAATTATAGCCTCAAAAGCGTTTTTTAAGTCGTTATGAAGATAGTTTAGCTGTTCTTCAAGTTGATACGTTCCGTTTATTTCTTTTTGACCTTCTGAGAAGTGGTCGATATCTATTACTGCGTGTTTAAAATTTGTTTTGTTATATTCTTGGAATTTGTTTTTTAGTATTAGCTGCCCCGGCGATATGCCTGGCGGAAAACCTAAAAAAGTGTTTGCGCGATAAATTTTAGCAATCAAGGTACTTTCTTCAATAAAAGGTCCTAGGTTGCTTTTAAATACGTACTCATTTTGTGATTGCACTTTTTCAATATCTAAGTTTATCCCGCTGGTTTCACTTATTAGATAGTCCTCGGTCGTCTCACCTTCTTGCGGTAAAACTGCATCCAAATAACGCATTCCAATCCGGCCTACATGCTTTAGCCCTATAGTGTTATTAACTGTTTCAAATCCTTCGCAAAAATCTTTTATGAACCGATTTTTGTCAGTGTAATGGGTGGTGTGAAAAGTTAAGTTAGAAGGCGCAAGAATAAACCCAGAGCTTCTGTCGTCTTTTGTGAAATGCCATATTTTAAATTTATTAAATTGAGGATCTCCATCTTCGGCTTCGAAGTTGACCTGTAACTCGTTTCTCCACTCTATATCGTAGAGTGTATAACCCTCTTTTCGAAAGACGTCCTGAATTTCGTCCGCATACTTAGCCATGGCTGCAACAGTGTTAAATCCCACTTGAGCCAAGGCGTAGTAAATCGGCGCATTCTGCATCTTCTCGCTCATGAGGTTTTCCCTTCTTGAGACATTGGCCTGTAAATCTGGTTTACACTTTAGTTGTCAGTTTACATTTTAGTTGTCAATTTTTCCAAAGATTTTGCAAGCCATGCTCTCTAAGGCACACCGCCATTAGACCCTAACGGCTTTTCAAACAACTGACTTTAGCCCTCACGAATGCATCTGATGACATTTCTATAAAGTTCTGTTTATAAAGACTTTGTCTCGCACTTGATCTTAGTCCCGTATCCTGAATCGCCCAACGAGTCCTCGACCTCCGTCACCAACCAACCGGTACCGTCGATCTGGGGTTTCCAGCCCTGCAGCGTGATGGGTGTCTCGGGTGTGATGTCGGCGCGCCCGTGGGCCATGGTCAGCTCAAACTCTGCCGTGCCGCGCTGGATGCGCCGCAGCTCCGACTTTGCGGCCTCGAGGGCGTCCGCTTCGCTCGCGTAAGTAGCACGCAGATCCTTGAACTTATCCCCTTCGCCGGCGATTGCCGTCTGGCGCTTGCTGCCGGCTTTATCGTTCCAGTGCGCGCGCACGCCGGTGTAGCTGTCTCGATCCGTCTGGCTATAACGGTGCTGGTCGCCATCGCGGCGGGTGAGGGTGACGCCGGGCAGTTTGAGCCCGCTGGCCGTGAGCGCCTCGCCGGCGAGGGTGAACAGCATGCGTTCGGATTTGACGGCAGCGATGGCGTCATAACGCTGGCCCAGCCGGGTCAGGAAATTGAGATCGCTCTCGTCGGTCTGGTCGATGTGGCCCAGCCGGATACCGCGCAGGGTGTCGCCAATCACCGGCGAGAGTTCGTGCCGCTTGGCGATGGTGTCGACGATGTCGCCCAGGGTGATGTCATGCCAGCTCTGGCTGCGCTTGCCGGGCAGCAGGTTGCGCATGTCGGCGGCGCGGGCGCGAATAGTGAGCCGGTCAGGGCTGCCGCTGTGCTCGATCTCATCGACGATGAACACGCCCCGGTCGAGCAGCCCCTCATCCTGCCAGCCGATGGCGACCGTCAATTTTGCGCCTTTCGGCGGCAGTTCGAGCTGGCCGTCATGATCGGTCAGTGTGAGGTCGAGCTGGTCGGCCTCCTGACCGCGCTGGCTGGTGATGGTCAGATTGATCAGCCGGCCATTGATGCGTGGCGTAATGTCCTGCCCGGCGATGGTGATGCGGTAGCCGGGGCGGCGATATTGCGGCTGCTCTCTCATACGAACGCCCCGACCAGCCGCGCGCCGGTGTAGATCGTCAGATCCCCGATCATGTCGGTGCGCTCGTCATCGACGTGTTCAAGCGTGAGGCTGAACTCGATTTTCGCGGCGGCGCCGTCGCGGTAGAGCGTGCTGCTGGTCTCGTCGACGCCAGTGATCACCCACAGCCCGTACTGGCGACCGGTGCCCTCGACCAGCGGCCACGCCCGACCCTGATCGGCCATGTCGCGGATCTCGTCGAGGTTTAGCCTGCCGCCGGTGAACTCGGGCAGCAGGGTGCCCGAGAGGGTGATGGTGTCGGTACCGGGGCCGAGGTACTGATACGCGGGACGGTCGCCGACGCGGGACTGGCTGGCGTGGCGCCACTCGGTGCGGCGCTGCAGTTCCTGGTAAGGTACCGTATTTGTCTGAAATACGAACATACCTAAGGCCATAAGCATGAGTAAATCCTCGATGGAAAAGACATCTTTAAAAGCGGCTCTGGGCAGTCGTTTTATATCGCAGTGGTTATCTGGCTTGGTTGTGATCCAACTTTTTGTAGGTTTGGTTAGCAATTATTACGAGCCCAGCAACATAGAATTTATAAGCAGTATTAAAAGTCTGAGGGTTGATATATTTATTACCCTTGGTGTCGGAATGCTGACTCTATTGACCTTCCGTAAAGGCGATACCCTTTCTGTTGCGTGTGCCGCCTTGTTTTCGATCACTCTGGCTCTGTCATCCGGAGTAATGCAGCTCATACCTGCGGACGTAAGGATTCCTGAAGATTTTTTTGGTCAAACTCTGATCTTTCTCCCTCTTACTTCGATGCTGTCATCTCTTATTTGCATGTCTTTAAATCTCATCTGGGCGGTATTTAAAGCAGTGTGAATTTATTAATCCCTATCCATCATGGATGAACGGCTACGCGCGCCCTGATTGCGCTGCGCCTGCGCCAGTGCGCGCTGCACTTCGCGGGCCACGTATTGGGCGAGCTGGCGCTCGTCCATGCCCGGCGAGGCCGTGATATGGATGTCGCCCAGGGTGATGCTCTGATCGACGCGCTGCTGGCCACCACCAGCGGCGAGTGGGGGCCGGGTATCAAAGCGGATTGGCTCCGATGACGTGATCGAGGGCATGGCTGCTGCTGGCAGGGCCATGGCACCAAGCGCCAGTCCGGAACCGGCCTGTCGGGCGCGGTTGGCGATGTCGGTGATGCTTTTGGCGGGGTCATCGCGCTGGCGATCAAGGCCCAGCGTCAGACCGTCGACGGTGTGGCCACCCAGCGCAGCGAACACGCGCGACGGCGAGTGAATATCCAGCTTGTCCTTGAACCAGCCCGTCACGCTGTCAGCGATGCCGACCACGCTATTTTTCAGCTCACCGAGCTTGCCAAACAGACCGCCAATCAGGCCGTCGATGATCGTCCCGCCCAGCGACTTGAACTGCTCGGGCACCTCAATGCCGAGCGCTGACAGCGCACTGGTGATGCCTCTTTGCAGCAGGCCCAGCGGCGACCAGTCGAGGATCAATCGCGAAATGCCGCCGATGCCACCATCGAACGCGGCTTTAACGTCCTGCCAGCGCTGGCCGAACCACTCGCTGATTGCGCTCCAGTTCTTGTAAACGAGGTACGCGGCCCCGGCGAGGACGGCGACGGCAGCGACGATGCCGAGAATGATCCACGTCATCGGGTTGGCGAGCAGGGCGATACCTGCCTTGCCGATGGACGTGGCCATGAACAGAAAGCCGCGTCCAGTGGCCAGCAGCCCCTTGCCGAGCGCCGGCAGAATTTTGCTGGTGAGCGAATAGATCTTGCCGCCGAGGCCGCCGGTCTTAATGCCCAGCATGTTTAAGCCATAGCGCACGGTGACAATCGGGCCGAGCAGTGAGGCCAGCATGATGGTGAATGCCCCGCCCGCGGCGACCAGTGCCGCCGTGCCAGCGGCGACTTTGGCGATGGTGCCGGCCAGCTTCGGGTTTTCCTTGATCCAGTTGCCGACCGCTCGGGTGATCTCGGTGATCGACTGGATGAGATCGCGCAGGGCGCCATCGTTGGTGTCGGTGATGCTGATACCGACTTCCTCCCACGCTGAGCGCAGGTTCTTGAGATCGCCACCGATGTTGTCGGCCATGACGCTGGCCATCTCGGCATTTTCGCCATACGACTTGCTCAGATTGTCGATCAGCTTATCCAGCTGGCCACTGCTCATCTGGTTGACCAGCTCGGCCATGCCGCTGCCGGCCTCTGCACCAAACAGCTCTTGCAGCGCGGCCTTGCGCTCGACGTTGCCCATGTCTGCCGTGGCGGCGTAGATGTCGCGCAGGATGTCGGGCATCGCGCGCATGTTGCCCTCGGCGTCAGCGACCTTGAGGCCCAGATCGTCCATGACGGCAGATGCGGCGGCGGTGGGTTTGGTCAGGCGGTCCATCATGGCACGCATGGTGGTGCCGGCCTGGCTGCCCTGAATGCCGATGTTCCCCAGCAGGCCGGCCATGGCGCCGGCTTCTTCCAGCGTCAGGCCCAGATCGGACCCGGCGCCGAGGTATTTCATGGTTTCGCCGAGCATTTCCAGATCGACATTGGCGCGGCTGGCCGTGCCCGACAGCACGTCCGCCACGCGCTGCATGCCGCCGGCGGCCTCGACATCGATCTTGAACCCGCCGGCGATGTTGGAAGCAATATCAGCGGTGCGCCCCAGCTCGGTGTTATTGGCCAGCGCGAGGTTCAGAACGTCACGCATGGATGATTGGATGGCCTCGGCGCTCATGCCGGCGCGCAGCAGGAATTCCTGACCGCTGCCGACCTCACCCGCGCTGAATGCGGTCGAGCCGCCGAGGTCGCGGGACTGCTGTTTAAGGGCCTTAAAGCGCTCATCGTCAGCCGAGAATCGGCCCACCGCCTGAACGGTGCTCATCTGCTCGCCCCAGCCAATGCCGGGAGCGAGCAGACGCGCGCCGCCGTAGAGCGCCGCACCGCCGGTGGCCAGTCCGGTAAATCCGGCACTGCGCATGGTGTTGGCGCGCCCGAGGCCACGCTGGTACCGATCCGCCGCCTGCTGGGCTTTCTTCTGCGCCTGCGTGACTTCATTCATGCGGCGCTTTTGGGTTTCCAGCGCCTCATTGGCCTGCCGGATCTGGCCGGCCAGCTTCTTCTCGCTGCCGGTCAGATCGTCGGTGCTGGTGCCGCCGGCTCTGAGGCTGGTGCGCAGCTCGCCGAGGCGACGGCGCTGATCGCCCAAGGTGCTATTGAGCCGCTCAACTTCGTGCTGGGCCTTGAGAAACCTCTGCTGGAATTGCCTTGTCGGGGCGTCGACGTTTTTCAGCTCGGTGCGCAGGTTGCGCATGCGCTCCTGCGCGCGGGCGAGCGCGTCGCTGTTATCGCGCGTGACTTCTTTCAGCTTACGAAACGAGGAGAGGTCTTTCTGCTGGCGTTCGAGCTGGCGCAGCTGCTCGCGGCTGGCCTTGAGGGCTTCGGCGGTTTTGCCGCTGCCCTGGGTGATCTTTTTCAGGGGGCCGGTGGCTTTATCGACTGCGTCGAGAATGACCTGCAGCTTGAGATCGCGCGCCATGGGAGTCCTCGGGATTGGATCGCTTACGGGCGCGCTCGCGCCAGTCCATCAGTTCGCGCAGGCTGAACTCTGCGCAGTCGGCGGGGGTCCAGTGAAACACGATGGCCAGATCGGCCATCGCGTCCTCAACGGATGCAGGGAGATTTATGCGGCTTCGCCCTTCGCCCGCTTCGTCAGCAAAAAACCGGCGATCTCGCCGCCGCACTGGACCAGATCCGCCGGGTCCATGTTGCGCACCTCGTGCTCGGTCAGGCTGGGCGCTGACAGGCGCGGGATGAGCTTAATCAGGGCATCGGTCTGTAGCTGCAGCACGTCAGAAAGATTGACGCCGCGCAGCTCACCGGCGGTGGGCTTGCGCAGGGTGACGCTGTCGATGCTCTGCTCGCCGCGTTTGACGGGGCTATCCAGCTCGATGGCATCAGAGACGTGGGCGGTGGTGGCTTTCTCTTTGGCCTGGGCCATGGTCTTTCTCCAGTTGATGCGCGGCATTTGGGCGCCGCTTGCGATGAAATAAACCAGTACCGCAGGAATGCCGCAGACCCAGCTCGGTATCTCGTCGAACAGAAATGCGACGTAGATCCATTGCGAGACGAGGACCAACAGGGCGCAGATCGAGCCACGGGCAGCATTCATGCGTTTAATCCTTTATCAGGTGCCGAGGGCGCGGCGGCGCGCGGCCAGCCGATCGGTGCCGTTGACCTTGAACACGTAGTTCGGGATATCGATCTCGATTTTTGTCGAGCCGTCGATCACCAGCTTGTAATAGCTCAGCGTGGTGGTGATCTGGTGCTCGGTGTTCTCGCCGCTCTGGGCGTCGCCCATGTCGATCTCGGTGTGGCGACCGCGCATGACGACCTCGACGGACACGACCTCGTCGACGTCGTCGCGCTCGTAGCTGCCGGTCATGCGCAGCAGATCCGCGTCGAGGCGCGAGCTGCCGAAATTGTCGAAGATGCTTTCGACCAGACCGCCGACGGTCCAGCTACAGGTCATGAGACCGTCCTGCCCCATGTCGATGCCGACGGTGCCGTCCATGCCGCCGCCGCGCCATTCCTCGATCTTGCGGGTGAGGGTGGGCAGCGTGACGGACTGAACCTGCCCCTGATAGCTGTCGCCGTTGCCGAACAGGTTCATGCCCTTGAGCTTTTTGGGTAGTGCCATGGTTTATCTCCTGATCAGCCGGCGTTCACGCGGTCGGCGAAATCGGCCAGATAGGTGTCGGTGATGCGCTGCTGGAAGCCGAGGTCTTCCAGCGGGGGCACCGGGGTGTAGTCGTAATCGATGCGCAGCTTGCCGGCCTTGAGCGAGGTCTCGTCGTTGAGTTCTTCGTTCAGCCAGGCAGTGCCGTCGACGATCAGGCCCAGCGCCTTGAGTTCCGAAAACTTGGCGTTGATGCCTTCGATGATGTCGCGGGCAAGGCTGGGGTGCAGTGGCTTGTCGACCGCCCACATATGCGCCTCGGCGATGGTGTCCGCGAGGATCTGGGCGGTGCGGGTATAGTTTTCAAACGCGAACAGGGAGGTCGGGCCGGCGCAGGTGCGTGAGCCCCAGAAACGAAACCCGTCACGCTGGATCAGGGTGGTGACGTCAGCGGCGTTGAGGATGCCGGCGTCGGTGTTGGGGTTTTGCAGCGACCAGAACACGTCTGCCGAAATGCCGGTCACGCCGTTGACGGCGACGTTACTGAGGGTTTTGTGCCAGCCGATCTCGCTGTCGATCTTGGCGCGCAGGCCGAGGGCGCAGGCGACGGCGCTGATAGTGGCCGTCTCGGCGGCGGCCACGTCGAACGCCTCGAACTCGGGCCAGATGATCATCAGCTCGCGCGCGCCGAACTGATCGCGGTAGGCGGTCACGTCCGAGATGGTGGTGCAGTCGTGAGCGTAGCTGTAGACGAACGCGCGCAGATCCTGCGCGATGCTGACCAGTGCCGTGGTGGCTGATTGATTGTCCAGCCCTGGTGCACCGAGGATGCGCGGCGTGACGCCGAGTGCGGCGCTGGCCGAGAGCAGCGCCTGCGCGCCGGTGCGGCACCCGTTTTCATCGACGGTGCCGATGACGTTGGCCGTGGTCTCATCCGCGTCGGCGCCTTCTTCGACGCGTACCGCGACGATGATGGGTTTGGTCTGGGACTCGATGGCCGTCAGCGTGCGGCGCAGGGTGCCCTGCGTGCCGGCCTTGCCGATAGCGGTCGAGACGTTGGTGATGAGTGTTGCGCGGTTGAGCGGGAAGGCTTGCGCGTCGGCATCAGCGGCGGTGCAGACGATGCCGATAACGGCGGTCGAGACCGTGCGGATAACGCGGGTGCCGTCGTTAATCTCAACAACGCGCACGCCGTGGTGGTATTGGTCGAGTGCCATGTCGGTACCTGATCAGGTGAGCGGGCAGGGTGATCCAGTGATGTGGTGACATGGTGTGTGGTGATGCGAGGCAGGGCGAGCGGCGGGCGTTGTAAAAGCGGGCGTTACAGATTTGGAGATTAAAAATGACAGGACTCGAATCAACGGCAGCTGGAATTGCGAAATGGGCCGTAAAAAGAGGATATGAGCATTTCACTATTCAACGCTTGGAGAAGGCATTGGATCGTGCAGAAAGAGGAGGAGTTTCAATTGTTGAACTCTGTGAAAGTGAACATCGCTTCGCACATTTTGTTCACATGGTTCGAGCATTGGAGAAATGCTCCAATCAGGAGATGGCAGATTACCTCATGGATTTGATGATCGGAGGAGTCAGGTCAGGTATGTCCGATGACACTCCGGATCTGTTTCAAATAGTGCTGGGTAGGCTCGGCTCTCTGACATGTCTTGAGGTACGAGTTATAGCCCAGATGCACTCAATGCAAATGTACGACGAGTCGTTCAGCTCTATTGCTAGAGAAAAACAAGAAAGATTGATTTCTTGCTTATCCCAACAAACTGGTTTCGATAAAGAGCTCGTTTGGAATCTGATTAAATCCATGCGTAGCAGTGGATTTATCGAATACGAGCAAGGGGGGTACATTGAATCCAGTACCCCCCTTCGCTTAACGAATTTATCCAGAGAGCTGATTTCGCTACTCCACTATCAGCATCAGCTCCTTTAAAATCGGATTTTTGGTTGCTACGAGCCCGTAGGTATTTTGTTGAGCTGATCGATATAGGGCCGGGCCGTTTCCATGAAGTTGGCATCATCGCCAGCGTCACGGATCGCGGCTTTACCGGCGAGGCGGATACGGCGCACGGCCTGCAGCAGCTCTTGTACCCGCGCGGCGGCCTCGGCGATCTGCTGCGCGGCGGCATCGATGGCCAGGCCCTCGGCAGCGGCATAGCTACGGATTGCGTCGGGCACCTCGCCCTCGGGGTTGTTGCGGTAATCGATCAGTGCCTGGGCGACCAGCTGATACTCGGCATTGAGATACTGGCCGACGGATCGGTCTGATGCGCGGATACGGTCGGCGGTGGCGTCGATCCAGTCAAAGGCGTTCTGGCGATGCTCGGAGACGGGCATAGGCGGCGGGGCCGGCGCATCAACCCATGCCGGCAGACCGTCATCATTTACGCCCAGCATCTTTCCTTTTGGCGGCGACTGGAGCGCAAACGTTTCATAGTCACCATACGCGACATCAATGATGTCATTGGGCAGCGTTCCGGCCTTTTTATATGCGTCCAGCCACTGCGCAGGATAAAACTCCAGCGCGGACGGGCTAAATTTCATGTTCATCGATCACCTCCCGAGGAAAAAGGCCGTGCCTCTGGCTGTGTAAGTTGTCCCTGCCGGACGACTCGCCAGCCCACAGCACCGTGCAGACCATGTTGAACGGTACCCGTCCAGCGTCATGTTTTCGATAAAGGACTCAGCGATATCGCCAAAACTGCCTACTCGTCCTAAACACTCGTTAGGGAACGGGATAGGCAGCGATCCTGAGGCTCCGTCGTCATGCATCACCACATTCATTCCGTTGGAAGTGTTCGTCCGGAGGGTGCCGCTGATAACAATTTCACACCATTGAAGAATCAAACCGCCGGGTAGCGGTTGTACACCGCGCCCCCCTAAACTCTGACCGCTCGTGAAATCATCGAGCGTCAGCAGCGGCGCAGCCCCCGCATCTTTTCGTGCCGCACTGCCGAGCATGGCAAGCACTGCTTGCACAGTGTCAGCCCCGCCGAATTTTTCGAGCGCCTCAACCAGCCCGATCTGACTGGAATCGTGCGCGTCTTCTTCCTTACGATGATCGTCGAGCTGGGCCTTGCCGCCGGCGGGCGTCTGGGCGGCTTTCGATTCTTCCCCCTTCTTTGACTCGGCGAGCGTAGCAAAGCGCATCATGCCGCTGTTTTTGGTGTCGGCGGCGGGGTGGTTGCGGCTTTTGGCGTGGGCATCGAGCTGATCATCGACGTACTGGCGCGAGGCCATCACCACGCTGGGGTCGATCCTGAGCGTCACCGCGCTGGTATCGGTGACTTCCATCACAAAGCGGATCGTCTGAGTGCGGGCGCTGCCCTCGGAGAGCTGCGGCTTGTAGGTCTCCGGGTAGTTGCCATACGCGATCAGATTGCCGTCGGTGTCATAGAGACCGACCTCGCGGATCGTCCAGCCGCCGACGTCGGCGGGCAGTACCTGCTCGACGACGGTCCAGTTCGGGTTGTCGTCATCGACTACGTTCTGGTTGATCGGGCCGCGCCGCACTTCGTTGACCAGGCGCGTGACGGTGGCGTCGGGGGTGGGCAGTTTGCCGCCGCCGTCACCGATGGCCATGGTGGCAATGGTCAGCGGTTCGCCGTAGGCGATGGCATTGGCCAGCAGGCCCTGCCCGGTTTTGGTCAGTAGCGTAAAGAACTGGCTCATGGGGCCTCGCTCATGGGGTAGATGGTGGTGGTGTCGAACGTCTCGACCGTGGCCGCGTGATAGAGCGCGCCGGTCGAGGCGATGAACTCGGGGGAATAGGGGTAGACGGTGGTGGTGTCGCCGTCGTGCATGGCCATGCCGACGTAGAGCGGGCCGCGCGTCTCGCCGAGCAGATCCAGTCCAACGATGTGGCGCGTGAGCGGTTTGGCGTCGAATACCAGCCGGGTCAGCTCGGTGTACATTTCATCGGTGATGCCGGTATCCAGCACGCCGATGCGCAGGGCGAACGTGCCCGGTCCCCCCTCGGGCACCATCTGCCACCATTCCTCGACTTCGAGCAGATAGCCGAGCGGCTCGACGACGCGGCGCAGGGCGCTGATCGTGCCCTTGCGCGAGTGGACGTAGAACGCAGCCCGCACAACGCCGCGCTTGGTGGCCTCGCTCCATGTGGTGTCCCAGCGATCCACGCTGAACGCCCAGGCGAGATAGGGCAGCAGGGGCAGCGGGCAGGCGTCCGGGTCCATAAGCGTGCGCAGCGGGACCGGCACGCGCTCAAGATCCGCGAGCGCGTCGGCGGCGAGGCGTTCGAGCGTTGTGCTATTGGCCGGCAGCAGCCTACTCATCGTTGCCCCCGAGCGTCAGGGTGACGCCGGTGCAGTGCGATGCCTGGCTGTCATCGAGTACCACGTCAGCCGCCGGGCTTGTCAGCTCGACGCGCTGGACGCCCTCGACGTGCAATGCGGCATAGACCGCTGACAGGCGGATATCGCGCCCGAGGCGCCGCTGCTCGGCGACGTAGGCTGATGCCCTGGCGCGTGATGCGGCAAGGATCGGTTCCTGCTCGGGGCCGGGGTAGAGATAGAGCGTGGCCTCGATGGCGTAATCGACAATCTCGGCCGACTGGACGGTGAGCCGGTCGCCGACCGGGCGCACGTCCTCGGCAGAGAGTGCCGCCGTGACGATGTCGAGCAGATCCTGCGTGGCCTCGCCGGTGCCGAGCTGGGACAGCACGGTGACGACGGCGACGCAGGGGCTGGGGCTGACGGCGGTAGCGTCGGCCACCCGACCATCGGCGCTTAGCGCGTGGAACACGTAGGCTCCGGTCGGGCCGGCCACGCTCAGGCCCTCGAATGCCCGCTGCGCGCGCAGGCGCAGGCGGGTGTCGCTCTCACACGTCGGCGGGACCGGCGGCACGGCGTCAGGATCGCCGGGGTCGATCATCAGGCGCTCGACGTTGAAATTCGCGGCGAGCTGATCGAGATCCGCACCGGTGGCGAATGCCAGCATGTTGGCGCGGGCGGCTTCGTTGACGCGCTGGCGCAGCACGCGCTCTCGCCACACGCTTTCCTGCAACAGCTTGTTGAGCGGCTCGGATTCCAGCGCCAGCTTTGCCCGAACATCTGCGCGCTCGTCTTCCGGGTAGAGCGAGATCAGGTGCTCCTTGCGCTCGGCGAGCAGGGCCTCCTCGTCGACGTTTTCGACTATGGCCGGCGCGGGCAGCTGAGAGAGATCGATCGGGCTGCTCATGCGTCACCTCGCAGGGGCACGGTCAGGTCGATGTTTTCCCCGGTATCGACGCGCCGCCCGGTGATGGTCAGCAGTAGACGCGCGGGCCGGTCGGGATCGATCAGGCGCTGCACCTGCTGGACACGCAGACGGGGTTCCCATTTCATGAGCGCCACGACCGTGGCCGAGTAGGCGCGCAGGGCGGTGGCACCGTTGAGCGGCTGGTCGATGAGATCCGGCAGCAGGCTGCCGTACTCGCGGCGCATGACGCGCGAGCCGATGGGCGTGGTCAGGATGTCGGCCACGCTTTGCCGGATATGTTCGACGCCGGACAGCGGGGCGCCGGTGGTGCGATCCATGCCGCTCATTGTGGTGGCCCCGAGGTATCCGAGCCGGATTTAACGCCGGTGGTTTTGTGATTGACCAGGCTGATGCCGGACGCGACGACATCGGCGGGCGTGGTGATGCCCTCGGTGACGTGCAGCGGGCCGGTGATGGTGACGCCGGCAGGTGCGGTAATGGCCGCCGAGCCGGGCAGATCCGCGCGCAGGTGGCTGGCCGCGTGGTCGTACTCGATCACGGCGCCGTCGGGCATGTCCCATCGGGTCAGGTTCGGGTCATCGCTCACAGCCGGGTGGGCGTTGCTGTTGATGGCGCCCAGCACCACGGCGCCGGCCAGCTCGCCGCCGGGGGCGAGCAGCAGTACCTGCTCGCCCTCGGTCGGCGGGTTCCATGTGCGGGTTTGCCCGGCGCGGGATTCCAGCCACGGCAGCCAGTCGGTGAGCAGCTCGCCGGTGGTGACACGGACGCGCGCGGCGGCGTGATCGATCTCGGCAACGGTGCCGAGTCGGATCAGGTTGTGCAGGAGTCGGGCGAGTTCGACGGGGTGCATCAAGGCTCCGAGCGATAAACGGGTATGCGGCTATCGTCGGCAGGTATGAGGGATGATGCGAGCGGCGGGCGTTGTAAAAGCAATGGGGACAACGTTAATTAAAAAATGTAGCATCAATATTTTCTAATTGAGTGTGTCTCAAGCTTGAATGCATTGAGGTTTGGCTTGTCTGATTTCAGGAAGAGAATGTGAAGAAACTGCCAATTGCGACCCGGTTCTACTGCGCCATTATCGTTGGGCTTTTCGTATGGATATGTTTCCTTATAGGCATTATCTCAAATGCTCGAATGGGGATAGTTCATGATGCTCCTTTTTTGGGATGGTCATTTGATACCCGTACTCTGCTCAGCATCTTGTCTGTTGTCTTTATGGCCTCCATCGTAATGGGGGTTGCGGCCTTTTTTATTGAGAAACGTTTTGGCCCCAAGGTTGCGATGATACCGATGATTGGTGTTTTTATGGCGGCATATTGGAGCCCCTATGTACCACAGGATCAAACCGATCGGTTCGCAATCAAAAATTCAAGCGTACGCTCTGTGGATACAGTCAAAATGTATGGGCCAAAAAATGAAACGATGAAAGCTCTTACCCCACTGCTGGTCACCCGAGGTGTGGAGTTTGATTCAAATGAGCCTGAAGTGGAGTGCCCCAAATACCTCTATGAAAAAAGAGGGGCTACTTTCAATATAAAGGTCTTTCAGTTTGATATTGATCATGGGAGCAGCAGTTTTAACAGCCAATATGCCGCATCGGATATAGGAACCTCCTACCGAAAAGAGTCATGCCTTGGCTATCGTGAAAGGCTTTTTGCCAATTACGACTGGCAAAAAATCGACAAAAAGACATTGTCAGAATGGATTGAAAAAGGTTATCTATCTAAATATTATTATTCAGATACTTGGACCGTTTATCGTGCTGAATAAGTTTTGAACGTGTTTTCGTACGATATTGCCTTGGATATTGAATAAACAACGCCCCGCAATGCGGGGCGTTTTCGTGTCAGCGGATACCGAGGCGTTCGCGGGCGGCGGTTAGCCGGGGCTGGTAGCGGCGGGCAAGGGAGGCGCCTTCGGTGAGGTGGCCGTAGAGGCTGGGGCCGATCGGTGACTGGAGGTGCTCGAACATCTCGCGCAGGTGGTACTGCCTGTAGAGTTCGTGCAAGCGCAGCATGTGGCTGCACAGGGCGTAGAGGTTGACCTGATCGGCTTGGTTCAGGGTGTCGTCGTTGGCCGGGGCGGGGAGCCACTGGCCATCCAGCGCGCAGGCGGCGATGAAGTTGCAGGCGCTTTCCAGCTCGGCGGCGGGGATCATTTCGGCACGTGGCACGTTAAAGCGGGTATGCACCAGACTCCAGAGCTTGGCGCGGGCCTGCCGTTTGGTGGCGCCGGGCAGCACGTTGATCTTTTTGCCGATCAGCTCGTGGAGAATGTGCAGGCCATCGGTGCCGATGGTCGCGGTGGCGATATCATAACGGCCGTGCTGACGAATGGCCGGCAGCACCTCAGCGGTGACCCACTTCTTGAAGCGCTTCGCCTCGGTTTTGCGTGAGCGCAGAATCGCGGAGTAGAGGCCGGACTCGTTGATGATCGTCATTTCCTGATCACCGGAGGGGGTGGGCACAATTTGCCTACCCCTCTCGTCATCATCAAGATTGCGGGCCATATCTTTGGCAGTCTGATATTGCAGTGCCCTGGCAACATCAGCGGCAATAAACCACGGCTGATCGTCGATCAGCAGCGTGCGAATTTCTTGGGTATCGAACTGGAAGGGTAAAACTTGGGCGATAGCGCTCATCTGAAACTCCTTTAGTGCTTATCGGAGTTCGCCTGTCCACGACCAAATGGAGGGGGGCGAACCGTACGCAGGTTGGTCGACCGGGGCACTAAAGGAAACCCGGCAGCCCGAAGGCTCCCGCGCACGGCCCGCCATAACACGGGCACAAAAAAACGCCTGGCGGCGCTGTGCGCCTTTAGTGCTGATCGGGCGACCAAACCCGTTCGCTGATTTTGCAGCGATGGGGGGATAGTGGCGTATTAGACGCGATTTTGCAATTTCGATGTGAAATGCGGGGGAGTAGAGGGGTAAGGAAGCGCCGCTTACTTCCCGAGAGGTCGGCCTTTCAGTTTTGGTGTGTGTGCCCAAGGCACTTCGTACCACATGGGCTGTGTAGCAGAATTTACCAGCTTGGAAATATCCGGCCACCACTTCAGCAGTCGCATGGCTTCTTCCCAGCCACGGTGCTTTGACCACTGCTTGTCCAGGTGGAAAACGGTCAGCCCGGCTTCTCGGAAAGCGTGTATTTCAGGGTCGTTCTTGTCGAATTTGTCTTTCGACAGAATGACCCAGTTGCCTTCCCTTTGTAGCTCGGACAACCATTCCTCGTCAGGAATACCACGCCTGCCGAACTTGTCTATCACATGTTCGACAGTATGGTTTTCAGGAAGAAGCGTTTGAAGATGGTGAAGCGCCCGCGCGAGACCCTGACCCAGATTTTCGTCAATGAAGATGTGCACCCGCCGCGATCCTTCTTTCAAAGTTTGCGGCACGAATTACTTCGTCTTCAGTAATTCCGTAATATCGAGCGACCATCTCGGCATTCTCATCCTCAGCTGCATAGGCTTTGGCCAAGGTACGAGTGGGCATATAGCTCGGAAGGACATAGGGCTTGCCGAAATTGAGCTTCGGATTGACCTCGATCAGATCATCTTCAGGGTCCGGTTGCCATGCAACAGGATTTTGGCATTCGTCAAAGGAGATGCTTTTCAGGATGGAGGGGCTCACAACCTCAGCCATGACCTTCTGTCGCTTGGCAAGATCGGACAGCCATTCTTCACCACTTTCAGTGATGGTCTGGATGAACACATCTTTACCATCAGTTGCCAGCCGCGGATTGGTTAAAGGGTAGTCAATCTGATAATGGCTTTTCAGATTGTCCAGCGCTCGACGAATCGTCTGCAAAGAGACGCCATGCTGTCTGAGCGACCAAACGGCTTTGGCCTCAAGTAAGTCACGGAAACTGAAAGCATCAGGTGCCCCTTTGGCTTCGGGCTCTGGGTGCCATAGCGGCTTGTGGGTGTCGTCATCACGCAGCAGCCAGCTTTTGAGCAAATCAGTTTTGATGCCCGTTAGCTGTGCGGCCTGCTTGGGGCTATAAAGCCCGATGCCTATAAGTGATGTCATATCTTGCCCCCTTTCTGCTACGAAAAGGCCCCAAGCTGTTTAACGGCCGGGGGCGGGTCTGTATGTAGCAGATGTTCAATATATTAATGCGGGGAACTAATAATTGACAGTTTTAAACAGCTTTTGAGAGGTGATCGAGCAGCGAGTCGCGCAACACGGTGCGGTCGTGATCGGTGAAGCCGAGCAGCTCGCGCTGTTCGTACTGCACGCGCGGGCCGTTGATCGCGACGCGATCCCGCAGGCCGAACTGGTGGGTTTTGGCGATGCTGGCCACGCGGCCAAAGAAACCGACCTCGACGCCATCGGCGCCGGTGCGCACACGTAGATATTTGGCCGTCCTCAATTTGCCGAACATCGCCTTTCGCCGGATCGCGCCCTTTTGCCCCAGCGCCTTGCGCGGCGCGTAGTTCGTGCCGTCGGGGTTCTTTTGCGCCTTGATGCGTTCGCGCTGGGCACGGCGCAGGTCGGTGGCCACCACCCGCGCCAGCCGGCGGCGCTCTTTCGCGTCGAGCTTGGCCAGCAGTGGCGCGGCCCAATCTTCCAGGCGCTCGATGTTGTCAGCCATTGGCGCCCTCCGGCTCGACGTAGTCGCTCAGGTGCCGGTCGTTTGCCATGAGCTGCCAGCGGCGCGGGCCGCAGGTCTCGATGTCAAAGCGGGGCATGCGGTGGCTGATGTTGATCTGCCCGGTGTCGCAGTCCTTTTTGGCGACGACGCGCTCGGTAAGCTGAATGCGCAGGGCGAGATCCACGGCGTCATTGTTGAGGATCTCGGCCTCGAACTTGATCGCCTCGGCGGGCACCAGATCCGGCTGATAGACGGCGAGCCAGTCGAGCAGCGGGATCATCACGGTGTCGATGTCGTCAGCGAAATCGGTCAGTACAATCTGTGCCGTGAACGTGTAGCCGTGGGAGAGATTGGCGCCGGGGGCAAATTCGATGGTGCCATCCTCGACGAACGTCAGCATTTGATCGGGGTCGCGCTGCAGGTGGGGCACGGCGTCGATCAGGTGCTGGCGCAGGGCGGTGAGCTTTTTCAATGATTAATTCTCCATTAATATGGTATTAATCCCTGTTGTTTTATGCGACCTTTCTTATGAAAGGACAGGTTCATCACCTGGGCCCTGCACATGGATGTGCTTTTTCAGTTCCCTTCTTCATGACATGCAATCACCGCATCAACTTCCGCAGCACACTGCGCCCAGGCGGCCTCGGTCCGTTCGAGCTGCAGGTGCAGTTCGCCGTTATTGGTCGGGTGACTGGCCGGTAGGGTGCAGGGCGTCGGGGTCGCGCACTGATTGGTGATAAGCGGCTGCGCCGGTGACGGCGGTGCGCTGGCGCAGCCGGATAACAGCAGGCAGGCGAGTGTCGGCCCAATCTTTCGTGTCGGTGTCATCGCGCTGGATCTCCCTGATTTTTTCGAGGCGATTGGAGGCGGTGCGGGCCAGTTCAGTCTGCTGTTCGGCGAGCGCCCGGCGCTGGGATTCGAGGCGGCGGGCGTTATCCCATAGCGCGTCGATGACCACCTGCCGGCGCTGGTTTTCGTTTTGTGCGGCGTCGCGCTCCTGTTCGATCCGGTCGGCGCGGTCGTTGGCAACATTGCCACGCTGCCAGAGCGCCCAGCCGCCGAGAGTCAGACCGGCGATCAGGACGCCGGTGATGATCAGGCGGTTCATAGATCCAGCCCCTGCAGGCAGAGCTCGCGCTCGGCATCACGGCGACGGACCAGCCCCCTGAGTTTTTTACCGCCGGCGTAGACCCATCGTGTGAGCTGATCGCAGGCGCCACGTATGTCGCCGGCGTTGAGTTTTTCCAGCAGGGTTGAGCTGCGAAACGAGCCCTCACCGACGTTGAAAATGAACGAGGCCAGCGCGGCGCGCCGGGCCGGGGGCAGGCTGCGATCGATGTTGTCGTTGACGTTGCGCCCGATGGCGTCGAATGCGATGCCGAGATCTCCGGCGAGCAGGGCATCACATTCTTCCGCCGTTTTGGTCTGGTGCAGCCTGACGGTCGGACCGGTGTGGCCGGTGCAGATGGTCGGGATGCCGACCGGGTCGGCGTAGGCGGTCAGCTCGGTGCCTTCAAAGTGACTGACGACCTGAATGGCGATCGACAGCGCCCCGGCAGCGACGGCGCCGATGGCGCCGCCGCCGAGCCAGCGTCCGGCATTTTTCATCTGTTCTCTCTCCGCTTGTCGCGCCAGTCCTGGAACTGGCGCCAGTATTTGGGCACCAGCAGGCCGATCTGCAGGCCCAGATAGGCGAGCGTCAGCACCGTGACCCAGTCACTGGGCGTCATGCCGCCGGCATGGAGCAGGGCGACAATCGCCGGTGGTGCGGCCTTGGCGGCTTCGGTGGTGATGTTGAGCTGCTGCGCCATATCCTTTCCTTGCGCTAGTCCCAGAGCTGCACGCGGGCGCGGCTCGGTGGTGTGTTGATGTCCGGCAGGGTGACGGCGGTGCCCTGGGGCAAGATCGGGCCGAGGTCACAGAGGCCGGGATTGGCGTTAAACACTCTTTCGATCACGCCTTCGGTGCGCCCGTAATGGCGGTAGCAGATGTGGTCGAGGGTGTCGTTTTGCTGGGCGCGCACGGTTCTGGCCATCAGATCAGCTCCACGGTCACATGCGGTCGGTCGAGGATCTCGCTGATCGCCCAGGACGCATCACGCCGGTAGCTCTCGCCGATGAGTTCCTGACTATCGCCCCGGTCGCGGGTGCTGGCCGTGGCGTCGTAATCGCGGTACGCCTCGGCGATGGCCGCATGGGCGGTGGCATAGACCGCGCGGCGGTAGAGCGCCAGATAGATGCCGGGCGGGTGCCAGCGGGGTGTGGGGACGTCCTGCACCTGCTGATGGCCGGCGTCGACCTGCCGAGCCTGCCAGTCACGCAGTACTCGGTTGACGGTGGCCATGGCTGTGAGCAGGGCATCCTGCACGCGCGGGGGTGTGACGGTACCGTCGAGGCGACGGGCGTCGCGGAATTCGGCGGGGTCGATGGTGGGCCAGAACCCGTTATTGACGATGGGCTCGGCGGCGCGGGCGCTGGTGTTGCCGGCGGCGACAAAACTGGTCATGGCGGCACCTCGGTTTTCGCCCCGTAATACAGGGGGTGGACGATGAGGCGGCGATGGGCTCAAGGCCCTGCGTTATCACCGTGCCCCCTGGACGTCGGCGGTCGACTCGGTTAGCCCGGCTGGGCGTTGTTTTGTGGCTGGCCTGCCTGTTCGGCGGCCTGCTTTTTGAGCGCTTTCTCGATGCGGTCGATGTCCTGCTTCACGCCGGCACGGTCGTTGAGTTCAAAGGCGCGCTGGTAGTGGTTCAGGGCATCGGGCAGATCGTTGCTGGCGCGGTAGCCTTTGCCAATGGCCTTGTGCAGCTTGGCGCGGATCTGGTCGTGCATATCCTTGCCATCGATCAGGTCATTGATCTCGCAAAGCGCCTCAAGCATCGAGTCGTCGTCATCGGCCAGAGCGAGTGCCTGCTCGGCGGATTCCTCGGCAAGGATCGCAGGTGTAGAGCGCTGGAACTGCTCGCCCGGATCGAGTTGGTGCTGCATCGCGTAGCGGGCAATCGGCAGGGCGCCGGTGATGTCGCCGACGTCGATGCGCCACAGCATGATGCGCATCAGCACCTCATCTTCGGCCCCGCGCCCGGCGTCCAACACGCCGGCCACATACTCGGCGTAGTTGGGCAGGATCTCGCGCTTGATCTCGATCTTGCGCTCGACGGACTGCACCGACTTGAGACGGCGGTAGTCTTCGAACAGCTGGGCGTGCATCAGGTGGTAGGCATCGCCGTGCATGACCTGATCGCCGGCATTCGCCGCCGCTTGTGCGGCGGTGATGCGCTCGTAGTGTTTTCGCAGCGAGCTGACCATGGTTATGCCCCGGCAGTGGTGTCGGTGGTTTCAGTCTCAGGGGCGTCTGCATGGGTGATGCCCTCAAGGAGACAGCCGAACCCGTAATCCTCGATGACGTAGGCGTCGTTGGAGGATTCGTAGTTCTCGACGCGCTTGCGCTCGGGCTTGTCCTTCAGGTAGCGACGGCGCGAGCCTTCCTGCCAGTAGATCGACAGGTTATCCAGCGAGGTGATGAACACTGTGCCATCAGGCATGAACGGTGCCTGCAGAGCGTTCAGGCCACCCATGCGCTTTTGGGCCATGATCAGGTCCAGCGCATTTCTTTCGGTCGGCTGTTCCCATTTGTTGATTTTGGGCAGGTACTCCTCGGTCATCAGCGAGCGCCCGACGATGGCCACCAGATCGGTGCTGTCGCGATACCAGGGTTCGAGCAGGGAATTGACGGCTTCAAAGATCAAAGCATCAATGTTCTGGAACTCCTGTCCCTTGCCCAGCGTCGTGCCTTTGATGACGCGTGCGGCAGCGTGGGCGCGATACTGTTGCAGCCAGCCGATGTTGACGTCCTGCAGCAGCGGGTTTTTGGCGCGATCGGTTTGCCGGTCGGCGCGGGTACCGTTGAACCCGATCATGATGCGGTCGAGCGCCTGCTGCCGAATGATGGCGTCGCGCACGCGGGCCTGAAAATCGGGAAACTTCGACCAGGCGTCGAGCTTGGACCATGACAGTGCCGTGTCGAACTCGGTCGATTCGCAGCGGTATTCGTGCTTTTCCATGCCGGTGGGATCGATGGGATTACGGTCGCGCTGGCTGACGTCGGTACGCCCGGCGATAGGGGTGGTGATGCCCAGCTCGAGCTTTTCGCCGACCAGATCGCGTACACCGGTCATGTTGACTTGAGACAGGAACTGGCTGGATTCCTGAATCTTGGTTTCGAGCGTCTGCTGCACGCTCGGATCGATATCAAACGATGAGAACGCGTTTTCGGCACCGTTGAGGGATGCGAGACGCTGGGCGTACTGGTTGAACTGTTTGCGGGTCGTCGTGCGCATATTGGGAGCGTCTCTTAGCAGTCGGTTTCGATGGAGCCGTTGCCGCCGGTGGCCGGCGTGCGGGACTTGTGGCGCGGGGTGTAGTCGAGCTGGTTGTGCAGGTCATCGTGTGATGCCCGGAGCTGCTCGTGGGCCGTTTTCAGCTGGTTGAACTGATCCGCGCTGGGGCGCTTTTCCAGCTCGGCGCGCATGTCGGCGTTTTCAGCGACGAACAGGCCCATGGTTTTTTCGAGATCATCGCGCAGAGCGGCAAAATCGCCGGTGGTCTTGTTGCGGTGCTGCGCGAACATGGCCTTGACGCGCTCGGCGAGGGACGGGCCTTTCGAGGGCTCGGGTGTGTCATCGCTGAAATCGAGGTCGGTTTCGATGGCTGCTGAAAAGAGGTTTTCCGGGCGCTGCTTGCGACCGGCCAGCGGTGACTCAGCGCCGGCCCCGGCACTGAACTGCAGCATCGAGGTGCCCAGCGATGCCGGTGAGTCGGTGATGGCCAGCCCCATCAGGTAGGCCTCGCCGGTGTCCGAAAAGTCGGGGTCGACTTCCATCGACGTGTAGACCTTCTGGCGTGCCTTGTTCAGGGCCTTGAGTTCGTCGGTCGGGTCGAGATCGGCGTAAAGCTGCAGTTTGCCTTCGTCGTTTTCCTCGGTTTTCAGCCCCACGACATCGCCGTACGCCTTGAAGGGGCTATCCGGCAGGATGCCCTTGATGTGCTCGAGGTTGATGCGGCAGCCGTATTTGTCGGGATTGAAATTGGCGGCCATCTGTTCGAGCCATTTGCGCTCGATCTTGCGGCCATCGGTGGTGGCGCCTTCGGTTGCGATGCGATGCCAGGGCATTGAGTAATCCTCGGGAACTGAACAGGTGCTGTATGGGCATCAGGTTCCGTGCAGATCGGTCTCGGCTCAACGCGCGGGCGTTGTAAACACAGGCGTTACAAGCCGTGCCCCGATATGGCGTCCGGGCTGGTCGGTACGCTGTCCGCATTTACAGTGCCGGACACCACATGACCGCTAACCCTCTGAATCCCGCCGAAATCGACACGACGCTGGACAGTCCTGACGCCGCGAAACTCTCTGCGCGCCACCTGTACTGGATGGGCTGGCGTGTTGGGCGCATTGCCGAGTTTTTGAACCTTTCTCCCAACACGGTCAGCAGCTGGAAGGCTCGTGATAAATGGGATGAGGCCACGTCGACGCAGCGCGTCGAGGGCGCGCTCGAGGCGCGACTGGTGATGCTGATCTCGAAGGAGGCGAAAGAAGGGCGGGACTTTAAGGAGATCGACCTGCTGGGTCGTCAGATCGAGCGGCTGGCTCGGGTGCACCGCTATGAGGAAAGCGGCAAGGAGGGCGACCTTAACCCGAACATCGAGCGGCGCAACGCCGGCGAGAAGAAGAAGCCCGCGCGTAATGACGTTGGCGATGAGGGCGTGAT
This sequence comes from Kushneria sp. Sum13, assembly GCF_052692355.1. Taxonomy (NCBI): domain Bacteria; kingdom Pseudomonadati; phylum Pseudomonadota; class Gammaproteobacteria; order Oceanospirillales; family Halomonadaceae; genus Kushneria; species Kushneria sp. Sum13. The sequence goes on from NZ_CP199847.1 coordinate 389,453, forward strand.
TCAGATCGTCGAGGCGTTCGAGGCGTCATTGTTTCGAGTACCAGCGTCACTGGTACCGGGCCGGCCAGCATGAGCGTATCCGCAACCTGCTCAAGTCACGCCAGATCGGCGCGACGTGGTTCTTCGCCCGCGAGGCCATCGCCGATGCGGTGGAGACGGGCAAGAACAAGATCTTCATGTCGGCTTCAAAAGCCCAGGCGCATATCTTCCGCAACTACATCGTGCAGTTCGTGAAGGAGACGACCGGCGTCGAGCTGAAAGGCGACCCGATCGTGCTGGCCAATGGCGCGGAGCTGCATTTCCTCGGCACCAACGCCAAAACGGCGCAGGGCTACCACGGCGACACGTACCTCGATGAGTATTTCTGGATCGGCGGCTTTGAGCAGTTCCGCAAGGTCACCAGCGGCATGGCGATGCACAAGAAGTGGCGCCAGACCTATTTCAGCACACCGTCATCGGTCGCCCATGAGGCGTACCCGTTCTGGACCGGCGAGCGGTTCAACAAGCGCCAGAAAAAGGCCGACCGGGTCGAAATCGATGTGAGCCATGCAGTACTGGCCGGCGGCGCCCGATGCGCCGATGGCCAGTGGCGGCAGATCGTCACGATCAAGGATGCGATGGCCGGCGGCTGCGATCTGTTCGACATCGATCAGCTGCGGCTCGAATACTCTGATGATGAGTTCGCGAACCTGCTGATGTGCGAGTTCGTCGACGACAGTCAGTCAGCGTTCCCTATGATGTCGATGCAGCGCTGCATGGTGGATTCATGGGATATCTGGCGCGACTGGAAACCGTTCGCGCAGCGGCCGTTCGGTGATCAGCCGGTGTGGATCGGTTATGACCCGGCGGGTGAGGGTGAGGGCAGCGACGGGGCCGGGCTGATCGTGCTGGCCCCGGCGAAAAACCGCAACGACCGGCATCGCATCCTCGAACAGCACCGCCTCAAGGGCCACGACTATGAGGCGCAGGCCGAGTACATCCGCGAGGTCAGCCGCCGCTATAACGTCCAGTACATCGGCATCGACACCAACGGGATGGGCGACGCGGTGGCGCAGCTGGTCGCGAAGTGGTTCCCGCGCGTCACTCGGCACCGCTATACCCCTGACAGCAAGAGCGCGCTGGTTCGCCAGGCGCAGCACATCATCGACCGTGGTCGCCTGGAGTTCGACGCCCGCGACACGATCATCGCGCAGTCGTTTACCGCGATCCGGCGCGAGCTGACCGCAAGCGGTCGGCAGTTCACCTATGCCGCTGGCCGTAACGGCCAGACCGGCCACGCAGATCTCGCATGGGCCACCATGCACGCCCTCAGCAATGAGCCCATCGACGTTCTCGCCGAGGGCGAGCGCGGTGGCTCGATCATGGAGATTTACGGATGACCGACGTTACCGCCAAACCACGCCAGCGCGCCTATGCCCGATTTGAGCAGCAGATCACCGCACCGGCACCGGCGAGGCCCGAGGCGTTTACCTTCGGCGAGCCGGTGCCCGTGACCGATCTGGCCGATTTTCTCTATACCGGCTGCTGGATGGCCAATGCCCGGTGGTATGAGCCGCCGGTCGATCTGGCCGCACTGGCCAAAATGTACCGGGCGACGGCGCACCATGGCAGCGGGCTGCAGGTGAAAGCGCAACATCCTGACGCGTCAGCTTTATGCCGCACCCACTGCTGGGCCGGCAGGCGTTCCGCGAGCTGGTCACGGATTACCTGGTGTTCGGCAATGCGTATATCGAACGGGTCTATGGTCGACTGGGTCGTCTGATCGGTCTGCGCCCGGCGCGGGCCAAATACGTGCGGCGCGGTACCGAGGAGGGGCATTTCTGGTGGGTGAGCAACTGGCAGCAGCCGGTCGAGTTCGAGGTGGGTTCGATGATTCATCTGGTCGAGCCGGACATCAATCAGGAGATCTATGGCGTGCCGGATTATATGGGCGCGCTGCAGTCGATCATGCTCAACGAAAACGCGACGTTGTTCCGTCGACGCTACTATCTCAACGGCAGCCATGCGGGCTTTGTGATGTACGTCTCGGACGCGGCGCAGAATCAGGAAGACATCGACGCCATGCGCGATGCGCTCAAGAACTCGAAGGGCGTCGGCAACTTCCGAAACCTGTTCCTGCATTCGCCCAACGGCAAAAAGGATGGCGTGCAGATCATCCCGATCTCGGAGGTGGCAGCGAAAGACGAGTTTGCGGGCATCAAAAATATTACGAGGGATGACACGCTGGCCGGCCATCGGGTGCCGCCTCAACTGATGGGGATCATCCCTAACAATACGGGCGGGTTCGGTGACATCGAGAAGGCGGCGCGCGTGTTCGTGGCCAATGAGCTGGACCCGCTGCAGTCGGTGTTTTTGGAGATCAATGATCAGGTGGGACAAGAGGTAGTGCGGTTCAGACCATATGATCTGGGTAACGGAGAATATCCAAAAAATTAATTTGGTTTAGGTTGATTATTACCAGTGTGAAGCTGCAATCAGTTTCTAAGTCATTAGGAGGGGTAAGGGTATGCCAATGAGTTCTAACGATTTTATCAAAATTTATACTGCGATGACTCCCGATCAAAGGATCAAGTTTGATGAGCTCGTTGATGAAGTTGAGGAAGCAGAAGATCGGTTAGAGGGTGCCTTGAGCGAGCTCCATGCTAAAAGTCCTGATGAAATAAAGGCACTGGAGGAACGACAGGAACAGCTTTTAGACGATTACGACAAAGAAGAACAGCAAATTGAGGAGGAACCATATTCATCGTTTGACTCTGAAACGGCCAGCGTAGAGCGAATGATGGATCATCAGAGCAATCAGCAAGACCTTGAAGAGAGCCTTCAAGGCACACCTATTGAAGCAGAGTGGATTGAAATAGATTTGGAAAAGAAAAAAGAAGAGCTTAAAAAACACGTTACCAGTGCATTGGAAAGATGTCAGAGATAAACGCTGACCAGCAGCTTTAAGATAAAAGCCGCCTGCTTGGGCGGTTTTTTGTGTCTGGCCACTGCTGCTGGAGTATCTATACCTAGTAAGGATGGTCAGCGCCGTTCGCACGCCGTCGACTCCCCGCCCCGCCTGCGCGCTAAATGGGTCTGTTTTATTGCACCCTTGCACCTGCCCGCGAGCCAGCCGCCATGAGGGCCGCGAGGTGGTTTTTGCGATAGGTTTTCCCGTGCGTTTCCTTGCGTTTCATGCGCCCACACTATTGGGTGTGTGGAAGCCTCTTATGCCGCTGTCGTCGCCGCTTTCCTGACTCACTCAAAGCGCCCAGAAATGTTGCCCCAAATGCTGCCCCAGCCATGCCAAAACCTGCCCACGTCATGCCTTTTTGTGCACTTTTTGACCAGTAGCGCAAATAGCCCCATATGGCGTTAAGTCTTTGTTTTGGGAACAAAAAAAGCCGCCCGTTGCGGGGCGGCTTTTTTGATGTTTGGTGGAGGCGGGGGGAGTTGAACCCCCGTCCGCCGGCACTCGTCCATCAGCTCTACATGCTTAGATTCGTCTTTTGGTTCAACCGTATCGGCTCCGACGAGCAGGATCCGATACAGCGGGCTCTCTAATGTTTAGCGGTTGACGCGAGAACAAAGCCAACCACGATCCTGTCAGCTGTAGCTCATAGCCCCGTTACGATGAACAGGCACATCGCTTCGGGGTAAGAAGGTTACCAGCAGGGTTTAAGCTGCCAGCGCGCCCTCTTGAGCATAGTTTTCGTCATTTGCGACTATTTTAGAGTAACGTGGTATTTACGAGATACGTTACGCTCTCGGCATGCACCTCAGGATCTGCAACCGGCGTCGAATCCATAACGCCCCCGGTTCGGTACAGAGTGTAGCAATAATTGCAGTAAGCGCCAATTGCTATCGATGCTGGGATACCTGATGCACGTACAAAATGGCTGATCCGCCATTAAATGGCTTGCCGACGGCTCAGCGCTGTTCGCGTACAACGCGTGCCTTCTGTCGCTGCCAGTCACGCTGCTTTTCGGTTTCGCGCTTGTCATGCTTTTGCTTGCCGACGACCAGCGCCAGCTCACATTTGACCAGATGCCCTTTCCAGTAAAGCCTCAACGGGACACAGGTATGACCCTTGTCCTGCGTACGTGAAAAGATTTTGGCAATTTCCTTTCTATGCAGCAGCAGCTTGCGCGTTCTGGCCGGCTCGGCCACCTCATGCGTGCTGGTCGTGTTCAGGGGCGTAAAATGAGCGCCCATGAGCCAGGCTTCGCCACGACGCACCAGGATATAGGTATCTGTCAGCTGTGCCTTGCCGGCGCGCAGGCTTTTGACTTCCCACCCCGACAAGGCAAGCCCTGCTTCGAAGCTTTCTTCGATGTGGTATTCATGGCGCGCCTTGCGGTTCTGGGCAATCAGATTGCCTGAGGGCTGTTGTTTCTTCTTGCCCATCGAAATGTCATCTCCTTGACGATAAAAATCATGCAATGCATCACATGCGCATGCTCACCTTGAAATGGGGGGAGGCGTGATATCATTCAAGCATGTGTGAACAAACGTCAACCATGGTACGCGCTGAGCGTGCCTGCGTCATGGGAGAAGGGCATGCCCACCGTTGATCGCTCCGCGATGGTGCGCCATACCGATCAGCAGATGTTTGAGCTGGTGAATGATTTTGAGCGTTATCCAGAATTTTTACCCAACTGTCGCAACGCGCGTACGGTCGAACGGGGAGAGCACCATCTGATTGGTGAGCTTACTCTGGGGAAGGGGGGGATAGAGCAGACCTTTCGCACCCGTAACGGGCTCAAACCCTTTGATCGTATTGACCTGTCACTGGCAAGCGGCCCGTTCAAGCGTTTTGAAGGCCACTGGAGGTTTGTGGCGCTGGATGAGCGTTCCTGCCGGGTAGAGCTGCATCTTGAATTTGAATTTTCCAGCCGGCTGCTGGGGATGGCCTTCGGACGGCTTTTCAATCAATTGGCAGGCCAGCTGGTCGATGCCTTTATTGAACGTGCTGACAGGGTGTACGGGCGCTGATGCAACGTGAAGCGGAAGGGATTACCTGTGAGGTTGCCTGGGCGACACCGGCGTCACAGTATCTCGAAGTCATTACGGTGCCTTCGGGGACCACGGTACTGGGCGCGCTTGAGGCCTCGGGCCTTTGCAGCAAGGTCAGCGAACTGTGCAGCGTGCCCATGGAGACGTTAACGATTGGGATCTTTGGCGAGCACGTTAAATCGCCGAGCGATCAGGTAGTGCGTCAGGGGGAACGGATCGAGGTCTACAGGCCACTGCAGGTCGATCCAAAACAGGCTCGTCGGGCCCGGGCCCGACGAAAGGTCTGAATGACCGCTATCCTGTCGATGGCTTACAGGGTCGGATCCGCAGCGCCACCCTCGGGATTTGATGTCGGCTGACCCATGGGGGAAACCACTTCCCCGGGCCCAGCGGCGGCAGCTGATGCAGGGGCATCAAGCTGCTGCGTTCGGGGGCTGGCATCGATATCGCCGGCTGTCTGAACATCCGCCAGTTGATTGCCATTAAAGACGAGCGAAACCTGCTTTTCAGTGATATTGTCGTCAGCATCCTTCAGCCGATAGACATAGTTCCAGTGTGAATCGTCAAAGGCGTTGTACATCAGGGGGCTCCCCATGACCTGTACGACCTGCTGACGGCTCATGCCGGGCTGCAGCTGCGAGACCATATCGGGAGTGATCAGATTACCCTGTGGCAGGTCGCGCTTGTAAACGCATGCTGCTAACAGACTGATCAAAAAAGAAAAAATTATAAGCTTGAGCGTGTTTTGCATTTGCCTGGGACTTTCCCTATCGTTTGCCTTGATCGATCATACCCGATACATCCAGAGACTGCGAAGAGCTACCATGGCCGATAGAAATCAGGAGTTACGCAAGGCGGGCCTCAAGGTGACCCTGCCCCGCGTAAAAATCCTTCAGATCCTCGAGGCAACTCGGGAAGAGGATCTGCACATGAGCGCTGAAGACGTCTACAAGGCGCTGCTGGATTCCGGTGAAGACGTCGGTCTGGCCACTGTTTATCGTGTCCTGACACAGTTCGAGTCCGCAGGGCTTGTGGTACGTCACAATTTTGACGGCGGCCATGCTGTATTCGAAATGTCTCAGGAAGAACATCACGATCACATGCTGTGTCTGGAAACGGGCGAAGTCGTCGAATTCTTTGATCGCGATATCGAGCGTCGTCAGCGTGAGCTTGCCGAAGAGCGCGGCTACGAGCTGGTCGATCATGCCCTGGTGCTTTATGTCCGCCCCAAGGGCTCCAGCGCGACGCGTCAGGATGGCGGTGGCAATCGCCGCTGATCAGAACGACGAACACCTGGGTGATCACAAAAACGCCGCAAATGTTCGCGGCGTTTTGATGTCGGTAACCCGGAAGCCCCCGCTGCTAGTGGGCAGATCGCTGACTGACGTCCAGCATCTCACGGGCATGGGCCAGCGTGCGCTCTGAAAGGTGTACGCCTCCCAGCATCCGTGCCAGCTCCCTGACCCGTCCTCCCTCATCGAGCAGTGCCATGGTGGTATGAGTGGTGCGCTCATCCGCCTGTTTTTCGATATGCAGGTGCTGATGTCCCTGTGCGGCCACCTGAGGTAGATGAGTGACGCATAGAATCTGACCGTGACCGCCCAGCTGTCGCAGCAGCTGTCCGACGATTTCTGCCGTGGCACCTGAAATGCCGACATCCACCTCGTCAAAGACCAGCGTCGGTATAGTGCTGTGCTGTGCGGCGACTACCTGGATGGCAAGACTGACGCGGGACAGTTCACCGCCCGATGCCACTCGGGTCAGGGCGCGTGCCGGTTGACCGGGGTTGGCGCTGATCAGGAAGCTGACCCGGTCCATGCCGTCGGGTTGTGCTGTTTCCCGGCGTGCGACATCAACGGTAAAGTCCGCCTTTTCCATACCCAGAAAGGCCAGCTGAGACTTCACTTCCTCGCCCATGTGGCGTGCTGCCTCAGTGCGCTGCTCGGAGATCTGGCGGGCCAGTTCGCGCCAGGCGTTGCGCGCGGTTTCCGTGGCCTCGACCAGCGTCTCCATGTCTTCCCCGCCATCCTGCAGCGCGGAAAGTTCTGTCTGCAGGCGTTGATGCAGCGCCGACACTTCCTCGGGCATGACGTGGTGCTTGCGGGCGATACGGTGAATTTCGGCCAGACGTGACTCGACCGCCATCAGGCGATCAGGGTCCAGTTCAGTGGCATTGACGTAGCGATGAAGCTCATATCCTGCTTCCTGCAGCTGGATGCAGGCATCGCCGAGCATTCCCAGAATATTGGCCAGGGCGCCGCTGTCGCTCCCGGGCAACTGCTCCAGTCGCTGTCTGGCCTGAGTCAGGCGGGACAGGGCGCCGCTCTCATCATCATCGCAGCAGTCGGCAGCAAACTGCGCCTGAGTGATGATTTCTTCGGCATTGGCCAGGCGGGTCTGTTCTTCTTCAAGTGCCGAGAGTTCTTCTTCGCCCAGTGCCAGCGCGTCGAGCTCTTCAACCTGATAGCGCAGCAGCTGGCAGCGAGCCTGCTGCTCGTCACCGTTTTCCCGTGCATTTTTCAATCGGCGGCTGGCCTGCTGCCACTGACGATAGATCTGCGTGAGCTGTTCGACCTTCTCGCTATGGCCTGCAAAATCGTCCAGCAGACGCAGATGCGTCTCCTCGCGCATCAGGGTCTGATGAGCATGCTGACCGTGGATATCAATCAGATGTTCACTAAGCGCTTTGAGGTCGGCAAGCGTTGCCGGTACGCCGTTGATCCAGGCCTTTGAGCGGCCGTTGGCGGCCACCGAGCGTCGCATCAGACACTCCGTATCGTCGAGGTCGCGCTTGGCAAGCCATGCGCGTGCTTCGGACAGTTTCTCGACGTCAAAGCGCACCGCCAGATCGGCCCGCGAGGCACCATGGCGCACGCTGCCGGCATCGGCTCTTTCCCCCAGGCAAAGCGACAGGGCGTCCAGAAGAATGGACTTGCCGGCACCGGTTTCGCCGGTGATGGCCGTCATGCCATCGCGGAAATCCAGTTCCAGATGTTCAACAATGGCGTAGTTACTGATGGATAGCTGAGACAGCATGGCCACTCCCGTGCGCGGTGTCGCAAATGACTGGGTTTAGTGGGTGGAGACTGACTTTATATACAGTGAATGTGTTTTTATACAGCTGCCCTGATCGGGCTTCAATACCCTGAATTGGTAATTTCATCGTCGTCATGCCTTGAGATTGCGACCCGAATGCCCCATCTGGGTAAACAGTTTTCAGCATGAATGTCGCTCTACAGGATGACGCACTGACAGCCGGTCGCGTATGCCCGCGCAACATGAGCGCCATGATCCAATAGTAGACACAGCGAGTCAGGAGTGGGGTATGACCAACAAGCCGCATGATCCAAGAGATGAAGAACTCGAGCGTGCCGAGCGCGAAGGCGAGCCGCAACCGCTTGACACCGACAATACGGATACTCTTGAGGATATCGAAGGCGAACTGGCCTCGGACGACGATGCCGTGATGAGCCAGAGCGAGCAGGAAGCCGACGTTCTGGCCGGGCGCGTGGCAGAGCTCGAGCAGGAGCTGGCACAGGTGAAGGACCAGCAGGTCCGGGCCGCGGCAGAAGCGCAAAACGTACGCCGCCGTGCCGAGCAGGATGCCGAGAAGGCCAAAAAGTTTGCGCTGGAAAAGTTCGTCAAGGAGCTGCTGCCGGTCGTGGACAGTCTCGAGAAGGGGCTTGAAAGCATGAGCGAGGATGTCAGCGAAACGCATCGTGAGGGCGTATCAATGACCCTTCGGATGCAGCTGGACGTGCTCGGGAAGTTTGGCGTTGAGCAGCTCGACCCGCACGGCGAGCCCTTTGACCCCCAGTACCATGAAGCCATGACGCAGGTGGCCAATCCCGAGATGGATCCCAATACGGTCATGGACGTCATGCAGAAGGGATACACGCTTAACGGTCGCCTGGTTCGCCCGGCCATGGTGGTGGTGAGCAAGCAGGCCTGACTGCCCGGTTTCGGATGACTGACTACCCGGTTTCGGATGATTTGTCGACAACGATACGTGTGGGGTCTTGAAAAGCAGCGTAATGCCCACACATAGGCAGACATCCACGCAGCGTTGGCTGCGCATCGACAGCAATTCTGGTTCAAAAGATTTTTCGAGGTGACACTTATGGGACGCATTATTGGTATCGACCTTGGCACAACCAACTCCTGTGTGGCTGTGCTTGATGGCGACAAGACCCGCGTAATCGAAAACGCTGAAGGTGCTCGCACGACGCCTTCCATCATCGGCTATACCGGTGACGGCGAAACACTGGTTGGTCAGGCGGCCAAGCGTCAGGCCGTCACCAACCCGAACAACACCCTGTATGCGGTCAAGCGTCTGATCGGCCGCAAGTTCAAGGATGACGTTGTTCAAAAGGACATCAAGATGGTGCCCTACAGCATCATCGAAGCCGACAACGGCGATGCCTGGGTTCAGGTCAACGACAAGAAGATGGCACCGCCGCAGGTCAGCGCTGAAGTCCTGAAGAAGATGAAAAAGACCGCCGAGGATTATCTCGGTGAAGAGGTCACGGAAGCGGTCATCACCGTACCGGCCTACTTCAACGACTCTCAGCGTCAGGCCACCAAGGACGCCGGTCGTATTGCCGGTCTTGAAGTCAAGCGCATCATCAACGAGCCGACGGCTGCAGCGCTGGCCTATGGCATGGACAGCAAGGGCGGCGACCGTACCATCGCGGTTTACGACCTGGGCGGCGGTACCTTTGATATCTCCATTATCGAAGTGGCCGATGTCGACGGTGAGAAGCAGTTCGAAGTCCTCGCGACCAACGGTGACACCTTCCTTGGCGGCGAAGACTTTGACCTCAAGCTGATCGACTATCTTGTCCAGCAGTTCAAGACGGATTCCGGTATCGACCTGTCAGGCGATTCGCTCGCCATGCAGCGTCTGAAGGAAGCCGCCGAGAAGGCCAAGATCGAGCTGTCTTCCGCGCAGCAGACCGAAGTCAACCTGCCCTATATCACGGCAGATCAGACCGGTCCCAAGCACCTGGCCGTCAAGGTCACTCGTGCCAAGCTCGAGTCGCTGGTCGAAGATCTGGTACAGCGCTCGCTCGGCCCGTGCAAGACGGCCATGCAGGATGCCGGTCTCTCCAACAGCGAGATTCAGGACGTGATCCTGGTCGGTGGCCAGACGCGCATGCCGATGGTTCAGCAAAAGGTTGCCGAATTCTTTGGTCAGGAAGCTCGCAAGGACGTCAACCCCGACGAAGCCGTCGCCATGGGTGCCGCGCTTCAGGGCGGCGTACTGGGCGGTGACGTCAAGGACGTGCTGCTGCTCGACGTGACGCCGCTGACACTGGGTATCGAGACGATGGGTGGTGTCATGACGCCGCTGATCGAAAAGAACACCACGATCCCGACCAAGAAGACACAGACCTTCTCCACGGCCGAGGACAATCAGACGGCAGTGACCATTCATGCGCTGCAGGGTGAGCGCAAGCAGGCAGGGCAGAACAAGTCACTGGGTCGTTTCGACCTGGCCGACATTCCGCCGGCCCCGCGTGGCGTGCCCCAGATTGAAGTGGCCTTCGATCTGGACGCCAACGGTATCCTGAACATCACGGCGAAGGACAAGGCGACCGGCAAGGAACAGTCGATCGTGATCAAGTCCTCCGGCGGTCTCTCCGATGACGAGATTGATCAGATGGTCAAGGACGCCGAGGCGCACGAGGCCGAAGACAAGAAGTTCGAGGAGCTCGTTCAGCTGCGCAACCAGGCCGACGGCATGATTCATGCCTCGCGCAAGACGCTGGAAGAGTCCGGTGACAAGGCCACTGACGAAGATCGTCAGAGCATTGAAACGGCCATCACCGAACTGGAACAAGCGCTCAAGAGCGATGACCCCGAGCAGATCCAGCCGAAGCTGGATGCCCTGACCGAGGCTTCCGGTAACCTGGCCCAGAAAATGTACGCCGAGCAGGGCGAACAGGCTCAGGGCGAGCAGCCGGAAGGCACTCAGAAGAGCGGTGATGATGTGGTCGATGCGGACTACGAAGAAGTCAACGACGACCAGAAAAAGCAGTAAGGTTTTTCACGCCTGATCTGTATAACGCGGGAGCCTTGCTCCCGCGTTGTTTTTGCAGGTGTCAGACTTCGGAGGATTCGTTAGACCATGTCCAAGCGTGACTATTATGAGGTCCTCGGCGTCGAGCGCGGCGCCGACGACAAGGAAATCAAGAAGGCCTATCGTCGCCTGGCACAGAAGTATCATCCCGATCGTAATCCTGATGATGAGACGGCGGCCGAGAAGTTTCGTGAGGTCTCTGACGCTTATGAAGTATTAGCCGACGGTGACAAGCGTGCGGCCTATGACCAGTTCGGCCATGCCGGCGTTGATGGTCAGGGCGGCGGCTTTGGCGGCGGTGGCTTTGGTGGGGCCGGCGGTGCAGGCGGTTTCAGCGATATCTTCGGCGACGTGTTCGGCGACATCTTCGGGGGTGCCGGTGGACGGCGTGGCCCGGGCGGTGCCGCGCGTGGCAGTGATCTGCGTTACAACCTGGAAATTGATCTGGAAGAAGCCGTTGCCGGCACCACGGTCGATATTCGCGTGCCGCGTCTGGTGGAATGCGATCGCTGTCACGGTGATTGCGCCGAACCCGGTACCAGCAAACGCACCTGCTCCACCTGTAACGGCATGGGTCAGGTTCGCATGCAGCAGGGCTTTTTTGCCGTGCAGCAGCCCTGCCCGACCTGCCATGGTCAGGGGCAGAGCGTTGATACGCCGTGCCGCAAGTGCCACGGTGAAGGGCGTGTTCAGGAAACGCGCACCCTGTCGGTCAAGATTCCGCCAGGCGTCGATACCGGTGACCGCATTCGCCTCAACGGTGAAGGTGAAGCCGGCGTTAACGGTGGCCCGGCGGGCGATCTTTATGTGCAGGTGGCCATCAAGGCCCATGCCATCTTCGAGCGCGACGGGCGCGATCTCTACTGCGAAGTGCCCATCAATTTCGTGGACGCCACCCTCGGTGGTGAGCTTGAAGTGCCAACACTTGAAGGTCGCGTCAAGCTGCGCATTCCGCCCGAGACCCAGACCGGCAAGCTTTTCAGGTTGCGTGGCAAGGGCGTCAAGCCGGTACGTGGCGGCGCACCAGGCGATCTGATGTGCAAGGTGGTGCTGGAAACGCCAGTCAATCTCGATGAAGAGCAAAAGCAGCTGCTGCGTCAGTTCCAAGAAAGTCTGGACGGCACGGACACCCGGCATTCGCCGCGCAAAAGCCGCTGGTTTGACGGCGTGAAAAAGTTTTTCGATGACATGCGCCCATAAGCGTCTGGATCGATCTCAAAAACCCTGCCAACCGGCAGGGTTTTTTTATGTTTGTTCGCATGACCAGGCGCCCCGAGGTGGTATCAACTACGCTTGCAGCAGGTTTTCAACACAGGAAGAGCATCATGTCAGTCATGTATGAAACCACCGTCAATGTCTCCGGCGGACGCAAGGGACATGCCAGAAGTGATGACGGCATTCTTGATGTCGATCTTGCCATGCCGGGCAGTGGTACAGATGCCACTAATCCGGAGCAGCTTTTTGCTGCCGGTTATGCCGCCTGTTTCTCCAGCGCCGCCATGGGCGTGGCACGCCAGCAGGGTCACAAGCTCGATGACATCCCGGTGGCCGCTCATGTCACACTGGATGCTGAAAATCATGACTACAATCTGGCGGTTAAACTGACTGCGCAAGTGGCTCTGCCCCAGGCCGAAGCGGAAAAGCTGATCGCTCAGGCGCATGAGATGTGCCCGTACTCCAAGGCCACTCGAGGCAACATCAAGGTTGATATCGAAGTGAAGGGTCACTGACACCATCGTGTGATCCCGCCAAAAAAGCGCACCGCAGCTCTGATAGACTGCGGTGCGTTTTTTTATGAAGAGTACGGGCCATGTCGATCGTATCAATGCCGGCAAAGTGCTGGCTGAAAGGGCAGCAGCTTCTGGCGCTGCTGTGTCTATTGGGGCTGGCTGGATGCGCCGGCAGCCAGCTGTCTGATGCACCGGGGGCCACCGCCTCGGGCAAGGCCTCCTACTACAGCGACCGTCATCAGGGCGCACGCACCGCCAGCGGTGAACGCTATGACAAAAGCGCTCTGACGGCGGCGCATCGATCTCTGTCCTTTGGCACCCGGGTACGAGTGACCAACCTGAACAATCAGCGCCAGACCGTGGTGCGGATCAATGACCGCGGTCCATTTTCAAGAGGGCGGGTAATTGATCTATCCCGTGCTGCCGCCGAGCAGATCGGAATGATCCGCAGTGGCGTGGTACCGGTGAAAGTCGAAGTCCTGAAATAAACCGGTGCCCGGATGGGATGATCGCTTGATACCGCGATGGCACCGGTTTTCAGCGTTTATAGTGCTGTCTCAACCACCAGCATTGGACTGCCTCTGGAGCAGGTTTCGATGCGTCCTTCGACCTGATAGACCTCGCGCAGAAGTTCTGCGGTGACCACGGCCCGCGTGGGCCCACATGCTTTCAAAGCGCCACCGGCCAGCACAATGGCCTGGTCGGCAAAGCGCAGGGCATGACCCAGATCGTGTAGTGCCACGATGATCAACATTTGGCGCTGTTCGGCCAGCCGGCGAAGCACGCTTAAAAGGCCGATCTGGCGATGCAGATCAAGCGCTGAGGTGGGTTCATCCAGTAACAGGATATCCGGCGACTGCACCAGCGCCTGGGCAGCGCTGACCAGCTGGCGCTGGCCGCCGCTGAGGTCGCCGATATCACGCTGGGCCAGTGCCTGAATATTGAGCTCTTCAAGGGCTGCATCCACCTGCGCCAGATCCTCGGGCTGCACCTTGAGACGGCGACCCTGCATGCGTGCCAGCAAGACGCTTTCGTAGACGCTCAACACCGCATCGATTCGGGTTTCCTGTGGCATATAGGCCACAGGGCGCTCGGCGTTTGTTCCGGCGATCCGAACCTGGCCGCCACCGGCCAGCAGCCCCAGAATGCGTCGAAACAGCGTGGACTTGCCCGCAGCATTGGGACCCAGCAGCGCCACCACCTGGCCACCCGACAGCGTCGGGGTGGTAATGCTCGAGAGCACTTCACGCTTGCCGTAGTGGGCCGTCACCTGTTCAAGCGTCAGGCTTACCATGTTGATTTCTTCTGGTTGAGAACAAGAAAGAGGAAAAACGGGATACCGACCAGCGAGGTGATGATGCCAATGGGAATGACCGTCCCCGGAATCAGCATCTTGGAAATCACCGAGCCTACCGACAGGATCAGGGCGCCGCACAGGGCTGACGCCGGCAGGAAAAAGCGCTGATCTTCTCCTACCAGCATCCGCGCAATATGCGGTCCCACCAGTCCGATGAAGCCAATCGTGCCGACAAAGGCCACCGATACCGAGGCCAGCAGCGACACCAGCATCAGCACCTGTAGCCTGAGCCGGCGTGGTCGTACGCCCATGCTCTCGGCCTTGGCATCGCCCAGGCGCATGGCGGTCAGCGCCCAGCCGTGGCGGGCAAGCAGCGGTATCGCAATCACCAGTACCGTCAGCGAGACCCAGACCTTGGGCCAGGTCGCCTTGGTCAGGCTGCCCATGGTCCAGAACACCACGGCTGACAGGGCCTGCTGGCTGGCAAAAAACTGGATCAGCGCCATGAGCGCGTTGAAGATGAACACCATGGCAATGCCCAGCAGCACGATGGTTTCAATCGTCACGCCCCGACGCATGCTCAAAAGATGAATCATCAGCGCCGTGAGCATGGCGACCAGAAAGGCATTGATCGGCACGATATAGTCCACCGCGAACGGCACGATCGATACCCCAAAGGCCAGCGCCAGCGCCGCGCCGAATCCAGCCCCGGCCGAGATGCCCAGCGTAAAGGGGCTCGCCAGCGGATTGCTGAGGATGGTCTGCATCTGTGCGCCGGCAATTGAAAGACTCGCGCCGACCACGATCGCCATCAGCGCTACCGGCATGCGAATCTGCCAGACAATGACGCTGATCTGCTCGCTGACCGAGCCGGGCGCGAGCAGTGCGCTCAGCACCTCTGTCAGCTCATATCGGGCAGGTCCAAGCGCCAGATCGACGCAAAAGCTTAAAAAAAGGGCGCCCAGAAGGGCCAGCAGGATCAGCTGACGGCGCAGGACCATGGTGCGATAGAAGGTGCGACCCTGTTGGGGAGAGGTCATGGCGGCCGTCGACTTATTCATCTTCCGCCTCGAGCGACACCCAGTACCCCGGCTGATATGTCAAAGGCAAAAAGCGTTCATGAAGCTCGCGCATGGTGGCATCCGGATCGAGATCCTTGAAAAGTTCCGGATGGAACCATTTGGCCAGCTGCTGAATCGCCACAAAGTAATAGGGACTGTTGTAGAACTGATGCCAGATGGCATGGACACGGTCGTGTTTAACGGCATCGATGCCGGTCATGGCCGTACGGTGCGTCAGGGCCTCCAGCTTGCGACGGGCCTCGCGCATGTCAGCGCCCGGTCCGACACCCACCCAGGCACCGCCGGGGACATAGGCTTCCCAGTCGCCACCGGTCACCACGACCTGCTGCGGGTTGGAGGCGATGATCTGTTCGGGGTTGAGGGTACCAAAGGTGTTGGGAATGATGTCATTGGCAATGTTCTGGCCGCCGGCAATGCGAACGTAGTCGCCAAAATTGTGCGGACCAAAGCTCATGCAGCAGTCATCAGAGTAGCCGCCGGCACGATCGATAAACACACGCGGGCGCTCCGGGTCGACCTTTCCAATCACATCGGTCACACGTGCCATCTGCTGGTTGGAAAAGTCGATAAAGCGCTCTGCTTCCTCATCCTTGTCCAGAAGCTTGCCCATGAGTCGGATCGAGGCCGGCGTATCCTTGATGGGATTCTCGCGAAAATCGACATAGACGATGGGGATACCCAGTGCCGCGAGCTTGTCTTCGTAGCCGGCGTCTTCGGTGGCCGTTTGCGCCTCGATGTTCATGAAGACCACATCGGGTTTGAGAGACGCGGCCTGCTCCACGTCAAAGGTGCCATCCTTGAAACCGCCAAAGGTCGGAATGTCTTTCAGTTCGGGAAATTTTTCGGCGTAGGCGGCGTATGTTTCCGGGTCGGCCTGCGAAAGATCTTCACGCCAGCCCACCACACCGTTAAAGGGGCTTTTCGGCTGCAGTACGCTCAGCAGATAGATCTGGCGGCCTTCGCCAAGAATCATGCGTTTGACCGGCGTGTCGACATGGACCTGACGGCCTGCCACATCGGTAACCACCACGTCCTTTGCCGAAGCGAGTCCGGAGAACAGGGCAAGCGTTATAACAGCGGTAAACAGCAGGTTTCTTTTCATGATCATTGTAATGGCCAGAGAGGGAGACACACGCTGTGAACGCGACACCGGGTAGCGTCCTGTCATGTGATGATAAGGTTTATCATTCGCATTTTTTCGGCATTATGCGAGGTTTCATTCACGGCGTCGAGCAGCATGGGGCGACGACGGTAGCGAACAGGCAAATTGGCAACACGATGTCTTGAGAGGGGTCTCGGGCCTGACAGAATCCGGGCAACATCACAGGAAAATGGCCCCGCCTGCAGGTAGATTGCAGGGGGGCCATCAATGGGTCACTTCAAAAGGCGCTTCGCGCTGGCTCAGCCGGCGTCGGAGGTCTCCTCCCAGTCTCTCACCACATCCGACATGGTCTTCAGTCGTGCCACCGCAAGCCTTGAAACGGGATCAAGCTCGCTGCCGTCGTGATCGGCGTAGTCGATGATCTGGCGTTTCATGTCACGAGCCCAGAATCTCTTGAGATGACCGGCAATCTGCTCGGCCGCCGCCTCATCACTGTCATGATGACGGTTGTTGAGGCTGATCTGATTGACCATCTTGATCAGCGGTACAATGGGGTCGTTCATGTCAACCTCGCAGTCCGGATAGGGTCATGGTCGCCGGCGCTCATTTGAGTGCCGGTTCCGGTGACTCGGCGTTGGCCAGATAGCCCTGCTGGCGTTCGTCAAAGCGCTGGAACTGCTGCTGCCAGGACGAGGGCTGCGAGACCTTCTCGACCTGCACCGCCGTCACCTTGTACTCGGGGCAGTTGGTGGCCCAGTCGGAGTTGTCGGTGGTGATCACGTTGGCACCACTGCCCGGATGGTGGAAGGTGGTATAGACCACGCCCGGCGCCATGCGATCGCTGACCAGACAGCGCAGCACGGTGTGGCCCACGCGGCTGCGAATGCCCAGCCAGTCACCATCATGCAGGCCGCGATCCTCGGCATCCGCCGGATGGATCTCCAGCACGTCCTCCGAATGCCAGTTGCTGTTGGCAGTGCGCCGTGTCTGCGCGCCCACATTGTACTGGCTAAGGATGCGCCCGGTGGTCAGCAGCAGCGGATAGCGCGCATTGACCCGCTCTTCCGTTGCCACGTATTCGGTGATGGCAAAGCTTCCCTTGCCGATCGGGAAATCCACGCCGTGCATGGTGGGCGTGCCGAGCGGATAGTCGTCATTGCAGGGCCACTGAATGCTGCCGAGCTGTTCGAGCTTGTTATAGCTCACCCCGGTGAAGGTCGGTGCAAGGCTTGCGATCTCGTCCATGATCTCGGACGGATGGCTGTAGTTCATGGGATAGCCCAGCGCGTTGGCCAGATCCTGAGTGACTTCCCAGTCTTCCTTGCCGGCCACCGGTGGCATGACCCGGCGTACGCGGTTGATGCGACGCTCGGCGTTGGTGAAAGTGCCGTTTTTCTCAAGGAAAGTAGCGCCTGGCAGCAGCACATGGGCGTATTTGGCCGTCTCGTTGAGGAAAATATCCTGCACGATCAGGCAATCCAGCGCTGACAGGGCCGATTCGACGTGCTGGGTGTTGGGATCGGACTGTGCGATGTCCTCGCCCTGCACGTAGAGCGCCTTGAAGGTGCCATTGATGGCAGCGTCAAACATGTTGGGAATGCGAAGCCCCGGCTCGTCATCGAGTGTGGCGTTCCAGATGGTTTCAAAGCGCTGGCGGATCTCCGGGTCTGCCACGTGCTGATAGCCCGGCAGTTCATGCGGGAACGAGCCCATGTCGCAGGAGCCCTGAACGTTGTTCTGTCCGCGCAGCGGGTTGACCCCAACCCCTTCACGACCGATGTTGCCGGTCGCCATCGCCAGGTTGGCGATCGCCATGACCGTGGTCGAGCCCTGGCTGTGTTCGGTCACGCCCAGTCCGTAGTAGATCGCACCGTTGCCGGCACTGGCGTAGGTGCGCGCGGCTTCGCGAACGGCCTCGGCAGGAACGCCGGTTTCGCTTTCCACGGCTTCCGGGGCATGACGCGGATCAGAAATGAACGTGCGCCAGCGCTGATAGCCCTCGGTGTCACAGCGCCTGGCGATGAAGTCGGTATCCTCCAGGCCTTCGGTCACCACCACATGGCCCAGCGCATTGACCAGCGCCACGTTGGTCCCCGGCTTGAGCGCCAGATGCTGGCTCCGACCGCCGTGAGGCGTTCTCAGCAGGTCGATTCGGCGCGGGTCGGCCACAATCAGCGTGGCACCCTGACGCAGCCGGCGCTTCATCTGTGAAGCAAACACCGGATGCGCATCGGTGGGGTTGGCGCCAATGACCAGGATGGTGTCGGCCTTCATGACCGAGTCGAACGTCTGGGTCCCCGCGGATTCACCCAGCGTGGCCTTGAGGCCATAACCGGTCGGCGAATGGCAGACGCGGGCGCAGGTGTCGGTGTTGTTGTTGCCCAGCGCGGCACGGATCAGCTTCTGGACCAGATAGGTTTCTTCATTGGTGCAGCGTGATGACGTGATGCCGCCAACGCTGTCGCGGCCGTACTGTGCCTGAATCTCTCTGAGACGGCGGGCAGCGAAGCCGATGGCCTCCTCCCAGGAGACGGCACGCCAGGGCTGGTCGATCGAATCGCGAATCATCGGCTCGCGAATACGGTCCTTGTGGGTGGCGTAGCCAAAGGCAAAGCGACCCTTGACGCAGGAGTGACCGTGGTTCGCATCGCCACCCTTGTAGGGGACCATGCGTACCAGCTTGTCGCCCTTCATCTGTGCTTCAAACGAGCAGCCCACGCCGCAGTAGGCGCAGGTGGTCACGACGCTGTGTTCCGGCACGCCTTCCTCGATGACGCTTTTCTCCATCAGTGTCGAGGTGGGGCAGGCCTGAACACAGGCGCCGCAGGAAACGCACTCGGAGTCCATGAACGGTTCGTTCTGGCTGGCGGCCACCTTGGAGTCGAAACCGCGACCTTCGATGGTCAGCGCAAAGGTGCCCTGAACCTCACCGCAGGCACGCACGCAGCGCGAGCAGACGATGCACTTGCTCGGGTCGAAGCTGAAATAGGGATTGGAGTCATCGATCTCGGCATCGAGATGGTTGGCACCATCAAAGCCGTAGCGCACCTCGCGAAGTCCCACGACACCGGCCATGTCCTGCAGCTCACAGTCGCCATTGGCCGGACAGGTCAGACAGTCCAGCGGGTGGTCGGAGATGTAGAGCTCCATGATGTTGCGGCGCAGCTTCGCGATTTTAGCGTTTTGCGTCGTGACAGACATGCCCTCAACCACCGGCGTGGTACACGAGGCCGGCATGCCGCGCCGGCCTTCGATCTCCACGGCACAGAGTCGGCACGAGCCGAACGCTTCGAGATTGTCCGAGGCGCACAGGCGGGGAATGGTAATGCCGGCCAGCGCGGCGGCGCGCATGACGGAGGTGCCTTCGGGCACGCGAATGGCCGTGCCGTCGATGGTCAGCTCGACCGGCGTTTCGGAGACGCGTGCCGGGGTGCCCAGATCGCGGTCGAAAAACGCCGGATTGAAGGTGTTCTGGTACTCACCGACACCGCCCAGCCCTGCGTTGAACTGGTGGGCACCGGATTGTTTGGGATCGACTGTCTTGGGATCGAAATAATTCAGCATGTCGTACCACCCGCCGTGACGGCTTGTCGAGGTGTCAGATCATCGGGAAAGTGCTGCATGACGCTCTGGACCGGGAACGGCGTCATGCCGCCCATGGCGCACAGAGAGCCATCGACCATGGTGTCGCAGAGATCGGTGAGCAGAGCGAGGTTTTTATCAAACGACTCGCCGGCGCGGATGCGATCAATGACCTCCACGCCACGCACGGCACCGATTCGGCACGGCGTGCACTTGCCGCAGGACTCCACGCTGCAAAATTCCATGGCAAATCGGGCCTGGTCGCCCATGTCGACGGTGTCATCGAACATCACCACGCCGCCATGGCCGACCACGCCCCCAAACGCGGCGAAGCCTTCATAGTCGACCGGGTTGTCCCACTGGCTTTCTGGCAGATAGGCACCCAGTGGGCCACCGACCTGAACGGCCTTGAGCGGGCGACCGCTCAGGGTGCCACCGCCAAACCCTTCCATCAGCTCAATCAGGCTGGTGCCGAAGGCCAGCTCTACCAGTCCGCCGCGCTTGACGTTGCCGGCCAGCTGAATGGCCAGCGTCCCGCGCGAGCGACCCAGGCCATAGTCGGCATAGGTCTGACCGCCCTGATCCATGATGAAAGGAACTGCCGCCAGCGACAGTACGTTGTTGACCACGGTGGGCCGGCCAAACAGCCCCTCGATGGCGGGCAGCGGTGGTTTGGCGCGCACCAGCCCACGCTTGCCTTCAAGGCTTTCCAGCAGGGACGTTTCTTCGCCGCAGATATAGGCACCGGCCCCCAGGCGCACTTCCAGATGAAAGGCGCGACCGCTGCCCTGAATGTTATCGCCGAGATAGCCGGCGTTGACGGCGCGCTCGATTGCTTCATCCAGAATGGCATGCGCCAGCGGATATTCGGAGCGCAGGTAGATGTAGCCCTGATCGGCGCCTACGGCGAGGCCGGCAATGGCCATGCCCTCGATCAGCATGTAGGGATCACACTCCATCACCAGACGGTCAGCGAAGGTGCCGGAGTCGCCTTCATCGGCATTGCAGACCACATACTTCTGGCCCGGGGCCTGGTCGTGGACGGTCTGCCACTTGATGCCGGTGGGGAAGGCCGCGCCGCCACGACCGCGCAGGCCGGAGGTCTTGACCTCATCCACCACGGCCTGGCTGTCCAGCGCCAGCGTCTTTTTCAGACCTTCAAAGCCGCGCAGGGCCGTGTAGTCCTCGATCGACACGGGGTCGGTAATACCGATGCGTGAAAAGGTCAGACGCTGCTGGCGTTTGAGATAGGCGATCTCTTCGGTCAGCCCGAGTGCCAGGGGATGATCCTGTCGGCCCTCAAGCAACCCGGCATCCAGCAGGGATTCGACGTCACCGGGCGTGACCGGACCAAACGCCATGCGGCCGTCAGGCGTATCGACTTCAAGCAGCGGTTCCAGATAAAACAGGCCACGGGAGCCATTGCGCACGATGTTGATCTCGACATCGCGGGCCTTTGCGCCGCGCTGAAGCCGGGTGGCGACCCGATCGGCACCCAGCGCCAGGGCCGTGGTATCCCGAGGGACATAAACGGTAATGGCCATCACTTCACCTCCACGACGGTTGCCGACAGCTCATCGGTCAATTCATCAAACTGTTCAGGCGTCATGCGCCCGTAAACGTCGTCATTGACGCGGATGGAAGGACCGCAGGCGCAGTTGCCCAGACAGTAGACCGGCTCGAGGGTGAACTCGTGATCCGGCGTGGTCTGGTGATAATCCACACCCAGCGACGCCTTGGCGTGCGCTTCGAGCTGGCGGCTGCCGACCGACTGACAGGCTTCGGCGCGACAGATCTGAATGACGCTGCGTCCTGCCGGATGGGTGCGAAAGTGGTGATAAAAGCTGATGATGCCGTGAACTTCGGCGCGGGTATGGCGCAGTGTCTCGGCAATCATGGGCACCGCCTCGTCAGGAATGAAGCCGAAGCGGTCCTGAATGGCGTGCAGGGTCGGCAGCATGGCGCCCGGTCTCTCGCGATGGGCGTCAATCACTGCCTGAATTTGCGCCGGCGTCCAGGCGTCGGCGACGGGGGAAGGGATCTGTGACATGGCCGGATCTCATCAGGTCGGAGGATTCAAGCGACATCGCTCATCCGATCGTCTTATAGGAATCGTTATTCATAACTGCTTTAAGTCAGGGTCACGTTCGCGATCAAATTAGCACTCTCTATACGGCGGCAAAATATGAACGAAAATGCTTAGCAAAAAGTTGAATATCGTTCCGGCATGGCGCTTTTATCGCGAGGATGGCGAGCTGCTCGACCCGGTGCTGTTCGTGCTGCTGGCCGGGCTGCTCGAGACCGGCAAGCTGACGCATGCCGCCAGCCGGGCCAATGTCTCCTATCGGCATGCCTGGAATCTGCTCAATCGGGCCGAGACCTTCTTTGGCATGGCGCTGGTGGAGATGCGCCGTGGCCATGGCACGAAGCTGTCCCCGCTGGGAGAAAAGCTTCTATGGGCGGAGCAGCGGGTACGTGCGCGGCTGGGGCCGCAGATCGACAGCATGGCTTCCGAGCTCAACCACCAGCTGCAGCAGCTGCTGGACGGTGCCCATCCCGTGCTGCGTCTGCATGCCAGTCACGGTTACGCCGTCGCTCTATTGCCGGATTTCCCCGGGGAGCTGGATTTACGCTATTGCACCTCGATGGAAGCGCTCGAAGCGCTGCGTCGCGATGAGTGTGATCTGGCCAGTCTTCATCTGCCGGTGGACCCGCAGCTGGCCGAGCAGGTCATGGCGGTCTATCACCCCTGGCTCTCCGGTCAGAATTTAAGCGTTATCCGCTTTGTGACCCGGCGACAGGGGCTGATGCTGCGTCATGAGGATCATCATCGAATTCGTACCATGAAAGATCTGGCGCGCGGCGATATTCGATTTATTCATCGTAACGAACGCTCCGGGACCCGCATGCTGTTTGATCTGCTGCTGGCAGAGCAGGGTGTCGATGAGACCGACCTGCCCGATGCGAGGCACGAGGAGTTCACACATACCGCCGTGGCCGCCTACGTGGCGGCGGGCATGGCGGATGCAGGCTTTGGGGTAGAGGCGGCCGCTACGCAGTTCGGGCTTGATTTCGTTTCTCTGGCCACCGAGCACTATTTACTGGTCTGTCACACCGAACGGCTGGCTCAGGACAACATGCAGGCGCTGCTGGGCTATATGGCCTCGCGCGGCTTTCTGGCCGAGCTGGCGGGCCTGAATGGTTACGCGCCGGACCGCTGCGGGGAAGTGATGACCCTTGAGACGCTGCTGGCAGAAAACGCGGCAGGCCCCGGAGCAGCGTGCTGATGACCGCCGGCTGGGTGGTCACTTTGCAGGTGGCGGGACGTCAAAACATCCTAGAAGCGAGCGCTGTAACCAGTTCAGGTTATCGTCGCTGATCATCAGATAGCGATGTGGCGCGATGTGTGCCAATCCCTCAAAGTTGTCCAGCCGCCAGCCTTCGTCGCTGGCCAGACGGGCAATGGTGCTGCCGGGCACGACGCTGCCCGGTGTGGCATCTGAAATTCGAGCGCGCCGCAATGAGATGGTCAGGGGCCTGCCGACCTTGAAGTCGCGCTCCAGCAGCAGGAGGTCATCGCCCAGTGGTGCCATCGCCGTCAGACCGCTGTTGGCACTGCTGCGCTGCCAGCGCCACTGATGTCCCTTGAGATCAAATAACCGGCTTTCGTTGGCGGCCATACCGCGTGAGGCAAATTCAAGCCCGGCAATGATGCCGTACCGAGGGTGGTTGACCAGCGCTTCCAGACTGCCGTTGTCACGCGCGCCTTCCAGTGCCGGCGGTCGAATGGCGTCTCCCAGTGGTCGCCCGTCAAGCGTAAAACGCTGTAGTCGATGGTGGCGCTCAAACCCGATCAAAAGCTGCGTCGCGCCGTTTTCTCCTTTGGTCAGCACCATCGATTCGCTGTCGGCCCAGGGCATTTTGAGCGGTTGGCCCTTTTGATCACGAAGCGGTATCGAGTCCAGCAGTTCAAGGCGCGTCAGTTGCTGGCGGTCATCAAAATGGGGACGAGCGCGGTAGAGCCGGGCGCGGTCGGACAGCAGGTATAACAGATGACTGTCGGGGTCAAACGCCAGTTCCGACAGTCCCCCGAGAGGTTGGCCATCGGGCATGTGATCCGGCAGTTCCAGCATGCCGCACCACTCAAGGTGCTCGGGGCGTGAGCCGCCGGGCGGCCCGCCCGGATCGACAACGCCTGCCCGGGTGCAGCCGGACAGCAGAGTCAGCCACAGGGCAAGCACAGTGGCAGCAAAAAGGTGTTGGGTACGTCTGTCCGCCATGGGGCCGTCCGGTTGCGAGGTCTGATGGGTTATAGTGGCAGAGATGAGCACGGGCAAATGATGAATATGAGCAATGAGCAGGGGGATATGTGACACGAATTGCCATCATGGGCGCGGCAGGACGCATGGGCAAAATGCTGATCGAGGCGGTCAGCAGTGACGACAGCGCTCGGTTGACAGGCGCCGTCGTTCGTCCGGACAGCTCGCTGAAAGGGGCCGATGCCGGTGAGCTGGCCGGTCAGGGGCGTCTGGGCGTGATGCTGGCGGGCAGTCTCGAGGCCATCATTGATGACTTCGATGTTCTGATCGACTTCACCACGCCGGCCCTGACGCTGGATAATCTGGCGGTTTGCGCCGAGCACGGCAAGCGTCTCGTGATCGGGACCACCGGATTCAACGATGAGCAGCTGAAAACGCTGGAAGGTTACGCATCAACGGTACCTTTCGTGTTTGCCGCCAACATGAGTACCGGCGTCAACCTGTCACTCAACCTGCTCGCTACGGCGGCTCGGGCGCTGGGCGATGCCGGCTTTGATATCGAAATCATCGAGGCGCATCACCGTCACAAGGTGGATGCACCTTCGGGCACGGCCCTGATGATGGGCCGGGCCGTGGCCGAGCCGCTGGGCCGTGATCTGAAAGCCGATGGCGTCTATCAGCGCGTGGGTCAGATCGGCCCTCGAAGTGCGCGGGAAATCGGCTTTTCCACCATCCGCGGTGGCGACATCGTGGGCGAGCATACCGTGCTTTTTGCCGCCGAGGGCGAGCGCATCGAGATCACTCACAAGGCGTCGAGTCGGTTGACCTTTGGGCGGGGTGCCGTACGGGCTGCGCACTGGCTGATGGATCAAAGGGCCGGTCATTACGACATGCAGGATGTGCTGGGACTCAAGCAGGCCCTGCCCGCCGACCCACAGGCCTGATCATTGTGTGATGGCATGCGGGGGTGAAATCCGATATTATCGGCACAATTTGGCCGGGTCGAACCCGCAGACCATGGCGATAAAACAAAGCGGGATGAAGCCCTTCAGGGTTTCGTCCCGCTTTTTTGCAGCCCGGGGGCATGTCTGTTACCAGAACGTGCCGGGAGGGCATGGTCGACGGGGTCGCCAGACGGCCGGTTTTGCGGTCAGCGTTGTGGCATGTTGCTTTCGCTGACAGTTTCTTTTGCCCTGTGGAGGACGTTGCATTGATCAAACCCGCGATTCTGGCGCTCGAGGATGGCAGCGTATTTCACGGCGTCTCCATTGGCGCCGACGGAGAAACCAGTGGCGAGGTGGTCTTCAATACGGCCATGACGGGTTATCAGGAGATCCTGACCGACCCTTCCTATTCTCGCCAGATTGTGACCCTTACCTATCCCCATATCGGCAACACCGGCATCAATGAAGAGGATGTCGAATCCCACCGCATTCATGCCGCCGGCCTGGTCATTCGTGATCTGCCCCGTCTGGTCAGCAATTTTCGCAGCGTCCGCGCCCTTGATGACTATCTGGCTGCCCACGGCATTCTGGGCATTGCCGATATCGACACGCGCCGTCTGACCCGACTTCTGCGTGACAAGGGTGCCCAGAACGGGGCCATTGTGGCCGGGGCGGATGCCCAGGGCGATGACGCCGTGGCGCGTGCCCAGGCGGCCGCGAAAGCCTTTCCGGGGCTCAAGGGCATGGATCTGGCTCGCGAGGCCGGTACCCGCGAGATTCATGAGTGGCATGACGGTGAGTGGCAGCTGAGCAAGGGGTACGCCGATTTTCGCCAGCGTGAACGCCCCTGGCACGTGGTGGCCTATGATTTTGGCACCAAGCACAACATCTTTCGCATGCTGACCAGCCGGGGCTGCCGCCTGACCGTGGTGCCGCCGCAGACGCCCGCCAGTGAGGTGATGGCGATGAATCCGGACGGTGTTTTTCTGGCCAACGGTCCGGGCGACCCGGAACCGTGTGACTATGCCATCCGGGCCATTCAGGAAATTCTGGCCACCGGCACGCCGGTTTTTGGCATCTGTCTGGGGCATCAGCTGCTGGCGCTCGCCAGCGGGGCAAAAACCATCAAGATGAAACAGGGCCATCACGGCGCCAATCATCCGGTACTGGATATTGATCGCGGCCGTGTCATGATCACCAGTCAGAACCATGGTTTTGCCGTTGACGAGGCATCCCTGCCGGCCAACGTGCGGGCCACGCATCGATCGCTGTTTGACCACACCCTGCAGGGCATCGAGCTGACCGATACACCGGCCTTCAGCTTTCAGGGGCATCCGGAAGCCAGTCCCGGGCCACATGATGTTTCACCGTTGTTTGATCGCTTTGTGGCCATGATGGAGGGTCGCCGTCAGGCAGCCTGACCCGGTCCCGGCGGCGGCGTTTGCCGCCGTCGGGCCGCCATCGCATCCGACTTGTTCGCATCCCATTTTTCGACGCAGTGAAATCGTCATGCCAAAACGTACCGACCTGAAAAGCATTCTGATCATTGGCGCTGGCCCCATCGTTATCGGCCAGGCCTGTGAATTCGACTATTCCGGCGCCCAGGCCTGCAAGGCGCTGCGTGAGGAGGGATACCGGGTCATTCTGGTCAACTCCAACCCGGCCACCATCATGACCGACCCGGTCATGGCGGATGCGACCTATATCGAGCCGGTCACCTGGGAGACCGTCGCGCGCATTATCGAGCGTGAGCGCCCTGATGCGGTGCTTCCGACCATGGGCGGACAGACCGCGCTCAACTGTGCGCTTGAACTCGACCGCCGCGGCATTCTTGATGAGTTCGGCGTCGAGCTGATCGGTGCCGATGCCAAGACCATTGAAAAGGCCGAAGACCGGGACCTTTTTGACAAGGCGATGAAAAACATCGGTCTTGAGTGCCCGAAGGCCAAGGTGGCACACTCGATGCCGGAAGCCTGGGAAATCCAGTCCGAGCTGGGCTTTCCCTGCATTATTCGTCCGTCCTATACCATGGGCGGCTCCGGTGGTGGCGTGGCCTACAACCGGGAAGAGTTTGAAGAGATCTGCCATCGCGGTTTTGAGCTTTCTTCCAACCATGAGCTGCTGATTGATGAGTCGCTGCTGGGCTGGAAAGAGTACGAGATGGAGGTCGTGCGGGATAAAAACGACAACTGCATCATTGTGTGCGCGATCGAAAACTTCGATCCGATGGGCGTGCACACCGGTGACTCCATTACCGTGGCACCGGCGCAGACGCTGACCGATAAAGAGTACCAGATCATGCGTAATGCATCGCTGGCGGTACTGCGGGAAATCGGCGTCGAGACCGGCGGCTCCAACGTGCAGTTTGGCGTGGACCCGGACACCGGGCGCATGGTGGTTATCGAGATGAATCCGCGCGTCTCCCGCTCTTCGGCACTGGCGTCCAAGGCTACCGGCTTCCCGATCGCCAAGGTCGCGGCCAAGCTGGCCGTGGGCTATACGCTTGATGAGCTGCAAAACGACATTACCGGCGGTGCCACACCTGCCTCGTTTGAGCCGGCCATTGACTATGTCGTGACCAAGATTCCGCGCTTTACCTTCGAAAAGTTCCCGCAGGCGAACGATCGGCTGACCACCCAGATGAAGTCGGTGGGCGAGGTCATGGCCATCGGGCGCACCTTCCAGGAGTCGCTGCAAAAGGCGCTGCGCGGTCTGGAGATCGGTGTCGACGGGCTGGATCCGAAGCTTACCGATTTCGATGAGGCGTCGCGTCAGCTGATGCAGGGTGAGCTGCAGCGTCCGGGCGCTGACCGGATATTTTTTGTGGCCGATGCCTTCCGAGCCGGTCTGTCGCTGGATGAGGTCTTCAACTTCACCAAAATCGACCGCTGGTTCTTGATTCAGATTCAGGAACTGATGGTTCTGGAAGGCCAGATTGCCAAGGCTTCCCTGAACGATCTCAGCCGCAAGCAGGTCTATTTCTACAAGCGTCGCGGCTTTGGCGATGCGCGCCTCGCACGGCTGATCGGTGTCAGTGAAAAGGCCTTCAGAGAGCGTCGTCATGCGCTGGATGTGCGTCCGGTCTTCAAGCGGGTCGATACCTGCGCGGCCGAATTCGCGACATCAACAGCCTACATGTACTCCACCTATGAAGAGGAGTGCGAGGCCAATCCCAGCGATCGTCAGAAGATCATGGTGCTGGGCGGTGGCCCCAACCGGATCGGTCAGGGTATCGAGTTTGACTACTGCTGCGTCCATGCCGCACTCGCCATGCGCGAAGACGGTTATGAGACCATCATGGTCAACTGTAACCCTGAAACCGTCTCGACCGACTATGACACGTCCGATCGTCTCTACTTCGAGCCGGTAACGCTTGAGGACGTGCTGGCGATTGTCGAAAAGGAAAAGCCGGTTGGGGTCATCGTGCAGTTCGGTGGCCAGACGCCGCTGAAGCTGGCGCGTGATCTGGAGGCGGCCGGGGTACCCATTATCGGTACTTCACCGGATGCGATCGACCGTGCCGAGGATCGTGAGCGCTTTCAGCAGATGATCGAAAAGCTCGGTCTCAAGCAGCCTCACAACGCGACGGCGCGCAGTTTTGAAGATGCCTTCGTCAAGGCCGCCAAAATCGGTTATCCGCTGGTGGTACGCCCGTCCTACGTGCTGGGTGGGCGCGCCATGGAGATCGTTTATTCCGCTGACGAGCTCGAGAACTACATGACCCATGCGGTCAAGGTCTCCAACGATTCGCCGGTACTGCTGGATCACTTCCTCAATGCCGCCATTGAGGTGGACATTGACGCCATCAGTGACGGCAAGGAGGTCGTGATTGGCGGCATCATGCAGCATATCGAGCAGGCCGGAGTTCACTCCGGGGACTCGGCATGCTCACTGCCGCCCTATTCGCTGCCGGGTGAAGTGCAGGATCGCATGCGTGATCAGGTGCAGCGCATGGCGCTGGAGCTCAACGTGGTGGGCCTGATGAACGTGCAGCTGGCCTGGCAGGATGGCGAGATCTATGTCATCGAGGTCAATCCGCGCGCCTCGCGTACCGTGCCGTTTGTCTCGAAGTGCATAGGCCGCTCGCTGGCCCAGCTGGCGGCGCGCGTTATGGCCGGCAAGACGCTGGCAGAGCTTGAGTTTACCCGTGAGCACATTCCGAACTTCTATAGCGTCAAGGAAGCGGTTTTCCCCTTCAACAAGTTTCCGGGCGTGGATCCGATCCTGACGCCGGAAATGAAGTCGACCGGTGAGGTCATGGGAACCGGCACGACCTTCGCCGAGGCGTTCTATAAGGCGCAGCTGGGCGCGGGAGAGGCCATTCCGGCCCTCAGCGGTGACCGCCAGGCGTTCCTCTCTGTTCGTGATCCGGACAAGGAGGGCGTTATTGACGTGGCCCGTTCTCTGTTAACATTAGGGTTTACGTTGATCGCGACACAGGGCACGGCGCAGGCCATTGAGGCTGCGGGTCTGCCGGTCACGGCGGTCAACAAGGTGTTTGAAGGCCGTCCCCATATTGTCGACATGATCAAAAACGATGAGGTTGCCTACATCGTGAACACGACCGAGGGGCGGCAGGCCATTAACGATTCTTCCATGATTCGCCGCTCGGCGCTGTCACACAAGGTGCCCTATGCCACGACCCTGGCCGGGGCGCGTGCCGTGTGTATGGCGCTTGAGTATGGTAACGAGATTACCGTGCGGCGACTTCAGGAACTCCATACGAGTGTAACGGCATGACCAGGGTTCCGATGACTGTGCAGGGCGAAAAGGCCCTGCGTGAAGAGCTTAACCAGCTCAAGGGTGTTGATCGTCCGCGCGTGATTGCAGACATTGCCGAGGCGCGCGAGCACGGCGATCTCAAGGAAAATGCGGAGTATCATGCGGCGCGTGAACAACAAGGATTCATTGAAGGGCGTATTCAGGAGATCGAGTCGCGCCTGTCCAATGCCCAGGTCATTGATGTCACGAAGGTAGCGCATACCGGCAAGGTCATCTTTGGCACCACGGTCAAACTTTTAAACCTCGATACCGATGAGGAAGTGGCCTATCGCATCGTTGGTGAAGACGAGGCCAGCATCAAGGACGGCAAGATTTCGGTCAACTCGCCCATCGCTCGTGCATTGGTCGGCAAATCCGAAGGGGATGTCGTCAATGTGCGAACGCCCGGCGGCGATGTCGAATATGAAATTGACAGCGTCGAGCACGTTGGCTGATCAGCGCCACATTGCCCGTTATAAAAAAAGCCCCCTGACACTGTCGGGGGGCTTTTTGCATTCAGGTCACCGGCGTGGGCCGTCAACGCTTTATGGCGATTACTGCGTATAACGCGCCACGTTGGAAAGCCTCGGGTCTGCCTTGGGGTTGTGGCGATAAAGCAGAGCAGTCTTGCCAATGCTTTGTACCAGTTCGGCGCCTGATTGCGCCAGTAAGTGTTGAATGATCTCGGCACGCTCATCGCGCTCTGCGCCGGCGATACTGATCTTGATCAGTTCATGGTCGGTGAGTGCTCGTTCAAGCTCACCCGTAACACCCTCGGTCAGGCCCTTGTCACCGATCCGGACAACCGGATTGAGGATATGGCCAACACTACGCAGGGTTTTCTTTTGTGCCGCTGTAAGGCTCATGATATGTTGAAAACTCTCGATCCCTTTTCATGTGCAATCATCTTACTCCACACGACGGCAATGGCGCCAACGGTTGTATCACGTTCGGTGTTCTTTCCTTTAATCGTGCTGGTGTTTGATCGCTATAGCACGGCAATCCCTTTTTTCGGAAGTTAACGTGACACGCGCCAAAAAGCCGCTTGCCGGCAAGAAGGCTTCAGCCGACAACGGCTGGGTGAAGGAGCACTTTGATGATATCCGGGTAAAGCGTAGTTGGGCGGATGGCTATCGCTCCCGTGCCAGTTGCAAGCTGCTTGAAATCGATGATCGCGATCGTCTGTTTGCGCCGGGCATGAGTGTGATCGATCTGGGCGCTGCCCCGGGCGAATGGCGTCAGGTCGCCACGACGCGCGTGGGAGATCAGGGTCAGGTTATTGCCACTGATATTCTCGAGATGGATGCCATTGCGGGCGTGGATTTCATTCAGGGTGACTTTACGGAAGAGGCCACGCTGCATGCTATGCTCGAGGCGCTGGGCAATCGACAGGTTAACGTTGTGCTATTAGACATGGCGCCCAATCCGAGCGGGAAGATGGGCATTGATCAGCCCGGGCCATGTATCCTGTAGAGCTGGCACTTGATATGGCCCGGCAGGTACTGATGCCGGGTGGCGATTTCCTGACCAGGATCTTCCAGGGTGAGGGTTTTGATCAGTATCTAAAGGAAATGTGCCTCCGGTTCGATAAAGTAGTTATTCGCAAGCCAGATGCCTCGCGATCCTGGATCGCGGGAAGTATATCTGCTGGGTCGCGGTTTTCGCGCATGAGCTTGTAATCGACAGGCTGCGCCCCAAGCTATCCGACACATACCGGGCCACGCCTGGCAGGCAGAATCACGTAGTGAGGGTGTCCCCTTGAACGACATGGCCAAGAATCTGATCCTATGGTTGATTATCGCAGCGGTACTGCTGACGGTATTCAATAACTTCAGCGTCGATAATTCGCCGCAGGCGATGAACTATTCCCAGTTCGTCGAGCAGGTGCAAAACAAACAGATCCGTCAGGTCACCATTGATGGCTACGATATTCGTGGCGAGCGCGATGATGGCTCCAGTTTTCAGACTATCAGGCCGTCTGCAGAAGATCCGCGCCTGATGGACGATCTGCTCAGCAACAATGTGACCGTGGTGGGCAAGAAGCCCGATCAGCAGAGCATCTGGTCTCGTTTGCTGATTGCCAGTTTCCCCATACTGTTGATTCTGGGTATTTTCCTGTTCTTTATGCGCCAGATGCAGGGTGGTGGCGCCGGCAAGGGTGGCCCCATGAGCTTTGGCAAGTCCAAGGCCAAGCTGCTGTCTCATGAGCAGGTCAAGACAACCTTCAAGGACGTGGCCGGCTGTGATGAAGCCAAGGAAGAAGTCGAAGAGCTGGTCGACTTCCTGAAGGATCCTTCCAAGTTTCAGCGCCTTGGCGGACAGATTCCAAGAGGCGTTTTGCTGGTGGGGCCGCCCGGAACGGGCAAGACCCTGCTTGCCAAGGCCATCGCCGGCGAGGCTCAAGTACCGTTTTTTACCATTTCGGGTTCGGACTTTGTCGAGATGTTTGTGGGTGTCGGCGCCTCTCGAGTGCGTGACATGTTCGAGCAGGCCAAAAAGCAGGCGCCCTGCATCATCTTCATTGATGAAATTGATGCCGTGGGCCGTTCGCGTGGTTCCGGTATGGGCGGCGGTCATGACGAACGTGAGCAGACCCTGAATCAGCTGCTGGTCGAGATGGATGGTTTTGAAGCCAATGAAGGTATCATCATCGTTGCCGCCACCAACCGTCCCGACGTGCTTGATCCTGCGCTGCTGCGTCCCGGGCGCTTCGATCGCCAGGTGACTGTAGGTCTTCCCGACATTCGTGGGCGTGAGCACATTCTGAACGTGCATCTTCGCAAGGTGCCGCTGGCTGATGATGTAAAGCCAGAGATGATTGCACGCGGAACGCCGGGATTTTCCGGCGCGGAACTGGCCAATGTGGTCAATGAAGCTGCCCTTTTTGCGGCCCGCAAGAATCGTCGCCTGATTGGAATGGCCGAGCTTGAAATGGCCAAGGACAAGATCATGATGGGTGCCGAGAAGCGCTCGATGGTCATGTCCGAGAAGGAAAAGCGCAACACGGCTTATCATGAAGCCGGTCACGCTATCATCGGTCTTTTGATGCCGGAGCATGATTCGGTTTACAAGGTCACGATCATTCCGCGTGGTCGTGCGCTCGGTGTCACCATGTTCCTCCCCAGCGAGGACCGCTACAGCTATACGCGTCAGCAGATCATCAGTCAGATCTGCTCCCTGTTCGGTGGACGTATTGCTGAAGAGATGACGCTGGGGCCCAATGGCGTCACGACGGGGGCCTCCAACGACATCAAGCGTGCCACCGAACTTGCCCACAACATGGTCGCCAAGTGGGGCCTGTCACAGGAAATGGGTCCGCTGATGTATGACGAGGACGAGTCACATCAGTTCCTCGGTGGCCCGGGTAACGGCGGTGGCAAGTTCACGTCTGCAGAGACTTCATCAAGGCTTGATCGCGAAATTCGCCGCATCATTGATGAGTGCTATCAGCAGGCCGAGCAGATTCTGCATGATAATCGCGACAAGCTCGATGCGATGACCGATGCGCTGATCAAGTTTGAAACCATCGATGCCGATCAGATCAACGACATCATGGAAGGGCGTGATCCGCGTCCGCCGAAGGAGCCCGGCAGCAGCGGTCCGAGCGGTGGCCTGGGCGTGCCCGACACCAGTCCCGCGGATGTACGTCCGGTAGAAGACCCGGATGATGGCGACAGTGCTGATGACACACGGCGTCGTCCCTCTGATCCGCTGGGTGGTTCCTCCGGACATTGACCTGCGTTTTACGTATCATGACCGCCCTCCGGGGCGGTTTTTTTATGTCCACTGCTTACAATGACAGGTCGT
Organism: Kushneria sp. Sum13; assembly: GCF_052692355.1. NCBI lineage: Bacteria > Pseudomonadati > Pseudomonadota > Gammaproteobacteria > Oceanospirillales > Halomonadaceae > Kushneria > Kushneria sp. Sum13. The sequence continues at coordinate 423,094 of NZ_CP199847.1, forward strand.
CAGTTCGGGTTTCAGGAATCATCATGTCGAAAGAAGCTACTTTCATGTCGTGCGGCGAGCGCCACCGGCTGTCCCGTGACAGGCCCCATGTCATGGGCATTCTCAATGTCACGCCGGACTCCTTTTCCGATGGTGGAAAGCATGCTCTGGGCGATGCGGCTCTGCGTCGTGCCGCAGAGATGCTTCGTGAGGGTGCCGATATCATCGATGTGGGGGGAGAATCCACCCGGCCCGGTGCCACGCCTGTTGGCGTACAGCAGGAGCTGGATCGGGTAGTGCCGATCGTGGAACGCCTGACCCATGAGCTGGGGGCGCTGGTTTCGGTGGATACCAGTTCGCCGGAAGTGATGACCGCCATCACGAAGGCAGGGGCTGGCATGATCAATGATGTCCGCTCATTAAGGCGTCCGGGGGCGCTTGAGGCAGCGGCAGCCTCGGGGTTGCCCGTATGTCTCATGCATATGGTGGGCGAGCCCGATAACATGCAAAATGACCCGCGATATGAACGCCCTATTGAAGAAGAGGTGGCTGTATTTCTCGAGCAGAAGATCGCTCGCTGTCGCGGTGCCGGTATGGATGGCGATCGATTGCTGGTCGATCCGGGGTTTGGCTTTGCAAAGACGCTTGCGCACAATCTGCGTCTGATGAATCGCCTAGAGTATCTCCAGCATCTGGGCTATCCCCTGCTGGTCGGTACCTCTCGCAAGGGCATGATCGGTCGTACGCTGTCTCGCGAGGTTGATGAACGTCTCTATGGTGGGTTGGCGTTGACAACTCTTGCCGTCAGCAAGGGCGCCTGGATTATCAGAACACATGATGTCGCTGCCAGCGCTGACGCCGTTGGCATGACCAGTGCAGTACTCAAGGAAGGCAAATAGCAATGGCAAGACAATATTTCGGTACGGATGGTATTCGTGGCACGGTGGGTCAGGCGCCCATTACGGCAGATTTCATGCTGCGTCTGGGCTGGGCTGCCGGCCGTGTCTTTGCACGCCAGAATCGTCGCGCGCGCGTGCTGATTGGCAAGGATACCCGTATCTCCGGTTATATGTTCGAGTCTGCACTGGAGGCCGGTTTTTCGGCAGCAGGAGTGGATGTGGCCCTGCTGGGGCCGATGCCCACGCCCGGTATTGCCTATTTGACCAGTACTCTGCGGGCCAGTGCTGGTGTGGTCATCAGTGCTTCGCACAATCCGTATCAGGATAACGGCATCAAGTTTTTCTCGCAGCATGGCACCAAGCTGCCCGATGCCCTGGAAGATGAAATCGAGCGTGAGCTTGAAGGTCTTCAGGAGACGGTCGGCCCGGACAGGCTGGGCAAGGCGGTACGTATCGAGGATGCTGCCGGGCGCTATATCGAATTCTGCAAGTCGACAGTGCCCAATCGCTTTGGCCTGCATGGTCTGAAAATCGTCATCGACTGCGCCAACGGTGCCACTTATCACATCGCGCCCAATGTCTTTCGTGAACTGGGTGCCGAAGTCATTACGCTGGGTGTGACCCCTGATGGTCTCAACATCAACCAGCAGGTAGGTTCCACACACCCTGAAGTCATGCGCGAAAAGGTCCTCGAGACCGGCGCAGATCTCGGCATTGCCTTTGATGGTGACGGTGATCGTGTGATCATGGTGGATCATGCCGGTCGCATCGTGGATGGGGACGACATTCTCTACATCATTGCACGTGATCGTCAGCGTCGCGGTGTGCTGGGCGGTGGCGTCGTTGGTACCCTGATGAGCAACTTCGGGCTGGCGACAGCGCTGGAAGAGCTGGGTATTCCCTTTGAGCGTGCCAAGGTCGGTGACCGCTATGTCATCGAACAGATGCTGGCGCGTGACTGGCAGCTGGGAGGAGAGTCCTCGGGGCACATTCTGTGTGGCCATGCCCAGACCACCGGTGATGGCATTGTGTCTGCCCTGCAGGTGCTGGCCACCATGGTGATCGAGGAACGAAGCCTTGAGGAGCTACTGGAAGGGATGGAAAAGGCCCCGCAGGCGCTGATCAACGTGCGCCTGGTGCCCGGCATTGACAAGGCGGCGCTGATGGAAAGTGCTCCTGTGACGAACGCCGTCAAAGAGGTCGAACAAACGCTGGGCGAGTCCGGGCGTGTTCTGCTCAGGCCGTCGGGTACGGAGCCGCTGATTCGGGTCATGGTAGAAGGGCGTCCGCGCTTTGATGTTCAGGCGCTGGCACAAAAAATTGCCGATGAAATCGAGCAGGGTATGACAACTGCCCAGGGTTGAGAAGGCGGGGCGTGGTTGTGTTCGCGCCATCGCTCCATTAACATCGCCCTCCTTGCGGAGGCGTCTACCAATACTTTCCTGTTCCCGACAGGCTAGGGAGAAGTCACCATGCGTAAGCCACTGATTGCCGGCAACTGGAAGATGAATGGTTCGCTGGCGCTTTTGGAGACCATGAAGCAGGCGCTGTCGTCTGCCCGGGTTTCCTCTGCCGTGGATGTCGCCATTATTCCGCCATTCACGCTGCTCATGTCGGCAGGAAAGATACTGGCGGGAAGCTCGGCAGAAATTGGTGCCCAGACGCTTCATCCCGAATCATCAGGTGCCTATACCGGTGAGACCAGTGCCTCCATGCTGACAGAGTGCGGTGTCAGGTATGTGCTGGTGGGCCACTCGGAGCGTCGTACCCTGTTTGCAGAAGATGATCAGGCCGTACTGGCGCGTGTGAAGGCTGCGCTTGGAGCTGGTCTGGTGCCTGTGCTGTGTGTGGGTGAAACGCTTGAAGAGCGTGAAGCTGATCGCGTGGAGACCGTGGTGCTGGGGCAGGTCGGTACGGTGATTGACGCCCTTTCTGCAGAAGAACGCTCACGCCTGGTCATTGCCTACGAGCCGGTCTGGGCCATCGGTACGGGCCGTACGGCGACACCCGATCAGGCGCAACAGGTTCATGCCATGATTCGGTCATGGCTGTCAGACAAGGATCCCGCTCTGGGAGAGGGCATGCGTCTGCTGTATGGCGGCAGCATGAAGGCTGACAATGCTGCCGACCTTCTTTCCCGGCCGGATATCGATGGGGGGCTGATAGGCGGCGCCTCGCTTAAACCCGATGACTTTATTGCGATTTGTCACGCAGCAGGTTGATTAAATGTACGTTGCCATCATTTTGATTCACGTCCTTCTTGCCATCAGCCTGATTGCGCTGGTGCTCTTGCAGCGCGGCAAGGGAGCCGAAGCCGGCGCCTCCTTCGGAGGCGGCGCCTCTCAAACGGTGCTGGGCTCGCAGGGCGCCTCCAAGACGCTTGCACGCCTGACCGCAGTACTGGCAGCGCTTTTTTTCATGACCTCACTCGGCCTTGCCTGGGTAGTGGATCGTGGCGGCGACACCCAGAGCGGTATTCCTGACGCCCGGGTGATCGAGCAGCAGCGCAGCAGCGCGCCGAGTCTGGATGATGGCGACGATGCACCTCGCGCGCCCGCCGCTCAGCAGCCGTCTGAAAAGAGTGGTGATGATGGTTTAAGCGTCCCCTCTACAGACAGCAATAACGGTAATTGATGTATGAGGTTACGCATCGCTTGACGAATCATGTCATGGGATGCATAATCTCGCGCCAGTGATGAGGCACTCGCTCAAGAGATGCTTTGTCGCATGTTCGACAAAGAAAGTGTCGAGCACGACAGAACGCAGTTTTCTGTCGATCCGAAAGCCGAAGTGGTGGAATTGGTAGACACGCTATCTTGAGGGGGTAGTGACCTTATGGTCGTGCGGGTTCAAGTCCCGCCTTCGGCACCATCGGAACTGCAAGTCGCGACAGACGGATCATGTTGATTCCGCAGGACAATGTCCTTATACTGATTGCGCTATTGATGCGGGGTGGAGCAGCCTGGTAGCTCGTCGGGCTCATAACCCGAAGGTCGTCGGTTCAAATCCGGCCCCCGCTACCATCCAGTTGTCATGGATGGAAATTTTTCCCGAAAAGCCCCTTCCATTGAAGGGGCTTTTTGTTACAGCGCAACAAGATCGCTCATCAGTCACCTCATCTGCTCTCCTGTATTTTCGCTCAGGTGCCTGATGCCACTGCAGGAGGCCATGTCGTGCCAACCAGGCAAGAAAAACTGCATACGCTGATAGAACCCGCCGTCGCAGCGCTCGGCTTTGAACTCTGGGGCATCGATTTCAGCTCTCAGGGCAAGCATTCCAAGCTGATTGTCTATATCGAACACGAAAATGGTGTTGGTGTGGATAACTGTGCCGATGTCAGTCGGCAGGTAAGTGCTCTTCTGGATGTAGAAGACCCTCTCCCCGGACAGTATCAACTTGAAGTGTCCTCCCCCGGGATGGATCGCCCGCTTTATTCCCTGTCACATTTTGCCCGTTTTGCCGGTCACACGATTACGTTGAAGCTGCGTGCGCCCTTTGAAGGGCAGCGTCGTTTCAAGGGGCTTCTGGCAGGTGTGGAAGGTGACGAGGTGCTGCTGCAGTTTAACGACGAAGAGTATGGATTTCCTATCGAGACCATTGAGCAGGCACGTGTCGTGCCCGGGTTTGATAACTGATGCTTGATGATAACAAGGACTTTTCTGGCGAGGCACAGGCATGAGCAAGGATATTTTGCTGGTCGTCGATGCGATATCGAATGAAAAGGGTGTCCCCCGCGACATTATTTTCGAAGCCGTCGAGGCGGCGCTGGCCAGCGCCTCCCGCAAGCGCTACGAAGGCAAGGATGTCGACATTCGTGTGCGTATTGATCGCAACACCGGCGACTACGACACCTTCAGGCGCTGGACGGTCGTGCCTGATGAAGACTACATCACCTCGGCGCGCCAGATACCGCTGGGTGCCGCAGAAGAGCGCGATGAGCCGCTGGATCTGGGTGCCGTGGTGGAAGAGCAGATTGAATCCGCCGAATTTGGCCGGATTGCTGCCCAGACGGCCAAGCAGGTTATCGTGCAGAAGGTGCGCGAGGCCGAGCGCGCCGAAATTGTACGCCAGTACGCCGAACGTGAAGGCGAGCTGGTAGGCGGTAGTGTCAAGAAAACCACACGTGATGGCCTGATCATTGATCTTGGCGATAATGCGGAAGGTTTCCTGCCACGCGGTGAAATGATTCCGGGTGAGCGCTATCGTCTCAACGAGCGTGTCAGGGCCCTGCTCTGGCGCGTGGATCCCGAAGCCCGCGGTGCCCAGTTGATTCTTTCACGGACACGCCCCGAGTTTCTGGTTGAGCTGTTTACCATTGAGGTTCCCGAAATCTCGGAGCAGCTGATTGAAATCAAGGGTGCTGCACGCGACCCCGGCTCTCGAGCCAAGATTGCCGTCAAGACCAACGACCGTCGTATCGATCCGGTCGGTGCCTGTGTCGGCATGCGTGGTTCCAGGGTTCAGGCCGTTTCGAACGAGCTTCGCAATGAGCGTGTGGACATCGTGCTTTGGGACGATAATCCTGCTCAGCTGGTCATCAATGCCATGGCGCCTGCTGATGTGGCCTCCATCCTGGTGGATGAAGACACTCATGCCATGGACGTCGCCGTTGGCGAGGACAATCTGGCGCAGGCTATCGGACGCAGTGGACAGAATGTGCGTCTGGCGAGTGAGCTGACAGGCTGGACGCTCAACGTCATGACGGAGGAGGAAGCCGAAGGACGCCGCGAGCAGGAACTCGACAGCTATATCGAATACTTCATCAATCATCTGGATGTTGATGAAGAGATGGCACGACTGCTGGTGGAAGAAGGGTTTACTTCGCTTGAAGAAGTGGCCTATGTCCCGCTGGAAGAGATGCTGGAAGTCGACGGCTTTGATGAGTCGTTGGTCGAAGAGCTGCGTGCGCGTGCCAAGGATGAATTGCTCAATCTGGCCATTAAATCCGAAGAAGAACTGGACGGCACCGCGCCCGCCGAGGATCTGCTCTCAATGGAGGGTATGGATCAGCATCTTGCCTACCGGCTGGCCGGGCGAGGAATTATCACCATGGAAGATCTTGCCGAGCAGTCCATTGAAGACCTCAAGGATATTGAGGGAATGGATGAAGAACGCGCAGCGGCACTGATCATGACGGCCCGGGCGCCGTGGTTCGAATAATCCATCGTATCGCGACAGGTCACGGGCTCAGGAGGTCATAAATGGCAGAAACAACAGTCAAGGAATTTGCCGGCAAGGTGGGGCGTGATGTCAGCCGCCTGCTGGAGCAGATGAGTGAAGCAGGCCTGCCCCACAAGGCAGAAAATGATGCGGTCTCGGAAGAAGACAAGCAGAAGCTGCTCGATTATCTCACCAAGAGTCACGGCGGTGCCGGTGCACGCGGTAACAAGAACCGCATCACCATGACGCGCAAGACCAGCAGCAAGATTCGCACCGGTGATCGCAACAAGACCATCGAGGTGCAGGTTCGCAAAAAGCGTACCTACGTCAAGCGTGGCGATGAGGAAACCGGCGAGCAGGAACAGGCGCCGGCTGTCGAGCAGGCCAGCGAAACGGCAGCACCGGCAGCCTCCGAGGCAGCGGCAGCGGTAGAAACGCCTGCTGTCGAGCCGACGGCTGCCGCAGCTGACGCTACGGCCAGCAACAAGGCCGCACCGGTTGAAGAAGCCGTTGCAGCGCCTTCAGAAGATGGCGCGCCTGCTGTTAACGCACCGCCTCGTGAGCCTCGCAACGACAACAGTCGTCGCACGCCCCGTCGTGGCGAAGGTGCCAAGTCGGCCAGCGGCCGTCGTGACGAGCGCCGTGATGATGCCGATGAGCGCAGCGAGCGCAACGAACGCAAGCGTGGCGGCAAGAAGGTCAAGCGTGCCGAGCAGCGCCGTGGCAGTCGCCGTGGTGGCAGCGGTCGCAGCGATAACGCGCACGGCTTCCAGAAGCCGATTCAGAATATCGTGCGTGAAGTACCGATCCCTGAATCCATCAGCGTGGCAGACCTTGCCGACAAGATGGCCATCAAGGCCAACGAAGTCATCAAGGCCATGTTCAAGATGGGCGCGGCGGTCACCATCAACCAGACCATCGATCAGGATACTGCTGCGATCGTGGTTGAAGAGATGGGACATACGCCCAAGCTGGTGAAGGAAGATGCCCTCGAAACGGAAGTGCTCGAGAACATCTCCTACGAAGGCGAACAGATCACGCGTGCGCCGGTCGTCACCGTCATGGGTCACGTCGACCACGGCAAGACCTCGCTGCTGGATTACATTCGTCGTACCAAGGTCGCCACCGGCGAAGCCGGCGGTATTACCCAGCATATCGGCGCCTATCACGTCGAACATGAAAACGGTAATGTGACCTTCCTGGATACACCGGGACACGCAGCCTTTACGGCCATGCGTGCTCGTGGTGCCCAGGCGACCGACGTCGTCATTCTGGTGGTCGCAGCCGACGACGGTGTCATGCCGCAGACGGTTGAAGCCATCGAGCACGCCAAGGCAGCAGGCGTTCCGCTGGTCGTGGCCGTCAACAAGATCGACAAGCCCGGCGCTGATCCGGACCGCGTTCGCAACGAGCTGTCTCAGCGCGGTGTGATCTCGGAAGAGTGGGGCGGCGACACCCAGTTTGTACATGTCTCGGCCAAAAGCGGCGAAAACATCGACGGACTGCTGGAAGCCGTACTGCTGGTCTCTGAAGTGCTGGAGCTCAAGGCTGTCCCCGAAGCGCCCGGCAAGGGTGTTGTGGTCGAGTCCCGTCTGGATCGCGGTCGTGGCCCGGTGGCCACCGTACTGGTACAAAACGGTACCCTCAAAAAGGGTGATGTCGTACTGGCCGGTCTTCACTATGGTCGCGTGAGAGCGCTGGTCAACGAGCTGGGCAAGCAGGTTGATGAAGCCGGGCCTTCCATGCCGGTCGAGATCCTCGGTCTGGGTGGTACGCCGGAAGCCGGTGACGACTTCATGGTGCTGGCTGACGAGAAGAAGGCACGTGAAGTCGCCAACTTCCGTCAGGGCAAATACCGCGAAGTGCGCCTGGCACGTCAGCAGAAGGCCAAGCTGGAGAACATGTTCAGCCAGATGGGTCAGGACGAAACTGCCACGGTCAATATCGTACTCAAGGCCGATGTGCAGGGGTCGCTCGAAGCCATCCGCGGTGCGCTTGAAGAGCTGTCGACCGATGAAGTCAAGGTGGCCGTGGTCTCCTCCGGTGTCGGCGGTATTACCGAAACCGATACCAATCTGGCGGTGGCCTCCAACGCGATCGTGATTGGCTTCAACGTCCGTGCCGATGCTTCCTCGCGTGAAATCATCGAACGCGAAGGGCTGGATCTGCGCTATTACAGCGTCATCTACCATCTCATCGATGAGGTGAAGCTGGCGATGAGCGGCATGCTGGCACCGGAATGGCGTGAAGAGATCGTGGGCGTGGCTGAGGTTCGTGATGTTTTCCGCGCCCCGAAAATCGGCGCCGTCGCTGGTTGTATGGTGGTAGAAGGCAACGTGCATCGTAACAAGCGTATCCGTGTCCTGCGTGAAAACGTGGTGATCTATGAAGGGGAGCTGGAATCCCTGCGCCGCTTCAAGGATGACGTCAGCGAAGTGCGCAATGGCATGGAGTGCGGCATCGGTGTACGTAACTACAATGATGTCCAGGTCGGCGACAAGATCGAAGTCTTTGACCAGATCGAGGTCCAGCGCTCCCTGTGAGCGCTGCACCCATGAAGGGAGCGATTCATGCGTGAATTCAGTCGTACGGATCGGGTAGGCGAGCAGCTGGCACACGAGCTGGCACAGCTTATCCAGCGTGAGGTCAAGGATCCCCGGCTGGGCATGGTGACGGTCACGTCGGCCGATGTCAGTCGTGATCTGGGCTATGCCGATGTTCACGTCACCCTGATGGGTGAAAACGATCCGGAGCGTATTCGTGAAAACCTTGCCGTGCTCAAGCGGGCCAGCGGGTTTTTACGCTCACGTATTGCCCGGGTCATGAAGCTTCGGCATGTGCCCGAGCTTCGTTTTCACTTCGATGAGTCCGTTACTCGCGGTCATGCGCTATCGAGTCTGATCGAGCGCGCCGTACAGTCTGATCGTGATCGGGCGCCGGAAGATGACGAGGAAGGCTCGGAGCGCCGCGACTGATGGCAAGACGACGTCGCGGTCGCCCCATTGATGGCGTGCTGTTGCTGGACAAGAGCGAAGGCATGACCTCAAACCGCGCATTGCAGCAGGTGCGCGGGCTCTATCAGGCCCAAAAGGCGGGACACACTGGCACGCTGGATCCCATGGCAACCGGGCTTCTGCCCATTTGTCTGGGAGAAGCTACCAAGTTTTCATCCTGGTTGCTGGACGCCGACAAACGTTATCTGGCCGACGTCCGATTGGGCGCCGTCACCGACACCGGGGATCGGGAAGGCGAGGTGATTCGGCAGTTTGCCGTGCCCTCATTGCCTGACAATGAGGTTGAAAGCGTACTGTCCGGTTTTCTCGGCGAGATCGATCAGGTGCCGCCGATGTACTCGGCGCTCAAGCATCAGGGGCGTCCGCTCTATGAGCATGCCCGTGCCGGCCGAGAGATTGAGCGTGCACCCAGGCGTGTGAGCATTTATGATATCGCGCTCACCTCGCGACATGCGCAGGGCTTTTCGCTGGATGTCAGCGTCAGCAAGGGCACCTATATCCGCACGCTGGCCGAGGACATCGGCGAGCGTCTCGGCTGTGGGGCACACCTTGAAGGGCTTCGTCGGCTCAGAACCGGCCCCTTTGATGGCAGTGACATGCTCGATATCGAGAAGCTTGAGTCGATGAGCGATGAGCAGCGCCTTGAAAGGCTGTTGCCCATTGACGCACTGATCGGTCATCTCCCGGCGCTTGAAACCGATAGTGAAGGGGCGCGGCGCATCATGCTCGGTCAGCCCATTGCGCTCGAGACACTTGAGCTGGCAGAAGGCAGCGTTGCCAGGCTTTATCATGACCAGAGCCTTTTGGGCGTGGTCACCATCAGTGGGTCGGGGCAGTGTTCGCCTCGCCGGCTGATTAATACTGCCGACGAACGTCGGTAGGGTTCGCGAAGACTGCAAATATGCGTGGTCTTCGACATTTATTAATGCTCAGGCATATTAGACTGGAGAAGTAACATGGCACTGACTGCCGAACGCAAGGCCGAAATCGTCAAGGAATTTGCGACCGTTGAGAACGACACCGGCTCGCCTGAAGTTCAGATTGCCCTGCTGACTGACAACATCGTCACACTGCAGAGCCACTTCAAGGATCACAAGCAGGATCATCACTCGCGTCGTGGTCTGATCCGCATGGTTAACCAGCGCCGCAAGCTGCTGGACTACCTCAAGCGCAAGAATTTTGATCGCTATCAGCAGATCATTTCTCGTCTGGGCCTGCGTCGCTGATTGCGTCGCTTTTCCGGTACGAACTGACAGGCGGCTCCCCTTCGGGAGCCGCCTGTTTTTTGTTGTGCCGGCCTGGTGAGAGTGACACCTGGGGCGTTTGATTTTAAGATGACATTGAAAGTAGATGAATGGTTTACGAGAAAAGGACAACGCATTGAACGCGGTTAAAAAGACATTTCAATACGGCAATCACAGCGTCACGCTGGAAACCGGCCGTCTGGCACGTCAGGCTACCGGCAGCGTACTGGTCACCATGGACAACACCGTCGTGCTGTGCACGGTCGTGGCCCGCAAGGACACCAAGCCCGGTCAGGATTTTTTCCCCCTGTCCGTGCACTATCAGGAAAAGACCTATTCGGTCGGCAAGATCCCGGGCGGCTTTTTCAAGCGCGAAGGACGTCCCAGTGAAAAGGAAACGCTGACATCGCGTCTGATCGATCGTCCGATCCGCCCGCTGTTTCCCAAGGGATTCATGAATGAAGTGCAGGTCGTCTGCACGGTACTCTCGGCAGAACGCGATCAGGATCCTGATATCGCTGCCATGCTGGGTACTTCCGCAGCACTGGCCATCTCCGGTGTGCCCTTCGCCGGCCCGATCGGTGCGGCGCGCGTGGCTTTCACCGGTGAGCGTGGTTATTTCATCAACCCCACCCAGGAAGAGCTGCAGGGTTCTGAACTCGACATGGTCGTGGCCGGCACCGAAAAGGCCGTGCTGATGGTTGAGTCCGAGGCGAAAGAGCTCTCCGAAGATGAAATGCTTGGCGCCGTGCTGTTTGCACATGAAGAGATGCAGGTGGCCATCAAGGCCATTAACGAATTCGTCAGTGAAGGTGGCAAGGCCAAATGGAACTGGCAGCCCCAGTCTGAAAACTCGTCGCTCAAGGAAGCACTGGCCAGTGGTTTTGAGGCAGGCATCGGCGAGGCCTATCGCATCACTGACAAGATGGCGCGTCAGGATCGTCTGAGCGAGCTCAAGTCACAGGCGAAAGCGCAGCTGGCTGAAGGCGACGCGGCTCTTTACAGCAGTGAAGATGTCAGCGGAGGGTTTGCAAAACTCGAAAAGCGTATCGTGCGTGAGCGTGTCCTTAACGGCGAGCCGCGTATCGACGGTCGTGACCACGCCACCGTACGTGCGCTGGATATCGAAGTCGGTGTCCTGCCGCGTACGCATGGCTCTGCCATCTTCACCCGTGGTGAAACCCAGGCCATCGTGACCACGACGCTTGGCACCACACGTGATGCGCAGCTGGTTGAAGGCCTTAATGGCGAGCGCCATGACCGCTTCATGCTGCACTACAACTTCCCTCCCTACAGCGTAGGCGAGGCCGGCTTCATCGGCTCTCCAAAGCGTCGTGAAATCGGCCACGGTCGTCTGGCGCGTCGCGGTGTTGCCGCCATGCTGCCGTCTGCCGATGATTTCCCCTACACGATTCGTGTGGTCTCCGAGATTACCGAGTCCAACGGCTCAAGCTCGATGGCCTCCGTGTGTGGTTCTTCGCTGGCGCTGATGGATGCCGGTGTGCCGCTGAAAGCACCGGTGGCCGGTATTGCCATGGGTCTGGTCAAGGAAAACGATCGCTTTGCCGTGTTGACCGACATTCTGGGCGATGAAGATCACCTGGGTGACATGGACTTCAAGGTGGCGGGTTCCGTTGACGGTATTACCGCGCTGCAGATGGACATCAAGATCGAAGGGATCAATGAAGAGATCATGGAAAAGGCGCTGGAGCAGGCCTTCCATGCACGTCAGCATATCCTGGTCGAGATGAACCGCGTGATCGCGCAGAGCCGTGGCGAAGTGGCCGAGCATGCGCCCACCATGGCCCGTCTGAAGATCGATCCCGAAAAGATACGTGATGTCATTGGCAAGGGTGGTGCCACCATTCGCCAGATCTGCGAAGACACTGGCGCCTCGATCGATATCGATGATGATGGCAGCGTGCGTATCTATGCCGAGACCAAGGCGGGCGCGCAAAAGGCCATGGATACTGTCATGGGCATCACTGCCGAAGCCGAAATCAACAAGCTCTATCGCGGCAAGGTCGTGCGCATTGCTGACTTTGGCGCTTTCGTCAACTTCATGCCGGGTACTGACGGACTGGTTCATATTTCCCAGATCGTCCCCGAGCGCGTCAATGACGTGCGTGACTTCCTCAGCGAAGGGCAGATGGTGACCGTCAAGGTGCTGGATATCGACAACCGCGGCCGCGTGAAGCTTTCCATCAAGGAAGTTGGCGAAGAAGAAAAGGCCGCCTTTGAGGCCACGCTGGAAGAGTAATTTTCCAGACTTCTGTCTGTATGCAGCGTCAGTGACGCTGTCGTAAAAGCAGAAGCGCCTTTGGTATCAGGGCCTGAACACCGATTTAATCGGGTTCAGGCCTTTTTTGTGCCCGGAGGACAGATCTCTTGTGCGCTCAAAAAGGGCTTAGAGTTGTCGCGCCATGGGCTGAATGCCGCGCTTGCTGACAGGCCCGGCACTGGCAAACCCGAGCCGTTGATACAGTCGAAGGGCGGGTTGATTATCGGTGGCGACATTGAGCGTTACCCGCGTAGCGCCCCGGTTGATGGCTTGCGCGATCAGATGATCGCAGAGCTGTTCGCCCAGCCGTTGGCCACGTCGATGGGGGGCCACAATCAGCCGACAGAGATGCCACGTCGTGATGTTCTCTCGAGGTGCCAGCTGCCCAAAGGCCTGAAGTTCCCCATGCGCGTCCAGAGCGAAGGATGGCAAAAACGCTACTTCGATCTGCTGCCATAGATCCTCGGCCCTGACGGGCCATGTCACCAAAGGGCCGCCCCATTGCGCGAGCGTTCCGGGTGAGTCGATCCAGTCTGTCAGCACTGCCATATCTTCCGGTCGGGCGGATCGCCATCCTGTCATGATGCCCAGACCAGGTTATCAATCAGCCGGGTATTTCCCAGTCTGGCTGCCGCCAGCAATACCGCGCCGGGGTGCCATGTGCTGATCGGGCACAGCGTGGTGGCATCACACAGCGCCAGATACTCGGGTCGAAACCCTGCCTGTTGCAGCTGTTGTAGCCCCTTCGCCAGCACCTGCTCGCTATTGTCGCCCTGCTCAAGGCGTTGGGCGCTATCCACAAGACATTGATAAAGCAGGCTTGCCTGAGCGCGTGCCTCTTCATCCAGATAGCGATTGCGCGAGGACAGGGCAAGTCCGTCATGGTCACGGGCGATGGGCACGCCAATAATCTCGATGGGCATGTGCTGATCGCGCACCAGCTTTCGAATGACGGCCAGCTGCTGAAAGTCCTTTTCACCAAAGCAGGCCACATCGGGACGGGTCAGATTGAAAAGAAGACTGACCACGGTCGCCACGCCATCAAAGTGCCCGGGCCGATGGGCACCGCACAGCCCTTCCGAGACGCGGGGGACGAAAACCCTGGTCAGAGAGGACTGTCCTTCCGGATAGAGGGTGTCGACGCCGGGTGCAAACAAAAGATCACAGCCGCGTCCGGCCAGAAGCCGCTGGTCCTCGGAAAGCGTGCGTGGATAGCGATCCAGATCCTCGTCAGGGCCAAACTGCAGCGGGTTAACGAAGACGGTGGCCACAACGCGGTCGGCGTGCTGTCGCGCCGCATCCACCAACCTTAGATGGCCCTCATGAAGGTTGCCCATGGTCGGCACCAGGGCGATTCGATGGCCTTCGCGGCGCCATGCCGCCAGCGTGTTTTGAAGAGCTTTAATGTCGTCAAACGTTTGCATGCCGTGTGGTGTCCATACTTAGAAGCAGTGTTCCGGGGCGGGGAAGCAGCGGCTGGTGACCGCCTCGTGATAGGCCCTGAAGGCGCCCTCGATACTGCCGGATTCTGCCATGAAGTCCTTGACGAATCTCGGCGCTCGCCCCGTAGTGGCGCCCAGCATGTCGTGCATCACCAGAATCTGTCCATCAACGTCGGGGCCGGCGCCAATACCAATGACCGGGACATGGAGGGCCTCCCGGATACGGCCTGCCAGTTCGGATGGCACACACTCCAGAAGGATGACGCCGGCACCGGCCTGTTCCAGCGTTATGGCAGCATTGAGCATGGCCTCGGCCTGGTCATCGTCGCGGCCCTGAACGCGATAGCCGCCCAGCGCATAAACGCTTTGTGGCGTCAGTCCCATATGCACGCAGACAGGTATACCGCGCTGCGCCAGGGCCGTGACGGTCTCGGCAAGCCAGGCCTCCCCTTCGAGCTTGATCATGTGCGCGCCTGCCTGCATCAGCTGTCCGGCGGCCTGCAGGGTCTGGGGCGTTGTGATATTGGTCATGAAGGGGAGATCAGCCATGATCAGACTGGAGGTGCCGGCCCTTGCAACACACCGGGTGTGATAGATCATGTCTTCAAGGGTGACCGGCAGGGTGGACGTGTGTCCCTGCAACACCATGCCCAGTGAATCCCCGATCAGCAAGACGTCAATGCCGGCATTGCCTGCCAGCGCGGCCAGAGTGGCATCATAGGCGGTGAGACAGCTGAAGGGCTGTCCCGCCGCGCGTCGCTCGTTCAATGTTCGGATGGTAATGGGGCGGGTCATGCATCCCTCGACAGTCAGCGGCCGGTATGGCTGATCGAGTCTAGGGTCAGAGCGATAGACGCTTCAAGTCATTCGAGGGCGCTGCCGCGGAAAGCCGGTTCAAGGGCTGGCCGTCAGGCAGGCAGAGTTCAGGATCAATTTCCAGCATGGGCTGGACCACGAAGGCACGGCTGACAAGCCAGGGATGAGGCACGACAAGGCGCGCCAGATCGAGTACCCGGTCGTCATACAGCAAAATATCCAGATCCAGTGTGCGAGGCCCCCAGTGACGCTGTCGTACGCGTCGATGACGCTGTTCCAGCGCCTGGAGCTGATCGAGCAGCGCCAGCGGGGACAAGAGGGTGTCCAGTACTGCCACGGCGTTGACGAAGTCAGGCTGATCCTGTGGACCTACCGGGCGGCTGCCGTAAAGAGAAGAGCTGGCGCTCAGTTCAGTCAGAGGCAATCCGGCAAGGTCCTCAAGCGCGCTCAGGACCTGCCGGCGAGGCTGATCGAGATTGCTGCCCAATCCGATCCAGGCCCTGTGACTCACTCCTGGTCATCCCGGGGGGCGCGGCGTCTGCGGCGGCGTCTGGGCTTGCGGGCAGGGGCGGGCATGCTTTCCGGTCCCTCGTCATCGACAGGAACATCATCCTGGCCCTGTTCTACCTTCTGCACCATTTCACGCTGCTGGGTTTCGCTGGCTTCCTGAAAGCGGGTCCACCAGAGTCCAAGCCCCGAAGCTATTTCACCGGCCGTTTCCCTGAGCAGCAAAAAGTCATAGGCCGCACGAAAGCGTGGATGCACCAGCGTCTGATAGGGACGCTTGCCCCGTCGTCGTGGCAGCATCATCTGCATGTCCCAGATCTCGCGCATGGGCAGGCTGAAGCGCTTGGGAATGGACGTATGCTGTAACTGACGATTCAGTACCTGCTGGGAAGCCTGCTGCGCAGCAGGTACCGGTGGCACGCCCTCGTTGATCAGCTGCGCGGTCTGCGCGACAGTGGCCGGCCAGAGCAGGGCGGCATACAAAAAGGCCGGAGTCACCGGCTTGTCGGCCCGAATACGCTCATCAGTGTTGATCAGCGCCTGCTCAACCATTTTTTCGGCCCAGCTCAGCTGTGCAAAAGACTCCTCAGTGCCCGGAAACAGCATGGCAAACAGGCCATGACGTCTAAGGCCGTGAAAGGCGCTCAGAGCATAACCGGACAAAAAGAGTTTGAGGACTTCTTCAAACAGCCGCGCCGAGGGAATCTGCAGCAGCAGGGAGGCACAGTCTGCCAGTGGTGCCTCTGTTTCGGCAGCCAGGGTGAAATCCAGCTTGCTGGCAAAGCGCACGGCACGAAGCATCCTGACCGGGTCTTCACGATAGCGCAGGTCCGGATCACCGATCAGGCGAAGTACGCGATGCTCGAGGTCTTCAAGGCCGCCGGTCCAGTCGTGAATGGCGAAGTCACGCACGCTGTAATAAAGCGCATTGACCGTAAAGTCACGACGCATGGCGTCTTCGTCGACACTGCCCCAGACATTGTCACGCAGCAAAAGCCCTTCTTCGGACTGATGTGAATGACGCTCGGCCATTTCGGTATCGTGACCACCGCGAAAGGTGGTGACCTCGATGATTTCACGTCCGAAACGAACGTGAACGATGCGAAATCGTCGACCGATCATGCGGGCATTGCGAAAGACGCTGCGAACCTGTTCCGGTGTGGCACTGGTGGCAACATCAAAATCCTTGGGCACCTGCCCAAGAAGAGAATCTCTGACACATCCACCTACCAGATAGGCTTCAAAACCTGCCTGGTTAAGACGATAAAGTACCTTCAGCGCATTTTCGCTGAGCATTCGTCGAGAAATTGGATGTTGATCGCGGGGAAGAATGGTGGGCGTCAAGGTGAAGCCATGTTGACCTGATGGAAATTCCGGGGACCGATCAAATAACGGCCATGATGTCCCGATCTGTCTGCGCCCTGATAAATTGTGACGCCGATCAGAGGCTCAGTGTAGCCGAGCAGCAAAAGCTTGCAAAGCAGCCTGTCATACAAGTCGGCAGTTGGTAATGAAAACGGGGAGACATTTTCGTCTCCCCGCCAATGATGATGCATCGTGTTTTTCTTCGTGATGGCGCATCGCCCTGAATACGTACCATGTTCAACGAACGCAATATGCCGTGATCTATTGTTTTTATATGCTTGAACGGCTGCGAACATCTCGTATTCAAAACAATCTTCCATAACGACAGCCACAAGGCTGCTCCGAAGATTTTATTGTTGTTTCGGAGTGTCGCAGGGTTGAGTTGTTATTATCGTACAACACTGCATTGACATCGCATTCTGTGGGTAACGAAAGGCCTTTATTGTTGTTATTGGTGCCTCGTGCGAGATGGGACCATTGTTATTATTATCAGCGCATCCACGCGTTTATGACGGACCTTTTCATATTGTTATTGTGCAAGGCTGTCGATCGGTACCGGCTATTGTTTTTGTTGGAAGCCGATCAGGTGATCGCTGTTATTTTTCTTCAGTCGACTTTACTAGTGCAGGGCATATGCCACTTTAAAAAAATCCCATTAAATTCATCAATCTATGAAAATTTAATTGATCTGGCATTGTCCAAAACAAGTTCCGGTAAATACCGAGGCTTATTTGCGCACTAAAATAGTGCATATATTTCGCGTGCTTGCTTATTTTTGGTGCACTGTTCTTGTTGGCTAGGGTCAGCATACGCGTAACGGAGCGTAAAAAAAGACGACGATGGTCGATAGTGGTCAACTCGATGTCGTTTGCTGAACATTATGAGAAGTCAGAAAGTGCGGTCGCCAGCCATTGACGGCGGCGCTGAGCTGGTGGCTGACAGGCGCATGGCGCATGGACTGCTCGGGAGATTGCCCCAGCAGCGTGAGGGCTTCATGAAGTAATGGGCGAACGGCGAGATCCTGCAGGGGAAGGGCTGGCGCCATGTTTTGTTTGGACAGCTTCTGACCGTTGGCCGCCACCACCAGCGGGAGGTGTAGATACCGGGGCGTGGGATATTCCAGTGCCTGCTGCAGTCGAATCTGCCAGGGCGTGTTGTCGAGAAGATCTGCCCCGCGGACGATATCTGTTATTCCCTGACGGGCGTCATCGACCACCACGGCCAGCTGATAGGCCCATAGCCCATCGCGTCGCTTGAGCACAACATCCCCAAGCTCCGGCAATGACCAGCGCTGATGGCCCAGTCGTCGGTCCTGCCAGCAGATGTCGGGGCCGCCGATATCGGTTCTGAGTCGCCAGGCGACATCACGCTCGGGATGCAGGGGGCCATGACGACACCAGCCCGGATAGACGCTGAAATGCTGCCACTCCTTTCGCGAGCAGCTGCAGGGGTAGGCCATGCCGCCTTTCACAAGCGCATCCAGCGCCATCTGGTAATCGCTGTCATGGTCATGCTGATACTCGACGGCGCCATCGTGATAAAGGCCGAAAGCGTCGAGCTGTTTGATAATGGTGTCACTGGCACTGGGTGGGCAGCGGGGAGGGTCAATATCCTCGATGCGCAACAGCCAGCGACCGCCTTGTGAGCGGACATCCAGCCAGCTTGCCAGTGCGGCCAGCAAGGAACCGAAATGCAAAGGCCCCGAGGGCGTTGGTGCAAAGCGACCAACGACCGCGGAGCCGTGTTCAATATGCCTTTGGCTCGGCATTCAGCCTCCGAGCTGTTTTTCCTTCAATTCAGACAGCGTTTTACAGTCAACGCAGAGTGTGGCCGTAGGCCGGGCTTCCAGGCGTCGGATGCCGATTTCGATGCCACAGGCGTCACAAAAGCCGTAATCATCCTCATCGATTTTTTCGATGGTCTCGTTGATTTTCTTGAGCAGCTTTCGCTCGCGGTCACGAGTGCGAAGCTCGAGATTGAAGCCTTCTTCCTGCGTGGCGCGATCGGCAGGGTCCGCGTAGTTATTGGCGTCTTCCTGAAGGTGGCGAACGGTGCGGTCGACCTCTGCCATCAGGTCGTTTTTCCAGTTAAGCAGAATCTGGCGGAAGTGTGCCAGCTGCTGCTCGTTCATGTACTCTTCGCCCGGCGTTGGCTCATAGGGCGTAAAGGTATCGGGCGACTGCGTCTCGGCTACTGCCATGGGAGATTGCCTCACTGCAGGTAATAGCGATGCTGTAAGCCCGCAAGACTGTTCCTGATTACCGCATCGCATGATTCAGGGTAGTGCTGTTTATAGGAAATCCATGCCAATTGCAAGCCGGTTTCAACGAACGTCAGCAGGCCTGGAGATCGCCTCATGAGTGTAGTTCACCCCATGCTATCGGCGCTGGAGTCGGGAGCATGAAATTGCCGCCACTATGGTCGGGCGTGCTGATCGCACGCTACAAACGTTTTCTGGCCGACATCCGCCTTGATGACGGCCGTGTCATTACCGCGCACTGCCCCAACACCGGCTCGATGCGCGCCGTCAATGTGCCTGGCTGTCGGGTCTGGGTGTCCTGGCATGACAATCCGAAGCGGCGGCTGGCATGGACCTGGGAGCTGATCGAGCTGCCGGATGGGGCGATGGCCTCCATTCATACCGGGCGGGCCAATGCTCTGGTGCAGGAAGCACTGGAAGCCGGGACACTGCTGCCGTTCGAACCGCCATGGACATTGCAGCGCGAGGTCAGAACGGGGGAGTCAAGGCTTGATTTTTGTTTGACGCCTGAAGAGGGCGTCCCGGTCTGGCTGGAGGTCAAGCAGGTGACGCTCAAGGAGGCGGGCGGTGGTTATTTCCCCGATTCTGTCAGCACCCGGGGGCGCCGCCATCTGGAAACACTCATGGCACTGCGTGCTGCTGGCGACCGGGCGGTGCTGGTATTTCTGGTCGCCCATGACGGTATTGATGACGTCCAGCCGGCCGCGCACCTTGATCCTGCCTATGCCCGCACCTTTCAGGCAGCATGCGAGGCAGGGGTAGAGGTCATGATGCTGGGCTGCGATATCACGCCCGAACAGGTAACAGCCTGTCGCTACCGCCGCCTTTATTAGGTTCAGGTGGCGCTGTCGGGGCCTTCCAGCTCGCGATCGCGAAGATAGGTGATCTCCGTTTTGCCATGCGGGGCAGGGCGGCCGTCCTCGCCCATGTTGACGAAGACAATCTCATCAATGGTCAGGATGTTTTTGTGGGTGATCTTGTTGCGCACCACGCAGTGAAGAGTGAGTGATGTCTTGCCGAATCGGGTGGCGGTAATCCCCAGCTCGATAATGTCCCCCTGACGGGCGCTGGAGACAAAGTTGATGGACGACATGTATTTGGTCACCACGCGCGAGTTGGCCAGCTGGATGACGGCATAGATGGCCGCTTCTTCGTCGATCCATTTCAGCAGGCTGCCCCCGAAGAGCGTGCCGTTGGGGTTGAGATCCTCGGGCTTGATCCACTTGCGGGTATGAAAATTCATGTTCAGGCCTCGCTGGGCGTCACGGATTGATCCTTGGATCATACCAAAGTCCAGGGCGCCCGGACCCTTCTGTTCTAGCGCTTGACCCGAAAGATGGCATCCTGGCCGAAAAGATTGGGCCAGCGCCGATGGCGCCACTGGCCTTCCGTACTGCCATTGCCTACCGCGCGGTCGGTGATGGTATGCCCCTGCTGGCGGCACAGATCGGAAAAGTCCCGGAAGGTCGATAGATGGATATTGGGCGTGTCGTACCAGGCATGCGGCAGCGAGCGCGATACCGGCATGCGGCCCTTGATGCCCAGCGACAGGCGATGGCGCCACCAGGCAAAGTTGGGAAAGGCAATGATGCATTCATTGGCGACACGCAGCATTTCATCGAGCATCAGGTCAGGTCGTCTCAGGACCTGAAGTGCCTGGGTCATGATCACCAGATCGAAGGTGTCATCGGGAATATTGGTCAGTCCTTGGTCCAGATCCTGCTCGATGACATCCACGCCCTTTTCAAGACAGCGTGAAATCCCGTCGCTGTCGATCTCAAGGCCATAGCCCGTGACCTGCTTTTGCGCCGAGAGCGCTGCCAGCAGGGTACCGTCGCCACAGCCCAGGTCCAGAACGCGAGCGCCATGCGGGACCCAGTCATAAATCAGTGCAAGATCGGCCCGCATCACAAATTTCCCTCGGTAGTCCGTTCCACGTCATTGGCAACACGCGTCATGAAACCGCCCAGTACGGCCTCATAGCGCTCATTGGGCAGCAGGAAGGCATCATGCCCATGGGGAGAGTCGATATTGGCATAGCTGACATGCTTGCCGGCCCGCAGGAGTGCATCGACCAGTTCGCGTGACCGGGCTGGCGCGAAACGCCAGTCGGTCGTAAAGCTGACCACCAGAAAACGACACGTCGCCGTGGACAGGGCGCGGGGGAGGTCATCCTCGTGCTCACCGGCCGGGTCGAAGTAATCAAGCGCCTTGGTCATCAGCAGATAGGTGTTGGCATCAAAGCGTGTCGAGAAGGTATCGCCCTGATAGCGCAGATAGGACTCCACCTCGAATTCGACATCATAGCCATAGTTGAGGCTGTCGGTGCGCAGATCGCGTCCGAAGCGCGCGCCCATGGAATGTTCCGAAAGATAGGTGATATGACCGACCATGCGGGCCAGCCGCAGCCCTTGCCTGGGCAGGGTCTGATGCTCGGTATACCAGCCGTCAAAGAACTCGGGGTCGGAACGTATGGCCTGGCGTGCCACTTCATTGAAGGCAATGTTTTGTGCCGAAAGCCGTGGCGTTGCGGCAATGACGGTGGCATTGGCCACTCGCTCGGGCAGGCTCATGGCCCATTGCAGGACCTGCATGCCGCCCAGACTGCCGCCGACCACGGCGGCAAAGCGCTGGATGCCGAGGCGGTCAGCCAGCATGGCTTGACTGTTGACCCAGTCGGTCACGGTCATGAGCGGAAAGTCGGGACCCCAGATGCGGCCGGTAGCCGGATTTTCACTGGCAGGGCCGGTACTGCCATGACAGCCGCCAAGGTTGTTGACGGCAATCACGAAAAAGCGTCGGGTATCGATGCTTTTGCCGGGACCGATGTGCGCATCCCACCAGCCGGGCTTTCGATCATCAACATGATGATAGCCGGCAGCATGATGGTGACCCGACAGCGCATGGCAGATCAGGACCGCATTACTGGCCGTTTCGTTAAGCGTACCGTAGGTTTCATACACCAGCTCAAAGGCCGGGAGTTCACGGCCGCAGGCCAGCGCCAAGGGCGTATCAAAGCGGGCGACCTGGGGGGTTACCAGGCCAACCGATGTAGAAGACAGTGTCTCGGGCATCAGCACTCAAATCCGGTCAGACAGGGCAGGCCGGAATCATGGCCCGGCGTCGCAGGCGCACTGTAGCATATCGTCGCAGGCGTCGGGGGAGCGCGCTGGCGGGGCGGCTGTCGTGCGCGGGCACGACAGCCTGTCAGGTCTTAAATCAGCGGTGCAAGGGGGCCGGCTGCACGGCTGAGCGCACCCACCAGAAAGCTGTCGAGCACGTTGATCAGCAAAAAGACCACGATGGGAGAGAGATCGATCATGCCGATGGCAGGAATGACGCGTCGTACTGGCGCCATGACCGGTTCGGTAATCTGAAACACCAGCAGTGCTCCGGGGTGACCGGACTGGGGGGCGACCCAGCTCAGAATGATCATGATGATCATCGCAAAGAAGTAGATCTTCAAAATGGCGTTGACCACGCCCGCCAGCGCTGCCACGGCCAGCAGGCCAATGGGCGGAAAGCCAAAGATCACCATGCAGATCAGGGCAATGCCCGCCATCTTGAACAACAGTGCGACCACAAGCGTTGCGATATCAATGGGGCCGGCAGGTCGCAGGATGCGCTGCAGTGGGGCCACCAGTGGCGAGGTTGCCTTGACGATCGCCTGGCTGATGGGGTTGTAGTAGTCGGCATGTGAGGCATGCAGCAAAAAGCGCAGCATCAGCACAAACAGATAAAGGTTGATCAGGGTGTTGACCAGCATGATGCCGGTATCGCCCAGTGCGCTCCCCATGGAGACTCTCCGTTATGTCGTCACAAGATGACAGATACAGTGAATTTACTGATCCCGCAGCTCACGTGCCAGTGATTCGGCACGCTCGAAACAGGCCAGTGTGGCATCATCCACCATTTTCTCGAAGCCGGCCTGCTCAAAACTGGCAATGGCGCGCTCCGTAGTACCTTTCGGCGACATCACCTGTTGCTTGAGCGTTTTCGGGTCATGTTCGCTTTCTTTTGCCATGTGGGCTGCGCCCAGTGCCGTCTGAATGGCCAGTCGCCGCGCGATGTCGCGTGAAAGCCCTCGTGCCACGCCGGCATTTTCCATGGCTTCCAGCATATAGAAGAAGTAGGCAGGCGCGCTGCCGGCAATGGCCGTGACGGCGCTGAGCAGGGTTTCTTCTTCTACCCATTCGATAATGCCAACGGCCGACAGCAGATCGCCTGCCAGAGCACGGTGGGCCTCGCTGAGCCCGGGGGGAGCATACAGGCCGGTGGCGCCCTGGCCCACCAGCGCCGGTGTATTGGGCATGCAGCGAATGATGGGCAGGCTATCATCGCCCAGCCACTGGCCGAGGGTGTCGATGGTCAGCCCTGCGGCGATGGAGATGACCAATGGGCGGCTGATCTGCAGCGCGTCCTGAAGCGGCTCGCAGACCTCGCGCATGATCTGTGGCTTGACGGCCAGAATAACGACATCGGCTTCACTGACCGCAGCGGCATTGTCGCTGGTGGTCTGAATGCCGTAGCGCGCCCGATGCTGCTCGAGCATGGCCTCATCGGGGGACGTGGCCGTAATGGCCTCGGCCGGGTAACCATTGTCGATCAGGCCACCGAAGATGGCGCTGGCCATGTTGCCGGCGCCGATAAAGGTCAATTGACTTGCCATGAAAGGTGTCCTTGTGGTCGGGAAGTTCAGTCGCGGCTGCCGAAAATGGCCGTTCCAAGTCTGACCAGCGTGGCGCCCTCGTCAATGGCGGCTTCCATGTCACCGCTCATGCCCATCGACAGGGTGTCCAGTGGCGCCTCGGGATAACGCCTTGCCAGTGTCTCGAAAAGCTCACGCAGTGCTGCGTGTGGACGTCGCTGTTGCGCCGGATCATCGCTGGCCGCCGGAATGGCCATCAGGCCGCGCAATCTCAGCCCCGGCAGGGCCATGACCTGCTCGGCCAGTGCCGGCAACGCCTCGGGCATCACGCCCGACTTCGAGCTTTCCCGGCTGATATTGACCTGCAGACAGACATTGAGCGCGTCCATGGAGGCCGGGCGAGCCTCGCTCAGGCGTCGCGCGATCTTTTTGCGGTCTACCGTATGGACCCAGCTGAAGTGTTCGGCCACATCACGCGTCTTGTTGGACTGAAGTGCGCCGATATAGTGCCACTCGATCTCTTCAAGGTCTGCCAGAGCCTGCTGTTTTTCCAGTGCCTCCTGCAGATAGTTTTCCCCGAAAAGCCGCTGGCCGACATCAAATGCTGCGCGCAGCATGTCCGCCGGTTTGGTCTTGCTGACCGCCAGTACCGCCGCACTGTCGGCCGGTCGCCCGGCGCTGACAAGGGCCTGCTCAAGTCGGTGGCGTATGGCGACGATATTGTCCTTTACGGCGTGGCTCTGATCTGGGGTTGCGCGTGACTGCTGATCGCTCATGAGTGATCACTCTTTGTGACGTCCGGAACTGCGAACGCATGGATATTACCGAACTGCTGGCTTTTACAGCAAAACAGGGTGCCTCGGACCTTCACCTGTCGGCAGGTTTGCCGGCCATGATGCGTGTCGATGGCGAAATTCGTCGCCTTAACGTGCCGGCGCTTGAACATGAAGACGTCGAGCGCCTGCTGATGGCGGTCATGAGTGAGGCCCAGCAGCAGAATTTCAAAGAAGCGCTGGAGCTCGATTTTTCCGTCGAGGTGCCGGGCGTTTCGCGTTTTCGCGTCAATGCCTTTCATCAGGACAGGGGCGTCGCCGGGGTTTTTCGTACCATTCCTTCGCATGTGCCCAGTCTGGAGTCGCTCGGGCTTGGAGAGGTCTTTCGACGGCTGGCTTCATGCCCGCATGGACTGGTGCTGGTGACAGGGCCTACCGGCTCGGGCAAGTCCACTACGCTGGCGGCCATGGTGGATCATATCAACGGCGCCCGCGCCCAGCATGTGCTGACCATTGAGGATCCCATTGAATTTGTGCACCACTCCCGGCGGGCGCTGATCAATCAGCGCGAGGTGCAACGCGATACACATGATATTGCCAGTGCCCTGCGCTCGGCGCTGCGTGAAGATCCTGACGTCATTCTGGTAGGAGAAATGCGCGATCTGGAAACCATGCGGCTGGCGTTGACGGCGGCCGAGACCGGCCACCTGGTGCTGGCCACGCTGCATACCACCTCTGCGGCCCGAACGGTGGATCGCATCGTGGATGTCTTCCCCGGGGATGAAAAGGCAATGGTGCGCGCCATGTTGTCCGAGTCCCTTCAGGGCGTGATTTCACAGCAACTGATGCGCCGTATCGGTGGGGGCAGGATTGCCGCCCACGAGATTCTGATTGCGACACCCGCCATCCGAAATCTGATTCGCGAGGACAAGGTGGCCCAGATCTACTCTGCGCTGCAGACCGGCGGCGGGCTGGGCATGCAGACCATGGAGGCCGCCGTGTCGAAGCTGGCGGCTGAAGGTCTGATCGTGCGCGAAGAGAAAGGCTGATGCTTCGGGGTTGCTGATGGCCGGAGCATGCCAGGAGGGTGCTGAGCCCCGGGCCGCAGCAGGAAAACTCAGCGCTCGTACACCCCACCCAGAATGCGGGGGCCTGCGGCACCGGTGACCGAGGCCAGGTTGCCTGCAAGTTTTTCCAGCCGCCGCCAGGCAAGCCAGGCAAAGGCGCCCGCTTCCAGCCAGTCGGGTGACCAGCCCAGCGCCTGGCAGGACCCGGTTTTGATCGGTGACAGTCTTGCGCTCAGGGTGTCCATCAAGGCGACATTATGTGCACCGCCGCCACAGGGAATGACGCAGGCCGCGGTCTGCGCCTCGGGAGGCAGGTGGCGCTCCAGTTCACGAGCAATGCTTTCAACGGTCAGCGTCAGCAGGGTGGCCTGAACATCTGCCGCAGATTCCTCTTCCAGATGTGTCTCAAGCCACTGCAGGTGAAAATGCTCCCGGCCCGTGCTCTTGGGCGGTGGGCTGTCAAAAAAGGCGTCACTTAACAGTCTTGCCAGCAAGGGGGTCTGGCACTGCCCCTGAGCGGCCCAGGCGCCATCGCGATCGAACCGGCCGTCATGATGACGGGCATACCAGCCATCCAGCAAGGCGTTGGCCGGGCCGGTGTCAAAGCCGATCACCGGTATGTCACTGCCCTCCGGCGGTAGCAGGGTGACGTTGGCAAACCCCCCCAGGTTCAGCAGGACACGCCACTGATGAGGGTCACGAAAAATCGCGTTGTGGAAAGCGGGGGCCAATGGTGCACCCTGACCGCCGGCGGCGAGATCCCGCCTTCGAAAATCGGCCACGACGCGACAGCCAGTCAGTTCGGCCAGTCGTGAAGGATTGTCCAGTTGCCAGGTATACGGAAAAGGACCCGCCGGGCGGTGTTCAATGGTCTGCCCATGGCTGCCGATGGCAGTGATGTCCGAGATGGCATGACCGCTTTTCTCCAGAAGTGCCGTGACGGCCTGCGCCTGAAGTCTGCAGAACGCCTCTTCGGTTTCTGCCAGCGTTTCAAAGGCCACTTCTCCGGCGTGACATAGATGCCAGAGCTGGCGGCGCAAGGGCTCCGGCATGTCGATGCCCGTGGCTTCCAGTAAAAGAGGTCGGTGATGGTGGTCACATTCCACCAGCGCTGCATCGATACCGTCCAGGCTGGTGCCGGACATCAGACCTATAAAAAGACTCATCTGCTCACTCCTGGCGGGGCGGTCTCTGCGTTTGCCGCCATGCTATCATGCCCCACATTTCTTGCTGTTCTCCCGTCTGGCGGGAGGAGCAGTCGCAACAACCTGAAAACAGGAGATGCAGGTCATGGCCGATGTTGCCGATGCGCTGGCGCTGATCAAGCGCGGTGTCCACGAGATACTTGTAGAAGACGAGCTGGAAAAGAAGCTCTCTCTGGGGCGACCGCTGCGCATCAAGGCCGGCTTCGATCCCACCGCCCCTGATCTTCATCTGGGACACACGGTGCTTTTGAACAAGCTGCGCCAGTTTCAGGATCTGGGGCATGAGGTGCTGTTTCTGATTGGTGATTTCACCGGGCGAATCGGTGATCCCACTGGCAAGAGCGTGACGCGAAAGCCCCTGACACAGGAAGACGTCATGGCCAACGCGCGCACCTATCAGGAGCAGGTGTTCAAGGTGCTTCATCCCGAGCGTACGAAGGTGGTCTTCAACGCGCAGTGGATGAGTGCGATGTCGGCCGCCGATCTGATCAGCCTGGCCGCCCAGACCACCGTGGCCCGCATGCTGGAGCGTGATGATTTTGAAAAGCGCTATCGCGGCAACCAGCCCATCGCCATTCACGAGTTTCTCTATCCACTTATACAGGGGTATGACTCGGTAGCACTGGAAGCCGATATCGAGATCGGTGGCACCGATCAGAAGTTCAATCTGTTAATGGGGCGTGAGCTTCAAAAGCATTATGGACAGACGCCGCAGGTGGTCCTGACCATGCCGCTGCTTGAAGGCCTGGACGGGGTGCAGAAGATGTCCAAGTCACTGGGCAACTATGTCGGCATCACGGATCGTCCCGGTGAGATGTTCAACAAGATTGTGTCCATGCCGGACTCGCTCATGTGGCGCTACTTCGAGCTGCTGTCGCTCAAGCCCATGGAAGAAGTCAGGGCGCTGATGAGTGACGTGGACAACGGCGCCAATCCGCGTGACGTCAAGATGGTGCTGGCGCGTGAGCTGGTGGCCCGCTTTCATGGCGAAGAAGCCGCTGCCGGGGCACACCGCGCCAGTGGCAATCAGCTCAAGGAAGGCGAGCTGCCGGATGATCTGCCGGAAGTAGAGGTTATTGTCGAGGATATGGCGGAAGCACCCATTGCTCTGATCCTCAATCGAGCCGGCCTTGCCAACAATAGTGCTCAGGCAAAGGACATGCTGAAAAACGCACGTGTCTGGATTGATGGCAACAAGGTAGAGGCAGGACACATGCTCGCAGTGGGTCATGAATACGTGATCCAGGCCGGTAAAAAGCGTTATGCCAGGGTGCGGGTGCACAAGGGATAACCTTATTCCTGGACAAGTCATACACCTGCAGCATTTTTTGTACATAAAAGTTGGACATGACCGCTACAATTCGGTAAGTTGTACAAACACCGAGGCAGCCGGCGCATGGAAGCGTTGCACCCAGGGAAGGGAAGCCCCGGTGTAAATTTCAAGGACATCACTATGGAGGGTGGTGTTTAAGGATCAGGAAGATCCATAGGGCCCGCCGCTGACACGATCAGCGGCGGGCCTTTTCTTTTGGCGACTCTCCTCCTTATAGAGAGATGCTCTCTCTATAAGGAGGAGAGTGCGGAGAGCCCAGCCTGTAGAGCCGTCGCCAAACGAGCCTCTCTCCCGTTGTGACAGAAAAGTGAAAGTTTTTGACGAAAGGGGTTGCGCCCTCGGGGTCTGATCTATAAAGTACGCATCCGCTGCCACGGAGCACACGGCGACGAGGCAGCGGGGAAGTTTGGCAGGTGATTGTTTTGACTGAGGTTTTGGTCGTCCAATCAGGATCACGGATCCAGCCGCTGACTTCCGAATCGAAAAAAAGAGGTTGACTTTTCGATTCAGGGCTGTAAAATGCCCACTCTCTCGAAGCAGCCGCCACGGCGACTGAGGCAACATCTTCGAGACGCTCTTTAACAAGTCGATCAGGCAATTTGTGTGGGCGTCTGGCTCGTGTGTGACACCAGTCACATAGATAGTCGAGCAGACGAACACTCGTCAAGAGTAACTAGTTTGACCTCGAGCCCGGATTGATTCACCTCGCGGACTGCCTCGGCAGGCCTCGAAACGAATCTCAAAGCTTCAAAATAAACTGAAGAGTTTGATCATGGCTCAGATTGAACGCTGGCGGCAGGCCTAACACATGCAAGTCGAGCGGTAACAGGGGTAGCTTGCTACCCGCTGACGAGCGGCGGACGGGTGAGTAATGCATGGGTATCTGCCCGGTAGTGGGGGATAACTCGGGGAAACCCGAGCTAATACCGCATACGTCCTACGGGAGAAAGCAGGGGATCTTCGGACCTTGCGCTATCGGATGAGCCCATGTCGGATTAGCTTGTTGGTGAGGTAACGGCTCACCAAGGCGACGATCCGTAGCTGGTCTGAGAGGATGATCAGCCACACCGGGACTGAGACACGGCCCGGACTCCTACGGGAGGCAGCAGTGGGGAATATTGGACAATGGGGGGAACCCTGATCCAGCCATGCCGCGTGTGTGAAGAAGGCCTTCGGGTTGTAAAGCACTTTCAGTGGGGAAGAAGGCATGATGATTAATACTCGTCATGAAGGACATCACCCACAGAAGAAGCACCGGCTAACTCCGTGCCAGCAGCCGCGGTAATACGGAGGGTGCAAGCGTTAATCGGAATTACTGGGCGTAAAGGGCGCGTAGGCGGCTTGCCAAGCCGGATGTGAAAGCCCCGGGCTCAACCCGGGAACGGCATTCGGAACTGGTAGGCTAGAGTGCAGGAGAGGAAGGTGGAATTCCCGGTGTAGCGGTGAAATGCGTAGAGATCGGGAGGAATACCAGTGGCGAAGGCGGCCTTCTGGACTGACACTGACGCTGAGGCGCGAAAGCGTGGGTAGCAAACAGGATTAGATACCCTGGTAGTCCACGCCGTAAACGATGTCGACCAGCCGTTGGACCCCTTGAGGGTTTGGTGGCGCAGTTAACGCAATAAGTCGACCGCCTGGGGAGTACGGCCGCAAGGCTAAAACTCAAATGAATTGACGGGGGCCCGCACAAGCGGTGGAGCATGTGGTTTAATTCGATGCAACGCGAAGAACCTTACCTGCTCTTGACATCCTGCGAATTCCTCAGAGATGAGGAAGTGCCTTCGGGAACGCAGAGACAGGTGCTGCATGGCTGTCGTCAGCTCGTGTTGTGAAATGTTGGGTTAAGTCCCGTAACGAGCGCAACCCCTATCCCTTTTTGCCAGCGCGTAATGGCGGGAACTTCAGGGAGACTGCCGGTGACAAACCGGAGGAAGGTGGGGACGACGTCAAGTCATCATGGCCCTTACGAGCAGGGCTACACACGTGCTACAATGGCCGGTACAAAGGGTTGCGAAGCGGCGACGTGAAGCCAATCCCAGAAAGCCGGCCTCAGTCCGGATCGGAGTCTGCAACTCGACTCCGTGAAGTCGGAATCGCTAGTAATCGTGGATCAGAATGCCACGGTGAATACGTTCCCGGGCCTTGTACACACCGCCCGTCACACCATGGGAGTGGACTGCACCAGAAGTGGTTAGCTTAACCTTCGGGAGAGCGATCACCACGGTGTGGTTCATGACTGGGGTGAAGTCGTAACAAGGTAGCCGTAGGGGAACCTGCGGCTGGATCACCTCCTTAAACGACAAGTGCTCACGCGAACCAGCGCGTCCACACAAATTGCCTGATCGGATAGAGCGAAGACTGCTTGGGTCTGTAGCTCAGTTGGTTAGAGCGCACCCCTGATAAGGGTGAGGTCGGCAGTTCGAGTCTGCCCAGACCCACCAACCTGTCGGGGCCTTAGCTCAGCTGGGAGAGCGCCTGCCTTGCACGCAGGAGGTCAGCGGTTCGATCCCGCTAGGCTCCACCATACAGCTCGGTGTCACAGTCTCGCTCCTACTGATGAAACCACAGTCAAAAGTCATGATGATGACAATCATCGACATGATTTCTGACTGTCTTTTTGACAGTACGCTCTTTAACAATGTGGATCATGCTGACCTGTCGGTCGGTGAACACCTCGTCTTCGGATGAGCGTTGTGACCCGGCCGGCAGACAACGTATAAATTTATCGCCATGCATAGTCGTATGCATGCCGGTAAATGTAGTGTGATTGTGAGACCGGACCCCTTGGGGTTATATGGTCAAGCGATTAAGCGCACACGGTGGATGCCTAGGCAGTCAGAGGCGATGAAGGACGTGACAGCCTGCGATAAGCGTCGGTGAGGTGGCAAATGACCTGCGACCCGGCGATTTCCGAATGGGGAAACCCACCTGCCACAAGGCAGGTATTCATGAGCCAATACATAACTCATGAAGGCGAACCGGGAGAACTGAAACATCTAAGTACCCCGAGGAAAAGACATCAATTGAGATTCCCCCAGTAGCGGCGAGCGAACGGGGACCAGCCCTTAAGCAGTGCAACCGATAGGCGAACAGTCTGGGAAGTCTGACCATAGCAGGTGATAGTCCTGTAGCCGAAATCCGAGCATTGTGAAATCGAGTAGGTCGGGGCACGTGAAACCCTGACTGAACATGGGGGGACCATCCTCCAAGGCTAAATACTCCTGACTGACCGATAGTGAACCAGTACCGTGAGGGAAAGGCGAAAAGAACCCCGGCGAGGGGAGTGAAATAGATCCTGAAACCGTGTGCGTACAAGCAGTGGGAGCAGACTTGTTCTGTGACTGCGTACCTTTTGTATAATGGGTCAGCGACTTATTCTCAGTAGCGAGCTTAACCGAATAGGGGAGGCGCAGGGAAACCGAGTCTTAAATGGGCGACTTAGTTGCTGGGAATAGACCCGAAACCGGGCGATCTATCCATGGCCAGGATGAAGGTCAGGTAACACTGACTGGAGGTCCGAACTCAAGTATGTTGAAAAATGCTGAGATGAGCTGTGGATCGGAGTGAAAGGCTAATCAAGCTCGGAGATAGCTGGTTCTCCTCGAAAGCTATTTAGGTAGCGCCTCACGTATTACCACCGGGGGTAGAGCACTGTTTCGGCTAGGGGGCCATCCCGGCTTACCAACCCGAGGCAAACTCCGAATACCGGTGAGTACAGCGTGGGAGACACACAGCGGGTGCTAACGTCCGTTGTGAAAAGGGAAACAACCCAGACCGCCAGCCAAGGTCCCAAAATCCCGGTTAAGTGGGAAACGATGTGGGAAGGCACAGACAGCCAGGAGGTTGGCTTAGAAGCAGCCATCCTTTAAAGAAAGCGTAATAGCTCACTGGTCGAGTCGGCCTGCGCGGAAGATGTAACGGGGCTCAAACCGGGTACCGAAGCTGCGGGTGCATCCTTATGGATGCGCGGTAGAGGAGCGTTGTGTAAGCCTGCGAAGGTGGATCGTGAGGTCTGCTGGAGGTATCACAAGTGCGAATGCTGACATGAGTAACGACAAGGGGAGTGAAAACCTCCCCCGCCGGAAGACCAAGGGTTCCTGTTCGACGTCAATCGGAGCAGGGTGAGTCGACCCCTAAGGCGAGGCCGAAAGGCGTAGTCGATGGGAAACGGGTTAATATTCCCGTACCGGATGTTATTGCGATGGGGGGACGAAGAAGGCTAGGTGAGCCAGGCGTTGGTTGTCCTGGTAAAAGCGAGTAGGCCTGGGGATCAGGCAAATCCGGTCCTCTATAAGCCGAGACGCGAGACGAACAGACTACGGTCTGGAAGTCACTGATGCCACGCTTCCGGGAAAAGCCTCTAAGCTTCAGATAACATGCGATCGTACCCCAAACCGACACAGGTGGTCAGGTAGAGAATACCAAGGCGTATGAGAGAACTCGGGTGAAGGAACTAGGCAAAATGGCACCGTAACTTCGGGAGAAGGTGCGCCGGCCAGGGTAACGGGACTTGCTCCCTCAGCTCTGACCGGCCGAAGAGACCAGGTGGCTGCAACTGTTTATTAAAAACACAGCACTCTGCCAACGCGTAAGCGGACGTATAGGGTGTGACGCCTGCCCGGTGCCGGAAGGTTAATTGATGGTGTTAGCCGCAAGGCGAAGCTCTTGATCGAAGCCCCGGTAAACGGCGGCCGTAACTATAACGGTCCTAAGGTAGCGAAATTCCTTGTCGGGTAAGTTCCGACCTGCACGAATGGCGTAATGATGGCCACGCTGTCTCCACCCGAGACTCAGTGAAATTGAAATCGCTGTGAAGATGCAGTGTACCCGCGGCTAGACGGAAAGACCCCGTGAACCTTTACTATAGCTTCACACTGGACGCTGATGTTACCTGTGTAGGATAGCTGGGAGGCTTTGAAACCCTGACGCCAGTTGGGGTGGAGCCAATCTTGAAATACCAGCCTGGTATCATTGGCGTTCTAACTCCGCACCGTGATCCGGTGTGAGGACAGTGTGTGGTGGGTAGTTTGACTGGGGCGGTCTCCTCCTAAAGAGTAACGGAGGAGCACTAAGGTACCCTCAGCACGGTTGGAAATCGTGCAATGAGTGCAAGAGCATAAGGGTGCTTGACTGCGAGACGGACATGTCGAGCAGGTGCGAAAGCAGGTTCTAGTGATCCGGTGGTTCTGTATGGAAGGGCCATCGCTCAACGGATAAAAGGTACTCCGGGGATAACAGGCTGATACCGCCCAAGAGTTCATATCGACGGCGGTGTTTGGCACCTCGATGTCGGCTCATCACATCCTGGGGCTGAAGTCGGTCCCAAGGGTATGGCTGTTCGCCATTTAAAGTGGTACGCGAGCTGGGTTTAGAACGTCGTGAGACAGTTCGGTCCCTATCTGCCGTGGGCGTCGGAAGTTTGAGAAGTGCTGCTCCTAGTACGAGAGGACCGGAGTGGACGCACCGCTGGTGTACCGGTTGTCATGCCAATGGCACCGCCGGGTAGCTATGTGCGGACGGGATAACCGCTGAAGGCATCTAAGCGGGAAGCCCCCTTCAAGATGAAACTTCCCTGGAGCCTCGAGCTCCCTGAAGGGCCCTTGAAGACGACAAGGTTGATAGGCGCGGTGTGTAAGTGCAGCAATGCATTGAGCTGACGCGTACTAATTGCCCGTGAGGCTTGACCATATAACACCCAAGTGGTTCGCATCACACGAATGCGTTGATATATCGATCAGCATGATCCCGATTTTGACCCGCTGCTCAAGAGCAGCCGGTCTGCAGAATTGCCTGACGACCATAGCGTGCCGGCACCACCCGATCCCTTCCCGAACTCGGTAGTGAAACGGCTCCGCGCCGATGGTAGTGTGGGGTCTCCCCATGTGAGAGTAGGTCATCGTCAGGCACCCCTTCCGAACCCCCGGTCCTTAACAGGACCGGGGTTCTTTTATGCGCGCCATCCGGCCGCCACGGCCCGTGGTGCCGGCCCCGCCCGCGGTCACTGACGTGACCGGCGGGCGAGGGCCCCCCCGCCTCAGGGCGTCTTGTTCATGGCCGCCAGCGCGGCGGTCAGGGCCGTCATCTCCGCCTCGGTACCGATCGAGATGCGCAGCCAGTCCGACAGGCCGGGCGTGCCGAAGTGGCGCACCAGAATGCCGGCGGTCCGCAGCCGGGCGGCCACGTCGGCCGCCGGGTGACGTGTGGGCCGGGCAAACAGGAAGTTGGCCCGAGAGGGCAACCTTTAACAGCCGAGAACAACAGTGTTTCAGCTGGCTCCAATCGCTTCAACGGAAGAAAAAAATGGCTCTGATAATGTCTTTAATGGCCTTCAGACTACATTCCATAGAAAGCATTATTGTATTAAGTCGCAAATTAATGCCAATAAAAAAGGCATCCTGATGGATGCCTTTTAATGAGTAATTATCACTGTAAATCGTTAGAACATTACGGCGATATCTGTAGCCAGCGAGTCAGTGCTTCACGATCAATGGCGTCACGATCAATTTTCAAATAAGCCACGTTTTCCTCCCTGACCACCAGTGCATCTTCAATGCCTGCAATATTCTTGAGCTCTCTGCTGCACGCGCTACTGTCAGTAATTTTTTTTCCTTCCAGAGAAACAACTTCACTTGAAAGATGTTTGGGAGCGGTCATGTTCAGGATGGTCAAAAACCATAGTGCACCCAACGCCGCGGCAAAAAGAAAAACGGCATCGATACCGAAATGACCGGCCACTGCGCCTCCCAGACCGCCGCCCACACTGGCGCCCAGAAACTGACTGGTAGAATACACGCCCATGGCCGTACCCTTGGCGCCGGCGGGTGAGAGTTTGCTGATCATGGAGGGCAGCATGGCTTCCATCAGGTTGAAACCGGTAAAAAATATCAATAACAGCAGAATCAATACCCATTTGGTTTGCGCTGTCTCACCAAGGCCTAAAAGTGCCAGTGTCATGGCCGCGACAGCACCCATGAAAACCATTTTCATGTGACGATATTTCTCTGCTGCAACGATCAAGGGCACCATGGCAAAAAAGCCGACAGCCATGACGGGAAGATAAACCCACCCATGGTACTGAGCATCAATGCCGAGGTTTTCGAGCCTGATGGGCAGAGCAATAAAACAGCCTGTCAAAATGGCATGCAGGGCAAATATTGAAAAATTCAGGCGCAGGAGTTCGCTCTGAAACAACATCTTTCTCACTTGCCGTGGGTCTATACCAACATCCCGATGCTGTCTGGCCGGCGCTGAGGGCACTAGTCGCCAGAGAATCAAAAGGCCCACCAGCGCCAGCAGTGCTGTACTCCAGAATACGCCTGAAAGCCCGAACACTTCTGCCAGAAACGGTCCTAATGCCATTGCAATACCAAAGGCAACACCAATGCTCATGCCAATGGCTGCCATGGCAGTGGTCCTTGTTTCCTCTCTGGTCTTGTCTGCCAGCAATGCCATCAGCGCACCGGCAATGGCACCACTACCCTGCAGGCAGCGCCCGGCAATAACGCCATAAATGGACGTCGACAGGGCAGCCACAACGCTGCCTGCGAAAAAGAGCAGTAAACCGAAGGCGATGATCTGTTTACGGCCCAGTCGATCAGAAAGCGTGCCAAAGGGAATTTGAAAGATGGCCTGTGCCAGCCCATAACCTCCCAGTGCAATACCGATCAGAAACGGCGTTGAGCCTTCCAGATCTCTGGCATAAAGGGCAAGTACAGGTAAAACCATAAAAAGCCCCAGCATGCGAAAGGCATACAACATGCCCAGGCCTGCGATTGCACGGTATTCGCCTGCATTGAGTGGAATGTGTTTCATGATTCTCCGAAAACCTTGGGGCAGGTCATCATTTTAACGGTCTGACGGGGCTGCGGGAAATTGATATACGATCCGGGGATGCACGGGTAAGGCATGAGCGCTCTTTAAGGGCATGAAAGTCAGCTCCCCTTGTGACGAATGGAATTGGTGAAAGGTTCCATGTATCATGCCGCGGTGTTTTGTCGCATTGGTTTAGTGTTGTTCGCCTGCCATTTTTAGCTGCTACCCCTGTAAAATGCTTTTAGTGCCTGGGCTGATGGCGAAGTGTTCACTTACTTTAAGGCCCCTTGATCGCATGTTTTCTAATGCCAAGGTCTAAATAAGCTTTTGTCACAGCACTTGAAGTCAACAGGCGAAAAACTGAACAATAGCAGTGGTAGCGTATAGCACCATGCAGGGCTGTCATGCCTGCCGCTTTCAGTCAGTCAGATGACTTTCATGTCACCTCCCTGCTGGGAGCCGTCACAGACGGGAAATATCCGTCCGGGACAGTCACTTCCAACGATAAGACCATCAGACACTCCTGCAATGTCAGGTTGTCTGACGCGGTAGATGCCATCCGTGAACGTTGCTGTCAGACCGTGATCGGAAGCGGGCAGGTACCTGTCACGCATTTCCGGCCTCTCTGGCCGGACAAAAGCGAAGTGTTCAAGCTGGCCGTTCAAGAGAGCGTGAGATGAGAAAATGGAACTATCCAGACATTCTTAAAAGGGTGTCACTGCTTGCTACTGTCGCACTTGTGCTCAGTGGTTGTACGGGATCAAGCCTCCTCGATCCCAAGGGGCCGGTTGGCGCTGAACAGAAATACCTGATCATGACATCGTTTTTCCTGATGTTGATCGTGGTAATTCCCGTCATCGTTATGACGATTCTTTTCGCTTGCCGTTACAACTATGTCAAGAATGCGAAGTACTCGCCCAACTGGTCCCACTCCAACAAGATTGAAGTGGTTGTCTGGGCAGTACCGCTGGCCATCGTTTTCATCCTGAGTGTTTTGACATGGCGCAGTACGCATGCTCTTGACCCGCATCGCGTGCCGGAGTCCGACAGGGACCCCATCGTCATTCAGGTCATGGCACTGGACTGGAAGTGGCTGTTCGTTTATCCGGAGCAGGGCATCGCATCGGTTAATGAACTGGCTTTCCCGGTTGATACGCCAGTCGAGTTCAGGGTCAGTTCCAACAGCGTCATGAACTCGTTTTTCATTCCCCAGCTTGGCAGCCAGATTTATGCCATGGCAGGAATGGAAAATACCGTTCACCTGATGGCGACTGAAGAAGGCACCTACGCTGGCATGTCAGCCAACTACAGCGGTCATGGCTTCAGCGGTATGCACTTCAAGGCACTGGCAACATCGGATGAAGGCTTCCAGCAGTGGGTCGACAGCGTTCGACAGTCTTCGGAAACCCTGCAGCAGGATAGTTTCAATGAGCTGGCCAAACCCAGCCGAGACAACCCGGTCGAGTACTTCTCTACCGTTACTCCTGGCCTGTACACCGATATTGTCAACAGTTACATCACGTCGGGCGATAGCTCGCATCATGGGGCTGAGGAGTAAACATGTTCGGCAAACTTAGTATTGAAGCCGTCCCCTACCATGAACCCATTGTCATGGTGGTTCTGGGTGTGGCGGCGCTGATGGGTTTGGCAGTGGCTGCGGCCATTACCTATTTCAAGAAGTGGGGATATCTCTGGAGGGAGTGGATTACCTCCGTGGATCACAAGCGCCTTGGCGTGATGTATATCATCGTTGCCATTGTCATGCTGATCCGTGGTTTTTCCGATGCCATCATGATGCGCTCCCAGCAGGCCATTGCCTCCGGGGGAGCAGAGGGCTATCTGCCACCTGAACACTATGACCAGATCTTTACCGCTCACGGCGTCATCATGATCTTTTTCATGGCCATGCCGTTCATGGTGGGTCTGATCAACATTGTGGTGCCGCTTCAGATCGGCGCTCGTGACGTGGCCTTTCCGTACCTGAACTCGCTGAGTTTCTGGCTCACGATGGCTGGTGTCATTCTGGTCAACGTGTCTCTGGGTGTGGGCGAATTTGCAGCAACCGGCTGGCTTGCCTATCCGCCGCTGTCCGATATTCAGTACAGTCCGGGCGTAGGCGTGGATTACTGGATATGGAGTCTACAGATATCAGGTATCGGTACCCTGCTGACCGGTGTGAACTTCTTCGTCACCATTTTGAAGATGCGCGCGCCCGGCATGACCATGATGAAGATGCCGATGTTTACCTGGACATCGCTGTGCAGCGTTGTATTGATCATTGCTGCATTCCCCATTCTGACGGTCACCATCGCCCTGCTAACGCTTGATCGCTACATTGGCACCCATTTCTTTACCAATGACATGGGTGGCAACCAGATGATGTACGTCAACCTCATCTGGGCATGGGGGCACCCTGAAGTTTATATTCTGGTGCTGCCTGCCTTTGGTATTTTTGCCGAGGTTGTGGCGACCTATTGCAAGAAGCGTCTGTTTGGCTACACCTCCATGGTTTATGCCACGGTCGCCATTACCGTACTGTCCTTTGTTGTCTGGCTGCACCACTTCTTCACCATGGGTGCCGGCGCCAATGTAAACGCCTTCTTCGGTATCGCCACGATGATCATTGCGATCCCCACCGGGGTCAAAATCTTCAACTGGCTGTTCACCATGTATGAAGGTCGTGTTCAGTTCAGCGTGCCAATGGCGTGGACACTGGGTTTTCTCATCACCTTCACGATTGGTGGGATGACCGGTGTACTGCTGGCCGTACCGGGCGCTGACTATGTGCTTCATAACAGCCTGTTCCTGATCGCACACTTCCACAACGTTATCATTGGTGGCGTGGTGTTCGGTTATCTGGCCGGCTTTGCCTACTGGTTCCCGAAAGTGTTCGGATTCAAGCTTGATGAAAAGCTTGGCAAGGCATCTGCCTGGTGCTGGATCGTGGGCTTCTTTACGGCCTTCATGCCACTGTATGCCCTTGGCTTCATGGGCATGACCCGTCGTCTGAACAGCTATGACAACCCGGACTGGCATTTCCCGCTGATCGTTGCTGCCATTGGTGCCGGCATCATTGCCTGTGGTATTGCCTGCCAGCTGCTGCAGCTTTTCGTCAGCATCAAGAATCGTCATCAGAACATTGATGAGACAGGCGATCCGTGGGGCGGTCGTACACTGGAATGGTCCATTCCTTCACCGGCTCCCTTCTACAACTTTGCGCATATTCCCGTTGTTGAAGAGCGTGATGCCTTCTGGCACATGAAGGAAAATGGCGTCAGTGAACAAAAGCCTGCCGAATACCAGGATATCCACATGCCGAAAAATACCTCGGCCGGATTCTTCATTGGCATCATTGCTGCCGTTTTTGGATTTGCTCTGATCTGGCATATCTGGTGGCTGGCGATCGTTTCGGCTGTAGGTATCTTCATCACCATGGTGATGCGTACCTTCAACGACGATATTGACTATTACGTTCCCGCTGCCGAAGTTGAGCGCATCGAAAGTCAGCGTTATCAAAAATTGTCAAATCAGGCGTAATCCATGTCGACTCAATCAATGACCAATCAGGACGCTCATGCCCACGGGCATGAGCACCATGAGCATGAGCATCATGATCCGGTAGCGACCAGAGTATTCGGTTTCTGGATCTACATCATGAGCGACTGCATACTGTTTGCATCGATTTTTGCAACCTTCGCAGTCCTTGGTACGAACTATGCCGGCGGTCCCACGTCGCATGAACTGTTCGAGCTGCCCTTTGTTCTGGTAGAAACCTTTGTACTGCTGGCCAGTAGCTTCATGATCGGGCTGGCATCGCTGGCCATGAACAAGGGAGACAAGCAGCGCACCATGCTCTGGCTGGCGCTGACCCTGATTCTGGGTGCAGTGTTTGTCAGTCTTGAAATTTACGAGTTCCATCACTTCATTTCTGAAGGAGCCGGTCCTCAGCGCAGTGCCTTCCTGTCGTCCTTCTTTACGCTGGTGGGTACGCACGGTCTGCACGTCACTTCCGGGTGTATCTGGGCCATCATTTTGCTGATCCAGATTGCCACCAAGGGTCTGACTGACATGAACCGCTCGCGTTTGATGTGTCTGAGCCTGTTCTGGCACTTCCTGCACATCATCTGGATCTGCGTATTCACCATCGTCTATCTGATGGGGGTCATTTAATGTCCAATCAGCATCAATCCCAGGAAAGTCACGATCATGGTAGCGTCAAGTCCTATACCACGGGCCTGATCATCTCCATCATCCTGACCGTCATCCCCTTTGGTCTGGTGATGACCGGTGCACTATCGACCACGGCGACGCTTGCAATCATCCTGATCATGGCGGTAGTACAGATTGTGGTGCAGGTCGTATATTTCCTTCATCTCAGTGAAGGTTCAGGGCCACGCTGGAACATGATCTCGCTATGGTTCACGATTCTGATCGTGGGCATTGTAGTGGTGGGCTCGGTGTGGATCATGTTCCATCTCAACCATAATCTGATGGTAGGGATGTAAGAAGTCTGTCCCGATGCTCAAAAGATATCTCCTGCTAACGAAGCCGGGCATTGTCTTCGGCAATCTGATCTCGGTAACAGGGGGATTCTTTCTGGCCTCGAGAGGAAGCATCGACCTGGTGTTGTTTTTCGCCACCGTTATCGGGGTGTCACTGGTCGTTGCTTCCGGTTGTGTGTTCAACAATGTCATAGATCGTGACATTGACGAGTACATGGCGCGCACGCAAAAGCGTGCGCTTGTCGAAGGCACGATCGATGTTCGCTCTGCGCTGATCATGGCCTGCCTGCTGGGTACAGCAGGCTTTTTACTTTTATTGATAATTGCCAACCCGCTGGCTGCGGGTGTAGCCCTGTTTGGTTTTGCCATTTACGTTGGCGCCTACAGCCTCTGGCTCAAGCGTCATTCTGTCCATGGCACCCTGATTGGTAGTCTGTCCGGTGCGGCACCGCCGGTCATCGGATACTGTGCCGTCAGCAATGAGTTTGACCTTGGTGCGCTGCTGGTATTGTTGATTTTCAGTCTCTGGCAGATGCCGCATTCCTATGCGATTGCTATCTTCAGGCTGGAAGATTATCGAGCAGCTTCCATCCCCGTGCTCTCTGTTGCAAAGGGGGTGGCGTCTGCCAAGCGCCAGACAGTTGCCTATATCGTGGCTTTTGGTGTGGCCGCCACGCTTCTGACGCTGACGGGATACACCGGCTACGTCTATCTGGTGGTCATGATTGTCATGACGCTCTATTGGCTTTACATCGCCATTGCCCGTTATGGGCAGGGGGATGATAGCCGCTGGGCCCGTCAGCTTTTTGGGATTTCGATA
Organism: Kushneria sp. Sum13; assembly: GCF_052692355.1. Taxonomy (NCBI): domain Bacteria; kingdom Pseudomonadati; phylum Pseudomonadota; class Gammaproteobacteria; order Oceanospirillales; family Halomonadaceae; genus Kushneria; species Kushneria sp. Sum13. The sequence continues at coordinate 464,221 of NZ_CP199847.1, forward strand.
CTGGTCGTCACTGTCCTGAGTGCCGTCATGGCGATCGATTACCAAAAGCCTGCTTCGGAAGTGACAGCGGCGCAGCTTGACCTGACAGCACCTCTGCACGTCTAATCAATTCAATGCTGTATTGACGTTCCGGTCGATCAGCATTGCCTTTCCTGTTTGCCCTGATGTGGTTGTCCCTGTTTTCTGGCGGTCCGTAGCCGTGCGACATGATGTCCCGAGTCTTTCACTTTTGCGTGGGAATGCTCTAACTTCATAACTTCCGTGACTGTCCAGAACCCAAAGCAGGAGAGCCAAGCCAATGCTGGGGTTTGAAGCTTTAGACCTGGCGCGCTTCCAGTTCGCCTTTACCGTTTCCTTTCATATTCTTTTTCCCGCCTTTTCGATCGGCCTTGCAAGTTACCTGATGGTACTGGAAGGGCTGTGGTTAAAAACGGGTAACGAGATTTACCATAATCTGTACCGCTTCTGGGTGCGCATCTTTGCCGTGGTTTTCGGTCTGGGGGTTGTCTCCGGTGTGGTCATGGCCTATGAGTTCGGCACCAACTGGAGCGGCTTTGCCGAAAGGGCAGGCGACATTACCGGGGTGCTGTTGACCTATGAGGTGCTGACGGCCTTTTTCATGGAAGCCGGCTTCCTTGGCATCATGCTGTTCGGTGAGGGCAGGGTCAGCAAGCGACTGCATTTTTCGGCAACCTGCCTTGTGGCCGTTGGTACCCTGATTTCGATGACCTGGATTTTGATGTCCAACAGCTGGATGCAGACGCCTGCCGGCTATGAGGTCATCGATGGACGCTTTGAGCCTGCCAGCTGGCTCGAGATCATGTTCAACCCATCCTTCCCGTATCGCATTGTCCATATGGGGCTGGCTGCCTTTATCTCGGTCGGATTTGTTGTTGGCGGTGTCGGCGCCTATCACCTGTTGCGCAACCGTCATGACCAGGCGGCGCGCAAGATGTTCTCCATGGCAATGTGGGCCATTCTGGTCGCCCTGCCTGTACAGATCATTGCAGGCGACATGCATGGCCTGAATACGCTGGAGCATCAGCCGGCCAAGGTGGCAGCGATGGAAGGCCACTGGGAGAACGAGCCTGATCAGAAGGGTATGCCGCTGGTGCTGTTCGCTCTGCCCAGCATGGATGACGCTGCCAATCACTTTGAGCTGAAGGTTCCCTATGCCAGCAGCCTGATTCTGACCCACACGCTGGAGGGCAAGATTCAGGGGCTCAAGGACTGGCCTCGTGACGAGTGGCCTGATGTGCCACTGGTATTCTGGAGCTTCAGGATCATGGTGGGGCTGGGCATGCTGATGCTGGGCATGGGTGTTGTGGGTCTGTTCCTGCGCTGGAGAGGACAGCTTTATGAAGCGCGCTGGTTCCAGCGGATTGCGCTGTTTACGACCCCGGTGGGCTTTATTGCCCTGCTGGCTGGCTGGATTACGACAGAAGCCGGTCGCCAGCCCTGGGTGGTCTACGGCATGCTTCGCACCGAAGACGCTGTCTCAACGCACAGTGTGGGCAGCATGCTGACAACGCTGATCGGTTTTATGGTCGTCTACGCCATCATCTTTGGCATCGGGATCTACTATATGTTGAGACTGATCAGGTCCGAGCCGATGAACATGGTGCCTTCCGGAGGCCCGGGTCATGAGCGTCAGCCCAAGCGACCCATGTCGGCGGCCGACGGCAGTTTCGAAGAGCAAAATTGATTGGGAGCCATGAGCATGACAATTGATCTGCCAGTCATCTGGTACCTGCTGATCGGTTTTGCTGTCGCCATGTACGTCATGATGGACGGCTTTAGCCTGGGCGTCGGGATCCTCTTTCCCTTTATCAGGGGGGACGAGAATCGCGATGTCATGATGAATACCGTGGCACCGGTATGGGATGGCAACCAGACGTGGATGATTCTGGGGGGCGCCGGCCTTTATGGTGCCTTTCCCTTGGCGTATTCGGTCATTCTGCCCGCCATGTATCTTCCCTTGATCCTGATGCTGCTGGCATTGATCTTTCGGGGAATTGCCTTTGAGTTTCGCTTTAAATCGAACCGTTCACGCAAATGGTTTGATCTGGCGTTCAGCGGCGGCGCCATGGTGGCGACCTTTAGTCAGGGCGTCGTGCTGGGAGGTATCATCAATGGCCTGTCCGTGTCGGAGCGTGCCTATCAGGGCGGCACCTTTGACTGGTTTTCCCCCTTTGCCTTGTTCACCGGGTTGGCGCTCATGGCAGGTTATGCCCTGCTGGGCGCCGGCTGGCTGATCATGAAAACCGAAGGCGATCTGCAAAACCGGTTTTACCAGCTGGCCCGGCCCCTGACGCTGTTGCTTGTGGCATCCATGATCGTCATCAGCGTATGGACACCGCTTTCCAACGGACGCATTGCCGAGCGCTGGTTTACGTTCCCTAATATTGCCTGGTTTGCGCCGGTGCCGATTCTGGTCGCGCTGCTTTCCTGGAGTATCTGGAACGGTGTCACGCACTCTCATGAGCGGCGGCTCTTCTTCAAGGTGCTGGGCCTGTTTTTCCTCGGCCTCTCGGGGCTGGTCATCAGCTTTTTCCCCTTGATCATCCCGCCGGACATTACGCTCTGGGATGCGGCTTCGGCTCGGGCCAGCCAGTCATTCCTGATCGTTGGCTATGTCATTCTGGTGCCCATTGTGCTCATTTACACGGCCTACAGTTATTATGTCTTTCGAGGCAAGGTGCGTGCGGGTGAGGGGTATCACTAGGATCAAATCCTGCGTTCAGAGATTACAAAGGGTACCCAAAGGGGTACCCTTTTTGTTTTTCGTGCATTGCACTGGTTTCTAAAGAACAATGCCCGCCGCAACGCAGGCGGATAAAAGGATTTCAGGATATGAACGCAACGCCATGAGTGTCAGTGACCTGATCAGATTGATGAGCGATGGTGCCTTTCATTCAGGTGAGGCACTGGGCAGAGAGGTTGGCGTATCGCGAACAGCGATATGGAAACAGTTGCGCAAGCTTGAGGGGCTGGGGCTTTCTGTCGAGACGGCAAGAGGGTGTGGGTATCGCCTGCTCAATCCACCAGAGCCTCTTCAGGGTGCTGATATCGTGGCCAACCTGTCACGTTCGGCACGCCAGTGTCTCAAACACCTCTTTGTGGAAGATTCGATCGGTTCTACCAACACCTTTCTGCTGGAGCGCTTTGCTCAGGGCGCCGGACACGGCGAAGTCTGTCTCGCCGAATGGCAGAGTGCCGGGAAAGGGCGGCGTGGCCGGTCGTTCTACAGTGAATGGGGCGGCAATATTCACTTCTCCATCGGCTGGCAGTTTGAAAGCGGGGTGGGGGCACTGGAAGGACTGAGCCTGGCGGTGGGTGTCATCATGGCTGATCTTCTGTCAGAGCGGGGGATAGATATTCAGCTGAAATGGCCCAACGACCTGCTGGTCTCAACGGCTTCGGGAATGTCCAAGCTCGGCGGCATTCTTGTCGAAGTTCGGGGCGATACCTCAGGGCCCTGTCAGGTAGTGATTGGAATAGGGGTCAACGTTCGTCTCTCTGAAAAGGGGAGGGCGGGTATTGAACAGTCGGTGACGGCCCTTGCTGATCTGGCGCCCGATATATCGCGTAATGCCCTGGTCAGCGCCATGATCGAGGCGCACATGCAGATGCTGGGGCGCTTTGAGGAGACGGGGTTCACCGCCTGGCGTGATCGCTGGAACGATTATCACGTTTACCGGAACAGACCGGTTCAGATCTATCAGGGCAGTACTGTCAGCGAGGGTATTGCAAAAGGGGTCGATGACACAGGCAATCTGATTGTCAGTATCGATGGTGAGGACAGGCGCTTTGCCGGTGGCGAAGTCAGTTTGCGTGGTCGTTCATGATTCTGGATCTGGATATTGGCAACACATTGTCGAAATGGCGTCTAAAGGATCGAAAGAGCAGCGAGATTCGGGCTCGGGGGGCCATGTGGACGCGTGATGAATGGCGCTCGGGTGCCGATATCCCTGATCTGGACATCGTCGATATCATTCGCATCTCGAATGTGGCGCGCCAGGATGTGCTTGAAGACACGGTCAGGCTTTTAAAGCGCCGCGTCGATAATATACACATTGCGCATTCTTCTTTCGAAGCCCTGGGGATCCGTAACGGATACGACACGCCTGAACGATTGGGGGTGGATCGCTGGCTTGGCGTACTTGCCGGGTATCAGCTCACGGGGGGGTGCTGTACCGTGGATTGTGGCAGTGCCATTACCATGGATACAGTGCTGCCGGGCGGGCAGCACATCGGGGGGTATATCATTCCGGGGCTCCGGCTCATGAAAGAGAGTCTCAAGCTCGGAACCCGCAAGGTAGTGATTGACCCCGAGCAGGACGCGCTCCATGTACTCGCACCCGGCACCAACACCGTGGATGCCGTCAATCACGGCGTTTTCATGGCTGCCATCAGCGCGATTAACCGTCTTTATATGGAAGTCTGTGACAGTCAGGGCATGGCGCTGCCCCTGTTGATTACCGGGGGGGATGCAGCAATCGTATCGCGTGGGCTTCGCTTGCCGCATGCCCATTGGCCGGACATGGTGTATGCAGGCCTTGAGGCTCTTTTTCCGATAACGTCTGCCGAAGGGCAGGGGGTACTGGCCGGTATGCCTGAAGTGGTCAAGCCAGCGAATTTAACGGAAATGCGCAAGGCGCTTGCGTTTACGCGAATGCTCTGACAGAATGCGCCGCGTTCCAGAAAGCAGGATATATCGTAAAACAGTACGATATGAATGCAGAAGGGAACAAGGCTTGACAGGCCTTCTTGGATCGGTATAATTTGCCGCCAAGTTGGAGGGATTCCCGAGTGGCCAAAGGGAGCAGACTGTAAATCTGCCGCGCGAGCTTCGGAGGTTCGAATCCTCCTCCCTCCACCAAGATTTTTTTCGATTGCGCGGCAATCGAAAGATTGGGTAAGCGGGCATAGTTTAATGGTAGAACCTCAGCCTTCCAAGCTGATGATGCGGGTTCGATTCCCGCTGCCCGCTCCAGTTGTGAAGAGTTATGCTCATGTAGCTCAGGGGTAGAGCACACCCTTGGTAAGGGTGAGGTCGACGGTTCAATTCCGTCCATGAGCTCCATTCAGGGCGAGCCGTAAGGGTCGCCCTTTTTAGTCCAATGTGCAGGTTGTCGTGCCTTGGGCTTTTTGGTATCGTGCTCACCGCTCGCAAAGGTGATTACGACGACGATGTTACAGGCCAGTGGCTCAATTGGCAGAGCAGCGGTCTCCAAAACCGCAGGTTGGGGGTTCGAGTCCCTCCTGGCCTGCCAGTCTTCCTCAGATTGGCAGCTTTTGTGTGTAAATCGATTGCCGCACTCCTGAGGAGTTTTCTTCCCCATGAAACAGACCGCCGAAGTGCAGGATACCCGTTTTGATGCGCTCAAGTGGGCTGCTGCTGTGGTGCTTGTCGCTGTTGCGGTAGCGGGTAATGTCTATTTTGCCGATCAACCGATGATTTATCGTGTGGTCGGCGTTGTCGTGCTGGTTGTGGCCGCTCTGGGTATTGCGCTGACAACCGGTCGAGGGCGTGAACTGACCTCGCTTGCCAAAAACGCGAAGAAGGAAATTCAGCGTGTTGTCTGGCCTACCCGTCAGGAAACCTTTCAAACCACCGCTATCGTGCTGGGTGCAGTTGTCATCGTGGGCCTGTTGCTCTGGCTGATTGATATGTTCTTCGGTTGGCTGGTGTCGACTCTCATTGGTTAGGAGCTTGCATGACTAAGCGCTGGTACGTTGTCCACGCCTACTCTGGTTTTGAAAAGCAGGTCATGCGCTCATTGATTGAGCGCGTGAAGCTTTACGAAATGGAAGACCATTTCGGCGAGATACTGGTGCCTACGGAAGAAGTCGTTGAAATGCGCGATGGGAAGCGTCGCAAAAGCGAACGCAAGTTTTATCCCGGTTACGTGCTGGTTGAAATGGCGATGGATGACCGCAGTTGGCACCTCGTTAATGAAACGCCCAGGGTAATGGGGTTTATCGGCGGAACGCCCGAGAAGCCCGCTCCTATTACGCCCAATGAGGCGGAAGCCATTCTGCGTCGTGTTCAGGATGGTACTGAAAAGCCACGACCCAAGACCATGTTTGATGCAGGCGAGACCGTTCGGGTTGCCGATGGTCCCTTTGCAGATTTCAATGGCGTGGTTGAAGAAGTCAATTATGAAAAGAGCCGTCTGCAGGTCAGTGTGCTGATCTTCGGGCGCTCTACGCCCGTTGAGCTTGAGTTCTCGCAGGTCGAGAAAATTTAGGCTTGAAGGGTGCTGGTGATGCAGCAACGCTGCATCGATAGTCCGGGAAGCCGCAAGGCGCTATTACCCAATCGGAGTTCATCATGGCCAAGAAAGTTCAGGCTTACATCAAGCTGCAGGTTGCAGCGGGTAAAGCCAACCCCAGTCCGCCGGTAGGTCCGGCACTCGGTCAGCACGGCGTTAATATCATGGAATTCTGCAAGGCATTTAACGCAGAAACCCAGGATATGGAAGCCGGTCTGCCGACGCCTGTCGTCATTACGGTCTATTCCGACCGCAGCTTTACGTTCATCACCAAGACGCCCCCGGCGCCGGTGCTGCTCAAAAAGGCTGCAGGCATCAAGTCCGGCTCTGGTGAGCCGAACAAGAAGAAGGTCGGTACAGTCACACGTGAGCAGATTGAAGAAATCGCTCGCACGAAAGAGCCTGACCTGACGGCTGCCGATCTTGAAGCTGCATTGCGTACCATTGCTGGTACTGCTCGCAGCATGGGCCTGAACGTGGAGGGTCTCTGATCATGGCCAAGCTTTCCAAGCGTATGAAGCTGATTCGCGATCGTGTTGATGCTTCGCGTGTCTACAGTGTTGATGAAGCGACTGCACTGCTGTCCGAGATTTCCTCCGTGAAATTCAAGGAAAGTGTAGAAATCGCCGTCAATCTGGGTGTTGATCCGCGTAAATCGGATCAGGTTGTACGTGGTGCTACCGTGCTGCCCAACGGCACTGGTCGTGACGTTCGCGTTGCGGTCTTTGCTCAGGGCGCAGCAGCGGATGCCGCGCGTGAAGCCGGTGCCGAAATTGTTGGCATGGACGATCTGGCCGCCGAAGTCAAAAAGGGCAACCTTGATTTTGACGTCGTCATTGCAGCGCCCGATGCCATGCGTGTTGTCGGTCAGCTGGGTCAGATTCTGGGTCCGCGTGGCCTGATGCCTAACCCCAAGGTCGGCACCGTTACGCCTGACGTTGCGACTGCTGTCAAGAATGCCAAGGCAGGTCAGGTGCGCTTCCGTACCGACAAGAACGGCATTATTCATGCGGGCATCGGCAAGGTCGATTTCACGCCTGAAGCCCTGCGTGGCAACCTGGAAGCACTGGTCAATGATCTGAAAAAGCTCAAGCCCAGCACTTCCAAAGGCGTTTATATCAAGAAGGTTTCCCTGTCCACGACCATGGGTCCTGGCGTTACCGTCGATCATTCCTACCTGAACTGATCGATATTTACCGATTGCTTTGCGGTCCCCGTGCCCGTGGTGGAACGGGGCGCCGTCAAAGACCGCAGGTGTCGTCCCAAGGGGCGGCTTAATCATTTGCCCTGAGCAGGTGGCCTGCGCAGATGGCGCCTGTTGCCAACCGGCAACACGCCATCATCCACTCTGTTGTATGTCCTCAGCAGATGGTAACCACGATGGCCATCCTTCCGGGTGGCTGACACGAGGAGTGAAGATATGCCCCTGGGTCTTGAAGACAAGAAGGCAATTGTCGCTGAGGTCAGCGAAACTGCCGGACAGGCGCTCTCCGTTGTCGTAGCCAATTCTCGCGGTGTCGACGTGAGCGCCATGACGGCGCTGCGTAAAAAGGCTCGCGATAACGGCGTCCAGCTGCGCGTTGTGCGTAACACGCTGGCACGTCGCGCCCTGCAGGGCACTTCATGGGAGTGCCTGAACGAGACTTTTGTTGGTCCGTCTCTGCTGGCGTTTTCTCTTGAGCATCCGGGCGCCGGCGCGCGTCTGCTCAGGGATTTCGCTCGCGAACAGCCCAAGTTTGAAGTCAAGGCGCTGGCCTACGAAGGCGAGCTGATCGATGCGAAAGATATCGATCGTCTGGCAAGCCTGCCGACCTACGACGAAGCTATCGCCAAGCTGATGTCCGTCATGAAGGAAGCTTCTGCCGGCAAACTGGTACGCACGCTTGCAGCGCTGCGCGATCAGAAGCAGGAAGAAGAAGCGGCCTGATCGACGTATCATCTAGGCAAATTTCATCGGGCAGTCATTTGCCCCGCAAAGTACAGGAATATAATCATGGCACTGAGCAAAGAAGACATCATCAACGCTGTTGCTGAAATGTCCGTCATGGAAGTCGTCGACCTGATTGAGTCGATGGAAGAGAAGTTCGGCGTTTCTGCCGCTGCAGCTGTTGTTGCAGGTCCGGGCGCCGGCGGCGAAGCTGCTGCTGTTGAAGAACAGACCGAGTTCGATCTGATCCTGACAGCTGCCGGTGACAAGAAGGTTAACGTCATCAAGGTAGTTCGTGAGATCACCGGTCTGGGCCTGAAGGAAGCCAAGGGCGCTGTTGACGGTGCTCCGGCAACCATCAAGGAAGGCATGTCCAAGGACGATGCCGAAGCGGCCAAGAAGAAGCTGGAAGAAGCTGGCGCTTCCGTGGAACTCAAGTAATCAGTGTTCTGCCTGAAAGCGTTATAGCATGACGGCTGGTGGCGGTCAGATGAGCTGACCGCCGCCGGCCTTTTTCTGTTGCCGGATGGGCTTAGCGTGCTTATTACACACCGCGAGTACGCTAAGGCGATCCGGAAAACTTCAAGCGGCGAGCTTTCTTCCAGGGAAGCTTGCCGTTGGCGCCTGATGGAGCCAATCCGCTGGTGTACCGATCACGCCAGTCACTCATGGTGAACAAGCTGGGGACTACAGATGGCTTACTCATACACTGAGAAAAAACGCATCCGCAAGGATTTCAGCAAACTGCCCCAAGTAATGGATGTGCCTTATCTACTGGCCATCCAGCTTGATTCCTATTATGACTTCCTGCAACAGGATCGTGCCCCTGAAGGTCGCCATGATATTGGTTTGCATGCCGCCTTCAAGTCCGTGTTTCCGATTGAAAGCTTTTCGGGCAACGCGGCACTCGAATATGTCAGCTATCGCTTCGGCACTCCTGCCTTTGATGTCAAGGAATGCCAGCTGCGAGGCGTGACCTATTCCGCACCCCTGCGTGTCAAGGTACGTCTGATCATCTACGATCGCGAGTCTTCGAACAAGGCGATCAAGGATATCAAGGAGCAGGAAGTCTACATGGGGGAAATCCCCCTGATGACCGAGAACGGTACCTTTGTGGTCAACGGTACCGAACGCGTTATTGTTTCTCAGCTCCACCGCAGCCCGGGCGTGTTCTTTGATCACGACAAGGGCAAGAGTCACTCGTCGGGCAAGCTGCTGTACTCGGCACGTGTGATTCCTTATCGCGGCTCCTGGCTCGACTTCGAGTTTGACCCGCGCGACAACGTGTTTGTCCGCATCGACCGTCGTCGCAAGCTGCCGGCAACCGTGCTGATGCGCGCGCTGGGGTATAATGCCGAGGATATTCTCGGTTACTTCTTCGACACCGATGTTTATCACGTCGAAAGAAACGGCTTCTCTGTTCAGCTGGTGCCGTCACGTCTGCGCGGCGAGACGGCCAGCTTTGATATGACCGACAATGATGGCAATGTCATCGTTGAAGAAGGTCGTCGTATTACCCAGAAGCATATCCGTCAGCTGGAAAAGGCGGGCATCGAGCGTCTTGACGTACCGATGGAATATCTCCTGGGCAAGACGCTGGCCAAGGATCAGGTCGATCCGAATACCGGTGAACTGCTGGTGGCCTGTAATACCGAACTGACTCTCGAGATGCTTGAAAAGCTCGGTCAGGCCGGCATTACCACCATCGAGACGCTTTACACCAACGATCTGGATACCGGATCTTTCATCTCTGACACCCTGCGTGTTGATTCCACCGGTTCGCAGCTTGAAGCGCTGGTCGAAATCTATCGCATGATGCGTCCGGGTGAGCCGCCGACCAAGGAAGCGGCTGAATCGCTGTTCAACAATCTGTTCTTCAGCGAAGACCGCTATGACCTTTCCGGCGTTGGTCGCATGAAGTTCAACCGTCGCCTGCGCCGGGATACCGACGAAGGCCCGGGTGTCCTGACCCACAACGACATTATTGATGTGCTCCGAGAGCTCATCAATATTCGTAACGGCTTTGGCGATGTCGATGACATTGACCACCTGGGTAACCGCCGTATTCGTAGTGTTGGCGAAATGGCCGAAAACCAGTTCCGTGTGGGCCTGGTGCGCGTTGAGCGTGCGGTCAAGGAACGCCTGTCCATGGCTGAAAGCGAAGGCCTGATGCCACAGGATCTGATCAATGCCAAGCCTGTCGCGGCAGCGGTCAAGGAGTTCTTCGGTTCTTCACAGCTTTCCCAGTTCATGGACCAGAACAATCCGCTGTCCGAGGTCACGCACAAGCGTCGTGTGTCTGCACTCGGGCCGGGTGGTCTGACCCGCGAACGTGCCGGTTTTGAAGTGCGTGACGTACACGCCACGCACTATGGTCGTCTGTGCCCGATCGAGACCCCTGAAGGCCCGAACATCGGTCTGATCAACTCGCTGGCCACCTACAGCCATACCAACCATTATGGTTTCCTCGAGACGCCCTACCGCAAGGTGGAAAATCGTCAGGTGACCGACGAGGTCGTGCACCTCTCGGCGATCGAGGAAGGCGACTTCATCATCGCTCAGGCCTCGGCCACGGTCGATGAGAATGGTCAGCTGATCGACGACCTGGTTCAGGTGCGTCACAGGGGTGAGACAACCTTCATGGCACCTGACAAGGTGACCCTGATGGATGTGTCGCCGCGCCAGGTCGTGTCGGTGGCTGCTGCCCTGATTCCGTTCCTCGAGCACGATGACGCCAACCGCGCCCTGATGGGTTCGAACATGCAGCGTCAGGCGGTGCCGACCCTGAAGGCCGACAAGCCTCTGGTCGGAACCGGCATGGAACGTTTCGTGGCACGCGACTCCGGCGTCTGCGCCGTCGCTCGACGCGGCGGTCTGGTAGACTCCGTGGACGCCAAGCGTATCGTTATCCGGGTCAATGAAGATGAAATCATCGGCGGTGAAGCCGGGGTTGATATCTATAACCTGACGAAGTACGTGCGTTCCAACCAGAACACCTGTCAGAACCAGCGCCCGATCGTGCGCCAGGGAGACCATATTGCCATTGGCGATATTCTGGCAGACGGCCCGTCTGTAGATACCGGCGATCTGGCCCTGGGTCAGAATATCCGTATCGCCTTCATGCCCTGGAATGGCTACAACTTCGAAGACTCCATGCTGATTTCGGAGCGCGTGGTTGAAGAGGATCGCTTTACCACGATCCATATTCAGGAACTGACCTGCGTATCGCGCGATACCAAGCTGGGCGCCGAGGAAATTACCTCGGATATTCCCAACGTGGGCGAAGCGGCACTGGGCAAGCTTGATGAATCCGGCGTGGTCTACATTGGCGCCGAGATCAATCCGGGCGACATTCTGGTTGGCAAGGTAACGCCAAAGGGCGAAACCCAGCTGACACCGGAAGAGAAGCTGCTGCGAGCCATCTTTGGTGAGAAGGCCAGTGATGTGAAGGATACATCGCTGCGTGCTTCCACCGGAATGCGCGGTACGGTCATCGACGTTCAGGTCTTTACCCGTGACGGCGTTGACAAGGATGCGCGTGCGCTTTCCATCGAGCAGCAGCAGCTTGACGAAGTGCGCAAGGATCTGCAGGAAACCTATCGCATCGCCGAGAATGCGACCTTTGAACGTCTGCAGCGCACGCTGTCCGGTCAGCCGGTCAACGGTGGCCCGAGGCTTTCCAAGGGCGATGTGGTCACCGACGAGTATCTCGAAGAGCTGCCGCGCTCTCAGTGGTCGAAGATCCGCATGCAGGATGAGGCGCTCAATGAGCTGCTGCATCAGGCCGACGAGCAGCTGGAAATTCGTCGCAAGGAGATGGAGGAGCGTTTCGAGGACAAGAAGCGCAAGCTCACTCAGGGCGATGATCTGGCGCCGGGCGTTCTGAAGATCGTCAAGGTGTATCTGGCCGTCAGGCGTCGTATCCAGCCCGGTGACAAGATGGCCGGTCGTCACGGTAACAAGGGTGTTATCTCGGCCATCATGCCGGTTGAAGACATGCCGTTTGATGACGAGGGCACACCGGTCGACATCGTGCTCAACCCGCTGGGTGTTCCATCGCGCATGAACGTCGGTCAGATTCTTGAAACGCACCTGGGCATGGCGGCTCATGGTCTGGGCGTCAAGATCGAGCGCATGATGCGAAATGCACGTGAGCAGCAGCTCACCGAGATTCGCGCGTTCCTGCATCAGGTGTACAACACCAGTGGCGGGCGCCAGGAAAACATTGATGAGCTGACCGACGATGAAGTTCTGGCCCTGGCCAAGAACCTCTCGGGCGGCGTGCCCATTGCTTCTCCGGTGTTCGATGGTGCCCATGAGCAGGAAATCAAGGGCCTGCTCCGTCTGGCCGATCTGCCGGACTCCGGTCAGATGGCACTGTACGACGGTCGTACCGGCGAGAAGTTTGATCGCCCGGTGACGGTGGGTTACATGTACATGCTCAAGCTCAACCACCTTGTGGATGACAAGATGCATGCGCGTTCCACCGGCTCGTACTCGCTGGTTACTCAGCAGCCACTTGGCGGCAAGGCGCAGTTCGGCGGCCAGCGCTTCGGTGAGATGGAAGTCTGGGCACTTGAAGCTTATGGCGCCGCCTATACGCTGCAGGAAATGCTGACGGTCAAGTCCGACGATGTCGAAGGTCGTACCAAGATGTACAAGAGCATCGTCGACGGTGATCACAGCATGCAGGCGGGTATGCCTGAATCCTTCAACGTACTGGTCAAGGAAATCCGCTCGCTGGGTATCGACATCGAGCTGGAAGGCTAAACGCCGCCTTTACCCTATGAAGGTCCGCGGGGCCCCGATTAATCGGGCCCCGCTCATGACAACTCCGCAACGGAGCCGACCCCATGAAAGATCTGGTCAAAGTTCTTAAATCGCAGGCGCAGTCCGAAGAGTTTGATGCCATTCGGATTTCGCTTGCTTCTCCGGACATGATCCGCAGCTGGTCGTTTGGCGAGGTCAAAAAGCCCGAGACCATTAACTACCGGACGTTCAAGCCAGAACGCGATGGCCTGTTCTGTGCCAAGATTTTTGGTCCGGTCAAGGATTACGAGTGCCTGTGCGGCAAGTACAAGCGCATGAAGCACCGCGGCATCATTTGTGAAAAGTGCGGCGTTGAAGTCACCAAGGCGTCCGTACGTCGTGAGCGGATGGGCCATATCGAGCTGGCTTCTCCTGTCGCGCATATCTGGTTTCTGAAGTCGCTGCCGTCACGTATCGGCATGCTGCTGGACATGACGCTGCGCGATATCGAGCGTGTGCTGTATTTCGAGTCCTTCGTGGTCATCGATCCCGGCATGACAACGCTTGAGCGTGGTCAGCTGCTCAACGATGAGCAGTATTTCGAAGCGCTTGAAGAGTTCGGCGATGACTTTGATGCCCGCATGGGTGCCGAAGCCGTTCAGGCGCTGCTGTCCGACATCGATCTGGGTGAAGAGATCGATCGTCTGCGTGAAGAAATTCCGCAGACCAACTCGGACACCAAGATCAAGAAGCTTTCCAAGCGTCTCAAGCTGCTGGAAGCCTTCTACCGTTCGGGTAACCACCCGGGCTGGATGGTCATGGAAGTGCTGCCGGTACTGCCGCCGGACCTGCGTCCGCTGGTACCGCTGGACGGCGGCCGCTTTGCGACGTCCGATCTCAACGACCTTTATCGTCGTGTGATCAACCGTAACAACCGTCTCAAGCGACTGCTGGATCTGTCTGCACCGGACATTATCGTGCGCAACGAAAAGCGCATGCTGCAGGAATCGGTTGATGCCCTGCTGGACAACGGTCGTCGTGGTCGCGCCATTACCGGCTCGAACAAGCGTCCGCTGAAGTCGCTGGCCGACATGATCAAGGGCAAGCAGGGACGTTTCCGTCAGAACCTGCTGGGCAAGCGCGTCGATTACTCCGGCCGTTCTGTCATCACCGTGGGTCCGACACTGCGTCTGCATCAGTGCGGTCTGCCCAAGAAGATGGCGCTTGAACTGTTCAAGCCGTTCATCTATTCGAAGCTGCAGGGCAGCGGTCAGGCCTCTACCATCAAGGCCGCCAAGAAGCTGGTCGAGCGTGAAATGCCCGAAGTCTGGGACATTCTTGCCGACGTGATTCGTGAGCATCCGGTGCTGCTTAACCGTGCGCCGACGCTTCACCGTCTGGGTATCCAGGCGTTCGAGCCGATGCTGATCGAAGGCAAGGCGATTCAGCTGCACCCGCTGGTCTGTGCGGCCTACAACGCCGACTTTGACGGCGACCAGATGGCCGTACACGTGCCGCTGACGCTGGAAGCCCAGCTCGAAGCGCGTGCACTGATGATGTCGACCAACAACGTGCTGTCGCCGGCCAACGGTGATCCCATCATCGTCCCATCGCAGGACGTTGTACTGGGTCTGTATTACATGACCCGCGAGCGCATCGGTGCCAAGGGCGAAGGCATGGCCTTCTCTGACCTCAATGAGGTTGAGCGCGCCTTCGGTACCCAGAGCGTCGATCTTCATGCTCGCATTCGTGTTCGTCTAAGCGAATGGGCGCGTGATGAAGAGAGCGGTGAGCTGGTCGAGCAGGTCTCGGTCAAGGACACCACCGTGGGACGTGCGCTGCTGTATCGCATCGTGCCACGCGGCATGCCGTTCGAAATGGTCGACAAGTCCATGAAGAAAAAGGCGATTTCCCAGCTGATCAACGCCGGCTATCGTCTGGTGGGTCTGAAGGAAACCGTCATCTTTGCCGACCAGCTGATGTACACCGGTTTCCGTCTGGCGACCTGGTCGGGCGCCTCCATCGGCGTTAACGACTTCGTGATTCCCGACTCCAAGAAGGAGATCATCGAAGCGGCCGAGGACGAAGTGAAGGAAATCGAGGATCAGTTCTCCTCGGGCCTTGTGACTGCCGGCGAGAAATACAACAAGGTCATCGATATCTGGTCCAAGGCGAACGACAAGGTCGCCCGTGCCATGATGACCGGTATTTCCAAGGAAACGGTCACTGATCGCGAAGGCAACAAGGTCGAACAGGACTCGTTCAACAGCGTTTTCATCATGGCCGATTCCGGTGCCCGTGGTAGTGCGGCCCAGATTCGTCAGCTGGCCGGTATGCGTGGTCTGATGGCCAAGCCGGATGGCTCGATCATCGAAACGCCGATCACGGCCAACTTCCGTGAAGGTTTGAACGTACTCCAGTACTTCATTTCGACGCACGGTGCTCGTAAGGGTCTGGCGGATACGGCACTCAAGACGGCCAACTCCGGTTATCTGACGCGCCGTCTGGTCGACGTGGCTCAGGACGTGGTTGTCACCGAGGTCGATTGCGGCACGGAAGAAGGTCTGACGCTACATCCGGTTATCGAGGGTGGCGATATTATCGTCTCGCTGGCCGAGCGTGTTCTGGGTCGTGTTGTGGCCCGCGATGTTGTGGATCCGCAGACGCAGGAAGTACTGATCCCGCGTAACACGCTGCTGGACGAAGCATGGTGCAATCGTCTCGATACCATGGGTGTTGACGAGATTGTGGTGCGCTCGACCATCACCTGTGAAACGGCGCATGGTGTCTGCTCTTCCTGCTATGGGCGCGATCTGGCCCGTGGCCACGTGGTCAACGTGGGTGAGTCGGTGGGTGTCATTGCGGCACAGTCGATCGGTGAGCCGGGTACTCAGCTGACCATGCGTACCTTCCACATCGGTGGTGCGGCCTCGCGTGCTTCGGCCGTGGACAGTGTCCAAGTCAAGCATGGCGGCAGCGTTCGACTGCACAACATGAAGCATGTTGAGCGCAGCGACGGCAAGCTGGTTGTGGTCTCTCGCTCCAGTGCGCTGGCCGTTGCCGATGAGCATGGCCGTGAGCGCGAGTACTACAAGCTGCCCTATGGCGCCGAGCTGTCCATCAAGGACGGTGCGCAGGTTGAGCCCGGCCAGGTGGTTGCCAAGTGGGATCCGCACACGCACCCTATCGTTTCGGAAGTGCAGGGTCGCATCCAGTTCACCGACATGGAAGAAAACGTCACCATCAACAGAAGTGTTGATGAAATGACGGGGCTTTCCTCCATTGAGATCATCGAGTCCGGTAACCGTCCGACGTCCGGTCGCGACAAGCGCCCGATGATCATGCTGCAAAACGAGCATGGTGAAGCAGTCTCCCTGCCAGGTTCCAATACACCGGTACAGTACATGCTGCCCGGTAATGCGATTGTTTCCGTTGACGATGGCTCTGCGATCGGCATCGGTGAAGTTGTCGCTCGTATTCCGGTGGAAGCGTCCGGTAACAAGGACATCACCGGTGGTCTGCCGCGCGTTGCCGACCTGTTCGAAGCGCGCAAGCCCAAGGAAGCCTCGGTGCTGGCTGAAGCCACGGGTACCATCACCTTCGGCAAGGAAACCAAGGGCAAGCGTCGTCTGATGATTACGCCTGCCGATGGTGACCCGATCGAAATGCTGATTCCCAAGTGGCGTCAGATTGGTGTCTTTGAAGGTGAGACCGTTGAGCGTGGTGAGGTCATTTCCGATGGCCCCAGTAACCCGCATGACATTCTGCGTCTGCTGGGTGTGAGTGAGCTGGCCAAGTACATCACCGCAGAAATCCAGGACGTCTACCGTCTGCAGGGCGTTGGTATCAATGACAAGCACATCGAAACCATCGTGCGTCAGATGCTGCGCAAGGTAGAGATCATCGATGCTGGAGACAGTACGCTGATTCCGGGCGATCAGGTTGAACTGGTCCGTGTACTGGCGGAAAACGAGCGGTTGCATGAGCAGGAGAAGTTCCCTGCCAAGTACGACCGTGTTCTGCTGGGTATTACCAAGGCATCGCTGGCGACCGAATCCTTTATTTCGGCAGCGTCCTTCCAGGAGACTACCCGCGTACTGACCGAAGCGGCTGTCACCGGCAAGCGCGACTATCTGCGTGGTCTGAAGGAAAACGTGGTGGTTGGTCGCCTTATCCCCGCAGGCACGGGGCTTACCCATCATGCCGAACGTCGTCGCAGGAAGGAGGGTGCCAAGCGTGATCCGCATCCTTCTGCCTTCGATGTCGAACAGCAGCTGGGTGAGCATCTGACTGCGCTGGATGCCGACGACGACCTCTAGGGGGATACAGGGTCCTGCGTCAGTTATGGCGCAGGACTTGACGCCCTTGCGGGCGAACCCTTAGAATTCGCAGCCTTTAACAGTAGGGGCAGGTGCGTCCTGTCTCTGCTGTTTTGTATCATCATCATTGGAGCGAGCCTTTTATGGCAACGATTAATCAGCTGGTGCGCAAGCCCCGCAAGCGCCCGCAGGCCAAAAGCGATGTCCCTGCGCTGCAGGCATGCCCGCAGCGCCGCGGCGTTTGTACGCGCGTTTATACGACCACGCCCAAGAAGCCGAACTCGGCGCTTCGTAAGGTCTGCCGTGTTCGCCTGACCAACGGTTACGAAGTGGCTTCGTATATCGGCGGTGAAGGTCACAACCTTCAGGAACACTCCGTGGTTCTGATCCGTGGCGGTCGAGTAAAGGATCTTCCGGGTGTGCGCTATCACACTGTTCGCGGTGCGCTGGATACTTCTGGTGTTCAAAACCGTAAGCAGTCGCGTTCGAAGTACGGCACCAAAAAGCCGAAATCCTGATCGGTATCTACTTAATTTACACGGTCTGATAAGAGTAAGGCCGGGCAGCGCACCTTGAGGTGTTTGGTCCCGGGTTTACCTGAAAGACTCTTCTGACTGAGGGCTTATCATGCCTAGAAGACGTATTGCGGCGAAGCGCGACATCCTGCCGGATCCCAAGTTCGGAAGCGAGCGCCTGGCCAAGTTCATGAACCATCTGATGATCAGCGGCAAGAAATCCGTCGCCGAGCGCATCGTATATGGTGCGCTGGATCGGGTTGCCGAACGCTCCAATGATGAGCCGCTGGACATTTTCGACAAGGCACTGGAAGCCATCCAGCCCATGGTCGAAGTTAAATCACGTCGTGTTGGCGGTGCTACCTATCAGGTGCCCGTTGAAGTGCGTCCTTCCCGTCGTCATGCGCTGGCCATGCGCTGGCTGGTGGACGCGGCACGTAATCGTGGTGAGAAGACCATGGTGCAGAGGCTGGCCGGCGAAATGCTGGATGCGGCTGAAGGCAAGGGTGCTGCTGTCAAGAAGCGTGAGGACGTCCATCGTATGGCAGAAGCCAACAAGGCCTTCTCTCACTACCGCTTCTAATAGAAGCGCCTTCAGGCGAAGGCGCTTCCAACTACAGGATACGCTATCGTGGCACGCAAGACTCCTCTTAAGCGCTACCGCAATATCGGTATCTGCGCCCACGTTGATGCCGGCAAGACAACGACAACCGAACGTGTGCTTTTCTACACGGGTCTTTCTCACAAGATCGGTGAAGTGCACGAAGGTGCCGCTGTCATGGACTGGATGGAGCAGGAGCAGGAGCGTGGTATTACCATCACCTCTGCTGCCACCACCTGTTTCTGGAGCGGCATGAATCAGCAGTTCGATGAGCATCGCATCAACATCATCGATACGCCCGGGCACGTTGACTTCACCATTGAAGTTGAACGCTCCCTGCGTGTTCTTGATGGCGCGATCGTCGTGCTGTGTGGCAGCTCCGGTGTTCAGCCGCAGACCGAAACCGTATGGCGCCAGGCCAATCGCTATGAAGTTCCCCGCATGGTCTTCGTCAACAAGATGGACCGCGCCGGTGCCGACTTCTTCATGGTGGTGGATCAGATGCGCAAGCGTCTGGGCGCCAACGCTGTGCCGATCCAGATCAACTGGGGCGCAGAAGACGAATTCAAGGGCGTCATCGACCTTCTCCAGATGAAGGCCATTCTCTGGAATGAAGAAGACAAGGGCATGACCTATGACCTCGTCGACATTCCGGAAGAGCTGCAGGAAACGGCTCAGGGATGGCATGAGCATATGGTTGAGGCTGCAGCCGAATCTTCTGAAGAATTGATGGAAAAGTACCTTGAAGAAGGTGAACTTTCCGTTGAGGAAATCAAGGCCGGTCTGCGACGTCGTACGCTGGACAATGAAATTGTTCTGGTCACCTGTGGCTCGGCGTTCAAGAACAAGGGCGTTCAGGCCATGCTGGATGCCGTCGTTGAATATCTGCCGTCGCCCACCGAGGTCAAGGCCATCGAAGGTGAGCTTGATGATGCTGCTGGCACCATCGAGACGCGTGAAGCGGATGACAGTGCACCGTTTTCGGCACTGGCATTCAAGATCGCAACTGACCCCTTCGTCGGAACGCTGACCTTCATTCGCGTATACTCGGGTGTGCTGAATTCCGGCGACCAGATGTATAATTCGGTGAAGGACAAGAAAGAGCGCGTTGGCCGTATCGTTCAGATGCACGCCAACAGCCGTCAGGAGATCAAGCAGCTTTACGCGGGCGATATCGCTGCCTGTGTTGGCCTCAAGGATGTCACGACCGGCGACACGCTCTGTGATCCGAATTCCAAGATCGTGCTGGAGCGCATGGAGTTCCCGGAACCGGTTATTTCGGTGGCCGTTGAACCCAAGTCGAAGGCTGACCAGGAAAAGATGGGTATCGCTCTGGGCAAGCTGGCTCAGGAAGATCCCTCGTTCCGCGTCAAGACCGACGAAGAAACAGGGCAAACCATTATCTCCGGTATGGGTGAGCTTCACCTGGACATTCTCGTTGACCGCATGCGTCGCGAGTTCAAGGTGGAAGCCAATATCGGCAAGCCTCAGGTGGCCTATCGCGAGACGATCAAGAAAAGCGT
Organism: Kushneria sp. Sum13; assembly: GCF_052692355.1. Lineage (NCBI taxonomy): Bacteria > Pseudomonadati > Pseudomonadota > Gammaproteobacteria > Oceanospirillales > Halomonadaceae > Kushneria > Kushneria sp. Sum13. The sequence continues at coordinate 484,133 of NZ_CP199847.1, forward strand.
CGAGCAGGAAGGCAAGTTCGTTCGTCAGTCCGGTGGTCGTGGCCAGTTCGGTCATGTTTACCTGCGCATTTCGCCGCTGACAGACGAAGACCGTGGGGACGATCCGGAAATGACCTTCAAGTTCAATTCCGAGATTGTAGGTGGTGCAGTACCCAAGGAATATGTGCCGGCAGTCGAGAAGGGTGCCTTTGAGCAGCTGCAGAACGGTGTCATCGCCGGTTATCCGATGATTAACGTCAAGGTTGCGCTGTATGACGGTTCCTATCACGACGTCGACTCCAATGAGAATGCCTTCAAGGTTGCCTCATCGATGGCAATCAAGGAGGGCGCACGCAAGGCCGGAGCAGTTCTGCTCGAGCCGGTGATGAGCGTTGAAGTGGTAACACCCGAAGATTTCATGGGTGATGTCATGGGCGACCTTAACCGTCGGCGCGGTCTTGTTCAGGGTATGGATGACACTATTTCCGGTAAGGTTATCCGTGCCATGGTGCCGCTGGGTGAGATGTTCGGTTATGCGACCGATCTGCGTTCTCAGACCCAGGGCCGCGCAAGCTACTCCATGGAGTTTGCGAAGTACGATGAGGCACCGTCCAGCATCGTCGAAGCCGTCATTAACCAGAAATGATAACCGTTAGCTGACAAAGAGGTTATAGCAGTGGCCAAGGAAAAATTTGAACGTTCCAAACCGCATGTAAACGTAGGTACCATCGGTCACGTTGACCATGGCAAGACTACGCTGACTGCGGCCCTGACACGTGTTTCTGCCGAAGTGTTTGGTGGTGACTGGCGTGAATTCTCTACCATCGACAACGCTCCTGAAGAGCGTGAGCGTGGTATCACGATCTCAACAGCACACGTTGAGTATCAGTCCGAAATGCGTCACTACGCGCACGTTGACTGCCCGGGTCACGCTGACTACGTCAAGAACATGATCACCGGTGCTGCCCAGATGGACGGCGCTATCCTGGTCTGTTCTGCCGCTGATGGCCCGATGCCGCAGACTCGCGAGCACATCCTGCTGTCTCGTCAGGTCGGCGTTCCGTTCGTCGTTGTCTTCCTGAACAAGGCTGACATGGTCGACGATGAAGAGCTGCTCGAGCTGGTAGAGATGGAAGTTCGTGAGCTTCTGTCCGAGTACGACTTCCCGGGTGATGATACTCCGATCATCATCGGTTCTGCTCTGATGGCACTGGAAGGCAAGGACGACAATGGCATGGGTACAACTGCCGTTGCCAACCTCGTTCGCGCCATGGATGAGTACATCCCCGAGCCCGAGCGTGCCATCGATCAGCCGTTCCTGATGCCGATCGAAGACGTTTTCTCCATCTCCGGCCGTGGTACTGTTGTTACCGGTCGTGTAGAGCGTGGTATCGTCAAGCCGGGTGAAGAAGTCGAGATCATCGGCCTCAAGGACACCGTCAAGACTACCGTTACCGGTGTCGAAATGTTCCGCAAGCTGCTCGACGAAGGTCGTGCCGGTGAGAACGTTGGTGCCCTGCTGCGTGGTACCAAGCGTGATGACGTCGAGCGTGGTCAGGTTCTGGCCAAGCCGGGCAGCATCAAGCCGCATACCAAGTTCGAGTCCGAAGTCTACATCCTGTCCAAGGAAGAGGGTGGTCGTCACACGCCTTTCTTCAAGGGCTACCGTCCCCAGTTCTACTTCCGTACCACTGACGTGACCGGTACTTGTGAACTGCCGGAAGGCGTAGAAATGGTTATGCCGGGCGATAACGTCAAGATGGTTATCACCCTGATTGCTCCGATCGCCATGGAAGACGGCCTGCGTTTCGCCATTCGCGAAGGCGGTCGTACCGTTGGCGCTGGTGTTGTTGCCAAGATCGTCGAGTGATTTAACGGCTCGAAATCTAAAGGGGCCTCCGTCGGGAGGCCCCTTTGTCATATGCATGTTTGACTCTGAGCGAGTGCCTGCCTATAATGCGCATCCTTTTGAGGCGTGCGTAGGCGGTCAGGCGCCCATCGGCGTCAGACATCGTCTTGAATTTCCCTGGAGTCCCGGGTAATGCAGAACCAGAAGATTCGCATTCGCTTGAAAGCCTTTGATCATCGTCTTATCGATCAGTCCGCACAGGAAATTGTGGATACTGCAAAGCGCACTGGTGCGCAGGTTCGCGGTCCGATTCCGCTGCCTACCAGGCGTGAGCGTTATACCATTCTGATTTCTCCGCACGTCAACAAGGACGCGCGTGATCAGTATGAGATTCGTACTCACAAGCGTGTGCTGGACATCGTTGAGCCGACCGAGAAAACGGTTGATGCACTGATGAAGCTCGATCTGGCGGCGGGTGTAGACGTCCAGATCAAGGTTGATTAACCCAACACTAGTCACTTACGCGGCATTTTAGGGCACTGGCCCCGCCGCTCACGCCGGGATGGCGTCACACAATGTGCTAGTGGAATGCTCTGGAAAGGGCAGCCATAGCGGGTGATAGCCCCGTACACTAAAGGAGACTGAACATGTCTATCGGTTTAGTCGGTAAAAAGAGCGGTATGACCCGTATCTTTACCGAAGATGGCGCATCCGTGCCTGTAACCGTAATTGAAGTCGAGCCTAACCGCGTCACGCGCATCAAGACTCTCGAGTCTGATGGTTATCGTGCCGTGCAGGTTACTGCAGGCTCGCGCAAGGCCAAACACCTCACCAAGGCAATTGCCGGGCAATATGCCAGCGCAGGTGTTGAGGCCGGTCGTTTCCTCGCGGAATTCCGCCTTTCCGAAGGTGAAGAAGATCCGCAGTCCGGAAGCGAGCTCACCGTATCCCTCTTCGAAGCAGGCCAGCTCATCGACGTCACTGGTACGTCCAAGGGCAAGGGCTTCCAGGGCGCAGTCAAGCGCTGGAACTTCCGCACGCAGGACGCCACTCACGGTAACTCTCTGTCGCATCGCGCGCCGGGTTCCATCGGTCAGTGCCAGACGCCGGGTCGCGTCTTCAAGGGCAAAAAGATGGCCGGTCAGATGGGTAACGAGCGTGTCACCGTTCAGAGCCTTGAAATCGTCCGTGTTGACACCGAACGCAATCTGTTGCTGGTCAAGGGCGCCGTACCTGGTGCTGCCGGTAGCGATGTGATCGTGCGCACCGCTGTCAAAGCTCGCTGAGGGGTAGGTAACGATGAATCTCAATCTTGCAGGTGCAGGAGCCGGAGCCGTCGAGATTTCCGACGAGACTTTTGGCAAGGAATTCAATGAGGCGCTGGTTCACCAGGTCGTGACTGCCTATCTGGCAGGCGCGCGTCAGGGTACCCGTGCACAGAAAAGCCGTTCTGATGTCAGCGGCGGTGGCAAGAAGCCGTGGCGTCAGAAGGGTACCGGTCGTGCTCGTGCCGGTACCATTCGTTCGCCGATCTGGCGTACCGGTGGTGTGACTTTTGCGGCACGTCCGCAGGATCACTCTCAGAAGGTCAATCGCAAGATGTACCGCGCTGCCATGCGTTCCATTCTTTCGGAACTCGTGCGTCAGGAACGTCTGGTCGCTGTTGATGCCTTTACCGTAGACAGCCCCAAGACCAAGCAGCTGGTTGGTCGTCTTTCCGACCTCGGTCTGGAAAAGGTGCTGATCGTGACTGACGAGCTGGATCAGAATCTTTATCTGGCCGCTCGCAACATTCCCAATGTGGATGTGATCGAAGCGTCGAGCGCGGATCCTGTCAGCCTGATTGCCTATGACAAGGTGCTGATGACCGTACCCGCCCTCCGCAAGTTCGAGGAGAAGCTGGCATGAATCAGGAACGCGTATTCCAGGTGCTGCTTGGCCCGCACATGACCGAGAAGGCTGCCTACGCTGCAGAGCGTAATCAGTATGTTTTCAAGGTCGCCAGTGATGCTACCAAGCCCGAAATCAAGAAGGCTGTTGAAGCTCTTTTTGAAAAGAAGGTCGACAGCGTCCAGGTCCTGAACATGAAAGGCAAGGTCAAGCGTAACGCTCGTGGTGAAGGTCATCGCAGCGGTTATCGCAAGGCCTACGTCACCCTGGCTGCGGGCGAAACGCTCGAAGACTTCACCGGCGCCGAGTGAGGCAGGAGAACGGATCATGGCAGTAGTCAAGACAAAACCCACGTCCGCCGGCCGTCGCCATAAGGTGAAGGTCGTTACTGAAGGACTGTACAAGGGGCGTCCGCATGCGGCGCTGACCGAAGCACAGTCTCGTTCGGGCGGTCGTAACAACAACGGTCGTATCACTACCCGTCACGTAGGTGGTGGCCATCGCCAGCACTATCGTCTGGTAGATTTCAAGCGCAACAAGGATGGCATTCCGGCCATCGTTGAGCGTCTTGAATACGATCCGAATCGCAGCGCACATATTGCACTGCTCAAGTATGTGGACGGTGAACGCCGTTACATCATTGCCCCCCGCGGTGTTGCAGAAGGCGATCGCCTGGAGTCCGGTGTCAACGCACCGATTCGCCAGGGTAACACTCTGCCTTTGCGCAATGTTCCGCTTGGTTCGACCATTCATTGCATCGAGCTCAAGCCCGGCAAGGGTGCACAGCTTGTACGCAGCGCTGGTACCAGTGCTCAGCTGGTAGCACGCGAGGGCAACTATGCCACCGTGCGTCTGCGTAGCGGTGAAATGCGTCGCATCCTGGCTGAATGTCGCGCCACGCTGGGCGAAGTCGGTAATTCCGAGCATAGCCTTGGGCAGCTCGGCAAGGCCGGTGCCAAGCGTTGGAGAGGCGTCCGTCCGACTGTTCGCGGCGTCGCGATGAACCCGGTTGATCACCCGCATGGTGGTGGTGAAGGTCGTACCAGTGGTGGCCGTCATCCGGTAACCCCCTGGGGTATTCCGACCAAGGGTCACAAGACGCGCAAGAACAAGCGTACCGACAAGCTTATCGTGCGTCGTCGCAAAGCCAGATAAACGGTGCCGCAAGGCCAAACATCAGTATTTAAGGGGTAACGGCTGTGCCACGTTCACTTAAGAAAGGTCCCTTCATTGACCTTCATCTTTTGAAGAAGGTTGAGGCGGCTGTGGAAAAGAGCGACCGCAAACCGATCAAGACCTGGTCGCGTCGCTCGATGATCCTGCCCAATATGGTAGGACTCACCATTGCTGTCCATAACGGTCGCCAGCATGTACCGGTTCACGTCTCGGAAGAGATGGTGGGCCACAAGCTGGGCGAATTTGCTGCCACCCGCACCTATCGCGGTCACGCGGCTGACAAGAAAGCCAAGCGGTAAGGGAGAGGACCATAATGGAAGAAGTAGCTGCTAAATTGCGCGGCGCTCGCCTGTCCGCCCAGAAGGCTCGTTTGGTGGCAGATCAGGTGCGGGGCAAGCCGGTCGCAGAAGCGCTGAATATCCTGGCATTTTCGCCCAAAAAGGCGGCTGTGCTGGTGAGAAAGGTACTGCAATCCGCTATCGCCAACGCGGAAGAAAATAACGGCATGGACATCGACGAGCTTCGCGTCTCGACCATCTGTGTCGATGAGGGCATGACGCTCAAGCGTATCCTGCCGCGTGCCAAGGGCCGTGCGGATCGCATCATGAAGCGTACCTGCCATATCACCGTCAAGGTAGCCGAGAAGTAGGAGTCGACCAGATGGGTCAAAAAGTCAATCCAGTCGGTATTCGCCTCGGGATCGTCAAGGATCACACTTCTGTGTGGTACGCCGAGCGCGGTGCTTATGCCGACAAGCTGAATAACGATCTCAAAGTTCGCAGTTTCCTGTTTGAGCGCCTGAAAAGTGCGTCTGTCAGCAGGATCCATATCGAGCGTCCGGCAAACAATGCCCGTATTACCATTCATACTGCCCGTCCGGGTATCGTGATTGGCAAGAAGGGTGAAGATGTCGAGCGCCTGCGTCGCGATCTGACCAACCTCATGGGCGTGCCTGTGCATGTCAACATTGAGGAAGTTCGCAAGCCTGAGCTTGACGCTGCGCTGGTAGCGCAAAACGTCGCAGGTCAGCTTGAACGTCGCGTCATGTTCCGACGTGCCATGAAGCGGGCGGTACAAAACGCCATGCGTCTGGGCGCCAAGGGTATCCGGATTCAGCTTTCCGGTCGTCTTGGTGGTGCAGAAATCGCGCGTACGGAATGGTATCGCGAAGGCCGTGTTCCCCTTCACACCCTGCGTGCCGATATCGATTACTCGGTTTACGAGGCGCACACCACTTATGGTGTCATCGGTGTCAAGGTGTGGATCTTCAAGGGCGAAATTCTTGGTGGGATAGAAGAAGTCCGTGCGAAGCAGAATAATTCGCAGACTGGCGCTCCCGGCAAGAAGAAAGGTTCCAAGTAAGGGGATAGTCGATGTTACAGCCCAAGCGTACCAAATTCCGCAAGCAGCAGAAGGGCCGCAACCGCGGTCTGGCGCATCGCGGTAGTAGCGTGAGCTTCGGTGAGTACGGCCTCAAGGCGACCGGCCGTGGTCGTATCACTGCTCGTCAGATTGAAGCCGGCCGTCGTGCTATCACGCGTCATGTTAAACGTGGCGGAAAGATCTGGATCCGTGTATTCCCGGATAAGCCGATTTCCGAAAAGCCGCTCGAAGTCCGTATGGGTAAGGGCAAGGGCTCTGTCGAATACTGGGTCGCTCAGATTCAGCCCGGCAAGGTTCTTTACGAGATTGAAGGCGTATCGGAAGAGATGGCACGCGAAGCGTTCACTCTCGCGGCTCAGAAGATGCCCGTTGCCACTACCTTTGTGAAACGGACGGTAATGTAATGAAAGCTCAGGAACTTCGTGACAAGTCGACCGAAGCGCTCAATGAGCAGCTGTTCGAACTGCTGCGCGAGCAATTCAACCTGCGGATGCAGAAGGCTACCGGTCAGTTGAGCCAGAACCATCTGCTCAAACAGGTTCGCCGCGACATCGCGCGCGTGAAGACTGTGCTCAACGAGAAGGTGGACTGAAATGGCCGAAGAACAGGCAAAGCAAGCACGCAGGCTCACCGGACGTGTGGTGAGTGATCGGATGGAGAAATCGATCGTTGTCATGATCGAGCGTCGTGAGCGCCATCCGATCTACGGAAAGTACATGAAGCGCTCCACCAAACTGCATGCGCACGACGAAACCAATCAGGCCCACATCGGCGATCTGGTTTCCATCGAAGAGTGTCGGCCGCTTTCAAAGAAAAAGGCATGGACTCTGGTTGAAGTCGTCGAGCAGGCCAGAGGGTAAGGCAGCAGCCTAAACCCGTGCATCAGTTCAGGTTTGGAGAAAACCGATGATTCAAACGCAAACAATGCTGGATGTCGCCGACAACAGCGGAGCGCGCAGGGTCCAGTGCATCAAGGTCCTGGGTGGTTCACACCGCCGCTACGCCCGTGTTGGTGACATCATCAAGGTGACGGTCAAGGAAGCGATTCCGCGTGGCCGTGTTAAAAAGGGTCAGGTGCTCAAGGCCGTTGTAGTACGCACACGCAGCGGAATTCGCCGTCCTGACGGTTCTCTTATCCGCTTCGATGGCAATGCGGCGGTTTTATTGAACAACGCCAACGAGCAGCCGGTAGGCACTCGTATTTTCGGGCCGGTAACCCGCGAACTTCGTACCGAGAAGTTCATGCGGATTATCTCCCTGGCGCCCGAAGTGCTGTAAGGAGCGAGGCGGAATTATGCGCAAGATCAAACGTGATGATGAAGTCGTCGTCATCGCCGGCAAGGACAAGGGCAAGCGCGGCACCGTCAAGCGGGTTCTGCAGGACGGGCGCTACGTGGTTTCAGGTGTGAACATGATCAAGCGTCACACCAAGCCCAACCCGACGGCCGGCAATCAAGGGGGTATCGTTGAGCGTGAGGCTCCGATCCACGGTTCTAACGTTGCCATCTTCAATACGGAGACCGGCAGGGCGGATCGGGTCGGCTTTCAGATGAATGACGACGGTACCAAGATCCGTATCTTCAGGTCGACGCAAAAGCAGATCGACGCCTAACGCGATTCGGGTGGCAACATGGCGAACTTGAAAGAGCAGTATAAAGACGAGGTGATGGCCAAGCTCACTGAGCAATTTGGCTACGCCAACGTAATGCAGGTGCCCCGGATCACCAAGGTGACTCTGAATATGGGCGTCGGTGATGCGACCAGCGATAAAAAGCTGATCGACAATGCCGTGGCTGATCTGGAAAAGCTTTCCGGCCAGAAGCCTATCGTGACTCTTGCTCGCAAGTCAGTTGCGGGCTTCAAGGTCCGTGAGGGCTGGCCGATCGGCACCAAGGTAACCCTGCGCAGCGAGCGCATGTGGGATTTCCTTGACCGTCTGGTAAACATCGCGATTCCGCGTATTCGTGATTTCCGTGGCCTCAATGCGAAATCATTTGATGGCCGCGGAAACTACTCGATGGGTGTGCGTGAACAGATCATCTTCCCCGAGATCGAATACGACAAGGTTGACCGTGTTCGCGGGCTGGATATCACCATCACGACGTCTGCCGGCACCGACGAAGAAGCTCGTGCACTCCTGAGTGCACTGAACTTCCCCTTCCGGAAATAAAGGTGTAATCATGGCAAAGAAAAGCATGGTTGAGCGCGAGCGCAAGCGCGCCGAGCTGGTAGACAAGTACGCAGCCCGTCGTGGCGAGCTCAAGGCGATCATCAGCAACGCCAAAAGCTCGGACGAAGAGCGCTTCGATGCGCAGCTGCAGCTGCAGAAACTGCCGCGTGATTCGAGCCCGGTGCGTCAGCGTAATCGCTGCCGCATCACCGGCCGTCCGCACGGCTATTACAACAAGTTCGGACTTGGGCGCAATAAACTGCGCGAAGCGGCTATGCGTGGCGATGTGCCCGGCCTGACCAAGTCCAGCTGGTAATCGCATCAGGAGCGTTATCGATGAGCATGCAGGATACACTCGCGGATATGCTGACCCGTATCCGTAATGCGCAGATGGCGACCAAGGAGACGGTCACCATGCCGTCTTCCAAAATCAAGGTCGAAGTCGCGCGTGTTTTGAAAGAAGAAGGTTACATTGCCGACTTCTCCACTGAAGGCGACGTCAAGGTTGACCTGACGATTGTCCTCAAGTACTTCGAAGGCAAGGCGGTTATCGAGCACATTCAGCGTGTCTCGAAGCCTTCTCTTCGTAGCTACAAGGGCAAGGATGAACTGCCGCGCGTAGCAGACGGTCTGGGTGTGGCCATCGTGTCCACTTCCAGGGGTGTCATGACCGATCGTGCGGCGCGCCAGGCAGGCGTCGGCGGTGAAGTCATCTGCACCGTATTCTAGGAGTCTATGATGTCCAGGATTGCAAAATACCCGGTTAAGCTGCCCAGCGGTGTGGAAGTCACGCTCGAGGAAGGCAGGCTGACCGTCCGGGGCGGTCAGGGGCAGCTGGAAATGAACGTTCACAACGATGTTGTGATTGGTCAGCAGGAAGACAAGCTGACGTTCGAACCCAGCGCTTCAGCAAAGAATTGGGCCATGGCCGGGACAACCCGCGCACTGGTCAATAACATGGTCGTTGGTGTTACTGAAGGCTTTACCCGTTCGCTGGAAATTACCGGTGTGGGTTATCGTGCTCAGGCCAACGGTCAGACACTCAACCTGACACTTGGTTTCTCTCACCCGATCGATTACAAGGTGCCTGAAGGCGTGGTTGTTGAAACGCCCAAAAACACCACAATCGTTCTCAAGAGCGCTGATAAGCAGCGTCTTGGTCAGGTGGCTGCCGAGATTCGTGCGTTCCGTCCGCCGGAGCCCTACAAGGGCAAGGGTGTTCGTTACAGCGATGAACGCGTCCTTCGTAAAGAAGCCAAGAAGAAATAGGGCAGGGTTATGAACGCGAAGAAAGAAGCTCGTCTCCGTCGTGCCCGCCGCACGCGCGCCAAGATCCGCGAACTTGGTATCAATCGTCTGAGTGTCAATCGCACGCCGCGTCACATGTACGCTCAGATTATTTCCGCAGACGGTGGCCAGGTACTGGTCAGCGCCTCCACGCTCGACAAGTCGCTGCGTGAAGATGCTACCGGTAATTCTGATGCCGCTGCTCGCGTTGGTACACTGCTGGCCGAGCGTGCAAAGGAAGCGGGAATTACTCAAGTTGCCTTTGACCGTTCCGGGTTCAGGTACCATGGTCGGGTCAAGGCCCTGGCTGATGCCGCGCGCGAAGGCGGCCTGCAATTCTAAAGGGTTCTACGATGGCGAATAATGAACAGAGGGGCAGCGGCGATCTGCAGGAAAAACTTGTTCAGATCAACCGTGTTGCCAAAGTGGTCAAGGGCGGCCGTATTTTCGGTTTCACCGCTCTGACCGTCGTAGGCGATGGCAATGGCCGTATCGGCTTTGGTCGTGGCAAGGCGCGTGAAGTGCCGGTCGCGATTCAAAAGGCGATGGACCAGGCACATCGCAACATGATCAAGGTCGAGCTGCGCGGTCATACGCTGCAGTATCCGGTACGTGCCAACCATGGCGCTTCCAAGGTCTTCATGCAGCCTGCCTCTGAAGGTACCGGCATCATCGCGGGTGGTGCGATGCGTTCGGTGCTGGAACTGGCTGGTGTACATGACGTCCTGGCCAAGTGCTATGGCTCGACCAATCCGGTCAACGTCGTGCGCGCAACCGTCAAGGGCCTCGCTTCCATGCGTTCTCCCGAGGACGTTGCGGCAAAGCGTGGCCTGTCCGTTGAAGCGATTACGGGGTAAGCGCCATGTCAGCCACAATCAGGGTTACTCAGGTGCGCAGCACGATCGGCGTACTTGAAAAGCACAAGGCCACCATGCGCGGGCTGGGTCTTCGCCGTATCAACCACACGGTTGAACTCGAAGACACGCCGGCCGTTCGTGGCATGATCAACAAGGTCAACTACCTCGTTCGCGTTGAAGGAGCTCAGTAATGACCATGAAACTGAATAGCCTGACCCCGGCGCCGGGTTCCAAGCAGGCTGCAAAGCGTGTTGGTCGCGGTATCGGTTCCGGGCTGGGCAAGACTGCTGGTCGCGGTCACAAGGGCCAGACTTCTCGCAGCGGCGGTTCCATCAAGCCGGGCTTTGAAGGTGGTCAGATGCCGCTCCAGCGTCGTCTGCCCAAGTTCGGCTTCACGTCTGCCAAGTCACTGGTCAGCGAAGAAGTTCGTCTTAATGAACTGGCCCATGTCGAAGGCGACGTCGCGGATCTGGCAAGCCTGAAAAAGGCCAACGTACTGAAAAATGCCACGCGTTTTGCAAAGGTTGTGCTGTCCGGCAATCTCGATCGCGCCATTACAGTACGCGGTCTGAAAGTCACCAAGGGTGCACGGGCTGCCATTGAAGCCGCCGGTGGCAAGGTAGAGGACTAAATGGCAAAGTCAGGAAAAGTACCGGCTAATATGCAAAGCGGTCTGGGCGAGCTGTGGGCTCGCCTGAGGTTCGTTTTTATCGCAATCGTGGTTTACCGTATTGGTGCCCACATTCCAGTCCCCGGTATCGATCCTGACCAGCTCACTGCCTTGTTCAGAGAAAACCAGGGCACCATCCTGAGCATGTTCAACATGTTCTCGGGTGGTGCGCTGCAGCGCATGAGTATTTTTGCACTGGGCATCATGCCCTATATTTCTGCATCAATTATCATGCAGCTTCTGACCGTGGTTTCGCCGCAGCTTGAACAGCTGAAGAAGGAAGGCGAGGCCGGCCGTCGAAAGATCAGCCAGTACACTCGCTACGGCACGGTGTTGCTGGCGCTGATCCAGGCGATCGGCATGTCAGTAGGGCTTGTCAGTAACGGGGTCGCTTACAGCGCCGATTTCAGCTTCTACTTTACGGCGGTCACCACTTTTGTGGCAGGTGCCGTATTCCTGATGTGGCTGGGTGAGCAGATTACCGAAAAGGGCATCGGCAATGGTATTTCGCTGATTATCTTTTCCGGTATTGTTGCCGGTTTGCCCGGTGCACTGGGGCAGTCGTTCGAACTGGCACGCAACGATGGTGCCTGGAACGTGCTGCCGCTGCTGGCGCTTGGCGTACTGGGTATTGCAACGATTGCCTTTGTGGTCTTCATTGAGCGTGGTCAGCGCCGTATTACGGTCAACTATCCGCGTCGACAGGTCGGCAACAAGATGTATGCCGGTCAGAGCAGCTATCTGCCAATGAAGGTCAATATGGCCGGCGTTATTCCGCCCATTTTTGCCTCGAGTATTCTGCTTTTCCCGGCGTCGCTGGGTCAGTGGTTTGGTCAGGGTGAAAACATGGGATGGCTGTCGACCATTTCCCAGGCTCTGGGGCCGGGTCAGCCGTTGTATATTCTGCTGTTTGCCACTGCCGTTGTTTTCTTCTGTTTCTTCTACACCGCACTGGTTTTTAACCCGAAGGATGTAGCTGATAACCTGAAGAAGTCAGGAGCATTTCTGCCGGGTATTCGTCCCGGTGAGCAGACGTCGCGTTATATCGACAAGGTCATGACGCGTCTTACGTTGTTTGGCGCTCTTTACATCACTCTGGTCTCCCTGATGCCCCAGTTCCTCATGGTGGCATGGCAGGTACCCTTTTACTTCGGTGGCACTTCGCTGCTGATCGTGGTTGTGGTCGTCATGGATTTCATGGCGCAGGTCCAGTCTCATCTGATGTCCAGTCAGTATGAGTCAGTGATGAAGAAGTCAAACCTCAAGGGATATGGCAGCGGCGGCGTAATGCGCTGACATGTCCCGGTGGTGGCAGGCTGCCTTTTGGGCCTGCCACTTACCACTCAGGCCGCAGGGTCTGATCACGCCGTCATACAGTTTCACTGTGATAGCGATAGCGGTGGGAAGCCTTTGCTTCACTGCCAATGAGACAGGTTGCGATGCATACCCCTTGCCATGAGTTATCAGGGGCGGTATGCTATTGCGCCTTTTACAGACGATTAACCGAGCAAGCCGCTCAAATTCGGAGAAAGCTGATGGCCCGTATTGCAGGCGTCAATATCCCGGACAACAAGCATGCGGCGATCTCGCTGACCTACATCTACGGTATTGGTCGCACCCGCGCTATGGAAATCTGTGCGCAGGTGGGTATTGCACCTAACGTCAAGGTTGGAGATATCTCCGCCGAGAAGCTCGACGAGGTGCGTACTGCAGTTGGCCAATATGCCGTGGAAGGTGACCTTCGCCGTGAGATTACGCTGAATATCAAGCGTCTCATGGATCTGGGTTGCTACCGTGGTCTGCGCCATCGTCGCAGTCTTCCGATGCGCGGGCAGCGCACGAAGACGAATGCGCGTACCCGCAAGGGACCGCGTAAACCGATTCGCAAATAAACGCATGTCCGGCGTTTAGAATTCAGGAACATCAAACATGGCTAACCCGCGCAGTAACCGTAAAAAGGTTAAAAAGCAGGTGGTGGATGCGGTTGCCCACATCCATGCCTCTTTTAACAATACGATCGTGACGATCACAGACCGCCAGGGCAACGCTCTTTCATGGGCCACTGCCGGTGGTTCGGGTTTTCGTGGTTCTCGCAAGAGCACCCCGTTCGCTGCCCAAGTGGCAAGTGAACGTGCAGCAACTGCTGCAGCCGAGTATGGTGTGAAAAACGTCGACGTACTGGTCAAGGGCCCGGGGCCCGGCCGTGAGTCCGCCGTGCGCGCATTGAATGCCGCCGGTTTTCGCGTGCAAAGCATTGTTGACGCGACACCCATCCCGCATAACGGGTGCCGCCCACCGAAAAAGCGTCGCGTTTAAGGAGACACACTCATGGCACGTTATACTGGTCCGAAGTGCAAGCTCTCTCGTCGCGAAGGCACCGATCTCTTTTTGAAGAGCGGTGTTACAGCGTTCGAGAAGAAATGCAAGTCAGAGACTCCCCCGGGTCAACACGGTCAGCGCCGTCAGCGTCTTTCCGAATACGGCTCGCAGCTGCGTGAAAAGCAGAAGGTTCGTCGTTATTACGGCGTACTGGAAAAGCAGTTCCGCAATTACTACAAGGAAGCCGCGCGTCAGAAAGGGGCCACAGGTGAAGTTCTGCTTCAGCTCCTCGAGACTCGCCTCGACAACGTCGTTTATCGTATGGGCTTTGGCTCGACTCGCAGCGAATCTCGCCAGCTTGTCAGCCACAAGGCCATCTCTGTTAACGGTCGTACCGTCAACGTGGCGTCCTACAAGGTCCGTCCCGGTGATGTGGTCAGCGTTCGTGAAAAGGCCAAAAATCAGTCGCGTATTCAGCAGTCTCTCGAGCTTGCTGGCAACCGCGGCGATGTAAGCTGGGTCGACGTTGACTCGAAGAAGATGGAAGGCACTTTCAAGGCTCTCCCTGAGCGCGGCGACCTGTCTGCCGACATCAACGAAAACCTGATTGTCGAGCTGTACTCCAAATAAGCATTGAGCTTTTTTGGATAAACCGTTTGGCAGCCTGATAGGTGTTCATATGCAGCGTTCAGTGACAGAGTTTCTAAGACCCCGCGACATCAAGGTCGAAGAAGTCAGCGCGAATCATGCAAAGATCGTGCTCGAGCCTTTCGAGCGCGGCTTTGGTCATACTCTCGGGAACGCCCTGCGTCGTATTCTGCTGTCATCCATGCCTGGGTGTGCGATTACAGAAGCAGAAATCGAAGGCGTTCTGCATGAGTACAGCGCAATCGAAGGTGTTCAGGAAGATGTCATTGAGATCCTCCTGAATCTGAAGGGCGTGTCCATCAAGATGCATGGCCGCGATGACGTTGTATTAACGCTGAACAAGCAGGGCCCGGGCATCATGACTGCCGGCGATATCGCCGTCGATCATGACATTGAGATTGTCAACCCGGATCACGTCATTGCTCATATCAATGATGGCTGTGAACTGAAGATGCAGCTGCGCGTTATGCGTGGCCGTGGCTACGAGCCTGCAGACGTCCGTGCCGAGCGTGATGATGAGTCACGCGCTATCGGCCGGCTTCAGCTCGATGCCACGTATACTCCGGTTCGCCGCGTTTCCTACGCAGTCGAAGCGGCACGCGTTGAACAGCGTACCGACCTCGACAAGCTGGTCATTGATCTGGAGACCGACGGCACACTGGATCCCGAAGAAGCCATTCGCCGCTCTGCAACCATCTTGCAGGAGCAGCTGGCTGCCTTCGTTGATCTTGAAGCCGAAAAAGAGCAGGAAGTAGAAGAAGAGGAAGATCAGATTGATCCGATTCTGCTGCGTCCTGTTGACGATCTCGAATTGACTGTCCGAAGTGCCAACTGCCTCAAGGCCGAGAATATCTACTATATCGGTGACCTGATTCAGCGCACCGAAGTAGAGCTTCTTAAAACACCCAATCTCGGCAAGAAGTCGTTGAATGAAATCAAGGACGTTCTCGAGGCTCGTAATCTTTCACTTGGCATGCGGCTGGATAATTGGCCGCCGGCGAGTCTGAAAGACGACAAGGCCTCTGCCTGAACGGGTGACTCGCGCCCCAGATTGGTAAGGAATCTTATCCATGCGTCATCGTAAAACCGGTCGTCATCTAAGCCGTAACAGCTCGCACCGTAATGCCATGTTCCAGAACATGTGCATTTCGCTGGTTGAGCATGAAATGATCAAAACCACGCTGCCCAAGGCCAAGGAGCTGCGTCGTTATATTGAGCCGCTGATCACCCTGTCTAAAAATGACAGTGTGGCCAATCGCCGTCTGGCGTTCAGCCGTACCCGCTCCAAGGAAACGGTTGGCAAGCTCTTTAACGAACTGGGTCCGCGTTACAACACCCGTCCGGGTGGTTATGTTCGCGTACTCAAGTGCGGCTTCAGAGCCGGCGACAATGCGCCCATGGCGTATGTTGAGCTGGTTGATCGCCCGGTAGCAGCAGAAGCCAGCGGCGAAGAATAACCGCACTTTCTGCTATCGTCAGAAAAGCCGACCTCAGGGTCGGCTTTTTTTGTCTCTGAACCTTGCCTGCCTGATTCATACTAAGGATCCAATCAGCCGCTTGAGTACCTGCCGTGGGATGTCATTTCGTCAACGGAGAGTGCGAAAACTGTCAACGCGATTTGCCTTTCTCTTTCACCATGGCCTTTCAGCCCATCGTCGATCTATCCACCGGTAGCGTTTTTGCTCATGAAGCGCTGGTGCGCGGTATCAATGGCGAGTCTGCCTGGTCTGTTCTGTCACAGGTAACGGCAAAAGAGCTTTATGCCTTCGATCAGGCCTGTCGGGTGCGTGCCATCGAGATGGCCGGTCAGCTCGGCATGACCTCAAAGCTCTCCATCAATTTTTTGCCCAATGCCGTCTATGAGCCGCGGGCCTGCATTCGTGCCACGTTGAAAGTCGCCGAGCGCGTAGGCTGGTCACTGAATAATCTGATCTTTGAAATTACTGAAAACGAGCACGTGGCTGATCGAGATCATCTGCGCCATATCGTTGAGGAATACCATGAGATGGGATTTACCGTGGCGCTGGACGACTTCGGCACGGGGCATGCCAATCTCGATCTGCTCACGGTACTGACACCGCATCATCTGAAGCTGGATCGGGTTTTGATCAGTGGTATCGGGCAGGATGTACGTCGCCAGCATCTGGTTCGTCACATCGCTTCAATGGCTGAATCGCTTGAAATAGGGCTTGTTGCTGAAGGGGTCGAAACGCTTGAAGAGGCGAGCTGGCTGTATCGGCAGGGCATCATGCGCCATCAGGGCTATTACTATGCCAGGCCTGCCTTCGAAGCATTGCCAGAGATTGATCAGTCCTGCATGGCGGCAGTGACTGCCCTATAAAAAAGGGCCGGAAGCCTTCATGGCTTCCGGCCCTTTTCTGGACTGGCCAAGGATTAGTAGCCGCGCCCCAGCAGTGGCTTCAAAAAGCGTCCGGTGTGCGAAATATCCTGCTCGCCGACCTCTTCGGGTGTACCCTCGGCGATAATACGTCCACCGCCGGAACCTCCTTCCGGACCCAGATCGATGATCCAGTCGGCGGTCTTGATGACATCCAGATTGTGCTCGATGACCACCACGGAGTTACCCTGATCGCGCAGGCGGTGCAGCACGCCAAGCAGCTGTCGAATATCCTCGAAATGAAGCCCTGTGGTGGGCTCGTCAAGAATATAGAGTGTCTTGCCGGTATCCCGCTTGGCCAGCTCGCGGGCCAGTTTGACCCGCTGTGCCTCGCCGCCGGAAAGCGTGATAGCGCTTTGCCCGAGCTTGATATAGGAAAGGCCGACGTCCATCAGGGTCTGCAA
Source organism: Kushneria sp. Sum13 (assembly GCF_052692355.1). Classification (NCBI taxonomy): domain Bacteria; kingdom Pseudomonadati; phylum Pseudomonadota; class Gammaproteobacteria; order Oceanospirillales; family Halomonadaceae; genus Kushneria; species Kushneria sp. Sum13. The sequence goes on from NZ_CP199847.1 coordinate 501,163, forward strand.
GCGGCGGGCGATGGCAGGCACCGGCGAGAAAAACTCGACGGCTTCCTCGATCGTCATCTCCAGTACATCGTGAATGCTGTGCCCCTTGTAGAGCACGTCCAGTGTTTCCCGGTTGTAGCGCCGGCCGCCACAGACGTCACAGGGCACATAGATATCAGGCAGGAAGTGCATCTCTACCTTGATCATGCCCTCGCCCTGACACGCCTCACAGCGCCCGCCCTTGACGTTAAAGGAGAACCGTCCCGGTTTGTAGCCTCGCGATCGCGCCTCTGGTGTACCGGCAAAGAGCTCACGAATCGGCGTGAATATACCGGTGTAAGTGGCCGGGTTGGAGCGAGGTGTGCGTCCGATGGGGCTCTGATCGATATCGATGACCTTGTCGAGCTGATCAAGGCCCTTGATCTCCTTGAAGGGCGCGGGCGTGAGTGTTGTGGCCTTGTTGAGTTCGCGCGCCGCCACGGGCATCAGGGTTGCGTTGATCAGGGTGGATTTCCCTGACCCGGAAACGCCGGTCACACAGACAAAAAGCCCCAGCGGTAGTGCAAGATCAACGTTGTCGAGGTTGTTGCCACTGGCCCTGGTCAGGTGCAGCATCTTTTCGGGGTTGATGGGCGTACGTGGCGAGGGGATCTCGATGCGTCGAGTGCCTGACAGGTATTGTCCGGTCAGCGACTCCGCACTGGCTTCAATGTCGTCAGGCGTGCCCTGGGCAATGATCTGACCGCCATGAACCCCGGCGCCAGGGCCGATATCGAGCACGTGATCCGCGGCTCGAATGGCATCCTCGTCGTGCTCGACCACGATGACGGTGTTGCCCAAATCGCGAAGTCGGACCAGGGTCTGCAGCAAGCGATCATTATCGCGTTGGTGAAGGCCGATGGAGGGTTCATCAAGAATGTACATGACACCCACCAGTCCGGCGCCGATCTGACTGGCCAGTCGTATGCGCTGAGCTTCACCGCCTGACAGGGTATCGGCACTGCGCTCCAGCGTCAGGTAGTCAAGACCGACATTGACCAGAAATTCAAGGCGGCTGGTGATTTCATAGAGAATGCGTTTGGCAATTTCGCCCCTGCGACCGGGAAGATCCATTTCGCCAAAAAATGTCCGTGCTTCCCCGATCGGTTTGGTGACCACCGAGGGCAGCGAATGATCATCGACAAATACATGACGTGCCTCGCGTCTCAATCGACTGCCGTGACAGGTCGGGCAGGGGCGTACGGCCAGGTGTCGCGACAGATCATCGCGGACCATGCTCGAATCGGTTTCCCGGTAGCGCCGCTCCATATTGGGCAGCACGCCTTCAAAGGCATGCTCGCGGGAGACCTTCTTGCCGCGATCATTGACGTAGGAAAACGAAATGGATTCACGGCCGCTGCCGTGCAGTACCACGTCGCGCACCCGCTGTGGCAGCTGCTGCCAGGGGGTTTCCAGCTCAAACTTGTAGTGGGCGGCCACTGCTTCGAGCTGGTTGAAATAGTAGATGCTGCGTCTATCCCACCCCTTGATGACCCCTTCCGACAGGGAAAGCTCGTCCTGACGAATGAGCTTGTCGGGATCGAAGAACTGGTGCACGCCCAGACCATCACAGCCTGGGCAGGCACCTGCCGGATTGTTGAAGGAGAACATGCGTGGCTCGAGTTCGGCGATCGAGTAGCCACAGATGGGGCAGGCAAAGCGCGACGAAAAAATCATGTCCTCGCGATCGCCGTCCATGAAATGCAGCACGGCGGCGCCGTCGGAAAGCCCCAGTGCGGTCTCGAACGACTCTGCCAGGCGCTGATCGATATCCTGGCGAATTTTCAGACGATCCACCACGACACTGATGTCGTGCTTCTTGTTCTTGTCCAGCGTCGGCAGTTCATCGAATTCGTAGGTCTGGCCATCAATCTGTACCCGCACAAACCCCTGGGTGCGCAGCTCGGTCAGGGCCTGCTGATGTTCTCCCTTGCGGCCCTTGATAATGGGGGCCAACAGCATGACACGGGTGCCTTCTTCCAGTGCCAGCGTCTGATCGACCATTTGCGACACGGTCTGGGCTTCAAGATCGAGTTCATGATCGGGGCAGCGCGGTGTACCGGCGCGGGCATACAGTAAGCGCAGGTAGTCATATATTTCGGTGATGGTACCGACCGTCGAGCGCGGATTGTGGGATGTGGACTTCTGTTCAATGGAAATGGCCGGTGACAGCCCCTCGATGTGATCCACATCGGGTTTTTCCATCATGGAAAGAAACTGGCGCGCATAGGTCGACAGCGATTCGACGTAGCGCCGTTGTCCTTCTGCATACAGGGTGTCAAAGGCCAGAGAAGACTTGCCTGATCCGGAGAGCCCGGTAATGACAATCAGTTTGTCACGGGGCAGCTCGACATCAATGTTCTTCAGGTTGTGGGTGCGGGCCCCACTCACCGAAATACGATCCATACCTACCTCATCGCCGACGTCGGAAAGACACTATAGAAGGAGTTGAAAACGAGGTGCAAAATGCAGTGCACAGCGTTTTCCATGTGATGCGCGGCCCGGTAAAATGGTAACAGCACACCATACCGGGGCGGGTGCCCATCAGGGCACGTCAAAAGCAGCCGCTTGAAGCGCTGCTTTTGTTCGTTCAACGATATGCGTGGCAAGGCCTGCATTGCAGTGAATATCCATACAGTTATTATAGACGATCATGTCAAGGCAATGTCCCTGGCAGTCCATTCGTTTAAACATGCCAGCCGGCACTGGAGAGAAACATGGCCCGTGGGGTAAACAAGGTCATACTGATCGGTAATCTGGGTCAGGACCCGGAAGTACGTTTTCTGCCCTCCGGCAGTCCTGTCTGCAATCTGCGTCTGGCCACTACTGATAACTGGACTGACCGTCAGAGTGGTCAGCGTCAGGAGCGCACCGAGTGGCACAGCGTTGTCATGTTCAACAAACTGGCCGAAATTGCGCAGCAGTATGTCAAAAAGGGCTCTCGGCTCTATATCGAAGGGCGTCTGCAGACCCGCAAATGGCAGGGTCAGGATGGGCAGGACCGTTACTCGACTGAAATCGTGGCCAACGACATGCAGATGCTAGATAGCCGTAGCGGTGCTCAGGGCGGCGACTTCGGCGGTCAGGGCGGCGGCGGCTATGGCCAGCAGGGTGGTGGTTATGACCAGCAGGGCGGCGGCGCCCGCCAGAACAGCCCCTCGGGCGGCCAGAATCAGGGTGGCTACGGTCAGGGCCAGAACAGCTATGGGCAGGGCAGTCAGCAGGGCGGTCAGGGTAACCAGCAGGGTGCCCCGGGCAACCAGCAGGCCGGTCAAGGTCAGGGTGGCGGCGCGCCCAATCCTGGCAGCTTCGATGATTTCGATGACGAAATCCCGTTCTAGACGCCGGAATATATTGCGCCTTACCAGACCCGCCATCCGGCGGGTTTTTTAATGAATCAGTGCCCTTTTTTCAATCGGGTCTGCAAAAGCTTCAAAATGGCGCGCTCTTCCGGCCCGGTCAGGTCATCCTGATCGAGTGCTTCTTCTATCTGCTCCAGAAAGTGTCGCAACAGCCGGCCATCGAGATAGTTCTCAATCACCCGGGGGTCGATGTAGCTGGCCCGTGCAATGCTGGGTGTGTTGCCCAGCCGGGAGGCCACGCGTTCTACTGCCTCACGAATGTATTGCTGGCTGATATCGTCATCATCACCGATGCCCAGCTCGTCCAGCGCCAGAGCGGCAATGGAAGTGCCGGCCCAAGTACGAAAATCCTTGGCGCTGAAGCGCTCCCCCATGACGTCATGAATGTACTCGTTGAGATCGTGACTATCGACGCGCACCTTGCGGCCGTTATCATCAAAATACTTGAAGATTTCGTAACCCGGGATGTCATCCAGTTCTCCGACAATCCGGGCCAGCTTTTCATCCTCGATTACCTTGTGCTGTTGCTGCCCGCTTTTGCCCTGATAGTCGAAGATCAACTCGTCACCGTTGATGGTGAGATGGCGCGAACGCATGGTGGTCAGCCCATAGGAGTCATTCTGCTCGCTATAGCTGTCGTTGCCGGGACGAAAATACGCCGTGTCCAGAAGTCTGACCATGCAGGCCAGCACCTTCTCACGCGGCATGCCTTCGCGCGCCATGTGTTGACCGGTAATGCGTCGCATGGTTGATAGCCGCTGGGCAAAATCGACAATGCGATCAAATTTCATTTTCTCTCGTTGCTCGCGCCATTTGCTGTTGTAGATATACTGCTTGCGCCCGGCATCGTCTCTTCCTGTGGCGTGAATACGCGCCTCGGGGTCAAGGCTGATGGCCACGTCGCGCCATGCCGGAGGCACGGCAAGGCTTTTGATCCACTCTCGCCATTGGCGATCCTTCAGGGTCTTTCCGCCTTCGTCGCGGTAGGTAAATCCCTTGCCGCTGCGATGGCGTGTCACGGTGGTGGCGTCTTTTGTCATGCAGTCAGGCTTCCTGGCTGGTAAACGTTACAGGAACTCTGACTGATCATAGACGATTATTACCTGTCCGCCGGGACGGGCCGGCGTTGCAGAGCAGGGCAGGGACAGTGCAACCCATGGGTTTTTTTTGTAAAGTGTCGGGCCTGCCGCGTCACTGCCCGCCAAGAGTGACGTCATTTTCTGTCGGGCCGCAAAATCAATGAAACTATTACTGCTTGATGCCGATCACTGTCTTGGTCGGGCGCTCATCGATGAAAGCGACTCGCGAAGCGATGTTAAGCTGATCATTGAACGTTCCCGTCAGTGCTCCTTGTCACATTTGAAGGCCCGGGCACCGGACGCCGTCATTTTTCCGCCATTACTGGATCCAGCCAGTGTCGACCATGCCGAGATTGTTGAGCATGTCGATCAGGTAGACGCCGTCATGACTGCCTGTCATGCCCAGGGGGTGCCGCTGGTCTGGCTGGTCAGCGACCAGGTCTTTGAAGCCGGGTCGGACATGCCCATTGAGGAAAGCGTGCTGCCTTCGCCTCGTCATGAAGGGCTACAGCGTCTGCTGGAAACGGGCAATCGCATTCGATCGGGTCTGGCTGAGCACTTTATCGTGCGTACCGGGCCGCTGATGGCGCTGGAAGGGCGCAACGCAAGGCTTGCAGAGGTGCTGGACGCTCTGGCCAATGGCAGGCCACTGCGCGCCGCAGAAGACGAGATTATCTGCCCAACACCGGTGCAGGCCGTGGCGCGTGCCATGATTGGCATGCTGGCCCAGCAGTTTTCAGGTGCCAATGCCTGGGGGGCGTATCATCTTGCCGGTGTGGAACCGGTCAGTCTTTATACCTTTCACTGCGTCGTGCGCCACCAGCTGGAAATTCAGCTGGCCAGAAGACATATCAATCTGACGCTCGGCGAGATTCAGCCATTGCACCATCATCATGATCAGCCGCTGCGACGCGTACTCAACTGTCGTCAGATGCTTGAGACCTTTGGCGTGCATCAAAAGCCCTGGCGGCTGGCGCTGGATGCCATGCTCGAACAGTGGTGTCAGACACGCTTTGACGAGGAGAAGGGGCCGTGAAGGCGCTACGCAGTCTGTTATTTTATACCGGCTATCTGATGGCCATTCTTGTCAGCGCGGTTACTCTGGTGCCGCTGGCATTTTTTTTGCCCCTCAACGCCCGCTTTCGAGTCTTGAATCTTTACAACCACTTTATTGTGGTCTGGTTCAGCCTCTGTTGTGGCGTGCGCTATCGGGTAGAGGGGCGCGATCATATTCCGGACGCGCCCTGCGTTTTGCTGTCCAACCATCAAAGCGAGTGGGAGACCCTCTTTCTCCAGACCATCAAGTCGCCCATGTGTACGGTGCTCAAACAGGAACTGCTGAAGATTCCCGTTTTTGGATGGGCGCTCAGAATGCTCAGTCCCATTCCTCTGGATCGTTCCAAACCCTCGCGAGCGCTCAGGATGGTATTGAGTGAGGGCGCTGCCCGTCTTGCTTCCGGGCTTTCCGTGCTGCTGTTCCCTGAAGGTACCCGGGTGCCGCCGGGAGAGCGTCGTCGCTTCAACAAAAGCGGTATTCACATGGCCTGTCGGGCCGGCGTGCCGATATTGCCGGTAGCCCACAATGCCGGTGAACACTGGCCGAGCAAAAGCTTTATCAAGACCCCCGGGCAGATCAATGTCGTGATTGGCGAGCCCATCGCCACCAAGGATCGCAGGCCCGATGAGGTGGCCCGGGAAGTCGAGCAGTGGATCGAGGAGCAGCTTTCACGTATTTCAAGCGTACCCAGGCCTGCGGTCGAAGAAGCATCTGCCAGCGCACTGTGAATATCGAAGCCCTCGTTATCTGAACCGCCGTAACATTAAAAAGGGCGCCCCTGAGGGCGCCCTTTTTCGTACCGATAGTGCAGCAATCAGATCGACTGGTCAGTCATACGCTGAAAGATCAGGCAGGCATTGGTGCCGCCAAACCCGAAGCTGTTGGACAGCACTCGATCAAGGCGTACACCGTCACGACGCTTTGTCACGATATCCAGGTCACTGGCTTGCGGATCGACTTCATCAATATTGGCTGACGCGCAGATGAAATCGTTTTGCATCATGAGAAGCGAGTAGATGGCTTCCTGTGCACCGGTAGCACCCAGAGAGTGTCCTGTCAGCGACTTGGTCGAGGAGATTGCGGGCACCCTGTCACCAAAGACGTCACGCAGGGCCTTGATCTCGCACATATCGCCTACCGGCGTCGAGGTGCCATGCGTGTTGATATAGTCAATGTCACCCTTGACGGTCGACATTGCCTGCTGCATGCAGCGAGCGCCGCCTTCACCGGAGGGCGCGACCATATCGTGACCATCGGAATTGGCGCCGTAGCCCACGACCTCGGCATAAATTTTGGCACCACGGGCTTTGGCATGCTCGAGTTCTTCGAGAACCAGCATGGCACCGCCACCGGCGATGACGAAGCCATCGCGGGCAGTGTCATAGGCACGAGAAGCCTTTTCAGGGCAATCGTTATAGCTGGTGGACAGCGCGCCCATGGCATCGAACAGACACGACAGGGTCCAATGCTCTTCCTCACCACCGCCGGCAAAGACGACATCCTGCTTGCCCAGCTGGATCTGCTCGACAGCGCTACCGATACAGTGCGCCGAAGTCGCGCAGGCAGAAGAGATGGAGTAGTTGATGCCCTTGATACCAAAGGGAGTGGCCAGACATGCCGATACGGTGCTGCCCATGGTGCGGGTGACCCGATAGGGCCCGACCCGGCGTAGCCCCTTTTCACGCAGGATATCGGCGGCTTCAACCTGATTGGCAGAAGACGCGCCGCCCGAGCCTGCAATCAGGCCGGTTCGCACATTCGACACGTCTTCAGGAGCAAGCCCTGAGTCCTCGATGGCCTGCTGCATGGAGACATAGGCGTAGGCGGCCGCATCTCCCATGAAGCGGCGCTGCTTGCGATCGACCAGAGCATCCAGGTCGATGTCCACAACACCTGCAACATGGCTTCGCATTCCGCGCTCGACATACTCTTCGCGAAAGCGAATGCCGGAACGGCCTTCCTTCAGGGATTGAAGTACCTGATGCTGATCGTTGCCCAGGCAGGAGACAATGCCCAGGCCAGTGACTACCACTCGTCGCATGGGAGCCTCCCCATCAGAAATTCGCAGTGGAGGTGAACAGGCCAACGCGCAGGTCGTTGGCTTCGTAAATATCGCGGCCATCCACGGACAGGACGCCATCGGCGATGCCCAGGATCAAACGCCGCGTGATCACCCGCTTGATATGAATATGATAGGTAACCTTCTCGGCATCCGGAAGGATCTGTCCGGAGAACTTGACCTCGCCACAACCGAGAGCGCGGCCACGGCCGGGATTGCCCAGCCAGCCCAGATGGAAACCCACCAGCTGCCACATGGCGTCAAGGCCCAGGCAGCCGGGCATGACAGGATCGCCCGGGAAGTGACACTGGAAAAACCAGAGGTCAGGGCTAATATCCAGCTCAGCGATCAGCTCGCCCTTGCCGTATTTGCCACCCGCTTCCTGAATGTTGGTGATGCGATCCAGCATCAGCATGTTCGGTGCCGGTAGCTGTGCATTTCCAGGGCCGAAAAGCTCACCCTGACTGCATGCAAGCAGCTGATCACGGTTAAAGGAGTGTTGCGTGGTCACTGACATGTTCCGGAAATCAAAGGAATAGGTACTCCCGGGGGAGCGCGCCTAGTTTACTGATAGAGGTGGCGAAATGCACGCCAGCGCCTGTGGGCAGGTCTGCAGCCCCGGCATCACTCTTCAGCTACGTTTAACTTAGTGCCTTGAAGGCGTCCAGCGCTCGTTGACGCGCAACGCGATGATCCACCATGGGAACCGGATAACCGGTCTGCTGACAGGTGGCGGCATCAGGCGCATGACGCTTTTTTGCGGCAACGTTTGCCAGTTCGGGCACAAACTCTGCAATAAATATGCCTTCCGGGTCAAAGCGTCTGGACTGGGTGGTCGGGTTAAAGATGCGAAAATAGGGTGATGCATCCGTTCCCGTAGAGGCTGCCCACTGCCATCCACCGTTGTTGGCGCCCAGTTCACCATCCACGAGATGCTGTAGAAAAAACGCTTCGCCGCGTCGCCAGTCTATCAGCAGATGTTTGCTGAGAAACATGGCAGTTACCATTCGCAGACGATTATGCATCCATCCGGTCGTTGTCAGCTGGCGCATGGCTGCATCTACCAAGGGGTAACCGGTGTTGCCGTCGCACCAGCGTTGAAAGTCTTCATCGCTGTCACGCCAGACCAGAGCCCTGGTATGTTCCTGAAAGGGCTGGTGGCAATTGACGCGGGGAAAGCCGACCAGTACATGCTGATAGAATTCGCGCCAGACGATCTCGCTGATCCAGCTTTGCAGGTTACTGTCTCCGTCACCCAGATGCCCGCCATTTCTGGCTGCGGCAGCGTTGATGCACTGGCGCCAGGAAATCATGCCTAGCGCCAGCCAGGCCGATAGACCGCTGGTGGCCGTCATGGCTGGAAAGTCGCGCCCGCTGTCATAGTGATGCGCTCTTTTTTGCAGAAAGCGCGCCAGTCGATCCTGCGCAGCCTCCTCGCCGGCAGGCCAGTCTTCGGCACTGATGACGGCACTGCTGGTATCCAATTCCGGAAGGGTGTCGCCTGAAACATCATCTGGAGCAGTTTGTGCCCTGGGCGCATCAAACTGCTGAAGCTGGTTGGCACCAATATTTTTAAGCCAGCTTTTATAAAAGGGCGTAAAGACGCTGTAATAACGCCCATCGCCGGTCAAAAGCTCGCCGGGCGTAAAGGCGACCTGGTCGGTATAGCGATGAACGCCCAGATCGTTGTTATGAAACTGCTCGCTGACCTGTCGATCGCGACGCCGCTCGTTGAGGGCGTATTCATCGTTGAAGTGCACGGCCTCACAGTTGAGGGCCTGTGCCAGTTCAAGAAGTTGCGCGGGCAGGGCGTCAAAGTGCTCGGCACTGATGATTTTCAACGGGATATTGAGGCTGTCCAGATGCCTTGAGAGCACCTCGACCCCGCGCCGCCAGAAAGCGAGCTTGTTGTCACCATGCCCATGTTGTCGCCACTGCTGCGGCGTCCAGCACACCACACCGATCACGGGTCCACGCTGCGCTGCATGGTGAAGGGCGGTATTGTCTTCACATCTCAGGTCGGTTCTAAACCAGACCAGCTGGCGCTTGCTACCCATTTACCGGTTCCTTTCGCAAGCAACCCGCCGTAAGGCGGGTCGCAGTCAATCCAGGAGTTTCTCGATAGAGATTCTTGATATCAGCCATGACGAGCAGTAGCCAGTCTCAGCTGGGCAATCGCTCGGGCCGGGTCGCTGTCCAGTGCGCTCAGGTTTTCCTCATCCGTCTCACGCAGCTGCCGCGTAATGGAACCTGCAACACGAATGGGCAGGATGCCCTGATAGGACGCTTTTGAAAGCTCGCGACGAAGCCCTTCGATATCGGCTTCCATGGCGCCTGAGAGAACGATGGTTCTGGCATTCTTTCGTCGAGCGGCCTCGATAAGCTCGCCCACGGGAACAGAGCCATCAAACAGGGTGATGTAGAAACCGGCACTGCTGACAGTGAAGGCAAACAGAAGCTGCCAGAGCGCACCGCAGCCCCCCGGAAGATAACTCATCAGGATGCGGGGTTCGGTATTTTCATGGTTGCCATGATAAAGCCGCAGGCCCAGCCGGGTTCTCAAAAATGATTCCAGAAAGCATCGCTGTGCCATGGGCGTGGCATGATCTGCCCAGTCATTTTCAAGACGCTCTACAACGGGCTGCCAGAGTCGCGCGATGGCGGTGTTGACCGGGTAAAGACCCATGCTTCGAGTAAAAAGATTCTCGAGGCGGTTGGTATCAAATTCGGCCACGGCATCAATGACTTCAAGGCGTTGACCTTCCCAGTCATGATCCGATGACGCCTCTCCGGTGGGCGATACCTGGTCGCCATCGTTCGACGCTTGAGTATCGTTGGAAGCCTGATCAAGCAGTTCGCCTACCTGACTGACCGGGACGCCCCGATTAAGCCACTGCAGGATACGCTCGACCCGCTCGATGTCTTCGCGAGCGTAGAGTCGATGCCCTTTTGGGGTACGTCTTGGCTGGATCAATCCGTAACGGCGCTCCCATGCACGCAGCGTTACCGAGTTGACGCCGGTCAGGCGCGACACCTCTCTTATGGGATAGAGCGGTCCGCCGACAGCATTTGCCACTTTCTCAGTCATGGTAAAGAGAGCCTCCTTCGCAGTTCCTGCCAGCAGGACCGTGGATTACCCTGAAGGCATCCACGTTGCGAAAATGAGCTATTCGACCTGCATGCATGATTGCTTTGGCCATCATGGTCGAACAAATAAATTTAACCTGTGTATGGCGAGAGTGTAGCAGTATTTGCACAGATGTTGTACGCCAAACTTTATTCTGTACAAGTGCTGTCACGCTGGTTTTCGGCCACGATCGAGACCACGACATCTGCAAACGACGGATGCTGACCCACCGGATCCAGAAGTGTCAGTGAAAGCTCAGGGTGTTCCTGGCGCAGGGCGTCCAGCTGTCCCGGCACGTCTTCGCGCAGGTGGCGTCCGGCGGCAAAAAACAGCGGCAGGATATCGATGGTGTTAAACCCCTCGGCATGCAGTTCTGCTACCACATTTTCGATCAGCGGGTCGCAGAGTTCCATATAGGCCAGTCGAACCGGCGTCGTCATGCGTGTTTTGAGGCGCTGTTCCAGCGTTTCAAAAGGTGCCTGCCAGCGGCTGTCCGTGGAGCCATGGGCCAGTACGATCAGTGCAGTTGTCATGTCAGTCTCATTCCTGAATCAGCAAAATATTGAAGGGGCCGGCCACGCGGGTGGCGGGCACCTTTATGGATGGCAAAGCGCCTGTGCCAGTCGGTTGCCCGATTGCCAGGCCGCCTCGACGCGGCCATCGATACACCAGTCTCCGCAAAGTGATAACCCCTTTGCCATGCCGACAAGGTAGCCAGCAGTGTCTTCTGTCGGCTGGCGAGGCTGGGCATATCGCCATCGATGGGCGCCTCGGGCCCTGATGGCCGGAAGCGGCGCGGGATAAGCGTTCCGAAAGGCCTCGATCATGTCATCCGCCACCCGGGCGGGGTCGGCTTCAAGGTGTCTGTCAGACCAGTCATCACTGGCCAGAAGCGTGATGCGTTCACCTTCATGCTGCCCGGGGCGCGTCTGATTGCGTGCGGCCCAGCGCAGCACCGGTGATGTCTCCAGAAAAACGCCCTGCCAGGCATCGATGCCTTCCGGCATGGCCAGAGTGTCCTCGAACCGCACCCAGGTACTCCAGCAGGAGGACATGTCGGGCAGGGGCAGCAGTGATGTCGCGACCTCGTCCAGAAGCAGCGTCGCCTGAGGTGCCGGGATGGCCAGGATGACATGATCAAATCCTGGCCAGAGCCGGCCATTCTGATCCTCCAGTGTCCAGATCGAATCTGTGCGCGTCATCGAGGTGATACGGACCTGCTGGTGGATGTCCAGCGATTCGGCCAGCGCATCGATCAGGGCTGCCATGGAGGGCACCCCTGAATATCTGGGATGCTCGGGGCGCTGTGATTGCCATTGGCCGTCGACATGACGGGCCATGATGTTTGGCCACTGCGCCACAACTCCCAGCTTCTCGCAGTGTGCGATGACCTTGGCAAAATCAGGGTCACGAACCGTGAAATACTGGGCGCCCAGATCGAACAGGCCGTGCGCGTTGCGCCGCGATGACATTCGCCCGCCGGGCCGGCGGCCCTTGTCAAAAATTTGTACATTCCTTCCCGCCTGCTGCAGTGCGCGTGCAGCAGCCAGCCCGGCCATGCCGGCGCCGACGACGGCTATATTGTGCAAGAAGTCCACGAAAGCCTCAAACTGTCTGAAGGGGAAAGGCCCCGACATCTGCGGGGTTCTGGGCGCTGTCCGGATAAATCTTGTACGTTATATGTACCAAAAGAGCGTTGACGTTAAAAACGGTTCTCTACAGATTTTTGCAGGATAACCAACGGCCATGGCGAATTCCTGCAATGGTCACGTGCCGATCAGGGGAGAGTGACGTGAATATAGTAATCACCGGAGCAACCGGTTTTGTCGGGCAGGCGCTGTGTCAGTACTGGCATGAACAGGGCCATACGCTGATGGTCGTTTCTCGTCAGCCGGACAAGGCGCACGCCACCACTGGTGTGCCGGTCATGGCCCGCGCCGCGGCAGTCGATTTTGCTGATCAGTCAGTGGATGCGATCGTTAATCTGGCCGGTGAACCCATTTTCAATCGTCGCTGGAGCGAGGACCAGAAGGAAAAGCTGATCGCCTCACGCCTCAAGGCCACTCGGGATGTGGGCGAGCTGTGTCAGCGGCTAGAGCAACCACCAAAGCGACTGATTTCGGGCTCGGCAATGGGCTACTACGGTGATCAGGGCAGTCGTGAGGTGACCGAGCAGACCCCGCCTCATGATGAATTCGCCCACAGGCTCTGTCGCGAGTGGGAGGAAGCCGCCCAGCAACTGGCCACGGATCAGATGCAGGTGGCCTGTATCCGGATCGGCCTGGTGCTGGACCGCGATGGCGGCATGCTCAAGCCCATGCGGCCCATGTTCCGTCTGGGGGTAGGCGGTCGGCTCGGGAAAGGACAGCAATACATGCCCTGGGTTCATCGCCATGATCTCGTGCGCATCATCGACTTTTTGCTCAATCATGAGGAAATTCAGGGCGCCTGGAATGCCGGTGCGCCAGCGCCTGTCACCAACGCGGAATTTACCCGCACGCTGGCGGCCAGTCTGAATCGGCCGGCACCCTTTGTCATGCCGGGGCGCGTGGTATCGCTGGCACTGGGGGAGATGTCACAGCTGTTGCTGACCGGGGCCCGCATGCTACCGGCCAGGCTTGAAGCTGCCGGGTTCCGCTTTGAATATCCCACCCTTGAAAAGGCGCTGACCGCCATCGAACATCGCGCCGCCTGAGCGGCGCGACATGCCCGTTTGACCGGCCGCCCGCTTACTGCGGGTCGACGGTCACGATGACACGCACGGCATCCAGCTGCAGGCGGGTGCCGGCAATGGCGTCATCCAGTGCTGCACGCTCGTGACGCAGCATCTCGATCTCCTCGGCACGCACGTCCGGGTTGCGCTGTGCCAGCGCCTCCAGTCGATCGATTTCACCTTCCAGCTGGGTGGCCATTTGCGCTCTGGCCTGATCCACCAGCGCCGGCAGCTCGGCCTCGGCCTGTTGCTCGGCCTGACCAAACAGCTCGCGCAGCTGCTGCTGGCGCTCTCGCACCAGGTTGCGGGCGACCCCCTTTTTGACGTGACGCAGATTCTTCGCCAGTCCGCCAAAGGAGACCTTGTCGGACAGTACCTGCCCTGACTCATCGAGCAGCACGCGCACGGTGGCAGGTGGGAAGAAGCGATTGACGTGCAGCGCCTTCGGCGCACTGGTACGCGTGCGAAAGATCGCTTCCATCATGAAGCGCCCGCCCGGAATGGAGGGGTGGGCCAGCAGCGCCAGCGCCGTATTGCCCATGCTCTCATTGGTGGCCTTTGAGAGCATCTCGCGCACCAGCGGGTGCTCCCAGGAGAGTCGCTGAAGATCGTCGCGGGCCAGCGCGCGCTGGCGAGACCGGGTGGCAGTGAAGCCCTCTTCGCCGCGGATCAGACCGGGCATGCCATCCACCATGTGCGATCCCGGGTGCAGATAGGTCAGGCCTTCATCCGTTTCCCGGGTGTCGATGCCAAAGACGTCCAGCGCCTGATCGAGATAGCGATCAAGCGTTGCATCATCATCCAGCGACTGAACGGCTTCGATCATGTCATTGGCATGGGCTGCGTCAAACGAGCTCCATGCGAGCAGACGGTCGCGACCGGCCTCGCGTTCCTGACGTGTCTGGACGGCCAGCGTGCGGGATTGTTCGATGACCTCGTCCAGTGCCTCCTTGTCCAGCAGGGCATCAAACAGCGCATCGCCATGGGCATCGCTGACCACGCTGCCCAGACCGCTGGGCGCTTCAAAGGCGGCCAGCGCTTCCTGATACCAGCGCAACAGCGCACCGGAAGGGCTGCCGGTCATGATCGGCAGGTGAATCTCGACGTCATGCTGCTGGCCGATTCGGTCCAGGCGGCCAATGCGCTGTTCCAGCTGATCAGGATGCGGCGGCAGATCAAACAGGATCAGATGGTGGCAGAACTGGAAGTTGCGACCTTCGGAGCCGATTTCAGAGCAGATCAGAAGCGGGCTGCCATCTTCGGCCTCGGCGAAGGCGGCCGCGGCGCGATCCCGCTCGATCAGTGTCATGTTTTCATGAAAGACCGGTACGTGAAGCCCGGTCAGTACCTGCAGTCCGGCGGCCAGCTCGCGGGCAGTTTCCCCGTAGTGGCAGATCAATAAGGCCTTCTCGCCGGGATGGCTCTTGAGCCATTCACGCAGCCAGGCCATGCGCGGATCAAGTCGCCACCAGCGCTCATCGTCCTGCGTGTCCTGTCGGCGCGCCTCAAAGGTGGCCTCGGGGTAAAGCAGAATCTCCGGGTAATCCAGGCCGGTCTCGATCAGGAGACTGTCCAGATAGTCCTCGTCGCGGGTAATGCGCTGCTCGATACGGCGATAGGCGCCCGGGTTTTCCAGCTCGCTGACGTGCAAATGGCGCACCGGAAAGCCGCTGACATGGCGGCGACTATTGCGGAACATGACCCGGCCGATGCCGTAGCGGTCGAGCAGGACGCGCCGCAGTGATTCCCGCAGCGACGGCTGTTCCTCGGCATCCGCCTGCATCAGGTTGTCCAGCAGGCTCAGCGCCTGGGGATCTTCCTCAACGAGGTGATGCAGGACATCGTACTGCTGTGTCTGTGCCGGCAGATGCTCCAGTACCTTGATGGCCTCGGCAAGCGAGGCGTGGCCACGCTGTTCGGCTCTAAAGGCATCAATGTCGTGGTAACGCTCGGGGTCCAGCAGGCGCAGACGGGCGAAGTGGCTGACATCGCCCATCTGCTCCGGGGTGGCGCTCAAAAGCAGCATTCCGGTGCGCTGCGTCGCCAGCGCTTCCACGCACTGATAGCCGGTGTCGCCGCCGTTTTCCGGGTCCCATTCCAGGTGCTGGGCTTCATCAACGATCAGCATGTCCCAGGCACAGGCCTGCGCCTGACTCTGGCGCTCGGGGCTGGCAAACATCCACTGCTGGCTCGCCAGCACCAGCTGCGCGGATTCAAACGGGTTGCCATCGCTGCCGCGGGCCTGGCTTTGCTGTTCATCCAGAAGCGTGACTTCAATGGAGAAACGGCGCAGCAGCTCGACCAGCCACTGATGCGTCAGACTGTCCGGCACCAGAATCAGGGCGCGCTCAACGCGCCCGGTCAGCAGCATGCGATGCAGTACCAGGCCGGCCTCAATGGTCTTGCCCAGACCGACTTCATCGGCCAGCAACACACGCGGCAGGCGGCGGCTGGCGATGTCATCGGCGATATGGAGCTGATGCGGGATCAGGTCGATACGCGGGCCGGACAGGCCAAAACCGGGATGGCGCTCAACGCGCGCGAGGTGCTGAAGGCTGCGGTAGCGCAGGTTGAAGGCGTCATTGCGATCGATCTGGCCGGTCAGCAGACGGTCGCGGGCCTGATGAAACTGCATGCGATCGCTGATGCGGGATTCGGGAAGCTCACGCTCGCCGTTGCTGTCCTGACCGAGGTAGGTGATGCGGCCGCCTTCATCGCGCAGCTCGCTGACCAGCAGGCTCTGGCCGTCATCGGTATCAATGCGGTCACCGCGGCCGAACACCACGCGGGTCAGGGGCGCTTCGCGCACGCTGTAGGTACGGGTTTCATCGCTGGCGGCAAACAGGACGGTCACGCTGCGCGCGTCGCAGTTCAGGATGGTGCCAAGGCCCAGCTCTGTTTCGCCGTCACTGATGAAGCGTTGACCGGGAGTAAAATTGCTCATGATGCCTCGAAAATGTCGCCTCTGGGGCGCGCGGGTACAAATGTGAATCGGTCATCGACTGGAGATGCACTGTCGTGGGTCACCGGCACGGTCTGCCATCAGCCCTGACCCTTGAAAAGGGGCCTATCTTAACCAAAAGAGAAGGGGTTCGGGGCACTGATGTGAGCATGTGTCACGGCCATCAGGGGATGGCGGCGGTCATCACCGAAAGATCATGAGCGCGCGTCAGGGTATTGTCCGGCGCCACGTGCAGCAGTACCGGCAGGCGGCGATGCCCGGTCAGAGCCAGCAGGCGCTGTCCGGGATCCAGCAGCAGGGACGTATCCTCAAGGCCGAGCCGCTGGTCAGGATGTTGATCCAGATAACGAAGCACGGCCAGAAGCGGTTCGCCCTGATTGACCAGTGTCAGCTCCGGGCGACGTCCGGCGGGCTGCTCGGCCAGTCGTTGAAGCCATTGCCGGCAGGGGCGGCAGTCGCTGCGCCACAGTAGAAGGTAATGGGCGGAGGCTGTCCTGTCCGGCGTTACCGGGCGGCCCTCAAGGGATTCGAGCGTCACTGCTGGCAGGGACCCGGCGAGCGGCGTGGGCAGGGCCGTGCGCCACTGTTCCAGCCCCCACCAGAGACCGCTGGCCATCATGAGCACAAGGCACAGTTTCCCCTGCAGCGCTGGGCGCCGGCGACACGACCACAGTGTCCACACCAGCAGGGCGAGCAGACCGCCGGCGGGAGCGAACCCGGCCTGCCAGAGCTGTGCCTGCCACGAACGCTCAAGGGACCCGCTGCCGGCAAGCCATGCCCAGAGCGCCGCCCCGGTCGGCCAGCACACCAGCGCGCCCAGTGCCCAGAATGTCGTCGTGGCCCGCGCTGAAGGGCTGACAAGATGTGCCGTTAATAGCGTTATCGTGGCACAGGCCACGGCCAGTGGTGCCGGAGACAAAAAGAACATGGCACTATCAGGGAGATCCATTCGTTTTTTCCATCATGCGTTAGAATTGGCCCGGCCGGCGTGTCCGGCCATGCTTGCTGATCCATGTTGTTGCCGGTGATTTTCATGCCCGATTCCCGCGCCAGACGCGCTCGCCGTCGTGATACGCCACGTATCGTGGCCATTTCAGCCCAGGCGATCGGCTTTATTCTGATCGTGCTCTTTGAGACCCTGTTGCCTGAGCATCTCAAACGTCCGTCCCAGGGCCTTGTCCTGGTCGCCATGCTCGTGGCAGCGCTTTACGCTGCTCTGCTGCGTCGCTATTACCGCAATCGGTCGCTGAAGCGTCGCGACCATGAGTCCTTTCATGACCAATGATATGAGTGCCGGTGCCCTGAGGCGCTGGGCGAAACAGCATGGCCAGGCGTCCAGTAACAGCAGCGGCATGCGTCTGCTGTCCGATGGCCTTGAGGCCTTTGAAGTACGTGCCCATCTGGCACGCTACGCTGAATACAGCATCGACAGCTTGAGCTATCTCCTTGAGGACGGCACCACGACCCGGGTGTTGATGGCCGAGCTTCTGGCCGCGGCCGAACGCGGCGTCCAGGTCAGGATGCTGGTGGATGACATGAGCGCCATCAGCGTGCAGGGCATGCTGCGGGCCATGCAGACCCATCCCAATATTGAAGTGCGTCTTTTCAACCCGGCCACCTTCTGGCGCCGTTACACCTGGAGCCATCGACTGGCCATGGCGCTGACCATTCGCCAGGCACATCGGCGCATGCACAACAAGCTCTGGCTGGTGGATGGCATGGTCGGTATCGCGGGAGGGCGCAACCTCAGCGATGACTACTTCATCACCAAAAGCGAACACAATTTCGCCGATCTCGACATGCTGGTGGCCGACGGTCACGTGGCAGAGCAGATGCGCGAGTGCTTTCGTCAGTACTGGCATGGCCGCTGCGTCCGCACCCTGATGTCTCTGATGCCCAAAGCGCCGGATCATGACTGGCAGGCCCTGCGCGAAACGCTCAAACAACAGCTTTCCGGCGAGGAACTGGCAGACTCTGCCTTTTTGTCCATCCATCAGGGTGAACAACGCGCGCTTGAAGAGGGGCTGGGCGAGCTGGTTCAGGCCGAAGGCGAGCTTTACTGGGACCATCCGGACAAGCCGTGTCAACCGGGATATCCACCCCGCGAGCTGATCATGGGACCTGCCATCGGGGCGATGGTGGCCAACACGCAAACGCAGATAAAGATTGTCTCGGCCTATTTTGTGCCCAGTGAGCGCGATGTGATCGATATTGAAGCGCTGCTGGAAAGGGGGGTACGCGTGACCGTATTGACCAACTCCCTGCAGTCCAATGACACGCCGGTGGTCAATGGCGGCTATGCGCCCTGGCGGGCACGCTTTCTGGAAAAGGGGGCACACATGCATGAGCTGCGACACGGCCACAAGCCGCGCCGACGCCGTAAGCACCATTTCGGCATCATGGCGTCCAGTCTGCATGGCAAGGCCATGGTCATGGATGACAAAAAGCTCTTTATCGGCTCGTTCAATATCGACCCGCGCTCCACCTGGTGGAACAACGAAATGGGTCTGCGGGTGGAGCATGAGGGGCTGGCAGCGCAGCTTGACGGCGTGATAGAGCGGGCCTTAAGTCCGGCCAGCAGCTTCAGGGTTGAACAGGATGACAAGGGCCAGCTTTCGTGGCTGATTGTGGATGAAAACAATCGGGCGCATCGGCTGCTGAAGGAGCCCGGCAGTCTGTCGGCCCGTGCTCAAAAATGGCTGGGCGGCCTGCCGGGCATTCGGCGACTGCTCTAGAGCAGTCTCGAAAAAGAGGGGAAGGGGCGTGCGTCAGCTGTTGTGCTCGATGGCTTCTTCGGCCGTACAGGCAATATTGTCGATGATGGTCCACTGCTCCGGCGTACCCCCTTTCTCCACGGCGTCAATGAGAGCAGCGGTGGCACGGCGCAGGTAGGGCTTGCCATCTTCCTCGTGCGCCTTTTCAAGATCGCCTTCCATGTCCTCGATCAGCGCCTCGACGCCTTCGTAATCATCACTCCATTCAAGCGCCTGGCTGGCGGCTTCCTTGATGGTCTCTCCAACACCAATGATGGCGCTGTCACTGGCGACAATATAACCGCTGGCATTCATGGGCATGCATCCTCTTTGGCCGTTCGACGAAGGTGCCGGCATCACCGGCGTTTGTCGGACATAAGCATCAGTATAGACATGCCTGCGCCGTCCTCGACAATCCCTCGCTGGCACATCCCTGTGTCACATGTGATGAGGCCGGCTATGCTCAACTCAAATGTTCAACGCCTGCGTCAGGGAGACAACATGCTGCCATTGATCGATCGGGGCCAGAGCGAGACTGCGCTGGTCATGATGCACTTTTTCGGCAATTCACATCGGGAATGGCTCGAGGTCATCGAGCATCTGGGACCGGGACATCGCTGCATTGCGCTGGACCTGCCCGGGTTTGGCGACGCGGCAGACCGTGAAGGGTTCGATACCTGCGCCATGGCGGATCAGGTCGAGCAGACCATTGAGGCGCTGGGCCTTGAGCGGGTGGTGCTGGTCGGCCACTCCTTTTCCGGCAAGGTGGCCATGGTGCTGGCGGCCAGAAGGCCCCGGTGGCTGGTGTCGATGGTGCTGGTCGCACCGGCGCCGGCCGGCCCGCAGCCGGTCAGCGAAGAGGAGCGCGAGTTCCAGCAGGCCTTTGATCACAGTCGTGCCCAGGCCGAGGCCTTCATTGATGGTGCGATTGCCCGGAGTCTTTCTCCCGCGCGCTATCGTGACGCCGTGGACGATGCCATGCGTGCCTCCCCCGAGGCCTGGCAGGCCTGGCCGCGCCACGGCAGTCGCGAGGATTTCTCAAGGGAAGTCGGTGTGCTGGACTATCCGACACTGATTGTCGTGGGCGATCAGGACCCCTCATTACCGCCGCAGACTCAAAGGGATCTGGTGCTGGGGCAGTTCGCCGCGCCGCGCCTTGAGGTCATCCCTGATCACGGCCATCTGCTGCCAATGGAAATGCCAAAGGCGCTGGCCGACCTGATTGCTGATTTTGCCGTACACGCCGGTCAGCAGCGCAGTTAAGGGAACGGCGGCTGTCGCTTTTGCAATACGACCAATGGATGTCATGCCTGACGCCTATCGGGCGTCCGGTACATTGTGTTACGACATTGCCCCTGTATACATTGACCTCGCATGACAGCGCCTGATCGACAAGGGCGTGCGAATACCAATGAATCAGGGGATGGCACCATGAATTATAAAAGCGGACTGATAGCAGCCTCACTGGCCCTGCTGATGCTGGGCGGTTGCAGCGATGACAGCGACAGCCAGAAGGCTGAAAACGGTGCAAATGCCCAGCAGGACAGCGCTGACAGCCAGAACGCCGGCAGTGATGCCACGGCGGATCCGGTTCAGCTGGTATTCGGCACCGGCGGCACCTCGGGGGCCTACTACGCGCTGGGTGGCGCACTGAAGTCGGTGCTCGAGGCCAGTCCGGTGGTCAGCAACGTACAGGTCGTTTCGACCGGTGCTTCGGTACAAAACATTCAAAATATCCAGGACGGATTGAATCAGCTGGCCATCGTCATGAGCGATGTGGCCTATGACGCTGTCAACGGGCAGAACCAGTTCGAAAACAATCCTGCCGATATCACCGCCATCGCCGGGCTGTACCCCAACGTGGTGCAGATCGTGGCGCTTGATAACAGCGGTATCAACAGCATCGCGGACATGGCCGGCAAGCGCATTGGTGTCGGCCAGGTCGGCTCGGGCGTGGAAGCCAGCGCCAGGATTGCACTGGCGGCGGCCGGTCTCGATTACGACGATCTGGCGCGCGTCAGCCATACCGGCTATGCCGACAGCGTGACCGAAATGAGCAACGGCAATCTGGACGCTGCCTTTTTCACTTCTGGCGTGCCCAACAGCAACATCACCGGTCTGATGCAAAGCCGCGACATCAGGTTCGTCAACATTGATGGCGATACCGCGCAGAAGCTGATGAAGGATTATCCCTACTACCAGAGCTACACCATTCCTGCTGGCGCCGCCGAGCGCTATAACCTTTCCGAACCGGTCAATACCGTGGCGATCCGCAACCTGCTGGTGGCACCGGCCGGCATGCGTGAAGATGTGGCCGAGGATCTGGCCCGTCGCTTTGACGAGTATCTCGACTCCGGTCAGGTCGCTGTGGGGGCGCTGCGAGAAGTGGGGGCCGATACGCTGGATCAGGATCTGGTCCTGCCGGTGCATCCCGGCGCCAAGCACTATTACGACAGTCGCCACAACAGCGCTCAGGGTAGTAACGCCGAAAGTGATGCCGTTGACAGCGACGCTGCTGACAACGGGACCACCGACCATAACGCTACCTGAGCCAGTACGTGTCCCGTCGTCACGGCTGGCTGGTGCTGTATGCACTGGTACTGCTGCTGGTGCTTTGCTGGCCCCGGTCCTGGCTGGTGGTCAGCGAGCTTCACGCCGAAGGCGCCGCCGAGCGGCGCTATGTATTTTCCGGCGATGATGGCACGCGGTTTTCACTGCGCTGGCAGCACTCGGTCGAGCGTGAAGACTGGATCGAAACCTTCGAGCTGTCCCATGGCGGCATCGAGGTGGTACGCAGCCGCTTCAAGACCTTTGGTGCCGGTGTGCCGGATACCGGTCGACCCAGTCGTCTGGAGCACGGCTGGGTCGTGCTGGATGACCTTCATCGGTCGGTAGACCCGATGCTGGTACAGGCGGCCTCGCGCGAGCACTATCGCATGGCGTACGGCGGGCACTGCTTCGATCTTGCCGCCCTTGGGCCGGCACCGCTTCTGCATTTCCAACAACAACGGTTGCCACCGGTGCTGGTGATGGGGGCTCTGTTGCGCCCGTGGTGGCACCGAATGACCCGCGGCCATCAGGATGTCGGGTCGGTCTCGAGAGAACAGCATGAACACAAAAATGGATAGCCGGGATGCGCCGGGTGAAAAGCGTGACGGCGCCGAGCTGACCGGCGGTCTGGCAGGCGGGGACGAGCGCGCGGCACTGGACCCTGCGCTGCTGGAAAAATACGACCGCGAGAGTGCCATACGTCACAGTCTGCCGACCTTGTTTGCCCGCGTGGTCTCCGTTCTGGCCGTACTGCTGGCGATTTTTCATCTTTACACTTCAACGGCCGGGCCGCTGATCGATATTCAGCAGCGCAGTATTCACCTGTATACGCTGCTGGCGCTGGCCTTTGTGCTTTACCCCTTCACCCGCAAGGGCGCGCGTGATCGGGTACCGGTTCGCGATGTGATTCTGGCGCTGGTCGCCATCGGTATCGGCATCTACATGATCTTTTCTACCCAGCGGATCATTCTGGCCGCCGGGCGCATCACCGATCTGGACATGGTGATCGGAATTGTCGCCATTGTGCTGGTGCTGGACGCCACCCGGCGTGTGACCGGCTGGGGGCTGACGCTTTTGGCCACGGCCTTTCTGGCCTACGGTATTTATGCACGCCTGTCGTTTTATCCCGAGCTTAACCCCGACATTCTGATGGCCATCGGCCGTCAGCTGATGTCGCATCTGGTCTACATCACCGAAGGCCTGCTGGGCTCGGCCATTGCCGTGTCGGCCAGCTATATTATCCTGTTTATCCTTTTTGGCGCCTTTCTGGGCAAGTCGGGGCTCGGTCAGCTCTTTAACGACCTGGCGCTGGCGGTGGCAGGGCATTCCCGCGGCGGGCCGGCCAAGGTGGCGGTGATTGCCAGCGGGTTTCTGGGCTCGATCAACGGCTCGGCCATTGCCAACGTGGTCACGACCGGTGCCTTTACCATCCCCCTGATGAAAAAGACCGGCTACAAGGCCAACTTTGCCGGCGCCGTGGAGGCGGCCGCCAGTGTCGGCGGGCAGATCCTGCCGCCCATCATGGGAGCGGCGGCCTTCATCATGGCCGAGGTGCTGTCAGTGCCCTATACCCAGGTCATGCTGGCCGGCATCATCCCGGCGCTGCTCTTTTATCTGGGCGTACTGATTCAGGTGCACCTGCGTGCACTGCGTAACGGTCTCAAGGGCATTCCGCGTGATCAGCTCTCACCGGTGCGGGCGGTCATGGTCGAGCGCGGGCATCTGCTGGTGCCCATGGCGGTATTGATCTGGCTGCTGGCTGACGGGCGGGCACCGTTTTTCGCTGCCTTCTGGTCGATTGGTGCCACGGTGCTGATCTGCGGCACACGGCGCGTGGTGATCGGCTTGTCGCTGATTCTGCTGGCGCTGATCTTTCAGCCCCAGCTGGAAGGGCTGATGGTGGGGCGTGGTATCCCGGCTATCTCCGCCGGTCGGCTATGGCTGCTGGCGGTGATCGTGGTACCGGTAGTCATTAATGTACTGCGGGCCACAAAGGGCATTGTTGCCGAAACCATGACCGCGCGTGACTGTGTTGATGCCATGGAAGGGGGCATTCGCAATGCCATTCCGGTGGCCGTGGCCTGTGGGGCCGTGGGCATCATCGTGGGGGTCGCCACACTGACCGGTATTGCGCTTGAAGCGGCCGATGCCGTGGTGGCGCTGGGCTCACAGATCCCCAGCCCGACCCTGCAGCTGATGGTCACGCTGCTTTTGACCATGCTGGCATCGATCGTGCTGGGCATGGGCCTGCCCAGTATCCCGACCTATATCATCACCAGCACCATGGCAGCGCCGATTCTGCTCAATCTGCCGCTGTTCCGGGAACTCTCTGGCAGCAATGAGACGGCCGTATTTGTGGCGCACATGTTTGTGTTCTATTTCGGCATCTTTGCCAACCTGACCCCGCCGGTGGCGCTGGCCGCCTATGCCGGTGCGGGCATCAGCGGTGGTTCACCCAATGCCACCGGCTTCCAGGCCATGAAGCTGGCCATTGCCGGATTTGTAGTGCCTTTCATGTTCGTGTTTGCACATGAAATGCTGATGATCGATTCCACACTTGCCAATATCACGATGGTGCTGGTGACCAGCGTGGCCGGGGTGACGCTGCTGGCCGTGGCTGCCGAGGGCTATCTGTGGACGAAGGTCAACATGATCATGCGGCTGCTGTCGCTTGTTGGGGCGCTGATGCTGATCTTCCCGGGGGTCTGGACCGACATTGCCGGGGCGGCGATCGCAGTCATCGTGTTTGTGACCAATCGAGCGCTGGCGGGAAGGGCGGCATCAGGCGTGTCAGACAGTGCTGTCTGACACCCACTGAGCCGGTCGGGTCACTTACCGGCGGCCTGACCGGATGTCGGCGAGAATTTCGTAGCTGCGCAGTCGGTCGGCATGCTCGAAAAAGTCCGAATTGACCATCACCTCGTTAACCCCCGTTCGCTCGATAAAGGCTTCGAGTTCGCGACGAACGGTGTCCGGGCCGCCAACGATGGAGGCCCCCAGGTTGTTGGAAATGGCGGCCTGCTCATGCGGGCTCCAGTCCATCTCGCGCACCGGCGGCGCCAGCTGAATACGGCGCCCCCGAATCAGCGACAAAAATTTCTGCTGCTGGGTGGTGGCCTGATACTGCGCCTCTTCATCGGTGTCCGCGGCGATCAGTGGAATGCCGGCCATGGCGTAGGGTTCGCTCAGCACCTCTGACGGCTGGAACTGCGTCCGGTACAGCCGCAGCGCTTCCATCATGTAGCCCGGCGCAAACTGCCCGGCGAAGGCAAACGGCAGTCCCAGATGTGCGGCAAGCTGGGCGCTATAGCCGCTGGAACCCAGCAACCAGAGCGGCACATGGGTGCCCTGACCGGGCCAGGCGCTGACACGCTGTCCGGGCTGCTCATCACCCAGATAGCGAGAGAGCTCTGCAACCTGCTGGGGGAAATCGCTCACACCGCTTTGCGGATTGCGGCCCAGCGCGGCAATGGTGGCGCCATCGGTACCGGGCGCGCGGCCCAGCCCCAGATCGATACGATCGGGATAAAGCGTGGCCAGGGTGCCGAACTGTTCGGCCACCACCAGCGGGGGGTGGTTGGGCAACATGACCCCGCCTGAGCCGACCCTGATGGTCGAGGTAGCGCCAGCAACATGGCCGATCAGTACCGAGGTGGCGGCGCTGGCGATACCGGCGGCGTTGTGATGTTCGGCCAGCCAGAAGCGGTGATAGCCCAGCGCCTCGGCGTGACGCGCCAGAGTGACCGTATTGTCAAAGGTCTCGGCGATGGTGCCGCCCTGACGCACTGGCGCCAGATCCAGTACGGACAGGCGGGTATTGGCAAGTAGGGACATGATGACCTCTGTCAATTGCGGGAAAGCGTTGCTGTCAGCATATCATTAGCAGGCTTATTACGTGTGAGGTCGGGGCGCGGCATTGATAATTCAAGTGTCACAGAGGCAAGGCGGGACAACCGGCCACAAAAAAGCCGGCAGCGCCGGCTTTTCCAGAACGGGTCAGGGTCGTTCGATCAGTGATGCTGTGCGTGTGGGTCGCGGCGAATCTCGTATTCCCCTTCCAGCGTGGCATGTCCGCCGGCCGCGCTCGTGTGGCCCTGCCAGGTCTGACCCTGACGGCCTGCCTGTTTTTTCATCCTGTGGCGTACCAGCGGCATCATGGCCCACCCCAGCAGGATAAAGAAAAGGGCCAGTACGCTGCCCAGCATCAGCAGAATGCCAAAAACCATCCACGCACCCAGCATCTTGAGCGCGCCGGGCTGACGGGAGGGCTGTGCGGCCCGGGCGCGTGACTTCATCTCTTCGGCCATGCGCCATGCGGCGTTATAACTCTGTTCTGCCATGTAAACACTCCTCACGGGTAGTGGCTGAATCAAAATGGCTGATCATAAGACAATAGCGCTTGTGGCAGGTTCATGCTCGCCGGCGTGATTCAGTTTTGTGTCAGGGGCGGTCTGTCGAGAGCGAAACAAGGGGCTATTGAGAGAAAAGCAAAGGTCTGTCGAGAGAGAAAAAGGGTCTGTCGAGAGAAAGACAATGGGCTTTCGGAAAACACGAGGCGTTGAAGAAATACGGATCGTTCGAGATCAGGCGGGGCAGCCCTGACGCCCGAAAGAAAAACTCTTTCGGGCATACAGGAGCGCTGCTGTGTTCGGAGTATCGGACCGAACAGGGCCGTATTGCACGGGCGAAGCGCGCCCGGAGTCTTACTCGGCGTTGTTGCGCGTACCGAAGTTGCCGAAGCGACGACGGAACTGTGCAGCACGACCTTCAGAACTGGCCTGACGCTGCTGGCCGGTATAGAAGGGATGTGATGCAGAAGAAATATCCAGACGTACCAGCGGATAGGTGTCGCCTTCAAACTCGATGGTTTCGCTGGTGCTTACCGTCGAACGAATCTTGAAGTGAGTATCAGCGTTGGTGTCGTGGAAGATCACCGTACGGTACTGGGGATGGATGCCTGCTTTCATGGCGCGCTCCGGAAAGATGTTGGTCAGCCAAATTTAATGGCCGGGTATGATGAGCCAGCGTCAATATTTTTTCAACCTTTTCCGGCCCTGCCCGACCCGGAAGAGCAGTTTTCAGGGCTTTCATGGCTCCGGCGCTCGCCTCTGATCAGTGAGAGGGACGGAGATTCGGCCACGATTGGTGGCCATGACTTGTGGGGCCGGCCCGACCAGGTCACGCTGCCTGCCGGTTGAATGCAAAGGAATATCGGGGAATGCAGGCGACAACAGGGCTTTGGCCGCTGACGGCCATGCGCCGAATGGGCGCAATGGTGATGCTGGTGTTGATCATGCTGGCGGGAGTACCGCAGGCCCATGCCTCGGCGGCCGAACTCGCCGGGCTGGGCGGCGGTGGCAAGGAGGGCGCTGGCAAGAGTGAGCAGGTGTCTCCCGAGCAGATGCGCGACTCGCTGGATCAGTTGATCTCGACGCTTGAAAGCAGCGAGCAGCGTGACTCGCTGCTCAAAAGCCTGCGTGACCTGCGCGAGGCCAGCCAGGCCCGCATTGACAGCGACAGCGCCGATGGGACGCCCGGGACTTCCGGGCGTGGGTTGCTGGGGGCGCTGGCGACCACTTTCGAGCAGGTAACCGGTCAGGAAGGAGAAGGGCGAAGCCTGATTCAAAGCTGGCAGCGACGTGGCAACAATGCGCTGAAGGATCTCTCTGAAAGATTTGGCGACCCGGCCAGTCGCTGGTCACTGATCCGTGATTTCCTGCTCACCATCACCGTGCAGGCGGTCGCAGCGCTGCTGCTTTATCTGCTGATTCGCGCCGTAGGCAAACACTATGGCGTGGCGCTGCGTCTGCCCGAGCAGCCGACCGCCGTGATGCTGATGCGCTACTGCCTGAGACGGCTGCTGCCCATGGGCGCCGCCTTTGCCGCCACTCTGGTCATGACCTTTAGAATGGGCCCCACCCCCGGCATGATACTGGCGACCACGCTTGGGTGGGCGGCACTGTGTGGCATGGTGTTTGCCTCGGTGTGCGAGGTGGTCTTTTCGCTGTTTTCCTGGGGCCATCGCCGCACGGCGCTGCGTCTTTTGCGCCAGCAGGCGGCCTGGCCGCTTTTCTATATCGGCAGCGTGGCCGCGCTGGGCGATGCCCTCAATGCCACCCTGCTCAATGAGGCACTTGGCAACGCGCTGGCCGGTTTCAGTGCCGAAGTGGTCAATATTACGGCGGTCGTATTGACCGGATTTTTCGTGGTGCGTTTTCGACGCCCGATTCGCCATCTGATCCGCAATCGTCCGCTGAGCCAGCGCCAGCAGGGCGGTGCCGTCAGCGATTTGATCCAGGTGCTGGGCCGGGTCTGGCACATTCCGGCTCTTTTGATTGTGGCCGCATCGCTGCTGGCCATCTTGACCTACAGCGGTGACGTGCGCTCGGTCTTTGCCCGGGCGATTCTGACCGCTGCTCTCATGATCGTAACCCTGATCGTGACCGGCCTTTTGCGCCGCAACAGTCAACAGGTACGCCAGCGGCCAAGACGTTCGCTTTATATTCGGCGTCTGACCCGGTTTGGCTACGTGTTGTGTCATCTGGCCTGCTGGGTCATTTTTGCCGAGTGCGCCGCCCAGGCCTGGGGCTTTTCGCTGCTCAATTTCGGGCGAACCGGTGGGGTAGGCGAGCGCATCGCACAGCCTCTGATCAGTATCGGGCTGACGGTTCTGATCTGCTGGCTGATCTGGATTTTGACCGATACGGCGATCCATCGCGCCATGACGTCAACGTCACGCTCCCAGCGTGGGCGCGCACGCCGTGCCCGGGCCGAAACCATCACGCCCCTGATGCGCAACGTGGTGTTTGTCACCATCGTGGTGATCGGCTCGATCGTGGCGCTGGCCAATCTGGGCGTTAACGTGACGCCGCTGCTGGCCGGTGCCGGTGTGATCGGTCTGGCGGTCGGTTTTGGTGCCCAGACGCTGGTGCAGGATCTGATTACCGGCATTTTCATTCTGGTGGAAGATACGCTGGCCATTGATGACTTTGTCGATGTGGGCGGCAATCTGGGGACCGTCGAAAAGCTCAGTCTGCGCACCATTCGCCTGCGCGATCTGGACGGTATCGTCCATTCGGTGCCTTTCAGCCAGATCAAGGCAGTGCAGAACTATTCGCGGGAATTCGGCTACGCCATGTTTCGGGTGCGTGTGCCTCAGCGCATGACCATCGACCGGGCCATCGAGATGATCGAGGAGACGGCCGGCGGCATGCGCAACGACCCGCTGTTTCGCTTCAAGATCTGGTCGGCGCTCGAGATGCAGGGCGTGGAGAGCTTTACCGAAGGCTCGGCCATCGTGCGTGCCCGTTTTCGTACCGCCCCGGTCATGCAGTGGGAAGTCACGCGCGAGTTCAACCTGCGTCTCAAGCGGCGCATGGATGAAGAGGGGTTTGATCTGGCCGTACCGCGCAAGAGCATCCATCTGGAAAACCTTGATGGGCTGTTGGAGCATCTGCGCGGCGCGCGCCCGGCCGGGACGCGTGAGGATCACGATGTGGTCGCCATGCCGCCCGAGTCACGGGATGAAGACGCGGATACCGACGGCGCACCTGACGGCAGCCCTCAGGGCGATGCGCCCTCACGTCCCTGACGGCGCGCTTGTGAACAGGTGTGCTTAATCGGTCTCGCCCGGCAGGTGAAGATGACCTCGCACCACTTGGCGAGACCCACGTCGGCTGCCGGAGCGCAGGGCATCCTCGACAAGGTCCATGGCCTGGGTGGCGATGGTCACAAGATCATGATGGATCGAGGGGATGTCGATGCCCAGCAGCTCTGCGCGAGCAATACCATCGATGCAAAAAAGGCGTGGCCCGCCCGGCTGTTCGGGCAGGGACAGGCCGGCTCGTCGATAGGCTGCCAGAATGCCCAGCGTGATCTGATTGTTGATGCCGATCAGGGCATCGGGCAGCGGAGGGTGCTTGAGTCTTTCGTTTAAAAAATGCTCGGCAGGGGCCATGGAAAAATCGCCGTAGTGCACCTCAAGTGCGATTTGACTGCCTGCCAGTGCCTCACGAAGGCCGGACACCCGCCCGATGGTGACCATGGAATCCGACGGCCCCGACAGAATCAGCAGCCGCTTGATCGGCTGGCCTTTCATCCACATTCCGGCCTGGTAGCCGCAGTCCAGGTTGTCGATATAGACGCCGCCATAATGGGGCGCCGTGACTTCGCGATCCACCAGAATGACGGCGATGCCTGCCTTTTCCAGCCGCTCGAAGTAGTCTGGTCGATAGCGCCTGTCGGCAGAAATGACCGTGAGGATGATGCCATCCACGCCGCAGGCAATCAGCCGATCCACGGCCGCCGCTTCCTGGCTGGGCGAATCATGCGAGTCCATGATCAGCACATCCATTTGGCGACTTTCCCCCAGCTGACTGAAGGCACAGGCCAGCTCATGAAAATAGGGGTTGTTGAGCTGAGGATTGATCACGCCAATCACCGCTCGTCTGTTGGTGTGCTCGGCCGGGCGCCGTTTTGCCACATACCCCATCGTCTGAGCCACCTCGAGCACTCGCTGGCAGGTCTGCGGGTGCAGCTGCCCGGGCGTGCTGAACGCACGCGACACCGTGATCGGACTGACGCCGGCTGCCAGCGCGACATCCTTTAACCGAACCCTGCCCGTTCCCGTTGATATGGGCTTTGCCATGACCTTCCCGCCGTGTCTGTTCAGAGGCGGTCACCGGTGGTGCCAGACCGTGCGACCCTGCTTCTTATCTATCATTTTTTGTCATTGATGCCGCCTGAAAGTTGCCCGGAGCAGGGGAGACATTCGTCGGTCGATAGTCGTGTTGTTTTTCTACTCGTGATTATCAATTGGTCATGTTTTTAATAACTAACTGTTTGAAATGTGTTTTTTGAAAAATTGTCAGCTTGCCTGAACTTCATTACTGCTTAACGATGGAGCAATGATGCGAATGACACCAAATGATAAAAATTAAAGGTTTGGTGCCCCGCAATGGAACGACTTCCTGCCATGGGAAGTCCATCAATGACCAGGGTAGGCATTACAATGAAAACGTCATGGATCATGCTGTTGGCAGGGCTTGGAAGTGTCGGCGTTGCTCAGGCGCAAACCACGATTACGGTAGCGACTGTCAATAATCCCGATATGGTCACCATGCAGAAGATGACCAAAGCCTTTAACGAGGCGCACCCGGATATCAAGGTCAATTACGTGACGCTGGCTGAAAATGAGCTGCGCCAGAAGATCACCACTGACATTTCAAGCGGGGGCGGTCAGTACGACGTCATTACCGTCAGCAACTACGAAACGCCCATCTGGGCCAAAAACGGCTGGCTCAAGGCCATGGATCACCTGCCGGAGAGCTATCAGGTCGATGATCTGATCCCCAGCGTGCGTCAGGGGCTTTCCGTGGATGACAAGCTGTATGCGCTGCCGTTTTACGCAGAATCCTCGATGACCTACTACCGCAAGGATCTGTTTAAAAAGGCCGGCATCGAGATGCCTGACCATCCGACCTGGAGTCAGATGCAGGACTTTGCCCAGAAGGTGCATGATCCCAAAAACGGCGTCTACGGCATCTGTTTGCGCGGCCTGCCGGGCTGGGGGGAAAACATGGCGCTGTTCAGCACCATGGTGAACAGCTTTGGCGGGCGCTGGTTCAACGAGCAGTGGGAGCCGCAGCTGATGTCTCAGCAGTGGAAAAATGCGGCCAATGCCTACAAGACCATGCTCACGCAGTACGGGCCGCCGGGCTCGACCTCCAACGGATTTACCGAGTCCGAGACGCTGTTTGCCAACGGCCAGTGCGGCATGTGGGTCGATTCAACGGTTGCGGCCGGTTACCTTTCTAACCCCGACAACTCCAAGGTTGCCGAACACGTAGGCTTTGCTCAGGCGCCGCACGAGACCACCGAGGCCGGTTCAAGCTGGCTATATGCCTGGGCACTGGCCGTGCCGGAATCCGCCAAAAACCCTGATGCAGCGCAGACCTTTGTCGACTGGGCAACCTCTGCCGACTATATCCAGAGCGTGGCTGATGCTCACGGCTGGCTGTCGGTGCCGCCCGGTACGCGTGAGTCAACCTACGAAAACCAGGGCTATCAGGAAGTGGCGCCCTTTGCCGGGCTGGTCGAGGAGGCCATCAACAGCGCCGACCCGGAGCATCCAACCGCCGAACCCGTGCCCTACACCGGCATTCAGTTCATCAGCATCCCGCAGTTTCAGGCCATTGGTACGCGGGTCGGTCAGATCATGGCCGGTATCCTGAGCGGTCAGAGCAGTGTGGATGAAGGCCTTGAGCAGGCCCAGACCTTCACGGAACGGCTGATGCGTCGCGCCGAGGTCACCAGGAAGTAGTCGAACCATGACCGGTGAATGATCGTCGGTAACACGCACGACCACGCGGGCCTGCCCGCGTGGTTTCCTCCGTTGATGACTTCCGCCACTTGAGGCCCGCGACATGAGTGCTGCTCCCACCAATGCATCCCCCAAACGGCGTGCGCCCACCAAATGGCTAATGGCGCCATCAGTGCTGTTTCTGCTGGTCTGGATGATCGTTCCGCTGGCGATGACGCTGTACTACTCGCTGCAGGACTACAACCTGATGATGCCGGACATGCGAGGCTTCGCAGGGTTTTTAAGCTATGAACTGCTCTTTACCGACCCCGTGTTCTGGGACGCGCTGCTCAATACGCTGCTTCTGGTCGCGACCTGTCTTCTGGTCACGGTCGTGGCAGGACTGGCGCTGGCGCTTTTGTTCAATCGCACCTTTGTGGGGCGAGGGATCGCGCGAACGCTGGCTATCTCGCCGTTTTTTGTCATGCCGGTCGTCACCGGCCTGATCTGGAAATACATGCTGCTGGACCCGGTCTACGGGCTGTTCTCCTGGGTAATGCGCTCGATGGGATTTGAGCCCATCGAGTGGCTGTCGAGCTATCCGCTGCTGTCGGTGGTGATGATGATCAGCTGGGAGTGGACGCCCTTTGCACTGCTGATTCTGCTTACCGGCCTGCAGTCTCTGCCGGAGGACCAGCTTGAGGCGGTGCGTCTGGATGGTGCCAATCGCTGGCAGGAGTTTCGCCATATCGTGCTGCCGCATCTGGGGCAGGTGCTCTATGTCGTCATCATGCTCGAGAGCATCTTCTTTCTGACCTCCTTTGCCGAGATCTATGCCACCACCAGCGGTGGCCCGGGGACGGCGACCACCAATCTGCCGTACTACATCTACCTGGGTGCGTTTTTCCAGTACGACATCGGGCTCTCTTCAGCCGCCGCCATCGGTGCTGTCGTGCTCGCCAACATCTGCGCCATATTCCTGATCCGGTTTGTGGCCGGTAACCTCAACGCAGGGAGCCAACGATGACTGCATCCACCGTTGATCAAACCCCCGGGCGCAAAAGTGGCTTTGGTGGCACGTTACTGACGCTGCTGGCCTGGTTGATCGGGATCACCATGTTCTTTCCGATTCTCTGGGTGATACTGACGGCGCTCAAGACCGAGCAGACCGCGTTCAGCATGACGCCGACCTTTATTTTTTCGCCCACGCTCGACAGCTTTAAAAGTGCGCTCGCCCAGGGCAGCGGCTACTGGCACTACGCGCTGAACTCGGTGATCACGGCGCTTGGGTCAACGCTGGTGGGCCTGGCGCTGGCCATTCCGGCGGCCTATGCCATGGCGTTTTATCCCTCAAAACGCACCGACTTCACGCTGGTGTGGATGGTCTCGACCAAGTTCATTCCGGCCGTAGGCGTGCTGATTCCGGTTTTTCTGGTCTATCGCTCGCTGGGGCTTCTGGACACGCGCCTGGGACTGACGATGCTGTTCACCTCCATGAACCTGCCCATCATGGTGTGGATGGTGTACTCGTATTTTCGTGATATCCCGGTGGATATCGTCGAGGCGGCGAGCATTGATGGGGCCAGCACGGCCCAGACCATGTTTCGCGTGATTTTGCCACTGGCGCTGCCGGGCCTTGCCTCGACCGGACTGCTGGCGCTGATTCTGGCCTGGAACGAGTCGTTCTGGAGTCTGACCATGACCGACTATCATGCAGCAACGCTTGCCGTGTACACGGCCTCCTTCAAAAGTGGTGAAGGGCTTTTCTGGGCGCGACTGTCGGCCGCCTCGGTAATGACCATTGCGCCCATCGTGGTGCTGGGCTGGTTTGCTCAGCGTCAGATGGTGCGCGGACTGACCTTTGGCGCCGTCAAGTAGGCGCATTGAATGCATCTGCGCAGCCGGATGGCTGCGCCTGGAAAAGGAAGCGCTTCGATGGCGATTGTAGAACTTAAAGGTGTGGCCAAGCGCTACGACAGCATGCCGGGCAAGAAGGGGGGCGAGCACGCCAATGCGGTCGAGGATTTCAACCTGATCACAAGGGATGGCGAGTTCGTGGTGCTGGTGGGGCCCTCCGGCTGTGGTAAGTCCACCACCATGCGCATGATCGCAGGCCTTGAGCACAACACGGCCGGCGAAATCCGCATCAACGGTCAGGACGTCAGTGCTGTCGAGCCGCGTGATCGTGATATCGCGATGGTGTTTCAAAGCTATGCGCTCTATCCGCACATGAGCGTCTATCACAACATGGCCTTCGCACTCGAGCTCAAGAAAACACCGAAGGATGAGGTGAAAAAGCGCGTTCAGGAAGCCGCCAAAATCCTGGATATCGAGCATCTGCTGGACCGCAAGCCGCGGGCACTCTCCGGCGGCCAGCGCCAGCGTGTGGCACTCGGGCGAGCACTGGTGCGCCAGCCCCAGGTGTTTTTGATGGATGAGCCGCTGTCGAATCTGGATGCGCGCCTGCGTGTCGAGATGCGCGCTGAAATTACGCGGCTTCACCGTCGGCTGGGCGTGACCACCTTCTACGTTACCCATGACCAGACCGAAGCCATGACCATGGGCCAGCGCATCGTGGTCATGCGTGATGGCCGAATCCAGCAGATCGACACGCCCTATAACCTCTATGAACGGCCGGTCAATCGCTTCGTGGCGGGCTTTATCGGCACGCCATCCATGAACTTTCTGCAGGCCGATTATCAGGGCGGCACGCTCAGAGGCAATGGGTTTTCCTGCTCATTGAATCCGCATCAGCAGGTGGCGCTGGGGGATGCCGGCCAGCGCGCGCGATGCTGGCTGGGTATTCGACCCGAGCATCTGCACCAGGCAGACGCCTTCACCGGCAACGGCAGCCTGGAAGGTATCGTTGAAGTCATCGAGCCGCTGGGGCCGGTGACCATGGCACAGGTGCGCATCGGCGAGACGCTTGTAACGGCGCAGCTGGCAGCGCATCTGGAGGTTCAGATCGGTGACACACTGGCCCTGGCCTTTGATCCGGATCATGTCCATCTTTTTGATATAGAAAGCGACAGGACGCTGGGGCTTGAAGCAGACCCGGCAGTATCGGCTCACGCCACCGCATAACCGGCAGGGCAGTACATTACCAGTAGGACAATACATCACCGGCAAAGCACTGCAACATCGGACAGTACGCCGGCCCAAAGGGTCGACAACACAGGGAGTGACGGGATGACAGCGCTGAAGGCAGGCAATCTTGATCAGTTGGGCGGCGATGTGACGCTGCCTCGATACAACCGTGACGATGTCAGCGTCGGCATCCTTCACTTCGGTGTCGGGGGCTTTCACCGTGCCCATCAGGCCATGTATCTCGATGCGCTGATGAATGAGGGCAAGGCGATGGATTTCGGCATCTGCGGCGTAGGCGTGATGCCGGGGGATCGGCGCATGCAGGAGGTCCTCAAGGCGCAGGACGGTCTCTATACCCTGGTGCAGAAGCATCCGGACGGTCGCTGGGAAGCACAGGTGATCGGCTCGATCGTGGATTATCTCTATGCGCCCGATGATCCCGAAGCGGTGATCGAGCGACTGGCCAACGAGGCGACCCGAATCGTCTCATTGACCGTCACCGAGGGCGGCTACAACTTCCATCACGTCACCGGCGAGTTCAACTTCGACAACCCCGAGGTGCGCCATGACCTGGACGCCAGCGCCACGCCGAAAACCTTTTTCGGCCTGATTGTCGAGGCACTCGCACGTCGGCGGGAGAAGGGGCTTGCGCCGTTCACGATCATGTCGTGTGACAACATTCAGGGCAATGGCGATGTGGCCAAAGAGTCCTTTGTGGCCTTTGCCCGGCGTCGTGATCCGGCCCTTGGCGACTGGATCGAAAGGGAAGTGCGCTTTCCCAATTCGATGGTGGACCGCATCACGCCGGTGACCACCGATGACGATCGCGCCGAGATCAAAAAGCGCTTTGATATCGAGGATGGCTGGCCGGTGGTATGTGAACCCTTTACCCAGTGGGTGCTGGAGGATCATTTCAACCAGGGGCGCCCGGCCTATGAAGAGGTCGGTGTGCAGGTCGTCGATGACGTCATGCCCTATGAGCTGATGAAGCTGCGCCTTTTGAACGCCAGCCATCAGGCACTGACCTATTTTGGCTACCTCGACGGCTACCGCTATGCCCATGAGGTCTGTCAGGACGCGCTGTATGCCGATTTCCTGCTCAATTACATGGTTGAGGAGGGCTCGCCGACGCTGTCACCGGTGCCGGGGGTCGATCTTGATGATTACCGCCGTACCCTGATCGAGCGCTTTGCCAATCCCGAGATTCGTGACACCCTGGCGAGGCTGTGCGCCGAAAGCTCTGATCGCATCCCCAAGTGGTTGTTGCCGGTCATTCGCGAGCAGCTTGAGCGTAACGGCGAGATCAAGCGCTCGGCAGCGGTGGTTGCCAGCTGGGCCCGCTACGCCGAAGGTGTCGATGAGCAGGGCGAGCCGATCGAGATCGTGGATCGCATGAAAGATGAGCTTCACACGATTGCCCGGCGCAATCGCGATAACCCGCTGGCCTTTATCGAAAACCGGGAAGTGTTCGGCGATCTGGTGGATAACGAACGCTTTGTCGAGGCCTATACCCGGGCATTGTCGCGGCTGCACCAGCAGGGCGCACGGGCCACGGTGGAAGCGGTACGCTAACCCATCGCCACGACAGCATTTCTGGACAGGGAGAGCTCATGTATATCGGCGTGGATTGCGGAACGCAGAGTACCAAGGTGGTGGTGCTGGATGCACAAAATGGCGTCATCATCGGCGAAGGACAGCAGGCTCATGAGCTGATCAGTCGCGAAAGCGGGCGTCGCGAGCAGGACCCCGAATGGTGGATCAAGGCATTTGAAGCCGCCTTTCATCAGGCAATCGAAGCCGCCGGAATCGATGCCGGTGCCATTCGCGGTATCGGTGTCTCCGGACAGCAGCACGGCATGGTGGCCCTTGATGATCAGGGCGTGCCGGTCTATCCGGGCAAGCTCTGGAACGATACCGAGTCCTCGAAGGAAAATGCGGAATACATTGATGCGCTTGGCGGTGAGAAAGGCTGTCTGGAGAGGTTGGGGGTCGTGCCTCAGACGGGCTATACCGCGTCCAAGGTCATGTGGCTGCGTCGGCACCATCGCGATGCCTATGACCGGATTGCCCATATCCTGCTGCCGCATGATTATCTCAACTTCCATCTGACCGGTGAATACACTGCTGAATGTGGCGATGCCTCCGGCACGGGCTGGTTTGATACCCGAAAGCGCTGCTGGCATGTCGAGGCGTTTTCACATGTGGCGCCCGAGCTGGACCCGGAACGCGTGCTGCCGCGGCTGATCGAGCCGCATCAGCCGGCCGGCACCGTGCGCCGCGAGATGGCGCAGCGTCTGGGACTGGGCAGCAGCGTGATCGTCTCGGCCGGCGGCGGCGACAACATGATGGGGGCGATTGGCACCGGCAATATTCAGGCCGGGGCGGTCACCATGAGTCTTGGTACCTCAGGCACCATCTATGCCAGCGCCAGCCAGCCGGCGATTACCGACAATGGACTGGTGGCCAATTTCTGCGCCAGTCATGGCGGCTGGCTGCCCCTGATTTGCACCATGAACGTCACCTCGGCGACCAGTCAGTTAAGCCGCGTGCTGGGGCATGACGTCCAGGCCTTCAATGAGGCGGTATCGCGGGCGCCCATCGGCGCCGAAGGCGTCAGGGTGCTGCCGTTTTTCAATGGGGAGCGCGTACCGATGCTGCCGGACGCCACCGGCAGTTTTCTGGGGCTTTCGGCGCATAACTTCTCGGCAGACAACCTCTGTCGCGCGGTCATGGAGGGCACAAGCTTTGGGCTGCGCTACGGTCTGGATCTGCTGTCAGCGTTTGATATTCGTCCCGATCAGCTGCGTCTGGTCGGCGGCGGTGCCAACAGTTCAGTCTGGCGACAGATGATTGCCGACATCATGAATGTCGAGCTGGTCTGCCCGGTGATTCGCGAGGCCGCTGCACTGGGAGGCGCGCTGCAGGCGCAGTGGTGCGATGAATACATGCAGGGTCGCAAGACGGCGCTGGGCGATATCTGCCGCCATGCGGTTGATATTGACCGATCCACCCTCACATCCCCTGACAGGGATAACGTCTCGCGCTATGCAGATGTCTATGCAGACTATGCCCAAACGCTTAAAGACCGCTATCCTGAAGCTCTGACACGGTAGGATTTACGTTGCAGGCGGTCGCGTACCGCTCGTGCATGAATATCGCGGTCAGCCGATGTTGGCTCGTCGGCTGATCCCAATCGTTACGATGGAGTGATACATGGCAACTCAGCTCGAGTCTCTCAAGGCGCTTTCCAAGGTCGTCGCTGATACCGGTGATCTGGACGCGATCAAGAAATATCAGCCGCAAGACTCCACGACCAACCCGTCGCTGCTGCTCAAGGCCTTCGATCTGGACGGCTATCAGGAGCTGATCGACAAGACGCTGGCCGATGTGAAGAAGGAAGCCAGCGGTATGGAGCGCGAGGCGCAGCTTGAGCACGCCGTGGATCGCCTTTCCGTGGTCATTGGTACCGAAATTGCCAATATCGTGCCTGGACGCATCTCCACTGAAGTGGCCGCAAAGCTTTCCTTCGATCAGCAGGGCAGTATCGACAAGGCACGCAAACTGATTGACCTGTATGACGATGCCGGCATCGGTCGTGACAAGGTGCTGATCAAGCTGGCGTCGACCTGGGAAGGCATTCGCGCCGCTGAAGTGCTGGAAAAGGAAGGCATTCAGTGCAATCTGACGCTGCTGTTCAGCGACGCACAGGCACGTGCCTGCTTTGAGGCCGGCGTGTTTCTGATCTCGCCCTTCGTGGGCCGTGTCACTGACTGGTACAAGCAGCGTGACGGCGTCGAAAACTACAGCCCCGAGGAAGATCCGGGTGTGAAGTTCGTCCGCAGCGTATGCGATTACGCCAGCAACTATGGCTACGACACCGTGGTCATGGGCGCCAGCTTCCGCAACACTGATCAGATTCTGGCACTGGCCGGCTGCAACCGTCTGACCATCTCTCCGGACCTGCTGGAAAAGCTCGCCAATACCGAAGGTGAGGTTGAGCGCAAGGTGACTGACACCGGCGCTGGTGACAAGAAAATTGAGCCCATGACCGAAAGGCAGTTCCGCTGGGAGCACAACCAGGATGCCATGGCCAACGACAAGCTGGCCGAAGGGATCCGCAAGTTTGCCGAAGACCAGGAAAAGCTTGAAGGCATGATCGAAAAGCGCCTGTAAATACCGCGCTTGAGACTCAAGGGCCGGCTCCTCTGGAGCCGGCCCTTTTTGTGTGGTCATATCATGTCAAAAGCGCGAGAAAGGATGTTTGAGAGAAGATGACGACGTCTGAAAACGATATTGCAGGTCTCATGATCGATGAGGCCGTGGTCAGTGCTGCCCAAGCGCTGATCAAGGGGCGCCCACGGGCACTGCTGGGGCTGGTCGGCGCGCCGGGCGCTGGCAAGTCCAGCGTCAGCGAAGCCTTGCTGAGCCGGCTGGGTGAGGAGATGCAGGTGGTACCGATGGATGGCTATCACCTCTCCAATCGTGAACTGGCCCGCCTTGGGCGCGCCGAGCGCAAGGGCGCACCGGATACGTTCGACAGTGCCGGTTACGTGTCGTTATTGGAGCGGCTTCGCACGCCAGAGGCGGATGAAACCGTTTACGCCCCCGGGTTTTATCGCCAGATCGAGGAGCCCATCGCGGCCAGTATTGCGGTATTACCGCAGACGCCACTGGTGGTCACCGAGGGCAATTATCTTCTGATGGAGGAAACGCCCTGGGGTCGCGTCAGGCCGCTGCTTGATGAGGTCTGGTATGTCGAGGTTGACACCGAGCTGCGCGAGCAGTGGTTGGTCGAGCGGCATATGCGCTTTGGGCGTAGCGAGGCTGACGCGAAAGCGTGGGTGGCCAGTACCGATCGACCCAATGCCGAGCGCATCGAGGCAACCCGCGTGCGCGCTGACCGGCGCATCGGCTGGGATGGGGCCTGTATTCGCTTTCTATAAATAGAGCGACATTTTTTAACACGATGTCACTATTTAGGGGCCCACTTGCGGCCAATGAATGATCGTATCAGTGTGGCTTCAGGTTACAATCTCGGTCAGGCTCTGATGTTTGCATCAGAGCATTTTTTTGAGAGTCACGCTGACACGATTCAGCCAGCTTCAGGAGTTTTCATGGATCATCATGCAGGGCACGCACAGAAGGGGCTTCGCGGGAGAGCCCTGGTCGTTGTGGTGTCGATCATTGCGGCGCTGGGTGGGCTGCTGTTTGGTTATGATACCGGCATCATCGGTGTGGCCCTTCTGGGGCTGGCGCGCGATTTTGCGCTCAGCGACACGCTCAAGCAGATCGTGACCGGCGCCATTATCCTCGGCGCGCTGGTGGGGTGTCTGGGCACCGGGCCCATTTCCGATCGTATCGGGCGACGCTGGTCGATTGCGCTTGTGGGCCTTGTGTTCACGATCGGCTCGATCCTGTCGGCGGCGGCCCCCAGTGTGGCCGTACTGATCATGGCCCGCTTTATTCTGGGGCTGTCTGCCGGTAGCGCCACACAGATCATTCCGGTCTATATCGCCGAGGTCACGCCGCCGGCACACCGCGGCAAGCTGGTGGTGATGTTTCAGTTCATGGTGGTCTTTGGCATCCTGGTGGCCTATCTCACCGGCTATGCGCTGGGGCATCAGTGGCGCTGGATGTTTGCACTCGGCATTATCCCCTCGGTGGTGTTGATGATTGGCATGCTGCTGCTGCCGGAAAGCCCGCGCTGGTTGCTGGGTAAAAATCGTGAAAGCGAGGCGCTGGGCATCCTTGAGCGTGTGCGCGGTGACAAAAAGGGCGCGCAGCAGGAGCTTGACGAGATCAAGGAGATTTCGGCGCAGCCCGAAGGCACCTGGAAGGATCTTTTCAGTTCCTGGGTACGCCCGGCGCTGATCGCGGGCTTTGGTATCGCGATGTTCTCCCAGATTACCGGTAACAACGCCCTGATCTACTACGCGCCCACCATCCTGAGTGATGCAGGCTTTGGCGACAGCGCCTCTGTGCTGGCCGCCGTGGGCGGGGCAGTGCTGATCAATCTGGCGACCGTGCTGGGCATCTTTCTGGTCGATCGCATCGGTCGCAAGCGCTTTTTGCTGTGGATGGTGCCGGGTTCTGCTGTGGCCCTGTTTGTCATGGGGGCTCTGTTTATCGGTGGCTCGCCGGAAAGTGCAGCAGCACAGTGGACGCTGGTGGGATGCCTTGCCATCTACATGGCGCTCAATTCAAGCTTCGGGGTCTGTCTGTGGTTGATCAATGCCGAAGTCTACCCGCTGTTTGTCCGCGGCAAGGGTGCAAGCGTGGGCGCCTTCAGCCACTGGATCTTCAACCTGTTGATGACACTGACCACGCTGTCGCTGATCAGTGCGCTGGGCACCTCGGGTACCTTCTGGCTGTATGGTCTGATTACGCTGCTGGCGCTGGTATTTATCGTACGCTACGTGCCTGAAACCATGGGACGTTCGCTCGAGGAGATCGAAACGGACCTGCGTAACGGCACCTTTTTCCCGGCCAGGCGCAAGAAGGCTTCGAAGGGGTAAGGCGATGCAGTGCGGCACGGACATGAACCGTGGCCGTACAGTAAAAAAGGGCGCCTGCGGGCGCCCTTTTTGTGGTCGGTACGATCCGGCCTAGTAGGAGGCGCGACGGTACTGACGATAGCGCGGCCGCCAGAAGTTGGCATCAATCGCCTTGCGAATGGTCTCGTCGTCGGTCTCAAGGGCCACGCCGTCTTCCTGGGCGCGTTTGGCCACGGCGATGGCGATTTTTCGGCTCACTTCCTGAATGTCGGACAGCGGCGGCAGGACAGCGCCCTTGCCTTCAATCGCCACGGGGGAGCAGTCGGCCAGCGCTCTCGAGGCGGCCATCAGCATGCCGTCAGTGATGCGCGACGCCCTGGCGGTAATCGCCCCAAGCCCCACGCCCGGGAAGATATAGGAGTTGTTGCACTGGGCGATGGGAATTTTGCGATCGCCGATGGTCACCGGCTTGAAGGGACTCCCGGTCGAGACCAGCGCCTCGCCATTGGTCCACTCCAGAATCTCGCGCGGCGTGGCCTCGATGCGTGATGTCGGGTTGGACAGCGGCATGACCAGCGGCTCGCGGCAGTGCTGGTGCATGGTCTTGATGACCTCTTCAGTGAAGAGACCACGCTGCCCCGACACGCCAATCAGGATGGTGGGTCTGGCATTGCGCACCACATCGATCAGGGCCAGATCACCCTCGCCGGTGTCCCAGTCGCTGATGTCGGCGCGCTTTTGCACCAGGCGGCGCTGGAAGTTGACCAGATTGCTCATGTCATCGGTCAACAGGCCGTAGCGGTCGATCATGAAGATGCGCTTGCGGGCCTCGGCTTCGCTGAGCCCTTCTTCCTGCATGGCCAGCACAATGTGCTCGGCGATGCCGCAGCCGGCGGAACCTGCGCCTACAAAGGCCACGCGCTGTTCGGAGAGCTTTTCATTTTTGGCCTTGCAGGCCGAAAACAGCGTGCCCAGCGCGACCGATGCCGTGCCCTGAATGTCATCATTGAAGCAGCAGATCTCGTCGCGATAGCGCTCCAGCAGGGGCATGGCGTGGGCCTGGGCAAAATCCTCGAACTGGATGATGGCGTTGGGCCAGCGGCGCTTGATGCCCTGAATGCACTGATCGACAAATTCGTAGTAGGCCTCTCCGGTGACACGCTCGTGGCGCCAGCCCATGTACATCGGGTCGTCCAGGAGATCCTGATTGTTGGTGCCGACATCGAGCACCATCGGCATGGTATAGGCCGGGCTGATGCCACCACAGGCCGTGTAGAGCGAGAGCTTGCCGATCGGAATGCCCATCCCCCCGATTCCCTGATCGCCCAGCCCAAGGATGCGCTCGCTGTCGGTAATCACGACGACCTTGACGTGGTCCTTGGTGGCGCTGTGCAGAATATCGTTGATGTGCTCGCGGTGGTCATAGGAGATGAAAATGCCGCGGTGGGAACGATAGATCTGGGAGAAGGACTGGCACGCCTCGCCGACGGTAGGCGTGTAGATGATGGGCAGCATTTCTTCGAGATGATCTTCCAGCAGCCGGAAAAACAGGGTCTCGTTGCTGTCCTGAATCGAGCGCAGATAGATATGACGATCCAGATCACCGGCCTGCTGCGCATACTGCTGATAGGCGCGCTCGGCCTGCTCCTCGATCGTTTCGATGTTTTGCGGCAAAAGGCCCAGCAGGTTGAACTGAATACGTTCTTCAAGCGAAAAGGCACTGTCCTTGTTGAGCAGTGGCGTTTCGAGCAGGGTGGGCCCCGAGTGCACGATATAAAGCGGGCGAGAAGGGTTCTGGGACATCGTCATGACTCGCTGTAGACAGGAAAATGAAGAAATATCCCGAACATGATGTACAGGATATCAATGGGGTCGTTCACCGCCGGCGGCGTTCCTACATATAGCCATCTCCAGAAACGCATGGCCATCTCCAGAAACGCCGCACGGCGCTACCATGGCCCAACGCGCACGTCAGGCCGAATGGATCAGCCGTTCAATGACATCAACAGCAGCGGCAGCATCATGTAAAGCTCGGGATGTGACTCGCCGTTGATACGAAGATCCTGACTGTTCATCTCGACATCCATGCGATATCGATCCCCCTCGCGCGCCAGCAGCCCTTGCTGCTCAAGTCCCTGAAGCATCTGCTCCGGGCGGGCATTGGGTTCGGACATTGAGATCAGACGTGTGAGCAGCGTGCGGTCCGAGGCCATGTCCAGCGTCAGATTACCGCGCTCCAGCGCCGTGGCAAGCGGATCACGGTCGCTGTCCAGCGCTCGGAAATTCAGCGCCAGCTTGCCTTCAAGGGATCCCTGAGGCGTATCAAGGCCTGCGATGGTGATTTCGGCCGTGGGCGTGCCCTTCAAGGCCTCCAGCAGATATCGCGTCATGATGTTCTGCATCTGG
Organism: Kushneria sp. Sum13; assembly: GCF_052692355.1. Classification (NCBI taxonomy): domain Bacteria; kingdom Pseudomonadati; phylum Pseudomonadota; class Gammaproteobacteria; order Oceanospirillales; family Halomonadaceae; genus Kushneria; species Kushneria sp. Sum13. Next base: position 545,130 of record NZ_CP199847.1, read on the forward strand.
CCCGAGACCTGATCCTCGTCCAGTGAGTCATCGACATTGGACAGATCGATCAACAGGCGATGCGTGGCGTCACGCGGCAGATGTTTGAGCGCCAGCGTCTGGGTGGCGTTATTGATGACCAGCGGCTCGGCAAGCGATGGGCCCTGCATCAGCAGGTTGCTGACCTGCCAGGAGGCGTTCATCGACAGGCCGTCATCCCCGTTGTCACGCAGCTGGCCCTGGCCGTCCAGACCCAGCTTCAGGGCCACGCCTTCGGCGTTATCCTGAAGGTTCAACTGGCCCAGCGTGGTCTTGAAGCGGCCGTCCCAGAAGTTATCCATGTTGGGCCAGTCGGGGCCGCCGGCGCCGTTGCTGTCCATCTTCAGCGCATTGAGCGTCAGCGTGGCGTCGTCACTTTGAAAGTTCAGGGAGGGAACCGACACACTGGAGTCGGTGCGGTTGTCGGCAAGGCGGTAATGGCCATCCATGCCGCCCCAGGCCAGGCGCGCGCCGGGGCTTTCGGGTACGTCGGTCTCATCAAAGGCCGGTGAGTGCCAGTCGATATTGACGTCGTTGCCAAAGCCAACAGTGGTGTTGGCCTCAAGCGCCGGCTGTTCACCGAAATAGTGCGCCACCGCGTTCTGGTGCTCGCCAAAATCAGGGGTGCTGTCGATCCGTGCCCAGCCAAATCCCCAGGGACCATGTGTCATATGGTGATGCACCTCAACCTGCCACGGGCCATCTTCGGTCTCGATCACGGTCCGGGTCACGGCGTCGGACGTGCGCCAGCCCCGATCATATTGCGTCACCTCGGTAGGCGCGCCGGCCGAGATCTGCGTCATGGCCTGGCGAAATTCCTGCTCGATACGCTTGCCGGTATACCAGGGTGCTGCAACGCCTGCCGCCACAATGATGACCGCCGCGGTACCGATAATGCCCGTTGTCTTGCGCATGAAGATCCCTGAACGTTGGTAGGGTGTTATTGAAATATCAGCGTTTGGCGCCGGTCACGATTTATTGACCTGTCGGATGCCATCGGCGTCGATGGTGATCAGTCCCTGCTTGTAGAGACCACCGATGACCTTTTTGAAATTGCCCTTGCTCACACCGAACGTGCGCTGAATCAGGGCCGGGTCGCTCTTGTCGCTGATGGCCAGTGTGCCGCCGGCCTTTTGCAGCCGCTCGAGAATCTGCTCGGCCAGCGGCTCGGCCAGCACTTCACGGCGGGGCTGAAGACTCAGATCCACCTTGCCATCGTCGCGAATCTGGCGGATGTAGCCTTTGGTTCGGGTGCCCATGCGCAGCGGACGAATCGCCTCGCTTTTGTGCAAAAGCCCCCAGTGGCGATGGTTGATAATGGCATTGAAGCCGAGATCCGTCGGGCCGGTAATGATGAGGTCGACTTCCTCGTCCCGGGCATAGTCGGCCGGTTCGGAACTCAGGTGCCGGTCCAGTCGCATCGAGGCAGTAATACGTTGAGTGCGGTCATCCAGATAGGCGGCGACCACGCAGCGGTCGCCCTGACGCAGTGGCCGGCTCGTGTGCTCCTCAAAATGCGGCAGCAGCAGATCCTTGGGCAGCCCCCAGTTTAAAAAGATGCCGACCGGGGTGCGCTCGACCACTTCCAGCGCGGCAAACTCGCCGACCTGGATTTTGGGTCGCTCGGTGGTGGCGATCGGGCGATCTTCGCTGTCGCGATACAAAAAGACCCGCAGCGAGTCGCCCGGTTCGGTCGGGATACCTCGCGGTATCTGGCGCGTCGGCAGAAGAATATCGCCCAGCGAGCCGCCATCGAGAAAAAGCCCGATGGACGACGTCCTGAGGATTTCAAGCGTATTGAAACGGCCCATTGCCGGCATGGTCACGCCCCGTGCATAAAGTAAAAGCGCCATGTTAACGCAAACGCATCGATGGCGGGCAGGGGAAGGCCTTCCGCGGCACATGGCTTGTCACGGCCTCGCGGCAGTGCAATGATTTTCCCCGGGAGATGGCATGCCTCCTGAAGCTTGCGCTTCAAACCATCGCGTCCTGCCACGTCGTGATTAATGATGCCTGCAACGCACCCGGGGTGCGGGCGCAGGCACGTGCCGACATAACGTTTTTGCCCGCCACCTCGATACATATTGAGAACTTCGAGGAGTGCTGCATGTGGTTTTCCATTCTTGCCATCGGCCTTGGGGCGGCGCTGGGCGCCAACCTGCGCTGGGCGTTGTCACTGATGCTCAATGCGCTGTTTCCACCCCTGCCGCCTGGAACACTGGTGGCCAATCTGCTGGGCGCCTGGCTGATCGGGATTGCCTTTGCGCTGTTTAATCTTCTGCCGGAACTGAGCCCGCACTGGAAACTCTTTGTCGTGACCGGTTTTCTGGGCGCGCTGACGACCTTTTCGACCTTCTCGCTGGAAATGACCGGACAGCTACAGGCTGGCCGCTATCTGAGTGCATTGGCCGGCATCAGCGCCCATCTTGCCGGATCGCTGCTGATGACGGCGCTCGGCATGGCCTGTGTAACTCTTGTCAGACAGGCGCTGCGATAGGGGCTGAGAAGGGGGATAAGAAAAGAGCGCGTGGCGATATATGACAGTGCTGCAATAAAACTGACATATTTGATTGTTAACCTGGCGTTGCATTAAAGCAGCCGCGCCCTGTCTGACGGGCCGGCACGATAATCATCAGGGCGCCTCGTGCGTCCTGGCGCAAGGGAACCGGAGCAATCTGATGATCAAGCAAGTCGCTGCAGCCTTCATCGCTACCTCGCTGGCGGCCTCCGCCTCGGCCGCTACCATCACCGGCGCCGGGGCCACCTTTCCCTATCCGGTCTATTCACAGTGGGCTGATGGCTATCAGGACGAGACCGGCAACGGCCTCAACTATCAGGCCATCGGGTCCGGCGGCGGTATTCAGCAGATTACGGCCGGCACGGTCACCTTCGGTGCCAGCGATGCACCGATGACCCCGGAAGAGCTCAAGAAAAACAACCTGGTCCAGTGGCCGCAGATCATGGGTGGTGTGGTACCGGTCGTGCACGTGGAAGGGGTAGATGACGGCGCGCTACGGCTGGACGGCGAAACACTGGCCGATATCTATCAGGGCAAGATTACGACCTGGAACGATGAGGCCATCTCTCAGCTCAACCCCGACCTGACGCTGCCCGATACCAAAATTACGCCGGTCTATCGCGCAGAAGGCTCCGGCACCAACTTCCTCTTTACGCACTATCTGGCCCAGGTCAGCGAGTCGTTCAAAAACGAGATCGGTGAAGGCAAGTCAGTGGCCTGGCCGGCCGGTGTCGGGGCCAAGGCCAATGGCGGTGTGGCCAACCAGGTCAGCAGCATCAATGGCGCGATCGGCTACGTCGAGTCGGCCTATGCCGAGCAAAACGATCTGAACGTGGCACAGCTGAAAAACCAGGCCGGCAAGTTCGTGGCGGCCAACAGCGATTCCTTCCAGGCCGCGGCCGCCAATGCCGACTGGAAAAATGCCGAGGGCATGTATCTGGTGCTGACCAATCAGCCGGGGGACAAGAGCTGGCCGATCGTGGGGGCCTCCTTCATTCTCATGCATACCGAAGTGGATGACGCCAAAGCCGCTGGTGATGCGCTTGCCTTCTTTGACTGGTCGTTTAAAAACGGCGGCGACATGGCCACCGAGCTGAACTACATCCCGATGCCGGACAGTGTGGTCAGCATGGTCAAGCAGGACGTCTGGTCGCAGATCAAGGACGACAGCGGCAAGGTCATCTGGAAGCCATAAGCCCCGTTGAGCCGATGTCTCGGGCCGGGGCCATGTGCTCCGGCTTCTGTCCACCTGAAAATCCTTACGTTTTTATGCACAGGTACGCGCCATGACGACCGGCAGCAGCGTCACACCACAGGCCGCAGAGGGCGATCGGATGCAAAAGCTGTCGGCAAGCGGGCACGAACGGAGCGCGCTCAAGCGCAACGGTCTCGTGGATCGGGTATTTGAAATCACGACCAGAGGCTCGGCACTGCTGGTGCTTTTGCTTCTGGGCACCATTACCGGCTCCCTGATACTGGCCGGCTGGCCGGCCCTGTCAGAGCTGGGGCTGTCCTTTTTTACCGATGACCGCTGGGCCGCCAACGTCAACCGCTTCGGGGCGCTGCCGGCCATTTACGGCACGCTGGTCACGTCCCTGATTGCGATTGCCATCGCCATTCCGGTGTCGCTGGGCATCGCGATCTTTCTGACCGAAATCTGTCCGCCGAAGCTGCGCCGCACCATTGGCACCATGGTCGAGCTTTTGGCGGGCGTCCCGTCAATCATCTATGGCATGTGGGGCATGGAAGTACTGGCGCCGTTTCTACAGTCCCATTTTCCGTCGGTATTTCCAGCCGGTACCGGACTGACAACGGCCGGGTTGATTCTGGCCATCATGATCATCCCGTTTATCACGGCCGTGACCCGCGATGTGATGAATACCGTGCCCTCGATCATGCGCGAGTCGGCCTACGGACTGGGCTGCACCACCTGGGAAGTCGTGCGTCACGTGATCTTTCCGTCCGTGAAGGCCGGGATGCTGGGCGGAGTGATTCTCGGGCTGGGTCGGGCGCTGGGAGAAACCATGGCGGTGACCTTCGTGATCGGCAACAATCTGTTTTTGAACGCCACGGTGACCGGGCAGGGCACCTCGATTGCCGCCCTGATCGCCAATCAGTTTTCCGAAGCCGATGGCCTGCAGCGCTCGGCGCTGTTGTTGTTGGGTCTTGTCCTGTTTCTGATCACCTTTGCCGTACTGGCGCTGGCCCGTTTCATGCTCAATCGCATCAATCAGCGGGCACCGTCATGAAGGAGGCTGTCATGAATCCTGTCTATCGTCGGCGCCGGATGGCCAATCGCATCATCATGATGGCATCGCTGCTGGCCTCGGCCTTCGGCGTCATCTGGCTGTTTCTGATTCTTCTGACGCTGGTCACCAAGGGCGTTCCGGCCCTGTCGCTTGACGTGTTTACCGAGCGCACCCGCATGTCCGGTGGTGGACTGGGCAATGCCATTCTGGGGTCGCTGATCATGACGGCGCTGGCCACCGTCGGGGGCACGATTATCGGCATCGCGGCCGGCACCTGGCTTGCCGAGTACGGCGGCCGCTCGCGACTGGCCAATCTCATCCGCTTTATCAATGACGTGTTGCTGTCGGCGCCTTCGATCATCATCGGGCTGTATATCTACGCCGTTGTCGTGCTGCCGATGGGGCACTTTTCGGGCTGGGCCGGGGTGGCCGCGCTTATGGTCATCATCATTCCGGTCGTGATTCGCTCGACCGAGGACATGCTGCTGCTGGTGCCCAATTCGCTGCGGGAAGCCGCCGCGGCGCTGGGCGCGCATCGCTGGCTGATCGTGCTCAGGGTCTGCTACAGCGGTGCCCGGGCGGGGATTACCACCGGTGTGCTGCTGGGGTGTGCGCGCATCAGCGGTGAGACGGCGCCGCTGCTGTTTACGGCACTCAACACCAATCAGTGGAATTTTTTCAACATGGGCAGCGAGATGCCCAATCTGCCGATGGTGCTTTACCAGAACATGACCATCAATTCGTTTATCCCCGCCCAGGTGGCGCTTGCGTGGGCCGGGGCACTGATACTGACGGCTGCGGTGCTGATCCTCAACATTCTGGCGCGCGTCAGTGCGGCGCGATCACAGAAGTAGGCATCAAGGGGCTTTCATTTCATGAACATGCGATCAGAGAATTTCACCATGGCGCCCAGGCAGACCTCCAGGAACGCTTCCGGAAATACCCATGCTTCAGCCCCTGCCAAGCTGTCGGTTCAGGACCTGAACTTTTACTACGGCAATTTTCAGGCGATCAAGAACGTCTCGATGGAAATCCCGGCGCATCAGGTCACGGCCTATATCGGGCCTTCCGGCTGCGGCAAGTCCACGCTTTTACGCTGTTTCAACCGGATGCATGATCTCTATCCGGGGCTGAAAACCGAGGGCGGTATTTTGCTGGACGGGGAGAACATTCACGCCTCGGGTGTGGACATCAATCTGCTGCGTGCCCGGATTGGCATGGTGTTTCAAAAGCCGACGCCCTTCCCGATGTCGGTGTATGACAACATCGCCTTTGGCGTGAAGCTTTATGAGCGCCTGTCGCGGCGCGACATGGATGAGCGCGTGGAGTGGGCGCTGAAAAAGGCCGCACTCTGGAACGAGGTCAAGGACAAGCTCAAGACCAACGGACAGGCGCTGTCCGGCGGCCAGCAGCAGCGCCTGTGTATCGCCCGTACCATTGCGGTCAAGCCCGAGGTGATTCTGCTGGATGAGCCTACCTCGGCCCTCGACCCGATCTCGACTGGCTATATCGAGGACCTGATTCACGAGCTGAAGACCGAGTACACGATCGTGATCGTGACACACAATATGCAGCAGGCGGCGCGCGTCTCCGACATTACAGCGTTCATGTATCTGGGGGAACTGATTGAATGTGGTCACACCGATCAAATCTTTACCGACCCCGAGAAGAAGCAGACCGAGGATTATATAACAGGGCGTTATGGATAGAGGGTGGTATTGATGCCAGGATGTAATCGTCCTGCGGCGCAAAACATACAGGGGGACACAGAGGTGTCCCCTTTTTCGTGGGCAAAACGTGCCTTTGAAGCACGGTCATTGATCAATGCAAATGAAGGGCAGCGGCCGTCACGCTGACAGGGTCGATGGAGGTTTCAATGTGTTTATTTGCATGGACGGTGACATTTTTGAACTAGTCTTTAACCACAATCCAACAATGACAGGGGATCGACGCATTTATGGCTATTGCTCCCAGACAGCGGGTCTTTGTCGCGTCCACGATGATTATCGTGGTTCTTGTGGCCATCGGTGCCATCTTTCCTGAGCAGTTCAGCCAGGGCGCCAGTGCCGCACTCAGCGGTGTTACCCATCTTTTCGGATGGTTCTATCTCTTCTCGGTCTTCGGATTTGTCATCTTTTTGCTGGTACTGGCCTTTAGCAAGTACGGCAAGATTCGTCTCGGGCCTCAGGAAAGCAAACCGACCTACGACTTCTTTTCTTGGGTCAGCATGCTGCTGGCGGCCGGTTTCGGGGTAGGGCTGGTGTTTTACGGTATGGCCGAACCGATGATGCACTTTGCCAACCCGCCTTTCGGGGATGTGGAAGGTGAGACGCCTGAAGCGGCGCGACTGGCCATCCAGTACGCGTTTTTCAACTGGGGGGTGCACCAGTGGGCGGCCTTTTCGGTAGTGGGGCTGATCATCGCCTATACCCAGTTTCGCAAGGGGCAGACCGGGCTGGTCTCAACGGTCATGGCGCCGCTGACGGCGAAGCTTGGCCGCGGGCGCGTGCTCGCCGGCGGCATCCTCAATACCTTCGCCGTTGTCGCCACCGTCATGGGCGTGGCCACCTCCATTGGCCTTGCAGTGCTTCAGATCAATGGCGGCCTGCATGCCGTGTTCGATGTCACCGAGGGGCTGATGTGGCAGGCCATCATCCTGTTTGCGATGTTTGTCTGCTACATGCTGTCGACCGTTTCAGGGCTCGACAAGGGCATCAAGCGTCTGTCCAACCTCAACATGGCCCTGTGTCTGGCCCTGATGGGCTATATCCTGATTACCGGGCCTACCGTGGCCATTCTGGGCACCATTACCACGGGCCTTGGGGACTACCTGCAGAACTTTTTTGCCATGAGTCTGCGCCTGAGTCCCTATACCGAGACGGACTGGGCCAGCAGCTGGACCGTGTTCTACTGGGCATGGGTCATTGCCTGGTCACCGTTTGTCGGCACCTTTGTGGCGCGGATCTCGCGCGGGCGCACCATCAAGCAGTATGTTTTCGGCGTGCTGATCGTGCCGCCCATGCTGGCCTGTCTCTGGATCGGGGTGTTCGGTGGGGCCGCCATCCACATGGATATCTTTCAGGGCACGGACCTCGCCCAGGCGACCAGCGACAACATCACCTCGGCGCTGTTTGTGATGTTTGATCAGATGCCGTTCTCCTTCCCGCTGTCGATTGTGGCCATGATCCTGATCTTCATCTTTCTGGTGACATCAGCGGATTCTGCGGCCTATATCGTGGGTCAGATGACCGACAAGGGTTCACTCAATCCCCCGCTTTACAAGCGGGTGACCTGGGGCGTTTTGATCGCGGCCATCTGTCTGATTCTGATCTCGGCAGGCGGTGAGAGTGGTCTCAGTGGTCTGCAGTCGGCGGCGGTGGTCTCAGCCCTGCCGTTTACGCTGATCATCTATGGCATGGTCTACGTACTGCTCAAGGAGCTGCGCGCCGATCGCAAACAGATGCTGCTCAATCTTTATCGTCAGCATAATGAAACGCCGGTCGGGGCAGATGCCTTTGAAGCCGATGAGATGTCAGATGCCCATTCCGAACGTATTCGCCGCTCTCCCGGGGTAAAAAACCGCCGTATCCATCGAGGACGGGGGACCGGGCAGATCGAGCAGGAGTGAGGATGGTATCGGGTGGTAATAGCATCAGGCTGGGATTTTTGCCCAGCCTGATTGCATATGCCTATCTCAATGATCCGCAATGATGATTAGTCCGTTAACCGTTTCGTCCTTATCCTTGGCCGTGATTCGAGCCGCCAGACTCGAATCTGCTTCATTTTGCATCAAAGATGCATTGCAACACCCCCTTCTATCCCGCATGTTCGCCATGCGGGATTTTTTTGTCTGTCTGTTTTTTACCTTCCCATTTTTTTGCCTGCCCAGTAGTCCGGAGGGGACGTGCGCTACGTCGTACTGATCGTTTTGTTGGTCCCCGCGCTGGTAGCGGTAGGGCTCTGGCAGCAGTGGCCGGGCAGCGAGCACGTGCCTTCGCAATACAATCCCTTTGCGCCCTTTGATGTCGATGATCCGCTGACGCCCGTCACCCGTTTCAAGTTAAAGGCGCTGGGGCAGGACCCGCAGCGCTGTCTGGCCGCGCTGGCTCGCGCTCGTGAACAAGGCGCCATCGATTACGTGGACGTGGGCAGCCCCGCGATTGGGGCCTGCCAGCTTGATCATGCCGTACGGGTGCGCTCGACATCGGTGCAGTTTACCGCCAGTTTTCTGGCCAGCTGTCCGCTGGCGCTGTCCTGGGTGGTATTTGAGCGACAGCGTCTCCAGCCGCTCGCGCGCGAGCTTTTTGGACAGGACATCACCCGGGTCGATCACGTCGGCAGCTTTGCCTGTCGCAACGTCTATCACCGTGCCAGCGGCCGACGCAGTGAGCACGCCACGGCCGAGGCCTTTGATGTTGTCGGGTTCCGGGTAGGGCAGACCCGCGCAACGGTCGCCGGGCACTGGCGGGATGAGGGGGCTCGGGGCGCGCTTTTAAGACGTGCCTTCAAGGGCAGTTGTGATGTGTTCGGCAACTCGCTGGGCCCGGAATACAACGCCGCCCATCGCGATCACTTCCACTTGGGCATGCGTGGTTACGGCCTGTGTCGTTAGGCCTTTCGGTACTGGCAATGCATACGCATCGTCACAAAAAGGGTGATGTCACCGTCTGAAAGGCTGGCTATGGTGTGAGGGCATCGGCTGAAAAGCTTACTCCCCAATAACAACTCCGAGGAGTTCTGCCGCATGAGTACTGTCTGTCGGCACGCCTGTCCCCGCTGTCTTGCCCTATCGCCCTGCGTGGCCCCTTTCATTGGCAGGGAGCTCGCCTAGACCATGTTTACTCACATTCAGCTGGGGGCTCGTGATCTGCCACGCCTGGCCACCTTCTATGATCATGTGCTGGAACCGCTCGGTCTGATTCGTCTGCCCAGCGAGCGAGATGGTGGCCCGCCCGATGCCATCTGGCACTATCCGGGCAGGCACTGGCCCTTGTTTGTCATTCAATACCCCTTCAACGGGCTGCCGGCGACCTGGGGCAACGGTGTTCAGGTCAGCTTCATGTCGCCCTGTCGCGAAAGCGTTGACGAGGTCTGGCGCCGGGTCATGACCTGCGGTGGCGTCAGTGAAGGCCCGCCGGGCGTGCGTGACTGCTATGGGCCGGATTTTTACGCCGCCTACTGTCGCGATATCGAAGGCAACAAGCTCTGTTTTGTCCATGACAGCACGATGGTCTCGCGTCATGAGGCGGGCATGGCGTCATGAGTAATCCTGATGACAACGCCATTGCCGAGACGCTGATGGCCCTTGCCGAGCATCGAGGTCGAGACAAGAGCTTTTGCCCCTCCGAGGCGGCACGTACGCTCTATGACCCGCAGCACTGGCGCGATCACATGGACGATGTGCGCCGAGTGGCCTCGGATCTTGCGTGCGAGGGTCGGCTCGACATGCTGGCCCGCGGGCAGCGTCTGTCCCCGACGGTGGCGCATCGCGGGCCAATACGTCTACGGTTGGGTTAACGCCTGTCAACATGCTGTGCCGGTGGGCGAGCACAGTACGGCAGGCCCGACACTTCAGGGAGTCCGCGCGTGAGCGACTTTGTGCTTTATGGCTTTGATGGCAGTACCTATGTGCGCACGGTGCGCATGCTCTTTCTTGAAAAGGGCGTGACCTATGATCAGGTCCCGGTCGATGTGCTCAAGGGAGAAACCCATAGTCCTGAACATTTGCGCCGCCATCCCTTTGGCAAGGTGCCGGCGCTGGAGACCGGCGGGCGCATTTTGTATGAAACCGACGCCATCGCCGAGTTTCTGGAGGGGCATTTTCCGTCGCCCGCACTGGTGCCGCGCCAGCTGGATGACCGGGTCGATATGCGCCAGTGGGCCGCGGTGATCAACAACTATTACTACCAGACCATGATCGGGGAGCTGGCCTGGCAGCGCGTCATCAATCCGCTGCTGCAGCGCCCGGTGGATGAGACCGTGATTGCCGCAGCACTGCCAAAGGTGCGCCATCAGTTCTCGCTGCTGGAGCAGTCGCTGGCCACCCGCACTTGGCTGGTTGCCGGCCCCGTCTCCTATGTGGACTTTCTGCTGGCCCCGATCATGGCCTATGTGATGATGACGCCGGAAGGCCGCGAGATCATGGCGGATTTTCCGAGCGTGCAGCGCTGGTGGGACAACATCCGACAGCGTGAAAGCTTCGAGCGCACCATCCCCGAGCGCTTTCGCACCTCAGGCTGACCATGCCGCTCCGGGGGATGACCGGTCACTGACGCGCCGCCCCCGGACTGTCGTGACTTCCCCCCCCTGACCCGAGCGGGTATCCTGCACGGTTTTCCAGCATGACGCAGCGCTTTGGCCATCGCCGGCGCTGCCTTGCTCATTGCCGAAGTTGTTCATTGCCGAAAGGGGAGTGCCGATGCAGCCGCGCGTGGGAGTGATCATGGGATCGAAGTCGGACTGGCCGGTGATGGAGCATGCCGTCAACATGCTGACGCGTCTTGGTGTGGCTTACGAAACGCGTGTGGTGTCCGCCCATCGTACGCCCGATCTGATGTTTGAATATGCCAGCACCGCCGCCGAGCGCGGCATTGAAGTGATCATTGCCGGCGCCGGCGGTGCTGCGCACCTGCCCGGCATGGTGGCCTCCAAGACACCGCTGCCCGTACTCGGCGTGCCGGTAGAGTCCAAGGCGCTCAAGGGCATGGATTCGCTGCTGTCGATCGCCCAGATGCCCGGTGGCATCGCCGTGGGCACGCTGGCCATCGGCAAGGCCGGAGCCACCAATGCGGGACTTCTGGCCGCACAGATCATCGGGACCCATGACGCTGAGGTACGTCGCGCTGTCGAGGCCTTCCGCGCCGAGCAGACTCAGACCGTACTGGATAATCCCGACCCCGGCGCAGAATAGTACGGCTAAAAAAGTGCGGTTGAAAAAGTACTGTTCAAAAAAGTACTGTTCAAAAAAGTACTGGCGCAGATTCCTTTCCCCCTGTTGATGAGTGAGAGATGGCCATGCAGATCGGCATTCTGGGAGCAGGACAGCTCGGACGCATGATGGCGCTGGCGGGCCTGCCGCTGGGTCAGCAATTTACACTTCTGGACCTCAGCGGTACGCCCAGTGCCGGCATCGGTGAGCTTCTCACCGGCAGCGATGACGCCACGCTTGAAGACTTTATCGCCCGCGCTGATGTGGTCACCTATGAATTCGAGCACCTGCCGGTGACGCTTCTGGAGCGTATCGAGCAGGTACGTCCGGTCTACCCCTCCAGCCGTGCCATTGCGGTGTGTCAGCATCGCGCCAAAGAGAAAGCGCTGTTCTCGCAGCTGGGCATACCGACGCCCGAGTATCGGCTGGTCGATAGCGCCGAGGCGCTGGAAGCAGCGGCGCGCGAGCTGGGCTGCCCGGTAGTGGCCAAGTCCACCACCGAAGGCTATGACGGCAAGGGTCAGGCCGTCCTGCGCACGCCCGAGCAGGCGAGCGAGGCGTGGCAGAGCATTGGTCATGAGCAACTGGTGGTCGAGGCCTTTGTGGATTTCGTGCGGGAAGTGTCCCTGATTGCCGTGCGCGGTCGCGACGGGTCCGTGCGTTCGTACCCGATCACGCAAAACCAGCATGAAGAGGGCATCCTGCGCTATTCGGTAGCGCCACTGCCGGATGTTGATGCGGCCCTGCAGTCCACGGCGGATGGCTATATTCAGGCCCTGCTCGATGAGCTGGACTATGTCGGGGTGCTGTCGCTGGAGCTTTTCCAGACCCGTGACGGCAGGCTTCTGGCCAACGAGATGGCCCCGCGGGTGCATAACTCCGGCCACTGGACCATGAACGGGGCGGTCACCAGTCAGTTCGAGAATCATCTGCGCGCCATCGCCGGGCTGCCACTGGGCGATACCCGCGCGCGCGGGCTGACCTGCATGGTCAATGTCATCGGCGAGGAGGGCGACAGTGCCGCACTACTGGCGCTTGATGGCGTGCACCTGCACCGCTATGGCAAGGCACCGCGCACTGGTCGCAAGCTGGCCCATATCAACGTGGTGGCCGAGGACTATTCAACCCTCATGCAGCGGGTTCGCGCCGTGACCGCACTGTTGCCCGGCGCATTCGACAACACCATGCACTGGGATAACGTTTAAACCCATCATCGTTGCCTGCAGGGGCCGCCCGGCTTCTGCAGGCCTTCGTCAAATTCCCCGTTCTCCTCTCCTTTTCTACGGCATTGGCTTGATCAGGCAATCCTGATCCGGCGCTTGTCGACGTTTTCAGACCGTGTGCATACTGAAGGTTCTGTGCCGATGCCACGGCGCTTTAACCCTGCCTGATGTCATCTCAAGGAGATGGTGATGCCTTATAACGTGCCCGATATCGAACCCCTGGAAAGTATCCTGCCCGATGAGCCGCTGCTCATGATGGGCGCGGGCCCTGTGCCCATTCCGGCACGGGTGGCGGCGGCCAACGGCATCGTTATCAATCATCTGGGCGAGACCATGGCGCGCATCATCGACCAGGTAAAGTCGATGTCGCGCTACGTTTTTCAGACCGAATCGCGCCATATTCTGGGGGTGGCAGGCCCTGGTTCGGCGGCGATGGAAATGGCAGTCATCAATCTGGTCGACCCCGGCACACGGGTTTTGACGGTCAATAACGGCTTTTTCAGCAGTCGGCTGGGCGAGATGGCCCGTCGCGCCGGCGGCGATGTGATGGAGATGGATGCCGGCGTCGCCTGTGCCGCCAGTGAGGAAGATGTTATCGAGGCGATCCGTACGCATCGCCCGCGCGTGTTGACCATCGTACAGGGGGAAACCTCCAGCACCGTGTTCAACCACGCCCTGCCGGCCATCTGTCGGGTGGCAGCCGAGGCGAACTGCCTGGTGGTTTGCGATGCGGTCTGTACGCTGAGCACCATGCCGCTGGAGATGGATGCCTGGGGGGTAGATGTGGTGATTACGGGCGGGCAGAAGGGCCTGAGCTCGATTCCCGGCGTGTCACTGGTGGCCTTTTCCGATCGGGCCTGGGGCGTCATCGAGCGGCGCGAGCGCACGCTGACTCACTGGTGTCTCGATGCCCGGCTGGCGCATCAGTTCTGGTACAACAAGTCCTATCACTATACGGCGCCGGTCTCGGGCATTCTGGCACTGCATGAGGCGCTGCGACTGATCTGTCAGGAGACCCTGCCCAGGCGCTTTGATCGCCATTTGCGCTGCTCAAGGGCGCTGCAAACCGGCATCGAAGGGCTTGGACTTGAGCTCTACATCGAAGGCCCCTCCCGGCTGAACTCGGTGGTGGGCATTCATCTGCCCGAAGGGCTGTCCCAGGCTGACCTGATGCAGCACATCTCGCGTCATCACGGCGTGGAGATTTCCGGCGCCTTCGGGGCCAACATCGTGCGTATCGGGCAGATGGGTGAGCAGTGCCGAGCGCATCATCTGTTTCGCACCCTGCATGCGCTGGGCGCCAGTGTCCGGACGCTGGGCTATCAGGTCGATGTGCCCGCAGGCGTGGCCGCACTTGAAAAGGCACTCGAGCGCTATACACCGGTGTATGCCTGACAGGCAGAGGGCAGACAGCGCCGCTGGTCGAACCTGGCAGATAATCGCTGTGCGCTGATGACAAAAAAATGCCCCGCATGAGCGGGGCATTTCAGCAACAGGCGATCAGGGTCAGACGTTGTTCTGCTCGATACCCTGAATGTACCAGGGTGCCTGGTCGCGGACTTCACGAATCAGATGCCAGGTTTCGTTGAACTCGTTCTCCTGACCATCCTCCTTCATGATGCCGTGGAACAGCACCGTGGCCTCGGCCTGCGGGCCGTGCTCTCGCACATCGCCCAGCTCGGCAAACAGACGCACGATCTCGGTCTGGTTGTTGGCGCTTTGCTCGGCACGCTCCTTGCGCAGCAGGTTGTAAAGCTCGGGCGTGACGAACTCCTGAATCTTTTCGAAGTCGTTGTTGTCCCAGGCGCGCTGCAGATTCATGAAGTGCTCCTTGGAACCGGCAAGGAACTGCTCGCGATTGAACCAGGCCGGCTCGCTGGCCATGGCCGCACCGCCCATGGCGCCGGCCGCATTGTCTGAAGAGCCGCTTGAAGTGCCGCCAATGTCATGCGCCTGACGCTGCTGGGGCTGGTGCTGTTCGTCGTGAGCGCCGGTATTGGTCGCTCGACGACGCGCCGCCAGTACCTTCCAGGCGACAAAGCCCAAAAGCGCGATCAGCAGGATATCCATGAAACGGATACCGTCGAAGGCGCCGCCGAAAAACAGCGAGGCCAGCAGACCGCCCGCCATGATGCCCGCCAGCGGACCCATGAAGCGCGACATGCCGCCACCGGCGGCACGCGTGCCCTGCTGGGCCTGACGTGGCGGTGTACTGGCCTGGCTGCTGCTGGGGCTGGAAGAGCGGGAATAGCTGCCAAAGCTCTTGCCGCCGCCGAACCGCTTGGCGTCGGCATGGTCGACGGCCAGGCCAAAGCTCATCAGACCGATGAGCAGGGTAATCAATAGATGACGCATGAGAGATCCTCCCGATAAATGCATCATTGAGTGGTGGTCAATTGACCATCGTTGCGATTACTGCGCGTCGCGGGTAAATACCCAACTGCGTTGATCCGACAGGTCGGCGTTGAAGCGGTAGCCGCCCATGTCAAAAGCTTTCAGGTCTTCAGGCCTTTCAAGTCGTTGCTGCACCATCCAGGCGCTCATCATGCCGCGCGCCTTTTTGGCATAAAAGCTGATGACCTTGTATTGGCCGTTTTTGGCGTCCTTGAATACCGGCGTAACGACTTCGCTGCTCAAGCGCTTGCGATCGATGGCGCCAAAATATTCGTTTGAAGCCAGATTGATCAGCACCTTATCACCGCTGCTCTCATGCACCGCCTGGTCCAGATCCCGGGTCAGTCGGTCACGCCAGAAGGCGTAAAGATCGCGCCCAGCCGGGTTTTCAAGTTTTGTGCCCATCTCCAGGCGGTAGGGCTGCATCAGATCCAGCGGTCTGAGCATGCCGTAAAGCCCGGACAGGATTCTTAGATGAGACTGCGCCCATTCAAGATCTTCCTCACGCCAGCTCGCAGCTTCAAGGCCGGTATAGACATCGCCCTGAAAGGCCAGAATGGCCTGCTTGGCATTGTCTCTATCAAAGGGCGTCTGCCACTGCTCGAAACGGGCCACATTGAGGCCGGCCAGCTTGTCGCTGATCCCCATCAGTTGAGACAGATCCTGCGGCGAATGGTCGCGCAAAATGTCGATCAGCTGACGGCTCTGGTCCAGATAATCCGGCTGCGTGGCCGTCGCGACATGGGAAGGCGTTTCAAAATCCAGCGTCTTGGCTGGGGACAGCACGCTCAGCATGCAGATTCTCCGCTCATGTTGTCTTGATTATAACCCCTCTGGCGCCGGCATCAGACTGCCTTAAGTCAGTGCCAGGCCAAAGGGGAGGCGCAAGCCCTCGAGGGGCGAGGGGAAGGCTCAGGGGCAGGGGTTGGGCAGGCGCTTGTGAACGCCTTCAATGGCCTCGATGACCTCATCGGAGAGCGTCATGCCTTCGCTTGCGATGTTGCGATCAAGCTGCTCAAGCGTCGTGGCGCCGATGATGTTGCTGGTCAGGAAGGGGCGGGTATTGACCCATGCCAGCGCCATCTGGGCCGGGTTGAGATCAAAGCGCCGGGCAATATCGACATAGGCCCAGGTGGCTTCTTCCGCCAGCGTCGAGTTATAGCGCTGAAAGCGCTCAAACAGGGTCAGCCTGGCGCCTTCAGGCTTCACGCCCCCCAGATACTTGCCCGAGAGTACGCCAAAGGCCAGCGGCGAGTAGGCCAGAAGCCCCACGTTCTCGCGATGGCTGATCTCGGCCATGCCAATCTCGTAGCTACGGTTGAGCAGGTTATAGGGGTTCTGGACCGACACCACGCGCGGCAGGTTCATGGTCTCTGCCAGCCGCAGACAGGTCATCGTGCCCCAGGGCGTTTCATTGGAAAGGCCGATGGTGCGAATCTTGCCGGCATCCACGGCTTCCTTGAGGGCTGACAGGGTTTCTTCCAGCGGCGTGGCGTCAGGTGCTTCTTCGTGCTGATAGTCCAGCTTGCCGAAGTAGTTGGCAGGGCGGTCCGGCCAGTGCAGCTGATAAAGGTCGAGATAGTCGGTATTCAAACGCTTGAGGCTGTCATCAAGCGCCTGATGGATCTGTGCTCGCGAAAGTTTTGGCCCGCCACGCAGGTGCTCCATGCCACGACCGGCACCGGCCACCTTGCTGGCCAGCACGATGTCGTCGCGTCGACCGCGGGCCTTCAGCCAGCTGCCGATATAGGCTTCGGTGCGTCCCTGGGTCTCGCCACCCGGCGGGACCGGGTACATCTCAGCCGTATCAATGAAGTCAATGCCGGCGGCCAGAGCGCGGTCGAGCTGCTCGTGCGCTTCGGCCTCGCTGTTTTGTTCGCCAAAGGTCATGGTGCCAAGACAAAGCCTGCTGACCGTAATGCCACTGTCACCGAGAGGACGTCTTTCCATGGGGTTTCCAGAGCCTTGAAACGCGGATGAATGCCCATGTTAGACGGGCGCTGATGCGCGGGCAAACACAGGGCTTGAGTCACCTCCTGCACAGGCGTATATTGCCGGCCTCGCTGCACCTGGTGAACCCCATCTGACAGCGCGATAATATTGAGGCCACCCCTCTTTTTTGTTCTTGTTCTGCAGGTGATGCGTCACCTGCATGACAAAGGTTGTTCGCATCAATGCTCGATCCCTGCCACGCTACGTGCAGACAGGGCATGAATCGAACGCTGGAACTCACAAGGTTGTTGTTATGCTGCGGTCTGCTCAAGTATTCACACAGTTTGAATATCGTCTGGCGTCGCGTTTGATGCAGGCCCCATGGCTGGAAGGCTCTGCGCACAAGCGGCGCCTGACCCTTCATCTGTTTCGACGCTGCGCCAATGCCGGCCATGTTGATGCGCTCTCGACCTACGGTGTGATGCTTTTTCGTCGTGGTCAGTCGGCGCGTGACAAGGCCCGGGGCGTGCGCTGTGTGGTTCAGGCGGCCGAAGCGGGTCATCCCGAGGCGCAGTATCAGGCAGGGCACATCTACGAACATGGCTGCACCCAGATTGCCCGTCGTGAAGATCGAGCGGTGACCTGGTATGCCAGGGCTGCCGAAGCCGGTCATGCCGGTGCCGCACAGCGACTGTCCCGCGCCTTTGATCACGGCGAGCTGGGGCTGCCGGTCGACCCCGAGCGCTCGCGCCACTGGCGTCTGGTAGACGATGCGTCTGCGGGTGTACGGCAGATGACCTCGATCTCTGCGAGCGCGCCTGCCCTGCAGTAACGAAAACCCAGGCTCCGGTGAGAACACGAAAAAGCCCGAATCCACTGGATTCGGGCTTTTTTAATGTCCGACGTTTGTCACCGGATCAAACGGTCTCAGGCGCCGGAAACGCCCATCAGTACCTTGCCGGTGCTGGTGTTTTCTTCCAGATAGCGCATGGCCTCGTCAGCTTCCTGAATGGAGAAGGTGCGATCCACCAGCGGCTTGACCCGACCGCTTTCCAGCAGCGGCCAGACATGGGCATGAAGGGCGTCCATGACGCTACCCTTGCCGGCCGGCGAGCGAGAGCGCAGGGTTGAGCCGACCAGGCGCTGGCGCTTCATCAGCATGCGCGCCAGATCCACTCGGGTTTCCCTGCCGCCCATGAAGCCGATCAAAATGATGCGGCCATCGAGATTGAGGACCTGCTGGTTCCACTCGATGTACTCCCCGGCGACCGGGTCCAGCACCACATCAACGCCACCCCAGTTCTGTACCGCTTCGACGAAGCTGCCATCGTGGCGGTTCCAGCCGGCATCGGCGCCCAGCGCCTTGCAGGCCTCGATCTTGTCCTGACTGCCCACGGTCACAAAGCACGGGTTGTTAAAGGCATGGCAGAGCTGAATGGCGGCGGTGCCGACACCGCTGGCGCCGGCATGCAGCAGAACCCGCTCGCCTTCGCGCAGGTCGGCTTCCATATAGAGGTTGAGCCAGGCCGTGGCAAACACCTCGGGCAGGGCGGCAGCATCGCGCAGGGTCATGCCTTCGGGAATGCGCAGGGCCTGGGCTTCGTTGACGACGACCTGCTCGGCGTAGCCACCGCCCGAAAGCAGGGCGCAGACCTGATCACCCACGCGAAAGCGCTCGACGGCCGGCCCGACGCTTGCGACCACACCGCTGACTTCCAGACCGAGGATCTCGGAGGCGCCCCTGGGCGGTGGGTAGCCCCCATCGCGTTGAAGCACGTCTGCGCGGTTCATGCCCGCCCAGGCCACATCGATCAGAATTTCGCTGCCGCCGGGGGAGGGCAGATCCTTGTGTTCACACCACTGAAGGTGTGAATCATTGACGGCGATGGCGTACATGCGATGCTACTCCCGAAAGATTGAAATTTAGTCGAACAGGGCGTCCAGCAGGTCAGCCGGCGCGCTGGCGCTGATCAGCGTGGCGCGCGTATCGGCGTTGAGAAAACCTGCCTCGACCGTGTTGTCCAGAAACTGTAGCAGCGGATCAAAGAAGCGCTCGTGATTGAGCAGGCCAATGGGCTTGCGATGCAGGCCCAGATAGCGCCAGGTCCAGATCTCGAAAAATTCCTCGAAGGTACCGATGCCCCCCGGCAGGGTGACAAAGGCGTCGCTGTGGGCCGCCATCTGTGCCTTGCGGGTATGCATGTCGGGCACTCTGATCAGCTCGGTCAGCCCCGTGTGGGCCACCTCTCGATCGACAAGATGGTCCGGAATGACGCCGACGACCTCACCTCCGGCGGCCAGCGCAGCGCTGGCACAGGCGCCCATCAGGCCGGTACGCCCGCCGCCGTACACCAGCCGCCAGCCCCGCCGGGCGATGCCCTCGCCCACGGCTTCGGCCAGCTGCTGCCAGTGCGGTGCATGACCACTGCGAGAGCCCATGTAAACGCAGACGCTGAGGCCTTCAAAGGGCCGGGTATGGCTGTTCATGACGATTCCTGCTGCTGGTGGATCACACGGAGGCTGCGACGGCGCTCAGTCAACGCTTGCGGCAACCTGCGGGTAGTGCTCATCAATCCAGGCGCCGATGGCGTTGTGGTCACTGACGTGATGGGCATACTGCGTATGCAGGCAGCGGACCTGCTGCCAGTTGGTAATGCCGCCCACACCGCGCTCGGTCAGGGCCTTCGTAAAGCCCAGTCGCTCGATCTCGGCACGTTCCTGCTCGCTGATCCATGACCAGCGCTTTTGCACATAGGCTTCATGGCTCTGGCGATAGGCCTCACGCAGCGCTTCATTTTCCTTGAGATGTGCTTCAAGACGCTTGATCACGCCATCGGCTTCAAGATGCGACAGCGCCACCGTCAGCTCGCGACTGCAGAGCCAGTAAAGTGTCGGGAAGGGCTTGCCTTCTACCAGTGGGGCGACGCGCAGCGCCAGCGGCGTGCCGCGGCTGTCCTCGGCGCTGACGGCCTGAAGGCCGCGCGGCGTGCGTCCCAGCTGCTGCGTAATGATATCGAGCTGGGCATCGCTGGGGGCGTGGTCGGTACGAATGATCATGGTCGGATAGGCAGTTCGACGTGGGCACAGGGCGCACGATCGTGAAAGGAAAAGAGCAGTCGCTGCATGTGCGAAAACGGGGTTGCATCATAGACATGCCCCTGGTCGGCGGCAAGGCGTGCCCCGCCATCTTATACTGACGGTAAGCCTGGTTGCGAACCTGTCCCGGCCACTGTTATGGAGATGCCATGTCACAACATGAGGACACTCCCTTGAGTTGTTGTGCGCTGTGCGGGCGTCAGGGCGTGGCGCTGACGCGCCATCATCTGATCCCGCGAGCGCTGCATGGGCGCAAGCGGTTTCGCAAGCGCTTCAGTCGTGAGGAGATGAAAGGCGACATTTTGATGATCTGCCGACCCTGTCACAACCACATTCATCGCGTACTCAGCGAGCGCGAGATGGCCGAAAGCTATCACACGCGTGAGGCGCTGCTGGCACAGCCCGAGATCGCGGAATTCGCTCGCTGGCTTTCAAGCCGCCCGGCCGGTTTCAAGCCCAAGTCGCCGATTCGGCGCCAGCGCTGAGATCCAATGATCGTCGCTCAAATGAGCCGCTGGGACCCATGATCGTGCCAGGCCTTTGGCAGGCGAGCCTCAAGTGCTGGGGCAAGCCAGCCCGGCAGTGCCTCGACGGCCTGTTCGAGACTTTCCCAGCGACGCAGGCGCACCCACGCCCAGGCCCAGCCATCACACTGTGATGGCGTCTGCGGCATCGGGTGCGCCGGCATCTGTGAAAGCAGGAAAAGCGCGCTGCGTGTGGCCCAGGCCGGCGGGTGATCGGCGCTTGTGCCCGGTGCCGCCCAGCGTCTGAGCGTCTCACCGTCCGGATCCTGTGCTGGATCTCCAAGCCCTGCAATCCGGGCCGTATCGGCCAGAATGATGCCCAGTTTTTCGGGTGTGGTATCGCCGATCTCGAGCCAGCGCTCGATCAGGGAAGGCAGGCCGGCCATGGCGCTGGTATAAAAGTCACTATCGGTCATGATGGGGTCTGTTCAAAAGCGTGGGATCAATCAAGGGTAACGATGCCGCCGGCATCACGACATCATGCATTCAATCACGTTTCGGTCAGTGTCTGACCGGACTGCATTTCAGGGAGACAGCATGACGCAGGACAGTGCCGACTTTGATTTTACGACACCGCTGGATCGGCGCGTGTACCCTACCACCAAATGGCATCTGTATGACGAGGACGTGTTGCCGCTGTGGGTGGCTGACATGGACTTTGCCGTGGCACCGGCCATTCAGACAGCGCTGGCTGAACGTCTGGCGCATCCGGTGTTTGGCTATACGCATGCCGATAAAGCGCTGAAGCAGACGCTGTGTCAGTGGAGTCATGAGCGTTACGGCTGGGAGATCAAGCCCGACTGGCAGCACTGGCTGCCCGGTGTGGTGCCGGCACTGCATGTGGCCAGTCTGGCCCTGACCGAGCCGGGCGATGGCGTGCTGACCGTCACGCCCATCTATCCGCCCTTTTTGAAGGTGGCTGACAACACCGGGCGCACCACGCAGGTGGCGCCCATGCGAGCACCGACTCCTGATGATCCGCTGTGGCGGCTGGATTTCGAGGCCATGGAGGCCGCCGTGACGCCGCGCACCCGGTTGCTGCTCTGGTGCCATCCCCATAATCCGACCGGGCGTGTTTTTGAGGCGGAGGAGCTCTCGCGGCTGGCCGATTTCATCGAGCGTCATGATCTGATCGTCTGCTCTGATGAGCTTCACTGTGACCTGATTCTGGACGGCAGTGCCCATCGCCCGCTGGCCATGGCCGAGCCGCGGCTGGCCTCGCGCACCATCACACTGTGGGCGGCGTCCAAGACCTTTAACGTCGCCGGGTTGACCAGTGCCTGCGCCGTGATCAGTGATGATGACCTGCGTGCCCGCTTCAAGCGAGGCTGTCTGGGGCTGATGCCCTCAAACAACATCATGGGCGAGACGGCAGCGCAGGCCGCCTACGCGCACGGTGAGCCGTGGCGTCAGGCCCTGCTGGCCCAGCTGCGCGATAACGTGGCGCTGATTGAATCGTTCGTGACGCGTTGGCCGGGGGTGCACATGAGTACCCCGCAGGCGACCTATCTGGCCTGGCTGGACCTGCGTGAAGCCGGCCTTGGCGAGACGCCGCAAAAGGAGGTGCTCACACGTGCCCGGGTGGCGCTCAATAACGGTGCCGATTTTGGCTGGCCCGGGTTTGCAAGACTCAATTTTGGGACCGGATACGCCCTGCTGGAAGAGGCCCTGACGCGAATGGACACCCTGCTGGGCGCCGGCAACGAGCCGTAGATGCCAAAACGCCCGGCGCCGAGAGGCGCCGGGCGTTCGAGAAGAGGGCTCTGATCAGGACAGCGCCAATCAGTACAGCAGCGTGAACATGCGCCGACGGTAGGCTACCGTCAGCGGGTGATCGCCGCCGAGGGCATCAAAGACGCGCAGTAGTGTCTTGCGCGCGGCGTCTTCGCCGTAGCTGCGGTCGCGCTTCATCAGCTCAAGCAGACCCTCGAGACCCCGCTCATAGTCACCATCAGCCACGGCACGCAGGGCGCGCTGAAACTGTGCTTCGCTGTCATCGCGCTCGGCCATGGCCTCGATGTCTTCCGGTGACAGGGCCTCGCGGGCGAAATCGATTCGGGCACGCACGCCACGTGCCTTGACGCCATCACGATGCTCCGGCGGCAGGGCATCGAGGATGCTCAGAGCATCATCAAAGTTGCCTTCACGGGTCATGACACCGGCCATGTCGATACGATAGCTGTGGTCATCGGGATTTTCGCTGATCAGCTGTTCAAACATCGCGCGGGCGATGGCCGTGTCGCCGGCCTCAAGGGCCTTCTGGGCCTGCTCTTCGAGGCTTTCACTGCCGCCTTCGGGCGCGGTGACATGCTTGCCAAGCCACTCGCGCAGCTGACGCTCCGGCAGTGCCTCATGAAGCTGATCATGAAGCTGTCCCTGAATGATCATCTTGACGTCAGGGACGGCGCGAATGCCCAGCTGGGCGGCAATCTGCTGCTGCTCGTCGATATTAAGCCTGGCCAGAACAATCGTGCCCTGATACTCATGGGCCAGTTTTTCCAGCGCCGACATGAGGGTCTTGCAGGAGGCACTCTGCGGCGACCAGCTCTGCAGCACCACTGGAATGTGCATGGAGCCTTCCAGCACGACCTGCTGGAAATTGGACATGTCGACATCAACGATAAACTGCGAGGCATCGGCACTGCCGCCGGCGCTCTGGCCGGGCTGTGGTGACGGCCCGCCCATGGGTTGACCGGTTTTGGGATCAACGATCTGCATGATGACAAACTCTCGCTAAAAGGGGGTTCATGATCCGTTCGAATATAGGGGTTTATGGCGCTAAAAGGGGGTTCATGATCCGTTCGAATATAGGGGTTTATGGCGCTGGCCGGGGCCGAATTCAAGACGCCTGGTCAAATGGGGCGGGGAAACCTGCATCAGGACAGTGACATGGCAGGAAGCAATACCGTGCGATCGACAGGGGCAATGCCATGATTCTGATCAAAAGGAGAGGTTCTCAACACTTCTTGTGAACATGACTTGAAGACGCGCTGCTTGCCAGGGTTACGGCGCAGGGCATGGATGCCAGATTCTTTAAACGTTAAACCAGCAAGGCATCCAGCCTGTTGCTCTGAGCGCTCCGGGCGATGTGAGTCAAGCCTGCTATCGCGCACAATAGGCCTGAAAAGGGCGATTTACTTCTACAGCGCCCATTCTTGCGATGACCCGCTTCGGATATGATGTGCGCCCCTCAACGCTGCACTCAAGGTCATCATGCCCGGCAACGCCCTTTATACCGACCTGTCGGGTTACTACGATCTCATGTGCGCCGATATCGACTATCAGGCGCAAAGCCACTGCGTTCATCGGCTGTATCAGTTATTCGGGAATGGCGGAGGCAGGCATCTCGACCTTGCCTGCGGAACAGGGCCGCATATCCGGCATTTTATTGATGCTGACTATCAAAGCACCGGGCTGGACATCAATCAGCCCATGCTGGATAGAGCCTCCATTCGCTGCCCGGAGGCACGGTTCTCCTTGCAGGACATGTGCAGCTTCACGGTAGAAGAGCCGGTCGACCTTATTACCTGCTTTTTGTATTCCATTCACTACAGCGCAAGCGTTGAAAGGCTGAAGGCCTGTATCGCCAGCGTATATGGCGCACTGGTCGATCATGGCGTTTTCTGCTTCAACGCAGTCGACAAGAACACTATCGACAACAACTCATTTGTATCGCACGTCGCCAATCACCCTGAAGGTTTATTCAACTTCAGCTCGTGCTGGCATTATGTCGGGGAGGGCGAGCGACAGTCGCTGAAACTTCGCATTGAAAAAATGACAGCTGATGAGCGCCAGGTATGGCATGACGAACACCCGATGGTGGCTATCAGTTTTGACGAGTTACAGACGCTATTGCAGCCGTACTTTGAGGTTCATGTGCTGGCGCATGATTACGAGAAAATCATCCCCTGGGATGGGGCCTCCGGGAATGCGGTTTTTGTTTGCGTAAAGATTTAACGATGTATGAGATAACGGCCATTCATGACAGGGAATGGTTGTGTGGTTGAGACAAGTACAAAAGTCCATGCCTTTGCTCAGCGTTCGTTTTCATCCTGCGCCGCAAACTGACTCTGATCTCCAGACGCAAAAAAGCCGACCCGGAGGTCGGCTTTTGCAATTTAATAGTCGATGGTAGCGGGGGCCGGATTTGAACCGACGACCTTCGGGTTATGAGCCCGACGAGCTACCAGGCTGCTCCACCCCGCATCGACGTGCTGTGCATACTACGCGATTTTGTCGTGGTGTCAATCGTTTGTGTCAAATTCCTGCAACATCGCCATGAGAGACTCAAGGCGCGGGGCAATACGCTGCCAGTCCTCCTGATCGATCGGGCCACTGGCCAGCAGCCGGCACTGCAGCTGCTCGATCTCTTCCATGGGCTCCGGCATGTTGCCCATGGCATCGTTAAGACGCGCCACCTGCACATCCAGTCGGCGCGAGGAGTCTTCACTGCCCAGCGGTGCATCCACCAGGACAGACAGATGCACGCGCAGGTGCTCAAGCCACTCCCGGGCCTTGGCCTGCTCACCGCTGGCGCGGCGATCATTGCGCAGTCGGTGCGCTTCCAGCGCCTGAGGAGAAAGAGGCAGGGGCGTCTCCACGCGGTCGGCAGGCTCACCCTGAAGTGCGCGACTGTCTGCGGCCACGTGCGCCTCAAGCAGCGGCTGCCACTGCTGCCAGCGTTCGGCCAGTGTGCCCAGGGCCAGACGACCCAGCCGTTCCCGACGATCGCGCAGAATGCCTTCCCAGCGCTTGAGCATGCCACCGGTACGGGGACCGTTGGGCAAAGGCATCAGGTCATCGGCTTCGCGTTCGGCGTCATCAAGAATGGCCTGGTCGGCGGCAGTGGCAGGGAGCCACTGATCCAGCCGGTCGATCAGGGCCTGCATCTGATCGAGACGGCTGTCGCGTTGCTGGCGCTGCTGATTGCGCTGAGCGTTGCGACGCTCAAAGATGGCATCACAGTGCTGGCGGAAGGCGCGCCACAGGGCCTGCTCTTCGCCTCTCGGGGCGCGCCCGAGTTCACGCCAGCGCGTCTGCAGGGCCTTGGCCTGATCAGCACGACGCTCATCATCAATATCGGCGTCTTCCAGCTCGCGAATCTCGTCAACCAGGGCCTGCTTGGCCTGAGCCACGGAGCGGGCCTGCTGATCGATCAGGGTCTGAAGGGCGCGCAGCGACCTTGTAAAGCGCTGACGCAGTTCGCTCTCTCGATCCCGGGGGACGGGGGACCACTGACGCCAGGCTTCTCTGGCGCGATCGCGAATGGTACGCAGGCTGTCGGGGTCGGAAGTGGCCGCCTTGTGGCTGATCAGCGTTTCCAGCTGCTCGCAGAGCCTTTCCCGTTCCGCGAGATTGGTTTCACGCTGATGGTCACGGCGCTGATAAAAGCCGGCCAGCTGTTCGCGGACCAGATCAGAGGCCTGGCGAAAGCGGGTGGAGCGCTCGCGCGAAGCTGCTGCATCTCCCAGTGCCTTCCAGTCGCGCACCAGACGACGGTGCTGCTGATCCCGGGCCGGCTCGTCCATGTCCGCTGCCGCAAGGCCTTCCATGCCCTCGATCAGCTGTTCGCGCTTGGGGGCTGCGGCAAAATTGCGCCAGTCACGCAGCTCATGGGTGCGCTGGCCAAGCTGGTTGAGGCGGGCCTGCAGGCGGTCGCGCTGATCCGAGGGAAGGCGCTGACGACGCTGCATCAGGCTGTCGAGCAGGCGCGTGGCTTCCTGAAGCTCACCGCGATCAAGCTGGCTTTCCAGCTGATCAAGCGACTGCTGGAACTGGTCGGGATCAAGCGTATTGCGCGGCGCCGGGTCGCTGTCGGCCGGGGCTGCGGGTTCGGGAAGATGGGTGAGCAGCGTCGGGCAGGGCAACCCCTCCGGCCAGGCAATGGTACGCGTCAACCGTTTGATGGCCTGAAAGTCGCGGCTATCGATGGCGCCGCGCAAGGTCTGCTCATGTTCTTCAAAGCGTTGCCAGGCGCCGGTCAGTTCGCTGGCCTTCTGGAGCAGTGCCTCGAAACGTTTCTGATCTTCCAGGCTTGGCGCAATGCGATCGGTAAGATCGCGCCACTGTTCGGCCTGCAACCTGAAGTGCGCCTGCAGCTGGGCCACGTCCTGAGCGTCGAGCGTGGCGTGATGCTCAAGATCCTTCAGGGCCTGTTCCAGAGAGCCAATGATGCGCTGGCTGTCGCGACGGGCCATGTCCATGGCCTGCTCGCGCGCCCGCTCTTCACGCTCGGCGTTGTCATGCTCGATCACGCGCGTACTGGTGATCTGTTCAACCTGATGAAACCGGTGGCGCTGTGATTCGTCGGCATCTTCGGCGAGTGAACGCCATTCGCGTACCAGATGGCGGTAACGTGCCGGCAGCATGGGCTCCCATGGCTGATCCGACAGCCGGGTCATGGCAGCAATCAGATCGTCACGCCGCTGCTGACGCGCATCCTGCTCGCGGCGCTGATCGCGACGCTGGTTAAGTCGGTCACGCGCGCTGCGCATGATCTGCTTGTCGCGACGTGCTTCCCGCGCCAGACGCTCAAGGCCCTCGTCGCTGTCGATGCGACTGGCAGCGGCCTGGCGTACGCCGGCAATCGAGTTCTGGCAGGCCTGTTCGATCAGGGCCTGCTCATCGCTGATGCGGGCCAGAGCCGCCAGACGCAACTGCTGATTGTCGGCGTGCGTGGCCATGTGCGTGACAAGGGCCGGATCGTCGAGCGTTTCCACTACCTGAAGACGCTGCTCCAGCGACAGAAGCGTGCGCTCCTTGCCGGTGAGCGTATCCAGCAGCGTGCGATACAGCGGATCGCCCGGCTCGAGCGTGGCCAGCAGCGTCTGATAGCGCTCTGGCGTGGCCAGACGGGCGAGGGCGGCATGACGGACTTCAATGTTGTCGTCATGAAGCAGGGTTTCGAGTTTTTCGCGATCGCGCTCGACCGTCAGGCCGGCAATGGCTTCCTGACGGATACGGGGATCATTGTGACGCCAGCGCGGCGCAAACAGACGTTGTAGAAATCCGGGCATGAGATCGATGTCTTTCCAGGCAACTGGCGGTGGCTGAGTACCGGGCGATATGAGCGTTTTGACGTTGGAGGAATGATAACAGGCCTATACACGTGTGGCGTAGGGTTCCCTTTACGACAAGGCTTCTTTCAGAAGGCGTCGGTAACTGGCGACACCTGACAGATGCCGGCACACACCGTATGATCGTTAAGCGGAAACGCTATCATCGCTCAGGGCGTTCATTCATTATCCGACAGGAAACCGGGCATGAGTCTCAAGGTGGATCAGACGGCCACTGCCTTTACGTTCAAGGGCGGCATGCTGCCCATGACGGTCATGGAGCTTAATAGCCCTGACCCCGAACGTGTCAGTGCGCAACTGGCAGGCAAGCTTAGCCAGTCGCCGGCTTTTTTTCAGCATACGCCAGTGGTGTTGAGTGTTGAAAAACTTGATGATACCTCACTGGCGCTGGAGCGTCTTTGCGCCGTGTGCCGTTCGCACAAGCTGCTGCCGGTAGCAGTCAGGGGCGGCAGCGAAGGTATCAAGCAGTCGGCATGGGCACTGGGGCTGGGCTGGTTTCCACCTCAGGAGTCACGCGAGGCACGTACACTGGCCTCCGTGACACCGCCTGCGCCGCAAACGCCCGTGCTGGCAGAAGCCGGCAGTGGCGGTCGTATCTTTCGCGGGACGGTGCGCTCGGGCCAGCAGATCAGTGCCGCCGAGGGCGATCTGGTGGTTGTGGGCGCCGTCAATGCCGGTGCCGAGGTGCTGGCGGCCGGCAGCGTCCACGTGTACGGACCGCTACGCGGTCGTGCTCTGGCAGGCATTCACGGTGATCGTGAGTGCGGTATCTTCTGTCATGAGCTGCATGCCGAACTCCTGTCAGTGGCGGGCAATTACAAGCGCCTTGAGGATATCGATCCGTCACTGCTCAATACGACGGTTCAGGTCAGACTGAGAGACGATCAGTTATCCATAGAAGCACTCGTCTGACCGCGAAGCCCCCTTACAACGCAACAGTTACAGGAAGCGCATTTTGGCCAGGATCATCGTCGTTACATCAGGAAAGGGCGGGGTCGGCAAGACCACCAGCGCGGCAGCCATCGCTACCGGTCTGGCCTTGAGAGGCAACAAGACCGTCGTCATCGATTTTGATGTGGGCCTGCGAAATCTCGATCTGATCATGGGCTGTGAGCGTCGTGTGGTTTACGACCTGGTCAATGTCATTCAGGGCGAGGCGGGGCTCAATCAGGCCATGATCCGCGACAAGCGCTCCGACAACCTCTACATTCTTCCGGCCTCCCAGACGCGTGACAAGGATGCCCTGACGCTTGAGGGCGTCGAGCAGGTGCTTGAGAAGCTGTCGGAAGATTTCGACTATATCGTCTGCGACTCGCCGGCCGGTATCGAGCGCGGCGCCCAGCTGGCCATGTATTTTGCCGACGAGGCGATCGTGGTGACCAACCCGGAAGTCTCCTCGGTACGTGACTCCGACCGCATTCTGGGGCTTTTGGCCTCCAAGACCCGCCGTGCCGAGCAGAATCAGGACCCGGTAATTGAGCGATTGCTGATTACCCGCTACGATCCCAACCGGGTGGATAGCGGTGATATGCTCAATCTTGAAGATATCCAGGAAATTCTGGCGATCAAGCTGATCGGTCTGATTCCGGAATCCGAAGCAGTGCTGCGCGCGTCCAACTCCGGGGTACCGGTGACACATGACCAAGACAGCGACGCCGGCCAGGCCTATAGTGATACCGTGGCCAGGCTTTTGGGGGATGAAAAGCCGCTACGCTTCCATCTACTACAAAAGAGAAGTTTTCTGAGTCGGATCTTCGGCGGGGGGCGTCGGTGAAATTACTGGAATTTCTAAAGCGTGAGCGCAAGAAGTCTGCCTCGGTCGCCAAGGAGCGACTGCAGATTATCGTGGCCCATCAGCGAGGTCAGCGAGGCCAGCCTGATTATATGCCGATGCTGGAGCGTGAGCTTCTTGAGGTGATCCGTCGCTATGTTCAGGTCGACCAGGACGCCATCAATATCAGTCTGGACAGCGAAGACGATTGTTCGGTGCTGGAGCTCAATGTAACCCTGCCCAACCGCGGTTAACGCCTTGCTTTTGTGCGCCCCTTCAGTGATATGCGTCACTGAAGGGGCGCTATCGGTTGTTTGCCCCCCCGTAATCCCTGTCTGGAGCCACTGCCTTGTCGGTCAGCTTTCTCTTTCACGACTACGAGACTTTCGGTGCCGACCCGCGCCGTGATCGTCCTTCCCAGTTTGCCGCCATTCGAACCGATGCGCAGTTCAATGAAATTGGCGAGCCCGAAGTCATTTATTGCCGTCAGAGTGATGACTATCTGCCTCAGCCGGTGGCGTGTCTTCTGACCGGGATTACCCCGCAGCAGGCCTCGCGTCGCGGCGTGCCCGAAACCGAGTTTGCCGGGCGTATCCTTGAGATGATGCAACAGGGCGACACGTGCACGCTGGGGTATAATTCGTTGCGCTTTGATGATGAGGTCACGCGACATCTGTTCTATCGCAACTTTATCGACCCCTATGCCCGCGAGTGGCAAAACGGTAATTCGCGCTGGGACCTGATCGATGCCGTGCGCGCCTTCTATGCGCTGCGCCCGGAAGGGATTGAGTGGCCCAAACGCGAAGACGGCAGCCCCAGTTTCAAGCTTGAGAAGCTCAGTGTGGCCAATGGTATCGAGCACGGCGATGCCCACGATGCGCTGGCCGACGTTCGGGCGACCATTGAGCTGGCAAAGCTTTTGCGCACACGCAACGAAAAGCTTTTTGACTATCTGCTGGGCCTGCGCGACAAGCGCCGGGTCGCCTCGCTGCTCGATATCAACACCAGAAAGCCCATGCTGCATATTTCGCGGCGCTATCCTGCCAGTCGGGGCTGCAGTGCCCTGATTGCGCCGCTGGCCATGCATCCGACCAACCCCAACGGGGTGATCGTGGTGGATCTGGCCATGGACCCGACACCGCTGTTCGAGTTGAGCCCCGAGGCCATCGCCGAACGCGTCTTTGCCAGTGCCGATGAGCTGGCAGAGGGAACGTCACGCATCCCGCTCAAGGTCATTCATCTCAACCGCAGTCCGGTGCTGATGCCGATCAAGGCGGTGGATGACGCCGTGGCCGAACGTCTTGGCATCGACCGGGAAGCCGCCGAGCGCCACTGGCAGCAGCTGGCGGGCAGCGCCGATATCGCCACGCGCGTGGCGCAGGCGTTCAGCGGCGCGCCGCCGGAGCCGCCGGCCGACCCTGATCTGATGCTGTATTCGGGCGGCTTTTTCTCCAACAGTGACAAGCGCGAGATGGGCCGCATTCGCCAGACCCCGGTCGAGACACTCGAGGCGCTGCAGCCCTCTTTTCAGGACCCTCGTCTGGAAGAGATGTTCTTTCGCTACAAGGCGCGTAACTACCCTGAGGTGCTGACCTCGGAGGAACGCACGCGCTGGGAAAGCGATCGCTGGGATCGCATGAACGACCCGAAGGTGGCCGCCATGACGCTGACCGGTTTTGCCCGCGAGATCGAGCGGATCAACGCAGAGCTTGCCCACATGAGCGATCATGAGCGTCAGTGCATCGAAGAGCTTGTCATGTACGTTGAGGCCATGATGCCGCCGCAGGCCTTTGGTTAGGCACGCGACGCTTTTGTGAAGGGCGCTGGCGTGAGCGCTGTGTCCTGACAAGAGAAAAGGGCGCCTCTCCTGAGGCGCCCTTTTTTAATACGCTTTAGCGCAGTGCCTGAACGCTACGGGGTAGTGACCAGAAACGGCTGCCAGGGCGCGTCCACTATATTGGCGGCTATCCCGTCATCGGACCCTGCGACCAGTACCGGACGTGATCGCAGTGCCTGCCAGGCGCCTTGAAGGTGTTCGCTTCGCTGCCGCTTGACGGCCTCTGCCAGCTGTTCGCGGCGGTCAAAGCCGGTCCAGCCGTGTGCCAGCTCCTGCCACAGACGGGCAGTGATCTGGCCCAGGCGCTGCTCCCGCTCGACAAGGCGTTCGGCCACTGCCTGCTGATAGGCCTCGATTTCTGCGTCCTCCATACCCATGACGGTCTCGTCAAAACCTGCCAGAAACTCCTCGATACGCAGCCGCAGGGTTGTCGTATCGTGATCCGGTGACTGCACCAGCAGCGCCAGTCCAGGCGTTTCGATCAGCGGCTGATAGCGGGCTGCAACCACATAGCCCAGCTGCTGCTCGGTTCTGAGTTGATTGAAAAAGGGCGCGCTGATGATCTGTCCCAGAATGGCCAGGCGGGCCTGATCTTCCAGTGTCTGGCCCTCGCCCTGCAGGTAATACAGCATGCCCGAATCGCCGCGCCGACTCTGTGGGCGCAGCAACGGCGGCGTGGCACGCGCGGTCAGCACTTTCAGTTCGGGAATGGCGTCCAGCGCTATCTTGGGCGACAGCCTCGCCCTGAGGGTTTCACCAAGCTCTCGGGCGTGTTCGGCACTGGTGTCGCCAGTGGCGAGCGCCTGTACGTGCAGCGCACCGAGCCACTGACGGCGAAATTCCCGCAGCGTCTCAGGGGTAATCTCTTCAAGTGCTGCCAGCCGTGCCTCACTGGTCCAGCTCGGCGTGATCAGCGACTGAAGCAGCGCTCGATTGAGCTGCTCGTGCAGGGCCGAGCCGGGCTCATCCTGCCAGCGCCGCTTGAGGCTGCGACGCACGCGCTGGATATGGTGAGTGCTCATCTCGCCCTGCATGAGCTGTTCAAGCACCTGCGTCATCACCAGCTCCTGACGATCTCGCCAGCCTGAAAAGGACAGCGTCATGCCGCGTGCGTGGGCATGGGCGCTCATTCCCTGCCCGGCGAGTCGAGCCGGGTAGAGCGCATCGGACAGGCTGTCTTCCAGCCAGCGTGCCAGCAGCTCGGTCATGACCAGCTGTTGAACACGCTCACCTGCGTGTGGACTCTGCAGGCTGATGCGCCATTCCACGCGCGGTGCCCCAAAGGCGCCCGTGGCATGCAGCCAGAGATCCAGTTCCGGGGTGTCCAAAAGGCATCGGGTCTCGGTGCTCCCGTCGTTGATCATGTCCAGATCCCGGGCGATGAACGCATTGGCCTGCGGCAGTGCCAGTCCTTCAAGCGCGGTCTCCCTCTGGCCCTGGCTAGCGGGCTGGTATTGCCATGGCGTGTCAAACCAGGGGGAGCGCAGCTCGCCGGTGACTTCCGGGCCGTTATAAAGGCGCAGCAGGTTGTCGGGCGTCAGGACGTCGAGATAGTCATGAATGCGCCGTTCATCAAAGCCGTCCATCAAAAAGCCGGCCCGGCGTACTTCCTGGAGGGGGTAGCGCGCCATCGCCACCGAGAGCGCCGTGGCCAGCTGCGCGGGCGCCTGGCGCTGCTGAAAGCGAAACTGCTGCTCGACCACGCGGGCCTGCTCGTCATAGCGCCACGACTCAACGCCCCGCTCCCGAATCAGATCAATCCATGCCATGAGCGCGGCCTGGATCTCTTCCAGATGCTCGCTGCCCTGGGGGGTGAGCTCGATGTTGACCATCAAAAGCGCGCGATGACCATCGCCGCGGGCGCTGCCGGCAGAGAGTCCATCCGCCCAGCCGCGCTGTCGAAGGCAGGCCAGCAGGCTGCCGGGCGCCTCATGGCCAATCATGTGGGACAAAAACGAGACCGGCTTGAGCCGATAGTCCTGTTCGGGGTCGGGGATGGGAAAGAGAAAGCGGACCTGGTGCTGCTGATCCAGCGATTGCGCGGCCATGGCCGTGGGCAGCTGCTCATCGAGTATCAGCGGTTGATCAATGGTGCGCCGGGTCAGGCCCCGGTCGGGAACCTCGCTGAAGTGCTCCCGTGCCAGGGCCGACAGGGTGTCCAAAGACTGCGGGCCGATCAGGGCCAGTGACATGGTGTTGGCATCGTAGTGCGCTTCGTGGAAGGCCACGAGGGCATCGCGCAGGGTCTGTTCGGGAAGGTCCCTGAGGGTGTCGAGGTTGCCAATGCTGAAATGGTTATAGGGGTGCGCCGGGTTGAGCGCCTGACTCAGGGCATCCTCGATGCGGCGGCCGTCGTCCTGCAGACGTGCCTGATATTCGGCGTTAACGGCATGGCGCTCGCGCTCGACATAGGCCTCATCGAGCGTCGGGGCAACAAAAAAGCGACTAAAGCGTGTCAGGGCCGGAGCAAAAGCCTCTGGTGCAATGTCAAAGAAGTAGTTGGTGTCGCGCGGCGCGGTAAAGGCATTGTGATGGCCGCCATGGGCGCCCAGAAACTGCTGATAGTCATTCGGGTCAGGGTAAAGGTCGGTGCCCAGAAACAGCATGTGTTCCAGAAAGTGGGCCAGTCCCGGAAAGCGTTCAGGGTTGAATGCACTGCCGGTGGCCACGTTCATGGCGGCGCCGGCACGTTCGGCTTTTGCATCATGGACCAGCAGCACCTGCAGACCGTTGTCGAGCGTGAGTGCCTGGTAGTCGGCGCTGTCGCCCGGGCCCGGGATGATGCGGATGTCCTGTCCATTGCTGGAAGAAGTCTTTGTGGTCATGGGTATCAACGTCGCTCGCGTGATCAGGGTCAGGGTCGCCCTGTGCACTTGAAGGTGTCTGTGTACCGGCTAGTACCCGGTGGCGGGAATGGCGCCGCGTGTTGCCGTCAGCATGTGTCCGGTAGGGCGTGCGCAGTGCCAGTGTTGATTGGCCGGGTCATTGACCAGACGCTCGACCGGAAAGGCGCCGAGCAGGGCAGGCGGTGCCGGTGTAAGCAGATCACGTGCCTGTGCCAGTGGCGTCTCGGGAGAAAGCCAGGCAGCGGCCTGTTCGGCACTGATGACAGCAGGGAAGCGGTCGGTCAGTGGCGTCAGCGGTGCATCAACCTCCACGGTAATCAGCGCCATGGAATCGAAGGCCGTTTTGGTATCGGTCATGTATCGACACCAGATGCCTGCCAGCATGAAGGGTTCGCGGTCGACCCGGGTGACCAGGAAGGGCTGTTTCTGCCGCGGCAGCTGTTTCCAGATATAGACGCCGGACACCGGGATGAGACAGCGTCGGGCGCTGAAGGCTTCGCGAAACATGCGTCTTTCGTCAAGTGATTCGGCGCGTGCGCAGTGAGGTGCGTGGTCAAGGACCTTGAGCCAGGACGGCGTCATGCCCCAGAAGGCACGACCCAGATGAATGTGGCCCTGTTCCAGGCGAAGCATTGACAGCCAGTGTCTGGGGGCAAGATTGGGGCTGGTAACGATGGGGCTATCGATGACGAGGTCGTCGAGAAGCCGGGCAGTATTCAGTGCTTCAATATACAAACGCCCTGCCATGGCAATCTCCCCTGATAACATGAAAATGGTGAAGGATATGAACGCCTTGTTAAGGAAAGCTTTGAAATATCATGTGTCCGTGTATAAGCGTTGTTTACAGCCTGCGTGTTTTCGGCATCGGTAATATCTCTTGCTTTTGAAAACAGGCTGGATATGCTGTATGAAAACAGTGTTCGATCACAAAATATAACAGGCAGGAATTTTCATGGCGCGCCCAAGACAGCATTCACCAGAGGAGCTGCATGCCAGCGTCATGGCGGCATGCGACATCTGGCTCAAGGATCATCCCATACATGCCCTGTCCCTGCGCTCCATTGCTCGCGATGTCGGCTGTGCGCCCAGTACGCTGCTCAAGCTCTATGGCAGCTTCAACAATCTGCTTCAGTACGTCAACCTTGAAACGCTCGACAGCCTCAAGGGCCACATTGATACCTTTCAGACCGGCACGCCTGATGAGCGTCTGAGCGCTCTGGCCAGAGCCTACTGGAATTTCGCCCACAGTTATCCTCATCGCTGGCAGCTGCTGTTTGATTATCCGCTGGCCGAAGAGGGGGAGCTCGATACCCGGCAGGGGCGAATGATCGAGGCGCTTTTCCTGCGGGTCGAGGCCACGCTCAAGGAAGTGCAGCCGCATATTGCCGACCTTGAAGCCAGCCGTCTGGCGCGCACCCTCTGGGGCAGCGTGCATGGTCTTGTACAGCTGGGACTCAATCAGCGTCTGGGCTATGGCCAGGGGCAGGCACTTGAGGTGACCGAACTGCTGGATCAGCTTTTGCATACCATTCTGGCCGGGTTGCGTGCCGGGGGAGGCAAGCATTGAGAAATGTCCTGAGCCTGATGCGCAGCCGTTTTTTTGCGCCCTTTTTCTGGACTCAGGCGCTGGGCGCCTTCAACGATAACGTTTTCAAAAACGTGTTGTTGCTGCTGGTGACCTTTGTGGCCGTGCCTCGCCTGGGCTGGGACGCGGGGTTGATCAATAATCTGGCCGCAGCACTGTTCATTCTTCCCTATCTGCTGTTTTCCGCCTGGGGCGGGCAACTTGCCGACTATCGCGACAAGCGACAGCTGATTATCGCGCTCAAGTGGCTGGAACTGGCCACCATGACCTGTGCGGCGCTGGCCATCTGGCTGGATGCCTACGCTCTGCTGCTGGGGCTTTTGTTCATGATGGGCACCCAGTCGGCGCTTTTCGGCCCGGTCAAATACGCCATTCTCCCCCAGCATGTTCAGCGCACCGAGCTGGTTCAGGCCAATGCCTGGGTCGAGATGGGAACCTTTCTGGCCATTTTGCTGGGCACACTCGGCGCCGGCATTCTCATGGCGCTCGGGGGTAGCCACGCTCGTGTGCTGATCGGCGCAACGCTGGTGGTGGTCTCCCTGTGTGGGCTGGGGTCAGCGCTGCTGGTCCCCCCGGCGCCGGCCCAGTCCCGTGGACAGTTGAAATGGCAGCCCTTTCGAGGCTCCTGGCAGGTGCTGTCGGCGGCCTGGCGAGCGCCGCGCATCTTTCGGGCCCTGATCGGGATCAGCATGTTCTGGTTTCTGGGGGCCTGTTACCTGACGCAATTGCCGCTCTGGACCAGCCATGTCGTGCACGGTCAGGCCGGGGCCGTCACCATGCTGCTGGCGGCCTTTGCCGTGGGCGTAGGGCTGGGGTCGCTGGTCTGTGCCCGCCTGTCGGCCGGCCGGCTGGAAGTGGGTCTGGTGCCCATCGGAGCCTTCGTGCTGGCGCTGGCGGGCCTTGATTTTGCCGTGCACCCGGCCCTGGGCGGTGGCATCAATACGCTGGCGGATCTTGTGGTCATGCCGCGCTTCTGGTGGATGCTGCTTGACCTGACCCTGATCGGAATCGGCGGCGGGCTTTATATCATTCCGCTTTATACGCTGGTGCAGATGCGCAGCAGCGATGAGCACCGGGCCCGTATGATTGCTGCCAACAATATTCTCAATGCGTTGTTCATGGTGCTGTCGGCGGCCTTTGGCGCCGTGATGATCGGGGTGCTCGAAGTTTCCCTGCATACCTTTTTTGTATCACTGGCGGTCATTTCCCTGATCACGGCACTGGTCTGTGCCGTGCTGCAGGCACGCCCCATGATGCGCATCAGTATCTTTGTGCTGGTGCACATGTGGTATCGCCTGCGCATCCGGGGGATTGAAAATATTCCCGATGAAGGCGCCGCCATCGTGGTCTGTAACCATGTGAGCTTCATGGACGCCCTGGTCATGGGGGGCGCCAGCCCCCGCCCGCTGCGCTTTTTGATGGACAAGCCCATTTACGAGTCGCCCGGGCTCAGCTGGTTTTTCCGCATGGCCGGCGCCATTCCGGTGGCCTCCGAGCGCCGTGACCCCAAGGGCATGCGGCGGGCGCTGGATATGGTCAGCAAGGCGCTGCAAAACGGAGAGGTGGTCATGCTGTTCCCCGAGGGACGTCTGACCCGCACGGGTCACATGAACGAGTTTCGCCGGGGAATTGACCTGATTTTAAAGCGTGACCCGGTGCCGGTTGTCCCGGCTGCGCTGTCCGGACTCTGGGGGTCGTGGTCGTCGCGCTACGATGGTCTGCCGTTCAAGGGGATGCCCAGACGTTTTCGAGCCAGGGTCTGCCTGAGCTTCGGGGCGCCGGTTGACTCCCGGACCGTCACGCGCGAATCGTTACAGGCAAGCGTTGGCGCGCTCAAGACCAGTATCGATGGCTATGCCAACAACAAGCCCTTTCGCGCGGCGGACACGCTGACGCAGGACGATGAAACCATGGAGCAGGCACCGCGCTAGAAAGGCAGGGGGCACCAGGCGTTTCAGGCCGTCAGCGGGGCGGGTAATTCAACGGTCACGGCCAGCCCGCCCAGATTGCTCTCACCGAGATGAATCTGCCCACCGTGGTGATGGACAATCTGTTCCACGATGCCCAACCCCAGACCGTGTCCGGTCACCTGCTCATCCAGACGCGTGCCACGGCCCATCACCCGGCTT
The DNA here is from genome assembly GCF_052692355.1 of Kushneria sp. Sum13. Lineage (NCBI taxonomy): Bacteria > Pseudomonadati > Pseudomonadota > Gammaproteobacteria > Oceanospirillales > Halomonadaceae > Kushneria > Kushneria sp. Sum13. The sequence goes on from NZ_CP199847.1 coordinate 583,256, forward strand.
CTCTGATCCGGCGGGATGCCGGGCCCGTCATCCTCGACCAGCATGACGAACCGCCCCTTCTGAAAGGACATGGTCAGTCGGGCCAGTCCATGGGCCCACTTGCCGGCGTTATCCAGCAGATTGCCCAGAATCTCCAGCAGCTCATCACGATCCCAGGGCAGGGGCGGGAGGGGCGCGCTTTCATTAATGAAGGCGACATTGGTGTGAATCTCGCGAAGCGTCTCCAGCAGGGGCTGAATGTCGCTGTCAGGCTGAAAGCGCGCCGCGGCAGAGACTTCGCCGGTATCCAGTCGGGCGCGCTGAAGCTCTTTCTCTACCAGGCGGTGGATGTCATCCAGACGGGCCTGCAAGGACCGACGCAGGTCAGGAAACTGTTCAAGCTCACGCCGTGCCAGCTGGGTTTCCATGACGGACAGCGGTGTTTTGAGGGCATGACCCAGGTTGGCAATGCCGTCACGAGAGCGATTGAGCACGCGCTCGATGCGCTCCAGCTGATGGTTGAGCTCTTCAACAAACGGGGCAATTTCATCCGGTACCCGGGTTTCCAGCGCCATGCGCTTGCCTTCATGCAGCTGCGCCAGTTCGCGCTGCAATTTTTCCAGCGGCATGAGCCCCAGGCGAATCACGCGGCGTTGAATGAACACCAGTAAAATCGCCATGACGCCCCCAAGACCCCAGATGCACAGGCGCAGCCAGTCCAGACGTCGGGTCACGGTGCTGTAATCCAGCGCCGTGGTAATGGTGAAGTGATGCTGGCCGCGATGGTATTGACCCGTCCAGGCCAGCAGAGACTGATTCTCCGGCCCTTCCCGAATCTGGGCCGTATCGCCCTCTACCGGCTTGAGCCGGTGATCCCAAAGCGAGCGGGAGCGCAGATGAATGGTGTCATCAATATCGATGACAAAGTACTGACCCGAATACACCTGATTGAAGGAGGCGCGAAGACGTAGCGGATCAATCTGAACCTGGTGGTCCCGGTCGACCGGCAGGGTCGCCAGGCTTTCAGCGTCCTCGCGCAGTCGTTCGGTCAGGTAGTCACGCAGGACGTAGTCAAAGAGCACCACACTGCCGTGGGCCAGCAGCAGCATGACCACCAGCACCGAGGCCAGAAGACCCAGATCAAGACGACGTGTCAGTGACATCAGGCGACGACGCTGTCACCGCCGAAACGATAGCCCTGGCCCCGCTGGGTGACGATCACGCCGCGGCCCAGCTTCTGGCGCAGGTGGTTGATGTGCACCTCGACCACGTTGGGATTGCGATCATGCTCACTGTCGTAGAGGTGATCGAGCAGGCGGTCCTTGGCGATGACGTGCTCGGGATGCAGCATGAGATAGCGCAAAATCGCAAATTCGGCGCGGGTCAGATTGACCGGCGTTTCGTTGGACGTGCGCCATGCGCTCTGGCCGTTTTCATCCAGCACGACCCCCGCCACCGAGATGGTTGGAGAGGGGCGCTGACCGTGACGCCGGCGCACCAGCGCCTGAAGGCGCAAAATCAGTTCATCAGGATGAAAGGGCTTGGGCAGGTAATCATCGGCCCCGGCACGCAGTCCGGTAATGCGCTCACTCCAGCTGGAGCGGGCCGTTAAAATCAGAATGGGCGTGTCCAGCCCGTCGGCACGCCACTGTTCCAGCAGCGTCAGGCCTGGACGGCCGGGCAACCCCAGGTCAAGAATGATGATGTCAAAGGGTTCGCTGGTGGCCATGACCGCAGCGTCACGGCCATCCGTGCACCAGTCAACGGCGTAGCCGTTCTGGGTAAACAGGGCAGTCAGTTCGTCCGCAAGCGGGACATTGTCTTCAATCAATAGCAGCCGCATGGTTACCCCTTTAATCTTCTTCCAGATCCAGGTGCCTGCCGGTCACGGCATCGAATCGAAGCGCCCTGATTTGCCCATCATGATCGAGCATGTCGATCTCGTAAACATAACGTTGGTTGATACAGTCGAGCTTGGCTTCAAGCAGCTTGCCGCTGCGGTATTCGCGCGCCTTCTCGAGAATGGCCGGGAAGGGCTCGATATGGCCATTCTCGGTCATCTGCAGCACTTCATCCTGAGACACATCCTGACCTTCCCTTGGGCAGGCGCAGGCCGCTGCCGTGAGCGTCGGAAGCATCATCAGACAGCAAAGAACCGATAGACATCGTCGAATGCTATCCATGAACATCATGTTGACCTGTTGCACAAGCATCGTGCGAGAAAGTGAGCGATATCATCATGCGTTCCTGGAACGACCATCATGGATATCGCGCAACTTAACAAAACAGACTTAATTCAATCCCAAAAGCGGGTCTTTAGCATGTGCTGGTCCAGGATTACTGGCGAGCATCACCGGCGCGCGTCGTACGTCGCTGGGTCTGCCAGCAGCGCGTCGACGTGATCAGGTTTTCCCTGATTTCAAGGATCTCGAGACGGACAGGGCCGATCTCCAGACTGGCAGGGGCATCGGGGAAGGACTCCAGATACTCAAGAATCAATCCGTTGAGGGTCTTGGGGCCGCTGGTCGGCAGCTGCCAGCCCAGCACCTTGTTGATCTCACGAATATTGGCCGTGCCATCGATGATGTAGCTGCCGTCATCCTGCTGATGAATTTCCTGATGCGTATCGGCAATGTCAGTGGTGAACTCGCCCACGATCTCTTCGAGGATATCCTCGAGTGTCACCAGCCCCTGCACGTCACCATATTCATCGACCACGATGCCGATGCGGCGCTTTTGCTGCTGAAAGTTGAGCAGCTGGGTGTGCAGCGGGGTGGATTCCGGCACGAAATAGGGCTCGCGTGCTTCCTGCACGATGGAGGCCTTGCTGACGTTGGGCTGGGACATGATGCGTGCTGCGTTACGCAGATGCAGGATGCCGATGATGTTGTTGATGTCGCCCTTGTAGACCGGCACCCGCGTGTGCTGACTGGTACGAATCTCCGAAAGCAGCGCGTCCAGATCATCCTCGAGGTTGAGCCCTACCACCTCGTGACGCGGCACCATGATGTCGTTGACCGTGACATTTTCCAGATCAAGAATCGATATCAGCATGGTCTGGTGCCGGCGTGGAATCATGGTGCCGGCTTCATGCACGACCGTGCGCAATTCGTCGCGGGTCAGGTGAGCGGCGCTGCCATCGATCTCGCGGATGCCGGCCAGGCGCAGCAGGCCGTTGGAAATGCCGTTGACCAGCCAGACCAGCGGATAAAGAACGCGCAGCAGGGGCTCGAGGATCAGCGAGGCGGGAAAGGCGATCTTTTCAGGCCGCAGGGCAGCCATTGTCTTGGGCGTGACTTCTGCAAAGATCAAAACGATCAGGGTCAGAATTGCTGTAGAAATGGCCGGGCCGGAAACGTCGCCAAAAAAGTGAATCGCAATAATGGTGCCGATCGAGGCGGCCAGGTTATTGACGAAATTGTTGCCGATCAGGATGACGCCGATCAGACGGTCCGGGCGCGACAGCATGCGCAGCACCCGTTTGGCGGACTTGTGTCCCGTATTGGCCTGATGCTTCAACCGGTAGCGGTTGATGGACATCATGCCGGTTTCCGAGCTCGAGAAAAAAGCAGACAGGATAATGAGCAGCACGAGCAGGGCAAACATCAGCCCCAGGGGAGTGTCATCGCTCAAGGTCGGTGGATCCTCGGAATCGGTTGTCGGTCGTTTTTAGGAATTTGTGGCATGGGTGTCAAGGCGGCATTGGCAGGGGCTGCCTGAATGAAGGCTGTTCTACCCATGAAGCAACTGTACGATCAGCCTGGTGCCGAAATAGGCCAGTATCAACACGATGACGGCGCCCAGCGTCCAGCGAATGGCCCACAGGCCGCGCCAGCCGCGCTGATAGCGTCCCCACAAAAGGATTGAAAAAAGCACCCAGGCCAGCAGGGACAACACGGTCTTGTGCACCAGATGCTGGGCAAAAAGATCGTTGATGAACAAAAAGCCGCTGATGATCGAGGCGGTCAGGCACACCATGCCATAGATGATCAGCTCGAACATCAGCCGCTCCATGGTCGTCAGCGGCGGCAGGACCTGAATGATGCCTCGAAGGTGATTGTGCTTGAGCGCATGGGTCTGCACGCCCAGCAGCACGGCCTGGCCGGCGGCCATGATCAACAGCGCATAGGCCAGCACCGAGGTGGCGATATGCGTCAGCATTCCTGGCGTAAAGCCATATTCGATACTGGATTGTGGAAAGCCGATGGCGCCGATCACGCTCAGGGCCGCAAGCGGATAAAGGCCCACTGCGGCCGGCATCAGCGGCTTTTTGATGCTGGCCAGCAACAGCAGGGTGGCAATCAGGAAAAAGACCAGCGAGACCGTCTCGGAGATCCCCAGATGCAGACCGTCATGCGCGCGCAGGGTGGTATAGACCACAATGCCGTGACCGATCACGGCCAGCGCGCTGGCGGCATTGACAAGCCCCTGGCGTAGGGGCAGGCGCCGAGTCAGGGACAGCATCTGGCGACAGGCGGCGGTGCAATAAAACACGACTGCCACAAGGGCAGAAAAAAGCGTGAGCATCGTTATGTGACAATCCGTATGGAAATCGCGAACCCGGCGTGCGCGTCGTGATGCAAATCACGGGGTTCGACTACTATACCGGGAGCCAACCTCGATCGAAACCGGGCATCACCGGGGTATCGTACCCGCCTTCAGCACGAATCCTTGTCAGGCTGGTGCATGGCAGTCCCCTGAACCGTTATAATGCGTGCCAACATTTTCCGGTCTCGGCATGGGCGCCTCTCACGTTTCTGCCGCCGCCGCTGCACCATCGGAGAAGCTCATGTTTGATAACCTGACAGATCGTCTCTCCCATACGCTCAGATCCGTGACCGGACAGGCACGGCTGACCGAGGAGAACATCAAGGATACTTTGCGCGAAGTCCGTCGCGCGCTGCTGGAAGCCGACGTTTCGCTGGCTGTGGTCAAGGACTTTGTCGAGCGTGTCCGTGTGCGCGCCGTGGGTCAGGAAGTCTCCAAAAGCCTGTCGCCCGGCCAGCAGTTCGTCAAGATCGTCCAGCAGGAGCTGGAAGCCACCATGGGCGAGGGCAATGTGCCGCTCGAGCTCAAGCAGACCCCCTCCATCATCCTGATGGCCGGTCTGCAGGGGGCGGGCAAGACCACGTCTGTTGCCAAGCTGGCCCGCTTTTTGCGCGAGCGTGAAAAGAAGAAGGTGCTGGTGGTGTCAGCGGACGTCTATCGTCCGGCCGCCATCGACCAGCTTGAAACGCTGGCCCATGAAGTAGGTGTCGAGTTCTTCCCCTCGACCAGCGAACAGCAGCCGGTCGCGATCGCTGAAGCGGCGATTCGTCATGCCCGCATCCAGTTCTTTGATGTGGTGCTGGTCGATACCGCCGGACGCCTGCATATCGACGAGACCATGATGGGCGAGATTCGCGATTTGCATCGCGCCATTTCGCCGCAGGAAACGCTGTTCGTGGTGGATGCCATGACGGGTCAGGACGCCGCCAATACGGCCCGCGCCTTCCATGAAGCGCTGCCGTTGACCGGTGTGATCCTGACCAAGGCCGACGGTGACTCCCGCGGGGGCGCTGCGCTTTCAGTGCGTCATATTACCGGCAAGCCCATCAAGTTCATGGGCATGGGGGAAAAGACCGACGCCCTCGAGCCCTTCTATCCGGACCGTGTGGCGTCGCGCATCCTCGGCATGGGCGATGTGCTTAGTCTGATCGAGGAAGCCGAGCGCAAGGTCGATCGCGACAAGGCCGACCAGCTCTCCAAAAAGATCAAGAAGGGCGAAAGCTTCGATCTTGAGGACTTCCGCGACCAGCTCCAGCAGCTCAAGAACATGGGCGGTATGGGCAGTCTGCTCGAAAAGCTGCCCGGCATGGGACAGATGGCCGAGATGGCGCAGGGGCAGGCCAGCGAGAAGGAGTTTGGCAAGCTCGAGTCAATGATCAACTCCATGACGCCGAAAGAGCGCCGCAAGCCGGATCTTATCAATGGGTCCCGCAAGCGTCGCATCTGCGCAGGTTCCGGCACGACCGTGCCGGACCTCAATCGTCTGCTCAAGCAGCACAAGCAGATGCAGAAGATGATGAAAAAGATGGGCAAGAAGGGCGGCATGCAGAAAATGATGCGCAGCATGAGCTCCATGATGGGCGGTGGCGGCATGGGCGGCCCCGGCGGCGGTATGGGAGGAATGGGTGGCCCCGGCGGCATGGGGGGCTCGGGCGGTTTCCCGCGTCGCTGAGGAATGCCCGATTTCGCTTGCCTGGGAACTGCATTTATGCAGTTCCCAAGCCTTGAAATTTCCCGTAGAATACCGCGTCTTCGAGAAGCGGCGCGCCTGCGCACGGCGTTTTCCGGAATGAATTTTCCGGAGGTGCAAGTGATCAGGATGTTGCGCGCAACATGTTTATGGCCTCGTCGTGCTGTTGGTACGACGTTATTCCAACTGAAGGACTTTAAATGGTTACCATTCGTCTGGCACGTGGTGGCGCCAAGAAGCGTCCCTTTTATCACCTGCATGTGACTGATTCGCGCGTCAAGCGTGACGGCCGCTATCTGGAGCAGGTGGGCTTTTTCAATCCGATCGCCCGTGGTCAGCAGGAACGTCTGCGTATCGATCTCGAGCGCATCGAGCACTGGCAGTCCCAGGGCGCTCAGCTCTCTGATCGCGTTGCCGAGCTGGTGCGTTTTGCGCGCAAGCAGCAAACCGCTTCCGCCTGATACATTCTGGAATCGGTATGACGCAGTCGCCTGAGCAGTACGTCGTCATGGGCAAGCTGACCAGCCCCTATGGCGTTAAAGGGTGGCTTCGCGTGTATTCGTGGACCAGCCCCATGGAGGGTATCCTCGCCTACGAGACCTGGCTGATTGAGCATAATGGGCAGCGAACGCCCATGACCCTGCTCAACGGTCAACGTCACGGCAAGGGACTGGTGGTTCGCCTTGATGGTGTTGATTCACGAGAAGCTGCCGAGCGTGTCGCGGGGGCTACCATCTGGCTCAAGGCCGATGAGCTGCCGGCACTGGCAGACGATGAGTACTACTGGTATCAGCTGGAAGGACTCAACGTACATACGGTCGACGGTGTGGCACTGGGGCGGGTCGAATATCTTTTCGAAACCGGTGCCAACGACGTTCTGGTGGTTCGGGGTGAAGACCGCGAGCGCCTGATCCCATTTTTGCCGGATGACGTCGTCACACGGATTGATCTCGAGGGCGGTCTCATGACCGTCAACTGGGATCCCGATTTTTGATGATTGTTTTCCCTTCAGGCGAGTAATGGGCCGTGTGGATTGGAGTGGTATCGCTGTTTCCGGAAATGTTTGATGCCGTAACACGCTATGGTGTTACCGGGCGCGCCGTTGAGCGTGGTCTGATGCGCATCGACTGCTGGAATCCGCGTGACTACGCCTTGGATCGCCATCGCAGCGTGGATGATCGTCCCTATGGGGGCGGCCCCGGCATGCTGATGAAAGTCGATACGCTGCGTAGTGCCATTGCCGAGGCCAGACGTCACGGTGAGCAGCAGGCCGGCAGTGACGATGAGCCGGTACGCGTGATCTATCTTTCCCCGCAGGGGAGAAGGCTGGATCAGGAAGGCGTGAGGCAGCTGGCCTCAAGCAGCAGGCTGGTGCTGGTCGCCGGGCGGTACGAAGGCATCGATGAGCGCGTCATTGATCTTGATATCGATGAAGAGTGGTCCATCGGTGACTATGTGCTCAGCGGTGGCGAACTGCCTGCCATGGTGCTGTGTGATGCCATGGCGCGGCTGGTGCCGGGAGTGCTGGGTCATCAGGCCTCTGCTGAAGAAGATTCCTTCAGCGCCGGCCTGCTGGACTGTCCGCATTACACGCGTCCGGAAGAAGTGGATGGACGACGGGTACCGGAGGTACTGCTGGGTGGTCATCATGGCGAAATTCGCCGGTGGCGGCTCAAGCAGTCGCTGGGAAGAACCTGGCAGCGTCGACCGGAACTGCTGCAGGAGATGACACTCGACCGTGAACAGCATCAGCTGCTGGACGAGTTCATCGACGAACACGCATCGGTGGATGCCGATGCGGCGGTGCGGGATTGAAGAGCCATCGCTCGAATAATGCCGTGTCACCCACGAATCGACCCCGCGCATGTCGCCGGGATCAAGGACGCCGGTGTTGCAGACACTGCTACCGGGTCCAGTCACATTGGAGAAATGTCATGAGCAGCAAAAACCTGATTATCCAGGCGCTTGAAAACGAGCAGCTGGACAGGGAAATCCCGAATTTCGGCCCCGGCGACACTGTCGTGGTACAGGTCAAGGTCGTGGAAGGTACCCGTGAGCGTCTGCAGGCGTTTGAGGGTGTGGTTATCGGCAAGCGTAATCGCGGCCTGAACTCCGCTTTCACCGTGCGCAAGATCTCCCACGGTGTAGGCGTTGAGCGTACTTTCCAGACCTACAGCCGTCAGGTCGACAGCATTGAAGTGCGTCGTCGTGGTGACGTTCGTCAGGCCAAGCTTTACTACCTGCGCGAGCTCAGCGGCAAGTCTGCACGTATCAAGGAAAAGCTCGCCAAGAAGTCCTGAGCCTTTCCGTGACTGCCCGAGTTTATCGGGCAGTTTCCCAAAGACCCCGCACCATGCATCATGGGCGGGGTCTTTGTCTGTCTGGAACCGGTTTCTGGAACCGGTCGGTGCAACATCGGAACGGGCGCGCCGTACAGGCCTGCCCGAATCACGGTCGTGTTTTCATGAGAAACTGTCATGTCCAGCCAGCTGATTGATGCCTTTCTTGATGCGCTATGGCTTGAACGCGGTGCCAGCATGCACACGCTGGATGCCTACCGCCGTGATCTGATGCACTGGCAGCGTTATCTGTCACGTCACGACATGAGCCTTTTGGCGCCGGATAGTCAGACCTATCAAAATCTTATTGATGAGCGACGCCGTGATGGCTATCAGGCGCGCTCCGATGCCCGATTGACCTCCAGTCTGCGCCGATTTTATCGCTGGGCACTGGTCACCGGCCAGATCCACAGCGACCCGCTGGCGGATATCGTGGCGCCTCGAGCCAGTGCAGGACTGCCTGGCACACTTGAGGAAGAAGAGGTCGAGCGCCTGCTCGGCGCCCCGGATGTGACCACGGCCCTGGGGCTGCGTGACCGGGCCATGCTGGAGGTGCTTTACAGCTGTGGGCTGCGTGTCTCCGAGCTGGTCGGGTTACGGGTGGACAGCATCAATCTGCGTCAGGGCGTGGTGCGGGTGCTGGGCAAGGGCGACGCTGAACGGCTGGTGCCAATGGGCGAGCCTGCCATCGAGTGGCTGGAGCGCTACCTGCGCGAAGGGCGCGGCGAGCTGATGGCCGATATTACCCGGGCGCCGCTGTTTCCCGGTCGCAGTGACGGCTTCATGATGCGACAGACCTTCTGGTATCGCATCAAGCACCATGCCATCAGAGCGGGCATCGATGCGTCGCTGTCACCGCATACCCTGCGCCACGCCTTTGCCACCCACCTGCTCAATCACGGTGCCAATCTGCGTGTACTGCAGGAACTTCTCGGGCATCGTGACCTCTCTACCACACAGATTTACACTCGAGTGGCTCAGGCGCGTCTTGAAGCCATTCACGCCAAACATCACCCAAGGGGCTGAATTACCCATGTCCATGTTGCCTGCTTTCTCCTTTCGCTCGCTTTTGACCGGTGTAATGCTGGCCGGCGCCGTAGTGGCCCAGAGCGCCCAGGCCGATGTGCCAAAGGATCTGGCCGATCATCTGGTCGTTAATGGCCAGTCGATGCCGGTGCGCGCCGTAGAAGCCTCGCCCCTGCCGGGCCTTTATGAAGTCCAGCTGGAAGGCGGCCAGACCCTCTACAGTGATCGGGAAGGGAAATATCTGCTGGTGGGCGATCTTTACCGCAATGACAGTGGGCAAATGGTCAATCTGACCGAGCAGAAACAGCAGCAGCATCGCGTGGCACTGCTCAAGCAGATACCCGATGAAGATATGGTCATCTTTCGCCCCGCCGGTGAGGTCAAAACCGTCATCAATGTCTTTACCGATACCACCTGCCCTTACTGCCGCAAGTTTCATGAAGAGGTGCCCGAGCTTAACAAGCGGGGTGTCGAGGTTCGTTATCTGGCCTTCCCGCGTGCCGGCATGAACGGTGAGGGCGCGCGTGAGCTCGGTCAGGTCTGGTGCAATGACAATCGCAGCGAGGCGCTGACCGCAGCCATGAAGGGCAAAAAGCTCAAGGGTACGGCCAGCTGTGACACGCCCATCGAGTCGCAGTTTGCGCTGGGCAAGCAGATGGCCATCCAGGGAACGCCGGCGCTGATCCTGCCCGATGGACGCATGATCCCGGGTTATGTGCCGGTGGATCGGCTGGTCGGCATGCTGGGCCTGGAGAATTAATCGCAAGGCATTCATGCAAGCCGTGCAGGGCGTTACACTGCTTCTCCTCCCGGTGTCTGACAGCGCCGGGACAACAGTCATGCAGCGTTGAGATCAGTAGACCAGGGGGCAAGACGGTGGAACCGGTAAAGGTAGGCATTTGCGGACTGGGGACCGTGGGCAGCGGCACATTCAATGTACTGGTGCGCAATGCGCTGGATATTGAACGCCGCGCCGGGCGCGCCATTGTGGTAGAGCAAATCGGCGCGCGGCGCGATAATCCGCAGGTGGATCTGACCGGGGTCAACGTCACCCGTGATGTCTTTGAGGTGGCCCGAAATCCTGATATCGATGTCGTGGTCGAACTGATCGGTGGTTACGACGTGGCCCGCGAGCTGGTGCTGGAAGCCATTCGCCATGGCAAGCATGTCGTCACCGCCAACAAGGCCCTGATCGCCGTGCACGGCAACGAGATCTTTCGCGCGGCAGCCGAGCAGGGCGTGATTGTCGCCTTTGAAGCGGCCGTGGCCGGTGGCATTCCGGTGATCAAGTCGCTGCGCGAGGGACTGGGTGCCAACCGCATTCAGTGGGTGGCCGGCATTATCAACGGCACTGGCAATTACATTCTGACCCACATGCGTGACGAGGGCCGGGCCTTTGAGGACGTGCTGGCCGAAGCGCAGGCACTGGGGTATGCCGAAGCCGATCCGACCTTTGATGTCGAAGGCATTGATGCGGCCCACAAGCTAACCATTCTGGCGTCGATTGCCTACGGTGTGCCGCTGCAGTTCGAGCGTGCCTATACCGAAGGGATTTCGCGCATCACCTTTGATGACGTGAAGCAGGCCGATGCGCTGGGCTACATCATCAAGCACCTGGGCATCTCAAAGCGCACCGATGACGGCATCGAGCTGCGGGTGCACCCGGCGCTTGTTCCCAAAGAGCAACTGCTGGCCAACGTGCACGGCGTCAAGAATGCCATCGAAGTCATGGGTGACGCCGTGGGGCCGACGCTTTACTACGGGGCGGGTGCCGGCGCCGAGCCGACGGCCTCGGCAGTTGTGGCCGACCTGCTGGATGTGGCGCGCGACATGGCTACGCATCATGACTATCGCACGCCCTATCTGGCCTTCAGCGGCATCGTGGAAGGCGATGAGAGTCTGCCGATCCTGCCGATGGAGAACATCGTCACGGCCTATTACCTGCGTCTGCTGGCGGTGGATCGTCCGGGCGTGCTGGCACGTGTGGCGACCATTCTGGCTGAACAGGGCGTGAGCATCGAGGCGCTGATCCAGAAGGAAGCCACCGAAGGCGAGCTGGTGCCGATCATCATCACGACCCATCGCACCCGTGAATCCAACATGAACGAAGCGATCCGACAGCTTGAAGCGCTGGCCGATATCGCCGGGCCGCTCACCCGCATTCGCATCGAACACCTTGACGAAAACGTCTGATCAGGGGCGCACAGACCATGCGTTACATCAGTACGCGCGGAAACGCTCCCGCGCTGAATTTTGAAGAAGCGGTGCTGACCGGACTGGCACCTGACGGTGGCCTTTATGTGCCGGAGACACTGCCGCAGTTTTCTCGTGAAGAGATCGCGGCCATGGCCGGGCAGCCCTATACCGAAATCGCCTTTCGGGTCATGAAGCCCTTTGTCGGCGGCGAGATCGACGATGACACCCTGCGCGGTCTCATCGAGGACAGCTACGCGACCTTCAAGCATGACGCCGTGGTGCCGCTCAGACAGCTCTCGCACAACCACTGGTTGATGGAGCTCTTTCACGGGCCGACGCTGGCGTTCAAGGACGTCGCGTTGCAGCTGCTGGGTCGCCTGCTCGATCACTTTCTCAAAAAGCGCGGCGAGAAAGGCGTCATCATGGGGGCCACTTCCGGTGATACCGGCTCAGCCGCTATCGAAGGCTGCCGCCACTGCGACAACCTCGACATCTTTATTCTGCATCCGTATCAGCGCGTCTCTGCCGTGCAGCGTCGCCAGATGACCACGGTGCTGGCCGACAATGTTCATAACATCGCCATCGAAGGCAACTTCGATGATGCCCAGGCCATCGTCAAGGCCAGCTTCGCCGACCAGGGTTTTCTCGACGGCACCCGACTGATCGCGGTCAACTCGATCAACTGGGCGCGCATCATGGCGCAGATCGTCTACTACTTTGCCTCGGCCGTCGCGCTGGGCGCCCCGCACCGCGAGGTCAGTTTCACGGTGCCATCGGCCAACTTCGGCAACCTGTTTGCCGGCTACACGGCCAGTCGCATGGGGCTGCCGGTCAAGCAATTCGTGATTGCGACCAATGCCAACGACATCCTGCACCGAACGCTGACCGACAACGACTTCTCCAAACGCGAGCTGGCCGCCACGCTCGCGCCCTCGATGGACATCGTGGTGTCATCGAATTTCGAGCGTCTGCTTTTTGATGCCTATGACCGCGATGGCGACCGGGTTCGCGCACTGCTGGAGTGCTTCCAGCAGGAGCCCACGGCGCTGGCCGATGCACCGCTGGCAACACTGCGCGAGAAATTCGGCAGCCACCGCGTGGATGATGACACCATCCTTGAGGTGATTCGCGAGGCCTTTGAGCGTACCGGTGAGCTGCTCGACCCGCACACCGCGACCGGCTATCGCGCAGCTGAAGTGGCGCGCAGCGATGACACGACCCCCATGATCACGCTGGCCACGGCCCACCCGGCCAAGTTCGAGGATGCCGTGGTCAGGGCAGGGTTTGAGGGCGCAGCGCTTCCGGAATCCATGAGTGATCTGATGGACCGTGAAGAGCACTACGATGTGTTGCCGGCCAATGCCCGGGACGTTCAGCGTTTTGTCGCCGAGCATCGGGTCGCCAGTAGCTGATCAGGCTGTGAGCGTTGTCTACATCACTGCGTGAGGAGGGGACATGCTGAAGGTATAGGGCCGTGCCAACTCGACCAATGTCAAAAAAGTGCTGTGGTGCGCCGATGAACTAGGACTTGCTGTCGAGCGTATCGATGCTGGCGGTGAGTTTGGCATCGTTGATGATCCCGACTATCGCGCGCTCAATCCCAATGGCCTGATACCGTGTCTGCAGGACGATGCGCTGGTGCTGTGGGAATCCAACGCCATCGTGCGCTACCTGATGGCGCAGTATGGCGATGAACCGCTGACCGCTCATGATCCTGCCCGGCGCGCCGAGGCGGACAAATGGATGGACTGGGCCACCTCGACCCTGACGGCGCCGTTTCGGGATGTCTTTTTAAATGCCGTTCGGCTGCCGCCGGATCAGCGTGACAAGGCGATCAGGGACCGTGGTATCACTGAATGCGCGATGCTGCTGGCGTGCGTCGACGCCGTGCTGGCCGGGCAGCCCTGGCTTTCCGGCGAGGCTCTGGGCATGGGGGATATCCCGCTGGGGTGCATGGCGTATGCCTGGTTTGAAATGCCTATCGAGCGCCCAACGCTGGTTCATCTCGAGCGCTGGTATCAGCGTCTGATCGAACGTGCGTCCTACCAGCGACAGGTCATGACCTCCCTGACCTGATGGCGTAGCGACCCTTCAAACAAGGCTGTGCCGGCGTCATGGACGTTGGCGCAGCCTTTCAGTATTCGGAGCCCCTGTGGATAACGCGCGTTCTCCCCTGCAAACGTTACTGGATAAACGAATCCTGCAGCGCCCTTGTCATGCCGGGCTCTATCAGGAGGCACTTGATGCCGGCCTGACCGAGCTGCAGGCGCGGATTCTGGCCGGTCGCCTCAAGGACCCGCGCGCTCCGGTATCAGCGCTGATTGCGCCGGCACTGCGCTACATCGAGCATCCCGACAAGCTGTGTGATGCGGCTCGTGGCGCCGAGCGGATTGCCCGCGCCGTCATCGATGGTGAACACATTGGCATCATTACCGACTATGACGTCGATGGCATCACCTCACATGTGGTGATCCTGCGAACGCTGGTCGAGCTTTTCGGTGTCCCGCGTAAGCGGCTTCATAGCCTCATCGGCCATCGCATCAATGATGGCTACGGCATCAGCAGCGCCCTGGTCGACAAGACCCTGGCGCTCACGCCGCGTCCGTCGCTGATCATCAGTGCCGACTGCGGTTCCAGTGACGAGCCGCGCCTGGCACGTCTGAAGGAAGCCGGTATTGATGTGGTGGTGACCGATCACCACGCCCTGCCGGTGGAAGGGCCGCCGGCGTCGGCCTATGCGGTGGTCAATCCATCTCGCGCCGACTGCGATTATCCCGATGCCACCATCGCCGGCTGCATGGTGTGCTGGCTTTTAATGTCGCTGACCCGCACGCACCTGATCGAGGCCGGCCGTCTGGCAAGTGATACGCCCAAGCTTTCCCCCTGGCTTGCCTATGTGGCGCTGGGGACGGTCGCCGACTGCGTCTCGCTGGGCGACAGCGCCATCAATCGCGCCGTGGTCACGCTCGGGCTCAAACTGATCAATCGCATGGAGGCGCCCTGCTGGCGGATGATGGCCGAGCGGCTGGGGCCGGACAGCACCCCCTTTGATGCCGAAACGCTCGCCTTTCAGATGGGCCCGCGCATCAATGCCCGTTCGCGGCTGGATGACCCCTACGCGGCGCTGCACTTCATGCTGGCAGAAGACGATGCCAGCGCGCGGCGCTACCTCAACGTGCTCGATGATGATAACCAGTCGCGCAAGGCGATTGAGGCCGATATGGCCGAGCAGGCGCGTGCCCTGGCGCATCAGCAGCTTGAACAGGGTGCGAGCGTGCTGGTGGTGCATCTGGCGGATGGCCACCCCGGCGTACAGGGCATCGTTGCCTCACGGCTGGTGCAGTCCTTCGGGCGTCCCGCCGTGGTGCTGACCCAGTCGCCCGACCCGGAGATGCTGACCGGCTCCGGGCGTTCGGTAGAAGGCGTTCATCTGCGTGATGCGCTTCAGCGTGCCTGCGAGCTGGCCCCCGAGGCCCTGCCACGTTTTGGTGGTCACAGCGGGGCGGCCGGCGTCGGTGTGCCCATCCGTCAGATGGAAGCCTTTCAACACGCGCTGGTCACGGCCATAGACGAGCAGCTGGATGGCCGCGAGCTTTATCCGCTGATTCTCAGCGATGGCGCGCTAAAACCCCATCAGCTGGCGCTGCCGATTCTCGACGAGCTCGAGGCGCTGGCCCCCTATGGTCGCGAGTTCGAGGCGCCGCTTTTCGAAGGTCGATTTGTGGTGGATCAGGCGCGTCTGGTCGGCAGTGAAGGCAACCACCTGATGATGACGCTGGACGCCGGCGATCAGATGGTCCGCGCCATCTGGTTTCGCGCGGTCACACCCGGCGAGAACATGCCGGTGGCGGTCGGAGAGGAAATACGCTGCGCCTTTCGTCTGTCGCGCAATCGTTATCGTGGCCGGGAGAGCCTGCAATTGATGATCGAACACGCCACGCCACAGTTCGAATAGCGCACCGCTGCTCGACGCCTGTGCGTGGGCTGCCGATAATATCCCGAGGTGCCACAAGCGCCGTGACCAATGCACTGCCTATCCGGTGGGCGCACAACAACAAGGATATTATCGATGGATACCACTGAGACCCGACATCGCCTGCACGAGGATGTCATGGCCATCATGCTGGGTTCGGCCTGCGCCGCGCTGGGGATCGGGCTTTACGAACACGCCCAGATTCTGATCGGCAGCACCGCCGGCATTGCGCTTTTAATCACCTATATCACCGGCTGGGACTTCGGCCCGGTCTTTTTCGTGGTGAACCTGCCCTTTTACTGGCTCGCCTGGCAGCGGGTCGGCCATCAGTTTGCGCTCAAGACCTTTGCCGCCATTGCCCTGCTCTCATTGATCAGCTGGCAGATGCCGCGCTGGATCACGATCGGCGACGTATCGCCGCTGTTTGCAGCGTTGATGGGCGGGAGTCTGATCGGACTGGGGGCGCTGGCCCTCTTTCGTCATCGCGGCAGTCTGGGTGGTTTCAACATTCTTGCCCTGTATCTTCAGGACCGGCGCGGCTGGAGCGCCGGCAAGGTTCAGCTCATCCTTGATGGCCTGGTCATGCTCATGGCCTTTTTCGTGCTGCCGCCGGCCAATGTGATCTATTCGATCGTGGGGGCCGTCGTGCTGGGCGTGATTCTGACCCTCAACCATCGCCCCGGACGCTATACCGGCACCAGCAGCAATTAGTCTCCGGCCTGGCTCAATAGTTGGGCCAGAGTCCCGGCGTGACCAGCTCCAGCAGATGGCCGTCGGGGTCGCGAAAATAAACGCTTTCACCACCCGGCGGCCAGTGCGTGCGCCCTTCGATGGCCACGTCATGATGGGCCAGATGTGCCTCCCAGGCGCCCAATGCCTCGGCATCGATGGCCAGCGCGATATGCTGGCGTCCGCCGCCATCGTGGGGCGGAATGGTGCCCATGTCCCCGGGCAGATGTACGGTGTCCTGCGTCTCCCCCTGCAGAAAGATCAGCAGCATCGACTGCCCGGTCGGGTAGGCCGTAAAGCGCTCATCAAAGAGATGGGGCGTCAGGCCCAGCACCGTTTCGAAAAAGGCCCGCGCCCGGGCCATGTCGGCGGTATAAAGCGCGGTTTCGATCACCCCATGAAGGGCGGGGGCAGATTGTTCGGACATGGCTAAACACTCTCGTGGCATGAATCCAAAGGGCAGTGTGGGCGAGCCCGCCCACGCTGTCATGTGTCCTTGTGCCCACCCCAGAACCACCAGGCAATCAGCACCATCAGTACGACCCCCAGGGCATTGATCAAAAGACTCATGAGGTCACCTCCGCGGTTGAGCTGTCGCTGTCCGGACGTGTGACCCGCTCCGGGGTGAAGTGGCGCAGCCGGTTGGCATTGGTGACCACGGTCACCGAGGAGGCCGCCATGGCCAGGGCCGCCACCATCGGTGAGAGCAGCGTGCCGGTCAGCGGATAGAGCGCGCCGGCGGCAATCGGAATGCCCAGCGTGTTATAGGCAAAGGCGCCCCACAGGTTCTGCTTGATGTTGCCAATCGTGGCACGGCTTAAATCGATGGCGTCACTGATGCCGTGCAGAGAATCGCGCATCAGGGCCACACCTGCCGATTCGATGGCCACATCACTGCCCGCGCCCATGGCAAAACCGACATCGGCACCCGCCAGTGCCGGCGCATCGTTGATCCCGTCACCTGCCATGCCAACCACATATCCTTCGCGACGCAGCCGCTCGATATGGGCTTGCTTGTCCTCGGGCATGAGACCCGCGTGCACCTCATCGATACCGGCCTGAGCGGCAATGGCTTTTGCGGTCGGCTCGGCGTCACCGGTCAGCATGACCACGCGCAGGTGGCGGGCATGCAGCCGTTCGATCGCCTCTCGCGCATCCGTTCTGAGTGGGTCCTGTACGGCCAGCAGTGCGACCAGTCGACCCTCAATGGCAAAATACAGCACGCTGTGGGCCTGATTTTCCCACGCGCTGACGGTGTCGCTGACCTCGTCAAGGGCCACATGGTGATCACTCATCAGGGCCTCATTGCCCAGTGCCAGCTGCTCACCGTTTGGACCGGTGGCCGTGACGCCGCGTCCGGAAAGGGCCTCAAAGTTTGAGACATTTTCCCCATCCAACCGCTGCTCGCCACAATACGCCAGTACGGCACTGGCCAGCGGATGCTCCGAGCCGCGCTCAAGCGCTGCCAGCAGCGCCAGTGCCCGGTCATGATCTTCATCCTGCCAGACGCTGTCGGTCACGCGCGGTTTGCCCTCGGTCAGCGTTCCGGTCTTGTCGACCACCAGCGCGGTCAGCTCGCCGATACGCTGCAGCGATTCGCCGTGACGAATCAGAATGCCGGCGCTGGCGGCCTGGCCCACGCCGATCATGGTCGAAATCGGAGTGGCCAGCCCCAGGGCGCAGGGGCAGGCAATAATCAGCACCGAGGTGGCCGTGATCAGCATGTGCGTGATGCGCGGCTCGGGGCCAAGGTTGAACCAGATCAGCGCCGTAATGATGGCCGCGATCATCACGGCCGGCACAAAGATGCTGGCGACCCGGTCGGCCAGCCGACTGATGGGCGGACGCGACCCCTGCGCCTGGCGCACCTGTTCGATAATGCGTGACAGGCTGGTGTCGCTGCCCACCTGGGTAGCGCGCAGCGTGAGGGTGCCTTTGGTATTGAGTGTGCCGGCCGAGACCCGATCACCGCTTTCTCGTGCGACGGCCTGAGGTTCACCGGTGAGCATCGATTCATCGATATGGCTGCGGCCCTCGACCACCTCGCCGTCCACCGGCACCCGCTCGCCGGGGCGCAGCCGCACCACGTCGCCGCGCACCACGTCATCAATCGCCACATCGACTTCCTGATTGTCGCGCATCACCCGCGCCGTGCTGGCACGCAGCGATACCAGCTGCGAAAGTGCCTTTGAGGTGCGCCCGCGTGAGCGGGTCTCAATGGCCTGCCCCAGACTGATCAGTCCGATAATCATCAGCGGTGCTTCAAGATAGAGCGCGCGCGCAGCTTCCGGCACGGCGGCTGGAAACAGCGCGACAAACATCGAGTAGAGCCAGGCGGTAGTGGCCCCGATGGCCACCAGCAGGTCCATGTTGGCCATGCGATGGCGCACGGCCTTCAGGGCGGCATCATAAAAACCGCGACCGGCGGTCAGCATGACGCCCAGCACACCCACGCCAATGGCGACCCAGAGCCAGCGCTCGCTGCCTTCCAGCTGCGGATGATGAAAGAACATCGACAGCATCAGTGCGACCCCGGGCACCAGCGCCAGCCAGGTGTCGCGCAGCTTGCGACGATAGCTCTGCTGTTCCAGCTCACCACGGCGGGCTTCGCCCTGTTCGATGCTCTCGATGACTTCGGCGCCATAGCCGGCCCGTTCGACTGCCTGGATCAGATCACCGGACGTGGCGCTGCCGCGCACCCGGGCACTGCGGGTGGCGAAGTTGACCTGAGCCTCATTGACGCCGTCGACGTGATCCAGAGCGTTTTGAATGGTGCGGACACAGCCGGCGCAGGTGATACCGGACAGCTGGAGTTCGATGGCGTCTCCCGAGGCCTTGTCCGGTGGCGTCGAGGTGTCAGCATCAGCCTGTTCGACAGCGTCTTGCGTATCCGACCTTTTAGAGGCCTCGAGCTTTGGCTCGGCCTCGGGCTGCGGCTTTGGTGCGCTGTCGGCAGGCGTGGCACGGTAGCCCGCTTCTTCCACTGCGCTGATGACCTCATCCTGGGTGTTATGCGTTGTGATCGACAGATGTTCGGTATCGAGTTCGATCTGCGCCTGGGGATCAAGCGCTTCCAGTGCGGCGCGCGTGCGTTTGATGCAGCCACCGCAGTGCAGACCCTCGAGGGCCAGCGTGTAGTGGTGAGGCTCGCTCTGGACCGGGGCCGCCTGAAAGCCGGCACCTTCGACGGTCTCGATAACCGCTTCAATAGATTGATCGGTGCGGATGACAAGGTGTTCCACATCGATATCGATATGGGCCTCGGGATCGAGAGCTTCCAGTGCGGCGCGGGTGCGTTTGACGCAGCCACCGCAGTGCAGGCCGCTCAGGGCGAGACGATGATCATGAGACATGTGGCCTCCTGGCGTCACCTTCGGGCACATCGGTGCGTGGTTCGTTCCAGTGTTCGATCAGCTGACACAGCGTGTGCCCATCGGGGGCGCCATCCGGCATGGAGGACCAGACCTCAAGCGCCTTTTCCATGCGATCGGCCAGCTGCTCCAGTTCGCGAATTCGTGATCTGACTTCAGGCAGACGTGTTTGCAGAAGGTCTCGCACCATGGGGCAGGGCGAGTCACCGTGATCGGTGTGGGCAAAGATCTCGCCGATTTCCTTCAGACTGAAGCCCAGCGTGCGGGCGCGGTTGATAAAACGCAGTCGCCTGAGCGCTTCGTCATCAAAAAGCTGATAGCCGTTATCGGGATTGCGCTCGGCATGAATCAGTCCCTGATGGACGTAGTGCCGGATGGTTTCGTGGGTCACGTTGCCACGTTCGGCCAGTTCACCGATTTTCATGTCATCGCCTGCCGGTTGCCTGTCATATGACCAGCATAAAACCCTGGGGTTGCCACATGGTCAAGGCAACGGGTTCGTTCGGGCGGCAACAAAAAACCCTCGCCATGGGCGAGGGTTTCGGGTGATGCCAGCGTCCGGTTAGAAGTCGTAGCGCACCAGGATGGCGGTATTGTCATTGTTGACGCTGCCGCCGCTGGCATTTTTTGAATCATCCTCGGAACGTTCCAGCGCCAGTACCAGGTTG
Organism: Kushneria sp. Sum13; assembly: GCF_052692355.1. Lineage (NCBI taxonomy): Bacteria > Pseudomonadati > Pseudomonadota > Gammaproteobacteria > Oceanospirillales > Halomonadaceae > Kushneria > Kushneria sp. Sum13. Next base: position 603,775 of record NZ_CP199847.1, read on the forward strand.
TCGTTGGCCAAAAGCCAGGCAACCCCGGCGATATAGTTGGCGTTACGCGCCTCGGAATTGCGATCTTCCAACCGGTTGAGACCGGTGTAGAGCTGCACGCTGCCGGGGGTATAACCCCGCAGGTTATACAGGGCGACCAGCTCATAGCCGCGGGCATGTTCAACGGCACCGGTCGCCGGCAGGCCTTCAAAGACGCTATTGCGCTCAAGGTTTTTATAATCGCCGGCGGTGGCTGCGAAGTACCAGTCGCCCGGTGTCCAGCGCGCGCCCAAAAGCGTGGCGTTGACATTCGGATGCCTGTCACTGTCATCGTTATAGTCGGTAATGCGGGAATGGGTATAGGCAAGCCCCAGCGCCACGGTTTCAGACGGCAGCCAGTTCAGCGCGACCTGACCGGTATAGTCACGATCCACGCCACCCCGTCGCTGCTCGGTCCCGGTGATGACCTCCTGACCACCAATGGTGGTGGAGATTGGAACGTTATCGCTGCTGCTTTCACCGCGTCCGGCCTGATAGAGCGCGCCAAACGACCAGTCGCCCCAGCTGTTCTGGTAGGAGATGGCACGGTCAGGGCGGCCATTGCCTTCAAAGCCGCCATCGCCGTTGCGCCCTGAAAAGGAGCCCTGAGCGGCGGCACCGTTGATCCAGAACCAGTCTGTCCAGACGCCGACCATGTCATACCAGAGCGAGTACTGCTTGCCGATCAGGATGGTGCCGTATTCGCTGTTGCTGAGACCTGCGTACTGCAGCCGCTTGTAATGTTCATCGTTGCCGGTTTCAAACCAGGGGTCGAAGGCCCATTCGGTACGCACAATCGATGACCAGCCGCCGGCAAAGTTGTGTTCATGGATCAGGCGTACGCGCGAGCCAAAGTTGGTCGGGTCATGGTCATCGTGAACGTTGTCGACCCATGAGCTGGCGGCGGCCAGCCGGCCGCTGAACTGCAGCCGGTCATCGGGGGATTCATACAGGATAACGGCCGAGGCCTGCTGCGCAACGAACAGGGACGACAGGCAAAGGGAGAGCGTAATGCCCTTTTGATTGAAAGACATGAGAGAAGGCTCCGCATTTATTGGTTGTTATCGAGCTGCTGCATACCGTTGATGAATTCGGCTTCGGAAATCTGACGATCCCGGTCCTCATCCAGTGTGGTAAAAAGTCCCTGCAGCCCGGCGGCGCTGGCTTCCGTTGGATCGATCACACCGTTACCGTCGCTGTCTGCCTCACGAAAGCGGCTGACAAGCTCGGGCGGTGCCCCGTTTTCAAGGGTGGCGTTGTCAAAGCCGCCCGGGCCGAACAGCGGGCCGGTACAGCCGGCAAGCGTCAGCAATGCAGCGCCGACCAGGCCACCTCGTAAAGCGTTATTGTAGTTGTGCATGGTTGGATCCCTTGTTGTTTGCACGTTTAGGGGCGCAGGGCCCATCAATGAGGCAAAGGCCTCCCGTGACGCCATGAATGGGGCGTCATGGACAGGCGGGCAGCAAGGGCCCGCCATGTTCTTTTAAAAGGTGTTCCCCTGAGGAGGTCAGGCGGCAGTGTCGAGAAATGCCGCCTTCAATAGCGCCTTCGTGTAAGCCTCGCGTGGTGCCCGGAAGATGCTCTCGGCCGAACCCTGTTCAACCACCTGACCCTCCTTCATGACCAGCACGGTGTCGGACAGCGCCCGAACCACGGCCAGATCGTGGCTGATGAAGACATAGGTCAGGTTGTATTTCTGCTGCAGATGGCGCAAAAGCTCGATGACGGTCATCTGCACCGAGCGGTCCAGTGCCGAGGTGGGTTCATCCAGCAGCAGAAAGTCGGGTTTGAGTACCAGTGCGCGGGCAATGGCAATGCGCTGACGCTGGCCGCCGGAGAATTCGTGCGGGTAGCGTTTGCGCATCGCCGGGTCCAGCGCCACTTCCTCCAGTGATTCGATGACCCGTGCTTCGCGCTCGCGCCGATCAAGTTCCGGAAAGTGGACCTTGAGCCCTTCACTGATGATTTCACCGACGGTCAGACGCGGAGACAGCGAGCCGAAGGGGTCCTGAAAGACCACCTGCATGCGTGAGCGCAGCGGCCGCATGCGGGACTTGTCAAAATCCGTGATGTCGGTGTCTTCGAAGCGCAATTGCCCCTGGCTTTTCAAAAGTCTGAGCAGTGCCCGCCCCAGCGTTGATTTGCCCGAGCCCGACTCGCCGACAATGCCCACGGTCTGACCGCGCCGGACGGTCAGGTTGATCCCGCGCACGGCTTCGAAATAATCGCTTTTTCCGAACAGACGTTTTTTGGTGGTAAAGCGCACCCGAACGTCCTGACCGCTGAGCAGTACCGGTGCATCATCTGCCACGGCCGCCTTGCTGCCACGTGGCTCGGCATCGAGCAGCATGCGGGTGTAGTCGTGCTGTGGCGCATTGAAGACCTTCGCGGTTTCACCGGATTCGACCAGCTCGCCGTAGCGCATCACACAAACCCGCTCGGCAAAGCGCCGCACCAGACTCAGGTCGTGGGTGATGAACAGGATCGCCATGCCGTAGCGCTTTTGCAGGTCCCGGAGCAGGTCAAGAATCTGGGCCTGGACGGTGACATCGAGTGCCGTGGTGGGCTCATCAGCGATCAGCAGGCGCGGTTCGCAGGCCAGCGCCATGGCAATCATCACGCGCTGGCGCTGGCCGCCGGAGAGCTCGTGCGGATAGCTTGAAATGCGCCGTTCGGGTTCGGGGATACCGACTTGATCCAGCAGTTCCAGCACCCGCGTTCGTGCCTGGCTGCCGGAAACGCCGCGGTGGCGATGAAGGACTTCGGCAATCTGGCGCCCGATCCGGTGCAGCGGATTGAGCGAGGTCATCGGTTCCTGAAAGATCATCGAGAACTCGTTGCCGCGCAGCCGTCGCATCCGCGCGGCGCTGACCTGTGTCAGATCCTCGCCGTCCAAGCGAATGGCGCCGGAAATTTTGGCCATTTCCGGCAGCAGGCGCATCAGGGCAGTAGAGGTCACCGACTTGCCGGAGCCGGACTCGCCCACCAGCGCGACGGTCTCGCCCTGATCGATATGGAAGCTGACGCCCTTGACGGCGGAGACAGTACCGGTGGGCAGTTCAAAGTCCACCTTCAGATTGTCGATCTCAAGCAGGGGTGTCGACATGGAGGACTCCTTAGCGGGTACGCGGGTCGAGGGCATCACGCAGCCCATCGCCCAGGAAGTTGAGACAGAACAGCGTCACGGCCAGAAACGCTGCCGGCACGATCAGCATCCAGGGCGCGCCCTGCATGTTGGAGGTCCCTTCGCTGATCAGAACGCCCCAACTGGTCAGTGGCTCCTGAACGCCCAGACCCAGAAACGACAGGAAGCTCTCCAGCAGAATCACCTTGGGCACCGTCAGCGTCACGTAGATGATGACCGGCCCGATCGAGTTGGGAATCAGATGGCGGGTAACGATCTTTGAGTCCCGAACGCCCAGGGCATGGGCGGCTTCGATGAACTCGCGACGCTTGAGCGACAGCGTCTGGCCACGCACGATGCGCGCCATGTCGAGCCACTCCACCGCGCCGATGGCGGCGTAGATCAAAAAGATGTTACGACCGAACACCACCATCAGCAGGATGACCAGAAACATGAAGGGCAGGGAGTACATGATGTCGACAAAGCGCATCATGAGATTGTCGGTGCGCCCACCGACGTAGCCGGAAATCGCGCCATACAGCACGCCAATGACCAGGCTCACCAGCGTGGCCACCAGTGCCACGGACAGCGATACACGCCCGCCGTACAGCGTGCGGGTCAGAAGGTCACGGCCGTTGGCATCGGTGCCCAGCCAGTGCTGGCCTTCCAGGGTCGGTGCCACACCGAAGGCGTTCCAGTCTACCTCGGCCAGATCCCAGGGCATAAACCAGGGGCCGGCAATACAGATCACTGCCATCAGCGCCAGCAGCACAAGGCTTGCCATGGCAGCACGGTTATGGCGCAGGCGACGCCAGGCCTCGCGGGCGAGGCTCTCGCCGGGCTGGGCGACCGGGGCCTGAGGTGGGTTGGGGCCATCGCCGCCCTGCAGGTTGTCAGCGTTGTCCGGAGTTGTGCCGGGCGCGCCGTGGGTGTCATGAGCACCGTGTGAAGAGGTCATGATGCGCTCCGGTCAGTCGTCATAGCGAATTTGTGGGTCGAACAGCGAATAGAGCAGATCGACAATCAGGTTCATCAACACGATCAGGATGCCGTAGAACACCACCGTGCCCATCACGAGCGTGTAGTCGCGGTTGAGCGCGCCCTGCACGAAGTAGCGCCCGATGCCCGGCAGGCCGAAGATCTGTTCGATGACCACCGATCCGGTGATGATGCCGGCGATGGCCGGGCCGAGATAGGAAAGGACCGGCAGCATGGCCGGGCGCAGGGCGTGGCGCCAGATGACCTGGCGTTCGTTGAGTCCCTTGGCACGGGCGGTGCGGATGAAATGGCTGCCCAGCACCTCGATCATCGAGGCGCGCATCATGCGAGCGATGTAGGCAATCTGCTGGATGGCCAGTGCCACCACCGGCAGCACCAGGTTGGGCAGGGCACCGCCGTTCCAGCCGCCCACCGGCAGCCAGCCCAGAATGACGCCGAAAAAGAGCGCCATCAGCGGGGCGATCACGAAGTTGGGCACGGCAATGCCGCCCAGCGCCGTGCCCATCAGCAGATAATCCACGGTCGAGTTGCGCCTGAGGGCCGCCATCACTCCCATCGGAATGCCCAACAGCAGCGCCAGCACGATCGCCAGCCCCCCGAGTTCCAGACTGACCGGAAAGCCCTGAGCGATCAGGTCGGTGACCGAGAAGTCCTTGTATTTGAACGACGGCCCGAAGTCGCCCTGCACCAGGTTGCCCATATAGCGCAGATACTGCATGGGCAGCGGCTCATCCAGGTGATAGGCCGCCATCAGGTTGGCCTCGATCTCCGGCGGGAGCTGGCGTTCGCCGTCAAACGGGCCGCCCGGGGCAACCCGCATCAAAAAAAACGAGGCCGTGATCACGATCAAAAGCGTGGGAATGGCCATGGCCAGACGCTTGGCGATATAGCTCAGCATGCCGGTCTACCTCGGCGCAGGATGGACATATAAAACACGGGATTACTCCTCGATGCTGATGTAGCGCAGGGGGTGCACGTCCATGGGGGAAGGCTCCCAGCCATGGACGCGCTCTGACACCAGCGCGGTGGTGATGTAATCGTAAAGCGGCAGCAGAGCGTAGTCATCGAGCAGGCGCTGCTGGGCGCGCGTCAGAAGCTCGGCGCGCTCGCCCGCATCGATGGTCTCGCTGCTTTGCTCGACCAGCTGGTCATAGGTCTCGTCGCGATAGCCGCTGCTGCGGGCGGCACTTCCGCCTGCGGTATAGCTGCCCAGAAAGTCATACGGGTCGTTGATGGTCGCCACCATGCCATAGCGGGCCAGCTGAAAATCCCCCTCGCGAATGGCGGCGTAGTGGCTGGCGGCCTCGGCGTTGACCAGCGAGACCTCAACGCCCAGTGGCTTCCACATGGCGGCCAGCGCCACGGCGATCTTTTTATGATCTTCCAGGGTGTTGTAGCGCAGCGTCAGCTTCACTGGGTTATTCGGCCCGAACCCTGCTGCCTTCATCAGTTCCTGGGCGCGCGCCATGCGTTTGTCCATCGGCATCTGCGCCATCGGCATCTCGCCTTCGGTGCCGCCCTCGGTCACCCGCGGCACCAGCCAGTACGATGGTGTTTGTCCCATGCCCAATAGCTGGTCGGTGATGACCTCGCGCCGCGTGGCCAGATTCAGCGCTTCTCGCACGCGGATATCGCCAAGCGGGCTGTCAGGTTTCAGGTTGAACATGTAGAAATATTCCCCCACCAGCGGGCTGACCCGCAGGGCATTACCAAGCTCCTGACGCAGTTGCTGGAACCGCCCGCCGGGCACGCTGGTGTAGCTGATATCCAGCGCGCCGGTGCGAAAGCGATTCAGGGCTGCGGTGGCCTCTTCGAGCGGATAGAGGATGACCTCATCCAGCGACACCTTGTCGGCGTCATAGTAGTGCTCGTTTTTATCGAGCGTGATGTGATCCTGCGGCGACCACTCACTCAGCATGAAGGGCCCGCTGACGACCGTGTTGCCGGGTACGATCCAGCGCTCGCTTTCCTTTAAGACATGTTCGGGCAGCGGGGCAGCTTCCGGCATGGCGATGGCCTGCAAAAACCAGGCGGTAGGGCGCTCAAGCTGAATTTCCAGATGATGAGCATCAAGCGCGCGTACGCCCAGTGTCTCCGGGGCGGCGTCGCCGGCATTGATCGCCCGGGCATTCTTGATCGGGTAGTAGAGATTGGCGTTATGGGCGGCAAGCTCCGGTCTTAAAAGCCGGCGCAGGCTGAAGACGGCGTCGCCGGCCGTCACGGGCTGGCCGTCGGACCACTGTGCATCGTTACGCAGCTCAAGGGTCCAGGTCAGGCCGTCATCGCTGAGCTGCCAGTGGCTGGCCAGCCCCGGTACCAGTTGGCCTTTCGCATCCTGGCTGACCAGCGTCTCAAAAAGCTCGCGCACGATGCGCGTCTCCCAGGTACCGCTGGTTTTTTGCGGGTCGAGCGTGCCGGGCTCGGCGCTGTTATCAATGCGCAGTGTGGCCGCCATGCCGAGTGGCGCGATGGCGAGCAGGCAGGCCGTGAACGCGACGCGTTTGAAAAAGGGGCGATAAGCGCCCATCGGACGCGGATGTCGTGTTGTGTCGGTCATTGTTGTTGTCCGGTGCTGTCATCATGGCGTGCGGTCTTGATGACCCGCGCGATGTCACGGTTTATTGGTCGAGGCTGATCCAGCGAGACAGGTGGCGATTGATGGCGTTGTCTTCCCAGCCGGTCATGTCCGGGTTGACCAGGTTGCGGGCGGCATCGGCGTAGATGGGCGCCATGGCATAGTCCCCCAGCGCATGATGTTCGGCCTGTTCCAGCAACTGCTGGCGCTTGTTCTGGTCGGGCTGTGCGGCGGCCTGTGTCAACAGTTGATCAAACTCGTCACTGTGATAGCCGCCGTAGTTCTTGACGTTGCCGGAGGCGAGAATCCCCAGAAAGTTGCTGGCGTCATCGAAGTCGGCCACCCAGCTGGCACGGGCAATATCAAAGTCACCGCGGGCGATCTCGGCGTAGTGCACGTTGGCCTCGGCGTTGACCATTTCGATGTCGATGCCCAGCGGTTTCCACATGGCGGCCGCGGCCACGGCAATGCGGCGGTGGTCATCCCGTGAGTTGAATCGCAGGCGCAGTTTCAGAGGGTGCTCGGGGCCGTAGCCGGCGTCCTTTAAAAGCGTTTTGGCCTTTTTGAGCCGCGCATCGATGGGCGCTTCCATGCCCGGCATGGTCTGAACGTCATAGTGCGCAGTGCCGGCGGGCACCAGTGAACTGGTCGGGTTGGCGGCGCCCTGCAACACCTTTTGCGTAATGATGTCGCGCCGCAGTGCCAGGTTGAGCGCTTCACGCACGCGCACATCGCTGGTCGGATGGCCGTCGCGATTGTTGAGCGCGTAGTAGTAGGTGGAAAGCTGATTGTGCAGATGGACCGAGCTGCTCAAATTCTCCTTGAGCCACTGATAACGGCTGGCATCAAAGTCACGCATCACGTCCAGGTCACCGCTGCGAAAGCGCGACAGGCCGGTATTGAGATCCTCGACCAGGTAGTAGTTGACGCCATCCAGCGTGACGCTTGCAGCATCATGGAACTGCGGGTTTTTCACCGCTTCAATATGGTCATGCGAGACCCAGCGACTGGGCATGAAGGCGCCATTGGTGGCGATGTGCGAAATCTGCGTCCAGTCGTTACCGTACTTGCGCACCAGATGTGCAGGCACCGGGGCGGCAATGATGTGTGCCATCAGGGTCGGCAGATAGGCCGTGGGCTGATCAAGGCTCACTTCGAGCTGATGATCGTTCACGGCGCGGGCGCCCAATGAGGCCACCTCGGCGTCGCCGCGGTTGATGGCCGCTGCGTTTTTGATCGGATAGAGCAGGTTGGCGTAGACCGAGGCGATGGCCGGGTCGAGCGCGCGCTGAAAGGCGAGAACGAAATCCTCGGCGGTCACCGGCGCGCCGTCTGACCAGCGAGCGTCATTGCGCAGAGTGAAGGTCCAGGTCAGACCGTCATCGGAGACCGACCAGCTTTTGGCCACGCCCGGCTGGTAATCGCCGTCCGGGGCCAGTGTCACCAGGCCCTCAAACAGATCACCCAGCACATCGTTGTCATAGACGGCGCCGGTCACGCGCGCAGCGTCCAGCGAGGCCGGCTCGCCATAGATCCCGATATCCAGCGTGGCGGCCTGGGCTGACAGGGAAGTGGCCAGTAGCGGGCAGGTCAGCAACAGGGCTGCGCCAAGGCTTTTGGAAAGACACCTGGTCATGATGGAAAATTCCCGAGTAACGTCAAAAGTGGGCGGCATCACGGCGATGCCGCCACCAGGCAGTTATTGCTTGAAGCTGACCCAGCGAGAAAGATGGTCATCCTGCACGTTGTCTTCCCAGCCCTGAAGCTTTGGGTTGACCAGGTTGCGGGTGACATAGGTCAGCAGCGGTACCAGCGCATAGTCACCAAGCGCAATCTGCTCGGCCTGCTGCATCAGACCGGCACGTTTGTCTTCATCCAGCGTGACGTTGGCCTGGTCGAGCAGTTTGTCGTACTTGGGATTGGAATAGGCGCCGTAGTTGTTGCCCACCCCGGTGTGCAAAAGGGTCAGGAAGTTTTCGGCGTCATCATAATCGGCAACCCAGCCCGCGCGCGCCACATCGAAATCGCCATTGGCAATGGACTGGTAATGCACCGTGGCCTCGGAGTTGATCATCTGCACATTGACACCCAGCGGCTTCCACATGGCGGCTAATGCCACGGCGATCTTTTTATGTTCGTCGCTTGAGTTGTAACGCAGACGCAGGTTGAGCGGTTTGTCCGGGCCGTACCCGGCTTCTTTCATCAGTTTTTTGGCTTCTGCCATGCGGGCATTCATGTCATCCCCGTCGAGCGTCATGTGCTGCGTCTCGTAGTGATTGACGCCCGGTGGCACCAGCGCATTGGCCGGCAGGAAGGTGTTGGCCATGATCTGTTTGGACATGACGTCGCGTCGTACGGCCAGGTTCAGCGCTTCGCGCACGCGAATGTCAGCGGTAGGGTGGCCGTCACGATGGTTCAATACGTAGTAATACGAGCCCAGAAACGGACTCATGTGCGTGGCATCCGGCAGATTTTCCTTGAGCCACTGATAGCGGTCCGAGGTGTATTCACGCATCACGTCAAGTTCGCCGGCGCGGAATCGAGAGATACCCGCGTTGCGATCCTCGGTGGGGTAATAGTTGACGGTATCGATGGCTACCTTTGCAGCATCGTGAAACTCGGGATTCTTCTCGGCCGTAATGTGATCATGAGAGACCCAGCTGGTCGGCTTGTAGGCGCCGTTGGTCTGGATGTGATCCATCTGCGTCCACTGCTTGCCGTACTCATCAAACACGTGTTTCGGCACCGGGAAGGCGGTGTAGTGGGTCAGGATACCGAGAAAATAGGGGGCCGGTTCCTTGAGCGTAACGCGAAAGGTCTTGCCGTCATCGAGGGATTCAACGCCGAGCTGGTCCGCCGGCATTTTGCCGGTGTTGACTGCCTCGGCATTTTTGACCGGATAAAGCATGTAGGCATACTTGGAAGCGCTGGCGGGGTCGAGCATATGCTGCCAGCCAAAGACGAAGTCCTCGGCCGTCACCGGCTTTCCGTCTGACCATTTCGCGTCATCGCGCAGGTGGAAAGTGTAGGTCTTGCCGTCATCGCTGATGTCCCAGGATTTGGCCACACCCGGGATACGATGGCCTTCAGGATCCTGTGTAAGCAGGCCCTCGTAGATATCCTTCAGCACATCGGCTTCCCAGGTACCGCCACTGACCTGGGAGGTGTCCAGCGAGGCGGGCTCGCCGATGATGCCGATATTGAGGGTCTGGGCGTAAAGCGGGGAAGCAAACAGAGCGGATGACAGCGCAAGAGCGCCCATCAGGGGACGGATCGAGGGCATGAAAGTTCCTGAAGGTACTGGCATTGTTGTTATCGCTATCGCAGTCCGGGATAGCGGCGCGAGCTGAAGTATCGCTTATGACGATTTTGTGAAGTTACTCCGCGTCAGCGGATGTGTCCAGAGGTGACCCGTCGTTCAAACGCATGACTGATTTGGGGCGGCCGGGAGGCAACCGAGAAGGTTGCCGGGAGCGTGTGGCCCTCAAGGGCAGGCAGTGCCCGCCCCTGATGGTCATGATGTATATCGCTTAACGGCTACTGAGCATCCTTGATCGAAATCCAGCGTGAGGCATGCATGTCGAGTGCGTTGTTGTCCCAGCCGGAAAGCCCGGGCTTGACCAGGTTGCGTGCTGCATAGGTATAGATCGGTGCCAGCGGGTAGTCGGCCAGTGCCATCTTCTCGGCGCGCTGCATCATGTCTCGGCGCTTGTCACTGTCGAGCTCGCGGTCGGATTGCGTGATCAGCTCGCTGTACTCGCCGTTTTGATAGTCACCGTAATTGTTGGTTTCCGCCGACAGCAGCTGCAGGAAGTTTTGCGCGTCGTCATAGCTTGAAATCCACGCCGCGCGAGCCACCTGAAAATCGCCCTGCATCAGGTCCGAGTAGTGCACGTTGGCTTCACTGTTGCGCATTTCGACGTTGACGCCCAGCGGCTTCCACATGGCCGCAACCGCCACGGCAATGCGTTGATGCTCATCGCCGGAGTTGTAGCGCAGGGTGAGGTTAAGCGGCTTGTCGGGGCCGTAACCGGCTTCCTTCATGAGCTCGCGAGCATGGTTCATGCGCGTGTCCATGTCGTCTTCAAGGCCTGGCTGAGCGGCCGGGGTGTAGTTGCTGACCCCGGGCGGCACCAGTGACGTGGAGGGTGTCACGGCCCCGTCGAGCAGCTTTTCGCTGATGATGTCGCGACGGATGGCCAGTGACAGCGCCTCGCGTACCCGCTTGTCGGCGACCGGTGATCCGTCGCGCAGATTGAAGACGTAGTAGTAGCTGCCCAGCGACGGGGTGATTTTGACGGCATCGGGAATCTGCTGCTCAAGCCACTGATAGCGCGCCGCGGGGAAGTCGCGCAGGATATCGAGTTCGCCGGCGCGAAAGCGTGAAATGCCGGCATTCTTGTCCTCGATGGGGTAGTAGTTCACACCCTCGAGCGAGACCTTGTCGGCGTCATGGAACTCGGGGTTTTTGACCGTGTCGAGCTCCGAATTGGAGATCCAGCGCACCGGCTTGAAGGCGCCATTGACCACGATGTTGTCCGGCTGGCTCCATTTGTCTCCCTTGTCGTCCACGACATGCTCGGGGATCGGATAGCCAAACGGCAGCACCAGCGTCTTGAGAAAATAGGCGGCGGGTTGTTCAAGCTGGATCACCAGCGTACGACCATTGTCGCGGCTTTCTACCCCCAGGGTGTCGAGTTTTGCCTCGCCTGCGTTGATCTTTTGCGCGTTCACGACCGGATAGAGCCGGTGGGCATAGTTGGACGCAGTTTTCGGGTCGACCTGATAGCGCAGGGCAAAGACAAAGTCATCGGCCGTGACCGGCTCACCATCTGACCAGCGGGCATCCTCGCGCAGGTGGAAGGTGTAGGTCCTGCCATCGTCGCTGGTCTCCCAGGAGGTCGCCACGCCCGGGATGATCTGTCCCTGGGCGTCAATGGCCACCAGCCCCTCGAAGATATCGCGCAGCACGTCTTCTTCCCAGACGCCGCCGGTGACACGGGCCGGGTCCAGTGAAGCCGGGTCGCCGCTGATGCCAATATTGAGCGTGGCGGCAGTGGCCAGTGGCGCGCCCAGCGACAGGCCGGCGGCCCCCAGCAGTGCAAGCGTTACTTTTTTCATGACGTTTCCCTGAAGGTTTTATTGTCAACGCGACAACGACGCGTCCTTGAAAGATCACAGCCCGGGGGAAAAGTGTCAAAGCAGGGCATATAACCATTTCCGACATTTTTATTCCCGAATCAGGATAAGGGCGCGGGCGGCGGATGACGGGCAGGTGGTGCTTTGGCTACAATAACGCCCTTGTTTTTCAACTCTCATGCGATGCCGGTGTTTTGACGCCTGCGTCCTGTCCGAGCGAGATACCATGCAGGAATTGACCCCCATTCATCATATCCTCAAGGACCTGTCCGAACGGACAGACGTCCTGAGGGGGTATCTTTGACTATGCCGAACGCAAGGACCGCCTCGAGGAAGTAACGCGCGAGCTGGAAAATCCCAACGTCTGGAATGACCCGGAGCATGCCCAGAAGCTGGGACGCGAACGGGCACAGCTTGAGGATATCGTGACCACGCTCGACGCGCTGGAAAGCGGCGTGCGTGACAACGGCGAACTCTATGAGCTGGCGCACATGGAAGAGGACGAGGAGACTATGACAGAAATTCGTCGTGACCTCGAAAGCTTCGAAACGCAGCTGGCCAAGCTCGAATTTCGCCGCATGTTTGCCGGCGAGATGGACCCCAATAACGCCTACATGGATATCCAGGCCGGCTCCGGGGGCACCGAGGCGCAGGACTGGGCCAACATCCTGTTGCGCATGTATCTGCGCTGGGCCGAGCATCACGGCTTCAAGGCGGAAATCTCCGAGATTTCCGCCGGCGATGTGGCGGGTATCAAGTCAGCCACTATCCATGTTCAGGGTGACTACGCCTTTGGCTGGCTGCGCACTGAAACCGGCGTGCACCGGCTGGTCCGAAAGAGCCCGTTTGATTCGGGCGGCCGACGCCATACGTCGTTCGCCTCGGTCTTTCTCTCTCCCGAGATCGATGACAGCTTTGAGGTCGATATCAACCCGGCCGATCTGCGCGTGGATACCTACCGCTCCTCGGGCGCCGGCGGTCAGCACGTCAACACCACCGACTCGGCGGTGCGAATTACCCACGAGCCCAGCGGTGTCGTGGTGTCATGTCAGACCCAGCGCAGCCAGCATGCCAACCGCGATTTTGCGATGAAACAGCTCAAGGCGAAGCTCTGGGAGCTGGAGATGCAGCGCCGCAGCGCCGAGAAGCAGCAGGCCGAGGACTCCAAGTCCGACATCGGCTGGGGCAGCCAGATTCGCTCCTACGTGCTCGATGATCAGCGCATCAAGGATCTGCGTACCGGCGTGCAGACCAGCAACTGTGAGCGTGTGCTCGACGGCGACCTCGATCAGTTCATCGAGGCCAGTCTCAAGCAGGGGCTTTGATCGGAAGAGACGTTTTTAAGAGACGACTTCCGACCGGCAGGCTCGTTTTGCAGCATCGCGTGTTTCCGGCGCGACCAGTGCCGGGCATGAGCCGTGTCAGACATGAGTGTCCGGCATGGATGTCAGACATGAACCGCAGGCTGTCACGAGCCTGCCATTGACGGTTATTTTCAATAGGCAAGGTAATGGCGAATCAGGATCAGCAGGCAGGCAGCGAACACGAAGAGAACCATCTGATCGCCGAGCGGCGGGCAAAGCTTGCCGCTCGCCGCGAGAAGGCCGGTGCAGAGGGCGGCAGTGCCTTCCCCAATGATCTGCGCCGCGACAGTCTGGCAGCGGATCTGCAGGCAGAACTCGGCGAGCACGACAAGGAAACGCTGGAGTCGCTGGGGCGTCAGGCGGCCGTTGCCGGGCGGATCATGCGAAAGCGTGGCCCCTTTATCGTCATTCAGGACGCCTCCGGACAGATCCAGCTCTATGTGGATAAAAAGGGATTGCCTCATGAGGTGCTCGAAGACATCAAGGGCTGGGACATTGGCGATATCGTCTTCGGTCAGGGTCCGGTGCACAAGTCCGGCAAGGGCGATCTCTATGTGATGATGGAGAGTGCCCGTCTTCTGACCAAAAGCCTGCGCCCGCTGCCGGACAAGTTCCACGGCCTGACCGATCAGGAAGCCCGCTATCGTCAGCGCTATGTGGACCTGATCATGAATCCGGAGGTACGCGATACCTTCCGCATTCGCGCCGCCGTCATCAGCGCCATTCGTCAGTTCTTTACCGAGCGTGACTTCATGGAAGTTGAAACGCCGATGCTGCAGCCGATTCCCGGCGGTGCCACGGCGCGCCCGTTTGTGACCCATCACAATGCGCTGGATATCGACATGTATCTGCGCATCGCGCCCGAGCTGTATCTCAAGCGTCTGGTGGTGGGGGGCTTTGAGCGGGTCTTCGAGATCAATCGCAACTTCCGCAATGAAGGGCTCTCGACCCGGCACAACCCAGAATTCACCATGCTCGAATTCTACTGGGCCTATGCGGATTATCATGACCTGATCGATCTGACCGAGTCGCTGGTGCGCTTTGCGGCCGAAAAGGCCGTGGGCACCACCCTGATCAACTATCAGGGCACCGAGGTTGACCTCTCTCAGCCCTTTGACCGCCTCACCATGCGCGAGTCGATTCTGAAGTACGGGCAGGGAATCGAGTCCAGCGAGCTGGATGATCTCGAGCGCGCCACGGCACTGGCCGGGCGACTGGGGATCGATGTCAAGCCGGGCTGGGGCCTTGGCAAGCTGCAGACCGAGATCTTTGAAGAAGTTGCCGAACATCGCCTCGAGCGGCCGACCTTTATCACCGAGTATCCGGCCGAGGTCAGCCCGCTGGCGCGTCGCAACGACACCAATCCGTTCGTGACCGACCGCTTCGAGTTCTTCGTGGGCGGGCGCGAGATCGCCAACGGCTTCTCCGAGCTCAATGACGCCGAGGATCAGGCCGAACGCTTTGCCGCCCAGGTGGCCGAGAAGGACGCCGGCGATGTCGAGGCGATGTACTATGACGCCGACTATGTGCGTGCGCTCGAGTATGGGTTGCCGCCGACGGCAGGCGAGGGTATCGGCATCGACCGGCTGGTGATGCTGCTGGCGGATGCGCCGTCCATCCGCGATGTGCTGCTGTTCCCGGCCATGCGCCCGGAAGCCGAGTAAATCACGGCGGTCAACAGGGACTGGCCGCCCGATGTGCGTCAATGTCCGGATGAGTCATGGCGTTGGCGCCTCCGGGCGGCCATACTTGGGCGCTTGAACAGGATTTCCACCAGCCCCGAACCGGGAGAGTTGCAATGAAACTGGTGAACCGCTCTGCACTTAGCGTGCGTCCCAAACAGGCCTTTGTAGACTGGATCAATTCGCTGGAAGCGACCGAGGGTGAAGATGATCTCACGCTTGAGGATGCCGAACGCGAAAGTACCATCTACCTCATTCCCGAGATGGA
Organism: Kushneria sp. Sum13; assembly: GCF_052692355.1. Taxonomy (NCBI): domain Bacteria; kingdom Pseudomonadati; phylum Pseudomonadota; class Gammaproteobacteria; order Oceanospirillales; family Halomonadaceae; genus Kushneria; species Kushneria sp. Sum13. Next base: position 618,944 of record NZ_CP199847.1, read on the forward strand.
TACGGAAGATGCGCTGCGGGCCTGCCTGCATGAACGCTTTGCCGATATCCTTGAAAACGAGCTGTCCGCCTGGGAAGAAAATTCCCGCCACTGGCCGGACATCAACGAAGTCACCTTTGAGTTTTTCCTTCGTGTCGAGCACAGCTATCTATGCGTGGATCTGGACGAGGAAGTGTCCCTTGAGCGCAGCGATTTCGAAGATGATCTGCTGCTGGATACCGATGAGGTCTGATCATCCTGCGTTGAAATGACCCTGAGGCTTGCCCGGCATCATGGCCGGTGTGAGCTTTTTTACCCTGTTCCTGCTCTGCGTGCTCGCACGTTGTTTTGCACTGCCGGTAACTCCCCTTGAAAGCACTACTGTCCTGGCGTGAAGGTGATGATGGCCTGCCTCCGCGTCAGCGTATTCTGGCCATGATGGTCCTGATGTCGGGGTCGCTGATGGCGGTGCTCAACATCAACAGTGTCAACATTGCCCTGCCGACCATCGCCCGTGAACTGGGCGTCTCTTCTGCGGCTTCTGTCTGGATCATCAACGTTTATCAGCTGGTGGGTGCTGCCTCCATGCTGACCTTTGCAGCTCTGGGCTATCGCATCGGGCGCTATCGTCTTTATATCGGTGGCATGATTCTGTTCGTACTGACCTCGGTGATGTGCGCGCTGGCGCCCTCGCTGGGCTGGCTGATTGTCTTTCGTGCGGTTCAGGGGCTGGGCTCGGCGGCCATGATGAGCATCGGGCCTTCCCTGTATCGGGTGATCTTTCCCACCCGGCTGCTGGGGCAGGCGATGGGACTGACCGCGTTGACCGTATCACTGGCGGTCGCCGGTGGGCCGGCACTTGGTGGGCTGGTGCTTTCCGTGGCGAGCTGGCCGTGGCTTTTCTGGATTAACGTGCCACTGGGTGTGGCCGCCATCTGGCTGGCCATCCGTGCGCTGCCGCAGGAGCAGGGCAGCCGCTATCGGTTTGACGTGCTCGGCGCCGTGCTGTCCGCAGTGGGTCTGGGGGCCTTTGTCATCATGCTCGACAGCATTGCCGACATGTCACGCTCGGGGACCGTACCGGTACTTCTGGCGGTGAGCGTGGCATCGCTGGCAGGGTTTATCTGGCGTCAGCGGCATTTTGATAACCCGCTGCTGCCGCTGGTCATCTTTCGCGAGACGCGCTTTTCCATGGCGGTGATGACCTCGTTTTTCTCCTTTCTGGCCCAGAGCATGGCGTTTATCAGCCTGCCGTTTCTGTTTCAGAACGTGCAGGGCTACACGCCACTTGAATCCGCCTTCCTGTTCACGCCCTGGCCGCTGGGCGTCATGATCGGAGCGCCGCTGGGTGGGCGGCTGGCCGACCGCTTTAGCCCGCCGATCATCTCATCAATAGGGCTTTTGCTGTTCATGGCAGGACTTGGGGTGTTGGCGCTTTTGGGGGATCAGCCCACAACGATCGATATCCTCTGGCGCAGCGCCCTGTGTGGACTGGGCTTTGGTCTCTATCAGGCCCCCAACAACCGTGAAATGATGGGATCACTGCCCAAGGCACGCAGTGGCAGTGCCTCCGGCGTGCTGGCCAGTGTGCGTACCTTTGGTCAGTCTGTTGGCGCTGCCTTGGTTGCACTGGTGCTTTCTGGAATAATGAATGCCACGATGGACAGTGCTGTCACGGTGAGCCTGGCCCTCTGGATGGGCATGGCCTCCGCCCTTGTGGCGCTGATACTGTCGGCGTCGCGAATATGCGTGCTAAAGCGTCAGCAGACCGGCTGAATGGCCCTGCTGATCGTCGCCGTGATGCATACCTACCAACAATTATCTGACATGCCGGAGGTGATCACCCATGACAATTTCTTCGGTGGATACGCTTGAAGGCGCTGACATTGCAGCGCTGATCGAGCAGAAGCTGGCCATTTTCGAGCCGCAGTGGCTGAGCATCGAAAATGAAAGCCACAAGCATCACGTCCCGCCCAACTCACAGACGCACTTCAAGGTAACGCTGATTTCCGAGCAGTTTGAAGGCATGATGCCGGTCAAGCGTCATCAGCAGATCTATGCCGTACTCTCCGATGAGCTCGCAGGTCCGGTGCATGCGCTCGCCCTGCATCTTTATACGCCCGAGCAGTGGGAAGCGCGTGGCAACGCGCGGCCCGATTCGCCGAACTGTCGTGGCGGTGACGCCTAGTGTTGTTCAGATCTTGAGTCGTCGATATCGACTTCAGGCCTTCCTCATGGGAAGGCCTTTCAGATGGCACCCCTCCAACGGACATTTTGTATGGTGACCGAGCGCGCGCGCCGACAATATCTTGAGGCCATGGGCATTCACCTGTGGGTGGCCCGTCACCCGCTGCCCAACGCGCTGGCATCCTCTTTGCCGGAAGTGGAAGAGGTCGCGAGTAGTCGGGAGGCCCCGCTGGATCATCATCAGCGCCTGCACGCTTTGATCGATGAGTTCGACCGTCCCGAGGCCACGCCTGAACCAGCCACGCTTGCCTTGGAAGGGACACCGCACGAGTCGACCAGGCCGGTGCGCTCGATCAAGGCCCTGCTCGACACCAAAACCGACAGGGATCAGCAAAACGATGCCCCGGTGAACGCTCCGGCGGTGCTTTCTTCTGCGCCGATCCTCGAGGAGGACAGCCCGGCGGTGGCGTCAGAGGTGGCTGCGCCCGTTGCAAGATTACCCCATGAGGCGCTGCGTTTCTCGCTGCAGGTGGCGGCGCTTGATGGCCGCTGGCTGGTGCTGCTGATGCGTGATGACGCGCTGACCGCTCAGGAAGAAACGCTGCTGAATGCCATATTCCGGGCCGGGGGAGTCGAGCCTTCTGCACCGCTCTCCTGTCAGCGGTTTGGCTGGCCCATGATGGAAGGGTTGCCGGTCGATGATGCGCTTGATGAGGCGCGCCAGGGGTTCAAGGCTTTTCTGGCCGGTCGTCGTGCCCGCGGCTGGAATCCGGAGCGACTCCTGCTCTTTGGACAGCTTTCGGTGCTTGAAGAGGTGCTGGATGTGCAGGACGGTCGAAGCCGGGTTCTGGGTCTACCGCTCTGGCAGGGGCCGGCACTCGAGTCGCTGGATGAGGCGTCTGCGCGTCGGGCACTCTGGGCGGCGATGGGAGATTGGCGCCGCTGGTGGCAGGTAGACGCCGAAGTGCAGCAAAGCGATGACGTCTGAGCCAATCAGTGATGTTGAAGCGCTGACGGCACTGGATGCCCGTGCCAGAGGCCTTGATGCCTGGTCATTGGCCCGCTTTGAGGCGCTAACAAGCGATCAGGGATATCAATTGATGGGCATTGCCGATGACAGTACGCAGGCGCTGCTGGCCTTTGCCGTGTTCTCGGTGGGGCCCTTTGATCTTGAGCTTGAAATGATTGCGGTAGACCCGAGCCATCGACGCCAGGGGCTGGCCGGTCAACTGATTGTTGCCATGATCGAGCAGGGAGAAGCGAAGGGGCTTGAGCGGGTGTTGCTGGAGGTGCGCGCCGGCAATGACGCGGCACAGGCACTCTACGAACGTCATGGTTTTGAGGTGGACGGGCGCCGGACGGGCTATTACCCGCAAGCTTCAGGCGGGCGCGAGGACGCGATCCTGATGTCGCGTCCTCTTGCGCGCCAGGAGCAGGGCGCCGAAAGACCTGCTCAGTAGGAGGGGCTGGCGGCCGGTTCTTCCTGGGCTGGCGCAGTGCTGGCGTCGAGCTCACGGAAACGCTCCAGCAGACTGCCCAGACGGCTTTCCCACTGCTGACGTTCGTTTTTCAGACGCTCGTTTTCCTGACGCAGTTCGTCAAGCTCCATGCACTGCATCTCGATGGTGTCAACGGCAGTATTGACGCGCTGTTCAAGCTGCTCGAAAAGTTCATTGCTCATGCTGTACTCCTGATACAGATATTAAGGCGAAGTGCCGCCCTGCATGGCCCGGATCGGGTGCCGGCGCGCGCGCAGGCCAGACTACGCGCGCCGACGCGCGGCGGCAAGAGGGCGGCCCGGTTATTGGCCGCTTTCACGTCGATAAAGACGGGTGTGGCTGTCACCGGCCCGGGTCTCGCGGATCAGGTGCTTCACGTCGATAAAGACGGGTGTGGCTGTCACCGGCCCGGGTCTCGCGGATCAGGTGCCAGCCGGTGGGCAGTTGCAACATCAGGCCGGCCTCGGTTTCGACATGAATCAGGGCGCCCTCGCTCAGCCAGCCGTCCTGCTCCAGGCGTTGACAGCAGTCAGTGATCAGGTCCTGTCGAAAGGGCGGGTCAAGAAAGACCAGCTGAAAGGGTTGCGTCGGGCGCGTGTCCAGAAAGGTCTGTGCCCTTTGATGATGAACCGGCATTGCCACGTCCAGGGTGGTCAGGTTCCGGGTGATCTGCTGGGCCACCTGACGGTCGGCTTCGACGAAATGCACCTCTCCGGCGCCGCGGGAAAGGGCCTCGAGCCCCAGGGCACCGGTGCCGGCAAATAGATCGAGCACGCGAGTGCGGCTGTCGATCTCGGTCACCAGCCAGTTAAACAGGGTCTCGCGGACGCGATCCGGCGTTGGCCGCAGGCCCGGATGATCGAGTACGGGCAACAGGCGCCGACGAAATCGACCACCAATCAGTCTCAGGCGGCCGCTGCCCGTGCGGGCCTTGCCCTGGCGTTGATCCTGTCCTGATGTGCCGTGCCGCTGTCGCCTCATGTGCCCTTAAAGCCTCGATAGGTAAAAATATGCTGCCAGTGCCGGTCCGTATGATTTACGGGAAACGCAGCAATCATTGCCGGGTGTGCCATCCTTGGATGATGTGCACGGATTGTACCGGCGAGCAGTGCTTGAGTGGTAGGATGCGGTATCAAATGACGGCTCGACCGTCTTTTTCCGATGGATCAATCGCGACGATATAGCCCATGTTTGGTTTTTTTAAGCGCAAGAAGCAGCGCCGCGATCAGCAGGATCGCGAAGAGCAGCAGAAGTTGGAGCAGCAGGCGCAGATGCCTGAGTCCGATGTCACCGAGGAGAAGCCTCCAGAGCCGCCTGTCGAGGCGCGAGAAGTGCCCATCGTCGAGGCTGAGCCGGAACCGGTAGTCGAGCGAGAGCCTGAGCCTGTTGTCAAGACCGAGCCAGACCCCGTCGTTGAGCCTGAACCGGAACCTGTGGTCGAACGTGAGCCAGAGCCCGTCATCGAGCCCGAACCGAAGCCGGTGGTTGAGCGAGAGCCCGAGCCCGTCGTCGAGCCCGAGCCGGAGCCGGTGGCTGAGCGAGAGCCAGAGCCCGTCGTCGAGCCCGAACCGGAATCGGTGGTTGAGCGAGAGCCTGAGCCCGTTATCGAGGCCGAGCCAGAACCTGCCGTTGAGCCGGAACCGGTAGTCGAGCCCGAGCCTGCTCAAAAGCGCCCGTCTGATGTGTCGGCGCTGCAAGAAACACCGTCTGAGCCAGCGCCGGAGGACACTACTCCCGGTACTGCTTCGGAAGTCACAACGCCTGCACGTAACCGCGGTCGCGACAAGCCGCGCCGGGCCCGATATGACACGGCCGTTGAAGTTGGCCCTGAAACCGCCGATGAGCAGAGTGATATCGCCGGTGCCAAAAAGGGCTGGTTTTCACGCATGCGTCAGGGGCTTGGCAAGACCCGCTCCAACCTGACCGACGGTCTGGCAACGCTGCTGCTCGGTCACAAGGAAATTGACGATGATCTGCTGGAAGAGCTCGAAACGCAGCTTCTGATGGCGGATGTGGGCGTTGCGGCCACCAGCGACATCATGGCAAGCCTGGAAGAGCGTATCTCCCGGCGTGAGCTCAAAAATGTCGATGCCCTCTACAAGGCGCTGCAGGAAGAGCTGTCCAGAATGCTCGAGCCGGTGGCCAAACCGCTGCGCCTGCCGCCGAAGGGTGAAGGGCCGTTCGTGATCCTGATGGTGGGGGTCAATGGCGTAGGCAAGACCACGACCATTGGCAAGCTGACCCAGCGCTTTCAGCGTCAGGGCCGCAGCGTCATGCTGGCGGCAGGGGATACCTTCCGCGCGGCCGCCGTTGAACAGCTGCAGGTCTGGGGCGAACGTAACGATGTGCCGGTGATTGCCCAGCACACCGGCGCGGACAGTGCTTCCGTCATCTATGACGCGGTATCGGCGGCCAAGGCGCGCGGCATTGACGTGCTGATTGCCGATACGGCCGGCCGGTTGCACAACAAGGGCCATCTCATGGATGAGCTCAGCAAGGTACAGCGTGTCATGGCGCGTCTGGACGCCCAGGCGCCTCATGAGGTCATGCTGGTCCTTGATGCCGGTACGGGCCAGAACGCGATTTCACAGGCAGAAACCTTTAACCAGGCGGTGCCCGTCACCGGTATTACCCTGACCAAGCTGGACGGTACGGCCAAGGGCGGCATCATCTTTGCCATTGCCAAGCAGCTGGGCACCCCCATTCGTTATATCGGGGTCGGGGAAACGCTGGATGACCTGCGACCCTTCGAGGCTGAAGACTTCGTGGGGGCTCTCTTTGACCGGGAAGGCAGCTGATTTCTCATGGCCATGATCGAGTTTGCGCATGTCGGCAAGCGCTATGGCGGTCGTTTCGAGGCGCTGGCCGATCTCAATTTCACCGTGCAGCGCGGTGAAATGGTGTTTCTGACCGGTCACTCCGGTGCCGGGAAAAGTTCGGTTCTGCGCCTTCTCATGGCGCTGGAGCGGCCTTCCCGGGGCCGCATTGTCGTGGCCGGCCATGACATTACCAGCCTTCACGTGTCACAGATTCCGTTTTATCGGCGCCAGATCGGCGTGGTCTATCAAAACCACCAGCTGCTCTTTGATCGTAGCGTGTTCGATAACGTGGCCCTGCCGTTGATCATCCAGGGCGCCACGCCTCAGGATGCCCGGCGCCGGGTGCATGCGGCACTGGACAAGATCGGTCTTTTGCATCGTGAAAAGGCGCTGCCCATCGAGCTTTCCGGCGGTGAGCAGCAGCGCGTCGGCATTGCCCGGGCCGTTGTGAACAAGCCGGCCATGCTGCTGGCAGACGAGCCGACCGGTAATCTGGACCCGCAGCTGTCGGCCGATATCATGCGGCTTTTCGAGGACTTTAATCGCATTGGCACAACCGTCCTGCTGGCCAGTCACGATCTGGCGCTGATCGCCCGGCTCAGGCATCGGGTGCTCAAGCTGCGCGATGGCCGATTGATCGGTGATGAGGAGGCGGCATGAGCCAGAAACCACGTCGTCGCCCAGCCAGTAACGAGACACGTCGTCCTGCACCCGACACCGATAAGCCCCGGCGGGGCGCACGTTCCCATCAGATCACCTTTGAAAGCCGCTCACGCGCCTGGCGTCGCCATCACGAGCAGATGGCCGTGGATAGCCTTCATCGTCTGCGCCGTCGGCCGCTGTCGAGTCTCATGACCATGATGGCGATTGCCATCGCGATGGTATTGCCGGCAAGTCTGTGGCTGGCGCTGGGTAGTGCTCAGCTTCTGGACAGCAATCTGGATGACAGCGCCCGCATGACGCTCTACCTGAACCCGGCACTGTCGGAGTCGCAGGCCATGGACATTACCGATCAGGTGCGAGGGGAGCGCGATATCGCCTCGACCGAGTTGATCACGGCCGCCGCTGGCCTTGAAAGCTTTCAGCAGCGCCTGGGAATGAATGATGCCCTGGCCATGATGGATGATAATCCGTTGCCGGCGACCATTCTGGTACAGCCGCGCTCGCGCGACCCGAAGGCAGCGCAGGCGCTGGCCGAACGCCTTGGCAGAATTGATGGCGTGACGGATGCGCGTCTGGACATGGCCTGGCTTGAGCGACTGCGTCAGCTCAGTGAGCTGGGGCGTCGTGTCGTACTGGCCTTTGGCGTGCTGTTTGCCCTCGGCGTACTGCTGGTCGTTGGTAATACCATTCGACTGGCGGTCGAAAGCCGTCGTCAGGAGATTGAGGTGGTCACCCTGATCGGTGCCACGCATGCCTTTGTGCGACGCCCGTTTCTGTATGTCGGGGTCTGGTACGGACTGGGGGGCGGCATTCTGGCGCTGATCCTGCTGACGCTGGGGAGAGGATGGTTATCGGCCCCCATCGATATGCTGGCCTCCGGGTTCGGCAGTCATTTCACTTTGCCGGGCATCGGGTTTGGCGGATCGGTTTTGTTGCTGATCTGTAGTACCATGCTGGGACTTGTAGGCGCATGGCTTGCCGTCAGTCGCCATCTGGCAGACATCAGCCCGCGTTGAGATGATAAGCGCAAGTATTTGAGAAAGCCGTGACGCGGGAAACAAAGCACCTTTACCATGGTCTATAATGGTAGATAATTACCAGCCAGGGACCAGGGGAGACCGTTTAAACATGAGTACCAGTCTTCAGCCTATCGGTCATCTTTCGCCGGGCAATGACCTGAATGGCTATATTCAGGCAGTCAATCGTATTCCCATACTGACCGTGGACGAGGAAAGAGACCTTGCCACGCGTCTGCATACCGACAGTGACATTGAAGCCGCCCGTCGCCTTGTCATGTCGCATCTGAGATTTGTAGTGCATATCGCTCGCAGCTATTCCGGCTATGGCCTGCCACAGGCGGACCTGATCCAGGAAGGCAATGTGGGCCTGATGAAGGCCGTCAAGCGCTTTGATCCGGCTCAGGGCGTACGGCTCGTCTCCTTTGCCGTGCACTGGATCAAGGCCGAGATTCACGAATTCGTGCTGCGTAACTGGCGCATCGTCAAGGTGGCGACCACAAAGGCGCAGCGCAAGCTGTTTTTCAACCTGCGCAGTGCCAAAAAGCGTCTGTCATGGCTGAACAATGACGAAGTGGCTGCCATTGCGCAGGACCTGGACGTCAAGCCGGAAGCCGTTCGGGAAATGGAAGGGCGCCTGTCGGCCTTCGATGCCGGTTTCGATCCGGCACCCGGCAGTGAGGATGACGAGCAGAGCTACCAGTCTCCATCGCAGTATCTGGAAGATGGCCGCTCCGACCCGGCCCTGTCGATTGAAGAGTCTGACTGGCAGGATCGCTCCTCGCAGCAGCTGCGTGAGGCGCTGGCAAGGCTTGATGATCGCTCGCGCGATATTCTGCAGCGCCGCTGGCTGGCCGAGCAGAAATCCACGCTCCACGAGCTGGCCGATACCTATGGTGTCTCCGCCGAACGTATTCGACAGCTTGAAAAAAATGCCATGAAAAAACTCAAACAGGCGATCGGCGAATCCGCTGAGGCGGCCTGATCACCGCACTGTTGTTCTAATACTAAAGATTGTTTTTAGCGCAAAAGTTAACCCCGGGCTCCCAAGGCCCGGGGTTTTGCTTTACGGTCACGTCTCATGAAAAAAAATGATGCTTCATATTCTCAATGACTTATTGTGATGATCATCAAATGATTTTCTGTAGTTGCCTTGAGCGCTGACCGATGTCCAATCCTGCATTTTCTCGTAAACCACAAGATGCGCCGCCTCCTGTCCCCTGGGTGCTGGTGACGCTCTATCGTTTGCTGTTTGCGCTGTCACTGGTCACGATCTGGCTGCTCTGGTGGCAGGGGCATATTGATGACAGTACGCTGGCTCTGGGGCTGCTGCTGTGGCTCTGCTGTCTTTTGCAGGCGAAGGGACTGTTGTCAAAGGGCTATCATCGGTATCGCCTGAAGCAGGACGTGTGTGTTGATATCGAGCAAACGGCCGACGAGTTACAGGGCGTGGTGTACTGCTACTGTCACGAACAGCATCATTACTGCTATCTCAACCATGCAGCGGCGCCGATGCCGGGGCCATGGGAGCAGAGCTGTCAGTTGCCCGGTGGCACCTTTGACGCCATGGTCCATCCCGATGATCGAGCGTCGCTGAAAAGCGCCCGACAGCTTGCCCTGCGTCGGGGATATTTCGAGCATACCTATCGTCTGGTTCATGGCACGTCCGAGCAGCGGGTGCTGGACCGGGGTGTCATTCTTCGCCGTGACGGAAGAGTCGAGTGTCACGGTCTTTTGGTCGATATCAGTCAGCTTGAGGAGATCAGTGCCGCGTCGCAGGAAGAAGAGCAGGGCCGGCCGGCCGGGGTTGCCAGACCTTTTTCACGCAATGATGCCGGCGCCATTGCGCTCTCTGCTGGTGAAAAAGCGCCGAGTGTGGCGCCTGCCGCGCTGCGCCAGGCCATCACGGATGGCCAGCTGCGACTGGTATATCAGCCTCAGGTAGATGGTCGCGACCAGCACATTGTCGGTTTTGAAGTCCTGCTGAGATGGCATGATCCCGACCAGGGAGATATTCCCCCTTCGACCTTTATTCCGATGGCCGAATCGATGGGCCTCATGCCGGTACTGGGGAACTGGATCATCGATCGGGTATGCCGACAGATCAGTGGCTGGCGGGCACAGGGGTATCAGGTGCCGGTCGTGGCCATCAATGTGTCCGTGTTGCAGCTTGATCAAGCCCTGCTGACCCATGTCGCACAGGTACTGTCCGCCTATCAGCTGGAGGGCGCCTGCCTGGAATTCGAGATCACCGAAAGCCGGATGATGCTGAATTTTGACGAGTGCGTGCACGTCATCTCAAAACTGCGCCAGCAGGGCATCGGAATCTCGCTGGACGATTTCGGCACCGGCTACTCATCACTGGACAAGCTGGCGATGCTGCCGCTGGATCGTCTCAAGCTGGACAGGAGTTTCGTGACAGCGCTCACCGACGCCAGCCACGGATACCACATGATCGAGGCCATCGTGCGGCTGGCGCACCTGTTGCGCCTGACGGTTGTGGCAGAAGGTGTCGAGACGCGCCGCCAGCAGCATCTGCTCAACGAGCTGGGGTGCGAGATCCTGCAGGGCTATCTGTTTGGTGCCGGGGTCGAGGCCGATACGGCGATCAGATATCTGAAGGGGAATGCGGATTGACGGCGGCGGTTTCAGAAACCAGATGGGCACTCAAAAGGTGCCACTGTTCCTCCCAGTGGTGCTGGGGGACACGCCGAAATCCGCTTCTGACGTACTGATTGATACGCCCCTCGGCAACGGCCATGAGCAGATTGGCCAGAGCCGATACGCCGATGGCCGGTCGATACCCCTGTTCGATTTCACCGGTTCGAAGGACCTGCTTGAGCTGCGTTTCAAGGCGCTCGAAAAGCTGGGCCATGCGGGTCTGCAGGCGTTCGTGTTCACCGCTAAGTGCCTCACCGGTCATGAGGCGACAAAGCCCCGGGTTTTTATCGGCAAAAATCAGCAGCAGGGTCACAATACGCTGACAGCGATCGCTGACATCGCCGGGTTCACTGACAATCAGCGTGACGCGCTCGAAAAGCGTCTGCTCGATATATTCGATCAGCGCCTCATACATGCGCGTTTTGCTGGGGAAGTGACGATAAAGCGCAGCCTCTGAAACGCCTACCTCGCGCGCCAGCGCTGCGGTCGTGATGCGCTGACCGCGACCCTGTTCCAGCATGCGCGCCAGCGCCTGCAGAATCTGATCGCGGCGTGAAATTTTCTGTTCCCTGGTCATGGCCATCTTTTTTATCTGCCAGCAAGGGTGCCCGGGACGGCCTCTGGCACCCGTGAATAAGATCACACCCGTGGTGCGCGTGGCATCAGGGCGACGGAGTGCTTGCCTGATCGGTAATCAGCGTGCCCACACCCGAGCGTGTAAAGATTTCCAGAAGGATGGCGTGTTCCACGCGACCATCCACGATGACCGAGCTGTTGACGCCATTTTTGACGGCCTCGAGCGCGCAGCGAATCTTGGGCAGCATGCCGCCGTAGATGACGCCGTCCTCGATGAGCTGATCAACCTGCTCGGTGGTCAGGCCGGTCATGACCTCGCCCTGCTGGTTCATGAGCCCGGCCACGTTGGTCAACAGCATGAGTTTTTCGGCGCCCAGCGCTTCAGCCACACGTCCGGCCACCAGATCGGCGTTGATGTTGTAGGAGTGCCCCTGAGCATCGACACCGATGGGCGCCAGCACCGGAATGTAATCGGCTTCCGAGAGCATCTCGATCAGATCGGTCGAGATATGCTCGACTTCTCCGACATGGCCGATATCGATGATTTCAGACGCCGTCATGTCGGCGCGCTTGCGCTGCACGGAAAGCTTGCGGGCGCGAATCTGGGCATTGTCCTTGCCGGTCAGGCCGATCGCCTTGCCGCCGGCGCCGTTGATCAGGTTGACGATGCTCTTGTTGACGAGCCCGCCAAGCACCATTTCCACCACGTCCATGGTCTCTGAATCGGTCACCCGCATGCCGTCGACAAAGCGGGATTCGATATTGAGACGTTCCAGCAGCTGACCGATCTGCGGGCCGCCGCCGTGCACCACGATCGGGTTAAGCCCCACTTCCTTGAGCAGCACCACGTCGCGGGCGAAGGAATGGATCAGGTTGTCCTCGGTCATGGCGTTGCCGCCATACTTGATCACCACGGTCTTGCCTGAAAAGCGCTGAATATAAGGCAGCGCCTCGGACAGGATTTCAACGACCTGACGCGGATTGTATTCGCTGTCATGCATGTTGCAAAACGCTCCTGTAGAAAGGGATAAAGGACCGGGGCAGCGTCAGCGCTTCATGCGTCATGAAGGCTGTCTCGATGATTCTGTGCCGATGATTCTGTGTCGATAATGCCGGGCCGGCGATGCATTCGCGGGCCCGGACTGAGCCGTCTCTCTAGAAGGTCGGCGTAATGTCGGGGGCCACGGCCAGCAGCGCCTGACGAAAACGATCCTGAATACGCTCGAGGGCCTCCACGGACTTGCCTTCAAAGCGAAACACCAGCATGGGCGTGGTGTTGGAGGCACGGCACAGCCCCCAGCTGTCCGGATAGTCCACGCGAATGCCATCAAGCGTGGTTCGGGTCGCCTGCTCGCCGAAATCGGTGTCCCTGATGAAGCGCTCGACAATACCGAACTTGTTGTCGTCGGTGACGGGCACATTGATTTCGGCGGTGCTGGCATCCTGAGGGAAGCGACTGAAGTACAGGTCGGCATCGTCGGGCTGGCGCGACAGAATCTCCAGCAGTCGGGCGGCCGCGTAGATCCCGTCGTCAAAACCGTACCAGCGCTCCTGAAAGAAGATATGACCGCTCATCTCGCCGGCCAGTGCCGCGCCGGTTTCCTTCATGCGCGCCTTGATCAGAGAGTGCCCGGTGTACCACATCTCGGGCGTGCCGCCGGCGTTTTCGATGATCGGGATCAAATTGCCGGTACTCTTGATGTCGAAAATGACGCGCGCACCGGGCTGGCGCTCGAGGAGATCGCAGGCAAAGGCCATCAGCAGTCGGTCAGGGTAGATGATCTCGCCAAGGGGCGTGACTACACCGACCCGGTCGCCATCGCCGTCAAAGGCCAGGCCGATATCGGCACCGGTCTCCCGGACCTTCGCGATCAGATCCGTCAGATTTTCGAACTTGCCCGGGTCCGGATGATGATTGGGGAACCGGCCGTCGATCTCTTCAAAAAGCGGCGTGACGCGGGCGCCCAGGCGGCGGATCAGCTCCGGTCCCAGTTCACCGGTCACGCCATTGCCGCAGTCGACCACGGCGTGCAGCGGCCGCTCAAGGGCAATATCATCAACAATGCGCGCCAGATAGGTTTCGCGAATATCATGCTCGCGATAGCTGCCTTCCCCGACAGACAGATCGTTTTGCTCGATACGGCGATACAGGGTAGTAATGTCGTCGCGCGACAGGGCGTGGCCGCCCAGCACGATCTTGAAGCCGTTATAATTCGACGGGTTGTGGCTGCCGGTGACCGCCACGCCGGACGTGATGCCCTCCAGCACGTGGGTGGCAAAATAGAGCACGGGCGTGGGCACCATGCCGATATCGACCACATCACAGCCGGCGGCACAGAGGCCCTCGATCAGTGCTGTTGCCAGCATCGGGCCTGAAAGCCGGCCGTCACGGCCGACGGCTACGCCCCGTTCACCGCGGGCGAGGGCTTCACTGCCGATCGCCTGGCCGATCAGGCGGGCGGTATCGGGAGTGAGCTGTTCGTCGACCACGCCACGGATGTCATAGGCACGAAAGATGGCGGCACTTACCTGCGTCATGGGAATGTTCCTGTCATGTAAGCCAGCGTCAGTGTCGTCCCGAGTGGCCAAAGCCGCCGGCGCCACGAATCCCGGTGTCGTCGTCACCGGGCGTAAAGTCTTCCACTATCTCCAGTTCGGCCTGAATGACCGGCACCAGCACATACTGGGCAATGCGCTCGAACGGCTCGAGCGTGACGTGCTCCTGACCGCGATTCCAGACCGAAATCATCAGCTCGCCCTGATAGTCGGCATCGATCAGGCCGACCAGATTGCCCAGCACGATGCCACGCTTGTGGCCCAGGCCCGAGCGCGGCAGGATCATGCCCGCCCAGGCCGGATTGGCAATGTGAACGGCCAGACCCGTGCGGACCAGCTCGCAGTCCCCGGGGGCCAGCGTCAGTGGAGCGTCCAGCAGGGCGCGCAGGTCCATGCCGGCGCTGCCGCGCGTGGCGTAATGGGGCAGAGGGTATTCACGTACCCGATCATCAAGAATTCTGACCTGCAGGCGCGGCCGGTCGGAAGAAGCAGTCATGAGCAGACAGGGCTCCGCATTGGTTGGTGCCCATGGTAAAGGGGCAGCATGTAATCAAGGATGGCGCGCGCCAGATCCTGCTTGGCACGCGGTGACAGCGTATGCGACGTGACCGGAACCTCCGGCTGGTCAGGTTCGAGATGATACAGCACAGCGGCATTATCATCGGCACCAAATCCCAGCCCCGGTGCTGCCACGTCATTGGCCACGATCAGGTCCAGGCGCTTGCGCACGAGCTTGTCATGGGCATGGCGCGCCAGTTCCCGGGTTTCGGCAGCAAAGCCGACAGTAAAGGGCGGGTGTGCCCGGTCGGTGACGCTAGCGATAATATCGGGGTTTTCGATCAGGTTCAGGGTCAGCGCGGCGCTGCCCGGCACTTTCTTGAGCTTGTGTTCGGCAATGTCGGCCAGCCGATAATCGGCGACTGCCGCACAGCCAATGAAAATATCGCAGTCGGGCAGCGCTGCGTTCACGGCCTCCAGCATCTCGACGGCGCTGATGACATTGATGCGGGTAATGCCTTCGGGCGTGGCAAGCGACACCGGTCCGGCAATCAGGGTGACGCGGGCGCCCATGCCACGAGCAGCACTGGCGAGTGCAAAGCCCATCTTTCCCGAGCTGTGATTGGAGAGATAGCGCACCGGATCGATCGCCTCACGGGTGGGGCCGGCCGTGATCACGACATGATGACCGGCCAGCGCCCCGGCTTGCGTCTCGCCACCGGTTGGCATGAAGGCATCCGGTGTCGGGGCGTGATCGTCATGCTCGGGCGTGGCGTCCAGAGGCAGTGCACCGGGGGCCGGGAAATGCCCGGACAGGGCAGCTTCGAGTGCCTTGACAATGTCTTCCGGCTCCAGCATGCGACCGCCACCGACATCGCCGCAGGCCTGCTCGCCGGCATCGGGGCCAAGCTGCTGCCAGCCCATCTCCACGAGCGTGGCGGCATTGCGCTGGCTGGCAGGATGCGACCACATGGCCTGATTCATGGCAGGTGCCAGCAGACAGCGTGCCCGTGTGGCCAGACACACGGTGGTCAGCAGGTCATCGGCCATGCCGGCGGCCAGTCGGGCGATCAGGTCGGCCGTGGCGGGCGCAATCAGAACGATATCGGCCCATTTGGCCAGCTCGATATGACCCATGCCTGCCTCGGCTCGAGGGTCAAGCAATGAGGTGCGCACCTCTTCGCCGGTCAGGGCCTGCAACGTCAGCGGCGTAATAAAGGCCTGGGCGCCCTCGGTCATGACCACGCGGACCTCCGCGCCGGCCTTTTTCAAAAGCCGCGCCAGTACCGCGCTTTTGTAGGCCGCGATGCCGGCGCTGATGCCTAAAACGATGCGTTGACCAGCCAGTCGTGACATGCAGGGCTCCATGGGCATAACGGTCATCAAGGGGATGCTACCTTACCACTGCGTGCCTGGCGTGCGTAGCACCTGCCGGGCCGGAAACAATCACAACGATATGCCCGAGAAGGACACTGCCATGCACTTCAATCAACACCGCTCGCTTTCCTTTTTATCCCGTCATCAAATGGCCCCGATGCTCTCGGCGCTGGCCCTTGGCGTTGTTCTGAGCGGCTGCGCCAGTCAAAACCCGCCGGCGTCTTCGACCTACAGCAATGATGATCTCAACGAGCAGCTGGTCATGGCCACGGCCTGGATGCAAAGCGCCGGCGAATACCGGGCGCTCTCCTTTCAGGCGTTCAATGTGGCCCGTCTGCGCCTTGATCAGGCACTTAAGGCTCAAAAAACGGGGGATCGACCACTGGCAGTCATCGTGGACTGTGACGAGGCGGTCATCGATAACACGGCCTTTCAGGCCTGGCTGATCGGGCGTGATGAGCGCTACTCCAGTGCGAACTGGAATGCCTGGGTCGAGGAGGCTCAGGCACGCGCACTGCCCGGCGCGCAGGCGTTTTTGCAGTACGCGCACTCGCGTGGCGTCGAGGTGTTTTATGTCACCAATCGCGATGAGAGCGGTCTGGATGCCACCATGAAAAACCTGAAACAGCTGGATTTCCCATGGGTTGATGAGCAGCACATGATGTTGCGCACCAATGCCAGCGACAAGCAGCCGCGACGCGAGGCGGTCATGGCCACTCACGACGTGGCGCTGCTGGTGGGTGACAATCTGGCCGATTTCGACAGCCGTTACGATGCTGATGACGTGGCCACGCGCAACGCGCAGGTCATTCAGGACCGGGCGCAGTTTGGTGAGCGTTACATCGTGCTGCCCAATCCGACCTATGGTGGCTGGGAGGCGGCGCTTTACGGGGGCGACTTCTCGCTGTCCCCGCAGGAAAAGGATCAACGGCGGCGGGCGGCACTGCGGGTCTGGGGTGGGCCGGAGCAGACCGCGCCGTAAATCGGGGTTGTCACGCTGGCAGCAGGGGCACAATACGTGCTCCTGCTGCCGAGCAGGTCAGGTACTGTTTCCAGAATCAGGTCAGGTACTGAGCGCCGCGCACGCTGACAAAAATCGAGTAAATCGAGTGGCTGCCGGCCATGAACAGCCGGTTGCCCTGAGGGCCGCCGAAACACAGATTGGCGCAGCGCTCCGGCAGGCTGATATGGCCGATGGCCTTGCCCTGAGTGTCAAACACGCGCACGCCATCCAGGGCTTCCGGGTCCGCGTCGGGAGAGCCCGAGCTGCCCCAGCCGCACCACAGATTGCCTTTCTCATCGCACTTGATGCCATCGAGCCCGCCAAAATCCTTTGCCACAATATGCTGATGGCGCGCGCCCAGCGTGCCGTCGTCATTGACTTTATAGGCCCAGACCAGTCGGTCCGGTTTGGCGCGGCCTTCCACTACATAGAGCAATTTTTCGTCAGGGGAGAAGCACAGGCCGTTGGGACCGGCGATATTGTCGATAACGCGGGTCACGTTGAGGGTGTCACCGTTAATGCGATAAACGCCGTGTGGCAGTTCGGTCTCGATTTTATGGCCTTCGTAATAACCACCGGCCTGGAACGGCGGGTCGGTAAACCAGATCGAGCCATCGCGCTTGACCACAATGTCGTTGGGCGAGTTGAAACGTTTGCCCTCGAAATTGTCGGCCAGCACCGTGATCTCACCTGTAGGTTCGGTGCGGGTAATGCGACGACCGATATCGTGTGTAGTGGAGCCTTCGCAGACGATCAGGCGGCCCTGCCGGTCGCGCGTCATGCCATTGGAGAAGTTTGAGTTCTCCCGATAGACGCCCAGCGACTGGCTGATCTCGTCCCAGCGCACGATGCGGTTATTGGGGATGTCGCTGACCAGCAGGTAACGACCATCGCCGGACCAGACCGGACCTTCGGCCCAGCGCAGGCCATCTGCCAGCTTTTCAACGCTGGCATTGAAAAGACGCAGGTCCAGAAAACGCTCGTCGAGAATTTTGACGGCCGGGTCGGGATAGCGTTGATTGAGCGGCTGCGCCGCGACCGGCTGTGTCAGCGAGACGCCGGCGACAGCGGCGGCACTGCAGGCCAGCGACTGTTTGAGAAACTGACGACGCAGGCCGCTACCGCAATCCTGATGTGTGCTCATTGATATCCCCTTTGAGTTGTTAGCGCTAACATGGATCAGCGCTACGCTAGGGGATGTCGAGTCGTTTGGGTATCCGCCAATATGCCAGGAGGGGCCTTCGATACTGCCGGGTACGGGCGCCCGGCAGTGTTGATGCAGTTTCAGTCAAGGGTAATGACGACCTTGCCCAGATGCTGCTGGCTTTCCAGATGCTCGAAGGCGGCACGGGTATCGTCAAAGGCAAAGGTGCGATCAATGACCGGCTTGATCCGGTGCTGGGTGATGGCGCGGTTCATCTGCTCGAACATCTCGCGTGAGCCCACGAAGATGCCCCGCATCAACACGCTTTTGCGCATGATATCGGTTGGATTGATCTCGCCACCGGTCAGCACGCCAATCAGGTTGACCTGCCCACCCAGGCGGGCAGATTCGATCGAGCGGGGCAGGGTGCCGGCACCGCCAACTTCCACCACGTGATCCACACCGCGGCCATCGGTCAGTCGCTGCACTTCCTGCTGCCATTCAGGCGTCTGGCGATAGTTAATGGTGGCGTCAGCGCCGAGTTCGCGCACGCGGGCAAGCTTGTCGTCGCTGGAAGAGGTCTGAATGGCCCGGGCGCCGGCGGCGCGGGCGAACTGAAGGCCAAACATGGAGACGCCGCCGGTACCCAGCAACAGCACGCTGTCGCCGGTTTTCAGGGGTGACTTGCCGGAATACAGGGCATTCCAGGCCGTGACGGCGGCGCAGGGCAGGGTGGCACCTTCTTCAAAAGAGAGGTGCTCGGGCAGGGTGACCACCCCCTGCTGATCGAACAGGACATAGTCACTGAGGACGCCATCCACGGCGCCACCCAGTGCCGAGCCGGGGTGGCTGTCATTGATCTCGCCGCCCAGCCAGTTCTGCATGAAGATGCCGGCGACACGATCACCAACCGCCACGCGGGTGACGTCTTCACCAATCTCGACGACGTCACCGGCGCCATCAGACAGCGGCACGCGATTCGGGGCCACGCCACCGCGACCATACTTGCCTGTAACAACCATCAGGTCGCGATAGTTCAGTGACGCCGCGCGCATGCGCACCAGCACCTGACCACGCGCCGGGCGGGGCGTGTCACGCTCGGTGAGCGTCAAATCGCTGATGGCACCGGTTTTGGGCAGGGTATAAAGACGCATCATGATTCTCCTGTGGTGAGCTGCATGTCATGGAAAGCGTAGTGGCTGTTTCGCAAGGCATGCACAGGTTATGACCTTTTGAAAGCTCACTCGTTTGGCTTTAGTTCGATGGGAAAGCGCCGTTAACCCTTTATCAGGCAATGCTGTTGGAGAGTGGTGTGGGTATCAGTCACTGGCCGGAAGGGGAACGGCCGCGGGAAAAGTTGATCAATCTGGGCGCGCAGGCGCTCTCGGATGCCGAGCTGCTGGCCATCTTTTTGCGGGTGGGCGTCAAGGGCCGCTCGGCAGTGGATCTGGCGCGCGATCTTTTAAGTGAATTCGATGGGCTGCGGCCGCTGCTGGATGCCAGTCGTGAAACGTTTTGCCAGGCGCATGGGCTGGGAGATGCCAAGTACGTGCAGCTGCAGGCGGCGCTTGAGTTGTCGCGTCGGCATCTGGAAACGCTTTTGATGCGCGGTGATGCGCTCAATTCACCGCATATGGTGCGTCGCTTTTTGAGTGCGCATTTGCGTGACCTTGGCCATGAAGTGTTTGCAGCGCTTTTTCTGGACAGTCAGCACCGGGTGCTGCGTTTTGAAAAACTGTTTACCGGCACGCTGGACGCCGCTGCCGTCTATCCGCGTGAGGTAGCCCGGCGGGCGCTGGCACTCAATGCCGGGGCGGTGATTTTTGCCCACAATCACCCCTCCGGCGTGGCCGAGCCCAGCGATGCCGATCGTCGTATCACGACCCGGCTGGTCGATGCGCTGGGGCTTTTTGATATTCGGGTGCTGGACCATTTTGTGGTCGGTGACGGTGAGGTCACCTCCTTTGCCGAACGAGGCTGGCTCCAGAGCTAATGGCGGTGCACAGGCAATTATATCAAGGCGTACTTGCCGAGCAGGGGGCGCTCTGGTATAAAGTACGCCCTTTGACTTTCTGCGGGTTATGAACAGGGGGCAGGGAGGCGTATCGCCCGCCACTTCTCACCGGTTTGCCCGAATACTTAATAGACACTCATGTGCGGCCCGTTCGGGCTCACGGCTGGAGGCTTCCATGTCACAAGTCTGTCAGGTTACCGGCAAGCGTCCGGTGACTGGTAACAACGTTTCCCACTCTCAGCGCAAGACGCGTCGTCGTTTCGTCCCCAACCTGCATACGCATCGTTTCTGGGTCGAGTCCGAAAAGCGCTTTGTCAGGCTGCGTCTGTCCTCCAAGGGCATGCGTATCATCGACAAGAAAGGCATCGAAGTGGTCCTCAAGGATCTGCGTGCCAATGGTCTGAGCGTCTGAGACGACGGTTCGTGATTACACCTCAAGCGCCTGGCGCGCTTGAATGCGGAGAGCAATAACATGCGTGACAAGATCAAGCTGGTTTCAAGCGCGGGTACCGGTCATTTCTATACGACCGACAAGAACAAGCGCAACACTCCTGACAAGCTGGAATTCAAAAAGTACGACCCGGTCGTACGCAAGCATGTCATGTATCGTGAAGCCAAAATCAAGTAATTGATGGCGCTTTGCGTGCCGCCCGTCAGGGTGGCCTGAAAGGACCCGGTCATGGCCGGGTCTTTTTGTATCTGGTCTTTTTGTATCTGATGCTCGGCCGGCCGGCCCTCATCCGCTGCGTCGCCGCACTTTCTTCAACGCTGTCACATTAGAACCTCATGCCCGAGCTGCCTGAAGTCGAAACGACCCGTCGCGGTATTGCGCCGTGGGTAGCGGGTTTCGAGATCAATGAAGTCATCGTTCGCCATCACCGTCTGCGTATTCCTGTCCCGGAAGGGCTGGCCGAGCGTCTGACCGGTGAGCGCATCGGTGACGTCACCCGGCGCGCCAAGTATCTGCTGCTGCCGGTGGCCGGGGGCCATCTGCTCTGGCATCTGGGCATGTCCGGCAGTCTGCGTCTGGTCGAGATCGGTACCGAGCCGCGCAAGCATGATCATATCGATCTGGTCATGAGCTCAGGCCTGGTGCTGCGCTATCACGACCCGCGTCGCTTCGGGCTGGTGGATTTCATTGAAGGCGACCCCATGAGCGATCGACGACTGGTTGCCCTCGGGCCCGAGCCGCTGGGTGATGACTTCCATGGCGGGCTTCTTTATCAGCGCTCGCGTGGCAAGCGAGTGGCGGTCAAGAACTTCATCATGGACAGCGCCGTGGTCGTCGGTGTGGGCAATATTTACGCTGCCGAGGCGCTGTTCATGGCGGGTATCGACCCGCGGGTCGAGGCGGGCAAGGTGTCACGCGAGCGCTATCAGCGCCTGGCGGAGGCCATCAGGCAGGTGTTGGCCGCATCGATCGAGCAGGGCGGCACCACGCTGCGTGACTTTGTCAGCGGGCGCGGGGAACCTGGCTATTTCGTACAGCGCCTGAACGTCTACGGTCGTGGTGGCGAGCCGTGCCGCGTGTGCGGTCACGAGCTTCGCTCGATGACCATCGGTCAGCGCGCCAGCGTATTCTGCCCGCACTGCCAGTGTTAGTCGCCATCAGGGCCATACGACACACTGCCGTGGCGATGCCCAGCTGATAGAATGGCGGGTAATACGCTTGTGCCCCTTTTATTATCAATTCCGGAAGCTGTCGTGACCCAACGTCTTCGTCTCAAGAAAAACGCCGATCGTCGTCTCAAGGCGGGCCATCTATGGCTCTACTCCAACGAGATCGACATCGCTGAAACGCCGCTCAAGAGCTTTGAGCCCGGCGCTCAGGTCATCGTCGAGGCGGCCAACGGGCGCGCCATGGCCGTGGCCTATGTCAATCCCAATGCACTGCTGTGCGCCCGCATCGTCTCGCGCGATACCGAAGTGATGCTCAGCCGCTCCCTGCTGGTGCACCGCTTCAAGCAGGCGCTGTCCCTGCGTGAGCGTCTCTACTCGCGCCCCTTCTATCGTCTGGTGCACGGTGAGGGTGATCTTTTGCCCGGGCTGGTGGTCGACCGCTTTGATGATGTGGTGGTGGTTCAGCTCAATACGCTCGGCATGGAGAAGGTGCGTGACGAGATCATTGATGCGCTCAACAAGGTGCTATCACCACGAGTGATCGTGCTGCGCGGTGACACCGCCGGACGTCGTCTGGAGCAGCTCGATGCGGATGTCGAGATCGTTCAGGGGGCGCTGGATGGTCCCGTGGCGCTGGAAGAAAACGGCGTGCGTTTTGAAGCCGACGTCGTGGGTGGCCAGAAGACCGGCTGGTTCTTTGACCATCGCGATAACCGTGCCTGGCTCAACGCCCAGGTGGCCGGCAAGCGAGTACTGGATGTGTTCAGCTATATCGGCGGTTGGGGCGTACAGGCCGCGGTTGCTGGCGCCTCGGAAGTGGTCTGCGTGGATGCATCAGCCCCGGCGCTGGAGCGCGTCACGAGCAATGCCGCGCTTAACGGAGTAGAAGATCGCGTCTCCACGCTACAGGGCGATGCCTTTGAAGTGCTCGCCCAGCTCAAGGCGGCCGATGAGCAGTTTGATGTGATCGTGCTCGATCCGCCGGCGTTCATTCGCAAGCGCAAGGACATCAATGTCGGCGAGCGGGCCTACGGACGACTCAATCGGGAAGCGATCCGTCTGCTGGGCCGCGATGGACTGTTAATGTCAGCCTCCTGCTCGATGCATCTGGCCAGCGACCGGCTCATTGACGTCGTGCGCGGTTCGGCTCGTCATCAGGACCGTCATGCCCAGCTGATCTATCAGGGGCATCAGGGCGGTGATCATCCCATCCATCCGTCCATTCCGGAAACGGCCTATCTCAAGGCGATGGGCGTGCGTATCTTCCGCGACTGAGGCCATGATGCCGCGCCGGGTTCGCGTCTTTTCGCATCCCAACAGCCTGCTGGTGGGGCATGTGCGCAACCTGCTTGAGGGGGCCGGTATCCCGTGCGATCTGCGCAACTGGATACTGGCCGGCGGTATGGGCGATCTGGCCCCCATCGACTGCGAACCCGAGCTCTGGGTCATGCCGGAAGATGAGGCGCGCGCTCGGGTCGTGATCGATCAGTGGCGTCAGAGCGCTGAAGCAACGGCCTCTCCCGGGGCGCGGCTGTTGCGGGGCTGGCGCTGCCAGCACTGTGGCGAGTGGCATGACGACCACTTTGACACCTGCTGGCAGTGCGGGCTTGAGCGACCGGATCCGTAGCCCCTGAGGGCGCGACTGTCGCCCGGTCGTTCCGTGCGCGTTACACTATGGGGACTTTCACGCGATGACTTCATCCGCGCCGTTTTCCATCACCGAGCAGACGTTGCGTTCATGACCAGCACACGAGTACTGACCGGCATTACCACAACCGGTACCCCCCATCTGGGCAATTACGTCGGTGCCATTCGCCCCGCCATTGCCGCAAGTCAGGACGAGAGCGTTCAGTCCTACTATTTTCTGGCCGATCTGCACGCGCTGATCAAGGCCAGTGATCCCAAGCGGGTGCAGCAGTCGCGCCTGGAGATCGCAGCCACCTGGCTGGCGCTGGGGCTGGATACCGACAACGCGATCTTTTATCGCCAGTCGGACATCCGTGAGACCACCGAGCTTGCCTGGATGCTCTCCTGCGTCTGTGCCAAGGGGCTGATGAATCGTGCGCATGCCTACAAGGCGGCCGTGACGGACAATGAAGACAACGGCAGTCCCGACCCGGATCGTGGCATCACCATGGGGCTTTTCAGCTATCCGGTGCTGATGGCGGCCGATATTTTACTGTTCAACGCCAATCGCGTGCCGGTCGGGCGCGATCAGGTTCAGCACATCGAGATGGCGCGCGACATGGCCGGGCGTTTCAACCATGTCTACAAGGGCAACTACTTCACGCTGCCCGAAGCGGTGGTGGATGAGCGCGTGCAGACGCTTAACGGGCTGGACGGGCGCAAGATGTCCAAAAGCTATGACAACACCATCCCGCTGTTTTCCTCCGAGAAAAAGCTCTTGAAGCTGATCCGCAAGATCAAGACCAATTCGCTGGAGCCGGGTGAGCCGAAGGATCCCGAGACCTGCACGCTCTTTCAGATCTACTCGGCCTTTGCCAGCGAAAGCGAAGAGCAGGCCATGCGCACGCGCTACGCCGAGGGGATCGGCTGGGGCGATGCCAAAAATGCCGTATTTGAGCACCTCAATGCGCAACTTGAGGCGCCACGCGGTGAGTATGAGCGTCTCATGCAGGACCCGGGCCATATCGAGTCGGTGCTGCAAAAGGGTGCCGAGCGTGCCCGCAGTGAGGCCAATACGCTGCTGGAGCGTCTGCGTCCGGCGGTAGGTCTGGGTCGATTCGTTTGATCCAGCCCTGTCGCCGCTGATGCGCTGACTGCCGATGATGATCCATTGGCAGAGACAGGAAAAGGGCCGCCTTCTCATGAAGGCGGCCCTTTTTTATTCCAGACCTATTTATTCCAAACGTGAGGTGAATCAGTCCTTCGTGCTGAGTGCGGCTTCAAGTCCGGGCGTGTACTCGGCGCCATGCGGCACGGTCACGGTGGAAGGTGTCAATGCATCATTGATCGGCTCGAACCGGCCGCCCAGCGATTCAGCCAAAAACGCCTCGGTGATGGCATTGAAGGCAATGTTATTGGCCGGACGGGCAAAGCCATGGCCTTCATCGGGGAAGAGCACATAGGTGACGGGAATCGATTTTTCGCGCATGGCTTCAACGATCTGGTCACTTTCAGCCTGCTTGACGCGCGGGTCGTTGGCCCCCTGTCCGATCAGCAGCGGTCGCTGGATACGGTCAGCGTGCGTCAGCGGCGAGCGCGCTTTCAGCCACTCACGACCTTCCTCGGTGTTGGGGTCGGCCATGCGACGATACATCTGCTGGCGCCCGGCTTCCCAGTAGGGCGGAATGCTGTCCAGCAGGGTGGTCAGATTTGACGGTCCGACAATATCCACGCCGCAGGCGAAAACCTCGGGCGTCATGGTCAGTCCGGCAAGCGTGGCATAGCCGCCGTAGGAGCCGCCCATGATCGCGACCCTGTCCCGATCGGCAATACCCCGATCCACCGCCCAGTTCACGGCATCGATCAGGTCATCATGCATGGTGGTGCCCCACTCGCCGTCACCGGCAGAGGTGAAGGACTTGCCAAGCCCGGTCGAACCGCGATAGTTGACCGACAGGACCGCGTAGCCGCGATTGGCCAGCCACTGGTGGTAGCTGTTGCTGCCGTAGCTGTCACGCGCCCAGGGTCCGCCATGGACCAGCAGTACCATCGGTAGCGGGGCGTCCGGCGTTTTGAAACCATCGGCGTCACTGCCGGCAGGCAGGGTCAGGTAGGAGACCAGCGTCAGACCATCGCGTGAGGTGAGCGCCAGCGGCGTCATGCCGGCAAGCGGTGCGCCTTCAAGCTCGGGACGACTGACAAACAGAGAGGTCAGCGTGCCGGCGTCGCGATCAAAAAGCCAGGTCTCGGCCGGGGCAGTCACCGGATCATTGACCACGATCCAGCGGCGGTCATCATCGGTGCGCGAGGTGACGTTGACGTCGCCCTTGAGGCGCTCGTCAAGAAAGTCCAGTGCTTCACCGATAGCCGGATCAATGGCCGTCCATTCGGTGCGCAGATAATCCACCGCCCAGGCCTGAATGTCGTGGTTGTCCCGGTCGGCCATCACGCCGGTGATATCGGCCTTTGGTGACTGGGCGATCACGCGGGACTCGCCGCTTTCCCAGTCCTGAGCTGTCAGGGCCGCCGTATCGCGTCCGCGACTGTCGATCCAGTACATGGTGCGGCCATCGCGGGTAAAGCCGGCCGGGCCGGTGTTGGCGCTGTCTTCAAAGCTGATGGAGGTGAACGGTTCGCGCTCGACGGTCAGGTCGTTGACGCGAAAGAAATCCTCGCCGCCATCGGCGCGGGGCTTCTCGGCCAGCCGAATGTTCAGATTTTCATCCAGCAAAAAGCTGCCATAGCCGTCGTTTTGTAACACCAGCGACAGCTCGCCGCTGTCCAGATCAAGCCGGTAGACATCGTGCCAGCGCGGGTCACGGTCGTTGATGCCGACCATGATGTAGTCCCTGATATGGCGGCTCACGCCCAGTACCTGCACGCGCACACCTTCCTGCGGCGTGAGAATGCGCTGCTTGCCACTGGCCACGCTTACGCCATACAGGCGGAAGTTTTCATCGCCGCCCTGGTCGTTGACGTACAAGAGCTGCCGGCTGTCCGGTGACCAGAAATAGCTTCGAATCGGGCGGGTGTCTTCGTGCGTCAGGGCCCGGGCCTGGTCGGGATGATCAGTGGGCGCCACAAACAAATTTAACACGTCATTGTGAGGGGCAATCCAGGACAGCCACTGTCCGTCCGGGCTCAGGCGTCCCTGCACGCGGCTGGGATTGCCAAACAGGCGCTGACGCTCGATAAGCGCCACATCATTTGCCGGGCCGGCGCCTGCCGAGGGGGTCTGGCTGGCCGGCACGGCGGCCAGCGCTACATTGATCCAGCGCATCATGAACTCCTTGTACCGATAGCCGGTGGCCGTATCAATCTACGGCGTCATCTTGAGTTCGACAGCATAACGCACGTGTGTTTCCAGGGCCTGATGAATCCGTTAGCCAGCGTTTATTTCAGCCACTGTGTTTATGCCGATAGAATATGGATAACGGCTTTTTTATTTCTGGAGTAAAGGTATGTCTGGAGCAATGTCATGGCGCAGGTAACGGCAACAGAGCAGCCGAGGCCGCTGCATCAATCTCCGATTGTCTGGGGATCTGCAGGGCTTTTGCTGGTCGCGATTCTGATGGTGGGCAGTGCCATCAGCGTGACGCAGGGCGCGCTGATGCTGGTAGGCGGCGCGCTGGGGCTGGTGCTCTATCATGCCGCCTTTGGATTCACCTCTGCGTGGCGCGTGTTTATTCTTGAGCGCCGCGGGCGTGGGCTACGGGCGCAGATGGTACTGCTGGCGGTTGCGGTGGTGCTTTTCTTTCCGGCGCTGTCGGCCGGCACGCTGTTTGACCATCCGGTGCGCGGCTTTGTCTCTCCCATCGGCGTGTCGGTGATGGTGGGCGCCTTCATGTTTGGCATCGGCATGCAGCTCGGTGGCGGCTGCGCTTCGGGGACGCTGTTTACGGCGGGCGGTGGTAATGCCCGCATGGTCGTGACGCTGCTCTTTTTTATTGTCGGCTCGGTGCTGGCCACCATCAATTTTGACTGGTGGTCGTCGCTTCCGGCATTTCAGCCGACATCGCTGGTCGAGCTGGGTATTGGGCCCGGTATTGCGACAAGTCTGGCGCTCTTTGCTGCCATCGCGGCGTTGACGGTGGTGCTGGAGCGTCGACGGCATGGAAAGCTTGAGGCGGCAGCTGTACCGGCCGAGCGTCGTGGCACAGCCCGCTGGCTGCGTGGCCCCTGGCCATTGCTTTTTGGTGCCGTGGCGCTGGCGCTGCTTAATTTTGCAACGCTTGCGCTGTCCGGCAAGCCCTGGGGGATTACCTCGGCTTTTGCGCTGTGGGGCGCCAAGGGCCTGCAGGTGATGGGCGGTGATCCGGGCCAGTGGGCCTACTGGCAGCAGCCTGGCAATGCCAGTGCGCTGAGCCAGAGTATCTGGCATGACATCAATAGCGTCATGAACATCGGCATTGTGCTGGGTGCGATGCTGGCCGCGGCGCTGGCAGGGAGATTTCGACCCAGCTTAAGGATTCCGGCGCGCTCGCTGGCCGCCTGCGTCATCGGTGGGGTGCTGCTGGGTTACGGTGCGCGCATTGCCTTTGGCTGCAACATTGGCGCTTATTTCAGCGGCATCGCCTCGGGCAGCCTGCATGGCTGGGTATGGATGGTGTTCGCCTTCGCCGGCAATATGGTGGGGGTAAAACTGCGTCCCTTCTTTTTTGATCAGCCAGCGCGTCCGGCGGTCAGCGGCTGCTGAGACACCCTGATTCTTTCAACGGACAAATCGGAGATGCCTGATGGCATCTCCGACCCTGTCCTTTCGATAAGCCGTTGGGCCATGACATATTGGCGCAAATTGATAATTTTTTTTAAAAATAAAAGGTATAATAATTCGTTAACACGCTTATGATTTACGGAAGTAACATGTCAGTTTCAAACTCCTTGACCCCCGCCGAGCGACGTCAGACGCTCAACAGCATCTATCGCTACGTTGCCTATCTCTTTTTTATTGCCTTGATCTGCCAGTGCATGTACTGGGATGCGCTGCCCAGAGACCTTGAGCATCAGTTCACCGAAGCTTCCTTCGCTGAAATTTCCCAGACCTTCATGCTGCTGGCCAGTCTGATCCTTCTGTGGAAGGTTCGCGCGATGGGCGTGTATCGCCACGGGGTTGTGCTGATGTTTGCCTTTTTGCTGGCCTCACTGATCCGTGAGCAGGATTTCATGCTGGACCGTGTGTTCGATGATCTCTGGCAGTGGCTGGTAGCGCTGGTGCTGGTGCCGGCCCTCGTGTTTCTGGTGCGTTATCGCCTGCGTGTACTCGATGAGTGTTACCGCTACATGCAGCAGATGTCCTTTGGTCTTTTCCTGAGCGGCTTTGTCACGGTCTATGTTTTTTCACGCCTGATGGGGCGAGGCATTTTCTGGGAGGCCGTCTTGAAGGCGCAGTACATCTACGAGATCAAGTCCACGGTGGAAGAGGGCGTCGAGACGCTGGGCTATGCTCTGATGCTGCTGGCCATTGTGGAGCTTTGGCTCTGGGCACGTCGGCAGATGTCCGGGGCGTTCTGATCGGTCGTCACTGACCGGCAGCCTGTCCGTTTGATAATCAAAAAAAGGCCCCATCCATGGATGGGGCCTTTTGTATGGCAGGCGCTGCTTATTTCGGCAGCATGCTGCGCAGCACGTAGTGGAGGATACCGCCGTGACGGTAGTACTCCAGCTCGTTGATGGTGTCGATCCGGCAAAGCGCGTCGAGTTCCTTGGTATTGCCATCGGCGAAGGTGATGGAGACCTTCACGCTGGCACCCGGGTTCAGATCGCCAAGACCGGAAATGCTGATGGTTTCATCACCGGTCATGCCCAGCGAGTTGCGATCTTCACCTTCCGGGAACTGCAGCGGCAAAACGCCCATGCCGATCAGGTTGGAACGGTGAATACGCTCGTAGGATTCGGCGATGACGGCGCGGACGCCCAGCAGGCGAGTGCCCTTGGCGGCCCAGTCACGCGACGAGCCGGTGCCGTATTCCTTGCCGGCAATCACGACCAGCGGGGTGCCTTCTTCGGCGTACTTCATGGCGGCATCATAGATGGCCATCTGTTCGCCGTTGGGCACGTAGCGGGTGAAACCACCCTCAACGCCGTCGAGCATCTCGTTGCGGATACGCACGTTGGCAAAGGTGCCGCGCATCATGACTTCGTGGTTGCCGCGACGGGAACCGTAGGAGTTGAAGTCCTTGACCTCGACGCCGTGCTCCTGAAGGTAGCGACCTGCCGGGCTATCGGGCTTGATGGAACCGGCCGGAGAGATATGGTCGGTCGTGACCGAGTCACCCAGCTTGGCCAGGACGCTGGCGTTCTTGACGTCCTGGATCGGTTCCGGCTCACGGCCCATGCCTTCAAAAAACGGCGGATGCTGGATGTAAGTGGAATCCTTCGACCATTCGTAGACTTCACCCGGGGTGATGTCGATGGACTGCCACGCCGCATCACCGTCAAAGACCTCAGCATATTCCTTGCGATACATATCGCTGCGAACACGCTCGACGGCCTCGGCGATTTCTTTCTGGGACGGCCAGATATCCTTGAGATAGACCGGATTGCCATCGCGGTCGTTGCCCAGTGACTCCTTGGAGATGTCCAGACGCACGTTGCCGGCCAGCGCGTAAGCCACAACCAGGGGCGGTGACGCCAGCCAGTTGGTCTTGATCAGCGGATGAATGCGGCCTTCAAAGTTACGGTTACCGGAGAGCACCGAGGCAACCGTCAGATTGTCATTCTGGATGGCCTGATCGATCTGCTCGGGCAGCGGGCCGGAGTTGCCGATACAGGTCGTGCAGCCGTAGCCGACCAGGTTGAAGCCCAGCGCGTTGAGAGGCTCCTGGAAGCCGGCTGCGGCCAGGTAGTCGGTGACGACCTTGGAGCCGGGGGCCAGTGAGGTCTTGACCCAAGGCTTGCTGGTCAGTCCCTTCTCGACGGCCTTTTTGGCCACCAGGCCTGCCGCCATCAGCACGCTCGGGTTGGAGGTGTTGGTGCACGACGTGATGGCGGCGATGACGACCGCACCATCCTGCAGGCGGAAGTTATGCCCGCGGTGCTCGATATTGGGCTCTTCGTTGAAGCTATTGTCGACAAAGGGCGCGGTGTTGCCACCTTCGCTTTGCCAGCGGCCTTCTTCTTTCTCCGGCGCATCCTTTGACTGATCGGACAGCAGCTTTTCGAAAGTAGCGCTCATGTCGGTCAGGGCAACGCGATCCTGCGGACGCTTCGGACCGGCCAGGCTGGCCTCGACGCTATCCATATCCAGCGACAGGGTGTCGGTAAAGATCGGCTCGTGGCCTGCCTCGCGCCACATGCCCTGTTCCTGGGCATAGGCCTTGACCAGCTCAATCTGCTCCTGGCTACGCCCGGTGAGCTTCATGTAGGTCAGGGTTTCGTCATCGATCGGGAAGAAACCACAGGTCGCCCCGTATTCCGGCGCCATGTTGGCAATAGTGGCACGATCGGCCAGCGGCAGATCCTTGAGGCCATCACCATAGAATTCGACAAACTTGCCAACCACGCCCTTCTTGCGCAGCATCTGGGTGACGGTCAGTACCAGATCGGTCGCCGTGATGCCTTCCCTGAGCTTGCCTTCCAGCTTGAAGCCAATGACTTCGGGAATCAGCATGGACACCGGCTGACCCAGCATGGCGGCTTCGGCCTCAATACCGCCAACGCCCCAGCCCAGCACGCCCAGACCGTTGATCATGGTAGTGTGGGAATCGGTGCCGACCAGCGTGTCGGGGAAGGCGAAAGTCTTGCCGTCTTCTTCCTTCGTCCAGACCGACTTGCCCAGGTACTCAAGGTTGACCTGGTGGCAGATGCCGGTGCCGGGCGGAACCACACTGAAGTTGTCAAAGGCCTGCTGACCCCAGCGCAGAAACTCGTAGCGTTCGTGATTACGCTGCATCTCGATCTTGACGTTGTCTTCAAACGCTTCCGGGTTGCCGTAATCGTCGACCATGACCGAGTGGTCAATGACCAGATCCACCGGCGACAGCGGATTGATGCGAGAAGGCTTTTCGCCCAGTTTGGCGACCGCATCGCGCATGGCGGCAAGATCGACCACGCCGGGAACACCGGTGAAGTCCTGCATCAGTACGCGGGCCGGACGATAGCCGATCTCGCGCGTGGAGCGGGCTTCCTTCTGCCAGTCGACCAGGGCCTGAATATCGTCTTCAGTGGCGGTAACGCCGTCCTGAAAGCGCAGCTGGTTTTCAAGCAGCACCTTGAGGGTAAAGGGCAGGCGCGTAAAATCGCCGTACTGCTCGGCTGCCTTTTTGAGACTATAGTAGTGGTAGGTGGTGTTACCGACCTTCAGCTCGCTAAGCGTGCCTTTGGTGTTATCAGGGCTCATGAGGCCTCCTCATCATCGGATTCCGGACCCGCACCATGCGGCTTGATAACCTCCGTCAGGAGAGGCGATAACGCATGGCCGGTACGCCGCATCAGGGAACATTTTTCAGCGTGAGCTGTTGTTTCCTGATGAGTATAGTAAGCATACCTGCAATATGACCTTGTGTCGGTCTGCCTACATTGTCGACAAACTTCGTGGCGCTAGCATAACAGTTTACCGCCCGTTTCGTTCAAGTATTTCAAGGCGAAAGCCCCCTATGCACGACCAAAGGCTAATATCCTGGCAGGCGCATTGCCCCTACTGCGACGCCATGAATGATATCGATATCGACACCAGTCAGGGCTCCCATATCACCTGGGTTGACTGCCAGTGGTGCTGCGCGCCGATTGTCGTCACGGTGACGATCTCCCTTTTCGATGACAGCCTGGAGTCGGTCACGCTAGGCCGTGACGACGATGCCTGATCCGGCTGCAGCCAATGAGTGTCATTGCCATCGCCGATTGGCTGCAGGCTGCACGCCCCCTCACAATAAGACATGTCCATCATGTCTGCCCGGACACTGAAGCAGGTCGTGTGCAGTGTTACACTGGGCGCCATCCAATTTCTGTCGATTTCTGTTGAGGTTATGTCATGAGTGATGCCAGCCATCATCCGCTGATTATTCTGGGCTCGGGCCCGGCCGGCTATTCCGCTGCGGTCTATGCGGCTCGCGCCAATCTGTCTCCGATGCTGCTGACCGGCATGGAAATGGGCGGTCAGTTGACCACGACCACGGATGTCGACAATTGGCCGGGTGATGATAGCGGTGTACAGGGTCCCGAGCTCATGGAGCGCATGCGTCGCCATGCCGAGCGTTTTGATACCGACATTCGCATCGACCATGTCAATGAGGTGACGTTGACCGAGCGTCCCTTCCGGCTGAAGGGGGACCAGGGCAGCTACACCTGTGACGCCCTGATTGTGGCCACGGGTGCCACCGCGCTGTATCTCGGTCTTGAATCCGAAGAGCGCTTCAAGGGGCAGGGCGTGTCTGCCTGCGCCACCTGCGATGGCTTTTTCTATCGCAACAAGGACGTTGTGGTGGTGGGCGGTGGCAACACGGCGGTTGAGGAAGCGCTGTATCTCTCCAATATCGCTTCGAAAGTGACGCTGGTGCATCGTCGCGACAGTCTGCGCGCCGAGAAAATTCTGCAGCAGAAGCTGTTCGACAAGGTCGACAACGGCAATATGGCGATCGAATGGAACACCATGGTCGATGAGGTGCTCGGCGATGGTTCCGGAGTTACGGGAGTCAGGCTCAAATCCATGACGGATGGCAGTACGCGCGAACTTGAGGCGCCGGGGCTGTTCGTGGCCATCGGTCATCGCCCCAACACGGACCTGTTTACTGGGCAGCTGGACATGAAGGATGGCTACATCACCGTCAAGTCAGGCCTTGAAGGCAACGCCACGGCCACCAGCATTCCGGGTGTTTTTGCCGCCGGTGATGTGGCCGACCAGATCTATCGTCAGGCGATCACCTCGGCCGGCAGTGGCTGCATGGCAGCGCTGGATGCCGAGCGCTATCTGGATGGTCTGGATCCGAGCGTGCCGCATTCGGCCTGGTAAACAAGATCGTTTTTGATCGCGGGCGATTTTGATGCAAAAAGAGGGAAGGCTCAGGGCCTTCCCTCTTTTTTTGTCGCCGGTTCCTGTCACCAATACCGTGATCGCTTTTCACCGTCGCGCCCTGCTTGACCCATGGCATCCGGATGGTCACTCGGGATCCGATCAATAGTGCGGCGGTCGCTCCTGAGCGCTGTCGGACTGCAGGGATTCAAGGCTGTCACGCTGCTCTCCCAGGCGCTGGGCCATGAGATTACAAAGACGCTCCAGTCTTTCAATGGTGGCATTTTGCTTGATCAGCGCGTCATCCAGGCGCTCCAGCCAGTCCTCCTGCCAGGCCAGGCGGCTCTCCATATCGTTAGCACGCTCTATCACCTGCTTAAGCGTAGTGTCAATGTGCATGTTAGAATCAGCGTGTTGCGGAGGTGTGTTCATGTGGTTGATCTCCGTACGTTAAACATCCGGCCGAAGGGCCGGTGGCTGGGTTCACATCCCGTGAGCAAGGGGCATCATGGGGATACGCGGGATGGGGACAGTCCGAGTAAACAATCCGATAAACGTTTGAAGCAGAGTATCGTCATGAGTTCAAAAACCATCTGGCGCTGTACCGTTATCAGCCTGCTGCTGGCGCT
The DNA here is from genome assembly GCF_052692355.1 of Kushneria sp. Sum13. NCBI lineage: Bacteria > Pseudomonadati > Pseudomonadota > Gammaproteobacteria > Oceanospirillales > Halomonadaceae > Kushneria > Kushneria sp. Sum13. Next base: position 652,757 of record NZ_CP199847.1, read on the forward strand.
TTTAACGCCGGTTATCGCAGGTTTTCTTGTCTATCTTGCAAGCCCTGTCGTTATCGACAACATGGCCGTTGATCCCGGTCTTGTCGTCATCTGGGCGCTGTCTGCCGTGGCGTCGTTTGTGACGCTTGAGATCGCAACACTTGCCATGCATGTGCTGACGCCAACACTGTCCAATGTGGTGGAAGTCGAGAAGGATGATCGCGAGATCGGGGTGGTCAAATGGTTCAATGTCAACAAGGGCTACGGCTTTATCACCCGTGACGGGGGCGAGGATGTTTTCGTTCATTTCCGTGCCATTCGCGGCAAGGGGCATCGTACGCTCGCCGAGGGCCAACGAGTGCGTTATTACTCCATCCAGAACGAGCGTGGCCTGCAGGCCGAGGATGTGACGGTCATCACCTGACAGAGCGTCTTTTCAAACATCCTCGTGGTGTGCCAAAAAAACATGGTGTACCACGAAAACGCCCCGCAACGCGGGGCGTTTTTGATGAACTCAAGGACAGATCACGTCAATGATGTCTTATTTCTTGCCATCCTGAGCGCCGGCATCCGGCCAGTGGATCACGCCTTCGCTGCCATCGGCGAGCACCTGGAAAAAGCGGTCAGGATCATCGCCGGGCTGCCATCCGCCCAGTGAACAGCGCACTTCACACGCCAGCGCCTGGCTTGCGGCGCGGGCACAGTCAGCGTCTCTGGGCCAGGGCGTCATTTCGCTGTCAAACCAGAGGCTGGCCAGTCGGTCGGCGGCATGTTCAACGAGCAGGACAGGCAGGCGCTGGCCCTTGTAGATCGGTGCCGCCCGCCACTGCTGTTTGCCGGCGCGCTCAAGCGTCACGCTGGTCTCCAGCGCCGTGGAAAGCCATTGCGAGATACGCCCGGCATCATTGCAGGCAAGGTAAACCTCGATGTCTGGATAGTGCTCCATGGGATTATCGCAGCAGCCGGTCAAGGGTGGATTCAAGGGCCTGACTCATCAGATCAAGGTCCGTGGCAAGGATGCGTTCATCGCGCTGATGAATGGTGGCGTTGCGCGGGCCGAACTCGATGGTCTGTGGCCCCAGTGTCGCAATAAAACGGGCATCAGAGGTACCGCCGCCGGTAGAAAGCCGGGGAGACGCTCCGGTAATGTCAAAAAGAGCAGCGCTGACGGCCTCGGTCAGTACGCCCGGCACCGTCATGAAAGGCTCACCGGAGAGCTGCCAGTCAATATGCCAGTCAAGCGCGTATGTATCGAGTAATGCCTCGATGCGTGTCTTGAGCGCCTGCGCCGTGACTTCGGTGGAAAAGCGCAGGTTGAAGGTCACCTCCAGCTCGCCGGGAATGACATTGTTGGCACCGGTGCCGGCATGGATGTTGGAAATCTGAAAGCTGGTCGGCGGGAAAAACGCATTGCCGCTGTCCCAGTGTTCTGCCACCAGGGCGTTCAGCGCCGGCATGGCCTGATGGATGGGGTTGCGCGCCAGCTGAGGATAGGCGACGTGACCCTGAATACCGTGAATGCGCAGGACGCCGTTGAGCGAGCCACGCCGTCCATTTTTGATAACGTCGCCAAACTGTGCCTCGGAAGAGGGCTCGCCGACGATGCAGTAATCAATGGGTTCGTGTCGGGCGCGCAGGATTTCAACCACGGCGCGGGTGCCGTCTCGGGCCGGGCCCTCTTCATCGCTGGTCAGCAAAAAGGCAATCCGCCCGCGATGATCAGGGTGAGCAGTCACAAAGCGCTCGACGGCGGTCACCATCGCGGCCAGCGATCCCTTCATATCGGCCGCACCGCGTCCGCGAAGGTAGCCGTGCTCATCGATGCAGGGGGAAAAGGGTGGTGTCTGCCACAGATGTTCCGGGCCGGTGGGCACGACATCGGTATGGCCGGCCAGCACCAGCGTGGGTCCGGTCTGACCGCGCACGGCCCAGAGATTGCGCACCTCGCCCTGATCCATCCACTCCAGATGAAAGCCCAGCTGTGCCAGACGCTCACCGATCAGGGTCTGACAGCCGGCATCTTCCGGCGTGACCGAGGCTCTTGAAAGCAGCTCAAGCGCCAGTGACAGTGTCTCACTCGGCGCCTGACGGGTCGCTGCAGTGTTGTTGAAAACCTTGTGCATGACTCTCTTCATTCAACGGGCGCCCGTGTGGACGCCCGGATGTGTGGACAGCGCTGACATCGCTTTAGTTATGGGCGTGCAGTGCGTCGTTGAGCGCGATGGCGCTCTTGTTGGTACGACACTCAAGGCGGCCTGTCTGAGAGTTGCGCAGAAACAGCAGATCGTTCTGTCCGGCCAGATGGCGTGCCGCGACAGTGTCTACCAGTTCGCCCTGGTCGTCGAGAAGGGCCACCTTGGCGCCGGCAGTGATATAGAGGCCGGCTTCAACGGTGCAGCGATCACCCAGCGGAATGCCGATGCCGGCGTTGGCGCCGATCAGGCAGTTTTCGCCGGTACCGATGACGATGTTGCCACCGCCGGACAGGGTGCCCATGGTCGAGGCGCCGCCGCCCAGATCAGAGCCACTGCCCAGCATGACGCCTGCCGCAATACGGCCTTCCACCATGCCCGGGCCTTCGGTGCCGGCATTGAAGTTGCAAAAGCCTTCATGCATGACGGTGGTCCCTTCGCCCAGATAGGCGCCCAGACGCACGCGCGCGGTGTCGGCAATGCGCACGCCCTTTGGCACCACGTAGTCGGTCATTTTCGGGAACTTGTCGACACAGTCGACGGACAGGGCGCGGCCTTCAAGGCGTGCCTTCAGGCGACGATCGTCGAGTTCCTCAATGTCGATGGCGCCTTCGCTGCTCCAGGCGATGTTCTTCAAAAGACCGAACATGCCATCAAGCTTGAGCCCGTGGGGCTTCACCAGACGATGCGACAGCAGATGCAGCTTGAGATACACCTCAGGCACGCTTTCCGGCGCCCGGTCTTCTTCAAGAAAGACGGCGACCAGCGGGCGGCGGCTATTCGCCATGGCACGGGCGATATCGGCCTGCTCATCATTGCCGGCATGGCTCAAGGCCTCGGCCAGACTTTCGCAGTGCTCGGGCAGAAAGCTTACCGCCACGTTGCCTTCGGGCGCACCCAGCGTGCTGCGTACGGTGTCAACAAGCGTCTGCTCCGGGGTATGAAGCGGGGCCGGGTAATAGACTTCAAGCCAGTCGCCCTGACGGTTCTGGGTGCCGATACCCAGTGCAAAACTCAGCATGAAAAACTCCTTGAATTAAAAGGGAAGAGGTCAGGCGGGCCAGTCGTCGACGGCCTTGCCCACCAGCACCTGGGTGCCGGTATCAAGTACCGGACGCTGGATCAGGCTGGGGTGGGCCTTGATCAGTGCCACGGCGCGCGTCTGATCCAGATCAAGACGCTCGGCATCATCCAGCCCTCGCCAGGTCGTGCTACGACGGTTAAGCAGCGTGGACCAGTCGACATGGGCCATAAAATGCTGAAGGGCCTCTTCCAGTCCGCCCTGGTCGGCCAGGCGACGCAGGTCGATCATCTCGACCTTTTGACCACTGGCTTCGAGCCGGTGGCGGGCGCGACGGCAGCGGTCACAGTTGGATAGGCCGTAAAGCTTCAACATGGGAAATCTCTTGTGACGCATTGGGCGGCGATTATAGGCGCCCGGCGTGGCGCGGCTCAAATCGGGAAAAATGCTGCTGTCGATGGTTCGCGCCTATCCGGGCGTTGCAATACCGGCCTCGGCATCGAGTACGTGGCACAAGCGATCACTCAGTGCTTTCTGAAGCTCGGGGTCGGTCAGCGGATTGCCGTTGGTGTCGGTAATAAAGAACACGTCCTCGACCCGTTCTCCAAGCGTGGCGATCTTGGCGCCGGACAGGGCAATATCAAAGCTCATGAAAATCTGCCCGACATGGGCCAGAAGCCCGGGCCTGTCAGCAGCGATCAGCTCCAGTACCGTGCGCTGATTGGCCTCATCCTGTTCGATGAGTACCCGGGTGGGGACCCGAAAATGCTTGAGCTGGCGCGACGTATGACGCTTGACGATGCGCGGGTAGTCGTCCGGGTCATCGAGCTCTTCGATCAGATGCGCCTGAATTTGCTTGAGCCGGGCCGGGTCGCGAATGGCATGACCGTCGTCGTCGAGCAGGATAAAGGTATTGAGCGTCCAGTCGTTGCTCGAGGTGGCAATGCGCGCGTCGTGGATGGACAGGTCCAGCTGATCGATGGCCGCGGCGGTGGCGGCAAACAGATTGTTGACCGAACGGGTGTGGATAAAGACCTTGGTGCCCCCATCGGTCATGTCCTCGGTCGGGGCGCTGATCAGAATCAGCGGCATGACGTCCACACCGGCCTGCAGAATGCCCTGGGTATGCCAGACAATCTCACTGGCGCTGTACTGCAGGAAGTAGTCATCGCCCAGCGTTTTCCAGAGCACATCCACGGCCTGACATTCGCCGCCCATGCACTGGGTCAGGGCGCGGGCCTCTTCGCGTGTCTCCTCGATCCACTCCTGACGGTCCATCGGGTTTTCAAGCCCGCGACGCAGTACGCGACGCGTTTCACCGTGCAGCTGTCTGAGCAGTGCTGCGCGCCAGCTGTTCCAGAGCGTGGGGTTGGTGGCGTTGATGTCGGCCACGGTCAGCAGGTAGAGGTAGTCGAGGTGCACTTCATCGTGAACGATGGCGGCAAATTCACGGATCACTTCCGGGTCGCTGATATCGCGCTTTTGCGCGGTCGTGGACATCAAAAGGTGATGCTCGATCAGCCAGCTGACCAGATGCGTATCGCGACGCGGCACTCCGTGGCGATTGCAAAACCCCTGAACGTCACGGGCGCCCAGCCTGGAGTGATCGCCGCCGCGGCCCTTGGCAATATCATGGTAAAGCCCTGCGATCCACAGAAGCTCAAGCTTGGGCACGCGCGCGATCAGGGCGGCGCACAGCGGATACTCCTCGCGGCCTTCGCGGGTACGAAAGCGCTGGATGACGTCCAGCACACGAAGGGTGTGGGCATCCACCGTGTAGATATGGAAAAGGTCATGCTGCATCAGGCCGATGATGTGGCCAAAGCGGGGCAGATACTTGCCCAGAATCCCATAGCGCGCCATGCGACCCAGCTCGCGGGCCACCATGCCACCACCGCGTAACAGCTCCAGAAACAAGCTGCGATTGCGCAGGTCGGCTCGAAAACCGTTGTCGATCAGATGGCGATGATCCCGAATGGCGCGAATGGTGGCAGCACGCACGCCTTCAATATCAGGGTGCTGGGCCAGCAGCACGAACATTTCGATCAGAGCAGAAGGGCGGCGCTTGAACACATGAGGGCTGCGAATACGCAGATACCGTCCATCCAGTTCAAAGCGGTTATTAAGAGGTACGACCTCCGGCTGCTGATCGTGCTGAAGGGTATTTTCCTCGAAGTTCTGGATCAGCATGTCGTTGAGCTCGACCAGCGCTGTCACCACGCGATAGTAACGGCGCATGAACTCTTCCACCCCCAGTCGCTCCGGCGTGTCCTGGTAGCCGAACAGGGTGGCGATGGTGCGCTGATGATCGAACAAAAGCCGATCCTCGGCGCGTTCGCTGATCATGTGCAGGGCGTAGCGCACCTGCCAGAGAAAGGCCCGGCTCTGACTGGCGATGCGCATGTCGGCATCTGTCATGAAGCCGCGCTGCATCAACACTTCGATGATGTTGGTGCCGAAATGACGCTTGGCGATCCAGGTCACCGTCTGAATGTCGCGAAGACCGCCAGGTGAGCTTTTGATGTTGGGCTCGAGATGATGCTCGGAGTTGTTGAAGCGCTGGTGACGCGCCTTTTGTTCGGCAAGCTTGGCCTGGAAAAAGGCTTCACTGTTCCAGGTGTCCAGCTGGTCCAGGCGCTGGCGCATCTGCGCCAGAAGCGGTTCAAAACCGGCCACTCGCCGCGTTTCCAGCAGATTGGTAATGACGGTAACGTCATCGCGTGCCTCGCGCTCGCAGTCCGTGAGAGAGCGCACGCTATGGCCGATATCAAGGCCGATGTCCCAGAGCATTGTGATAAAGGCGGTCAGCGACGCCCGGTAGGGCGTGTCGTCATCGCCTTCCAGCAGGATCATCAGGTCAATGTCGGAGTGCGGGTGCAGCTCCCCGCGGCCGTAGCCGCCCACGGCGATCAGGGCGATGCCGTCATCACACCAGTCAAGACGCGACCATAACAGCGCCAGCAGCTGATCGATGCACCAGGCCCTGCCAAACACCAGATCACGAATGTCTGCCCCGTTTTTGAACCGCTCGTCCAGGCGGCTGCGGATCTCGGCCAGTACCTCCCGAATGGCGCCGATGGGGGAGGTATCCCGGTCAAGACGCGCTTTCAGGGCGTCAATGTCGATCAGGGTGGTGTCCGGCGTGAACCGGTAATGGTGCAGCAGCATGGGCGGTGACCGTAGTAGGCAGTGAGCGGCAGCGTCCGCCACGGGCCTGCCACTGGCAGGCCGAAGAGGGCAGGAGGGTGATCGGATCAGTCTGTCAGAAACCCGAGGTCCTCGTCATGGCGGACGGTGGTGGCTTCCACGCCATCAGCGGTGATGATCAGGGTGTGCTCCCACTGAGCGGAGAGACTCTTGTCGCGGGTCACGGCCGTCCAGCCATCCCGGAGTACCCGGGTCTGCCAGTCGCCGGCATTGATCATCGGCTCGACGGTCAGGCACATGCCTTCCTTGAGCTCGGCATCATTATGCTCGTTATAGCCGTCGTAGTGCAGCACCTGCGGGTCTTCATGAAAGCTGCGTCCGATGCCGTGACCGCAGAAGTCACGAACCACGCTATAGCCGTTTTCCGTGGCGTGCGCCTCGATGGCGCGTCCGATGTCGGACAGCCAGACCCCGGGGCGCATGATCTTCATGGCCTCGTACAGGCACTCCTGAGCTACGCGGGACAGGCGTTCGCCCTTGATGTTGTCGCCGACGATAAACATGCGACTGGTGTCGCCGTAATAGCCATCCTTGATGATGGTGACATCGATATTGAAGATGTCGCCCTTTTTAAGCTTCTTGCCGAAGTCCGGGATGCCGTGACACACCACATGATTGAGCGAGATGCAGGTGGCGTGCTGGTAGCCGTGGTAACCGATGGTGGCCGAGATCGAGTCGATCTCGTTTTCGATGTAGTGATGGCACAGACGGTCGATTTCGCCGGTGGAAATGCCCGGGCGAATGTGGGCCTCGATCATCTCCAGCACGCTGGCGGCCAGGCGGCCTGCGGTGCGCAGCTTGTCGATATCTTCGGCAGTATGGATGGGGATGTTCATGGCGACTCGTGGTAAGCGAAATGGGAAGCCGTGCGACAATGCAGGGTCGATATTGTCCCTGAAAGCGGGGCAGTGACAGCAAGGTTCGGCTTCATCTTGACAGCATTATATGGTATAAAGCCGCGCGTTTTCCTGCAATCGATGTCCGGGTATGACAGACTTGTATCGTGGACAGGCGATCAGGAAAAGCGTCTGAACCATTACCACAGAGACCACACATGTACCGACACATGGTCCCGGGTGCCGTGAAAACGGTCGGACCCATGGGGTACGTGGAGGCTTAACCCGATACTCAGGAGAGTCATCATGTCAGTCAATATGCGTGACCTGCTCAAGGCAGGTGCCCACTTCGGTCACCAGACCCGTTACTGGAACCCGAAGATGAGCAAATACATCTTCGGCGCTCGTAACAAGATTCACATCATCAACCTCGAACATACGCTGCCGGCGCTGAACGAAGCCGTCTCCGTGGTTGAGCGTCTGTCTGCCAACAACAACAAGATCATGTTTGTTGGTACCAAGCGCGCTGCGGCCAAGATCATCGCCGAGGAAGCGACTCGCGTAGGCCAGCCCTTCGTGAACCATCGCTGGCTGGGCGGGATGCTGACGAACTTCAAGACCATTCGTCAGTCCATCAAGCGCCTGCGCGAACTCGAAGCCATGCATGAAGACGGCACCTTCGAGAAGCTGACCAAGAAGGAAGTCCTGATGGCCACGCGCGAGCAGGAAAAGCTCGAGCGCTCCATCGGTGGTATCAAGGACATGGGCGGCCTGCCGGACGTCATGTTCGTGGTTGACGTCGATCACGAACGTATCGCGATCAACGAAGCCAACAAGCTGGGCATTCCGGTCATCGGCGTTGTGGATTCCAACTCTGATCCGGACGGTGTTGACTACATCATCCCGGGCAACGACGACTCCATCCGTGCCATCCAGATCTACGTTCAGGCGATTGCCAATGCCTGTGCCAAGTCGAAGGAAGGCAGCGGCGACGAGTTTGTTGAAGTCGACGAAGCAGCCGAAGCGGCTTCCGAGTAATGTCACCCGCACCGGCGCGTGTCTGCTGCCGGTGTCTGTGAATGACAGTGTACAAAGGGGGCTTACGGGCCCCCTTTTTTGAGACAATAAACAGCGTCGACCGCAGCGTCAGACCCTATGTCTTGACACTGTCCTTTTGTAACACTACCGATTTTTCTTCCCGTTCCGGTGTCTCCGGAACCGAATACATGATTCAACAGAGGTTCATGACATGGCAGCTATCAGCGCATCTCTGGTCAAGGAACTACGCGAGCGCACCGGGCTTGGCATGATGGAGTGCAAAAAGGCACTCTCTGAAGCCGATGGCAATATCGAAACTGCCATTGAAAACCTGCGCAAGAATGCAGGTCTGAAGTCCGCCAAGAAGGCTGGTCGTGTGGCCGCCGAAGGCGCCGTACTGACCCGCGTCAACGACAATGGCACTACTGCCGTGATGCTCGAAGTCAATTCCGAGACCGACTTCGTATCGCGTGATGACAACTTCAAGAACTTTGCCAATGAAGTGGTCAGCAAGGTAATGGATACTCGCAGCGAAGACATCACGGTCGTGATGGAAGGCGAGCTTGAAGATGCCCGCGCCCAGCTGGTTCAGAAAATCGGCGAAAACATCACGGTCCGTCGTGCAGCCGTTATCGAAGCGCCCGAAGGCGGCAGCGTTGGTGCCTACGTGCACGGTGATCGTATCGGCGCGGTTGTGGTGCTCAAGGGTGGCAATCAGGACGTCGCACGCGAGATCGCCATGCACGTGGCTGCGATCAACCCGTCGGTGTCGCATCCCGAGAACATGCCCCAGTCAGAGCTCGACAGCGAGAAGGCAATTATCCTTGCGCAGCCCGACATGGCCGGCAAGCCCGCTGAAATCGCCGAGAAAATGGTTCAGGGCCGTCTGAAGAAGTATCTTGCCGAGAACAGTCTGATCAATCAGCCTTTCGTCAAGGATCAGAATGTGACCGTGGCCGAATACGCCAAGCAGTCGGGCGCTGAAGTTGTTAGCTTTGTGCGCTTTGAAGTTGGCGAAGGTATCGAGAAGGAAGAAGTCGACTTCGCCAAGGAAGTCATGGAGCAGGCACGCCGCAGCTGATCGGGCATGTCGCTTCTGGTCTGTGACCGTTATCGATCGCAGGCGTTTTGAAGGCGTGCGTTCGCGCACGCCTTCGCGTATCTGCTCAGGCATGACATCTTCTGTCATGACCGGCAATACACATCACGTTTTCTCCCCTCGGGCCATCAGGAGGATGTCACATGCCCCCAAATACTGAACGTAGCGCCAAGTACAAGCGTATTCTGCTCAAGCTCTCGGGTGAGGCGCTGACGGGCGAACAGGACTTCGGTATTGATCCAAAGGTCCTGGATCGAATGGCGCTTGAAATCGGCCAGCTGGTGGGCATTGGTGTCCAGGTGGGTATCGTGGTCGGCGGTGGTAACCTGTTCCGCGGCGCGGCGCTTCATGCCGCCGGCATGGACAGGGTCACCGGTGATCACATGGGAATGCTGGCCACGGTCATGAATGCCCTGGCCATGCGTGATGCGCTGGAGCGTGCCAACATCCGCTCGCGCGTCATGTCTGCCATCCCCATGAGCGGTGTGGTCGAACACTATGATCGCCGCACGGCCATACGCTACCTGACCTCCGGTGATGTCGTGATTTTCTCGGCAGGCACCGGCAACCCCTTCTTTACTACTGATAGTGCTGCCTGCCTGCGGGGTATCGAGATCGATGCCAACGTGGTCATCAAGGCCACCAAGGTGGATGGTGTCTACGACAAGGACCCCGTCAAGCATCCCGATGCCGCCAAATATGATCGACTCAGCTACGATGATGTACTCGACCAGAAACTCGGCGTCATGGATTTGACCGCCATCTGTCTGGTACGTGACCATGACATGCCGGTTCGCGTCTTCGACATGACGCGCCACGGTGCGCTGCTGAATCTTGTCATGGGTGGTCGTGAAGGCACTATCGTCGATAACGGCCCGGTGGAACAAAAAGGCTGAGTAGAGGATTTATAAAGTGATCAACGAGATCCAGAAAGACGCCGAAAGCCGCATGCAGAAAAGCGTCGAATCGCTGCAGACGGCCTTTGGCAAGATCCGCACCGGTCGTGCACACCCCAGTATTCTTGATGCCGTGCGTGTCGAGTATTACGGTGCTGAAATGCCGCTGTCCCAGGTGGCCAATGTCAATGTCGAAGATGCTCGGACACTGTCAGTGGTGCCGTGGGAAAGGGCCATGGTGCCCAAGGTGGAAAAGGCCATCATGACCGCAGATCTTGGCCTGAACCCGTCGACGGCAGGTACGGTCATTCGTGTGCCGATGCCCGCGCTGACGGAAGAGACCCGCAAGGGGTATACGAAGCAGGCACGGACTGAAGCCGAGCATGCGCGTGTGGCCGTGCGCAATATCCGTCGCGATGCCAACGGTGATCTGAAATCCCTTCTCAAGCAGAAGGAAATTTCGGAAGATGAAGAGCGTCAGGGTCAGGACGGTATTCAAAAGCTGACCGACCGCTTTATTGCCGAGATCGACAAGTCGCTTGAGCACAAGGAAAGCGATCTGATGCAGGTCTGAGGTTCGGGCCCGAAACCATCCGATTCAGGGCACGGCGTGATGCCGTGCCTGCAGTGAGAAGTCATGACGCCTGACAAGTTTTCAAACATGCCCCGGCATGTGGCTATCATCATGGACGGCAACAATCGCTGGGCCAAGTCTCGTGGGCTTTCCGGCGTACGCGGTCACCATGCCGGGGTAGAGTCGGTCAGGGCCGTGATCAAGCGCGCTGCCGAGCATCATCTTGAAGCCATTACCCTGTTTGCCTTTTCCAGTGAGAACTGGAAACGTCCGGCACAGGAGGTCAGCGCTCTGATGGAGCTTTTCATCATGGCGCTCAAGCGTGAAGTGTCCCGACTGCATAAAAATGGCATTCGCCTTTGTATCGTTGGTGACCGCTCAAGGCTGTCCTCTTCGTTGAATCGAGCCATTGATCGTGCCGAGAATCTGACACGTCACAATCAGGGCCTGAAGTTGATTGTGGCCGTCAACTATGGCGGGCGCTGGGACATCGCCAGTGCCGCGCAGCGCCTGGCGCGTCAGGTAGAAGAGGGCCATCTCTCGGCGGATGCCATCGACGAGACCCTGTTTGAGCGCGAAATGGTATCGACCGGGATTCCGGAAGTGGATCTCTGTATCCGTACCAGCGGTGAACAGCGCATCAGTAATTTTATTCTCTGGCAGATGGCCTACGCAGAGTTTTATTTTTCACCGCTGTACTGGCCTGACTTTGGCGGCGACGCCTTTGACGAGGCATTGAGCGTTTATTCCGGTCGCAAGCGACGTTTCGGCATGACCGACGAACAAATCGAGGTTCAGGGTGCTTAAACAACGGGTGTTGACAGCGCTGGCCATTGGGCCCACGTCTCTGGTGCTTCTATTTGTGCTGGGGGGCGGCTGGTTTGCCACGTTCGTGGGCATACTGGTCGCAGCCTCTGCCTGGGAGTGGTCCAACCTTTCCGGGGGAGAGGCCTTTCGGGACCGTGCGCTGTTCACGGTTACGCTGATCGCCCTGATGGCACTGGGCTGGTCCTCTGGCGCTGCGCTGCATACCTGGCCCTTGTGGATTGCGCTGGCCGGCTGGCTGCTCTGTCTCTACTGGGTCATCAGCTACCCTGACAACGTTGATCAATGGCAAAGCCGTGGCGTGCGCTATGCCATGGGCCTCTGGGTGCTGTTGCCCTGCTGGGTCGCCCTGTTGCTGCTGCGTGAGTCACCGGTATGGCTTTTGTATGTGCTGTTGCTGGTCTGGGGCGCCGACATTTCGGCCTATTTTGCCGGGCGTGCCTTTGGCAATCGCAAGCTGGCCCCCAGTGTCAGTCCGGGCAAGTCCTGGGCCGGCGTTTATGGCGCACTGGGAGGCACGGTCGTTCTGGCGCTGCTCATGGCGCTGTGGCAGAGCATGGGCCTTGGCCAGACGCTGGTGCTGGTGATTATCAGTGCCATCGTGACTGCCGCATCGGTACTGGGCGATCTCAACGAGAGCATGCTCAAGCGCTACCGCGGCATCAAGGACTCCGGCAATCTCCTGCCGGGACATGGCGGGGTGCTGGACAGAATCGACAGCCTGACCGCGGCCATCCCCATTTTTGCCCTGCTGGCGCCCTGGATCGGTTAAGTGCTGCCAGCATGCGGTTTTGTGGCCTGTTGCCGATGATCATGATTGAATCGGCTCGGGCCACGCATTTTATGCCTCCCACCCGTTTCAGCTTTCAGGATCTCTTTCATGCAGACTGTCACCCTGCTGGGGGCCACCGGCTCGATTGGTACCAGTGCCCTTGATGTCATCGAACGCCATCCTGACCGCTATCGTCTCCATGCGCTGACCGCGCATTCAAGCGTTGAAAAACTTCTGTCACTGTGTCTAAAACATCAGCCCGAGCATGCCGTGCTGGGCAGTGAGGAAGACGCTGATCAACTCGAGGCGGCGCTGAAGGGGCATGGGATGTCCACCCGGGTCAGCTGGGGTGAGCAGGCGCTTTGCGAGGTGGCCGGCCAGGCAGGCGTCGTGATCGCCGGTATCGTTGGGGCGGCCGGGCTGATGCCAACGCTTGCGGCTGTGCGCGCCGGGCGGCGTGTTCTGCTGGCCAACAAGGAAGCGCTGGTGATGAGTGGGGCGCTGTTCATGCGCGAAGTGGCCCGCTCCGGCGCGGTATTGCTGCCACTGGATTCCGAACACAACGCCATTTTTCAATGCCTGCCGCGCGAGCATCGTGGCGGGCTTGATCGTCATGGCATTACCCAGCTGCTGCTGACCGCGTCAGGTGGCCCCTTTCGGGACCATGATCGCGAGGCGCTGGCGAAGGTGACGCCGGATCAGGCCTGCGCGCATCCCAACTGGTCCATGGGACGCAAGATCTCCGTGGACAGTGCCACCCTGATGAACAAGGGGCTTGAGCTGATCGAGGCCTGCTGGCTGTTCGATGCCACCCCGGATCAGATTGACGTGGTCGTGCATCCACAAAGCGTCATTCACTCCATGGCAGCCTACAGCGATGGTTCGGTGCTGGCCCAGATGGGCAATCCGGATATGCGAACGCCCATTGCTCATGCGCTGGCCTGGCCCGAGCGCATCGATGCCGGCGTCAGGCCGCTGGATCTTTTTGCCGTGGCTCGCCTTGATTTTCAAACCCCCGATCTTGAGCGTTTTCCCTGCCTGAGACTGGCCCGTGAGGCCATGATGGCCGGAGGGACGACGCCTGCCGTTCTCAATGCCGCCAACGAGATTGCCGTGGATGCCTTTTTGGCCGGCAGTATCGGCTTTACCGATATTCCGGTCGTGGTCGAAACCGTCATGGGGCGCATCGAGCGTCGCAGTGCCGATGAGCTTGACGTGATTCTGGCTCAGGATCGTCTGGCCCGTCATGTGGCGCAGGACGTGATTGATGCATTGGCCACGACAGCGGCCGAGGGATAGCCATGGGAATCCTGCAAAACATCCTTGCGGTCATCGTGGTTCTGGGGCTTCTGATTACGGTGCATGAGTTTGGCCACTTCTGGGTGGCGCGCCGCTGTGGCATTCGGGTGCTGCGGTTTTCGGTCGGGTTTGGCAAGCCGCTGGTCTCCCGGGTTGATCGTCATGGCACTGAATTTGCTCTGGCCGCTATCCCATTGGGCGGCTACGTCAAGATGCTCGATGAGCGCGAAGGCCCGGTTGATCCTTCCGAACAGCATCTGGCCTTTAATCGTCAGCACGTGCTCAAGCGCATTGCCGTGGTGGTTGCGGGCCCTCTGGCCAATTTTATTCTGGCGGTGGTGGCCTACTGGGTCATGTTCATGGCGGGGACGAGTGCCATTGTGCCCATGGTGGGCAAGGTCACTCCGGATTCCCCTGCTGCGCGTGGCGGGCTGCAAAACGGGCAGGAAATCGTCTCGGTTCAGGGGCGGCAGACACCGGACTGGAACGACGTCAATCTGGCGCTGGTGGCTGAAATAGGTGCCAGTGGTCATCTTGAGATCTCCACAAAAGACAAACAGGGACGCCTTGAAACGCATCAGCTGCCGGTTGAGCGTTTCATGGTGCGTCAGGACCCGCCCGAGCCTCTGGGCACCCTTGGGTTTGCGCCCTGGCGCCCCGTGGTTGCGCCAGTCATTGGGCAGGTTCTCGACGACAGTCCGGCGGCGCAGGGCGGTCTTCAGCCGGGAGATCGCATCAGGTCGGTGGCGGGGCAGCCCATATCGACCTGGGAGGCACTGGTATCGCACGTGCAGGCCGCTGCCGATACGCCGCTGGCACTGCGTATAGAACGCGATGGTCGTGACATGACGATCACGGTCACACCCGAAGGGCGTGAGCAGGATGGCGTCACCACTGGTTTCATGGGGGCCGGCGTCGGCAGTGTCAGCTGGCCCGAGGAGTATCAGCGCACCCTGTCCTGGGGGCCGCTGGGCGCCATGGGTCAGGCGTTGTCGCGCACCGGTGAGATGACGTCTCTGACCGTTGGGTCCATTGGCAAGATGATCACGGGACTGATTTCACCATCCAACCTGTCGGGGCCGATCACGATTGCGCGAGTGGCAGGAGATTCGGCCCGGTCTGGCCTCGAAACCTTCATCAGTTTTCTGGCCTATCTCTCCATCAGTCTGGGCGTATTGAACCTGTTGCCGGTACCGGTACTGGATGGTGGGCATCTGGTGTATTACGTCATTGAGCTGGTGCGTGGCCGGCCGGTTTCAGAGCGTGTGCAGGCATTCGGACTTCGTATTGGCATGGCGCTGATCGCCTCACTGATGCTGATGGCCTTTTATTTTGACATCATGCGTCTTTGACGGCTTTTGGCATGATGGCCGGGGTCGTTGGCCTCGCGATTATTACAAATTCTGTACCGAGGCCATGACGTCCACGCTTGTCAGGGTGGTGGGGTTGTGTATAAGGTGCCTGTTCCCGTCGGGGTGGTTGATGGCTACTGCTGGCGTATCTGGGGTGTCATACTGGCCTTCCCGCTCGGAGCATCGATGTCGATAAGCGAAACGGTTTCCTTTTTGTTGGACCCTGTCAGGGCATTGGCATGAACCTTGAGCAAAAGCGGGCCCCGAGTGGGCGGAATTCTGTAACAAGCGAAATGACGGCATGAAGATTAAAGCTACAGGTTGGGCGGTGTTGTTAATGGGCGCCTCCCAGGCGGCGTTTGCCGTGTCCTTCGAGGTTTCCGATATTCGCGTGGAAGGGTTGCAGCGTGTTTCTGCGGGGACCGTGTTCAACGCGTTACCCATTTCCGCCCACGATACGGTCAGCGACGAATCGATTTCCAATGCCGGCAAGGCACTGTTTCGCACCGGCCTTTTTGATGATGTTCAGCTGGGGCGGGACGGCGATGTTCTGGTGGTTGATGTCGATGAGCGTCCCTCCATTGCCAGCATCAATATCAAGGGCAACTCCAAGATCCCCGAGGATCAGCTCAAAAAGGGTTTGAGCGATGCAGGCCTGTCCGAAGGGCAGGTGCTTCAGCGTTCAACGCTTGAAGAGATGCAGCGTGAGCTGGAGCGGGTCTATCAGGGACAGGGACGTTACAGCGCCAGCATCTCGACGTCGGTGCACGAGCTTGATCAAAACCGCGTGCAGGTTGATATCGATATCAACGAAGGCAACGTGGCGCGCATCAAGCAGATCAACATTGTGGGTAACCACGATTTTGATGACGATACCCTTCAGCAACAGTTCGAGCTGGAAGACCGCCCGGGCTGGTTCTTTGGCTGGTTCTCTGCCGATCAGTATTCTCGCGAACAGCTTCAGGGCGATCTGGATCGCCTGCGCTCGTGGTATCTGGATCGGGGCTATGTCAATTTCTCCATCGATTCGACCCAGGTCTCGATCAGCCCGGACAAGTCCTCGATCTATGTCACGGTCAACATCGATGAAGGCAAGCGCTATCGCTTTGGCGATATCAACTTTGCCGGCAATATCGAAATGGGCGATGACAAGGCCCGTAGCCTGGTGCAGGCCAAAAGCGGCGAGATCTTTTCCCAGTCGGATCTGACGGCGTCTTCCGAGGCGCTTCGCAAGGCACTTGGTGCGCAGGGCTTTGCCTTTGCCCGCATCGAGGCCGTACCCAATATTCATGACAACGATGACCGGGTCGATGTGACCTTCAACGTTGACCCGGGTCGTCGTGCCTATGTTCGGCGCGTCAATTTCCGGGGTAATACGACCACCTCCGATGAAGTCCTGCGTCGCGAGATGACCCAGCTCGAGGGCGCGCCTGCCTCGACCGATGCCATCAGTGACTCTCAGGCGCGTCTCGAGCGCCTGGGATTTTTCAAGCAGGTGGAGGTCAATACCCAGCCGGTTGCCGATACACCCGATCAGCTGGACGTCACCTACAACGTCGAAGAGCAGCCTTCGGGCAGTATTTCGGCCAGTCTTGGTTTTGCCCAGTCCGAAGGCATCATCTATGGTGCTTCCCTGTCCCAGCGTAACTTCCTGGGCACGGGCAATCGTGTGGACATCGGTGCGCAGACCAGCAAGTACTACCAGAATCTGCGGTTCAGCTATACCGACCCCTACTGGACGCTGGATGGCATCTCGCGCGGTTACAACCTCTACTATCGGTCCACCGATTATGAGGACTCCGATATTTCGACCTATTCCACCGATGCCTTTGGCGGTGGCGTGAATTTCGGCTATCCGATCAGTGACCTGTCGCGTCTGAACTTTGGCGTCAATCTTGAAAGCCTGCATGTCGATGATTACGACGATTCTCCTTCTGAAATCGTTCAGTTCATCAATGACGAAGGCAAGGATTTCAATACCTACAGCCTGACTGCAGGCTGGACGCGCAATAACCTTAACCGTGGCATTCTGCCCACGGCCGGTAGTTATCAGAACGCTTCCATTGAAACGGCCGGCGGCGACGCGCAGTTCTACAAGCTGCGCTATCAGGGACAGAAGCTGTTCCCGATCAAGACCGAAGAGTGGGCGCTCAAATTCCGTTCGGAGCTGGGTTACGCCAACAGCTTCGGCGGCACCGATAACATGCCGTTTTACGAAAACTTCTATTCCGGTGGTCTGGGTTCCGTGCGCGGTTTTCGCAGCAATACGCTGGGGCAGCGCACCACCGAGCGCAATGATGGTGACGACGATACACTCGGCGGCAATATCCTGATGGAAGGGTCTGCCGAGCTGATCTTCCCGACGCCCTTTATCGAGGATCATCGTCAGGTTCAGACGTCCTTTTTCATTGATGCCGGTAATACCTTCCTGAGTGATTGCTACCCCGTCGAGTCAGGGCGTACTTCCGATTGCAGCTCCGGTATTGATCTGGGTGACCTTCGCTATAGCGCAGGCCTGGGTCTTTCCTGGCTGACGCCGGTGGGCCCGCTGACCTTCTCGGTAGCACGTCCCATCAATAAAAAGGATGACGACGACACCCAGTTCTTCCAGTTTTCGCTGGGCCAGACCTTCTGATCATTGGCCATTGCGTTACAATGATACGAATTTCAGGAGTTAAGTAATGCGTAAGTGGATGCTGGCTCTGGCGATGACCGGAGCGCTTGGAACGACGGCAGGGGCTGCACAGGCCAATGAAGTGGCGGTACTGGACTGGCAGCAGGCACTGCTGGAGACCAGTTCGGCGCAGCAATCGATGAACCAGCTCAAAAATCAGCTGGGCAGTCAGCAGCAGCAGGTCAAGGCGCTGGGAGAGGAAGTTCAAAAGCTTCAGCAGCGTCTGCAAAGCGATGGTGACGTCATGTCCGACAGCGAGCGGCAGGGCGTCATGAAGCAACTGCGTCAGAAGGGCGGTCAGTTTCAGCAACAGCGGGGTCAGCTTGAACAGAAGCGGGCTCAGCAGGAGCAGGCCTTCCTGAAACAGGCACGTCCCAAGCTGGATCGCGCCATCGAACAGGTGGTCAAGCGTCACAATGTGGATGTGCTGGTCGATCGTAACAGCGTGATCTATGCAGGTGATGCGCTGGACCTGACACAGGAAGTGACCAAAACCTTCAACTCGCTCAACTGAAGGCGCGCGTCGCTCCACCAAGATGACAAGATATTCAAGTCAAGGCTTTACACTCGCCGATCTCGCTCAGCGCCTGGGTGCCACCCTTCACGGGGATGGCACCGTACGTGTTGATGGGCTGTCGACGCTTCAGGATGCCGGCACCACCGACATTGCCTTTCTGGCCAATCGTGCCTATCTGAAGGATCTGGCCGGCACGCGTGCTGCGGCTGTCATGCTGCATCCCGATCTGGTCGACCAGTGCCCGGTTCCGGCGCTGGCCATCGACAATCCCTATCTGGGCTATGCGCACCTGTCTCGCTGTTTCGCTCCGGTTCTGCCCAGTCAGCAGGGCGGTATCCACCCCACGGCCGTGATTGATGACAGTGCCCGACTGGGAAGCGATGTCACGGTGGCGGCGCATGCGGTCGTCGGCGCCGGCGCAACCCTGGGGGATCGGGTCACCATCGGTGCCAATAGCGTCATAGGCGACTACTGTACGGTGGGTGACGACAGCCTGATTCATCCATCTGTCACGCTGTATCATGGCGTCATCGTTGGCGCCCGGGCCATCCTCCACGCCGGTGCCGTTATCGGTGGCGACGGGTTCGGATTTGCCCATGATGGTAGCCGCTGGCACAAGATCGAACAGCTCGGTGGTGTCATTATCGGTGACGATGTTGAGGTGGGCAGCTGCACCAGCATTGATCGCGGCGCGCTCGATGACACGGTGATCGGGCACAACGTCAAGATCGACTCCCAGGTGCAGATTGCGCATAACGTTCACATCGGTGACCACAGTGCGCTGGCCGGCTGTGTCGGTATTGCAGGCTCGACCCACGTCGGCCGTCACTGTCAGCTCGGTGGCGGGGTCGGCCTTGCCGGCCATCTGACACTGTGTGACGGTGTCAATGTGACCGGCATGAGTCTTGTCACCAATTCCATCGAAAAGCCCGGTGTCTACTCCTCCGGGACTGGCTCGATGCCCAATGCGCTGTGGCGCAAGAACGCCGTGCGCTTCAAGCAGCTGGATCAGCTGGCCAGAAGAATTACCCGTCTTGAACGCCAGAACGAGGGTGAATAAGCACCCCTCGGGTTGCTGGTGCAACCGGTTTTCCATTGTCGCCTCGGCGGCAAACATCATAGTGGTTGGCCATGCGGCCGCCAGTCACATGCCTGCCGGATCGGCAGGCATTTCGTTATGTCAGAGGTTGTAAGCCCATGGTCATGGATATCAACGAGATCCAGGAATATCTCCCCCATCGTTACCCGTTTTTGCTCGTGGATCGTGTTAACGCGCTGGAGCTGGGCGAATGCATTACGGCCTGCAAAAACGTCAGCTACAACGAGCCCTTCTTTCAGGGGCACTTTCCCGGCCATCCCATCATGCCGGGTGTGCTGATCATTGAGGCGCTGGCTCAGGCCGCCGGTATTCTCGGTTTCAAGACGGTCGACAAGCGACCCGCCGATGGCTACATCTATTATTATGTCGGCAGTGATAATGTTCGCCTCAAGCGTCCGGTTTTCCCGGGCGACCAGCTGACGCTGGAAGCGCGCATGCTCAAGGCGCGTCGCGGTATCTGGAAATTTTCCTGCCGTGCGCACGTCGCCGGCGAAGTGGTCTGTGAAGCCGATATCATCTGTGCCGAGAGGAAAGTCTCTTGATTCATCCATCTGCCATCATCGATCCTGCTGCGCGGCTGGCTGACGATGTCGAGGTCGGCCCGTTCAGCGTGATCGGTGCCGATGTCGAGATCGGCGCCGGAAGCGTCATCGGGCCGCATGTGGTGGTCAGAGGGCCCACCACGATGGGGTGCAACAATCGCGTCTATCAGTTCGCGACCATCGGTGAAGACTGTCAGGACAAGAAGTATCGGGGCGAGGTCACTCGTCTCGAGATCGGTGACAACAACATCTTCCGTGAAGGGGTCACCGTTCATCGAGGCACCGTTCAGGACCAGGGCGTCACCCGTATCGGTAGCGGCGGTCTGTTCATGGCCTATGCCCATGTTGCCCACGACTGCGTGCTGGGTGACAACGTGATTTTGGCCAATCAGGCCACGCTCGGCGGTCATGTCCATATCGGCGACAACGTGATTCTGGGCGGCCTTTCTGCCGTTCACCAGTTCTGCCATGTCGGTACCTACGCCATGTGCGGCGGTGGTTCCATCATCACCAAGGATATCGCCGCCTTTGTCATGGTGACCGGCAATCCGGCCGCCACGCACGGGCTCAACGCCGAGGGTATCAAGCGCCGCGGCTTTGACAGTGAGGTGATCAGCGAATTGCGTCGGGCCTACAAGCTGGTGTTTCGCAGTCAGAAGACGCTGGCTCAGGCCCTGGAAGTGCTGGATCAGCAGGATAATCGCAGTGCCTGGCTCAATGTCTTCATCGATTCACTGAGAAGCTCATCGCGAGGCCTGACGCGCTAATGGCGCAAGCCATTCGCCGGAGAGAATCACGATGCGCGTTTTCCTGGTAGCCGGTGAACTCTCGGGCGATATCCTGGGGGCGACACTGATGCGTGAGCTCAAGCGTCATCATGGCGATGTGAGCTTTCGTGGCATTGGCGGTCCGCGGATGATCGATGAGGGGCTGGATAGTCTCTATCCGCTGGAGACGCTCTCCATCATGGGGCTCGTCGAGGTGCTCAAACATCTCCCGAGACTGGTTGGTGTGCGCCGACATTTAAGGCGCGAGGCGCAGGCCTGGCCTGCCGATATCATGATCGGGATCGATGCACCGGATTTCAATCTGGGCCTGGAAGCGCAGCTCCGGGCACAGGGCATGACCACGGCGCACTATGTCAGCCCGTCGGTCTGGGCCTGGCGGCAGGGTCGGGTCAAAAAGATCCGCCGCGCCGTCGACATGATGCTGACCTTCCTGCCCTTTGAGGCTGAATTTTACGAGCGTCACGACGTTCCCGTCCGCTTTGTGGGCCACCCGCTGGCGGAAGAACTGCCTCTGGAAAATGACCGCCATCAGGCGCGTCGGGCGCTGGGGCTTGATGACGATGCCCGCGTGCTGGCCGTATTGCCGGGATCACGCAGTAGTGAGATCGGTTTCATGACGCCAGTCTTTCTCGAGGCGATTCGGCTATTGAGGCAGCGTTTGCCCGAGCTTGAGGTCGTCATGCCTGCTGCCTCACCGGCAAGGCGTGAAGAGTTGCTGGGCCATGGTGTCATTGATGAAGGCATCACCATCGTGGAGGGTCGGGCGTGGGAGGTCATGACGGCCGCCGATGCGGTGCTTTTGACCTCAGGGACGTCAGCCCTTGAGGCCATGCTCTGCCATCGTCCCATGGTGGTGGCCTATCGCATGGCGCCCATGACCTGGCAGATTGCTCGTCGTCTGGTCAAAACGCGCTGGATCTCCCTGCCCAATCTGATCGCGCAGGAGACTCTGGTGCCCGAACTGATTCAGGATGACGCCACGGGCGAGGCCATTGCCGCGGCGCTGGCGCCCATGCTAGAAAACGATATTGAGGCCCGTGCGTTGAGCGCACGATTTGTCGACATGCACCGAGCGCTTCAGCGCGGTGCCAGTGCGCGGGCCGCCAAGGCCATCGTTGAACTGATGGCTCGTCCACACTGAGCCGATCACTCCTGTACAACAGCGCAGCAGAACATGAACTTTATTCCCGAAATCATGACTTCAAATGCCGAGCATCCGCCGCTGGTCATTCCCTACCAGGGCTGGCGGCTGGCAGGCGTTGATGAAGTGGGTCGCGGCCCCTTGATCGGCACCGTGGTGGCCTGCGCCGTGATCCTTGATCCCGAGCGCCCCATTGAAGGGCTGATGGATTCCAAGAAGCTGACGCCTGCACGCCGCGAGCGCCTTGATCGCCAGATTCGAGAGCAGGCCATGGCGGTCTCGCTGGGGGAGGCCACCTCCGGTGAAATCGACACGCTCAATATTCATCATGCCACCCACCTGGCCATGCGCCGCGCCATTGATGGCCTGTCGATCACGCCGGAATACCTGCTTGTCGACGGCAATCGTTTGCCCGGACATCACTTGCCCGGTCAGGCCGTCGTCAAGGGCGATGGTCGGGTCGCGGCCATTGCGGCGGCCTCGATTGTGGCCAAGGTGGCACGTGATGCCCAGATGCAGGCGCTGGATGCCCGCCATCCCGAATACGGCTTTGCTGCCCACAAGGGGTACCCGACCCGCGCCCATCTTGAGGCGCTGGCGCGGCTTGGCCCGCTGCCCGAGCACCGGCGCTCCTTTCGACCGGTCAGGGTACTTCTGCCGGGCTGATGCCCGCAGAAAAATCCCTGCTCTCTTGCCGGGCCACTGGTTCGGCAGCGCTGTTCATCGGTACCATGGCATGGCCTTTCCGATGTTCCCCTGATGTCCTTCGTTGACTGATGCCATCCGTTGACCATAGCGAGCCTGCACCCATGACCACGCCCTTTGTACATTTGCGACTGCACAGTGAATATTCGCTGACTGACGGGCTGATCCGGCTCAAGGCGCTGACGCAGAAGGCGGTTGAGGTCGGTCAGCCGGCACTGGCCGTCACCGATGAGACCAACCTGTTCGGGCTGGTCAAGATCTACAAACAGGCGCAGGCCGCGGGGCTCAAGGCGATCGTGGGCAGCGATGTCTGGCTGTATAACGCTCAGGATCCGGCGCATCCCTATCGCCTGACGCTGCTGGCCATGAATCAGGCCGGTTATCTCAATCTGACCGAGCTGATCTCGCGGGCCTGGCAGCATGGCCAGCAGCAGGGGCGAGCCTATCTGCACAAGGAATGGATTTTTGAGCAAAGTGAGGGGCTGATCGCACTCTCGGGGGCACGTGAAGGCGAAATTGGCCGCTATCTGCTGCACGGACATGCCGAGACGGCCCGTGAGCTGCTTACCGAGTGGCAGCGCTTTTTCCCCGACCGCTTCTATCTGGAGCTGCAGCGCACTTCGCGTGAAAACGATGAGGAGTGCCTGCATCTGAGCGTGCAGCTTGCCATGGAGACCGGGACGCCGGTCGTGGCGACCAACGATGTACGCTTTTTGTCTCGCGAGGACTACTGGGCGCACGAGACCCGGGTGTCGATTGCCGAGGGCAAGGCGCTGGATGATCCGCGCCGGGAAACGCGCTACACCGAGGAGCAGTACTTCAAGACGCCCGAGGAGATGGCAGAACTTTTCGTCGATATCCCCGAGGCGCTGGAAAACAGCGTCCATATTGCGTCGCGCTGCAGCGTCAATATGCGGCTGGGCGAAATCTTTTTGCCCGAGTATCCGGTACCGGAAGGCCAGACCATGGAGGAGTTTTTCTGTGAACTCTCCCATGCCGGCCTGAGCCGACGTCTGGATCTGCTATTTGGGGGCGAGCGGCCCATCTATCCGGGACGCTCCCGCGAAGAGCACGAACCCGAATATCGCAAGCGACTGGATTTCGAGCTCAATATCATCAATCAGATGGGCTTTCCCGGCTACTTTCTGATCGTGATGGACTTCATTCGCTGGGCGAAGCAGAACGACGTGCCGGTGGGGCCCGGGCGTGGCTCTGGTGCGGGGTCGCTGGTGGCCTACGCGCTCGAGATCACCGACCTCGACCCGCTTGAATACGACCTGCTGTTCGAACGCTTTCTGAACCCCGAACGTGTCTCCATGCCCGACTTTGACGTCGACTTCTGCATGGAAAAGCGTGACCGGGTCATCGACTACGTGGCCGATCGCTACGGCCGCAACGCCGTGTCCCAGATCGTCACCTTCGGCACCATGGCGGCGAAGGCCGTGGTGCGTGACGTGGCGCGTGCTCAGGGCAAGCCCTATTCGCTGGGTGACAAGCTCTCCAAGCTCATTCCGTTTGAGGTCGGCATGACGCTTGCCAAGGCACACGAGCAGGAAAGTGCGCTGCGTGAATTTCTGGACGTCGACGAGGATGCTCAGGAAATCTGGGACATGGCGCGCCGACTCGAAGGCATTACTCGCGGTACGGGCAAGCACGCCGGGGGGGTCGTGATTGCGCCTACCAGCCTGACCGACTTCTCACCGCTGCTGTGCGATGAGGATGGCAGTGGCCTGATGGTGCAGTACGACAAGAACGACATCGAGGAGGCCGGACTGGTCAAGTTCGACTTCCTGGGGCTACGTACGCTGACCATCATCGACTGGGCGCTCGAGATGGTGGATACGGTACGAGCACGAGAAGGGAAGGGGGCGCTGGATATTGCCACCATCCCGCTTGATGACAAGCCGACCTTCGACATGCTGAAAAAGGCCGAGACCACGGCGGTGTTCCAGCTGGAATCGCGCGGCATGAAGGAGCTGATCAAGCGCCTGCAGCCGGATTCGCTGGAAGACATGATCGCCCTGGTGGCGCTTTTTCGCCCGGGCCCGTTGCAGTCGGGCATGGTGGATGACTTCATCAACCGAAAGCACGGCCGTGCCGAGCTTGCCTATCCCCATCCGGACTATCAGCATGAGCTGCTCAAGACGGTTCTGGAGCCCACCTACGGCATCATCCTTTACCAGGAACAGGTAATGCAGATTGCCCAGGTGCTGGCCGGCTATAGCCTGGGGCAGGCCGACATGCTGCGTCGTGCCATGGGCAAGAAAAAGCCCGAGGAGATGGCCAAGCAGCGCGCCGGTTTCATGGAAGGGTGCGCCAATAACGGCATCAATGCCGATCTGGCGGGTAACCTTTTTGATCTGGTAGAGAAGTTTGCCGGTTACGGCTTCAACAAGTCGCACTCGGCAGCCTACGGTCTGGTGTCTTATCAGACGGCCTGGCTCAAGGCGCACTACCCGGGCCCCTTCATGGCCGCGGTGATCTCGACCGAAATGGACAACCTGGACAAGGTGGTGCCGTTGATCGAGGAGTGCCGGCGCATGGGGCTGAACGTGACCCCACCGGACGTCAACATCGGCAGCTACCGCTTCAGCGTCAACGAGCAGGGGCACGTGGTTTACGGGCTGGGTGCCATTCGCGGCGTGGGTGAAGGCCCGATTGGCGCTATTGTCGAGGCGCGTGAGGCGGGCGGACCGTATCGTGATCTCTTTGATTTCTGCCGCCGCATCGATGGCAAGCGCATGAACAAGCGCACGCTGGAGGCGCTGATCCGCTCGGGGGCGCTGGATCATCTGGGGCCGTCGCGCGCGGTTCTGTTCTCGGCGCTGGAAGATGCTCTGCGGGCAGCCTCGCAGAGTCAGAACAATGCCAGCATCGGCATGGTGGACATGTTTGGTGAGGCGTTCGTTTGTGAAAATGAAGAAGAGACGCTGGATGTCTACAGCGATCATCGCGGCGTGCGCCACTGGAGCGACCGTGACCGTCTGGCCGGCGAGAAGGATACGCTGGGGCTTTATCTGACCGGTCATCCGATCGATGAATATGAAAACGAACTCAAGCGCTTTGTCTCGACCCGTATTGTCGATCTAAAGCCTGCCCGCGAACTCCAGCGTGTGGCCGGCCTGATCGTGGCCATGCGTACCATGAAGTCAAAGCGGGGCGATACCATCGCCTTTGTTACCCTCGATGACCGTACCAGCCGTATCGAGGCCTCCCTTTTTGGCGAGCTCTATGATCAGGTGCGCCAGCATCTGGCAGCCGATCGGGTCGTGATTCTGGAAGGCGAGGTTAGCCTGGACGACTATTCCGGCGGGCTGCGTCTACGCGCCAAGGAGGTCACCCCCATGGTCGAGGCTCGCGCCCGCTTTGGAGAGGCGATTGAAATCAGTATCGATGCCGAGCGCATCAATGGACGCTTCAGCCGCACGCTCATGGATCGCCTGACGCCCCATCTGAACCAGGAAGGGCTGCCCATTCGGCTTCAATATCGCAACAGCCACGCCGGCGGTTGTCTCGAGTTCGATCCGCAGTGGCGGGTCCTGCCCTGTGACGAGCTGATTACCGGGCTGCAGGAGGGTGTGGAGGGCCATCCGGAGGTCAGACTCTGCTACCGCTGACGCTCTGGAAACACCATGGGATGACATCACGGTACAATGGATGTTGTCTCAAGGTTGCACCCAACGCCCACAATGGGATAATGGCCCACCGATTCACCGACGCCGTGCGCTGCCTTTCTGTGCTGTGACGGTCCAGGCCGATACTGTCGTGCATGCCCTGCGCTGCTCGCGTTGATGAAAGAGCTCTGTGACGACCCCTATGAATCCGAATTATCTCGAGTTTGAACAGCCGATTGCCGAGCTGCAGGCCAAGATCGAAGAACTGCGACTGGTGGGCAACGACAGCAAGATCAACATCAGTGACGAGATTGCCAAGCTTGAGGACAAGAGCCGCAAGCTGACCGAGCAGATCTTTCGGGATCTGACCTCCTGGCAGGTTTCTCAGCTGTCTCGTCATCCCCAGCGTCCCTATACGCTGGATTATCTTGCTGAAATCTTTACCGAATTCGATGAGCTGCACGGCGATCGCAGCTTTTCCGATGATGCCGCCTTGATTGGCGGCGTGGCGCGTCTTGATGATCGCCCGGTCATGGTCATCGGTCATCAGAAGGGCCGCACGGTCAAGGACAAGGTGCGCCGCAACTTCGGCATGCCGCGTCCGGAAGGCTATCGCAAGGCCTGTCGCCTGATGGAAATGGCCGAGCGCTTTCACATGCCCATCCTGACCTTTATCGATACGCCCGGGGCCTATCCGGGTATCGATGCCGAGGAGCGTGGGCAGAGCGAAGCCATTGCCCGCAATCTGGCGGTCATGTCGCGCCTGAAAACGCCCATTATCTCGACGGTCATCGGCGAGGGCGGCTCCGGTGGTGCACTGGCGATCGGGGTGTGTGACTCGCTGGCCATGCTGCAGTTTTCCACCTATTCGGTCATTTCGCCGGAAGGCTGTGCCTCGATTTTGTGGAAAAGCGCTGATCGTGCCTCGGATGCCGCTCAGGCCATGGGCATCACGGCGACCCGGCTCAAGGAGCTGGGCTTTGTCGATACGCTGATCGAGGAGCCGCTGGGTGGCGCGCATCGAAACATGTCCGAAATGGGACGCCGCCTCAAGAGCTCTCTTCTGCATCAGCTGGACGTGCTGCAGGCCATGGACACCCAGTCCCTGCTGGAGCGTCGTTATGAGCGCCTGATGAGCTACGGTGCCCTCGACTGATCGATATGCTGGTCGATAGTGAATGCACAACGGGAAGGCTCTGCCTTCCCGTTTTTAATGGTTAAAACCTTCCCGGGTATCAGTGTCCGCGTAGCCTGCCCGTCACGTTTGAACATGGAGTGCCCCGCCATGAGCCTGTCACTGGAGGCGCGCATTGAAAAGGCCATGGCGGCGCTGCATGCGCGCGCGGCGACGTCCACGCTCTGGGTGGCATTATCGGGCGGGCGTGACAGTACCTGTCTTTTGCTGCTGGCCGCGCGCGCGGCCAGGCGCTACCCCGGTCTGACCCTGCGGGCCGTTCATGTTCATCATGGGCTGCAACCGGCGGCCGATGTCTTCGTTGGTACGGCGCAGCGCGCCTGCGACCAGCTGGGCGTGGTGCTCCATGTCGAATGGGTAACCCCTGAATCGCGTGACGGGCTGGAAGCCGATGCCCGCCACGCGCGTTACGCCGTATTCGAAGCGCTGCTCTCACCCGGCGATACCCTGTGGATGGCCCATCATCAGGAGGATCAGGCTGAAACGCTGCTGTATCGCCTGATGCGCGGCAGCGGCGTGCGCGGACTCGCCGGCATGCCGATGCATCGAACGTTGGGTTCGGGTCGCCTTGAGCGGCCGCTGCTGGCGGCAAGCCGTGAAGATATCGATGCCTGTCTGGCCGATGAGGCCATTGCCTGGTGCGATGACCCCACCAACAGTGACGACCTTCAGGATCGCAACTATCTGCGCCACCATGTCATGGCGCCTCTGGCGAAACGCTGGCCGGCGGCGGCCGCGCAGATGGCGCGCAGTGCTGATCATCTGCGTGAGGCGGATGAACTCCTGCAGGCGCTGGCAGATATGGATCTGGCGGCGCTGGGCAATACGCCCGATCGTCTGCCGCGAGCGCTGCTGTGCCACCTTGGCCGCCCAAGACAGCGACTGGTTATCGATGTGGCGCTACGACAGCTGGGGCTGGCATTGCCGCCCCGCGGTCGGCTGGAAACCCTGCTGGATCAGCTGGCCTGTGCCGGCCCGGATCGTCAGGTGTGTGTTGTCTGGCCCGGTGGTCAGGCGCGGCTCTGGCGTGAAACGCTTTTTCTACTGTCTGAAAGCGAACAAGGCGGCTCTGATGATTCGTGGTCACTCAAGTGGGACGGCACCACACCGATTAGCACGCCGCTGGGCATTGTCCGGGAGCAAATGCAGCCGCTGGCAGGCGGGTATCCCGCGCTGATACTGACACCCCGCGTCGGCGGAGAGAAACTCCGGTTGCATGGGCGGCGACGCCCGCTCAAAAAGCTGTTGCAGGAGCATGCCATCCCGCCATGGCAGCGTAACCGCATCATGGTCGTGTGGCATGACGAGACGCCGGCAGGCGTGCTGGGGCCTCTAAACCTGGCCGCCGATGGCTGGCGTCTGACAGGGCACGCTGGCCCTGATGGCTCAGGGCGTATTGATCGAAAGCGGTAGCCCCGCCCGCTGCTGCCACTGCTGTTCCAATGCCAGATCCTGACGTAGCAGCTCAGGCACTGGTTCCGGAAAGGTCAGCACCAGACCTTGCTCCTCCGTATGCAACGCCGGTTGCCAGTCACTGGACGGATCACGCGCGCGACAGAGCACCACGGCCAGTCGCAGCAGGCGGGCCAGATGTACGAGCACGTCTGAAGGCAGCGCCGCACGATGCTCCGGCGGGGGGTCGGGAAGCTGGCGACGATGCGCCTGAACCAGCCAGGCCAGCGCCAGCTGATCGGGCAGTGAAAAGCCTGCCATGTCGCTGTGGGCGAGCAGATAACTGCCGTGCTGATGGTAGCGGTTATGCGCCACGCCCAAGCCAATTTCATGAACCATGGCGGCCTGTTCAAGCAGCTGGCGGGACGTCTCGTCCAGCCCCCGCGACACTTCAGGCTGATCAAACAGCCTCAGGGCAGTTGCGCTCACATACTCGGCATGTTGAACATCGACCTGATACTGGCGCTGCATGTCGCTCAGAGTGGTATGACGCACGTCATGACGAGTATCACGCGAAAGCAGATCCAGCAATACGCCATCGCGCAGCGCACCATTGGTGTGCTGCATGTGCTCCAGATTCAGTGCCTTGAAGATCGCGCTTAAAATGGCAACGCCAGCCGGGAAGACCCGAGCGCGATTGCTCTTGAGTCCGGCCATGCTGACATGGTCAAGATGGCCCAGGTCGATCAGCTTCTGACGCAGCTCTGCAAGTCCTTCGCGGGTGATCTCGCCCTTTTTGAGATGCGGCTGCATCGCTCTGAGCGTGGCCGCCGCGGCCTTGATGGTGCCGGAAGTACCAATGGCACGCTGCCAGCCCAGCCGGCGATAGTGCGCGGTAATGTTGGCCAGTTCCAGCAGGGCAGCCTGCTCGGCGCTGTGCATGGTGGCCTCGGTGATGTCGCCGCTTTCAAAAAAGCGCCGCGTGTAGGCCACGCAGCCCATTTCCAGGCTTTCCAGCGCCAGTGGTCGGGTACCGGTACCCACGATCAGCTCTGTTGAGCCGCCGCCGATATCGGCGACCAGACAATGGCTGGTGTCTTCCTGCCAGGCGGTCGAGGCCCCCTGATAAATCAGGCGGGCTTCTTCACGGCCTGAAATGGTTTCGATGCGCTGGCCCAGGCACTGTTCGGCGCGTATCACGAAGTCGATGCTGTTGGCGGCCGTGCGCAGAGCATTGGTGCCGACCACCCTTAGCCGATCGACCCGATGTTCATCGATGATGGTACCAAACGATTCCAGGCACTTCAGCGCGCGCGCCATGACGTTTTCATCAAGCTGACCATGGTCATCAAGTCCAGCGGCGAGCTGTACCTTTTTGCTGCACTTTTCCAGTTCGGTAAAGTGGCCGTTATCTGCCTCCACGATCAAGAGGTGGAAGCTGTTGGACCCCAGGTCTACCGCCGCCAGGCGAAGAGGGCCGGAAGAGGGTATTGTCTGAACATGCGTCATGAGCCGATTCCATGGCGTTGCTGACCTGGCAGCCTTCGCGCATCAGGCCCCTTCGGTCAGGTAATGGTTCGCCAAAGAGTGATGTCAGGCTGATATCATGTCAATTGCTTAAACGAACCGCCCGCCCTGGCGGGGCAAGTGAGGAGACGACGTCAATGGGGAAGGGCATGAGTATCATCACGGATCTGGATGAGCAGCGTTTCGAGCAGGAGGTGGCCGACAGGCATGAGCCGGCACTGGTGATGCTGAAGGCTGATTGGTGCCGCCCCTGTCGTACGCTGATGCCGACGCTTGAGGAAGTCGCTCAGCACTACGCCGATCGGGTGAAGGTCTATCGTGTCGACATCAACGCCTCGCCGGCGCTGGCAGGGCGTCTGGGGGCCAGAGGCGTGCCGACGCTGTGTCTTTTTATCGATGGCGCGCTTGAAACCACCCGAGTCGGGGCCCTTTCACGAGCGCAGCTGCACCAGCTTATTGATGAGCATCTTTGAATAAGGCCCGGGGCCGGGCGATTCGGGCCGGCGATCGCCGAGCAATAAAAGGGCTTGCGTCGACGATCAGCGTTGTCTAACATCGGTGCGTTCGCCTGATTTCAGCTGCTCGCCAGCCGCCGAGCGAGCCAACAGGGTCGTATTGCTTTTCTCCCAGTCTGCCACGCCATTTCTCAAGCAGACGAACTGACCCTGATGCTATCGGTGCTGAACTCGGGTTTTACCATCATGTTACTTCTTTCCTTCGAACGAGGCGCTTTTCGGGTTCATCTCCACAGCCTGGTTTTTAATAGCCATCAGGTGTCGAGACCCCGCGGGCTCTGACGACAAATCAGGCGGTATTCAAGATACCGTTTCCTGTCCCGGCCGCATCTCTTACAGCCATGCTGACTAAAGCGATTTCCGAATCAAGCCGATGAATCTAACCGAACTCAAGCAAAAAACTGTTCCCGAGCTGTTGGAAGTTGCCCAGGAAATGGGCATCGACAATCTGGCTCGTTCGCGCAAGCAGGACATCATCTTCGCCATCCTCAAAAAGCACGCCAAAAGCGGTGAGGACATTTACGGCGATGGCGTACTCGAAATCCTTCAGGATGGCTTTGGTTTCCTGCGCAGTGCTGACTCTTCCTATCTGGCCGGACCCGATGACATCTATGTCTCGCCGTCCCAGATCCGTCGCTTCAATCTTCGCAAGGGCGACTCGATCGCCGGCAAGATTCGTCCGCCCAAGGAAGGGGAGCGTTACTTTGCCCTGCTCAAGGTCAATCAGATCAATTTTGACCGTCCCGAGAACGCCAAGCACAAGATCCTGTTTGAAAACCTGACGCCGCTGTTCCCCCAGGAGCGTCTGGTCATGGAGATCGGCAACGGCTCCACGGAAGACATTACCTCTCGCGTCATCGACCTGACCTCGCCGATCGGCAAGGGCCAGCGTGGTCTGATCGTCTCGCCGCCCAAGGCGGGCAAGACGATGATGCTGCAAAACATCGCCAACTCGATTACCCGCAACAATCCCGAGTGTCACATGATTGTGCTGTTGATCGATGAGCGTCCGGAAGAGGTCACCGAGATGTCGCGTACCGTACGCGGCGAAGTCGTGGCTTCTACCTTCGATGAGCCGCCGGCCCGCCATGTGCAGGTGGCCGAGATGGTCATCGAGAAGGCCAAGCGTCTGGTCGAGCACAAAAAGGATGTGGTCATCCTTCTGGACTCCATTACTCGTCTGGCCCGCGCCTATAACACCGTGGTGCCAAGCTCCGGCAAGGTTCTGACCGGTGGTGTGGATGCTCACGCCCTTGAAAAGCCCAAGCGCTTTTTCGGTGCCGCTCGTAACATCGAGGAAGGCGGCAGTCTGACGATTCTGGCGACCGCGCTGGTGGATACCGGCTCCAAGATGGATGAAGTCATCTTCGAGGAGTTCAAGGGGACCGGTAACATGGAAGCGCATCTGGACCGCAAGCTGGCCGAGAAGCGTGTCTACCCGGCGCTCAACATTCGCCGCTCCGGCACCCGTCGTGAAGACCTGATCGCCTCCGAGGATGAAATGCAGCGCATGTGGATTCTGCGCAAGCTGCTCAACCCGATGGAAGATATTGCGGCGACCGAGTTTCTGATCGACCGCCTGAAGGATACCAAGACCAATCTGGAATTCTTCGAGGCCATGAAGCGCCGCTAAAGCGCTTGTCAGGTGTCACGGGCGTGCCAGGGGTACGCCTGCATGGAAGGGGCAGCATGCTATGCTGCCCCTTTGCTTTATTACGGGAGCAGGACCGGGCATGAAGTATCGCGATCTGCGGGAGTTTATCCAGGGGCTTGAACGGATGGGGGAGCTCAAGCGTGTCACCGCCGAGGTAGATCCCTATCTGGAAATGACCGAGATATGTGATCGCGTCCTGCGCGATGAAGGGCCTGCTCTGTTGTTTGAAAACGTGCGCGGCAGCACGATGCCGGTGCTGGCCAATCTGTTTGGTACGCCGCGTCGGGTGGCGCTGGGGATGGGGCAGGACAGCGTCGAGGCACTGCGCGAGGTCGGCGAACTGCTGGCCTTTTTGAAGGAGCCCGAGCCGCCGAAGGGCTTTCGCGATGCCTGGCAGAAGGTGCCGATCTTCAAGCAGGTCATGAGCATGGGGCCGCGGCATGTCAAAAAGGCGCCGTGTCAGGAAGTCGTGCTGGAAGGCGATGACGTGGACCTTGATATCATTCCCATTCAGCACTGCTGGCCGGGCGATGCCGCACCGCTGGTGACCTGGCCTCTGGTCATCACCAAGGGGCCGCACAAGGAACGTCAGAATCTGGGGATTTATCGTCAGCAGAAGCTTTCGAAAAATCGCCTGATCATGCGCTGGCTGTCCCACCGTGGCGGGGCGCTTGATTTTCGCGACTGGCAGCAGACCCATCCGGGAAAGCCCTTTCCCGTGGCGGTAGCGCTGGGCGCTGACCCTGCCACCATCCTGGGAGCGGTCACTCCTGTGCCTGATTCGCTGTCCGAATACGCCTTTGCCGGGCTTTTGCGCGGCTCCAAAACCGAGCTGGTCAAGTGTCATCACTTTGACCTCAGCGTGCCGGCCAGTGCCGAGATCGTCCTGGAAGGCTACATCTATCCTGATGATATGGCGCCAGAAGGCCCTTTTGGCGATCACACCGGCTATTACAACGAAGTTGATACCTTTCCGGTTTTTACCGTCGAGCGCATCACGCATCGGCGCGATCCCATCTATCATTCCACTTATACCGGCCGTCCGCCGGATGAGCCGGCCGTGCTGGGTGTGGCGCTCAATGAGGTCTTCGTCCCCATTCTGCGCCGCCAGTTCCCTGAAATCGTGGACTTCTATCTACCGCCCGAAGGATGTTCGTATCGCCTTGCCGTGGTATCGATGAAAAAGCAGTATCCAGGGCACGCCAAGCGCGTAATGATGGGGGTATGGAGCTTTTTGCGTCAGTTCATGTACACCAAGTTCGTGATCGTGGTGGATGATGACGTCAATACCCGCGACTGGAAGGATGTGATCTGGGCCATCACGACGCGGATGGACCCGGCGCGCGACACGGTCATGGTCGAGAATACGCCGATCGACTATCTCGACTTTGCCTCACCGGTCAGCGGCCTGGGCTCCAAGATGGGGCTGGATGCGACCTCCAAATGGCCCGGCGAGACCCAGCGGGAATGGGGCACGCCAATTGTCATGAGCGATGAAATCAAGGCTCGGGTCGACGAGCGCTGGGACACGTACGGCATCAATACCTGAGCGGTTAACGCCTCGGGAGTCACTGACACAATGCACTGCTGCATTTCTATCGATTGAAGGAAGCACCATGTCTGCCAGGACGCTGACCTGTAGGGTCGAGACCATGGAAACGCTATCGGCCGATGTTTATCGGCTGTTTCTGCGTGGCGACCCGCAACAGATTCTCTTTGCCCCGGGCCAGTATCTGTCGCTGGTCGTGCAGGGTAATCATCTGCCGTTTTCGATTGCCAATGCGCCCAACGGCGACGGCATTCTGGAGCTGCACGTCCAGTATATCGCCGAAAGTGACAACGCTCGCGCGCTGTTTGAACAGCTCCACGTAGGCGCCGATATCGAGGTGTCGCTGGCCGGTGGGGAATCCGTGCTGGAACTTGATGATCCGCGCCCGCTATTGCTGATCGCTGCCGGCACCGGGTTTGCGCAGATGAAATCCATCATCGAGGCCTCGCTGGCCCTGCATCCCGAGCGCCCCATCCATCTGTGGTGGGCGGCGCGTGCGCGCAGCGAGCTTTACATGGAATGGCAGGCGCGCCACTGGGCTGAACACAACGAGCACTTCAGCTTTACGCCGGTAGTGGAACTGCCCGGAGAAGAGGACTTTGATGGCGTGGTCGAGCGCATCGATAACGCCCTGCATGATCGGGTCCAGCGCGCTGATGAGGCCAGCATCTTTATCGCCGGCTCTCCCGGCATGGTCTACGCCGTGGTGGATACGCTGGCCCGGATCGAGCCCATGGCCAAACGGATCTTTTCCGATGTCTTCAGCTATGCGCCCAGAGTAAAAGGGCAGGACGCGGCGTCATGAGTCAGGCGCCCATACTGATCACCGGCGGCGGTCAGCGACTGGGCCGCTACTGTGCCGAACGTCTTCATGATGATGGGCATCCAATCATCATTACCTACCGGCGTGAACGACCGGCCATCGAGGCACTAAGAGCCCGGGGCATCGTGGCCCTTTATGCCGACTTCTCGAGCGAGTCAGCCATTCTGGATTTTATTGCCCGGCTAAAGGCGCAGACGCCGGCGCTGCGGGCCATCATCCATAATGCCTCGCACTGGCAGTGCGATGAGAACAGTGCCGCCTGCGGCGAGGATTTCGCCCTGATGTTTCAGGTGCACATGCAGGCGCCCTACCTCATCAATCTGCATGCTCATGAGCTTTTGATGGCCTGCCCCGAGCCCATGCGCGACATCATCCATATCACCGACTACAGCGCCGCTCACGGCTCGCAACGGCATATGGCCTATGCGGCCACCAAGGCTGGTCTTGAGAATCTGACCCTGTCGATGGCAGGGCGCTTTGCCCCCGACATCAAGGTCAACGCCATCGCACCGGCCGGCATCATGCTCAATGCCAGCGACAGTGATGATTATGTGGCCCATCTCAACGCTAAGTCAGCGCTGCCGGCAGTGCCCGGGCCTGGGGTGATCTGGCAGGGCGTGCGCTATCTGCTCGATAGTGCTTTCGTCACAGGGGCCACATTGCCTGTTGACGGCGGGCGTCATGTGAAGTGAACTGACAGTGGCGAACAATTCGCCAGACAACAACCACGATGTTCAAGACAATGTTGTTCCAACAACCGTGACAGGTGGCCATCATGACATCGCCGTCGACGTTACTGAAGGATCGTGCATTGCTGGTCGGTATGGTGGCCGGCGTAGTGGTGTTATCGCTGGCAGCGGCATTGCCGGCGCTGTTTATCTGGAGGGAGTTTCTCATCTGAGGCGTTTCTCATCCCGGGAAGTCATGCTAGTCTCGGATGATGCATCATGAGGGCAGGTGTCCCATGATGTGGTATTAAAACTTTTGATCAGGATAACGTTGCATGTTGCATTTCGTGCTCAATGACACTCTGACTCTGCTGGCCCAAAAGTCAACAGCAGCGTTGTCGTGTGTTTTGAGCACGGTCGGTTATCCAGTGGGCTATTGGTTTAGAGACAGGCACGCCTGAACATCAGGGCGTGCCGGTATCCACCGTGCTGCCCACCCCTTTAAAACCCCGGTCGGCAGCACGCCACCGGGGTTTTTTGTTTTTCGCATCACGGCAAATGATCCGACAGACATCACAGGGAGCGCTACATGAGCATGACTTATCACCACTATCCGACGTTTGACTGGCGATTTAACCACACGCTGGCGGCGACTCGAGTGCCGACCGCCGGCGTGCTGATACAGGGCGCTCCACGCTTACCCTCATTACGCTGTCAAAGGATAGAAAAACGCCATGAACGCCTTGCTTGATACAGTTGAAACTGCCTGTCCCGTAGCTGTCGATCAGAGTGGTCATGCCGGGGCCTCCACCATGGCCCAGCCGTTGCCGACGCCCGGCGCCCTCAAGGAAGCCATTGCGCTTCAGCCCGCTTTAAAGGAACAGATTGCCGGTCATCGCCAGGCGATCCGCAATATCCTGAACGGGCAGGATTCACGCATGCTGGTTGTGATGGGCCCCTGTTCCATTCATGACCGCGACAGCGCACTGGACTATGCCCGGCGTCTGAAAGACCTTGCCGAGGAAGTAGCGGACAGCATGGTGCTGGTCATGCGGGTTTACGTGGAGAAGCCGCGTACGACCGTGGGCTGGAAGGGACTGGCGTATGATCCGCATCTTGATGGCAGCGACAACATGGCCGAAGGGCTTGCCAGCACGCGCCGACTCATGCGCGACATTACCGCACTGGGACTGCCGATTGCCTGCGAACTTCTCCAGCCCATGCTGAGCACCTACATGGATGATCTCATCAGCTGGGCGGCGGTGGGGGCGCGTACTACCGAGTCGCAGATCCACCGTGAAATGGTCAGTGCGCTGCCCATGCCCACGGGGTTCAAAAACGGCACCGACGGTGGCATTCAAGTCGCCATCGATGCCATGGGCGCCAGCCGCCATGGGCATCGTTATCCGGGATTCGACGACAGCGGCTGTCCGGCGCTTTTGCATTCCAGCGGCAATCCCGATACCCACCTGGTGCTGCGGGGTGGCCATCACGGCCCCAACTTTGACGCTCAAAGTGTTGAAAGGGCCAGCAGTGCCCTGCGCGCGGCAGGTGTTTCAACTGCCATCATGGTGGATTGCTCTCACGCCAACAGCGACAAGGACCCCGCGCGTCAGCCACTGGTGCTTGATGAGGTCATTGGCCAGCGTCTCAATGGCGCTTCCTCTCTGGTCGGTGTGATGCTTGAAAGTCATCTCGAAACGGGCAAGCAGGCGCTGGGGGGCCCGCTGCGCTATGGCGTCTCCATTACCGATGGTTGTCTGGGCTGGGTGGACACCGAGCACCACCTGCGTCGTGCGGCGCAGCGTCTGGCCATCCGCCATACCTGAAGCACTAAAGATATGGCCCGGGGTCGAGCGATCGCCACCCCGGGCCATGAGGCTGTCAAAAACCTGTCATGATATCGTCGTAATCTCGGCTCATCGATCAAGACCCGAGAGCGATGACATGAGCCAGGAAATTGAAAATCACGACAATCACAACGATAGCGGTAATCGTCCTTTCTCATCCGTAATGACGCGCTATCTATCGCGTCGTCGCATGCTGCAGGGGAGTCTGGGGCTTGCCGCTGCCACACTGTTTACCGACTTTGGCCTGAGTGCTGCCATTCGCCAGGCCAGCGCCAATCCCTCGAGTCGCCGACTTGTATTGGGTTTCGAGTCGCTGCCCGGCAGCATGACGGATGCTATCGTGGTGCCTGAAGGCTATACCGCTCAGGTTCTGGTCCCCTGGGGGACGTCACTGGAGGGCGGCAATGCCGGCTGGCAGCAGAATCTTCATATGACTCCTGCCTTTCAGGCACGTGCCATGGGCATGCATCACGACGGCATGTACCACTTTCCGCTTGATACACAGCATGCCTCACGCGATTTTCTGCTGGCCATCAATCATGAATATATCGATCAAACGGCCCTCTGGGCGCCGCAGGATGGCCCAACCAACGGTGATGAGGGCGCACGGCCAGCGGATGAAGTGCGCACCGAGATCAATGCACATGGCGTGGCCGTGGTCCGTCTAAGACGTGACGATCAGGGCCACTGGGCGCCAGTGGCCGGTGATGCCCACAACCGACGCATTACCTCGGCCACACCCATGGAACTGTCCGGGCCCGTGCGCGGTACGCCCTGGGTCGTCACTGCCTGGTCACCCGACGGCACACGCGTTCGCGGCACCAATAACAACTGTGCCTGCGGCCATACTCCCTGGGGCACCTATCTGACCTGTGAAGAAAACTGGCCCGAGGTGTTCACCGCTCAGGGAGAGCTGACGCCTGATCAGGCACGTCTGGGTATCAACGGCGAGCGTGGCCGCTATGGCTGGGAAAGTGCTGATGATGGTGAGCAGGGTGAGTTCAGTCGTTTTGACAATACCCCGCGCGGCGACGACCCCGCGAAGGACTACCGCAATGAGGCCCGCGGCTTTGGCTATATCGTCGAGATTGATCCCTACGATGCCGGTAGCGCCATTTACAAGCGCACGGCGCTGGGGCGCTTTCGTCACGAGGGCTGCTGGCCCGGTCGCGTCGTCGAAGGCATGCCGCTGACCTTTTATACCGGACACGACAGCCGCAACGAATACATCTACAAGTTCGTGACACGAAAGCACTGGCAGCAAAGTGACGCCAACCGCCCCGGTGAAGCCTATGACCGCCAGGCCATCGGTGCCCGCTATCTGGATGAGGGGACACTGTATGTCGCCCGTTTTGATGCTGATGGGACTGGTGAGTGGTTGCCTCTGAGCGTGGACGCCATCATCCCGCGGGGAGAACACAAGGGGCGTCGGCTGGGAGAGCTGTTCGAGGATCAGGCCGGCATCATTATCAATACCTGCGACGCCGCCGACCTGATGGGCGCCACACCCATGGACCGCCCCGAGTGGGGAACGGTCGATCCGCATTCGGGCATGGTGTACATGACGCTGACCAATAACTCAAAACGCACCGAAGAGGACAGTGAGGCGAGCTTTACCGGTGAGGGTGATGCGCTTGCCATGGGCAGCGGCTACGCCACGGCGCCGGTCAATGCTGCCAATCCGCGCGCAGACAATACTTATGGCCATATCATTCGCTGGCAGGAGAGCAGTGATGACCCGACCCGTATGCGCTGGGAGCCCTTCGTCTTTGGGGGCAGCGCCAGTGATGCTGACAGCAATCTGTCCGGTCTGACCGACGTCAACGCCTTTGCAAGTCCCGACGGTCTCTGGTTTGACGACCGTGACAACGGCGAAGGGATCCTGTGGATCGAAACCGACAATGGGCTGGACAAGGGTCGTGAGAACGCGGTGGCCGAAATGACCAACGATCAGGTGCTCGCCGTCGTGCCCGGTGCAATGACAGGCGATGGCCAGCCTGCCATCAACGCGCAAAACCAGGCACAGCTCAAGCGTTTCGCCATTGGACCCAACGAAGCCGAAGTCACCGGCATTTTTGCAACGCCTGATCGAACGGCGCTGTTTATCAATATTCAGCACCCGGTCAACTGGCCGGCCGCCAATACCGAGGATGCCACACAGGCAGCGCAGGGCCAGGTTCGTCCGCGGTCATCGACGGTCGTCATTCAAAAACGCGATGGGGGCAGAATTGGCGTTTAACATTCTGACACCTGTTCTGGCAGTGCATCAGCATCAGTCAGCAAAATAATCGCTCGGGCCGCCTCATGCGGCTCGAGCGTATTTCATGGGGCTGAAAGTCACGGAAAGGGCTCTGTCAGGGCCGCGCGGCATAGGCATACAGCAGGGTTTCCTGCGCACTGATGGCGGCTTCATCCTTGCCCGGACAGCGCTTTTCATAATGCCCGTCTGACTGAAGCGTCCAGCTCTGGCAGTTGTCCAGCATATAGGTATCAAGATCCTTTCTGACCCGCTGGGCGATCTTGCGATCCAGCAGGGGAAAGCAGGTCTCTACCCGGTGGAACATGTTGCGCTCCATGAAATCGGCGCTGGAACACCAGGTTTCCGACTTGCCAGCGTTGTGAAAATGAAAGACGCGGGTATGTTCCAGAAAGCGGCCCACCACCGAGCGCACCGTAATGTTGTCCGAGATGCCTGGAACCCCCGGGCGCAGACAGCAGGTGCCCCGGATGATCAGCTGGCAGATGACACCGCCCTGAGACGCCCGGTAGAGCGCCTGGATCAGTTTTGGCTCGGTCAGGGAGTTGCACTTGATGGTCAGCATCGCCTTGCGGCCCTTGCGCGCGTGTGCGGTTTCACGGTCGATCAGCTCCACCAGTCGACGGTGCAGCGTAAAGGGCGCGTGCAGGAGGTGTTCGGTGTGGCGCGGCTCGCCCATTCCGGAGAGCTGCTGAAACACGTGATGGACATCCTCGCAAAGCGTTTCGCGCGCCGTCAGAAGGCTGTAATCGGTATAGAGCTTTGCCGTCTTTGAATGGTAATTGCCGGTGCCCATGTGGGCGTAATGGCGAATCTGACCGGCTTCGCGACGCACGATATGCAGCATCTTGGCGTGGGTCTTGTAGGCCATGACGCCATAGATCACGTTGGCGCCGGCCTCCTGAAGCCGGGAGGCCAGTGCGATGTTGTCGGCCTCATCAAAGCGGGCGCGCAGCTCGATCACCACCGTGACTTCCTTGCCACTTCTTGCGGCATCAACCAGGGCGCTGACCACGCCTGATTCAAAGCCGGTACGATAAAGTGTCTGCTTGATGGCCAGAACGCTCGGATCTCGAGCGGCCTCGGCCAGCCAGTTTTCGATGACGCCAAACGATTCCCAGGGGTGTAAAAGCAGGATGTCCTGTCGACTGATCATGTCGAACAGGCTTTCATCCTTGCGAAGGGCTTTCGGCAGGCCAGGCACGAAAGGGGTGTAGCGCAGGTCCGCGCGCTCGCTGTCGCCAATCATGGCCATCAGCCGGCTCAGGTTGACCGGCCCATCGACCAGATAGAGATCCTCCTGTCCCAGCTTGAACTGCTTGAGTAAAAAGTCACTCAGATGCGCCGGGCAGTTATTGGCAACTTCAAGACGCACGCCGTCTCCGTAGCGTCGGGCCAGCAGCTCGCTTTTAAGCGCCGAGGCCAGATCCGAGACGTCCTCGGTGTCCATGGCAAGGTCAGCATTGCGCGTCAGACGAAACTGATAGCAGCCACGCACGACCATGCCGGGGAAAAGCTGCTCGGCATGGGCATGAATCATTGAGGAGAGAAAGACATACTCCTGGCATCCTTCGCGCTCAAGCTCTTTGGGAAGTCTGATCAGTCGGGGCAGTGAGCGGGGCGCCGGAATGATGGCCATGCCGCCTTCACGTCCAAAAGCGTCCCGGCCTTCCAGTTCGACGATGAAATTAAGGCTTTTATTGACCAGTCGCGGGAAGGGGTGGGACGGGTCCAGCCCGATCGGGCTGACCACCGGCATGATTTCGTCGTCGAAATAGGTGCTGACCCACTCCTTTTGCGCCTTGTTCCAGCTGTTACGACGCAGGAAGTGGATGCCGCGCTCGGCCAGTGCCGGGATCAGACGGGTATTGAGAATATGGTACTGACGCTCGACCTGTTCATGAGCGGTGCTCACGATCTCCTGGAAGATGCTGGAGCTTGAGTGACCGTCCATACCAACGTCTTCGTTGCCATAGGCAATGCGTCTTTTGAGACCTGCCACGCGAATCTCGAAAAACTCATCCAGATTGGAGGAGAAAATCAGCAGGAACTTGAGTCGCTCGAGCAGCGGATGAGTGTCATCAAGCGCCTGCTCCAGCACGCGTATGTGAAACCTCAGCGTGGACAGTTCACGGTTGAAATAAAGCCCGGCATCGTCCAGATCGCGCAGGGCATTGGCGGCTGCCCGGGCGCGAATACCGGCGTGTGTGTGATTGATCCTCAGCGTGGAGGCAGGGTCATTCTCGAGTGACGCGGTCGTTTCAGAAGCCGGGGTAGTGGGTAGTGATGACATCGAGAACTCTCCGGAAAATGACATGCGCCACCAAAAAAAGGCAGCGCATCCATCAGTGTGAGAAACTCTCATGACCCTTTGATGACAGTCATAACGTCCTGAGAGCCTTTGCGGCCTGCCTTGCACATCAGGTAACCATGCCATCGGCCCCGGCGCTCGCCTGGTAGACGAAAGTCGGGACACGCAGCTCCTGCCTGACGCGATACAGTACATCCAGACAGAACATGCCCGTTGTAATCATGAGGGCATCGGCGCCTCCACTGATATCCACAGCGCCTTCATGCCGCACTTCAGGACTATGGGCCGGGTGCCTTCAGAAGATGACATTGATCAGCCCCCTGATTTCCAGAATCTTTCGGATGGCTTTAATCCCGGCATCCATACTGTATAAAAACGAGCAGTATCAGATCATCCACGGTCAGCGTGCTTTTCCGCGCATCATGCGGTGCGAGAAACCATCATGGTGCATGCGATACAGGCAGGTGGCAGGACATTTGCGTGAGACGATGGCAGACACCAGCGCACTTCTGAAACATAAAAGTGACACAACCAACATAACCATAATAGCTGGCCTGTGCGGCAGCGGTGACGACGATCGTCGCATTCGACAGGCCGGTATAAGCGCCTGTCACCACTATCTGCCCGGGAAGGCGGATGTCATGAATCTCATGGGAGCAGCAGCATGAAAAAGCGTGTAGCAGTCGTGATTTCCGGATGCGGATGGCTGGATGGTACCGATGTGCAGGAGTTGACGATGGTGCTTCTGCGCCTGGATCAACTCGGGCTTGAGTGGAGCTGCTTTGCGCCGGACGTGGCGCAGCATCACGTAATAGACCACACCAGTGGCGAGCCCATGAACAGTGAGGGCCGCCATGCCATGGTGGAGTCATGTCGCATGGTGCATGAGCGCATTTATCCGCTGGAAAAGCTTCAGGCGGGAGAGTTTGGCGCGATCATCATCCCCGGTGGGCATGGTGCCATCAATCAATTGAGCGACTTTGCCGTCAGCGGGTCCTCCATGCAGGTACTTGAACAGCTGGTCGGCCAGCTTCACGAGTTTCATGACGCCCACAAGCCCATCGCGCTGATCGGCATGGCAGCATTGCTGGTGCCCCGACTCTTTGAGCAGGCCATTCCGGTCACGCTGGGTCAGAGCGCTGCGCTGTCCGGCACCATCAGCGCCATGGGCGGATTGCACAAGAGTGCCGGCGTCGGCGAGATCGTGGTGGATATCGAGCACCGAGTGCTTACCACGCCCGGCTGGCTCATGGGCAAACGACCCTCGGACGTGGCTCAGGGGCTTTTCAAGCTCGTGGATCGCGTGAATACGCTTATGGAGCAGCCGCGCTGACGCGCGGCTTGTCACTCAGCTATGGGTGTCATTCATTTCGACATCGTCACGACCGCCACGCGGACGTCGAATCAGACGGGCGAAAAGAATGCCGACCTCGAACAGCAGCCACATGGGGCCGGCCAGCAGGGTCTGTGAGATGACATCGGGCGGGGTGAGCACCATGCCCACAATAAAACAGCCAATGACCACATAAGGGCGCTTGGCCGACAACGCCTGTACCGTGGTCGCCCCGGTCAATACCAGCAGGAAGGTGGCCACCGGAATTTCAAACGCCAGCCCGAAGGCCAGAAACAGTTTGAGCACGAAGGAGAGGTAGGCGTTGATGTCGGTCATGATCTGCACATCCGCCGGGCCTGCCGTGGTGAAAAACTGGAACAGCAGCGGAAACACGACGTAGTAGGCAAAGGCGGCACCGCCATAAAACAGCAGGACGCTTGATCCCAGTATGGGCAGGGCGAGCTTTTTTTCGTGCGCGTAAAGGCCCGGTGCAATAAAGGCCCAGGCCTGGTAGAGCACGAAGGGAACGGCCAGAAACAGCGACACGATCAACGTCAGTTTGAAAGGTGCCAGAAAGGGCGAGGTGACTTCAGTGGCAATCATCTGCGAGCCGGGCGGCAGAAGGGCCATGAGCGGCTCGGCCACAAAGGTATAGATCTGGTTGGAAAAGGCGTAAAGCGATGCAAACGCGACCACGACGACGATCATGGCGCGCAAGAGTCGTGAACGCAGCTCAATAAGATGATCGATCAGCGGTGTGTGCGACTGATTATCGTCCTGTGGGCTCATCGATCCTGTTTATCCCTGTCATGGCTGTCCGACACCGATGGCTGCCCGGAGGACGGGGTGTCGGAGGTTGTCTGCTCGCTGGCGGCTGCTTCGGCAGCCGATGGTGGGGCGGTCGATGGATTGGCAGTATTGGCGTGACGATCCGACAGGGCCTCGGCGCTTGATGTCTCGCCGTGCTGCTTTGGCGATTCACTCTGCCGGTTGGCAGGACGATCATCGGAAAGCGCCCTGTCCGACAGCTTTCGACTGCTGGCCGAGGGATCATCGCCCAGACTTTCGATATCATTTCGTGCCTTTTTCAGACCCTGGTCAAAGCGGTCCTGCTGGCTTTTCATCTTGCGCTGCAGCTCCTCGGCCTCGAGCTGCGAGGTGATTTCCTGCTGAACGCTGGACACCGTGCGCTTGATCTTTCCCAGCCATAAACCGGCCGTGCGGGCTGCCGTGGGCAGACGCTCGGGGCCCAGCACCACCAGCGCAATGGCACCGAC
This sequence comes from Kushneria sp. Sum13, assembly GCF_052692355.1. Lineage (NCBI taxonomy): Bacteria > Pseudomonadati > Pseudomonadota > Gammaproteobacteria > Oceanospirillales > Halomonadaceae > Kushneria > Kushneria sp. Sum13. The sequence goes on from NZ_CP199847.1 coordinate 697,278, forward strand.
CACGATCAGCTCGGGAAAACTGATATCGAACATGAAGGATTATTTCCGGGTGTCTTCTTTGTCACGCGTGTCCACATGGCTATCGATGGTCTCGTTGCCCGGGGTCTCGTCATGCTTGACGCGCTGATGAGGCTTGTTGGCTGTCTCATCGTCATCATCTTTGACGGCATGCTTGAAACCCTTGATGGCGCCGCCCAGATCACCGCCCAGGTTGCGAAGCTTTTTCGTGCCGAAAATCAGGATAATGATGCCCAGAACGATCAGAAGCTGCCAGATACTGATGCCACCCAACATGGCGTTTCTCCATTGTGTCCGACCGGACACGTTCATTGGTTGATTCGGTGCTGCGCCCATCATTGTAATGATAGGACAGATAAAAGAGGGAAATGTTACCCCTCGGTCCGTGACGCTTTTTCGGTCAGTCCTGAAATGCCCTGACGGCGTGCCAGCTCTTCCAGCACGCTGCGATGATCAAGTCCCAGATGCGACAGCATGACCAGCGAATGAAACCACAGATCGGCCGTCTCGCCGATCAGCGCCTGGCGGGCGTTGTCATCGCCCTGCTCGGCGTCACGGGCGGCAAGAATCGTTTCGACGGCTTCTTCGCCGACCTTTTCCAGAATCTTGTTAAGACCGCGCTGGTGCAGGCCGGCGACGTAGGAAGTATCAGCGTCGCCGTGGCGCCGACTGGCCAGGCTCTGGTCGAGCTGATCGAGAATAGTGCTCATGGAAATGGGTTCCTGATGTGTCATGCCAGGGCGTGTTCAGGACGATGGGAGCTTATATCATCACCGTCCGCAATCTGTCGATGTTCTCTGCGGTGCTCAGCGCCAGATGACCAGCGCCAGCCCGATACCGGCTGCGGCCAGAATGCTCCAGTGCTGCTGCAGCGCCCACTGGGAGATGGGCTGCCAGGCCAGGGCGCCTGCGATCAGTACCAGGCCGATCCTGATCCGCCGCGCGCCCTTGCGTACACCCGAAAAGGAATTCTGCAGGGTGACAAGGGCGGCGGTCTGCTGCTCGCGGTGCTTGCGCTCGTTTTCGACCTGGGAAAGGGCCTGGTGTGCCAGTACCGGCAGCTGTGGTATGCGCTGGGCAAGGTCCGGCGCCTGCCGCTTGAGCTCTTCCCAGAACCCCTTGGGGCCGGCCCGCTCGTGCATCCAGCGCTCCAGAAAGGGCTTGGCGGTATGCCACAGATCAAGCTCGGGATACAGCGAGCGTCCCAGCCCTTCAATGTTGAGCAGGGTTTTCTGCAAAAGGACCAGCTGTGGCTGCACTTCCATGTGAAAGCGCTGGGCCGTTTGAAAAAGCCCCATCAGCACCTGGCCAAAGGAGATGTCCTTGAGCGGCTTTTCCAGAATGGGCTCACACACCGAGCGGATGGCGGCAGCAAACTCGTTGGCGCGGGTATGCTCACCGACCCAGCCGGACTCGATATGGAGCATGGCCACTTCGTAATAGTCCTGGCGGAAAAACGCGATGATGTTACGCGCCAGATAGTCCTGGTCTTCCCGGGTCAGACTGCCCACGATCCCGCAGTCGATGGCGATATAGCTCGGATCGCTGGGGTTGCTGATGTCCAAAAAGATATTGCCCGGGTGCATGTCGGCATGAAAGAAATTGTCGCGAAACACCTGGGTAAAAAAGATTTCAACGCCGCGCTCGGCCAGAAGTCGCATGTCGACGCCCTGGGCTTCCAGTGCCTCGGTATCGGCCACCGGAACACCGTTGACACGCTCCTGGGTCATGACGCGCTTGCGCGTCTGCGGCCAGTAGATGGTCGGCACGTGCAGCAGCGGAGAGTGCTGAAAGTTGCGCTTGAGCTGGGAGGTGTTGGCGGCCTCCTTTTGCAGATCAAGCTCATCAAAAAGCGTGGACTCATAGTCCTTGACCACTTCCACGGGGCGCAGGCGCCGGGCTTCGGGCCATATTTTCAAAAGCACTTTGGCAAAGGTATACAACAGCGCAATGTCATTGCGCATGACACGGTCGATGCCGGGCCGGATGACCTTGATCACCACCTCTTCGCCGGTATGAAGCCGCGCGGCATGGACCTGGGCAATGGAGGCCGACGCCATCGAGTCGGCTTCAAAGTGAGCAAACAGTTCCCCGACCGGGGCGCCCAGTTCCTCTTCGATGATGTGGCGAGCCGTATCGCTGGGGAAGGGCGGCACCTGATCCTGCAGCCGCTTGAGCTCCACGGCGATGTCCGGCGGCATCAGGTCGCGTCGGGTCGAGAGCATCTGCCCGAACTTGATGAAAATGGGACCCAGATCCTCGAGCGCCAATCGCAGGCGCTCGCCACGCGTCTTGTCACCCTTCGGGAACAGCCGAATGGGGGCAATGGCCATGACAAAACGGGCGTAGCCCGGCAGGCGTTCAGTCGGAATCAGACTGTCGAGCCGATAACGGGTCACTACCCAGGCAATACGGATCAGGCGCCATAGCGTCATCAAGAGTGATGCCCTCGCAGACGACGGTTGAGACGTTCCAGCCGGGCTTCCAGCCGGTCGGTCGCAATTTCGAGTTCGGTCAGGTGTTCACGGGCGACATCAAAGCGGGCACGACCAGCAAGCCATTGGCCCTCTTCCAGGATGTACTCGCGCAGATCCTGTTCAAGACTTTTGGAAGAGTACACGCCGAAATGTCCCAGACGTCGCAGACCGGTCGCCAGACTATGCGCCGGGGCCTCGCCAAACCATTCGGCGAAGGCGCCTTCCCAGTTGATATCGAGATCCATCAACAGCTCGCGCGCCTGCATCAAAAGGCCAAGCTGGCCGCGTACCACCAGCCGGTGGCTGGTCATGAGCGACTGTATCGGCATGCCGCCCAGCAGGGCACCCAGCGTATCGGCATCGATTTCGATGGTGGTGTCGGCATCCCGGTCCTCGCCATCGGGCAGTGAGGCAAGCGTCAGACCATGAATGTGAAAGATCACCAGCACTTCAATCCGCGGGGATTCAAGTCTCAGCAAAAGGCGTTGCCCGGCCATGGCGGCCAGACGGGACGGGGCTGCCGGGTCGCGCGCCAGCAGACGGTTTACCGTTTTCTCGACGCCGGCCAGCAATACGGGGGTTATAAAGGACATCAGCGGAATTGCCCTTGAGGTATGCAATGACGAAAAGTCATGAGGTACGCGTATGTCATGCCATTAACCCTGTCGGGAAAGCGGCCCGGCGGATGCTGCCGAACAAGGGACACCATCCGCACGGGACGTTCAGAACTTGATACCGCGGTGCAGTGCGACAACACCGCCGGTCATGTTGGTGTACTCGACGCGTTCGAGCCCTGCATTTTCCATCATCGCCTTGAGCGTCGGCTGATCGGGGTGCATGCGAATCGATTCGGCCAGATAGCGGTAGGATTCGGCATCGTTGGCCACCCACTTGCCGATCCGCGGCAGGATATGAAAGGAGTACTGATCATAGACCTTCTCGAAAACCGCATTGACGGGCTTTGAGAATTCCAGAATCAGCAGCCGTCCGCCCGGTTTGAGCACGCGCGTCATGGACGCCAGCGCTGCATCCTTGTCGGTGACGTTGCGAAGGCCAAAGGCAATGGTAATGCAGTCAAAGGTGTTGTCAGGGAAGGGCAGGGCCTGAGCATCGGCCTGCACGATCTCGACCTGAGCACCGATACCGCGATCCATCAGCCGGTCACGTCCGACCTGCAGCATGGAAGCGTTGATGTCCGCCAGGACCACCCGGCCGGTCGGGCCAACACGCTCCACGAACCTGGCGGTCAGGTCGCCGGTGCCGCCGGCAATATCGAGTACGGCATGGCCGCGGCGGACACCCGAGCGCTCCAGCGCCACGCGCTTCCAGAAGCGATGCACGCCCATCGACATCAGATCGTTCATGACGTCATAGCGGCGTGCCACGCTATCAAAGACCTGCTCGACGCGGCCGGCCTTTTCCTCGACAGGGACTTCCTCATAGCCGAAGTGCGTTGTCTGCTTGTCCATGGCGTTCCCCTGTCAGCGTTTGCAAATCATGTGTTCTGGTGTCGTCAGTGGCGCTACCTGCCCTGCGGGCATGCGTGCGTCGTCTATCCGGTCGGGAGGGTCGCGCCTGTCGAAAGCCATTGTAGCTTTCAGGAGATCATTTGTCCTGACGCCCATCAGGCGCTTTGTTCAATGACGCTGCAGCGGTATGCCCAGAGGCTCGCGTGAGGCATTGGCCTTTTTGAGCTCGTGAAGATAGTCGTCCCACCACAGTTCGCGGTTTTCGATCATCTCCCAGAGATAGGCGTAGGTATAGAGGCCGCTGTCATGGCCATCATCAAAGTGCAGCTTGAGGGCATAGTTGCCCACGGGCGTAATGTTTTTAAGCCCGACGTATTTCATCCCGGTCTGCAATACCGCCTGTTCCGGGCTATGGCCTCGTACTTCAGCCGAGGGCGAATACACCCTGAGCATTTCGGCACCGAGGCGAAAGCTTTGCGATTCACCGTTGATGTCATAGGTCAGCGCCAGTTCGCGACTGCGCTGATGATAGTGAACGCCTGTTGGCATGGGGGCACTCATGGGACGTCTCCATGATGTTGAAAAGCACTCAATGACGCCACGCCCTCGAACGGGACCGGCATTCATTTAAACAAAAGCGGGCGGTCCATGAACGGACCGCCCCCAGGATACGCCTTTGGCGTTAAACGATAAAGACGCTTAGAGGATGTAGCGTGACAGGTCCTCATCGCGCGCCAGGGCACCCAGTCGTTCATCGACATAGGCGCCATCGATGACCAGCGGCCCCTGCATGTCGCTGCCCTCAAAGAGCGCCTCTTCCAGCAGACGTTCCATGACCGTGTGCAGACGACGTGCGCCGATGTTTTCGGTGCCTTCGTTGACCTGCCAGGCGATCTGCGCGATGCGCTCGATGCCATCATCGGTAAATTCAACGTCAAGACCTTCGGTCTTCATCAGCGCTTCGTACTGACGCGTCAGCGAGGCCGACGGCTCGGTCAGAATGCGCTTGAACTCGTCAGGTGACAGGGCGGAGAGCTCCACGCGGATCGGCAGACGTCCCTGAAGCTCCGGAATCAGATCCGAGGGCTTGGAGAGATGGAAGGCGCCCGAGGCGATAAAGAGGATGTGATCGGTATGCACCATGCCGTGCTTGGTGGACACCGTCGAGCCCTCGATCAGCGGCAGCAGGTCGCGCTGTACGCCCTCGCGGGAGACGTCGCCGCCGCTGCCGGATTCGGCACGCTTGGCGACCTTGTCGATCTCGTCCAGAAACACGATGCCGTTTTGCTCGACGGCCTCGATGGCGCGAGCTTTCAGGTCTTCATCGCTGACCAGTTTGGAAGCTTCCTCGTCACGGACCAGCTTGAGCGCTTCCTTGACGGTGATGCGACGCGTTTCCTTGTTCTGCTTGCCCATGCTGGAGAACATGCTCGACAGCTGGCTGGCCATGTCTTCCATGCCGGGAGGGGCCTGAAAGTCCATGCCCTGACCGGCCGGCGACAGTTCGATGTCGATTTCCTTGTCATCGAGCTTGCCTTCGCGCAGCTGCTTGCGGAAGGTCTGACGCGTGGCGCTGTCACGGCTCTTGCCGCTGTCGTACTCGCTGCCGCGGGCCGGCGGCAGCAGGGCATCCAGAATGCGCTCTTCAGCGGCATCATCGGCCTTGTGACCGACCTGAGACTTGGCCTGTTCGCGCACCAGCTTGATGGCCGCTTCCACCAGATCACGAATGATGGATTCCACATCGCGGCCGACGTAGCCGACCTCGGTGAACTTGGTGGCCTCGATCTTGATGAACGGCGCGTTGGCAAGTTTTGCCAGGCGGCGGGCGATTTCGGTCTTGCCCACGCCGGTCGGGCCGATCATCAGGATGTTCTTGGGCGTGACCTCCGGGCGCAGCGCGTCGTCGAGCTGCATGCGGCGCCAGCGGTTGCGCAGGGCGATGGCCACGGCGCGCTTGGCGTCGGCCTGGCCGATGATGTATTGATCCAGCGCGTGAACGATCTCGCGCGGGGTCATGTGTTGGCTGTTGGCGTTTTCAGAGGGCATGGAAGTCTCAGTCATGATCAGTCCAGTGATTCGAGCGTCACGTTGTGGTTGGTGTACACACAGATGTCTGCCGCAATCGCGAGGCTCTTTTCAGTGATTTCACGCGCTGACAGGTCGGTATTTTGTACCAGCGCCCGTGCGGCGGCGTTGGCATACTGACCGCCCGAACCGATGGTGATGATGCCGTGCTCGGGTTCCAGCACATCGCCGGTGCCCGTAATGATGAGCGAGGCGTTGCGGTCGGCCACGGCCAGCATCGCCTCGAGCTTGCGCAGCGCACGGTCGGTGCGCCACTCCTTGGCCAGTTCCACGGCCGCCTTGGTCAGATGCCCCTGATACTTCTCGAGCTGGGCTTCAAAGCGTTCAAACAGGGTAAAGGCATCTGCGGTACCGCCGGCAAAGCCGGCCAGCACCTGGCCTCGATAAAAACGGCGAACCTTGCTGGCATTCCCCTTCATGACCGTATTGCCCAGCGACACCTGTCCGTCGCCAGCCAGGGCGACCTGTTCGCCGCGGCGAACCGAAACAATCGTGGTCATCGGCGCTACTCCAATGCGTTGGTGACATGCACCTGGTGACTTGAACGCAAACAGCGCCCGAGGGCGCGTGAAGTCGTCTGCGTTTTGAAAACTTTCCCTTGAAGTGCGGGCTTTTGTTGGCCAAATCAAGCCATGACGGGGATGAAATTGTCAGGTGGGGCTTTCGGGGGGAGAAAATGATACTTATGGCATAGTGCCGATATGACATCTGCCGTTGAGCTGAACGCCTTCGTCGCATGCCAGTCGTGCAGCATTGAGCTGTCCACTGAAACTTGCTCCCCAGTGAAAGGGGGCACATTCGCTGGTGACGATATCACCACACAGTGTGCCGGAAGCGATCAGGCGTTGTGATTTTACTGACGGTCCGATGCGCCCGGCGGCCAGAAGCGTCACGCAGTGATGTTTGGCATGAATATCGCCTTCCACTCGTCCCGCCACGATCAGGGGTTCGTCAGCTTCGATGCGGCCGCGAACATGCAGGGTTGCGCCGATGAGGCTGCACCCATGGTCACTTCTCTGACGTGATGGTGCCGGCGTCGATTCAGGAGGGGGCGACACGGCTTCTGACATGACCGGGTTGCGTGCGGTGTTCACCAAGGTCGTGCGTGCGTGCGTCTCTTTTTGCGCCCGGGCCTCTTCGCCATCATGGACCTTGACAAGACCAGCAGATTGGCCGCCAGCACCATGATCTCGATGCGCTCGGCGCAGGCCGTCAATCACAATCATCACCCCGGCGACCGTGGCCAGCAGTATTAACCAGTTTACCGTTCCCATAATGTCTCCTTGAAAAGGGCGTCGTGCCACGGTCATAAGACAGGAACCCTGACCCTATGGCCTTCGCCCCGGCATGTCGGCCGTTACACTCGAGTCTCCAGAAAAGGCAGTTCGGGTAGAGGGTGAGCAGTACCACTGGCAGACAGGGCCATACGCTGGGTGTCATGATAAGTATTAATACCAATGTTTCCCATTACCCAGGCGTCATCCCGGAAAAGTGATGAAGGGACAATGCGTTCACGCAGCAACAGCATAACGAGGGGCGAGCATGTTCAATAAGTCAAAAAGCGACAGCAGTCTGTCAGAGGCATCTACTGTCCCTGCTCGCGAGTCGTCGAGTGATATGGCATCGGCATCGGTACGTGAACCGTCGGGCAGGGCATTGATTGGTCCAAGGACGCAGGTCACGGGGGAAATACTGGGGGATGAAAACCTGCATATCGAAGGGACGATGATCGGCACTGTGACTTTCAGGCATCATACTGTCAGCATCGGGTCTGAAGGCAGGGTCGAAGGAGATGTCATCGGACATTCCCTGTCGGTTTCCGGACACGTTGAAGGGCGGCTGATTGCCGCGCAGAGCGTGACCATACATGCCGGAGCCAGCGTTGAAGGCGAAATCCATTCCCCCGGGCTGATCCTCAAGGAAGGCGCTGCCTTCCAGGGCACGGTCGACATGAATCCGCACAATCCCTTGCTGGATGACATTTTCGGTAACGATATGGCACAGCCTCGGCAGACTTCCCTGGACAACGACCTTTCCTGTGCATCAGCGGAGGGCGATGTCGAACAGTCCGAGGAGATGGATGAGGTGTCATTGCTGCAGGGCAGTGAGAAAAGCGTCTAGGCGGGCTGTTGTCTGTCGTGGGATATTTTTAAAAAGGCGTCTGTCGTATCACGACAGACGCCTTTAGAGACAGGGGCACAGCAGAGACCGGGGGACAACGTCGACCTCGGACCACTACTAGTGGTAGTGGTTACCGCTTAGTAGTGGTTAACGCTGCTGAATCTGCATCGGATCGATGCCGCGGGTCTGCATCAGCCCCCTGGCACGCGCAAGCTCACCGGAGTCGCGATAGGGACCGGCCTGGACGCGATACCAGGTGGTGTTGTCCGCCGTCTTGACCTGGCTGACCTGCATCACAAGGCCCAGGTCACGCAGCTTGCCGGCCATGTTGTTGGCATCGCTTTGTGACTTGAACGACGCCGCCTGCAGCATGTAGCTGGGGCCGCTGCCGGCGCTGCTCGCACTTGTCTGCTTTGCGGGCGCGCTCTTCTGACTGCTGGACGCCTCATGACGAGAGGCCATCTGCTGAATGGCATCACTGCTGCTGGCACTGCTTTTGGGCTCGGACTTTTGCGTCGGGGCGCTCTGCTGTGATGAAGAGGTCTTGTTGCCATCGGGATTGCTCACCGTAGCCTTGCTGGTGTTGCCTGCAATGCGTCTGGCGTGCTGTTCCAGCACGGCGCCCTCGGTGCCCGGGCGCGGGGCCGAACTGTAGTCTTCCACGTTCGGTGCAATCACTTCCGACTCGGGCAGCAGGGTATAGAACTCAAACGTCGGCATCTGGCCTTCTTCGCTGGCCTGCGATGACGCCTCACCTTCCTTTTGCTGATTGCCGCCATCGGCGCGCTTTTTGGCCACGACAGCAGCTACCTGGTCGCGCCTGGGCGGGGCATCATTCTGGAAGTACTGCGCAATGGCAAAGCCTGCGATGATGCCGACCAGTGCCCACAGCCAGCCCGGAATATGGAAGCCGTCGCCGCCGGATTTTGACTTGTTACGTGATGTGGCGCCCTTGCCCGAGGGCGCCTTTTTGCTCTGGCGCTGTGCCATTTACATCTCCCTGGGGGCCGACACGCCCAGCAGGTCAAGACCGTTGCGCATGACCTGACGCACGGCCATGCCGAGCGCCAGTCGTGCATTGCGCAGGTCAGCGTCATCGACCATGACCTTGACGGCGTTGTAGCAGGTGTGGAATTCGCTGGCGAGCTCCTGCAGATACAGGGCAATCTGCTGGGGTTCGCGCTGATCGGCGGCGCGGCGCACCGTTTCGGGCCAGCTGCCCAGCCGGTTGATGAGATCGCGTTCGCGAGCGTCCTCGAGCAGATGCAGCGACGCGCGCGCCAGAGTCTCATCAAAGGCCCAGCCGTTTTCGCCAGCCTTCGCCTCGACACTGCACACGCGAGCGTGGGCGTACTGGGCGTAATAGACCGGGTTATCGCTGGACTGGGAGCGTGCCAGATCAATATCAAAGGTCATCTGGGACGTTGCCGCACGCGATACCAGGAAGTAGCGCGTGGCGTCACGGCCAACTTCATCGATCAGGTCGCGCAGGGTGACGTAGCTGCCGGCCCGCTTGGAGAGTTTAACCTCCTGGCCCGAGCGTGTGACCATCACCATCTGGTGCAGCACGTAGTCCGGCCAGCCCTTCGGAATGCCGGTATCAAGTGCCTGCAGCCCGGCACGCACGCGGGTGACCGTAGAGTGGTGATCGGCACCCTGCTCGTTGATGACGGTGGTGAAACCACGCTGCCACTTGTCCAGGTGATAGGCGACATCGGGCAGGAAGTAGGTGTATCCGCCCTCGCGCTTTCGCATTACGCGGTCCTTGTCATCCCCGAAGTCCGTGGTCTTGAGCCACAGCGCACCGTCGGATTCATAGGTATGACCGCCCTCGATCAGGCGCTTCACGGTGGCGTCTACCTTGCCGCTCTCGTAAAGGTCGGACTCCAGAAAGAAGACATCGAAGCCAACGCCAAAGGCCTTGAGGTCAAGATCCTGCTCATGGCGCAGCCAGGCCACGGCAAAGGCGCGAATGGCGTCCATGTCATCAGGATTGGCCGAGGCTGTCACCTGACGGTCGTCGGCCGTGACGGTCTCGCCCTGCATGTAGGCGCGTGCCACGTCCTGAATATACTCGCCGCGATAGCCGTCAGCCGGCCAGGCTGGATCGTTGGGCTCGATGCCCTTGATACGCGCTGCCACCGACAGGGCCAGATTATCGATCTGGGCGCCGGCATCGTTGTAGTAAAACTCGCGGGTGACCTCAAAGCCGTTGGCTTCAAGCAGGCGGCACAGGCTGTCGCCTACCGCCGCTCCGCGGCCGTGGCCCACATGAAGCGGGCCGGTCGGATTGGCGGAGACAAACTCGACCTGCACCTTCTGACCGGCACCATCACTGTTGCGGCCAAAGTCATCACCGGCCTCGAGAATATCGAAAAGCACTTCGCCGGCGGCGCTGGTGTTGACGAAAAAATTGATAAAGCCGGGGCCTGCAATCTCGACGCTCGAGATGGCGCTGGAGGCCGGCAGGGCAGCAATCAGGCGCTCGGCCAGATCGCGCGGCTTCATGCCGGCGGGTTTGGCCAGCATCATGGCCAGATTGCTGGCGTAGTCGCCGTGGGCCCGGTCACGCGCAGCATCGACACGAATGTCGGGCTGGGTGCCAACGGGCAGCGCGCCTTCGGCCTTGAGCGCCTCGAGCGCCGTATTGAGCAGTAGGGTGATCGTCTCTTTCATGCTGGCATCTATGGTCGTGGATGACTGGCCCGACGCATTCGGCCAGGTCTTGAACTGCGCGCCTGGTAACAAAACGTCCGCGCTGACACTGTCGATGAATTCGCTGTCGATCGGTCAACGGGGGCAGGCGCTTTGGCGCACGCCATTATCGTTCAACCGGAGACAGTGTCAAAACCGGTATTGTGTCCGGTGTGTATCAGGCGCCTGTCGCGTCGGCCCTGTTGGCTCAATACATCTCCTGCGGATCGATGTCGATGCTGTAGCGCAGGCGCCGGGCATCGGCCTGCTGCATCATCCATTCATCCAGCCAGGCACTGGCCTCATGCAGTGCGCTGCGCCGGTCGGCGCTGAGCAACAGCTGGGCATGATAGCGATTCTGGCGCCGCTCCATGGGTGCCGGTACCGGGCCCAGACAGTGAACCGCCAGACCCCGTTCATTGAGCCATGCCCGCATGGCGTCTCCGGCCCGGGTGAAGAGTTCGATGACGGCTTCCATGCGCGCACTTTCACCCCGCATCAGGGCCATGAAGCGAAAGGGCGGCAGCCCGGCCAGACGACGCTCGGTGAGCAGCTCCTCGGCCAGGGCGTCATAGCCTTCCTCAACCAGCAGCCTCAGGCTCGGATCCTCGGGATGCAGGGTCTGAATGAGTACCCGCCCCGGGTGCTGCGCCCGCCCGGCCCGCCCGGCGACCTGGGTCAGCAGCTGCGCGGAATGTTCAAGCGCGCGGAAGTCGGCACTATAAAGGCCGCCATCGGCATTGACCACGACCACCAGGGTGACATGAGGAAAGTGATGCCCCTTGGCCAGCATCTGGGTGCCGACCAGCAGACATGAGTTGCCCTGTCGGATCTCGGCCAGTGTCTGTTCCATTGCGTCACGTCGGCGGGTGCTGTCGCGGTCGATGCGCAGGATGCGGGTGTCGCTGAAGGCCTCCTGCAGTGCCTCTTCGGCGCGCTCGGTGCCGGCCCCCTGGGGTCTGAGGTCGGCACTGCCACATTTCGGGCAGGCATCCGGGACGCCGCGCTGCTGCTCGCAGTGATGACAGATCAGGCGGTGCGGGTCGCGGTGTAGCGTCATGCGGGCGTCACACTGCGGGCATTCGGCCAGCCAGCCGCACTGATGACAGGTCAGCGTCGGGGCAAAACCACGACGATTGACAAAAACCAGCACCTGACGCCCGGCCTCCAGGTGCTCCCTGATGGCCGTCAGCGCCTGCGGTCCCAGTCCACCGCGCTGCGGTTTGCCGCGCAGATCCACCATCGACAGGGCGGCCGGCGCGGCATTGCCCGCACGGGTGTTGAGGCGCAGGTGGCGGTAGTGACCGTCGCGTGCGCGGGCGAGGCTTTCAAGCGAAGGGGTGGCGCTGCCCAGCACGATGGGGACACCGTCATGCTGGGCGCGAACGATGGCCAGATCGCGGGCGTGGTAGCGCAGGCTGTCCTGCTGCTTGAAGGAGCCATCGTGCTCTTCGTCCACGATAATGACACCGGGGGCGGCCAGCGGCGTAAAGACCGCCGAGCGGGTGCCGATCAGCACCGCGGCACGACCCGAGCGTGCGGCTTCCCAGCTGTCGAGGCGCTCGTTGTCGTTGAGCCCGGAGTGCAGGGCAATGACCGGGGCATTAAAGCGCTTGCGAAAGCGCGACAGGGTCTGCGGAGTCAGGCCGATCTCGGGGACCAGCACCAGCGCCTGACGCCCTCGATCCAGCACCGCTTCGATCAGCTGTAAATAGACTTCGGTCTTGCCGCTGCCGGTGACGCCGTGCAACAGCGATACCCGAAATCGGTCCAGATCCTGATGCAGCTCGGCCAGCACGCCCGACTGTTCACGGTTAAGCGGCAGCGTGGGCTCGGCCAGTGTTCCGGGCGTTCGATCGCTGGCCGGCGCTGCCACGCTTTCCTCGCGACAGTCGATAAGTCCCTTGTCACGCAGGGCGTTCAGCTGTGTTCGGTTGAACCCCAGCGCCGAGATCGCCGGCGCCACCAGCCCGCGCGGATGCTGGGCGATGGCAGCCAGCAACTCGGCCTGACGAGGCGCTCGGGTGAGGGCATCACCAGGTGTGCGTCCCGATTCTGTCAGAAACCAGCGCGCCTGGGAGCGTGCAGCCAGCGGGCGCCCCTGGCGCAGCAGGGCCGGCATGGCGCCGTTGATCGTCTCACCGAGCGAATGCTGGTAGTAGCGCGCTGCAAACCGACACAGCCATAGCCAGTCTGCAGGCAGGGGGCTGCGATCAATCAGGGCTTCGATGTCGCGCAGGCGATCAAGGGGGACATCACTGTGCGAGCGAACCTCGATGACGACACCGATCACCGATCGTCGTCCAAAGGGCACACGTACACGCACACCGGCGACCCAGCCCTCTTCGGGCGCATCACGGCCGGGCAGGTAGTCGAACACTCGCTTGAGGGGTGAGGGCACGGCCACCGCCAGAATCACGCGGTCAGGCCCGGGCTTGGACACGATCGGCTTGCTCCAGAAGTAAAAAGAGGATGATTCGGCCCGACTGTCGAGGGTGGTCTCACGGGCCGCGGCAGGGTAGCACGTTCCATGCCGGGCGTGAGGGGCAGGTATGAATGCCCTGATGTAGTGCGCTTGTATCCTTGCTGCGCATGGGCCGTGTCAGCTTGTGAGCAGGGGGCTTTTTCGTTACGCTGCGCCGGATTGATCGTTGATTTTCAATCGGATAAAAGACATGTCCCAGGACAAGAGACAGGCAGCACTGGATTATCACGCTCACCCGATTCCGGGAAAGCTGAGCATCGAAGTCACCAAACCCACGACCTCCTCAAAACATCTTGCCATGGCCTATAGTCCGGGCGTGGCCGAGCCGGTCCGTGAAATCGCGCGCGACCCCGAAACCGCCTATCGCTATACCGGCAAGGGTAACCTGGTCGCCGTCATCTCCAATGGGAGCGCCATCCTGGGTCTCGGTAATCTCGGGGCGCTGGCCAGCAAGCCGGTCATGGAAGGCAAGGGCGTGCTGTTCAAGCGCTTTGCCGGCATCAATGCCATCGACATCGAGGTCGACAACGCCGATCCCCGCGCCTTTATCGAGACCGTGGCCAACATTGCCTGCAGCTGGGGCGGCATCAATCTGGAAGACATCAAGGCACCCGAGTGCTTCCAGATCGAGCGCGAACTCAAGGCACGCTGCGATATTCCGGTCTTTCATGATGACCAGCACGGCACGGCGATCGTGACCGCTGCCGGGCTGCTCAACGCCCTGGACATCGCCGGCAAGACGCTGTCACAGGCCCGCATCGTCTGTCTGGGCGCCGGCTCGGCCGCCATCGCCTGCATGAATTTGTTGATCGCCTGTGGCGCCACGCCCGACAACATCCGCATGCTTGACAGCAAGGGCGTCATTCACGACGGCCGTGACGATCTCAACGAGTTCAAGGGGCGCTACGCGGTGACTACCTCCGAGCGTAGCCTGGATGATGCCATCGACGGCGCCGATGTGTTTATCGGTCTGTCCGGTCCGAACCTGTTTGCCGCCGAGCAGCTGAAAAAAATGGCGGCCAACCCCGTTGTCTTTGCCTGCTCCAATCCGGATCCGGAAATTCATCCCGATACGGCGCACGCCACGCGTGATGATGTGATCATGGCCACCGGGCGGTCGGACTATCCCAATCAGGTCAACAACGTGCTGGGCTTTCCCTTTATCTTCCGCGGCGCGCTGGATGTGCGGGCCCGTGAAATCAATGAAGAGATGAAGGTCGCTGCCGTACACGCCCTCAAGGACCTCGCCCGCGAGCCGGTCACGCAGGAAGTGCTGAGTGCCTATGAGCTTGAATCACTCGAGTTCGGACGTGGCTATATCATTCCCACGCCGCTGGATTCACGCCTGCTTGATCGCGTTTCCTCGGCCGTGGCCCGCGCTGCAGTGGATTCGGGCGTGGCCACGAAGGACTACCCGTCTCACTACCCGCTGACAAGCGTTGAGGATGTCTACGGCGGCTGATCCCATGCCCCGTATCGCGTCAAACAAAAACCCCGCACCAGTGGTGCGGGGTTTTTTATACCAAACGCCTGGCGTCAGAAGTCGTAGACCACCGAGACGGCCGTGGTGGTATCAGTCTTGTGTTCGGCGTCTTCGGGCGGATCATCATTGAAGTCGACATCGTAGGACAGGCGCATCGCCAGGGCGTCATTGATGGCCACGGTCATCGAGGTCTGGGAGCGCATGATGAGATTGAGCCCGGTGGCTTCCAGCACCAGATCCTGACCGAAGGTCGCCGTATCCGAGACCTGCCAGCGATAGTTCAGGCCGCTATAGGCCAGCGCCCGATATTTTTTCTCATCGCTATCGGTATAGCTGTCACGGCGCACGCCGGGGCCAGCCTCAATCGAGAGCGACTGCGGCGGGCCGCTGAGCAGCTGGCGGCCGTAACCGCCTGCCAGTGTGCTCTGGGAGTTGTAGCCGGCAAACCGATCCTTGCGCCAGCGCGCCAGGCCAAAGAGATAGTTGTCATCGTCGAGGTCATAGCGTGTGCGCCCGCCGACGTTGTAATTCTCGGCCGAGGTGTCGTCTTCGTCGCTGGCGCTGTTGATGCCGGCATAGAGATTCCACGACCAGGGGCCGCGGTACCAGGTGAGATCGGCATTGGTACGCAGGCTGGAGCTGTTGCTGTTGCCTGACAGTTTCGTATAGCCCAGCGCATATTCGCCATCAAAGTCGTCATCGGCCTGTTGGGCGCTTTCAAGCGTTGAGTAGCCGGCAAAGTTTTCATTATCGGCGGCCAGACTCTGTCCACTCGACAATGCGGTGATCAAAAGCGGTAGAACAGGAACAAAAAAACGTGTGTAGCGTGAACCCATGATAATGGAAATCTCTTGAATACCGATGCGCTGCGGTGGCAGCTTTAGTGGTTTTGGCCCATATGGCGGTATCGCAGCGAGCCCGAATACTGGCCATGGCGCTGCGCGACAGCAGTGTGCCCGGAAGGCTTGAAGGCGACACGGGGTTTGGGGTCACGTTTTGTGAGAAGTGATGTCTTCGTGGTCTGAAACGTTGAACGGCGTTAGAAGTTGTAAACCACCGAGGCCGCCGTGGTGCGATCGGTGTGGGCATCCGCTTCACGCGGCGGATTTGAGTTGCTCTTGATGTCGTGTGACACCCGCAGTGCCAGGCTTGAATTGATCGACACCGAAATGGCCGAGTACGAGCGAAGGGTCACATTGTCATCGGCGCCCTCGACCGAAAACTGCTGAATAAAGCTTGCGGTATCGGACAACGACAGGGAGTAGTCGGCGGCCAGATAGCCCAGCAGCATGTGTCGGCTGCCACCGTTTTCGTAGTCGTCAAAACGATAGCCCGGGCCGGCTTCCAGCGACAGGGCCTGGAGGTCGGTATCAAAAAGCTGACGGCCATAGCCAACGATGGTCGTGAACTGATTGTCATAGCCCGAGAAGCGCTCCTTTTCATAGCGCGCCAGCCCGAAGAGATAGTTGGGAGAATCTCCCAGCGAATAGCGCTCACGCTGACTGAACAGGTATTGCTCGGCGGTGGTGTTTTCGCTGTCCCTGACGTTTTTGACCTCGGCGCGGGTGGTATGCGTCCAGGCCTGGTCATACCAGGTGATACGGCCCTTGCCCAGCAGCGTCTCGGTATTGGTATTGCCGGAAAGCGCCGTATAGCCAAGTTCAATGGCGCCCGAAAAGGGCACGGAGTCATCGCTGGGCGGCGGCGGTGCATAGAACAGTGAATCGGCAGCCCGGGCACTGCCATGCCAGCAGACGGCCATGACGGCGAGCACGAATACCCCGAGACCCCGACGACGGGTTGGAGGCGTGCGAGACGTGACCACCGGCGCAGGCGCGGTCGTGACATCGGTATTGGCGTGAACGGGTGGGTACATGGTCATGATGTATCGTTGCAGTTTGAATGTCTGTCCGGGCAGGGCACCCGGACAGACAGATAAGCGCGATCAGAAACAGGCGCGATCAGAAAATGGCGTCGTAGCTGCCGGTACCCTGAGAGCCGCTTTCCGATTCAAGTTCAGGACGAATCGAGCGTGGCTGATAAGGCGGCAGGTTGTCCTTCCGGAAGATCTCGGTGATGCCACCGCTGTCCTCATCGTGCAGGCGTCTGCCGGTATCCGGATCAATGCGTACCGTGACGATATCGTCAGGCGCACTCGGTGCTGCTTCCGGTGTGCCCTTGAGCACGGCCCCCATATAATCCTTCCAGATGGGCAGCGCGGCCTGAGCACCATATTCGGCAATGGTCTCGTTGGTGTCCTTGCCGACCCAGACGCTGGTGGCCACGTTGTTGTTGAATCCCGAGAACCACGCATCACGCTGATCGTTGGTGGTCCCGGTCTTGCCGGCAATGTCCCCTCGATTGAGCGACAGTGCGGCGCGTCCGGTGCCCCGTTCGATGACATCGCGCATCATGGTGCGCAGCATATACACCGACTCGGGCGAGGCCACACGTTCGGCGATCGGGTAGGTACGGTCATCGATGGTCACCGTGGCGTCCATTGGGTCACACTCGCGACAGGCCGCCGGCGGATTGGTCTCTTCCAGCAGGTTGGGGCCGTCCTCGCCCTGGGTCACGCTCTCGATGAACCATGGCTTGATGCGGAAACCACCATTGGCGATTTCAGCGTAGCCGCGAGCAACCTCAAGCGGCGTCAGCTCGGCCGTGCCCAGCGCCAGCGACAGGCCGTGTGGCAGGCGCTTGCGCTCAAAGCCCATGTTGACCAGAAAGTCGATGGTCTGGTCCAGCCCCACTGACTGAAGAGTGCGGATGGTCACCAGGTTGAGCGAGCGGTAAAGCCCCACTCGCAGCCGGGTCGGGCCACCAAAGCTGCGCTCGGAGTTCTCCGGGCGCCAGGCGTCCTGATTGCCGATGCCGGCCTGCACGATCGGTGCGTCGTTGACGATGGTGGCCGGCGTCATGCCGTTTTCAAGCGCGGCCAGATAGATGAACGGCTTGAAGTTGGAGCCGGGCTGGCGGCGCGCCTGCGTGACCCGGTTGAACTTGCTGCTGGCGAAGCTGAAGCCACCCTGCAATGCCCTCAGAGCGCCGGTCTGCGGATCCAGCGATACCAGCGCGCCTTCGGCCTGCGGCATCTGCGCCAGTCGCCAGCCGTCACCGCGGCTGCGCTCCATGATGCGCACCAGATCCCCGCGTTTGGCGATCTGACCGGCACTGCTCGGCGCTGCCGCCCGGCCGCGCGGGCTCAGGTAGCGTGCGGCCCATTCAAGCCCCGGCCATTCAAGGGTCACGACTTCATCGTTGTCATTGAGCACCCGCATGGTGCGGCCATTGGTGTCGATCACGATGGCCGGCTGTAGCGGCCCCAGGCGCGGTGTGGCATCGAGCACGCGCTGCCAGTTGCTGACATCCCCGTCGATACCGGGCACCGATGCCTTGCTGCGCGCGGCGGCCTCCCGGGCAGTGCTTTCGACTTCCGGTGACTCGGAAAGCTCTTCTTCAAGACCGGCACGATCGGTGCGGTCCTGGGCTTCCGACAGGCTGGCCGGGATGTCGCTTTGTTCGGCACCACGCCAGCCGTGGCGGGTGTCGTAGTCCACCAGGCCGTGGATCAGCGCATTGCGAGCGGCTTCCTGCATCCTGCTGTCAAGGGTCGTGACAATGCGGTAATTACCGGTATAGGCCTCGTCGCCAAAGCGCTCGAGCGCGTACTGACGGGCCATCTCGGCCACCCAGGGGGCCTGGACGTCAGGCTGGGAGTGGTGGCGCTTGGTTTCGATCGGTGCCTGAACGGCGTCCTGATAGGCGTTCTGGTCGATCATGCCCAGCTGATGCATGCGCAGCAGGACCCAGTTGCGGCGAATCAGCGAACGCTGAGGATTGCTGATCGGGTTCAAACTCGACGGGGCCTTGGGCAGACCGGCAATGGTGGCCAGCTCCGGCAGGCTCAGCTCATCAAGCGGCTTGTCGAAATAGGCCTCGGCGGCTGCCCCCACACCGTAGGCACCCTGGCCCAGATAGATCTTGTTGACGTAAAGCTCAAGAATCTGCTGCTTGGACAGAATCTGTTCCATCTGCAGCGACAGCAGGATCTCGCGAATCTTGCGGGTAAAGGTCTGATCCAGGGTGAGCAGGTAGTTACGAGCTACCTGCATGGTGATGGTACTGCCGCCGGAGCGAATGCGACCGCTGGTCCCAAGCTCCAGTGCTGCACGCATCAGGCCGCGCGGATCCACACCCGGGTGCTGATAGAAACCGGCGTCTTCAGCGGCCAGCAGGGCATTGATGAAGTCCTGCGGAATCTCGTCACCCTTGACCAGCTGGCGGCGCTGGGCACCGAACTCACCGATGAGCTTGTCATCGCGGGTATAGACCCGCAGCGGCATTTCGAGCTGGTAGTCCTGTAGCTGGTGAACGTCGGGCAGGCTGGGAGCGAAGTAGAGCGCAGCGCCAGCTACAGAAAGTGCGATGCCTGCCGTTATGGCCAGCAGCAGGAAAAAGAGGTGGAAAACCAGGCGCTTGATGAACGTCATGTAACACGTGTTCCGTCAATGAGGCGGGCTTGTGTACGCAGGGGATCGGTGACCGTCTGGCGTCGTCGTCGAAGACCGCGCGGGAATATGGCACTAGCAAGCCGGGCATTATAAGTAGCCGGTGCCAGGGCGACCAGCGTTAATGGGTAGTCGAGCACAGAGTACGTGCTTTTAAAACCGTTTAAAGCGCGAGTAAACCCCGTTATTTGCGCCATCGGTGCGGACCGGGCCACGTTATAAATAACGTCTACAAGGGACGTGCCACTGGCCGGAGAACTCAAGTGCTGGGTTTTGGACGTGCGACACAGGGTTTGATCGGCGTGGATATTACCTCTGCCACCGTCAAGCTGCTCGAGCTTGAGCGTCACAGTGATCATTGGCGGGTGGCCTCCTGGGCCGTACGCCCGCTGGTGGATCGCGCCGTGGTCGAGCGACGCATTCGTGATGTCGATCAGGTGGTCATGGCCCTGTCTCGTGCCATTGACCATGCCGGTCCGCGTGCGCGTCGTGCCGTGGTGGCCGTGCCCACCGGCGCCGTGATTACCAAGGTGCTGAGCATGCCGGTGTCGTTTGATGACAATGACATCGCCCAGCGTATTGCCATGGAATCGGACAAGCACATTCCGTTTCCGTTCAATGAAGTGACCCTCGATTTTCAGCGTCTGGGTGTCAACGCCCGCTACGACGATCAGCAGGACATCCTGCTGGTGGCCTGTCGGCGTCAGGACATGCAGCAGCTCACCGATGTTCTCGAACAGGTCGGCCTTGAGCCGGCGGTGGTGGATGTCGAAATGTTCGCCATGGAGCGTGCAACCCGCTATCTGCTCTCCCGGATCTCTCATCACCCCGACCGGGGCAGTGCCCTGATCGACATCGGTGCCAGCATGACTGCCTTTCACATCGTGCATCGCGGTCGCATCGTCCATACCCGTGACAACGTCATGGGCGGACGTCAGCTGACCGACGAGATTCGCCAGCACTATCGTCTGACCTTTGACGATGCCGGGCGTGCCAAAAAAACCGGCGACCTGCCGGACTATCGCCAGCGCATTCTCCATCCCTTTCGAGAGTCGCTGGTCCAGCAGATCATGCGCTCGCTCAAGCTTTACTACACCACGGCCGGTGCCTGTGATATCGAACGTCTGATTCTGGCCGGCGGCTCCAGCGTCATCGAAGGGCTGGCCGAGCGGCTGGCCGAGGAAAGCCGACTGGAGGTTGTGCCGGCCAATCCGTTTGCCACCATGCGTATTGGCAGCGGCATCGACAATGCCAGTCTCGCTCTCGATGCCCCGGCCATGATGACCGCCTGCGGGCTGGCCATGAGGTCGCTGTCATGAGCACGGTGATCGAAACACCGGGCGATGCCCCGATCGACATCAACCTGCTGCCCTGGCGGGAGCAGGCACGTGAGCGGCGCACTCGACGCTTTCACCTCTGGCTGTTGCTTGCCGTACTTGTCGGGCTGGGTATCGGGTTTTTGTGCCAGTCCTGGCAGCAATACCAGTTGGGGCGCGTCAATGCCGACATCGCTTATATCCAGCAGCGCACCGAAAGCCTTGAGCACGACATCACTCAGGGGCATGCCCTTGAGGATCGGCGCCACCAGATGCAGGAACGCATCGAGCTGATCCGGCAGCTGCAGTTCTCGCGCTCCCAGACCGTGGCGCTTTTTCAGGCGCTGACCGATACCCTGGTCGACGGAGTAGTCTACGACCGGGTGGCGCGCCATGACGGCCAGCTCGAAATCAGTGGGCTGGCGACCACCAACCGTCAGGTCTCCGATCAGATGCGCGCGCTCTCGAATGCGCCGGTACTGGGGGAGCCCCTGCTGCTGGACGTGCGTGCTGAAAACGAGCGTTCAAACCGTCGGCGCTTCAATCTGCAGGTGCCGGAGCACCCTCTGCATGAAAGCTCGTCGGCGACGACCGCGGAGGCCTCACCATGACCCGCATCGACTGGCGTCTTGAATGGCAGCGGCTGCGTCAGGTTCGCCTGACCGAACTGAGCCTTGAAGAAGGGGGCAGCTGGCCCTGGCTTTTGCGGGTACTTTTTTGCGCGCTGGTGACTTTGGTAGTGGCGTTCGGGGCGCAGTGGTATCTGGCCGCCCCCGTCGCGCGTGAAGTCAGTGATGCCCGTGCGCAGGTGGAAACGATGAAGTCGCAGTACGCCACGCGCGCCTTCCAGGCGGCCAACCTGCCGCTGCTGGAAAGGCGTATGCAGGAACTGGATGTGCGCATGGGCGCACTGTTGAGCATGCTGCCCACGGACAGCGAAGTGCCGGCACTGCTCGATGACATCAGCGACGCTGCTCGTCAGCAGCAGCTCGACATCGACTTTATCCGGCTGGCCTCGACCGAGGCGCATCCTTTCTATATTACCCAGCCGCTGGATATTCAGGTGCGTGGCGATTATCACCACCTGGCGGCCTTTATCTCACGGGTGGCGGAGCTGCCGCGCATCGTGACGCTGCATGACTTTACTTTAGCGCCTACGGCCAGCGAGACCCCGGCGCCCACGGGCAGCGAGGCCAATGATGCGCTGGTCCTGTCGCTACAGGCCGAGACCTATCGCTATGAGCCCGAACAGGCAGACACCGGTTCAAACGCGACGGTGACGCCATGAGAGCCTCTCCATTGATCATGCTGGCACTGTGTCTGGGGCTCTGGGGCTGTGAGCGCGACAGCAGTGCACAGCTGGATGCCGAACTCGAGACGCTGCGCCATCGCCCGGTAGGGCATCTGGACGCGCTGCCCGAGCAGCCGGTGTATCAACCGTTGCACTATGGCGCGGGCGGACGTCGCAGCCCCTTTGCCGCCGCCCCGGGCATGGTCGCCACGACACCTGCTCAAGTGACACCATCAGGCGATGCCAGGCCAAATCCCGGCCGCGCGCGCGAGCCGCTGGAAAGCTACGCGCTCGCCACTTTGCGGCTGGTGGGCACCCTGAGTGTGGGGGGGCGCACGATTGCCTTGATACGCACGCCCGATGGCCGTGTCGTACGCCTTGAGCCGCGACAGTACATCGGTGAAAACAGTGGACGGGTCACCCGCATCGGCAGTGACCATATCGAGATTACGGAGCTGGCGCCGGATGGCCGCGGCGGTTTCAGCGAAGTCAGCCGCACGCTGACGCTGGGAGCAACCTCATGACACCCAAGGGTCACCTTCTTTACCGCGCTCGGCTCTCTGCTGCGACGCGCCTTCTTGCAAAAGTGATGAATCATCACCGACTCGGGCGTCATGTCACCACGCTTTTGACGGGGCTTTTACTGCTTCTGTCAGGCGCGCTGGCGAGTGCTGCCTCGTTGACCGATATCTCGCTGCGTCCGGCAGGCTCGGGGCAGGAGGTCGTTCGCCTGACCTTCGATGGCATGGTCAGCGTACCTCAGTCCACTCTGCTGAGTGCTCCGCAGCGGCTGGTGCTGGATTTCGACGGCGCCGGTAGTCGACTGACGTCATCGCGCGTGCCGCTGACCGGTGCCAGCGTCGAGCAAGCCGAGGCACACGTTTCGGGGGATCAATTGCGCGTCATTCTGGCCATGGCCCGTCCGGTGGGCTGGCAGCTGTCTGCAGTGGGCAATGTGCTGGAGGTCAGACTCGGTGCGCGTGCGCCAGGCCGCGGGGCAGGCCAGAGCGGTGATCTTTTGCAGCGTATTGCCGCCGTTCAGGCGGGCGGTGCGGCTACCCGAGCCTATGATGACAGTGGGGCCTCGGCGGTCAGCGATGCCCGTGCCCGCATCGACAATATTGACTATCGCGCCGCCGGGCAGGGCGCCGGAGAGCTGGTCGTGTCTCTGGACCGGCAGGGCATCTCGCCCCAGCTGGATGTGCAGGGCGGGCAGGCGCGAGTGCGTCTGAGCGATGTGCGTCTGACGCCACAGTGGCAGCGCATCATGGATGTCAGTGATTTTGCAACGCCGGTGTCGCGCGTGACGCCTTCTCAATCGGGCGATGATGTCGTGCTCACGCTTGCCATGCAGCCCGGGGCGGTCGCGATGGCGACCCAGCGCGGTCGCGAGGCGGTGATCCGGGTATCGCCGGCGGATTCGGCGGCCGCTGGTCGCCAGCAGTCGCAGTTTCCCTTTGACGGCAAGCGCATCTCGCTGAATTTCGAGGACATTGACGTGCGCACGGTGCTGTCGATTCTGGCCGATGAGGTCGGCCTCAATCTGGTGGTCAGCGACAGCGTCAGCGGCAACGTGACGATCAATCTGCGTCAGGTGCCCTGGGATCAGGCGCTGGATCTGATCCTTCAGACCCGTGGACTGGCCAGTCGGCGCAGCGGCGACGTGCTTTTGGTGGCGCCCGGGGAAGAGCTGGCCGGCATGGCACAGCGTGTTGCCCAGGCCGATCAGAGCCTGTCTGCCAATGAGGCATTGACCACCGACTATCTGCAGATGCGCTATGCCAAGGCACTCAACATGGCCGCGCTGCTGCGCGGGGAACAGGGGCTGGGACTGTTGTCCGAGCGCGGGCACGTGTCGGTGGATGAGCGTACCAATACGCTGCTGGTGCAGGATACCCGCGAGCGCATCGACGCCATCCGGCGCACCATCGATCATCTGGATGTGCCCGTGCGCCAGGTCCAGATCGAGGCGCGCATCGTGATTGCCCGTGATCGGGTGGTCAATCAGCTGGGCGTGCGCTGGGGCGTGTCGCGTCCGGGCACGCCTTCCAGTGGCATCAATCTGGCCGGGGCCTCCAGCGGTGTGGCGGCCAACGGCGGGCTGAGTGTGGATCTGGGCAATAGCGTGGCGCCCACCACCGGCTTCAGCTTTGGCTATCTCTCCGGCGATGTGCTGCTGGACCTGGAGCTCAACGCGCTGGAGTCCGAGGGCAAGAGTCAGACCATTTCCCAGCCCAAGGTCATCACGGCCAATCAGCATCCGGCCCTGATCAAGCAGGGGCAGGAGATTCCCTACCAGCAGGGCGGTGACAGTACGCTGACCGGCACGACCGTACAGTTCAAGGAGGCCGTGCTGTCACTGGAAGTCACGCCCCAGATCACGCCCGATAATCGCATCATCATGGATCTGATCGTCAACAATGACGACGTTTCCAGTAATCAGTACAACGGTGTGCCGGCCATTGATACCAATCAAATTCAGACCCAGGTGCTGGTCAATGATGGTGAAACGGTCGTACTTGGCGGTATCCTCTCTACCGAGCAGGTCAACAATTTGTACAAGACCCCTTTTCTGGGTGATCTGCCGGGCCTTGGCCGACTGTTTCGCTATACCGAACAGTCCAATGAAAAGGTAGAATTGCTGGTGTTCATTACGCCAAGGATCCTTGAGGACACCCTGACGGTGCGCTAATGCAGGCATTACCCAATCTGTTTCTGGTCGGTCCCATGGGGACCGGCAAAAGCACCATCGGCCGCACGCTTGCGGCCGAGCTGCAGCGTGACTTCTTCGATAGCGACCACGTTATCGAGCAGCGCTGTGGCTGTAATATCCCCTGGATATTCGATGTCGAGGGGGAGGCCGGCTTTCGCCTTCGTGAAGCCCAGGTCATCGATGAAATTACCCGCTACCAGGGGATCGTGCTGGCCACCGGCGGTGGCGCGGTCATGCATCCGACCAATCGGCGCCTGCTGCGTGAGCGGGGCGTGGTCATCTATCTTTCCACCACCGTTGAGCAGCAGCTCAAGCGCACGTCGCGGGATCGCAATCGGCCGCTTTTACAGTGCGCCGACCCGGAACAGCGCCTTCGTGAGCTGCTGGAAATGCGTGATCCGCTTTATCGTGACACTGCGACCCTGATTGTCAGCACCGACCGGCGCAGTCCACGCTCGGTAGTGGCCGAGATCCGACGACGCACTCGCCGCTATGCGGGCAGCGTCTCGCGCAGCTGTTGCTCCGATTTGTCGGGCTACTCGCTGTAGAGGCAGCCCGTTACTTGAGAAGCTGTCCGTCACTTGAGAGGCTTCCCGTCAGCGGCGGTACCGGATGCCGCCGTTTTCCCTTTACTGATCCAACGGATATCGCAGATGCAGACCCTCACGGTGGAATTGCCGGATCGTCACTATCCCATTCATGTTGGGCCCGGCCTTCTGGATGATGCCTCGCTTTTAACGCCGCATCTGGGCGGCCGTCAGGTCATGATCGTGACCAACGAGACGGTGGCACCGCTGTATCTCGAGCGCTTGAAGGCAACCCTGGCCGGTTTTGAGGTACATGAGGTGATCCTGCCCGACGGCGAGGCGACCAAGAATCTTGAACACGTTGAGCGCATCTGGGATGGCCTGCTGGCGGCCGGTTTCAATCGCCGCGCCACCCTGATCGCACTGGGCGGCGGTGTGACCGGTGACATGACCGGCTTCGCGGCGGCCAGCTATCAGCGCGGCATTGCCTTTATCCAGATCCCCACCACGCTGCTGGCACAGGTGGACTCTTCGGTGGGCGGCAAGACCGGCGTTAACCATCCACGCGGCAAGAACATGATCGGCGCCTTTCATCAGCCTCGTGCGGTGATCGTGGATACCGACACGCTCAAGACATTGCCGGCCCGTGAACTGACTGCCGGGCTTGCCGAGGTCATCAAGTACGGTCTGATCCGCGATGAGACTTTCATGACCTGGCTTGAGGACAACATGGCCGGTCTGCGCGCGCTGGACGCATCGCTTCTGACCGAAGCAATCCTGAAAAGCTGCGCCGTCAAGGCCGAGATCGTGGTGGAAGACGAGACCGAGCAGGGCGTACGGGCGCATCTCAATCTGGGGCATACCTTCGGCCATGCGATAGAGACGGCCATGGGCTACGGAAACTGGCTGCATGGCGAGGCGGTCGGGGCGGGCATGATGATGGCCACGGCCCTGTCGCATCGTCTTGGCTGGCTGGATGAGGCCACCGTCAGGCGCGTTTCGGCCCTGCTCGATGCGGCCGGCCTGCCGCGCCATGCCCCGGCGCAGGTGAGTGCCGAGCGCTTTCTGGAGCTGATGCATCTGGACAAGAAGGTCATGGATGCGCGGCTGCGGCTGGTACTGTTAAGGGCGCTGGGTGAGGCCTGTATTACCGATGACGTCGATGAAGCACAGGTTCATGAGCTTCTGGCACACTGGGAAAGGCAGTAATTTTATTCGTTTATTCTGATGTGGCGTGATGTCTCTGATGGATGGCCGGTGCAACGACGCATCGGCCATTTTTTTGGCTCAACTTTAGTAGTATCACTACATCAAGTGAGGCTTTCATTTCTGAAAGGCTCGACGGCTAAATGCCGCTTTAAATAATAATGATTCCTGTTGAACGTCTGGTTCCTGAGACCAAGGTCTTATTGTGAGATCAGGCCGGTACTAAAAATTCCTTTCCTTTCAATTGTGTAAGTTTTGCCTTGCAGCACTCAGGCCCTCTAGTCTCGCCCGATGGTTTCCAGTCGGCACTTTGCCGGCAGGCCCCTTCATGACAACACACGCGGGAGAGGAAAGGTGCTGACCCTCATAGGCCTTGCCATCATTATCACCATCGTGACCCTTTTGCTGTTTGAGAAGGTCATCCCGGTTATCGCGCTCAGCGCCATTCCCTTCGTTGGCGCGCTGCTGGCCGGTTTTGGCATCAGTGAGATCTCGGAGTTTTTTCAGCAGGGCGTGAACAAGGTGGCCGGCGTGGCCTTCATGTTCATGTTCGCCATCCTCTTTTTCTCCGTCATGAAAGAGCGGGGGCTTTTTGATCCCCTGATTACCGCCATGGTGAAGCTTACGCGCGGCAATGTGGTGGCCGTGGCCGTCATGACGGCACTGGTATCTGCCTGTGTGCATCTGGATGGGGCCGGTGCAGCCACCTTCCTGATTGTGTTGCCGGCGCTGATCCCGCTCTATCGTCGACTGGGCATGAACCCCTATCTGATGCTGACGCTGATGGCGACCAGCATGGGCCTTTTGAACATGGTGCCCTGGGGTGGCCCGATCGGACGGGCCGCCGCCGTCACCAACATCTCTCCCGACGAGCTCTGGCACGGCCTGATTCCGGTGCAGCTGATCGGCGTAGGGCTGGCCGTGGTCGGCGCGCTGTTGCTGGGGCTGCGTGAAAAGCGTCAGATCCATGCCGCCGGCGGCGTAGAAGCGGCCATCGCGCGTCACTATCCGCCGGGCAGCAGTACGGACATTGCTTCCAGCGGCTCGGCGGCCACCGCAGAGACCTCTCACAGCGGCGAGGGTGACCACACCACCCGGGCGCGTGAGGGTATGCCGCGGTTTTACTGGATCAATGCGGCGCTGACGCTGGTCACGGTGGTGTCGCTGGCGCTGGGACTGATGGCACCGGCCTATATCTTCATGCTGTCACTGTCGGTGGCCTTGCTGCTCAACTATCCGAGCCTGTCGGCGCAGTCACGCGTGATCACGCAATATGCGCCGCAGGCATTCAACATGGGCGCGATCATTGCCGCGGCCGGTGCCTTTCTGGGCATTCTCAACGGCACCGGCATGCTGGAGTCGATTGCGCTGGATGTGACGCACGTGCTGCCGGGTCAGGCCGTGGGTGTCCTGCATATTCTCGTCGGCATCATGGGGGTGCCGCTGGAGCTGCTGACCAGCACCGATGCCTACTACTTCGCGCTGCTACCGGTCATTCAGCAGATTACGGCCAGTGCCGGGGTGGATCCGATCTCGGTGGCGCATGCCATGTCGATCGGCAGCATCGTGGGCACCTTTATCAGCCCGTTTTCGCCGGCACTCTGGCTGGCGCTGGGTCTGGCCGGTCTCGAGATGGGGCGCTACATCCGCTATGCCTTTATCTATCTCTGGGGTTTTAGCCTGATCATGATGGTCGTGGGGTATCTCTTCGGCCTGTATTGAGTCGGCCTGACAGGCGGATTTGATGGCGTCGAGGTGGCTCGGGCCCGGAAATCGTTTTCCGGGCCTTTTGCGATCCATCCGAGAGATTTCTGATGCGAAGGTGAAAACCAAAAAAGGCATGGGTTATGCACAAATGGCATGGGATGGCGCGCACTTTTATAGGGCGCATGACGCAGTCAGGCGCCATCGGGGTGCAAGTCTAACGTCTTGAGAAGAAAGCCTTTTTTGATGAAAGTGTCACGTAACCCTTGGAAATTGAGCCGTTTTTTTCAAACTTTCGACGGCGGCAGGGGGTTTGCCTCAGGGGCCGTCTATCGTATGCTCGAAGCAGCTCTTTTCCCACCTCGGGCGCTCAAGAGGCGCTGTCTGAAATAAAAATAACCGGGCAGAGTATCCTTCTTTTAGACCCATTACAACCGTGTCAATTTCTTGATGCTTCGCTTTTTAGCGTTTACGGAGAGGCATGTTCATGACAAGAGGTCTTCATCGGCCCGACGAGTTCCGAGACAACTGCGGTTTCGGCCTGATCGCTCACATGGAAGGGCAGTCAAGCCACGACCTGCTGGCCACTGCCATCGAATCCCTGACCTGCATGACGCACCGTGGCGGCATCAACGCCGATGGCAAGACCGGTGACGGCTGTGGGCTGCTGCTGGGGATGCCGGCAGGGTTCATGCGCGACATTGCCCGGACGTCGCTGCAGGCAGAGCTGGGCGACAATTTCGCCGTGGGCGTGGTGTTCTTCCCCGACGACGACGACCGTGAAATGAAGGCGCGGGGCGTCGTCGAGGAAGAACTCGCCGCCCGCGGCCTGACCTTTCACGGCTGGCGCGATGTGCCGGTAGACGACAGTGTCTGCGGACCGCTGGCGCAGTCGTGCATGCCGCGCATTCGCCAGATGTTTGTATCGCCGGCCGCAGGGCGCGACGGCGATCTCGACTTCAACGTCGATCTTTATATGGCGCGCCGGTTTGCCGAGCAAAAGCTCAAGAGCGAAGAAGAGTTTTACGTCTGCTCGCTCTCTTCAAAGGTGGTCTCCTACAAGGGCCTGATGATGCCGGCAGATCTGCCGACCTTCTATCAGGACCTGGGCGATGAGCGCATGGAGACCTCGATTTGCGTCTTCCACCAGCGCTTTTCGACCAATACGGCACCGCGCTGGCCGCTGGCCCAGCCGTTTCGCTTTCTGGCCCACAACGGTGAAATCAACACCATCGAGGCCAACCGCAGCTGGGCCAACTCGCGCAAGGAGAACTTTGCGACCGAGCGGCTGAAAGACATCGAAGGGCTCGAGGAGGTCGTCAATACCACGGGTTCCGACTCGTCCAGCATGGACAACATGCTCGAGCTTCTGCTGACCGGGGGCATGGAGCTTTATCGCGCCGTGCGTCTGATGGTGCCGCCGGCATGGCAGAACGTCGAAACCATGGACAGCGAGCTGCGCGCCTTTTACGAATACAACTCCATGCACATGGAAGCATGGGACGGCCCGGCCGGTATCGTGCTGACCGACGGTCGCCACGCCGTGTGCATGCTGGATCGTAACGGTCTGCGCCCGGCCCGCTGGGTGATCACCGACAACGGCTATATCACGCTCGCCTCGGAAATCGGCGTATGGAACTACCCCAGCGGATCGGTCGTGGCCAAGGGCCGTGTGGGTCCGGGGCAGATTCTGTCGGTGGATACCCATACCGGTGAGGTGCTGCATACCCGCGATGTCGATGACAAGCTCAAGCGTGCCTATCCCTACAAGCGCTGGCTCAAGGAAAACGCCCACTATCTGGAATCGGCGCTGACCGAGCTGGCCGAGTTCCAGACCGTGGATGAAGGGCAGCTGCTGGCGATGGAGAAAATGTTCCTCGTGACCAACGAGGAGCGCGATCAGGTGCTGCGGCCGCTGGCCGAAACCGGCCAGGAAGCGGTCGGCTCGATGGGGGATGACACGCCCATGGCCGTTCTGTCACGCCAGCCGCGACTTCTGAGCGACTTTTTCCGTCAGAAGTTTGCCCAGGTCACCAATCCGCCGATCGACCCGCTGCGTGAAGCGATCGTCATGTCGCTGGAAACCTGCCTGGGCGCCGAGCGCAGCGTCTTTGAGGCCACACCCGATCACGCTCATCGCCTGATTCTGACCACGCCGGTGCTGTCACCGCGCAAGTTCACGGCGCTGACCGAACACGACGATCCGGTCTTTGCCAGCTGTCGCCTGCCGATGATGTATGACGGCGAGTCGATGAGTCTGAAAGAGGCCCTCGTGCATCTGCGTCAGCGGGCCGAAGAGTGCGCGCGTGCCGGCTGCGTGGTGCTGGTGCTGTCCGACAACGGCCTTCAAAAGGGGCAGCTGCCGATCCATCCGGCACTGGCCGTCGGCGCCGTGCACCAGCATCTGGGTCGTCTGGCCCTGCGTCCGCGCGTCAATCTGGTGGTCGAAACCGGCTATGCCCGTGACGCTCATCAAATGGCGGTGCTTTTCGGTGTCGGCGCTACGGCGGTTTATCCGTGGCTGGCCTATCAGACCATGGCGGACATGTACCGCACCGGCGAGCTGACCGGCAACCCGGCAGACGGACGCGAGAACTATCGTCGCGGTCTGCAAAAGGGCCTGTTCAAGATCCTCTCCAAGATGGGGATCTCGCACATTGCCTCCTACCGTGGCTCGCAGCAGTTCGAGGCGGTGGGGCTGTCTTCCGAGATCATGGACCTTTGCTTCCACGGCATGGCCTCGCGCATTGAAGGCACCGGCTTTGCCGAGCTGCAGCTTCAGCAGGAGCTGTTGGCCCGGGATGCCTGGACGGCGCGCAAGCCGATCCGACAGGGCGGCATCTATCGCTACGTGCACGGCCACGAGTACCACGCCTACAACCCGGATGTGGTCAAAAAGCTTCAGGAAGCCGTGCAGGAAAACAGCTTCGAAAAATGGAAGGTGTTCGCGGCACTGGTCAATGAGCGTCCGGTAGCGACCATCCGCGACATGCTCAGGCTCAAGGCCGGCGCCGAGCCGATTGCTCTGAGCGAAGTCGAGCCGATTGAAAAGCTGTTGCCGCGCTTTGACAGTGCCGGCATGTCGCTTGGCGCGCTCTCGCCCGAGGCGCACGAGTCGCTGGCTCAGGCCATGAACGAGGCGGGTGGGCGCTCCAACTCCGGGGAAGGCGGTGAAGACCCGGCGCGTTACGGCACGATTCGCTCGTCCAAGATCAAGCAGATCGCCTCAGGGCGCTTTGGGGTAACGCCGGCCTATCTGGTCAACGCCGAGGTCATGCAGATCAAGGTCGCCCAGGGCGCCAAGCCCGGCGAGGGTGGTCAGCTGCCGGGGGGCAAGGTCAACGCGCTGATTGCCAAGCTTCGCTACGCCGTTCCCGGGGTGACGCTGATCTCGCCGCCGCCGCACCACGACATCTACTCGATCGAGGATCTGGCCCAGCTGATCTTTGATCTGAAGCAGGTCAATCCGGCCGGTCAGGTGTCGGTCAAGCTGGTGTCCGAGCCCGGTATCGGCACCATCGCCACCGGTGTGGCCAAGGCCTACGCCGATCTGATCACGGTGTCGGGTTATGACGGCGGCACGGCGGCAAGCCCGCTGACCTCGATCAAGCATGCCGGCTCGCCCTGGGAGCTGGGGCTGCCCGAGGTGCATCAGGCCCTGCGCATCAACGGCATGCGCGGGCGGATTCGACTGCAGACCGATGGCGGCCTCAAGACCGGTCTGGACGTCATCAAGGCGGCGATTCTGGGCGCCGAGAGCTTCGGCTTTGGCACCGCGCCGATGGTGGCGCTGGGGTGCAAGTACCTGCGTATCTGCCACCTCAACAACTGTGCCACCGGTGTCGCCACCCAGCACCAGGGCCTGCGTGATGAGCATTTCCGCGGCACGGTGGATATGGTCAAGAACTACTTCCGCTTCATTGCCGAGGAGGTGCGCGAACTGATGGCCATGCTGGGCGTTCGTCAGCTGACCGATCTCATTGGGCGGGTGGATCTGCTCGAGAAGATCGAGGGCGAGACCCGCTCCCAGCGCGCGCTCGAATTCGAATCGCTGTTGCATAACGACTTCGTGCCCGACGATGCGCCGCAGTTCTGTCAGGTCGAGCGCAACGTGCCCCACGATGGTGGCGAGAAGAATCTCGAGATCATGGATCTGACGCGCGAGGCGCTCGAGGATCAGAGTGGCGGTGAGTTCCATCTCACCACCACCAATTGCGATCGCTCGATCGGTGCGACGCTCTCGGGCGCCATTGCCAAGCGCTACGGTGAGGCAGGCCTTGAAGAGACGCCGATCACGCTGCGCCTCAAGGGCGTGGCTGGTCAGAGCTTTGGCGTGTGGAACGCCCGCGGGCTCAACATGTATCTCGAAGGCGACGCCAACGACTATGTCGGCAAGGGCATGAATGGCGGCAAGCTGATCATCACCCCGCCGAAGGACAGTCGTTTCGAGAGTCGTCACACGGCGATCATCGGCAACACCTGTCTGTATGGCGCGACCGGCGGCACGCTGTATGCCGCGGGCACGGCCGGCGAGCGCTTTGCGGTACGTAACTCGGGCGCCTTTGCAGTTATCGAGGGTGCCGGTGATCACTGCTGTGAATACATGACCGGCGGTGTCGTCACGGTGCTGGGCAGGACCGGGCTTAATTTCGGGGCAGGCATGACCGGGGGCTTTGCCTTTGTACTCGATCTGGATCGCGAGTTCGTGGACAGCTACAACCACGAGCTGGTCGAGATTCAGCGCGTCAATACCGAGTACATGGAAGCCTATCGGCGCTATCTGCGTGAAACGCTTGAGGCCTATGTCTCTGAAACCGGGTCCGCCTGGGGTCAGGAGATCCTTGAGGATTTCACCGAATTTGTCCGCTATTTCTGGCTGGTGAAGCCCAAGGCCGCAAGCCTTGGAAGCCTTCTGGCCGAATCCCGCCGCCGGCCCGAGTGAGGAGTGAATTCAAATGGCAGAACAGCTCTCCAACGATTTTCAGTTTATTGATGTGGGTCGCCAGGACCCGAAGAAGAAGGAAGCGCACCTGCGCGTGCAGGAGTTCGGCGAGATCTATGAAGAGTATCGCCCGCGCGACGCCGCAAGCCAGGCCCATCGCTGCCTGCACTGCGGCAATCCGTACTGCGAGTGGAAGTGCCCGGTGCACAACTACATCCCCAACTGGCTAAAGCTGGTCACCGAGGGGAATATTCTGGAAGCCGCCGAGCTTTCCCATCGCACCAACTCGCTGCCGGAAGTGTGCGGGCGCGTCTGCCCGCAGGATCGTCTGTGTGAAGGCGACTGCACACTCAACGATGGCTTCGGTGCGGTGACGATCGGCTCGATCGAGAAATACATCACCGATACGGCCTTTGCGATGGGCTGGCGTCCGGATATGTCAGGCGTTGAATGGACCGACAAGCGTGTGGCGGTGATCGGAGCAGGCCCGGCGGGGCTGGGCTGCGCCGATGTACTGGTGCGCAACGGCGTCAGGCCGGTGGTCTATGACCGCTATCCGGAAATCGGCGGACTTCTGACCTTCGGCATCCCGGAATTCAAGCTCGAAAAGAACGTCATGCAGCGCCGTCGCAAGGTATTCGAGGAGATGGGCGTCGAGTTTCGCCTGGGCGTGAACATCGGCACCGATGTCGCGATCACCGAGCTGCTGTCGGAGTTTGATGCCGTCTTCATGGGCATGGGCACCTACAAGTACATGGAAGGGGGCTTCCCCGGCGAGCAGCTCGACGGTGTCTACAAGGCGCTGGACTACCTGATCGGCAACGTGAGCCACAATCTGGGGTTTGCCAACACCGGCCCCGACTTCGTCTCGCTCAAGGGCAAGCGTGTCGTGGTGCTCGGTGGCGGCGATACGGCGATGGACTGCAACCGTACGGCCCTGCGCCAGGGCGCCGACGAGGTGACCTGCGTCTATCGTCGCGATGAGGCCAATATGCCCGGCTCGCGTCGCGAGGTGAAAAATGCTCGCGAAGAGGGCGTCGAGTTTCTCTTCAATCGCCAGCCGATTGCGGTGGTGGGTGAAGACGGCCGGGTCGAGGGCATCAAGGTCGTGCGGACCCGCATGGGCGACCCGGACGAGAACGGACGCCAGCGTGCCGAGGTGGTCCCGGATTCCGAAGAGATCATCGAGTGCGAGGCGGTGGTCGTGGCGTTTGGCTTCCAGCCCCACGAGGTAGATTGGTACAGCGATCATCGCGTCGAGATCGACGACCGCGGTCGCGTGCTGGCGCCCGAGCAGGGGGACATGGAAATGAAGCGCTTTGCCTACCAGACCGGCAACGAGAAGATCTTTGCCGGCGGCGATATGGTGCGCGGTTCGGATCTGGTGGTGACTGCCGTCTTTGAAGGTCGCCAGGCCGCCGAAGGCATTCTGGACTACCTGCAGGTCTGATCACGACCGGGCAGATCAGGGGGCGTCGGCCATTGTGCCGACGCCCTTTTTTTGCCCCTGATCGCGCCTGCGTCGGTGGTATGTGCGCCGTCAAATCTATACAGTGGCGCCCTCGCGATACACTGCAATGAACGGACAAGGGTAGAGAACATGATCAGGCTGGAACGCAATATTCTGGATCAGGCCAATAACCATATGCGTGAACTGGAAGATCATGTCATGGGTAACAACGATGGTGATCAGAAAAAGGCGCTGGACACCTGCAGCCAGCTCAAGGCGCTGCTGGCGCTGGCCGAGATCCGTGACAGCGGCATGTCTGACGAGTGCGCTGGCATGCTCGAGGAAATCGAGCGCCGCTCGAAGCTGGTGATTTCAAAGCTCGAAGACAGCCGCCTCAGTATCTAGGCGCTTCGCTGAGCCGAAACGCTACGGGCGTCCTGATCACAGGGCGCCCGTTTTTGTTTTTCCAGGACGCGAAACAGCTTCTCTAAAGCCTTGCAGAACGTTATTGGTAGATGGGTAAAGGGAACGCCATGTCGTACAAGGCACTGGCATGTCCGGTGACATGGTTCCATGCAATCTTCCATGTGGTATGTGTTAAATTAGTAGATTAATTATAAGGCGGCAGAGCGCAGGAAAATGTCAGATTCGCTACTGGATAGTGTACTGGAACAGTTCGGCATAACACTGTCGCAGTCGCAGCGTCTGCTGCGTCTGGAACTGGCCGGTGCGGCACTGCTGCCGCATCGATTAGTGGGCGAGGAGCGCGTCAGCGCGCCGTTTCGCTATCGCCTCGACTGCATGGCCCAGCAGGGCGATATCGAACTCAAGTCGCTGATGGCCCAGCCGGCAAAGCTGAGCTTTTTGCAGGCCGACGGCAGCACTCGTACCCGCCATGCGCTGGTCGAGGAGGCCGCGCTGCTGGGCGAGGACGGTGGCGTCTACTATTACCAGCTCACTCTGGTGCCGTGGCTTGCGATGCTCAAACTGGGCCGCGACAGCCGCCTCTTTCAGGATCGCAGCGCGGTCGACATCCTCACTGAAGTGTTTGACGGCCACGCCATCGCCCGTGGCGGCTACCGCTTCGACCTGCGCCGCGAGTACCCGCCGCGCAGCTACTGCGTCCAGTACCGCGAGAGCGACTTCAACTTCATCAGCCGGTTGTGTGAGGAAGAAGGCCTTTTCTACTATTTCGAGCATGCCGGGGACGGCGTCAGCAATCCTGATGGCAGTGAACAGGGCAAGGGCGACGACAGCAGCGCCGCCTTCGACGGCCACCGGCTGGTCATCACCGATGACGTCGACACCTGCCCGCCGGTCAGCCCGCAGGCGATCCGCTTCCACTGCCAGGCCGCCACCGAGACCGAGGACGCCCTGAACCAGTGGGGTGGCGTGCGCCGCGCCCAGCCCACCCGGGTGAGCGTCGGCACCTTTGACTACAAGCAGCCCGCCCTCACCAAGCGCACCGGGCTGGACACTCTCGATGATCAGGGCAACCTGCCGGCCACCGAGGTCTACGACTACGCTGGGGAATACTACTACCACGGCCATGATCGCGGCGAGCGCCTGACCGAGAACCGGCTCGAGGCCCATGAATCGCTGGCCAAACGCTTTCACGGTGCCGGTGGTGCGCGACAGCTGCAGGCCGGCCACTGGTTCGAACTCACCCAGCACCCGCTGCACGACACCGGCGGTGAAGCCGAACGGCAGTTCCTGCTGCTGGGCATTACCACGCATGCCGAAAACGCCCTGCCGGTCTCGGCGCATCTGAAGCGTCTGCCCGGCAGCCTGCAGGCCGAGATGGACGCCGCCCGCCGCGCCCACGGGCTCGATGAGGATCAGGTCGAGCAGGGCAGTGACCTGCTCGACAACTACCGCAGTGCCGGCACCGGCCACTTCCTGGTCGACATCGAGGCCCAGCGCCGCAGCCAGCCCTATCGCACCGCACTGACCCATCGCCGCCCGGTGATCGGCGGTCCGCAGACCGCCACCGTGGTGGGGCCGGAAGGCGAGGAGATCCATACCGATCACCTCAACCGGGTCCGTGTCCAGTTTCACTGGGACCGTACGGGGCAACGTAACGAACAGTCCGGCGTCTGGCTGCGAGTGGCCCAGCCCAACGCCGGCGGCGGCTGGGGCGGGGTGTTCGTGCCCCGCATCGGCCAGGAAGTGCTGGTCGACTTCCTCGAAGGCGACGCCGACCGGCCCCTGATCACCGGGCGCATCTACAACGGCGAACAGACCCCCGACTGGCACAGCAATGGCCTGCTCTCCGGCATCAAAAGCAAGACCTATCGCGGCAGCAAATACAACGAACTGGTGTTTGATGACGCCACCGATCAGGAGCGGGTGCGGCTCAACTCCGAGCACTCGAAAAGCCAGCTCAACCTCGGCTACCTGATCCACCAGAACGGCAATCACCGGGGTGCCTTCCGCGGCACCGGCTTTGAGCTGCGCACCGACGCCTATGGCGCCATCCGCGCCAACGAAGGGCTGTATCTCTCCAGCTGGGGCCAGCTTGGTGCCAGCGGTGATCAGCTCGACCTGCGACCGGCCTTTCAGCAGCTCAGCACCGCCCACGAGATGGCCGAGTCCCTGAGTCAGAGCGCCGCCGGCCATAACGCCGAGCCGCTGGCAAGCAATACATCGCTTAAAAAGGCCGGAGACGACACCCAGGCCCCCTACGGCAACAGTGAAATGGCCGGGGGCGATCAGAGCAGTGCCCTCGGCGCGGTCGACAGCGGCGGGCGCGGCCAGAGCCCCGGTCTCAAGGCCCCCTGGCTGCACGCCGCCGCATCGGCGGGTATTACCCTGAGCACGCCGGAATCGACTCATCTGGTTCAGGGGCGCTCGCTTGGGTTGGCCAGCGGTGAGGACGTGACGCTTGCCGCCGGGCGCAGCCTGATTGCCTCGGTCTCCGAAAAGCTCTCGTTTTTTGTGCAAAAGGCCGGCATCAAACTCTTCGCCGCCCGCGGCAAAATCGACATTCAGGCCCAGTCCGACAATCTGGAAGCCACCGCCCGGCGCGATCTCAACGTCACCTCCAGCGATCAGAAGATCGACCTCGCCGCCGCCGAGGAAATTCTGCTCGTCAGCGGCGGCGCCTATGTGCGGCTCAAGGGCGGCAATATCGAGATTCACGCGCCGGGGAAGGTGGATATCAAGGGTGCGAGCAAGAGTTTTACCGGGGGAGCGGAGATGACGCGCACTTTCCCTGAGATGCCTGAAGGCATTTGCGTGGAGTGTCTTTTGAAAAATCTGTCATCCGGTTCGCCGCTGGTCAGTGTTTCCTGACAGGAGAAATAGCATGTGGCTGATAGACCCATACCCGCAGGACTGGACAGAAGAGACGCTGGCATGGACCGATCAGCTGTCTCGGCAGCATCCCGAGGCGAACCTGTATTTCCTGATCGATGCCGCTTTCAACAAGAACGCCTTGCTGCCCTTTTTGCACACCCATGTGGCACAGAAACACTGGTATGCCCTGTATGCCAATGCACCCAATGCCAGTGACAGAGTGCTGGCTGTTTCTCCCATCCTGGTGATGCCGCGCGATCTGCCACGAGATGTCCTGATCGAGCTTTTCAAGCTGACAGATGGCATGCCCATGCTCAGCCTGATCGTTACTCCCGAGCCGATGAGTGCAGTAATTGAGCGGCTGTCCGCCTTTCAGGTGGTGACGGTGCAGGAGATGCGATTTGTGCTGCGCCTGAGCGATACCCGCAGGCTTCCCCAGCTCATCGCAATGCTGAACGAGCAGCAGCACGCAGCGCTAATGGGGCCGGCGCTGGCCTGGCACTACGTGGATCGGGAAAC
Source organism: Kushneria sp. Sum13 (assembly GCF_052692355.1). Classification (NCBI taxonomy): domain Bacteria; kingdom Pseudomonadati; phylum Pseudomonadota; class Gammaproteobacteria; order Oceanospirillales; family Halomonadaceae; genus Kushneria; species Kushneria sp. Sum13. The sequence goes on from NZ_CP199847.1 coordinate 735,589, forward strand.
ACACTGGCAAAACGTGCCCCTGCCGGAATACGCGATAGACCCACCCGGGCGAGTAACGTTTGATGATCAGCAAACTGCAGAGCTGCTGAACATGAACACCATCGACGCCCTGATGGACATTATCCGGCGGGAGGAAGCCTGGCTTTATAACGCCTTCGAAAAACCCTCCAGCCGTTATCGATGGATCGAGCAGGCGCTTGCCAATACCGAGGCACCCGTGACGGGCTACGCCGATCAGATGCAGTGTTGCCGAGCAGCGGCCCAGGCCGATGGCCTGCTGTCCTGATTATTTACGAATACGTGCAAAACGACGGAAAAGGAAAGATCGCATGACCTTTAGACCTCTGATAGCACTGCTGCTGACGCTATTACCGCTTGCGGCCTGTAGTGAAAGCAGTGATAGACACCGTGTCGGCGTCGGAGTCAGTGGCGTGAACTACACGGACCAATCATTTGGAGGATACGCTGTCCGAGAACCAGGTGCAGAGAAAAGCAGTGCAGGGGGCGAACCGTTGGGCCCCTACAGTGCCGGTGGCGTCATGTGCTGTTACAACCTGCCGAAAGAGTGGCATGAAGGGCTGCAGGTGGAACTGGTTATTCGAAGAGGCCTCAAAAGTACCACTTCCGAAGGTCGCTCTCGCGAATTTGCCGAGCGCAAGAAGAATGGCACGGTGAATGACTATATTAGAGTTGACGTGCCGCGCTATGACAATGCCGACAACGCCACGCTCTGGGTCGAGATGTTGCCCGAGGATCAGTACAAGGTAGTGGTCAGCGATGTCGATCCGAATCATGAAGATTGGCCGGGCGACATCAAGGGGTGGCCTGTGCCTTCGGATGAGTATCGGAATAAATTGATATTAGAGAAAATCGAGTCGAATGAAGGGGTTATTCGAAGTTTTGAGCAAGGCATTAAGGATCAAGAAGGAACTCCTGACCAAATAGAAGATTACAAACGCCATATTAAAAATATAAAGAAAGAAAACGATGAACTGAGGGAGTTGCTTAAATGAGCGCTAGGGTTGCAAGTCTTCTAGAAAGCACCTTCGTTAATCCTTCAGATAGAGGCGTATTCTTCAGTGTTGCAGAACAAAACGATATACAAGGAAAATACGAGAAAAGGGAAAATAACGATAATCCTCTTGCACCTTGCGATACCAATCTCTTCCTGGGTTTTTTCTTCGATGGTACCGGCAATAATTTCGCAGACAGTCTGGAGCGAGGCGATAACAGCCAGTCCAACGTGGCACGCCTCTATGGTGCATTTCCAGGGTTGAGTGTGCCCGGCGTTCTGCCGCCGGAGACCGATTGGCAGACCAATGTTGCCGATTATGATAATTACTTCCGAATTTATCTTCCGGGCATCGGCACGCGTTTTGAACAGGTTGATGATTCCGGAGAAGGGTTCTGGGATGCCAAGCTGGGCGGTGGCACCGGACGACTAGGACAGGTCCGAATCACCTGGGCACTGGCACAGGCCATCAATACAGTGTATCGATATTTTACCGGCAAATCCTTGATTAGCCATCAGCAGGCCGAGGGCTTTGGGAAAATGGCGCAGCTGGGTAGCGCTTCATTAAGCAGCCATACCCGGCACGTAGAATACACCTTTCTGCATACCTGGCTCTCTACCCTACACCAAGCCATCGCACCACATATGCCTGACAAGGACAACGCAGGGCTTCCGCAGAACAAGGATCCAGGCATTGTCAAAAACATCTATATCTCGACCTTCGGATTTTCACGCGGCTCTGCTCTGGCACGGGTGTTTACCAACTGGCTGATTCAGCTCTGCGAGCTGGATGCCCGCATGACCGGTAACTCGGGACTGACGCTGGGCGGCTTCAGAGTCACGTTCGATTTTCTGGGGCTGTTTGACACCGTGGCCTCGGTGGGCATTCCCAGCCTGATTTCCTTTGCCAGCGGTCACTTTTCATGGGCCGATGCAGAAAGAACCCTGAGTATCGACTCACGCGCAGGGCGCTGCCTGCACCTGGTCGCGGCGCATGAAAACCGTCGTTCCTTCCCGCTGGATTCCATCTACAACGACCACTCCATTCCTGCCAATGGCGAAGAGATCGTGTATCCGGGCGTACATTCCGATATCGGTGGAGGATATGTGCCCGGTTGTCAGGGGAAGGGCGTTGACCCTCTGGGCAAGGACTTGCTGTCCCGTATTCCACTGGCCGAAATGTACCGTCAGGCAAGGCTATCAGGAGTACCTTTAAAGCTTGAGCAGGCCGCTCCTGAAGTAAAAGATGATGCTTTCGAAATCACGTTGAAAACGATAGAAGACTTCAATGCGTATATTTCTCTGTGCAATGTGAAATCCGGTGAAACGGGTAAGGTTGTCCGTGAGCACTGGGAAAAAACCATTGAGTGGAGATTTGATAATCATCACCATGGCGGCATTGAGGTTTTGGAAAGTTATCAGCGTGCGTCGGATTTCGAGAGAAATGAGCTGAAAAGTGCCTACGAAGGGTTTGAAGAAGAGCTTGAAAGATACGATGAATTTAAAAAATATAGGGAGAAGGAGTTCAAAGAAATTGATGGGTTGGAAAGCCTTGAAAGCGCGCCTAAAACGGAAATAAGCCTTGCTGATTTCATGCAAATGGGCCCGGGCTGGGCTCTGAAATCACAGTCAAGAGTTCCGGGAGCAGATCCCTCGGTTATCAACGATTGGCTCAGGATCATTGATCTGGAGCCGTGCTTTTCACGTCCGTCTGAAGCTGTCGTCGTCATGATGGATCGTTATGTACACGATTCCATTGCGGGTTTCAGGCCTTTGGGCGAATTTGCTGACAGGGATGAAGCTATCACCTATCTGAAAACACTGGTCAAGCGTAAAAACAATATGGTAGCTGCAGCACCGCCTCGTTATATGAGCTCCAATATTGCAATGAGTGGTTTTGAAACAAGTCAGATGAGTAACCGTTTGACGGATGTTGAAATAAAACGAGCCGAATATTATGAAAAAACAGGTCGTATTCCTGAAATGACGGTTGGTGGGCGGGAGTCCTATCTGCTCGGCGGTGGCTATCTACGTTTTCGTCGCATTTATGCAGGTGCTGACGACCAACTGCTGGCGATCCTGGCACCTGAACATCAGCCGGGATATCGCGAGTCTCTTTTAGCTGCAAACAGCGGTGAGAAAAAGGTTCTGAATGAGGCGGTATAAGGTCTGGTGATCATAAGAAAGTCAGTTATAGCGGTCTGATCAGTTCGCCAGGGCGGGCGCCATGATCACAGGGCGCCCGTTTTGTATTCGGGGGCATGGTGTATTTTCAAATACCGTTACAGGTGAGCGGGCAGGGCCGTATCGAAAGCGTTGTCCGAAAGGCTCAAATCGTTTCAGGGGGATGTCATGGCGATTGTGTTGAAAAAATGTGGCCCGGCGGATGCCATGGAGGTCGCCGATATTGGCCGCGAGACCTATCGTCAGACGTTTGAGAGCCATTATGACGCTGACGTCATGGCGCAGTATCTTGATCGCGCCTTTGACCCTGACGCAGTGGCCTGCGAGCTCGGTAACCCACAGTCAGATTTCTGGCTGCTCGAGGTCGAGGGTCAAATGGCAGACTATCTAAAGGTGAACCGAGGCGATGCACAAACCGAGTCTCGGGAAGAGGGCAGTATCGAGATCGAGCGGATCGATCTTCTCAAGGCGTTTCAGGGACAAGGGTTCGGGCGAGTGCTTTTTGACAGGGCCATGGCCTTTGCCAGAGCCTCCAACAGCTGATTTGTCTGGCTGGGCGTCTGGGAAAATAATCACAGCGCGATTGAGTTTTACCGATCCATGGGATTCGAGGTCGTGGGGACCCACGACTTCCGAATGGGAGAGGTCGTGGATACCGACTACGTCATGCGCCTGGCACTGTCGTGAACGCCTGCCACACGACAGCGAATCACAATCAACTGATCTCGATACGCCCAACCAGCGTCTCTTCACTCTGCTCCGAGGTGTCGGCCAGTATCCGGCGGGCCTCAGCGAGCTTGTCCGGGTCCATGTTGAGCTGCAGCACCCCCTGAACCCTGCCGTTATCGAGGTAATACACCACGCCCTGCTCCTGAGGTGTGGCCCAGTCCTCGATGGTTTCGAATGAGCTGTCGAGTGTGCCGACGGCCTTGTAGGCCATGTCGAACACGGTGGAGTAGAAATAGGGCGTGTGGTCGTAGGTCTCATTGCTGCCGGCCATGATATGACCCACAGTGACCCCGGACTGGTTGGCGTGATCGACGTGCTCGATGCGTCGGCGACCCAGAATGCGGTCCGGATAGCAGGCCACGTCGCCGGCGGCGAAGATATGCTCATCCGCGGTCCGTAACTGCTCGTTGACGACCACACCGCCATCCACTTCAAGGCCGGCCTGTTCTGCAATCTCGACATTGGGCGTCACCCCCAGCCCGAACACCACCGCGTCGGCTTCCAGCGTACTGTCGTTATCCAGTGTCAGAATGACGTGATCGCCGTTGACCCGGCCACCTTCGACGCGGCGACTGCCCAGCAGCTTGACGCCCTGATCCAGATAGGTCTGGTGATAGCGACTGGCCAGCGACGGCGGAAACATCTTGCCGCCCAGCACTTCCTCGGGATAGACCAGCGTGACCTGCGTCTCGTTTTGCACCAGCGCCGCGGCAATTTCGGTACCGATATAGCTGCCGCCGACCACCACGATATGACGCTGTTCGCCCGACAGCTCGCGCAGACGGTCGTAGTCGCGCACGGTGCGAAAATAGAGCACACGATCGCCGGCAGGCAGGCCATCAAGCGTCACGGGCGCACCGCCGGTGGCCAGCAACAGCCTGCCGTAGCCGTGCACTTCACCCGAGGCTGTGGTGACGGTTTTCTCATCACGATCAATGCGTTCTACGCGCATGTCGGTATAGAGCGTGGTGTTCTCATCCTCTTCCGGTGTCATCCAGATCTTGTCATAAGTGAACTCCGGGTCGGTCCAGAGCTTTTTGGAAAGCGCGGGGCGTGTGACGGGGCCGTCGGGTTCGGCACCCAGAATGGCGATGCTGCCCGTTTTATCGTGCTCGCGAATGCCGTTAACGGCGTTGGCGGCCACCATGCCGCCTCCGATGATCAGATAATCATGACGTTGCATATCGACTCCCTGTCGTGAAAAGCGTTATGGCGCTTCGGCCTCCGGCCTGATAGCTCAAGCGTAGTTCAGGGCAGGGGAGTCTGTTGAGTAAAAAAATTAACCTGAATCAGGGCCGGGGAGGCATGAGTCCGGCCATGATGATCGTTTGAAGATTGGTGACGGCCGTCTCCATAAAGTCCGGATCTGCCAGCGTTTGTCCTGAAATGGTTTCAATCTGGACAGCAAAGTCAGCGTAGTGCTGGGTGGTGGCCCACAATAGATAAAACAGGTGCCATGGATCGGTCGGTGCAATGTCACCGCGTGCGATCCACTGCCGGATAACGCCTGCCTTGTCATCGATCAGCGCTTTTACGCTGCCTTCCAGCAGAGGGGTTAAAAGCGGTGCGCCCTGCACCACTTCCAGACAGTAAAGCCGCGAGGCTTCGGCATGATCGCGCGCGAGCTCCAGCTTGAGACGAATGTAGTGGCGGATGGCGGGCAGGGCCTCGACGTTGGGCTGCAGTGCCTGAAAGGGGGCGATCCAGATGTCGAGCGTTTCAAGTAACACCGCGGTATACAGCACTTCCTTGGTCGGGTAGTGATAGATCAGATTGGTCTTGGAGACGCCCGCCCGCTCGGCGATCTGATCCAGGCTGGTGCCGTGCAGGCCAAAGCGCGAAAAAAAGTGCAGGGCAGCGCTGCGCATGACGGCCCGGCGTTTCTCAACGCCACTACGGCGCTTGTCCGCAGTGGGGCGGCTGGTCTGGTGTGGCTGATCATCGGTCATCGGAGCATCATTTATCATCACCTGTTGTGGCCCTACGATATCAGACGTTGCCACCAGAACTCCCTGATTGATTGTGGCGCATGCCCTGTTTATTTATACCGTTAAGTAAGGTTTCGAAGGGCATTTCGGAGTCATTACTTCGCCGCTGCGCGCCGTCTATGGCGAGGCTGCCGAAAGGTTGAGATGTCAGCGGTCAACAAGGCGTGTTTGATCTGTTTTCATCGCAGGTGAGCATCAAAATGTGCGGGGCGATAGAATGCGCGCCATATCGCATTTGATGACAAGTCTGGAGTAGACACGAGATGGCACAATCTTGGTTTCCACGCTGGCAACCGGCCGACGCTGGCAAGGGCGGGCTGGTCGCGCCCGACGAGCGTCTGAGCGCCGGCCAGACGCTGATCATGGGCATTCAGCATGCGGTCGCGATGTTCGGCTCGACCGTGCTGGCGCCGCTTTTAATGGGGTTTGATCCCAATCTGGCCATTTTGATGTCCGGCATTGGCACCCTGCTGTTTTTCCTGATCGTGGGCGGGCGCGTGCCGAGCTATCTGGGCTCGAGTTTTGCCTTTATCGGCGTGGTGATTGCCGCTACCGGCTATGCCGGCAGTGGGGGCAACCCCAGTATTGGTCTGGCGCTGGGCGGCATTATTGCCTGCGGGGCCATCTATGCGTTGGTCGGACTGATCGTGATGGGACTGGGCACACAGTGGATTGAAGTGCTGCTACCGCCTGTGGTGACCGGGGCGATCGTCATGACCATCGGGCTCAATCTGGCGCCGGTCGCGGTCTCAAGCGTTTCCGGCTCAAGCTTTGACAGCATCATGGCGCTGGTCACGATTCTCTGTGTGGGGCTGGCGGCAGTCTTCACCCGCGGCATGCTGCAAAGGCTTCTGATTCTTGTCGGTCTGGTGGCGGCATATATGATCTACGCCGTGGTCACCAACGGCCTGGGCTGGGGGACGCCGATCGATTTCTCGGCGATCTCGCAGGCGGCCTGGTTTGGCCTGCCGACCTTCACGGCGCCCGAGTTCAGCACCCATGCGATGGTTTTGATCGCGCCGGTGGCGGTGATTCTGGTCGCCGAAAATCTGGGCCACATCAAGGCGGTCGGGGCGATGACCCAGCGCAACCTTGATCCTTATATCGGGCGCGCCTTTCTGGGTGATGGCCTGGCCACCATGCTCTCCGGGTCGGCCGGGGGTACCGGCGTGACGACCTATGCCGAAAATATCGGCGTCATGGCCGTCACCAGGGTCTACTCGACGCTGATCTTCGTTGCAGCCGCCGGTTTTGCGATCCTGCTGGGCTTTTCGCCTCGTTTCGGGGCGGTGATTCACACCATCCCCGGGCCGGTGCTGGCCGGCACATCGATTGTTGTGTTCGGTCTGATTGCCGTGGCCGGTGCGCGTATCTGGATCGAGAACAACGTGGATCTGGGGGATAACGCCAACCTGATCGTGGTCGCCGTCACGCTGGTGCTGGGGGCCGGCAATTTCTCGCTGAGCCTTGGCCAGTTCACACTTGATGGCATTGGCACCGCCACCTTCGGCGCCATTATCCTGCATGCCATTTTGCGTCGTGGTACGGCGCGCAGGACGCTGGAGGGCGGCCACTGACGTCAGGTTTGTTGCCATTGTTCCGGCCCCTGTCATGCTGCCGCCATGGCTGGGGCCGGGCGTTATCACAACCGATGCTTTCGTTTTCAGGGCTCGTTCACGTTAGGCTTGATGAGATGACTTTCATGAATGAGGGCGCTCCATGAACGAACAGCCGGATGAGGAACGACCGCTGGCCATGACGCGAGAGGTGCTTGAGGCCGATCGTCTGCGCGCCCACTACGAGAAATGCCACCCGCAGGAGCGGCTTGTCTCCAATGACGCCTTTCGTGACTCGATCAACGAGATGCTTTCGAATCGACCGCCCTGCGCCGAGAAGATCGATGGCGTGTATCTCTTTGCCTATGGCTCGCTGGTGTGGAACCCGTGTATCGAGGTCGAGGAGCGCCGGCGCGTGCGCCTTGAGGGCTATCACCGTGACTTTTGTCTGAATCTGGAGCATGGCCGCGGCACACCCGAATGTCCGGGGCTGATGCTGGCCCTGATTCCCGGCGGGGACAGTGAGGGCATGGCGCTTCGGGTCAGCGAACAGCATCTGGCGCACGAGCTTTTACTGGTGTGGCGCCGCGAGATGATCACCGGTGCCTATGTGCCGTGCTGGGTGACGCTGGCCACCGATGAGGGCGAGCTGCCGGGCATTGCCTTTATCGCCAATCCGGACCACCCGCGCTATCTGCCGGGGCTTTCGGATGGCGATATCGTTCATCGTCTGGCCCGGGCTACCGGCGTGCTGGGCAGCTGCCTTGAGTATCTTGATAACACGGTGGCAGGCCTGCGCGATCTGGGCGTCGAGGATACTTATCTGGCCCGAATACAGCGCGCCGTGCATGCCTATAATCGCACCGCTCGCAGCCGTTAGAAGCTTTGCATATTTGTCGCAGAATGCCCCGTTTCCTGCTGTACTGATAGCGACTAGATGCCTGCATCACCATCCCCTGGATATATGAATGAAAAAGCCGCAGACCCTTTTGTTTCAGGAGGATGGCCGCATTCCCAATAGCCGCTATCCCGTGCTGCTCTATCGCGCCATAACGCCAGAAGACGGCCTTTCGATGGTAGCAACGCTTGAGGCCCTTTTTGAGCGAAATGGCTGGCCCGTTCAGTGGCGTGGCGGTGTCTTTGATTACCACCATTTTCACAGCACCGCCCACGAGGTGCTGGGGGTATACGACGGCGCCGCCACACTGCGTCTGGGCGGTGAGCAGGGTGAAGACATCGAGGTCAGCGCTGGTGACGTGATTGTTCTGCCGGCGGGCACCGGGCACTGTCGTATCAGTGCCAGCCACGATTTTGCCGTGACGGCCGGCTACCCGCGAGGGCAGGGAGACTGGGACATCTGTCGCAGCGGTGACGACACACCCGCCGTACGCCAGCGTATCGCGTCACTGCCGCGGCCGACGCTTGATCCGGTGGCGGGCAAGGCGGCGGGCGTGGCCCGCGACTGGGTCTGATGCCCATCGATAGCACACTGCCGGTTCAGGGCAGCGTTGACTTAATTTCAGGAGGATACGCCGTTGACGGATGATCATCGCCAACGTGACCGCGCAGAAGATCGTGATACCCACGACAGCAGTGCCATCGTGTTTGAAGGGGTCACCAAGCGCTACGGCGATGGCACGGTGGCCGTCGAGTCGCTGGATCTGACCCTGCCGGCCGGCGAGCTGACCGTGCTGGTGGGGCCCTCGGGCTGTGGCAAGACCACCACGCTTCGCATGATCAACCGGCTGGAAACCCTGAGTGACGGGCGACTTCTGATCGGTGATCGGGACGTCATGTCGGTGGATGCCACTCGTTTGCGCCGCCAGATCGGCTATGTCATGCAGCATTCGGGGCTCTTTCCCCACAAGACCATCGCCGACAACATTGCCGTCGTGCCGCGCCTGCTGGGCTGGGACAAAAAGCGCATTCGCGAGCGCGTCGCCGAGCTGGTCGAACTGGTGGGGCTTGATGACACGCTGGCCGGGCGCTATCCGCATCAGCTGTCCGGCGGACAACAGCAGCGCGTGGGGCTGGCGCGGGCGCTGGCCGCCGACCCGCCGATCCTTTTGATGGATGAACCCTTTGCCGCGGTCGACCCCATCGTGCGGGCGCACCTGCAGGAAGAGTTTTTGAACCTGCAGCGCCGGGTGCAAAAGACCATCGTCATGGTGACCCACGATATTGATGAGGCGATGAAGCTCGGTGATCGGGTGGCCATTTTCGCCCAGGGCGGCAGGCTGGCCCAGTTCGACACGCCAACGCGTCTTCTCTCGGCGCCGGCCAGTGACTTTGTGGTGGATTTCATAGGGGCCGACCGTGAACTGCGCCGTCTGGCGCTGGAGCGCCTTGACAGTCTGGAGCTGGATGCGGGTCTGACCGCGCCGCGTGATGAGATTGTGGCGCGGGCACGCAGCTACCTGCAGCAGGCCGGCAGCAGTGGCATCGTAGTGCTCGATGAGCAGCGCGCGCCGCTGGGCTGGCTGGACTGGGACACCCTCAAGCAGGCAGACGATCGGGCAAGAATCGATTCCTTGCCGCTCAAGCCATGGCGTCATCGTCTTTACGTCCATGACAACCTGCGCAGCGCGCTCAATGCCCTGATCAGTGCGCCTGGCGAGGTCATGCCGGTGCTTAACGCTCAGGGGCGCTACTTGGGCGTGATCGATCAGCTGCAGCTGACAAGGCGGCTGTCATGAACTGGGACTGGGTCGTCTCCAACAGTCATCAGATTACGGCGGCGCTGTTGCAGCATGTCCAGCTGGTGGGGCTGTCGCTCCTGTTCGGTTTCCTGATCGCCTTTCCGCTGGCGCTTCTGGCCGTACGCTGGCCGCGACTTTATGGTCCGTCGCTGGCCGTCACCGGGGTCATGTTTACCATCCCATCGCTGGCGCTGTTCATTTTGCTGATGCCCTTCACCGGGCTTTCAATGGCGACCTCGCTGATCGGGCTGACGCTCTACACGCTGTTGATCCTGTTTCGTAACATCGTTCAGGGGCTGCGCGGGGTGTCGCCGATCGTTCGTGAAGCGGCACGGGCGCTTGGCTATACGCCGGCCCGGCGGCTGTTTACCGTTGAGCTGCCCATTGCCCTGCCGGTGATCGTGGCGGGTATTCGCATCGCGGCGGTGACCATCATCGGCATGGTGACGGTGACGGCGCTGATTGGCCAGGGCGGGCTGGGACAGCTTTTCATCACCGGCTTTACCCTGAGTTTTGCAACGCCCTTGATCATCGGCTTTGTGCTGTCGGTGGCGCTGGCGGTCACGGTGGATCTGGCGCTGGTCGGTCTTTTGTATTGTCTGACGCCCTGGCAGCGGGGAGTGCGCTGATGAACAGTGATGTCATGACGCTCATGACCGGGGTGATCGACTTCTTCTCCCAGCCGATGAACTGGCAGGGGCCCGGCAGTATCCCCGACCATATTCTTGAGCATGTCACCTACGTGCTGATCTCGACGATGATCGGTGCCGCCATCGCGCTGCCGATCGGCATTGGCCTGGGGCATAGCGGGCGCGGTGGGCTGCTGGCCATCAACATCTCCAATATCGGGCGCGCCATTCCGGCCTTTGGCGTCATCATCCTGGTCTTTCTGCTGGCGGGTTATGGCGTCATTCCGGTAATCGTGGCACTGGTGGCGCTGGCCATTCCGCCGATGGTCACCAACAGCTTTGTCGGCATGCGCGAGGTGGACCCGGCCGTACGCCAGGCCGCCGTGGCGCTGGGCATGACCGGCTGGCAGCGTCTGTGGCAGGTAGAACTGCCGATCGCCATGCCGTTGATCATGGCAGGCGTTCGCACCTCTGCCGTACAGGTCATGTCGACGGCAACACTGGCGGCCTATGTGGGGCTGGGCGGTCTCGGGCGCTATCTGATCGACGGACTTGCCGTGCGCGATCTCGCTCAGGTGCTGGTGGGCGCCATACTGGTGGCCGTGCTGGCGATGGTGACCGAGCTTCTGTTTGCGGGCCTTCAGAAGCTGATCACGGCCAAAGGGCTGCAGCAGCAAGGATGATGACAATAGCAGGGATGATGGCCGTAGCAGGATGCACGCAGTGCCTCTCTGGGCCAGAATCGACAGACCAATGACGAACACAAGGGAATGCACTTCATGACAAAAGGGATCAGGGTTATGAACATGGACATGGGGCGTGGATGGAAACTGGGGCTCGGGGCGCTGGCACTGGCAGCCCTTGCCGGCTGCTCCGGCGATGACGATGACCGTACCGACAAGGACACCACACAAAATGGCGACAAGGCTCAGGCGAGCCTGACCATCGGCTCGACCAATTTTCCTGAACAGTTGATTCTGGCCAACATCTACGCCGATGTGCTCAGAAGTGACGGCGTCAATGTCTCCACCCGTCTCAACCTGGGCTCGCGCGAAGTCGTGTTCCCGGCGCTGACCAATGGTGAAATCGATTTGCTGCCGGAATACTCCGGGGCACTGATGACGTATCTTGATCAGGATGAGGCTCATGTTGACGCCCGCAACAATGAGGACGTCATGACGGCGCTGCGCAGCGTTCTACCTGACGGGATCGAGGCGCTGGACGCCTCGCCGGCCGAGGATCGCGATGCGCTGGTGGTCACCTCCGAGACTGCCGAGAAATACGGTCTGGAAACCTTTTCCGATCTGGCACCGGTCTCCGGTGAGCTGACCCTGGGCGGGCCGCCGGAAACCCGCACACGTGATGTCGGCATTCCCGGGCTCAAGCGGGTCTATAACATCGAGTTTGCCAATTTTCGCTCACTGGATGCCGGTGGGCCGCTGACCCGTGGGGCGCTGTCCAACGGCGATATTGATGTGGCGCGCATGTTCTCTTCTCAGGGCGCCATTGCCGAAAACAACTGGGTGGCCCTCAAGGATGACAAGGATCTGGAGCCGGCCCAGAACATCGTGCCGATCGCACGCACTGAGGCGTTAAACGACGAGATGCGCGATAGCCTCAACCGCGTGTCAAAAACCCTGACCACGGAAGATCTGCAGGACATGAACCATCGTGTCGAGATCGACAAGGCCGATCCGGCGCAGGTCGCCAGTCAGTGGGTCGATGAGCACATGGATAGCGACCAGAAAACGATGAATTAAGAAGCGCCACTGCTTTTGCTGCTGGCCAGCGCCGCCCTTCGAGGCGGCGTTTTTGTGTCTGCGGGTTGTCGTATCGTCCGGGTCTGCACCGACATTGACCAAAAAAACACCAGGTTGCACAGCGCATAAGAAAAAAAAGTCACGGTGGCAGGCGCGGGGACAGAAAAAACCTCCCGGGCGTCTCTGTCACGCTTGAAGGCAGGTGGCGACAGCCTCTTTACCGGCTGCCGGCATCCTCCTTTTTCATCACGTGCATCCATGACGCGCCTGCGTCCAGGAGGTGACATGCAGCTCAACGACCCGCGCCTTTTTCGCCAGCTTGCCTATGTCGATGGCCAATGGACGGCCGGCCGCAGCAATCATGATGAGCCTGTGCTGGATCCGGCCAACGGCGAAACCCTCGGACACTGCGCGCTGCTGGACGCCGAGCAGATCACCAGCGCCGTGACGGCGGCCGAGCGCGCCTTCGCCGGCTGGCGGGCGCTGTCAGTGGATGAGCGTGGCCGACAGCTCCATCGCTGGCATCAGCTTCTTCTGGAGCATCGCGAGGACCTTGCCCATCTGATGACGCTGGAGCAGGGCAAGCCGCTGCGCGATGCCCGTGGCGAGGTGGATTACGGCGCAAGCTTCATTCAATGGTTTGCCGAAGAAGCGCGCCGCGCCTACGGCATGACGATTCCGAGTCATATTCCCAATGCCCTGCTGGGCACGCTCAAGGAGCCGGTGGGTGTGTCGGTGATGATCACGCCCTGGAACTTTCCGCTGGCCATGATTACGCGCAAGGCAGGCGCGGCACTGGCCGCGGGCTGTCCGGTGATCGTCAAGCCCGCCAACGAGACGCCGTTTACGGCGCTGGCGCTGGCGGAACTCGCCGAGCGCGCCGGCATCCCGCCGGGCGTTTTTAACGTGGTCACCGGGGAGCCTGCCACCGTATCCGAGGTGCTCTGCACCGATAGTCGGGTGCGTTCGGTGTCGTTTACCGGTTCCACGCGGGTAGGCAAGCTTTTGATCCGTCAGAGCGCCGGCAGCGTCAAGCGCATGTCGCTGGAGCTGGGCGGCAATGCGCCCTTTATTGTCTGTGAGGATGTGGATGTCGACGAGGCTGCCCGTGATGCGGTGGCGGCGAAGTTCCAGACCGCCGGTCAGGACTGTCTGGCCGCCAATCGCATCTTCGTACATCGCCGTATTTATGACCGCTTTCTGGAGCGCTTTGCCGTGCACATGAAAGCCCTCAAGGTGGGCAGCGGCATGATGGAGGTCGATATTGGCCCGCTGATCCATCGCCGCGCAGTCGAGGCGGCTCAGGCCATCGTCGATGATGCCCTCGCCCAGGGTGCCCGGCTGGTGGCCGGGAACCAGTCGATGGCGCCGGGCGCCAACTTCTTTATCCCCACGCTTCTGGCCGACATTACCCCGGCCATGCGTGTCTTTCGCGAGGAGACCTTCTCACCGGTCGCCGGCGTGTGCGCCTTCGATGATGACGAGGTGGTCGTGGCGGCCGCCAATGACACCGAATATGGTCTGGCGGCCTATGTCTACAGCAACGACGTCAAACGCATCTGGAAGATGATGCGCGGGCTCGAGTACGGCATGGTCAGCGTCAATACACTGAAGATGACCGGTGCACCAATTCCCTTTGGCGGGGTGAAGCAGTCAGGGCTTGGCCGCGAGGGTGGTGCTCAGGGGCTGGAGGAGTATCTTGATACCAAGTACTTCTGTCTGGGGAACATGCCGGGGCCGTCCGGCAGCTGAGGCCATGGCGCAACGCCGGCTGCCTTGAAGCAGCCGGCCCCGTGCGCCAGGGTGGAACGGTTCCAGAGTAAAGCAGTTCCAGAGTAAAACACCGTGGCGCATCCGCCTTCCATCGACAGAGAACGCCATGACCCGCTGTCCCGTGACCCTGCACGATATCTATCTCGCTCGCGCCCGGATTGCGGGACAGGCGGCGAGAACGCCGCTGGTGAAATCCGTTTCTCTTTCTGAGCGTTTCGAGGCCGAGGTCTATCTCAAGCTTGAGACCCTGCAGCCCAGCGGGGCCTTCAAGCTCAGAGGGGCGCTGAACGCCATTGCCGCGCTGGAAGAGGCCACACTTGCCCGCGGGGTGACCACGGCCTCGACCGGCAACCATGGCCGGGCGGTGGCCTGGGCGGCATCCCGGCTGGGGGCGCACGCCATCATCTGCGTCTCCGAACTGGTGCCGGCCAACAAGGTCGCTGCCATCGAGGCGCTGGGCGCCGAGGTGCGCACGGTGGGGCGCAGTCAGGATGACGCCTTTGTGGAGGCGCGCCGACTGGTCAATGAGGAGGGCATGACGTTGATCGAGCCCTTCGATGATCCGCTGGTCGTGGCCGGGCAGGGCACCATCGGCCTTGAGCTGATGGAAGACGTCCCCGGCCTCGATCGGGTGCTGATCGGTCTTTCCGGCGGTGGATTGCTGGGGGGTATCGGACGCGCCGTACGGGGGATCAACCCGCCGGTGCGGGTCACCGGCGTGAGCATGATGGCGGGAGCCGCGATGATCGAGAGTCTGGCAGCCGGGCATCCGATCGCGGTCGAGGAGATCGAAACATTGGCGGACTCGCTGGGTGGCGGTATCGGTCTTGAAAACCGCTGTACCTGGCCATTGGTGCGTGAGGTGATGAGCGATCACTGTCAGGTCAGCGAGCATGCCATTGCTCGCGCCATGGTGCACTTTCTGGAAACCGAGAAAATGCTGGTAGAAGGCGCCGCGGTCGTCGGGCTCGCGGCGCTTGAGGAGCATGCCATCGATATTCGCGGGGAGCGGGTCGCCCTGATCGTGTCCGGCAACGGTGTAGATATGGCCACCTGGCAGCGGGCAAAAAACATGGTCGACCCATGAACCATCATGCAGAACACGGGAGCAGGGATGGAGCTTTACAACCGCACGCAGATTCAGGACGTTGTTCGGCTTGATCACGCCGCGCTCGACGCCGTGGAAGCCGGCTTTCGCGCGCTGGGGCAGGGCCGGGTGGTGCAGCCGCCGATTCTCTCCATGACGATTGAGGAGTCCAACGGCGAGGTTGACGTCAAGACGGCCCACATTCGCGGCCATGATCGCTTTGCCATCAAGGTCAGCCCCGGTTTTTTTGACAACCCGTCACTGGGCCTGCCGAGTCTCAACGGGTTGATGATCGTCTTTTCGGCCAAAACCGGGCTGGTCGAGGCCGTGCTCTTTGACGAGGGGTATCTCACCGATATTCGTACCGCGCTGGCCGGTGCCATTACCGCCAAGCATCTGTCTCGTGGCGACAGCCGCCGCGCGACCGTCATCGGGGCGGGCGTCCAGGCCGAGCTGCAGATTGCCGCGCTCAGGCTGGTGCGCGATATCGACACCGTCGATGTCTGGGCGCGCGATACCGATCGCGCCAACACCTGGGCCGAACGTATGCGAACGCGGTTTTCCGATCTCACCGTCAATGTGCATGGCGACATTGAAAGCGCCTGCCGTGAGGCGGATGTGATCATTACCACCACACCGTCGAAATCGCCGCTGCTCAATGCCGATCATTTGCCTGCCGGCGTGCATGTCACCGCCATGGGTTCGGACAGTCCGGAAAAACGGGAGCTCGAAGCGTCCGTGATGACGTGCGCCGATGTGTTCGTGGCCGATACCCGCGCCCAGAGCGAGACCAACGGTGAACTCAAGGCCTGGGCTGGCAAAACGGTGCCCTTTGAGGTGCAGGAGCTGGGCCAGGTGATAGCGTCCGGCCAATCCCCTCTTACGGGGCACGATCAGATCACGGTATGCGATCTGACCGGCACCGGGGTGCAGGATACCGCCATTGCCGGTTTTGCCCTGTCCCGTTTGAGGGCAGAACAGATCAGCCGGTGATGCGGGGCTCGCCGGGCTGGTAGCGAGGCATGGGCAGCGTCGCGCGCATGTCCGCAGGTGTCTCGAAATCCTTTGCAATACCGCGCATGTGCGCGACTGGTTTTGGGAAACCGGAGCGGCGGCTGTAGTCGGGTGTGATGCCGCCCATGTATTTATGGCGGCCATGCAGTTTGCCGGCACACTAGGCTTCCAGCGCCGTGGCAACACCCAGCGCCAGCATCGTGCCATTGATATTGGCCTGATGCGCCTGCGGCTCGCGTCGCACCCAGGCCAGTGCCGCCAGATCCAGCGCGTTGCCGACCACCCGGGCCTTGAGGGCCGGCCCCGGGTGATCACTTAAAGCCCCCATCCCGGTAAGGATCTGGCGCACGCCACAGGCGCGCACCCAGTGCTCACGGCCTTCGATACCCAGCGACCGTGTAATGCGCTCCGGCATGAAGAGCTCGGCCAGACCCAGCCCCACACCGGTCCAGCCGATGAGGCGTGCCAGCCGGTCGTTGCCATCCAGCGATCGCGGGCCGCCATGATCGCCCGGATTGGCGGGCAGATGATGCGATGTCGTCATGTCAGTGCCTCCCTTTGCCTGTTGACGTGCCTTTTGACGAGAGTGCCTCTTAAAGGAGAACCTGGTTGTAAAGGAGCGCTAAACATCATGGCTTGAGCACCACCTTGATGCAGCCATCCTGTTTTTCCCGGAATGTTTTATACATGTCCGGCCCCTGGTCGAGTCCCATGGTGTGCGTGATGACAAAGGACGGGTCGATCTGGCCGTCATCAATGCGCGCCAGCAGATCGTCGGCCCAGCGTTTGACATGGGTCTGGCCGGTGCGCACCGTCAGGCCCTTGTTCATCAGGGCCCCCACCGGGATCTTGTCGACCAGCACGCCATAGACACCGGGAATCGAGATCACCCCGGCCGGACGACAGACGTAGATCATTTCACGCAGTACGTGCGCGCGGTCACTTTCCAGCATCACGGCCTGTTTGACACGGTCATAGACGCTGTCCAGCGAGCGGGTGGCATGGGCCTCAAGGCCGACGGCGTCGATGCACTTCTCGGGACCCTTGCCGCGGGTCAGCTCATTGAGCCGTTCCAGCACGCTTTCATCGTCAAAGTTGATGGTGATGGCGCCGCCGGCACGGGCCATGGCCAGGCGCTCGGGCACGTTGTCGATCATGATGATCTGCTCGGCACCCAGCATCAGCGCGCTGCGCACGCAGAACTGACCCACCGGACCGGCACCCCAGATGGCCACGGTATCGGTGGGCTGGACGTCACACTGAACGACCGCCTGCCAGCCGGTGGGAAAGATATCGCCCAGAAAAAGCACCTGCTCGTCGGTGAGCGTGTCCGGCACCTTGATATGGGTATGATCGGCAAAGGGCACACGTACATACTCGGCTTGGCCGCCAGCGTAACCCCCGGTGAGGTGCGAGTAGCCGAAAAGGCCGGCCCCGGCGTGCCCAAAGGCGGCATCCGCCAGCGCGCGGTTACGATTGGAGCGTTCGCAGACCGAGAAGTTGCCACGACGACACTGTTCGCACTCACCGCAGGTGATGGTAAAGGGCACCACGATGCGGTCGCCGACCTTGAGATTGCGCGTCTCGCTGCCGACTTCCATCACCTCGCCCATAAACTCATGCCCCAGCACATCACCGGATTCCATGGCGGGAATGAAATGGTCGTAAAGGTGCATGTCCGAGCCACAGATGGCGCAGCTGCTGACATTGACGATGGCGTCGCGCGCATCCTCGATGGTGGGGTCGGGTACCGTGTCGTAGCGAATATCATTCTTGCCGTGCCAGCAAAGCGCCTTCATGGCGTGACCTCTCTGTCAAAACGGTCCGGAGAATCGGCGTTGTCATGGCGTCGCCGACTGATAAAAAGGGTGCCTTTCCAATCTGGTTCAGTACGCCAGGAGGTACAAGGTGAAGATCAGGGAAGGTATTAACGCTGGATAAGAAAGGAACAAAAGAAGGGTCTTCCGGGGAATTGCCGTCATCGTTGGCCGGTAAACACCGCTGGCGCAGACGTCGCCGGATTCGGAGGAACGTTGTGTGGCTACCCGGGGGAGCGGTGTACCGGTCAGGTCGCAAGGGGCATTGGCGCCACGGACCGTTCCTTGCCAGAGTGTCATGATCGTTTCATCAATCGGGGAGAGCTTCATGCGCATTCTGTTTACGGGCGGTAGCGGCAAGGCCGGCCGCCATGCGACGGCTTATCTTCGCGACCAGGGACATCGGGTCACCAATCTGGACTGGGCACCCTCTGATACGCCGGGCATCGCGCACCTGACCACCGATCTGACCGATGCAGGCCAGGTCTTCAATGCCTGCAGGGCTTATGCCAGCCCCGATGAGCTTGAACCGGGCACCGGCGTGCCGAATTACGATGCCATCGTCCACTTCGCGGCCATACCGGCCATTTTGCACCGGCCGGATAACGAGACGTATCGCATCAATACGTTGAGCACCTATAACGTGCTCGATGCCGCCACCAAACTGGGCATCCCCAAGGTCATCTTTGCTTCCAGCGAAACCACCTACGGCATCTGTTTTGCCGATGGCGAGGTAAAGCCGGACTATCTGCCCGTGGATGAAGAACATCCCACGGTGCCTCAGGACAGCTACGCCATGAGCAAGGTGGTCAACGAGGTCACTGCGCGCTCTTTCCAGACGCGTTCGGGCATCGATATCTACGGCCTGCGCATCAACAACGTGATCGAGCCGCACGAGTACCGTGAGATGTTTCCGGCGTTCATGGAAAATCCTGCGCTGCGCCGTCGTAACATCTTTGCCTATATTGATGCTCGCGATCTGGGGCGGATGGTCGAGTGCTGTCTGCAAACGGATGGACTGGGCTATCAGGTATTCAACGTCGCCAATGACGATCTATCGGTGAGTCTGACCAGCGCCGAGGTGATCGAGCGGTTCTATCCGGATGTGCCGCTCAAGCGTGAGATGGGGGAGTTCGAGACCTTTTACAGCAATGAGAAAGCGCGCCGTCTGGTCGGTTTCGTACCGAACTACTGCTGGCGAGACGAACTGGCGCAGTAGCGCCGGAACCGAGGCCCGGGCAGCGATCACCATTATGAACCTGTAAAACAGGGCGAAGGCGCCACGCGCCTTCGCCTTCCATCCTAGTCTGTTTGGCGACGTGAACCACCGGGTACCGGCGCCACGCCGGGACCTGTGACCTCGCCGATCTTGTGCCACTGACGCCCATCGCGTTCGAGCAGGTCATTGGCGCTCTGCGGACCCTCGGAACCCGCCTCATAGACCTCGACGCTGTCATCTTCTGACCAGGCATCAAGAAAGGGCTGCACGGCGCGCCAGCTGTTTTCGATGGTATCCACGCGCTGAAACAGCATCTGATCGCCGGTCAGGCAGTCATAGATCAGGGTTTCATAGCCGGTGGCGGCCGGCAGATCGAAGAAATCCTTGTAGGCAAAGCCCATTTTGACGGTGTCCATTTCAAGCTCCGGCCCCGGGCGCTTGGCCTGAAAGTCGAACCACATGCCTTCGTTGGGCTGAAGCTGGATGATCAGCCAGTTGGAATTCATGCGATCAACGTCAGTGCCGCGGAACTGGGCGTAGGGCGCCGGCTTGAAGCAGATGGCGATCTCGGTGTCGCGCGCACTCAGTCGCTTGCCGGTGCGCAGATAGAAGGGCACATTCACCCAGCGCCAGTTATCGACCATCATCTTCATGGCCACATAAGTCTCGGTGTTGCTGTCTTCTTCTACATCAGGCTCGTCCCGGTAGCCGGGCACGTCCTCGTCCTGAAGCCGGCCGGCACGATACTGGCCGCGCACCGAGTTCTCGCGCACTTCTTCTCTGGGCCAGGGGCGCAGGGCACCCAGTACCTTGGCCTTTTCGCTGCGCAGGGCATCGGCGCCGAAGGCCGCCGGTGGCTCAATGGCCACCATGGCGAGCAGCTGAAAAAGATGATTGGGCACCATGTCCCGCATGGCCCCGCTTTTTTCATAGAAGCTGCCGCGCTTTTCAACGCCGACCGTCTCTGCGGCAGTGATCTGGATATGATCGATATAGTGATTGTTCCAGAAGGGCTCGAACAACACGTTGGCAAAGCGGGCGACCAGAATATTCTGCACCGTCTCCTTGCCCAGGAAGTGGTCGATCCGATAGATCTGCTCTTCTTTCATGACTTCCAGCAGCTGGGCATTGAGCGCGCGGGCCGATTCGAGATCATGACCAAAGGGTTTTTCCACCACCATGCGACGGTAGCGGTTGTTGCCTTCCTTCATCAGATCGGTCTGGCCCAGCTGGGTCGCGATCTCGCCAAAAAAGCGCGGTGCCGTGGCGCAGTAGAAGATGGCGTTGTCGCTGGTCGCCTTGTCGAGATATTGGCCGATCCGGGTGTAGATGTCCGATTCGGTAAAATCGCCCTGAAGATAATGAATGCGCTGGGCGAAATCCTGCCAGTGTGCTTCATCGAGCTCCTGACCGCCGCCTTCGGCGTGCTTGTCGGCGGCCTTGTCAGCGATGAAGTCCTTGAGATGGCCTCGAAAACTTTCGTCATCGTGCTCGGCGATATCGAGGCCCACGATATTCATGCCGCGGTCGAGCAGGCCGTCGCGGTCCAGGTTGTATAGCGAGGGCACCAGCAGGCGTTTGACCAGATCCCCGCTGGCGCCAAAGATGAACATGGTGGTGTCGTCGGCCGGGGGAGCAGCCTTTTGTTGCTGCCCGTCCTTTTGATGCTGCGGGTCGGTCTGGGTCATGTCATCGCCTTGTGCATGGGTGCATGTGAATCGGGAGCCGTGCGCTGCCCCCTTTTCATAAAGCGTAATGCAATTGCGACGTTATGCCTCATTCCTGCATGAAGGTTCGGATCAGGCGTCCCGGTTCGGACGGTTTTCGTCATCAGGGTGCGGCAGGGGCGAGGACGAAGGAGACGGATTGGAGGGATCGTTCATTTGGTCCAGCCGCTGGCGCAGCTCTCGGACCTCGCTGGTCAGCTCAACAATCTGATGGTAAAGGGCACGGGTCATGTCGCGCTGGGCGCGGGCCTCGCGGGATTCGCGCTCACTGTCATCGGCAATGAAAATCGAGCTGATATAGGCCGCAAAACTGCCGAAAAGACCCACGCCGCCGATCATCAGCAATACGGCAACCACACGGCCCAGCGTCGTCACGGGGTAGTAGTCGCCATACCCCACGGTGGTAACGGTCACGATCGCCCACCAAAGGGCATCCTCGGCCGTGTTGATCGGGCTCTCCGGGTTGGGGCTTTCCACCATCAGCATGGTGATGGCGCCAAAGGCCACCAGCAGCACCGTGGCGGTGGCGGCCGAGGCAAAAACGCCCTCGGCGCGGTTGCGAAACAAGAGCCGCCAGATCATTTCCATCGACTTGATCGCGCGCAGCACACGAAGTACCTGCACCACGCGAAACATGCGTGCGCCCTGAAAAAGCCCCGCCGGAATACACGCCAGCAGGTCGATCCAGCCCCAGCGCATGTAGGCCAGCTTGCTCTCGGCCCGCATGAAGCGCTGACAGAAATCGATGAAAAAGAACAGGCAGACGATGTAGTCCATGTACTGGAACAGCCGGGAAAGCTCCGGCGGGAGCGTCACCAGCATGCTGACGGCCATGGCGGTGATGACATAGATCGACAGCACCAGAATGAACAGCTGAAAGGGGGTGACGCGCTCTTTCATCGACAGTTCCGTTACGGCTGGACCAAAGATGACCTCCTGCCGCGTCGCACACGCGACAGGAGGTCGGGGTCAGTCGAGCCGACAGGCCAGACCGGTGGTCTCTTCAAGGCCCAGGTGGATGTTCATGTTCTGTACGGCAGCCCCCGCGGCGCCCTTGCCCAGGTTGTCCATGCGGGCCACCAGCGCCAGCCTTTCCTCGTTGCCAAAGACGCACAGGTCGACACGGTTGGTGTCGTTGCAGGCGGTGACGTCGAAAAAGCCGTTGTCGAGCGCCTCGCTGTCGCGGGCCGCCATGACATTTACAAAGGGGGCACCGTCGTAGTGCGCCTGCCAGGCACGGGTAATACGCTCGGCAGTGGTGCCCTCGGGCAGGTGGGAGCACTGAAGCGGAATGCTGACCGACAGCCCCTTCAGGAAGTTGCCCACGATCGGGGTGAACACCGGTGAGCGGTCGAGCCCGCCATGAATGCGCATCTCCGGCAGGTGCTTGTGGTCAAGTGTCAGAGCATAGGGGCGCGGGGCGTCCAGCGAGCCGTCGCGCGCGGCTTCATAATCGGCAATCATCTTCTTGCCGCCGCCGCTGTAGCCGGTCAGTGAAAAGGCCGAGAAAGGGTAATCGGATGGCAGAAGGCCGGCCTCAATCAACGGGCGAACCAGCATGATAAAGGCGCTGGCATGGCAGCCCACGTTGGCAATGCGCTTGCTGTCGCGAATACGCGCGCGCTGGCTTGGCGTCAGCTCCGGCAGGCCGTAGGTCCAGTCGGGGTCGGTACGAAAGGCGGTACTGGCATCGATCAGACAGGTATCGGGATTGTCGACCAGAGAGGCTGCTTCCCGTGAGGCCTCATCGGGCAGGCAGAGAAAGACGACATCGGCCTGATTGATCAGACGCGCCCGCTCATCGCGGTCCTTGCGGCGGTCGCTGTCGATGCGCAGCAGCTCGATATCGTCACGTGCCTGTAGATAGTCAAAAATTCTCAGGCCGGTCGTGCCTTCCTGGCCATCCACGAATACCCTGGACGTCATGGTCTACCTCGCGTGGGAGTAATGGGTCGAATCTGTTGGCTGCTGTCATTGTACCCCTTCAGTGCCGCCATGCACCCGAGGGTGGCAATTGGCCGGGAAAGGCACCAGGGGCATCTCGCCAGTCGAGTCGATGCGCGCATCAATTCGAAATATCAGTGGCTGAAAAATGAATCGTTTCGGGTATTAAATCAAATGATTGCACGCGCCGACCATCCGGATACGGTCGCAAAAGCCTCTGGCAAAACATCGGTCGTGGCTTATAGTCATTGCTGAAAAAATAAAAGGTCTGTGTGAACAATAATGGGCATGGCCCTGTCAGAGAGAGATCACAATGTCATTTGGCTATCTGGTGAGAAAGCAAAACGGCCGATGGCTGGTATGCAATGACAAGGATCAAATCATCAAGCGCTTTTGTACCAGGCGTACGGCGGTTCAATGGGCCGAAAAAAAGGCGCTGGAAAGACATGTCAGTGTCAGGGTATGCAAAACGGATGGCCGGCAGGATTATATTTTTAACCAGCCCCAAAACGAGAGCATTGCTCCTCGCCAGTGACTCGAGCCGGCAGGAGATGATTGAAAATCCCTGTTGTTCACTCCCTTAACTGATAAAGAAGCATTATCCCTTTTCCTCTCAAAGCATGTTTTTCATTCAGCATTTTTCATTCCCCAGTACTCCTCCGGCTCATGTGACCTGTGCCATTTGCACCCTTTGCAATACATTTTCGCGTTGAAAATGATTAATGCGTTAATCAGACAGGAAGCGCCAGAAACGGACGTTCATAATGTGTTCATGAGTAATTTTTATGTAATGGAAGGTAATCATCACAAGATGAGTCATTGTTTGCCGCCCGCCAACGACTGCCCGTCCATCGAGGCACTCGACAAGCTGAACATTGCAGCGCTGGTCTACCGGTGTGGCGAGCGTATTACGCTGGAAGGTGCCAACCATTCTGCCCGAACCCTTTTGAACCATTTCGATCCCTTCGAGGAGGATGAGCCCTGGCACTGGTATCCCGACGACAAGGGCGACCATCCTGCTCACGACTGGTGTCTTGATGACAACATCATCGAGCATGGACAGGCGCCGCGCGTGCGCTGGATCGGTTTCAAGGGAAGCCAGCGGCGTCTGGCGCTGAGTCTTACCGGCTGTCGACTGGCCAGTGATGGTGAGACCGCCCGAATCATGCTGGTGCTTCAGGACTGTACCCGCCAGATCGTTCAGCACGAAGAGCTCAGGCGCAGCCAGGAGTGTATTTCAAGCATCATCAATGCCACGCCCATGGGCATCTGTGTGCTGACCGAAGACGGGCGTTTTGAAATGGTCAACCCGGCTTACTGTCGCTTTCATGGTTATGAAGAGCACGAGTTGATTGGTCGATCCTTTTCGATGCTCGTGCCCTACAGCAGTTACCACTACCTGCAGTGCCAGCATCGAGGTGCACTGGGCAGCGGTCACGGCCATACCCAGCAGTTTGGAGAGTGTGAGCTGGTGGCGCGCAATGGCGAGCGCCATACGGTGATTGTCGAAAGCGTCCGCATCGAGGGAGAAGACGGCCGGCCGCGTGATGTGGTCTTTCTGGTCGACATCAGCGAGCGTAAAAAACTCGAGATGGCGCTGGAAGAAAAAAATGTGCGTCTTGAGTATCTGGCCACGCACGATGAGCTGACCGGCATTCGCAATCGTCGATTCGGGATCAGCAGCCTTGAGGCGGCACTTGAGCAGGCCGAACGTCAGGGTCTGGAGATCAGCGTGGCGCTGCTGGATATCGACCACTTCAAGCGCGTCAACGATGACTACGGCCATACCGTCGGTGATCAGGTGCTTCAGCAGTTTGCCGAGGTGCTGTCACGCCAGTTGCGCGTCAGCGATATTCTGGTGCGCTGGGGCGGGGAAGAGTTCATGCTGATCTTGCCGGGTATTGATGTCAGCGGTGCCTTTCAGGCGCTTGAGCGCCTGCGTCACTCGCTGGCGCTCGAGTATCTCAGTCCGCGCGGGCTGCAGGTCACTTTCTCGGCCGGCATCATCAATGCGCGCGGCATGAACTGTAATGATCTGGTGGAAGGCGTGGACCAGAAGCTTTATCAGGCCAAGGGGCGCGGTCGCGATCGAATCGTCTTTTGAAGGCCACGACAGTTTGATGCGACTCGACTACGTTTGCTTATAGTCATACAGGGTCAGGACCCGATAACGGTCAGGACAGTTAACGGTAAACGGGGGCGCGTCATGAAAAGAGCTTTTTCCAGTGGCATCATGCTGGCCGCAGCAGGTCTGGCACTCGGGGGCTGCAGTCAGCAGCCGGAAGTGTCATCGTCACCGCAGGTCATGTCCGTGGCAGAAAGCTGGCAGGGCGTGTTGCCATGTGCCGACTGCGAGGGGATCGATACCGAGCTGACGCTGGTGTCTTCCGGCATGACCGGATTTGCGTCGACCTATACGCTGAAACAGCGGTATCTGGGCAATGGCCGTGAGCAGGACGTACAAACGCGCTCGGGTGACTGGGTCGTGACGCGCGGCAATCAGGTAGACCCGCAGGCGGTGATTTACCGGCTCGACCCTGAAAGCGCCGACAGCTGCATGAGTTTTCAGGTCATCGGCAATGACCGTCTGCGCCAGCTGAACTGCAACGGTCAGGCCATCAATACCACGCACAATATCGAGCTGCGCCACGTGGCCGAGCCGATACAACCGGCATCAGGCTCGGCGGCACAGTCCACGCCCTACCAGGGGTAGATGGACAAACAGAGCCAGACGATCGCGCATAAAAAAACCGGCCACTGGGCCGGTTTTTTCATATATGGCGGAGAGGGAGGGATTCGAACCCTCGGTGGGCCTGAACCCACTCCGGTTTTCGAGACCGGCGCCTTCGACCACTCGACCACCTCTCCGAAGGCGCCATATAGTACTGATGCCGGGATGAAATGTCCATGCCCGAACGCCATCCGGAGGGTCGATCCGGTCCGTGAGCTGATACCCGGTCAGCAGTGGCTAGATCTCGTCGAAGTCGTCAAAGCCGCCATCATCCCCACCGAACAGGGAGCCGTCATCCTGAAAACCAGCGTCATCCTGAGGAGCATCGGATTGCGCATCGTAGTCGGTTTGAGCAAAACCGCCCTGATCCGTGCCGGAGTCACCGCTGTCCATGTCATTGACCTGATCGGCCTGGCTGTCAGTACCGACCGGGTCTTCAATGACCTCGGCAATCTCTTCGCTGTTGTGATGGCCGAACATGCCCATCAGCATGTTGCCCAGCATCATCCCGCCGGCAACACCCGCTGCCGTTTGCAGAGCACCGCCCAGAAAGCCACTGCCACCGCCGCGCAGGGCATTGCCGGGGGCGCTTGAGGCCGGGCCGTTGGTCTGCCAGTTCTGCCCCGGGCCACTGGCGGAAGGGCGCCCTGATGTACCGGGCGCCCGGCCGCGCTCGTTGGCGGGTTCCTCGCGCTGATCCGCGCCGAAAATGCCGGCCAGAAAGCCGCCACTACTGCGTTTCTCGCTTTTTTGCTTTTCCAGCGCCTCGACCCGGGCATTGAGCCGCTTGATCGCAGCTTCCTGAACCAGAATGGTCTGTGCCATGTAATAGGGGGCGCCGGGCTGGTCGCGCACGTGGTCATCAATGCATGCCTGCGCTTTCGCGTCACGCTCGCCGGTCTGCGCTTCGGCTTCCTTGAGGCGTGAAAACAGACCGTCGATCACTTCCTGTTCACTGCGTGCCATGGTGTTCTCCGTTCCATCAATGCGTAAGACCATTCAGGGGTTTGGACCGCTATCAGGCGTTATAGTGCCTGATTGAGCCTCTCCACCAGGGCGGGCAGATCCTTCATGTGAAGGAGTTCATGGGCGCGTGCCGGTGTCTGTTCCTCATCGGGGAAATGGTTGATATGGGCCACCTGCATGCCGGCGTCCAGCGCCGCGGTGACGCCAACCGGGGCATCATCAATGACCAGGCACTCCTCGGGGGTCACGCCCATGGCGTGTGCGGCGTGTAAAAAAAGCCTCGGGTCCGGCTTGAAGTGACCCACCTCGTAGGCCGAGAAAAGGTGATCGCCAAAAAAGTGCCCCAGCCCGGAAACCTCCATGGACTGGCGAATCTTGTTGAGCGGGCCGTTGGAGGCCACACAGCACAGATAGTCCGGCGCCAGGATTTCCATGACCGACTCGATGCCCTCAATCACGATCAGGTTATCCTTGAGACCCGCCATCAGGCGTGCACGCATGCGCGTTTCGGTCTCCTTTTTCAGGGTCTCGTCAACGGCGCCATGACGCTGCTCGAGTTCTGCCACGATATGGGCATAGACCACGCCGCGAAATTCGTTCATATAGTCGCTGGCACTAAAGGGCAAACCGGCCTCGGGCAGGGTTTGTGCCAGTACCTCGGCGAGCAGCGGTTCGCTGTCGACCAGCGTGCCGTCGCAGTCAAAGATCAAACATTTGAGTCGTGCCATGGGATCTCCTGAAACTGTTCTCTCGGGAACGTCGTGACGTTTGAAGGTATCGCCTGGAAAATGTCGTTGCTGCTTGAGTCCTTTTAGCTTCGGGTGCATCGTCGCAAAACACAATGCAAAGGGAGAACCATCTTGTCATCAACCATCGCGCTTATGGGCGAGTGCATGATCGAAATGCATGGCCGGCCGGGGCAGTCCGTTCATCAGACCTTCGGGGGCGACAGCTTCAATACGGCAGCTTACCTGGCGCGCCTGGCAGGCGATGCCCTGAAGGTGGAGTACGTCACGGCGCTGGGCAGCGACAGTTTCAGCCAGGCCATGCGTGAGCGCTTTACCCTGGAAGGGGTCGGTACTGGTAACGTCATGACCCTTGAGTCGCGTCTGCCGGGACTTTATTTCATTGAAACCGATGAGACAGGCGAGCGACGCTTTCACTACTGGCGAAGCGAAGCCGCGGCGCGCTTCATGCTGGATGGTGAGGAAAGCGAGCAGCTGCTGGCGCGTCTGGCACACACGGATACGCTCTATCTCAGCGGCATCAGTCTGGCCATTTTAACGCCCGAGGGCCGCCAGCGGCTGCTGGCGGGGCTGCCAGGCCTGCGCGAGCGCGGGGTCAGGGTGGTCTTTGACAACAACTATCGCCCCAGGCTCTGGGCCGATGTCGAGACCGCCCGTCAGGCGCACCAGGCGCTGCTGGCCCAGGTGGATCTGGCCATTGTCACCTTTGAGGATGATCAGGCCCTTTTTGGCCTTGAAACGCCCGAGGCCCTGTTTGCGTTTTATCGCGACCAGGGTGTGAGCGAGATCGTGATCAAGCGCGGCGCCGAGAGCTGTCTGATCGAGCACGACGGCAATCGCTACGAGGTGGCCGGTGAGCGGGTCGACAAGGTGGTGGATACCACCGCCGCGGGAGACTCCTTCAGCGCCGGCTATCTGGCCTGTCGTCTGACCGGTGGCGATGTCGAAAAATCAGCGCGCTGGGGTCACCGACTGGCGGGCACTGTCATTGGTCATCGTGGCGCCATCATTGATGTCGAGCTTATGCCCGAGATGCCCTGACATATCTATCGGCGTTTTGCTGGCCATACAAAAAACGGGAGCACCCCATAGGGTGCTCCCGTTGCCGTTTTCTCAGGCCAGTGAATGAGCCGCTGACTCAGGCGCCTTCCTGCATGTGGGCCTCGATAAACCACAGGTTGCTGTCGAGCGTGCGCGAGACGCCGGTCAGCAGATCGGAGGAGTCGGCATCGCCGAGCTTGTCGGTGTCATCAATGGACTTGCGTACCGTGGCACCGACGCCGGCGTAGTGATCGGCCAGCGCCTTGAGGTGATCCTCGATGCGGTGAATATTGGCCGGGTAGCTGTCAAGGCTGGTGTTCTGGGAAACCTGCTGCACCGTCCCCAGTGCCGTACCGCCAAGCTGAACGAGACGTTCGGCGACTTCGTCGACGTGGGCATCGATGCCGCTTCTGAAACCGTCGAGCATCTCGTGGACGGCGATGAACTGCGGGCCCTTGAGGTTCCAGTGGGCCTGCTTGATCACCAGCGCCAGGTCGATCAGCTCGGCCAGGCGAGCGTTCATGACCGCCACAACCTTTTCGCGCTCGCCTTCGGGAATATCGTTGCGCGTCGGGTAGAGCTTTGTTGCGGTTTTCTGGTTGGCGTCCTTGAGATTACGTGTGGTGGCACCGCTCATGAGTCACATCCTTTTGTCGAGACCGGTTAAACACTGCCCGCGTCCACGGGCGTGGCGTGTCGTCATGGCACGCCGTCGAATCCTTCCACTCATGAATTTTGGTACGTCCTGTCCCGATATCAAGGCTGAATTCAGAAACCGGCGTACGTGGATCAGATCAGAAGCGTCGGCAGCCACATGCTGAACGCCACGATCACTACAAAGAAAACGCCCAGCGCCGCCACGGTGGGCATGTGAACATCCAGCACCGGGCGCGGCATGGCATCAGCGTGCGTGCGACGATGCGTCACGGCACTCACCACCAGCGCCACCGCCAGCATGGTGACGGCGCCGGTCACGTTCCACCAGAACCAGAAAAGCTCCGGCACGAATAGCCACAAAAAGGCGTTGAGGCCCACGCCCGCGATCAGGCCGCAGTTGGCGCCGATGCCATTGATGGGCCGAATCAGAATGGCGGCCAGAAAGGTCGCCAGCATCGGGCCGAAAAACAGCGACCCGACCTTGTTGATCGCCTCGATAATGGTCGAGGCAATATTGCCGGTAAAAAAGGCCAGCGTGATGCAGACCACGCCCCAGAACACCGACATGAGCCGGGACAGACGCATGTAGCGTTTGTCATCGATCTTTCGGCCGCGCACGAAGAGATCTTCCACGCTGGCTGCCGACAGCGAATTGATCGCCGAGCTGGCCGAAGACATGGCCGCCGAAAAGATCGCCACAATCAGGATGCCGGTCAGCCCGGCAGGCAGATAGTCGCGTATGAACAGCGGCACCATCAGATCCGGCTCGTCAGCGGGGATCAGCGCGCGAAATTCCGGATTCGTGACGACCAGTGTGCCCATTACCAGCCCGAGCAGGCAGTAGCACAGCGTGACCGGAAAGCGCAGCAGGCCATTGGCCAGCAGGGTGTGGCGTGCGGTGCGCGCGTTGCGAGCGGACAATAGCCGCTGGGCCTGACTCTGATCGGCGCCGTAGTAGGCGGCGTAGAGAAAAAGCCCGCCGATCACCATGGGCCAGAAACCAAACCCGTTGTTGCCACTGCTGACCCCGAAGTCATCAAAGCGCACGGTCTCAAGACGTGCCGGGTCGACATTGGCCATGAAGGCGTCCCAGCCGCCCAGCAGCGACAGGGCAAACACCAGACAGACCACCAGCCCGATGACCAGCAGGATCATCTGAATCACATCGCCATAAACCACGGCCTTCATGCCGCCCTGACACGAATACACCAGCGTGACCACCCCGATCACGACAATGGTGGCCCACAGCGGCAGGCCCATGGCATGGGTGAGGATCAGGGCAATGGCATACACCATGACACTGGTGGCGAAGGCACGCGAGAGCTGAAACACCAGGCTCAACAGGATGCGAGTGCTGCGCCCGAAGCGTTTTTCCAGATAGCCATAGATACTGACGACACCGGCGGCGTAGAGCGTGGGGAAAAAGAGTACGACAAGAACGATCATTGCCAGCGGCACCGCGAACTCGTAAGTCAGCCAGATCAGGCCGCCGCCTTCCTTCATGCCGACAAAGGCGGGTGCTGAAATAAAGCTGACCGCCGACAGCTGCGTGGCCGCCGCCGACAGGGACAGCGGGAACCAGCCAAAGTCGCGGCTGCCCAGAAAATAGGCCTCGCCCGAGTGCTGCTGCCTGAAAAGCTGTCCCAGCAGCAAAAAGCCGCCCAGATATGCCACGATCACTGCGTAATCCAGCCAGGCCATATCACCCTCCCGTTTTCGGTCAGCCCTGTTGCGCTGCCGCTCATCCGTATTGGTATTGTTCTCTGAGGCGCTGCCTGCCGACATTGAATGCAGTCATTGGCACGCTGCACCTACCTACATTAGGTCAGATGCATGAGGGTGGCGAGACGGGCTGGGGGGACATGATCGGCAAGGGCCGGGAAACTCAGGAAGATGGGCGCTCGAGGCCGCGGGTGAACAGGTAGCCATCAAAGCCCGGGTCATCGGTATCGGAGTGGGTGAACAGCGTATGCATCACATGCTCGATATGCCCCCACATCGCGTCATGAGCACCGGCGCTGTCGCGTTTTTTAAGGCAGGCGAGAATACGGTCGTGGTCATCCAGCCAGCTGCGACGATAGGAGAAATCCATGATGCGTCCGTGCAGCCGTCGCCACATGGGGCTTCGGTCGCGCTGCTCCCAGAGCCGATTGACGGCGTCCTCCAGCAGGGTGTTTTGACTGGCCCGCGCAATCAGCAGATGAAAAGCGCGATCGGCCTGATCGGGGGCATTGGTCAGCTCCTGACCGCCGATCGAGGTCTCCAGCGCCTGACGCTCCTCGGCCAGTAGCGTCGACAGGGCGCGAATGTCGGCCGGCGTTACCAGTTCGGCCGCGGCTGCGGCCACGGCGCTTTCCACCACCTGACGCGCCTTCAAAAGCTCGAAGGGGCCGATATCTTCGACAGGCTCGGCCTGTGCGTTGGTGGAGGCAGGTCGGGGCCTGTCACCGGGGGCGCAGACATAGGTCCCTGAGCCCTTGCGTACCTCCACGCGCCCGGCCAGTTCCAGCATGATGAAGGCCTCGCGCACCACCGTGCGGCTCACGTCAAAGCGCTCGGCGTATTCGCGCTCCGTGGGCAGTCGATCGCCGGGGATATACCCGTCGCGGTCGATCTGCTGACCGATCTGCTCGCCAATGATCTGATACTGTCGGCGCATCCCGACCTCCCTGATGGCACCGGCCCGTGATGGCCACGATCCGGTCAATTTTTGGCGGCCCAATGTGGCATGCCAGTTTTACCACGATGTGCTGATGCAGCCTATCTGACAATACTTTAAAACGCGCTGTGAAGCTTTGCGACGTCGATGTATACCAATGTCTATTTGGTATACCAATCATAATACAGGTAGCCTGGCACCATTGATGTACACAGGCAGAGAACCTTTATGAAGATTGTGGATGCGCGCGTCATCGTGACCTGCCCGGGTCGAAATCTGGTCACGCTGAAAATCGAAACCGATGAAGGAATCTACGGCATCGGCGATGCCACGCTCAACGGTCGTGAGCTGGCGGTGGTGGCCTATCTCGAGGAACATGTGGCGCCGGCGCTGATCGGACGCGATCCTTCCAGCATCGAGGACATCTGGCAGTTCTTCTATCGCGGGGCCTACTGGCGCCGTGGGCCGGTCACCATGTCGGCGATCGGTGCCGTGGACATGGCGCTGTGGGACATCATGGGCAAGGCCGCCGGCATGCCGCTTTACAAGCTGCTGGGGGGCAAGAGCCGCGAGCGCGTCATGGTTTACGGCCACGCGACCGGCCATGACATCGAGGGCTGCCTCGAAGAGGTACAGCGCCACGTGGATCAGGGCTATCGCGCCGTGCGCGTGCAGTGCGGCATTCCCGGCATCGCCTCTACCTACGGCGTCGCCAAAAAGGCTGGCGAGCGTTATGAACCGGCCGATTCGAGCCTGCCCAGTGAAAACGTCTGGAGCACCTCGAAATATCTCAATCATGTGCCGAAGCTTTTCCGGGCCGTACGCGAACGCTTCGGCGATGACCTGCACGTGCTGCACGACGTGCACCACCGGCTAACCCCCATCGAGGCGGCGCGACTGGGCAAGGAAGTCGAGCCCTATCATCTGTTCTGGCTCGAGGACTGCGTGCCGGCCGAGAATCAGAGCGCATTTCGCATGATTCGCCAGCACACCACCACCCCGCTGGCGGTAGGGGAAGTCTTCAACTCGATCCACGATTGCCGTGAGCTGATCGAATCACAGTCGATCGACTATATCCGCGCCACGCTGACCCACGCCGGTGGCATCACCCATGTGCGTCGTATCGCGGCACTGGCCGAGCTTTACCACGTGCGCACCGGCTTTCACGGACCGACCGATCTTTCCCCGGTCTGCATGGGCGCGGCGCTGCATTTCGATACCTGGGTACCCAACTTCGGTATTCAGGAACACATGCCGCACAGTGAGGAGACCGAGGCAGTTTTCCCGCATGCCTACCGCTTCGAGGATGGCCACTTCACACCGGGCGAGGTGCCCGGTCATGGGGTGGACATCGATGAGGACCTGGCCGCGAAGTACCCCTACAAACGCGCCAGTCTGCCGGTCAATCGGCTCGAGGATGGCACGCTCTGGCACTGGTAGGTCGATAGCGCCCTGTCTGAAAACAGGCAGGACGACAGATACGGGCTGCCAGGCAGCCGATGATCCCACCGCTGGATTTGATCAGGGCCTGGGCCCTGAAGGAGCAAGGTATGTCGATGCGTCAATTGTCACGTCTGCGTCTGTCACAGCTGATCGGTGCCGGTGTGCTGGCCGCTGGTGTGCTGGCGATGGCCACCCCCGTACAGGCAGCAGATTACACGCTGAAATTCGGCCATCTGGCCAATGAGCAGAACATCTGGAACAAGGCCGCCATGCACTTCAAGGAGGAAGTCGAGAAAAACTCCGACGGCCGTATCGAAGTGCAGGTCTACCCCAATGAACAGCTGGGCAACGAGATGGATACGATCAACTCCATCCAGCTGGGCACGGCCGACATGACCATTACCGGGGAGAGCCTGCAGAACTGGGCCCCCAAGGCCGCCATGATGGCCGTTCCCTATGCCTTTCGCGACAGCGAACAGCTCAAAAAGGCGGTCGATGGCGACATCGGCGACGAGATCGAGGCCCAGATCACCGAACGTACCGGGCTGGTCCCGCTGACCTGGTTTGAGCGCGGCGCCCGTGAGCTGACCGCCAACCGCGAGATCAAGACACCGGATGACCTGAAGGGGCTGCGTCTGCGTGTGCCCAACGTGCCGCTGTTTGTCGATACCTGGCAGGCGCTGGGGGCACGGCCCACGCCGATGTCCTTCAGTGAGGTCTTCACCTCGCTGCAGCAGGGCACCATCGATGCTCAGGAAAACCCGCTGTCGCTGATCGAAAGCGCGAGCCTCTCCGAGGTGCAGAAATACGTCAACATGACCAACCACGTCAGAAGCTGGATCTATGTCGTGATTGGCAAGCGCAAGCTCGACAGCATGCCGGACGATCTGCAAAAGGTCGTGCGTGACGCCGCAGGCGACATGCAAAGCTATGAGCGCACGCTGTTTGTTGAAGACCAGAAGCGTCTGGAGAAGGCGCTCAAGGACAAGGGCATGACCTTTGTCGAGGTCGACACCCAGGCCTTTGCCGACAAGGCCATGCCGGCCATCAAAAAGGCGCTCGACCCCGAGCAGACCGAGCTTCTCGAGCGCATCGAAAAACTCTGATCGCTCGTCTCATCTTCGGATAAAGGCGTTATTGCTGACCTTCACGCCCCTTGTGCCCTGCGCAAGGGGCGTGACAGCAGGGAGAGACAACGTGAGTAACACTGAAAAGCGAGCCAGTGATGCACTGGAAGCGCTCGACGTTCTGGGGCGCGTGCCGCGACTGGGCGGCGTATTCGGCACCCTGGTCAATGGGCTTGATCGAGTGCTGGCCACGATCGCCGGTCTGATACTGGTCACGATCGCCGGTGTGGTGATCCTGCAGATTCTCGGTCGCTTGATCCTTCCGGCGGCCCCGGTATGGACCGAGGAGCTGTCGCGCTATCTCTTTATCATGATGATTGCCGTCAGTGCCGGTCTTGTCATGCGTCGCGGCAAGCACATCAGTCTGGAGCTTTTTCATCATCGCTTCGGCGTCAGGGGCGCCTGCCTTTATCAGCTGTTGATCAGCGTGGTGCTGGTCGGTTTTGCCTGGTTGATCGTGCCCTACGCCCTGCAATACGCCAGCATCGGCGCCTTTCAGACCTCGCCGGCGCTCAAGGTGTCGATGCAATGGGTCTTTGGCGCCACCGTGGTGCTGTTTGCCATGGTCATTTTGTACGGCGTGATCGGTGGCATTGAAGCCGTGGCCGGGCTTTTGAGCCTGTCTCGTGACAACAAGACAACGCCTGCCGGCGAGCGGAGGTAGCCCCATGGAAGTCCTGATGCTGTTTGCGGTATTTTTTGTCCTGCTGTTTGCCGGTATTCCGATCGCGTTTGCGCTTGGCATCTCCTCGGCGGCCTACCTGTTCACTGCTGGAATCCCGCTGACCATCGTGCCCCAGCGCATGTTTGCCGGCATGGATTCGTTTGTGCTGCTGTGTATTCCCGGGTTCATTCTGGCCGGGAACCTGATGAATGTGGGCAACATTACCGAACATATCGTGCGCTTTTCCAACGCCGTGGTCGGTCACATTCGCGGTGGTCTGGGGCTGGCCAACGTGGGTGGTTCGATGATCTTTGGTGGCATCTCCGGCACGGCCGTGGCCGATGCGGCAAGCGTCGGTGCCGTGATGATTCCCGGTATGGCGAAGTCCGGCTATGACAAGCCCTTTGCGGCAGCGGTCACGGCCGCTTCCTCAACGATTGGCCCCATCATTCCGCCCAGCGTGCCGATGATCATCGTCGGGTCGCTTTCCGGTATCTCGGTCGGGCGCATGTTTATCGCCGGTGTGGTGCCGGGCATTCTGCTGGCACTGGGCATGATGATTACCGTCTACGTGCTGGCAGTGAAAAGAGGCTATCCGAAGGAAAAGCGCGCCACGCTCAAGGAGATCCTGAGTGAGGGCAAGAGCGCGTTCTGGGCGCTGTTGATGACCTTCATCATTCTCTACGGGATCATCGGCGGGTTCTTTACGCCGACGGAAGCCTCGATCGTGGCCTGTATCTATGCGCTGGTGGTGGGGATGTTCGTCTACAAGGGGCTGAACTGGCGCAACCTGCCGGGGCTGTTTGTGGATGCCGCCCTGACGTCGGCGGCGCTGATGATGCTGGTGGGTCTGGCCAATCTGTTTGGCTGGATTCTGACCAGCGAGCGCATCCCGCAGATGATCGCCGACGGCATTCTGGGCATCAGCGACAACCCGCTGATGGTGATTTTGATCCTTAACCTGATTCTGCTGTTTGTCGGCACCTTCATGGAAACCATCGCAGCGCTGATTATCCTGTTCCCGGCGCTGCTGGGCGTGGCGACCGGCGTCGGTGTTGATCCGGTGCACTTTGGCATCATGGCGGTACTGAACCTGATGATCGGTCTGACCACGCCGCCGGTGGGCATCTGCCTGTTTGTGGTGTCAGGAATTGGCGAAATCCGCATGAGTGAAGTGGCCCGCGCCATCGTCCCGTTTCTTTTGTGCAATTTGGCGGTACTGGTGCTGGTGATGTATATCCCGGCCATTTCGCTGTGGCTGCCCAATCTGGTCATGGGCCCGGCGGGATAACGTGGCGTTTGAAACCGTAAGGGGGGCACAGGCTGGCAGGTGCCCCCGACAAGGAGACCGTAATGAGCCCATCCGATAATCACGACGCCATCGAGGTGGTACGCATCGCCTCGGAAAACGCCCCCGAGCGCATCGGCATCGTGCACCTGGGGCTGGGTGCCTTTCATCGGGCGCACCAGGCGCAGGTGGTCGAGCAGTGCATCGCTGGTGGCGAGCGTGACTGGGGCATCTGCAGCGTCAATATTCGCGGCAATCGCGCGCTGGTGGACGCCCTGCGGGATCAGGGATTTCGCTACCATCTGGCCGAATATACGGACCGCGCACATGTCACCCTGCGCGAGATTCGTGCCATCAATGAGACGATGTTCACCGGTACGGATGCCCGGGGCCTGCGCGGCGAGGATCTTCCCGCGCTGCTGGCTCGTCTGAGCGATCCGGATACCCACATCGTCACGCTTACGGTGACCGAGAAGGGCTATTACCTGAGCCCCAGTGAAGGGACGCTGCTGATCGATGATCCGGCCATTGCTGCCGACATCGCCCATTTTGATGCGCCCCGTACGGCACCGGGGATTCTGGTTGAGGCGCTTGCCCGGCGGCGACAGGCCGGCATTGCGCCCTTTACGGTGCTCTCCTGTGACAACATGCCGGACAATGGCGAGCGCACCCGCCGGGCCGTGGTGGCACTGGCCGAGCAGCGTGACGTCGCGCTTGCCGACTGGATCAAGTCACAGGTGGCCTTTCCCTCCAGCATGGTGGATCGCATCGTGCCAGCCATGGATGAGGAGGCTTTCGGGCGCCTGCAGGCGCTGGGCTGTGATGATCCGGCAGCCGTGGTCAGCGAGGCCTTCCTTCAATGGGTGATCGAGGATCACTTCCCACAGGGACGGCCCGACTGGGGACAGTACGGCGTCGAGATGGTCGAGGATGTTGCGCCCTTTGAGACCATGAAGCTTCGCATGCTCAACGGTGCGCATTCGCTTCTGGCCTATACCGGCCCGCTGATGGGGCTGGAAACGGTGGCCGAGGCTGTCACCGATCCGCTGCTGCAAAAGCTTTTGCGTCGTTACATGCTGGAAGAAGCGGCGCCGACCCTGTCGATGCCGGAGAGCGTGTCGCTTGAAGACTACGCCCGCGCGCTCATGGCACGTTTTGGCAATGACAGCCTGCGCCACCGGCTGCACCAGATCGCCATGGACGGTTCGCAGAAGCTCCCTCAGCGCTGGCTGCGCGGCGGCGAGGAGCGGTTAAACGCCAGTGATGACGCGCAGGCGCTGAATGCGACCGTGTTTGGCGTGGCGGCCTGGATTCGCTATACCCGTGGCGTGGACGAGCAGGGCCGAACCTATCCGGTCAGCGACCCGATGGCGGATCGACTGGCGCAGTGTCATGACCATGAGCGCAGCGTTGATCGCGCGGCGGCCGTCATGGGGATCGAGGCGATCTTCTCTGCGTCGCTGGTCCGCGCGCCGCGCTTTGGGGAACAGGTACAACAGGCCCTGGCATCAATCGAACAACTCGGTATGCGCGCGGCGCTTGAGCAGCATCTGGCTGGCGTTTAAGCAGGTCCCGGTTTTCGGGATGATTTCAGGATTCAGGACAGGAGAGAGGCATGGAACATACCTGGCGCTGGTTCGGCCCCAATGACCCGGTGACGCTATCCGAGATTCGCCAGGCCGGTGCCACCGGTATTGTCACGGCCCTGCACGGACACGCTCCGGACGCGCCCTGGTCGGTCGAGGAGATTGCCGAGCGAAAGCATTTGATCGAGGCGGCAGGGCTGTCCTGGTCGGTGGTGGAAAGTGTGCCGGTGCCGGAGTCGATCAAGCAGGGGCTGGATATTTCAGCCCGGGACCGTGCCATCGAAGTGTTCTGCTCAACGCTTGAAAACCTTGCGGCCAGCGGGATTGATACGGTGTGCTACAACTTCATGCCGATTCTGGACTGGACGCGTACCGAGCTTGAATGGCCCACCGAGACCGGTGGGCGGGCGCTACGCTTTGATCAGACGAGCTTTGCGGCTTTTGAGCTGTTCATTCTTGAGCGCCCGGGGGCTCAGGCGCTTTACAGCGAGGCCGAGATCGAGGCGGCGCGACAGCATTTCGAGGGCATGGATGACGAGGCGAGAAAGCGGCTGGTCACCACTCTGATCGCCGGGCTGCCGGGGGCGGATCAGCACTACACGCTGGCGCAGTTTCTCGAGCATCTGAAAGCCTACGAAGCCATTGATGAGGATCGGCTGCGGGACAACTATCGCCATTTTTTACAGCAGGTGGTGCCGGTGGCCGAGCGGCTGGGCATGCGTCTGGCCGTGCACCCGGATGATCCGCCGCGCCCGCTGCTGGGGTTGCCGCGGATTGTCTCGACGGCGGCCGATGCGCGCTGGGTGCTGGACCAGGTGAAAAGCCCGGCCAACGGTCTGACGTTTTGTACCGGCTCTTATGGCGTGCGAAAGGACAATGACCTTGTCGCGATGGCGCGTGAGTTCGGCCCGCACCTTCATTTTGTCCATCTGCGCGCCACCCGGCGTGACGATGATGACCCGCAAAGCTTCATCGAGGCAGAGCATCTGGACGGCGATGTCGATATGGTCGGGGTGATTCGTGAACTGATCGGCGAGGAGCGTCGCCGTGAAGAAGAAGGGGGAGCACGAATGCCGATGCGCCCCGATCACGGCCATCAGCTTTGTGATGACCGCGTACGCCAGACCAATCCAGGCTATCCGTTGATCGGGCGTCTCAAGGGGCTGGCCGAACTGCGCGGCGTGGAGTGCGCCGTACGCGCGCTCTGTTAGAGCACGCTCTGTAGGCATGGCCTTTATGGGTGCGGCTTTTATGGAAGCGGTCCAGAAGGCGGCCTCGCTGCCAGGGTGACGTCAGGACCCGGACGAAAAGGCTTTTGTCGCCCGGCGCCAGAGGGCCCGCGGTGCTCTGGCGGCCCGGCGCAGGTGGCGGGTACGGTGACGGCGCAGCGCCTTCGCCGGCAGGCGATAGCCCATGTTTTCCTCGATGGTGTAGCGGCAGGGGTTGCAGAGCCCGCAGGGTGCGCGATCGATGGGCGTGTAGCAGAACCAGGCCTTTTCCAGCGCCTCGATGAAACCATGACGCTCGGCCTCGGCCTTCATCTGCGTCTTGGAGACTTCCAGCAAGGGAAAGTCGAAGAAGCGGAAAATGGCTTCGTCAGTCTCGACCCGATCATCAAAGGTCCAGCTGCCGTCCTCGGTGGCCACCACCCTGCCTTTCAGAAAGTGATAGGCCTTGTCATCCACGTGCACGCTCAGCTCCAGATGCTCGATCCCTTCGCTTTTGGCATAGCGTGCCAGCCAGTCGTACTGGCTGCCCAGATGTGCTTGCTGAGTCAGCCGATGGTATGCCGCGCTCAGGTCAGGTATCTCCGCGATTTCGCTGACCGGCGTGATCCGCAGTGGCTCGATTCGGGCGGCGGCGTCGGGATCAATCCCGGCCAGGGCCGCGCGCACCTCGGAAATGGCCTGCAGCTCACGCAGGCTGGAGGCTCGTCCCAGATCGACGATGTAGTGCGGTACAACCGTTCTTTTCTCGACCATGGCGGCCCATAGCACCCGATAGGTCGAGTCCCAGCCACCTGTCCACAGCACATCTATCCGGGATCGCATTCAGGTCTCCATAAGTTGGCGTGAATATATTCGGGCCAACGCTATCGCATCTGGCGGGGCGGTCATTAGGCCGTTTCGCGCGCCTTTTACCAATGGACGGCGTCCTTTCACACCTTCCTGTCTTCATGGCTTTCCGGCGCCGTGTCCAGCCATGTTCCATCTCATTCTTTCCGATGATGCATTCAGACAGGATGCAGCCAGCAGGTGTACCCTGTTGATCACTGATATCTGATGCACTGCGCCTGCCGGGAGGTCTGATGAAACCTGCACCTCGCATACTGACCTTTCTTTTTCTCTTGCTGGTGGCGCTGCCAGCCTGGGCGGCCACGCCACTGGCCGTTGAAGACGGGGTCCTGATCCTGCTGCTCGGTCTTTTATTGATTGGCATCGAGGCCATAACGCCGACCTTCGGTGTGGTGGGATTACTGGGCCTTCTGGTTTTTGTGGTGGGTGCCTCGATGATGGTCAACGCAGGACTTTTGCCCGGCGGTGACAGTGCGCTGGGCATGACGCTGGTTATCGCCACTGCGCTGCTTTTGGGCGCCTTTTTGCTGTGGATCGTCATGCGCTTTTTACGCTTTCGCCGTATCACCCCGATGGGCGGGCGCGAGGAAGTCATCGGTGCGGTGGCCGAAGCCACGCGCCACTTTACCGAGCACCATCAAAATGAGTATCACGGCTATGCGCGCGTGCAGGGGGAGCGGTGGCAGGCGCGCAGCGTCACGCCCGTGGCAGAAGGAGAGCGCCGCCGCGTCAGCGATGTGCACGGCCTTGTGCTGATACTGGAACACGAGGCGATCCCCGCCAAGAAGGATGCAACATCCACGCACGAATAATCCTGCCAGCCTCTATACGGTATAAGGGAGACATCGCATGCTGACCTATCTGATTCCCGTTGTTGTCATTGTTTTCATTCTTGCCGCGTCGGTGAAGGTACTGCCCGAATACAAGCGCGGGGTGGTGTTTTTTCTGGGGCGCTTTCAGGGTGTAAAGGGGCCGGGGCTCTTTTTCATCATTCCCGTGGTCCAGAAGATGGATATCGTGGATCTGAGAACCGTGACGCTGGATGTGCCGGGTCAGGACGTCATCTCCCGGGATAACGTGACGGTGCGGGTCAACGCGGTGGTCTATTTCAAGGTGGTCGACCCCGAGCGCGCCATCATTCAGATCGAAAATTACGGCATGGCCACCAGTCAGATTGCACAGACCACGCTGCGCTCGGTGCTGGGCAAGCATGACCTTGATGAAATGCTCTCCGAGCGCGACCGTCTCAATGATGATATTCAGGTCATTCTTGATCAGCAGACCGAGGCCTGGGGCATCAAGGTCTCCAATGTCGAGATCAAGCAGGTCGATATCAGCGAGGACATGGTGCGTGCGATTGCCCGTCAGGCCGAAGCCGAGCGCGAGCGTCGGGCCAAGATCATCGCTGCCGAAGGCGAGATGCAGGCCTCCGAGAAACTGGTGGAGGCCGCCGACATCATGTCGAGAAATCCGGCCGCTCTGCAGCTTCGTTATCTGCAGACCATGAGTGACATGAGCAACAAGAATGCCTCGACCATCGTGTTTCCGCTGCCGCTGGAAATCACCAAAATCTTTGAGCAGATGCGCAATCACTCCTGACGCGCAATGGCAATGTCAAATGTGAAATCGTGCCGCAGTGATCATTGATTTAATCTATGCTGTGTCATGTTGTTTCTAGGATCATCGAGGGAGAGTGTCACGTGATAAAAACGACCGCATTGAGTGCTGCCGTACTGGCAGGCATGCTGAGCATTGCGCCGGCCATGGCCGATCAGCAGCAGCCTGAAACCGACAACATCAACGATGTTCCGGCCGGCAATTACACGATTGACCCGCTGCATTCCAAGATCACATGGGGCGTGGACCATTACGGCTTTTCGCACTACGAAGGCCAGTTTGTTGATCTGTCCGGGTCGCTCAGACTTGGCGAAGATCCCGCTGCCAGCAACCTGAAAATCGAAATACCGCTGAACAAGGTGCTGACCGGCAGCGATCTGAGCGAAC
Organism: Kushneria sp. Sum13; assembly: GCF_052692355.1. Lineage (NCBI taxonomy): Bacteria > Pseudomonadati > Pseudomonadota > Gammaproteobacteria > Oceanospirillales > Halomonadaceae > Kushneria > Kushneria sp. Sum13. Next base: position 777,714 of record NZ_CP199847.1, read on the forward strand.
ACCTTCAGGGTGAGAAGTTCTTTAATAGCGCCGAGCATGCAACGGCCACCTTTACCTCGACCAGCATCGAAATTGATGGTGATGATGAGGCCACGATCACCGGTAATCTCGCCCTCAATGGTCAGACCCATCCGGTCGAGATTGACGCCGAATTCAATCGCGGGGCGGTGTATCCCTTCGATGAGAAATATCATATCGGTTTCAACGGTGAAGCCACGATCAAGCGCAGCGACTTCGCCATGAATTATCTGATCCCCGAAGATGACCAGCAGGGCATCAGCGATGAGGTCACGCTTCATATCGAAGCCGAGTTCGTGCCCGAGAAGACTCAGTAACTGCGGCACTGACCGGGCGTGATGTGACTGCGCCCTGGTCCCGAAAGCCGTGATCCTTGCCGATCACGGCTTTTTGCTGCCGGTACCCGGGATGTGGTCACGCGCTCATGCCCGGTTTGGCCGGAAGCCCGTGATCGGTCATCCAGCGCACGAGATGCCCCCAGCGGGATGCACAATGGATACCCGGCTGTTAAACTGCGCCGCAATTGATGACCTCAACAATGAGTTGAAGCAATGATCTCGATGCCTGTCACGACGTTCTGGCGCCTTACGCCACCCTGAGCCTTTCAGGAATGTCCGCTCACCCGAGCGGTGCGCTCGCACGAGTGCTTTTGTCGTGACGCCTCCGGCGTCAAATCTCCGTATGTCGTGTTTAAAACCCGTGTCGTTATGCCCTTGCACGCCGCTGGCCGGCCTGCGCGTGCTGCCATGATCCTGACCGCACAATGCTGTCGACATTATTGCTGAGCGTTTTTCAGCGTCTGGAATTTGCCCGGCTAATGCAGCGGATGTAAAGACCGTGACAGGGCAGGTCATCCATATTCAGACCCGGCACGCGACGTCAGGCACAGATCGCAATCGCTTGCCCCGCGGGGCGCCATGAATTTTTTACTGCAGAAGGGAAGGATGAGCATGAGAGGCTCAATAAAACAAAACTGGTTTTCCAATGTGCGTCCCGATGTGCTGTCGGGGCTGGTGGTGGCGCTGGCGCTGATCCCAGAGGCCATTGCCTTTTCGATCATCGCAGGCGTTGACCCTCAGGTCGGGCTTTATGCCTCCTTTTCGATGGCGGTGGTCATCTCGATCGCCGGCGGTCGGCCGGCGATGATCTCGGCGGCCACCGGTGCCATGGCCCTTTTGATGGTCACCCTGGTGCGCGACCACGGCCTTGAGTATCTGTTTGCCGCGACCATTCTGACCGGTCTTCTGCAGATCCTCTGGGGCGTGTTGAAACTCGGCAGCCTGATGCGCTTTGTCTCTCGCTCGGTGGTGACCGGGTTTGTCAACGCGCTCGCCATCTTGATCTTCATGGCGCAGCTGCCGGAAATTACCGGCGCCAATGCCACCCCCACGGTCTATGCCATCATGCTGGGCGGGCTGGCCATCATTTACCTCTTCCCGTATGTGCCAAAGGTCGGCAAGGTCATCCCCTCGCCAATGGTCTGTATCGTTTTTATGACGGCCATTGCGATGATCTTCGGGCTTGATGTGCGCACCGTGGGTGACATGGGCCACCTGCCGGACAGTCTGCCGGTGTTTCTGATTCCCGATATTCCGTTCAATCTCGACACCCTCATGATCATCTTTCCCTATGCGCTGACGCTTTCGGTCGTCGGTCTGCTGGAATCGATGATGACGGCCACGATCGTCGATGATCTGACCGATACGCCCAGCGACAAGAACCGTGAGTGCCGCGGCCAGGGCATTGCCAACGTGGCGACCGGCTTTCTGGGCGGCATGGCCGGTTGCGGCATGATCGGTCAGACCGTCATCAACGTGAAATCCGGCGGTCGGACCCGGCTTTCCACCATGACGGCCGGCATCGGCCTTTTGATCATGGTGGTCTTTCTGGGGCCGCTGGTGGCCCGAATTCCGATGGCCGCGCTGGTCGCCGTCATGGTCATGGTCTCGATCGGCACCTTTGACTGGGGCTCGATTCGTGATCTGCCCAAAAAGCCGCTGACCACCAATGTCGTCATGCTGGCCACCGTGGCCGTCACCGTGGCCACCCATAATCTGGCCATGGGCGTGCTGGTGGGCGTGCTGCTGGCAGCACTTTTCTTTGCCAACAAGATCGGTCGCATCCTGCAGATCGACAGCGTGCTCGCCGAGCAAAACGGCGTGCAGCAGCGTGACTATCACGTGCGCGGTCAGATCTTTTTTGCCTCGACCACCCGCTTTGCCGATGCCTTTGATGTCAAGGAAGGGGTGGATCGGGTCTGCATTAATGTGACACATGCCCACTTCTGGGATATCACGGCGGTCGAGGTGCTGGACCGGATCGTCATGAAATTTCGTCGAGAAGGGATCGATGTCGAAGTGATCGGTCTCAATGAGGCCAGTCAGACCATGGTCGACCGCTTTGGGGTACATGACAAGACCGATGGCATTATAGAGCCGGGCGGTCATTGAGCGTCATCGTCATGCTCCCGGGCGGCGACACCGGCGTCCGGGATAAGCCACACTCGAACCACGAGACGTGTTTCCGGAGATTCTCATGAGCAGAACCATCATTGCCTGCTTCGATGACCAGGCGCGTGCTGACAGCGCCATCGGTGACTATGCGGCCTGGGCGGCGCGACAGATCAAGGCGCCCCTGTGTCTTTTGCACGTACTGGAACAAAAGACCATTACGCACGAGGATTATTCAGGCCAGATCGGGCTGGGTACCCGCGAGCGAATGCTGGAAGAGCGCACTGAAGAAGAAGGGCGGGTCATTCGTCAGGCGCGTGAGCAGGGGCGTCTGATGCTGGAGGCGCTCAAGACTCGCCTGACAGACGAGAGGCTGGCGCCGCAGGTTCAGCAGCGCCACGGTGCGCTGGCACCCACCCTGCGCGAACAGTGCACCAGCGAAGATCTGCTGGTGCTGGGCCGCTGTGGCCATCAGCATAGCCAGAATCATCAAAACCAGGGTGACGAGGATACGTCACTGGGTGCGCATCTGGAGGATCTGGCGCAGCATCTGGACATTCCCATGCTGATTGCCCCGGCACGCTTTCGGGTACCGGCCCGCGCCATGGTCGCCTTTGATGGCAGCGATCGCGGCCTTGAACAGCTCTCGCGGCTGGTGAAATGGGGCTGGCTTGAAGGGCTGGAAATACACGTGGTGCATGTCAGTGAGCCCGCCAATTCGCAGCCTGCCGCGCGCGGTGCCGAGCTGCTCGCTGCAGCCGGCCTTGATGCGAAACCCGTGACGCTTGAGGGCGACGCCGGGCGCAAGCTGCCGGCCTATGCCCGCGAGCAGGAAGTCGACCTTGTGGCCATGGGCGCCTATGGTCACAGCTCGCTACGTCGCTTTTTGATGGGCAGTACCACCCACAAGCTGCTTGAAGCGATGCCGAGTGCCATTCTTTTGATGCGTTGATCAGGCAGTGGTCACCAGCAAAAGGGGAACCCGGTCGGGTTCCCCTTTTTTGAGCCCATCACTGTGCAGGCTGGCTTACTGCCCCAGTGTGACCATGTCGCCCTTGAAGGCGGCTTCCGTGACGACATTGCCGGCATGGCACTCATAGCGCTGGCTGTCCGGATTGGCACGCTGCTCGTAGTAGCTGGTGATGTTGACGACGGCATTGGCGCCGACCTGACGGGCGCGCTCCTGCAGGGCCAACAGCGACTGAAGTGCGGCCAGCCGGCAGGATTCAGCGTCGGTGCGCAGGGCGGCGCGCACCTTGTTGGCACTGTAGAAGCCGCCGCGGCGTGTCTGAATGGCTGGATGCTGCTGGTCGGCAAAATAGAGCCGGATCGAGGGATCGAGCTTTTCCTGCGCTTCGGGCTGAGTCATGACCTCGGCCAGTGGCTGCATCAGAAAGGTGTTGCGTGCCTGTGCAGGGCCTGCCGTGGTCAGCATGATCAGGGCGCCCGTCATGGCCGCGGCCATGGAAAATTTTAAGGGCAGGTGGAAGGTCATCGAACGTCCTCCGGGAGGTATCAAAAAGGCAGGGTGCACAATGTAGCCTTTCACACACGTTTGCGAAAGACCATGGCGCGGGCCTCAGCCTGAAAGTGGTTTGCGAAAGGCCTGAAAACAGTGCTGATTTCTCGGCAGCGCCACGACCCGATGGGCGTCAAGCCCCGGCACCCTGACAGGCTCGAGCTGTGCAAACGCCGGAATATCGCCGGGGCCGACCCGGTTATAGGGTGGCTGGTCGTTCCAGCCCAAAAGCAGCAGACCTCCGGGGCGCAGGCAGTCCACGCAGGCGGCAAAGGCCCGCTCGACATCAATCTGCTCATTGAGCCCCCAGCCCAGTACGCCATTGCACAGCACGGCGTCCAGACCGCCCCGGGGGATATGATCACTCAGCGTGGTCAGGTTGCCCACGATATGGCTGTCGCCACCAAAGGGGCGCTTGGCGGCGTCCAGATCGATGGTCGTGACCTCCGCATCGCTCAGCAGTGACGGGTAGTGATGGGTATACCAGCCGCAGCCCACCATTAATACGCGCCGAATGCTTTCATCTCGTGCGATGGCCGGCAGGATGCGATGTTCAAACATGACGCGGTCTCGATAGGGGTAGCGCAGTCGAACGCCGTGATGATCCAGCGTACGAAGGGTCGTGGCCGTCCAGCCATACAGCGCTGCCTTGAACGTCATGCGTCGTCCTTTTCGTTATTGTCGTTACCCTTTACGAAACATGCGACGACATCGACCTGCCTGATGCGGATCTGAAAAAGCGCAATCAGAACAGTCCGCCGTTGACGGCAATCACCTGGCGGGTCACGTAGCTGCTGTCTTCCGAGCACAAAAAGCTGATCACGCCGGCGACTTCTTCGGCTTCCCCCATGCGCTGCATGGGCACGATCTTTTTGATGTCCACATCGATATCGTCGGTCATGTCTGTATTGACCCATCCGGGGGCAATACAGTTCACCGTGATTTTTCTTTTGGCCAGTTCCAGCGCCAGTGATTTGCTGGCCGCAATCAGTCCACCCTTGGCAGCGCCATAGTTGACCTGACCGCGATTGCCGATCACGCCGGCGGCCGAGGAGAGCACCACGATGCGTCCGGGCTTTCGGCGCTGAATCATGGGCATGACCAGCGGCTTGAGCACGTTATAGAACCCGCCCAGATCAACATTAAGCACGCTGTCCCACTGTTCCTCGGACATGCCCGGAAAGGGCGCATCCTGATGAAAGCCCGCATTGAGCACTACGCCGTAATAGGCGCCGTGCTCGGCGATATCGGCCTCCAGATACGCGCGGGCCTCGTCGCGTGCGCCGACATCAAACTGCAATAGCCGTGCCTTTTGACCCATGAAGGTAATTTCGTCCGCCACGGCGCGTGCCTGCGTCTCGCTGTGGCGGTAGTGCACGACGATATCAAAGCCGTCGCGGGCCAGGCGCAGGGCGGCCGCCCGGCCGATGCCGCGACTGGCGCCGGTAATCAGGATGGTCTGTGACATGTCATTTTCCGATCGCGTGGTAGGGAGTCGTCATTGCAAGTAGTGGTTGAAAATGGCCGTGGGCAACAGGACGCAGGCCCCGGGGATCGCCGGGATTACCCGGCGGCAGTCTGCAAAACGCTTAAGCTCGCTCTGGCCAGCCAGTCATGCTCGGGGTTTTCGCCGGGTCGATAAAGCACGCCGTCAAAGGTGCCCAGACCGCTGTCGGCGATGGTATCCACGCTGACCCTGACCTCCAGAGGCTGACCAAAGGCCAGGTAATCGATATTCGCCTCGAATCGACGAGCGCCCAGCAGCATGCCCTGGCGAGGCGTACCACCTTCGCGCGGCTGCAGGGTCGACCAGGCCGCCGAGGCCTGGGCCATCCACTCAAGCGCCACCTGTACTGGAATGCCCCGGGTGTCGGCAAAGAGATCCTCGGGTGACGGGATCACGGCCACAACGATGTGCCGGTCATTGGCGTCGATGACGTGATCGAGCAGACACATCGACCCCTGGTGCGGCACCAGAGACGCCACGGGGGGCCACGCTGACGGCCCGGGGTACGTGTCATGCATCGCTGCGCTCCAGCACCAGCACGGCATTGTTGCCGCCAAAGGCAAAGGCGTTGGAGAGCGCCACGCGCGGCTGGCCGACGCTGTCTTCGCCCACCAGCGACAGCGGCATCAGTGTCTCGTCAAGCGGCTGGTCATGAACATGGCGCGGCAAAAAACCGTGCTCCAGAGCCAGCCAGCAAAAGGCGGCTTCAAGCGCACCGGCCGCGCCCAGCGTGTGGCCGGTCAGCGCCTTGGTCGAGCTGGCCGGGGGCTGGTGATCGCCAAACACGTCATGAAGGGCCAGCGCCTCCATCGCATCGTTGTGCGTGGTCGCGGTGCCATGCAGGTTGAGGTAGTCGATATCACCGGGGGCTCGATTGGCCATGTCGAGCGCCTGGCGGATGGCGGCGATGGCGCCGCCGCCATCCGGGGCCGGCGCCGAGATGTGGTGGGCGTCCGAGCTTTCCCCGTAGCCGGTCAGCTGAATGCCACCGGCCTCGCGGGTCACGATGAACAGGGCGGCCGCTTCACCGATGTTGATGCCACGTCGATCATGGGTAAACGGCTGACACGGCGTATCGCTGATCGCCCCCAATGCATCAAAGCCATGCACGGTCAGGTGGCACAGCGTATCGGCGCCGCCGGCGATCACGGCGTCTGCCTGACCGGAGAGCAACAGGCGCCGGGCCGCACTCAGCGCTCGGGCACCGGAGCTGCAGGCCGTGGAGATGGTCCATGCCGGCCCCGACAGCCCCAGATGAGCGCGAATGAAGTGGGCCGGTGCGCCGAGCTCCTGATGGGCGTAGCGATAGTGCTCATCGAAGTTGTTGCCGGGACCGGTGCGGGCAATGGCGGCTTCGGTTTCCGAGATGCCCGAGGTACTGGTCCCCATGACGACGGCAATGCGATGCGGTGCATGGCGTTTGAGCGTCTCCTCCAGCTGCGGGCCCAGTGCCGCAAGCGCCGTGGCGATGAGTCGATTGTTGCGACTGGCATGCTCGACAGGCCAGTTATCGGACGATACCAGCGCCGTCGTGACATCCCCCAGCGCCAGCATTCGTCCGGGCGTATAGCGCTCGCTGTCGACCAGACCGCGTTGCCCCTTGATCAGCGCGTTAATGAGAGTGTCGTGGTGGTCCCCGAGACTGCAGATCACGGCAGGCGCAGAGAGTCGACAGTAAGCGGACGTCATGGGGTCTCTCCGGCGCTATTGTCATTACCAAAGGGCGTGATGACCATGCGATAGCCGATCTGAAAATCGGTCAGCACGTCATGGGCCTGCTCAAGATGATGATCGATGGTATCGATCCGGGCGACCAGCGTGTCGCCGTCGAGAATCTTGCGCACTCGGCCATGTTCAAAACGCTGGTCCTGTACCTGCCATGCACTGCCCTGAAAGGCCTCCCGCAGGGCAGACTCTGGACGCAGACTCCACTCCAGACGCTGGGCAAACCATTGGGCCGGGAAGGGCGGCTTGTCCATGATCGACTGGGTGTAGCGTGCGCCCTGGTCATCACGTACCAGGGTGAAAAGCCGCTGTCCGGTGGGGGTGGCGATGACCACGCGCAGCCCGTCACCGGAAAGGCGAATCACCGCCAGCAGTGTCTGCTCGGGGCGTGTCTCGTCAAAGGGCGTGATGGTCAGCTTGCGCTTGAGCGTCTGTGCCTCGCCCTGCCAGCCGGGGGCTGCCTGGGGCGCCATGGCTGGTGCGCTGCAGCCTGCCAGCAGGGTCAGCATCAACAAAAGCGCGGCGGGCCAGAGGCGTCGGGGCAGAAAAAGGGCTGTCATGCGGCGTGTCCACACAGTTGGGCCAGGGTGTCGAGATGTCGACGCGGCTGACTGACAAAGGGGTTGTCGTTATCCCAGGCGTAACCTGCCAGCACGGCGCTGATCATGCGCCGCAGATAGGCCGGCGGTTCGGGATGAAAGATGATGGCCGGCAGTCGGCCATCGTACCAGGCATCCACAAAGGCGCGGAAGGTATCGATGCCATGGCGCAGCGGACGCTCGAAATCTCCCTGCCAGTCGACGTCACCACCGTCAAGCTGTGCCCTGACCAGCGGCGCGGCCAGGCATGCCGAACGCACCGCGATGGTCACGCCCGAGGAGAAAATGGGGTCGAGAAACTCGCCGGCATTGCCAAGAATGGCGTAGCCCGGGCCGGTGAGGGTGGTGACGTTGCGGCTGTAGCCGCCAAGTGCCGCGATGGGGCGGTGAGGCGTTTCGGCATCAAGCCAGCCGTCCAGCTCGTCAAAGGCCTTGAAGCAGGTCTGAAAGCCCTGCGTCTCGTCGGCATCCGGGCCGGTAAGGCGTGTCAGTTCCTCGGATGACCCCACAAAGCCTGTCGAGGCGCGACCGTTGGCAAAGGGAATCACCCAGTACCAGACATTGGCCTGCGGGTGCAGCCCGATCTGAATCTTGGTGCGATCGAAATCATGCGACCGGCAGGCGTCCGGTTTGAGGGATAAATGGGTATACAGGGCCTGGCGCTGTGTCAGATGGGTCTCTTCCAGCGTCCCTTCCAGGCGGGCCAGCACCTGAGCCAGACCGCTGGCATCAAGGACGAAGCGGGCCCTGAGCCGCCAGCAGTGGCCCTTTTCATCACGAATGGTCAGTGTCGGAATCTCGGGGTGGCGCTCGAAGGCCGTGACCCGTTGACCAAACCGCACCTCGGCCCCGCGCGCGCAGGCGGCCTCGATCAGGCGCTGATCGAAGTCGGCGCGCTCGACCTGCCAGGCCTGCCCGGTGCCCTCGCTCGACTTGTCCTGAAAATCGATATCCACGCGCTGATCGCCACGCACAAAGCGGGCGCCGTTTTTCATCTGATAGCCGGCCCTTTCGATCACGTCGGCCAGCCCTGCGCGCTCAAGGTCCATCAGACACTGGGGCAAAAGGCTTTCGCCGATGGAAAAACGCGGGAAGTGCGCCGCCTCGACCACGACGACGCGATGGCCGGCCTCGGCCAGCAGGGCGGCCGCCACGGCGCCGGCGGGCCCGGCGCCGATAATGGCCACATCGGTTTCCCTTTCAGACATGTCGGCCTCAAAAGCGCGGGACGTGGAAGTTGTCATGGCGTTATCCGTGGTCATGGGTATTGGCATGATGCGCCGGCTGATCCTCTGGAATGCGCCGCTGCACCAGAGCGGTGAGCAGCCAGACGCTGGCAAGCCCGATCAGGGTGGTCATGCCGATATGATGAAGCGCCGGTGTGGCACTGAAGGCCAGCAGGCCAAAGGCCAGCAGGCTCGACAGGATCGACAGCGTGATCGCAAGCCAGGCGTGATGGGCTCTGGGATGTTCCTGCATGAAGATGCCGGCGTCCAGCCCGATTCCCAGCACCAGCAGCAGCGCCAGCTGATGAAACAGATTCAGCGGCACGCCCAGCAGGGCATACAGCGTGAGTACGGTCAAAATGGCGCCGCCGGCCGGGGCGATGACACGCCAGGTGCGCCACCGGTAGCGCAGGGCCAGCAGCAGGGTCAGCACGACCAGGGCGCCTGCCACCCACTGCGCGATCTGGCGGCGCAGCTTGCCCAGCACATTGCTGATCTGTTCGACCCGGTCGACCAGTTCGATGTGTTCATCGCTGCGCGCCAGGCTTTCCAGCTGCTGACGCGCATAATCATCAATGCCGCCGCTGAGGGTGACCATGCCGGCCACCTGACCCTTGTCGATGTCGCCAAGCCACAGGCGTTGGTCACTTTCTCCCAGTGGGCTTGTCAGCCAGTGATCCAGCGTCAGCGGCGGAGATTGCGTCAGCATTTCCATGGCGCGCTCGTAAAGGGCCGGCGGTAGCCCTGCCGAGGCATACACCTGGTCGAGCTGCTGCTGGTACAGTCGGCGGGTCCGTTCAAGATTGGCGCCTTGACGCGCCCCAGAGGGGACATGGTCGGCGAGGCTGGTGTGACCGCCCAGATGACCGTCCTTCACCAGCCCATCCAGCAGGGGGTTAAGTGATTCAACCCGACCGAGAAAACCCTCGCTGTCATGAGCGGTGATCAACAGATAAACGGTACCGGTATCCCGCCCGAGCTCGCGTTGAATCAGCGCCTCATCACCCAGCAGCTGCTGTGATGAGGTGTTGAGCAGACGCAGGCTGTCATCGCCCTGCAGGCGCACGCCGGCAATGGCGACGGCGATCAGGGCCAGCACCAGGGCCAGGCGCGGCCCGAGCCGGCCGCGAAGGTGGTCAAGCACTCGCCAGAGCCGTTCGGCCAGTTTCCGGGTGCCGGGCGTGGTGCGCACGCGTGTCATGGGCAGCCACAGCACCACCGTCAGCCAGGCCCCGACCAGCCCGCAGCCGGCAAATATGGCCATCTGGCGAAGCCCGGGCATGGGCGTGAAGGCCTGCACCACGTAGGCCATGACGCTGGTCACAAGCCCGAGTGCCAGCCCCGGCAACATGTGACGCAGCCGGAACTCCCGGCCGGCCAGCGCGCGGGCACACTGAAGGTGCAGTGCATAGTCAATGGCCACACCGATCAGGCTGCTGCCAAAGGCAATGGTCAGCAGGTGAATGCCCTGAAACCACCAGAGCGTGATCGCCAGGGCAAACACGGCGCCAGTGGCCAGCGGCAGCAGCAGCGTGGCGATCGTGACCGGTGAACGAAACACCACCAGCAGGATGAGCAGCACCCCGATCAGCGAGCCCAGCCCGATGGTGCTGATCTCGCTTCTGGCCTGATGCGCGCCATCGGCGGCGTGAAACACCATGCCCGAGCGCCACAGATGTGCCCCGGGGTGCGCCTTCTGAAACGCATCGATGGCACCGGTCAGACGGTCCTGCAGCCCCGTATCCCACGCACTGCCTGCAAGCTCCCCGGTCATCACGACCAGTGCCTTGCCATCCACCTCGAGGGTGACCAGATCACCCCGGGTATCAAAGCGGGTAGAGAGCTGACTGTCGAGCCAGCGATTGAGCAGTCCGAAGGGGTCACGTACCGGGTGCTGGTCAATACCGGTGGGCATGACCAGAGACGCCAGCGCCTGGCGGCGCAGCTCGTCGGTATCCCCGCCGTCGATGGTGGTGCGCAGATGGTCATCCAGCAGGCGATAGCGCGACGGCCCCAGTACTTCCAGCAGGCTGTCGAGCTGGTAGTCACCCGGACGATAGCGCAGCTCACTGACCGCGCCGGCACGTTGTAGCGTCTGCGCCAGTTCCGCCGCGGCCTCGCCCGGGGTTTCGGCGTCCAGCAGCAGCACAAAGCGGTGGGTAAAAGGGGCGCCGAGCTGCTCGTTGGCACGATCAATCCCGGGAGACTGATGCGTGTCGGGCAGTAGCGCCGTAATGCGCGTATCAAGACTTGTTCCGCGCAGCAGCTGCCAACCGCTGAAGACCAGACAGGCTGTCAGTACCAGACCCCATAAAAGCGCCGGCAGGCGAGAGGTGCGCGTCATGTTCAGGGGCCCTGTTGCGGGGAAGTCGCGGCGGTGCCGGCGTCTTCTTCAGGCGGCAGCAGATGAATGTTGAGCCGGTCACCATCGGCCATGGCCATGTTGATCTGCTCAAGGCGTGCATCGCCCTGCATATCGATATTGTGGAGATAGTTCGCCAGCCCCTGCTGGCGCGGGACCAGCGTGGCATGCCACGCCTTTTCATCGCCTTCAAGCGTGATGTCGAAACGATCGGCGAGCGCCGAGAACTGGCCGTTGAGCAGTTGCATGATCAGCGTCGCCACGCCGGCCGGATCATCATCAATGCGCTCGCCGTTACGCTGAATGCCCGCATCGGAAAGCTCCATGGTCTCTTCTACCGGTGACTCCAGCGACCAGATCACGCGATCGCCCTGTTCGAAGCGGTAGTGGCCGCGACCGTCAATGCGGGTGTCCAGGTCGGCCAGATAACGGGTCTGCTCAAAGCGCCCGTTCACGTCCCCCTGAGCGGCCAGGTGGTCTGCCAGGGTCTCAAGGCTCATGGCCCGGGCCGGCAGGGCCATGAGCCACAGGGGGAGAGTGACCATGAGAAGGGTCAGGGATCGTAAACGCGTGCGACAAGACATGTAACTTGAGCTCCTGGGCCGGCAGGACAGCGGCTGTCCGTGCGTTGTTCGTGCTTGATTTAATCGCCCGTGATTTAACGGGGCATGCGTTTTATTTTTCGGACTGCCAGAACGGGTAAAAGTTGAACCACTGTAGCGGATAACGACAGCAGAAATGCTCCAGACGCGTGACAAAGTGCGCCATGGTGTTGTCCATCCACACACTGCGCTCCCGGCGCGAGAGCCCGGTGGCATCACCCAGGGATTCAAAGTGCACATGATGTGTCTGCCCCTTGCGGGCGCAGACCAGCAGATACAGCGGACAGTGCAACAGTATGGCAAGCCAGAAGGCACCCTCGGGGAAGGGCGCCGGTCGGCCGAGAAAATCGAGCCAGCGGCGTCGGGCGCCGGCCTCGATGGGGTCGCGGTCGGCGGCAATGACCACAAAGCCGCCCTCGGCCACGCGGGCCTGAAGCCGCTGGGCCGTGGCGGGGCCCATGTCGCTGACCTCGATGATCTCTACCGACAGGGGGCGGTCGATATCGTTGAACAGGGAATTGAAGCGCTGGGCGTGATGGGTATGCATGACCACGCTCATTTTCAGGTCGCGCCGCAGTCGCCCCAGCGCCTGACAGATCTCGTGGCTGCCCAGATGCGTGACCACGATGATGCCGCCCTGGCCGGCATCGATGGCGGCCCTCAGGGTCTCGCGCTGCTCTATATGAATGGTCTCGGGGGCAATGCGACCGTAGAGCGCCAGCACCTTGTCCAGAATGGCCGTCCCAAAGGTCGTGAAATGGCGCACGGTGGTCAGGCGTGGCAGGGAGACCGAGGGGCAAAAGGCCTTCAGTTGCTTCTGGTACTCCTTTGACGCGCGTCGGGCAATCGGGCGGCGCAGCCAATAGTAGAGTCCGACCAGAAACAGGACGCCCTGATAGGCGCGCGCACCGAAACGGTCATAAATGGCCAGCATCAATTGAATGCCCTTGAGTGAGCCTGACTCACTGATGGCCGACCAGTGGCGCGAGGTGCGCTTGCGTTGCGGTGATGTCATGAAGAGCTCTTGTGTCGTTCGTCGCGCCGGTGCCGGGCACGTCCGAGGATCAGCTTCGGCAGGCGTATCAGCATGCCCAGCGTCAGCCTCAGGTGCATGCGTGCCATCAGGACGTTGTCCCGAAACAGGCGAAAGTGAGAGACGCCATCGGTGGGATAGGTGACCCGCACCGGTAGATTGTCGACCGGATGACCGGCCCAGAACCAGCGCACCAGCACCTCGGTATCAAACTCCATGCGATGACCGCACCCGTGGCGCGCAAGCATGGCATTGACCGCAGCCAGCGGATAAAGACGCACGCCACACATGGTGTCGCGCAGTGTGGTGGACAGCGTATTGCACCAGACCCAGACGTGGGTGATGTAGCGGCTGATAAAGCGGTGCAGCGGCACGCTGTGATCAAAGCGGGGATAGCCGATCAAAAGCCGGTCGGGGGCGTGTCTGGACGCCTCGATAAAGGGCGGCAGGCTTGATTGATCATGCTGGCCATCGGCGTCGACCTGAAGGGCATGGGTAAATCCGAGCGTTTGAGCATGGGCAAGGCCGTGACGAACGGCGTAGCCCTTGCCGCGGTTGCGCGGCAGGCGCAGCAGGTGCACATCACTGGCCTGTGCCAGGTGATCGAGCACACTGGCGCAGCCCGCATCGCTGCCGTCATCGACGAGCACGATGGGCAGGTTCAGGGCGGCGAGCCCCTCGCAGGTCGCCACGATGGCGTGTTCGTGGTTATACACCGGCACCAGCACGCAGGGCGAAAACGCTGCGCTGTTCTGGACGTGATTCATGAAAACTCCCCGTGGTCGGGCATCGGGTCGACACCGAGCAGGCGCATTTGCAGATGCTGGCCCCGATGAGAGGTCACGGTGATGTTCAGATCGCCACGCTGGCGGCTCAGCGTCATGACCGCGCGATCCCCGGGCAACAGCGGTGCGGGAAAGCGTACCCGGCGCATGTCGCGCCATTGATCCTGCTTGCCGAAAAGACGCTCGGCCTGCTGACGTGCCCAGTGAATCAGGGCAATGCCCGGCACGATCGGTCGTCCGGGGAAGTGGCCCTCAAGTGCTGCCAGGCGCTCCGGAATTTCCAGTGTGATTTGGTGCTGATCGGGTGTTGAGGACTCAAGATCCAGCCAGCGCGGCTGGCGCCGGTCATCCAGGTCATCAAAGAGATGACGCGCCATGGCACGGGTCAGCTTGCCCTGAGCGTTGACCGGGAAGCGGTGCACAAAACGCCAGAAACGCGGCAGCACTACCGGCTCAAAGGCACGGGCCAGATGCTGTCTCAAATCGCTGATGAGTGCTCTTCGCGCGTCATGATCATGGGCAATGCTGTCGGATGACATGGCCACGACGGCCCCGACGCGCCCACCCGAGTGATCGATGGTCAGACAGCGGGCGTCCAGGACGCCGGGGAAGGCCTTGAGGTGATGGGCCAGACCTTCCAGCGAGACGCGCTTGCCGGCCACCTTGACGATGCGGTCGGCGCGTCCGTGCAGGGTAAATCGTGCAGGATGTTCGTCCAGCAGCTGAATGTGGTCGGCCTGTTCATGCCACTGTTCGGGCTCGGGGAGACGCCCTGAGCGCAGCAGTGTGCGTTCACCGTCACAGCGAAGCATGACATCGTCGAGCGCCTGCCAGGTCGTATCCTGACAGGGCCTGCGCCAGGCAATGGCGCCGCTCTCCGAGCTGCCATAGATCTCGATGAGTTCGCTGCCCATCAGCGCTTCGGCCTGCACGGCGGCCTCATGAGGCAGCGGCGCGGCGGCACTGAAAATACGGCCGGGCGCGCGGTCCGGCATGCCGGTCGTGCTCTCGGGTAGCCGGGAAAGCTGAGGCGGCGAGCTGATCAGGGCGCTGACCGGCACGTTCATGAGCCACTCGGCCAGCGTCTCGGGCCAGGTCACGATCTCGAGCCCGAAGGGATGAGAGGTCGCCAGCGCACGCAGAAGCCCTGCCGTCAGTCCCCAGGTATGCTGATGGCTGACCTGGCTGATGACGACGCCTTGTGCGAGCGGCCAGTGTCGCTCGAAAGCGGCAACTTCGGCCTCGAGCTGGCCCAGCGTGCGAAAGATGGGGGCAGGCTCCCCGCTGGAGCCGGAGGTGAACAGCACCACGGCCTCCTGTTCGGGCGGCAGGCCGGGCTCGGGCATCATGTCCGAGACGGGCGGTGGTGGCATCCAGGCCTGCGGAAATTCACCCAGCAGGACCAGATCGCGCTGGCGCAGATGATTGACGGTTTCGGGCAGATTGTCGCCGGGCAGCCACACCCGATGGCCGGCATGCCAGAGGCCAAGCAGGGCCGCCGTAAACCGCCAGGGATCGCTGTCATAAAGGGCCACATCCCGATCGGCCGGCAGCGACGTGTTCGCCCAGTTCCTGATGGCCTGGATCAGCTCGCCGCGGGTGCGCTCCTTCTGCCCTGAAAGGGCCACGATGTCATTCGCCGCGCCCAGAAGCCACGGGCAGCGAGTCAGTGACGGTGCTGCATGGCGAGATGGATTCATGCCTGCACCACCTTGCGTCGAACGCGCCGGCGCACCAGCCATTCACCGGCCATCAGCAGTGCTGCCAGCAGATAGCTGATGGCGCCAGTCCAGACCTGCCAGACGTGAAGGGGGGCCCACAGCGCCAGCACCAGTGCAATGACGGCGTTGAGGGTCATGAAAATGCCCCACATCCAGGTAACCCTGCGCGTATAACGCACGCCTTCGGGAGGGAGGTCGGGCTCTGACAGACGCGCAAGACGCTCGATCAGAGGCGTAGAACGCAGACTGCCCAGAAAGATCAGTGCCAGTGAGACGTTGATCATGACCGGATAAAGTCGGATGCCCAGTTCTGCCTGCCCACCCAACAACAGCGCCAGCAGCAGTATCATCACCATCGCCCAGCGGGTGCGATGTTCACCGGCCAGCCATTGAATGCCTGCCAGAAGCACCAGGGTGATCAACAGGGCATGAGTGCCCCAGAGGGGGAGAACGATCCACAGGGCTGCCGGAAACAGCACCATCGACAGGGGTGATGACCAGTGACGTGCTCTGGGGCGTTCGGCAGGCATGGCTTCCATTACAACCCTCAGTCGCTGCGGCGCTCGGCCACCAGGGCGCTGAGCTGCCTTAAACTTGCAAAGTGTTCGCGGTTTTCCTCGGCGTCGCTGTCAAGGCGAATGCCATAACGCTTTTGCAGCGCCAGTCCCAGCTCCAGCGCATCAATGGAATCCAGACCCAGCCCGTCACCAAACAGGGGCGCTTCGGGTTCGATGTCGTCGGCCGTAATATCTTCAAGCTCCAGCGCTTCGATGATCATGTTGGCGACATCGCGTTCAAGTTCGGTCAATGAGGTATTGGCCATATGGGGGTCTCCGGGATCCTTGTTGTCGTCTTCGGGCAGACGAGTACGCCGCTGGAGCGTCGTCTGCCCGCCTGTTCGGGCGGCATATGATGCCAGAACCGGATATCCTTTGGGACGCTATCCGGCGTGTGGTGTTTCCATTCCCGTAGTGGCCTGCCAGCAAAGCGGTGGGGTGCGCGTGATCAACTCTCCCCTGCCCATCAGCCAGTCGGCCAGCAGCGGCGGTGTCACTATTTGCCCCCTGTTTTCGGTGTTATCGACCGATCGAGCATGTAAGCGCACGGCATCCGGTGCTGGTGTTAGCGACAGCTCCATCAGCATGGCGGAAGGGGCCTGTGGGGCCTGAGTCTGGATGCGATAGCGGTCGGGGACCGGTGAGTCGGTCAGAATCAGCATGACGCTGTCGCGTCCATCGAACAGATAGCCACGGGCTTCGCTCAAGAGCGCCTCGAACTCTTCACCGGCTGCCGCCAGGGCGGCCATCGAGGTGTGATTGCCAAAGGCGATCGAGTAGACACCCAGCACGGCATTATGCACCGACAGACCAAATCGGGCGGGCGAGAGCGGCTCACCCTCGAACAGCGTATCGAGCATGTCCAGCGGGCGATGCCCGTCCCCGTGACGAGAGGCATGCAATACGGGCATGGTTGTTCGCTCATGGGCGGCCATGTCACCCAGCAGGGTACAGACAGCGCGGCCCAGCGGCGTCAGACGGCGTCGCAGCAGGGCCGGGACACTCGACGCTGCCGGCTTTTCATCGGTGATGATACAGGCAGGCATGTCCTCGCCCGCGCGCTCGGGGAGCCAGGCACGCCAGCGGTGGAGATAGAGTACAGGTAGTGCTGTATCAGCATGGGATAAGCGGTCCATGCGAGCCTCCCGAAAAATGTCATCTGATTGTAAGCGGCAGGCGTGGTTTCATAAACCACGAGTATGACAGACGTGGCAGAGGCATGTGGTGGTGGCCGCCAAATGGTGATCGCCACAATGGCATGGCAGCATTTTCCCAAAACAGGTGTGATATTCCCTGAAACAGGCCTTTTGTGGCCTTATACGGAGTTTTGAATGGCGCTTTCTACAGACGATCGCAATCGCCGACGCTTCATGCGTCGTGCACTGGCCCTGCTGCCTGTTGCCGGCATGGCGGGGGCACTGGCAACCCCGGAGCGTGCGCAGGCCAGCGAGTCACGAGAGCGGTCCGAGGCGCTCGACATGACCGCCCGCAACAATGTGATTTACTGGGGCGCCGACCCGACCGGCAAGAGTGACAGCTCGGCGGCATTTGTGCGCGCGGCGCGCTCCAGTATCGTTAACAGCCTTTATGTGCCGCCCGGGCGCTATGCGATCGGACAGACGGTCGATCTCAAGGGCAAGAATCTCATTGGCCCCGGCAGGCAGCGTTTCAGAAACGAGGGCAACGCCATTTTGATGCCATTCCACTCGCTGGGCGATGGCGTCATGTTTACCGGCCATGGCCCGGTGGTGCGGGATCTCAACTTCGCTACCGGGCGCAAGAAGGGCCGCTGGGACGGCACCTATATCGATAGCCCCGGCTACAATACCGTCATCGAAAATGTTCACTTCGCCGCAGGTGGTTTCGGTATCCGGGTGCGCGGCATCATGGTCAATTACAACCTGCTGCGCTGTACTTTCATCGGCATGGGAGTGGGCGTCCAGATCGACGATGAAAAGGGCAACAACTCCACGACCGCGCGTTTTGTCGGTAACGAGTTTAACTACTCCGACAATGGCATCATTTTCGAGAAAAATGTCTACGGCGCAACCTTTCAGGACAACATCTTCGAGGCCATGAAGGGCGATGCCATTCGGGCAAGACTGATTTATCGCTCGAGTTTTATCGGCAACTGGTGGGAGGGGCGCAACAAGGGCAAGGCGCCCTGGCCCTGTGTGCGTACTACAGAAAGCCAGCAGTTCATGAACTGCTTTGCTTCCTCCAACACCTGCGTTTATGGCTGGACCAACGTCTTTGACAGCGAATCGCACAGCGGCAGCATGGGCGGTGTGTCGCTGGATGGTGGCGAAGTCGTGGTTCGCAATTCGACCGGTAATGCGCTGCGCCTGTCGCCGAATTCACTGCGCGCCGAGGCCGATGCCTGGAAGGAAGCCACGCCGCTGGTGATTCAGTCGAGTCATTCCGCCAGGACCCATCAGACCAACCCCATTGTCTTTCGCCATAGTGGCCCCGAAGGCGACGTGGTGTTCGATACCGATCGGGAGTCGGACAGCAAGGGCATATGGGATGGCCGCCTGCGCTTCGCCTCGCAGGTCGATGGTGACGACAAGGTGCTGTATGACGACTACCGGGTGAATCGTGGCCGCCCGGGCATGGTGGGCGAGACCTCACTGGTGGACAAGAAGGGGAAGGTGCGCCATGCCCTGACCGGTATCCCCCAGTTCGTTAAATGGCGCAAGGGCGGTGATGGGCCGGGCTGTGATTTCTTCAGTCGCTGCGAGGTCGTCGACAAGGGGCAGGTCGAATTTTCCTTCCCCGACGGCGAAGTGGAACTGCGCGACCCGATCATTACGGTCACGGTGGATGATGCCGGCATTGCCCATGACGGCATCGAGTATCTGTCCGCCTACTCCGGCTCGGTGAAGTATCAGGCCTGGAAAGGCTTTCGCATCCGCTTTGTCGATCGCAAGAGCGGGCAGCCGAGCCTGCCGGAAAGCTTCAATCTCTCGATTTTCCACCCGAGCTGAGTCACGGTCCGGCGCTTCTAACCGCTGTCACCCACCGGCGCCGGCCGAGGCTGGTCACGGCGCTCGGGCAGAGCGTCCGGGCGCAGGCGTCGCGACAGCACATCCACTGCCATGTTGATCACGGCCGTCACCATCAAAAGGGCGACGGCCTGATCAAACATCAGGTACTCAAAGCTCGAGTCGATTTGAAAGCCCAGCGTGACCACCCCCAGCATGCCCAGAAGTGCCGTCTCGCGCATGATGACCTCGGCGCGGTAAAACAGCAGCGCCAGAATGCCGGGGTAGATGCGAGGCAGCAGCTCATGGCTATACAGATTGATTCCCCGAATGCCGGGCAGCCCCGGTGTCACCTCATCGGCATGACGCGCCGCCAGAAAGGCAATCAGGGCGCCGTTGTGCAGTGACAGGGCAATCCACGCCGGCAGCAGTGACGGCCCGGTCAGCAGCAGCAGAATAAAGGCCAGCAGCAGTTCCGGTGTCGAGCGCATGACAATCAGCGCGCCGCGTCCCATGGTGCGCGTGGCGCGGTTGCCGAAATGGCGGCTGACCAGAGGCCAGGCCAGCAGGCAGACCAGCAGCGAGCCGACGGTGCTCATCAGCCCCAGCAAAAGCGTATTGCCAATGGCGGGCAGCAGATCCGGCAGTCTGCCAAACCACTGCGGCAGTGCCGCGAAATCGCCTTCCAGCAGCGGCTGTGGCCAGATGTCATGGCTTACGAACTGCCATAAAAGCGTCGGGTTGACGCTGGGCCACGGGCCCAGCAAAAACGCCGTGCCCACCAGCCAGGGCACCAGCAGGCGACGATGGGCCCACCAGGGCAGCAGGGCAATCAGCAGATAAAAGGCCCACAGCAGGGCACCGCCTTCGTGATATCGCCCCTGGCGAAAGGCACTTTCCAGGTAATATCCAAGCGTTGGCAGTCCCACAAAGCCCAGCAGTACGCTGGCGCGCAGGGCGCATTCAAAACGATAACGGGTGTAACCGGAAAGTCGCTGCCAGGCCAGTGGCAGCTCGGTATAGACAAAGCGTGACAGCCGATCGGTTCCGGGCGACAGCGTCTGCGAAGGGCTGCGATCAATCTGGGCCAGGATTTCGGCATAGACCTTGGCAAAGGTGGCGGCATAGGGCAGGGCGATGGCAGCCAGCGCCGTAATGGCAGAGAGCCCGAAGACCTGAAGAAACAGCAGTGCCCAGAAAAGCTCGTGAATGGCGCGCACGAAGGCGCACAGGGTCCGTACCAGACGAGAGCGCATGAAGATCAGCGCTAGCGGGAACCCGAGCACAATGCCCAGCATCACCCCCCACAGGGCAAAGGCGATGGTCAGAAGCAGGGCATGCAGAGGCGATTCGGTCGCCGTGATATCCGGCAGAATCATTCCCTGAAGCATGCGCCCCAGTTCCTTCCACGGATCACGGGTCGTAATTGATAGATCCGCCAGCGGCAGCAGTACCAGCGTAATGGCCAGCATGATCAACGTCAGGCGCAAAAGCCTGGCGCCGACATTGTCGCCCCGCAGCCAGCTGAACCAGCCGGCAGGTGCATCAGTGCGTGACATAAAGCACGTCAAGGTCGTGGGAAGTCAGCTCACGGGCAGGTGCGTCGATAATGATGCGCCCTTCATCCAGGCCAATGATGCGATCAAAGTGCGCCAGTGCCAGTTCACGCTGATGCAGCGCCACCACACAGGTCTGGTGGCGTGTGTTGATCAGCTCCAGCAGCCGAACGCCCTGACGCGGGTCGACGCTTGCGACCGGCTCATCTCCGATAAAGATCGGCCGCTTTTGATACAGCGCTCGTGCAATGGCGACACGCTGCTGTTGACCGCCGGACAGCTGGTCGACCTGACGCCGCAACAATCCGTCCAGCCCCAGCGTATCGGCAAGCCCGCTGATCTCCTGCCAGCAGGCCCGGTTGGGGCGCAGCATGTTGGTCAGGTTCTGCCAGCGTGAAAAATGGGCCAGGCGCCCCATGTAAATGTTGTGATAGGCCGAAAGCGTGGGCACCAGCGCATTGGCCTGAGGACACCAGGCGCCCTGGTCGCCGAGTCGAATGCGCAGGGCATCGAGCAGGGTCGATTTCCCCACGCCGCTGCGTCCCAGCAGGGCGATGCGGTCGCCCTGCGAGATACGCAGTGTCAGGTCGGGAAAGACAACGTGATCGTCATGGCCCAGACAGGCATGATCAAATTCTGCAATCACGCCAGAGACGTCCGGTTCGACAGTCGCAGTTTCCAGCATGGGTTTATCGCAGCAGCCCCAGCTCCTGACCGACCTTCTCGATGGGCGCATAGTCCTCGTTGGAGGCCGGGATGAACCCTTCACGCGGAAAGCTTGCCAGCAGGTCGGGGTCGGTCATGTCCAGCAGGGCCTTCTGGACGTGCTGCGTCGTGTCGGCACCGTAGTGATCATCGACATCGCCGCGAATGGTCCACTGATAATCCGGATAGGCCGGCGTTGACCAGATGACGTGCACCTTGTCGGTATCCACCCGGCCATCGGCCACGGCGGCGTCCCAGACGGTGTAATTGAGAGCGCCAATATCAAAGGCACCTGACTCGACCAGCGCCATGGTGCGGGTATGATCGCCCGAGTACCCGACGCGGGAGAACACCTTCTCCGGGGCTTCGTCAAAACGCTCGCGCAGATAGTAGTCGGGCATCAGACGTCCGGACGTGGAGGTCTTGGCGCCGAAGGTAAAGGTCTTGCCCTTGACCGCATCCGACAGTTCGGACTGATCTGCCTTCAAGCCCGTATCGGTATTGGCAATGAAATAGGTCTTGAAGTCGGCGTCTTCCTTGCCCTGGGCAATCGCTTTCGAGCCGGGCACGATCTGGCGCGCCTGAACACCGGTCAGGCCGCCAAACCAGGCCAGTTGAACCTGGTCATTGCGAAAGGCACTGACCGCGGCGGCATAGGATTTGACTGGCACATACTCGACATCCAGACCCGTTTTTTCGGACAGATAGTCGGCCACCTTGTCAAAACGCTCCACAAGTCTTGCTTCATCCTCATCGGGAATGGCCGTAAAGCGGAAGGTGTCGGCGAATGCCGTGGTGCTCAGCATGACAAGCGAAAGGGCAACGAGCCTGCGCATCGGGGAAACTCCTCAGAAGCGTCGAGTAGGATTGGATCAAATGCGCATGCTAGCACGCTCTGATGGCTATATACGCCACTGCTGATATTTTTGTAGGCCCCTTGCTGACCAGGCCAACAGGGCGCCCATAAAAAACCCCTCTCGAAAGAGGGGTTTTGAACACCTGGACACCGATGTATCAGTTGCCAATGTCTTTCAGCGGTTTGCCGCTCATCAGGTTCTTTTCGATCTTCTCAAGCGAGATGCCCTTGGTTTCCGGGATCAGCAGCAGGGTAAAGATGATAAAGACCACGTTGAGCACCGACAGGATACCGAAGGTCATGGCACCA
Source organism: Kushneria sp. Sum13 (assembly GCF_052692355.1). Classification (NCBI taxonomy): domain Bacteria; kingdom Pseudomonadati; phylum Pseudomonadota; class Gammaproteobacteria; order Oceanospirillales; family Halomonadaceae; genus Kushneria; species Kushneria sp. Sum13. The sequence goes on from NZ_CP199847.1 coordinate 800,228, forward strand.
CCGATTGCGGCAATCATGACCGGGAAGAACTGGCCGATGGCAAAGTTGCCGACCCAGTTGGCGACCGTTGAGCAGCTCAGGCCAAAATCACGGCCGTTGAGCGGCTGAATCTCGGCACACAGGGTCCAGATCAGCGGGCCGGCCGACATGGCAAAACCGGCCACGAAGATCAGAAGCGACGCCATGCCGGTGTACTGCAGGAACGTCGTGGTCGGCCCAATGACCAGAATCGAGGCCAGAACGGCCATGCTGGCGGCCATGACGGCAAAGCCGGCATAAAGAATGGGCTTGCGGCCCAGACGGTCTACAAAACCGATGGCAATGAAGGTCGCCAGCACGTTGACCAGACCGGTGGCGACCGTACTCCAGAGCTGAGCGGCCGTACCTTCGAACCCGGACATCTGGAAAATCTGCGGGGCGAAATACATGATGGCGTTCATGCCGGTGAACTGCTGTACCAGCTGCAAACAGATGCCCAGCATGACCGAACGACGGAAATTGGGGTTTTCCTTGAACATCTGGAAGCCGCGACTTTTCTGCTTGGCGTTGATGCTCTCCTCGATCTCGCCCATCTCGTAATCGATTTCGGTCTTGCTGCTGCGCAGTTTGGTAAGGACTTCACGAGCCTCGTCAAAGCGGTCCCGCGAGGCCAGCCAGCGCGGGCTGTTGGGGACCATGAGCACGCCGATGAACAGCATGGCGGCCGGAATCATCAAAACGCCGAACATCCAGCGCCAGCTTTCGATATAGCTGAAGGCCAGATTCGACATGAAGGCGGCCAGAATACCGATGGTGACCATCAGCTGATAAAAGGAGATGGTGGTGCCGCGGATACGCTCGGGAGCGACCTCGGACAGATACAGGGGGGCCGTAAAGGAGGCCACGCCTACCGCCAGTCCCAGCAGGATACGGGCAACGATCAGAATGTTCGGGCTGGTGGACATGACCGCGACCAGGGCGCCGATAAAGAACAAGAGCGAGCTGTACATCAGCGCCTTTTTGCGGCCAAGGCGCTGTGAAATGGCGCCGGCCCCCAGTGCTCCCAGTGCTGCACCGACCATCATGGAGCTTACGATCCAGCCTTCCATCAGGGTGGAGACATGAAACTCCTTGACGATAAAGGGCAGGGCGCCGGAAATGACACCGACGTCCATGCCGAACAGCAGACCTGCCAGTGCCGCCAGGCCACAGCTCAGCCAGACCATCGGCACAATGTCGGCATCCTTGACGGCGTCCGGTTTTGCCTGACCATAACTTGCAGCGCCTGAGCTGCTCCCCGAGTGACCTACCATGTCATCTTTCCTTGTACTGCCAGGTTGAAAGGGCGTTGCTTAATCGTGTCAGCCATAAACTACCAGCGCCGCTGCCTGTGTACTGCGCCATTATGGGCATTTGCTGTCAGGTGCAGGGAATGAAGGGCAATGAAAGAAACGCCTTTCATGACCCCGTGGGAAATGGTCAGTAATCGACAGTTGATGGCAACACGAATCATGCGCACCATAATAAAGTTGTTAAGGCAGGGTAAGGCCAGCAATTATCGTTGCTTGTTAGACCAAAGGCTTATGATGTCCCCGGGAGCAGCATGGCCGTGACAATCAATGCGTTCTAAAAATGTCATCCCCAAGGTAAAAGAGTGCTGATATCATTGGATCTTCATGCAGCCTCGATGCCGCCGAACTATCCTGTCAAATGACGCATGATCAGGGTTGTGCGCAGCCACGTCCGTGAAAACGGTCTGCCAGCCATGTCAGATGTATTGGTTCGACAGTGTCTATACCCGCAAGGGCAGACGATGGGGCTGCTACCTGCTGCCCTGATGGAAGCGAAGCAATGTGTTGCGAGGATGATGTCCTGATGTCTAACGTTGTCGGAAATCTACCAAACCGGGAAGGGAGCACGGCATGAGTGTGAATGACGACAACAATACTGCTGTCGATCTGGCGCTTTTCGGCGCGCTGGGCGATCTGGCCCTGCGCAAGCTGTATGTCGCGCTCTACCATCTGGATCGCGAATCGCTGATGGCGCCCGAGACCCGAATTCTGGGTCTGGCCCGTCAGGAATACGATAATGATGCCTTTCGTGCGCGCGTACGCGATGCACTGGAAACCCGTGTGCGCGCCGATGAGCGCACCGAGGAGAGCATGAATCGGTTTCTGGCGCGGCTGGACTATATCGAAATCGATTTTTCCTCTCCTGACAGTTACAACCAGATTGCCCGGTGGCACGGCACCAGTGCGCAGCCGCTGACCATCTATCTGTCGGTGCCGGCCCGTCTGTATGGCGAGATCTGCGCCAACCTGTCCCAAAGCGGCTGTCTGGACAACGAATCCCGTGTGGTGGTCGAAAAACCGATCGGCTATTCGCTGCAGACCTCCGAGGAGATCAATGACGCCATTGGTGCCGTCTTTGATGAAAGTCGGATCTATCGTATCGACCACTATCTGGGCAAGGAAACGGTCCAGAACCTGCTGGCCCTGCGTTTTGCCAACCCGTTGTTTGGCAGTCAGTGGAACCAGAGCCATATCTCGCACGTCGAGATCACGGTGGCCGAGACCGTCGGGATCGAGGGGCGCTGGGGCTATTTTGACCAGGCCGGCCAGCTGCGCGATATGGTCCAGAACCATCTGATGCAGCTTCTGTGCATGATTGCCATGGATCCGCCTTCCAATCTGGATGCCGACAGCATTCGTGATGAGAAGGTCAAGGTGCTCAAGGCGCTGCGTCCTTTTGAAGGCGAGCGTCTGGATACCGATGTGGTGAGAGGGCAATACATTGCAGGCACCATCGCCGGCAAGTCGGTGCCGGGCTATCTCGAGGAAGAGGGCGCCAATGTTGATTCGCGCACCGAAACCTTTGTGGCCTTCAAGACCGAGATCCAGAACTGGCGCTGGGCAGGCGTGCCCTTCTATCTGCGTACCGGCAAGCGCATGCCGGAGAAGCTCTCGCAGATCGTGATTCACTTTCGCCCGCAGTCGCACTACATCTTTGATAACGATCAGCGCAGCATGGCAGCCAACAAGCTCATTATTCGGCTGCAGCCCGACGAGGGCATTGCCCTGCAGGTGCTGACCAAGGACAGCGGGCTGGACAAGGGCATGCGCCTGCGTACCGGGCCACTGCATCTGGATTTCCACCAGGCCTTCCCGTCGGCGCGTATTCCCGACGCCTATGAACGCCTGTTGCTGGAGGTCATGAAGGGTCAACAGTATCTCTTCGTGCGTCGTGACGAGATCGAGTACTCCTGGCGCTGGATCGATCAGCTGATCAAGGGCTGGGAGGCGCGCGATATCATGCCCAAGCGCTATCCGGCAGGCTCGTGGGGACCGGTCTCTTCCATCGGAATGATCACCCAGGACGGACGCAGCTGGTATGAAGACTATTAATCATGAAAACGACCAACCATGAAAACGACTGAAGCCGACGCACGCACTCGAGTGGCCCATGACCTGGCGGTAAGTGTGGCCGCTGCCCTCAGAGAGGATCTCGAGCAGCAGGAGCGTGTCACGCTGGTGCTCTCGGGGGGCAGTACGCCAAAGCCCTTCATGCAGGCGCTGAGCCGGATGACACTGGCATGGTCACGTGTGGACATTACGCTGGCCGATGAGCGCTGGGTGGCGACCGATCACGATGACAGCAATGATCGCTTTGTTCGCACCCACATGATGATCAATGCGGCCGCCGAGGCTCGTTTTCATCCGCTCGTTAACGAGGCGTCAACGCCTGAAGCCGGTGCCGAGGAGGTGGGTCAGCGTCTTGCTGCGTTGACCTGGCCTGCCAGTGTCGTGGTGCTGGGCATGGGCGGCGATGGCCATACGGCGTCGCTGTTTCCGGACAGCGCAGAACTTGGGGACGGGCTTGAAAGCGAGGCGCTGGTCATCGCGGCGCATGCGCCAAGCGTTGGGCAACCCCGCATCTCTCTGACGCGCGATCGCCTGATGCGCTCGCATCGTCGCTATCTGCATCTCAACGGTGGCGATAAAAAAGCCGTACTGGCCAATGCCATGGCAGGCAGTGATCGACATGAATTGCCGATCCGGGCTTTTCTTGATGCGCCGCTGGCACTTTACTGGGCACCGTGACACGATCAGGATACGATAAAGCATGTCCCGGCGCGTCAGGCGGTGCCGGGAAAGGAACAGGCCGGGTCGAGGATGTCTGTTTTCGATCTGTTTAGCGCGGCGCATACCGCCGGGGTGATGATCAGGAGGCTTCATGTCATCGGACAAGCAGTTACCGTCCACACGTACGACTGAAATTGACAGTATCTGTCAGCGGACCACGGTCATCCCGGTGTTGACCATTCATCGCATCGAAGACGCCGTACCGCTTTGCCGGGCGCTTTACGAAGGTGGGCTTACCGTACTGGAAGTAACCCTGCGCACCGACTGTGCCATGGAAGCACTGTATCGCCTGCGTGATGAACTGCCCGAAGCCAGCATTGGTGCCGGTACGGTCCTGACGCCGGCGCAGTATCGTCGCGCCGAAGATGCCGGTGTGGACTTTGTGGTCACACCCGGCACGACCGATCGTCTTTATGAGTACGGCATTCAAAGCCCGGTCCCCCTGCTGCCGGGCATTGCAACGGCCACGGAGCTTCTGACCGGCTGGCAGTACGGCTATCGTCGCTTCAAGTTTTTCCCGGCCGAGGCCAGTGGCGGCGTTGGCGCGCTCAAGGCGCTCGCAGGCCCCCTGGGAGATGTCCAGTTCTGTCCTACCGGTGGCATTACACCTGACAATGCAGCCAACTATCTAAGGCTTCGCAACGTCATGTGTGTGGGCGGTACCTGGGTGACCCCGAAGGAACTGATTGAAAATGAAGACTGGGACGGCATTCGCGCCATCGCGCGTGAAACCGTGGCCACCATCAAGCATTAAGTGAATTGAGTGATCAAACGGCAGGGCATGATTGACCCTGTCAGTACCGGCTCTCTCGGCAGCCTCGGCTGTTGTTTTGCCCGTCTCACTTGAGGCGGGCTTTTTTTGGTCTGCAGGTCATGACTTCTGGTTTGCAGGTCGTGCCTGTGCCATTGGGTCACCTGCCAACCCATACTTGTCCATACAGACAAAAAAGGGCTGCCCGCTGAAAAGCGGGCAGCCCTGGGTACCTTCAAGGGAAACAGACGTCAGGGCACGCGATAGGCGCGTACGGCTTCCAGCAGGGCAAACCACTCCGGTCGGCTCAGGGTCAGACCGGCATCGTGTGCCAGTGCCTGCAGTCGGGCAGGGCGAAGCGTTCCCACGACGGCTCTGGGCTGGCCCGGAATGGTGTGAAGCCAGGCCAGGGCGACGCCAGCAGGGCTGACCTGGTGGGTGTCGGCCATGGTCTTGAGCATCTGACCCAGCTGGTTTTCAAAGATACGCCCACCCCATAGCGGAGAGCCGGCAAGGCCGGCCATGTTGTCGCGGCGCATGCTGTCCCACATGCCATCAAAAAGCATCTGGCTGCGGGCAATCGACATTTCCATCTGCTGGCAGGCCAGCGGGGTCTGCATGGCGGCCTGCAAATGGCGCCACTGGGCAGGCAGGAAGTTGGCCACGCCGATGCGACGAGCGCGCCCGCTTTCAACGATGGCATCCAGCGCCCGTCCGGTCGCTTCAACATCCATCAGGGGGTCGGGGCGCATGAGCAGGAAGGTGTTGAGTTGCTCGAGCCCCAGCTGCTTCAGCGTGCGATTAACGACCTCATCAAGATACTCGGGACGGGTATCGTAATACTTGGCACCAAAGCGATCGTCATTCTGGCGAGCCGGGATCACGCCGGCACTCATGTCGAATTGCAGTTGTCGGGCCTGATCTGCCGGGAGCTGTCGAATCGCCTGCCCCAGCAGGCCTTCGCGTGCCTTTTCTAAATCACTGTGGTCGAATTCGCAGAGCCCCTCTTCAAGGCGCTGCTGAAACCAGCTCGCCAGTGCTCCGGGCGTTTGCAGGCTGTCGTAGTACGGTAGCTGGCGCAGACCGATTACAAAGGGCGCGGCTGTCATGATCAGGGTTATTCCCGAGCAGAGGTTTCAGGACTTATGTGCATCGACAGGACGTGCTGTGCCCCGGGAGCAAGCCAGACCGGATCCAGGCGGGTACAGGCCGGTTCGATGCAGATGAAGTTCAGGCGTTCACGTTCGGGGATATCACTCGGCAGCTTGTCGCCCGGATGCCAGACCACGGTCGAGTCGCTGCCCTGCTTGGCGATTCTCAGACGCCGGTGGCCGTCATCGAGCACCAGTGGTCGGCTGGAGTGATGAATGCGGTCAAGCGCGCCGCGAATGCCCAGTACGCCGGTCTGTTCTGCTTCGCTGTAATCGGCCAGCTTGTCCAGATAACGCGCACCGCCCAGCCCCTCGATACGACACTGGTGGGTATCCGGCACCGCAAAATAGGCGTGCAGTGCCTGGGTCAGGCGTATCGGTGTTTCGCCAATGTGTTCGGTAACAAGCTCCATGGCCAGACGCTGTGCGTTGGCGTGAATGACCAGACGAGGCGCCAGGGTGTCGTGCAGTCGCTCTTCGGGAGAGAGGTGGATTTCCACGCCGCCTTCCACATCCTCATCCACCGCGTCGATGCGCCAGTTGGCAGTGCGCGCAAGGCCGTGCATCGGACCCTTGCCGTCCTCGGGCTCACCAAACCAGGGCCAGCACAGCGGCACGCCGCCACGCAGGGCCTCCGGCGGTGCCTTGGGCGTGGAGGTGGTCCAGAGCCAGCCGCGCTCTCCGGCCGGCGCGTAGTGCAGCAGATGGCCGCCATGGCGGGACAGTACAAGCTGGCCCCAGTCATCGTTGATGACCAGCAGCGAGCGGCCCTGCCAGGTGGCATCACGCTGCCCCTGAGTGGCCGATAGAAGCTCGCTCAATGCATCCGGGATCATGTCACCTCCTCGTTGTGGAGTGCTTCGGCAGCGCCCAGCAGTCCGGTCCATTTGGCGGTCACTACCCAGGTCGCAATATCGGCATTGTAGGGGCTCATGCGTCCCTTGTCGGCAAAGGCCTTGCGAAAATCGCTGATCCGGAGGGTATCAAGGATACGCGGCAGAATCCCACCGCACAGATAAACACCGCCGCGGGCGCCCAGCGTCAGGGCTGCATCGCCGGTGGCATCGCCAAGAATCTTGCAAAAACGCAGGACGGCCTGATGGGCCACGGGATCTTCTTCATTGCGGGCAGCTTCGCTGACGCAGGCCGGGGTGCTCAGAGTGCAGTCATGGCCTTCGAATTCGCACATGGCCGTGTAGATGTCCAGCAGACCCTGTCCGCACAGCATGCGCTCGATCGAAACGCGGCCGTAGCGGCCTCGAAACCACTGCAGCAGGCGAATCTCGAAATCATCGACAGGGGCGAAGCTGGCGTGGCCGCCTTCGGCCGACAGCGGAATCCAGAAACGCTGGCTGGGGGCCAGACCGGCCAGTCCAAGACCGGTGCCCGGACCAATCACCAGCCGTGCACGGCCGGGTTCGCTGTGACCATCGCCCAGGTTGACCAGATCTTCATCGGGAATATGGGGCAGACCCAGCGCCATGGCGGTAAAGTCATTGATGACCTTGAAGTTGTCCAGCTTCAGGCGCTGTTTCATGTCGCTTTTTGAAAAGCGCCATGGATTGTTGGTCATCTTGATTTCGTCGTCGTGAACCGGGCAGGCAAAGGCCAGACAGGCTTCGGTCGGTCGCTCACTGTTGATGCCGGCGAGATAGGCGTTGACCGCATCATCGAGGTTGGCGTAATCGGCGCAGGCCAGCGTCTGAATGTCGTGCAGATCGAAGGCGCCGGGGGTCACCAGGGCGAAGCGGGCATTGGTGCCACCGATATCGCCGACCAGGGCGGGGCGTGTCATGGCGGATGATACTCCTGAAATTCTATAAGTCTTTGAAACAAATCCTGCTCATCGATGCCGCCAGAATATCAGTCATCAGGGCAACACGCTGACGCGAGGTGGTCACACAGGATAAAGCATGTCATATAGTCAGGACTTTACCGGGTTGCGCCTTGTTTGACACGATTCACCTCTTTTATGGGCGAAAGACGTGTCCCGTTATCACCTATGGCGCTTCGGTCAAACAGACATTCAGCGACTTGATCGGGCCAGGCTCTGGCGTAATTGATCTTCCCGGGCCAGACTTGTCCGGGCATTACATGACACCAGATGAAAAAACGGGTGTTCGTTGGCGCCAGTACGGGCACCCGCATGGGCAGTGCTTTACAACAGGGCCATTGAGGTCAGAAAAAATGACCCCACGTTAGACATTCAGGGGCCGAAAACCGAGAGAATTGCGGCTCATTAACCTGTCGGTGATGAGCTTTATCCAATATCGCAGGAGGAGAAAACATGACGCTTCGTGTCGCAATCAACGGGTTCGGACGTATCGGTCGTAACACCTTTCGTGCGCTGTATGAAAGTGGTTATCGTGACCGTATCGAAGTCGTGGCCATCAATGATCTGGGCGACCCGGCGCTGAATGCGCTACTGCTGGAAAATGACACCACGCACGGCCATTTCAATGCTGAAATCACGCATGACGATGAAAGTTTTACCGTCAACGGCGACCGTGTTCGCATTCTCTCCGAGCGTGATCCGTCCAAACTTCCGTGGGGCGATCTGAACATCGATCTGGTTATGGAATGCACGGGCATCTTCACCAAGCGCGAAGCCGCGGCCAAGCATATCGAAGCCGGTGCCAAGCGTGTTCTGATCTCCGGTCCGAGCGGTGATGCCGACGCCACCATCGTGTTCGGGGTCAATGAGCAGGTACTGGAAGCCGGTCACACGGTGGTTTCCAACGCATCATGCACCACCAACTGCCTGGCGCCGGTGGCCAAGGCCCTTAACGATACCGTGGGTATCGAGACCGGCCTGATGAACACCATTCACGCCTACACCAACGATCAGAACCTGTCGGACGTTTATCACTCCGACCCGTTCCGTGCCCGCAGCGCGACCCAGTCCATGATTCCGACCAAGACCGGTGCTGCCTCGGCCGTCGCCAAGGTGCTGCCCGAGCTTGATGGCAAGCTGGACGGTTTTGCCATTCGCGTGCCGGTGATCAACGTTTCGGTCGTGGACCTGACCTTCACGGCTTCACGCGATACCAGCCGTGACGAGATCAATCAGATCATGCGCGATGCTGCTGCCAAATCGGATGTGTTGAACATCAACGAGAAGCCGCTGGTCTCGATCGACTTCAACCATAACCCGAGCTCTTCGACCTTTGACACCAACCACACGCGTGTCAACGGTCGGCTGGTCAAGGTCATGTCCTGGTACGACAACGAGTGGGGCTTCTCCAACCGTATGCTGGACACGGCACTGGCGATGGGCAAAACCCTCTAATCCGTTTCTCGCAGCACTGTTGCACTACCATTATGGTATCGCGATATCAAAGGACGCCCTCGGGCGTCCTTTTTTGACCCATCATTGTTCTCAAGGAGGAGACATGGCACCAACACTACTGGCCTTTGATGTTTACGGCACATTGATCAACCCGAACGCCATGGCCGAGGTGCTGCGCCCCACGCTGCAGGATCAGGCTGAAAGCGTGGCCGCGCAGTGGCGTGCCAGTCAGCTGCAGCTGTCCTTTCGCCGTGGGCTCATGGGACGCTATGTCGAGTTTTCGGTGTGTACACGCGACGCACTGGATGTTGCCATTGCCGCGCATGAGCTCGAGGTGGACCCGGCCACCCGGGATGACTGGATGGCGGCCTATTCCCGTCTGCCCGCCTTTGAGGAAGTGGATGGCGCGCTGGCCTCTCTGGTCGCTGCCGGCTATCGCTGTGTGGCGTTCTCCAACGGCACGGAAAAGGCCATGCAGCAGGTGCTGGAACATGCAGGGCTGGCCCATCATTTTGAAGCGCTGGTCAGTGTCGACGACATCAAGCGCTTCAAGCCCGACCCGGTGGTCTATCACCATTTGTCACGCCGCATGAAGGTGGCCCATGACAATGCCTGGCTGGTCTCGAGCAATAACTGGGATATTCAGGGCGCGCGCCATGCGGGCATGAAGGCTGCCTGGATTCATCGTGACCGAACTGCCCTGATAGAAGACCCGTCACTGGCGCCCAATCTTGAAGTCGACAAACTGGATGAGCTGGCCGATAAGCTTGCAGGCATGCGCTGATATCAGGTCATGATCAGGGCGTTGATGGCATCCGGATTTTCTGGAATCGACCGGGCAGAAAGCGTGCAGGTGTCGCCTTATGGCGACAATTTAATTGACAAATAACCTGTGTTCTGATCAGTTGGTTATGTTAAGGTCGCGCTCTAAATCAAATAAATTGTCAACCTTGAATCATCTGTCTGCGTGCAGCAATGCAGCCGAAATGACTGCCGTTCAATGGCAGCAACAGGTCAGCCAGCCATGCCATATGTATCCAGGAAACAATGTGTCAGCGGTGTGCATCAGCTTCTGGGATCGACACTGAGGGATGCACGTCGGGAGCGGCAGGGGCGTATCGTTGGTATCGATCAGACGCGGGAGCATCCGGTCATCGATGTGATCTGGCAGGGCCAGCCCCGCGCCGAGCGCATCATCATCACCTGCGATCAGCTCCGTGATCTTGTCCGGGCAAGCCTTGCGCGGGACGCGGCACAGACGCAAAAAACCTCGTCGACCGAGACCGTCGTCGAGCAGGATTCTGAAAAGGCACCGGTTCTTCTCGCCGAGCAGCGTCGCGCCTGAGTTATTCTGCAGATTCCTGTTCCTGAAAAGGGGCTTCGCCAGCGATGGCGAAGCCCCTTTTCTCATGATGGTCATCAATACAATAATGTCAGCATGCGTTAAGTCTTCTTATACTGATAACAACAATGACGTCACATAACGAATTTATAACGGCACAGGGGAATTTCATGAGAACCATGTTTCTGGGACTCGGCATGGGATTGATGCTGGCCAGCGTCAATACCTGGGGGGATGAGGGCACTCTGGGGCGAATGGGGCCAAAGGTTGAAACACAGACGCTGACCTATAGCGTGGACGGTGAGCAATACACCGGCTATCTGGCCCGTGACACCGAAAAGGAAGGCAAGCGTCCGCTGGTGCTGGTGGTCCATGAGTGGTGGGGGCTGAGCGACTACATTCGACATCGTACCGAGCAGCTTGCAGCGCTGGGCTATGTGGCCTTTGCCGTCGATATGTATGGCAGTGGCAAAACGGCCACACATCCTGATGAGGCCGGCAGCTTTTCAAAGGCCGTCATGAGCGACTGGCCCGGTGCTCGCCACAATCTTGACACGGCCATCGAGACCCTCAAGGACAAGCAGGGGGTGGATGCCTCGCGCATGGCCATCATCGGCTACTGTTTCGGCGGTGGTATCGCACTCAATGCCGCACTTGATGGCATGCCCTTCAAGGCAGCGGTCAGCTTTCACGGCAGTCCCGGGCAGGTGGTGGACACCCCCAGCCACTTTGATGGGCGGGTCATCATCCAGAATGGCCTGGATGATCAAATGGTGGCGCAGTCAGCGCTTGAGTCGCTGCTCAATACCTTTGAAAGTGTGGAAACTGACGCTACGTTGATTCAGTACCCCAGCGCCATGCATGCCTTTACCAATCCTTCTGCCGATGCCAAGGCAAAAGAGTTTGGCCTGCCCCTGGCCTATAACGCAGCGGCCGACGCCGCCAGCTGGCAGGTCATGCTGAATGTCTTCAACAAGGTGTTTGCAGCCCCTCAGGGCAGTGCCAAGTAGGCCGCGCTGAACGGCAGTTAAAAGACGGTTGTTAAAGTGCTGTTGTTCAGTACTGTCCATTAAAAAGAGGGCCGGCACGGTGAATACCGTGCCGGCCCTCTTTATTGGCTGCGCCATGGCCGCCAGGCCTACTGAGGCAGGGACAGAATACGGCGGGCCAGATGAATCATGCCCGGGTCGCCGGTGTTTTTGGCGCGAATGTCGGAGAGTTTGACGACCGGCAGCCACTGATCCCCTTCGGGGCGGGTTTCGGTCATCTTGACCACCATGTTCATCGGCTTGAGGCCGACATCATTGGTGAAATTGGTGCCGATGCCGAACGACATGCCGATGCGCCCTTCACAAAAGCGGGTGATTTTCTCGACCTTGTGGGTGTCCAGGGCATCGGAAAAAATGATGGTCTTGCTGCGAGGGTCGATGCCGTAATGTTCGTAATGATCGATGGTGGCCTTGGCGAATTCGATGGGGTCCCCGCTGTCATGGCGAATCCCGTCAAAGAGCTTGGCAAACATCTTGTCAAAGCCTTCGAAAAAGACCTGAGTCGTGAAAGTGTCCGACAGCGCAATGCCTAGATCACCGCGATAGACCTCGACCCAGTTTTCCAGCGCCAGCGTATTGGCCATCTTGAAGCCGAAACGGGCAGCGTGAAACATGAACCATTCATGGGCGTGGGTGCCCAGCGGCTTGACTCCATGGCGATGGGCCATGTGCACGTTGCTGGTGCCGGTAAAGGTGCTGCCGCCGTAGCGCTTGAGCGTGCTGACCACCAGGTCGTGCACCGCGTAGGAGTGACGCCTGCGGGTGCCAAACTCGGCAATGCGCACGCCCAGCTCGCCGTAATGCTCGATTTTTTCACGCGTGCGCTGAGCGACCAGCTCATCGCTGTCACGCTGTTCGTCGAGCATCTCGTACCAGATCTGGCTGATCAGGGTCATCAGCGGCACTTCCCAGAGAATGGTGCGATACCACAGTCCCTCGATAGTGACGTTGAGCACCTCGCCCTGCTGATCGATGGTGACCTCATGGGGCTTGTAACGAAAGCCCTCCAGAAAATCATGATAGGTCGGATCGAGATAGGGGCAGGTGACCTCCAGAAAATGGCGCTCCTCGCTGGTCAGCCGCAGTGCGGCCATGGCATCCACCTGCTCCCTGAGCCGTTCACCGAAGCCGGGCGGGAAGGCATGCTCGCCACGATTGATGAAGCTGTAGCGTGCATGAGCGTTGGGAAACAGTTTCACCACGGCGTTTTGCATGGTGAACTTGTAGAAGTCATTATCAAGGATCGAATGCAGCATTGAGCGGGTCGGCATCTCTGTTGATGGCCATTTAAAAGATAGCTTGACAGCATAGCGCAGCCGCTACGCTGACTCCATCCCGAAGCGTTGACACAAGGCCTGACCCTGGCACGTCAGGACCTTCTATTCTTTACCCCTGTCACTATCCTGTACCGCTATCACTATCCTGTACCCCTATCATGTATCTGGCTGGAGAAGCGCCATGAGTCTCGATATTCGCGATATCGGTGCAATGGCCGACATCGATGCGCAGCAATGGAATGCGCTGGCAGGTTCGGACTACCCCTTCGTGCGTCATGAGTTTCTCAACGCGCTGGAGGTGACCGGGGCCGTCTGTGCGGACACCGGCTGGACCCCGCATCATCTGACGATATGGCAGGGCGACCGGCTGGTCGGCGCCATGCCGCGCTATCTCAAGGATCACTCCTGGGGTGAATATGTCTTTGACTGGCAATGGGCCGATGCCTGGGAGCGGGCCGGCGGCGAGTACTATCCCAAGCAGTTGAGCGCCATTCCCTTTACCCCTGCGACCGGCCCGCGCCTGCTGCTCGCCGACGACATCGATAGTGATGATGCTCTGACAGCAATGGCCGAGCATCTTGAAAGTGCGGGGCTGTTGTCATGGCATCTGCTGTTTCCGGAAGCGGGCCTGGCGCATCAATGGCGCCAGCGCTGGCCCGAGCTGCTGGAGCGCAGCGGCATGCAGTATCACTGGTTTGATCGTGACTATGGCGACTTCGAAGGATTTCTGGGGGCGATGACCTCGAAACGGCGCAAGGAAGTGCGCCGGGAACGGCGCCGCGTGGCCGAGCAGGGACTGAGCATGCGACGTCTGGTGGGTCGCGAGGTCGACCGCACGGCCATAGAGCACTTTTATCGCTGCTATCAGATCACCTATATGGAGCACGGCCAGCGTGGCTATCTGGACATCGATTTCTTTTACCGTTTGCTGCAGGACATGCCCGACGCCCTGGTATTGATCCAGGCGCTGGATGAGACATCGCGACCCGTGGCCGCAGCGCTGTGTCTGCGCGGGTCGACTACGCTTTATGGACGTTACTGGGGCAGCGAGGTCGAGGCCAGCTGCCTGCATTTCGAAGCCTGCTACTATCAGGGCATCGAGCACTGCCTGGCCGCCGGGCTGTCACGTTTTGACCCGGGCACCCAGGGAGAGCACAAGATCGCCCGGGGCTTTGAGCCGATTGCCACGCGCTCACTGCACTGGCTGGCCCATGACGGGTTTCGCGATGCGGTGGCGGAGTTTCTGGGTCGAGAAGACACTGCCATGGCGCAGATGCGTCTCGAAGCAGCCACCATGTTGCCCTTTCGACGCGAGCCCTGATCGTTTGGCGTGCACGCCGATGCTCCTCGGTGGCGACCGATTTCCTGTATTCATGTCGTGGAGAAATAATGAAAACCTTGTATCGCAGTATGTGGATGGCGGCCTGTCTGGCGCTGGCCGGCGGGGGCACGGCACCGATGGTGCAGGCCCAGCCAGAAAAGCAGGAGACACCTCAGCAGCAGCCGGGGGATCGTACCGAGCACGAAAACCGGACGCTTCTGGAAACGCTCAGGGCCAACGGCGATTTCACCACGCTTGTGAAGGCCATTGATGAGGCCGGCATGAGCGACATGCTCAGCGACGGCGGGCCCTACACCATTTTTGCACCGACCGATGAGGCCTTTGCCCGACTGCCAGACAGCGAGCGCCAGGCGCTGCTGGGCGGTGAACATGAAGAGTGGCTGAGAAAGGTACTCAAATATCATCTACTGCCGGGTATTGTGCCGGCCAGCGAGTTCAAGGCGCTGGGCCGCCCTCAGGCCCTGACGGGGCAGCTCAGCCTGGACGTGCAGGACGGCAGGTATCAGGTCAATGACATTCCTGTTGAGCGGGAGGAGACCCGGGCCCATAACGGCATTGTCCATCCCATCGAGGGTGTACTGATCCCCTGGGATGCCACCGGTCTACGCCCGGACACCTGAGGCAGGCGCGTTTGCTAGCCCAGCGGCCTTTGCATCAGCGGCGACAGCGCAGCCTCCGGGGTGTTGATCAGAAGGGCAATGCCCAGCAGCGCGATCAGCGTGCCGCCCAGCAGGGCAAGGAGATACCCGAGCCTTGCCGGCCGCTGGCGGCCACTGCGCTGTACAAACCGGGCCATGTGACGACGGGCCAGCACTGTCACGGCGGCCAGCAGAGATGTCGACAGCGCCGTGCCCAGTGACATGGCCAGTACCGCCAGCACACCGGCCCACCAGAAGCCCAGCATGGCGGCCACGCCAAGCACCATGACCGCACCGCTGCACGGGCGCAGGCCGATCGACACAATTGCCGCTGTCATCTCGCGCCAGTGCCGGCCGCTGGTCATGGGGTCAATGTGGTGGGTTCGCCCGCAGGGGCAGGGGCCGCTGCTGACATGGTTCAGCGGCGTCACAACGCTGGCGCCGCCAGAGTGTGTCGGCGTCAGCCGCAGGTCATTAAGTTTAATGGTCTCTGTAGAGCCTACAGAGAGAGACGCCCTGGACGCCCCGTGCCGGTGTTTCTGAAGACCGCGCCCGGCGCGCACCATAAGCCAGAGCCCAAGTGCTGTCACGGCGGCAAAGCTTGCCTTCTCGATCCACACGGTGCCGGTCATCGCTTCCCGGGTCAGCCAGCCAAATCCCAGGACCAGCACCGTGACCATGACAATGGCCACCACCCCCTGCAGCAGGGCAGCGCTGGCGGTCATGATCAGACCCCGCATCAGGGCTGCTCGCTGGGTCAGCAGATAGGTCGCCACAACCGCCTTGCCGTGGCCGGGCCCCAGAGCGTGAAACACGCCATACCCCAGGCTCAACGCCATCAGATCCAGCCAGTCTCCTGTACCTTCACGCCGAGAGAGCGCCATCATGGCGCTGGCCAGCCCCCGATGCAGCGCGCGCTGTTGTGTGATGATCTCACTGACCAGCGGTTGCCACAGCCCCTGACCCATCGTCGACAGCAGCAGTCCGGCCAGGGCGATGATGGCCAGAGTTATCCACACCGGTTTCAAATATCCTGACACTTGATTACCCCGGTGTCGGCAAAAAGCCGGCCAATGCCATCGGGCGTCTCTCCGGTCACATCGATGGCAGAGACGCCAGCCACGACGGCAGGGTCAGGGTCGGCGTGCACCACTTCGCCGTGACACTGCGAGGGGGCGTTGACCAGTTCAATGGGTTGCTCAGTCTGATCGTCGTACAAAAATTCGATGAAATAGGTGTCATCAAAGACCTGCCAGTGCAGCGCATCGCTCAGTGGTTGCGGCTCGGCCAGCGTCACAATGAAGGAAAACTCGACCCGGCTGTCATTCAGACGGGTGGTGTAGTCCTCGATACGCCCCAGCGGCAGCTCCTGCTCGCCGTCATAGACATGAGTCAGGTAATGCTGTGTGGCCAGATTGGCCGCGATCTCATGACCAAGGGCATCCAGACGTTGCGCCATGCTCTCGTCGCCCGTCACGCCTTCCAGACCCTCCACCATGGTCAGACTCTGAAACGGGTCCATCTTCCATGATTGCTCGAGCGCCGTGACCCGCTGCTGATCATCGACCATGACCGTGACGCGGTAATCGATCCAGCCGTGGGGGTGCGCCATGGCCGAGGTGGCCCCCAGCCACATGATGCCCCCTGTCAGCAGGGCAGGTACTCGCCAGAAACGCCGGGAATTCATGAGCACACGCTTGTCTCTTCCAGTGACCGAAACGGCATGTTGCCCCAGCTCTGCAGGGGTTGCGAGAGATAAACTTCACAGCCGGCCATGGTTCATCAGGATAAGTTAAGCAACCAGGGGTTTCTTTTTTAACCGTGGTTAAATAGGATTTCATGACGATACCGCCAGGGGAGATTCGTCATGATAAAAAAGGGGAACGCGGTCACGATGACGACGGCTCGCCGCCGGTGGTCAGCGGCTCGGGCCGTGGCGCTCTGGGTGGTGCCGGCGCTGATGCTGATGTCCGGTGCAACGCTTGCCCAGGAGCGCAAGACGGTCGTGGCAAGCTTTACGATCATGGCGGACATGGCCCGTCAGGTGGCCGGCGATGAACTGGAGGTGATCTCCATTGTGCCGCCTGGCGCCGAGATTCATGAATATGCGCCCACCCCGCGCGATATCCTCAAGGCCCGGCGGGCCGATCTGATTCTCTATAACGGCATGGGGCTTGAGCGCTGGTTTCAGCGTTTTTATCAGGGCATGGACAATGTGCCTGTCGCCGTACTGACCGAGGGCATCGACCCCATTGGCCTGGGCGAGGGGCCTTACAGCGGCCGCCCCAACCCTCATGCCTGGATGACCCCGCAAAACGGTTTGATCTACGTCGAGAACATTCGCCGGGCACTGGTGGCGCTGGACCCGGCCCGGTCAGACACTTACAACCGCAACGCCAGGGCCTACAGCGAGCGGCTTGAAGCGCTGGATCAATCGCTCAGGGACGCCTTTTCTCGCATTCCCGCCGCGCAGCGAACGCTGGCCACCTGTGAAGGGGCCTTTTCCTACCTGACCCGAGCGTATGGCTTTCGCGAACGCTATCTCTGGGCGGTCAACGCCGAGCAGGAAGGCTCGCCGCAGCAGGTGCGCCGCTTGATTGATGATCTCAACGCCGATGAGGTGCCGGTGACCTTTTGTGAAAGTACGGTCAATGACCGGGCCATGAAGCAGGTGACCTCTGAAACCGGGGCGCATTATGGTGGGGCGCTGTATGTCGATTCGCTGTCACGCCGCGAAGGTCCGGTCCCTGATTATGAAACACTTCTGCGTTACAACGCCCGACAGATAGAAAAGGGATTTGGCCTTGAGTAACCCACATTCATATGATGGCCCGGTCATCGACGTCTCCCGCACCAGTGTGCGCTACCCCGACGGACATCTGGGGATCCAGGACATTTCTCTGGCCCTGCCGAGGGCCAGTATCTGTGCCCTGATCGGCCCCAATGGCAGCGGCAAGTCCACCCTGTGTCGAACCATTTTAGGATTTACGCGCCCGACCAGTGGCCGGGTGCAGCTCCTGGGGATGAGCGTGCGCCATGCCCAGAAGCAAAATCTGGTCGCCTATGTGCCTCAGGCCGAAGAGGTGGACTGGCAGTTTCCGGTGTCGGTGCGCGATGTGGTGATGATGGGGCGCCAGGGTCAGATGAACTGGCTGCGCATTCCTTCGGCAACTGATCGGCGCTGTGTGAAAGAAGCGATGGCCCGCATGGAGATTACCGACCTGGCACAGCGCCAGATCGGCATGCTGTCGGGAGGGCAGAAAAAACGCGTATTTCTGGCGCGGGCACTGGCCCAGGGAAGCCGTATTCTGGTGCTCGATGAGCCCTTTACCGGCGTGGATGCCCATACCGAGCAGGGCATCATGGCGCTGATTCGCGGGCTGCGCGATGAAGGTGTCACCGTGTTGATCGTGACGCATGCACTGTCCAATGTGCCGCAGTACTGTGATCATGTCGCCATGGTCTCAAGGCGACTCATCGCTTTCGGGCCGGTATCCACGACCTTTACCCAGCACCACCTGGCCGCCACTTTCGGCGAGGTCATGGCCGAGACGGTGTTGTCAGCGGCCCATGCCGATGCCAGCGTGCGCGCGGCGTCATGGAGCCTGTCATGAGCAGTGATCCGTTCGCCCTGCTGCTCGCGCCGTTTGATTATCAGTTCATGACGCGCGGCATTCTGGTCGGCACGCTGATCGGGGCGGTCTGCGGCTGGCTGTCCTGCTATGTGGTGCTCAAGGGCTGGTCCCTTCTGGGAGACGCCCTGTCTCACGCCGTGGTACCGGGAATTGCCATTGCCTATACGCTGGGTCTGCCGTTTGCGCCGGCAGCCTTTATCAGCGCCTTGCTGGCGGTGGGCGGTATCGGGTTGATCAAGGGGCAGGGGGCACTGAAAAGTGATGCCGCCATTGGCGTGGTCTTCTCTGCCTTTCTGGCGCTGGGGCTGGTGCTGATCTCGCTTAATCCGGGAGGCGTACAGCTCACCACCATTCTTTTCGGCAACCTGCTGGGCATCGGCGACAGTGAGACCGTTCAACTGATCATCATTTCGCTGGTCTGTATCGTGGCGCTGTCACTGCGCTGGAAGGACCTGATGCTGTACTGCTTTGACGAAGGTCATGCCAGGGTGATGGGCCTGAATACCGTCTGGCTCAATGTGCTATTACTGTCGATGCTGTCGCTGATGACGGTGGGGGCACTGCAGGCCGTGGGCGCGCTGCTGGTGGTGGCGATGCTGATTACGCCCGGGGCCTGTGCCTGGCTGCTCACGGATCGTTTTGGTCACATGCTGTGGCTGGCCCCGCTGATCGGTGCGCTGTGTGCCTTTACGGGCAGCTGGGCGAGCTATTTCATGGACAGCTCGGTGGGTGGTGCCATCGTGCTGCTGCAGACGCTGTGCTTTCTGGTCATTCTGGTGCTGGCGCCGCGTCATGGGCTGCTGGCCCGGCGGCGACGTCCGGCACCGGATACCGCCGGCGAGGAGTGGCCATGAGTTCACTTGACGAGACGCTGACCCTGCTGTTTTTGCCACTGACGCTGGATTTCATGCGCCAGGCGCTGTGGATGGGTCTGCTGGTCGGCACGGTCTGTGCCGTGCTGTCGTGTCTGATCGTGTTGAAGGGCTGGTCGCTGGTCGGAGATGCCGCCTCGCATGCGGTGGTGCCGGGTATCGTGCTGGCCTGGCTTGCCGGAATTCCCATGGTGATCGGCGCGCTTGGCAGTGCCCTGTGCTGTCTGCTGGGCGCCGGCCTGATCGAGCGGCACTGTCGCATCCGTCCTGATGCCGTGCTGGGCATTGCCTTTACCGGTTTTCTGGCGCTGGGCATGGTGCTGGTGGCCATGGTGCCCTCTGATGTGCACTTCATGCATATCCTGCTGGGTAACCTGCTGGGCATCGAGGCCTCGACGCGCTATCAGCTCATCGTGACCGGCATTGTCGTGCTGGGTATCGTGGCGCTTAAATTCAGTGATCTTCGACTTTATTGCTTTGACCCGCAGCACGCGCAGGTGGTGGGGCTTGATACCCGCCGCCTGCAGTTGCTACTGACGGTTTTGCTGACACTGGCCACCGTCATGGCGCTTCAGGCCGTGGGCGTTGTGTTGGTCATCGCCATGCTGGTCACGCCGGGCTGCACGGCCTTTTTGCTGACCCGCCGACTGGCCGCGATGATGATGGTGGCCTCGGCAAGCACCTGGCTTGCCGTGTTTGCAGGCGTAATGGTGAGCTTTCACGTGGATGTCGAGACGGGCGGTGTGATCGTGCTCATTCAGGCATTCCTGTTTTTGCTGGCCTTTCTGTTGGCGCCCGGTCGCGGGGTGATTTTTCAGAAGATTCGCGTCCGGCGCGCCATTCGCGCCGACCGGGCGGCCGCTCGAGAATAGAGGCGGGCCATCAGCCCGCTGTGAGAGGGCTGTGCCAGCGAATTGATGAATTCGTGCCATTACCGGCAGGGCCTGCACCCTTGCGATATCGATAAGGATGAACCACTTTTATCAGGCTTATGAACAAAATCTGATTGTCTGAAAAGATGCAAGAATTGTTCGGCGATATGGCGTAAACAGCGTTTCTTTGGCCAGGATTTTTAATCCAGATTAACTTGTTTGTAAAAGTTACAAAATTGCTGTCAGTGCCTTTAAAAGGACTTTGACGCTACTGTCAGTTCACGCTATATCTGGCTCATGGTTCCGGCTCGTCGTGATGTTCCGGCCCCATTTTTCTGATGGATTTATCAGGTAGCGGTGGTGCCGGATGCACAGCCGACCATAAGCGATCGTTTGTCGACATGGAGTGTCGGTAAAGGCGATGTTTGTACAGCGTCCATCATGTGGTGCCGCCCAATAGCGTCGGCGCCCTTCAGGGCTGTCAGCTGTACCGCTTCATGGCTCGAGACATTTCGGCGTCAGCGCACTTCGCGAG
This sequence comes from Kushneria sp. Sum13, assembly GCF_052692355.1. Taxonomy (NCBI): domain Bacteria; kingdom Pseudomonadati; phylum Pseudomonadota; class Gammaproteobacteria; order Oceanospirillales; family Halomonadaceae; genus Kushneria; species Kushneria sp. Sum13. The sequence goes on from NZ_CP199847.1 coordinate 821,102, forward strand.
GAGGTCGCGCATGTCTCATTCAGCCGTCGATGCCACTTTGGCACACGCCACTCACGCTACAACCACCGCAACATCCATTACATCGATACCTGATGCCCTCGCAAGACACAGCAGCGTTTCTGCCGGTCAGAGCGAGCCGGCTGATCCTGTTTTATTCGTGACCTCGGAGCTTGCCGATTTCGTCAAGGTTGGCGGGCTTGGTGACGTTTCAGCAGCTTTGCCACGCGCGCTGCTCAATCATTACGACATGCGCGTTTTGATGCCTGCCTACCGCGAAGTTCTTGAAAGCATCTGGCCGGTTCATGTCATCGGACAACTGCCCGGCCTTGCCGATATTCCTGCCTGTGATCTGGGGCGTATCGAGCTGCCGGAAGGCCTGACCGTCTACGTGCTGATCTGCCCGGAGCTCTATGATCGCCCCGGCAGCCCCTATCTTGATGAGAGCGGACAGGAGTGGGAGGACAACGCCATCCGGTTTGCGCGGCTGTCGCTGGCCGCCGCACAGATGGCGATGGGCACTACGGGAGCTCGTTTTGAAGATCAGGGCTGGCACCCTGATCTTTTGCATTTGCATGACTGGCAGACTGGCCTTGCCGCCGGGTATCTGCGCTGGAATGGTGATGATACGCCGTGCGTCTATACCATTCACAATCTGGCCTATCAGGGGCTCTATGGGCCCGAATATCTGAGCCGACTGGGCATTCCCGAGAGCGCCTTCACGCCGCAGGGACTCGAGTTTTACAACCTGATGTCCTTCATGAAGGCCGGCATCATCTACAGCAACCACATCACCACGGTCAGCGAGACCTATGCCCGGGAGATCACCACGCCTGCCTTTGGTTGCGGGCTGGAAGGTCTGTTGTCGGACTGTGCCCGGGACAAGCGCCTCAGCGGTATCGCCAACGGTATTGATGACAGCTGGGATCCGCAGACCGATGCCTATCTGGCCTGCGCCTTTGCCACCAATGACTGGGCCGGCAAGCGTGCCAATACCGATCATGTCCGGCGCATGTTCCGCCTGGCCGTCAGTCATGGCCCGCTGTTTGCGGTAGTGTCGCGGCTTGTGCATCAAAAGGGACTCGACCTGACCATTGCTGCGGCTGAATCGATCGTGCGCGCCGGTGGTCAGCTGGTCGTTATCGGTTGCGGTGAGCCGGCCATCGAGAATGCCCTGCGCAACCTCGAAGCGCGCTTTCCGGGCGCCATTGGGGTGCACATCGGTTTCAGCGAGCGTGAGGCGCGCTGCATCTTTGCCGGCAGCGATTTTCTTCTGATGCCGTCGCGCTTTGAGCCCTGTGGTCTGTCGCAGATGTATGCCCAGCGCTTTGGTTCGCTGCCAATTGCCCATCGCACCGGCGGGCTGGCCGATACGATCGAGGACGGTGTCACCGGATTCCTGTTTGATGACCTTTCTCAGCAGGACTTCCAGAAAGCCATTGATCGCGCCTTTCGCATCTTCGGCTGCACCGAGCTTTTCTATGCCATGCGTCGTGCGGCCATGGCCATCCACTATCAATGGCGACTTTCCGTCACGCCCTATCGCCGCCTCTATCATCAGCTGATGGTTCCTGCAGGGGTAACGGCCCATTCGTTAAGACATGTGAGCATATAATGGCGACAGCATTCTCCGGCGCTTGCCAAAGCGAGCGTGACGCCCTGCTGCGTCTTGCGCAGGCACGACACGACCAACCGTTTGCCTGGCTGGGCCCACATGAGCAGGGCGATCAAACGCTGGTTCGTCTGCTATTGCCGGGTGCCGAAGCCGTAGAGCTGATTGACGCCGCGCACCAGTTACTGGCCGTGGCCGAACCTCTGGAGGGCGGTCTTTATCAGGCGTACCTGCCAGGGGGGACGCGCTATCGCCTGCGTATTACCTGGCCTGAAGACGTTGTCCAGATTGCAGAAGATGCCTATCGGTTTGCGCCGCTGCCGGGAGAGCTGGATCTTCATCTGTTCTGTGAGGGTCGTCACCGTGAGCTCGCCCGTGTCTTCGGGGCCTGTCCGACGGCCATCGATGGGGTCGATGGGGTGCGATTTACCCTGTGGGCGCCCAACGCTCAGCGGGTATCGGTCGTGGGCGATTTCAACGTCTGGGACGGGCGTCGGCATGCCATGCAGCGTCATGAGGGCAGCGGCGTCTGGGCGATCTTTGTGCCGCATCTCAGGGTGGGTGAGCGCTATCGCTTTGAGCTTGTCGACCGGGAAGGGCAGCTTCGCCACAAGGTGGACCCGCTGGCGCGTCGCACCGAAGCCGCCATACCGGATGTCTCGGTGGTGGCCGGCAATCGCCCCTTCAGCTGGCATGATCATGCCTGGCTCAGGCGCCGCGATGCCAGCAATATTCGCACGGCACCGCTGTCCATCTATGAACTGCATGTCCTCTCCTGGCAGCACGACCAAAACGGCAACACGCTGGAGTGGGATGCGCTTGCCTCCCGCCTGATCCCCTGGGTGGCCGACATGGGCTTCACCCATATTGAGCTGATGCCCATCAGCGAGCATCCCTTTGTCGGTTCATGGGGTTATCAGCCCATTGGCCTGTTTGCGCCCACATCACGCATGGGCTCGCCTGAAGCCTTTGCCCGTTTCGTCAACGCCTGTCATGGCGCAGGCATCGGCGTCATTCTGGACTGGGTGCCGGCGCATTTTCCGGCCGATGAGCATGGACTGGCGCGCTTTGACGGGACCTCGCTTTATGAACATCACGACCCGCGTGAAGGTTTTCATCCCGAGTGGAATACGCTGATTTACAACGTGGGGCGTAATGAAGTCAGAGGCTTTCTGATTGCCAGTGCGCTGGAATGGCTCGAGCACTTTCATATTGATGGGCTGCGGGTGGATGCGGTGGCCTCGATGCTCTATCGGGATTACAGCCGCAGCGATGATGACTGGTTGCCCAACATCCATGGTGGCCGCGAGAATCTGGAAGTCGTCGAGTTTTTGCGCGAGCTCAATGCCACGGTGGCCGAGCGCTGCCCCGGGGTCATGATGATCGCCGAGGAGTCTACCGCCTGGCCGGGCGTGACGGCACCGATCGCCACAGGTGGGCTCGGCTTTACCTTCAAGTGGAACATGGGCTGGATGCACGACACGCTGTCCTACATGTCCCGCGATCCGCTCTACCGCGCCTGGCACCATGGTGATCTGACCTTTGGGCTGCAGTACGCCTTCTCCGAGCATTTCGTGTTGCCGCTTTCCCATGACGAAGTCGTGCATGGCAAGGGCTCCCTGCTGTCCAGAATGCCGGGTGATGAAGCGCAAAAGCTGGCCGGACTGCGCGCCTATCTGGCCTTCATGTGGGCCCATCCCGGCAAGAAGCTTTTGTTCATGGGCACCGAACTTGGCCAGTGGCGCGAGTGGGATCATGACCGCGAGCTGGACTGGGAACGTCTGGATGAGGCAGGCCCGCGCGGGTTGTCTCGCGCCATTGCCGATCTCAACCGGATCTATGTCGAGGATCCGGCGATGCACGTCTGCGACGCAGAGTCGGCCGGTTTTTCCTGGGTGGTCGGCGATGACAGCGCCAATAGCGTGGTGGCCTTTTTACGCCATGCTGAACCCGGCAAGGCACCGCTGCTGGTGGTCTGCAACCTGACCCCGGTGGTTCACCATCACTATCGCATCGGTGTGCCGGTCATGAGTGTCTGGCGCGAGATATTTAATAGCGACAGTGTCTTCTACGCTGGAAGTAACCAGGGCAACGGTAGTGCCTTGCACGCCCATCCTGAACCCAGCCATGGCCATCCTGCGTCACTGCTTTTGACGCTTCCACCATTGAGTACGCTTTACCTGCGTCAGGGAGACTGGCCAACATGAGTGCTGCCGTATCCAAATTCAGCGGTGATCGTTTTTCCAGTCGCAGCCATTACGGCGCGACCCTGCTGGACGATCACCGCACCCGATTTACCCTCTGGGCACCCGGTGCCGACACGGTCACGCTGGAGCTGTCACGCGCGCCTGACGACGAGCCTGAAGTCCTTCTCATGGAGAAGGCGCGTGACGGCGACTTTACGCTTGAGGTCGAGTGCCCGCCGGGCGCGCACTACCGTTATCGCATCAGCGATGATCTGGCCGTGCCCGACCCGGCGGCACGTGCCCAGCACGAGGACATCACCGGACCCAGTGTGGTCATCGACCCACAAGGCCATGCCTGGAAAAACAGCCACTGGCAGGGCCGGCCCTGGCACGAAACCGTCATTCTGGAAATTCACGTCGGGGTACTGGGTGGGTTTGACGCCATCCGCGAGCGTTTGCAGGACTGGGCGTCGATGGGCATTACTGCCATCGAGCTGATGCCCGTCAATGAATTTCCCGGCGCGCGCAACTGGGGCTATGACGGTGTGCTGCCCTACGCCGTTGAAGCCGCCTATGGCACGCCGGATCAGCTCAAGGCCATGATTGACCAGGCCCATGGGCTGGGTCTGATGGTCTTTCTGGATGTGGTGTACAACCACTTCGGCCCGGACGGCAACTATCTGCCGCACTACGCGGGCGATTTCTTTACCGGGGAGAGAACCCCCTGGGGCGACGCGATCGATTTTGATCGACCTCAGGTGAAGGACTTCTTCATCGACAATGCCCTGATGTGGGTCGAAGAGTATCGCTTTGACGGCCTACGCTTTGACGCCGTGCATGCCATCAACAATGACGCCTTTCTGCGAGAGATGAGCAAGCGCATCAAGCAACAGGTCAATGACACGCGTCATGTCCACCTGATGCTTGAAAACGAGCGCAACAGCGCTTCTCTACTTGAAGACACCTACACCGCACAGTGGAACGATGATATCCACAACGTGTTGCATGCGCTGCTGACCGGTGAGCATGAAGGCTACTACGCCGACTACTGCGACCACGCCACCGACAAGCTCGCCAGCGCCCTGCACGGCGGCTTTATCTTCCAGGGTCAGAATGACCGCCGCGGCCATTCGCGCGGCGAGCCCAGCGGCCACCTGCCGACCACGGCCTTTATCGCCTTTTTGCAAAATCACGATCAGGTGGGCAATCGGGCGATGGGCGAGCGCCTTATCTCGCTGGTCGACCAGGAACGTCTCGAAGCGGCCACGGCGCTTTTGCTGCTGTGCCCCATGATTCCGATGCTGTTCATGGGGGAGGAGTCCGGCGAGCGCCATCCGTTTCTTTTCTTTACCGATCATCGCGATGAGCTGGCCGACGCCGTGCGCGAAGGTCGCCGCAGCGAGTTTGCCGATTTCTCCCATTTCAAGGATGAGAAAACGCGCGCGCAGATTCCTGATCCCAACGCGGTCTCCACCTTTGAGCAGTCCGTGCCGAGTGCCGGCACAGGGCAGGATGACGACGCTGCCTTCTGGCGTAGCCGCTACATGACACTGCTGGATATTCGCCACGCCGAAATCATGCCGCGCCTGCAGGGCACAAGGCCCATGGGCGCCGTGCCGCTGGGTGAGGGCGCAGTACTGGCGCACTGGCGCATGGGGGATGGCACCGTACTGGGGATTGCCGTCAACCTGGGCACACAGCGCGTAAATATCGAGGCCCCGGAAGGGCAGCGACTCTATGAACTCGGCGAATCAAGCGATGCCACGACGCTGGCACCGGGGGCGATTCGCGCCTGCCTGAGCAGTCATTTATGAATCACGCATTGAAGTCGCTGGCCGAAGCTGCCGGTATCGTCATCGAGTGGCAGGACAGTCAGGATCGTCCGCAACAGCTGGATGAGGCCACCATCAAGGGCGTGCTGGCAGGGCTTGGCTACGAGGCCGGGTCGCCCGCTGACATCAAGGCGAGCCTGGCGGCCATCGAGCGTCTGCATTCGCCGGAGACCGTAGCCGACTGGCCGCCGCTGATGGTCGGCGAAATCGAGCAGGGTATCGAGCTGCCCGGCATGGTGCCGGTCGGCACCGATTATACCCTTATCGACGAACAGGGCAGGAGCCTGAGCGGGCAGATCGATGCTCAGGGCAGACTTGAGGCCGTGGCCGAGCCTGGCTATTACCGGTTACAGATCGAAGGCAAGACACGGCGTCTGGCAGTGGCGCCACATCGCTGCATGGATGTGGCCACGCTGGCCGAGGGCGGCCGACAGGCCATGGCAGGCCTGGGCGTACAGCTTTATGGTCTGCGCCGCCGTGGGGATGGCGGTATCGGCGACTGCGAGGCGCTGGGACGTCTTGCCGAGCGTGCCGGTCGTGAGGGACTGGACGCGCTGGCCATCAGCCCGGTGCATGCTCTGTTTCCGCATCAGCCCGAGCGGTTTTCCCCTTATTCCCCGTCGACCCGTCTGGCCTTCAACCCCCTTTACAGCGCCCTGAGCAACACGGCCGATAACGCCGCTGCCTCGGCACTGGTGGACTATGAAGCCGTCAGCCGGATGCGCTGGCAGGCGCTTGAGCGTGATTTTGCCGCGCTGTCCGAGGCCGACCGTCAGGCGCTGAACGCTTTTCGCCGGGAAAGTGGCGAGACACTGGAAAACCACTGCCGCTTTGAAGCCATCAGCGAAGCGCTCGGCCCCATGCATACCTGGCCGAGTGACATGCAGGACGCCAAAAGCGAGGCGGTCGCGAGTTTCAGTCAGGAGCACGGCGAACGCGTGGCCTTCTATGCCTTTGCGCAGTGGCAGGTTGCCCTTGAGCTGGCCACCGTGCAGCAGCGCGCCATCGACGCCGGACAGCGCATCGGGTTGATCGCGGATATCGCCGTGGGCGTGGATCCGCATGGCAGTCAGGCCTGGAGTCGCCCGGAGGAAATGCTGGGCAAGCTTCGCATCGGTTCACCGCCGGATGATTTCAACGCCAACGGCCAGGAGTGGGGCGTCACGGGCTTCTCGCCGCAGGGACTGATCGAGTACGGCTTCGATGGCTTTATCGCCACTCTCAGGGCCTGCCTGCACGGGGCCGGTGGCCTGCGTATCGATCACATCATGGGGCTTTCCCGGCTGTGGCTGATTCCGGAAGGCGCCTCGCCCACCGAAGGCGCCTACGTGCGCTACCCTGAACGGTCGCTGCTGCGTTTGATCGCGCTGGAATCCTGGCGCCATCGCGCCGTGATCATCGGTGAGGATCTGGGCACCGTGGAACCCGAGTTCCGCGAGCGGCTGGATCAAAGCGGCATTCTGGGCATGGGCGTTTTGTGGTTCGAGCGCGAGGAAACAGAATTTACCCCGGCCAGCGACTATCCGGCGCGCGCCGTGGCCATGACCAGTACACACGATCTGCCCACCGTGGCCGGCTGGCGGCTCGGGCGCGATCTGGACTGGCGTATCGAGCTTGACATGCTGGGTGAGGGGGAAACGCCAGAGCAGCAGCGCGAGATGCGAAAGCACGACATTGTGGCGCTGGCCGAGACCTTCGGGATCAAGCCGGATGCCGACTGCGATACCTGGCTTGAAGCCGCCGCGCGCCATATCGGGGCGACGCCTTCGCCATTGGTACTGCTGCAGCTTGAGGACCTGCTGGGCCTTGAAGAGCAGCCCAATCTGCCCGGCACGCTCGATGAGCACCCCAACTGGCGCCGTCGTCTGCCGTTGACCGTTGATGAGATGTTTGAAACCTCCGGCGTCATGGCAAGACTTCGGGCAATGACCACCGCACGCGCAGGAGCAGGCCCGCATGAATGAAGCATCCATGGAGGCATCATCGAACATGCCGGAGTTGAAACCGCTGCTATCGTGTCTGCGTCTACAGTTTCACAAGGATTTCACTCTCGAGGATGCCGAGGCGCTGGTCGACTATTTTGCCGGGCTGGGCATTACGCATATTTACGCCTCTCCGCTGTGGGACGCGCGCAGCGGCTCGACCCATGGGTACGACGGCGTCGACCCGACCAGGCTCAACCCCGAGATCGGTGATGAGGCTGGGCTGACGCGCCTGGTCGAGCGGCTGAGAACTCACGGCATGGGTCTGATCGTCGATTTTGTACCCAATCACCTCGCGGTGGGCGGACGCGAAAATCCCTACTGGCTGGATGTGCTGCGCTGGGGACCGTCGGGTCGTTTTGCCGACATGTTTGACATCAACTGGCGCGACAACGGAGATCCGACCCTCGAGGGTCGACTGCTGGTGCCATTTCTTGGCGAGCCCTATGGTCAGGCGCTGGTGTCCGGCGACATGACGCTTGCGCTGGATGAGGCCACAGGTCTTTTTCAGATCGATTATTTCGAGCACTGCTTCCCGATCGATCCGCGCTGCCACGCGCTGATGCTGCTGGAAAGCGGCATGGGCGAACAGGCGCGTCTTTTTGAACAGATCGAAGAGGCCGTCTCACTGGAAGAGGGCGCCGAGCGGGCAGGTCTGGCACTTGCCGAACATGTGCGTACCGGAGACGGCCGCGCCGCGCTCGACACGTTGCTGGCGCGCTATAACCCGGAAACGCCGGAAGGTGCCGAGCGGCTGCACGTACTGCTGGAACGACAGCACTATCGGCTGGCCTGGTGGCGCACGGCCAATGACAGCCTCAACTGGCGGCGCTTTTTTGACATTACCGAACTCGGTGCCCTGCGGGTCGATGATCCGGCCGTGTTTGCCCAGACCCATGTCTATCTGCTGGAACTGATCGAGCGCGGGCTGGTGGACGGCGTGCGTCTTGATCACGTCGACGGACTGGCCGACCCGGCCGGCTATTGCCGCCTGTTGCGCGCCCGTGTCGATGAGGCGGCCACGCGCCGTCCCGGCGGTGCCCCCGAGACGCCGCTGCCGATCTTTGTGGAAAAGATTCTGGAGGGTAACGAGTCACTGCCGCTGGACTGGGGCATGACCGGCACCACCGGCTATGAATTCATGAATGTTGTCTCAAAGCTTCAGCATGATGCACAAGGCGAGGCGCCGCTCAAGGCGCTGTGGCAGTCGCTGTCAGGTCGCGAGCACAGCTTTGAAAAAGAGGTCATTCATGCCCGCCGCGAGATCATCGATACCGCGCTGGTAACCGAGTTCGAGCGCGCCGTTCGAGCGCTGGCCGATGTGGCGCGTCATGATCCCATGACCCGGGATACGACGCCTGCCATGATCCGCCGCGTTCTGCGTGAGCTGGCCGTGCAGTTTCCCATCTATCGCACCTACGCCGATGATCAGGGACTGGCGCCGCGCGATGAGAACTTCTTTGCGCACGCCGTGGCGGCGGCCAGAGAGGCGCTTACGCCGCCGGATCAGTCCGTGCTTGATCAGATTTATGACTGGCTGGGCGGTGATGCGCCGGCCAACGACGACGAGCCGGGCTGTCGGCAAAAGCGCAACGCCATCGTGCGCTTTGCCCAGCTGACCTCACCGCTGGCGGCGAAAGCCGTGGAGGATACGGCCGGCTATCGCAGCGCCGTGCTGATCTCGCGCAACGATGTCGGCTTTGACGGGGCACACTTTGCCTGCTCGACCGAGGATTTCCACCGCTTCAACGCCTGGCAAGCCCGTCACTTCCCCGGCACGATGGTGACCACGGCCACACACGATCACAAACGCGGCGAAGACGTCCGCGCACGCCTGGCGGCGCTGTCGGAGTGGGGCGATCGCTGGGCAGAGCAGGTGCGGGGCTGGCTGATCGCCTCTTCATCACTGCGTCAGTCCGGTGATGACGACGGCACGCCTGTCGGTCCTTCGACTGCCGAAGAGATGATGGTCTATCAGCTGATTGTCGGCGCCTGGCCGCTGACCCTGTCACCTGACGATGCTCAGGGCCTTGAGCAGTTTGCCACGCGTATTGCCGACTGGCAGGAAAAGGCCCTGCGCGAGGCCAAGCTGAACTCGCACTGGCTTTACCCGGACGAGACACATGAACGTCAGTGTCGTGAGTTTGTCATGACGCTGCTCACCGATGATCGGGGCGCGGCCCTGCGCCAGTCGATTTACGACGTTGTCGCTGCGGTCAGCCCGACCGGTGCCCTTAACGCTCTGGTGCAGACCCTGCTGCGCATGACGGTGCCGGGTGTCCCGGACTGCTATCAGGGCACGGAACGCTGGGATTTTTCACTGGTCGACCCCGACAACCGCCGCCCGGTTGATTTCAACGAACGCCGCGAGCAACTGACGCAAAACCGGTCCATGAGCGAGTTGATCGATCACTGGCGCGACGGTCGCATCAAGCAGGCCCTGATTGCCCAGGTGCTGGGTCTCAGGCAGCGCCTGCCGGCGCCTTTTTTACACGGCGACTACCAGCCACTGGATTTTGAAGGCGAGCGTGCCGGGCAGCTGGTCGGTTTCACGCGTGAGCATGAAGGCCGAGCCATCATGGTCATCGCCACACGTCACGGTGGCTCCCTGCTGGAAGGCGACACGCTGTGCATTGACGCGTCGCGCTGGGGCAATACCCGCGTGAAGACGTCAGAAGAGGATGCTCAGGGCTGGCAGTCGCTGGTGACCGGACAGGCCGTCAACGTGCAGGCCCCGGTGTTTGATCTCATGTCATCACTGCCGTTTTGCGTCCTGTTTCGTGATGCCGCCACCGTAACGTCACATGCCGAACACGCCCGTCAGGCCGAGACCGCGCAGGAAGACGCCGCCCAGGGCGATCAGATGCAGTCGGTGTAACCCTTACCACAGGCGTCGGCCCGGGCCGGCGTCTTTCAGACACTACGGGTCTGCCGGACAGCAGGGCATGACCCAGGAAGGAGAATGGATCACATGGCAGACGATCAGCTTCGTATTCGCTTGCTGGCCTACCGAATCTGGGAAGCCGAAGACTGCCCGGACGGGCAGGCCGAACGGCACTGGCACATGGCCTGTCGCATGGTGGCCGCCGAGCGGATTACCGACGTTCCTCAGGATGCCCAGCCGCGCTCGACGGTGCGCAGTACAAAGTCGTCCGAGCCGGTGGCGGCTGCAGCCACACAGGCTGCAACCCAGGCAGCCGCTGATGCGACCGCCGAGCCGGCAGCCAAAAAAAAGGCACCGGCCAAACGGGCCAGTACGGCAAAAAAGCGCACCGCTGCCGGTAGCGATGACAAGACCACGGCTTCCAAAACCGCTGCCGGCAAGGCAGCCACAGGTGCTCGAAAAACGACGGCCACAAAAAAGAAGGCGGCCGCCAGTAAAGAGACCACTGCCAGTGGCAAGAACAGTAACAGCAGTAATGATGACAGTCCGAGCCAGTAACCGTGCCTCTCTGCACGGTCCGAGCCCTTGTATTTCCCTTTTGGGAGTGATTTATGACGACAACACCGATCCATCCCGGCGCACCAACCCCCGGGATTACTTCGGGCGGGCGTGAAGCGCCTCTCAGTTCGGCTTCCGGCCAGCAGCGCAGCCGGGTCCGCGAAGGCCTGCCCTATCCGCTGGGCGCCAGCTGGGACGGTCTGGGGGTCAACTTTGCCCTCTTCTCGGCGCACGCCACGAAGGTGGAGCTGTGTCTTTTCAGCGAAGACGGTGAGGAAGAGCTTGAACGCATCGAGCTGCCGGAATTTACCGATGAGGTCTGGCACGGGTATCTGCCCGATGCGCGGCCGGGTCAGCTTTATGGTTATCGGGTGCACGGCCCCTATGAGCCGGAACACGGCCATCGCTTCAATGCCAACAAGCTGCTGATTGATCCGTGTGCACGTCAGCTGGTCGGCGAGCTTAAATGGGATGACGCTCTCTATGGCTACACCATTGGCCACGAAGACGGCGATCTGAGCTTTGACGAGCGCGATAGCGCGCCGTTTATTCCCAAGTGTCGGGTTATCGATCCCGCCTTTACCTGGGGACGCTCGCGCGAGATTCATGTGCCCTGGGATCGCACCATCTTCTATGAAGCCCACGTTCGTGGCATGACGATGATGAACCCGAAGGTCAATGAGTCGGTACGCGGTACCTTCTCGGGCCTCAGTGACCCGGCCGTGCTGGATCACCTGCGCAATCTGGGCGTGAGTTCGCTGGAGCTGATGCCGATTCATGCCTTTGCCGATGACCGTCATCTGCAGGAGAAGGGGCTGCACAACTACTGGGGTTACAACACCCTGGCCTTCTTTGCACCGCATCCGGCCTACATGGCGACCAATACCATCAGCGAGTTCAAGCAGATGGTGGCCTGCTATCACGCAGTGGGTGTCGAGGTCATTCTGGACGTGGTCTACAACCACACCGCGGAAGGCAACGAGCTGGGGCCGACGCTGTCCTGGAAGGGCATCGACAACTTCAGCTACTACCGTCTGATGCCGGAAGAAAAGCGCTACTACATTAACGATACCGGTACCGGCAACACGTTGAACCTGTCACATCCGCGCGTTCTGCAGATGGTCACTGACTCGCTGCGCTACTGGGCCGACGAGATGCGGGTCGATGGTTTCCGTTTCGACCTGGCCACCATCCTCGGTCGCGAGCCCCACGGCTTTGACGAAGGGGGCGGTTTCCTCGACTCCTGTCGTCAGGACCCGCTGCTGTCGCAGTGCAAGCTGATTGCCGAGCCCTGGGACTGTGGCCCCGGTGGTTATCAGGTCGGTGGTTTCCCGCCGGGCTGGGCGGAGTGGAATGACAAGTTCCGCGACAACATGCGCGCCTTCTGGAAGGGCGATGAAGGCCAGCTGGCCGAATTTGCCACACGCCTGACGGGTTCTGCGGATCTGTTCAACCATCGCGGGCGCAAGCCATATTCGTCGGTCAATTTCATCACCGCGCACGACGGTTTCACCCTGCGCGACCTGGTGACCTACAACGACAAGCACAACGAGGCCAACGGCGAAGACAACAACGACGGCAGCGACGACAACTACTCCTGGAACCATGGGGTAGAAGGCGAAACCGACGATCCGGAAATCCGTGAGCTGCGCCTGCGTCAGATGCGCAACATGCTCGCCACCCTGATGTTCTCTCAGGGGACGCCGATGCTGCTGGCCGGTGACGAGTTTGGTCGTACTCAGGGTGGCAATAACAACGCCTACTGTCAGGACAGCGAAATCGGCTGGGTCAACTGGGAGCTTTCCCAGGAAGGGCGTGATCTGCTGGCCTTTACCCGTCACATCATTGCCCTGCGTCGTCGCTATCCAATGCTGCATCGCAGTCGTTTCCTCACCGGCGACTGGAACGAGGAACTGGAAGTCCGCGATGTGACCTGGCTGACCCCGGATGCCGAGGAAATGGATGTCGGCACCTGGGAAGCGGATCACTCCCGTGCCATCGGTGTGCTGCTGGATGGTCGCGCCCAGCCGACCGGCATCCGTCGGGCCGGTTCACACAGTACGCTGTTGATGGTCGTCAATGCCCATCATGAGTCGATCACCTGGACGCTGCCGGAAGTCTCCTCCGGCCGACACTGGGTCTTCCGTCTCAACACGGCTGCCCCTGCCAGCAGGGAAGGAGAACAATACGGATTTGGCAGCACCTATGAGGTCGAAGGCCGCTCGATGGTGATGCTGGAACTGGTACGCGATGACAACGGTGCCAGCCGTAACGGGTAGTCAAACCACGCCGCCGATGACCTCGCGTCATCGGCGGATTGCCGACAGCCCTGTCTGTGTCGAGCAAGGACAAGGGGCTGCGCCCAGGGAAAGGAGCGAGCAGCAATGTCGATGGTGCAACGCAATACATCCCGAAACGATGCGCAACAGGATGCGCCGGTAATGCAGGCGGCCATGGCCGACCGCATTGCCATCGAACAGATTGAACCCAGCGTTGAGCAGGGGCGTTTTGCCGCCAAGGCCATCGTCGGGCAGCCGGTCAACGTCACGGCAGTCATCTTCGCCGATGGTCACGATGTGCTTGCCGCACGTGTCCGGTGGCGCTGTACACAGGGAGAAGCGCCAAAGGCCTCGGCTCAGACAGAGCAGTGGCACAGCGAGACACTGACGCTGGTCAAACCACTGGGTAACGATCTGTGGGAAGGCGTCTTTATCCCCTCCGTCACCGGTACTCATGAATTCGTGATTGAGGCCTGGTGGGATCTTTACGGCACCTATCATTACGAGTTGAGCAAAAAGCACGCCGCTGGTGTGCCGATTGTACTGGAACTGCAGGAAGGGCATGCGCATGTCTCTCGGGCACTGGAGCGTGCGACTACCGGCAGTGAACAGGCCGGTGCGCTCGAGACACTGCTGGCGCAGTTGAAGGCCGCCAGTGACGAAAGTGAGCAGGTCGCGCTTTTGCTCTCGCGGGACACCCTGACGCTCATGCAGCAGTGTGATCCACAGCACCATCTGAGCCGCAGCATGGTCATGCCGCTGGACGTCGACCGCGCACTGGCGGAATTTGCCAGCTGGTATGAGCTTTTTCCTCGTTCGGAGAGTCCGACCCCCGGTCAGCATGGCACGTTCAACGACGTGCATGCCCGGCTGCCGATGGTTCGGGACATGGGCTTTGACGTGCTCTATTTCCCGCCCATCCATCCCATCGGGCATGCCCATCGCAAGGGGCCCAATAATACGCTGACCCCCGGTCCTGATGACCCGGGCAGCCCCTATGCCATCGGCAATGAACACGGCGGTCATGATGCCGTGCACCCGGAACTGGGCACGCTTGAAGATTTTCGTGCTCTGGTGGCGGCCGCCCATGAGCACGAGCTGGAAATCGCGCTGGATTTCGCCATTCAGTGCTCGCCGGATCACCCCTGGCTTGATGAACACCCCGGCTGGTTTGCCTGGCGCCCGGATGGCACGATCCGCTACGCCGAAAACCCGCCCAAAAAGTATGAAGACATCGTCAATGTCGACTTCTACGCCGAGGACGCCATCCCCGGGCTGTGGCTGGCGCTGCGTGATGTCGTGCAGGGCTGGGTGGATGAAGGCGTGAAGATATTTCGCGTCGACAATCCGCACACCAAGCCCTTCCCGTTCTGGGAATGGCTGATCGCCGATATTCGTGGCCGCGACCCGGATGTCCTCTTTTTTGCCGAAGCCTTTACCCGCCCGGCCATCATGGCGCGGCTGGGCAAGGTCGGCTTTACCATGAGCTACACCTACTTTACCTGGCGCAATACCAAGGCCGAGCTGACCGAGTATCTGACCCAGCTCAACGAGTCACCGCTGCGGGAGTGCTACCGGCCCAACTTTTTCGTCAATACGCCGGATATCAACCCGACCTTCTTGCAGGGCTCGGGCCGTCCGGGCTTTTTGATCCGGGCCGCACTGGCGACCATGGGGTCGGGGCTCTGGGGCATGTATTCGGGCTTTGAGATCTGTGAGGCGGCGCCGGTGCCGGGCAAGGAGGAGTATCTCGACTCCGAAAAGTATCAGCTCAAGGCGCGGGACTACTTTGCCCCTGGCAACATCAGCGCCGAGATCGCCCGGCTCAACTGGATCCGTCGTCAAAATCCGGCGCTTCAGACCCATCTGGGCGTTCGTTTCGGCACCATCGACAACGACCGCATTCTCTATTTCATCAAGTCAACGCCGGACCTGAGCAATGTGGTGCTGGTGGCCGTCAGCCTTGATCCCTTCCATGACCAGTCGGGCCGTTTTGAGCTGCCGCTCTGGGAGCTCGGGCTGGAAGATCACGCCGATGTGCACGGCGAGGATCTGATGACCGGTCACCGATGGACCTGGCATGGCAAGTGGCAGACCACGAACCTGACACCGCAAATGCCCTTTGGCATCTGGCGCCTGCATCCGGCGCAGTAGTTCAGACAACACGTTCAGCAGACGGGATGGCGTGTACATCGCGGGCCGGCGCCCGCGGTTCACGCCTTTCTTCAGGCATGACGCAACACGATCGTCTGCGACCGCTGGTCGGGGCGAGGAGGACAAGGTCTCATGATGAATGCCAGTGATGTATCCGGATCGTCCCAGCAGGCCATGGCAGCCGCCGAGGGAGAACCCGCCTTTATCCATGACCCGTTGTGGTACAAGGACGCGGTCATCTATCAGGTCCACGTCAAATCCTTTTATGACGCCAACAACGACGGTATCGGTGATTTTCAGGGGCTGATCGAGCGCCTTGATTACATTGCGGGTCTGGGCGTCAACACCATCTGGATCCTGCCGTTTTATCCGTCGCCGCGTCGTGATGACGGCTATGACATTTCAGAGTACTGCGCGGTCAGCCCCGATTACGGCACGCTGGAGCAGGCGCAGCAGTTTATCAAGGAGGCGCATGCTCGCGGGCTGCGCGTCATTACCGAGCTGGTCATCAATCACTCCTCGGATCAGCACCCCTGGTTTCAGCGTGCCCGTCATGCGCCCAAGGGCTCTCCCGAGCGCGATTTTTACGTCTGGTCGGACAGCGACACCCATTACAGCGACACCCGTATCATCTTTCTGGATACCGAGACCTCCAACTGGACCTGGGATCCGGTAGCCGGCCAGTATTTCTGGCACCGGTTCTATTCTCATCAGCCCGACCTGAACTTCGACAACCCCGTTGTTTTCGACGAGGTCATGAAGGTCATGCACTACTGGCTGGAAATGGGCGTGGACGGCCTGCGTCTGGACGCCATCCCGTATCTGGTCGAGCGTGAAGGGACCAACAACGAGAACCTGCCCGAGACCCACGATGTGTTAAAGCGCATCCGTGCGGTAATCGATGAGCATTTCCCCGATCGCATGCTGCTGGCCGAAGCCAACCAGTGGCCCGAGGACACGCGTCCCTATTTCGGCGAGGGTGATGAGTGCCACATGGCGTTCCACTTCCCGCTGATGCCGCGCATGTACATGTCGCTGGCTCAGGAGGACCGCTTCCCGATTACCGATATCCTGCGTCAGACCCCGGAGATCCCTGAAAACTGCCAGTGGGCCATTTTCCTGCGCAACCATGACGAGCTGACGCTTGAAATGGTCACCGACCGCGAACGCGATTATCTCTGGAACCACTACGCCTCTGACCGTCGTGCCCGGATCAACCTGGGCATTCGGCGTCGTCTGGCGCCGCTGCTGGAACGCGACCGTCGGCGTATTGAACTGCTCAACAGCCTGTTGCTGTCGATGCCGGGCACGCCCACGGTCTATTACGGCGACGAAATCGGCATGGGGGATAACATCCACCTGGGCGATCGCGACGGTGTGCGTACCCCCATGCAGTGGTCAATGGACCGCAACGGCGGCTTCTCGCGCGCCGATCCGGCCAGCATGGTGCTGCCGCCGATCATGGATGCGCTGTATGGCTTTCAGACCATCAACGTCGAGGCGCAGACGCGTGACCCGCATTCGCTGCTCAACTGGATGCGCCGCATGCTGGCCGTGCGCAGCCAGCAGAAGGCCTTCGGTCGCGGTGTCATGAAGCTGCTGTATCCGTCCAACCGCCGCATTCTGGCCTATATCCGCGAATATACCCATGAAGATACCGGTCAGGTAGACACCATTCTCTGCGTGGCCAACGTCTCGCGTTCGGCACAGGCCGTGGAGCTGGATCTCTCGAGCTGGGAAGGCCATGTGCCGGTAGAGATGCTTGGCGGCAGCACGTTCCCGCCCATTGGGCAGCTGAGCTATCTGCTGACTCTGCCGCCCTATGGTTTTTACTGGTTCCTTCTGGCGCCGGAAACCACCATGCCGCACTGGCATACGCCGGCTCAGGAGATGATGCCGGAGCTTCTGACGCTGGTGATCAAACAGCGTCTGGACGAAATCGGCAGCGGGCGGACACGTCGCTCGCTGGAAAGCGAGAGCCTGCCGCAGTATCTGCCGCGAAGGCGCTGGTTTGCGGCCAAAAACAGCACCATCGACAAGGTGAAGCTTGCCTGGGCGGTCGGTCTGGATGGCCCGGTCATCGATGAGCACGCCTCCGGTTCGCCCAGGATATTGCTGGCTGAAATCGAGGTTCAGGCGCATCAGGGTAACGAGCCATCGTCCTGTGAGCGCTATGTGCTGCCGCTGGGCATGATCGGTGAAGATGAAACGGCGCTGTTGCCACAGCAGCTGGCCATGGCCCGCATTCGCCGCGGCCGCGATGTTGGTCTTTTGACCGATGCCTTTGCGATGCCGGGCTTCCCGATGGCGGTCGTTCAGGCGCTGCGTGCGGGCATGGTGCTGGATCTGACCCACAGCGCCGTGGAAACGGACGCCGAGGCGCCGCGTCCGGGCGAGCTGCACTTCAGATCCACCTCGCTTTTGAGCGAAATGGAAATGTCGGGGCAGGACGCCGAGATGCGCTACCTGAGCGCCGAGCAGTCCAACAGTTCCGTGATCATCGATGATCGAATGGTGCTCAAGCTGATTCGACGCATCGAAAGCGGCATCCATCCCGAAGCGGAGATGGGACGCTATCTGACCGAGCGCGGCTTTACGCATATCGCGCCCATGCTCGGCGAAGTGACCCGCGTTGATGATCAGGGCGTGCCGCACGTTCTGATGGTCCTGCAGGGCTACATCGACAATCAGGGCGATGCCTGGGAGTGGACGCTCAACACGCTTGAGCGTGCCATTCGCGATGTCAGTGAGATGGTGCAGTCCGAGCAGGACGACGCCTACGACCCGCTGGCGACCCTGACCGGCTTTGCAGGCCTTCTGGGTCAGCGGCTGGGAGAAATGCATACCCTGCTGGCCATGGAGACACCGGAGGCCGATTTTGCCCCCGAGGTCGCCGACGAGGCCCGCACGCAGGCATGGGCCGACAGCGTGCGCGCGCAGCTTGCCCGAGCCATGGAAATTCTGGAAAGCCACAAGGGCAGTGCCAGCGAAGAGGATCAGCAGCTGGCCAACTGGCTCCTTGAGCGTCGTGAAGCGCTTGATGAGATGGCCGATTCGTTTGCCCATCACGCGCGCGGCAGCCTGTGCACACGCACCCATGGCGATCTGCACCTGGGGCAGATTCTGGTGTCGCATGACGATGCCTACATCATCGACTTTGAAGGCGAACCTGCCCGGTCACTCGATGAACGCCGCATGAAAAGCAGCCCGCTGCGCGATGTGGCAGGGGTCGTTCGTTCCTTTGACTACGCCTCGGCCATGGCACTGGACAACGCCTACCGGTCCGATGTGGCTCATGACCGTGAAGCGGTCAGTCAGGACGTCATCGAGGACTATCGTCACCGGGTCACGCAGTCGTTTTTGCTGGCCTATCGTCAGGCCACACATCAGGTGGGCCATGAATGGGCGTTCGAGGACGGTGCCAGCGCGGCACTGTCACTGTTCACTCTGGAAAAGGCCGCCTACGAGATTGCCTATGAAGCCGCCAATCGACCGGCCTGGCTGAGCGTGCCCATGCGGGGGCTGGTGGCACTCTTTGATGAACTGAGCGCCCGCTCGGGCAATGACATGTCCCAATCAGGGGAGGGTCACCATGACGACTCGCAATAAATTGAACGTTCGCAGTGCGTCAACCGACATCACTCACCTGCACCCTGACGCCGCTCAGGCGCTGGTAGAAGGCACCCATGGCGACCCCTTTGCCATTCTGGGGCCGCACGAGGTGGATCATGAGATGGTCGTGCGGGCCTTTTTGCCGCGCGCTATCGGGGTGGAGCTGCTCGAACGCGACAGCGATCGCGTCCTGACCCGGCTTCAGCCGGGTCAGGTGCCGGATCTTTTTGTCGGCCGGCTGGATCGGCTGGCGCCTTACCGGCTGCGCATTCGCTGGCCGCATGGCGAAGAAATCGTCGAGGACCCCTATGCCTTCGGCCCGCTGCTGGGCGATCTTGATCTCTATTTGATCGGCGAGGGCAATCACCGCGAGCTGGGCACCTGTCTCGGCGCGCAGATGATGACCGTCGATGGCGTGGAGGGCGTGCGCTTTGCCGTCTGGGCACCCAATGCACGGCGCGTTTCGGTGGTGGGCGAGTTCTGCCAGTGGGATGGGCGGCGCTATCCGATGCGCCAGCGCCAGCCCACCGGCGTCTGGGAGATCTTTATCCCCGGTCTTGCCGAAGGCAGCGTCTATAAATACGAACTCGTGGGCCAGCACGGGCTTTTGCCGCTCAAGGCCGACCCGGTGGCGCGGGCGACCCAGTCGCCCCCCGAGACAGGCTCGGTGGTCGCTGCACCGCTGTCTCATGACTGGCAGGATCAGGCATGGATGGACGAGCGGGCCAAGCGTCACGGCGCGGATGCGCCCATCTCGGTGTACGAGGTGCACGCGGCGTCATGGCGGCGTCACGGCGGCGATGAGGGCGAGCTTTACAGCTGGGGCGATCTGGCCCAATGGCTGATCCCCTACGTCAAGGAAATGGGCTTTACCCATATCGAGCTGCTGCCGATCATGGAGCACCCCTTTGGCGGTTCCTGGGGCTATCAGCCGCTGTCGCAGTTCGCGCCCAGCGGCCGGTTCGGCAAGCCGCAGGAATTTGCTGCCTTTGTCGATGCCTGCCACCAGGCGGGTATCGGTGTCATTCTGGACTGGGTGCCGGCGCACTTCCCGACCGACCCGCACGGTCTGGCCCGCTTTGACGGCACGGCGCTGTATGAATACCAGGACCCTCGAGAAGGGTTCCATCAGGACTGGAACACCTATATCTACAATCTCGGGCGTCATGAAGTCCACGGCTTCATGCTGGCCTCGGCCCTTTACTGGCTCAAGCACTTCCATGTAGATGCCCTGCGTGTGGATGCGGTGGCCTCGATGCTCTATCGCAACTATTCGCGCCAGGAAGGGGAGTGGATTCCCAATCGGCACGGTGGCCAGGAAAATCTGGAAGCGATCGACTTTCTGACCCATCTCAATGAGGTGGTCGGTGAAGAGGCGCCGGGTGCCATCATGATCGCCGAGGAATCCACGGCCTGGCCCGGGGTGAGCCGACCCGTGTCGGAAGGCGGTCTCGGGTTCAACTACAAGTGGAACATGGGCTGGATGCACGACACCCTCACTTACATGAGCGAGGACCCGCTGTATCGCAGCTACCATCACGGCGAGCTGACCTTCTCGCTGGTGTATGCCTTCTCCGAGCGCTTCATGCTGCCGATCTCCCACGATGAGGTGGTGCACGGCAAGGGCTCATTGATCAACAAGATGCCCGGTGATCGCTGGCAGCAGTTTGCCAACCTGCGTGCGTGCCTGTCGTTGATGTGGACGCATCCTGGCAAGAAGCTGCTGTTCATGGGCTGTGAGCTGGCACAGTTTCGCGAATGGAGCCACGACCGCGAACTGGACTGGTTTTTGCTGGCCGACAGCGAGCATCAGGGGATTTCGGATCTGGTCCGGGATCTCAACGGCCTCTATACCAGTGAGCCGGCCCTGCATGAGCAGGATTGCGTGCCCGAAGGGTTTGAGTGGGTCATCGGCGATGATGCCCAGAACAGCGTTCTGGCGTGGCTGCGCTGGAGTCGCGATGGCGAGCCGGTGCTGGTGGTGATCAATCTCACCCCGCAGACGCTGTCAAATTACGGCGTCGGCGTGCCTGCGGCAGGCTACTGGCAGGAGTGCTTCAACAGCAATGCGCAAACGTACGGCGGTACCGGCGCCGGCAACGATGGCGGGCGTGACAGTGAAGCGCGTGAAAGCCATGGCCATCCATTTACGCTGTCGCTGCATCTGCCGCCGCTGGGTGCCGTGATGCTAAAGCCGGGCAAGGCAGCACTGACGTAATCCGGGAGTGGGGCACAGGGCGTAGCCCTGCTACGCCATGTGCGACGAAACGTGTATCGCGGCAGCCTTTTAAAACTTCTTTAATATATAAGAAGTCTTATATAAAGGGCTGCCGCCCTGCATGACTCCTTGAGGGTGGCTGTTCCCGGCTAACAGGACGGGAGGTCGCCATGCATCATTATCGCCACTATCCCCTCGGTGATATCGCCGTTTTTATTCTGGTGATACTGCTTTCTCTGCTGATTCTGATGGGTGGAGACACCCTGACGCCTGATCGGGGCAATAATATGCCCGTCTGGTGCGAGCACCATGACGGGCATTGTCCGGGTGTTTCAGGCGACCCGGCGCGCAGTCTTGACGGCTAGCCGCTGCGCCTGATTTTGGCTGAGCCTAGTTTTCCAGCGCTTCACCGGCACGCTGCAGCAGGCTGGATGTGGCCTGGCGCGTATCCTTCCAGGCGCTGCTGGCAGCGTCGCTGGTCTTTTGCCATGTCTGCGAGGCCTGCTGGCGGGCATTCTGCCACCAGTCATTGCTCCAGGTGTCCTGCTTTTTGAGCGCATCGCGATCAAGATTGACGGTGACGTTGTATTCCAGCTCATCAAGGTCAGTATTGGCGCTGGTTTCAACCGTGAAGTCACCGCGCTGAATGACATACCCCTGATCCTGCGTACCAAAACTGTCGTCGTCGGTTTCAATCACGATGGCCTGAAGGGTCATGTCATCGCCAAACAGCAGATCCTCCACTTCTCCGATGTCTTTATCTTCATTTTGAAGATGGACATGCGCATCCATGAGCTTGTCGGCAGAGTAGAGACCGTCGGTCGCCGGCTGGCTGGCCTGGGCGAGTGTAGCGGCACTCATCATGACGGCGCCGGCGAGAATAGAGCGATAAAACATAGGGGGCATCCTTGTATCCTGTGTCTGGAAAATCCTGGCAGTCGAGAAGCGGGACTGCCTGATCAACGCTAATGTTTTCAGTTTCAGCCAGGGTTTACGATGACTTGAGCGGGTCGTGTCCCCAGTTCATCAGGGAGTAGCGCCAGCGCGAGGTCTTCTTGTCCTCTTTCTGGGGCGGCTGCTTGAGATGGCGTGCCACGTACTGGTTAACCTTTTTCATGTGGTTGTAGTCGTTGTCATCCAGCTCTGCCTTGCGCTTTCTTTTGATCTCGACAATGCGCCGGCCCGATTTGTGCCCGGTAGATTCGCCATCATCGCTGTCGCCGACTGATTTTGACTCGTCACTTTCAAGCCACTCTTCAAGCTCTTTCGGCGCCATGTTGACGCTGTCCCTGAAGTCCTGATAGATCTTTTCGTGGTCATCACTCATGGTGTCCTCCCTGACACGCAAAAAATATTCACCTTCACATGACGGCTCAGGCCTTGCGCAGCTCCTTGTGAAGCTTGAGCACCCGGTCGCCGTCATCCTGTTTGATCATATAGGCCGGTTCTTCTTCACTGGCATTGCGGGTGACATCGCTGCCCTTGATGCGCCGGGTCACCCTGTCGGTATATTTGCGGGTTACCTTGCCTTCTGCCCAGTGCTCTCCCCATTTCCATTTCACGCGCTGACGCTGGCGGTAGTGCTCACTCATGACAACGCTCCCTGTTGCTTCATGATGGATCGGACGCCGTGGGTCGACTCGTCTGTCGGTTGACCACGGCGTTTGAGTATCAGGTTGCTCAACTCTCGCGGTGGCGATCCTCGCCGGTAGGCACGCTGCTGGCATCCGTGAAGGCGTTCTCACCGATGTCGTGGGCATCCCTGGCAACGGTATCGGCCGCCCAGGCACCGCGTTTGCCCATCGGGCGCGGCTTGCCGGTGGTCGTGTCCTCACGGGTCTGGCGCTCCAGCTCACAGTTGAGTGCAGCGCCCAGCAATACGATAAAGGCTGACAGCCAGAACCACAGCAGCAGCACCATGACCGCGCCAATGGTGCCGTAGGTCTGATTGTAGTTGCTGAAGTTACGTACATAGATCGAAAAGCCGATCGAGCCCAGCGCCCAGAGGAGGGTAGCCGTCACGGAACCGACACTGACCCAGCGCACGCGCGACGGCGCACGGTCGGGCCCATAGCGATAAAGGACAGTGATGGCACTGATCACCAGCATCAGCAGAATGGGCCAGCGAATATAGGTCAACAGCGTGGTCAGGGTTTCACCAAACGGCAGCCAGGCAATCAGCGGAGGCAGCACGGCAATGGTGCCCAGCGTCAGGATGGTCATCAGCATCATGGCGCCGGTCAGTACCCAGGTCATCAGGGTGAGCTTGATCAGGCCACGCTCTTCCTTTTCCCCGTAGATGATATTGAGCCCGGCCATCAAGCCTTTCATCCCCTTGGAGGCGCTGTAGACCGTAAAGACAAGACCTGCCACGGCCGTGATGCTCATGCCGGTGCCGGCACTGTTATTGACCGACAGCGCCTGCTGGCGAATGATGCTGGCGGCGTCTTCGGGCAGCACGCTGCTGAGCATTTCGATCTGACCCTGCACCTGTTGCGGATCAAAGGCCAGACCCCAGATCGAAATGAAGGCAGCAATGGCCGGGAAGATCCCCAGAAAGGCATAAAAGGCGATACTGGCCGCAATCAGCGTGGCGTGATTGGCTTCCACCTGACGTTTGACGCGCAACAACGTGTCCTTCCAGCCCCGTCCCGGCATGGCTAACGGCGACGTGGTGTTTCGCCCCCTGTCCCTGCCATGATGCTTGTCGGTGGTGTCCTGCATGGTTTGATTACCCCGGTTGAACGATTCAGGCAGGTGCGTCATGCATTCGGGTGCCTGGCGTGTAAATGAAATACCCTGTAGGGCGTCTCCCAGTGTAGCGGCAATAATGCCATCATTGAGATTCGAACCAGGTCACGACGTGTGAGTGTTCATGCGTTACAGGCCATAGCGCCTTTGCCACGTCATGCTTGAAGGGTTACGTTCTTGGTCAGTGTAGAGCGCAGGGAAGGTTTCAACATCAAGATCTCGCGAGTGCTTCGGGAAGCCACCGAGCACGGCCTGGATCTTTATCTGTTCGTGCCTGCAGAGATTGATCTTCATCGTAATGTTGTCTCCGAAGGCAGCTTTTATCACAACGCCATTCATTTAAAGCGTACCTACTACAGCAACCAGCGTCATTTACCGCTGGCGCATAGTCGTCTGGCGCGTCGGGATCGGCAGTCGCCCGAACGTTATCGCCTGAGCCTGAGTCTCTATGCCTATCAATATGTGGTCGCGCTTGAACGCCTGATTGCGCCTCTGGAAGGCGATCCTGATCGGGTAAACGTGGATACGCTTGAAGAAATTGTCGAGCTGGCGCGTAACGTGCCCAAGCGCATGCGGCGCAACCGGCCCGGTGATGACAGTCAGCTCAAGTACTTCATCAATATCGATAACTATCTGTCCTGGATCACCGAGCAGCGGCTCTTGAAGCTGATTGCCGACCTGCCCGAAGGTGATGACTCGCAGACACTGGCGCGCGCTGCGTTGCTGGAGATCTGTCAGTTCGAAAACCGCTATCGCGATGAGCATCAGTACAATTCAAGCCGTGCCGCCCAGAGCCCGTCGCGCATTTCCAACAAGATGCGACTGCTGCGGCGTTTGATCGAGTATCCGGTCACCCTCAAGCAGCGAACGCGCGAGCTGGGCGCCTGGGAGGAGCGCGGCGTCAAGGCGCTGGCCACCGGTGTGGTGATGCTGGTGATCTCGGTGCTGGTGCTTGAAGCGCGCAATCTGGTCGGGGATCTGACCTTGCGCTTTGTGCTGATACTGGCGCTTTTATACGCCATGCGTGAGGTCTTCAAGGAGGATCTGCGCAATACGCTGTGGCGCTGGCTGCGACGGGGCAGAGCCAAGTGGATGCGTCAGTACTTTGATGTACACAGCAACGAGATGGTCGGCCAGCAGCGTGAATGGCTCGACTATGTCCGCTTCAAGCGACTTGATGATGACATCCGTGCCACCCGCGGTGGCGGAGTGACACAGCGTGAAGAGGTCATCCTGCAGTATCGAAGCCGTTCGAAAATGCTGCCGACGCGATTTCTCAGCGGCTATGAAGAAACCCGCGAGATCATGATGCTCGATCTTTCCATGATCGCGAATCTGCTCGAGGACAGCCATCATCATGTCTATCAGCTGCTGGATGGCGAGGTGAGTCGCGAGGTGGTTGAGCGACGCTATCAGATCAATCTGGTGGCACGCGGCATTCGCGGCTCCCAGAAAACGACCCTGCAGCGCTGGAAAATCAACATGAGCCGTTCGGGCATCGTGGATATCGAGGAATCCACGCCCTGACCCTGAAGGCCATACGCTTTAAACAGAAACGCATGTAAGGAGACATCGATGCAGAACAATACCGATGAGATGGTCCGTACGCCGGAAGAACAGGCGGAAGTGGATCAGCAGTGCCGGTCTCTGGCCCTCTACGAATATGAGAGCTGCCCCTTTTGCCGTCGCGTGCTGCATGAAATCGAGCGGCTGTCGCTCAATATCGAACTTCGCAACACGCGCGAGGATCCCGCGGCTCGCGAAGAGCTGATCGAGGGGGGTGGCCGCACCATGGTGCCGTGTCTGCGCATCACTCAGGCCACGGGTGAAGCGCACTGGATGTACGAGTCCAGCGATATCGTGGCTTGGCTGCGCCAGCAGTTCGCCTGATCAAGCGCCATTAACGCGGCCTGAAGGGCTGGGCCCGATTCGTCACAATCGTTCACAAAATCATGGCTGACGACCGATGTGTACGGTCTATGCTGTTAAAAGGCACCGACACATGTGCAGTGCAACAGCAGGACCTGTCGGAGCCATCATGCAGAACAGGAGGTTGGCATGTCAGAGTCGAAAGGTGGCAAGGCTGAAGGAATGATCGACAAGCTTGGCGGCAAGATCCAGAAGGAGACCGGCAAGGCGGCCGGCGACAAGGATCAGATCGAGAAGGGTGAAAAGGATCTGGCCAAGGGTGAGCGTAAGGCGAATTCCGACAGCAGCAAGGATTGATCGGCGTTCACCATGCTTTTTCTGGCAGTGTCTTTGGTACTGATACAGCGATTGTGCTGATCCAGCGATGACATTGGCAATGCGGCATAACCGACTACACTGAGACAGGCGTATCCCGGATACGCAGATACCGCCCAGAGGGTCTGGTATCACATTTTCTACATGGAGGTAATTGTCATGACAAATTCCAAGTCCGACAAGACTGAAGGCGCAATGGACAAGGTCAAGGGCAAGGTCAAGGAAGCTGTAGGCAAGGCGACCGACAAGCCCGGAACCGAAGCCGAGGGCAAGGCCCAACAGTCCAAGGGGCACGCTGAAAGTGCCAAGGGTAATGCCAAGGACGCCATCAAAAAGTAATGCTTTTGATGTGAAGAGTTAATGAAAGAGCCGCTCATTGAGCGGCTCTTTCCGTTGAACGGTCATTTTTTGTATTTGAAGCCCTGCAGCGCTATGGCTGGCCTCGGGGGCGTCGTACAATCAGGGTTTTAACTGCAGGAGGCTTTTTCATGGCCCAGGCAAGTGCACGACATATTCTGGTCAACAGTGAATCCGAGTGCGAAGCACTCAAAACCGAAATCGAGCAGGGCAAGGACTTTGCCGATGTTGCCCGCGAGCACTCGAAGTGCCCCAGCGGCAAGCAGGGTGGCGATCTGGGCACCTTCGGTCGTGGTCAGATGGTCCGTGAATTCGACGAGGTCGTTTTCACCGGTGACCTCAACAAGGTGCACGGTCCGGTCAAGACCCAGTTCGGCTACCATCTGCTGGAAGTGACCAGCCGCAGCTGATTACGTCCCGTATGCCGTTCGGCAATACCCGGGGGCTGCCTGCCATGGCAGCCCCTTTTTTGTGGGGTCATCCCCCTGATCAGGCCGTGTGCGCGACACTACGAGCCGGCTGGTTTATCCTGACGGCTGTGAAGCGACTCCGGTCGTATTATTTGATGAACCATTTGGCACTCTGGTGCTGATGGACTGCAGGACTGTGAGGAAGTGCTCATGAAAGACTGGCTACAAACGCTGCCCAAGGCGGAACTGCACCTGCACATCGAGGGCACGCTGGAACCCGAGCTCATGTTCGAGCTGGCCGCCAGAAACGATGTTGCGCTCCCCTATGGCTCCATTGAAGAGGTCCGTGCGGCCTATAACTTCACCAATCTGCAATCCTTTCTCGACCTCTACTATCAGGGCATGAACGTCCTGCATACCGAGCAGGATTTCTTTGATCTGGCGATGGCCTATTTCGAACGCGCCCATGAAGACGGTGTGGTTCACATCGAGCTGTCGTTCGATCCGCAGCCTCACCTGTCGCGCGGCGTGGCCATGCGCACCCTGTTTGCAGGTCTGGGCCAGGCGCGTGAAGAGGCGACCCGGCGCTTTGGCATGTCAACGGCCCTGATCATGAGCTTTCTGCGCGATCGCAGCGCCGAGGAAGCACTGGACGTGCTCGAGCAGGCCGCCCCCTGGTATGGCCAGATTGACGCGATCGGGCTGGACAGCGCCGAGCTTGGCAACCCGCCGGAGAAGTTTACCGCTGTATTCGAGCGCGCCCGCACGCTGGGGATTGCACGGATTGCCCATGCCGGCGAAGAAGGCCCGGCGACCTATATCAGCGGGGCGCTGGATGCACTGGATGTTTGCCGTATTGATCATGGCGTGCGCTGTCTGGAAGACGAGGCGCTGGTGGCCCGACTTGCCAACGAACAGATTCCGCTGACGGTCTGTCCGCTCTCCAATGTCTATCTAAAGGTCTTTGAGCGTCTGGAAGACCACACGCTGCCCGGTCTGCTTGATCATGGCCTGTGTGTAACGCTCAACTCTGATGATCCGGCCTATTTTGGCGGCGGCATGCTTAACAACTTCGTGGCCTGCCATGAGGCCTTTGGCTGGGATGAAGACGCCTTTCGTGTGCTGGCTCGCAACGCCATTGAAGCCGCTTTCATGGACGAGACCCGCCGTGACACGCTGTTGAAAGCGCTTGCCGAGTGCTGATCACCATCCGGTCTGGTGAATGAGCCAGATCGCGGTACTGATGGTGAAAAAGGCACCCACCGTGGCGGCCAGCAGCGCCGCCGCGCAGAGTCCATCCATTGAAAAGCGCGTGCCGAAGATGGGGTAGACGCTCAGCATGGGGGCACTGGCAATCAGCAGTGCCCCGATCATCAGCTCGGTATTGTCGATGGGAAATATCTGAAAACCCAGCAGTACCAGCAGCGGATGAATCACCAGCTTGGCCAGCGTAATCTGGGCCACATCACGATACATGCCTCGTACCCTGAGGCCGTAAAGCGTTCCGCCAATCACGAACAGGGCGGCCGGTGCCGAGGCATTGGCCAGCATGTCCAGCGCCTTGTAAAGCGGTGCTGGCACGTCGATGCCGGTCAGCGAGATCGTGGCGCCGGTGACGATGGCAATGATGATCGGATTGCGGATCAGCTGTTGTAGCGTGGTGCCCAGCATGCGAAACACCGACACACCCTGCTGTCGGCCCGCCTCGGCAAGCGCCAGACTCAGTGGAATCATCAGCATGTTCTCGACCAGCATGCACAGCGCCAGTGCCACCCCGGCGGTGGGGCCGATGACCATGACCGCAATCGGATAGCCGATAAAGCCGCTGTTGGCCGTACCCATGCCCATGGCCATGATGGCGCCGTGGTCGAGCCGCTGGCCCTGCAGCCGCGTCAGTCCAAGCCCCAATAGCAAAATGCAAAGCGACCCCAGCCCATAGGCCAGCAGATAGTGCGCGTTGAAGACATCCGTCAGCGCCTGCTGGCTCAGCGCGCGTATGATAAGCGCAGGCAGGGCAAGCGTGACCACAAAACGCCCCACGCCCTGCACGTGATCGCGGGTGACCACGCCGCCCATGACAGCAAGATAGCCCAGCGCAATCAGCATGAAGATGGGGGCGGTAATGGCGAGAACTTCCAAGCACGAATCTCCGGGGTGGGGCGTCATGGCCGGGTGGCTCTGACCTTCAGATCCCGGCTCGGGCGGCAGATGACGGGGCGAAGGGTTGTATTCACTGGATGCCGACGTCAGACAATGGTGATCGAACCACTTTTGCAGAGGGTCCTACCATGCAGGCACGTCTGTTATATCACAATACACTGCATTGCTTTCCGGCCGGGCTCGCCGATGAGCGCCAGGCGCTGGTGCATGCCGAAGTCTCTGCCGTGGTGTATGACGGCGAGCGTCTGATTCTGGGCAGTGACAAGCCGATTCCCGGGATTGAGCGCTCCTCGATCTTTGCTGTTGATCTCGACGATCAGGGGCATCCACAGGAAGAGACGCTGACCTATTACACCCAGCCCCTGATTCGTCAGGCGATCAAGTACGAGGACTTCGCGCTCACCGTGGATGGCCGCCATGTGCTGGCCACCACCGGCTTTGATCGCATTCACCCCGAAGATCACTCCCTCAATGACTATAATCACCTGCTGATCTGGCCGCTTGGAGACCCTGACCGTGTACAGGTGGTGGACCCGGACCCGCGTGATGGCGTCGAGGGCTCGCTGGAACTGCGCCAGCGCCTGACGGCTGCCATCGGCATGCCCTATTACAAGATCGAAGGGCTGGCGGCCATCCCGGCTGATGAAGGCGATTGTCTGCTGTTGTTTGGTATCCGTGAACAGGGTCAGCATTATGATGATTTCAACTATGTCTGCCGGGTGGTCGGCGCCCACTATCGGATCAACGAGCAGGGCCAGCTGACATTCATCGACGAGCTGCGCGAGCACTACACCTTTGATCCCGGTCAATTCAAGGCCGTTGAGCACCTCTGTGGCCTGTCGAGCCTTGAGTATGACCCGTATAACCACCGGCTTTATCTGATGACCAGCTTTGAAAACGAGCAGGGCGGCATCGACAGCATCGGCGGCTATCTCTGGGTGATCGACATGGCGGATTTCGCCCGAGGCAGGGCGCCGGCGCTGGTGGAAAACGACACGGGAGGTCCGCTGGTATTCACCCACAAGGCTGAGGGGCTGGCCGTGCTGGATCACGAGCGTCTGTTTGTTGCCTACGACAATGACCGGGAGCTGGCGCTGGGGGATCATGATGTTGAGCGCGAACAGAAGTATGCCTGTGAGGCCCCCTGGACGCTTTTGAAGATGATCCAGTAATGCCCTGGGGTCAACCGCGGCGCCCGGGGCTGATACCATGGGCGCGATCCTTTCGTTTTACTTCCCTACGGTGTCATCATGAAAATCGTCATGCGCTACTTTTTCAAAACCGTGCGGCTGGTGCTGGCGCCTGTCATGATCGCCCGCGACCGTTTCGGTCGTCCTGAACCGATCACGCGTGCCCCCCAGGCGCAGACCGAGGTAGATCGTGCCTGCCAGAGTTTGACGCTGTATCAGTTTCGTACCTGCCCCTTCTGCGTGAAGGTGCGTCATGAAATGCATCGCCTGGCGCTGCCGATCGCCCTGCGCGATACCCAGCACGATGATGCCGCTCGACAGGCACTGAAGGCCGGTGGCGGACGCGTCAAGGTGCCGTGTCTTGCCATTGAAGGCGAAGATGGCCAGACCGAGTGGATGTATGAGTCCGACGCCATCAAGGCCTATCTGCAAAAGCGTTTCGAGCCGCAGACCGCCCCGGCATAGCACGTTTTGGACGTCATGAAAGGCCCCGGCTTGCCGGGGCCTTTTGCGTTTTAAAAAGGCGCTCTGCCTGGCGCACCCATCAAGGGCGCTTTTCTCACAGGGCTTGAACACTGCAAAAGCTGTCTTATGTGCATGACGTGCAAGGGAAAGGGCATTTCCATGAAATGTCCTGAATTGTCAGACATTTAATATCGATAAGTACGACAAATGGCGAATGGTGTGCTTTTTTGGCGACGATAGACTTGGCGATTCCACGTAGCAATCCCTTTCTGCGTCCCTGAAAAGGCAATGTCATGAATGCGCTGACTCTGGTGTCATTTTTCTTCTTTACCGCGCTGGTCGCCTTGATCACCTGGCGCATGACACGCCACGATGATCATCGCCATTCCAGCAGCTATTTTCTGGCCGGGCGCAGTCTGACCTTTCCGATCATTGCCGGCTCCTTGTTGATGACCAATCTGTCGACCGAGCAGATGGTCGGGCTCAATGGCGCCGCCTTTACCGATGGGCTATCGGTCATGGCCTGGGAAATAGTGGCAGTAGTGACCCTGGTTACCATGGCCATGTTCTTTCTGCCGCGCTTTCTCAAAAGCGGCGTGACGACCGTGCCGGAGCTTCTGGCGCTGCGCTTTGATCGCACGACCCAGCTATTGGCCAACATCATTTTTATGGTCGCCTACGCCGCCATCTTGCTGCCCAGCATTCTTTACTCCGGTGCACTGGGACTGATGGGGCTTTTGGATCTGCAGACGCTGACCGGCATCGAATCCAACGCGGTACTGCTGGTCCTGACCATCGTGGCGGTAGGGGTTGGCGGGGCCATCTATGCCCTGTTTGGCGGGCTGCGCTCGATTGCGATTTCCGACACCATCAACGGTGTAGGGCTTTTGATCGGTGGGCTGATGATCGTTTATTTCGGCCTCAATGCGATCAGTGACGGCCATGGCATTCTGGCGGGATGGGAAACCCTCAAGACCAGCCATCCGGAAAAAATGCGCTCCTGGGGCACCGAGGAGCAGTCGGTGCCTTTCTCCACCCTCTTTACCGGTGTGCTGCTGTTGAACATGTTCTATTGGTGCACCAACCAGCAGATCATTCAGCGGACCTTTGCCGCCAAAACGCTGGCCGAAGGGCAAAAGGGCGTGCTTTTGACCGGTCTGCTCAAGCTGCTCGGGCCGCTTTATCTTGTGCTGCCGGGCATCATCGCCTTTCACATGTATACCGGCCAGGGCGTCAAGGCCGATGCCGCCTATGGCCAGCTGGTGCATGACGTGTTGCCGGCACCGCTAACCGGCTTTTTTGCCGCCGCCATGGTGGGCGCCATTCTGTCGTCGTTCAATTCGGCGCTGAACTCTACGGCCACGCTGTTTAGTCTGGATGTCTACAAGGCACGATTGAAGCCCGATGCCACCGATGCCCAGGTCGTGCGCGCTTCAAAATGGTCAGGCTGGCTGATGGCCATTGCGGCCATGAGCATTGCACCGCTGATGGCCAGTCAGGAGAGCCTGTTTGTCTACGTTCAGAAGGTCAATTCGCTGTATTACGTGCCTCTCCTGTCGGTCATTGTGGTCGGCTTTCTGACCCGTCGCGTACCGGCCATGGCCGCCAATCTGGCGCTGGTGCTGGGCTGTGTGATCATCGCTGCCTTCTATTTCGTGCCGCCGCTGACCGGTGTGGTCGACATTGTCTCCAATTTCCACTTCATCGCGATTGTCATGGTGCTGCTGGTGCTGATGATGCTGGCGATCGGCAAAATGAGGCCGCGCGCCGAGCCTTGGGTGCAGCAGGACGCCGGCGCGATCGACATGACGCCCTGGAGCAAGGCATGGCCGGCCAGCATTGCGCTGCTGGTGCTGGTGGTCGCCATCTACCTGGCCTTTATCTAGTCTTCTCGCCAGGCGCCTGTGGAGGGATCGCAGGCGCTGACCCACTGTCCGCAAACGTACTGTCTATAAAAGCCTGCCCCTAAAAGCACTGCCCCCGCGTCGGTTATCCGAGCGGGGGCAGTGTCGTTATCCGGCTGTCAGGATCAGTGCGCTATCGACCAGATACTGACGCCGGCGGGAGGAAGCGTCGCGTCGCCGACCAGGTAGCCGGATTCAGGAATCAGATGATCCGGCAGATGGCGGGGCTCGGGCGCGTAGTTGAAGGCAAAGCAGAGCGTGCCGCGACGGCGCAGCCTGACCCCTTCGGGCAATACGGTGGTGGCCATATCGATGGCGCGACTTGCCTCGGCGAAAATCGCCATCATGCTGTCTTCATCCAGCCAGGCGGTGAGGTAGGTCACGCCCTGGTGGTCGGTCACCGCCGGCATACCATCCTCGAAGCGATGGACTACACGCGCCTTCAGGCGCTTCTCATCCAGCTGCTCACGCCATCGCAGGGCATGACCCTGCGGACTGCCGGGCAGCGTCAGGCGTGGCCGGGCGCCAGGGCGCAGGCCATCAACCTGATCGACCGTCACGCCGGCCAGTGGGGTTAGCGGGCCGGGTGCCAGGTTGGCTGGCATTTGAAAATCAGGCGTGCGCGAGCCGGAGCGTGCCCCGATGATCAGCCGCGACCCGGAGGCGCGGGCAGTATCCAGTCTTTGGGCCAGGGCTTCATCGGCGATGACCTGACACGGCAGGACGACCATGGCATAGCCATCAAGCGCGGCCGTCGGCGGGACAATATCGACATCCAGACCCAGCCGGCGCAGGGCGCTATACCAGCTCAGATGCAGCTCAAGGGCATCAAAGTCGGCGGCGTGGGGCTGAATCTGGCAGGCCCAAACGGCGCTATAGTCGAACATCAACGCCACCGATGCTTGGGTTGTGGTGATGTCCTGCTGCGCCAGCCCGGGGAGTTCATCACGCAGCGCCAGCAACTCCTGCCAAGCACGGGACTGACTGCCGTCGGGGCGCAAAAGGCCCGCGTGCATCTGCTCCTGGGCGAAGGGGGCCTGACGCCAGCGGAAATAGGACACCACCTCGGCGCCATGGGCGAAAGCTTCATGGCTCCAGAGGCGGACCATGCCGGGCAGGGGCGCGGCATTGCTGATGGCCCAGTTGACCGGCCCTGGCTGTTGCTCCATGACCCACCAGCGCCCCTGACACATGGCGCGGTAAAGGTCGTGGTGAAATCCGGCGAAATCCGGATGGCCCTGCTGGCGATAGTAATCCCGGGTGGCCTCATCGTGCGCGCCGCGCTCCAGAAAGCCCAATGGATAGCTGTCCCAGCTGGCGATATCGAGATCGCGCGCGACATCGAAGTGGTCAAACTCGGTGAAAAGCCCCATGAAGTTGTGGACGATATCCACCGACACGCCGGCACCTCGCAGGGTATCGACCTGCAGGCGGTTATAGGTCACCACCAGATCCGAACAGTAACGGCGATAATCGAGCACGATGGCCGGGTGGGGTTCGGTCACGGTACCGACCGGCGCCTCGACCTCATCAAATCCGGTGACTTCCATGCTCCAGAACACGCTGCCCCAAGCATGATTGAGGGTTTCGACATCCCCATAGCGCTTCTCGAGCCAGTGGCCGAAGCCTTCGCGTGCGGCCGGCGAGTAGCTGAGGATGGTGTCATGACAGCCGTATTCGTTGTCGGTCTGCCAGGCGATGATGGCCGGATGGTTCGCGTAGCGCTCGGCCATCAGCCGAACAATGCGCTCGCTCTGGGTGCGATAGACCGGTGAGGCAAAGCAGTAGTGGCGGCGTGACCCGAAGCCCCGCGGCCGGCCATGCTCATCCACGGCGAGAATCTCCGGGTGGGTATCGACCAGCCACTTGGGCGGCGTTGCGGTGGGCGTGCCCATGACGATGGAAAGACCGGCCTCGGCCAGCGTGGCCACGGCCTTGTCCAGCCATCCAAACTGCAGCTCGCCCGAGCGTGGCTCCAGTCGGCTCCAGGCAAATTCACCGATGCGTACCACGCTGATGCCGGCCTCGACCATGGCGCGTGCATCGTCGGCCCAGCGCTGTGGTGGCCAGTGTTCGGGGTAGTAACAGACGCCTAACTGCATGATGGGCTCCTGGGGATATGGGCTGTGGATAGTAGTGACAGGGCTGGCGCATCAGGCGCTAGCATGATGCGCATGAAAGACGCCGGGATGGTTGTGAGCGCAGCAGTTCGCGGTCGGGCAGATCACGTGATACCGGTCAGGATGTTATGGGGCGCCGGGACGCAGCGCAGGCGGCCGGGCGGACAGTTCAAGATCAGAGGCCGTGCGCGCCAGCACATGTTCGGTGGCCTTGCGGGCCGTATCGGGCTGGCGCATGCGAATGGCTTCCAGAACCCGGCGATGGCGCTCCAGGCTGTCGTCGAGCCGATCGACCCGGTGGTGAGAGCGTTGAATCAGGGCGACGATCGAGGGACGCAGCAAAATGCCCATCTGGCGCCAGACCAGATTGTGACTGGCACAATAGATGGCGTCGTGAAAGGCAATGTCGTAATCAATATGGGCGCTGCGCTGATCGGGGTCGTGGGCGGTATCGCACATGCCGTTGAAGGCGCTTTCGATCTGCGCCAGATCGCGCGCCGTTGCCGAGCGCGCTGCCAGCTCGCTGACGTAGGGTTCAGCTGCCAGACGAAAGGCAAACACCTCATTGACCAGCTGAGGATGCGGGGTATCCAGCCCCGAAAGCCAGACACTCATGTTAGGGTCGAGCAGATGCCATTCCGAAATGTCACGTACCACGGTCCCACGCCCGGCAGTGCGCTCAATGAGACCGCAGGCACTCAGGGTGGCCAATGCATTGCGTACCCGATTGCGACTGGCGGCAAAGTGCTGACAAAGATCCAGCTCGCGGGGAACAATATCGCCGCAGGCCCACTGACCCGACAGAATGGTATGGGCCAGCACCTCGGCCAGCGTGCTGACATCGGCATTGGCCGCTGCGTAGGGCAAGGGAAGTATGTCGGCCACAGGCGTCTCCAAATATCAGATGTAAATATAATAATGTCTGATATTTGACTCAATGCCGGGTGCGTGCCGAGAAGGTAGACATTGGTCGATCGCGGCTCTTTTATTCAGACCGCATGAAGCGCGACACCATGGGAAATGAAAGGCCCTGGCGTGCCGGGGCCTTTGGCGTTTACGGGTCAAACTTCCTTGTAGAGTTCGCTGCCGCTGTCGCGAAATTTCTCCGCCTGCTCGGCCATGCCGCGGCGCCGGGTCTCTTCATCCTCTTCAGCGCCGCTGTCCTTTGTACCGTGGTAAAAACGGTCACGCACTTCCTGGCTGATCTTCATCGAGCAGAACTTCGGGCCGCACATGGAGCAAAAGTGCGCCACCTTGGCCGAGTCCTTGGGCAGGGTTTCGTCGTGGTATTCGCGTGCGGTGTCCGGGTCCAAGCCCAGATTGAACTGATCCTCCCAGCGAAATTCAAAGCGCGCTTTTGAAAGCGCATTGTCGCGGCGCTGCGAGGCGGGGTGACCCTTGGCGAGATCCGCGGCGTGAGCGGCGATCTTGTAGGTGATGATGCCGGTCTTGACGTCATCGCGGTTGGGCAGGCCCAGATGCTCCTTGGGCGTGACATAGCAGAGCATCGCGCAGCCGTACCAGCCGATCATCGCCGCGCCAATGCCGGAGGTGATGTGGTCATAGCCCGGGGCGATGTCGGTGGTCAGTGGCCCCAGGGTGTAGAAGGGCGCCTCATCACAGCATTCCAGCTGCCGGTCCATGTTTTCCTTGATCAGATGCATCGGCACATGGCCCGGCCCCTCGATCATCACCTGCACGTCGTGGCGCCAGGCGATTTGCGTCAGCTCACCCAGGGTTTCCAGCTCGGCGAACTGGGCGGCGTCATTGGCATCGGCAATCGAACCCGGGCGCAGGCCGTCCCCCAGCGAGAAGGCGACGTCATAGGCCGTCATGATCTCGCAGATCTCTTCAAAGCGGGTGTAGAGAAAGCTCTCTTCGTGATGGGCCAGACACCACTTGGCCATGATCGAGCCGCCGCGCGAGACAATGCCGGTAGTGCGTTCGGCGGTCATCGGCACATGGTGCAACCTGACGCCGGCATGGATGGTGAAGTAGTCCACCCCCTGTTCGGCCTGCTCGATGAGTGTGTCGCGAAAGATCTCCCAGGTGAGGTTTTCAGCCACACCATTGACCTTTTCAAGCGCCTGATACAGCGGCACCGTGCCGATCGGGACCGGTGAATTGCGAATGATCCACTCGCGGGTCTCGTGAATGTTCTGGCCGGTGGAGAGATCCATGATGGTATCGGCGCCCCAGCGAATCCCCCAGGTCATCTTGTCGACCTCTTCCTCGATCGAGGAGGTCACCGCCGAGTTGCCCAGATTGCCGTTGATCTTCACCAGAAAGTTGCGCCCGATGATCATCGGCTCGCTTTCGGGGTGGTTGATGTTACTGGGGATGATCGCCCGCCCGCGGGCGACTTCTTCGCGCACAAACTCGGGGGTAATTTCTTCCGGCATGCGGGCGCCGAAGCTCTCGCCCGGGTGCTGATGGCCCAGAATGCGTTCGACCTCGGCACTGCCCAGCTGCTGACGGCGCTGATTCTCGCGCAGGGCGATAAATTCCATTTCCGGCGTGACGATGCCCTGGCGGGCGTAGTGCATCTGGGTGACGTTGCGACCTGCTTTCGCGCGCCGCGGGGTGCGTTTCAAATCGAAGCGCAGGGTTGCCAGCTGCGGGTCGTTGGCGTGGCGGCGGCCGTATTCGGAGGTGGGGCCGTCGAGCCACTCGGTATCGTCGCGCTCGTCGATCCAGGCGCGACGCAGATCGGTGAGGCCACGGCGGATATCGATATCGGCTGCCGGGTCGGTGTAGGGGCCGGAGGTGTCATAGACCA
Source organism: Kushneria sp. Sum13 (assembly GCF_052692355.1). Lineage (NCBI taxonomy): Bacteria > Pseudomonadati > Pseudomonadota > Gammaproteobacteria > Oceanospirillales > Halomonadaceae > Kushneria > Kushneria sp. Sum13. The sequence continues at coordinate 858,796 of NZ_CP199847.1, forward strand.
GTAGTGGCGGGTTGTCTTCGATGCCATCACGGGTGGTGGTGGGCGAGAGGGTAATCTCGCGCATCGGCACGCGAATGTCCGGACGCGAGCCTTCAACGAAGACCTTGCGCGAGGCGGGCAGTGGCGATACGGAGGCGCTGTCGACGCGGGCACTGTCGGCCAGAAAGCTGGCGCGATGTTTGGTGCGATGCGGTGAAGAGGCCGAGGTTGAGGCAGTGCGTTCAGTCATGTTGTGCTCCATAGCGTGACATCAGTCAGGCGGCGCACAGCGTAGGCAGGAAGGGGAGGTGTTGCAGGGCGCCGGAACAAGGGCGCGGACCCTTCGCTTGAATCCCTACGCCGGTATTAGCCGGATCAGGTTCATCGGGATCCACCGTGGTATCGCCAGGCAATACAAGGTGATCTCAGCCGGTTCCACCGGCACCCCGTCAAGCAGCAATGGGCTGGCCATTGCCGGGTCAGTCTGGGCCGGGCAGCGGTGCCCGGTCAAGTCTCATCCATCAGCGTTTGCCGCCGGTTCAGGATGCCACATTGAGTCCCATCTGCCAGAAAGCGGTTTCAAGACGGGTCGCGTCACGAAAGGTCGTGATCAGCTGGGCAAAACGGCCCGGGGAGACCTCGGCAAGGCGTTCGTCCAGCCAGCGGCGTTCCCGACGTGCGGCCTCTTGATAGTCCTCGTCGCGATACATGTCGATCCACGCCTGATAGGGGTTGTCGATCGTCACGGTCTGCGGGCGCGCACCGATCCAGTCAGCAATCTCGGCGTAGCCGATCAAACACGGCGCCAGCGCCACGTGCAGGTCCAGCAGCTCGCCTCGATGGCCGCAGTCCAGCACAAAGCGCGTGTAGGCCAGCGTTTCCTGCGCTTCGGGTAGATTCTGAAGCTGCTCTTGATCGATGCCCCATGCCCGGCAGTAGTCCACATGCAGGCCCATCTCGGTATCGACAATGGTTTTGAGGTTGTCCAGAGAGTGACGAAGCTCCGTCATGTCGCGGCTTTTATAGACCGCCAGCCCCCAGGCACGGGCGAAGTGGATCAGAAACAGATAGTCCTGCTTCAGGTAGTAACTAAAGGCTTCGACCGGCAGTGTGGCCTCGCTAATGCCGGCGACGAAGGGGTGCTGGATATAGGCCTGCCACTGATCGAGGCAGGCGCTTTTCAGCGTGTCGAAATTTTGAGCCATGTGAAGTCTCCGCGATGGCGTTTGTCGAGTACTCCAGGATAACCCATGAGCAGGTGCCCCTGACATGTTCGGTCGTGTGGGCAGTCGCACGAAAAATGCCAAGTCGTCTTATAATGTGGGGTTTAACGATTCACGCTCTGACGCCGACCGGCGCCAGCGGTCACAGGGGGGAGAGCATGTCCCGCACGGATTATCCGGACAGCAGCGCCGTACAGACGTCCGGTGAAGAGATACCGTTCATCGAGCGTGGTAAACCCGAATATCGACCGACCATGCTGGCGCTGTTTCTGGGCGCCTTTTCCACCTTTGCGCTGTTGTACTGCGTACAGCCCATGCTGCCGATCCTGTCCGAGGCTTTCGGCATCGATCCGGCCAGCACCAGTCTGGTGCTGTCGGTCTCAACCGGCATGCTGGCCGTAGGCCTTTTGATTACCGGGCCGCTTTCTGATGCCCTCGGGCGCAAGAAGATGATGTCGATGGCGCTGTTAAGCGCTTCTGCGCTGACGATCGGTGCAGCGTTCATGCAGCACTGGGGCATGATTCTGGTCATGCGGGCGCTGGCGGGGCTTTCGATGGCCGGCCTTTGCGGCGTAGCGATGGCCTATCTCAACGAGGAGATTCATCCGAGCTTTATTGGCGTCTCGATGGGGCTTTATATCGGTGGCAATGCCATCGGCGGCATGAGCGGGCGATTGATCAGCGGGGTGATGGTCGATTTCGTTAACTGGCGGGTGACGCTGGCGACCATGGGCGTGATTTCCCTGATCAGCGCGCTGGCCTTCATGAAGATGCTGCCCCCTTCACGCCACTTTGAGCCCAGAAAGCTGAGCGTGGCCAATCTGGCCGGCGCCTTTCGACTGCACTTTCGCGATGCCGGTCTGCCGTGGCTGTTTCTGGAAGCCTTTTTGCTGATGGGCAGCTTCGTGACGCTGTTCAACTACATCGTCTATCGCCTGCTGGAGGCGCCGTATCACTTCAGCCAGACAACGATCGGGCTGTTGTCGATCGTCTATCTGTCGGGCATCTACAGCTCTGCCTGGGCGGGCGGGCTGGCTGACCGACTGGGTCGCCCACGCGTGTTCTGGGTCTTTGTGGTCGTGATGCTCACAGGCCTTGCTCTGACGCTGGCCACGCCCGTGCTACTGATCCTGATCGGCATGCTGATCTTCACCTTTGGCTTTTTTGCCGCGCACTCAATTGCCAGCGGCTGGGTGGGTCAGCGCGCCACTCAGGCGCGGGGGCAGGCTTCGTCCCTGTATCTGTTCAGCTACTATCTGGGCTCGAGTCTGGCCGGGACCCTGGGCGGCACCTTCTGGGACATGGGGGGCTGGAATGGGGTGTGTGCCTTCATTGCCGCGCTGCTGCTTCTGGCATTACTGGCGGGGCTTCGGCTGCGTCGGTTGACCACCGGCCCGTCATGACCCCGGAGCAGGTGTTGATGTGATCGTTCATGGCACAACAGAGCACGGCACACTGGATCACGGCACAACAGGGGGATGTGTCTTACACTTGACGCTATCAGTGTTTCATTCAAATACAGGACAAGACACCGATGACCGCTCGAAAAGTACGGCATCTGCATACCGCCATTCGCGATGACATCGGCGATCTGATCACGCATCGCCCGTTGCCCGGGGCCTCGATCGATTATCTCGATCCCTATCTCTTTCTCAATCACCACGGCCCTCAGGTGTATGGGAAGAACAATACCGGCCTGCCGTTCGGGCCGCATCCGCACCGCGGATTTGAAACCGTGACGTTTATTCTTGACGGCTCGCTGGCTCATTCCGACAGTGGCGATCATGACAGCATCATCAACGCTGGTGGCGTCCAGTGGATGACGGCCGGTCGCGGTCTGGTGCACTCGGAAATCTCGCCCGAAGCCTTTCGCCGTGAAGGCGGGCGCATGGAGATCCTCCAGCTCTGGATCAATCTGCCGGCCGAGCTCAAGATGACCGAGCCGCGCTATACCGGCCTTCAGGCCGATGACCTGGTGCAGGTTGATCTTGATGAAGAGCGCGGGCACATGACGCTGATCGCTGGCGATTTCGAGCAGCAGGGCAGCACTTTCCGTGGCCCCATCGAAACGCCGACGACCAGTTTCATGTCGGTGATTACCATCAAGGAGGGGTCGCTGCTCCAGCTGCCGGTACCCGAGGATCACGAGATTTTCTGCTATGTGGTACGCGGTAACATCATGATCTCCGAGCAGGCCATTCGCCCCTGTCATCTGATCGAGTTCGAGCAGGAAGGTGACTACGTCGAGATTCGCGGCTCTGGCGATGCCACGCTGCTGTTTGGTCACTCGCCGCGACTCAAGGAGCCCATGGTGTCTCATGGCCCGTTCGTGATGAATACGCGTGAAGAGATCGAGCAGGCGGTCAGTGACTATCAGAACGGCAAATTCGGTGGGCTATCCGCCGGGTAAGACGTGTGCTCTGCGTTCCATAAAAAACGCCCGCAGCGATTGCTGCGGGCGTTTTTTATGGCTCAGGGTCGCGAGGGTCGAGTCATCTACCAGGCCCAGTTCATCAGCGGCGTTGGCGTGCGCTGGCGCTCAAGCTCGCGCCAGCCCCGTGCGCAGCGCACGATGATCCAGACCGTGATCAGCGGGAACAGCAAAACGCCGACCCCCAGAAACGACAGCATCGTGGCCAGAGCCATATAGAACAGCCCGATCCAGAAGGTACGTATCAAAAAGGTGTAGTGGGCGGCCAGCCAGCCTGACGAGCGACCGCGGTAGATATAGGCAATGACCAGTCCGGCCAGCGCTGTGATACCGGTCAGAATGCTGACCAGATAGAGCACGTAGCCGATGCGCACCATCATCGGGTCGTCATCGGCGGCGGGTTGATCATGCAGTATTGGGTCCCTGTCGGTCATGAAACGCTCCTCAGGATATTGAGATGGCGTCATCATAACCGACCGGGAAAGGGCTGTCCGTGCGGCTTCAGCTCAGCACGCCAGCGGCGAGGGCGTCACGCCTTCAGGGATCGGGCAGAGGTAGGGCGTGCGTTCGCTTGCGTCGCGCAGTTCCTGGCGTGCCCGGTTCACACACTCGGGGTCTTCCAGCAGCCGAACGGCCGTGCTGCCCAGAATGGCGGCAGCCTTGAGCATGCCCTTGTGCCCCAGCGCGCTGCGCCCCTGTGCCACCACCTGCCAGGTGTGCAGGGCGGTGCCGATGGCAAAGCAGCTGACATAGCACTGTGCCGTTGGCACGACGCGGCTGACATCGCCCACATCGGTAGAGCCCTTCATGATCTCCCGGTCATCGCCCGGTGCCAGTACCGCATCCGCCAGCACCTGGCCCTCAAAAGCCTCAATGCGGTCCTGGGTGTCGGGGCCGGTCATCCGACGCATGCCGTCAAGGTCGGCATGTCGGCCGGTGGGCGTGATGGTGTCGGCGATGGTACGGGCATAGCGCTGATCACTCTCGTCAAAGGCAGGGGCACCCAGCGTCTGGATCTGTTCAAACATCAGGGCTTCCAGTGTGCGATTGGGCAGATAGCTGGAGCAGGCCTTGTCAAACGTTACCTCGACACTGGTGCCGGTCATCAGCGCCGCGCCGCGGGCCACATCCTGCAGGCGGGAGTAGATCTCTTCGGTCTCCGGCATGGCAGGGGCGCGTACCAGATAGAGCACCTCGGCGCTGTCCTGAACCACATTGGGTGAACTCCCGCCGCTGTCGGTAATGGCGTAGTGAAGACGAGCCTGCTCGGGGACATGCTCACGCAGATAGTTGGCACCGATGTTCATCAGCTCGACCGCGTCCAGCGCACTGCGCCCCAGATGCGGAGAGTTGGCGGCGTGCGCGGCCGTGCCGTGAAAGCGAAAATAGGCCTGAATGTTGGCAAGCGTCGGGGTGGAGAAAAGGCCGGTGAAGGTCATCGGGTGCCAGGTGAGCGCTGCATCCACGTCGTCGAACAGCCCCTCGCGGACCATAAAGGTCTTGCCCGAGCCGCCTTCCTCGCCGGGGCAGCCGTAAAAGCGCAGGGTGCCGGCGCCTTCGAGCCTGCCGCGCGCGCGTAGATCGTCCCGTGCGGCCACGGCCGCGGCCAGCGCCGCCGTGCCCAGCAGGTTGTGGCCACAGCCATGACCGTTGCCGCCGGGCTCGAGCGGCTCATGAGTGCTGGCACCACCGCGCTGGCTGAGGCCGGTCAGCGCATCGAACTCGCCCAGCAGGGCAATCACCGGCGCACCGCTGCCAATGCTGGCCACGAACGCCGTCTCCATCCCGGCCACACCGCGCTCGACATGAAAGCCTTCGGCCTCGAGCGCATCAGCCAGCAGGCGGCTTGAAACGTGTTCCTCAAAGCGGGTTTCGGGATGGTCCCAGATGGCATCGGCCAGTGCGATGAACTGATCGCGACGTGCCTCGACCCGCGCACTGAGGCGCGTCGCCGGGGTCTCTTTACGTGGGGCTTCAGCGGTCATGGCGCGCTCCCGGTAACGCCATGTCGAAGGCGAGATGGGCCAGGGTGCGCACCGCCAGCGGCAGCACGTCCTCGTTGAAGTCAAAGCACTGATGGTGGTGGCCGGCGGCCAGCTCGGTGCCGAAAATCATGTAGGTGGCCAGTCCGCCGCGGGACTGTACCTGCTTCATCATGCAGGTGGCATCCTCGGAGCCAGAGGGCTCGCTGATGCGCGGCGTGACCACATCAACGCCCGGCAGTCCCTGAATGCGGGCCTGAATGTAATCGACCAGCTCGGGGCTTGAGGTGCAGGTATCGGCCTCACCGGCAAGGCTGTACTCGACGCTGACGCCATGCATCTTCGCCGCACCTTCGATGATATCGATCGCGCGGCGGCGCATTTCCTCGTTGATGACCGTGTTTTCACCGCGGGTTTCAATCTTCATGGTCGCCGTGGCCGGCACGACATTGCGCCCGCTGCCGGCGTTGAGCACGCCCACGTTGATGCGCGAGGCACCGGCGCTGTGACGGGGAATGGCATGCAGCCCGACGGCGGCCTGGGCGGCGGCCAGCAGGGCATTGCGGCCCGCTTCGGGACGTCCGCCGGCATGGGCGGGCACACCGGTATAGCGCACGTCGAGCTTGGTGGTGGCCAGATAGCCATCCTGGGCACACACGATTTCACCGCAGGGGATGTCCAGCCCGATATGGGTGGCAATAAAGACATCAACATCGTCGAGCACGCCGGCGGCGACCATGGAGCGGGCCCCGCGCACGCCTTCCTCGGCCGGCTGAAAGATCAGCTTGATGCGCCCGGAAAGGCCCGCCTCAAGGGTCTTGAACAGCCGCGCCAGACCCAGTCCGATGGTGGTGTGACCATCATGGCCGCAGGCATGCATCATGCCGGCGTTTTTCGAGGCAAAGCCCTGCTGGGCCGGGCGATGCGTCTGTTCGAGGGACTCCTCGAGATCCAGCGCGTCCATATCGATGCGATAGCCGATGGTCGGCCCGGGGCGTCCGGTGTCGAGCACCCCCACCACCCCGGTAAAGCCCCCCGAGAGCTGCGGCAGCCATCGCTCGATGGCGCCCTGGGCGCGGGCCCGTGCCTCTTCACGCTTGAGGGTATCGGCGTCCGGCACGCCCATGCGTGAGGTGTCATCAATGACGTCGCGCCCCAGCGTGACCTGGTAGCCCAGCCGGTCGAGCTCCTCGGCGACCATGGAGGCGGTGCGAAACTCGACCCAGCCCGACTCGGCGTGCTGATGGAAGTCGCGCCGCCAGGCCGTGAGCTGCGGCTTCAAGGCGTCAAGATGGGTATTGAGCTGTGGCATCAGTGATTCAGACATGTGGAATTTTCCTGTCGTTAATAATCAAGGCGCGTCGAGGGCCGCCGTAGTGTTACGCCGGCAGCAGCGGACTATGGGGCCATCGGACTATGGGGCCTCGGACTATGGCATCAGCGCATGGATACCGGGTCCGAAGGGCAGATCGAGCAGGTAAAAGCCCACCAGCATCACGATCCAGAGCCCCAGAAAGGCCAGCGTGTAGGGCAGCATTAATGAGATCAGCGTGCCCAGCCCCGCCTCACGGTCGTATTTTCGGATGAAGGTCAGCACCACCACCATGTAGGGATTGAGCGGCGAGATGATGTTGGTCGAGGAGTCCGCAACGCGATAGGCCATCTGGATAAAGGCCGGGTGGTAGCCCAGCTGCATGAACAGTGGCACGAAAATGGGAGCTTCCAGCGCCCACTTGGCCGAGCCCGAGAAGATCAAAAGATTCATGAAGCCGGTGAACAGGATGTAGCAGATAATGACCGGCAGACCGGTGAAGTTGATCGAGGTCAGAAGCTCTGCGCCGTTGACCGCCAGCCAGCTGCCAATATGGGTCCAGCCAAACCAGGCAATGAACTGCGAGGCGGCAAAGATCAGCACGATATAGCCACCCAGATCCCGCATGGCGTCGGCCATGCGCTCCGACACATCCCGTGAGGTTTTGATTTTGCCGGTGGTCACGCCGTAGGCGACGCTGATGACGATGAAAAAGAGCAAAATGATCGGGATGATGCCCGACAGAAACGGCGAAGGAATCAGACCGCCATCGTCATTTTTCAGCGGCGAGTCGGGCCAGAAGACCAGCGTGGCCAGTCCGCCCAGATATAACAGTGCTGCAATACCGGCATTGCGAAGACCCCGTCCGGCGTTGGCCGGTTCATCGCTTTCGACTTTTTCGACATCGCCCTGGTAGGTGCCCAGGCGCGGCTCGGTAATCCGCTCGCTGATCTGGGCGGCCACCACGGTTAGCACCACGACCGACAGGCAGTTGAAATACCAGTTGTCGACCGGGGTCACCACCATGGTGGGGTCAACCAGCCGCGCTGCTTCCGTTGAAATGCCGGAGAGCAGGGCATCGGTGCCCACGATCAGAAGGTTGGCCGTGAATCCGGCGCCGGCGCTGGCAAATCCGAGTGCCAGCCCTGCGACCGGGTGGCGCCCGAGGCCGTGATAGACCATCGCGGCCAAAGGCGGCAGCAGAATCAATGAAGCGTCAGAAGCCACGTTCATCATGATGCCGGTAAAGGCGACCGTATAGGTGACCAGCTGGCGGGGCGCGGACATGACCGTGCGGCGAATGAGCACATCCAGCAGCCCGATCTTTTCGGCAAGCCCAATGCCCAGCATCATCGACAGCACCAGCCCGAGCGGGGCAAAGCCTGTGAAGTTGGTCAGCATCGACTCCAGGATGAAACGCACGCCGTCGCTCGAGATCAGACTCTGAATCGGCTGGGTCTCGCCGGTGGCCGGCAACACCACACTGGCATCAAGGGCTGCAAAGATCACGGAGGCGATCAAAACGATCATGGCCAGCGCGACAAACAGCATAAAGGGGTCAGGCAGGCGATTGCCCAGGCGTTCGATGGCGTTGAGCCAGCGTGTCGAGCGGCGCTGTTCACGTGCCGGTTGTTGCGTGGTAGCAACCATGGCGGGGACTCCCGAGTAACGTATTATTGTGTGCCGTTTGATACCGGCGATTGTTATCGGCGACCTGACACCAGTACGCAAAGGTGGATCGACAGGGTCGAAAGCGTTGGTGCGGGCAGGTCATGACACTTTAGGGGAAAGCGGTACCGGCTCAACAGATACCGCTGCGTTCTGCCCGATACCCGGGCGTTATCACGGCCAGGTTCATCACGGCAGGGGGCATCATGGCAGCGCGCATCAGGACAGGGTTCATCACGACAGGGCCTGGACCGGGAATCAATGACGCCGGGTCCCGGGCGCCAGCCGTCCACCAATAACAAGAGAGCAGAAGATGGATCCAGGCAAGGCAGAGCCGCGACTGCATCACATTCGGGCTTTTGTGGCTGCGGCCACCCATGGCAGCATTCGCTCGGCCGCGCGTGAGCTGGGCATGTCACAGCCGGCCATGACCCGCGCCATTCGCGAGCTGGAGACCCTTATGGGTGCCGCCCTGCTGGTGCGTGGCGCCAGTGGGGTAACGATGACCGACAGCGGGCGGGCATTCGAGCGCCACGCCCGGATGATTGTCAGCGAGTTGGCGCGGGCGCGTGACAGTGTGGATCAGGTCAGCGGTCGCGCTCATGGCCATGTGGCCATTGGTGTATCGGCCACCGTGGCCCGCACCATCTTGCCGGCCGCCGTGGCGCGCTTTCAAAAGGAATACCCGCAGGTCAGCATGCATCTTCAGGAAGGGCAGCTATCGGCGCTGGTCGAGCGGCTGCGCTCTGGCGCGCTTGATTTCACCATCAGTACGGTCGATACGGGGACCCTCGATCACGATCTGCGGATCCAGCATCTGTTCGACAAGCCCTTTGTGGTCGTCATGCGCCATGATCATCCGCTGGCTGAGACGACCGACCCCGATATGCTGCGTCAGGCCCGCTGGGTGCTGCCCACGCCGCGAAGCGGCTATTACGCCGGTCTTTATCGCTGGCTGGATGAAAAGCACATCATCAATGCGCAGTCACACCTTGAGTGTGACGCCTTTACCACGTCACTCAATCTGATCGCACAAAGTGACATGGTGGGGGTCTTTGCTCAGGGGATGGTGGCCCATCATGGCATGGCGGGTCTGATCGAGTTGAGCCTTGAAACACCGCTGCCGCCGGCGCGCTTTTATCTGGTGCGCCACAATGAGCGCCCCCTGACGCCGGCCGCCGAGCGGCTGGCGCAGCTGTGTGAATACGAAAGCCGCACCGGATGAATGGGCCTTGCCCCCGGACTCGGCTAGAATCAGCCCTTTTGGTGCATTCAGGAGACCATGCCATGCCCTCTTTCGATATCGTGTCCGAATTCGACAAGCACGAAGCGACCAACGCCGTTGATCAGGCCAACCGGGAAGTGCAGACGCGCTTTGACTTTCGCGGCGTGGATGCCAGCTTCACCCTGGAAGGGGAGAAGGTAGCGCTGGAAGCCGATGCCGATTTCCAGCTCAAGCAGATGCTTGATGTCCTGCGTGCCAAACTGATTGCCCGCGGCATCGATGCGCGCTGCATGGATGAGCAGGAGCCTGTGCTGTCCGGCGTCAAGGCGCGTCAGGAGGTCCTGCTCAAGCAGGGCCTGGAACAGCCCGACTGCAAGGCGATCGTCAAGCAGCTCAAGGAAGCCAAGCTCAAGGTACAAAGCGCCATTCAGGGCGACAAGGTGCGGGTCACCGGCAAAAAGCGCGACGACCTGCAGCAGGCCATCGCGCTGTTGAAAAGCGAGGAAGGGCCGGATCTGCCGCTGCAGTTTGATAACTTCCGCGACTGATCCGCAGACTGGCGGCGGCCTGTGGCTTAAAGCTTTCGGCCGCTGCGCCCCTGCTTGTAAAAGCGCCGCTCGCGCCAGCCGGGTACGTTTTCACGCTGGCCCGGCGTGCGCCGGTAGCGCTTGTATTCCCACTGATACTGCATGGCATCCAGCGCAATGGCGGCCTCGACACTGGCGTTGACGCCTCTGGCCGACAAGGCCTCGTCTTCCCGGGCATAAACCCGCTCGTCGGCCTTGAGAAAATGGATGTCAAAGCCGCATCGATCCTCGCGCCGTCTGGCCACCCCCGTGACGACCCGGGCATCGGTACGTGAGACCAGCCGCGGCAGCAGGGTGGCGGTGTAGGCCGGATAGCCAAAAAACTCGGCAAACTCACCACTGCCCCAGTCCGGCACCTGGTCGGGTAGAATGCCGATCGCTTCGCTGCGCTTGAGCGCCTTCAAAAGCGCGGCCACACCGCGTGAGGTTGTGGGCACGAGTTGTGCCCCCATCCGCTCGCGACCGTGTCGAATGACCGGGTCCAGCGCACTGATCTTGGGCGGCTCGTACATGGCCGTGAACGGAAAGTGGCTGGAGAGCCAGAAGTTGAGAATCTCCCAGTTACCAAAGTGGGGCGCCAGCACGATCACGCCGCGCCCTTCGGCGCGCGCATCATCAAGCAGTTCGCGCCCATGCACCTCGACAATCGACTTCTCCACCGCCTCGGGGTCCCCCTGCCAGGCAAATCCCAGCTCCATCATGGTGGCGATTGAATGTCGCAGGCTGTCATGGATCTGCTGTCGGCGCGCCTTTTCGCTGACCTGCGGAAAGGCCTGACGCAGATTCATGCGCGTAATGCGCCGTTCCCTGACGCCAACCAGGCTGTAAACGGGTTCAAATCGTGACGCCAGGCGCCACAATGTGCGCGGCGGGCGCTTTGAGAGCACTTGCCAGAGACGCATGATAAGGCGCGCCTGCCAGTTGTCTTTCATCGTCATTGCTACGCTTTGGTGGTGTCGAAATCGACAGGGAGTATAACCAGTTGACTGCCCGGCTTCATGGTCGGATGGGGCGACGGTTCTGACCGACCCGCATCACCCTGCGTCGACAATCCTGGAAAATCCCCTCCAGGCAGGCCAGCCTGTACCCACGGCGGCATGTCATGCCGACCCGGTATTTAAAGACTTATCAATGTTTGCTGTCCTGTGAGGAAGCCATGGCTCGTCCACTGCTGACCCTGATCCTGCCGCCGCTGCTGGGGCTTTTCATTCTGGCCCTCGGCAACGGGTTTCTCTCGACGCTGGTGACGCTGCGGCTCGACAACGCCGGGGCCTCGGTAGAGACCATCGGTTGGGTCTCATCGGCCTACTATGTGGGGCTGGCGCTGGGGGCGGTACTCAATGACCGGTTGCTGCTGCGCATTGGCCATATTCGGGCCTATGCCTGTTTTGCCTCGCTGGTGGCGGCCGCGGCACTGGCTCAGGCGCTGTGGCTGGATGCCGGCTGGTGGTTTGCCATGCGTCTGGTGGGCGGCTGGGCCACGGTCGGGGTGTATCTGGTCATCGAGAGCTGGCTGTTAACCAGCAGCGATTCGGCCCGACGCGGCCAGATTCTGGCTTTCTACATGATTTCGCTTTACGCCGCGCTGGCGCTCGGACAGCTATTGCTGGGGCTTTTCGAGGCGCCCTTTGATGCCACGCCCTATGTCTTGATCGGCATACTGGCGACGCTTTCGGTACTGCCGCTTTGCATTATTCCCCGTGTCTCACCCCTGATGGAGCATGCCGTGCCGCTGCCGCCCTGGCGGCTGGTGCGGGTGACACCGACCGGCGTCATGGGCGTGTTTGGCTCGGGGCTGATCGTGGCGGCCCTTTATTCGCTGTTGCCGCTGTATCTGCAGCAGATTGGGCTGTCGGTCGAGCGACTGGGACAGTTCATGGCCGTGGTCATTGTCGGCGGCATGGCATTGCAATATCCCATGGGGCGCTGGTCGGATCGCCACGACCGACAGATCGTGCTGATCATTCTGGGCATGACGCTGATTGCCCTGTCGCTGGCGCTGCCACTGGCGGCGGCGATCAGCGAACTGGCGCTGGGCGTGGTGCTCTTTTTGTTCGGCGGGATGACGTTTTCCCTGTACCCGGTCGCCATGAGCCATGCGGCTGATCGGGCACCGCCGCAGGCACTGGTCGGCATGAGTCAGGGACTGTTGCTGATCAATGCGGTGGGCTGCACCCTCAGCGCGCCCATTCTCACCGGAATCATGGGGCAGACGGGCGGGAATGGCCTTTTCTACGGCTTTGCCATTATCTCGGCCTTCATGGCGCTTTTTTTCATGTGGCGTCGCAGCGTGCGTCCGGCACCGCAGCCGGTGGCCCCCTTTGCAGCCCACCCGGTACAGACCGTGGTGGGTGCCGAGCTTGATGTGACCGAGGAGATGGTGGTCGGTGCCGAAAATCAGGCGGAAAAGGATGAGGCCGAGGAAGCCGCGCATCAGGACAATGCACGCCATGACCGCGCCCCCCGATCTGATGACGCAATGCGCCCATCAGAGTAGGTGAGGCTCTGGCCAGATATCGAAGGTGAGGCCCTGGTCAGATCTCGAAGGTGCGGTTTTTATCAGGTCTCGAAGGGGCGATGCCGATCATGAAAACGCCAGGTGTTGCGGCCCTCACGCTTGGCACGGTACATCGCCAGATCGGCCAGCTGCACCAGCGTTGTGACCTCAGTGGCGTCACTGCCCAGCACGGCAATACCGATGCTGACGCCCAGGCTTACCTGCTGGCCACTTTCCAGCACCAGAGGGACATTAATGCTGTCGATCAGCCGCTGCGCCATGCCATCCAGATCGTCCCCGGGGGTTCGGTGATCGAGCAACAGCACAAACTCGTCACCGCCCAGGCGTGCCGGATAATCATGCTGGCGCGATATGTCCCGCATCAGCTCGGCAATCTGTTTGAGCACTTGATCACCGGCATGGTGGCCGTGGAGATCATTGACCTGTTTGAAATGGTCGAAATCGAGCACCATCAGCGCATGTCGAGAGTCGGGATGAAGGCGATAATGGCGCTGGATCAGCTCAAGGCGGCGTTCAAATCCCAGTCGATTACCAATTCCGGTCAGCGGGTCGGTTACGGCAAGCCTCTCGGCCGCCTCGGCGGCGTGGCGGCGTTCGGTAATGTCGTGTGCCACGCCCTGTAGCCGTCCCGCTTCCAGACGACTGACCATGACGTTGACCCAGCGCTGCTGGTCGCCTTCGCCCACGGCCATCTCCCATTGGCGCGTGCCGTCTCGTCGTGCCCGACGAGTGGTGAGCTCCTGCATGGTGGGGCCGCCGTCATGGATCAGTGTCGTCAGGGCAATCGGTGGCGCCTCCCTGTCAAACGGTTTCCCTCCCAGAAACAGACGGCAAAAAGCCGGATTGGCCGACAGCAGGTGCCCCTGGTCATCGAGTTCAAAGATGCCGGCCTCGACGTTATCAAACAGGGTCCGGTAGCGCCGCTGTTCGATGTCACGGGCCAGACGCTGTCGGCGCTCCTCACTCAGGCTGCTGACCAGCCGGTCGATCATGGCATTGACGCTGAGCACCAGCTTGCCGATCTCATCTTTGCCGTGCCCACCGGGCGCTGGCAGTTTTTGGCCGGTTTCCGCTTCAAGAGCATGGAGTTTTTGTGAGATATCGCTAATGGGGCGGGTGACAAAGTAAAACACCACCAGGATGACACTCAGCCCGATGCCCAAAAGCTGCAACATCAAAGCGACAGACAAAAACCGCGTGGCATCATTGACCATGCTGTCGATCCAGTCCTGATCCGGTATCAATGTCAGGCTGCAGACTTGCTGCTCGGGTTCGAAAGGAGAGGTGATGGTCCGGGTAATCGGGGTGCCGCTGCTATGTTCGTTGGCGTTGGCATGGTCGGCCAGCGCGCTGCCATCTCGGCGCACGAGCCGCACTTCCCGCACGATGCGATTGCTCAAAAGGCCCTGAGTAACCTCGTCGGCCAGCTGACTGTCTTCCAGAAAGCAGGCGATCTGCGCGGTACGCTCGACCGTGGAGATCAGGTCTTCAAGACGCATCTGCTGAATGTCCTTTTCGGATGCGGCGCGCAAGTGCACGGACACCACCAGAAAGATAATACCCAGCACGCCGACGATGGCCAGAATGCTGGCGGCCGCCCGCAGGGCCAGACGACTGCGAAAAAGGCCCGAAAGCTGGGTCATGGCGACTCACTGAGCGTCAGCAAAACACGCAGGTGAGGGGGCAGGAGATCAGCATCCACATAGCCAAGCGCATTGTTGTTGTGCGTCACGATATCAATGAGATCTTCTCGTGTGTCGGTCTGCTGCGGCGGTGAGGCGCGGCCTGAAAAGACCAGTCTTGCCCAGTAGGAGTTGATCTCGGCCATGTCCTTTTGCACCAGTGCCCTGTAAAAGCGCGCCTTGAGCGGCGCTTGGTCGATCGGCAGGGCGGCACTGTTGTCCGGCAGCCGACGATAGCGGCCCATGAAGATATTGACCGCCTCGCTGTGGCTGAGCTGACGTACGGGGCTTGCCTCGTTGATGACGATGGCAATGTCGGCCCGGGCCGTAGAGGTGGTGACCAAAAGGGCCATCGTGGTGGCGCGCGCAAGGCGTGTGAAACGGGTCATGGACATCTCCTTAAAAGATGACATCCAGCCCGAGGCTGACAAGGTTTGATTGATCGTCCTTCCAGGTGCCATCGGTGCCACGCCACAGCAGTCCGGGGGAGCGGGTATGGATACGGTCAAACTGGGCCTTGAGGGCCAGGTTGGTGGCCACATCGTAGCGAAGCCCCAATGACCAGGTATTCTGATTGACGTTGCCACTGAAGGGGTCACTTTCGTTGTCATGTGTTCTAACGCCGGAAAGCAATACATACGGCGTTAGCGCTTCCATGCGCCAGGCGGCAGAGAGAAATCCGGTGTCCAGCCAGGTTTCGTCATCGGCGAGAATGTCGCGATTCCAGACCGCCTGCAGCTGCAGGGGGCCGGCACTCCAGGCTGCGCCCAGCGAGTAGACCTGCAGATCGTCAAAGCCAATCAGATCGTTCAGGTAGCGATTGGCATCGACATTCAAAAAGTCGCCGACCAGATCGGCATCGCCACCGCTGAAGCTGACGTCTGATTGAATTCGGGTATAGCCGGCGCGAAACCGCCAGGAGTCGGTTTCAAAATTGAGATGGCCGCCAAAGACGCTATGGGTATCGAAATCCACCTGCAGGGCATCTGTCATGAAAAACCGGCTGTTAGAGGTGCCGGCAAAAAATCGTGCCCAGACCAGGTTGTCACCGACCGGTCGGGTGAAGGTGACATCCGCGCCGTCAATCGAGGTCAGCTGCAGTACGCCAAAGTGATCCACCGGCGGGCGAATCCAGGGGTAGGCGTAGCCGATATAGCGTGACTCCGAGAGCAGGTCGACATCCCAGCCCATCCGGCCGACACGCATCTGAATATCCGGGGTCGGGGCGTAACGCACAAAGGCCAGCATCAGCTCGGGGCTGAAATCGCCAGAGCTGTGATACTGGCTCATGCCCTGCACCACGACGTCGAGCTCGCGGGTCAAAAGCAGGCTGGCCTGCAGGCCCAGCCGCGTATCGGTTCGCCCACTCCAGCCCTGTTCGGCGCCCTTGGGCTGGCCGATATCACGCACAAAGTCAGCTTCTCCCTGATCGCTGTGAATAAGCCCAATCGTGCCAAAACCGCTGAGCGTCACCCGGTCATTCAAAAGGTGGGTCTGCGCCTTCACACCGGCACTGCCCATCAGCAAAAGCGTTGTCAGCAAAAACGCGGGAAACTTCATCAGGCTCGGGTCTCGCCATGTCGAAAATGGGGACGTCGACAAAAGCAGCACTGGGCAGGCTCAGGGACAGGCAGCTTATGTCGGCCGTAATGGCATTGACTTTAATGGCGAAGGGAGAAAGGTCATGCGCTGAAAAGCGCACGATAACAAGGGCATTCTGACGCCTGCCCCTGTTACCCGGGTTTGACGGCGTTAGTGAGCGGGGTCGACCACGCCATTGACCGAGGCGTTGCGTCGAAACCAGCCGGCAATGCTGGCGCGCGGCAGCCGGGTTGGCAGGACTTCGTGAGGCACGGTGTCTGATAAAAAACAGGCCAGGGTGCCGGCCTCGGGGAGCACGCGTGCCCTCTCGCGAATGGGGGCGTGGGGATCAAACCCGTCCGGGCCCTGCTGCTGACTTTCAAACAGCACCATCTCGCCGCCGCCGTCGACGGGCCAGTCGCGATTGAGATAGGTCACCGTGGAGATCACCCGATTGGCACGACCCTGAAAGCTGTCCACATGACGCTTGTAAAAGGCGCCCGGCGGGTAACGGGCAAAATGGGCCTCAAACTCGAAAAGACCGATGAACAGCGCCCGGTTGATCTGCTCGCGCAGCTCATCGAGGCGCTGGAGATAGACCCGCTGGGCGGGGCTTTCCCGGTTCAGCCAGCGGATCGCGTCGCCGCGAATGCTGGTGGCCAGCTGATGCTCCTTGAGTCGACCGATGCCCGCGCTTGTCAGGGCGTCATGGGCTTCAAGGCGTTCCAGATCCAGCAGCAGGGCATCGATCAGCGCCGGTGAGAAAAAGTCGCGCTGATGGCTGAACCCCTGCTGGATCAGATCCTCGATGAGGGCATCAATGCGCCCAGGATCAAGGGGCGAGGCCGCGAGCAGGGTGGCCACTTCCTGGTCGAAATCATCGGTAACGGTGCTCATGACGGGCGCCTGCGTAAAGGACGAGGGGGGAGGTGGCGAAGGGTCGAGGTTTCAGGGTAGCGATCCAGCCCGATATCCACATGAAAGGCCACATTTAAAAGCTCAACGACCATCATCGCCGACAGCCCCCAGAGCGTGTGCTCCAGGATCGTGTAGCTGGGCACATACCAGCAGGTCTCGTCATCGTGGATGACATCGGTGTGCTGACGCGGGTCGGTCATCAGGCGTGCCAGCTCGACTTCGAAAATGGTGTCGATCTCGTCGGGGTTGGGCGTAAAGCGCACCTCGGGCTCAATCAGTCCTACAAAGGGGGTGACGATCATGCCATTGGCCGAAAAGCGCTCGGACAGTCGACCCAGCAGGCGAACCTTTCCGGCGGGCAGGCCGATCTCCTCGAAGCTTTCACGCAGGGCGCAGGCTTCAAGGCTTTTATCTTCCTCATCCAGCTTGCCACCGGGAAAGGCGACCTGGCCGGCATGCGAGCTCAAACGCGCATTGCGACGTGTCAGCAACAGGGTGGGGGTCTCATGATTGATGATCGGCATCAGCACGGCCGCCCGTGGATAATGGCCGTCAAGCCGGGTCGGACGGTAGCCCTTGAGACGTTGTTGTGCCGTTTGCAGCATAAGAGACACTTTCCAGCAGAAGGACCCGAGCGTCATGGCGAAATCGCCAATCGACACATGAGATGATCAAACGTAGTGTAAAGCGTTCGGTCACGCGCCGTAAGCAACGAGGAAGACATGAATTTTTGCAGCCATTGCGGCGCGCCGGTGCGCTTTGCCATCCCGTCAGACGATGATCGTCCACGCTATCTATGTGATAACTGCGGCACCATCCACTATCAGAATCCACGGATCGTGGCCGGCAGTCTACCCATTGTTGATGACCGGGTATTGCTGTGCCGGCGTGCCATCGCCCCGCGGGAAGGGTTCTGGACCCTGCCGGCCGGGTTCATGGAAAACGGTGAGACCACGCCCGAGGCCGCCATTCGTGAAACCCGGGAAGAGGCCTGTGCCGAGATCGAGCTGGGCGGGCTCTATACCATGGTCGACCTGCCCCACATCAATCAGGTCTACATGATCTATCTGGCCCGGCTGCGTGATGATCTGGAGCCGGCCTTTTCGGCGGGGCCTGAAAGCCTGGAGGTGCGTCTTTTCCGGGAAGAGGATATCCCCTGGTCGGAGCTTGCCTTCTCGACCATCACGAAAACCCTTGAATGCTATTTCAGGGATCGGGCACGCCTTGAGCGCGATGCGCTCGACGTTGCCAACCTGACGCATTATGCCCTGCATGCCGATGTGATTCGCCGCTGGTAACGCGGCAGTGGGGCGGGCCATGTTGGCCTGCCCCGGCACTGCAGGGTTTTCCATCCTGCTTTGACAAGGTGTCTGCTGGACGATTCACCGCCGGATAATGGCATAATTGTGCCTTTCTCCAGGGCCGGTTTGGCCAACAACGATATAGATCACGATGCTCAAATGGATTTCAATCGCGCTGGTCGTCGCACTGGCCGCGCTGCAGTATCAGCTCTGGCTGGGAGATGGCGGCCTCATGGAGCACAGCCGGGTCAAGGCGCGCGCCGATGAGTTGCACGAGAGCAATCAGTTGCTGACCGACCGCAACGACCGTCTTGCCGCCGAGGTGGTGGATTTGAAAAACGGCCTTGATGCGATCGAGGAGCGTGGGCGTAACGACCTGGGCATGATTCGCAACGACGAACAGTTTTTCTGGGTGCCCAGCGAAAAGGCCAGCCACAACCCAACACCCGTGGCGCCGCCGGGGGCCGACCAGAGCGCCGATGAAGCCCGTGACCAGTTTGCCGGGCGGGAGCAATGAGTGCGCCCCAGTGGCTGATCGTGCCGGCAGCCGGGCGCGGGACACGCATGCGTGCGGCCTGTCCCAAGCAGTATCTGCTGCTTGATGATGCGGCCGTTCTGGCGTGTACGCTGGCGCGGCTGCACGACGCCTTCCCCGAGGCCACCCTGCTGTTGTGCCTGGACGGCGAGGATCAGTGGTTTCATGAATCCATGGTGCCCTTTGCGCGCTGGCAGCGTTTGGAGGGCGGCGACGAGCGTGTGGATTCGGTTCGTGCCGGTATCGACTGGCTTGCCGATCATGCCCATGTTGATGACTGGGTGCTGGTTCATGATGTGGCGCGTCCGTGTGTCACCGTGGCCGATCTACACCATTTGATGGCGGCCATTGCCCATGATTCGGTGGGCGGCCTGCTGGCGGCGCCGGTCACCGACACCCTCAAGCGTCAGGACAGTGATCAGCGCATTGAGGCGACCGTGCCGCGTCAGGGGCTCTGGCGCGCCCTGACCCCGCAGGGCTTTCGCTACGGCGTTCTGCGTGATGCCTTCAGGGCCGCGCTTGAAGCCCGTTTCTTGATGACCGATGAAGCCTCGGGCGTCGAACGGCTCGGCCATGCGCCTTTGCTGGTCACCGGGCGCAGCGACAATCTGAAAATTACCCATCCTGAAGACCTGGCGCTGGCCGCGCAGATCCTGTCTGCCCAGCGCACCAGCGTTCATTTATCCCTGTCCGACAAGGAGCCCGGCCATGAGCCTGTCTGATCCTTCCCTGCTCGCCCGGCTGCGTATCGGTCATGGCTTTGATGTTCATCGCTTTGGCGAGGGGAATCATTTAATGCTGGGCGGCGTGCGCGTGGCCTTTGATCACGGTTTCGTGGCCCACTCCGATGGCGATGTGGTGCTGCATGCGTTAAGCGATGCGCTGCTGGGGGCCGCTGCTCTGGGCGATATCGGCCGGCACTTCCCCGATACCGATGAACAGTGGCGCGGTGCCGACAGCCGTGCGTTGCTGCGCCACGTGGTGTCGCTGGTCAATCAGCAGGGGTTTGGGCTGATCAACGTCGATATCACCATTCTGGCGCAGGCCCCCAAAATGGCACCGCACATTGATGCCATGCGCGAAGTGATCGCCGACGACATCGCGCTTGAGATGTCGTGTGTCAACGTCAAGGCCACCACCACCGAAAAGCTCGGCTTTACCGGTCGCGGAGAGGGCATTGCCGTGGAAGCCGTGGCGCTGTTGATGCGCCATGACGAGGCGTCATGACACAGGACATGAGCACGTCCCCGGTGTCACCGCTGCCCGACTGGGCCAGAAGTCTGGGGCAGGCGCCTCATTCAGGGCGATTTCGTGAATTTCCCGAAGCCTTTCAGGTCGAAGAGCAGATGTCCTTTACGCCCGAGGGCGAGGGCGAGCATCTGTGGCTGCACTGTGAAAAGCGCAATCTGTCGACGGCGCAGTTGATCCGCCACCTGTCGCATCAGCTGGAGGTGGCGACGAAAGATATCGGGGTCAGTGGCCTCAAGGATCATACCGCCCTGACGCGTCAGTGGGTGTCGGTGGCGCTGACCGGGCGGCCAACGCCCTCGGGGCTTGCCGAACAGGTCGAGATGGAGGGCCTGACGCTTCTGAGTTTTGGTCGCCATCCGCGCAAGCTGCGCCGCGGCGTGCATCGCGCCAATCGATTTGCCCTGTATGTGACGGGTGAGGCTGTCGCGGAAGGCTCGCTCGAGGCGCGCTGGCATGAACTGGCAGCGCACGGCGTGCCCAATTATTTCGGGCCCCAGCGCTTTGGTCATCAGGGCAGCAACCTCACCCGTGCCCGAGCGCTGATGGCGCGTGGCTGGAAGAAAAAGCAGGACCGCGACGGGTTTCTGCTGTCGAGTGCGCGCAGTTTTTTGTTCAATCAGGTGCTGAGTGCGCGCATTGAGCAGGGAAACTGGGCCAGCGGTCTGGAGGGTGATGTTTTCAACCTCGAGGGCAGCGCCAGTCAGTTTGCCGGTGAAGCACTCGATGATGCTCTGCGAACGCGCCTGACTGCGCTGGATATTCACCCCACCGGCCCGCTCTGGGGGCGTGGTGACAGCGGCGTCGGTGGTGAGGCGCTTGCGCTTGAGCGTGCCGTTGCCGAGCGCGAGTCCTCGCTTGCCGCGGGTATCGAGAAAACGGGGGCTGCTCCCATGCGGCGGCCGTTACGCCTTTGTCTCCAATCGCCCGAGCTTGAGTATGAGGGTGAAGGGCTCTGGCTTCGATTTTCGCTGGCACGCGGTGGGTTCGCCACGGCCGTGCTGCGTGAGCTTTTTCAGCACCCGGCCCTTTAAGATCAAGCGCGCGATGCCCCGAGCGGACAGACAGTCGTGTGCCCGGGTGGTCTTATTCATTTTCGAACCGACATGAACAGGAACGTCCAATGCGCAAACTGCTTTTATCCAATGATGACGGGGTTCATGCCCCGGGACTCAGGGCGCTGCATGATGCGCTGGTCAATCAGGCAAGGCTTCGAGTCATTGCCCCGGATCGCGACCGCAGCGGCGCCAGCAATTCGCTGACGCTGGCCTATCCGCTGTCGCTGACGCCGATGGACAGTGGCTTTTACAGCGTGGACGGTACGCCGGCGGACTGCGTCTATCTGGGGGTCAGCGATATCTTTGATGAAACAGTGGATATGGTGATCTCCGGCATCAATCATGGTGCCAATCTGGGCGATGACGTGCTCTACTCCGGCACCGTGGCAGCGGCCATGGAAGGGCGGTCGCTGGGGCTTTCAGCGATTGCCATGTCACTGGCCGGCCATCAGCATTTCGACACGGCCGGTCGGGTGGCCGCGACCCTGGTCGGCGCCGTCGAGCAGCTGGCGCTGCCGCCCCGCAGTCTTTTGAACGTCAACGTCCCCGATGTGCCCTGGGAAGAACTCAAGGGATTTCGGGTGACCCGGCAGGGCCAGCGTGGCCAGGGCAGTCAGCCCATACGGCTGCAGGATCCGCGGGGGCGCACCCGCTACTGGATCGCCGCTTCGGGAGACAGTGCCGACATGGGCGAAGACACCGATTTTGCCGCCATCGAGGCCGGCTACGTTTCCATTACACCCCTTCAGACGGATTTGACTCGTCACGCCTCGATTGCCGATGTCAGCGGCTGGCTCGAGGCGTTGACCCGCCATCGTCAGCAGGATGAAGGCTTGAGCTGAACTGACAGAACCGAGCGGATAAAGCGTGTCTGAGCACCTCGGGGCAGACAGTTGCCAGGGGCGATGAGATACTCGCGCCCCTCGCATCAACAGGCGCGTTGCAGGCACTGTTTGCAGGTTGCCGCGGCGCGCGCTTTTGCAGGTTTTCCCGAGTCGGTCTTTGTGCCGCCCATTTATCTGGAGTAGAACAAGTGAAAAGGCATGTGACGCTTTTTCTGAAAGGCATGGGCATGGGAGCGGCGGATTCCGTGCCTGGTGTTTCCGGCGGTACCATCGCGTTTGTGACCGGCATCTATCAGGAATTGATCGAGACCATTCGTCGCTTTGGTCCGAGCGCGATCGGTGCATGGCGTGAACACGGCCTGAAGGGTCTGATCGTTCATCTCAATCTTGGCTTTTTGATACCGCTGCTGGCCGGCGTGGCGGCCAGCGTTTTGAGCCTTGCCCATCTGGTGAGCTATCTGCTGGACCACCAGGCCATGCTGCTCAATGCCTTCTTTTTCGGGCTGGTGGTCGCCTCGGCGATCGTGGTGGCGCGTCGGCTGGACCGCTGGCGACTCGTCTTTTTGTTGCCTCTGGCCCTCGGGGCGCTGCTGGCGCATTTTCTGCCGGCCATCCTGCCCAGCGGTGGTGGGGCGCTGATGCTGTTTGTGGCAGGCGCCATTGCGATCAGTGCGATGCTGCTGCCCGGTGTGTCCGGCAGCTTTTTGTTGTTGACCATGGGCATGTATCACACCGTGATTGACGCCATCAAGACGTTCGATCTTGTCGTCATGGCGCAGTTTGCGATGGGCTGTCTGCTGGGGCTTTTCACCTTTTCGCGCGTGCTGTCATGGCTTTTCAAGCATCACTATTCCACCACGCTCTATCTGCTGATCGGCTTTATTCTGGGATCGCTTCCGGTACTCTGGCCCTGGCGTTCGCTGGAAAGTTATACGATGTCTCCGGATGGCGAAGTGGTGCCTCTGAAATACAGACTGCTGTCACCGGAAGCCTATACGGCCGTCACCGGTGAACCGGCACACCTGTGGATCGCACTGGCGCTGGCGCTGGTCGGATTTATCGTGGTGGTGGCCGTGGGAGAACGTTCCGGGGGTGACTCGTCACGGGTCTCCACGGACAGTCAATCAATGTCAAAGGAGTAGAGCAAAGACATGGTTCGATTTCATCTGCGCATGCGACAGGTCACTCTGGGCAGCAGTGTTGTTCTGATGGCGGTGCTGGGCGGCTGCGCTCAGGTCAGCAACGCGCCGGCCGTCGAAGAGGCCTCGTTCAATCAAAATGCGATGGCCAACGGCATTTATCACGTCCAGCGTGGCGATACGATCTACTCGATTGGCTGGAAAACCGGCATCGATTTCCGTCGTCTGGCCTCGCTGAACAACCTTGCGCCCCCTTACGCCATCGAGCCCGGCCAGGCGCTGCGGCTTAATGAAGGCGTCAACGCACCGGCGTTGTCCTCGGCGTCTTCAGCCTCCTCGTCGGGCACCAGCGGTACGCATGCCACGGCGCTCAGCGGTGCTCAGGGCACTGACAGCAGTGGCGGCGATGACAGCTGGCTGTCCCCGGATGAGGACTCCATCAATCGCAGTCACAGCACCGGTGCCAATGCCGGCTCGCAAACGACGCTTTCCCAGGGCGCCGTCGGCGCGGCGGCCGGTGTGGGTGCCGCCGCTGGCAGTGCAGCTGCCGGTAGTGCAGGCGGCAGCGGCTCTGGAAGCAGCCAGACCGGTACGCAGGGTTCGGCTCCGACACATGACAGCAGCGCTTCATCCGGCAGCAGCACTGCCGGCAAGGAAGACACCGGCGGCACTGCAGTGGCGGGTAAAACCACCAGTGAAGACCGCTCTGATCGCACCTATACCCCCACCAGCAATATCCAGTGGCAATGGCCGACACAGGGCAAGGTGGTGGGTGATTTTGGCGCCAAGACAAATCTCACGGCCGGGATTGATATTGCTGGTCAAAAGGGGCAACCTGTCAAGGCAGCCGGCCCCGGTATTGTCGTCTACGCCGGTAATGGCGTTCGCGGCTATGGCAATCTCATCATCCTCAAGCACAACGATCACTTCCTCAGCGCCTACGCGCATAATGACGCCTTGAACGTCAAGGAAAACGATGTCGTGCGTCAGGGGGAAACGATTGCCACCATGGGGTCCACGGACGCAGACAGCGTCAAGCTGCATTTTGAAATACGCCAGGATGGCCAACCGAAGGATCCGCAGCAGTATCTGCCGGATCGCTGAGGCACCAGGGAGACCGCTCATCCCTATCGAGATGAGCGGTGTTATGAGACCCGAAGGGTTGTCGACATGGTCGATGACACGGGAATCTCAAACGAAAAGGGGAAGTCGATATGAGCGTGGTTGAACAGGGATTGCACGACGACGTTGAAGTGGAAGAGAGCGAAAACGAGTTGACGCTCGATGATAGCAATGACAAGGAAGTGGATAACGCAGACGCGTTCGAAAAAGCCCTGAACCGGGAAGAACGCCAGCAGCATCAAAGTCTTGATGCCACCCAGATTTATCTCAACGAGATTGGATTTTCTCCGCTTCTGACACCGGAAGAGGAAGTCTACTACGGCCGTCTGGCGCGCAAGGGTGACCCTGCCGGACGCCAGCGCATGATCGAATCCAACCTGCGCCTGGTCGTCAAGATCGCGCGGCGCTATCTCAATCGTGGTCTGACCCTGCTGGATCTGATCGAGGAAGGTAATCTCGGGCTGATTCGTGCAGTGGAAAAATTCGACCCCGAGCGCGGCTTTCGCTTTTCGACCTATGCCACCTGGTGGATTCGTCAGACCATTGAACGGGCGCTGATGAATCAGACCCGCACCATTCGTCTGCCCATTCACGTGGTCAAGGAACTCAATGTCTACCTGCGTGCCTCGCGCGAGCTGACCCAGAAGCTTGACCATGAGCCCACGGCAGATGATATCGCCACCCATCTGGACCGTCCGGTAGAGTCGGTCAAGCGGATGATGGGGCTTAACGAGCGGGTGTCTTCGGTCGACTACCCGGTCGGCAGTGAAAACGACAAGCCGTTGCTGGACACGCTGGCCGATGAAAACGAGTCCGGCCCGGAGTCCGACCTGGTCGATTTTGACGTCAAGGCGCATGTCGATGAGTGGCTGGGCGAGCTGACCGAAAAGCAAATGGAAGTGGTGGTACGCCGCTTCGGGCTGCGCGGGCATGAAGCCGCCACGCTTGAAGAGGTGGGCGAAGAGATCGGCCTGACGCGCGAGCGTGTTCGCCAGATCCAGGTCGAGGCGCTCAAAAAGCTGCGTCGCATGCTTGAAAAGCAGGGCCTGTCTCTGGACTCCATCTTTGAGTAAGCCGCTTATGGCCTGACATCGTCAGGCAAGCCATCAACTGCTTCGGGCAGATGATCAAAAACGGCGCCAATCTGGCGCTGTTTTTTTGATTGGCCTTTCTGCCCGGGCCAATCAACGGGCGTTGACCGCCTTTAAACATTCAGGGATGTATGTAAAATCCTGCAATGTGCTAAGCTCGCACCCCATAAGGTAGCTGCACTGTGCTCATGACAGTGTGCTCAAGAATGCGACAAGGTTGCCCGCCGGTCACAAGATACTGACCAGAGACGGCCATAACCGTTTTAGACAGGGAATCATTCGATGCGTAAGTTCAGAGTACTGCCACTGGTGCTTGCCGTCTCGCTCGCGGGCCAGGCTCAGGCTGCTGACCTGATGTCCATCGCGCGCGATGCACTGGTCAACAACGCCGATCTCGCCGCCTCAAGATCAGGCTATAACAGTGTGCAGGCCGGTGAAGACATCGAGCGCGGCGACCTGCTGCCTCAGGTCAGTGCTACCGGCAGCGTCACGCGCTACAACATCACTTCTTCCCAGCGCAGCAACCTTGCCGGCGCTGGCGCAGGTGGGGGCGCTGGCGGTATCAACGCTGGCGGTGGCAGTGACAATCACTACACCGGCAGTACGGTGCAGGTACAGGCCACTCAGGCCCTGTTTGATGCTACCAACTGGTATCAGCTGGAAGCGTCCAAACGCCAGACCGCCCAGGAAGCCCTGAACCTGCGCGTCGATCGCCAGCAGCTTCTGTATAACGTCGCTCAGGCCTATTTCGAGGTGCTGCGTGCCAAGGAGCAGCTCGACACCCTGCGCGCCGAAGAGCAGGCCGTCTCGCGCCAGCTCGAGCAGGTGCGCCAGCAGTTTGATGTTGGCATTGTGGCCGCCACCGATGTGTATGAGGCTCAGGCGTCCTATGACCTGACCCGCTCGCAGCGCATCTCCCAGGAAAGCACCCTGCAGGTCAATTTCGAAGCGCTCGAGCAGCTGACCGGCAAGCAGTATTCCAGCATCGATGGACTGGCCGATGACATGCCCATCGAGCGTCCGACACCGGCCAGCCAGCAGGCATGGGTCGAGATGGCCTCCAGCCAGAACCTGGATCTGCTGGCCGCGCGGGCCGCCGTCAAGGTGGCGCGAGCCAATCTTGATACCTCGCGTGCCGGCCACCTGCCGACCCTGTCCGCCTTTGCCAACTATCAGTATGGTGACAGCGATCAGGACAACCTGCGCGGGAACAACGAACAGAACCAGATCGGGCTGGAAGCCACCATCCCGATCTACACCGGGGGTTCGACCAGCGCCCAGGTCCGCCAGAGCACCTTCTCTCTGGAACAGACCCAGTATCAGCAGGAGTCGCAGCTGCGCACCGCGGTTCAGCAGGTACGCTCCTACTATGCCCAGACGCTCAACAATGTCCTGAGCGTGCAGGCTCAAAAGCGCTCCATCGAGTCCAATCGCAGCGCGCTGGAAGCCACGCGCAATGGCTATGAAGTCGGCACGCGTAATATTGTCGATGTCCTGCAGGCCCAGCAGAATCTCTTTACCGCGATCTCCAACTACGCCGATGCCCGTTATGATTATGTGCTCAACCTGTTGAGTCTTCGTCAGGAGGCCGGCATTCTGGATGTCGATACGCTGGATGTTCTCAACGGCTGGCTACGCGCCGACAAGGCCGTCCTGCTGAACTTTGAGTCGCAGGGAACCACGGGGCTTGGCATCGGTGACGATCAGCCCGACCCCGGCATGAATGGCCCCAGTCCGCTGGAAGGCAGCCAGGGAGGTGCCGGCCAGCGTCGCCTGCCGCCGCCCAACCGTACCGCCCTGCCGGATGACAATGATCTCAACGGTCTGGGGCGTGGCGGACTGGGACGCGGTATGCCCGGCGATACCGGCTACTGATACCCATCCTTTTGCACGGGGCTTGATCACATGAGGCCGCTGACGGCGCATATTGACCTGGATGCGCTGCGTCACAACTATCTGCAGGCGCGCCGGTATGCGCCAGAGGCGCGCGCCATGGCCGTGCTCAAGGCAAATGCCTACGGCCATGGCGCTATCGCCTGTGCTCAGGCGCTGCAGGATCTGGCACCGGCCATGGCAGTGGCCTGTCTGGAAGAGGGACAGGCCCTTCGTGCCCGCGGCATCGAGTGTCCCATCGTGCTGCTGGAAGGCTTTTTCGAGACCGATGAGCTCGATGAAGTCATTACGGGCGGCTACTGGAGCGTGCTGCACACGCACTGGCAGGTCGACGCGCTGCTGATGCGGCTCGCGCACTGGCCGCAGCACCGAATGACCGTGCTGGTCAAATGCGACAGCGGCATGCACCGGCTGGGGTTTGCCCCCGATGAAGTCGGTGATCTCTGTCAGCGTCTGCAGGCGCACGCCGGGATCGAGCAGACGCTGCTGATGACCCATTTCGCCACGGCCGACACCCCCGATAGCCCGCTTTTGACCTCCCAGCTCGAGACGATCAATGCCCTGCGTCGCCAGCTGAATCTGCCCGGCTGTTTTGCCAATTCTCCTGCTACCCTGAGCGTGCCGGCCGCCCGGCATGACTGGGTACGCCCGGGCGTCATGCTCTATGGCGTCAATCCGCTGGAACCCCAGCACGCGCTGCATGACGAGATCGAACAGGTGCTTCGCCCGGTCATGACGCTGGAAAGCCGGATCATTGCCGTGCGCGAATTACAGGCCGGTGAGCCCATCGGCTATGGTGCACGCCATGTCACCCATCGACCCACGCGGGTCGGCGTGGTGGCCTGCG
This sequence comes from Kushneria sp. Sum13, assembly GCF_052692355.1. Classification (NCBI taxonomy): domain Bacteria; kingdom Pseudomonadati; phylum Pseudomonadota; class Gammaproteobacteria; order Oceanospirillales; family Halomonadaceae; genus Kushneria; species Kushneria sp. Sum13. The sequence goes on from NZ_CP199847.1 coordinate 886,981, forward strand.
GCTACGGTGATGGTTATGATCGTCATGCCAGAGAGGGCACCCCGGTTCTGGTGGAGGGACAGCGCGCCGCCATTGCCGGACGCGTCTCGATGGACATGCTGACCGTGGACATTACCGAGCTGCCCGAAGCCGACATCGGGTCACGCGTGACCCTGTGGGGGCGTGACGCCAGCGGTGCGGTGCTCAGCGTCAGCGAGGTGGCAAGCTGGTGCGATACCATCGCCTATACGCTGCTGACCGGCATACTGCCGCGCGTGCCGCGTTGTTATCATCAGAACGACGACAGCCGAGAGGGCGTCTGATACCAGCGCGTTGTTCTGATGAGTTGTTCTGATGGGTTGTCGATGGCCGGTGCTTTGTTCCGTGATCCCTTACCAGTGTCTGCCGCGTGGTACACATGCGCCAGCGCGTCTGTCCGCAGGAAGTTACACAGGCTGATTGATGAGTAAACGCAAACGTCACGACTACCCCGAATCCTTTGCGCACCCGCGCTACTGGTCCACCTGGTGTGCGATTGGTTTGATGCGCGTGGGCGCCTTTCTGCCCTGGCGGCTCAAGCTGTGGGTGGGCACGGCCATTGGCGAGCTGGTATGGCGCTTCGTCAAACGTCGTCGCCATATCACCGAGACCAATCTGCGGCTGTGTTTCCCCGAGCTGGGAGAGCGCGAGCTGGCCAGACTGGTGCGGCGTACCTTCCATGCCAACGGTATCGGTATTCTGGAAACCGCCACCGGCTGGTGTCGCGACCCCGAGCACCTGCGTCACCGGGTCAGCTTCAAGGGCACCGAGCACATGGAAGCGGCGAAGGCGCAGGGGAAGGGGGTGCTGATCATTGGCATCCACTTCTCGACGCTGGATCTGGGCGGTGCGCTGCACTCGCTGTTCTTTGATGCTGACGTGGTGTATCGCCCGCACAACAATCCGCTGTTCGAGCATTTCATGACGAAAGCGCGGCGCGGGATTTTCGGTGCCGCCATTGACCGGCATGATCTGCGTGGCGTGGTCCGGCGCGTCAAGGGCGGTCATGCGGTCTGGTATTCGCCGGATCAGGACTTTGGCCGCGACGCGAGCGTGTTCGCCCCGTTTTTCGGCATTGATGCCGCTTCCATCCGGTTGACCTCCAAGATCGCGCGCATGACCGGCGCGCCGGTCATGCCGCTGATGTTTCATCGTAATCCGGACAACCGCACCTACACGCTCGAGTATCTGCCGGCGCTGGAAAACTTCCCCAGTGGCGATGAGGTGGCCGACGCCACTCAGGTCAACGCCTTTATTGAAATGGCCATTCGTAAACACCCCGAGCAGTATCTCTGGCTGCATCGTCGCTTCAAGACCCGCCCGGAAGGGGAGGCGTCCTTCTACGACCAGGGTTGACGTCGTGACAGAAGGGCCGTGATAGAAGAACCGTCATCAAAGCCACGTCATCAAAAAAGCCACGTTATAAAAAGCCGTGTCATAAAAAAGGGCCACCCCAATGGGGTGGCCCTTTTAATGCACTGGAGACCGAACTCGATCAGGCGTCGATACGCTTGTACTTCACGCGTTTGGGCGTGTCGCTGCCCACGCGCTTGTGATAGTCCGCTTCATAGTCGGTGTAGTTGCCTTCGAAGAACTCCACGTGGGAGTCGCCTTCGTAGGCCAGGATGTGCGTGGCGACACGGTCCAGGAACCAGCGGTCGTGGCTGATGACCATCGCACAGCCCGGGAAGGCCAGCAGGGCCTCTTCCAGTGCGCGCAGGGTCTCGATGTCCAGGTCGTTGGAGGGCTCATCGAGCAGCAGCACGTTGGCACCCTGCTTGAGCGTCTGGGCCAGCTGCAGGCGACCCCGTTCCCCACCGGAAAGGTCCTTCAGATACTTCTGCTGGTCGTTGCCCTTGAAGTTGAAGCGACCGACATAAGCGCGCGAAGACACTTCGTAGCCATTGATGCTGAGCATGTCCTGGCCGCCGGAAACGGCTTCCCAGACAGTCTGGCGATCGTCCATCGCATCGCGCAGCTGCTCGACGTAGGCGATGTCGACGGTCTCGCCAATCACCACTTCACCGCTGTCGGGCTGCTCCTGACCGGTGATCATGCGGAAAAGCGTCGACTTGCCGGCACCGTTGCCGCCCACAATGCCCACGATCGCGCCCGGCGGGACAGACAGGGTCAGATCCTCGATCAGCATCTTGTCGCCAAAACGCTTGGTGACGTTATGCAGCTCGATGACCTTGTCGCCCAGACGCGGTCCCGGCGGAATGTAGATCTCGTTGGTTTCGTTGCGCTTCTGGAAATCGCCGGACTGCAGCTCGTCAAAGCGATTGAGGCGCGCCTTGCTCTTGGCCTGGCGACCCTTGGGGTTCTGGCGAACCCACTCAAGCTCCTGCTTGATCGCCTTTTGACGCGTGGCTTCCTGCTTGGCTTCCTGCTCGAGACGCTTCTCCTTGGCTTCAAGCCAGGTGGAGTAGTTGCCTTCCCAGGGAATGCCGCGGCCGCGGTCGAGCTCAAGAATCCAGCCGGCGGCGTTGTCCAGGAAGTAGCGGTCGTGGGTGACCGCCACGACGGTGCCGTTGAACTCGGTCAGAAAGCGCTCGAGCCAGCCCACGGATTCAGCATCCAGGTGGTTGGTCGGCTCATCGAGCAGCAGCATGTCCGGGCCTGACAGCAGCAGTCGGCACAGGGCGACACGGCGACGCTCACCGCCCGAGAGATGCTCGACAAGCGCGTCCCACGGCGGCAGACGCAGGGCTTCAGCGGCCACTTCCAGCTTGCGCTCGAGATTGTGGGCGTCACTGGCCTCGATCATGTTCTCAAGGCGGGCCTGTTCGGCGGCCAGCGCATCAAAGTCGGCGTCCGGCTCGGCGTAGGCGGCGTAGACGGCATCAAGCTTTGCCTGCGCTTCGGTAATGGCGGACAGCGCTTCCTCAACGGTCTCGCGGACCGTCTTGCTGTCGTCAAGCACCGGTTCCTGCGGCAGGTAACCCACGTTGAGGTTGGGCATGGGGCGGGCTTCGCCGTGATAGTCCTGATCGACGCCCGCCATGATTCTCAGAAGGGATGACTTGCCCGAACCGTTCAGCCCGAGCACGCCGATCTTGGCGCCGGGAAAAAACGACAGGGAGATATCCTTGAGGATGTCACGCTTGGGGGGCACGGTCTTGCCCACCCGATTCATGGTATATACGTATTGCGCCATGGAGTGGATTCAGCCTCGTAGTCAATGGTGATAGGCAGGGTATCAGAGGCAGTCGTCTGCCAGTACCGTGATGATAGAGATCACAGGGCATCACGGCCAGCGTCAAGCGGTGGGCAATGGCGTGGTCACAAACGTTCAGGGCGCCACATGGGCGCCCTGCAGGGGAAGCGTCGAGCTATTCCTCCTCGTCCCACGCTTCCCAGCCATCGATCAGATCGCGCTCGAGTCGACGTTTTTCCAGCAGCGTCTCAACGCGCCGGCGCGCGCAGATCTCTCCCTTTTTGGGACGCGCATTGGGCGTCCAGGTGTCATCGTTGACCGCTTCGAACTCATCGGGTGCTTCATCAAACAGCTCGGTACTCATGGTGACTGCCCTTAGCTGCAAAAAAGGCTATATAGCGCCCTTTGTGGCCTCAGGCAAGCGGTTTTGACGTGTTCATGGTCTTGATGGCTGACAAGGGTGTCGATGACCGGGGAAAAGCCATCCGGCCCGCTGGTGGCGGGCGTTCAAAAGCGTCATGAGCAGGTAGTGGTCAACGGCACTCAGGACGTCTCTTCGACGCGAGCACGCAGACGCTCGAGCTCCTGCTGGGCTTCCATCAGACCGGTTACATCCTTCTGGACGCCGATGAAGTACAGAAGCTGATCCTCTTCATCGTGGATGGGGGTGATGGAAAGTTCATTCCAGAACAGGGCGCCATCCTTTTTGTAGTTGCGAATGATTTCACGGCAGGGATGACCTTCCTTGAGGGCATCACGAATGCGGTCAAGGCCGGGCTGCTGATTGTCACCATTTTGCAAAAAGCGGCAGTCGCGATAGAGGATGTCATCGGCGCTGTAGCCCGTCAGACGTTCAAAGCCGCTGTTGACGTAGATCAGGATGTTCTCGTTGCCTTCCCGCTCTGCCACGACAATACCGTCTTCCGAGGCATTAACGACACGTTCGAGCAGCTCGGGGCTGATCATCCGCTGTGTTTGCATGATCGATGCTTCCTCAAATGAAAATGCTGCCCTGCCATGCAGGTGGCGACTTTTCGGTCATGAAAGATAGGCTTGCATGATATGAAGTCCGACAGGCGCGAAGCCAGCATAATGAGTAGTAAAAGTGCCTTTTGCGCGGGGCTTCATTAGATTAACTAATAGTTGGCGGTGTTTTTTAAGGACCTCTGTTGCATGATGTAACCCCATGGTCCTGAACGAAAAGCTGCTGTTCCCTCATAAGGAGTCCTTCATGAAAGTTACCATTCACTACTGCACCCAGTGCCAGTGGCTGCTGCGCGCCGGCTGGTACGCGCAGGAGCTGTTATCCACCTTTGGCGAAAGCCTTGAGCAGGTGGCGCTGGCCCCCGGCCACGGCGGCCATTTCGAGGTGGTGATGACCTGTGATGAGCAGGGCACCTCCGAGGTGCTCTGGGAGCGCAAGCGCGATGGCGGCTTTCCCGACATCAAGGAGCTCAAGCGGCGCGTACGAGACCGGCTCGACCCCGAGCGCGATCTGGGGCATATCGACCGCTGAGCTGCCCGGCCACTGTTTTTAAAGGGCTATCACCAGATTTTAAAGGGCTATCACCAGAGGGTTACCACCAGCGCCATTTTTTCAAAACGGCCATCACGCCGGCACCGACCACCATCGACAGCACGACGACCACGGTAAAGCCTGCCGGGCTTGAGGCACCGGGAATACCGCCGACGTTGATGCCCAAAAGGCCGGTCAGAAAGGTCAGGGGCAGGAAAATGGCCGTCATGATGGCCATCAGGTACATGCGCTCGTTGAGCCGTTCATTGTGTGAGTTCCAGATCTGCTCCTGCAGAATCAGGGCACGCTCCTGCATGGCGCGAAAATCCTCGACGTAGCGAAAGAGCTGGTTGGACGCTTCGCGAAGCCATAGCCGCGCGGTCTCATCGAAGATGTCATCCTCGGCAAGGCGTGCCAGACAGTGGTACTGCGGCTCCATGAACCGGCGCAGCGTGATCAGCGGCTGGCGGATATCGGTCAGCTCCTCATTGGTGATGGCAGGCGCGTCCTGGACGGTCTGGCGCTCTTCCAGCTCGCTGAGCGAATCATCGATCTGGTGAGTCAGATCCCCGACACGGTCGACCAGGGTATCGGCCATGCCGGCCATCAGTTCGCCGACATTGCGGGCACCCTCACCGGCATCAAGATAGGCACGAACGCGAGTAATCGACTGCAGCGGCCGCCGACGCACGGTGATCAGTCGATTCTCGGTCAGCCAGACCCGCAGCGAGACCAGGTCATCGGGGTCGGCGCCCGGATTCAGGTTGATGCCGCGCAGGGTCGTGATTCTCCCGCCCTTGAACACCGCCACGCGCGGGCGGGTATCTTCTTCCGTCAGCGCCTCGATGATGTCTTCGTCAAGCTCTGCAATGGTGCCAAGAAAGTGATCGACATCCTTGTGGGTAAAGTCCAGATGCATCCAGAGCTGTGCCTCGTCGTGATGCCAGACGCGGGAAAGCGCCTCATGGTCCAGCGGCGTACCGCTGCCCTGGCCATCCAGACGATAGGCCACCACAAAGGAAGAAGGAGAAGCAGAGGACATGTCAGGGGTTCCACCGTAAGTCGAAAAAAACAGGGCGGCCACGCCGCCGTGATTGAATCAGGGCTTGTGATTGAGCCAGTACCCGGGATTGAATCAGTGCTTAATGGCGGCTGGCAGGCGTCGCATCACCTGGCGATGCTTTATCCAGCATGGCGGCCACGGTAGGCCAGATATTATCAAGCATGATGGGCTGTCCCTTTGCGTTGGGATGAATGCGATCGTCCTGCATCAGCTCATCATTGAGCGCCACACCCTCAAGAATAAAGGGCACCAGCGGCACATCATATTGGCTGGCAAGCGTTGGGAAAACGTTGGCGAAGGCCTTCGTATACGTCTGGCCATAGTTGGGGGGAATCAGAATGCCCAGCAGGGCCACCCGTGCGCCACTGGCCTGGCTCTTCTCGATCATTTGCGCCAGGTTATCCTGCATGCGCCTTGGGGGCAGCCCCTGTAAACCATCGTTGCCCCCCAGCTCCAGCAGCACAATATCGGGATGGTGCGTTTCAAGCGCTTTTGGCAGCCGCTCAAGACCGGCTACTGTGGTGTCGCCGCTGATGCTGGCATTGATCACCGTATGCTCACCCGGCGCCTTGGTCTCCAGCCGCTGACGCAGCAGGTTGACCCAGCCTTCGTCACGATCGATACCGCGGGCCGCACTGAGGCTGTCGCCCACTACCAGCAGCGTTTCGGCATGAACCGGCTGTAGAACTGCTGCCAGCACAACCGCCAGCACCATCAGCAGGCGTCGGGCCTTCGGCGCGAGGCGATGTGAAACCTTCATCCAATTCAGGTAGCGCAAGATGTCGACTCCAGAAACCAGAAAACAGGACGTTGAACACCCCGGTCAGGATGATCGTTTACAGGATGATCATGCACGAAGCGCACGCCCACAGGATAGAACACCGATCCTGACGGCGCGCCAGCTTGAAAAGACCGTGGGCAGCGGATCAAGCGCCATCACCATCCTGCACGCTCTGGATCTGGAGATTCACGCCGGTGAAAGCGTGGCCATCGTGGGCAGCTCGGGGTCGGGAAAATCCACCCTGCTGGCATTGCTGGCCGGGCTGGACACACTCACTCACGGCGAGCTTGACCTGTTCGGCGAGCCGCTGTCCTCGCTGGATGAAGACGGCCGCGCGCGTCTTCGGGCCGGGCAGGTCGGGTTCGTGTTTCAGAACTTTCAGCTGCTGCCAACGCTGACCGCGCTTGAAAACGTGCTGCTGCCGCTGGAATTGAGTGACCACAACGTCGATACCGATCAGGCCCGGCAGTGGCTGGTGCGCGTGGGGCTTGAGGCGCGCGTCCAGCACCTGCCCAAACAGCTCTCGGGTGGCGAGCAGCAGCGGGTCGCGATTGCGCGTGCCTTTGTCACTCGTCCGGCGCTGGTCTTTGCCGATGAGCCGACCGGCAACCTTGATCGCGCCACGGGCGACCGGGTAGCGGACCTGCTCTTTACGCTCAACCGGGAATCCGGCACCACCCTGGTGCTGGTCACCCACGATCCCCGGCTGGCCGCGCGCTGCGATCGTACCCTGACGCTTGACGAGGGACGACTGCATGTTCGCGGCCCCGATACTGCGGCCTTGCGTCATGACTCTGACGGAGTTGATCACTGATGACTGCTCGCTTGACGCCTGATGCCGGACCCCCGACACGTCGCCCTTCATCCGGGTGGGGCCATACGCTGCGGCTGGGGTGGGCGGGCCTCCGGCGTGACCTGCGCGCCGCGGATGTCCGCGCGCTCTTTCTGGCACTGGTACTGGCGGTGGCGGCGACCACCATGATCGGCTTTTTTCTGGATCGCATCGGCAGCGCGCTGGAGCGTCAATCCGGCCAGCTGCTGGGGGGCGATCTGGTGCTGGTGCAGGGCAACCCCTTCGATACGCAGGTGCTTGATGCGCTGGAAGACGCCGGGATGACCACGGCGCGCCAGGTCAATACGGTCTCAATGGCAGGGTTTGAGGATCGTTTCCAGCTGGCAAGCCTCAAGGGCGTGGCTCCGGCCTATCCGCTATATGGCAGCTTTCAGGTCGACTTTGGCGACGGGGCCGAGACCACCACTCGGCTTCCCGATCGCCATACTGTCTGGGTCGAGCCGCGGCTGGGCACCGCACTGGGACTTGAGTTGGGAGACGCACTGACGCTGGGGGATGAGCAGTTTCGGATCAGCGGCTGGATTTTAGAGGAGCCGGATCAGGATGTGGGGCTGGCCAGCTTTAACCCACGCATCATGATCAACCTGCCGGATCTGGAGCGTTCGGGGCTTATTGCCCCCGGTGCCCGATTGACCTGGCGCCTGCTGGCCGCCGGCCCGCCGGAGGCGGTCAGTTCGCTGGATAACCAGCTCGAAGCCTGGCAGGACCGCGGCATTCGCGTGATCGATGTGCGCAAGGACAGTCCGCGCATCGGTCGGGCACTGGAGCGCTCCCAGCAATACCTGAGCCTGTCGGGGCTGGCTGCCGTGCTGCTGGCCGGCGTCGCGGTGGCCATGGCCACCCGGCGCTATGTCGAGCGTCATCTGGATACGGCGGCCCTGATGCGCTGCCTTGGCGCCAGTCAGCAGCAGCTCTCGCGTATCTTTGCCGCGCAGCTGGCCATGCTGGCCCTGACCGCTGCGGCCGTCGGTGCGGTGCTGGGGCTGATCGGCCAGTGGGCGCTACTGAGCCTGCTGGTGCAATTTCTGCCGCTGGAGTTACCGCCACCGGGGCCGCTGCCATTACTGCTGGGCATGCTCACGGCCGTGGCCATCCTGATCGGGTTTGCCGGGCCGACGCTGTTGCGCCTCAAGCAGGTCAGCGCCCTCAAGGTGCTGCGTCGGGAGCTGGCACCGCTGCCGGCCGCCGGCTGGCTGATCATTGCCTGTGCCAGTCTCATGTTCGGGGCACTGCTGTGGCTTTATAGCGGCGATCTTGTGCTGTCAGCCGGGCTGTTGGTCGGTGGGCTGGTGACCCTGGTTGTACTGTGGGGTGTCGCCCAGGTGATGCTGTCGCTGCTGCTGCGCGGGGCAACGTTATTGCCACGGCACTGGCGCATGGGCAGCCGACAGCTGGCGCGGCGTCGACAATCCAGCATCGGTCAAATCCTGGCCTTTGCCGTCACCTTCGCCCTGATGGCGCTGATTGCACTGGTGCGTACCGACCTGATCGATGACTGGCAGTCGAAACTGCCCGTTGATGCCCCCAATCAATTTGCCATCAACATTCAGCCCAGCCAGCGAGAAGGGTTTATCAGCGCGCTGGATGACATTACCGATAGCCGCTCGGAGGTCTATCCCATCGTGCGTGGGCGACTGGTCGAGATCAACGGCGTGACCGCGCGCGATGCGGTCCCGGAAACGGCTCGCAACGATGGCAACCTGCGCCGTGAGATTAATCTGACCTGGGCGGCGACCATGCCCGACAGCAATACGCTGACGCAGGGCGCCTGGTTTTCAAACGGCGATGACCAGGACGGGCAGGCGGGGACTCGCGATGCGCCGGTGGGCGTATCGGTCGCGGAAAGCATGGCGAAGGAATTGTCTCTCGGGCTCGGTGACCGGCTGACGTTCGATATCGGCGGGCGCGAGATCACGGCCAGCATTACCAGCCTGCGCAATGTGGATTGGGAGTCGTTTCAGCCCAACTTCTTCGTGATTTTTCCGCCCGGGTCGCTTGAGCGCTTTAGCCACAGTTTTATCACCGCCTTTCATCTGCCGCTGGATCAGCAGCAGGCACTGGGGCCGCTGATACAGCAATATCCCTCGGTCTCGCTGCTGGATATCGACGCCATTCTGCAGCAGGTGCGTGATCTGCTGCGCCAGGTCTCAAGAGCCGTGGAACTGGTGTTGCTGTTCGTTTTGCTGGCCGGTATTGCCGTGCTGTATGCCGCGCTGACGGCCTCCCGACCGGCCCGTAGTCATGAATGGGCATTGCTCAGGGTGTTTGGCGCCGGCGATCGACGGCTGGTGCGCACTCAGCTGGCGGAGTTTGGCTGGCTCGGTTTTTGTAGCGGCCTGCTGGGCGCCATGCTGGCAGAAGGGGTCAGCGCGCTGCTGTATAGCGTCTGGCTGGACCTCGACGTGCGCGTGCATTTAAGCGTATGGCTTTTAATGCCACTGGGCGGGGCAATTTTAATCGGCGGTATCGGGTATCTGCTCAGTACACCGCTGCGACGTCAGGCCCCGATGGAAAGTCTGCGGCTGCTGGGGGAGGGGTAGGCAAGCCCCTTTCACGAGTCAGAACCATTGAATGAAATGCCCGGTCAGCAATGCCCGGGCATTTCAGCATTTAAAGGGGGAGGAAACGACACAGTGCAGAGCCTTTAAATGTCATTATTTTGACAGTGAGAATGATGTCGTTTCAGGCGTTTTTCCGATGCGTTATTTTGGATTTTTGCGCTTTGAATAGGGGTTGACTTAAGTTAAATGGCTGGTCATGACTGGCTGGTCGATGCGAAAGGTTATCAACGTCTTCGAGGTGATGAAAAATGTCCGTGTAGTAAAAATCCACGGTGCACTACTTTAGTGCGTATCTGCTTCATTTTGGTGCTGAAAAACCGTTTCTGCACAGTCGTCCCTGCCGTGCCTATATACATTCACACCGCTCTGCACGCCCTTCTTATAACATCGTGGTTGTCAATTAATCGGGCCCAGAGAAGCCGTTGAATACCGGCCATCCATCATGGATCGGGCATCAAGGGTAGAGGTGATCACCTGCCATGACTCATGAGCGGGCTTTCACCATTGGTGTTGTTATCATCAAGGGGCATGAACGCATGAGAAAGCTGCGAAGCTTGATCTACCGGCTGTTTAAAAAAACACCGGATGTTATCTATTTCAATTTGACCTATCTGCGCCTTCACGGTCGCTTTTGTAATTTCAGATCGCCTGAAAGTGTCAGTGAAAAGATTTTTCATCGGATGCGTTACCCGCATCCCTGTTTTTCGACACTGGCCGATAAAGTGGCGGTGCGAAGCTATATTACCGAGCGTGCCGGCGAGCAGTATCTGGTGCCCTTTATCGGTGTTTATGACACGATCACCGAGCGAGAATTGAGCCGCATTCAGGAGCCGTTTGTCATCAAGGCCAATCACAGTGCCGGGCAGGTGGCCGTGATTAAAAAACCTTGGCATACGGACATGTTTGCGCTGGCCTGTGAAGCCAATCAATGGCTGCATTATGACTACGCAGGCCTGCACCGGGAAAAGCATTACCGCGCCATCAAACCGCAGCTGGTCATCGAAAAGGCCCTGCTCATTGAAGGTGAGGTTCCGGCGGATTACAAGGTACTGGTGCTGAACAATGGCGATGAGCAGGAGATCTATATCCAGCTGATTGCCGGGCGCTTTACCGATATCCGCTGTCAGTTTTTCACCGAAGACTGGCAGATCGCCCCGTTCAACCGCCGTGGCTACAAGCCCCTGCAGGGGGAAGAGCTCAAGGCGCCTGCGTGTCTTGATGAAATGATTCAGGTGGCGAAGGCGCTTTCCGAGCCCTTCGGCTTCTGTCGCGTGGACTTCTTCGTGGTCGGTGAGCGCTGCTACGTGGGAGAGCTGACCTTTACGCCCGTGGCCGGAGAGTTCGTGCTTGACCCGGTCAGCGCCGATATCGAGCTTGGGCGCAAAATCGGCTTCCCGGAAAACATCGATTTAACCAGGCCGCCCCAAAGGGCCATCAAGCGTCCTGCCTCACCCCTCGGCGTTTCCGAGACGGTACCCGTGAGCGAGCCGGCATAGCGCAGTGGTATTCGGTCACCATCAAAAACGGCAGCCTTCATGGGCTGCCGTTTTTGTTTCAGGCATAAGGAGGCTTTACGGAAAGGCTCATGACAACCTCGTTTTTGATGTCTTTTTTCAGGATGTCGCTCTCGCATCCGAGATGGCCGCGTTTCAAGTGAAAGGCCCAAAAGCGTTGTGTATGATGACGAGCAACGTCTTTCCATCACGCGCCTGTCAAGCTCGTCCGGTGCGTTATCAACCTTCTGGTATCGAGGAAGTTCATGTTCACACGCGATATGACCATTGCCGGCTATGACGACGCACTCTGGCAGGCCATGCAGCAGGAAAACGGCCGTCAGGAAGATCACATCGAGCTGATCGCCTCGGAAAACTACACCAGCCCGCGCGTCATGATTGCCCAGGGCTCACAGCTGACCAACAAGTATGCCGAAGGCTATCCCGGCAAGCGCTACTATGGCGGCTGCGAGTTTGTCGACAAGGTTGAAGAGCTGGCCATTGCCCGCGCCTGCGAACTGTTTGGCTGCGATTACGCCAATGTGCAGCCGCATGCCGGCTCTCAGGCCAACAGCGCCGTATTTCAGGCACTGGTCAAGCCGGGTGACACTATTCTGGGCATGAGCCTGGACGCGGGTGGCCACCTGACCCACGGTGCCAAACCCAACTTCTCCGGCAAGCACTATAACGCCGTGCAGTACGGGCTCAACGACCAGGGCCTGATCGACTATGACGAAGTCGCGCGTCTGGCTCGTGAGCACCAGCCGAAAATGATCATCGCCGGTTTCTCGGCTTATTCCCAGATCATCGACTGGGCACGCTTTCGCGAGATTGCCGATGAAGTCGGCGCCTGGTTCTTTGTCGACATGGCCCACGTTGCCGGCCTAGTGGCCGCGGGTGAATACCCCAGCCCGCTCAAGCACGCTCATGTGGTGACCACGACCACGCACAAGACTCTGCGTGGCCCGCGCAGTGGCCTGATTCTCTCCGCCGCGGGTGATGAAGACCTCTACAAGAAGCTCAACTCCGCCGTGTTCCCGGGCGGGCAGGGCGGCCCCCTGATGCATGCCATCGCCGCCAAGGCTGTCTGCTTCAAGGAAGCGCTGGAACCCGAGTTCAAGGCCTACCAGCAGCAGGTCGTCAAGAATGCCAAGGTCATGGCTGGTGTCTTCATGGAGCGCGGTTTTGACGTGGTCTCCGGCGGTACGGAAGATCACCTGTTTCTGCTCTCGCTGGTCAAGCAGGGCCTGACCGGCAAGGACGCTGATGCCGCGCTTGGACGTGCTCATATCACGGTCAACAAAAATGCCGTACCGGGCGACCCGCAGAGCCCGTTCGTCACCTCCGGCCTGCGTATCGGCACGCCCGCTGTGACCACCCGTGGCTTCAAGGAAGACGAATGTCGCGAGCTGGCCGGCTGGATCTGCGATATCCTCGATGCCATGCAAAAGGGTGATAGCGCCGATGCAGAAGAGACAGTGAAAAGCCAGGTTGCCAGGGTTTGCGAAAGGCTGCCTGTTTATCGTTGATGCATGATTTCTCTGATGGTCGAATAAAAAATTTCGACCATCAGAGGTTGCCCGTTTTATTAATGCCATTTGTCGGCGGGAACACTCTGTGCTCCTGCCTATCAATGTGTATCAAGCTGCTCTGGTTTATGAAGCAGGAAGATGTCGAAGACCTTCCTGAAAAATAAGATAATATTTGTAAGTTATTATGATTTCTGTCTGAATCATCCCAGTGTGCAATGATGATCATGTCTATTGTCTGATTGGCCTGGATGTAAATGAAAGGCAGAACGCTTTTAGTCACGGAACGATTTCCCCTTCACTATTTCGGGCCCTTGTTCGATGCCGCCACTATCTGGCTGTCCGGCGTCATCGCCTATCGTTTAAGGCTCGGCGGATTTGAACTTCATGAGCGCTATCAGCTTGCGCTCATGATTATGGTTCTTCTGATTTTGCTGTTAAACATGTCTCGTCAGGCTTATGTGCGCTGGCGAACAACGTCTCTTGCAACTCTTTTGTTCAGACTTTTATGGGTATGGCTGCTGGTAGCGATTGCTGCAGCATCGCTTATCTATTTCGCTCAGGCCGCGAGTCGCTACTCGAGGCTCTGGTTGAGCCTGACGCTTGTTATCTCCTTTCTATTGTGTGCTTTTGCCCGTCTGGCCGCTAAAAAGTTGTTGTCGTGGCTGCGTTTGCGAGGTCTCAATCGGCGCAAGGTGTTTTTGATTGGCCCGGGGGTCACGCTTCGCGGTATTACCCGCCATATGCGTGAAGAGCAGAGTGCCGGGTTTTCAATCAGTGGAATGCACCGTATCAACCATGATCCGGGGCTTGAAGAAATGGATGTGATTACGCGTCGTGTTGCAGAACGACAGGTCCATGAGGTCTGGATTTGTATGCCACTGGCACTCGGGGGGGTAGTTAAATCCCTGATGTATTCACTTAGGCATCAAACGGTTGAAATCAGGTTTATTCCCGAATTTTCTGACCTTCCGTTACTTAATCATCGGGTTAGTCAGGTGGTAGGGCTTTATGCCATTGATTTGAGCGTAAGCCCCATGAGCGGCAATGCACGTATCGTCAAACGCTGCGAAGACATCGTGTTAAGCACCCTGATCATGGTGTTGTGCCTGCCGATTTATCTGATGATCGCCATTGCCGTACGCGTATCCTCTCCTGGACCGGTGCTTTTCAAACAGTATCGGACCGGGCTCAGCGGGCAGAGATTCAAGGTGTACAAGTTTCGGTCCATGTATATGCATGATGAGCCGGAAGGTCATGTGACCCAGGCCTCAAGACGAGATCCTCGATTCACCAGAGTAGGTGCCTTTCTTCGTCAAACTTCACTTGATGAACTGCCACAATTTTTTAATGTTCTGCAGGGTAGGATGTCCATTGTCGGCCCAAGGCCTCACGCGCTGATTCATAATGAACATTATAAACAGCTGGTGGAGTCCTACATGCAGCGTCACATGGTCAAGCCCGGGATCACCGGGTGGGCACAGGTCAAGGGGTACCGGGGACAGACTGACACCCTAGATAAAATGCAAAACCGTGTTGAGCATGACCTCTGGTATATCGAACACTGGACGCTCGGTCTCGATCTCTGGATCATATTCAAAACGGTGCTAATTGGTTTTAAGGGTCGCGATGTTTTCTAACCACCTATTTTGATTAGTTAAATAATACTTTTTATATTCTTGAGTTGCTTCCAAAGTAGCAAGAGTTGTTCGATTTTGTTAGAATTCGTTCATCAAAGTTTTGCTCCTTTCCATCCTCATGAGCAACCTCCATGGCTTCAAAACAGAAACGGCCGCTTACTGATCTTGGCGTGGCACTGAAGGCGTGCAGAGGATCATTTGTTACAGCCGGTGTCTTCAGCATGTTTATCAACCTGCTGATGCTTGTCCCCCCGCTTTACATGCTGCAGGTCTACGACCGGGTCATTTCCACGAGAAGTGTGGATACACTTCTTATGCTTACCATGATCGTTGTGTTTCTTTTTATGGTTATGGGTGGGCTCGAAATCATACGTTCTCGCCTTTTGGTTAGAGTAGGCAACCGTATCGACACGCTGGTAAGTGATCGGCTTTATGGCGCCATGTTTCGAAAAAGCCTGATGACGCCCGGGCAGCAAACGGCACAGCCGCTCAATGATCTGACCAGTCTTCGTCAGTTTCTGACAGGTAATGGCCTTTTCGCCTTTTTTGATGCTCCCTGGATTCCTGTTTATATCGCTGTTCTTTTCATGTTCAACACATGGTTTGGTGTGTTTGCCATTGCAGCAGGTGTCATTCTTTTTGCACTGGCCATTATCAATGAATATGCGACCCGCAATCTTCTGGCGGAAGCCAGCAGCGAGCATATCAAGGCCCAGGAACTTGCCAACTCCAATCTTCGCAACGCCGAAGTGTTGCACGCCATGGGCATCCTTCCCGGGATCCGCCAGCGTTGGGCAGCGCGTCATCGAGAATTTTTGATCAAGCAGTCATGGGCAAGCGATCGAGCCGGTACCTTATCCAATGTTTCAAAGGTGCTGAGGCTGCTTTTCCAGTCCCTGATTCTGGGGCTGGGTGCACTGCTGGTAATTGATGGGCTGATAAGCCCCGGCATGATGATCGCCGGTTCCATATTGATGGGGCGTGCGCTGGCGCCGATCGATCAGATGATTGGGGCATGGAAGGGGTTTGTAGGCGCACGAAATGCACATGAGCGTTTACAGTCTCTTCTAAACGACATTCCTGCCGAGAGTGAAAGGATGTCGCTGCCTGACCCCACGGGGCGAATAAGCATCGAAGGTATTGCAGCAGGTCCGCCCGGCGGCAGGATGTCGACCATCCGCGGCGTGCAGTTCGAAGTCGGCAAGGGCGAACACGTTGGCATCATCGGGCCCAGTGCTTCCGGGAAGTCGACGCTGGCAAGAGTACTGCTTGGTATCTGGCCTGCCCAGGTCGGTAAGGTTCGGCTGGACGGCGCTGATATCACTCAATGGAATCGTCATGAGCTGGGGCCCTGGATTGGCTATCTCCCTCAGGACATTGAACTGTTTGATGGCACGATCAGTGAAAACATTGCGCGATTTGGCGACGTAGATGCACAGCGTGTTGTCGAAGCGGCTCAACGCGCCGGTGTTCACGAAATGATTCTGCAGCAGCCTGACGGTTATGACACCTTCATTTCTTCATCCGCTGGTGCGCTTTCTGGAGGTCAACGGCAGCGCATCGGACTTGCACGCGCACTGTACGGAAAACCTGTGCTGGTCGTGCTCGATGAGCCCAACTCCAATCTTGATGACAGCGGTGAAAAAGCGCTTGCCAGTGCAATCGAGGTGCTCAAGAAAGAGGGCACTACCCTTTTTGTGATTTCCCATCGCACCAGCGTGCTGACCAGCATGGATAAACTGCTGGTGCTCAAGGACGGGCAGGTAAGCATGTTTGGGCCTCGGGATGAAGTGCTCAATCGTTTTGCCCGCCAGCGCCAGTCCGCCGTTCAGAGCAGCAATCCGCCAACATCGCTTAACGAACATGGCCGTAGAACCGCCTCGGGGCAGGGTTCCAATAGCTAAGGGTTTAAGAGAGATCCCTGGCACCATTTCCGGAAGTTCTGGAGTTTCCTTTCATGGCAAATAATATTGTTGCTGGCAGCCAGACCTTTCTGGAAGGCAGCACTGCGCCACGCAGTCAGAGCAGCACGCGTGGCTTTGAGCTACCCACCAGCGATCGAAAGGTAAAGTGGACAGGTATCATCATACTGCTGGTTGCCTTTGGCGGTTTTGGCCTGTGGGCGGCCCTTGCTCAGCTATCCATTGCGGTTGTCGCCAGTGGCACTGTTTCTGTCGAGAGCTTTAAAAAGACGGTGCAACATCTTGAAGGCGGCATTGTGAATCAGATCAATGTACGTGATGGCGATCATGTAGAGGCAGGGGATGTCTTGATGGTGCTGGATGGCACGCAGTCTCGTTCTCAATACGATATTGCCCGTGCCAACTGGTTTATTGCCAGTGCTCAGGAAGCCCGCCTGCTCGCAGAGCAACAGGACAGCGACAGCGTTACCTTTCCGGACGATCTACTGACAATGGTGAATGATAATGATCGTTTTCAACAGATCATCGCTGTCCAGAAAAGCCTTTTTTTCTCCCGTCGTAGCTCGCTGAAAAGTGAAATTGCAGCCCTCAATGATCAGATTCAGCAGTACCGTGAGCAGATTGACGGGCTGACAAGAACCATCAGTATTGATCGAAAACGCATGACTTCCCTTAACGGTGAGGTGGAAGACTATCAGTCCCTTTTCAAGGAGGGCCTCGGTAACAACCAGCGTATTCGTGAACTCCAGCGACAGGTTTTGCAGTCAGAATCCGAAACGGCCAGGGCCAGAGCGCAGATTGCGCAGTTGAAGTCTCAGATCAGTGAAAATCGTTCACGCATTGAATCGCAGCGTCAGAATTATCAGCAGGAAATCGGCGAGCAATTGCGTCAGGCTCAGTCACAGATTTCCGACTCGCGTGAGCGCATGGTAGCCCTGCAGGACCAAGTAGGTCGCACAGACATCAAGGCGCCGGTCAGCGGAACGGTCGTAGGGCTTGATATTCACACCATTGGTGCCGTGGTACGGGCTGGTGAGCCCATCATGAGTATTGTGCCTGCCAATGAAGGGTTCATGGTTGAAGCACGCATACCAGCCCAGGACATCGACAATATCTATCATGGCCAGTCAGCCGAAATTCGCTTCAGTGCCTTTAACCAGCGTCGAGCGCCTGTGGTTGACGGTATGGTAGATCATGTTTCGGCAGATAGTTTTGAAGACGAAAACACCGGGGCGCGTTATTACAAGGCCCTGCTTCAGGTCTCTGAAGAAGGACGCGAGCAGATGACCGAAAACATGCAGCTGCTCTCCGGGATGCCTGCCGAGATCATGATTCAAACGGGTGAAAAAACGCTTTTCAACTATTTGATGCAGCCGGTAACCGATATGCTCAATCGCTCCATGCGCCAGGACTGAGGGGAAAGAATGACTCATTTTCGGCGCAAGCTATGGGGTGTTAGTGCTCTGCTGCTGAGCGGGGTGGCTCTAACGAGCTTCCCTGCTTTCGGCAGTGACTTCATGACGCAAATGGAGGCCGTGCAGTCCGATGGCTCGAGCCAGTTAAACCGCACAAGGCGGGCCGAGCCGAACAGAGAGGCACTTTCCGCGTTGTCTTCAAAACAGGTTCCACTTTCCCCGCAGATCGCGGGAGAAAGCTATACCGGTTCGGTGTCGGCATCGGAAATATCTTATGCCAATACTGTCCCTTCATTGCCGGCACTTTTCGCAAAAGCACTGGAAAATGACGCTTCGCTGACCAGCCAGCGCCTTCAGGCCGAAGCCACCGGTCTTGAAGTTCCCATGGCCTGGGCGCGCCTCAAGCCTCAGATTGATGTGACGGTGCTGCGAAGCTATACCGAAAGCGACAACATTTACACGGATGGGAATCTAAACAGCTGTATACAAAATCCCGAAACAGGAGAGCCTGCTGCCGGATCCGAGTTCGAGCGCCGCTGTGAAGGTAGATCGAAGGATACGACCCGCCAGGTAACGCTGTCCCAGCCCCTGTTTTCGATGGAGCGCATTCGTCAGGTTCAAAAGGCCAACCGTCAACGCGATGCCGCCGAGCAACAGATCGTGGTGAATGAGCGGGATCTGGCTCTGGAGACTGCCGAAGCTTACTTAAATGCCTTTTATCTCTCCAGACGAGTCGAGCTGTTGACCAGCAAGCGTGAGTCTCTGGAGCTTCAGGTGACTCAGGCTCAAAGAGCCTATGACCTGGGCATTGGAGATCGGATCGATCTTCTGGCGGCGAAATCCGAGCATGACCGTACGCTTGCTGATATCGCAGCCGCTCGAAATGAATATGACAATGCGCGCTCTTCTCTGGAGCGCTTGACCGGTGTTTCACCTGACTTTGATCATTTTGCGCTGAGCACATTTCCAGACAGCGGATTTGAAACGCCACGGTCTCTCGACCAGATGGAACCCTCGATCAGCAATAACGCAGACGTTTTGCTGGCACAGTCGCAGCTTGAAGTGGCTCAAGCTGAAACCAGCGCCCGTCACGCCGATTATTTCCCGGAGATCAATCTCAATCTGACCTGGCAGGATCGCAACAGCGACGATCCCTACCGGGAAAGCGAAGACAAGACAGCTTCCATACAGGCCAGAATGAATCTGTATCGCGGTGGCTATACCAGTACCAGTATTCGCCAAGGCGAACTACGTCAGCAGGCAGCAATGGCCGATATCAGTGATGCGCGTCGTCAATCACTGGAAAGGCTTCGTCAATACCATCGCAATATCGGGGGGGATATCACCCGTCTGGAAGCGCTGGCTCAATCCATTCGCTCCGGCGAGCTTTACCTGGAAGCCGCAGACAAGGGCGCTGCACTTGGCCTACGGGATCTGGTCGATGTCCTTGGGGCGAGGGCTGATCTGTATTCTCAGCGAATTCAATATGTAGAAACTTTCCGTCAATTATTGCTCGACCGCTTGAATCTTGAGGCTGTCTCCGGTGAGCTGGATACCGCAGCTCTGGTTGATGTCATGAGCAAGATTGGCACCATTGTGGCGCCGGTTGAGCAGCCCCGAACAGATGATCCGAGTGATCGCCAATCTGAAGGCCGGGAAAGGGCGCGAGGCTAGCATTTCGTTTGGTGAGCAGGGGATTCGAGGCGAGATGGTTTTAACGCCCCCAGAATCCCTTGTTCATCGAAAGTTGACGCTTTAATCCTGTCGGCAGATGACCTTCCATCTTTCCGAGTCTGTAGCCGATATATTTCAGGGCATTGCGGCATATGGCGGAAGGAATCGTCAGTGGAGAGCGGCGCCATAAATAGCGAAGTTCTGAAACCACAAAACGTTTTCCCTCTCCTTCAGCCCGGCCGGTCATTTCCTGAATCCAGGCTTCTCTGGCATGCAATACGCCAATATCAAAGTAGCGGCGGCATTCCTGAAGCATGGTGTAATTATGGGAGTGATGAACTTCTGCTTCAGCGCAATAAGCCATTTGCCAGCCTGCATTCAAGAGTCTGGCGCCAGCAACCATATCCTCGCTAAGAATGGCATTTTCAGGAAAGCCGCCTATATCCATAAGCGCTTGCCGGCGATAGGCTGCAAATGAGTTGGATAAAAAGGCTGCCTTGATACCCATTTGCGGGATATCGTCGACGCTGACCCGATGAGAATCAGCCGGATAGTTAAAAAGGCGCGCGTGTGCCGCAACTGCACTGGCGTTTTCATGCGGTAACTGCCGCCCATAAGCAGCGCCCATATCAGAGTCTTCGAAAACGGACACAAGCTTTTGAAGCGTTGACGTCGTGGCAGGATAAGCATCCTGTGTCATGAAGATAATCACATCACAGTCATCGAGCAGCTGAAGTGCCCGGTTTCTGGTGCCCCCATGATCAAATTCATGCCGAGGGATGGTCACGAGCTCACAGCCGTCCTTTTGGGCAATGGAGGCAGTACTGTCATCGGAGGTCGAGTCAATGATTAGAAGCCGCATGCCGGCGCTGGCAGCGCTCGTTTTTTCCAGATAATCCTTCCAGTCCCTGCCAGCATTGCAGGTAGGGATGCAGATGCCACAGGTCAATGTTTTGGCAGTCGACATGGTTAGCGCCTGTCTTTTCTGGTGTTTTGGGAAAGTGGACCCAGATGACCACGAAACCCGTCCACAATGCCTTTTAGCATCAGTGGAATACGCGATTTTCTTTGCGGAAAGAACAGGCTGTAAAAGATGAACTGCTTGGCAATCGTCAAACTGATATTGCGCCGCCACCTGGAGGTCATGTGCGGAAAGCGCTGTAGGGCGATACCATTTCTGATCATGTAATAATGACGCACCGGCGAATGCATAATGACGCGTCTTGTCATGAAGTGAAGAAAACGGTCGCCGATGCAGTGCTCAAGCCGCGTATCTCCCACAATATATATTTTATAGCCGTAATGCCTGGCTCTGAAGCACCACTCCATATCGACGTGGTCGATAAAGAGATCCTCCTTCATATTGCCAACATGGCCAAGCACGCTGACCGGGATCAGACATCCTGAAGTGATCAACATATCAACTTCGGCATATCCTTCTGTCGGCGGCGCCATCATTTTAAGGCATTGCTGTGTATCCGCCGCCATGACTTCGGCAAGCTTTCCGGTTCTTCTATCTTCGTAGCATGGCCCGACAGCGCCCGGAGAAAGCCCCCTGGCCTGCAGCGCCAGAAGGGTGGTCCTGAGCGTTGTAATCATGCCATCAACCGGCAAACTGTCCTGATCAAAGAAAGCGACGTAGGAAGCTCCCGCATCGATGGCCCAGGTAATGCCCTGATTAAGCGCTGATGCGATGCCGACATTGCTGTCCATCTGCAAAACAGTGAACCCGCAGCGCTTGATGAATGACGCATCGAGAGACAGGGGCTCGCCATTATTGACAATGACCCCGGCACTGACCTGCCTTGACAGGGCCGTCAACAGACGAGCCAGCAATGGCTCATCCGGGTGGTAGGTCACAACGATGGCCCTGACATCCAGCGCGTTATTGTCGATATCAGGCATCGGTGGCAATGACACTGCGTGATCCTTCGATGGTATTGATAAGCAGACCATGCAACTCATCAGCCTGTTGGGGGAACGTACGTATTTGACTGGCCAATGGGTTGCGATAGGCGCGGATGCGCTCTGGGTCGTTTAGACAGTCAGTAATGGATTGAACAAAGCCTGCACTGTCATTCATGTCAACCACATCACCATTGATGCCCGGCTTGAGATCCTCCGACGGGCCGCCGCACTCGGTGGCGATGACCCAGACGTCACGAATCATGGCTTCACGCACCGTCAGGCCAAAACTTTCCTTCCACTGGGACGGGAACAGCAGCACATCGATATCGGCGTAAAATTCGTCCATGTCCTGGGTGGAGAAGGGGGCCACGATGTCGATGTCGCCCTGGATATCCCAGTCTTCGCGGCGGATAGTGGCTCTGCCAAAGCGCGCCTGAATATCCACAAGGCGAAGAACATAATCGTTGCGGTCAAGAGACTCGAACAGCCTTTTCAGCCATGGGTAGCCCTTGTGGTCGGCCACGCCCCCCATATAGGCGAAAACGAGTGGCTTACTGTCCCTTTTTGCCACCAGCGCCGGGTAGTTTTCATCAGGCGCCAGTACGCCATTTTTATTCACCACCACCTTTTCGCTCGGGCAGCCCGAGCGGACATGCAAAAGCGCCTGAAAGTCGCTGGGCGACAACAAAAGGGCCGCATGATGCAGGGCGTCCTGCAATATGAACCGGCGTCGATAGGTCAGTGACGGATCTTCGACACAGGATGCGCAGACCAGCGGGTCAATGGCTTCCTGACCGCAATACCCGTTTTCATTGACCATGAACTGGCGTTCACACAGCCACCATGCGTCATGCAGGGTAATGGCGTAAGGAATGTTGAACTGTCGACACACCCCGGTCAGCCCGGCACCGAGCATCTGAATCGAGTGAAAATGCACGGCATCAGGGCGTAGCGCGCTGACGATGGTCTCAAAACATTCATCGGCCAGCGGGTTGGAGAAATCGGTTTCCTTGTCACCACCGATCAGGCCAATCGCAAAGACTGAAATGCCTTCCCACTGGTACTGACGAATCTCGCCGGGGGCAAGCGTGCCGTTGAAGCAACCGGTTACAACGGTGACTCGAGTGTCCTCACGCTTGTTGATGTCCTTGGCCATCTGCTCTGCAACGATGGTGGCACCGCCAAAGCTGAGCGGCGCAAAGAGCACATTGACGACCATGATGTGGTAGGTGCTTTCACCCTCATGCGCATTGCCGGCCAATTCCAGGACAGGCGCCAGCTGTTGCTCGGCAATCGTGGTCAACGGATAGCGTGCCAGCACCGTTTCGCGGGCTGCCTTGCCTATTTTCTGACGTGTCCCCGAGTCTTTGACCAGTGTGGAAAGGGCCTCGTACCAGTCATCGGAAGTATCTGCCAGATAGCCATTTTCGCCGTGACGAATAATGTCGCTAAAGGTATCCCGAGGGGATGCCACCGAGGGGATGCCAAGAACGGAGGCCTCTAGGTACTTGATATTGCTTTTGGCATCGTTGAAGACACCGGCTTCAAGCGGGGCAAGATTGATATCAAACTGGCGCAGCGCGCGGTAGTAATCTTCCGATCGAATGAAGGGAACGCGCCGTATCCTGTCCTTGAAGCCGTTCAGGGCTTCCGGAATGGTCAAATGCCCGAAAATGGCCAATTCGACATCGGGATGCTCTGAAAGCACGCGTGTCAGAGCTTCAGTGACTTCGGCGAAATCCGAGTCATGCGTCCGTGTCCCGCTGCCATAGCCGATGACAACCCTGTCCTTGTCGGGAAAGCCGTCATCCTCCTCGGCGATCTGACACAGTGAATTTTCAAGACCGTTTTCGACGATGAAAAGAGAGCCGTCCTGAAACGGCTTCATGTGGTCCTTGAGCACCCGCGTACTGGCAATGGCATGATCCGAAAGGCTCAGCATGTCGCAGTAAAGCTGAGCACCTTCCAGCAGCTGTTTCTGCTCGCTTTTGGGCAGCTGACGCAGATTACTGTTGAGCGAGTAGGCTTCTACATCAAAGACCAGATCATCAATGTCGAAAAGGACAGGAATGGAAAGGCGGCTCGCCTCCTGGACCAGGTCCTTCATCTCCTGGGTGGCAGGCGTGCGATAACACACCAGCAGCAGGCTGGTCTGCAGCTGGGAAAATGCTGTAGCAGAATCTGTCCAGCTCACCACGGTAGCCGGTTGGCCAAGGTGACGAAACATGGTGACTTTCTGCTCTACGCGGTATTGCCGACACTGGGGGATCGAAAGTTCGGCAACGATCAACACGCCCCGACGTACGGGGTTATCGGTGACGGGCAAAAGCCAGGGGCGTTCATGAACGCTGCCCTGTGAAGCCGTCTGTGAGCTTCGCAATGACCACTGGCGATAACGAATCTGACGGGCAACGCGTACCCCATGAAAGGCAAGCCATAGCCCAATATTGACGATTTTCGCGGGAATGGAACCCGAGCGCAGCACATGATCCAGACGCGCCGCAATAAAGGCATTGTAACGATGCGCCTGTCGGGATTTATGGCTTAACTGTCTGAGAAAACTGTTCATCACAAAGAAAGATCCACTAAAAATATCGTTATACGAACGGCTGGTTCAACGCGCTGACGGTCAGGGCATCAGCGCGTGTTGCCTTGATCAATGAAAATGCCGGAAGGCAGTGGGGTATCTCCCTCCTGCAGCCGGGCAGCGAGTGCCTGCAGGGCATCATTGTTGACGTAAAATCGGTGCCAGTGCTGTCCGAGCACACCAATCAGATCCTCCAGAAACTGCACGGCACCCGCGGCAATGCCCGGCTGTGTGGCCCAGTCGCTCCAGAACCATTTCCGCTGCCAGGTCGGATGGGTGAGCTTCATGCTCAATCGGGCATACCGTTCAAAACGCCGGCATTGAAGTGTCGGTAGCGAGGATTTTTGATAACGACCGGTGCCTGCCAGCAAATCGTACATTCTGGCCGCCGGATGTACACGATCAACCGGTATGAAGCAGTGTCTCATGCCGACCCGCTCGTGGGCGCGAATCCAGCGCTGAAGCATCTCCAGCAACAGCGGGCCGATAAACAGATAGCCGGCATCTTCCTCGCAGGAAAAATGATGCGTCAGCAGCAGGCATCCCGGCTCGTGATCCACCTGACGTATCAGGCGCCTAGTCATCAGGCCGCGCCATAAATCGTCCTGCCAGCACGCGCTCGACAAATGCTGCATCAGCTCTCGACACGGCCAAAAAATGGGCGCCATGGCCGTGCCAGGCATGGCATACAGCGGCGTGACGCGCTCATCCATTTGCCAGGCAGACTGCATGTCATGCCAGGGGTGGCCACCGACATGCAGCAGCTTGTCACTGCCAAATGTGTTGACCTTTTCCAGCGTCTGCTGCCAGAAGCCGGAAGCATACCGGTCGGGGCCACCATCGCTGCCGGCGATGGTAAACGTCAGCATGTCAAACCCCAGCGTCCTGAGACGCTCAAGGGCAGCGGTATTGTCTATCGGTGTGTCGATGACAGCGCCGATATGCTCGATCGATGAGCCAAAGCGTTGCAGGGCCGCCAGAACGGCCGGTCGCGGCTGCCACAGCCCGGTCTCGAATCCGGTTTCCAGTGCCATCCATGCGCGGGCTGTCGTCTCGGGCACGCCCTGCTGAACCATGGCCGTGACCATGGCGTCGGCCCCTGATTGTCCCTCATGGGCCACCTGCTGCTCGGCGGCGTCACGCTGCCCCATGAAGCCCTCGATTTGAGCGGCGGCAATGCCCGCTTCATGCCCACGACACGCCATCAGGCAGCGAAGCATCGCTGCCCTGTGAGTGAAGGGCATCTGCACCAGCGTATCGCGCGTGCTCAGGGTCAGCGCATCAAAGCTTGGATAGACGCGCTCGATTTTCCTGTCGATGGGCGGAACCAGTTCGAAAAAGGCATTGAGCGTGTCGTCGTCATCAAGACAATGTCGCGCCAGGTCGATGATCGCCAAGGGCAGGCCGACCTGGTGACAGACCAGCCCAAACAGCCGCTCGATGGCATGTTGAAGCGTGCCATCCTGCTGGCCGGTCTCCTCGGGAAAGTCCTCGATGGACAGGTGCAGATCCAGTAACGGCCTCAGGGTGTCCTGTCGTGCCCAGAACATCGAACCCACCGGAAAGCTGAAACAGGCCTCTTCTTCAACGGTAACGCCCAGCCGCTCGGCGAGCGGTCGTGCTATTTCAGCATTGGAGAGCCAGCTCATCGCCCAGAAAGGGGTCTGCAGGGTCAGTGCCGGATACACCATCCCCACATGGCCGTGGGCAAGATGGAAAAAAATCTGCTGTATCTGCTCGGGCGTTCCAAGCAGATGCGACAGCAGATGCTTGCGCCATGCCTCTCCCCATTGCGCCTGGGGGGTCTTTTTGGTGTGCAGATGACCCACAACATCATACTGACGCAGTGGCTCATTGAAGGTGACCATCATGGGCGCCAGGTCACGCCCTCGATTGGGGGCCTGCTCTATTAAAAGTTGACCCAGCATGGGCAGCGTCTGCAGCGTTTCCCTGACCAGGGCGATCTCATCCGGGCGGGTGACGGAAACCAGCAGATCAAACGGCCATGGCATTCGGGCAAGGTGATCCCGAAATTCATCCAGAAGCTCCGGGTAAAAGACATGCAGCGCAATGCCGATACTGCCCGGTGCTTCGAGCTGATGATGTTCAAGTGGCCATTGCATGTCAGATAGAGAAAACCCAAAAAAGTGATGGTAATGATACTGGCTCGGCAGGCGCGTTCGAGCATGCTATCAGGTTAGCGGCGAGTGTTCGGCCATATAACATTTCTTACAAAACAATCTGTGCCAAACAGGGCGAGCGTTGCCCGGGCAGGGCCGAGCTTATACAATGCGCCACCTGATTTCACTGCTTACGGAAGCATTCATGACCCAGTCGTCTGCAATGCGTGATGCCAACCCCCTGCAGCTGTTGCGCTCCCTGCGAAAGCACTGGCATTTATTGCTGATCATGAGCTGGCGAGACGTGGTAGGACGCTATCGGGGCTCCCTGATGGGAATGGTCTGGACCTTTGTTACCCCCCTGCTTTTGTTACTGATCTATACCTTTGTGTTCACCGTGGTCTTCAAGACAAAGTGGAATGTTGAAACCGGCGAGCAGGGCAAGGCGACCTTTGCCATCGTCCTGTTTGTGGGGATGATCATTCACGGCCTGATGGCAGAAATTCTGACCCGATCCCCCGGTTTGATGCTGGGCAATGCCAACTATGTCAAAAAGGTGGTCTTTCCGCTGGAAATCCTGCCTCTGACACTCTTTTTATCCGCCTTTTTCCATTTTGCCGTCAGTGTCGGCGTGCTGCTGCTGGCCATGATTGTGCTTGGGCATCCGCTGCACCTGACCATTTTGCTGCTGCCCCTGACACTGCTGCCCATGGTGCCCATGCTGCTGGGAATTGCCTGGGGGTTTGCCTCCATTGGTGTTTATCTGCGCGACATCGGTCATCTCACCGGGTTGATCAGCACGGTACTGCTGTTTCTATCACCGATCTTCTTTCCCGTTGAAGCCCTTGGCGAGCCCTATCAACAGCTCATGGCCCTGAATCCTTTGACCGTGATTATCGAGCAAAGCCGCGAAGTCGTGCTCTGGGGCCGCCTGCCGGATGTCAGCGCACTGGCCATATACAGCGTCGTGTCATGTCTTCTGGGCTGGTTTGGGCTGTTACTTTTCCAGAAAGGACGCAAGGGATTTGCAGATGTCATCTGAGCCGGAATACGCCCTGCAGGTCCGTCAGCTGCGCAAGGACTTTCGCCTTTACCCGTCAACCGGTGCCCGCCTGCGCCAGTGGCTCTGGCATCCGCTCAGCCGGCGGCTTGGCCGCCCGCGCGAACCGGCCTACGGGATATTTACAGCGCTTGAAGAGCTGAGCTTTGATGTCCTGAAAGGTCAGACGGTGGGCGTCATCGGCCGCAATGGTTCGGGCAAATCGACCCTGTTGCAGCTGTTGAGCGGCACCCTGACGCCCACCCAGGGCGAGATAAAGGTCAACGGCCGTATTGCAGCGCTTCTGGAACTGGGTTCCGGGTTCAATCCGGAGTTCAGCGGACGTGAAAACGTCTACATCTATGCCGCCATCATGGGCCTTGGTCGGGCGCAGGTGGACGAGCGTTTTGCTCGGATCGAAGCCTTTGCCGATATCGGCGATTTTATCGACCGTCCGGTCAAGTCCTACTCCAGCGGCATGATGGTACGACTCGCCTTTGCCGTGATCGTGCATGTCGATGCCGACATCCTGATCATTGATGAAGCGCTTTCCGTCGGGGATGCCTTTTTTGTCCAGAAGTGCATGCGCTTTTTGCGTGACTTCATGTCCCGCGGAACGGTCTTTTTTGTCAGCCATGACAGCAGCGCCGTGACCAGCCTGTGTGACCAGGCGCTGTGGCTGGAGCAGGGCCGCCTTCGCATGGTGGGAACGGCCAAGGAAGTCACCGAGCACTATCTGGCCTCCCAGTTTGAAGGCTCCGGTGACGCCGAGTCTCAGAAGAAAAGTGCCCCGGCGGCGCTGCCGGCCGAGATCGCCGAGCAGGACTATGTCGACATGCGCCATGAGCTGGTCGTCAACAGCACGCTGCGCAACGACCTGGAAGTGTTTCGCTTCGACCCCGACAGCAGTGATTTTGGGCAGGGCGGTGGCGAAATACAGCACGTGGCCCTCTATGACGACAAGGGGCGCGCGCTGTCCTGGCTGGTTGGTGGAGAGGCGGTCGAGCTGGTGGTTCACGCCGTCGCGCTGCACCCTCTGGACGGCCCTATCGTCGGCTTCTACCTGAAGGACCGTCTAGGGCAGGCGCTGTTTGGCGATAACACCTACCTGGGGTCCGAGCGATTGCGTCTGGCTGCCGGAGAACCCTTTACCGCCCGGTTCAGCTTTCGCATGCCCATCCTGCCTCGGGGCCAGTACAGCCTGGCCGTGGCCTTGGCAGAAGGGACACAGGAAGATCACGTTCAACACCACTGGCTGCATGACGCCCTGATTCTGGAATCCCACGCAAGTCAGGTCGCGACCGGTCTGGTCGGCATTCCCATGCGCCATGTGGGCCTTGAGCGCCGCACCGAGTCCACCGCTGACGATACTTCACCTACCGAGAACGACACCACGCCATGACCGACCAGCTGATGCTTCCCTCCGATGACATGCTGTTCGAGCCCGAGCGGATTGTGCAGCCTGCCAACTGGGCCGGCCATGTGCCGTTTGCGGCCTGGCTGATGGCGAACCATCGCCCGAACATGCTGGTGGAACTCGGAACACATACCGGCTTTTCCTATGGCGCCTTCTGCCAGGCCGTCACCCAGTTCAAGCTGCCCACGCGCTGCTACGCCGTGGACACCTGGGGAGGCGACGAGCACGCCGGCCATTATGCCGACGAGGTATTCGGGGAGCTCTCCGAATGGCATGCCTCGCGCTACGAGCACTTCTCGCGCCTGCTGCGCATGACCTTTGATGAAGCCCTGAGCGGGTTTGATGACGGCAGTATCGATGTGCTGCACATTGATGGCCTGCACACCTATGACGCCGTGCGCCATGACTTTGAGAGCTGGCGCCCCAGGCTCTCTCGCCGGGGCGTTGTGCTGTTTCACGATACCAACGTCCGCGAGCGGGGCTTTGGGGTCTGGCAGCTCTGGAAGGAACTCAGCGCCGAGTACCCGCATATCGAGTTCTGTCACTCTCACGGCCTGGGCGTGTTGCTGGTTGGGGACGAGGTGCCGGCAGCGGTGCGCGCCATGGCCGAGGAATATCAGCGCCGCCCCGAGCGGGTGCGCCATCTCTTTGGCCTGCTGGGCCAGCGTATCGAGCTTCTGGCGCATCGTCAGGCCATTGATGAGCACCATGCCATGCTGGCCCATGAAATCACCGAGCGCGACCGGCTGCTCGAAGCTCGTCAGCAGGCGCTGCACGACGTGCTGGGCTCCCGCAGCTGGCGCTTGACTGCCCCCTTGCGCGCCCTCATGCAGCGCTTTTCCTCCCGCGACTGATCTAACCTGCCGATCCTGACTGCCCACGGGCGGCCGTGATCAATCTGCAAACAGCGCACCGGTTTCGGTGCGCTTTTTTTGTGCTCGTTTTCAGGCCACGAGCGGAGTGCTTTTGAACCAGAGCGCCGTAATGCGCTTAATTGATCCTTAATTTAGCGTACGCCTGAAAGTCACGCGGCCAGGTCTACTTCGGAACATCATCGGATAACCCATTGAATAGCATCAATAGTTGAGCGCTTTTTAATGAATGACATCCTTTTTGGGGTAATACCATTGTAGTGTGCACACATTAAGGTGACGCTTTTACCCTTGATAGTGTGAATTTAAAACACTAGGTTTCACTCAATAACTAAGCCTTAAAATTCATGTTGAACTAATCTAAAAGCATGGTTATCATTGGATTCGTTAACAAAAAACAGGTTTTAAGTATTACTTTTGTAATAAAAATGTAGCGCGGCAAGGTTCGTTGCCAACAGGGGATGCCGGATGCGTCTTCTGTCGTGAGCGGCTCTGGCGCCATGAAACTGCCGCTTCTTCGGGGTACGACCCAGTCGTCTGCACCGTCAGAAAACAATGCAAGAACGTTCATTCAATAGGGATGTCAAATTATGCCTTTGCAATTCAACACCGCTTATTACCTGCAGCAAAATCCCGACGTCGCCGCAGCAATTGACTCTGGCGCCATCACTGACGCCCGCTCGCATTTTGACAACTTCGGCGCCGCTGAAGGCCGTGACCCTAACGCCAATTTCGACGTTTCCTACTACCTCGCGCAGAACCCCGACGTCGCAGCAGCCTTCGAAAATGGCGTGATCAACCCGTTCGATCATTTCCTGCGTTTTGGCGCCAGCGAAAACCGCGCCCCGAGTGCCAATCTGGAACTGGTCGCTGCCGGCTTTGATGAAGAAGCCTACCTGGCCGCCAACGAAGACGTCGCCGCGGCGGTTGAAAGCGGTGTGTTTGCCAACGGCTACCAGCACTGGGTCGTTTACGGCCGTTACGAAGACAGTCGTCCGGAAGCCACCTTCAATGGCGGCACCCCGGTCTCTGACGTTGCTGACGCCATCGATGCCACAGAGCTGACCGCTGCGCTGAACGCGCTGAACACTGCTCAGGAAAATCTGGCAACCAAGCTGGCAGGTCTGGAGCTGGACACCAATGCTGATGGCAGCATCGACGTTCAGGCCGGTGATGCGACAGTTCAGAATGTTGAAGCCTCTCTGACCGCTTTCACTACCGAGCTTGATACTGAACTGGCTGCTATTAGCACGAACATTGACGCTAATGATTTCACTGCTGGCGGCGAAAACACCAAGGCTGGTCTGATTGCCGATGGTCGTGCGGCAGGTAACGCTGCCATTACAACCGCCCAGCAAAGCGTAACTACCGCTGAACGTGGCTTGGCCAGTGGCGAACTTACTGCTCTGAATACAGTTAATTCTCGTATTGCTCAGTTGGAAGCTGCAACTGATGCTGCTAACGCTGCCGATGTTGCCGAAAATGGTGAGCTTGCGAAATTCCAGGCAGTTAACCAGAGCAAGGGAACAATTGAAGTAAATGAGAACAGCGTAGTATTTACTCCCACCGATGGCACTCCAACTGACATTGCAACTCTGAATGATAATGGCAGCTGGCAAGCTGTTTCGGGCACTGGGCTCAATTTGAGCGGCCTGAATACTTACTTAACTGCACTGCAAGCTCAGACTGCCACTGCAACTGCGCAGACAACTGCAGAAAGCAATCTTGACAATGCTATCCTTCAAGTAGTTCGCATTGAAAATCCTAATAGCACTAACCTGACTGTCGATAATCTTGGCGACAATGTTGTTTCTTCAGCGACTACTGATGGTAAAACAGTTGTTACTGTCGACCTCACTGACACAACTGATGGTGATAGCAGCGGTAACATCGTAACTGCACCGAATGCACAGGGCGTTCTTGATGCTCGCTCAGCCCTGACAGAAGCTCAGACAGAGCTGGCTGATCTTAATGAAGCAATTGCAAACTATCAGGCTGCTAATCAGCTTGATTCCGAGGTCGGTCAGTTGGATGACGCCGTAACAGCTGCCAGTGCCGCTATCACAGATCCTGAAGCTGACGGTGGTTTGGGTGTCAACCTGATCACTGACTACACCGATGCCACTAACGGTAGCGATGTATTCCTGTTTAGCCAGAATGATGCTCCGCAAACCGTTGGTAACTTCGGTGACTCCGGTCTGGATCGCATCTTCTTTGGTGAAGGTTACAACTTTGTTCAGATTCCGGATGGCAGCCAGATCACCAACAATGTTGGCGACTCTTCTGCACTGGAAATCTTCTGGCAGCAGGAGGGCGGTAACCTGAACCTGTTCGTTGAAGATCAAACCTTCGGTGGTAACAGCTCCGGTGTTGCCGATGTGACCGAAATCACGCTGACTGGCGTTACTGCTGACGAAGTCAACTTCGCCAACGGCTACCTGTCCGCAGGTCAGATGGCCTGAGCCACGGCTCTGGTTATCTGAGGATTTGATCCTCACGTGTATAAACCCCCGGCTTCGGCCGGGGGTTTTTTATGGGCGCTGTTTGGGGGCACCATGCCCTGAGCCATTATTTTCAATATTCATCACATGGCCGGTGCATTCACGCCGGCACGGGAGGCAACATCATGACGGCAAACCCGCTGGTACTGAGCCCAACGGCCTGCCGTGGACTGCGCTGGCAGATTCCACAGGATCTGGCCTTTGCGGCTCGACATCACCTGATGCCCCTGCATGTGGGCGAGCTGGCCCATGCCGCGGCGTCCATGCCGCTGGCGCTGGTGCAACATCAGCAGCAGTGGCGGCTGGTCGGGGTATGCGGCAATACCCCCAACCACAATCTGTTTATCAAGGAAGGCGTCTGGCTGGGCCATCACCGGCCCGACTGGCTCAATACCTATCCCTTCGAGATCATGGCGCTGGGTGAAAAGAGTATCGCAACCTTTGATCGCGCAAGCGACCTGCTCACCGATGATGTCTCGGGTGAGCCCTTTTTTGACGAGCACGATCAGATGTTTGATGCCGTGGCCCACCGTGTGGAAGCGCTCAAGGCCAGTCATGGCAAGCATCAGTCGACCCGGCGAATGCTCGAGGCGCTGTCTCGGGCGGGCGTTGTCACGCCCTGGCCCGACACGCTCAAGCGCCAGGCCGGTATCACCATGGACGGCCTGTACATGATCGATGAGCGGGCGCTGGCTGCACTCGATGATGAGACCTATCTCACGCTGAGAAAGGCCGGTGCGCTGCCGGTAGCCTATGCGGTCAACTTGTCGCTGGCGCAAACGCATCTGCTGGCCAGGCTTGCCCATGTCAATCCGCCCGCGGCGTCTGCCGAGCGGCCCGTCGGCGGCTTTTTTGATGGTGAAGAAGAGCTGGTGTTTGACTTCGATAATTGATCAGACGCGCCGTGTGTCAGTGGCGTGCGCCACGCCGTCTGCAGGGGCGGGCGGTGTGTTCGTGCCGGTTTAGCCAGGGCCGGGTCGATCAGCAGGCTTGCGCCCGGGCAGAGCGGGGCCGCTAAAGGTTGGCGGGCTTTCGTCGTTAACAAGAGAAAGCCGACAGGTTGTCCCGCGCTCAGTGGTGGTCTGCGTTGCGAGAACACACGCCGTAAAAGCGTGATGTGATCGAGGCCCGAGCGCACGCAGGGGCAGGTGTTTGTCGGCCCCCCTCTCTGATGTGCTGACCGACTCCCATGGCGCTGACACAATGACGACCGTAGCTCGCATCTCTGACAGTTATTACTCCCGACCCGGCGATGGCTATGATGGCGTCGGACTGGTCACGACCAGTGCTGCCCTGGGCAGCGGAACGCTATTGGCCGGCGGCCGGGCGGTGCTGACGGCGGCCCATGTCGTGGATCAAGGCAGCGGCCCGATTCGTATCGCATTTGATACCGCGGCCGGGCGCACCTGGTCGCTGGTAGAAAGTGTCCATATCCATACCGGCTATAAAAGCGGCTCGTCGCTTTCCAATGATCTGGCCCTGCTGTGGCTGGTGGATGCCGCCCCGCTCAATATCCCGCGCTATCAGCTTTACCGCACCGGTGATGAACTCGGTCAGGTCGCAACCCTGGTGGGCTATGGCGGCACGGGTACGGGCATCAGCGGCTTTACCGGCAGTGCCGGGCAGCGCACCCTGGTGCAAAACCGCATCGACACCACGCGTGATGCCCTCAATGACGCGATCGGCGGCGTACTGGCGCCCGTGCCCAAAGGCTCTCAGCTGTTGGCGGATTTTGACAGTGGCAGCACCCGCTATGACACGCTGGGCAGGCTGATGGGGCTATATGACACCGGCCTGGGCGGCCGGGAAGGCTCGATTGCGCCCGGTGACAGCGGCGGGCCGGCCTTTATCAAGGGCGCACTGGCAGGCGTTGCCAGCTACACCTCGAGTTTCACGTTAAACGGTGAGCGTCTGGATAGCACCTCGGCAATCGATGGCAGTTTTGGCGAGATCGCCGGCTGGCAGCGGGTCAGCTATTACCAGAACTGGATCGATGAGGTGCTGGCCAGTCTGTCATCGTCATCGGGTGGCCTGCCGTTGAAGGTGATCATGGGCTCTGCCGGCAACGATCTTTTGATCGCCGGGAGTGACGGCGCCGAGCTCAATGGGCTGGGGGGCAATGATCGTCTGTACACCGGCCCTGGCAATGACATTTTACGGGGTGGGGCAGGCGTTGATGTGGCGCGGGTTGATCTGCCTGCCGATGCCGTGTTGATCACCGCTCAGGGCAACAATACCCTCCACCTTGATTCAATGCGGGGCAGTGACATGCTCATCGACATCGAACTGATCCGATTCGAGGATCAGGTGGTATTGACCCATCGTCCCGAGTTGCGCAGCGCAGGTAACCTCGTGTTTGATCAGGCGTTTTATCTGGCCGCCAATCCTGATGTTGCCCGGGTCGGCATGGACCCGCTGGCCCACTATCTACAGTGGGGCGCCAGCGAGGGCCGTAATCCCAATGCGCTTTTTGATGAAGCCTTCTACCGCAGTCAGTATCAGGATGTGGATGCGGCCATCAAACAGGGCGCGTTTCAGAGTGCCTGGCAGCATTACAGTGCCTGGGGCAGTCATGAGGGGCGCGAGCCTTCTGCCTGGATGGATACGACCGCCTACCTTGCAGATAATCCGGATGTTGCCGCGTCCGGTCTGGACCCGCTGATGCATTATCTTCAGTGGGGCGTCAACGAGGGGCGCATCATTGTTGCCAACGATACCGGGCTCTGGGGGTAGGGTCCGGGCGCTCGAGAAAGGTGTCAGGCAAGGGCGCCGGTGAAAGGCGCCCGTTGATGTGGGAAGAGGGCGTGACGCAGGCACTCGGCGCTGCGTCACGGCCCGGCAGGTCATCGACCGCTCATTTTTTTTCCAGCGTCATGGACCAGCCCTGCGGGGTGGTCGGTATGGTGACCCGCGTTCCTGGTTCCGCTTTTTGAAAGTTTTCCATGCCTTCCTGATAGCCCTGATAGGGGACGGGCGCCATGAAGAAATCATGATAGGTCGTATACAGTAATACGAGACACGCCAGCGCCAGCGACGGTGCTTCCAGACGCGAAGGCATTATCCTGTAGATGGCATAAAGGATCAGGCAGAAAAAGGCAAAGTTGGTAATGAAGAAGTATCTCTGACCGCTGCCCGGAATCAGCATCACCTCCCAGGCAGAATCAGTAAGCGTGACCATGGGCTTGGCCAGCGCAAAGCCGAGCATGATGATCGGGAAAATGGCCGCTGCCCTGAACTTCCAGCCGGATCGGATCAGCAGATACACCAGAATGCCCAGAAAGATGACAAAAAGTGCCATGCACAAAACAGGATGAAAGGGCACCTTGACTGAAAGCTCGGGGCCAAAAAACGTCTCGGCAAAGACCCGCATCGAAATGATTCTGGCCAGCAGCTCGAAGGACGCGCCCAGCGTGACATCCACTCGCGTACTGTTTGAGGTGATCAATACGGCCAGTAACTGGATCAGTGACAGGGCAGCAGCCACGGCTTCAAAGGCGTTAATGTGTTTAATGGCCGTGATCGGGTTTTTATAAACGGATAGTTTTCGAATGATCAGCGGCAGGGCAAGAAAGATAATAAAAGGGCCACTGAGTCCCGAAATGATCAGCACGGCGTAGTCGTGAGCCTTCCAGAACAGCGTCTTTCCTCTCTCTGCCAGGATAATGGCCAGAAGATACAGCGCCAGATACCAATGGGCATTGGTAATGTTGACATACCCTTCTTCAATATTGGGCATGATTAAAAAGTAGACGGCGGCAATGATCCGATACTTCATGGGAATGGCCGACATTCTTGTCGACAGCAAAAACATGACAAAAAAGCATCGGATTGATATGGCCAGCAGGTTGGCAACGACCGGTGCCTGTGCCACACCAAACAGTAACCCCATGCCATAGGCCAGCCGTGAGATGGTTTGAAAATAGCCGTTTTGAGGATGGAAGATGGAATTAATAAACCCGTTATTATAAATCTGGGTCAGCCAGATCGTGCCGTCTTCTCCCCAGGGCTGGGCATTGAAAATAATATCCGATCGTCTCGATACTATAATCAGCATGAGAAAAAGGAAAAAAGCGATCCATACACTTTTTCTTTGTGTCAGGTTGGGCATGTCAATATTCATTGTTTGAAGATAGAGGTGTCAGAAAAGGGTGCAGTGGTCATTTTTCCAGATTCAAGGTTTTTTTAATGATGTATCGCGGGCGGTTTTTACTCTCCATATAAATGCGACCGATATATTCACCCAGCACCCCAATGCCGATCAGCTGAACGCCTCCCAGAAACAAAATGGCGGTCATCATTGATGGATAGCCGGGCACCTGGTTGCCATTGATCAGCTTGTCGAGCACCATCCAGCCGGCATAGCAAAAGGCAAACATGGCAACGCTGGTGCCCAGATAGGTCCAGATTCGAAGCGGTACCGTTGAAAAGGAGGTGATGCCCTCCAAGGCCAGATTCCAGAGTTTCCAGCCGTTGAACTTGCTCGTGCCGGCCGATCTGACCGGGCGGCTATATTCGACAATGGCCGTCTCGAAGCCGGTCCAGCCCAGTAATCCCTTCATGAACAGCTGCCGTTCGGGCATGTTGCGAAGCGCTTCAATGACGCGGCGCGACATCAGCCTGAAATCCCCCACGTTTTCCTCGATCGGTGTACTGCTGATGGTGTTGTTGAGCCTGTAAAACCAGAGGGCCGTACGCTTTTTGAGATAGCTGTCACTGGCGCGGTCACGCCTTTTGGCCAATACCACATCATGGCCTGCCTGCCAGCGTTCGATCAGTTGAGGAACGACGTCGATGGGGTCCTGAAGATCCACATCCATGGGGATTACGGCCTCGCCTCGGGCATGTTCGATCCCGGCCATGAGCGCGGCTTCCTTGCCGAAGTTTCTTGAAAACTCGATGGCGCTGACCAGCGGGTCCTGTTGGGCAAGTTCTGCCAGGATCCGGGCCGTTTTATCCTGACTGCCATCGTCAATAAACAGGATTTCAAAGCGCTGCTCGGGATGATCCAGGTGGCGACGCACCTCGTTGTAAAAAAGCTCGATACTGTCTTCTTCGTTATAGACAGGGACCACCAGCGTCACGATCATGCCGCGCTCCGAAAAATACAAAAGCGTGAGAAAAGAAAGCCCAGTACAAGACTCAGGGCAGAGAACCCGATCAATGTCATTAATGGATATAGATTGATCAAATCCGCACCCTTGCCGAATGCCCAGCTTAATGCGCCCATGAACACCATAAAGCCCAGATAGCGGGGCGTTGTCGCATCGCTTTTAAACGTCCAGCGAGCATTGGCAAAAAAGGAGAAACTGGCAGAGGCAATATAGCCGGCCAGATTGGCCAGCGACTGGCTTGCCGAGACAGTCATCAGCAGTAAAAAAATGGTCCAGTGGATACCGGTATTCAGGATGCCGATCATGGCGTAGCTAAAAAATTGACGGTTCATTGGTTGTACGGTGCCACTTCAATGGTCACAGGATGGTTATATGTAGTATCTCATCGGTGATCAATTTTATCATGCGTGATAAAGCGCGAATGTGGTTTAAAGTTTTCGGCTTTTACTGGGCATGGCTAAACCGTAGACTGAGCTTATTTAAGAAAAGGGTCTGTCATGAAAATTCTGGTAACTGGGGGGGCCGGCTTTATTGGCTCGGCAGTGATTCGCTATCTGATCAGTGAGACGAACCACTCGGTCGTTAATGTCGATAAATTGACCTACGCCGGCAACCTGGCCTCACTCGGTGAAGCAGCGCAAAGCGAGCGTTATGCGTTCGAGCATCTCGATATTGTGGATGCACCGGGTCTGGATGGCGTTTTCCGGAATCATCAGCCTGATGCCGTCATGCACTTGGCCGCCGAATCCCACGTTGACCGTTCGATTCATGGTCCGGCCGAGTTTATTCAGACCAATCTGGTCGGCACCGGCGTGCTGCTGGAAGCCACCCGCCGCTATTTCGAGGGATTGTCTGCCGAGCGTCAAAACAAATTTCGTTTTCATCACGTTTCAACCGATGAAGTCTATGGCGATCTGGACGGTCCCGATGGGCTTTTTACCGAAGAAACGCCTTATGCCCCCAGCTCTCCCTATTCAGCCAGCAAGGCCGGCTCTGACCATCTGGTACGCGCCTGGCATCGAACCTTTGGTTTGCCCGTACTGATTACCAACTGCTCCAATAACTATGGTCCCTGCCATTTTCCGGAGAAGCTGATCCCGCTGATCATTCTCAATGCTCGTGCCGGTCAGGCCCTGCCGGTTTATGGTGATGGTGGGCAGGTGCGTGACTGGCTTTATGTGGAAGATCATGCCCGTGCGCTGGTACGCGTTCTGGAATCCGGTCAACCAGGCGAAACGTACAATATTGGCGGACACAACGAACATCGTAATCTGGAGGTGGTGGAGCGCATCTGCGAGCTGCTGGAAGAGCTGGCACCCGAACACCCCGCAGGGGTTGCCCGTTACAGCGATTTGATCACCTATGTGAAGGATCGCCCCGGGCATGATCGTCGCTATGCCATCGATGCCGGCAAGATTGCTCGTGAGCTTGACTGGCGTCCACAGGAGAGCTTTGAGTCGGGTCTGCGCAAGACCGTCGCCTGGTATCTTGACAACCCTGACTGGGTCAAGGGCGTGACCAGTGGTGCCTATCGCGAATGGACGGCCCACCAGTACGGCAAACATTGAAGGGAGGTCATTATCTACATGAAACGCAAGGGCATTATTCTGGCCGGGGGCTCCGGCACTCGCCTGCATCCGGTGACGCTGTCCATTTCCAAGCAGCTTTTACCGATATACGACAAGCCAATGATTTATTACCCGCTGGCCACGCTGATGCTGGCGGGCATCGATGAAATTCTGGTGATCTCGACGCCGCGCGATACGCCGCGTTTTGAAGAGCTGCTTGGAGATGGGCGCCAGTGGGGCATCAAAATCGAATATGCGGTTCAGCCTTCCCCGGATGGACTGGCCCAGGCGTTTATCATTGCAGAAGATTTTCTGGCAGGTGCCCCCAGTTGCCTGGTGCTTGGTGACAACATCTTTTACGGCCATGATTTTCAGCCGCTGCTGGACAGTGCCATGGTGCGTGAACAGGGCGCCAGCGTGTTTGCCTATCACGTCAAGGACCCCGAGCG
Source organism: Kushneria sp. Sum13 (assembly GCF_052692355.1). Lineage (NCBI taxonomy): Bacteria > Pseudomonadati > Pseudomonadota > Gammaproteobacteria > Oceanospirillales > Halomonadaceae > Kushneria > Kushneria sp. Sum13. Next base: position 926,175 of record NZ_CP199847.1, read on the forward strand.
TTACGGCGTGGTGGATTTTGATGCCGAGGGGCGTGCCACCTCTCTTGAGGAAAAGCCCGAAAAACCGAAGTCTTCATATGCCGTTACCGGTCTTTATTTCTATGACGGTGACGTGGTCGACATGGCCAAACAGCTCAAGCCTTCCGAGCGAGGCGAGCTGGAAATCACCGATATCAACCGGGCGTATCTTGAGCGCGGCGACTTGCACGTCGAGATAATGGGCCGCGGTTTTGCGTGGCTGGATACCGGCACCCATGAGTCATTGATGGAGGCGTCTCATTTTGTCGCCACGCTGGAACATCGACAGGGATTAAAGCTCTGCTGCCCGGAAGAGATTGCCTGGCGCAAGGGATGGATCGATACCGAGGCGCTTCTGGCACTGGCCACGCCACTGGCCAAGAATGGCTACGGACAATATTTGCAGCAGGTTGCTGAAGAAGGGGATCGGGTTTAATGAAAGTAACTGCGACTGAACTGCCTGAAGTTCTTGTGATCGAGCCAAAAGTGTTTGGTGATGAGCGTGGCTTTTTCATGGAAAGCTTCAACCTCAAGGCGTTTGAAGAGGCTACAGGCTGTCGCCGCACGTTCGTGCAGGACAATCATTCCCGTTCCCGGCGGGGCGTGCTTCGAGGTCTTCATTACCAGCTTGAGCAGCCGCAGGGCAAACTGGTTCGGGTAACGAAAGGACGGGTATTTGATGTGGCCGTCGATCTGCGCCGTTCTTCGCCTCGTTTTGGCCAGTGGGTGGGTGTAGAGCTTTCCGATGAAAACCATCGTCAGATGTGGGTGCCTGAAGGTTTCGGGCACGGCTTCATCGTGCTTTCCGAGCAGGCGGATTTTCTCTACAAGGCAACGGATTATTATCACCCTGCCTCAGAACGAGCCGTGCGTTTTGATGATCCCGAGATCAATGTTCAATGGCCTGATGTCGGTGAGCTGTCACTTTCTGACAAGGATTGCGCCGCACCGCTGCTGGCTCAGGCCGAGGTGTTCAAATGAGCACCGATAAACCTGATTATCTGATTCTGGGCGCCAACGGACAGGTTGGTCGTGAATTGACGCGTGCGATGCAACTGCTGGGTCGAGGCAGGGTGCTGGGCAGGGCGGAGTGTGATCTGTCCAAACCCGGTATGGCGGCATCCGTTATCAATGATCTGTGCCCGAAGATCGTCGTCAACGCTGCTGCCTGGACGGCCGTGGATCAGGCCGAGGAAATGGTGGATCAGGCGCGACGTATCAACGCCGACGCGGTGGCCGAAATTGCCAGGGCGTGTGTGCAACAAAATGCAGTACTGGTGCATTACTCAACGGATTATGTTTTCGCAGGCGCAGGTGATACCGCCTATCGCGTTGATGACGATGTCGCGCCTCAGTCCGTTTACGGTCAGACCAAGCTGGAAGGTGAGCGCGCCATTGCAGCGGCAGGGACGCGTGCATTGATCCTGCGGACAAGCTGGGTATATGCCGCCCACGGTCATAATTTCGTGCGTACCATGCTGCGTCTTGGCCGGGAGCGCGATCACCTGAAAGTGATCAATGACCAGATTGGCGCGCCTACCTGGGCGGCCACCATCGCAGATGCGACGGCATTGGCCCTTCATGGCTGGCGACAGCGAGACTGGGATGAGCGTGATGCAGGCCTTTATCATCTGACATCATCGGGAGCTGTCAGTTGGCATGGCCTTGCCGTGGCCGTGTTCGAGGAAGCGGCGGCACTGGGCCTCATGGAGCCTTCGCAGATACCGCATGTCGAGGCCATTCCTTCCAGCGATTACCCGCAACCGGCGCCGCGTCCGGGCAATTCACGTCTTGATACCTCGGTTTTTGAAGATACCTTTGGTCTTCGTTTGCCTTGCTGGCGGGATGCCTTGCGTACCTGCCTGAGGTCTTTCAAGGACTGATCGCATTGCTGCGCGCGCGCCATGGATGCCCTCTGGCGCGCGTGGCCGGTATTGCTGAATGCCGGGACATTCAACGGTTGTGGCCACGATGGCGCAGCTATGCTCATTAGCGTCTTCTGCCGATCGAGACCGTCATGTCAAATTCTCTCCCTAACGCTGCTGACCCACTGATCCCCGTCATTCTTTCCGGCGGGTCGGGTACTCGACTCTGGCCGGTATCCCGCCATGATTATCCCAAGCAGTTTTTGCCCCTGATGGATGCCGAGCACTCCCTGCTCCAGCAGACACTTCTGCGCCTTGAAGGTCTGAAAAACGTCAGTGATCCCATTATGGTCTGTAACGAGGCGCATCGTTTTCTGGTCGCCGAACAGCTGCGCCAGCTTGATGTGGCCCATGGCGGCATCGTGCTGGAACCCGTAGGGCGCAATACGGCCCCGGCGATTGCGCTGGCCGCGTTTCAGGCGCTGGAGGCCCATGACGATGCGCTGCTGTTGATCATGCCGGCCGATCACGTCATCAAAAATGTTCCGGTGTTTCATCAGGCGCTTGAGAAAGGCCGGGCCATGGCGGCACACGGGAGACTGGTGACCTTCGGCATTGCGCCAACCTCGCCTCATACCGGCTACGGCTATATTCGTGCGGGCCAGCCGGTTGAGGAGGGCTTCACGATCGATGCCTTTGTGGAAAAGCCGGATGGCGAGACGGCGCAGTCTTATCTTTCGCAGGGCGGGTATTACTGGAACAGTGGCATGTTCATGTTCAGTGCACAGACCTGTCTGGCGGCACTTGAACAGCATGCACCAGAGGTATTGAACGCCGTTAAAAGCGCCTGGCAAACGCGTCAGGGCGATCTGGATTTTACCCGGGTCGATCAGGCGGCCTTCGAGCAGAGCCCGGATATTTCGATCGATTATGCCGTCATGGAGCATACCAAACAGGGCGTGGTGCTGCCGCTGGAGAGTCCGTGGAGCGATATTGGCGCCTGGGATGCGGTATTTGAGGCGCGCACCGATGAGCGTGACGATCATGGCAACGTCTCGATCGGCGATGTATTGCTCCATGACACCACGGACAGTTTTGTCATGAGCCAGTCGCGGCTGGTTGCCACGCTCGGGCTTGCCAATATCGTGGCCATTGAAACCGAGGATGCCATTCTGCTGGCGGATCGGAGCCGCATGCAGGACCTTAAACATGTGGTGGCAAGGCTTGAAAGCGAGGGGCGTACGGAAAGCCGAGCCCACTGTCGCGTTCATCGACCGTGGGGCTGGTATCGCACCATGGTTCGAGAGCCCGGCTTTCAGGTCAAGGAGATCATGGTGACACCGGGCGCGGCCCTGTCACTGCAGATGCATCATCACCGCGCCGAGCACTGGGTAGTGGTTCAGGGTACCGCGAAAGTGACCCGAGCCGATCGGGATGATCCGGAAATGACCTCACTGCGATCGATGCTGGTGACCGAGGATGAGTCCATCTATCTGCCGCTGGGAACGGTGCACCGGTTGGAAAACCCCGGCAGAATACCCCTGAAACTGATCGAGGTGCAGACCGGTCACTACCTCGATGAAGATGACATCGTGCGCTTTGAAGACAGATATAATCGAAGCGTTGATGGATAAGATGACATGACGCTTGATACACCGCGTTTTTTGTAGTCGGTTTTAATGAGTGGCGATGAATGAACAGGTTTGGGCGATTTGGTTTTTGGGAGTTTGATCAGGCGTGGTATACGCCCGGGTATTACAAGGCCGTAGGGGTCCTGTTTTTCCTGCTGTACGTTTTTTTTCAGGTGTTATGGGCGCCGGCCGGTAATGTTGGAGAAACAGCTTCGGCTTTATTGGGGTTGGTTGCCCTTTTTATATTCGGTAAGGGGTTACGCAATTCTGGCGCGATCTGGTTATTGTTGGCAGCAGTGGCAGTGCAGGGTGTTTCGTGGATATTAATGCATCAATATCGACCGGAGTGGGTGCCTGATAACCCACAGTTTGATCGACTGGCCAAGTTGTTCATTTTTATCGCGGTGGCCTGGTGGCTTGGGGGGAGTACGCGTAATACCCTGGTGGTATGGCTAATGGCAGCCATTGGTTTCATTGCAGCAACCTTTATATATGGACAGGGGATCGATAACTGGGTTGACGGTGTTTTACACGGAAAGCGCACCGGTTTTGGCATTAGAAACGATCAACATGCTTCCATGTTTTACGGTGTATGTGCTCTTGGCTTTATTGCGTTTTCAAAAAGATTTATTTGCCGACCCACATTGGTGATATGGCGTCTTCTTGTTTGGGTTTTTCTTGTTGGCTTGATATTTCTGGCCTTGTTGATCGGACAGACAAGGGCCATATGGATTGCGACCACACTTTCTTTACTGGTGATGCTGGTGTTCTGGGCGACCTGGTACATACGTCAGGGAGATATAGGAAAAGTATTCAGGAATATACTTGCAGGTTTTTTTCTGATCGCTTTTGTTCTGGGAAGTGTTGGCTGGCTTTTCGGCGATACGCTCATCAAAAGAGGGTTAACGGAACAAAGTGTCGTCACCGAAATTGCCCAGGGGGATATAAGTCATATTCCCTACAGTAGCATTGGCATTCGCATACATTCTTGGGTAGCTGCCAGTGAATGGATCGCGCAGCGCCCCTTTACCGGATGGGGGCCATGGGGCCGTGGACTGGTTATCGATCATACCTCGTGGCTGCCCGACCTTGTGAAGGACAACTTTGGCCATTTGCATAATTTCTTTATTGAAATATGGGTGGCTTATGGGGTGATGGGGCTGCTTTTGATTGCGGCGCTTGCAGTATGGATTGGGCGTGCGGCATGGCGAGCATGGCGAGGGGGAGCGCTCCCCAACGATATGGCGCTTTTTTCCATATGCTTTTTTGTGTATTGGATGATCGTCAATCAAATTGAATCTTATATGTCATTCTGGACCGGTGTTTACGTTTTCAACCTTGTGGTGGGGGGAGTGGTTACTCATTACTGGCGATGGAAGCTGCAAATAAAAGCCGATGCCGAAAGCAGGGATAACCCCGACGTTTTCTCTGAAGAATATGAAATAAAGAGTGCGGCGCTTTAATCATGCGTACCCTGATTGTGGTAAGAAGCCTGAAAATGGGTGGCATGGAAAGGGTGGCCGTCAATCTGGCCGATGCCTTTGCCGATGAAGGTCATGAAAGCCATCTTCTGGTGTTTCGCCGGCGCAAACAGGGGCTTTCGCCTGCAAACCCGGCGGTCAAAACGCATCACTTTCCGTTGCGCTGGTGGTTGCGTCTGACCGGCATCGGGCTATTTATCGAGCTTGTCTCACGGCTGTTGCTGAACCCGTTGATCCGGCGGTCCCATTTTGTCTGGACGGGCTATCTGGGCGGGTACCTTTTCAAGGTGTGGCTTAAATATTTTGAGCGCCGTCATGGTCGGTTGGATCGCATCATCTTTCGAGGCATCGGGTCCTTTGAAATGGTCTGGACCTTCCATGATGAGCGCGCCAGATTCGTGCTGGAAAATACGCTGCCTCAGGATGTGAATGCTCGTCAGTACCAGCTGTTTTCACGCTGTCTGTTTCACAAAAAGCATCTGGTGGCGGTCTCGGGAGGCGTAAAGGCGTCGATCGAAGAGTCGCAGGCTGTGTGGAAGTTCACGCCTGCCTCGGTATCCGTGATCGTGAATCCCTGCCCGATAAAGCAGATTCGCCATCTTATGGATGAAGAGTGCCCGGATATTCCGGAAGGCAACTTTATCGTCAATGTGGCGCGTCTTGTGCCGCAAAAGGATCAGGCGCTGTTGCTGCGAGCCTATGCCATATCAAATCTGCAGGAAAAGCTGGTCATGGTCGGTTCAGGGCCGCTGGAAAGTGATCTGAAACGGCTGGCGTGTGAGCTTGGAATCGAGGGCAGGGTGATTTTTGCCGGCAACAAGAACAATCCATATCCCTTTATGAAACATGCTCGCCTGCTGGTTCTGAGCTCGCGTGTGGAAGGTATGGGAATTGTGTTGTTCGAAGCACTGGCCTGCGGAACGCCAGTCGTTTCGGTCGACTGCAGGGGCGGTATACGTGAAATCCTCAAGGGGGAGCTTGAAGATTCAATTGCCGCCAGAAATGAAACAGCGCTGGCAGAAAAGCTGAAAGAAAAGGTGTCGGGTGATAAACCGACAATCAGGGAGGTCTGGTTGAAGGACTTTTTACCCGCCCAGGTGGTTCGTCGGTTTTTGGCGCCGGGGGACTGACCTTCCAGAGTTGTATAAAAAACGGCACCCGAATAGGGTGCCGTTTTTTTACATCACTATAAAGATATTCAGAGGTTGGCAGTCGTTTCAGCGCTGTCGTCGCCATCAGCGGCCTGTTCGCTGCCGGCTTCCTGGCCGCGGGCACGGGCCTTGAGGGCTTCAATGCGCTCGACGTTTTCCGGGGTGGGCTGGGTGTCACCCAGTTCCAGAACGCTGCTGGTGTAGGCACGAATCTCGTTGGTGAGCTGTTCGTTACCATCAAGCGTCAGTCCATAGGAGGGGATCATGCGCTTGAGCTTTTCCTGCCACTGGCTTGATGCCAGCTGTTCGGGGAAGACCTGCTCCATCAGGCCCAGCATGATGGAGGGCGCCGTGGAGGCCCCCGGGGAGGCGCCCAGCAGCGCCGACATGGTGCCGTCTTCGGAGGCCACGACTTCGGTACCGAACTGCAACACGGAGCCCTTGACCGGGTCCTTCTTGATGATCTGAACGCGCTGGCCGGCGTCGATCAGTTTCCAGTCTTCTCGTTTGGCGTTCGGGTAGTAGGCCTGGAGCGCTTCGAAGCGATCCTCTTCCGACAGCATGACCTGACCGACCAGGTATTTGACCAGGCTGAAGTTATCCAGCCCGACTTTCATCATCGGCAGGGTGTTGCTGGTGGTCATGGAGCCGAACAGATCCGTCCATTCGCCGTTTTTCAGAAACTTCGTCGAGAAGTTGGCAAACGGTCCGAACAGGATACGCTGCTGGCCGTCCAGTTTACGGCTGTCCAGGTGCGGCACTGACATCGGGGGCGAACCGCTCGCGGCCAGTCCATAGGCCTTGGCATGGTGGCGGTGCACGATGTCGGGATTGCTGGTCACCAGAAACTGACCGCCAACCGGGAACCCGGCGTAGATCTTCCCTTCGGGAATACCGGACTTCTGCAGCAGGGGCAGGGCAGCACCGCCGGCGCCAATGAAGACGTGACGTGCATTGATGCTGTGCTCGGCGCCATTGTCGTTCAAGTCCGCCCAGGTGACTTTCCAGCTGCCGTCATCGTTGCGTTCAAGGTCCCGCACTTCACTGCCGGTGCTCAGGCTGAAATTGTCATGCTGTTCTGACAGGGCACTGATGAGCTGGCGCGTCACCTCCCCCCATTCGGCATCGGTGCCGGCTTTCATGCGGGTGGCGGCGACCTTCTGGGCGGGGTCACGGCCTTCCATCATCAGCGGCGCCCATTCACGGATAACCTCGGGGTCTTCCGAGTACTCCATGGCCTTGTAGAGGCTGCTTTGCTGCATGCCTTCGTAGCGCTTGCGCAGGAAGTCGATGTTGTCATCGCCCCAGACAAAGCTGACGTGCGGCGTGTTGTTGAGAAACGAGCCGGGATCATGCATGACGCCATTGAGCACCTGATAGGACAGAAACTGTCGGGTGATCTCAAAGGCCTGCGTGATTTTGGGCGGGCGGGAAACATCAACGCTGCCATCGTCACGCTGTGGGGTGTAGTTCATTTCCGCAAAGGCGGAGTGACCGGTGCCGGCATTGTTCCAGCCGTTGGAGCTTTCCTCGGCGACATGGTCAAGGCGCTCATACATGTTGACCTTCCAGTCAGGCTGAAGCTCTTCCAGGAAGGTGCCCAGGGTGGCGCTCATGATGCCGCCGCCAATCAGGGCAACATCGATGGTCTTGCTGTTCTCTTCAGCCATCGCCATGCCTGAAAACATGCAGAGATTCAGGCACAGCGCCGCTGTCAGTTGTTTCGTCATGAAGTGTTGTCTCGACTTGCAGGATTGGGCCTGCCAGCAACGGCAAGCCACCCATGGCGACCTGTGAAAGGAAACAATGGGCAGGAAGAATACGCAAAAGAAGTGCGGCACTTTAACGCAGGTTGTCCCGACAAGGCGTTTATGGACTTATAAAAAATGTGAAACGGTTTTATTTATTTTAAAAAATAAAGATATGGAAAATCAGGCCGAGGGCGTTGAAAGGAACAGGCAAGCGCGTTGTTGGAAAAAGAAAAATCCGCAAAATGCGGATTCAGGCGTGCTCTTCTTGACCGGAAAATTCACGTCTTTTCAAAAGTTGATAAGCAGACGTGTTTATTGAAGCCCCGTTTATTCAGATTCCGTTTTTTTGAATCCCTGCTTTCTGAAAGCCCGACAGGTCACGGATTAAAGGGCTGTCCATTCGTGTCTGGCCTGGCGTGCCGATGAGGCGCCATATTCGTCGTCGTTGGCACTGTCATCACTGGCGCGCGGTTTTGCAGCTCCAACGATAATCAGGGCGTGTTCATCGCCTGTTGGGCGCATTGCCATTTGAGCGGTGCGCCCGAAGCTGCTGGCCAGCCATAGACTGATACCGCACCAGACCACCATTGCCACTGCCATTGTCATCAACAAGGAAGCCATGAGCATTCTCCTGTGTGGGGTGTTGGCAGTGATGATGGCAAGCTGACATGACGCCAGGACGTCAGGCAGATGACACTTCGGTGAAGACTGTGCCGAAAAGCGCAGCGTGGTGGTGGTTGCCATCGGCGCTGTTTGGATACCGCTCAAAGCCGAACAATGAAGGGCCACGACCTTTCAGGGCTGATGGCATGACGATTCAACCTCTTTTGAACTGCCTTTTTTATCAATGCGTTAGGTAATGGTTTAATTATTTTTCGTTTAGTGGTGTCATTCTGTTTTAAACAATGGCATCCATTGGTATTGCTCAATTGGTAAACCCCTCATCCTCTGGTTCAGCAGAGGGTATGGGAGGGTTGCCTTTCTTTTGGCACAAACGGGTTAAAGGAACTGATAAGACCCCTGATGCTGCCGGCTTATTTGCGCGATTAGGCCGCAAATCTGCACATATTGTTACTCAATGTTGCCTCATATTTCTCCTCGTTCACATTTACCGCATTAGACGGTGGAGACAGGGAAAATGAGTCAGGCAACCATTGCACTTCTTATCATATTGTTCCTTGGCAGCGGCGTTGCCTGGTGGAACGGCAACCGGCACGACAGCCACCATGGCGGCCATTCCGGCTATCATCAGGGTGGCGGTCATGGTGGCGGCAACGGCAGTGGCGGTGGCGGTATCCATTTCCCTGATCCGCAGCAGTGTTCCTGATCAGGGACTGTTTATCAGGGACTATTGATCAGAGACTGTTTCAAAGAATTCATCGTGACGGATGCCGTAGCCAACGCCTGAGCATCGGTTACAGTAAAGGGCCCATCGCACTGCGATGGGCCCTTTGCGTATAAGGGGTCTGGCAACGGTCTTTATCCAGCTTTCCCTGCCATTCCTGTCAGGTGGTTATGACACGATATGGTGTGTTCAAGCGCAAAGCGGCTATTCTGAGGCTCTTGTCGCCAATAACGGCCTTTCCTTATAGAGCGGGTGCCATGACATCATCACAACAACAAGCGCTGCTGGTGTTTACGGATCTGGATGGCTCGCTGCTTGACCATGCCACCTACGACTATACGCCCGCCATGGCCTGGCTTGAGCGGCTCAGGGAAGACTCTGTTCCGCTGATCATCAATACCAGCAAGACCGCGGCAGAAGTCGTGGTACTGCATCAGGCGCTTGGGCTTGATGCGCCCTTTATTACTGAAAACGGTGCCTCGATCCATTTGCCGGCCTCATGGTGTCTGGATGAAACGCCTGATGAGCGTGGCTGGGCGGATATCGTGCTGGGAGAATCCTATCGCCGAATTCGCAGCGTACTGGAAGCCGTCAGGGCCACGGAAGGGTTCAAATTCCGTGGCTTTGGCGATTTCAGTATCGAGGAGGTGGCCGACCATACCGGCCTTGATGCCAGTGATGCCGAGCTTGCCCATCTTCGAGAAGCATCCGAGCCTCTGGTCTGGGAAGATACGGATGAGGCACTGGAGCGTTTTCGTCTGTTGTTGATCGGCGCCGGGCTGACAACGACCCGGGGCGGCCGCTTTTATCATGTGCTGGGCGATAACAGTGGCAAGGGTCGTGCGATTGCCTGGCTGGTGGATCGCTATCACCTTCTCAAGGGGCAGCGGCCCCTGACGCTGGGGCTGGGGGATGGCCCCAATGATGTGCCAATGCTGGAAAGCGTTGACCGGGCGGTGCTGATTCGCGGTGAGCATGATGTCCCGATCAGTGTCGCCGAGACTGTCCAACTCTATACAACAACACAAAAGGGCCCGGCAGGATGGTCGGAAGGTCTTGATCACTGGCTGGGCTGACAGCGACAGGAGAGAGACGCCATGAGCGATTTTTATCAAAACGGCATCATTACCAACTTTCACAACCTCACGCGGCGCCCGCTTGAAGCACTGGAGAGCGACCTGCTGGGCTTTTCAAAGCGCCGTCCGATGGGGCTGATTCTGCCCTCGCTGTTTTCCGAACTGGAAGGTCCGGCGCTTACGCGCATTATCGATCAGCTCTCGCAGGTCGAATATTTAAGTGAAATCATTATCGGGCTGGATCGCGCCGATCGGGATCAGTTTCTCTACGCCAGAGAATTCTTTTCCCGCCTGCCCCAGCGTCATCGCATTCTCTGGAACGATGGCCCGCGCCTGAAGGCGCTGGATGAAGAGCTTGCGGCCGAGTCGCTTTCCCCGCAGGCACCGGGCAAGGGTCGTAACGTCTGGTTTTGCTCGGGGTATGCCATTTCGTCAGGCCGCGCTGAAGCGATCGCCCTGCATGACTGTGATATCACCACCTATGACCGCTCGATGCTGGCGCGCCTGCTCTACCCGGTGGCCAATCCGCATTTCAACTACGAGTTCTGCAAGGGCTATTACGCCCGCATCGCCGAGGGCAAGCTCAATGGCCGCGTCGGGCGGCTGATGGTAACGCCGCTGTTGCGCGCGCTGAAAAAGATTCACGGACCGCTGGATTATCTGAACTACCTCGACAGCTATCGCTATCCGCTGTCGGGGGAATTCGCCATGCGCGCTGATGTGTTAAACGATATCCGCATTCCCAGCGACTGGGGGCTCGAAATTGGCGTGCTCTCCGAGGTGCACCGCAACTACTCCACCAAGCGGCTGTGCCAGGTCGACATTGCCGACAACTATGACCACAAGCATCAGCCGCTCTCACCGGAAGACGCCTCGACCGGCCTCTACCGCATGAGCACCGACATTGCCAAGGCGCTTTATCGCAAGCTGGCAACGCTGGGCGTCACCATGAGCGAGGCGCACTTTCGAACGCTCAAGGCCACCTACTACCGTACCGCGCTCGATATCATCGAGAACTACTACCACGATGCGATGATGAACGGCCTCAAGGTCGATCGTCACAGCGAGGAGCAGGCCGTGGAGCTGTTCGCCCAGAGCATCATGGAGGCCGGCGTTGCCTTTCTTGAAAGCCCGCGCGACAAGCCTTTCATTCCGAGCTGGAGCCGAGTGCAGTCCGCGTTCCCCGATATGCTCGGGCGCATGTATGACGCCGTCGAAGCCGACAACGCTGGCGACGTCTAGCGTTACATTTACATACACAGCCGTGCCTGCCTCGTGCGGGCATTGTCATGTTGCTGTCATGCGTTCTGCTCAGGATGCCCTGTGCCCATTAACGGGCAGCCGCAGCAAGCGATGGTGGTGCCAAAAAAAGCCGAGGTAAGCATGGCAGTATCCAGGGATAGGGAGCCTAACGATCTGCAGCAGGCGCTGAAGGTCTGTCAGCGCTCTTTTATATCGGTGGGCGGCTTCAGCATGTGCATCAATCTTTTGATGCTGGTGCCGCCGCTTTACATGCTGCAGGTCTACGACCGGGTCATCACGACGCGCAGTGTCGACACCCTGATCATGCTCACGCTGATCGTGATGTTTCTGTTTCTGGTCATGGGCGGACTTGAGCTGGTGCGTTCCCGCATTCTGGTACGCACCGGCAATCGGCTGGAAACCCTGACCAATACGCGCATTTACAGAGCCATGTTTCGCCGCAGCCTGCTGCGTGGCGGGCACCAGACGGCGCAGCCACTGAGCGATCTCACCACGCTGCGTCAGTTTCTCACCGGCAACGGGCTTTTTGCCTTTTTTGACGCCCCCTGGATGCCGATCTACATCGGCGTACTTTTCTTGTTCAACGTCTGGTTTGGCGTTTTTGCTATCGCGGCGGGACTGATACTGCTGGCACTGGCCGTGACCAACGAGCGCGCCACGCGCAAACTGCTGGCCGATGCCGGCAGCGATCAGATTCAGGCCCAGGCGCTGGCCAACGCCAACCTGCGCAATGCCGAAGTGCTGCACGCCATGGGCATGCTCTCCGGCATTCAGGCGCGCTGGGCGCAGCGCCATCATGATTATCTGGTGCGCCAGTCCCGCGCCAGCGACCGTGCCGGAACGCTGGCCAATCTTTCCAAAGTGCTGCGACTGGCCTTTCAGTCCCTGATCCTGGGGCTGGGCGCCTGGCTGGTGCTACAGGGTACCCTGACCCCCGGCATGATGATCGCAGGCTCCATTCTGATGGGGCGGGCGCTGGCGCCCATCGATCAAATGATCGGGGCATGGAAGGGCTTTGTCAGTGCTCGCTCGGCACGCCAGCGTCTGGAAGGGCTGCTGGAAGAAGTGCCCGCCGATCGCGAGAAAATGTCACTGCCCGAGCCCCGGGGTGATATCCGCGTTGAAGGGGTTTCGGCGGCGCCGCCGGGCGTGCGTCTGCCGACCCTTCGAAACCTCAACTTTACGCTGGCACGCGGGGAGCAGGTCGGGGTCATTGGCCCCAGTGCGTCGGGCAAGTCAACCCTGGCGCGGGTGCTGCTGGGCATCTGGCCCCCTCAGGTGGGCACGGTACGCCTTGACGGGGTAGATGTGTCCCAATGGCCGCGTGAGGAGCTGGGCCCGCATATCGGCTATCTGCCGCAGGATATCGAGCTCTTCGATGGCACCATCAGCGACAACATCGCTCGTCTGGGGGCTGTCGATGCCGAGGAGGTAGTTGAAGCCGCCCGTATGGCAGGCGTTCACGAGATGATCCTGCAGCAGCCGCAGGGGTATGACACGCCCATTTCGTCCGGCGGCGGGGCGCTTTCCGGCGGGCAGCGCCAGCGTATTGGCCTGGCGCGGGCCCTTTACGGGCGTCCGGTACTGGTCGTGCTGGATGAGCCCAATGCCAGTCTGGATGACAGCGGCGAGCGCGCCTTGATTCAGGCGCTGGCTCGACTGCGGGAGATGAAAACGACCGTTCTTGTCATCTCGCACCGACCCGCCACACTCAAGGCCGTGGACAAGCTGCTGGTCATGAAGGAAGGGCAGATCGGCGCCTTCGGTCCGCGTGACCAGGTCGTGGCCCACCTTCAGTCACAAAAGAGGGGTACCGTCCGCCCCATGACCTCTCCCGGGATGGCCGAGGGCACACCGACAGCAGCGGCAGGAAACAAATGAGCACCTCATCCAGCGCGACGGCTTCTCCCTCGACAACCGCCAGCACTTCGCTACCCACCAGCGATCTTGGTGCCCGCCGCGCGGGCATTGCGATCGTGCTGGTCGCCTTTGGCATCTTTGGCGGCTGGGCGATGCTGGCCAATCTGGCGGTGGCGGTTGTGGCCACCGGCACCGTCTCGGTGGAATCCTTTAAAAAGACTGTCCAGCATCTGGAAGGCGGCATCGTCTCGCAGATCAATGTGGACGACGGTGACCACGTTGAAGCCGGCGACGTGCTGATGGTGCTGGACGCCACGCAGGCGCGTTCCCAATACGCCATTGCCCGTACCAGCTGGTTCATTGCCAGCGCGCAGGAAGCCCGGTTGATGGCCGAACAGCAGCAGTTGGACCAGCTTGAGTTCCCTCGGGCGTTGATCGATATGGCGCAGGAAAAAGCGCGCCTGCAGCAGGTGCTCGATGTGCAGCGCAGCCTGTTTTTGTCGCGACGCCAGGCACTGCAGGGAGAGCTTGACGGTCTTGATGAGCAGAATCAGCAGTTTCGTGAGCAGATCGCCGGTCTTCAGCAGACCATGAGCATCAATGGCCGTCGCGTTGGCTCGCTCCGCGACGAAGCCGATGACTATCGGGCGCTGTTTCGGGAGGGGCTTGGCAACAATCAGCGTGTGCGTGAGCTTGAGCGTCAGAGAATGCAGCTCGATGCAGACAACGCTTCGTCAAAGGCAGAGATTGCCCAGCTGCGCTCACGGATCAGCGAAAACCGCGTCAGGATGGAGACGCGGCGGCAGTCCTGGCAGCAGGAGGTAGGAGAGGCGCTGCGTCAGGCGCAGTCCGAGATCAGCGACAGCGCCGAGCGCATGACGGCGCTGTCCGATCAGATCCGTCGCACCGAGCTGCGTTCACCGGTTGCCGGTACCGTGGTCGGTCTCGAAACGCACACCCTTGGTGCCGTGCTCGAGCCGGGCAAGCCGGTGATGAGCATTGTTCCCAATGCACAAGGGTTTTTGATCGACACCCGCATTGCCGCCCAGGACATCGACAATATCCATGTGGGCCAGCCTGCCGAGATCCGCTTTAGCGCCTTTAATCAGCGTCGCTCCCGCGTGGTGGAAGGGACGCTGGTCAACGTCTCCGCCGACAGTTTCCAGGATGAATCCACCGGTGAGTCCTATTACCGCGGCCGGGTACGGGTCTCGGAGGCCGGGCAGGAGAGCATGAGCGGCGAGGAGATGCAGCTGCTCTCCGGAATGCCGGCAGAGGTCATGCTACGTACCGGTGAAAAGACTTTGATGGGTTATGTCATGCAGCCGGTGACCGACATGCTGGCTCGCGCCATGCGACAGGATTGATGGATGATCATGATAGACCGTGCTTCTCATCAGCCCCTTCTTGTCAGCGTATGGTTCTCAAGCGCCCTGCTGTTGAGTGCGGCGTGGCTGCCGGCGGTGGCGCTGGCCGAGCCGCAGGCGCCTGAAAACACTGCCATCGAACCGTTGACAATGTATGGTCCGGTACAGGCCGGCATTGGCCAGCTACCCGGCGTGCGAGGCGAAAACGCCTCGGAGCAGGCCATCGTGCCGTCACTACCGGCGCTTTATGCCCATGCGCGCGATCATGATGCCGAGCTGCGCCGCCAGACGCTTGACGCCGAGGCGACCGGGCTTGAAACGACGCGCGCGCGGGCCGGCCTGCTGCCGGCGATCGATCTGACGTACTCCGCGGGTTACACCGATAGTGACAACTACTACTCCGAGGGTGCCGACTCCTGCGAGGAAAATCCGCAGACCGGTGAACTGCTGGGGGGAGAGGATTTTCAAGCGCGCTGCCGCGGCCACTCCACTGATACCACGGCGCAGCTACAGCTCACTCAGCCGCTGTTTTCCATGGAGCGCTGGCGCTCGCTTGCTCAGTCGCGCCAGCAGGTGCAGGCCGCGCAGCTGCAGCTGGCCGTCGCCGAGCAGCAGCTGGCGCTGGAAACGGCCGAAGCCTACATGAACGGCTTTTACAGTGCCCAGCAAAAGCGGCTTCTGTTCGGCAAGCAGCGCTCTCTGGAGCTTCAGGTAAGGCAGGCCCAGCGTGCCTATGAGCTGGGCATCGGTGATCGTATTGACCTGCTGGCGGCCCGTTCGAGATTGGATCAGGCCGGGTCCGAGATCGCCGTAGCCGACAATCAGTATGCCGATGCCATTGCGCGGCTCGAACGTCTGACTGGTCAGACGCCGGACTTTACCCGGTTCGCCCTTGAAGAGCTTTCCGAAGCGCAGTGGCCGGCACCCGAGGCGCTTGAGTACTTCGAAACGGATATCAGTGACAACGTGCAGGTGCGCCTGGCGGTGCAGCAGCTGGCCGTGGCCGATGCCGCGCGTGCCGTGCGCCAGGCCGGTTATTATCCCGAGGTGTCACTGAATCTGTCATGGACGGACCGCAACAGCGACGATCCCTATCGTGAAAGCAAAGACCGCGCCGCCGTGATTCAGGCCCGTATGAACCTGTATCAGGGCGGCGCTACCCGCGCCGAAGTGCGCCAGGCGGATCTGCGTCGTCAGGCCCAGGGGGCAGACGTACAGCAGCAAAAACGGCTGGCACTGGAAGAGATCCGGCGGCGTCATCGCAGTATCGAAGGCGATCTCTCTCGCCTGAAGGCGCTGTCCCAGTCGATCCGCTCCAGCCAGCTGTACCTGGAGGCCGCCGATCGCGGCGCGGCGCTGGGGCTGCGAGATCTTGTCGATGTGCTGGATGCCCGTGCCGATCTTTATGATCAGCGCATTCAGTATGTCGATGCCTTTCGTCAACTGCTGTTGGATCGGCTCAACCTGCAGGCCGCCGCCGGGCCGCTGGCAAGCGAGGACATGACGGAGACCATGACCATGATCGGACGCATTATCGGCCCGCCGCGCGATGACACGCCGCTGCCGGTTGGTGCTTGAATATCCTCGTGAGCGTTATTCAGTTTGGTAAGCAGGGCTTACATTTCGTTGCCATTCATTGCGAATTTGAACGCTATGGTCATCTTGATGCAGGCAAATCGTCATGAGTGATGGGCGAGCATAACCGGGCGGGTGGATCAGTGCCCGGGCCTTGAACTCCAGACCCTGTCTTTCGGACGGCGTCACTGAATACGTCATCCGGGCCCTGTCATGGAGAAGGTCACTCTCACCAAAGCGCGCATGGCCCGGTTTCGGGCACATAACGACTCAGGAGAATGACGATGTTCGGCTACAGCAACGGCATGTACGGCAGCACCGGTTCACTGTATGGCAGCAACGCGATGACCATGAATGGCGCGTCGTCCGCCATGTTTTCTCCCTTTCAGTCCCTGTCACCGCTATCAGGCCTGTGGTCCGGCAACGACACGCCCTGGGCAGCCGAGCCGGCGCTGGTGCCGGCCTTTCTGGATGCCACAGCCTCCATTCTGGACGGTTATAGTCAGGCGCTGGGACAGCTGAGCGAAGCCTTTCGCGATGTGCTGGACACGCAGGATGGAATGCCGGGCCAGTCGCCTGACGTGCCGGATCAGTCACCCGATATGCCCGAGCCTGAAGTGCCCGCCAACGATGATATGGCGCAAAACGTCATCTTCATGGTGCCGGACGGCTTTGGCACCGACTATTCCACGGCCTTTCGTACCTTCAAGGGCGGCGAAGAGCTGCCGGCCTGGGAAGCAGAAGACATGCTGACCGGTGCCATTAAAACGCACTCTGCCAATTCGCTGATTACCGATTCCGCTGCCGCGGGCACGGCCTTTGCAACGGGTCAGAAAACCGACAATGGCATGATTTCCCAGTCGCCGGACGGTCAGGACCTGGAGTCGATCGTGGATCTGGCGCAGGCGGCAGGAAAGTCCACCGGGGTGGTCTCGACGTCTTCGGTCACCCACGCCACGCCTGCCGTGTTCGGCGCCAACGTCGAAGATCGTAACGACGCCACTACCATTGCCCAGCAGTTTATCGATAACGATCAGCTCGATGTCATGCTCGGCGGCGGTCTGCAGTATTTCACCTCCGAGGAGCAGGGTGGTATGGCCAGCAGCGACCTGCTGGCCCAGGCCGAGTCACAGGGCTACACCTTTGTGGGCAATGCGACCGATCTGGACAGTGTGGAAGGGGATCGTCTGCTGGGACTGTTTGCCGATGACGGCATGGATACCAGCTATGGCGAAAGCGGTGACGATCAGCCAACGCTTGCCCAGATGACCCAGACCGCGCTGGACGCACTGTCACAAAATGAAAATGGCTTTTTCATGATGGTCGAAGGCAGCCAGATTGACTGGGCCGGTCATGCCAACGATGCCGGCTGGGCCATGAATGATGCGCTGGCCTTTGAAGATGCCGTGAAGACGGCCCAGCAGTTCTCCGAGGAGAACCCGGATACGCTGATCGTGATTGCCCCGGATCATGAAACCGGCGGCATGTCGGCGCAGTCCACCCTGGACAACAACGCCTCGATCTATCAGAGCTTCACCGGCACCTATGAGCAGATGTACGTTGAGGCCAGTGATCGCATCGAGGCGGCCGGCATGAGTGCTGATGATGCCGGTGCTGCCTGGGTCATGCAGGGCGCGGTGGCTGAAATGACCGGCGGTGAGGTATTCCTCTCCGAAGACGAGCTGACGGCGGTTCTGTCGGCCGAGGATGCCGACGCAGGTCTCGAAGCGCTGACCCAGACGCTCAATGAGTACGGCGGCATTACCTTCAGCTCTGGTAATCATACGGCTGAAAACGTGCCGCTTTACGCTCAGGGGCCGGGTTCCGACATCTTTGCCGGGCTGCTGGACAACACCGAAGTCGGTCAGGGCCTGGCCGCAGCCATGGGTCTTGAGTTCTCCGATCTGCCCGCCGCCGAGGTCATGGGCGTGGATACTCAGATGCAGGGCAGCGAGCTGGCGGTCGCCTGATCACAGCTTATCAAGCCGGTGACCCTGATCAGAGCGCCGGTTTGAAACGATGGATCGCGACAGCAACAACGCTCGATTCAGGATAGGTTCGATCTCAAGGACAATAAAAAAGACAACAATAAAGGGCGCCGTCATGGCGCCCTTTTTCATGGCTGCGAATCCGGCCTCGGGGATTAGAACCCGGCGGCCTGCTGTGCCTCGCTGCCCGGGTCAATGCCGATGATGATCGGGTCGTGATCCGAAGCGCGAAAGGGGGCGTCACTGTAGAGGGAGTCGATCTGCTCCGGGCTTTTGAACTCGGTGTTGTAGTCCAGCGCTGTCGGTTCATCGGCGTTGATGTGCCAGGTGGTGGTGCCGGTGACCTGATCCCTCATCGAAGCACTGGCGAGCGCGTGATCCAGCGAGCCCCACTGGCCGTCATAGCTGTAGGAGTAGTCGTCATCCAGCAGCGTATAGCCCTCGTTGATGAGGGTGGTGATGGGGTCTTCCATGGCATAGCTGTTGAGATCGCCGATGATCAGTACATCACTGTCGCCGCTGTCGGTCGGGTCGGTCCCGATCCAGGCGGCCAGCTGTTCGGCAGCCTCGACCCGGGTCGGGTTGTTGTTGCCCTGACCGTCACCGATCGCGTTTTCACCGTTGATCACGCTGCCCTTGGACTTGAAGTGGTTGACCGCCACCGAGAAGGTCTCGCCGCTGTCGTTGTCCTGAAAGGTCTGCAGCATGGGGGCTCGATTGCCGGTGGTGAACGCGCCGCTGGTGTTGATGGCGGCCTCACCGTCGGGGGTCACGCTTTCGGGTTGATAGATCAGGCCCACGGCGATGGCGTCGCTGCCGGGGGAGACCACGTTGCCGTCAATGTCGCGGGGGATAATGAAGTCCCACTGTGCCTCACTCCGGGCGTTGAGCGCCTCGACCAGTCCGGCGATCGAGCTGTTCTCGCCATAGCCATCGTTGGCCACTTCCATGAGACCGGCGATATCGGCGTCGCTATCCACAATGGCATTAACCAGCTTGTCCTGCTGGCGGGCCAGCTCCTGCTCGGTATTGGCCCCGCGCGGGCTGTGCTCGGTGCCTTCTGGGGTAGTGATTTGATTGCCGGATTGATCCAGCGTCTCGAAGTAGTTTAATACGTTGAAGGAGGCGACCTTGAGCGGTGCGTCATTCAGCGCCTGGGCATCGGGATGCTCGGGGCGTGCATTGGTCGGCTGGAAGTCGAGGCCGTCATTGTTCTGGAGGCGCCACTGTTGAAAGGCGAAGTCGAGCACGCCAGTGGCGCTCTCCAGCGTATCGCCGCCGCGCAGGGTATTGTCCGCCGAGAGGGGCTCGCCGCCGCGACCGAACAGGATTTCTTCAGGATTTTGAGCGCTGCTGGCATCGTCAATGATGATCGAGCGGCTCTCGATCCGGTCCAGCCACTGCTGGTAGCCGGCCTGATCCGGTGCGTTGACCTCGGTGAACTGTGCCAGCCGCCCGCCGCTTGAGAGGGTGACGCTGCCATAGCGTCCCAGCTCAAAGGTATCGGAGACTGTCAGCGGCTCGCCGTTTTCGCCTTGCATGTTCACGCGCATGCTTTCAAACGCGGCCAGGCTTGATTTGTCATCAATCGGCAGGCTGATGCTGGTGGCAGAAGGCAGCGGCTGATCCTGGCCGGTGACTTCCAGGGCAACGATGTCGCTGAGCTGTGTCTTGCCCTGATACTCCTCGACGGTGCCGGAAAGGTGCAGCCGGTCGCCTGCGTTGAAGTCGGCAAAGCGCTCATCGTCAGGCAGGTAGACAAAGATGCCCTCGGAGGTGGTCTCGTCATTGTCGCGGTCGGCGTCCTCTTCCTGCAGGAAAAAGCCGTCGAGGCCGTCGCGGGCATCCAGCGTCACGATCGCCTCGACGCTCACCGTCTCGCCGGCGCGTTGGCTGCTCATGCCACTGCCCTGAATAGTGGAAATCAGCTCTACGGGAGGTAGATCCATATCGTCTCCGGGGTTGTCGGGCGTGTTGTCACTCGGTGTCTCACTGTCCGGCAGGTCGTCAGGCGCGTCGCCACTGCCGGTATCGTCACCGCCCAGGCCGTCGAAGTTGTCCTGAGGGTATGGCTGCCACTGGGACGCCTCAAAGCGATCGCTGCCTTCGGTGACGGTCTCGTCGCGGCGCAGGGTGACATCGCTGGCGACATCACTGTCATCGCCGATGGTGCCGACGATGTCCAGTATTTCCCCATCGGGGCCGGTCAAAACGACGGCGTCGTTGCCATTGAAGTTGATCACGCTGCTGGTGGCATCGCTGCGATCCAGCAGGGCCTGGTCGGCGCGGGCGTTGGCCAGTACCAGCGTCTCACTGGCGGCCAGCGTGCCATATTGCCCCAGATCCATCGCTGAAGTGGCGTCGGTATTGCCATTGGCATAAAGCGCGAGGCGGTAGCCTTCCAGCGACAGGTCGCTGCCGCCGCGGTTGGTCAGCTCGATCGCCTTGTTGTAGCCGCTGCCTTCGACATATTCGGACACGAGCAGTGTGCCCGCAGTGGCCGGTGGTTGCTCTGGTGTCTCGGGGTAAAACCTGTCTGTGATGCTGTCGAGCAGGCTATCAAGGCGCGAGCGCAGAGACTCGAATGGTGAAAGCCACTGCCCGGTCCAGCTCGTCATGTTACCGAGGCCGTGAGCGAGCTGCTGAGACTCCTGGTGAAAGCTCCAGGGCGAGGCGATCGGTGAGAAAAATGACATGGGGCGTCCTTGCAGAATGTTGTCGGTTGTCATGGCCCGGGCTGGCATGAACAGGGCTGGCATGAACAGACGCCGGGCATCCTCCATTCTGAGCGGTGCTTGTTGCAGCCCGGTGAAGCGGGTGTTACCGCCGACCCCGGGCTAGTCCTGACTGACCAGCCAGCAGCTGCGATAGGGCTTGAGTACGGGCGACTCAAGGTCAGGATCAATACGCCCGAGAAGATCACGCCAGTGATGATTGGCCCAGGCTTCGGGCAGATTCAGGGGGTGCGACTGATCCGTCACGTTGTGCACGGCCAGAAGCCGCCGTCCGTCGGGCAGCGGGCCGCGCAGGAAGGCGAAAAGGTGCGGGCCCAGATCGATGATTTTCTGCGGCACGTCGGGGTGAAAGCAGGGCTCCTGACGGCGGGTTTTCAGTCGCAGGGTCAGCGCCTCAAAGACGATATGCGTGGGCGTGCTGTAAGCCTCCAGCAGCGGCTCCAGCGCTTCTCGCTGCCAGCGCTTGCGGTTGATCGCCCGCAGTCGGCCGGTGCGGGTCACGCCTTCGTGGTCGTTGAGCGTGGCCAGCAAACTGTGGAAGTAGACCGCCGGAATCCCCTGAAGGCCCAGCATGATGGTCTGGGAACAGATGAAACGGGCGACCTGCCACGGGTCGGCGCCGCGCCGTGTCCCCTTGAGCGCGTCGAAATAGGTGATGTTGATCTCGTAGGGCGAGTCCTGGCCATCGGGGTCGGTCTTCATGCTGATGAAGCCACCAAAGCGCTGCATCAGTTCCAGCAGGGCATCGATATCATGGCGGGGCAAAAGACCTTCGAGCGCCCTGACTCCGACGCCGTCGTGGCTGGCGGTAAAGTTGAGGTAGGTGCATCCGGCCGGCAGCGGCGGCAGGGTGGCGGCCCATTCGGTCAGGGCCCGGGCATTGCCGGTCGTCAGGGTGTGCAGCAACAGCGGCGGCAGGGTGAACTGATAGATGATGTGCGCTTCATCACCGTGGCCGAAATAGCTCAGATTTTCATGATGCGGCACGTTGGTCTCGGTCAGAAGCAGCGCTCCGGGGGCCACACGTTCCATGATGGCGCGCAAAAGCCGCACGATGGCATGGGTCTGAGGCAGGTGAATGCAGCTTGTGCCCAGTTCTTTCCAGAGATAGGCGATGGCATCGAGTCGAATCAGGCGTGCGCCCTGGCTCAGGTAGTAGAGCAGCACACCGACCATCTCGACAAGCACATCGGGATTGGCAAAATTGAGATCGATCTGGTCTTCGGAGAAGGTCGCCCAGACATGCTGCATGCCTCGTCGAGTTGAGACCGGTGCCAGCAGCGGCGTATTGCGCGGTCGGGTAACGGATCTGACGTCGGTCTGTTCCGGCAGCTCAATGAAGTAGTCACGTCCGGGCAGCGTGTCGGAGAGATAGTCGATAAACCACAGCGACTCTCGCGAAACATGGTTGATGACCAGGTCAAACATCAGATTGAAGCGCCCGGCCAGATGGCGCACCTGAGGCCAGTCTCCCACGGCGGGGCTGACCTTTCGATAATGGATGACCGAAAAGCCGTCATCACTGCTCCAGGTGAAAAAGGGCAGGAGATGGACGGCACTGAAGGTGTCTTCAAGGTGCTCGCGCATGAAGCGCTCCAGCACTTCCAGCGGGACACTGTCCTCACCTTCAATGATGCTGTCACCGTAGGTGATCATCATCTGTGTCTGCTCGCTCCAGAGCCTGCGCGGCTCGGACGCCATGTCCGTTTGATGATGGGCGATCAGCTGTTCCAGACGCTGCAGAATGGCAGGCGCCTGCGGCCCATAGACAAACGTCAGTTCGGCGCCGGCACGGGCGTGAAAGTCATCGCGGGACAGCGCTACAACCTGGGGGGCGGCAGACATGGCAGGACTCCGGAATCTATTATTGTAGGTTCTTATCAAAGCGCCTGGAGCGTGGAAATTCAAACTGTATTGGTTTGAACGAATGTTAAGGCTTAATTATCAGCTTGCGCTGATGTAAAAGCTGATCAACACTTGCCGCTGTCGAAGGAGGGGAGTATTCCCTTGCGGGGCGCGGCGCCTGTTATCAGGCCTGCGTTTTTCTACAGCGGTGTCGTCATCACGGTGAACTGTCGCTATCAGGCAGTTGCCCGGTGCCGCTGGTCCGGTCATGTTGTCACGGGAGTACGTGGCCAATGCCGGGCGGAAGAGACCTCCGGTAAATCACCTTTGCCGGAGAACCAGGGCATGCACGTTCCTGTCTGGGTATGGGGAGCCACCATTGCGGGCTTCGCTGCCATGTTTTTGTTTGATTTCTTCTCTCATGTGCGCAAGCCGCACGCCCCGACCATGCGCGAGTCAGCTCTGTGGTCCGTGTTCTATATCAGCCTTGCGGCCATTTTCGGGGCCGGTCTCTGGATGATGTGGGGTCATGATCACGGGGTGGAGTATTTCGCCGGCTTTATTACCGAAAAGAGTCTGTCGGTCGATAACCTGTTTGTCTTCGCCATCATCATGGCCAAATTTGCCGTGCCTCGTATCTATCAACAGAAAGCTCTGCTGATCGGCATCATCATGGCGCTGGTCATGCGCGGTATTTTCATCGCTGTCGGGGCGGCGGCCATCAATCAGTTCAGCTGGGTCTTTTATATCTTCGGGCTGTTTCTGCTCTATACCGCCTTCAAACTGGCGATCGAGAGTGCGCAGCATAAAGAACAGGGTGCCGATGATTTTGAGCCCAATGCGCTGGTCAAGTTTGCTCAGCGCCATCTGCCGGTGACCGATGAGTTCCATGAGCAGAAGTTGATCGCTCGCGAAAATGGCAAACGTGTTGTCACGCCGCTGTTTCTGGTGGTGCTGACGCTGGGCGTGACCGACCTGCTGTTTGCGCTGGATTCGATTCCGGCCATCTATGGACTGACCCAGGAACCCTACATTGTCTTTACGACCAACGCCTTTGCGCTGCTGGGGCTTTTGCAGCTCTATTTCCTGTTGGGTGGACTGCTGGACCGGCTGGTGTATCTGGGCTTCGGGCTGTCGCTGATTCTGGCCTTTATCGGCGTGAAGCTGGTGATGCATGCCATGGTCGAGAACACGTTGCCCTTTATCAACAACGGTCAGCCGCTTGATTGGGTGCCGCATATTTCAACCGTGCTGTCCCTGTCTGTCATTATCGGCATTTTGGTGGTGACCACCGTGGCCAGCCTCCTGAAAAGCCGTCATGACCGGCGTCGTGACAAGTCTATTGATACGACCAGCTAACTCCTGACAGTGATTGAAAAATGTATGGCTGTGATCGAATGGCCATAAAAAAACGTCGCCCCGCAATTGCGGGGCGACGTTTTTGATTCGGTGCTCGGCTAGTGCCTGGTCATCCGTTCTATCCGTATTGTTTCCTGACCATGCAGCTATTTTTTAACGACACGGCTATTTTTTGATAACGCGATAGAGAAACAGCAGGACAAGTGCGCCGACCACGGCCACGACAAAGCTTCCGAGGTTGAAGCCGTCAACACTGCCAAAGCCCAGCGCCGTACCAATCCAGCCGCCAACCACAGCGCCCAGAATACCGATGATAATGGTGACGATGAATCCGCCGGGATCCTTGCCGGGCATCAGAAATTTGGCGATGGCGCCTGCAATCAGGCCAAAGATGATCCACGCGATAATACCCATAGTCAGCTGCTCCTTGCTGTTATCGAGTCTGGCAGTTGCCAGTTTAAAAGGGCCCAGGAAAAACGTTTTTCCTTAACATCCTTCTTCAGGCTGCCTTCAAGACTAGATGGGCAGGCGCGAACTGGCAAGTCGTCAGTGTTGCAGTATGTCACTGATTGCGAAGTGTTATTTGCAGGACACTGTCTTCATGAGCTGTTGTCATGTGGACCATCAGGTACTGCCACGATTTATCCCTTGTTGTAGCGCACCATCCAGAGCGTCATGACGGCAATGGCGCCCAGGGCACCGGCCACGGCGGCGGCAAGGCTTCGAACATCGAATTCAAGCTCGGCGGCAAAACCGAATACCGTGACCATAAAGGCCAGTACCACGCCGCCCAGTACGGCCATGCCGGCGGTTCCCAGAAAGCCGACACTCAGGCGCCGGGGAATGATCAGGTTAACCAGCATGCCCACGGCAATGCTGGCGAAAATCCAGGAGATAATGTTCATTTGCCTTCTCTGTCGGTAGACATTGTCGACTTCAAAATAGCGCTGTGGGCGATGGCGCTCAACTGCACAATGACGGGCAGGCGTGCGGTGCAGCCGTAATGGAACGTGAGACTTTCATCGCGTTTTCGCGGGAAACCGTGCATGTTCGCGCCCCGGGCGTGGGGATGCGTTTCAGAATACAGGGTAAAACGTTACAATATTGTCCCCGAGTATGCGTCGACATGTCGCAATGCCTGGCCGCACCGCCGGGCGTGTCATGCCTTGAAGGCCGCCGCCTGGCCGCGGTGTATCATGGCCCTGCGATAGGCAGGGCCTGAAAAGCTCGGGGCATCGATTATCGGCTCTTTCATCGACGGGACAGAGAACATTCATGCATTGCCCCTTTTGCGGTGCGCAGGATACGCGAGTCACTGACTCCCGACTGGTGGCCGATGGCGATCAGGTACGCCGGCGTCGCCAGTGTCTGGCCTGTGGCGAGCGTTTTACAACGCATGAAGCCGCTGAACTGGTCATGCCGCGGGTCGTCAAGGCCGACGGTTCGCGCGAAAGCTTTGATCCTGCCAAGTTGCGTGCCGGCATGTTGCGGGCACTGGAAAAGCGTCCGGTGTCCAGTGAACATATCGAAGCGGCCATCGAACGTATTCGACAGCGTCTTCGGGCGCGCGGTGAACGCGAAATCAATGCCCTGGCCATTGGCGAAGAGGTGATGGGGCAGCTCAGGGCGCTGGACCAGATCGCCTATATCCGCTTTGCTTCAGTCTACCGGCGCTTTCAGGACATCGATGAATTTCGTGCCGAAATCGAACGCCTTTCCAGTGAGTCCGCGTCGCCATCCAGCGCAGACGTCACCGGCAGGGATCAGGAGTCTCATGAGCATTGAGGATGGCGCAGAAGGGTCAGTGGCGTCCTTTTGTCGCATGGAGGGAAGGTCGGACGTGACACGGCAACCCGAGGATTATATGGCTCGCGCGTTGCATCTGGCGCGTCGCGGGCTCTATACGACCGATCCCAATCCGCGGGTAGGCTGTGTGCTGGTGCGCGGTAATCAGGTGGTGGGAGAAGGCTGGCACGAGCTGACCGGGGAGCCCCATGCCGAGATTCACGCCCTGCGCGCGGCCGGTGAGGCGGCGCGCGGGGCAACGGCCTATGTCACACTGGAGCCCTGTTCGCATTATGGGCGCACCGGCCCCTGTGCCAAGGCGCTGGCGGAGGCGGGTGTCGATGTGGTCGTGGCCGCCATGCTTGACCCCAACCCCCAGGTGTCCGGGCGTGGTATCGCGATGCTCGAAGCCGCAGGCGTTGGTACGCGCGTGGGCATGCTGGAAGCGGATGCCCGCGAGCTCAACGTGGGATTTATCTCGCGCATGTCGCGCTCGCTGCCCCATGTTCGGCTCAAGATGGCGATGAGCCTGGATGGCCGTACGGCCATGGCCAGCGGCGAATCAAAATGGATTACCGGGGAGCGCGCGCGTCGTGATGTGCAGCATCTGCGCGCGCGCTCGAGTGCCATTCTCAGCGGCGTCGCCTCGGTGATTCGCGATGACAGCCGATTGACCGTGCGCGTTGATCAGCTCAGCCGGCCGGAATCGCATGCTGTTCAGGTCTCGCATGAGCGAGGGGTACGTCAGCCGCTGCGGGTGATTGTCGATTCAACCCTGGCCCTGCCGGCCTCGGCGCGCTGTCTGGCCGAGCCAGGTCGTACGTTGGTGGCGACCGTTTCGCCGACAGGCCCCGGTGCACTGGATAACCGGGATCACTTTCGTCGGCGCGAAGCGCTGGTGGCTGCCGGGGCCGAGGTGGTCACACTGGCGTCAAGCCCGGGTGGCCAGGTCGACCTGGAAGCGCTGATGCGCTATCTGGCCGATGTAGAACAGTGCAACGAAGTGCTGCTTGAAAGCGGCTCGCGACTCAGCGGAGCCATGCTGGATGCAGGACTGGTCAACGAGCTGATCATCTATATGGCGCCGATACTGATGGGCGATGAAGCGCGCGGGCTTCTGACCCTGCCGGGACTTGAGAAGCTGTCCCAGCGGCGACAGCTTTCCATCGTGGATGTTCGCGCCTTTGGCCCTGATTGGCGTATTATCGCGCGCCCCGTCAACGATCATGAAACCTCCTGATCAGGACAGGTTCAACGCCCTGATCATCAGGGAGGCATTCATCCAGGCAACCCTGCATCGAAAGGAGCGGCTTAGCCGGCAAGCGTTATGAGTCAGTCAACGGGCAACTTCGCTTCCGTGGAAGCGCTGATCGAAGATATTCGCCAGGGCAGAATGGTCATCCTCATGGATGACGAAGACCGTGAAAATGAAGGCGACCTGATCATGGCCGCCGAGTGCGTGGAAGCCTCGCACATCAATTTCATGGCCCGCTATGCCTGCGGCCTGATTTGCCAGCCCATGCTGCGCGCGCGCTGCGAACAGCTTGGCCTGTCGCTGATGGTCAACGACAACGGCTCCGGCTTTGGCACCCGCTTTACCGTCTCCATTGAGGCGGCCACTGGCGTCAGTACCGGCATCTCGGCCGCTGATCGGGCGCGAACGGTACAGGCCGCGGCTTCACGTGATGCCAGGCCAGGCGATGTTGTTCAGCCCGGCCACATCTTTCCGCTGATGGCGGAAGCCGGTGGGGTGCTGCGGCGCGCCGGGCATACCGAAGCGGCCTGTGATCTGGCCGCCATGGCCGGTTTCGAGCCGACCGGGGTGATCTGCGAGATCATGAATGAGGACGGCACCATGGCGCGGCGGCCGGAGCTTGAACGCTTTGCGGCGCTTCATGACATCAAGATCGGCACCATTTCCGATCTGATTCACTACCGCATTCACAATGAACAGACCGTTGAACATGTGGAGTCACATCCGGTAGAAACGGACGCCGGCTCCTTTCAGCTGCACTGCTTTCGCGACCGGATCCAGGGCTCTCATCATCTGGCGCTGGTCAAGGGTTCTCCGGAAAGCGATCAGGCCACGACCGTTCGCGTTCATGTCGCCGATGCCCTGCGTGATCTGCTGGGGCTGCGCCGTGATGGCCAGCAGAGCTGGTCCTCGCGTGATGCACTTGAAGAGATTGCAGCCAGCGAGACCGGCGTGCTGGTGCTGCTCGCCGACCAACGGGGCATGACGGATTTTCGTGATCAGCTCGATCTTTTTCTGGAGCGACGTCCGCGAGCCCAGGACCCGCAGACAGACGGCGCCGGCAACTATTTGAGTATCGGCACCGGGGCGCAGATCCTGCGCAGCCTCGGAGTCGGTCGAATGCGTCTTTTAAGCTCGCCCTGGCGCTTTTCAGCGCTGGCGGGCTTTGGCCTTGAAGTCATCGAACAGGTCAGCAGCGTTGATGACAGCCGCCCGGCGCGGCACTGACAATAGCAATCAATGGCAACGACAGTTTCCGGAAGGGCCCGAACATCACGGGTCCAATGGCTTATATTACACGCTGATGCGTTTTATCAGAGACAACAGGATTTCAAGATATGCAACCGATTGCACAACTGGAAGGGCGTTTCAACGAGATCGATGGCCGCTATGTCATCGTGGTCGGGCGCTTTAACCACCACGTGGTCGACTCTCTGGTAGAGGGCGCCGTGGACGCGCTGGTGCGTCACGGCGTCGACGATGCCAATATCGATATTCTTCATGTCCCGGGCGCCTGGGAGCTGCCGCTGGCGGTCAAGCGTGCGCTGATCCGTATCCAGCCGGATGCCATCATTGCGCTGGGCGCGGTCATTCGTGGTGGGACGCCGCATTTCGAGCATGTGGCAGGCCAGTGCAACGCAGCACTCAACCGTCTGCAACTGGATTTTGATACCCCCATTGCCAATGGCGTGCTGACGGTCAATTCGATCGAGCAGGCCATCGAGCGTGCCGGTACCAAGGCGGGCAACAAGGGCTTTGAGGCGGCCATGGCGGCCATGGAAATGGTCTCGCTGCTGCGTCAGCTGGGCGGCAACGATGCCTTCGGTGACGATGTTGATGCCGATCATGGAGGTGTGGCGTGACCCAGCAAAAACGGGCCCCTTCAAAGCAGCAGCAGGCCCGGAGGGCAGCGCGCGAGCTGACGGTACAGGCATTGTATCAGTGGGAAATGACGGGAACGTCGATTTCCCAGGTTGAAGCCGAGTTTCGCTCACAAACCGCCGATGACGATCTGGAACCGCATGAGAACTGGGTCCAGGTCATGAAAATCGCTGATCTGGGGCTTTTCCATCAGCTGCTTCATGGCGTGGCCAGACACTGCGGCGAGATGGATAATCTGATTGCGCCGGCGCTGGATCGCAAACTGGCAGAGCTCGATCGCATCGAGCTTTCCATCCTGCGTCTTGGGGCCTATGAGCTGGCGCATCGCCCGGAGGTGCCCTACATCTCGGTCATCAATGAAGGCATTGAGCTGGCGCGTTCGTTTGGCGCCACCGAGGGGCACAAGTATATCAACTCCATTCTTGATCGACTGGCCAGGAAGCTGCGTGAAGCCGAGGTTCAGGCACGCAGGCGCCGTGACTGAACATGGCCCATCCGCAGCATGGCCTGTGATGAGGGTCATTGATCAGCGCTTTCCTTCACCTGTCAGGGAGATGTCCGGGCGATGAGCGATGCAGCCACTCCTGGCGAGTTTGAACTCATCAGGCGTTATTTCATGCAGGACGTTGAACCCGCCTGCCGCTCGGATCAGGTCTCGCCGCATCAGGCTCGCGCCGGGGTCGTGCTGGGGCAGGGCGATGACTGCGCGCTGCTGGCGCCGTCGGCCGCCTGTCGGCTGGCGGTCAGTGTGGACACGTCGCTGGCCGATGTGCACTTCCCGGGCGATGCCTCGGCAGAGGCGATCGGCCATCGTGCGCTGGCGGTCAATCTAAGCGATCTGGCCGCCATGGGGGCCAGGCCACGCTGGTTTGTGCTCGCGCTGACGCTGCCGGAGGTCGACGAGCAGTGGCTTGAAGGTTTTGCCCGCGGGCTATACGGTCTGGCGCAAACGCATGATATTGCCCTGGTCGGGGGGGACATTACCCGCGGCCGGGAGCTCTCCATTACCATTACCGTGCATGGCGATGTGCCCGATGACGAGGCCATTACCCGCCACGGCGCTCGCCCCGGCGACCTGCTGGCCGTGACCGGCGTATTGGGCAGTGCCCATGGCGGTCTGCGCGCCTGGTTTGACGGGCAGCGCGATGAGCGCCATCCGCTGGTGAAGGCGTATTTGCGCCCCGCTCCCCGCGTGAGTGAAGCCATGAGCATTCGTCATCTGGTCTCGGGCGGTCTTGATATCTCTGACGGTCTTCTGGCCGATCTGGGCCATCTTTGCGCACGCTCCAGCGTGGGCGCCTGTCTTGATGCGGGTGCCATTCCGCTGGATCAGGCGCTGGTTGAATCGCTGGGCGCTCAGGGGGCACTTGAAGCCGCGCTCAACGGTGGGGATGACTATGAGCTGTTGCTGGCGCTGTCCCCTGACCAGGAAGGCCCGGTTCGCAGGGCGCTTGAAGCGCTGGGCGGTACGTTGCACGTCATCGGCCGGGTTACCAGTGAGCCCGGGATTACCGGTGTCGTGTCCACTGGCCGGGGCTGGCAGCATTTTCATGCACAAAACCATCATTCAGAAGTGCCTGCTTCAGAAGGACATCCGGTACAAGAGCATTCTTCACAAAGTCACTCCTCGCAGGATCATTCTCCGCAGGAACGTGCATCACAGAAACACCGCGGCACGGGAGCAACCTCATGAACCGTGCGCCTGCAAGCATCTGGCGCCGACCCGTGCACTTTCTGGCCTTCGGGCTGGGTAGTGGCGCTGCGCCCTTTGCCCCGGGGACCTTCGGAACTCTGGCGGCCATTCCCTTTTACTGGCTGATGTCGACGCTGCCGCTGGGTATCTATCTGGCGATTCTGGCCGTGGCCACCATCATTGGTATCTATCTTTGTGATCGCACCTCGAAGGACCTGGGCGTACATGATCATTCGGGGATCGTCTGGGACGAGTTCGTCGGTTACTGGCTGACCATGGCGGCGGTGCCGTTTTCCTGGCAGTCCGCACTGTGGGGCTTTGTCATCTTTCGGGTCTTTGATGTCATCAAACCCTGGCCGGTGCGCACGGTGGACCGCCGTGTCGCGGGCGGTTTTGGCATCATGGCTGATGATGTTCTGGCCGGGGTCTATGCCTGGAGTGTGATGCACGTGTGGCTTTGGCTACATTAATATGACGTAAAGCGCGAGTATCACTATCGCAGCGGTCAACCGTGCCAGCGATTCCGGCCCGGTCATGATCTCTTGTGTCGACCCGGGGAGCGTTGATGAAAAGGAAAGTGACAGCTGCACTGACAGGTCTTGTCGTTCTGGCATTGTTGCTCTGGCTGGGCGCCCTTGCCTGGAGTCGTCATGAAGTGCAGTCCCGGATGGCGGGGCAGGTCGCCGACATCAATGCACTGGCCGGAGTTCGCGCGATCAATACCATCGACCGCGATGGTTTCTTTTCCGCCAGTGGAACGCTCCGGGTCATCATGGCCGACAATGACGCGGATGCGCCGGCGGGGGTGATCGACTGGCGCGTCGCCTACGGTATTTTGAGCACCCGGTTTTCAGGTCAGGGCGATATCAGAACCCGTGACGGCAAGGCCTTGCTGGCCGATGAGCTTTCCAAAGGCGAACAGGTCGATTTTGATGCTCGCATCCGGCATCTGAGCCATGACCTGACGCTCAACGCCAGATTCCCTGACACGATGCGCTATCAAGGCCAGAGCGGACAGGGCCAAAACTCGCAGGACCAAAACTCGCAGGGTCAAAACTCGCAGGGTCAAAACACGCAGACACAGGGCATGACCCTGCTCCTGTCCGGGGCTCGGTTGGGTCTTGATGAGAACGAACAGGGACTGCGTCTTGACGGCCAGTGGTCTGAGCTGGCGCAGCAGGGTCCTCGGCGTCAGGTGCATCTTGGCGAAACGCACTGGTCGATGCTGTTTCCAGCCGACGACGCTGAGCAGACCGTCGATACGTCAGAGGGTCGGCCCGGCCGACTGGACAGTCTGGACATCACCGATGCCCGGTTGCAACGACAGGGTGGTCTTCCCCTGACACTGAGCAATCTTCATCTTGAAGGCAGCACGCATCATGAGCGCCAGGAGTTCAGCTATCTATTGAAGGCACAGCTGGGCAATGCTGCCTTTTCCGAGCAGCAGCTGGGGAGTGCCTCCCTGGATGCGGTGGTGCGGCGAATCAATGAGCCGGCCGCGCGCGCACTGCTACAGATCATGGGGCGCGATATTCGTCAGCGCTGGCAGAATGCCCGACAGCAGGCCCCTCTGGACAATGCCGGGCCGCAGGGCACGGCCGCCGGAGAGGTCAGGGACTCGAATGACGTGCATGACCTTGCCTCACTGATGGCGCCCTGGCAGGAAGCCTTTTTTGCCGTGATGAGTGATTCCCCACAGGTGGTGGTCCATCAGTTACAGCTGGAAAGCCCGATGCTGGATCAACAGATGCATCTGGATGGCGAGCTGACGCTGGATGGCGCGAACATCAAAACGACTCGTGTCGAGCAGTTACAAACCTCATGGGGGCGGGCGGCGTTCAAGCGTCGGCTTGACGGGCAATTCACGCTTCACAATGCGCCGCCGCTGCTGGCGCTGGTGGCCGGCCAGTCTCCTGATCAGGACACGCTGGAACTCGCCATTCGAAAAGGGGTCTTTTTGATCAATGATGAGCCCTGGTTCCTATTGAACTAGGCTTTTGATCACAACAGGGATTCGTCAGGAATGCATCACGCGGCTGCCTTTGGCAGCCGCTGTCATTTTGATCGGTCGGCGCCTTTGGCGCGATGCCGGACTTGATAACGGGGTGTGGTGCCCGCATTGCCAGAAACAACAGGTAACGTCAGGCATGTGTTGTCTGGTCTACAGACACGACATCCGGCGAACGATTGCGAACAGGGAAGAGCAGGTTGCCCATGAGCGAAGAAGATCAGTCCGACTACACCATCGAGCCCGCTGACGACAACGGGAGTGCCATGACCCAGGCCGTGGTGCCTGCCAGTGAGTATCTGCCTGACAGGCTCTATCTGCTGCCAGTACACAACCGCCCCTTTTTTCCGGCTCAGGTTCAGCCGCTGGTACTCGATCGCAAGCGCTGGAGTGACACGCTCGAGCAGGTCGGCAACACCTCGCACCATATCGTGGGGCTGATTTTTATCGGCGATACCGGTGCTGATCCATCGCCGGAAAAGTTCCCGGTCCATGGCACCGCCGTGCGCGTTCACCGCGCCGAAAACAATCAGGAGCAGCTGCAGTTCATCGCTCAGGGGCTGCGTCGTTTCAGGATTACCCGCTGGCTGTCACAGGAGCCGCCCTATCTTGTTGAGGTTCACTACCCCAGGGAGCCGGTTGATAAGCAGGCCGATGAGACGCGGGCCTATGCGATGGCCATCATCAATGGCATCAAGGAGCTTTTGCCCATCAACCCGCTTTATGGGGAAGAGCTCAAGCACTATCTCAACCGCTTCAGCCCCAACGAGCCCGGCCCCCTGACCGATTTTGCCGCCGCCATTACCTCGGCCCGTGGTCCAGAGCTTCAATCGGTGCTGGAGACGCTGCCGGTGCTGGAGCGCATGCAGGTGGTATTGCCACTGCTGCGCAAGGAGATCGAGGTGGCGCAGCTGCAAAGCGAGATCTCCGAGCAGGTCAACGCGCAGATGCAGGAGCGCCAGCGCGAGTTCTTTCTGCGCGAACAGCTCAAGGTCATCCAGAAAGAGCTGGGCATCTCCAAGGACGACCGGGAAAACGATGTTGATACCTTTCGCGAACGGCTGGCAGACAAGGTCGTGCCGGAGCGTGTGCAGGCCCGCATTGATGACGAGCTTGGCAAGCTGTCGGTGCTGGAAACCGGCTCACCCGAATATGGCACCACGCGTAACTACCTCGACTGGTTGACCGCGTTACCCTGGGGGATCACCTCCGAGGACCAGCTGGACCTGCCGCATGCTCGCCATGTACTCAATCGTGATCATGACGGGCTGCAGGACGTCAAGGACCGCATCATCGAATTTCTTGCCGAAGGTGCCTTCAAGGGGGATGTCGGTGGGTCGATTCTGCTGCTGGTCGGCCCGCCCGGGGTGGGCAAGACGTCCGTGGGTCGGTCGATCGCCGAAGCACTGGGCCGCAAGTTTTACCGCTTCTCGGTGGGTGGCATGCGCGATGAGGCCGAGATCAAGGGCCATCGCCGCACCTACATTGGCGCCATGCCCGGCAAGCTGGTGCAGGCGATGAAGGAAGTCGATGTCGAGAACCCGGTCATCATGCTTGATGAGATCGACAAGCTGGGTCAGTCCTTTCAGGGTGATCCGGCTTCGGCGCTGCTGGAGGTGCTCGACCCGGAGCAGAACGTTGATTTTCTCGATCACTATCTCGACGTGCGCATGGACCTTTCCAGGGTGCTGTTTGTCTGCACGGCCAACCAGCTCGACACGATTCCTGCAGCCCTTCTGGATCGTATGGAGCAGATTCGGCTGGCCGGCTATATCGCCGAGGAAAAGGTGGCGATTGCCAAAAACCACCTCTGGCCGAGGCTGCTTGAACGTGACCGCATTCCCAAAAAGCGCATCAATCTGACCGATGCGGCGCTCAAGCATGTGATTGAGGGCTATGCACGGGAGTCCGGGGTGCGCCAGCTCGAAAAGCAGCTGCATCGCATCGTGCGAAAGGCCGCCGTCAAACTGCTGGAAGAGGATCTGGAAACGGTCAAGGTGTCGGTCAATAACCTTGAGGAGTTTCTGGGGGCACCGATCTTTCGCAAGGAGAAGGTGCTCAAGGGCGTGGGTGTGGTTACGGGCCTTGCCTGGACGGCCATGGGCGGTGCCACCCTGCCCATTGAGGCCACACGGGTGCATGGTCTGCAGCGCGGCATCAAGCTGACCGGCAAGCTGGGCGACGTCATGCAGGAGTCTGCCAATCTGGCCTATAGTTTCGTGCTTGGCCATCTGCAGGAGTTTGGCGCACAGCCGGGCTACTTTGATCAGGCCTTTATCCACCTGCACGTGCCGGAGGGGGCGACACCCAAGGATGGTCCTTCTGCCGGCGTTACGATGACCACGGCGCTGCTGTCACTGGCGCGCGGGCAGGACATCAATCGATCGCTGGCCATGACGGGGGAAATTACCCTGACCGGACAGGTACTGCCGGTGGGCGGCATTCGCGAGAAGGTGATCGCGGCCCGGCGCAGTGCCATCTTTGAGCTGATTTTGCCCCAGGCCAACCAGCGTGACTTTGATGAGCTGCCGGATTTCCTGAAAGAGGGCATGACCGTAAACTTTGCTCGCACCTATCAGGATGTGGCCAAGGTAGTGTTTGACTGATCCGATACCCGAACCTGAACGACAAGGCCGCCCTGACCGGGCGGCTTTTTTGTTGGTGAAGGTCTTATGACGAAGGGCTTGATGGCGAAGGTCTGGATGGTAATCACCGGGATCGTTCAGCGCTGGCGGTCGTGTCCGGCCAGCGCTTCAAACAGGCGGGCCACGGCTTCGGCGCCCGGGTCGACCACACCCTCAAGCGCCTGCTCCGGCACCAGCGAAGAGCGCCCGGCACCTGCCTTGCGCATGCTGGCGGTGTCATCAGCACCCGAGCGGGCCGATTGGGCCGCCGCTTCAGGGTTCTGGCCGTCCGCCAGCGTTTCTATTGCAGGGATCAGGGCGTCCAGCATGGTGCGATCCCCCTGCTGTGCGCCGCCATAATGCTGCATTCGCTCAATGCCTGCCTGCAGGGCATCAGGCCAGTCGGCATCGTCCTCGAGCCGCTGGGCCGCGCTGGTCATCAAAATCGACAGCAGCACACCACTTGAGCCGCCCATGGCGGTGGCAAAGAGGTGCCCCAGCTCGCTGGCCAGGCGTGCGTCTTCACCGGTAGAGAGATGCCCCTCATCCAGCGCCTTCAGGACCGCGCGGGCCCCCGCGGCAAAAGTAGCACCGGCGTCACCATCGCCAACTCTGGCATCAAGCTCGTCAAGCGCTTTCTCGCTGTCCTTGAGCGTGGTCGCAAGATGGGCGATCAGATGGCTGCGCGTCTCATCATGACGGCCTTCACCGGGCGAGGGCCGCTGACTGAAGCGTGGTGAGAAGGTCTCGATCTCGTGCACCTTCTGCGGTGTGGGCCAGGCCGGCACTTCAACGGGGGCAAGAAGTGCTTCAAGGGTGGCTTCATCGGCAGGGGCCAGCGTGATGGAAAAGCCGTGCATGTCCAGCGAGGTCATCAGCGCCGCCGGACCCATCATCAACGCCACGTTGGCAAGGCCCAGCTGCTCAAGACAGGCGCGCTTGAGAATCTGCATCTCCTGCGGGGCACAGCCCCCCAGGTTGTTGAGCAGCGCCACCCATGGTCCATCATCGGGACGACCCAGGGCTTCAAGCACCTGGGTGACGGCGTCATCGGCGCTGTCGGGCGTCACCTGACGGACACCGGGTTCGTTGTGGATGCCCAATCCCAGCTCTGGCGTCTTGCGGGAGGAGGTTTCCTGTCCGGGCAGAGTGGCACTGGACAGTGCCATGCCCATCGAGCGTACGCGTGTGGCCATGTCACGGGCCGCCTGATGAACCGTTTCAAGATCATCGCCTCGTTCGGTACAAAAACCGGCCATCTTGTGGACCAGCAGGGTGCCGGCCAGCCCACGCGGCTGAGGGGCCTCCGGCAGCGCCACGTCATCGGCCACGATGACCGTTTCAACCTGAAAGCCTTCTTCGCGCGCGCGTTCGGCGGCCAGCCCGAAATTGAGTCGGTCACCGGTATAGTTCTTGATGATCAAAAGACAGCCGGCGGCGCCGCAGCAGGCACGGATGCCCGCAAGAATGGCTTCCACGCCCGGGGAGGCGAAAACGTCCCCGGCCACAGCCGCTGTCAGCATGCCGCGGCCTACAAAACCTGCATGTGCCGGCTCATGCCCCGAACCACCGCCCGAGATCAGGGCCACCTGCTGGCGACCTTCACGATCGGGCTGCCAGTCGGCGCGCATCACGATGCGGGCGTCTCGATGATCGGAAAGGGTGACATTGGCCGTCATGGCCAGCCCTTCCAGCAGTTCGCTGACCAGATGTTCCGATGCGTTGTAAAAATGATGCATAAAAGGCTCCTTTGAGAGGGCGCTTTCAGCGTAGAGGGTTCCGGGCGGAAACAGGAATCTCTTGTGTCAGGCAGGGTCAGTCGGCGTTCATTAGCATCGGCCGGCGCGGCGTGGGCCATTCGATCGGGCCCTGATCTGCTCTTGGATCGAGCCGGCCGGGTCGCATTTCGGGCGTACACGCCTTGAGGGCGCTGGCCAGGCGATCCAGAGCGGCCTGCCCGGTAGTGCCTGCAGTTACCTTTTCCCACCATTGCCGGTGTACGGCACGCACGGTGACCGGCACGGTCGGCAGACCCAGACGCTGCGCCATCGCCAGGCGGTGAAGACCGCGATTGATCTTGAGCAGATTACCTTCCCGCGTCACGACCACGCCCAGCGCATCCTTGCCGCGGCTGGCGTCAAATCCGTGGCAGGCCATGTCGTCGAGAAAACCCAGATAGATTTCCAGATAAGCCTGAATTTTCGCTTCGCTGTCGAGCAGGATGCCTTCATGAGCCGATGCCCAGGGGGAGCCTGCCTTCAGACGTACGGCATGTTCCTGAAAGCGCTGCGTCTGCGTCAGGTTGTCACGATGCTCGTCCAGGTCGGTGATAAATTTATAGCGGGAGCCATGACGCAAATCGCCGCGGCTTTCATCCCATTCGCCGTCCCAGAGAAAGGCCGAAGAGGAGGGGCGTTTACCACCAACGCCCTTGAAATTGACGTCACGAATCATGTCCCGCGGATTGATATGCACGATCAGATGATGGCCCAGACGTTTTTCGATGGAGCGTCGAGGGAGGCCTGCCTTTTCAAGCTGAGCGCTGCCGGGCTGGCATTTCAGCCAGCGTTGAAACCAGAGCTCTTCAAGGGGAATGCCCACGCGTTGTTGAAATGATGATTTGAGCCATTCCTGAAAGCGCACACGCCGTAGCGCCCAGCGAAGACGGTCGCTGCCCAGACAGGCAAAGACATTGTCATCCCGGGGGGGAGGAGTATGGGAAGACCTTGAAGACATGAAATGAGCCGATAATTCGAGACAGGGTACGCAGTACGGTGAGTTTACCATGACGAACAGTAAATGCCGGAAAGGGATGCGCAAGAGCTTTTGCATTTGCGGCACAGGTTTCTTTACCCAGGCTTTACCTTCTTTGTACAGCACTTTGACAGGCTGCGGTTTGTGCCCTAACTTTACGCTTACTTACTCAGTGGTATCCTGCAGAGTGCCGCTGTGACTGCCTCCCATGCCATGACAGGCAGACTGCAACATGGCTTGAGCCCTGTTGCAGGAAGTATCTGTGTATCCGGCGCTGTAGCCTGAATGTGCCTGCGTGCCGGAATGACCATCAGAGTTCTGGAGGAAGACCCCATGAAGAAAGTTATCGCTACCGTTTTCTGTGCCGCCCTTGCCCTGCCTGCCATGTCGGTCATGGCTTCAAGCGAGGCTACTCATAACAGCGCTGCCAACAAGGGTCAGGAGATGACGGGCGCGGCATCCACTGACTCCACCGGCACCATGGACCACAGCGCGACCAGCGCCAATGTCACCAAGACCGGACAGGCTGGAAACGGCAGTTCCGCTCAAATGAACGACATGGAAGGCATGAGTGACGACGGCATGGGCAGCACCGATTCGATGGGCGGCACCAGCGTCGACAATGCTGATACGACCATGACGGGCCGACAGGGGCATTCTGCGCAGATGCAGTCCACTGACCCCATGCAGGATGGCGACACCACAGAGCATGGTGCCAGCCCGTCCAAATGATCCCGGGTTGAATGCAGTCACTGCATTGAGCTCGACCTGAAAGGGCCCGGCCGCGTCAGCGGTCGGGCCCTTTGCATTGCTGGCAACCAGTAATGGTGGGGTAGACAGAGGGCAGGCTCTGTCAGACCGTATGGTTACCAGAACATGGGATCGGGCGACTCCTGCCTTTCACGAAGCCGTTCTCTGGCAATAAACAGGGCTGCAATGGCGCGTCCTTCATGAAAATCGCCGCGTGTGAGCAGGGCGCCAATATCCTCGATGGCATGCTTTTCAACAATCAAAGGCTCGGGTTCATCGCCCGGCAACCGTTCTTCGTACAGCTGGGTGGCCATGACTACATGAATTCGGTGAGTCATGTAATTGGGCGCCAGCGTCAGTTCGATAAGCGGCTCGATCACGTGTGCGCCATAGCCGCACTCTTCACGAAGTTCGCGATTGGCGGCCGTAATAATGTCCTCGCCCGGATCGATCACGCCCTTGGGGAGCGTCAGGGCATAGTCTTCGATGCCGACAGCGTACTCCTGAATCAGAAGTACATGATCCGGGTCCGGCATGGCCACGATCATGACAGCCCCGGCGCCCTGTCCGTTGCTGGTCAGACGCTCGAAGGTGCGCTGTTCGCCGTTGGAAAATTCAAGCTCCAGCGCTTCAACTGCAAAAAGCCGGCTTTGGGCGATACTGCGCCGCCGTCCGATTTCAGGCTTTTTTGATGGGGACATGTCTCTACCTCCGGATGCTTCAAAAGACGAGAGCGGCGAATCCGATGTGATCTCGATGCCTGTGCTACACATTATCGCATTGTATTGTGGGCAGCATCTTTCTGACCCTGCAATGACAGGGCTTGAGAGCATGGCTTTTGCCCCCATATTGACCTTCAGAAACGGTGCGGAGACATGGCATGAGCGAACAGGTTCGACTCGATAAATGGCTCTGGGCAGCCCGGTTTTTCAAGACTCGCGGGATGGCTCAGAAGGCCATTGATGGTGGCAAGGTTCACTACAACGGCGCGCGGACCAAGGTCAGCAAGATTGTTGAACCCGGGGCGCTGCTGGCGCTGCCACAGGGATGGGACCGCGTTGAGGTGGAAATCATCGAGGTCAGCGACAAGCGGCGCGGTGCTTCCGAGGCTCAGGCGCTTTACCGTGAAACACCGGCAAGCATTGAACGTCGTACCCGCGAAGCCGAGATTCGCCGCATGGACAAGAGCATGCAGCCCCCGAAGGGGCGTCCCGATCGTCGAGCCCGTCGCGATATCCAGAATTTTCAGCGTCACCAGCACGATGACTCCTAGCCCATGTACGGTGCTCTGGTAAACGGGTCCTTTATTGCCATGCCTGCCGCGCCGATCCCCCTTTTTCCTTATTGAGCGACTCATGGATCATATTCAACGCTTTATCTTTGACGACACCAACGTTCGTGGTGAGCTGGTCAAGGCAGATGACACCTGTATGGACATCATCAATCGCCATGGCTATCCCGATGTGGTCAACCGCCAGCTCAG
Source organism: Kushneria sp. Sum13 (assembly GCF_052692355.1). Classification (NCBI taxonomy): domain Bacteria; kingdom Pseudomonadati; phylum Pseudomonadota; class Gammaproteobacteria; order Oceanospirillales; family Halomonadaceae; genus Kushneria; species Kushneria sp. Sum13. Next base: position 966,718 of record NZ_CP199847.1, read on the forward strand.
TGAAATGCTGGCGGCCGTGGCGCTTTTGACTGCGACCATTAAACTCGATGGCGTTCTGACCCTTGAAGTCAAGGGCAATGGCCCGGTCAGCCTTTTGATGGCGGAGTCCAACCCCGGCCATAACGACAATGGCCAGCGGCTGCGGGCGATTGCTCGTTTTGCCGAGGATCAGCCGTTGCCGGATGAAGGCGCCACTCTTCAGGCGCTGGTCGGGGAAGGCCATATTGTCATGACGCTGGATCCGCACGAGGGACAGCGCTATCAGGGCATTGTTGCGCTGGAAGCGGACTCCCTGGCGCAGTGCCTTGAGAGCTATTTCGAGCGTTCCGAGCAGTTGCCCAGCCGGCTGTGGCTGTCTGCTTCAAAAGAACATGCTGCCGGGCTGATGCTTCAAAAGCTTCCTGAAGATGACAGTCTCAAGGATGAAGACGCCTGGCCGCGACTCAATATGCTGGCCGATACCCTCAAGTCTGAAGAGCTTTTGGAACTACCGGCGCGTGAGATTCTGGTACGTCTGTTTCATGAAGAGCAGATCCGGGTCTTTGAACCTGATCAGATCGGCTTTGGCTGCACCTGTTCCCGCGAGCGTTTTGCAAGCGCGCTGCATCAGCTGGGTGCCGAGGAACTGCGCTCGGTGGTAAAAGAGCAGGGCGAGTTGAGTACGACCTGTCACTTCTGCAACACGGACTACGTATTTACCGCCGCAGATATCGAGGCCTTGATTGAATCGCCCGATGCCCCCTCGCCAACGCTGCATTGAAAACCGTCTATCCCGTGCCAGCGCGCTGTGCCTGTTTTAAAGGTGCGGCGCGCTGTGCCTTTGTGCGTCATGCCATCGTGATACATTCTCCCCTTGAAGCGATTTAGTCATAATACGTTTCACCGTATGCCCAGGCGTTGTTTTGTGTGGCGCCCGGGGCTGCGGGAATATAACGCGAGAGGCAGATAACAAGTGCCCATCCGCTTAACGAGAGAGAACGGCTTATGCCCGGGATAGACATGACAACGAATACGCGTACCCCTCGTATCAATGCCAGTGCTGCAGAGCTTGTCGAATATGCCATCGCGCGCGGCGAAGCAAGGCTTGCCGCCAATGGCGCGCTGGTCGCAGAAACCGGACGTCGTACCGGCCGCTCGCCTGTTGATCGCTACATTGTCGATGAGCCTTCCACCAGTCACGAGATCGACTGGGGGCGCGTCAATCGGCCCTTTTCCGGAGAGCATTTCGATGCACTATGGGAGCGGGTCGAGGAGTTTCTGGCCGATAAGGGCGCCTTTGAGACCGAGCTGCATGTCGGGGCGGATCCCGAGCATTATCTGCCGATTCGTGTCATGGCCCAGTATGCCTGGCATACCCTTTTTGCACGCAATCTTTTCGTGCGAGCGCAGCCTTTCAATCCGCGCGACAAGCGTGAATGGCAGATCATGAGTGCGCCGGAGTTTGTCTGTCAGCCCGAGCGTGACCATACCCACTCCGACGGCACGGTGATCATCAATTTTGCCCGGCGTCGCGTGCTGATCGCTGGCATGCACTACGCCGGTGAGATGAAAAAGGCGATGTTCACGGTGCAGAACTTTCTGCTGCCGGAAAAGGACGTGCTGCCCATGCACTGCAGCGCCAACGTGGGTGACAATGGTGAAACCACGCTCTTTTTCGGGCTTTCCGGCACGGGCAAGACCACGCTTTCTGCGGACCCGTCGCGCTACTTGATCGGTGATGACGAGCATGGCTGGGGTGAGGGGACTGTCTTCAATCTCGAAGGCGGCTGTTATGCCAAGACCGTTGATCTGAGCGAAAAAAATGAGCCCATCATCTATCGGGCCATTCGCTTTCCGGCAGTGCTTGAAAACGTCGTGCTCGATGACGATCGCTCGCCTGTCTACGACGATGCCTCGCTGACCCAGAATGCCCGGGCCGCCTACCCGCTGGAGCACGTCGACAAGCGGACCGCCGACAATCGGGCCGGCGAGCCGAGTGCCATTGTCTTTTTGACCTGTGACATGAGCGGCGTACTGCCACCGGTCTCGATCCTGTCACGCGAAGCGGCGGCCTATCATTTTCTCTCCGGCTATACCGCGCGAGTCGGGTCGACCGAGATTGGTGCCGGCAGCGCTCTGGAAGCCACGTTCTCTACCTGTTTTGGCGCCCCGTTTTTCCCACGTCCGGCGCATGAATATGCCGAGCTTTTGATCAAGCGTATCGAGGCTTTTGATTCGCGGGTCTATCTGGTCAATACAGGCTGGACCGGCGGTGCCTACGGGCAGGGCGGAGAGCGTTTCAGCATCCCCACCACCCGCGCCATCATCAGTGCCATACAGAGTGGCGCGCTCAAGGACGTCGAGACGGTCACGCTGCCCGGACTCAATCTGTCGGTGCCTCTGGCCGTGGCGGGCGTGGATGCCACCCTGCTGGACCCGCGCAAGGCCTGGCAGGATCAGGCGGCCTTCGAGGAGCAGTCGCGGCTTCTGGTCGAGAAATTTATCGATAATTTCAGCCGCTTTGACGGGGTAGATGAGGCCATTACCCAGGCCGGGCCGGGCCTGGTTTGAAGGGCTTCCGGTTTAAAACGCGTCTGGCTTGAATATCGCCTCGGGTATCTCTCGCCCCTTCTGCTGATATACAGGCCCTCATGGCGACAGCTTTCGAGCTGTCGCCATTTTTTTACAGGGGCTGACCTGATTCAGGCGTTATCCCGTCGGTTCATGGTTTGTGATACCCTGGCGCCCTGTTCGGAAGGGAAGGCGTTTTCATGACACAGATTTCTTCAATGGCCACGCGTCTGGCGGCAGAGCTTGGTGCGGCGCCCGGTGCGGCGGCGGTTCGTCCTGCCCAGATCGAGGCCACCATCGCCCTGCTCGATGAAGGGGCCACCGTGCCATTCATCTCGCGCTATCGAAAGGAAGCCACCGGCGGCCTTGACGACAGCCAGCTACGCCTTCTTGAAACCCGGCTGCGTTATCTGCGCGAGCTCGATGAGCGCCGCGAAACGGTACTGTCCTCGATCGAGGAGCAGGGCAAGCTCGATGATGCGCTGCGGGCCAATATTCTGGCGGCTGATACCAAGCAGCGGCTGGAAGATCTTTATCTGCCCTATCGCAAGAAGCGGCGCACCAAGGCACAGATCGCTCGAGAGGCGGGGCTCGAGCCGCTGGCCGATGCGCTGTTGAACGATCCCTCCCTGGTGCCCGAAGCGCTGGCGACCGATTATCTCGATGAGGCGCAGGGCATTACGGATGCCCGCGCTGCACTGGATGGCGCCCGGCAGATCCTGATGGAACGCTTTGCCGAGTCCCCGGCGCTGGTCGGCCGGCTGCGGGAGCGCCTGTGGCAGGAGGCCGAGCTGGTGTCCACGATGCTCGCCGGTCAGGAAAACAGCGGGGCCAAGTTCTCGGACTATTTTGATCATCGTGAAAAACTTTCCAGAACGCCCTCGCATCGAGCATTGGCCATGTTTCGGGGTCGCCAGGAGGGGGTGCTGGGTCTGGCCCTCAAGCTGCCCGATGAAGATGAGGCCCTTGTTCATCCCTGCGAAGTCGAGATCGCGCGCGAGTTTGGCATCAGTGACCATGCCAGGCCTGCCGATCGCTGGCTGAAGGAGGTGGTGCGCTGGACCTGGCGGGTCAAGCTCTATACGCACCTGGAAACCGAGCTGCTGGGTCAGCTGCGTGAGCAGGCAGAAGCTACAGCCATTGGCGTGTTTGCCGATAATCTGAAAGACCTGCTGCTGGCAGCGCCTGCCGGCGCGCGTGCCACGCTGGGGCTTGATCCGGGCCTTCGTACCGGCGTCAAGGTGGCGGTGGTGGATGCCACCGGCAAGGTGGTGGATCACACGGCCATTTATCCCCATGCCCCGCGCAACCAGTGGGAAGCCTCGCTGGTCACGCTGACCGAGCTGTGTAAAAAACATGATGTCGGGCTGGTGGCCATTGGTAACGGCACGGCCAGTCGTGAAACCGACCGGCTGGCCGCCGACCTGCTGGATCGACTCAAGGGGCAGGACATTGCCCGGGTCATGGTCAGCGAGGCCGGCGCCTCGGTGTATTCCGCCTCCGAGTTCGCCTCGCGCGAGCTGCCGGAGCTGGACGTCACCATCCGCGGCGCCGTGTCGATCGCTCGACGGCTGCAGGACCCGCTGGCCGAGCTGGTCAAGATCGATCCGAAATCGATTGGCGTGGGCCAGTATCAGCATGACGTTTCACAGCTGATGCTGGCGCGCTCGCTGGACGCCGTGGTCGAGGACTGCGTCAATGCTGTAGGGGTGGATCTCAATACGGCCTCTTCGGCGCTGCTGGCCCGCGTGTCGGGGCTTAACAACACCCTGGCCGACAACATCGTCGCCTGGCGTGACCGTCATGGCGCCTTTGACAATCGTCGCCAGATTCTTGAGGTCACCCGTCTGGGGCCCAAGACCTTTGAGCAGTGCGCAGGCTTTTTGCGTATCAACGGCGGCAGCAATGCGTTGGACGCATCGGCCGTCCACCCCGAGGCCTATCCGCTGGCAGAACGCATCGCAAAAGCCGGGCGCCGCAACCTGCAGACGCTGATCGGCGATAGCGATTTTCTGCGCGGTGTTCGCGCGGCGGAGTACGTCGATGAGCGCTTCGGTCTGCCGACGGTGAGCGATCTATTAAAGGAGCTGCAAAAGCCCGGTCGTGATCCGCGCCCCGAGTTTCGTGCGGCACAGTTTCAGGAAGGCGTCGAGAAGGTCAGCGATCTGGTCGCCGGGATGGTGCTGGAAGGCGTCATCACCAATGTGACGCATTTTGGCGCCTTCGTAGATGTCGGTGTTCATCAGGATGGTCTGGTGCATATTTCGGCACTGTCGCACCAGTTCGTGCAGGACCCGCGCTCGGTGGTCAAGGCCGGTGACGTGGTCAGGGTCAAGGTCATGAGCGTCGATCTGGCGCGCCAGCGTATTGCGTTGTCCATGCGCCTTGATGATACCCCGGAGGCCGAGCAGGGCAGCAGGACAGAAGGGGCCGGCCGCCGTGAGCAGGGCAGACCTCAAAAGCGTCGCAGTGAGGCTGCCTCGTCACCGGAGCCGGTCGGGGCGCTGGGAGCGGCACTGCTGAAGGCGGGTGCCGGCAAGCCACGCGATCGAAACCGTTGACATGATAAACTCGTTAGCATGCACACTTTGGCGCTTGAAAGGGCCGAGTCGCGCTTCATAATGAGCACACTATTGGCAGATGCCGACGCCTGACTGATGCAGTGTCAGCAGGTGTTGGTCGACGAAAACAGTTCCGGAGCCTGTCCCGGCCACCTGCCGGCATGCGCGCAACAAGGTTACTGCGCGCGGGCTCCCGCAAGAGAAGGTGTTCAACCTTGTCCGAGCAATTCACTCGCCGCATCGATGGATTGAGCGCACCGGCGCAGCAGGGCCTTTTTGGCCGCATTCGCCGGGGCATTGAAAAGGAAGGTCTGCGCGTGGATTCTCGGGGGCATATTGTGTCAACGCCCCATCCGCATGCTCTGGGCTCGAAGCTGACCCATCCCTATATCACGACCGATTACTCCGAGTCGTTGCTTGAATACATCACGCCGGTATTCTCCCGGCCATCGGATGCGCTCGCCTTTCTGGGAGATCTGCATCGCTACAGCTATCGCTATCTGGGTCAGGAGCTTATCTGGCCTTCGAGCATGCCAGCAGAGCTCGATGGCAACGACAGCGTGCCGATTGCCGATTACGGCAATTCCAACGTGGGGACGATGAAGCGGGTCTACCGTAACGGTCTGGATATGCGCTATGGGCGCATCATGCAGTCGATTGCCGGTATTCACTACAACTTCTCACTGCCCGATGAGCTCTGGACGCATCTGCAGGAGATTGACGGTCAGCAGGCGGTGTCGGCTCAGGCGTTTCGCTCGCGCGGCTATTTTGACCTGATTCGCAACTTCCGGCGTAACAGCTGGGTGCTGATGTATCTGTTTGGCGCCTCCCCCGCTGTGGATCGCAGCTTTCTTGAAGGACGTGATGCCGGACTGCTGCCCCATGGTGAGCAAACGGAGCTTTCGGATACGGCATCCACGCTTCGCATGAGCGATCTGGGCTATCAGAACAAGGTGCAGTCGCAGCTGCGCATCTGTTTCAACTCGCTTGAGAACTACATTGGTACCCTGCGCCATGCCATTGTGACGCCATGGCCTGCCTATGAGCGCGAAGGCGTTGAAGTGGATGGGCAGTGGCGTCAGCTCAATGCCAACATGCTGCAGATTGAAAACGAGTATTACAGCGATATTCGTCCCAAGCGTGTGGCGCGCCACGATGAAACGCCAACTCAGGCCATGGAGTCACGTGGCGTTGAATATATTGAAGTGCGCTGTCTGGATCTCAACCCGTTTACGCCGTTGGGCATTGATGAGCAGCAGATCCACTTCATCGACACGTTTCTGGTCTGGTGTCTTTTGTCGCCCAGCCCCTGGATCAATGATGAAGAGTGTGACCGCCTCGATGACAATCGGGCTCACGTGGTTCGTGGTGGGCGTGATGCATCACTGATGTTGTCCTTTGCCCACGGTGATCGTCCCCTGCACGAGTGCCTGGAGGAGATTTTTGAGGCCATGGCACCCATCGCCGAGCTGATGGACAGCGCTGATGACAGCGCCTCCCATCAAAAGGCGCTGGCCGAGCTGCGTGCGTTGATTCATCACCCCGAGAAGACGCCGGCCGGGCGCATGCATCAGCAAATGCGGGAAAGCGGTAGCGATTTCGTGACCTGGTCGCTGGAGCGTGCCCGTGAACATGCGCAATGGTTTGCGCAGACGCCGATGGATCAGGCGCGTGACACGCTGCTTGATCAGCTGGTGGAAACCTCCCATCAGCAGCAGCGTGAAACGGAAGAGGGCGACGATGTTGATTTTTCGACCTTTATGCGGCGTTATTTCGAACATGCGCGTCAATTGAAGGTCAATAATGGCGCTCAATAATGAAATGACAACGTAAAATCGGTGGGAATCACGCATGACGAATCTGTTGAATCGGTCAGCACGCCAATGGTGTCTTGTTGGTAGCGTCTTTTGTATTGCCATGCTGGCCTTCGCGCTGGTACTGCAGTATGGCTTCGGGCTTGAGCCCTGTCCGCTGTGTACCTTTCAGCGGGTGGCCGTGCTGGCGGCGCTGGTGCCGCTGATCATTGGCGCGCTGCATAACCCCCGAGGATGGGGTGGCAGCCTTTATGGTCTGCTGGCACTGATTGGTGCCGGCGCGGGCATCTTTCTGGCCGGTCGACATGTCTGGTTGCAGCATCTTCCCGCAGATCAGGTACCCAGCTGTGGACCTGGGCTGGATTACATGATGGAAGTGCTGCCGCTGAAAAGCGTGATTGCGACCGTGTTAAGCTCGTCGGGAGAGTGCGCCGACATCGAAGGCAGCTTTCTGGGGGTGTCGCTGCCCGGATGGACGCTGGTCGGATTCGTTGTGCTGGCCCTGATCACGATCGGCCTGATCTTGAGTGCCCTCAAGCGCCAGCGTTTGAACGCCAGCGCCTGATCACCCTGTATTGACAGCATTGTGGTCAACACAAAAAAGGCACCCTGGGGTGCCTTTTTTGATGCCAGCGGTGGCTTACCGACCCTCAGGCGCCGGGGCCAACGCTTTTATTCTCTTTTTCCTTTTGCTGCTCGGCATCAAGATCTTCACCGTGAGATGACTTCTCGGGCGACATCTGCGGGGCCTCATCAAGCCCTCGAAGTTCGACTTCACCCATCAGCAGGTCACGCTCGAAGGCTTCCTTGTCGATGTTGAAACCCAGAAATTTCTGCGCCAGATACAGGTCCTTCTCGGCGTTGCCCAGACAGCTGGTACCACCGGGTGAGGGGGTCATGTTGAACACGATGCCGGTACCCGGGTCGATCTTGGCCTCGCCCATGACCAGCTTTTTGGCCGTCTTGTCGATCAGCTGTGGGCGCACGCCACCAAAACCCTTGGCAAACGTCACATCCTCGGCACGAAGGCTTGGTACGATGCTCTTGATGCTCTGGTGGAAGAGCCTTTCGCGCAGTACTGGCACTTCATACATGAAGTTCTTGAACACGTAGTTGCGAATATCGCGAACCTTGAGCAGATCCCAGAAGACCTTCGCCACGCTGCCGTCGAAGCGGAAAACGCGCAGAAATTCCGTAAAGGTCTTGCTGTTATAGCGCTCAAGCAGCGGCAGCATCAGAGCGGTGGGGCCAAAGCGGGTTTTGCCCTCCACCAGTACATCCGGGTCACCGTGCACGGCTGCAAAGGGCAGGTTCTCATTCTGAATGGTGTAGACCTTGCCATTGAGCACCCTGGGTGTGAAATAAAACGACCCGGCCATCGGCAGGCAGGACTTGTCCAGACCGTAGCCCATCTGGTGGGCAAACAGCAGTGAGTGGCCGCCGGCGGCGACCACGACATAGCGTGCCTGCAGGGTGCCCTTGTTGGGCGTGGTGACCTTGAAAAGGTCGCCTTCCTTTTCGATCTTGTGAACCGGCGTGGAAAGATGCAGATCGCAGGTCATGCCCTTTTTCTCGGCATCCTGCTCGGCATATTTCACAAAGGCTTCGGACAGCGTGGTGTAGTTGACGGCCGTGTATTCATCGGACGAGCCCAGCGCCAGAATCTTTTCCGCGGGGTCTCTACCTTCCACCACTTTCGGCTCCTGAGCGGCGATATCGTCGCGCTCCAGAAGACGCATGTTCGGGAAAAGTTCACGGAAGGTGTCAAAGCGCTTGCGCAAAAAATCACACTGCTTGTCGCCAACGCCCAGCACCATCTTGGGATAGCGATAGATGATGTTGTCGCGCTCTGCGGGGGCCAGCTTGGTGCCGAAATTGATGACCATGCCGGCGGTGCGCTTGGTCGTGCGCGCCTTGTCCAGCGTGTAGTTGGTCTCGATATCGCCGCAGTGAATGGTCTGGCTGTTGTTGCGACCATGCGAATTGACGATGGCAACCTTGTCATACTTCTCGATCAGACCGATGGCGTTCACATCGGTATATCGAGCCAGTTCATACAAAAGGGCAGTGCCTGATACGCCGCCACCCACGATAAGGACATCATACGTCGTTGCTGCCATGGCTTCTCACGCTCGGTTTGATGCGAGATTTGCGTCCTGATCCGTCATCTTGACATGACACGGGGCATTACACACCGAGGGGTCATCGTCACGGATGGGTCGATGACAAACAGGACGCGCTGGGTCGAACGGCACTTCCATGGTCTGGCCGGAGGGCGGGCCCCGATCGGGGAGGGCGCTTGTCAATGCCCGTCCGGTTCAACCAATGGTGTCAAAGTGACACACTCCGCGATGGATATATTGATTATAGGGAATCACGCCGTTCGTCGCGATCCCGCAGGGTAATGATTTGCCAGTGCCGCTGTCTGGCGAGGTCAGCCAGTACCGGGTCCGGGTCGACGGCCACGGGGTTGTCGACCCGTTCAAGCAGCGGCAGATCGTTTTGAGAGTCACTGTAGAAAAAGGCGCCCTCAAGCGAGACGTCATGCGCCTTGATCCAGTGTTCCAGGCGGGTGATCTTGCCCTCGCGAAAGCTTGGGGTGCCCGCCACGCGCCCGGTGTAGCGATTCCCCTCCATCTCGGGCTCCACGGCGATCAGGTGCTCAACGCCCAGCCTTTTGGCGATGGGGCCGGTCACAAAGCGATTGGTGGCCGTAATGATTAAAATCAGATCACCGCGGGCCCGATGCTGCTCCAGAAGCGCTTCGCCCATGGGCAAAATGATGGGATCGATACGATCTTTCATGAAGCGGCGGTGCAGCTCGTCAAGCTCTGCCATGCTATGGCGGGTCAGCGGCTCGAGTGCAAAGGCCAGATATTCGTGGATATCCAGCGTGCCGGCATCGTAGGCGCGATGGAAGCGATCATTTTCACGACGGAAATGATCACGATCGACAATGCCCTGTTCGACCAGAAAATCGTTCCAGGCGTGATCGCTGTCGCCGCCAAGCAGTGTGTTGTCGAGATCAAAAATGGCCAGCGTCAAGGGCAAGGCTCCCATCAAGGGCAAGGGTCGGTTTGTTTAATTTCATTATTACAAAGATGACCACGCTTTAATATGCGCACGCAACAACTCGCATCTGCCTGCGCGCAGCATATTGATGCGCTTTCGCGCTTTGTGGAAGAATGCCTGTAATCTATTTTCAAAAGGTGGCAAGTCGTGATCGATCCCGACGGTTTCCGGCCCAACGTTGGCATCATTATTGCCAACTGCGGTGGTCAGGTGCTGTGGGCACGACGGGTAGGACAGAATGCATGGCAATTTCCACAGGGTGGGATCAAGGAAGATGAGACACCTCATGACGCCTTGTATCGAGAACTGAAAGAGGAGATCGGCCTGCATCCCGATGACGTCGATATACTGGCCTGTACGCGTGGCTGGCTGAGATATCGACTGCCAAAGGGACTGATTCGCACCCATTCGCGTCCGCTTTGCATTGGCCAGAAGCAGAAGTGGTTCCTGTTGCGTATGCGCTGTCAGGAATCAAGCATTTGTGTGGATACCACGCCCAAGCCCGAGTTTGACGGCTGGCGATGGGTCAGTTACTGGTATCCTCTGGGTCAGGTAGTGTCTTTCAAGCGTGACGTCTATCGGCGCGCCCTGCGAGAGCTGGCGCCGCGTCTGCCAGGAGAGAGCTCGGTGGATGCGGCCGGCCAATAGCGGCCATTGACGTGTCCGTTCGTCTGTTGTGTACAGGCGAGCGGGCATGGCAGATATACAGGGATGAAAATATAACGCCATGCTCGAAATTCTTCGCCGCATCGTTCAGGAGGTTAATGGCGCCCGCAGCCTGGATGCGGCGCTGTCGATCATTGTGCGGCGCATACGCAAGGCCATGCAGACCGACGTTTGCTCGGTGTATCTGCGCGATGACGAGCGTGACTGCTTCATTTTGATGGACACCATCGGCCTGAATGCCTCGGCCATCGGTCAGGTCACCCTGAAGCCGGGGGAAGGGCTGGTGGGCCTTGTCGGCCAGCGCGAAGAGCCTCTCAACATCGAGGAGGCGCCGTCGCACTCCCATTTTCGCTACTTTGCCGAAACCGGTGAAGAGCGCTATTCAAGCTTTCTTGGCGTACCCATCATTCATCAGCGTCGCGTGCTGGGCGTGCTGGTCGTGCAGCAGCGCGAAAAGCGCCAGTTCGGCGAGGGTGAAGAAGCCTTTCTGATCACCATGGCAGCCCAGCTGGCCGGCGTGCTGGTACATGCCCTGTCAACCGGTGCGCTGGCGCGACTGAGTGACACCGGCACCCAGGCCCTTCTCAACGGTATTGCGGCGGCGCCCGGCATGGCCATCGGGGAGGCCTTTGTGGTAGTGCCGTCGGCCAATCTGGAGGCCGTGCCCGAGCGTGTTCCCGATGATATCGAGGCCGAGGTCATCCGGCTGCGTGAGGCCATCGACTGCGTGCGTCATGATATCCGCCAGGCGGCGGAGCGGCTGGCCAGTCGCATTTCGGCGCAGGAGCAGGCGCTTTTTGATGTCTACCAGCAGATGCTGGGGGACGCGGCGCTGGGCAATGAGGTCGAAAAGCGTATCCGGGAAGGGCAGTGGGCGCCCTATGCGCTGTCGCGGGTAGTACAGCGCCACGTCAACTATCTCGAGCGCGTGGATGATAACTATCTGCGCGAGCGCGCCGCGGACATTCGCGATCTGGGGCGTCGCGTTCTGGCGCATCTGCAAAAGGACAGCAACGCCCGCAAGCCGGTCTATCCCGAGCGCACCATTCTGGTCGGTGATGAAATCAGCGCCGCACAGCTGGGTGAAATTCCGCGCGAGAAGCTGGCAGGGCTGGTAGCGCTGCGCGGCTCAAGTACCTCTCATGTGGCGATTCTGGCCCGGGCCATGGGAATTCCGGCCGTGATGGGCATGAACGACCTGCCCATTTCCCGACTGGCCGGCACGCCCATGATCGTGGATGGCTACCGCGGTCGGCTGATCCTGCGTCCGCAGCCGGACCTGCTGGTGCGCTATGAGAGCATGATCGAGGAGGAGGAAGCGCTTACCTCGATGCTCGAAAGCGAGCAGTCGCTGCCCAGTGAAACCAGCGACGGATTTCGGATTCGGTTGATGATCAATACCGGGCTGGCCGTGGAGATGAGCGGCTCACCCGCGGCGCGCATTGATGGTGTAGGGCTTTATCGCACTGAAGTGCCTTTCATGATGCATCAGCGCTTTCCCAGCGAGAAAGAGCAGACGCGGATCTATCGCGAGCAGCTTCAGGGGTTTGCGCCGCTGCCGGTGGTCATGCGAACGCTCGATATCGGCGGTGACAAGTCGCTGCCCTATTTCCCTATTGAGGAAGACAACCCATTTCTGGGCTGGCGTGGCATTCGGGTGACGCTGGATCACCCTGAAGTGCTGATGGTGCAGCTGCGGGCCATGCTCAGGGCCGCCGAGGGCCTGGATAACCTTCGTATCCTGTTGCCCATGATCACCAGTGTTGAAGAGGTCGATACTGTCTCTCGCCTGCTGGATCGCGCCATACAGGAGATGCGTGATGATGGCGTTCAGATTGAGCGTCCGCTCTTGGGCGTGATGCTTGAAGTGCCCGCGGTGATCTATCAGCTGGAGGCGCTCGCCTCGCGCGTTGATTTTTTCTCGGTGGGCAGCAACGACCTGATTCAATATCTGCTGGCCGTGGACCGCAACAACGCGCGTGTCTCCGGGCTTTATGATGCCTGTCAGCCTGCAGTGCTCAGGGCGCTGGATTATATCGCGCGGGAAAGTCGGCGCCTGAACATTTCTGCCTCGGTCTGTGGCGAGCTGGCGGGAGACCCGATCGGCGCGCTGTTGTTGATGGGCATGGGCTATCGGGTGCTGTCGATGAACGCGCCCAATCTTTCACGGGTGCGCGCCGCAATACGTCGCGTGTCGATGGAAGGGGCGCAGGGTCTGGTCAGCGATGTGCTGGCGCTGCACTCCCTGACCGAGACGCGCGAGCTGGTTTATCAGCGCATGAAGGAGTGGGAGCTGGCCCATCTGCTGCCGCCGCGGGACTGATTCAGACGCTGGAACGTGTCATTTTGACCCCTGCCCCTCGTGTGTCGTGGCGACTCATGTGTCGTCGTGACACACGCCATCTGCCTGATCAGCATTGTCTGTTACTGGCTGTCTTCATAAAAGCATGTGTAAAACAATGGCTTGAATCTTTTAATTATGGTGGCCAGTGTTGGCACGATCGTTGCTTTTGTCTCAGGCAATGACGTCAACAGACAGTGGCTGACCATGGTTAAAAAACTTGAATGGATCAACGTCCTGAAAGGTCTCGGCATCATGATGGTGGTGTATGCCCACATGACGTCCGGCTTTGTGCGGGATTTTTTCTTTTTGTTTCACATGCCGCTTTTTTTCATCATTGCCGGCTATCTCTTCAGGCCCTGCGCCGATCTCAGGGCGTATCTCGGCCGCAAGAGCCTGCACCTGCTGGTGCCTTACGGCTTTTTCATGGCGCTTTTGTACGCACCGTCCCTTTATCAGGCGCTGGGTGATGAGAAGGCACTTTCCAGTGCGCTGCTGGCGATGGTACTGGGTGGGCGGGATCTGGAGTCGGGGCTGTCGCCATTCTGGTTCGTGACCTGTTTCTGGGCCACGCAGCAGCTGGTCAATGTACTGATGACGCGGCTGTCATTGCGCACCACCGGCATCATCATGCTGGGCATGCTGGGCCTTGCCATGGCGAATCAGTATGGGTTCAGAGAGCTCTGGCTGATCGGCAACCTCAACGTGGTTTTAATGGCCGCGCCCTGCTTTTATCTGGGGCATCTGGTGGCGCATTACCGGATTGATCTCGAAAGGCCGCGCGTGCTGCTGCTGACCGCAGGGATTAGCGTACTGTCGATGTGGTGTGTTCACGCCGATCCACATTTCACGATGGACATGAAGTATGCCGATTACGGAGTGCCGGTGTTGAGCCTTCTGGGCGCGTTTGCCATTACGCTGGTGTTGATGGCGCTGTCGCGACAGCTTGCGCGCCTGCCGCTCGTTGCCACCCTTGTGGGGCTGGTGGGAGAAGCCTCCATGGTGATCATGTTTGTGCACCTGAGCATTCAGGTCACACTCGATCAGCATGGCATGGTAGAGGCGCTGGCGCCGCGCTGGTGCCTGATGATGACCTTGCCGGTGCTGATGTATCTGCTGGTGCGTCATAACGGCTGGACACGGCTAATGTGTCTGGGGGACCCCACGGTATTGTCCGAACGGCGCGCTCGCCGACATGAGCAGCGCCAGAAAGGGTATGCGCTGGCGTCCAGTCAATACTGAGAGGATGTCCTGATCTCCTGGTGGAATAATGCCAGATCAGGGGGCTACCGATCTTCCAGACGACGATAGAGCGTCTTGCGGCCGATCCCCAGAATGTCGGCGGCACGGCGCTTGTTGCCATCTACGGCGTCAAGCACGCGTTGAATGTAGCGCTGTTCCATCTGCTCAAGACTGAGCCACTCCTGGGTCTGAGCGTCATGGCCTTCGAAAGTGCCGGCCGCCTGGCGGAAGCGTTCAGGGAAGTCATCGGGTTCAAGGACATCTGCCTGGGCCAGGGTGACGGCGCGTAAAATGGCGTTGTCCAGCTCCCTGACATTGCCGGGAAAGGGATAGGCCCACAGCAGTGACAGGGCCGAAGGCGATAGCGTCATGGGGGGGCGTCCCTGTTCCCGGCGGTAGCGTTCGATAAAGTGCTCCGCCAGCAGGGGGATGTCATCAGGGCGCTCACGCAGCGGCGGCAGGGTCAGGCTGAAGGTCTCAAGTCGATAAAACAGGTCCTCGCGAAAAAGCCCTGCCTCGATGCGCTCCGCGAGCGCGCGGTTGGTGGCCGCCACGATGCGAATATCGATCTGCTGCTCCTCTTCACTGCCCACGGGTCTGACGCAATGGGTTTGCAGAACGCGCAGCAGCTTGGCCTGCAGGGCCGGCGGCATGTCGCCGACTTCATCAAGAAACAGCGTTCCGCCATGCGCCTGCTGAAACAGGCCGCGGCGATGGGCGATGGCCCCTGTAAAGGCGCCCTTGACGTGGCCAAAGCACTCACTTTCCATGACATCCGGGGCGATGCTGGCACAGTTGACGGCCACAAAGGGACCGTCCCTGCGAGGGCCTTCCCGATGCAGGGCATGCGCCAGCAATTCCTTGCCGGTACCGCTTTCTCCCAGAATCAGGACGGCGGCCTGTTGCGTAGCAAGCCGGCGCGCCTGCTCAAAAAGGGCGGACATGGCAGGCGTGCAGCTGGAAAGCTCGTCCAGATGAAAGGTCTCGCGATGCTCACCGACCTGATGGCGATTTTGCAGCACGCGCCGTTGGCTCAGCCGAGCGACGCTGGCGCGCACCTGATCAAGATCCAGCGGCTTGGTCAGAAAATCGTCGGCACCGCGCTGCAGGGCATCCACGGCCTGTTCGATGCTGCCAAAGGCGGTAATGATGATCACGGCGGGTCGGTCGGGCTGCTGTGCCAGTGACGCCAGCAGCGCCATGCCATCCATGCCCGGCAGTCGGATATCGCTGATGATGACGTCAAACCTGGTGGTTTCAGACAGCCTCATGGCCTGTTCGGCGCTGTCGACACCGGTGACGATATGGCCGGCCTCCTCGAGCTCCTCGGTAAGGAGTTCGAGAATGGCCGCATCATCCTCGACAATCAGGATCTGATCAGTCATGGCCGTAATTTCCGTGGCATGGCATCCTCGGTGTGGTCCGTGTTTTCCATCCTGTCGTTATCAAACGTTGTGTCCTCGGGCGTGATGGCGTCCGGCGGCAACAGGGTTTCGGCGGGCAGGGTGATCACGAAGGCAGCACCGCCCATTGAACTTTCTTCCAGCGTGATGTGGCCGCCGTGATCTTCCACCACGCGGTGTACGATCGTCAGGCCCATGCCGCTTCCCTTGCCGGCACCGCGGGTGGTGTAGAAGGGGTCAAAGATCTGACTGCGGTGTCTTTCGTCAATGCCTGGTCCGTTATCCTCAAGGCGCATTACCACGCCAGTGGCTGAGTAGTGCGCTGAAATAACCACGTCATCACCGCCGGCCTGAAAGGCATTCTTGATCAGATTATCCAGCAGTTGCTGGAAACGCTGTCGATCCACGGTAATGGCATCCCTTGGGGGGAGATGTAGCGCAAGTCGTGGATGCGCCTTCTCAAGATGCAGGGCATCGCGGGCCAGCCGCTCGGCCTCATGGATCATCTCTCCCAGGGAGCATTGCCCTGGATGCAGCGTGTGGCGACGGCCCATGTCCATCAGCTGACGGATGGTGGCCTCCATGCGCCGGGTTTCGTGGCGGATTCTCGTCAGGCGCTGGCGGGCGTCATCGGGCAGGTCATCGCGGCGCTGCAAACGTTGAACCTGTCCATCAATGACCGTGAGCGGTGAGCCAAGTTCATGGGCCACCCCTGCGGCCAGTACGCCAATTTCTGCCAGTCGTCGGGATTTTTTCAGGCTGCGCTCCAGTGCAAGCTGCTGCTGCTGCTGCGCGCGGACCTCCTGTTCCTTGTGGGCCACGGCGTCGAGCATGGCATTGAACGCCTCCCCCAGTTCGCGAAATTCCCGGGCACCCCCGGGCGTCATGCGGTGCAGGCGATTCCCGCCCTGAACGGCCTTCATGCTGCGATAGAGGCGGTTAACCGGACGGTTCACATAGCGGCGAAAGCCCCACCACACCATCAGCACGACCAGAATGCCCACAGCCGCGGCCAGCAGCAGGGCCACGGTGGTCATGAGACTCATGTAGCGCTCGATGCCGGTGGTCAGCCGGTTGATCTGCAAAATGCCCAGCACGTCACCCTGAGCGTTCGTCATCGGCAGCAGATAGGTATAGAAGCTCTGTCCGCTTTGCTGTGAATAGCCTTCTGCTTCCCTGGCCGTGCTGATCGCCTTTTGCAGCATGGCCGTGTTCTGCAGACCGCCGGCGAGGCCGACGCCGGCAATCTGCTGACCGGACGTCGACAGGACAAAGGCGCCATAGAGTCTTGAAAGTGAAAAGGTGGTGCTCAAGCCTTCCTGCAGGGCCTGCGGGTCATGATGGGAAAGCGCTCGGGTCAGGGGCAGGCGTAGCCCATGGGCAATCAGTCGCACCTCTTCCTGCTGGCGCTTTTGCATGTTGTCTTCCAGTACCCACAGGGCCACGGCACTGAACGTGACCAGCGTGAGTAGCAGGGGGCAAATGATGGTCATCAATATGGTGGTGCGCAGTCTCATAACGGGCCCCTGGTCGTCAGGCGGCTACCTTAACGCGCCCGACACGGGCAGACGAGCATTGGTGTAAAGGCGCGAGGCCTGATGGCTTCATGGTAGACTCGCCGCTGTCGTTGGCATCCCCCGAAAAGGGGCGGTGTTGTCGGGTCTGATAGGCTCCTGTGCAGGGAAGGTTGCATGTTTCATCATCCGCAGTTTGATCCGGTAGCGGTCTCGCTTGGGCCGTTGGCCATTCACTGGTATGGCCTGATGTATGTGGTGGGGTTTGTCGGCGCCTGGTGGCTTTCCCGCGTGCGTGCGGCGCGGCTTGGGCTGACAAAAGACCAGGTCGGCGACATCATCTTTTATGGCGCCCTGGGCGTCGTGCTGGGCGGGCGTATCGGATACGCGATTTTTTACGGCTGGGAGCAGGTTCTGGCCAACCCGTTCTGGATCTTCAAGGTCTGGGAAGGGGGCATGAGCTTTCATGGCGGCCTTATCGGCGTGCTCATCGCGTCGCTGCTTTATGCGCGACGTCATCAGCTGACCTTTTTTCAGCTCACCGACTTTATTGCACCGATGGTGCCCATCGGTCTGGGTGCCGGGCGACTGGGCAACTTCATCAATCAGGAGCTTCCCGGACGGGTAACGGATGTGGCCTGGGGCATGGTGTATCCACTGTATGGCCCCGAGCCGCGTCATCCTTCCGAGCTCTATGAGTTCGCCCTTGAAGGTGTCGTGCTTTTTTGCATTCTCTGGAGCGCCTCGCAAACGCCGCGTCGGCGCGGACTGATCTCGGGACTGTTTCTGATCTGCTATGGCACCTTTCGCTTTTTTGTCGAGTTTTTCCGCCGGCCCGACCCGCAGCTTGGCTTTATCGCCTTTGACTGGTTGACCATGGGTCAACTGCTGTGCGTTCCCATGCTGCTTCTGGGCGCGGTGCTGGTCGTCTGGTCGCGTCGTCAAAACGTTGACGACGCGCGTTCTTCTTCACAGGTATAAACGGTTCAAGTACATGCAGCCCTATCTCGAACTCATGCAGCAGGTGCTCGATCATGGCGTGGAAAAGCATGATCGTACGGGCGTGGGGACGCGCGCCATTTTTGGCCATCAGATGCGTTTTGATCTCTCGCAGGGCTTTCCGCTGCTGACCACCAAGAAGCTGCATCTGCGCTCGATCATTCACGAGCTTCTCTGGTTTTTAAGCGGCGATACCAATATTGGTTATCTCAAGGACAATGGTGTTTCGATCTGGGATGCCTGGGCCGATGATGACGGCGAGCTGGGCCCGGTCTACGGCTATCAGTGGCGCAGCTGGCCCTCGCCCAAAGGCGGAGAAGTGGATCAGATCAGCCGGGTCATCGAGCAGATCAGGACCAACCCCGATTCGCGGCGCCTGATCGTCTCGGCCTGGAATCCGGCGCTGGTCGATGAGATGGCGTTGCCGCCCTGTCATGCGCTTTTTCAGTTCTTTGTGGCGGATGGCAAACTCTCCTGCCAGCTTTATCAGCGCAGTGGCGATATCTTTCTGGGAGTACCGTTTAATATCGCAAGCTATGCGCTGTTGACCCACATGGTGGCTCAGGTGTGTGATCTGGCACCGGGGGAATTCATCCATACGCTGGGTGATGCGCATCTCTACAGCAATCACATGGAGCAGGCGCGTCTTCAGCTCACGCGTACCCCAAGGCAAAGGCCCACGCTCAGGCTCAACCCTGAGGTGAAGGACATTTTTGCCTTCCGCTTTGAAGACATCGCCATCGATGACTATGACCCCCACCCGCACATTCGTGCCCAGGTGGCCGTGTAATGCGACCGGAGAGCGATAAAATGCAGGAAACACTGGTCCCCATTGCCATGATTGCGGCGGTTTCACGCAATCGTGTGATCGGCGTCGAGGGCAAGCTGCCCTGGTATTTGCCCGAGGATCTGAAGTTTTTCAAGGCAGTCACATTGCACAAGCCGGTGGTGATGGGACGCGCTACCTTTACCTCCATTGGCAAGGCGCTGCCCAACCGTCTCAATATTGTGGTGACACGCAATACGAGCTTTGAGCATCCCGGCGTACGGGTATGTCATGATCTGGAAAGCGCGCTGGCGCTGGCAGACGATCAGGCCATGATTGAAGGCAATGAGGAGATCATGGTCATCGGAGGGGGCGAGATTTATCAGCAGGCACTGTCTTGCGCTTCCCGACTTTATCTGACAGAAATTGATGTCGAGGTGGAAGGGGATACCCATTTCCCTTCGCTGGATGAGCACTGGCAAGAAGTGGAGCGGGTAGCAGGCTCGCCCACTGAGGGGCAGCCCGGCTACGATTTTGTGCGCTATGAAAGAAACGACGCTGCACAGGCCTGATACTGGCTTGCCGGATGCTGGCTGCAGGTCCCATAAAATAATGTATGGTTCGATGGTGTCGAAGACAGACACCATCATGAAAAGGCTTGGGAGATGGGCGTGAGCGATCGTTTAGATGAAGTGTTCAGCACGCTTGAGCAGCAGGCAGGCGATCTGAAAGCACGTCTGGAAAGTGCAGGAGCCCGTATTCGGGAGCTTGAAAGCACCAATCGGGAACTGATGGCTCGCTTGACACGCATTCAGCAGATGTCGGGTGCCGACCCTGAGCCCCCGTCTGCGCAGCCTGAACTGACGGAGAGTCCTTCAGAGAGCGTTGCCATGACTGCAGAGGGGGCAGAAGCCGGCAGTACGGAGGCGCCCGATAGTGATGTCTCTCGTTTGCCCATCTCCGAGGTGACAGCAGAACCCGACGCCTTGTCGCCGGCGCCAGATGAATCAATCCCGCCTACAGAGCAGAACATGTCCGAAGTTGTTGAAACCGCACCGATTGAGCCTGCTCAGGAAGAGATCTCTCCTCAGGCGCTTCTCAAGCAGTGGTATCGTCGCTATCCCAAAACCTTTTTCGAGCGTCATACCCGGCCGCTGGCCATCGGGATTCACGAGGCCCTTTCGGCTCGCGAACCTTACAATGAAAAGCTGATTCGCCGGGCGCTGGCGGGCTATGTCAACCTGCCGCGTTATCTCAAGTCGGTGCGGGTCAATGCCGCACGTATCGATCTGGAAGGCCAAGAGGCCGGCCGGGTTGAAGAAGAAGATGCCCAGCATGCAAAGGAGCAGCTCAAGCGCCTGCAGGATCGTCAGCAGGAGCGAGAGGCCGAAAAGCAAAAGCGCAGATTGGCACAAAAGATGTCCGAGCTGGCCCATCTGCATCAGCGTTAAATAAAAAAATGGAAGACATTAATCGTTACGCTGCAAACTAAGTGGCATGTGTTTTGCCAATAAAACTTTGTATGATGTAACGCTTTGATGTTTTTTGTTTTTACCAAAAAGAGCGCCCGAAAGGGCGCTCTTTTTTTGATTACGAAAAAGAAGATGTCATATAAAAGTAATGGTTTTATCCCAAAATACCGGCCTGAGAGCGGCGTTCTAGTCCAATAGTAAAAAGAACGGAAACGCTGTTTTTTTCTTGTTGCGTTAGTGAAAACGCCGTTATAAGGTAGCCCGGCGAGCAACAAACAATAAAAGCTCGAACGCCACCGGCGTCGGGCATCTGCCACGGCAGACAATCGAACAGTTAGCCAGTTAAGGAAAAACCAAGATGAAAAAGACGCTCTTAGCGACTGCGATTGCCGGTGCGCTCGGCACGATGGCGGCTGGTGCCCAGGCGGCCACGGTTTACAATCAGGACGGTTCCAAACTGGACGTTTACGGTAACGTTCAGCTGGGCTGGAAAAATGTTAAAGATGGTGATGGTGATTATAACGACGAAATCTTCGACAACGGTTCCACTGTCGGGTTCCGTGGCGAACACATCATTAATCCGAACCTGACTGGCTATTTCCGTGCAGAGTTCGAATTCAACGCCGACCGTCAGAAAGGTTATTATAATCAGGGCGGCTCGAATTCCAATGGTTCCGGCCTGTCCAAGGGTGACCAGGCTTATCTTGGTCTGACTGGCGACTTCGGTGATGTTCGCATTGGTTCCTGGGATGACCTGCTGAATGACTGGGTTCAGGATCCCGTTTCCAACAACGAATACTTCAGCAACACGACCAGCGGCAGTGACATTGGTGGCTCCACCTATCGCGAAGCCAACAAGGTTACTTACACCTCACCAATCACTGGTGGTCTGCAGTTCGCAGTTGGTACTCGTTACTTCGGCGACGCTGAAAATACGCAGGAATTTCAGGACCAGTACCTTAACGGCACTGTAGATTTAGACGATGATGGTAACCCGATCAATGGTGATCAAAACGGCAGATTTGTAGTCGATGACGGCGGTAGCGCTGCCATGTTTGGTGGTTTGCGTTACATGGTCGGTGACTGGACTCTGGCTGCCGTTTATGACGATCTGAAAAACTTCAAGTACATCACTACAGACGGTGATGAGCATGACTACGGTCAGCAGTTTGGTCTGAATGCCACTTGGCAGATGAGTGATGACCTGCGCGTAGCTGCCAAATGGGAAAAGGTACACGGCCAGTGGGAAGACGATGCCGATGCTGACCGCTACGGCATTGGTGCTCGCTACAGCTATGGCTCGGGCGATCTGTACGGTTCTTACCAGTATGTCGATGCCGAGCGCAATGCTGTTGCCCTTACCGATCCGGACTCCTTCGCCGGTGTCGATCAGGGCAGCGACAAGAGCTACAACGAGTTTGTGCTTGGCGCAACCTATAACCTGAGCAGCCAGATGTATGTCTGGCTCGAAGGCGCCAAGTATGACCGTGAAGCCAATACAGGTGACGGCTTTGGCACTGGTATCGCTTACAGCTTCTAAGCGCCTGTCCTGATCGTCCCCGTGACGCTTGCGACATATAATGAGCCGGCCTCCTTTGGGAGGCCGGCTTTTTTGATGCCGATTATCAGGCGCTGTACGCTCCATCCAAATGAGCGAGAGTAGGAAGGCGTGCCTTTTTCTGCGATGCCTTCACAAGGCATGACGCGTACAATGCCGCGGTTGTTGACCGGTTTGTTTGACAAAAACGGGGTTTTCAACAGCGCCGGGTCAGCGGTACTGCACTATGCTTTTGGCACTTCATTACCGATATTGACGGTGAGTCCGCCATCATGAGCACCGCTTTCATGACGAAGGCCCTTGATGGAACAGAAACAGGAGAAGGGCGTGTTACTGCGTGAACTTTCCATTGGCGGTGTCTTCATCAGTCCGATGCTGCTGTTTGCGCTGGTGTCTCTGGTGATTTCGGCGTTGCTGCGAACCATGATGCACAAGGCAGGTCTGACACGCTGGGTGTGGCAGGAAGCGTGGTTTGACGTCAGTCTGTTCGTGATTGTGCTGGCCGTGGTGACCTACCTTTCAAGTCATGTGTTGTAGAAGCGAAATCTGAATGCGCACGATTATTAGAGTTTTCATTACGCTGGTGCTGGCCGCCATTGCCATCGCGCTGGGTGTCTGGCTGTGGCAGTATTACATGTATACGCCCTGGACGCGCGACGCCCGCGTTCGCGCCGATATCGTCACCATCGCCCCCGATGTCTCGGGCTGGGTCATGGATCTCGATGCCCATGACAATCAGCAGGTAAAGGCCGGCGACGTACTCTTTACCGTCAATCACGAGCGCTACGAAGCGGCCGTACGTCAGGCCGAGGCGACGCTTGCCAATCGAGAGTACTCGTACCAGCTCAGCGAGCATGAGTATGAGCGCCGCCGCAATCTGGGCAGCAACGCCATCAGTACCGAAGATCGCGAAACCGCGCGACTCAATGCGCAAATTGCGAAAGCTCAGCGTGATCTGGCACAGGCGCAGCTCGACAGTGCCCAAATTGACCTTGAGCGTAGCGTGGTGACCTCACCGGTGGATGGCTCGGTCATTAATTTGCATCTGCGCCAGGGCAACTATGTCAGCCAGGGCAATGCGCAGATGTCGATCGTGCGCAATGGCTCCTTCTACATCACGGCCTATTTCGAGGAGACCAAGATTCCCTCGATCGATATCGGTGATGGCGCCAGTGTCTGGCTGATGGGCGGCGACCAGGAAATGCATGGCCACGTGGCCAGTATCGGTCGCGGGATCGCCAATACCAATACCACGCCCGATGGGCAGCTCCTGCCGCAGGTGCAGCAGACCTTTACCTGGGTGCGTCTGTCCCAGCGAATTCCCGTGGATATTGCCATCGATCATATCCCCGACGGCGTTTATCTGAGCTCGGGCATGACCGCCAGTGTGCGCATTGACGACCCGCATCAGAAGGATGACGGAGTGGATGGCGTGCGCCCGCACGGTATGGGCAACGCCGGTGAGCAGGCCCGTGATCCTGATATTCCGCCGGCGGTGGCCAGTGACGCCGAGCAGCGGGATCCCTGATCATGGCTCTTGGCCCCTGGGCGCGCGTTTACCTGACGCCGGACATCAATACCCTCAAGTTTGCGACCAAGGGCCTGGTGGCCATGACCCTGGCGCTTTATCTCGCCATGGAAATGCAGCTGGACCGGCCCTATTGGGCGCTGATCTCTGCAGTCTTCCTGCAGATTCGCCCCCAGAGTGGACTGGTCATCGAGAAGGGCTTTTGCCAGATCGGTGGCACCGTGATTGGTGGGGGCATCGGGATTTTGATCATGGCGCTGAGCATGCAGATGCCGGCCATGGCATTGATGCTTCTGATGATCTGGATCTTTATCTGTGCCACCTCCTCGGCACTGACCCGTAACTTTAACCTGACCTACGGCTTTGCGATGGGGGCGGCCACCGCCATTCTTGTCGTGGTGCTGACCATTGTGAACAACAACTCGAGTCAGGGCGTTTTTGATATTGCCGTCGCGCGCGTCAGCGAGATCGTGCTGGGCGCGACCTGTGCCACGCTGGTCAGCATGCTGCTGTGGCCCAATCGGGTTCGACACATTATTTATAGCCATGCCAATACGGTAATCGACCAGACGTTCAAGGCGCTCGTCATGCATCTTGACGCCAGTGTCTCGATGGCTGATGCCCGTGCGCAGATCATGTCCGCGCTGGAACAGGCATTGACGCTTAATAATGACAGCAGTGCCGTGGTCTATGAAGGGCCGCACGGCCCGGGGCGTGCCCGGGCGGCCTACCTTCTGTCGCAGCGGGCGCTGTCCATGATGGCTGAAATGCAGACCTACGCACGTCTGGTGCGCGAGCACCCGACGCTTTCCAGCGAGGCGTTCGAAGAAGCCCTCAAGGACATTCGCGACACCATGGAGCGGGTCCGTTCGCGCCAGACCTATAGCGAGCGCAAACGCGAAATCAACGCTCTGCGACAGCGTATTCAGAAGGCCGAGCTGCACCGCCATGGCACGCCGCTGGCAAGGCGCATGGCCCAGGGGCTGATGATGCTGCTGGGCTATGCCAGCGTGATGGTCGAGGCGCATCACGCCATCAATGACGCTGAAAATACCCGACTCAAGGCGCCGCGCCTGTCACGTCATCGTGACTACATGCCGGCGCTGACCATCGGCATTCGATCCAGCCTTTTGTTTGCCATCGGCTCAATCATCTATGTCGCGACCCAGTGGGGCTCCGGGGTGCTGATGATGGTCTTGCCCGTGATTTTCGGCACCATGTTTGCCTCTTTTCCCTCCCCGACGGTCATGTTGAAAAACGTCATGAAAGGGGGCGCTGTCGGCGCCATCGCCGCGTTGGTGTTTGGTAACATCCTGCTGGCACAGGCGCCTCATGAATACCTTATGCTGATCATGGTCTTCGGGGCACCGCTCTTTCTGGGTTTGATGGCGCTCAATAACCGCCCGGTTCTGGCCAATGGGCTGGGTTTTTGCATCATCTACACCATTCTGACCATGCCCAGTAACAACATGGCCTTCGACATCAGCAGTTTCATGGACCGCACGCTGGCCATCGCTCTGGGACTGACCATCCTCTATACCGTTTTTCGGGTTATCCCTTCTCCCAATGCACTGGTGCTGCGCCGGCGTGTCATCCGTGCCATTACCGATGACATGAACCAGCTCTGGGCGCGTTCCTGCAGGCATTCGCGAGAACGGGCGGCCGACTGGTTCAACGGACGCATGGTGGAGCGCGTACAGCGCCTGGCCAACTTTGACAGCCAGTTGCCGGAAGATCAGCGCTATCTGCTGGATCTGGGCATGACCGGTCTGAATCTGGGGCACCTGATTCTGGCCAACTACCGTCGTGTGGTCAGTCTGGATGATACGCCATCGACCCGGGAAGCCCTGAAGCAGTGGCAGACCGCACTTGCCCATGCCTATCAGGCCTGCGCCTGGGGAGATTTCGATGAGCGCTTCACCGACGCCAGTCAGGCGCTTTTGAGTCAGCTGCGCGCCTCCGGTGAAATGGAAGAAGAACAGATCGAGCTGGTCGAGGGCATGATCAAGCGTCTGGATATCACGCTGCATCGCTTTGCAAAAATGAGCAGCAGCCGCGATCAAAGTGATATCGACCGCGTACTGCAGCAGCCATTGTAAAAAATATCGCGGTGACCCATGACGGTCTCGGGCGGTGCACGATAGTGCACCGCCTTTTTAATGCGTGACCTTTAATCCGCCAGCACTTCGAGGATATCCCGGAAATTACTGCATGGCGCTGGAGCGCCGTCCAGGCCCCGCGGTAAAAGGCTTAGCCTCCCGGCCGCGCTGAACGCAAAAAGGGGCCGATTGCGATCGGCCCCTTTGATGATTTTTGACGTGCCAAAAATAGAGGGTGTTCCCTGATCCGAACCGGTCAGGGTTTATAGGTCATCCGGGTCACGGCTTTCCAGATCCGGGCGAGTACGCTGCGGGTCGACGTGATCACCGCCTTCGGGCTCTTCAAAATCAAGTGCCTTGATGTTGGCCTCGATCCCTTCCTCGTCGGCTTCGGTCACCTCCAGCTCGTTTTCAAGCTCGGCTTCCTTTTCCTCAAGAAGGCGTTCGTCTTCATCCAGCGCGCCGGTCTCTGTCAGATCGGCGTACTCGTCATTTTCATCGGGCAGCACAGAGGCATTTTCCGTAGAGCCCGTGCCGTCATTGATATCTTCCAGATCCCGCGTCCATGCATCCGTTTCCGATGTGGCGGCGGTCACCTCACCGCTGTCACGTGCCGGGCGGTCATCAGTGGGGCCCTTCTTTTGCTCATCCATGAGTACTCTCCATCGTTGTCAGGGGATGATCGACATCCATTGCCCTGAGTCTAGAACATTGCAGGCCATTACCCCTCGTTGATGTGGTGGCTCGTGTCCTTTTCTTCAACGCCTTCTTCCAGATGAGCACAGTGGCTGGGCCAATCAATGCCATCGATGTCCGGACAGACGAGACCTTCGAGTATCTGATGCACGGCAAAAGCCACCGCGATAGCGGCCAGTGGCCCTACGCTGCGAGGGCGAGTCTGAGCGATGCCGATGGATGATGGCCGTTGACGCAGGGCAGTCGCAGACGCAAGGGTGTCCTTCAACGGGATCGGAAGATGATGATTTGGCTCCGGCCGTTTAGAATAGTCATTCTTATCGGGCACTTGAGGAAAAATCCATGGACGACCTTTCTACTACAAGCGTGGTTGCTGCAGGCGTCGTTGTGCTTGAAGGAGAGCATATTGTGGCGGCTGGCTGCGATGAGCAGGCTGCGATGGCCAGCGTCCCGCAGGCGTGGCAGGCCAGTCCTCTACTGCAATGTGTACCGGCCTCCATGAAGCTGGTGCGACAGGTACAAAAACGCGGCAGCGTGCCCTATGTCGTCGTTGAGGGCATGCTTTGTACCATTGACGATGTTGATGCCCTTCTGGAGTCCGATGACGTCACTGAAGTACCCGGCCATCCCGAGGTGGAACAACTTCTGTCGCGCACGGGCGCGCTGGTGGCAGACAATGATGAAGAGGAGGTTGAAAGCACCGGCTGACCATGGGGCCTGCGCGGCTTTAATCCTTGACTGCCCACTTTCAATGTCGTGATGTATCCATGCCTGAGACACCAATGAACGCGACCTCCCGCATCCGCACGGATGTGTCTGATGCGCCACTGTGGCTGTTTGGCTACGGTTCGTTGATCTACAAGACCGGTTTTGCCTTCAAGGCGCGTCGACCTGCCAGCATCAGGGGATGGACGCGTCGTTTCTGGCAGGGCTCACATGACCATCGCGGTACGCTCGAATGGCCGGGCCGGGTGGCCACCCTGGTACCGCGGGAAGATGCCGTCTGTCATGGCATGGCCTATCTGATTACGCCTGATGTGCTCGAAGGACTCGATGTCCGGGAAAAAAACGGTTATCTGCGTGTTGTGACTGATCTTTATTTTGATGACGGTGAGCGCAGTGAAGCACTGGTTTACATGGCCACCGAAGGCAACGAAGCCTGGCTCGGGGAAGCCTCGGCACTGGAAATTGCCCAACAGATTTCGACGGCGGTCGGCCCCAGCGGCCCCAATCGCGACTATCTGCTGATGCTGGCGGACTCGATACGCGATATGGGCCATGACGATGCCCATGTAGAAGCCATCGAACAGGCGTTACTGGCACTGGAGGCGGGGATAGATCGATCATGATCCGTGACGATATGCCCGCCTGCAAAAAGGACCGCATCCGCGGTCCTTTTTACTGCAGGCTGTATCCCTCATGGCGACAGGCGTTCATGCGCTGTTGCAGACCCCGCTAGAAGGTTTCCCATTCATCCTCGTCACTGGTGACACGTGTACTGCGTGCTGGCGTCGTGGGAGCAGGGGCCTTTGCCGGCGACAGTGCAGACTGTCTGGTGACCGGTGCGGCGGGTTTGTCAGTGTCGGGCGTTTCGGAGATTCTGGTCATCTGCCTGATGGGATGTGCAGACTTTGCCGTATGAACGTTTGAGGCCTTTGGTTCGGTCTGCAGGCCAGGCTCTTCAGGGAGCACGAAGAGGTCAACCGAATCACGCAGTGCGTGCGCCTGACGCTCCAGCTCGCTGGCTGCCTGGGCTGCGTTTTGCACCAGTTCGGCGTTTTGCTGCGTCACCTGATCGATCTGTGAGATGGCCTGATTGACCTGAGTGATACCGCTGCTTTGTTCCTGCGATGCCGAGGCAATTTCACTGATGAGGCCGGTAGCACGCTGGACGGACTCGACAATGCCCTGCATGGTCGTGCTGGCCTGCTCCACCAGGGTCGAGCCGCTGTTGACCCGCTTGAGAGAATTATCGATCAGCTCGCGGATATCGCCGGCCGCGCTGGCTGAGCGACCCGCCAGTGCCCGTACTTCACCGGCCACGACGGCGAATCCCTTGCCCTGCTCACCGGCCCGCGCGGCCTCGACAGAGGCATTAAGCGCCAGAATGTTGGTCTGAAAGGCAATCGAGTCAATGAGGGCAATGATATCGCCCATCTGCTGTGAACTCTGACTGATCCCTTCCATGGTCTGCTGTACTTCGACAATGACCTCGCCGCCGCGCTGCGCCTGATGTGACGCTTCCTGAGCCAATTGGCTGGCCTGACGGGAGTTTTCGGCATTTTGTGACACGGTGGCCGTCAGTTCTTCCATGCTGGCTGCCGTCTGCTCGAGCGAGGCAGCCTGCTGTTCGGTACGGGCGGACAGGTCGGTGTTGTCGCGGGCAATCAGGCGCGCATTGTCGTTAATGCGGTGGCTGCCCTGGCGCACGGTATTGACCGTATGAGAGAGGCTGCGCTGGGTGCTGGAAAGGGCATTGAAGAGTCGACCGATTTCGTTGTCACCGCGCTGTTCGGCGGCCATGGAAAGGTCGCCTTTCGACATGCGTTCAAAGTGGGTGACGAGTCGCTTGAGCGGATTGATGACGTTGACGGTTACCCCCCACATCACCACGGCACTGACGAGGATCGCCATCACGATGGCCAGCACCATGATCGTTCGCAGCACCTGCGCCGTGGTTTCAAAATCGGCTCGTAACTGACTGTTGCGACTGCCTTCCTCGGCCATAAGCTGCAAAAGGGTGGACTGGCTATAATGAAGACCATAAAGCCCGAGGGCGCTGACCCCCATGATCAATGCCACGAAAACGGCAATCACCAGTGTCCAGCTTGTTTTGACGGTCATGTCATCGATCAGCTTCATGTTCGCTCTACACCCTTATTGCAGTCGAGGGGGGTTGCCTGATGATGCCGTCTTATCGGCCATGACTGATAAACCTTAAGCCAATGGAACTTATGTTATGGGATAATGTTTAAGGTCACTTCAGGAAAATGCATTGAGGCCGTTATCAACGAAGCAGGCTCCAAAGAGATGATGGACCAACCATGACCGTATCCTACGACCGCAAGGGTGCCCCCTTACAACAGTTGCTGCGCAGCGCAGCGCATGCCACTGACTGTGCCCGCAGCGTTTTTTACGGCACCTGTGGTGACGTCATGGCCGGTTATGGAAGTGGCCTGACCGTTTCTTTATCGCGCGACAATATCGCCATGCTGTGTCATTTGATTGACAGCAGCAGTGAAGGATATTTATCCCTTGAGGATGTTCGTCGCACCGAGGCGCCCCTGTCGGACCTGCCCTGGCCGGAAGGCATTGCCTTTGCGGCACTGAACGTCGTGCGCTCGGAACGCGATGAGCTGCTGGGCCTGCTGATGGTCTGTGACGTGCGTCCTCGGCGGGGGTTGAGTACGGCGCAGTGCTACGTGCTGCATACGCACGCCGCCCAGCTTGGCCGTCATCATGACTGTCAGCAGATTCGTGAACCGATCGATATTGTCAATACCAGCGGGCGTGAACGCCTCAGGCTGCTGGAGTCGGTTGTGGTCCATGCCAACGATGCCATCCTGATTACCGAAGCCGAGCCGTTCGGCCTGCCCGGGCCGCGCATCGTCTACTGCAACGCCGCCTTTACTCGCACGACCGGTTATAGCGAAGCCGAGGTGCTGGGCAAGACCCCACGTATTTTGCAAAACGGGAAGACCGATCGCGCCACGCTGGACCACCTGAGAGCAGCGCTGGAAAAGTGGCAGCCCGTGGAAGTCGAACTCTTGAACTCCCGCCGTGATGGCAGTGAGTTCTGGGTCGAGCTCAGCATTGTCCCGGTGGCCAACGAAAAAGGGTGGTTCACTCACTGGATCTCGGTGCAGCGTGACATCAGCGAGCGTAAGCGCGCCGAGTCGATCGAGCAGCAGGCACGCCGGGCGCAGGCGGAAAACATGGCGCTGGAGGCAAGGCTGCTGGAGCGTCAGCGTATCGAACAGGAGCTGTCCTGGGCGGCGACCCATGACAACCTGACCGAGCTTTACAATCGGGCCTGGATCATGGGTCGGCTGCGCGAGCTGCTTTCAAGAACGCCACCGTCGCAGCCTGAAGCCGCCGTACTGTTCATGGATCTGGATCGCTTCAAGCTCGTCAATGACAGTCTCGGTCATCGCGCCGGCGATCAGCTGTTAATGGACATGGCGCGCCGGCTCGAATCCTGTCTGCGCAGCGTCGATACCCTGGCCCGCGTTGGCGGGGACGAATTCGTGGTGCTGATCGAGGATGTTTCGCCGGGGCGGGCCGCCGGTGAGGTGGCCCATCGCATCGCTCAGTGTCTGCAAAAGCCCTTCAGAATTCAGGGGCAGAATATCTTTTCCTCCAGCAGCATCGGGATTGTGCTGCTGGAGGCGCATTACCACACACCCGAAGAGCTGCTGCGTGATGCCGACACCGCCATGTATGCGGCCAAGGAAGAGGGCGTCGGGCGCTATGTTTTCTTTACGCCCTCGATGCGTGCAAGCGTGGTCGAGGCGCTGGCGCTGCAAAATGATCTGCGCCATGCCATGAAGCGTGACGAGTTTACGCTGTGCTATCAGCCCATTCATGAGCCGCATTCGCGGTCGATCAGGGGCATCGAGGCCCTGTTGACCTGGCAGCATCCCCAGCGTGGCAGGGTGGCACCGGAAGTCTTTATTGGCATGGCCGAGGAGCTTGGTATCCTGCGGGATATCGGTCACTGGGTCGTTCATGAAGCCTGTCAGCAGCTGGCGGTCTGGCGTCGGGCGTATCCCGAGGTCTGTGACCAGCTGACGCTGAACATCAATGTCTCGGCCCAGGAGCTCAAGCATCACAGTTTCAAGAGTGATCTGGTGTCGGCGCTGGAAAGCAGCGGGGTGCCCGCGCATCTACTGCAGCTTGAAATCAACGAAGGCGTTTTTCGTTATCACCCCGACGTTATCGGTCAGATCCTGCATGATATCCGCGCACTGGGCGTGAGCATCGTGCTGGATGACTTCGGCACCGGCTATTCGGCGCTGAGCTATATTGATCAGTACGAGATTGACGCCATCAAGGTGGATCGCGCCTTTGTGCTGCGCATGGTCCTTCACAAGCGCTCCATGGCAATCATGCAAAGTCTGTTGTGGCTGGGCAGGACCCTTGAACTGGACATCGTGGCTGAAGGTGTGGAAACCCTGGAGCAGTTACAGATGCTGCAGCGTCTCGGGTGTCCGCTGGCGCAGGGGTATTTTCTTTCTCGCCCGATGACCCCCGATCAGATTGATCTGCTGCTGGCAAAACGTGACTCGGCGCCTGCCGGGGCTCGCTCGGCATTGCCGCGTTTGACGCCCTGGCCTATGCCCGACGCTGATGCGGGCGGCTGTGCCTGACCAACGGCCCATACGTGGAACGATCGTCGTCAGCGGTGAACAGGGCATTTGGCCGGCATGAGACGCTGATGCAATACGTTGATGCAGCAGGGCATGCATAAAAGGGGCGGGACAGCATCTTCGCTGTCCCGCCCCTTTATGATGGCCAGTGACGCCTGTGCACTGGCGCTCGATCAGTAGTGAATGACCGTGCGGATCGATTTGCCGTCATGCATCAGGTCAAAGGCTTCATTGATCTGTTCCAGCGGCATGGTATGCGTGACGAAGGGATCAAGGTCAATCCTGCCGCCCAGATAGTCATTGACCATGCCCGGCAGCTGCGAGCGACCCTTGACGCCGCCAAAGGCGGAGCCTTTCCAGACCCGACCGGTCACCAGCTGGAAGGGACGGGTGCTGATCTCCTTGCCGGCGCCTGCCACGCCAATGATGATGCTCTCGCCCCAGCCCTTGTGACAGCACTCCAGCGCCGAGCGCATGACATCAACGTTGCCGATGCACTCAAAGCTGAAGTCCACGCCGCCATCGGTCATCTCGACGATCACTTCCTGGATCGGACGATCATGATCCTTTGGGTTGATGAAGTCGGTAGCCCCCATGGAGCGTGCCAGCTCGAACTTGTCCGGATTGGTGTCGATGGCCAGGATGCGTGAGGCCTTCGCCTGAACGGCGCCCTGAATGGCCGCAAGCCCGATGCCGCCGAGACCGAAGATGGCGACGGTATCGCCTTCCTTGACCTTCGCAGTGTTGTGCACGGCACCGATGCCGGTGGTCACGCCACAGCCCAGCAGACACACCTTTTCCAGCGGCGCTTCTTCGTTGATCACGGCCAGTGACACTTCGGCAACGACCGTATACTCACTGAAGGTGCTGGTGCCCATGTAGTGATAGATGGGCTCACCGTTGTAGGAAAAGCGCGTGGTGCCATCCGGCATCAGCCCCTTGCCCTGGGTGGCGCGAACGGCCGAGCACAGGTTGGTCTTGCCGGAACGGCAGAACTTGCACTCGCCGCATTCGGCGGTGTAGAGCGGGATGACGTGATCGCCCGGTTTGACGCTGGTCACGCCTTCACCGACGGCCTCGACGATACCGCCCCCCTCATGGCCCAGTACGGCCGGGAAGATACCTTCCGGGTCTTCACCGGAGAGCGTAAAAGCATCCGTATGGCACACGCCGGTATGCGTAATGCGCACCAGTACTTCGCCCTTGCGGGGCGGTTCAACGTCGATTTCAACGATTTCGAGCGGTTTGCCCGGCCCGAAGGCGACAGCAGCACGTGATTTCAAGTGACTCTCCTTGAGGTTGCGAAGGGTTTGATGATCGGACCACAGGCTATTTCAGATAGGAACGGATCAGTGAGGCCGTCTCATCGACGCGCGCATTACGCGCCTCGTCGCTGGCAGCACCTTCACCAAAGGTCTCACGGATGTGCGTTTCCATCATCTCCGACATCAGGCCGTTGATGGCACCGCGCATGGCCGCGATCTGTTGCAGAATCGGGGCGCACTCGGCGCCGGCTTCCAGCTGACGTTCCAGCGCCTCACACTGGCCTCGAATGCGACGCACCCGGGTAAGAACACGCTTTTTTGCAGCGGGAGAATGCGGCATGACAACGTCTCTATATACTATACCCCAGTATGGTAAAGACATTTCGATGCGGATGCATCCCCTCGTTGGTGACAGCCGGGCCTCCTTGACTCGATGACGGCGCCAGCCCCTTTGGTGCCCGTCTGTCCTCACATATTAATGTAAAAACACTTGAGACCGGCGGCCGGCAAGGCCATCATCGGCGCCTTCTTGCCGCAATGCCTTCTGGGCAGGTGAGACCACGACCGGGGTGGCATCGGGTCGGGGTGTGCTGAATCTTTCCTGGTGAAAAGTTGGTTGCCCACTACCGATAAGACCCTTACCACTGTTGACTTTCCCGATCTGGAATTGACTCCATGAACAAGGTTCTGATTATTGGCGCCGGTGGCGTCGGTGGGGTTGTGACCCACAAGTGTGCACAACACCCTGAAGTGTTTGGCGAGATCTGTCTGGCCAGCCGCAACGAAACAAAGTGCAGGGCGATTGCCGATCAGCTGTCGCGTCCCATTCAGACCGCGCAGGTCGACGCCGATGACGTTGAGGCTCTGGTTGCGCTGATTGAATCCTTCAAGCCGGATATCCTGATCCATGTGGCACTGCCCTATCAGGATCTGACCATCATGGAAGCCTGCCTGCGTACCGGCGTGCCCTATCTGGACACGGCCAACTACGAACATCCCGATGAAGCGAAGTTCGAGTACAAGGAGCAGTGGGCCTTCCAGGATCGCTATGTGAAAGCGGGCAACATGGCCACGCTCGGCTGCGGCTTCGATCCGGGCATGACCAACATCTACTGCGCCTATGGCCAGAAGAACCTGTTTGACGAGATCCACCGCATCGACATCCTTGATGCCAATGGCGGCGACCACGGCTATCCGTTTGCCACCAACTTCAACCCGGAGATCAACATTCGCGAAATCACCGCGAACGGTCGCTACTGGGAGAAGGGCGAATGGGTCGAAACCGCGCCGCTGTCGGAAAAGCGTACCTTTGATTTCGACGGTATCGGTGAAAAGGATCTTTATCTGCTCTATCACGAAGAGCTGGAATCACTGGCCCGTAACATCAAGGGCATCGAGCGCATTCGCTTCTGGATGACCTTCTCCGAGAAATACCTGACACATCTCAAGGTGCTGGAAAATGTCGGCATGACCAGCATCGAGCCGATCAACGTCAACGGCTGTGAAATTTCGCCGCTGCAGTTTCTGAAATCCGTCCTGCCAGACCCGGCATCGCTTGGCCCGCGCACCAAAGGCAAGACCAACATTGGCGTCATCCTCGATGGCATCAAGGATGGCAAGCGTCGCAAGGTGTATATCTACAACATCTGCGATCACGAGAAGTGCTACGCCGAAGTGCAGTCCCAG
This sequence comes from Kushneria sp. Sum13, assembly GCF_052692355.1. Classification (NCBI taxonomy): domain Bacteria; kingdom Pseudomonadati; phylum Pseudomonadota; class Gammaproteobacteria; order Oceanospirillales; family Halomonadaceae; genus Kushneria; species Kushneria sp. Sum13. The sequence goes on from NZ_CP199847.1 coordinate 1,001,319, forward strand.
GCGATCTCGTTCACGACCGGCGTCCCGGCAGTGACCGGTGCCATGCTGATGCTGGAAGGTCTCTGGAAGGGCGATGGCGTGTTCAACGTCGAGCAGCTCGATCCGAATCCCTTCATGGAACGCATCGGCGACATGGGCCTGCCCTGGCAGATGGTCGAGCTTGACCCCGACCATGACCCGCTGGGCTGAGCATTGATGAGCGATACCCAAATCGACTTCGACATCCATGCCTGCCCGTCACCGGCCTACGTGGTCGATGACGCGCTGCTCAAACGCAATCTCGAGCGGCTTGGACAGGTGCAACGGGACAGCGGCGCGAAAATCCTGCTGGCGCTGAAGGGCTTTGCCCTGTGGGACAGCTTCCCGCTGGTGCGAGAGTATCTGGTCGGCACGACGGCCAGTGGGCAGGATGAAGCGCGTCTGGGAGCCGAGACCTTCGGCGGCGAGGTGCATGTCTACTCGCCGGCCTTTACCGAAGCCGAGATGACGGAAGTCTTGCGCTATGCCGATCATCTGAGTTTCAACTCGCCCGGTCAGTGGCGGCGTCATCGCGACACGGTCGCATCGTCGCCGCGACGCCCCTCTTGTGGACTGCGGGTTAACCCCGAGCACTCCACCGGCGCCGTGGCGCTTTATGACCCCTGCGCCGCCGGCTCCCGGCTGGGCACCCGCGCAGGCGATATCGCGCCGGGTGATCTCGAGGGTCTCGAAGGGCTTCACTTTCACACCCTGTGTGAGCAAAACAGTGATGCGCTGGAAGAGACGCTGGCGGCATTTGAGCAAAAGTTCGGTCAATATCTCGGCGAGATGCGCTGGGTCAACTTCGGCGGCGGGCATCACATCACGCGTGAGGATTACGATGTGGTGCGACTGGTGCGTGTGATTCGTGATTTCCGCGCGCGCTATCCGCATCTGGAAGTCTATCTGGAGCCGGGTGAAGCCATTGCGCTCAATACCGGATACCTGGTGGCAACTGTACTGGATATTGTCGATAACAACGGCCCGATCGCGATTCTCGACACCTCTGCCACGGCCCATATGCCGGACGTGCTGGAGATGCCGTACCGTCCCGAGATCATTGGTGGCGCGCATCCGGGTGACAAGGCGCATACCTATCGGCTGGGCGGCATGACCTGTCTGGCCGGTGACGTGATCGGCGACTACGCCTTTGACGCGCCGCTCGAGATTGGCGACCGGCTGGTGTTCACCGACATGGCGCATTACACCATGGTCAAAACCACCACCTTCAACGGCATTCGCCTGCCCTCGATCTGCCGGATCGATGAAACAAGCCGCCAGGTTCGAACGGTCAGGACCTTCGGCTATATCGACTACATGCAGCGCCTGAGCTGATCGGGCCCCTGTCATGGCAAAACCAAACGCCCCGCACCAGCGGGGCGTTTTTTTATGAAGCGCGGTTACTTGTGAGCAGGGCAGCAGCTCAGTCGGGCTGTCGGACCAGGCGATTGCGACCGGCACCCAGTGCCACGATCATGGCAGCCAGCCCGATCAGGCCCAGCAGGATCCCCACCACGTCCCAGCCGCCCGACCAGTCATGCAACAGCCCCACCAGCAGCGGCCCGAAGGCGGCCAGCACGTAGCCAAAGCCCTGCGCCATGCCGGAGAGTTCGGAGGCCGTATCGGCATCCGGGGCGCGCAGGGCGAGAAGCGTCAGCGCCATGCTGAACGTGCCCCCCTGGCCCAGTCCCAGAATCACGATCCACAGCCACAGGCTGTCGGTGGATGCATACAGACAGCCCGCCAGGCCACACAGGGTGAGCATCATCACCCCGATCAATACCGCACGCTGATCCTTCATACGCCCGCCGGTCAGCGGCGCCACGATGGCGGTGATCACCTGACACAGAATCGAGACCGACAGCGCAAGGCCGGCCGTCACCGGTGCCACGCCGCGGTCCTGCAAAATGGTCGGCAGCCAGCCAAATACCGTATAGGCCAACGACGACTGCAGCCCCATGAACAGCGTGACCTGCCAGGCCAGGCCACTGCGATACAGCGAGTGGCCACCCCGGGGGCGGATGCGAACGGTATGTTTAATCCGAAGTTGAGGAATCCAGATCAGCGCGGCGATCACGGCCGGCACCAGCCAGAAAGCCAGCGATGGCTGCCATTGATCACCAAAGGCCTGACGCAGCGGCTCGGTCGCCCCGGCCGCCATTGAGGCGCCCAGGTTGAGCGCGACGGTATAAAGCCCTGTCATCAGGCTGACCCGGGTCGGGAAGTCGCGCTTGACGATGCCCGGCAGCAGAACGTTCATGATGCCGATGCAGGCCCCCGCCAGTGCCGTGAACACGAAAAGCCCCAGCATACCGCTGAAGGGGCGCACCATCAGCGTTACGGCCAGCAGGATCAAAATGATGAAGATGGTGCGCTCAGGACCAATACGACGCGACATTTTGGGCGCCAGCGGTGCTGCCAGCCCGAGGCAAACCACTGGCAGGGTGGTCAGAACGCCCTGAGCGGCCGGCGACAGCGACAGCCCGGCGGCGATATTTTTAAGGACAGGGGAAACACTGGTCAGCGCCGGTCTCAGGTTGATGGCCACCAGCAACAGCCCGACCAGCGCCAGGGCCGCCTGATACCCCTTTTTTGTATAGCTCACCGATGACATGCCACGACATTCCCTTTAGAACAAAAAAGTGCCCCATTCTGGGACAGTGCGTCGCGTCAGGATAGCGATTGTGCGACCGGCAGTCGCAGATAAAAGCATACCCCGTCGCTGTGATTGTCCACCGACGCTGTGCCGCCATGCAGACCGGCAATGGCGCGCACAATGGCAAGCCCCAGCCCGCCGGAATCATCCGGTGTCTGGCGGGAGGCATCGATGCGATAAAAACGCTCGAATACCAGCGGCAGATGTTTCGCCTCGATCTGTGGGCCGTCATTACACACATAAAGTTCGGTGACGTCATCATGAGCGCGCGTGCCGATGGTCACAGTGCTGTTGGCGTTTGCGTAGCGCAGGGCATTGGCGAGCAGGTTGGCCAGCGCCCGGCGCAGCAGGTCGACATCGCCATTGACCCACCCGCAAGCGCAGGGCACCAGCGTCAGCGCCCGCTCCTCGGCCATGCCCTCAAAGTAGTCACATAGCTGCGCGACCAGCGCCTGTAAATCCACCGGGGCGTGATGGAAGGTGGCATCGGGCTGCTCGGCGCGGGCCAGAAACAGCATGCTGTCGATCATGCGTGAGAGCCGCTCATATTCTTCCAGATGCGAGCCCAGCAGGCTCTGATAGGCCTCGATGCTTCTGTCTCGCTGCATGGCCTGCTGGGTTTGACCCATCAGATTGCTCAGGGGCGTGCGCATCTCATGCGCCAGATCTTCCGAAAATCGTGACAGCTGCATGAAACCCTGTTCGAGCCTCTCGAGCATGACGTTGAGATCACGTCCCAGCACGCGCAGCTCGCTGACCTCGCCCGTATGCGGCAGGCGATGATGAAGATGACGGGTATCGATGTCACTGATACGCTCGGCCAGCCGTCGGACCGGTGCCAGCCCGCGCAGTGCAATCCAGTAGCCCAGCATCAGCGCGAGCAAGGCACCGCCCAGCAGCGAGGCCAGCAGCCGGTGGCGATAATCACCGAGCATGCGGGTACGCTCGTCCAGCACGCGCCCCGCCACCAGCGTGACCGGCTGTCCCTGAAAATGCACCGTTACCCAGGCCAGACGCGCCGGCGAAGGTGTCTTCAGTGTCTCGAGTCGAATGCTCCGGGTGCGGGGCAGCTGCGGTACGGTACGCTGTACCGGGTTGACCTCCAGCAATGCCTGACCCCGGGCATCCAGCAGCCATAACAGGCTTTCGCGGTTATCCAGCATGTTGGCATACAGCCCGGGGCGCTGGCGCAGCACTTCAAGACTATCGCTGTCGTTGAGCAGCGCTGTCATCCGCTCGAGCCGACCCTTGAGCGCCTGATCATCGCGCCAGACAATTTCATGCTCCAGCGCGTGATAGAGATACACCCCGATACCGCCGAGCAGTAGCGCGGTGGCCAGGGCAAACATGAGCGCCAGCCGCCAGGCCAGCGAGCGAGGAATCATCCTCATGGCATCGTGCTTACAGGGTTGGACCCAAGGCAGTAACCCATGCCGCGTACCGTATGAATCAAGCGCATGTCGAAGGGCTCATCGATCTTGCTGCGCAGACGGCGAATGGCGACATCCACCACGTTGGTATCGCTGTCAAAGTTCATGTTCCAGACCTGAGAGGCGATATGCGTGCGTGAGAGCACCTCGTTTTCATGACTGATCAAAAGGTGCAGCAGGGCGAACTCCCGATTGGTCAAATGAATGACCTGCCCCTGACGTACGACCCGACGCTGCAGAACATCCAGCTCAAGGTCCGAGGCGCGAAAAAGATGGACCTCACGTGGAGGCCCCCGGCGTAGCAGCGTGCGCACCCGCGCCAGCAGCTCCACAAACGAGAACGGCTTGATCAGGTAGTCATCGGCGCCCAGCTCCAGCCCACGCACTCGATAGGCGACCGCATCGCGCGCGGTGAGAAACAGCACCGGCGTCTGCCAGCGACTGCGAATGAACTGCAGCAGCTGCCATCCATCCATGCCCGGGACCATCACATCCAGAATGAACAGATCAAAATGACCTTCGAGAATGCGCTCGCGAGCCAGCAGGCCGTCATGGACAACATCCACGGTATAGCCCGACTCGCTCAACCCCTTGTGCAGATAGTCAGCCGTCTTGATTTCGTCCTCAACGATCAGAATGCGCACGTCATTTTCCTCAACGTTTTTTCCCCGCTTTTCTCCCGACGGGGCGTGCTCCCGGTGAAGGCGTGATCCTGAGCCATTTTGGTGCGTCGCACCATGACAACATCGCACCATTACAACATTGTCATGTGGGCGTAATGGTGACGGCGTTTGCCATGGCGCAAGCTTGCCTTCGCTGACACGCACTCCTGCCTTGCGCTCGGGGCGGGAAATAAAGGGACTCAATCGGGTCCAGACAAGGCTTTGCCACGGAGATGAACATGATCAAATGGATGACCGGTGCCGCGTTGCTGCTGTGCGCCGTACCCACGCTGTCACAGGCTGCGGATAGCGCAAGTACCCACAAGAACCCGCTGAGCGTGCATGTTCTCAATACGCAGACGGGGACACCGTCTTCCGGCGTTGAGGTCATGCTTGAGCAGAAAACCGACAGCGGCTGGCAAACACTGGCCACGCAGACCACCAATGCCGATGGCCGCATCCCGGCGCTCTATCCGAAGGGCGAGACCATGGAGGCGGGCGTTTATCGAGTGGTGTTTGAAACCGGCGACTGGTATGAGCGGCAGGGCACCGAGACCTTTTTCCCCGAGATTCCGGTGCCGTTTCAGGTCGAATCGGGGGTGGCGCACTATCACATTCCGCTGTTGTTGAGTCCGTACGCCTATTCGACCTATCGCGGAAGCTGACAGAAGACCGGGCCAGTCATGCCGGCCGCCTCATGACCCGCGCAGCGCCGCCATCAGCGCATGACAGTCCGGCAGATGATGGTCGGTAGCCTCGGGGCATGAGTTTTCCGGCACATTGACCAGCACGGTACGGGTGCCTGCTGCGCGCCCGCACTGCATGTCCAGCGGGCTGTCGCCCACCATCACGACTTCCGAGGGCGCCACACCCCAGTGGCTGATGAAATGTTCCAGCCCACCCGGATGCGGTTTGGGCGACGCATCCTCCCTGCCCAGAACGTCGACACGCTCAAAGCACTGGGCAAGGCCGATGACCTCCAGCGTGATATGCGCCAGCTCGCGGGCATTGCGGGTCAGGATGCCCAGCCGATAATCCCGTTCGCAGAGTTCGCGTATCAGGGCCACCGCACCTTCTGCCGGGGTGGCGCGTGCGGCCAGTTCGCGTTCGTGTTCCATCAGCCAGGCATGGCTGTCCCGGCGCTGCGCCTCGGGCAGTGACTCGAGATACTCGAGAATATCGCGGTCATCCGGCACCTCAAGCTCGCGACGAATGAACTGAAAGTCATGAATGCCCACGGTCAGCGTACCATCCATGTCGAATACCCAGTGCCGGCAATCGTTGAGAGAAGCGAGGGTCATGAAACACCAATGGTCGGGGGGATGATGTCATGGTGGCACGCCGGCGCGATATTGGCAGGGTCGTCTTGAAGATTTCTTCCGTTAGAGAGACAGTCGCAGGGCAGATCATCATTGAGACAACCCCTGCCATGTGAAAGGAGGCTTCGATGAACCTTGCCCAAAAACTACTGCTGACGAGTGGCCTGCTGCTGGCGGCAGCGTCCGGACCGGCGCTCGCCGCTGATAACCCCGCGGATTGCAGCCAGTTAAACGGCGCACCGGGAAAAGACGGCAACACCGGCACGGCGGACTGTCCGCAGGGTGGCCATGGCGGTGACGGCGTGGCCGGTAAAAACGGCGTTGATGGCGGTAACGGCGGTGCTGGCGGCAAGGGCGGTGCCGGTGGCAGAGGGGGAGATGGTGGTGACGGCGGCGCTGGTGGCAAGGGCGGTGACGGCGGTGATGGAGGCGCAGGCGGCAACGGCATCGACGGACAGGATGGCCGCGACGGGGCCGATGGACAGGATGGCCAGGTTGAGGCCACCTGACCGGATGCGGATCAGGTCAGAACCGATATTCTGTGCAGGTGGCTGATCATAAAGGGGCTATCGAAAATTCTGGTATCGTTGGCACCCATCCGCGCCACCTGACACCTTCTTCGGGCCGAGGCACAAGGAGCCACATGACCTCTGACCGTCCCAATATCAGTCTCCAGACCTACGAGGAAAGGCACGCGCCAGCGCTACGAGCGTTTTCACTGCCGCGTGAGCAGGAACGCTATACCGACCTGCCGGCCACGCTTCTGGACAACATGGCAGAACATCGTGAAGACCACTTCATGGTGATTTTAAAAGATGAACAGCCGGTCGGATTTTTTGCCCTCAAGCACGACCCCACCCACCTGAGCCCGTACAGAAAACATGAGGCACTCGTATTGGGGGCGCTCTCCGTGAATGCTTCCGAGCAGGGCAAGGGGTATGCCGGGCAGGGGATGATCCTGTTGAAAGACTATGTCGAAAGGCAGTGGCCGGAGATCAAAAGCATTGTGCTTGGGGTCAATGTCAAAAATAGGGCGGCCCAGGCCCTGTACGAGAAAACAGGATTTGAAGACACGGGCAGAACCATCATGGGAGAGATGGGGCAGCAGAAGGTGTTTGAATTGTGGTGTGGGGAGGATTGAGTCAGGGGGTGAACCCGGTATTGCTATCGACCAAGGTGGCCATCGGTGAGCATGAAGCGAGGAGGAGAGAACACCTTGCAGATTCGAACCTTTAGGCACGAGGATCAGGCGGTCGTCATCGAGCTCTGGTAGCGCTGCGGGCTCACGCGCACATGGAACAATCCCGCTCTGGATATCGAGCGCAAATGCAGTGAAGACCCGGCGCTGTTTCTAATTGGTACCGATGAAAATGGCCGTGTGATGGCGTCAGCGATGGTGGGGTTTGACGGTCACCGCGGCTGGCTCTATTACCTGGCGGTCGATCCCGACGCGCGTCGACGCGGCCATGGCCGTGTTTTGATCGAGCAGGCAGAAAGGCTTTTGATCGAGCGGGAGTGTCCGAAAATCATGCTGATGGTGCGCCGCGGTCAGCCGGAGCTGGAGGCGTATTATGAATCGATGGGCTTTACGGAAAACGAGGTCGTGACGATGGGCAAGCGACTGATCGAGGATGACTAGGCTTGCGATCATTGCGATAGGCGGAAAGCGCTGGCGCCCCCGTCAGGATTCTATAAAATATACATGTCTTTGATTTTAATAAATAAAAATTTTAAATCAGAGCTTGATATACCTTTTTGTATGCCAGAGATTTTCGGCTTTCAACATTGACTTCCTTTTTCCCTTAAGGAAAGAGGAAGTCATATGTTATTGAACTTGGTCAGACTCTTCGAGGTAGAACGGAATTTTATTAGCCATTTAATTACGTAGTGCTTGTTGACGCGCCACCAGATCTTCTCGCTCGGCTTCTTGGTCCCAGCTTTCAGCTATATCGGACAATAGATTAGATGTTCGTGGCCAAGTTTGAGCGATTACTGCATGCCGGCGGTACTCGATAGCAAGGTCGCGTTCTTGCTGACCACCATCAAATACTCCTCGTGTAGTAACACCACGCATATTGAATCTCTCCGTGCGTAATCCTCGCATCAATGCATTACTAGGACTGCGCTCAATCTCATTACGAACGAAGCGGTGAGGCCAACCCGTATCTATATCGTCCTCAGGTGCATGCGCTAATACATTGCCTATAACAATTTCAGTTATTTCAACGCGGTCATGCGTTTGACCAAGCGCTCTTACTTGATCAATCCAATTTTTAAGTAATTCAGAATTTGCAGGTGTGTCTAGAAACCCTGGCGTTAAATCGAAATCGGAGAGAACCTGATAGGCTTGGCGCCAGCGATTTCTCTTTTCTTCGGTCAAATTGCCAGTAGGTTCTGTATCGTTTTCTGCTCGATATACATCACGAACAATGTAGTGAAATGTTGCAGGATCGCTAGCGAGAATAAGATACAGCTTGAGCTTGCGTCGATGATTGCGAAGTAGTGGTAGCAAAGCGTATTCGCGTTGGCCTATAGCAGTATCGCTAAGTTGACGATCATCTAGCTCACTAAATAATTGGCCTATCTCGTAGTCTATTAAAGAAGTGTGAGTTGGGTAATGTTCAGAATTTAATTCTATTATTATCAAGTCAAGGGTTTTAAGGAGTAAGTGTGTCGGAACTTCTTCAAGTCGATGTTGTATCGACTCAAGTGCGATAGTAGCTCGACCTCTGCGTAATAACGCGCACGCGACTGAGATTAATTCACGACGAGTTCCGATGGTTGGTAGTGCCGGATAATTCCACCAAAAAAAATCAAGAACCTGATCGCCTAACTTAGCAATAGCTCGCCAAGTATCAGTGTTAGTTGGCCAAGTATAAAAAAGAGCTGTTAAGTCTTTTTCATTCTTGTTAGGCTGATAAAGCGATTTCGCTAAACAAATTGCTTTCGGTATGCCTACCTTTCTTCTGTAAATGTCGAAGATTCTTCCCGCTGCATCTTTGTAACCTTCAATGGAGAAGGCGTCGCGAACTAGTTTAGAAATAAATTCATATTCTATTTCTGAATCATCGATCGCACGTAGGACAAGAAAAGGTGAGCGCGCGGATTTAATTAAACGTAATATAGCTTCGCTATTATCTGAATTTGCTAATTCAGATATAGCATTGGTGCGAGATTTTGAGTCTTTTTCACTATCACGATTAATTGATGAATTGTTAAACAGTCCCGCTATTGAAATAACAGGGTCAGCAGGAGGGTGTTTTTCGATAATCATCTCAAGCGAAGCAAGGTCAGCCTCATTAAGTGCCCAATCCATTCCAACAAATCGACGTTGGTGTTTTACCTCATCATTAAGTGTGCTCCATAAATTTCCGCGATCTTTACCTGACGAAATAGCTAATACAGCCTCAAGCTCGCTGACGGCTGCTTTATATTGAACATCCGGAAAGCGCATCATAGGGGCAATTAATTCTTGCATCCGCTTGAGATCACCCGAGCAAAATATAATCGCACGTTCAATTACCTCGCGCTGCGATTTCCAAAGATCAGCATGAGTGATGGTACGTGGCGGGGGGATTTCAGTGCCGCGTAATCGTAGCCGTGATGTGCCGCTGGTTGACTGTGTTGCTCCCGGAAGAAGTTTTAAAAGCAACGTCCATCCGATCTCAGAGTTCTGTTTGATAATTTCGTCTAATAGCGCTAAGCGCGCCTCTGGACCTGCTAATGTTGAAGGACTCCAAAGTAGTAATATGTCAATTAAGCTATTAATTGGGCGATTGGTAAGTCTACCGCCCGGATCAATCTCAGCCATACGAGCAAGAATCAAACACACTCGACGGAACCATTTTGGATGCCACGCTAAAGTTTCTAACGCCCAAAGTAAGCCGGTATGCTGCGAAGTTGGAAAAGCGAAACCCTCAATTTCATCAAAAATCGGACGAATTGCTTCCCCATCGCCCTCAAGCATTTGCTCAAGGGCTTCAATAAAAGGGCTTGGAGCGGCCTCTGCTAATAGTGGTAGTTCATTTTTAAGGCTAGTGAGGATGCGCGGATCCTTCCCAAGGCCTGGTAGGCTTTCAATAATTTCATTCGCGAAAGCTTGGCCAGCTCCACATCTAATTGGAAGTCTCGCCTGTTGTTCCCATACTGCAATCATCAGTAAAGCTGTAGCTAGGCCATCGCGCAGCCAGTCACTATAGCGAGCTTTAGTTTCGCGCATGTAAATTGGCTGGTTCGGGTCGGGGTCAGGATCTAATTCACTAAATACTTTTTGCATAACTGGTCGAAGTAAATCGAGATATTCCTCACCGATTTGGTCACCAGCATGAATGAATGCATCTAGCGGTGCACGAACCTTGAATATAGTGTCCTCGCGTTCGAAAGGAGCATCCTCCTGATTGATAAATCCCCGGATCTCTTGCTCATACCTATGATAAGAGCTGTAGCCAGCCAGGGTTTCTAAAATCTCTCTGTCGAGTGAGTTTGCCGAATCCCACCCACCTGCTAAGAAAGCCGGAACCAGTTGTCGAGCACTATTGATCCAAGGGGGAGTATTGCAAGCCCCTCCAGGGATGCTGCGTTCTAAAGCGGCAAGACTGCTACCCGAACCTCGTGCAAGCTGATCGGCTCTAAGCTCTTCGATACCCATATCGATAAGCGCGCGGCTGATAGCAAAATTACTTTGGCGTGGTAATGATGTGCCTTCGGCTATACGTTGCGACCTTGCGAGAGGCACTATAACTGGAGCGGGCTCATTGAGTTTTATAGGTGTTTGAGCAGCTTCGCCACGCAATAGAAAAACAAGATTAGATTTACTATATAGTGCCCGCCCAGCTTCATGCGTATCCACAATCAGTGTGCGTGCCTCAAGATATTCTTTCGCTTCAGGATGAGCGCTTCGGATCGCAGCTACTGCGAAAGCAGTAACATGGTCCAGCGCATCGCCAATCAGCTTAATTACCTGAGGAGGGCCCATTAACTGACCTAGCAGCCGCTCTACCAAGGCTTCACGCTCAGCCGTTAAAATCTTCTCGATGAGCTGTGGGTCGAATCGCGATGAAAAATCGCTCCAGAATTCATCAATGCTACGTACACCATGGATAGGTGCGGTCTTTAAAGTCCGGCGTGCATGCTTTGCAGCTACGGCAGGCGCTTGATCTAACCAATGCTCTAGTTTCACACCATCGATCAGAATTAAATCTTTCCAGCTAGATGATTCTTTGTGCGCTTGTACCCAATCCTCAATCTTGTTCTGACCATTTGACGAGTCCCAAGTGAATGGAGTTACAAGCACAAGGGTTAAATCTTTTTGGTCATCTTCTGAGATGGAGTTAGTGCGTGAATCAAAGTCACTTTGCGCTTTTTTCTGATAGTTAACAGAGGTGCCAAACTCCCAAACCGAGCGGCCTTGAGGAACGTTGGGCATACCGCTCATGCTTTCTAGCACGCCATCGAATCCGCGTACCTGTCCTTTACCACCACTTGGAAAGCGTATGGACCTAATCTCTGGTGCTGTTGCGCTAATTAAATCAGCGACTAGTTCAGGCAGCATGAGCGCGGCATCTATAGTGCGACCCCAAGCCTCGAGATCTATGGCCGTAATCCACTTCATCGATTTTTACTCTATTGCGAAGTTCATTGTCTTATCAGGCTCGAAATAACTATTGATCACAGTGACACTGGTCGTAAACAGTAATCGCCCCCAGCGCGCTGTCGACTCCCCGCCCCGCCTGCGCGCTAAATGGGTCGGATTTATTGCACCCTTGCAAGGGCCGCCGGGCCGCGCCTGTACTGGACCGCGCGGCGGTTTTATGACGTCCAAAAACCTTGCGTTTCCTTGCATTTCACACCGGCCACATCCAGTAGCGTGGGGTCAAAAGCCGGCTCTGTGATACACGTTGCCGCGCTGACCTGAAAACGGGTGTCTCTTGCGATTCTCGGCAAGCTCAACAGGTCTTTTCAGCACAATATTCGAGCGCACTGATTAAGTAAAGTTGTGTAACGAGAGAGTGAGACAAAAGCAGCACGCATTACGAACCCCTTTCGCTCGCCAGAATGAAATGATCAGGCTCCAATCCAGCCTTTTCTTGCCCCTCTCTTGTTGAGAATGATTCAAATTACCCTGATACGTTTTCACACTTGTGATTTTTGAGTGGGAACACCGGGAACAGTGGGAACAAGGCTCAACCATGCGGGTTCAAGCGTGGGAACATTGTTCCCACTGAAAAATCGAGTGGGAACAGAAAAAGATAAAAACACCCCTATATAGGTAGGTGTTCCCGTTTGTTCCCACTCTTTAGTGTCTTACCGGGAACAAGCGAGCCAGCCTGTGGCGCGGCTTTCAGCGAGATGTTCCCACTGTTCCCGCTGTTCCCGGTCGTTTTCAGGTCCCTGTGAAAACCTTCCTCACCGTTCCAGCGCTCGATGAGGGTCTTCTGGCCATTATCACCGCCGGTTTTGTCGATCCTTCTCTCTGGCAGGCGAAAGGGGTTTGGGGTCGTGGCCACCACACAAAAAAGCCTCGTATAAGCGCGATACGCTTATCCGTTTTCACACCTGTGATTTTTGGGTGGCAACAGTGGCAACAAGGCTCAACCATGCGGGTTCCAGCGCGGCAACACTGTTGCCAGTCAAAAAGTCACTGGCAACAGAATCAGGGTGAAAACCCCTCTTATGGTGTGGTGTTGCCAGTTGTTGCCACTCTTTAGTGTTTTACTGGCAACGCGTCAGCCCGCCTGTGACGCGGCTTTCAGAGATGTGTTGCCTTGTTGCCACTGTTGCCACTCGATTCAGGTTCCTGTAACGCGGCTTCCTTGCCGTTCCAGCAGTAGGAGAGGGTGGTCTGATCTTCAGGGCCGGCAGCCTTGCCAATCCTTTCCCTTGGCGAGCGAAAGGGTGTCAGGGATCGCCCTCTACTGACGCATTCCGATCGCCAGACGATTGAAGGCACTCATTAGTGATACGGCGAAGGTCAGGTCGCTGATTTCGGCGTCCGAAAAATGCACTTTCAACGGCTCGAAGTCCTTATCGGGAGCATGCGTCTCTGCAACATTGACCAGCGACTCTGCCCATGCCAACGCGGCCCTTTCCCGATCATCAAAGCGAGCGCTGACGCGCCATCCTGAAAGGCTGTCCAGTTTGGCATCACACACGCCTTTGGCACGCAGGGCACTGGCGTGCATCTTCAGGCAAAAGGCACAGCCATTGATCTGCGATACCCGCAAATACATAAGCTCGATCAGTTCCTGTCCAAGGCTGCTGTGATCCAGTGTTTTTTGGTGGCACCCAGCCCTTTATAGGCTTCCGGTGAAAGAGTGGGGTAGGGCAGGCGCAGGCGAAGGGTACTCATGGACTGGCTCCGGCGTGAAAGAAGAAATATCTTTCAAAGCTGATGCGATATGTTGGTCCGAAGGCAATGTTTGCGTTGTGATTTGGCGGTTGCAGTGTCTGCACTTTGAGAGGATGGGGTGGGGGCCGCAGGGATGAACAAACAAGGGGATAGACATGCAGATTCGAACCTTCAGGCCCGAGGATCAGGCGGCAGTCATCGAGCTCTGGCAGCGCTGTGGACTTGCGCGCCCATGGAATAATCCCGCCCTGGATATCGAGCGCAAACGCAGTGAAGACCCGGCGCTGTTTCTGATTGGCACCGATGAAAACGGTCGTGTGATGGCGTCAGCGATGGTGGGATTTGACGGTCACCGCGGCTGGCTCTATTACCTGGCGGTTGATCCCGACGAGCGTCGACGCGGCCATGGCCGTGTTTTGATGGAGCAGGCGGAAAGGCTTTTGATCGAGCGGGGGTGTCCGAAAATCATGCTGATGGTGCGCCGCGGTCAGCCGGAGCTGGAGGCGTATTATGAATCGATGGGCTTTGAGGAAAACGAGGTCGTGACGATGGGCAAGCGGCTGATCGAGGATGACTAGGCTTGCGATTTTTGCGATAGGGGGAAAAGCGCTGGCGCCCCCAGCACGATTCGAACGTGCGACCTTCCCCTTAGGAGGGGGACGCTCTATCCAGCTGAGCTATGGGGGCGAAGCGGGCGCCATTATAGGGATTTCCCGCGTATAGTAAAACCCTGACGCATTAACGCCGCCAATCGAGCCCGCATGAAAGAACGCATCACCACGGACCGCCACTTCAACGGCATGGCCGAGAAGTTCGAACACTCCTTATACAATCACTCCCGCGGACGGCTGCGCCTGGCGCTGTTGACCCGCGCCATCGAGTCTTCCATTCCACTGAGCGGGCAGCCGCTGGTCGATGTCGGCGCGGGGCTGGGCCAGATGGCGCACTGGGCGGCAGAAAAGGGCCACCCGGTCACGCTGCTGGAGCCGGCCGAAGATATGCTCGCCGCTGCGCGCACACGTTTGACCGGTCATGATGTCCGCTTTTATCAGCGCGATCTGCAGGGCCTGATTGATGTGGCGCCCGGGCCGTGGCCGCTGATGTTCTGTCACGCCGTGCTTGAGTGGTTGATCGATCCCGAAGCGGCGGTTCATCGGCTGGCCGAGCAGCTGGCACCGAACGGGTGGCTGTCACTGATGGTGTTCAATGAGGATGCGCTGCGCTTTTCCAACGTGGTGAAGGGCAATCTGCAAAAGGTGCTTGATGACCAGCTGGCAGGCTTTGGTAAACGCAAGCGCCTGACGCCGATTTCCCCGCTGCGCCATGACGAGGTGGTGCGCTGGCTGAATGAGGCCGGACTGGAGGTTCGGGCCGTGACCGGCATTCGCGTGTTCCATGATTATCTGCGCGAGCGCGACCCGGATGAGGCCACGCTGGAAAGGCTTTTTGAGCTCGAGCATCGCTATTGCCGGCAGGAACCCTACTGGCGCCTGGGTCGCTATCTTCATTACAGCGTTTATCGTCCGAGCTGATATTCTTCACCTCATCGCAGGGGTGTTTCCGGGCTTGCTCGGAGATATACCGTTATCTTTATGGCCATGTCACGGGACAGGCCAGCCATTATTTGAGTAAAGCAGGGGATTCATGAGTTTTTCCACGCCCATGGGGCAGTTACTGGACCGACAGTCACCCGCCATCAGAGAAGGGGAATGGCTGATCGCCCCGCCGCTGGATGAAGGGCTTTTAAGCGGCGCGAAACACCGCATCTGGAGTCTGGATCACTTGATCGCCGAGGTGTGGCGCAAGCATGGCCATGAGGTGGTCGAAGGGCTGACACCGCCGGAAGGCATGACGGCGGCGCTGCTGTTCTGGCCCAAGACGATGGATCTGGGGCGCTGGTGGCTGGATCAGCTCAATGCGCACTGCAATGTGGGCAGTACACTGCGCATCGTCGGTGAGCATCACGGCGGCGGCAAGCGCGTGCCGGGCGAGCTGAAAGCCCGCGGCATGTCGCATCAGCGTCTCGATAATGCGCGGCGCTGCTCGCTGTATGAGGCCACCACCATTGAGCGGGAGGCGGGGGATCACTGGTCCACGTTCGAAGCGCTGGATCTCACCCTAGTCAGCCATCCCGGTATCTTCGGTCACGGGCGACTGGATGATGGCACCCGCATGCTGCTGGACGTTCTGCCGGCTCAGGAAGGGCGCGTGCTGGATGCCGGCTGCGGCGATGGCGTGATCAGTGCCTGGGTGGCCCGTCAGGGCGCTGACGTCACGGCCGTGGACATCAACCATCTGGCGCTGGAAGCCACTCGCCGTACGCTTGAGGCCAATGGCCTGAAAGGCGAGGTGCTGCCCAGCGATATGCTGGACGGTGTTGAAGGGCCCTTTGACGCCATCATCAGCAACCCGGCCTTTCATCAGGAGCGTCACGTCTCGATCGACCCGGCCCGCAAGCTGATCGAGCAGGCCAGCAAGAAGCTGACCCCGAAGGGGGCGCTGTATATCGTGGCCAACAGCTTTTTGCCCTACATGGTCCTGATGAAAAAGCACTTCGGTCGGGTCGATGTGCTTGAGGAAAACAGCCGCTTTCGGGTCTATCGCTGTAGCCGGCGTTAAGGGCTCGTCATCATGAACCCCACGCATTTTATTCGGTTGCAGGAGCTGGCTGGCACAGAAATGATGCTTTTTTCGCTCTTGTCACGCTGGCAGGCGGATCATCGTATTGTCACCACTACTCGTATCCCTGATAACGTCAGGGTCGAGGTAAAGCCACAGTGGCAGACACATCGACACAAGGCGCCACTGGGCGTACACCTGCCACGCTTTCTGAATTCCATGCGTCCTGCGATCTGGCAGCGTGTGTTGGGGGAGAGCGATCTGCTGATCTCGTGGTCTCAGTTCAAAGGAAAGGATCTGGCACGGGCGTTTAAAAAACGTGGGCGGCCGGTTGTACATTATGACCACGGTTCTGCCTGGTCCGTTGATGTGATGCGAGGTCAGCGCTGGCTCAAGGAAGTAGATCGTATTGTTTGCGTGTCACATGCAGGCAAACGCATGATCGAGCTGCGTCTGGGTGTGACTGATGTTCCCATGGATGTCTGCTTCAACCCTTCCCGCCGAAGCCTGATCGAGCACAGGTTTGGTGTATCGGAAATATCTGACAGGCAAAAAACAGACGATACGCTGGTGATTGGCATGGCAGGACGTTTGACGCCGGTCAAGGGTATGTTGATTGCTTTGCAGGCCATGCGCCATCTTCTTGATGCTGGAATCAAGGCCCGTCTTGAGATTGCCGGCAGTGGTGAGCAAAGAGACGTTATCGAGACCTCAGTGGCATCTTTGGGGCTTGAGCATGCCGTTACGCTGCTGGGCCATGTCAGTCATATGGGACAGTTCTATCATGGGCTGGATCTTTTCTGGAGCACGGCCGTAAGAGACCCCTGTCCGTTGACCACACTGGAGGCGCTCTCCTATGGCGTGCCGGTCATTGCCAGCCGTGTGGACGGATTTCCTGAGCAGATCCGTGAGGGAGAAACCGGCTATACACTCTGCTGTACCCAGCCTTTGAAAAGTCGGCCCTGGCTTGAGGATATTACCGGCATCGCCACACAGGTGTATGACCCTGATCTTGACGAGCTCAGAGCGCCCATGGCGGTCGATCCACAGGCTCTGGCTGAGCGTACAATCGCGATAGTGCAAACGCCTGGTGAACTGACAAGGCTGCAACGACAGGCGTTGCACGACGGCGTTGAACGATTTGGTTTCGAAGCGTATTACCGGCGCATTACGAATGCGTTGACCGGAAAATCACTCTAGCGCTCGGCGTAGGCGATGTCGGTAATGATATAGGTGGTCTCGCCGCCCGGGGCGTCGACGGTGACTTCGGCGTCCAGTGGCTTGCCGAGCAGGGCACGCGCGAGTGGGGCATCCACACTGATCCAGTGCTTTTTGTTGTCGGTCTCGTCGGGGCCGACAATGCGGATGCGCATCTCTTCGCCGTCGTCATCTTCCAGCGTCACCCAGGCACTGAAAAAGACCCGCTCGCGGTCGGCCGGCAGCCGGTCGACCACGGTCAGTGCGTCCAGGCGCTTTTGCAGATAGGCGATCCGGGCGATGGTGCCGTTCAGGGCCTTCTTGTTGTAGGTGTAGTCGGCGTTTTCGCTGCGATCGCCCTGGGCGGCGGCTTCTCCGGTCTTGCGGGACTGTTCCGGGCGGCGTACGCGCACCAGATGATCCAGCAGGCTTTGCATCGAGGCGTAGCCTTCCGGTGTGATCAGGTCGGTCTTTTTCTCCTGACGCGGATCCTTGGCGGGATCGCGCCAGCGAGTCATGTTGCGTCCTTTCATGCAGGCGGTGGCCGTATGACAGTGGGGCCATTACCATAATCGCCTCGTATTGTGCTGCCAAGGCCGGCTGCCGGCGCGCGCTTGAAAGTTTCTGGCGCAGTGCCCATAAACCTGCCAACACTTCCTTTATGGCCCGGCGCATTCCGTCTTCCCGTCACCCGAGACTGTCTGCCATTTCCATCCGGCGGCCATGCTCATGTATTTCAAGGACAAGCTGATGACCACTCAGGAGACAACGTCCGTGCCACGTTTTGACGGCGCTGACGTCGAGCACATCGAAGACGTGCCGCTGCATCGCGGATTTTTCAATCTAGACCGCGTGGACGTGCGCCATCGCCGGTATCAGGGCGGCTGGAGCGAGACCGTCTCGCGTGAGGTATTTCGTCATCATGACGCCGTTGGCGTGCTGTTATATGACGTGGAACGTGACGCCGTCGTGCTGGTCGAACAGTTTCGCGCCGGCGCCATGGGGCGCAATTTCAGCCCCTGGCTGCTGGAGCCTGCCGCCGGTCTGATCGACTCAGATGAGTCACCGGAAGCGGTGGCCCGTCGCGAGGTACACGAAGAAACCGGATGCGATACCGAACAGCTGATGGAGATTCACCGTTATTTCCCCAGCCCCGGGGCCTGTGACGAGTACATTACGCTGTATTGTGCGCTGGTGGATTCGACCGAGGTGGGCGGCGTACACGGGCTTGAAGAGGAGCACGAGGACATTATGGTGCGTGTGCTACCCTTCCGTGACGTCTGGGGAATGCTGGAAAACGGTACCATCAACAATGCCATGTTACTGATTGCGCTGTACTGGCTGGCGCGTGAACGCCCGTCCCTCAGAGCAAGGAGTTAATCATTTGAGTAGACGAACCGCTTACGTTACCGATCTCAGGACGCTACAGGCCGAGTGTACGGCCAATTTCGTGCGTCTTGACCGGCTGCTGGGCGATACCGCCGCCGGCGAGCGCGTAGAGCTGCCGCTGGCAAGCCATACCGCCCGCTTTGGCACCCTGCATCTCGAGGTTGTCGAGCGCGCACCCTACACAACAGTCGTACGCGTTTTTCAAAGTGGCGTGCTGGATGGCATGATCGATGCGCCGCGCATGATGGTGCATCTGTATCACGATGTGCAGATGGCCGAGGTGACTGACTTTCAGCGCAAGCGCCACTTCGAGGGGCGCTATCGCTACCCCAATGCCCATATGCATCAGCCCGATGAGAAACTGCAGCTCAATCGCTTTCTGGGCGAATGGCTGGAGCATGGTCTGGCCCATGGCCACGATACCCGTATTTTTGAAACGCCCTGAGTCGCACAGCGCCTGCTGATGCGCCCTCGTTTAAATCCTCGCCCTGTTGCGCCCTCGTGTTGTGCTCTTGTGTTGAGCTGATACTGTCGCCGGGAATGCCCCTGTCAGGAGAAGGCCATGCTGATCATTCAGCTGTCGGACAGCCATTTAAAGGCAGACCCCGCCGGGGTATATCGAGACGTTGAGGTAGACGCGCGGCTGACCTCGATGCTGGCCGTGGTGGCTGCTTATCAGCCTGACCTGATCGTAGTCAGCGGTGATGTCAGTGATGACGGTTCATTGGCTTCCTATCAGCGCGCCGCCGAGCATCTCGATGCAATGGGCTGTCGCTGGATCTGGTTGCCCGGTAATCATGATCATCCGGCGACCATGGCCGAGGTGCGCGCGCTGGAGCCCGTCATTTATCTGGCGGGCTGGCAGATCCTGCTGCTCAACAGCTGGATCGAGGGTGAGGAGGGTGGTCGGCTGGGCAGTGAGCAGCTGGCGCATCTTGACGCGCAGCTGGCCGGAGATGCGTCACCGGCGCTATTGGTGCTGCATCATCCCCCCGTAAGCGTTGAGGCCGACTGGATGAACGAGATTGGCTTGGAAGATCGCGAAGCCTTCTGGGCCGGACCTGGCCGATCTGATCATCTGCAGGCTGTGCTGTGTGGCCACATTCACCATGAGATGACCTGTCTGCATCAGGGCGTACCGGTCATGTCGGTACCGGCCATTGCCGCGCAGTTTGTGCCTGAAAGTCAGGAGTTTGCCGTCGATAGCCACGCCCCGGGCGGCTTTCGTCTCATACATCTGGGTGTCGATGACGCCGGGCGGCCCCGTTTATCGACGCGGGTTGAATACGTTCCAGTCCAACGGCCCGGGTAGCAGAAAGCGTTTGCGACAACTTTATAGCTCAAACGTCTAAAGGAAGAAACGTTGATTCTTTGACGTTATGAAGGCGGCTCGCTAACGTGAGCGCATCTTTATTTGCTCGTGACGTTTTTTTCACGAGAACCCCGTTTACAGCGTCATCGTCATTCGGCGATGGCGTTTGGTCATGAGAGGTTGTGATACGCATGCTTTCTCCCGAGCGGCAAACACATCTGAAACAGCTCGAAGCCGAGTCGATTCATATTCTTCGCGAGGTGGCGGCCGAGTTTCGCAACCCCGTCATGCTCTATTCGATCGGCAAGGACTCCTCGGTCATGCTGCATCTGGCCCGCAAGGCGTTCTATCCCGGTACACCGCCATTCCCGCTGATGCACGTCAACACCACGTGGAAATTCCACGAGATGATCGAGTTTCGCGATCGCATGGCGGCCGAGACCGGCATGGAGCTGATCGAGCACATCAACGAGGAAGGCCGCGAGGCGGGCATCAACCCGTTTGATCACGGCAGCTCCAAGTACACCGATGTCATGAAGACCCAGTCGCTCAAGCAGGCGCTGGACAAGTATGGCTTCGATGCCGCCTTTGGCGGGGCACGTCGTGATGAAGAGGCCTCGCGTGCCAAGGAGCGTGTCTACTCTTTTCGCGATCAGTACCACCGCTGGGACCCGAAAAATCAGCGCCCGGAGCTGTGGAGCCTGTACAACGGCCACATCAACAAGGGCGAGTCGATTCGCGTCTTCCCGCTGTCCAACTGGACCGAGCTGGACATCTGGCAGTACATCTATCTCGAATCGATTCCGATTGTGCCGCTGTATTACTCCGCCAAGCGTCCGGTCGTCGAGCGTGATGGCACGCTGATCATGGTCGATGACGAGCGCATGCCGCTGAATGAGGGCGAGGTGCCCGAGATGAAGTCCGTGCGTTTCAGAACGCTGGGCTGCTATCCGCTGACCGGCGCCGTGGAATCCGAGGCGGCAACGCTTCCCGACATTATTCAGGAGATGCTCCTGACCCGTACCAGTGAACGTTCCGGGCGCGCCATCGATCACGATCAGGCCGGTTCCATGGAACGCAAGAAACGCGAAGGTTACTTCTGAGGCGCATATGGCACACCAATCATCCCTGATAGCCGAAAACATCGAGGCGTATCTCAAGGAGCATGAAGCCAAGGATCTGCTGCGCTTCATTACCTGTGGCAGCGTCGATGACGGCAAGTCGACCCTGATCGGGCGACTGCTGCACGACTCGAAAATGATCTATGAAGATCAGCTGGCGGCACTGACGCGGGATTCAAAAACCCGCGGCACCACCGGCGAGCGCGTGGATCTGGCGCTGCTGGTTGACGGGCTTCAGTCCGAACGCGAGCAGGGCATCACCATCGATGTGGCCTATCGCTTCTTCTCGACCGACAAGCGCAAGTTCATCATCGCCGACACGCCCGGGCATGAGCAGTACACCCGCAATATGGCCACCGGTGCTTCGACGGCAAGCCTTGCGGTGATCCTGATCGATGCACGTTATGGCGTGCAGGTGCAGACCCGTCGTCACAGCTTCATCGCTGATCTTTTAGGCATTCAGCACCTGGTGATCGCGGTCAACAAGATGGATTTGGTCGAGTACTCGCAGGACCGTTTTGAAGAGATCAAGCGCGACTACCTGGGCTTTGCCGAGAACCTCAAGGCGCGTGATATCAGCTTTGTGCCCATGTCGGCGCTGGAAGGCGACAACGTCGTCAACCCGAGCGTCAACATGCCCTGGCATGACGGCGTGCCGCTGCTGGAACAGCTTGAAAACGTCGAAATTTCGCGCGACCAGAACCTGACCGATCTGCGCTTTCCGGTGCAGTACGTCAATCGTCCCAATCTGGATTTTCGCGGCTATGCCGGCACGCTGCAGGCCGGCGTACTGCGCCCGGGACAGCAGGTGAAGGTCCTGCCTTCCGGCAAGGTCTCCACGGTCGAGCGCATCGTGACCTTTGATGGCGATCTTGACGAGGCGTGGCCCGGTCAGGCCATTACCGTCACGCTCGCCGATGAGGTTGATATCTCCCGCGGTGACTGGCTGGTGGCCTCTGACACCGAACTGCCGATGTCCAATGCCTTTGTGGCCGACATCGTCTGGATGAACGAGCGCGAAATGACGCCCGGTCGCGGCTATGACTTCAAGCTGGCCACGCGGGATGTCAGCGGCCAGATCAGCGCGATTGACTACAGTATCGACGTCAATACGCTGGAGCATTACGATACCGAGCGGCTGGCGCTCAACGAGATCGGCCGCTGTCAGGTTACGCTGACCCAGCCCGTGCCGGTGGATGCCTACGACACCAGCCCCGGTACCGGCAGCTTTATTGTCATCGACCGCCTGACCAATCTGACGGTCGGCGCCGGCATGATTCGCAAGGCCGCTGATAATGCTGAAGGTAGTGGCGCTGTTGACTGGCAGGCCTTTGAGGTCGAATTCAACGACCTGATCCGTCGCCACTTCCCGCACTGGGAAGCGCGTGACGTGCGCGACATCTTCAAGCGCTGACGCTGTAGCAATCGTTCGAACGACGCCCGGCCCTGTGCCGGGCGTTTTTGCTGGTGTCTTTGCGCAGCGGCGAGGTAACCCGCGGTCAATTCGTTGGCGTGTCCGGTTTCAAATCGTTGTGTTGTCTCACTATACTCCCCCCGCTTCTCAAGCCGTCAGACAGCGTGCGCCCTGACCTGCTCGGCGTTTTTTATCGTGATGATCGGGATTGACCATGAATATCGGGAAAGGGCGGGGGGTAGTGCTGGGGCTGACGGGCGGTCTGGTACTGATGCAGGCAGGTGCTGTCCGGGCGGAAGTCACGCTGTTGTCACCCACCGAGTCCCCGGAGACCGGGCTTGATCGTGTCGAGGTCAAGGTCGGCGGCAGTGTGCGGGCGCAGTATTTCAATGAACTGGGCGGGTCGGATGAGGGGAGCTACAAGCATCGCGGCTATGACGGCGGCACGCGCTTTCGGCTGCACGTCAACTATCACGTCAGTGATGATCTGACGCTTTTGAGCTATGGCGAGCTGGGCGTGAACACGGCGAAGGTCATGGGCTGGGATGATCACTACGATCAGGATAGCTCCGATAGTGCGACGACCCGCCGACAGATCTATTTCGGGTTTGAAAGCGACCGTTACGGCCGGCTGACCGCCGGCAAGCAGAACAGTGTCTATTACGACACCGTTGGGGTCAGCACGGACGTCTGGGATTACAACCAGTTTGCTCAGGCGCCGGGGGTGGGCATCGATGGCAGCTACGATGGCTCCTATCGCGCCCGCAAGAGCCTGCGCTATTCCAACGGCACTGAAGACTTCACGGTCTTTGCGGGCTGGCTGTTTCCCGATGATGACCTGCATCTGGACGGACCGTTTGATTATCGCCGTCGCAATGGGGGCTCCATCGGCTTCAGATGGCATTTGACCGATGATCTGACGCTGGGCGCGGCCTATGCCAATACCTCCGCCGAGATCAAGGGCAGCGGCGATCAGCAGTCCTTTCGTCAGCAGCTCACCGGCAGTTCCCTGACCTGGACGGGCGGTGACTGGTATCTCGCCGTAGGTGCGGGTTATTACGACGATTTCGTGCCCGACCCTGCCGCTGATGGGCTCAATGACTACCTTGCCAGCGACGCCTACGGGGTAGAGTACATCGCGCGCTACAGTTTCCAGCTCGACAACGACTGGGTGCAGAGCATCAAGCCCTTTGTGGCCGGCGATCGCCTGAAGCGGCTGGGCAGCGCCGACAGCCAGACCAACCATCAGGTGCTGGGGGTGACCACCCAGTTCAACCACGGCTTCCGCCTGGATCTTGAGCGCATCTTTGCCAACACTTCGGACAGTGAGCCCGACTCGGTACTGGCCAGACTGCGCTACGACTTCTGAGCACCGCTGCACGTCGCCAATCACATGTCCGTAAACGGCCAATGCCTGAGCATCAGACGCGATATATTGGGGGCATGAACCTTGCTCCCGATGTCTGCTATCAGGCTCTGGCCTCCCGCGACCGCCGCTTTGACGGTCAGTTTGTCGTCGGGGTGACGTCGACCGGTATCTATTGCCGGCCGATCTGTCGTGTGCGCTGTCCGAAACCTGATCACTGCCGTTTTTTTACACACCCGGCCGCCGCCGAGCAGGCCGGGTTTCGCCCATGTCTGCGCTGCCGCCCGGAACTGGCGCCAGGGCTTGCGATGATGGATGCCCGTGATCAGCTGGCACAGGCAGCCATGGTCATGATCGACAACGGCTTTCTGGATCACGACGGCAGTGCCGCGCTGGCGCGCCGGATCGGGGTCAGCGACCGTCATCTGCGGCGTCTGTTCAGGGCCACATTTGGTGTGACAATGTTCGATGTGGCCAGAACCCGACGCCTGTTGCTGGCCAAGCGACTGCTGACCGATACCGCACTGCCCATCAGCGAGATTGCGCTGGCCGCGGGCTTTGGCAGCCAGCGTCGGCTGAATGCGCTTTTCCAAACACACTATCGCATGTCGCCCGGTCGTCTTCGTCGGGGTGGGTGTGCCGGGGCTGCCGGCTCATCAATCACGCTGGCGATGGCCTATCAGCCGCCGCTGGACTGGGCGGCCATGCTCGACTTTCTGGCGGTCCGACAGGTCGAGGGGCTCGAGCAGATCGAGACAGGGTGTTGGCAGCGCAGTCTGATGATCGAAAAGGACAGTGTCGGCGGGCGGATCAAACACACTGGCTGGATATCCGTGACCCATGTTGCCCCGGGACAGCTGGCGCTGACCCTGCCGGTCACGCTGGTGCCGGTCATGGGAGAGGTACTCAACATTGTGCGTCACCTGTTTGATCTGGACGCGCCCATGGCGCTGGTCGAGGCGCATCTAAAGGGACTGGTGCCTGCGAGCACCGGCATCCGGGTGCCCGGCGCCGTCACCGGCTTCGAGATGGCGGTGCGCGCCATCGTTGGCCAGCAGATCACGACCGCTCGGGCGCGGCAGGTGCTGGAGGCACTGGTGGCCAGATTTGGTGAGCCGCTGCAGGAGCATCCGGGGCGTTTTGTGTTCCCACCCCCCGTGGTGCTGGCGGCGCAGGCGCCCGAGGCCCTGATCGCACTGGGGCTGTTGCGCATTCGGGCCGAGGCCATCATCGCCGTGGCGAAAGCGATGGACAGCGGGGCGCTGGTGTTGAGTCCGGGCGCGCCGGTGGCGGCAGGCATGGCAGGTCTGCAGGACATTCGTGGTATCGGTGACTGGACAGCGCAATATGTGGCCATGCGGGCGCTGGCCTGGCCGGATGCCTTCCCGGCGGGCGATCTGGTACTCAAAAGGGCCATGGGCTGTCGCAGCGCCCGGGAGGCAGCGGCAATCTCTGCTGTCTGGTCGCCGTGGCGTGCCTATGCGGCCATTCGGCTCTGGCACGCTGCGTCATCTGCTGCCCATTCGAACAATGCCATTTTACCGTTGGCGGAGCCGGTGGATATCGAGCCGGCGCCGTCGAACGAGGAGTCACCATCATGATGGAATATGCCGTGATGCCCTCGGCACTGGGGGATATCGTGCTGCGCGTCGAGTCGGAGTACCTGACCGGCGTTTTTTTCCATGATCAGAAGCATTTCCCGAGCTCGGCGCAGGGGCCCTTTATGCCGATCAAACAGAGTTCGTCAGCGGTAATGCGTCAGGCCGGCGAGGAGATCGAAGAATATCTCGCGGGGGCTCGACAGCGCTTTGAGCTGCCGCTGTCGCTGCCGGGCAGCCCCTTCCAGCAGCGCGTCTGGCAGCGTCTGGAAGGCATCGAGTTTGGCGAGATTCTCACCTATGGCGCGCTGGCGCGGTCACTTGGTTTGTCGCGAGGCCATGCGCGGGCAGTGGGCAGTGCGGTCGGCCGCAATCCGATCTCGATGATCGTGCCCTGTCATCGTGTGCTGGCCGGTGGCGGTGCGCTTACCGGTTACGCCGGCGGGCTGGCGCGCAAGGCGCACCTGCTGGCGCTGGAAGGGCGCCCGGAAGGGTCAGCGGCACTCCGCCAGATCGAGGGCGAGCATCATCTCGCCGCTGGCGTCGAACGCTTCCAGTGAGGTGGTAAGCCCTTCGGGACCGGGCCGCACAACCTGCCAGGCCTCATACAGGGCGCTGCTGTCGAGAGACAGGGTCAGGTGATCGCTTTCAAGGCGAAGCGTGTCGCGGCTGCCCTGATGAAAGTGTTTGAAACGGGCGCGATGATGATGGGCGCCGCCGGCGTGGATCAGACTGGCCCGGGTGGGCTGCGTACGCCGACAGGCAGCTGCCAGCGCCATGATGAAGCGCTCGGGCGCCACTGACGTGCTGAAGTGTCCTGCTACGGCGCGGTTGGCCTCCACGCGTCGCATTCGGTGATGCGACAGCAGCCGCGAGAAATCCTCTGCGCCGCACAGGGCACGCCATGACGCGAGCAGTGCCGGACGATGCGCCTTCGGGCAGTCGTGGGCAATGTCGATGCAGCGGGTAAAACCGGGGCGTTTGAGGGTGGCGAAGTATTCAAGCATGGTCCAGCCGGAGGCTTCTGGCGTCAGGCCATACAGCTGGTGCAGCACATGGCCGAAACGGTCGAACACCTGCAGGCAGGGCACTTCCTCAGCCGTTGGCGAGGGCCGTTCACGGGACAGGCTGACCCAGTACCAGCAGGGCAGCAGAAGCTGCATGGTCAGTGCCCGATCATTCCAGAGACTGGCATGGCGCTGATCGGCGTGAATGTGACAGCCCTCCAGCCGGCTCGACAGTGCCGCGTGCGAGCTTCGGGTTACAATCTGAACCTGGCCCAGCTGCGGCAGCATCATGACCAGATCACAGGGCGTCAGGGCCAGTGAGTGCACTCCACGCCCCAGCCGCGAGGCCTGAATGTCCCCTTCGCTACAGTCCAGCAGCGCTGCCAGCGTGCGACATTCCAGATGCGGGGCCCGCAGACGTGCTTCCTCAAACGCTTCAAACACAACGTCGGCCTGGTGCATGCGGCAACCCTCGCAGCGTGATGGATGGATACAGGGTTTATTTTGCTAATGATAACCATTTGCAAAAAGCCATCAAGCAAAAACCACGCGTATCGTTCAGCAGGTCGCTGGCCCTGATCGAATGTCGAGCGTTTCAGCGCCGTGTCAGGGTTTTGTCGCGATGACCACGGCCCGTCTCGGCGCCGGGTAGCCTTCGATCGTACGGCTCGTATCCTCGGGGTCGAGAAAATCGGCCAGTGACTGGAAGGTCATCCACTCGGTGGCGCGCTGCTCGTCCAGCGTGGTGTTGGCTTCATCGACCACCCGCGGGTTTTGAAAGCCTACCCGGCCGAGCCAGTGTACAAGCGCTTTTGAGGAGGGCAGAAACCAGACGTTGGGCATCTGTGCGTAGCGCTCGCCCGGGACCAGTACCTGATGCTCATCGCCTTCCACCACCAGCGTTTCAAGCACCAGCTCACCGCCCGGGCGCAGCGTGTCATACAGTTCGCGCAGATGATCGATGGGGGACGGGCGGTGATAGAGCACGCCCATGGAAAAGACCGTATCAAAGGCGGCCAGCCGCGGAGGCACTTCCTCGATACCGACCGGAAGAAAATGCACATTGCGCCCGGCTTCCCCCATGAAATGGCGAATGGCATGAAACTGCCAGTAAAAGCGCGGTGACGGGTCAATCACGAGCACAAAGTCAGCCCCGGCCCCGGCCATGCGCCAGCCGTGATAGCCGTTGCCGCCGCCGACATCGAGCACGCGCCGACCCTTGAGATCACTCAGGTGCGGCGCCAGACGCTGCCACTTCCAGTCCGAACGCCATTCGGTATCGATGGTGATCTCGCCGACCCGGTAGGGTCCCTTGCGCCAGGGGGCCAGAATCTTCAAAAGATTGTCGCACTGCCGGCGGCTGGAGGCGTCCATGATGGCCTCCACGCTCACCGTATCCTGCGTCAGATGCACCTGTTCCACTTCCAGTGCGGGCAGGCGTTTGACCGCGCGCTCCCAGGCGGGAAGATCGCCGAATCGTTGACGATCCAGACCGCGTGCCAGCTGCTCGGGCAGGCGGGCAAGCCAGCTTTCCAGCCCCTGTTCGAGAAAGGCGTGATAAAGGGGAAGATGACGCGCATCAATCGACATGCAGAGGTCCGGGCTGGTGAGGATAAAAGGGAGATAACTTATTTAAAGGCCAGTATCGAGGCAAAGTTGAGATACTGAAACCAGGTGTCATGGCGCGTGAAGCCCGTGTGGGCCAGTCGCTCATGATGGGTGGAAAGCCGGTCCGGAATCATGACGTCTTCAAGCGCCGTACGTTTCTGGCTGATCTCAAGATCCGAATAGCCGTTGGCGCGCTTGAAGTCATGGTGCAGGTCGATCAAAAGCGATTCCTGGCCCGGCTCGCCCAGAATCTTTTCCGACAGCAGCAGCACCCCGCTGGGCATGAGGGCGTCATACAGGCGTTGAATCACCTGGTCACGCTCGCTCGGGTCAAGAAACTGTAACGTAAAATTGACCATGATCATTCCGGCCCGGGGCAGCGGACAGTCGCGGATATCGCCCTGCAGTACCTCGATGCGATGCTCGGGCGCCTGCTGTGCGAGAAGGCCGCGGGCCTTGTCGACCATGGGCTGTGAGAGATCGATCGCCTGCAGAGTGAAAGCCTCGGGCCCCAGGCGCTGACAGATGGACAGGGTCGAGGCGCCCAGCGAGCAGCCCAGATCCAGAATGTGGGCACCGGGGCTCAAGTGGCGTGCAGCGATAACACCGGCCATGCTGGTGATCTGGGCATAGCCTGGCACCGAGCGGCGGATCATGTCGGGAAAGCAGTCGACCACGCGTTCGTCAAAGGAAAAATCGGTAACCTGATCCAGCGGTGTCGAAAAAAGGGCGTC
The DNA here is from genome assembly GCF_052692355.1 of Kushneria sp. Sum13. Lineage (NCBI taxonomy): Bacteria > Pseudomonadati > Pseudomonadota > Gammaproteobacteria > Oceanospirillales > Halomonadaceae > Kushneria > Kushneria sp. Sum13. The sequence goes on from NZ_CP199847.1 coordinate 1,030,117, forward strand.
GCGTCGGGAGACGTCGGTCATCGGGGTACCCACGATCTATCAGACTCTGAGAGAAGGTTGTTCGGTCATGCAGACAGTGGTCTGATAGAGACCCGCTGCGTGTCGGACGCACCGTCTGTCAGAATGAACATCAAACAGGGGCGGTCTTCATGGCCGACCATGTTACGCTTTGAGCATGAAAGCTGCACCTATCACGGAGGAAGAGCAAGGATGTCAATTCGTCAAAACACGGCCTGGAAAGCGCTGGAAAGTCATCGCGATACCATGCGCGATGTGCACCTGACCACCCTGTTTGAACAGGATGGGCGCTTTGACGCCTTCTCCCGTCAGGCTGCCGGACTTACGCTTGATTTCTCCAAGCAGCGCATTCGTCAGGAGACCCTGGATCTGCTGCTGAACCTGGCCCGTGAGGCCGGGGTGGAAGCCGCCGTTGAGCGCCTGCTGTCCGGTCGTCGTGTCAACCTGACCGAAGATCGGCCGGCCCTGCATACGGCGCTGCGTCTGCCGCAGGGCGGCGAGTTTCACGTTGAAGGGGAAGACGTTCAGGCCGATGTGCATGACAGTCTCGACCGCATGCAACAGATGGTCGAAAAGCTTCAGGCCGGTCAGTGGCGTGGCGCGAATGGCCATGCCATCAAACAGGTCATCAATCTGGGCGTCGGCGGTTCCGACCTGGGTCCGCTGATGGTCGTCAAGGCGCTGGAAGATGCGTTTGTAGCGCCCAATGCGCTGGAAGTGCATTTTGCGTCCACCATCGACGGTTCACAGCTGGCCGAGCTGCTGCCGACGCTGGATGCCGACGAGACGCTGTTCATCTATTCCTCCAAGTCGTTTGGCACCATCGACACCTCGGCCAATGCCGACACGGCGCTGGCCTGGCTTGCCGAGCAGACCGGCAGCGACATCGAGCGCCTGAAGCGTCATCACTTTATCGGGGTGTCCACCAAGCCCGAGAAGATGACCGAGTGGGGCATCGCGCCCGACCATCAGCTGCTGTTCTGGGACTGGGTCGGCGGTCGCTACTCCTTCTGGAGCGCCATCGGTCTGCCCATTGCCATCCGTCTGGGCATGGACAACTTCCGTCGTTTGCTGGCCGGTGGCCATGCCATGGATGAGCACTTTGCCTCGGCGCCGCTGGAAGAGAATCTGCCGGTGCTGTTTGGCCTGCTGGGCATCTGGAACACCAACTTCCTCGATATTCAGTCGCTGGCGGTATTGCCCTACGACGGTCGTCTCAAGCATCTTCCGGGCTATCTCCAGCAGCTCGAGATGGAATCCAACGGCAAGTCATCGACCAATGAAGGCGAGAAGGTCGACTACAACACCTGTCCGGTTCTTTGGGGCGAGATCGGGCCCAACGGCCAGCACGCCTTCTATCAGCTGCTGCACCAGGGCACGCGAGCGGTGGCGTGTGATTTCGTGGCCCCCATCACGCGTTATGATCACGTGGAAAGCGCCACCGTGCGGGAAAGCCTTGAGCGCCAGCATCGCCTGTCGCTGGCCAACTGCTTTGCCCAGTCCCGTGTGTTGATGCTGGGTGATGACGCCATCAAGAGCAGCGAGACGCCTCCGGCCCACAAGCGCTACGGCGGCAACCAGCCGTCATCTACCCTCCTGTTCAACACGCTGTCGCCGGAATCACTCGGTGCCCTGATTGCGCTTTACGAGCACAAGGTGTATGTCCAGGGCGTCATCTGGGACATCGATTCGTTCGATCAGTGGGGCGTGGAGCTTGGCAAGAAGATCGCCAATGAAACGGCCGATATTCTCGAAAGCGGACAGGGCGCTGACCAGCTGGACGATTCCAGTCGTCATCTGATCGAGACCGTGCTGGGTCAGCGCGGCAACGTTTAAAAATGGCTGTTTATTTATACAGTAACTGCGTTATGCTGATGTCATGAATGATCATGCCAATGCCGTCGACAACGTGCTTTATCTGCACGGTTTCAATAGCCACCCCGGTTCGGCCAAGGCCGAGTTGACCCGTCGGGCCTGCGAGCAGGCCCGACCGCGTCCGCGCTTTATTGCCCCGGCCCTGTCGCATCATCCAGGCCCTGCCTGGCAGACGGCACAGGAGGTGATGAGCACGCTTGAAGGGCGCACCATGGTGATCGGCAGTTCCATGGGCGGTTTTCTCGCCATGGGGCTGGCCCGTACCCATGAGGTGGCGCGCGTGGTGCTCATCAATCCGGCCGTTGATCCCTTGAAGATCGCGCTGGAGCGCATGGGCAGCGAGATCGAACACGTCGAAACCGGCGAGATGTTCGTGATCGATGAAAGCTATGCCGATGCCCTTCGCGAGCAGCAGGCCGAGGTGGTCAATACCGACCGGTTTCTGGTCCTTCTGGGCACCGAGGATGAGATCCTCGATTACCGGCAGGCACTGGAGATGCTGGACGGCAGCCGGTTTGTCATCAATGAAGGTGATGATCACGGCCTGAGTCGGTATCCTGAACTATTGACGACAGTGCTGGCCCATGGCGGCCTGACGCTGCCGGAAGATTTCAATCCCGTACCGTAGGCCTTCAATGTGCCAGCGCCGTATTCCTGACCCGACAGGCCGGCCTGAAAAACCGGTCTGTTGCGCCAGCGCTGATTGTTCCAGAGAGCCCCTTCGGCGCTTGACGATGAGCGCTTCTCGTTCATTTCTGACGCGACTTCACGTATGACCCAGTACAGTGCCAGTTCCATCGAGGTGCTTTCCGGTCTTGAGCCGGTAAGAAAGCGCCCCGGTATGTATACCGATACAACCCGACCCAATCACCTCGTACAGGAGGTGGTGGACAACAGCGTGGATGAAGCGCTGGCGGGTCACGCAAAAAAGATTACCGTACAGCTTCGTGACGATGGTGCCATTGAAGTGGTCGATGATGGCCGCGGCATGCCCATTGATATTCACCCCGAGCATGGGGTGTCGGGCATCGAGCTGATCCTGACGCGCCTGCATGCGGGCGGCAAGTTTTCCCAGTCCAGCTATCGCTTCTCGGGCGGCCTGCACGGCGTGGGGGTGTCGGTGGTCAACGCCCTTTCCGAGCGGCTTGAAGTTGAAGTCTGCAAGGACGGCAAGCGCTACCGCACCGCCTTTGCCTTCGGCGAGAAGATCGAAGAGCTTGCCGTCATCGGTGACTGTCCGAAAAAGGCGACCGGCACAACAGTACGCTTCTGGCCGGAACTGGCCTATTTCGACAGCCCCAATGTGTCCGTGACGCGGCTGTCGCACCTGCTGCGCGCCAAGGCCGTGCTGTGCCCGGGTCTTGAGGTAAAGCTGATCGAAAGCAGCGGTAATGTCAGTACCTGGCATTACGAAGACGGCCTGCGCGACTATCTCGCCCAGTCGACCGATGGTTTCGAGCCGCTGCCGGCCTCACCCTTTGTCGGCGCTTTTGAAGACGATGAGCACAGCGTTGACTGGGCGATTCAGTGGCTGCCCGAAGGGGGAGAGGCGCTGGTCGAGTCCTACGTGAACCTGATTCCCACGACCCTGGGCGGCACCCACGTCAACGGGTTTCGTACCGGGCTTTTGGATGCGCTCAGAGAGTTCTGCGACTACCGCAGTCTGCTGCCGCGCAACGTCAAGCTCTCGGGCGAGGACCTGTGGGAGCGGGTGGCCTTTGTGCTCTCGATCAAGATGTTCGAGCCGCAGTTCGCCGGACAGACCAAGGAGCGCCTTTCCTCACGCGCCGTGGCAGGCTTTGTGTCGGCCGTCGTGAAGGACGCCTTCTCGCTGTGGCTCAACGAACACACCGCGCAGGCCGAGCAGCTCGCCGAGCTGGTCATCAGCGCCGCTCAGCGCCGTCAGCGCTCCTCCAAAAAGGTAGCGCGCAAGAAGGTCACTCAGGGCCCCGCCCTGCCCGGCAAGCTGGCGGACTGTTCCAGTCAGGACCCCACCGCCGGTGAGCTCTTTCTGGTTGAGGGCGACTCGGCCGGCGGCAGCGCCAAGCAGGCGCGCAACCGGGAAACCCAGGCGATTTTGCCGCTCAAGGGCAAGATCATGAACACCTGGGAAGTCGACTCCCAGGAAGTGCTAGGCTCGCAGGAGATTCACGATATCGCTGTAGCGCTGGGCATGGACCCGGGCAGCGACAATCTGGAGCGCCTGCGCTATCACAAGATCTGCATTCTGGCCGATGCCGACTCCGATGGCCTGCACATCGCCACGCTGTTGTGCGCGCTGTTTGTGCGTCACTTCCCGTCACTGGTCGATGCCGGCCATGTCTTTGTCGCCATGCCGCCGCTGTATCGCATCGACCTGGGCAAGGAAGTGCATTACGCCCTGGATGAAAGCGAGAAGGCATCCGTGCTTAAAAAGCTGGCCAGCCGTCGGGGCACACCCAACGTTCAGCGCTTCAAGGGGCTGGGGGAAATGAGCCCGGTGCAGCTTCGCGAGACGACCATGGCGCCGGATACGCGTCGACTGGTCCAGCTGACCCGCGAAGCCGGTGATGACACCCTGGAGCTGATGGATATGCTGCTGGCCAAAAAGCGTGCCGGCGACCGGCGCGGCTGGCTGGAACGTTACGGCAATATGGCTGAGGTAGACGTCTGACATGACCATGGATATTCACGTGCGCGAAGGCGATGTCGAGCGCCTGGCGCTTCGAAGCTACACCGAAAAGGCGTACCTCGACTATTCGATGTACGTCATTCTGGATCGTGCCCTGCCCAATATCGGCGATGGCCTGAAGCCGGTACAGCGCCGCATTGTCTATGCCATGCGCGAGCTGTCGCTGACGGCCAATGCCAAGTACAAGAAGTCGGCGCGTACCGTCGGCGACGTACTGGGCAAGTTTCACCCCCACGGCGACAGCGCCTGCTATGAAGCCATGGTGCTGATGGCGCAGCCTTTCAGCTATCGCTACCCGCTGGTGGACGGCCAGGGCAACTGGGGCAGCCCCGATGATCCCAAGTCGTTCGCGGCGATGCGCTATACCGAATCGCGCCTGACGCGCTTTTCCGAAGTCCTGCTGGCCGAGCTGGGGCAGGGCACCGTGGACTGGGTGCCCAACTTCGATGGCACCATGAACGAGCCGGCGGTGTTGCCGGCGCGCCTGCCACACGTGCTGCTCAATGGTGGCTCCGGCATTGCGGTCGGTATGGCCACCGATATTCCGCCCCATAACGTGACGGAGGTGGTCGAGGCCACCGTGCATCGCCTGCGCCACCCGGACTGCAGCATCGACACCCTGTGTGAGCTGCTGCCGGCACCGGATTTCCCGACTGCGCCCGAGATCGTGACGCCGCGCGCGGATCTGCAAAAGCTCTATACCACCGGGCGCGGGTCGGTGCGCATGCGCGCCCGCTATTACCAGGATGGCAGCGATATCATCATCAATGCGCTGCCCTGGCAGGTCAGCGGCGCGCGTGTGCTGGAGCAGATGGCTGCACAGATGCAGGCCAAAAAACTGCCGATGGTGGCGGACCTGCGCGATGAGTCCACGCATGAAGAGCCTACGCGGCTGGTCATCGTGCCGCGCTCCAATCGCGTCGATGTCCAGGCGCTGATGGACCATCTCTTTGCCACCACCGATCTGGAGAAGAGCACCCGGGTTAACATGAACCTGATCGGGCTGGATGGCCGCCCGCAGGTCATGGCGCTGGATCGTCTGCTCGATGAATGGCTGGCGTTTCGTCGCAATACCGTGCGCCGGCGGCTGGAACATCGTCTGGGCAAGGTCGAGGATCGTCTTCACATTCTTGAGGGCCTGCTGATCGCCTATCTCGATCTTGATGAAGTGATTCGCATCATTCGGGAAGAGGATGAGCCAAAGCCTGCCCTGATCGCCCACTTTGGGCTCAGCGAACGTCAGGCTGATGCCATTCTCGAGCTGCGTCTGCGCCATCTGGCAAAGCTTGAGGAGATGAAGCTCAAGGGCGAGCGCGATGAGCTTGAGCGCGAGCGCAAGCAGCTTGAGAAGCTGCTGGGCAGCGAGAAAGCCATGACCAATCTGATCGAGCGCGAACTGCGCGCCGACGCAAAGGCCTATGGTGATGAGCGTCGCAGCCCGCTGGTCGAGCGTCAGGAAGCGCGAGCGCTGTCCGAGGTCGACCTGCTGGGGGCCGATCCGATTACCGTGGTCGTCTCCGAGAAAGGCTGGATCCGAGCGGCCAAGGGTCATGATATCGACCCGAAAAGTCTTTCCTACAAGTCCGGCGACAGCTTCGCCTTTGCCGCCCTTGGCAAGACCAATCAGCCGCTGGTGCTGCTCGAAGACAGCGGGCGGGCCTATACGCTGGCCGCGCATCAGCTGCCTTCGGCGCGTGGCCAGGGTGAACCGGTCTCCGGGCGGGTCAATCTGGCGGCGGGCTCCAGACTGCGTGCCGCCATGATCGGCGCACCGACGCAGCGCTATCTGCTGGGCAGCGACGGCGGCTACGCCTTCAGCGTGGCACTGGAAGAGATGCTTGGTCGCAGCAAGTCCGGCAAGGCGGTTGTGAGCATTCCAAAGGGATGCGATGTGCTGATGCCGCTGGCGCTCTCGGGTGAGGCGCAGAAAGTGGCCGTGGTCTCCAATGAAGGGCGGCTGCTGGTCTTTGAGGCGAGCGAGCTGCCGGCGATGAGCAAGGGCAAGGGGTCACGCATGATGGATATCACGGGCGCGCGAGCGGCCAACCGTGAGGAGTTCGTGCGTGACTGGATCGTGCTTGAGCCGGGCCAGGCGCTGATGGTGCATGCCGGCAAGCGCAAGAAGCGGCTGGCGGGCGAAGAGCTGGCGGGTTACGCAAGCAGCGCCGGAAAGCGCGGTCTGAAACTCCCGCAGGGGTTCCAGAAGGTGGATCGCCTGGACGTCGAATAGCGTTGTCAGACGCCGTCGATCGTCATTGGCAGGGCCGAGGGGGCAACCCCCGGCCCTGGGCTTTTTTTCCATGGTGTGTGAGAGAACAACATGAACCAAAGGCTGCTGGTACGTGCCACCGGTCAGGTCAGACCCCATCAGCTGGCAATGTTGAGCCAGGTGCTGGGCGAGTGCGGTGTTCAGCTGCTGGACATCGATCAACGGGTCACGCTGGGTCAGACCGTGCTTGAGGCGCTGGTCCTGTGTGATGAGACGTCATCGACCATGGCGTCGCGTCTTCATTCGGCCTGGCAGACGGTTGAAGAAGACACCGGCCTTGTGCTGTCGGTACATGACCTCGATCAGAATACGCATGCGCACGGCCAGGCATCTGATCTGGTGATGACGCTCATGGCCACGCATCTGCCAGCGGATCTGCTGGCGCAGATGGACCGCAAGGTCAGCGAGTGTGGCCTTGTCATCGAGCGGATGCAGCGTCTGTCCGGACCATCGTCACTGATCGAGCCCGCGCCTGCCGAAGGCGTCTGTTTTGAGTATCACCTGCGTGGTGAGACCGTTGATGTCGATACGCTGCGTCAGACCCTGCTGAGGTTCGGCTCCGAGCAGGGCGTCGACATTGCCCTGCAAAAAGACAGTCCCTGGCGCCATCAGCGCCGTCTGATCTGTTTTGACATGGATTCGACCCTGATCAAGGCCGAGGTCATCGATGAGCTGGCGCGCCGCCATGGGGTTTTTGAGGCGGTCGCGGCAATTACCGAGCGGGCCATGCGCGGTGAGATCGACTTTCAACAGAGCTTTCGTGAACGCATGGCCATGCTCGAAGGCCTCAGCGAGTCGGTGCTTGAAGAGGTCGCCGACGGCCTTGAGCTGATGGATGGTCTGGAGCGTTTGATGACAAACCTCAAACGACTGGGCTATCGCACGGCCATTCTGTCAGGCGGCTTTACCTACTTCGCCCGCTATCTACAAAGGCGACTCGGTTTTGATGAGGTTCATGCCAACGAGCTGGTGATCGAGGCGGGCGTGGTCACCGGCGAGGTGCACCTGCCGATCGTGGATGCCGAGCGCAAGGCAGAGCTTTTAAAAGAGATTGCCGAGCGTCATGGCATCGCCCCCGAGCAGACCGTGGCAGTCGGCGATGGCGCCAATGACCTGAAGATGCTGGCCGCCGCCGGGCTGGGTATTGCCTTTCACGCCAAGCCGCTGGTGCGGGAAAAGGCGCGCCTTTCGCTGTCCATTCTGGGGCTGGATGCCATCTTGTATTTACTGGGCCACGACGCGCGTACGCTGTACCCGCAGTAACGCGCATGCCCCGGGCCCTGTGCTCAAGAAAGGCCCCATCATGCCGATATCCCCCGCATTCAGGTGATCAAGCCTGCCCGGCGGATAATCTCATGTTTCCAGATTCCAATCTTAATACAAGCAAGGCGCGTCATCTGGACATCGGCGCGCCGGACCAAATTGTCGAAACCTTCGCCGATTTGATCGGCAGTGACGCCAGATTATCGATTCGTTTTGAAGGCCTTGAGGTTCAGTATCCCGTGAGCCTGGCCCTGCTGGACCGTGACCTGCACCAGTGTGTTCTAAGGGCCAGTGCACTGGAGGACCTCAACACGCTGCTGGACCGGCGCCTTCCCTTCTATCTGGATATTCAGTACACCTCGATGACGATGACCAGTGCCATGATGCGCCCGCTCAAGATGGGAGGGCAGGGTGACTGGATCGATCTTCGCGCGGCACTGCCCGTATCACTCAAGCTGACCCGACAGCGCAATCTGTTTCGGGCCACGCTTGAGCGCGGCATGAAGGTCAATATGCTCATGACCGCCCAGCGTGGCGGCAGCGAGGTCGAAGGGCGGCTGGTGGATCTCTCCATTGGCGGCTGTCTGATTGCGGTATCGGTCAACGATGCCATCAATTTTCAGATCGGCATGCCGCTGCATCGGCTACGGGCGGTCTTCCCCAATTCCGAAGCCTTTGACGCCGCCGGCTGTGTGCGACACATGCGCTGCAGCGATGACAGCAATGATGTGCTGGTCGGGGTGGTGTTTGATGCCAGTCTGGCCGATTTTGAACGCAAGGTATGGTTTTACGTGCGCGAAATCGAGCGTGAAGCCGTGCGGCTGGATGCTCCGGTTGAACGGTCGGTGGCGCCTTCGAGGCTTTTTAATGAAGGCAGTGCCGCCCTTGAGATGGAGGCGATTGCCACCCCTCAGGAAGAAGCGCTGGCAGTACTGCCCCTGTTTGATAACGTCAAAAACATTGCCCGTGCGCTGGGCGTTCAGCTGATAAATCTGCAGGCCGGCATGAGTCTGGAAACGTCGGTGCTGTGTGAGCAGGCGCGCATGCTGCTGTCGCTGCTGCAGGAAGATCGTCAGGCGCTTTTGTATGCGCTGGCCTGCGTCGAGCCACATTCCACGCCACTGGTATGCCACGGCATGTCTGTTGCCGCGCGATTGGCCGATCTGGAAAGTGGCGATCGCACCACGGAACAGGTCGTGCAGATGATGGCCTGTGCGCTGGTACATGACTTTGGCAAGATACTGTTGCCCGAAAACGTGCGCCTGCATCAGGGCAGCATGGAGGCTTCGATGCTGTCGCATCTGCATGCCCACGTGGAACTGCTGCGCTTTCGCATCGAGCGAGACGGGCTCTCCTCCGACATGCGTCGTGACGTGCTGCTCAGCATCAATGAGCGACTCGACGGCAGCGGCTACCCCCGTGCCCTGGGAGGGCATTCACTGAATCGTCTGGCGCGCATGGCCGCCGTGGTGGATGCCGTGGATGCCATGGGCAGAGTGCGCTCCGATCGTCCTGCATGGCTGTCGCTGGACATCTATCGTCACATTTTCAACGCCGGCAGCCAGTTTGATGCCGCCAGCGTTAATCGCTACGTCAAACGCTACGGGTTTACGCCGATCGGCTCGCTGGTATCGTTTTCCAGCGGGTTCCAGGCCTGGGTCATGCGCCTCGATGCCAGAGGACAGCCGTGGCGGGTGCGGGTCGTGCGCGAAATGACCCGTAACAGCAGCATGAATCAGGTGCTTGAAGGGACAGATCTGGTACAGCTGGGCACGCTTGAAGGGAGTGTCGGGCGTCATGACAGCGCCATGACGCCCTGGTGAGGCGTCAACGCGAGAAGGTGGCGCTGTCGGTTTCCACCATTTCGACAGTGGCGCTCATGCGCTCGGCCAGGTGTTCGTTGAGAGTGACCAGCAGCGCATTGGACAATGCCAGACGCTGCGCCTGCGTTCGTCCGGCAAACAGGCGCACCTGCAGCATGGCAAAGGGCTTTTTCTCGCCGGCCTGACGGGGGTGGGACAAGGGCAGCGTGGCGACCTTGATCGCGCGCGCTTCAAAAAGCCCGGAGTCCAGAGCGCAGTGGTGCAGGGCATCCACGAGGGGCTCGAGCGTGTCATCACCGAGGTCGCGGGGATGATGGAAAAGCAGTGTCGGCATGTCGATGTTCCGTCATGAAGGCCTTTCAGCCATGGTTTTTCAACCATAAGCGCGCTGATGGGCCTTTTTGCGTTTCAGATAGTCGTCGTCTTCGCGCACCTGTATCCAGACCTTTTCAAAGATGGCCGCGGACTCGGCTTTTTCCTCATCGATCTGGCGCTCGCGAATCTCGCCACTTTTATCGTATTTGCGCCCCCCTGGATAGTTGGCATAGCGCCGGGCGCGGGTATGTCCCATCTGAATAAACTTGCGCGCCATGTCCATGCCGACAAAATCATCGCGCGAACGGTAGTCTTCAAACATTTCCAGAAGCTTTTGTGAGGAGGCGCGGGCATCCTCCCGGGTCTTGAAGCGCCAGTGCGGCAGCAGCTCTCCCTTGTAGGGTTCCACGGTGAGCACGCCCTGTTCGCCGCGGCCTACCCGGTAATGTTCCGGGTGCGCTCGACAGTCCGGCTTGTCACCATCCTCCTGGTGTGGCTGGCCGGTCAGGGCCGCCTTTGACTTGCTCATGCCGTTGTCCTGTCATCCGTGAGTGGGGCCTTTAGGGCTGTCCATGAAGCGATGCTGAAATACCTGCCAGTGCATGCGCCCGAGAGTGGTCAATATCAGGCATTATCAGCCATGATAGTTCAGCTCATCAGACAGGAAAGCGGTAATGCCATCACGAGTTCAGAGAAAGGGATCGTCACATCGAGTCGCCGGCATGTCGGTGACGCGCGCGCGCATGCTGATGATGACGCTGTTACTGAGCAGCGGCGTCATGCAGGGCTGTCAGGCCGGCGCCTCACCGTCTTCGCAGGCATCTTCACAGACGTCTTCATCGACGCCGCGGGCCACAACGCAGGAGACGGAAAAAAACGAGGCCCAAAATGCCATCAAGGCTGCCGAAACGCCGACCGCCGACCGTGACGATCAGACACCTGCCGAGCGGGAGTCGTTTGACCAGTGGGTCAGCGAATTCCGGCAAACGGCGCAGGGGCAGGGCATTACGCCTGCCACACTGGACGAGGCGCTGGCAGAGGTGCGCTATCAGCCGCGCATTATCGAGCTGGACCGCTCGCAGCCGGAGTTTACCCGGGCCATCTGGGAGTATCTTGACAGTGCCGTGTCTTCGACTCGGGTCGATAATGGCCGTCAGAAGCTGGCCGAGCACCGCAGTGCCGCCGATCAGGCGCAGGCGAGCTATGGCGTGCCTGGTTCGGTTATCACGGCCATCTGGGGCATTGAAAGCAACTATGGCAGCAACTTCGGCAGTTTTTCGACCATCGATGCCTTTGCCACGCTGGGCTACGAAGGGCGTCGTCATGCCTTTGCCCAGGAGCAGCTGATCGCGGCCCTGCGCATCATTCAGGAAGGCGATATCGACCGCGACCACATGCTGGGGTCCTGGGCCGGGGCGATGGGGCATACCCAGTTCATCCCCACCAGCTTTCTGGCCTACGCCGTGGATGGCGACAACGACGGCCGGCGCGATATCTGGGGCAGCATTCCTGACGTGATGGCATCAACCGCCCACTACCTGGCCAAAAATGGTTGGCAGCCCGGCCAGCCGTGGGGCGTGGAAGTGACCCTGCCGGAAGGCTTTGATTACACCCGCACCGAACTTTCCACGCGTCAGCCCACCTCGGCCTGGCAGACACAGGGCGTGCGCCCGATTCAGGGGCAGTCCCTGCCGGCATTCGACCAGGGCTCCATCATTGCCCCGGCAGGTGCGCAGGGTCCTGCCTTTCTGGTCGGCCCCAACTTTCGCGTCATCATGCGTTACAACAATGCCACCAGTTACGCACTCGCTGTGGCGCTGCTGTCACAGCGCATCGAGGGCGGCCCCGGTGTACAGGGCAACTGGCCGCGCGGTCTGAAACCGTTGACTCGTTCGCAGACCAAAGAACTGCAGGGGCTTTTGAATCAGAAGGGCTTTGGCACCGGTACGCCGGACGGCATCATGGGCCCCAACACTCGTGAAGGGCTGCGGGCATGGCAGCGCAGCGCTGGCAGGACGCCGGACGGCTTCCCCAGCAGTAGCGTGCTGGAAGCCCTGCGTCAGCCGTAACGCTTTCGGACAGATTTGGGTCGCCGGGCGGGGTTAGACAAAAGTCGGTGTGACGATTCATCACACTTAAAAGAGTCCCTCGCCCATGATCGACTAGGCTTATCAATGAAAGGATTTCATTACAGACAGTGACGGTCACATAACAGTGTTGTGCTGTCATTGTGGCGGGCAGTCAGACAGTCGGAGAGTCAACATGAAGGCGACGCGTAACAACCCTTACGGGGTCATTCCTCCTCATCTACTCAACTACCTGATCGAGCATGGTAACGATCGTCATCGCCGCTGCGCGTTGAACACCCTGACGCTTGATTCCCGCTTCAGAGCCCGTACCGAGCGTCACACGTCGCCCACTGATGCCCGCCGCGGTGCCAAGGGTGAGCCCCTGCGCTACATTTTTGATGCCGGCAATACCATGGAGTTGCCGGGGCGCCAGGTGCGCCGCGAAGGCCAGCGCAGCACCGGCGACGAAGCCGTGGATGAGGCCTACAAGGATCTGGGGGCCACCTATCGGTTTTTCTGGGAAGTCCTTGGTCGTAATGCCATCGATGATGAGGGCGGTGCATTACTGGGGACCGTGCATTACGGCGAGGATTACCAGAATGCCTTCTGGAACGGCTATCAGATGGTCTTTGGAGATGGGGATGGCGAGATTTTTCTTTCCTTCACAAGAGCACTTGATGTCGTTGCCCATGAGCTTGCCCACGGCATTACCGAGCGCGAAGCGGGGCTGGTGTACTACAACCAGCCGGGTGCCCTGAACGAGTCCGTCTCGGATGTCTTTGGCGTCATGGTGGCCCAGTATGATGCCAACCAGACCGTGGAAGAGGCCGACTGGTCAATCGGCCGGGACCTTTTGGCGCCCAACATTAACGGTACCGGGCTTCGCTCGATGTCACAGCCCGGCACGGCCTATGATGATCCACTGTTGGGTCGTGATCCTCAGCCGGCACACATGCGTGATTTCGTGGAAACCAACGAGGACAACGGCGGCGTTCACATCAATTCCGGCATTCCCAATCGCGCCTTTTATTTGACGGCCATGGCACTGGGTGGCCACAGCTGGGAACGTGCCGGCAAGGTCTGGTACGCCACACTCACCGACGACCGGCTGGCCAACGATGCCGAGTTCGTGGACTTTGCCCGCCTGACGCTGGACAACTCCGAGCGACTGTTTGAAGGCGGTGAGGTGCGCGAGGCCGTACGTGGCGGTTGGCAGGGTGTGGGAGTCGAGGTATGAGTTATCAACACTCTCTGGGCGAGCGCGCGCGCGTTCGCCTGGCGCGAGAGGGCGGCGTGGCCTACATGCCAGCGCTGGCCCGTCCTCGCGAGATCGCCTTTCATGAATGCTCGCTGTCACAGCGTAAAAGGGTCTGCAAGCTTCTGGATGAGGCCGAGCAGCTAAAGTGCCCCGGCGATCAGGCCGGGCAGGGTGACCAGCGCTATTTTCGCATCATCATCATGCCGGTAGGCAGCGATAATGAAGTGATCACCCTGCATGTGCCCGAGCGTCGGGCACCGGAGTCACTGGTGGCGCTGTGGGAGAAAGGGCCCGGCGACTGATGGGCCCCGATGACAGCGAGGGCTGTTAGAGCGATGACGGTGTAACAGGCCAGGCCTCAATCGGCGACTTGGCCTGTTCACCCGGTATCTCGCGCACCAGTCTCGGCACCAGAAAGCCCGGCAGCCGGTCTCGAAGTGCCTCATGAAGCTGCCGGGCTTCGTGGTCCGGCACATCGAAGTGTGCAGCACCGGCCACGGGGTCCAGCACGTGAAGGTAGTAGGGCAGTATGCCGGCTTCAAAAAGGCGCTCGGAAAGGGCTGCAAGTATCTCGGTATTGTCGTTGACCCCGCGTAACAGCACGCTTTGATTGAGCAGTGTCACCCCCACGCCTTTCAGCCGCTCACAGGCTTTCATGACGCTGTCATCGATCTCATTGGCATGATTGATGTGTAGCACGATGACCTTTTGAAGACGTGTGGCGCCGAGCCACTCAAGCATGGCGTCATCGACCCTGTCCGGGATGACCACCGGCAGCCGCGTATGCAGCCGAAGCCGCTTGAGATGCGGGATGGCATCAAGCTCACCGACCAGCCAGGAAAGCCGGGCATCGCTTGAGACCAGCGGGTCCCCGCCGGAGAGAATGGCCTCGATCAGTGAATCATCATGGCGCAGGTAGTCCAGCGTTTTGCCCCACTGCGCGCGGGAAGCGGCGTGATCCTCGTAGGGAAAGTGGCGCCTGAAGCAGTAGCGGCAGTTGATGGCGCACGCACCGCTGGTAATCATCAGGACGCGCGCGGCATATTTGTGAATCAGCCCGGCCACCGGCGTATGATCCGCCTCTTCCAGCGGGTCGGTCACGTAGCCTGCGACCGTGTGCATCTCGCTTTCCAGCGGCAGCACCTGGCGCAGTAGCGGATCGTTCGGGTTACCCTTCTGAATGCGTGACAGGTAGGCCTGTGGCACCCGCACCTCAAAGGCGTGATGGCCACCTTCAGCGCCCGGCAGCCAGCGCTCGTCGAGGCCGACGGCGGCCAGCAGGGCCTTTGGGTCGCGCAGGGCGCCGGAAAGCTGTGACTGCCAGCTCTGCTCGGGCGTGCTGTCATTGCCAGCGGCGGATAAAGAGATAGTCTGCACAGGCTGCATGGTTCGCGTTATCATCGCATACATTGTAATGCTTCAACGTCGATCGACCCTGATGGCCGAGGCGTTGGAGCCTTCTGGTGATTCACTGTCCCCGCAGTCCCGACATATGAGCGGCTGCGAACACAACGAGGCGTTATGGCAAGCTATTCTACCAACGAATTCAAGGGCGGTCTGAAAGTGATGCTCGACGGCGATCCCTGCAACATCGTCGAAAACGAGCTCGTCAAACCCGGCAAGGGTCAGGCCTTCAACCGCGTCAAGCTGCGCAATCTCATGACCGGTCGCACCTGGGAGCGCACCTTCAAGTCCGGCGAGTCTCTTGAGGGCGCCGATGTGCTCGACATCGACATGGAGTATCTCTACAACGATGGCGATATGTGGCACTTCATGAGAACCGACGGCTCCTTCGAGCAGTTCGCTGCCGACAAGAAGGCCGTGGGTGATACCGCCAAGTGGCTCAAGGAGCAGGTGGTCTATACCCTCACACTCTGGAACGACAACCCCATCTCGGTGAGCCCGCCCAACTTCATTGAACTCGAAGTGGTCGAAACCGATCCGGGTCTCAAGGGCGACACGGCTCAGGGCGGTTCCAAGCCAGCGACCCTGTCGACCGGTGCTACGGTTCGCGTCCCGCTGTTCATCAATCAGGGCGAAACGCTCAAGATTGATACCCGCAGCGGTGAGTACGTCAGCCGCGCATAAGGCGTGTCCTGAAGTATGGCAAGCGCCGGGCCCTGTGGCCCGGCGCTTGCGTTTGGTCTTCCCTGATCGATGGATAACCTGCCATGAGTGCTGATGACTGGCGCCCCGGCGCCACCTTGGAAGTATTGCGCGTGCGCGCAGGTCTAATGCGCCGCATCCGCGATTTTTTTGACGCGCGTGACGTACTGGAAGTGGATACCCCGGTGCTGGGCCATGCCGGCAGCAGTGACGTGCATTTGGATTCGCTTTCGCTGAAGGCTCGCACGATAAACGGTGACGAGCGGCTCTGGCTACAGACGTCGCCGGAATATCACATGAAGCGCCTGCTGGCGGCGGGGAGCGGTCCCATCTTTCAGCTCGCGCGCGCCTTTCGTAATGGCGAGATGGGCCGGCGCCACAACATCGAATTTACCATGCTGGAATGGTATCGCCCCGGGTTCACACTCGAGGCACTGATTCAGGAAGTGGCGGCGTTGATAGAGACCGTGCTGGACAGAACGCTCCCCGCGGTTCGTCTGCGTGCCTATCGCGAGCTTTTCATGACGCATCTGTCGGTAGACCCACTGCTGGAAAGCGCTGACACGCTGGACAAACTGCGCCATCAGGCCGCGCGTTATGCCGGCGCGGAGACAGCCGATTGGTCACGCGATGACTGCTGTGACCTTCTGATGTCGCTGGTCATCGAGCCCTGTCTTGGGCGTGACGGTCTTGACGTGGTCGTTGATTATCCGGCATCACAGGCGGCACTGGCACGCCGGCGCACCGACAGCGACGGGGCGCTGATAGCCGCCCGCTTTGAGGTCTACCTGGAGGGCATCGAGCTTGCCAACGGCTTTGATGAACTGACCGACGCCGATGAGCAGCAGGCGCGCTTTGAAGCGGACAACCAGGTGCGCGCCAGGCTGGGCAAATCGCCCGTGGACGCCGATCAATGTCTGATCTCGGCACTGCGCGCCGGTATGCCGCAGGGCTGTGGTGTGGCGCTGGGTGTTGATCGACTGATCATGCTGGCGCTGGGGCTTGAACATATCGACAGTGCCATGGCCTTTGGCACCGCACGCTGCTGATTCGGTCGGCATCACATGATGATTTGAAACGCCCCGTCGTCATCCCGCTACGGGGCGTTTCAGGTATCGGGGTCAGGCGTTCGGGTCGAACAGTTTGATCTCGCGAACATCGATATGCTCCCAGACCTTCTCGGTGACGTAGACCTCCGTCTCGAGCCAGGCCTCCAGCGCTTCCCGGCTTTCAAACCGGCAGTGGACATTGGAGCCAATCATTTTGCCGTCATCATTCAGGATGACGCCGCCACTGATGAAATGCCCCTGCCGGGCAAGCTCGCGAAGATCCTCCAGATGCTTCTCTCGACAGCCCATGCGGCGCTCGAGTGCGCCCTCATCGGTGTAGTCCCAGGCCAGCAGCGTAAATTGTGTCATGTCGTATTCCTTTCAGAAGCCATCTTTTCGGGCGGCACCGGCTGAAGTGCCGCTCGGGCCGCCCTGTCACAGGGACGAGACTCAGGCCAGTTCTTCCGGCGTCAGCGTATCCGCCGGGATGTCTGGGTCGGGCGCCAGCTGCTGACCCAGACGAATCTTCATGCCGGGAGTGAGCGTCTCATTGAAGGTGTAGGCCTTCGGCAGACACATGACCACGGAGGAGCCGAGATGAAAACGGCCCATTTCGTCGCCCTTGCCAAGCGTGACATCACCTTTGGCCCAGTCATTGCTGTGCGGTTGGCGTGACAGCGGGGTGACCTGACCCGACCAGACGGTCTCGATGCCCGCGACAATCATTGCGCCCACCAGCACCAGCGCCATCGGCCCCAGCTCGGTCTCGAACAGGCATACCAATCGCTCGTTGCGAGCAAAAAGCCCGGGCACTTCGCGAGCGGTGGCCTGGTTGACCGAGAAGAGCCGGCCGGGCACGTAGATGGTTCGAATCAGGCGCCCTTCAAGGGGCATGTGCACCCGGTGATAATCCCGCGGCGAGAGATAGACGGTCGCAAAACTGCCTTCACGCAGATCGGAGGCCGCCGCTTCATCGCCACCGAGCAGGGCGGTCAGCGAGTAGGCGTGGCCCTTGGCCTGCATGAGCGTGCCGTGATCGATGCGCCCGAACTGGGAGAGCACGCCATCGGCCGGGGAGACAATGCCTGAGTCGATGGGGCGGGCGTCGGGGCGTAGCGGTCGGGTAAAGAAATCGTTGAAGCTGTGATAACTGTTCAGGTCGGGATTGAGGGCCTCGCTCATGTCGACGTTGTAATGGCGGGCAAAACGCTGAATGAACGTATCCCTGATCCATGGTGTGCGCGCATCGGCAAGCTGTCCTGCCAGTCGGGAGATGGCGTGCTGAGGCAGCGGATATTGCAGCAGGGCAAACAGACGATCACGATTCAAAAGAGGCACCTGGAAACAGTAGTGAGTGAAGGCAATGTTACATACCCCAGCCGGGCGCTCAAGCCTTGCGCCGGCAGGGGCGGGTGGTCAGTTTTCGATGGGGGTATCGTCGCGGTTGCCCCATTCCTGCCATGAGCCGGGGTAGGCGCGAATGTTGTAGCCCAGCAGGTAACCGATCATCCAGGTCAGTCCGCTGCGATGATGGCTCTGACAGTGGGTGGCAATCTCCCCTTCGGCATCGATCCCAATGATGGCAAGTTCAGTTACCAGTTCCGACAGATCGCGCAGGCGCAGGTGACGATCCCTGTCCATGGTCTCGGTCCATTCGAGATTGACCGCGCCGGGCATGTGGCCCCGACGCTGATTGTTGCCCTTGATACCGTCATACTCTTCGGGACTGCGCGCATCCCAGATGACAAGGTCAGGGTCGTCAAGGCGCTCGATGAGCTCCTCGCGGCGTATCATCAGCTCCGGGCGTTGAATCTGGGCCTGATAGCGCGTGGGCGCTGGGGTCGCCGGGTCGCGGGATTCGGGCAGACCCTCCGCGCGCCAGGCATGAATGCCGCCGTTGAGATAGGACCACCGATCATGACCCAGCAGGGTGAGTGTCCAGGCCAGCCGACCGGCCCAGCCGCCTCCCTCGTCGTCATAAAGGATCACATGGGTCTGCGGCGTCAGGCCAAGCTCGGAAAAGAGCGTCGAGAGGGCGGTGTCATCCGGTACCTCGTTGGCGACCGGCGACTGACCCGACAACAGACGACGGTAGTCGAGAAAAATCGCGCCCGGAACATGGCCGTCATGATAGCTCTTGGCGTTGGCCGGGACATCGATGATCAGAAGATCGGGAGCCGCTAAATGCTCTGACAGCGCCTGTGGCTCGATGATTCGGGGAAACCCTGGTGCATCCTGTGACATCCTCACTCTCCTTTTGGTGACGCGAGCGGGTTAACATGGCGTCAAGCATTGCACACTCGATGGCCGCTCGCGAACGGTGGCAGTGCCGGTATTCAGGGACAGCGGTGTTTCAACGACACCACCGGCAGGGACAGGTCGACATTCAATCAGGTATCAGGACAGACAACAGTGCAAGTGGAGAGTCAGTGTGCTCGAATCGTATTTTAAAATAACAAGCCAGGGCAGCAGCGTGCGTCGCGATATTCTGGCCGGCATCGCCACCTTTCTGGCGGCCATGTACATCATCGTGGTCAACCCGACCATCATGAATGCGGCAGGAATTCCCTTTGGCGGTGCCCTGACCGCAACCGTACTGGTCAGCTTTTTTGGCAGCCTCATGATGGGGCTTTACGCGCGCAACCCGATTCTGGTGGCGCCGGGCATGGGCATCAATGCGCTGTTTACCTACACCATGGTCGTGGGGGCGGGTATCCCCTGGCAGACAGCGCTGGGCTGTATCTTCTGGGCCGGGATTCTCTTTGCCGTATTGGCGGTGCTTAACGTGCGCCGCTATATCATCGATGCGATCCCGGCGCAGCTGCGCTATGCCATTTCCTGTGGCATCGGGCTTTTCATCACGGTCATTGGCCTGGTCAACGCGGGTTTTCTGGTCAGCAATCCGGCCACTGTCGTGGGGCTGGGCGAGATGACGCCGACGCTGGTGACCTTTCTGATCGGTCTTGCCATCACGGCCGTTCTGGTGGCGCGCAACATGCCGGGGGCGCTGATCATCGGCATCGTGACCACCACCCTGATGGCTACGGCCATCGGCCGGCTCTGGGGCGATGCCAGCGCCTTTTCTCCCACGGGCAGCGCGACGCTGGTCAATTTCAACGGCATTTTTGCCCTGCCGGATTTCAGCGCCATGGGGCAGCTGGATCTGATCGGGGCGCTCAATATTGCCTACTGGCCGTTCATTTTCGTGGTGCTGTTCACCACGTTTTTTGATGCGCTATCGACCTTCATGGGCGTGTGTCAGGCCGGCAAGCTGCTCGATCGCAACGGCGAGCCGCGCAACATTCGCCAGTCCATGATGGTCGATGCCATGTCGGCCATCATTTCGGCCCCGCTGGGCACCAGCCCGGCCAACGCTTACGTCGAATCAGCTGCGGGCATCAGTCAGGGCGGGCGCTCGGGACTTGTGGCGGTGACGGCGGCGCTGCTTTTTCTGCCGTTTCTCTTTTTGTCGCCGCTTTTGTCACTGGTGCCCTCGATTGCCACGGCACCGGCGCTGATCATGGTGGGCGTGTTCATGCTCGACCCGATTCGTCACATCAACTGGTATGAGTTTGATGACGCCATTCCGGCCTTTATCGCCATGATTCTGATTCCGCTGACCTACTCGATCACGCACGGTGTGGTGTTTGGGTTTCTGGCGTTTGTGGTGGTCAAGGCGGGTGTGGGCAAGCGTCACGAGATTCACCCGACCATGTGGATTCTGGCCGCGCTGTCACTGCTACTGCTGTTTCAGGAGTAGGCACTGCTCGGTGTGGGGGATGACTCAGGGGCCGCCTTCGGGCGGCCCCTTTTGTATTGTCGATGATGAGGCGTCACGGGGCGGGCGAGAGACTATCGCGGCGGGGCATTGAGTTCGTGCACGATGCGGCGGAAGCTTTCCAGTCGCTCGGGAAGAATCTCGCCGTTTTCCGCCGCAGTCAGAATGGCGCAGCCGGGCTCAAGGCGATGGCGGCAGTCGCGAAAGCGGCAGTGCCCCAGGTACGGACGAAACTCGATAAAGCCGTTTTCAATCTGCTGCTCGTCGAGATGGCCCAGACCGAACTCACGGATGCCGGGGGAGTCGATCAGGGCACCGCTGCCCTGGCTGAAATGATAAAGCCGTGCGGTGGTGGTGGTGTGGCGACCCTTGCGGCTATCCACGGAAAGCTCACCCACGGCCAGCGATTCATCGGGTAGTAGGGCATCAATCAGGGAGGACTTGCCCACACCGCTCTGGCCGACGAAGACGGCGGTGGTGTCATCCATGGCCGCAATCAGATCCTCGAGGCCGCCGTCACGCCTGGTCGAGGCGCCAATGACCGGATACCCCAGTGTGCGATAACGACTGGCCAGCGCGTGCAGCGCATGATGTTCATCGAGCAGATCCATCTTGTTGAGGACCAGTGCCGGCGCGATTCCGGTGGCTTCAGCCGCTACCAGATAGCGGTCGATCAGAAACGGATGCGGCTCGGGTTCCACGGCAAAGACGATCATGATGCGGTCAATGTTGGCCGCCACGCTCTTGAGCCGTCCACGAGCATCCGGGCGCTCCAGCGTCGAATAACGCTCAAGGCGTGCCTCGACCACGCCGCTGCCATCGCTTGCCTCGCGCCAGCTGACCCGATCACCGGTCACCAGCGTGTCGAGATTGGCGCGCAGATGACACAGGTGGCGCACGCCGTCGGTGCCTTCCACCTCCATGTTGCGGCCAAAGTGCGCCACCACCCGTCCCAGCTGTTCGGGGCCGTATTCTCCCTCGGCCAGCTGGCGCTGGTCGGTCTGCTCGCGCTTTTCGGCGCGTTTGACCCGCTCGGCCTGGACCTTCTCGACACGCCAGCGCTGCTGGCGGGATAGCTTGCGTTGACTCATGAAACTCCTGGGCGATCGTGGGCTTGCACGCCGGTACCGATCCCGGCTGGTGGAAAGCGTCGCGCAATTGTACGCTTTAGGGCATTCGTGTTTCATCCCGGCCCATCAGGGGTATCGGGAGGAATCTCCCTTCAAGTCTATCCGGAAAGTGTCATGAGTACTCAAAACGAACGTCTGATCTGGATCGATCTCGAAATGACCGGTCTGGATCCGGCGCGGGATCGTATTATCGAGATCGCCACCATCGTGACCGACAGCCAGCTTAACGTGATCGCCGAAGGCCCGGTCATGGCCATTCATCAAAGCGATGAGCAGCTCGCGCTGATGGATGACTGGAACACCCGCACACACGGCAATACGGGCCTTACCGAGCGGGTACGTCAAAGCGGCGTCTCTACACAGGACGCCGAGCAGGCGACGCTGCGCTTTCTGGAACAGCACATCGAGAAGGGCGCCTCACCGATGTGCGGCAACAGCGTCCATCAGGATCGACGCTTCATGCAGCACGAAATGCAGGCGCTGGAAGCCTTCTTTCACTATCGCAATCTGGATGTCTCGACGCTCAAGGAGCTGGCACGTCGCTGGAAGCCATCAATCCTGTCCGGGATCAGCAAAAAGGGCACGCACCTGGCGCTTGATGACATTCGTGATTCCATCGAGGAGCTGCGCTACTACCGCGCCAATCTGCTGGCGCTGTAGGCCTGTTTCGATTCCCGGCTTTCCCTATCAGGCCGGCTGGCGGGCGATGATGTCCTTGAAGCCGGCCTCGATCAGTGGTGCTGACGCCGCTTCCCGAGTGGCGTCGCGCTTTTGAGCCTGCTGTGACAGCGCCCAGCGCACGTGCTCGCGGACCATGTCGCTGGGCCAGGCCAGACGCGCCTTGAGCGCCGAGACAATCTCCTCGCTGAAGGGGGCGTTGCCAAGCCCCACGGCCAGGTTGCGCAGCCAGCGTTCATAGCCCAGTCGTCGAATGGCACTGCCCTGAGTATGCTCGAGAAACTCGGGCTCGCTCCAGTTGAAAAGATCGACCAGCCGGGTACGATCCAGCGCGTGGCGAGGCGCAAAATCCTTCTCCCGGGTGGCGCGTGTGAATCGCGTGAAGGGACAGACAAGCTGGCAGTCGTCGCAGCCGAAGACGCGATTGCCCATGGCATGGCGATACTCCAGCGGGATGGCACCGTGCTTTTCGATGGTGAGATAGGAGATGCAGCGTCTTGCATCGATCACCTTGTCATCCACGATGGCGCCGGTAGGGCACCAGGTCTGACAGCGCGTACACTTGCCACAGTGATCGCCTTCAAAGGGCTCATCCACGGGCAGGGGCAGGTCGGTATAAAGCTCGCCAAGAAAGAACAGTGATCCGGCCTTCGGGTTGAGAATCATCGCATTCTTGCCAAACCAGCCGATGCCCGCCTTCTGAGCCAGCGCGCGCTCCATGACCGGTGCGGAGTCCACGAAGGCACGAAATCCGAACGTCCCAATCTCCTTTTGCAGCTTTTGCGCCAGCTGGGTCAGGCGCTTGCGGATCAGCTTGTGATAGTCACGCCCCAGCGCGTAACGTGCCACGTAGGCACGCTCGGGCTGAGCCAGCACACGGGTGGTTTCGACCTCGGGTGGCAGGTAATCCATGCGCACACTGATGATGCGCAGCGTGCCGGGCTCCAGTTCGGCCGGACGGGTCCGTTTGGTCCCGTGGCGCGCCATGTAATCCATCTCGCCGTGATAGCCCGCCTCCAGCCATCGATTGAGCCAGGCTTCGTGGGCATCAAGGTCGGTATCGGTGATGCCCAGCTGCTGAAAGCCCAGCTCGCGTGCCCAGAGCTTCAGCTTCTCTGCCATTTCGGCAGGGTCGAGCGCCCGGCAGGCATCAGACGCTGGCGGCCCGGCATCATCGGGTCGGGCAGTATTTGAAGCCGCAGTGTTTGAAGCCGCGGTATCTGAAGAAACAGTATCTGAAGAAGCAGGGATCATGGCATTCGAGCCTCGAGGCTCGGTGTGACAGGGCATGAGCGGCAGCCCGTTTAATGAAAGCGACAGTATGACAGTGCAGACGCCTCCGGCCAAAGGCGCGACCTGTCGCATGAGCGCATGCTCACGATCGGAACCTGCCCGCGGCAACAGGGTCACAACACTGCCGGTATGCCCGCAGTAGACAATATATTCAGATGGCCGGCTCGATAAGGCCGCCATCAATGACATGGATGGTCAGGAAGGAGAACGTCATGGCGGTGAACGCAAGACTCTACAGCGCCCAACAGGTACAGGCACTGGATCAACGCACCGTCGCACAGGGGGTGCCGGGCTTTACCCTGATGATGCAGGCCGGCCAGGCGGCCCTTGATGAGCTTCTCAAGCGCTGGCCCGAAACCCGGCGTCTGTGCATTCTTTGCGGCAGCGGCAACAACGCCGGAGACGGGTATGTGATCGCGGCGCTGGCGTATCAAAAGGGGCTGACGGTGCAGGTGTTGGCGCTGCGTGCGCCCCACGAGTTGCAGGGGGAGGCGGCTTGCGCGGTGCATCTTGCCCGCGAAAGCGGTGTGACCATCGACGACTGGCACTCAGGGTTCGAGATCCCGTTTGAAACCGACGTGATCATTGATGCGCTGCTGGGCACCGGTACCCGCGGTGAAATACGCCCGCCGTTTGATAGCGCCATCGCTTGTATCAACGCCGCACCACAGCCGGTGATGGCGCTGGATATCCCTTCCGGACTGAATGCCGATACGGGGGCGCTGCTGGGCGAGACGGTCGAGGCAGATCTGACGGTGACGTTTATCGCACGCAAGTTCGGTCTTTATACCGGTCAGGCCCCCGATGTCACCGGTGAGATTGTACTTGCACCGTTGAGTGTCTCCGAGGCAACGCTGTCAGACAGTGACCATACCGGCGAGCTACTGGTGCCCGAGCGGCTTCAAATCACGCTGCCCAGACGTCGACCCACCACCCACAAGGGCGACTGTGGTCATCTGCTGGTGGTGGGCGGTCAACCCGGGTTTGGTGGCTCGACCATCATGAGTGCCGAAACCGCGGCACGTCTGGGTGCCGGCCTGGTGAGTCTGGCCACCGCGAGTGTGCATATTCCGCCGGCGCTGACGCGCTGTCCGGAAATGATGGTCCATGAGGCCCGCAACGGTCTGGATATCGAATCGCTGATCGACAGGGCCACTGCCGTGCTGATCGGCCCGGGGCTGGGGCAGGGCGCATGGGGACAGGGGCTGATGCAGGCCGTCATGCGCGCTCCCGGTCCTCGACTGATAGATGCCGATGGACTTCATCTGCTGGCGGCAGGCTACGCCGGCGAGCGACGTGACAACTGGATACTGACGCCTCATCCGGGAGAGGCGGCCATGCTGCTGGGATGCAGTGTTCCCGAGGTGCAGGCCGATCGCTATCAGGCGGCGCTGGCGCTGCAGCGTCGCTATGGCGGCGTGATCGTGCTCAAGGGGGCCGGCACCCTGGTGGTCGGCGGTGAAACGCCTGCTGAATGCTTTATCAGCCCCTTCGGTAATCCGGGCATGGCTTCCGGTGGCATGGGCGACGTGCTGGGGGGCATGATTGCCTCGCTGCTGGTGCAGGGGCTCTCGCCGCTGGAAGCAGCGGCCAGCGGTGTCTTGATCCATGGGCTGGCCGCCGATGATGCGGCGTGTGACCAGGGAGAGCGTGGCCTGCTGGCAAGCGATCTGGCATGCTACGCGCGCCGTCGCGCTAATCCCGACAGGCGATAGAATGTCATCGACATGACGACCTGCCGATATCGTGGCAGGGCGCTGATCCGTTTAAAGTGGGACAACGTGAGCAAGACAACCATCATCCTTGAACCCGGCGATGAAACCGCACAGGTGGCCATCGGCCGCTGGCTGGCCGAGGCGCTGGCGTATCACGGCATCGTGTATCTCAATGGAGAGCTGGGTGCCGGCAAGACCACCCTGGCCCGCGGCGTGCTCCGCGCGCTGGGCCACGATGGCGCGGTCAAAAGCCCGACCTATACGCTGGTGGAGCCCTATGATCTGGAGACCGGTCGGGTGTATCACTTTGACCTTTATCGTCTGGGCGATCCCGAAGAGCTCGAGTTTCTGGGGGCGCGTGACATGCTGGCCGACAGGGCGCTGACACTGGTGGAGTGGCCGGTGCGGGGTGAAGGCTGGCTGCCGGCTGCCGATGTTGTCATTACGCTGTCGCTGATGGATCAGGGACGACGTCTGGTGCTCGAGGCCGGCAGCGATCATGGGGTACAGGCCCTGCAACGACTGGCGGCATCGACACGGGACATTTCATGATGGCTTCCAGCCTCGTGTCGGAGATGTCCGCCATGAACACCAATACAGTGATAAGGCAGTGATGAAGTTTCCGGCAGCTTTTTTGACCCTTTTTGCCATGATCATGTTGAGTGTCATGGCCACCGCTGCTCAGGCCGCCCAGCTTGAGGGGCTTCGGCAGTGGACCGACAGTGACGGGACGCGTCTGGTCTTTGATCTTTCAAGCGAGGCCAGGGCCGATGTGTTCACTCTGGACAATCCGGCTCGTCTGGTCATCGATCTGACCAATACCACCCTGAACACGAATCTTGGCAGCGCCGTTGACGGACGCGGTCTGGTCAAGGACGTTCGCTCCGGCGTGCGCGATGGTTCAGACCTTCGCGTGGTCGTGGAGCTTGAGCGCCAGGCGACGCCCAATGCCTTTAAGCTTCCCCCCGGGGGTGGGCACGGCCATCGGCTGGTGGTCGATCTGGCGCCAGGCAAGGGCGGCAGCGCCTCGAAGGGGGCAAGCGATGGTGATGACCCCATCACGGCCATGATTCAACAGCAGGAGCAGGCCGCGCGAAGCAAGCTCGCCAGCAGCCGCCCCACGGAAAACCCGAAGGTGGCAGAGCAGGTCAGCAATGAGCCGACGGCCGAGTCACGCCAGAAGGCCAAGCCGCATCCGCGGCGCGATATCATCGTGGTGGTCGACCCCGGTCACGGCGGCAAGGATCCCGGTGCCTCCGGCCCCGGCGGCACTCATGAAAAGAATGTGGTGCTGCAGATCGGCCGGCGGGTCAAGGCCAAGCTTGATGCCATGCCCGGATTCAAGGCCTACCTGACCCGCAGCGACGATACCTTTATTCCGCTTCGTGGCCGCACGCGTATTGCCCGCAAGCATCACGCCGATTTCTTTGTGTCGGTGCATGCCGATGCCGGCGGCTCCACGTCGCCCCGCGGCACGTCCGTTTATGCCCTTTCCCAGCACGGTGCGACGTCCGAGCGTGCCCGCTGGCTGGCACAGAGTGAAAACCGCTCCGATCTGATCGGGGGCGTGGATGGTGATTTGAACCTTGATGACAAGGATCAGGTGCTGCGTGGCGTGTTGCTGGATCTGAGCATGACCGCCACCGTCAACGATTCGCTGTCTGCCGGTACGGATGTGCTCAGCCGGGTGTCCAACTTCAACAAGCTGTTCCATTCGCGCGTTGAGCAGGCCGGGTTTGTGGTGCTCAAGTCGCCGGATATTCCTTCGCTACTGGTCGAGACCGGCTTTTTGACCAACCCTTCCGAGGAGCGTTTGCTCAAGTCTCCGGCGCATCAGGAAAAGCTGGCCAATGCGATCGCCCAGGGCATTCAACAGCACTTCCTGCGCAGTCCGCCACCCGACAGCCTGCTGGCGTGGCAGCGTGACCAGAACCGCGGTGGCGCGTCCAATGAGTATCGCGTTCGGGCCGGTGATACGCTGTCGGGAATTGCAGCACAGCAGAATGTGTCACTGGCGGCGCTTCGACAGGTCAACGGTCTGGATACCGATGTACTGCGGCTGGGTCAGGTGCTGACCATTCCCTGATGAGTCTCTTCATGGTGGCGTTCACAACATCGGAGATCGGCAATGAGTGACTTCACGGCCACCGGAATCCGTCGCATACAGGCGCTGGCCCCGCGCCTGGCCAACCAGATTGCGGCCGGCGAGGTGGTCGAGCGTCCGTCGTCGGTCGTCAAGGAACTGGTCGAAAATGCCATCGATGCCGGCAGTTCGCGCATCGAGATCGAGCTTGAGTCCGGTGGCAGTCGTCTGATTCAGGTGCGCGATAACGGCTGTGGAATCGAACACGATGATCTGGGTCTGGCGCTGTCCCGCCACGCGACCAGCAAGATTACGTCGCTGGATGACCTTGAAGGGGTGGCCAGTCTCGGATTTCGCGGTGAGGCGCTGGCGGCCACCAGCGCCGTCTCCCGTCTCGAGCTTTATTCCAACACCAGCGATGATCCGGTCAACGGCTGGCGCGTGGTGGCGGAAGGACGCGAAATGGCGCCGCGTCTGTCGCCGGCGCCACACCCGCGCGGCACAACCGTGGCGGTGCGCGATCTCTTTTTCAATACGCCGGCTCGACGCAAGTTCCTGCGTACCGAAAAGACCGAGTTCAACCACGTTGAAGAAGCCTTTCGTCGCCTGGCCCTGTCGCGTCAGGACGTGGATCTGGTACTTAGGCACAATCAGAAAACCGTACATCAACTGATGGGCGGTAACAGCCAGGCCGCGATGGAAAAGCGCATTGCCCAGCTGCTGGGGCGCGGGTTTCTGGACAATGCCATCCATATCGACATGGCGGCCACCGGGCTGGCGCTAAAGGGCTGGGTCGGACTGCCTTCTCATACTCGCAGTCAGGCCGACCAGCAGTATTTTTTCGTCAATGGCCGGGTGATTCGGGATCGACTGGTCGCGCACGCTGTACGCCAGGCCTATCGCGATGTGCTCTTTCACGGCCGTCATCCGGTGTTCGTGCTCTACCTGGATCTTGATGCCCACGGGGTGGATGTCAATGTGCATCCCACCAAGCACGAGGTGCGCTTTCGAGACGGGCGGCTGGTGCATGACTTTCTGTTCTCGAGCCTGCACCGGGCGCTGGCGGAGGTTCGGCCGAACGGGCATGCCGCCGCATCGCCCGAGACGCCTTCAGCGCCGACGGCCCCGGCTCCGCGCTTTGACCAGCAGCGCATGGCGCTTAATGAGGCCCCCAGTGGGGCGACGGCCAGCGTTACCGGCGGTGGTGAACCACAGGGTGGGCAATATCGCAGCAGTCGGCCGGGCGAACAGCAGGTTCGCGAGTTCATGGCGGGCTACCGTGCGCTGCATCCGGACCACGAGGCTCGGCTGCTGACGTCCCGGGCGCCTGCAGACGACCAACCAACAACGCCCCCGACGCCTGTAAGCGCCTCGTTTTCTCGTGAGGGCAGGGTTCACCAGCAAACCGCCCCCGAGGGTGCGGTCGATGCGACCCGCGCGCCGCCGCTGGGATATGCCGTGGCGCAGCTTCACGGGGTTTATATTCTGTCGCAGACCGAGCGCGGCATGGTGGTTGTGGACATGCATGCCGCGCACGAGCGCATCACCTATGAGCGCATGAAGGCGCAGTATCTGGGGGAGGGCATCGATACCCAGCCGCTGCTGGTGCCGGTGTCCATGTCGGTCAGTGAGGCGCAGGTCGAGCTTGCCGAGCGCGAGCAGGCAACGATTGAGGCCATGGGCGTGACGCTTGAAGCCGCAGGGCCGGAAACGCTGCTGATTCGGGAAGTGCCGGCGCTTTTGAAAAACGGCAGCGTGGAGGCGCTGGTGCGCGAAATGCTTGAAGAGCTCGAGCGTTACGGGCGCAGCCAGGTCGTCAAGGATCACCTGTTCGATCTGCTCTCTACCATGGCCTGTCATGGCAGCGTGCGCGCCAACCGGCGCCTGGAGATCGAAGAGATGAATGCCCTGCTGCGGGACATGGAGCGCACCGAGCGCAGCGGACAGTGCAATCACGGCCGCCCCACCTGGACGGAGATGTCGATGCGCGACCTTGACCGTCTTTTTCTGCGTGGCCAGTAGGATGAGTACTTCATGAACAGCACTGCATCGCCACCGCCGGTTATCATGCTGATGGGGCCC
This sequence comes from Kushneria sp. Sum13, assembly GCF_052692355.1. NCBI lineage: Bacteria > Pseudomonadati > Pseudomonadota > Gammaproteobacteria > Oceanospirillales > Halomonadaceae > Kushneria > Kushneria sp. Sum13. The sequence continues at coordinate 1,059,592 of NZ_CP199847.1, forward strand.
ACGGCGGTCGGCAAGACCGATCTTGCCATCGAGCTGCATGAGCAGCTGGGCGTTGAGCTTGTCAGCGTCGATTCGGCCCTGGTCTACAAGGGCATGGATATCGGGACGGCCAAGCCTTCGGCACAGGAGCTTTCCCGGGCACCCCATCGACTGATCGATATTCGTGATCCCTCCGAGCCCTACTCGGGTGTGGCCTTTCGTGACGATGCGCTTCAGTGCATTGAAGACATCACCGCTCGTGGCCGGGTGCCGTTGCTGGTCGGCGGGACCATGCTCTATTTCCGCCTGTTGACGGAAGGGGCCGCCGACATGCCTCAGGCAGATCCTGCCATTCGTCAGGCGCTGGGAGAGCTGCTCGAAAAGGGTGGTCCCCGGGCGCTGCATGATGAGCTGTCCCGGGTGGATCCTGACGCTGCCGCGCGACTTCATCCCAACGATCCTCAGCGCCTGATGCGTGCCCTGGAGGTCTATCGGGCCAGTGGTGAGACACTGACCGCACACTGGGCGCGACAGTCTCCCGTAACACTGCCGTTTACGCCGCATCCGATTGCGCTATTGCCGGGCAACCGCAAACAGCTGCATGAGCGGATCGGTCAGCGTCTTGACAACATGTTCGCTGATGGCTTCGTTGAAGAGGTTGAGGGGCTTCGCGCGCGCGGCGATTTAAGCCCGGATTTACCTTCGATGAAAAGTGTGGGCTATCGTCAGGTGTGGGAAGGACTTGATCGCCTTGAGGATCGCCCCCAAATGGCGTTCAAGGCGCTGACGGCGACCCGGCAACTGGCCAAGCGCCAGATGACCTGGTTGCGTCGCTGGCCGGGCGCTCTGCAGCTTGACCCGCAGGATGCCGGGATTATGCAACGGCTACTGAAAATCGTGCGCGACATCGGCACTTAGCGTAATATGATCGGTTACCAGTGAGCCTCACTTGAGCCTCCGGGACGTGGATCTTTCTTGCGCTTACAGCAAGTTAAAAACCGATAAACATACAGCAATTAATATTTTGGGAGAGCCACATGTCCAAAGGACAATCCCTTCAGGATCCGTATCTGAATATCCTGCGTAAGGAGCGTATCCCCGTCTCCATCTTTCTGGTCAACGGCATCAAGCTTCAGGGCCAGATCGAGTCCTTCGATCAATTTGTCATTTTGCTGCGCAATACCGTCAGTCAGATGGTGTACAAGCATGCCATCTCTACTGTCGTTCCGGCGCGTAACGTCCGTTTACCGGCGCAGGATGCTCCTGCTTCCGGTCAGGAAAGTGAATAGAGAGGCGCTGATTGTTTTTTGAACGCCCCGATTCGGGAGAAACTGCTGTCCTGGTGCACATCGATTTCCAGGACAGCACCGAGCGAGAAGACACTTCAGAGTTCATGGAGCTGGTCCGCAGCGCCGGTGCCGTACCGGCAGCGCTGCTGACAGGCAGTCGACGCTCTCCCAGCCCCAGGCTCATGATTGGTGACGGCAAGCTCGAAGAGCTGCGTGACATGATGACCACGCATCACGCCGAGCTTGTCATTTTCAACCATTCTCTCTCGCCCTCTCAGGAACGCAATCTTGAGCGGGCATTGCAGTGTCGCGTACTTGATCGTACCGGCCTGATTCTTGATATCTTCGCCCAGCGAGCACGAACGCATGAAGGCAAGCTGCAGGTAGAACTTGCCCAGCTTGAATACATGTCGACCCGACTGGTTCGAGGCTGGACGCACCTTGAGCGTCAAAAGGGGGGGATCGGCCTGCGCGGGCCGGGTGAAACCCAGCTCGAAACTGACCGACGACTGCTGCGCGGTCGTATCAAGGCCATTCACAAGCGACTTGATCGGGTTCGCAGTCAGCGCGATCAGAATCGCCGCTCGCGTACCCGGGCAGAAATTCCCTCGGTTTCGCTGGTGGGCTATACCAATGCGGGCAAGTCAACGCTGTTCAATGCGCTGACCAACGCCGAGGTGTACGCGGCCGATCAGCTCTTTGCCACGCTGGACCCCACGCTCAGGCGTCTTGAAGTCAGTGACGTTGGCCCGATTGTCATGGCCGACACGGTAGGGTTCATTCGCCACCTGCCTCACAAACTGGTCGAGGCCTTTCGCGCCACGCTTCAGGAAGCTGCAGAGGCCACCCTGCTGGTCCATGTCATTGATGCTGCCGACCCGCAGCGCGAGGCCCACATCGAGCAGGTCAATGCCGTTCTTGAAGAGATCGGCGCCGGCGAAGTGCCAAGACTTCTTGTCATGAACAAGATCGATATGCTGGGCATGTCGCCGCGACTGGAGCGAAACGGCGATGATGGTGTGTCCACCGTCTGGCTCTCGGCGCGCGACGGTACAGGCTTTGATCTGCTGGAGCAGGCCCTTTCCGAGCGTCTTGCCACGGATCTTGTCGAAACCACGGTCATGCTGGAACCCTCACAGGGCTGGCTGCGTGCTCAGCTCTTTTCCCACGACGCCGTTCAGGAAGAGAGTTTTGATGACGAGGGCAGAACGCATTTGAAGATTCGGCTGCCGCGTCGTGATCTGCTTCGCCTTCTTTCTCATGCCGACGAAAATCCGGATGACTATCTCTCCCGGGCAGAACAGGGCCGGGAACAGTGGCAGGAATAAAGGCCACGTTGTCATCCCAGGAAGAATTTCAGGTCTTTGGCATGACGACATGTTACAAATAGGGACGCTTCCGGCATTATCAGGATGATCGGATATTCAAGGCGCTACCGTAAGAATGGCGCGCAATGACGTTATGAGACTGGCGTTTCGCAACTCTTGCCCAGTGGAGAAGATGTATGGCCTGGAATGAGCCTGGTGGTGGCGGCAATAATAACCAGCAGGACCCCTGGAGTGGTGGTGATCGCCGCGGTGGTAATGGCGGCGGCAATAAAAACCAGGGTGGTGGACCTCCTGATATCGATGAAGTGATCAGGAAACTGCGCAACAAGCTCAATGGACTGCTGGGCCGTCGACAGCTTCGCTCGGTCAACAACGGCGATGACGACAAGGGCAGCAACCAGGGCGGCGGCGGTGGCCGCAGCGCGCTGTTGCTGCCCATCATTGTGTTGATCGTGGGCGTTGTGGTCTGGGCAGGATCAGGGTTCCATCTGATCGACCAGTCCGAGCGCGGCGTCGTGTTCCGCTTTGGCAAGTATACCAATACCATCGGCCCGGGCCTGCACTGGAATCCGCCGCTGATCGATCGGGTAGAAAGCGTCAACGTGACTCGAATCCGCTCTGCCAGCCAGACGGACTCAATGCTGACGCGTGATGAAAACATCGTGCGTGTCAGTATTTCGTCGCAGTACGTGGTGTCGGATCCGCATGCGTTTCTGGTCAATGTTCGCGGCCCCGAAATGACACTGCAAAACGCCATGGACAGCGCGCTTCGTCAGGAAGTGGGCAACATGGATCTGCAGCAGATTCTGACCACGGGTCGTGAAGAGCTGGCCGGCGATATCTACGATCGTCTGGCATCCTACCTGGAAGCCTACGGCACCGGTATTCGACTGCAGACCGTCAACATGGAGTCCACCGCACCGCCGGATCAGGTGCAGGACGCCTTCGATGACGTCATTCGCGCCCGTGAAGAGCAGCAGCGCACCATCAACCGCGCCAATGCCTATCGCGATGCCATCCTGCCGGAAGCCGAAGGTCAGCGTCAGCGCATGATCGAGGAAGCCCAGGGGTACAAGGCGGCGGTCGTTGCTGATGCACAGGGTGATGCCAACCGCTTCATCTCACTGCTGGGTGAATACGAGAAAGCACCGGGTGTCACGCGTCAGCGTCTGTATCTGGACACCATGACCGAGATTTTCTCGAAAACGCCCAAGGCGCTGGTCGATCTGGGTGAAGGCAACAATGCCATCACGGTGCTGCCGCTCAATCAGATGGGACGTGGTGACAACAGCGGCAACCGCAACAGCGACAGCAGCCAGAGCAATGATGCAGAAGCGCGTCAGCTTGAGCAGCTCTCTCAGCAGGTCGTCGAGCACATGAAAAGCAATCAGAAGCAAAACAACGGTCGCAGCAGCCTGCGGGAGGGACGCTAATGTTCAATAATCGCGCCCTTGTCATCGTCATCGTTCTGGGCATTCTTGCCTGGGTAGGCAGTGCCAGCCTCTATACGGTTAACGAAACCGAGCGAGGCATCAAGCTGCGTTTCGGTGAAATCGTGGAGAACGATATTCAGCCGGGCCTTCATTTCAAGTGGCCCGTGCTTAATACGGTACGACTGTTTGATACCCGGGTTCTGTCCGTTGATGCCAGTGCCACACGCTATCTCACCAGCGATTCCAAGGCGGTTATCGTGGATTCGTTCGTGAAGTGGCAGATTATCAATCCGGCGCAGTACTACGAAGCCACGCGCGGCAGCGAACAGGCCGCCGAGCGCCTGATCGCCCCGCGTACCGATGAGGCCCTGCGCAACAAGTTCGGTCAGACGACGCTGACCCAGATCGTGCGCGAGCGTCCTGCAACTCAAAGCGACAACCAGGAAGTCGTCAAAAAGGTGCAGGAAGAAGGCAGCGATGTAGCCACCGAACGGGATGAGCTGATGGTGGATCCCATCTCTCAGCTTGATCAGGCCATGCGTCGTGAGCTTGGTGTGCGCATTCTCGATATTCGCGTCAAGCGTATCGAGCTTCCGAGTGAAGTGACTCAGGCGGTCTATGAGCGCATGAACTCACAGCGTGAGCAGGCGGCTCGCGGCTATCGTGCCGAAGGCACGCGTCAGGCTGAAGAGATTCGCGCCGATGCTGATCGCCAGCGTGAGGAGACGCTCGCCAGCGGTCGTCAGATTGCCGAGACCACCCGCGGTGAAGGCGATGCGTCAGCGGCAGCCATCTATTCGGCGGCCTATCAGCAAAATGCCGGCTTCTTTGATTTCTATCGCACGCTGCAGGCCTATCGTGAAAGCTTCAAGGGTCAAAATGATCTGATGGTGCTGAGCCCGTCGAGCAACCAGTTCCTGCAGCTTTTCAAGCAGGGCAATGGTGACGCTTCTTCTTCGGCGACGCCCTGACATCAGGGAAGATACCCGAGCGGGATTTCTCCGCTGACAAGTTGTGATAGTATTCTTCAACCGGGGGCTACCCCCGGTTTTTTTGTGGCTGTCGTTTGTCGATGGTCGTGATGTGGTGCCTGTTCCCATGCTGTTCGGGCCACCTTTTTTTACTTCTGCCAGGGCATGTTCGATGACCATTGCGGATCGCTGGCTGCTGCCGGACGGTATGGATGAAGTGCTGCCACCCCAGGCACTGCGCATGGAGTCGCTGCGTCGCGGCCTGATGGATCTCTACTATCGCTGGGGGTATGACCTGGTCATGCCGCCACCGGTAGAGTTTCTGGACTCGCTTTTGACCGGCGCCGGCACCGACCTTGATTTACAGACGTTCAAGCTGACCGATCAGCTGACCGGGCGTTTGATGGGCGCCAGTGCGGATGTGACGCCCCAGGTGGCCCGAATGGATGCTCACTCCCTGCGGCGTCAGGGACCGGTGCGGCTTTGCTACTGCGCGCACGTACTGCGCGCCAGAGCCGATGAACATCAGGGCGGGCGCAGCCCCGTCCAGGCGGGCCTTGAGCTTTTCGGCCATGCCGGCATCGAGGCCGACATCGAGATCGTGAAGCTGGCCCTTGCCAGTCTGTCGTTTGCCGGGGCGAGCGATGTTCATCTGGCCATCGGCCATATCGGCATCTATCGCGCACTGGCCGAACAGGCGCAGCTGGAAAACGACGTCGAGTCACTGATTTTCGAGGCGCTGGAGCGTAAGGCGGTCTCGGAAGTCGATGCGCTGATCGAACAGCATATTGGGGATGCCGAGCTTGCCGCCATGTTCAAGCAGCTGCCGCGTCTGCACGGCAGCGCTGATGTGCTCGAGCGTGCCCGGGGCATCTTTGCTAATGGTTCGCAGGCCATTGTCGATGCTCTGGATCAGCTGACCTCGCTGCATGAGGTTCTGCGCGAGGCGCATGAGGACGTCACGCTCTATTTTGATCTGGCAGAACTGCGTGGCTATCAGTATCACACGGGGCTGGTGTTTGCCGCCTACGTCCCGGGCTATGGTCAGGCGCTGGTCAAGGGCGGTCGCTATGACGATACCGGCCGTGCGTTCGGGCGATCCCGTCCGGCGACCGGTTGCTCCATGGATCTCAAGCAGCTGGCGACGCTTTGCCAGCGCGCGCCGTCCCATGACGGTATCTGGGCGCCAGAGGAACAGGATGAGGCCCTGAGCCGACGCATCCATGAGCTGCGTGATGCCGGTGAGCGGGTCGTTCAGCAGTTGCCGGGGCAGTCTACTGATGCCCGGGCCCACTTCTGTGACCGTCAGCTCGTCCGTCGTGATGACGTCTGGCAGGTCGAGCCGCTCGCCAACTGAATTTGACACCCGGTGTCTGCCCCTTCCGGGCAGGCCTTTGAATCAGAGATGAAACAATGGGCAAGAATGTCGTAGTACTGGGCACGCAGTGGGGTGATGAAGGCAAGGGCAAGGTCGTCGATCTGCTCACGGAATCCGCCTCCGCCGTGGTTCGCTTTCAGGGTGGCCACAACGCCGGTCATACGCTGGTCATCGATGGCAAGAAGACCATCCTGCGCCTGATCCCGTCAGGTATCCTGCGTCCGGAAGTCACCTGTGTCATCGGTAATGGTGTAGTGCTGTCGCCGGAAGCGCTGCTCAGCGAGATGGCCGAGCTTGAAGACAGCGGCGTGCCCGTGCGCGAAAGGCTGAGGCTGTCGCCTGCCTGCCCGCTGATCCTGCCCTATCACGTGGCCCTTGATGTGGCGCGTGAAAAGGCGCGTGGCGTGGCCAAGATCGGGACGACCGGTCGCGGTATCGGGCCGGCCTACGAAGACAAGGTTGCCCGTCGCGGGCTGCGGCTCGGTGATATCCTGCATCGCGAGCGTTTTGCCAGCAAGCTGGGAGAGGTGCTGGATTATCACAATTTCGTGCTGACCCGCTATCACGGCGAGCCCGCCGTGGACTTCCAGGAAGTGCTGGATCATGCCATGGCCATGGCCGAAGAGCTGCGTCCGATGATCTGTGACACGGTCTCCTTTGTGCATAACCTGCGAAAGCAGGACAAGAACATCATGTTCGAAGGTGCCCAAGGGTCGCTGCTGGATATCGACCACGGCACCTATCCGTACGTGACCAGTTCCAACACTACGGCTGGCGGTACAGCGACCGGCTCCGGCGTTGGACCGCTTTATCTTGATTACGTGCTGGGGATTACCAAGGCCTACACCACGCGTGTCGGTTCCGGGCCGTTCCCTACCGAGCTTTTCGACGAGTTCGGGCGTCATCTGGCAGAGCACGGTCACGAGTTTGGCTCCAACACCGGCCGTGCTCGTCGCTGTGGCTGGTTTGATGCCGTGGCCCTGCGCCATGCCGTACAGATCAATTCGATCTCCGGAATCTGTCTGACCAAGCTCGATGTGCTGGATGGTCTTGAAAACATTCGTGTCTGCGTCGGTTATCGCACCAAGGATGGTGAGCTGATCGACAACCTGGTAGACAGTGAAGGCTATGAAGCAATCAGCCCGGAATATCACGATCTGCCGGGCTGGCGTGAATCCACGGTCGGGGCACGCTCGCTGGATGCGCTGCCGGCCAATGCCCGGGCCTATATCAGTTTTCTTGAAGAACAGATCGGTACGCCCATCGATATTATTTCGACCGGGCCGGACCGCGTTGAGACCATCGTGTTGCGCAACCCCTTCGATAGCTGAGTTGTGACGGGCACTGCCTTCAAATCCCTGATGATTCATCAGGGATTTTTAGTGTTCGGGCATGGTGTCGGGGCTTTAGAGCCTGAAGCTATCATGCTGATTGGCAAGGAAGTGGGTTCACACCGTCTGTAATGAGGACTAAAATAGTACGCAATAAGTCAGGCAAGAGGCCGACATGCTGAAGCTGTCGAAAATGAGCGATTACGGAGCGGTAGTGATGGCGCAGATTTCGCGTCATCCGGACTGCTCGCATGCTGCTGCCGATATTGCCGATCGCGTCGGACTGCCCAGGCCCACCGTCAGCAAGACACTCAAGCTTTTATTGCGTGCCGGGCTTTTGACATCGCAGCGAGGTGTCAACGGCGGTTATCGACTGGCCCGCTCGGCCAGTGCCATCACGGTGCGCGATATCATCACCGCCATTGATGGTCCGGTGGCCATGACCGAATGCAGTCACGGCCACGGTGATTGTGACCTGATGTCCAGCTGTGGGGTGGCCAGCAACTGGCAGCGCGTGTCGCTGGCCGTACGTCAGCTGCTGGACAGTGTCACGCTGGCTGACCTGGCGCACGATGCGCCAATCAAATTGCCCGTACAGCTGCCCATACAGAGTGTGGCACTCGGTGAGGCGCGCAGGCTCTGACGGACCGCAGACGATATAACACGACGGTTCCGACCAACGACCGATGAGACGAACAGTACCCGTTTGAGGGGAGAGGATCATGGCTACCGAAGCAATGGAGCAGCTTGCTCGTCGCGAGTACAAGCAGGGGTTTGTGACCGATATCGAAAGCGATACGGTTCCCCCTGGACTCGACGAAAGCGTTATCGCCTTTATCTCGCAGAAGAAGGGCGAGCCGCAGTGGATGCTGGACTGGCGTCTTGAGGCCTATCATCAGTGGCTCAAGATGACGTCACCGTCCTGGGCGCATCTGGATTATCCGCCGATCGACTATCAGGCCATCTCGTATTTCAGCGCGCCCAAAAAGCCGGAGGATCGACCCCAGAGTCTGGACGAAGTCGATCCCAAGCTTCTGGAAACCTATGAGAAGCTCGGCATCCCCCTGCATGAGCGTGCAGCGCTCGCCGGTGTGGCCGTGGACGCCGTCTTTGACTCGGTCTCCGTGACCACCACCTTCCGAGAGAAGCTTTCCGAGGTCGGCGTCATCTTCTGCTCGATCTCCGAAGCCATACGTGAGTATCCCGAGCTGGTACGCCAGCATCTGGGGACGGTCGTTCCTCAGGGGGACAACTACTTTGCGGCGCTCAACTCGGCGGTCTTCACCGACGGTTCATTTGTCTACATCCCCGAGGGCGTAACCTGCCCGATGGAGCTGTCGACCTATTTCCGCATCAATGCCGCCAATACCGGACAGTTCGAGCGTACTCTGATCGTCTGTGACAAGCGCGCGCAGGTGTCCTATCTGGAAGGGTGCACGGCGCCGCAGCGTGACGAGAACCAGCTGCACGCAGCGGTCGTCGAACTGGTGGCGCTGGAAGATGCCTATATCAAGTATTCCACCGTCCAGAACTGGTACCCGGGCGATGAAGACGGCAAGGGTGGCATCTACAACTTCGTGACCAAGCGTGGCGATTGCCGCGGTGACCGGTCACGCATCAGCTGGACACAGGTCGAGACCGGCTCTGCCATCACCTGGAAGTATCCGTCCTGCCTGCTGCGCGGCAACGAGAGCAAGGGCGAGTTCTATTCGGTGGCGGTGACCAATGGTCGTCAGCAGGCCGATACAGGCACCAAGATGATCCATATCGGCAAGAATACGTCCTCGACGATCGTCTCGAAGGGCATTGCTGCCGGCAAAAGCAACCAGTCCTATCGGGGCCTTGTCAAGGTGTCGCCGCGTGCCACCGGCAGCCGTAACTTTACCCAGTGCGACTCGCTGTTGATTGGCGACAAGTGCGGCGCCCATACCTTTCCCTATCAGGAAATCGGTAACAGCCGCTCTACCATCGAGCACGAGGCGACCACCTCGAAAATCGGTGACGACCAGCTCTTTTACTGCAAAAGCCGCGGTATTTCGGAAGAAGACGCGGTCAGCATGATCGTCAACGGCTTTTGCAAGGACGTCTTCCAGGAGCTGCCGATGGAGTTTGCGGTAGAAGCCGAGGCGCTGCTGAGCGTCACGCTTGAAGGTTCGGTCGGCTAATAACAGTTGATGCGGGCAGCCCTGATGGCTGCTCGCGCTGGCAATTTTCGTGTAGCCGCCCGGCGGCGCATCATTACAGAATCAGGGTTACAACATGCTCGAGATCAAGGATCTTCACGCGACGGTAGAAGGCAACGAAATCCTCAAGGGAATCACGTTGTCCATCAAGCCCGGTGAAGTACACGCCATCATGGGTCCCAACGGCGCCGGCAAGTCGACACTGTCGGCCGTACTGGCCGGTCGTGATGGCTATGAGGTCACTCAGGGCACCATCACTTTTGATGGCAAGGATCTCATGGAAATGGAAGTTGAAGAGCGTGCGCAGGCAGGCCTTCTGATGGGCTTTCAGTATCCGGTCGAGATTCCGGGGGTCAAGAACATCTATCTGCTCAAGTCAGCGCTCAACGCGCAGCGTGCTGCGCACGGGCTTGACGAGATGCCGGCACCCGAATTCATGAAGCTGATCAAGGAAAAGATCGCCTTCATGAAGATGGACTCAAGCTTTCTGCATCGCGCCGTTAACGAAGGGTTTTCGGGCGGTGAGAAAAAGCGTAACGAAATCCTGCAGATGCTGGTGTTGCAGCCGAAGCTGGCCCTGCTTGACGAGATCGACTCCGGTCTTGATATCGACGCCATGAAGGTCGTGGCCGAAGGTGTCAATTCCCTGCGTGACGAAAACCGCGCCATTTTGATGGTGACGCACTATCAGCGCTTGCTTGATCACATCACACCGGATCAGGTCCACGTGCTGATTGATGGCCGTATCGCCAAGTCCGGCGATCGTCATCTGGCCGAAGAACTTGAAGCGCGCGGTTATGAATGGGTTATCGAGGAGCCGGCCGCATGAGTCTGCCTGAAACACTTGTGAAGCGCCTGCATGAAGCGCCTGTCGGTGAGCCCGAGTGGCTCGCCGAAAAGCGTCGTGTCGGGGCGTCGCACCTTGAAACGGTCGGCTTTCCCTCGCGTCGTGATGAGGCGTGGAAGTACACCGACATGTCCCGCTTCTCCAGTCTCGAGTTTGGTCAGGCCGACAGTGCAGAGCTCGATCAGGCCCGCCTTGATGCGCTCAAGCTGGATATCGATGCCTGCCGACTGGTGTTTGTTGACGGTATTTTCAATGCCGAGCTGTCCGACCCTGCGCCGAGCGCCGGGGTGACCGTGACTCCCTTGTCTCAGGCGCTGACAGGGGATCAGCATGGCCTCAGCGAACAGCTGGGACAGCTCACCAGTATCGATTTCTCGGCCTTTACGGCGCTGAACACGGCGCTGACCACAGAAGGTGTGGTCGTAAACATCGGCAAGGGGCAGGCCATCGAGACGCCGATTTATCTGCTGTTCGTCTCGCGCAACAACGCAAGCCCGGTCATGAGCCATCCGCGAATTCTGGTGCGCTGCGAGGCCGAAAGCGAAGCCACGCTGATCGAGCATTATGTGGGCGAGCAGGGTGCTGCCAACCTGACCAATGTCGTCACCGAAATCCAGATGTCACCGGCGTCCAGGCTTTCGCACTACAAGCTTCAGGAAGCGAGCCAGAGTGAGTATCACGTGGCCAGCATCCAGGTGGATCAGCGTCGAGATACGAATTTCACCTCTCACAACCTGAATCTGGGTGGTGCGGTGGTGCGTAACGATATCGTTACCGATCTCAATGATGAAAACGCCACGGTGGACCTGCTGGGGCTGTTCTTCGGCCAGGACCGACAGCACATCGATAACCACACCAAGGTCAATCACAACGCGCCGCGCACGTATTCCAACGAGAACTACAAGGGTATTCTCGATGGCCGTGCCCGGGGTGTCTTCAATGGCCGGGTGTATATCAAGCGCGATGCTCAGCAGGTGCTGGGGTATCAGAGCAACGCCAACCTGCTGCTCTCCGATCGTGCCGAGATCGATACCAAGCCCGAACTCGAGATCTACGCAGACGACGTGCAGTGCTCTCACGGCACGACCACCGGTCAGCTCGATGAAAACGCCATCTTTGCCCTGCGTGCCCGAGGCATTGATGAGCAGATGGCCCGCGGGCTTCTGACGCTGGCCTTTGCCAACGAAGTCATGCAGCGTATTCGCCATGGCGCGCTGACCGATCGTGTCGAACGTGCGGTAGCGGGCAAGCTGCCTGACCGCTTCAACCTCGAAAGCCTGGTAGAAGATACTTCGCTATGAGCATGACCGACGAACTCACGCTGGATGTTCAGGCCCTGCGCGCGGAATTTCCCGTGCTGGGCCGCAAGGTTCATGGGGACAAGGCGCTGGTCTATTTTGACAATGCCGCCACGACCCAGACCCCGAAAGCCGTGCTGGATACCTGGGTGGATTATTTTGAGCGCTACAACGCCAATATCCACCGTGGGCTGCATCGTCTGGCCGATGAAGCCACACAGGCCTATGAGCACAGCCGCGACACCGTGCGCGAGTTCGTCAATGCCGAAGATGTTCGCGAGATCATCTTTACGCGCGGTACCACCGAGGCCATCAATCTGGTGGCCCAGAGCTGGGGTCGCAGTGAGCTTGTTGAAGGCGACGAGATTCTGATTTCACGGCTGGAGCACCACTCCAACATCGTGCCGTGGCAGATGCTGGCACAGGAGAAGGGCCTCACCATCCGGATCATTCCGGTGGATGAGCGTGGTGAGCTCGACATGGCGGCCTATCGGGCACTGTTTACGCCGAGAACCCGTCTGGTCTGTGTCGCACATGTCTCCAATGCACTCGGAACGGTCAATCCTGTCGCCGAGATGGCGCGCATCGCGCATGAACACGATGCCCGTATTCTGGTCGATGGTGCTCAGGCGGTCGCGCATACGCGGGTCGATGTGCAGGCACTGGACGCTGACTTCTACGCCTTTTCAGGGCACAAGCTCTACGGGCCGACCGGGGTTGGCGTGCTGTATGGCCGTTTTTCCCTGCTCGAAGCGATGCCGCCCTGGCAGGGCGGTGGCGAGATGATCAAGACCGTCAGCCTTGAAGAAGGTACCCGTTTTGCCGAACCGCCTCACCGGTTCGAGGCGGGGACGCCGGCGATCGCCGAAGTGATCGCACTGGAACGGGCCATTCGCTGGGTCACCAATCTTCATTTTGAGCTTCTGGAAGACTGGGAGCAGCGCCTTTTGAAGCATGCCACCGAGCGCATGAAAGGCATTGATGGCATGCGCATCATTGGCGAGGCACCGCACAAGGCTGCCGTAATCTCCTTTGTCGTCGAGGGGGCCCATTCCCAGGATATCGGCCTGCTGGTCGATCAGTTCGGGGTGGCCATACGCACCGGTCATCACTGTGCGCAGCCCTTGATGCATCACTACGGGCTCGATGCCACCTGTCGGGCGTCGTTTGCTGCCTACAATACGCTTGAGGAAGTGGACTATTTTGTCGATGCCCTGCAGCGTGTCGTGACCATGGTTCGCGATTGAGCATGATCAGAGAGGGTTATTGATGAGCGCGATCACGTCCCTGCAAAAGGGGCACCAGCTACCGCTTCAGCGCAGTGTCGAGGCCATCTCGATTCCCTTTGGCAAGCCGGTCTGGCTTGATGAGGACGAGACGGTTCAGGTCATGCAGGCGCTTGGGACATCAGTGTCGGTGCTCTTTAAGGGCAACATGTATCTGATCGAAGGCTTTAACCTGGATGCCTTTGGCATGGAGCCCATGGAAAGGCCCCATCTACCCGATGGCGCTACCGACCAGGAACTTGAAGCCTTTGTCTGGCAACAGCTTCGCACCTGTTTTGACCCCGAAATACCGGTCGACATCGTTGAGCTGGGTCTGGTCTATGGCTGTAAAATCACAACGCTGATCGACGGGCAAAAGATGGCCCAGATCAAAATGACACTGACGGCACCCGGTTGTGGCATGGGTGAAGTCATTGCCGAAGATGCCAAGCACAAGATTCTGGGTGCCGAGCAGATCAACCGGGTCAACGTTGAGCTGGTCTTTGATCCGCCCTGGTCACGGGAAATGATGAGCGATGAGGCAAGACTGGCGCTCAACATGTTTTGAAGGCTTGAAAGCTTCCTGTTCAACGCCCCGAAAGCTCAGGCTTCGGGGCGTTTTCGCATGGGTATTGCTCGTTTGGAAGTGGTCGCTTAAGCTGGCTGACGGTCTGTTTCGGTGATTTTCTGGCGAATGAAGAGATACATGGCAGGATTGCTCAAGGGCACGGCAATCGTGGGTGCCATGGCATTGGTGCTGATCTTGATTGTGACGGTCAGTGCCAATTACTGGGTGTGGCGAAAAACCCATGCCAGCATCACGCTTGATAGCAGTCAGTGTGTGCATGAGCCGGTAGGGCTGGTTTTTGGCACGTCCTACGGGTTACGCGGCGGGGGAGAAAACCCGTGGTATCGAGCGAGACTGGATCTTGCCGCAAGTCTCTGGAAGTCAGGACAGGTCGATCATCTGCTGATTTCAGGAGATAACCACACGCGCTATTACAACGAGCCCGTACGCATGTGGCGCGATCTTCGGCGAGAGCAGATACCGGATGCGGCCATGACGCTGGATTACGCAGGCTTTAGTACCTTTGATACCCTCGCGCGCAGCCGGGATGTTTTTGGCGTATCACGTGTTACGCTCATTTCACAACGCTGGCATTTGCCGCGGGCGCTTTTCATTGCTCAATATCTGGGGCTTGAGGCCAGAGGATGTGCTACCCGTGGTCGATCAGTGTTCGATGATCGCTGGATGTGGGCAAGAGAAGTGCTGGCACGCGTACAGGTCATTGCCGACCTTTATCTTTTTAATCGGCACCCCTATTTTCTGGGACCGAGCATTGTATTGCCCACTGCCACAGAAGCGCCCGGTAACATCATTCCGGTTTACCGGCGCGTACCCATGCCGATGCCTGTAGAACAGGCCTTGAGCGATCTGCGTACCCGCCTTGAAGTCCCGCAGCAGGGTCAGGACCTGAAAAGCGTGCCCTGGCGCGTGCTGTAGGGGGCCATTGTTCCTGGCAGGTCGGTATTTCGGGAATGGAGCAGTGTTCCGGGGCGATCAGCGTTTTTTCTGGTGCTGATACTGATGCAGGACACGGATGGTGGCGCGGCAGTTCTTCCAGAGCCGCTCCATGACGGGCTCGATCTCTTCCGGAAGAGCGTGGGTCATCATGGTGGAAAGCGCCTGCATGATGATGCGTTCCTGCTCCAGCAGCTCATTGATCAGCACATGTTCATTGTTGACCACAAAACTCTTGAGCCGGCTCCAGAGCCAGAGATAATCATCGCGCTCGACATCGGCGTCACGGGGCAGCAGATCAAGATGACGTCGTGCCTGTTGCTGCAACAAGCGCATATCATGACGGCGTTCTTCAAAGCAGGGATTTAGTGCCTCACGCATGTCATTACGCAGGCGGGCGACATTATCCTGATAGTAGTCAAGGCTATCGGCCAGAGCCTCGAGCAGGCCATCCATCGCCGCCTGGCGATTGTCGAGAAACATGAGGGACTATCTCCACTGATGCGAGAAGAATTGGGGGAAGGTAGTGAAATTCTAACGCGCCCGGGGGATTTGTAACATCCATCAGCAGGGATTTATTAAAGAAAATGCCTGCTGATGGGAGGGTGATCTTATGGCGTGAGTCAGAGAGCCTGCGACTATCAGCCCTTCGGTCGGGGGGGGGCTTTTTTCACCGGGGCAGCATTGCGGGCAATATGGTCAATGATCATGCCGGCGACATCCTTGCCGGTGCTGGTTTCGATGCCCTGAAGCCCGGGAGAGGAGTTGACCTCCATGATGACCGGCCCGTGATTGGAGCGCAAAAGATCAACGCCTGCCACCTGAAGGCCCATGGCCTTGGCGGCACGAATGGCAGTAGAGCGCTCCTCGGGGGTAATCCGGATGCTGCTGGCGCTGCCGCCGCGGTGCAGATTGGAGCGAAATTCTCCTTCGGCGGCCTGACGCTTCATGGCCGCGACTACCTTGTCACCCACCACGAAACAGCGTAGATCCGCCCCGCGTGCTTCCTTGATGTATTCCTGCACCATGATATTGGCATTCAGGCCCATGAAGGCCTGAATGACGCTCTCTGCCGCCTGCTGGGTTTCTGCCAGCACCACGCCGATTCCCTGAGTCCCTTCCAGCAGCTTGATGACCAACGGGGCGCCCTTGACCATCTTGATCAGATCGTGGATATCGTCGGGAGAATGGGCGAAACCGGTAATCGGCAGGCCCAGCCCCTTGCGAGACAGAAGCTGCAGCGAGCGCAGCTTGTCGCGTGACCGGGTAATGCCGACCGAGTCGTTGAGTACATAGGTGCCCATCATTTCAAACTGGCGCAATACTGCCGTGCCATAGAACGTGACCGAAGCCCCGATGCGCGGAATGACAGCGTCAAAGGGCTCAAGCTGTTCGCCCCGATAATGAATCGTGGGGTGATGAGAGGCGATGTTCATGTAGCAACGCAGGGTGTCGATAACGCGCACCGTGTGTCCACGTTGCTCGGCGGCCTCGATCAGTCGTTTGGTGGAGTAAAGATTACGATTGCGGGACAACAGGGCGATATGCATGAAGATGTCCTTGTGAGCCGGGCTCAGGGTGTACCGTGCAGGAAGGCAGTGCCGGGTGCGACCAGCACCCTTTTCATGGCACGACGTCCCAGCAGCATTGGGTGTTTCATGGCCGCGCGATCGACCAGGGTCAGGTCCAGCTCCTGGGTCAGTTCTCCCAGTTGCATGGTAGTGCGAATCACATATCGCCAGCTGGCATGGCCATTGGAACTTCTGACTTTGCGCCGGTCACTGAGGGGCAGGGTAAATCGGCTGTCATCCTGCGTATCGTCACCGCTCCAAGTGTCAAAGCTGATCCACCACTGACCCTGCTGCTCAAAGGCATGAATATTGCGGGCGTGCAGGGCCGATGTCCTGGCGCCGGTATCTATCTTGCAGGCCAGACGCAGATCAAGCTCGGGCAGGGCCACCATCTCTCGACGGCCCACGATGGCTCTTGGTGTATAGGGTAGCTCATCCATGCTGTTCTCTCTGTATCGCGTCGATCTGCTGCCACAGGGCGGAACCGGGGCTTGCCTGCTTCATGGCCATGATCATGGGCAGACGAAGGCGCGGAATACGGGTCAGATCCTGCACCAGTACCCTGAAGTCATGCGCCTCAAGCTGCGAGATACTGACAAGATAGTCGATGCTGCGTTGTTCATGCTCAAGATGGTGCCAGCCACGTGCGGCAATGGTGGCCAGTGCCGTTGTCTCCAGCGAATGCTGTAACAGGTTGTCCAGCCAGCTGCCGGCCTGCTCGAGCGGGCTGGCCAGTATGGCGCCCATGACCGGCTGATAACGCGGATGAGGTGTTGGCACGGCCTCATGTTGCGCCATCATGGCATCAAGCAGGGTTTCCTTCTGTATGGGCGCATGAACAAGGCAATCACACAGGGCCACCAGGGCCTGATCGGGCAGCTGTGCCAATCGCCGGGCCAGACGCCTTTCGTCGTCATCCGTTTTGCGTACGACCAGATCGGCGATGCCCTGAAGCCCCAGTGCCTGCCAGGCCTGTGAGCTGTCATCATTTAAATAATAGGCGCGGGCATCGTCATAATAGTGACTGGGCGGCAGCTCAAGGTCATGAGCAATGCGCGCATGCAGCAGCGCCCTGGTAAGGTCGTTGGGCTGCAGGGCAATGGCCACATCCTTGAGGGTTTCTGCGGCACTGTCGAGCGCCAGGCTGCCATCAGGCTGGCGTTGAAAGGTGCTCATCAGTTGTTCAAGAAAGCCGTCGCGCAGTGCCGGGACCAGCATGGACTGCTCATCCAGAGGCAGCGCCAAACACCAGATGATGGGCTCGCTTGTGGCAGCGGGCGTAAAGACCAGCGCTACCTGTGCCTGTGATTGCCAGGGCTGGGGCCATGCCATCTGCTGTGTTTCAAAGGCCCTGAAGTGCTCGATGGCACACGGCACTACCCGACGCCCGAGAGAATAGATTCGGGGCGTGATGTCGGCATGAGTAAAAAGATCGACAAGTGTGGGCGTTAACATCAGGGCGTTTCCAGAAGGGTTCATATCGGCGCGGCCGCGCAATGTATCGTGTTGATGGTCAGGGCGCCAGCCCCGCGCTGTGCAAAAAATAAACAATCTTGTGCAGCCTGCGAATCAACAGGGTCAGGCAAAACTATCCCGATCTTATCCACACGTTCGTTCAGTCTATCTGTGCAAAACACGATGGCCGGCCGATGGCAGGACGGCATCAGGCTTTCATCATTTTATTCACTGCTCAGGGCACGCATAATGACCACAACATATCTTTTGATCAGGAACCCCCATGACGCAATATGAAGCGCTGAATGTTGCACTGACACGCCTTGAAGCCGCCATGCGCGCAGGTGATCTCTGGCAGAGTCAGACTCGGCCCGAGCCTGCTGCCTTTGACAGCGAGCAGCCCTTTAATGCCGATACGATGTCACTGGGCCAATGGCTGCGCTATGTCTTGATTCCGCGGCTTCGAAGCCTGATGGATGGCGAACATCCGCTGCCGTCCGATGCCAGCATTGCCCCGGCCGCTGAAGTCTATCTGCAGGAAAACAAATCCAGCGTCCGATTGCCCATTCTGGAAGCGCTGCGCGATGTGGATAACGTGCTCGTCAACGGGGAGCTGCGTTCACAGGAGGGCCAATGAGCGATCGTGGTACCTGCGAAAGTGACGTTAAGGTGCATTACTACTTTGCCTATGGCAGCAACATGAACGCAGCCAGAATGCAGGCGCGCGTCGGGGATACCCGGCGCATGCTGTCTGCACGTCTTGTCGGCTGGCGGCTGTACTTTGACAAGGCTTCCCGTGTGGATGGCATAGCCCATGCCAATGTCAGAAAAGAAGAAGGGGAGCATGTCGAGGGCGTGCTTTATGAATTGACGCATCCTGCACAGATCCGGGATATGGACCCCTTTGAAAATCATCCTGATGAATACTGTCGTCAGGTCGAATGGGTCGATACTGCTGACGGGCCTCTGGCGGCCTGGGTGTATGTGGCCCTGCCTGAAAAAACAGGATCCGGGCGACTGCCGGCACGTGAATACCTGGGTCACCTCCTGGCGGGCAGGGCGTTTCTTAGCTCTGCCTATTTCGAGCGATTGAGTGCCCAACGCTGTATAGATAGTCTTGGAGATGACGCGCTGCGATCTCTGGGCATCTCGCGCACCACGCCGGGATAGGCGCCACATGGGTTCAGTGCGGCAGACATGAAAAAGGCCACCCATCAGGGTGGCCTTTTGTATTCTGCAGTCATTCATGCAGAACCTGTCATATCCGGCTTTTAGAAGCGGAAGGAGACGCCGCCGCCAACAGTCAGCGGATCCAGATCACGATCACCGCTGCCGGTGTAATCAGCCTTCAGATCGGTGTACTGGACAAAACCGTTGAGCGCCCAGTTGTCAGTGATCAGAAGATCAGTACCTACCTGTGCAGTCGGTGCCCACTGACGCTTTTCAAAGCGATCAGCACCGCCATTGAGGCTTGAATCGTTGAAGGTAACGTAGCTGGCACCCAGACCGGCATAGGGCTGAACACGTGAATCGGTGCCACCCAGCGGATAGTACTGCGCCATGATGTTGTACTGCTTCATCTTGAAGCTGTCACCATTGCTGCCGTTGTAGTCATTGCTGTTACTGCCGCTGAGTTCAACGCCCAGCTTGTCAAACGGCATGACACCGATCGCGCCGTTCCAGGTGTTTTCGTCGTCGAACTTGCCGCTGGCAGTCATGTCTGATTTGACGACATCAGCGCGGGCATAGACATCACCCTGACCATAAGCCATGGCAGACTGAGCGGCGAAAACGCTGGAGCCTACCAGAACAGAAGCTGCGAAGAGTTTGTTCAGAGTCATGATCTTCTCCTTGCTCGAAATGAAAGTGTTCATATCGATGGGGTTGTAGTTGGAAAACGCTGTTTCCTAATGCTTGGTACCAACTATAGAGAACACTGTTTTGTTTGTCACGTTATTTTTTTACAGTGTTTCTTATCGTTTTAATAATTGAAGCCTATGGATCGATAGCGCGCTGACTCAAGCGTTTATGGCTGTCTGCTGTCAAAGGATTACAGCCAGCTCGACAGCGTCACCACGCCAAAATAGTCAGCGCCATCCTGACGTTCGAACTCACGACTGCGCTTCATGGTTGTCAGGCTTAAATTGTAGCGATCCCATGAAATTGCGCCACCAAATTCCAGGTCTCCAACCCACTGACGCTTGTTGACGCTATGACTGTCTTCAAAGGTATTGCCATCCAGCAGCAGATTACGGGCCATGAAACGCCCCTGCGCGTTGGCAAAGACATACCAGTTAAAGTGACGGTCACGGGAAAACATCATGTTCGAGGACGAGTAGGGGGCCATGCCGGGCGTGGTGTACTGATTGTCCAGTCGTCGGCCAAGACGGATCCCCACTCCTGCGGAGGCATAGTCATAGAGATTGCCCAGAGCAAAGCCGGCACTGGGACCATATTCCATGTCCAGACTGCCAAGGTGGTCGCGATACCACCAGCTGCGCTGCATGGCCAGTGTGACGGTGGGCTCATTATGCAGCTGATTGTGCCAGCCTTTGGGGTCGTCGCTGTCGACCAGGTGATGAAAATTCTTTTGTACGGTACTGGCGCCGGAACCCGGGCCAACAAGGCCGATATCCAGCGAGACGGCATCATTGACGCGCCATTGTGGCGTCAGATCATGGCGATACAGCGACACCCCGCCGTAGAGATAGCCTGCATAAGGGCGATCATCGGTAATCAGGTCGTGGCGTTTGGTGTCTTCAGGCGTATACATCTGCTGGCCGAAGCGATAGGAAGCGGCATCAACATCATCTGCGGCCCAGCCCGGAATCCAGTCAGCCATCGAGCGGGTCCAGTGATCGCCTTGCGGCTCAAAGGTCCAGTTGGCTTCAAACCCGTTGGTATAATGGCCGTCATCGCTTTGAGCAGCGAAGAAGTCGTTGGAAAGCTTGAGGTTTAAAACGCCATCTGCCATGGCAGAAGCGGAAAGGAGCAGGCCACTGCCTACCAGTATTGCGCGCCGGATCATGAAGAAGGTTCCCGTTTTGATAATGCTATTTTAATGAACAGGCTTACTTTATACGATGATAACGGATAGTGCTTTCTTCATGCCGGATACATTAAAAAACCGCCATGAGGGCGGTTTTTCATAAGCGCTGCGAGGGCATGGCGCTGAAGGGCTTATTCAGGTGCGATGCTCATGCTGTTGCCGGAACCAATCATTCTGACGCGCTGGCCGGGCTGATAGGGCGTATCGGCCTTTTGCACCACCACGATGTCCTGCCCGCTGTCAGTGCGGACCTGAATTTCGTAGGCGCTGACCTGATTGGCACGGTCCTCGACCTTGCTACCGGCGATGGCACCGCCGATACCGCCTACCGCGGTGGTCAGAACGCGGCCGGAACCGCCACCGAACTGATTGCCCAGCAGGCCACCCAACACGGCGCCGCCGATGCCGCCAAGCCCCGAATTGTTTTCGTTGCCGGCCTGAATGGTGACAGGACGTACACCAGTGACCGTGCCATAGGTTACGTTGCGAGCGGTCTTGGCCTGATTGCCGGTATAGGTATTACCGGAGTAGATGTCGCTATTGGCGCACCCGCCAAGGGTCAGGACGCCAAGGGCTGCAATAGCAAGATAACGCTTCATGGGTAACTCCTGCGTCGGCCTGTGACACCGACAGACTGTTTGTTCTGGAACACCGTTTGACAATCAAGGCCGGCACAGGTTTCTACGGCCTCGGCACTATGATCACGATTACCATCAGGCTGACGGCCGGAAGGCATGCCTGCAACACTGTAGCCTGCAGGCATAGCGACTGCCAGCGGTGCCTGTTTCGTTCAGGGAAGCTCCAGCGTCATGTCACGATGCGGGATGCCCGCATCCATGTAAATATCGCCATGGGCCTCAAATCCCAGTTGTTCATAAAATCCGGTGGCCTGCACCTGGGCGCTGAGAACGCAGTGCGTAAACTGCTGTGTTCGAGCGTGGGCAATGACGTGATGCATTAACCTTGCCCCCAGCCCAAGGCCGCGATGGGACTCAACGATGGCGACGCGGCCGATATGACCATCAGGAAGCAGTCTTGCGGTACCACAGGAGATTTGACCCTCGCGCATCAGAAAGTGCGTGCACTCCGGGTCAAGAGCGTCCAGCTCCTCACTTTCATCCACGCCCTGTTCCTGAATAAAGACGACACGTCGAATATGGCTACAGGCGTCACTCAACGTGGCCCAATCGCCGGATACGATCGTGATGTCGTCATCATGCATGTTCAATCCTCTGTGACATCGTCATCATCAGTATCATCGTCTTCTTCTTCCACCCAGCGCAGGCTGCCGCGATTGATCAGCGTGGCGAGCAGAGTGTCGGCACCTTCCAGCGTCAGAATTTCCTGGTCCAGGATGCGCGCACTGGAGAGTCGCTTTGCCAGTGTGACACTACAGGGATAGCCATCACCATCCACAAAGAGCGTGGCCTGTTCGTCCTCTGGATGCCAGGCCAGACGTGACCCTGGCGCCGGTTCCAGTAGATCGCCTTCTTCAAGTGCGCTACGCAGCGTTTCTTCGCGGACCGGTGCCATGGGGGGCATGAGCTGGTCGGGATATTTGACCTGCGTCATGGTGCGCCCGAACCACTGTGCCATCTGTTCGGGATTGTCCAGAGCAGTGAGCATTTGCTGGCGGACGCGGGCAAGCGTGGTGTCATTGATCAGAGCGCTGTCCTGAGCCGCTTCAAGGTCCGGGTCGTGATAGCGTGATGATTCATCAAGCTGCTCACCGAGATAATCGGCCCAGGAGGTCACCATCTCATCCATGGACGGCGCGCGAAAGCCGACCGAAAAGGTCATGCAGTCTTCGCTCTGGCTGATGCCGTGATGCGCCACGCGTGGCGGTAGATACAGCATGTCGCCGGGCTCGAGCACCCAGTCCTGATCGTTGGAGACCTGAAAGTCGGCGAGAATGCGCAGATCAATGCCATCAATGATGGGCGCATCCTCGGGCATCACATCACCGAGCTGCCAGCGCCGCTGGCCGCTGGCCTGCAGAAGGAACACGTCGTAATTATCGACATGCGCACCGACATTGCCGCCCGGCGGGGCGAAGCTGACCATGATGTCATCGAGGCGCCAGCGCGGAATGAAGGTGAAGTGTTCCAGCAGCTCGGCCACATCCGGCACATAGTGGTCGACGGCCTGAACCAGCAGCGACCAGTCCTTGCGTCCAAGGCGGGCAAAGGTCTCTTCATCGAAGGGGCCGTGAGAGACCTGCCAGACCTTGTCCGGACCTTCCAGTTCGACCAGACGTGCCTCGACATTCTCTTCACAGGCCAGCCCTGCCAGCTCATCGGGCTCCAGCGGCGACTCGAAATCGGGGAAGGCGCCCCGAATCAGCAGCGGTTTTTTCTGCCAGTAGTCACGCAGGAAGGTGTCGGCCGACATGCCTCCCAGCGGAAGGCGCGTATGTTCTGTCATGATGGATTCCTGCCCTTGGGCGCGCTTCAGGTGCGTGTAATGTCGTGTGCCTGCTCGGCCGCATTGCCGGTATAACTCGCCGGCGTCATGGCCTTGAGCCTTTCCTTGACGTCTTCCGGCAATGCCAGGGTATCGATGAACTCGGCAAAGCCTTTCTGGTCGATCTGGCGTCCACGCGTCAGGGCCTTGAGCTTTTCATAGGGCTTTTCGATGCCATACCGGCGCATGACGGTCTGTACCGGTTCTGCCAGCACTTCCCAGCTCTGGTCAAGATCGCCGTCAAGCCGCGCCGGATTGCTCTCCAGTTTGCTGATGCCCTTGAGTGTGGCCTGATAGGCGATCAGGCCATGGGCCAGACCCACGCCCAGGTTGCGCAGCACGGTCGAGTCGGTCAGGTCGCGCTGCCAGCGGGAAATCGGCAGCTTCTGGGCCAGATGTCCCAGAATGGCGTTGGCCAGCCCCAGATTGCCTTCGGAGTTTTCAAAGTCGATCGGATTGACCTTGTGCGGCATGGTCGAGGAGCCGATTTCACCTTCCACGGTGCGCTGCTTGAAATACCCCAGCGAGATGTAGCCCCAGACATCACGGTCAAAATCGATCAGGATCGTATTGAAACGACAGACGCTGTCAAAGAACTCGGCAATGTAGTCATGCGGCTCGATCTGGGTGGTATAGGGGTTGAAGCTCAAGCCCAGACGCTCGATGAAAATGCGCGCGTTTTCTGCCCAGTCAATCTCGGGATAGGCGGCCAGGTGCGCGTTATAGTTGCCGACCGCACCGTTGATCTTGCCCAGCATCTCGATGGACTCGATCTGCTTGAGCTGGCGGCGCAGGCGATACACCACGTTGGCCATTTCCTTGCCCAGCGTGGTGGGGCTGGCGGTCTGGCCATGGGTGCGCGACAGCATGGGCTGCTCGGCGTGCGCCTGCGACAGGGTGGTGACGGCTTCGACAATCTCGCGCATGGCGGGCAGCAGCACGTTGTCCAGCCCGGCACGCAGCATCAGGGCGTGAGACAGATTGTTGATGTCTTCACTGGTGCAGGCAAAGTGCACAAACTCGCTGATGGCTTCCAGTTCTGCATGGCCTTCAAACGCTTCCTTGAGGAAGTATTCGATGGCCTTGACGTCATGATTGGTGGTGCGCTCGATGGTCTTGACCCGCTCGGCCTGCTCAACGGAAAAATCGTTGATCAGCTGATCCAGAAACTGTCGTGCCTCACTCGACAGCGGCGGGACTTCCTCGATCTGCTCGTGTTCGGCCAGACGTTCCAGCCAGCGCACCTCGACAATGACACGGGCGCGAATCAGGCCGTATTCACTGAAGTGTTCACGCAGCGTTATCGTCTTGCTGCCATAGCGGCCGTCGACAGGAGAAAGAGCGGTCAGTGCAGAAAGTTCCATCGTGATTCCCGGGTCTGTGCCCAATCGTTGTGAAAGTAAAGGACAGCCCGGCAAGGCACTGTCCGAAAAGCCGTTACTCGTCGAGTGACTTCAGCGCGCGTCGGATGCCGCTGCGACCGGCCACCAGTTTCCAGCGCCGCCCACCCTGCTGATGCCAGAGCAGGGCAAAGCGCACACCGGACAGCAATATCGCTCGAACCCTTTCGGGCATCTGCCGGCTCTGCAGCAGGGAAGGGTCGCCCTGTACCACGATGCGGTAGCGAAAGGTGGACAGGGTGTCCTGATAGATTTCGCCAAGGCTTGCAATGACGTTCTCGTGCAGCTCGCCGAAATGTTCAGCCTGTGCCTGAACCCTGCCCAGACGCTGGCCCAGCGTATTCATCATCTCGGTGTTCTTGCGCAGACGATGCATGAGCAGGATCAGTGAAAAGCCGTAACGCATGACATTGGGGGAAACCTGCTGACGGGTCAGCACGCCATCCAGCGTCTCGATTCCGGGGCGCAGGTTGTTGATCTGGCCACCGTAGATGTCCTCGAACGAGGCAGGATCGGTATCCAGCGTGGCCTTGATCAGCGTCGACCATGCCCGCTCGTTGGTATGTCCCGTGCGCGCAAGCTCATCGACCACACTCGCGGCCTGAAAAACGCCGGCCAGCGCCAGTGCCTGACGCGCCTCACTGTTCATGCTGCACTCTCCAGCGCCTGGCGAAACGTCGTGGCAATCACCGCACCGCCCAGACAGACATTGCCCTCATAAATGACCGCGGACTGGCCCGGGGTGACGGCGCGCTGCGGCTCGTCAAAGATCAGGGTGACGCCTTGATCTTCATTGACAATGACCCGGCAGGGCTGGTCGCTCTGGCGATAGCGGATCTTGGCACTGGCTCGAAAGTCACGACTGGCCGGTGGCTCACCGATCCAGTGCATTGCTTCGGTGGTCAGCGACTGTCGATAGAGCAAATCGTGATGCTTGCCCTGTACCGCGATCAGCACATTGCGCTCCAGGTCCTTGTCCGCCACATACCAGGGCGCTTCGGGATAGCCGTTGATGCCGCCGATCCCCAGACCCTGGCGCTGCCCCAGGGTGTAATACATCAACCCCATGTGTTCGCCGATCTCTTCACCTTCAGGCGTTTCAATACGACCCGACTGCGCCGGCAGATACTGACGCAAAAAATCGGCGAAGCGGCGCTCGCCGATAAAACAGATGCCGGTAGAGTCCTTCTTGCGTGCCGTGGCCAGACCATGCTGCTCGGCCAGCGCCCGAACCTCGGACTTTTCCATCTCACCGATCGGGAACAGGGTGCGGCTCAGGGCCTGCTCACTGACGGCATGAAGGAAATAGCTCTGATCCTTGTTGCCATCGATGCCCTTGCACAGCAGAGTGCGCCCGCCGTGATCCTCGCGGCGAACGTAGTGGCCGGTAGCGATCAGCTCGGCGCCCAGCATTTCTGCGTAGTCGAGAAAGACCTTGAACTTGATTTCGCGATTGCAAAGGATGTCTGGGTTGGGCGTTCGACCGGCGCGATACTCTTCAAGGAAATGCTCGAAGACGTTGTCCCAGTATTCAGCGGCAAAGTTGGCCGTGTGCAGGCGAATGCCCAGCCGGTCACAAACGGCCTGGGCATCCGCCAGATCGGCCCTGGCCGTGCAGTATTCGGTTCCGTCGTCTTCATCCCAGTTCTTCATGAAAAGACCCTCCACGTGGTAGCCCTGCTCAAGCAGCAAAAGCGCAGTCACGGAGGAGTCCACACCGCCGGACATGCCGACGATGACCCTTGAAGGGGTAGAAGAAGAGGCTGTGTTGTTGACAGGGGAAATCATGGCGTACCCGTCGTCAGAAATCATTTGGCCGATATTATACGCCAGCCGCCCCCTGCCTTGACAGGCGGGAACCAATGATCCGGACACTGCAGCAATGTCGGAGACTCATGACGTTGTCTCAGGGTAATCAGGAAGGGTGGTCAAGATCGCGGATCAGGGTCAGCGGATAGGGGCGTGCTGCCAGGGCATCGTGAATACGCCTGGCCACCAGTGGGCTTCTGAGTCGCCCGTCGCGCTCAAGGCCCTCGATCTGCGTCAAACCATACCAGTCAGCCTGAATAATTCCTTCGTCAAGTGACTGGCTGATACGTCGCGTCGGGCGCGCCACAAAGGTATGGCTGTGATAGACCACGCCGTTGGGCGCCGTATTGATATAAAGGCCCAGATAGCCTTCCAGCGTAATTTCCCAGCCGCTCTCTTCAAGTGTCTCGCGGTGTACAGCGTCGATCAGGGATTCATCGTCTTCCAGGTGGCCGGCCGGCTGGTTGAATACCGTTGGTGCAGCGCCGATGGCCAGCCGGTCGCGCTCCTCGACCAGCAAAAAGCGGTCACGGTCGACCACAACGGCGGCAACCGTCACGTGAGGTAGAAATCGGGTCATCGTGGTTTCCTGCGCGGCCTTTCGCGTGGCGGGTGAGTATTTTTCGATTGGGGCGCACGCGGCATATGAATGGTTTCCTGTCGCCATTCGCCGGGCAACAGCGAGCCCAGCGTCCATGGACCGATGGCGGTTCGAATCAGTCGCAGGGTGGGGTGGCCCACATGAGCGGTCATCCGACGCACCTGGCGATTGCGCCCTTCGGTGATCGATATCTCGAGCCATGTGTCAACAATGTTTGCGCGCTTGCGTACCGGAGGCATTCGGTCAGGAACCTGCGGTGAGGGCACTCGCCGGACCCTGGCCGGTCGTGTCAGCCCGTCCTTTAAGGTCACTCCCTTTGACAGCGCCGTCAGGGCATTGTCATCAGGCTGACCTTCTACAAGCACAAGATAGGTCTTGGGCTGCTTGTGATCGGGATGCGTAATCCGGTGGGCCAGCATGCCGTCATCGGTCAGCAGCAGCAGTCCTTCACTATCATAATCCAGCCGGCCGGCCGGGTAGATATTCGGGATGTCGAGCCATTGGGCCAGCGTGTCACGACCCTGAGAGTCCGTGAACTGGGTAAGCACCTGAAAGGGCTTGTGAAAGAGATAAAGTAAACTCATAAGCACGACTTGATTGTCGACAACCTCTACGCAGTGACAGGTCCTTGATGCTACATTAGACCCCTCATTTCAGGACAGAATCTTTTGTCCTCATTACGTCGGAGTATCTCCATGTCCAGCGGCAATATCAGCATTCCCGACAGTGGCCAAATGATTACGGTCAACGACGATGTCACGTTGTCGGTGCCGGACCATCCGATTATCCCGTTTATTGAAGGTGACGGTATCGGTGCCGATATTACACCTGCCATGCAGAAAGTAGTCGATGCCGCCGTCGCCCGTGCCTACGGCGGTCGTCGCGAAATTCAGTGGATGGAAGTGTATGCCGGTGAAAAGGCAACGCGTGTCTACGGTGAGGATACCTGGCTGCCGCAGGAGACCCTCGAGGCCGTCAGGGATTACGTGGTCTCTATCAAGGGGCCGCTGGCCACGCCGGTAGGAGGTGGCATGCGCTCACTGAACGTGACACTTCGCCAGACGCTGGATCTTTATGTCTGTGAGCGCCCGGTGCGCTGGTTCAAGGGCGTGCCCAGCCCGGTGCGTCAGCCCCAGAATGTCGACATGGTCATTTTCAGGGAAAACGCAGAAGACATTTATGCCGGCATAGAATGGCAGGCAGGGACACCGGAAAACCAGAAGCTGATCCGGTTTCTGCGCGAAGAGATGCAGGTCAACAATATTCGGTTTACCGAGCAGTGCGGTATCGGCATCAAACCGGTCTCGGAAGAGGGCAGCAAGCGGCTGGTACGCAAGGCGCTTCATTACGCCATTGATAACGGCCGAGAGTCGGTGACCCTGGTACACAAGGGGAATATCATGAAATTCACCGAAGGGGCCTTCAAGCAATGGGGTTATGAGGTGGCCCGTGATGAATTTGGTGCGCAGCCGCTGGAGGGCGGGCCCTGGCTTTCCATGGAAAACCCGCGTGACGGCAGTACCATCATCATCAAGGATGTCATTGCCGATGCCATGCTGCAGGAAGTTCTGATTCACCCCGAGCAGTTCGATGTCATCGCCACGCTCAATCTCAACGGCGACTTTTTGTCCGATGCGCTGGCGGCACAGGTGGGTGGCATCGGCATTGCGCCCGGCGCCAATCGAGGCGACGCCGTGGCCATGTTTGAGGCCACTCATGGTACCGCGCCGAAACTGGCCGGCCATGACAGTGCCAACCCGGGCTCTTTAATACTCTCGGCGGAAATGATGCTGCGCTATCTCGGCTGGGATGAGGCTGCTGCACTGATCGTCAGCGCCATGGAAGCCACGATCCAGCGCGGTGAGGTGACCGGTGATTTCCATCAGGTCATGTCAGAGGCCACACTGTTGAGTACCTCAGCCTTTGCTGACGCTGTCGTGCGCAGCATGTCGGCCTGAGAGGTCCTGCGACAGGATGTCCAGTGTCATGCATGGCTGTGATCAAGCGCGATGACCGTTATGCATGACATGATGGATGACGCTCGACTCTCGTGTCACCGTCATGGCATGAGATACTGTTTTTATGGCCGCACGCTTGCATCGTCGGCAGGGCAGCACCATCTTAAAGGGGAACACTGAGGCTTGTTAGCGCTCAAACTGTTAGCTCGATGAGTGCATTCAATCATCTTTCCGCTTGTTTTCATCGATCCGGGCACATATGTTCAAGATAGATAGTGAAGCACTTCACTACGTTTTTCGTAATACGGTTACTCATGCTGGCATGACACCTCCCGATTCCAATCCTGATCACCAGGAGCAGGGCGATGTGGCCGAGCAGACGGGCGACCCAAAGCTTGAAGAACCGCCACTTTATAAGGTGGTGCTTCACAATGACGACTACACGCCCATGGAGTTTGTCGTCGAAGTACTTCAAACCTTTTTTGCCATGGATCACGAGAAGGCGGTACAGATCATGCTGGCCGTACATACTCAGGGTAAGGCGACCTGTGGCATCTATACCCGTGATATTGCGGAAACAAGGAGCCAGCAGGTCAATCAATACGCTCGAGAATGCCAGCATCCACTGCTGTGCGATATCGACCGGGCAGACTGAGCTGTCTGCAGCGGCCAAGAGGGGACTGCCATGTTGAGCAAAGAACTTGAATTGACCCTGAACACCGCATTTACCGTGGCGCGTTCAAAGCGCCATGAGTTCATGACTGTGGAGCATCTTCTGCTGGCATTGCTGGATAATGCCTCGGCGGCGGACGTGTTGCGCGCCTGCGGGGCAAACCTCGACAAGCTTCGTACCGATCTGCAGGATTTTATCAATACGACTACCCCGCTGATTCCCGAGGATCAGGATGATCGCGAAACCCAGCCAACACTGGGCTTTCAGCGTGTGCTTCAGCGCGCGGTCTTCCACGTTCAGTCTTCCGGCAAGTCGGAAGTGACCGGCGCCAATGTGCTGGTGGCCATCTTCTCCGAGCAGGAAAGTCAGGCGGTCTATTTTCTCAAGCAGCAGAACGTGGCGCGTGTTGATGCGGTCAACTACATCGCCCACGGCATTGCGAAGGTGGCCGGACATAATCAGCAGCAGGGTCAGCACAACAGCGGTGCAGAGTCCGAAGATGGCGAAGAGGCCTCCGGTGATTCAAGCTCGCATCCGCTGACCGGCTATGCCACCAACCTGAACGAGCAGGCGCGTATCGGTCGCATCGATCCATTGGTCGGTCGTGACCATGAGCTTGAACGCGTGGTTCAGATTCTGGCGCGTCGCCGCAAGAACAACCCCTTGCTGGTGGGCGAGGCCGGTGTCGGCAAGACCGCTATCGCAGAAGGGCTTGCCAAGCGCATCGTGGAAGAAGACGTCCCGGACGTTATCAAGGATGCCGTGGTGTATTCACTTGATATGGGCGCTCTGCTGGCAGGGACCAAATATCGGGGCGATTTCGAAAAACGCTTGAAGGGTCTTCTCTCCGAGCTCAAGAAAGAGCCCAACTCGATTCTGTTCATCGACGAGATCCATACCATCATTGGTGCCGGTGCCGCATCCGGTGGCGTCATGGATGCCTCCAACCTGCTCAAGCCCATGCTCTCTTCGGGTGAGCTGCGCTGTATCGGGTCGACGACCTTCCAGGAATTCCGCGGCATTTTTGAGAAGGACCGTGCGCTGGCACGCCGCTTCCAGAAAGTGGATGTACTGGAACCGACCGTCGAGGATGCCATTCGTATTCTGAAAGGGCTGCGTGGTCGCTTTGAGGAGCATCATCAGCTCAAGTATACCGATGCCGCCATGGAAGCTGCCGTGCGCCTGGCCTCACGCTACATCAATGACCGCTATCTGCCCGACAAGGCAATCGATGTCATTGATGAGGCTGGTGCGCATCAGCGTCTGTTGCCGGTCGAGGCTCGTCTTTCGCAGATTGATGTCGAGCAGATCGAGTCGATTGTGGCCTCCATCGCCCGCATTCCGCCCAAGAGTGTCTCCAGTTCGGACCGCAAGCTGCTGGCCGATCTGGATCGCAATCTCAAGATGCTGGTCTTTGGGCAGGACGAGGCCATCGACAGCCTGTCCTCGGCCATCAAGCTGTCGCGTGCAGGGCTCGGCTCACCCGACAAGCCGGTGGGCAACTTCCTGTTTGCCGGCCCGACCGGGGTGGGCAAGACCGAGGTGGCCCGACAGCTGGCCCAGATCATGGGTATCGAGCTGGTCCGCTTTGACATGTCCGAATACATGGAGCGTCACACCGTATCGCGACTGATCGGTGCGCCTCCGGGCTATGTCGGCTATGACCAGGGCGGTCTTCTGACCGAAGCGGTTACCAAGAACCCGCACTGCGTGCTGCTGCTTGATGAGATTGAAAAGGCGCATCCGGATGTCTTCAACCTGCTGCTGCAGGTGATGGATCACGGCAAGCTGACCGATAACAACGGTCGCGAAGCGGATTTCCGTAACGTGATTCTGGTCATGACGTCCAATGCCGGGGCAGAGCTGGCTTCGCGTCGCTCCATCGGCTTCCAGACTCAGGACCATACCACTGACGCCATGGAAACCATCCGTCGTACGTTCACGCCCGAGTTCCGTAATCGACTGGACAGCATCATTCAGTTCCGTCATCTGGATCTGGAGATCGTGCGCAGTGTCGTCGACAAGTTCCTGGTGGAACTGCAGGCGCAGCTGGACGAGAAGCGTGTGCAGCTTGACGTTGACGAGGATGCTCGTGGCTGGCTCGCAGAGCATGGCTATGATCCGCAGATGGGTGCGCGCCCCATGGCACGTCTGATTCAGGAGAAGCTCAAAAAGCCTCTGGCCGAGATGATTCTGTTCGGCGATCTGGCCGACCATGGCGGCACGGTACATGTCACGCTGGAGGATGGAGAGATTCAGCTGTCAGTGGCTGCCGAACAGGTCGCCTGATCGGCACGCCATGCCAGTCGTTACTGACGCCCTGTCTTCGGACGGGGCGTTTTTTTTCAGGCGCGAAACGGATGGCGGGTCAGACGCTATCCATCGGATAACAGACTGTCAGTCGGCCTGAAACAGCCAGGGCGTCATGAAGTGCTGAGACACATCAGGAGGGGGTGTGCAAAACAAAATAAGGACGCATGGCGTCCTTAGCGGGAGCGATAAACGATGCGGCCCTTGGACAGGTCGTAAGGCGTCAGCTCTACCTTGACCTTGTCGCCGGTCAGGATGCGGATGTAGTTCTTGCGCATCTTGCCGGAAATATGCGCGGTCACGACGTGGCCATTTTCAAGCTCGACGCGAAACATGGTGTTGGGAAGCGTATCGACAATCACGCCTTCCATTTCAATATGATCTTCTCTTGCCATATGATGTAGTCCCCGATAATCGTAATATGAGCACGCCATCAGGGCAGTCTTGCTGACCCAATGATCAGACAAGGCGAATGATGGCGGACTGAACGTGCGATATTTTGCCTGATACCTGCCTGAAGCGCAAAGCCGCTCGACGTTCCCGACACGTTAATGCTGCATCTGGGTCACCGGAATGCCTCGGCGCCAGCGATGTCCCTGCAGATACTCCAGCGGTTTGAAGCGCTGCTTGTAATCCATTTTCTGACTCTTGTGGATCCAGTAGCCGAGATAAACGTGATTGAGCCCCAGCGCCTGTGCTCGACGGATCTGCCAGATCACGGCCCAGCTCCCCAGCGATCTCGATCGAAAGGCATCGTCGGGTTCAAAAAAGGTGTAGATGGCGGATAGCCCGTGGGTCAGAAAATCCACTGCGGCCACGGCCAGAAGACGCCCCTCGAGACGAAACTCGACGAGCCGTGAAAAATCATGCGCGGTGCTTAAAAAGGCACGGTACTGCTCGATGGCAGGAGGATACATCTCGCCATCGCTGTGGCGTGCCCGGATATAGCGCTCGTAAAGCGCATAGTGCTCTTCATTGAACACGGCCGGCCGTTCGATGACGGTCAGGTCCTGATTGTTGCGCTCGGTGCGCTTGAGAGAACGGTCCGGGGCAAAATCCCTGACCGGCACACGCACGGAGACACAGGCATTGCACTCCTGGCAGTGCGGCCGATAGAGGTGTGTACCACTGCGTCTAAAGCCCATCAGCGTTAGAGCACTGTACATCTCATGGTCCACGGGCGTATGCGGGTCCATGAACAGCGTGGTGGCCTCATGGGCCCCCAGATAACTGCAGTCATGTGGCTTTGTCAGGAAAAACCGTAAATCCTGAAGAGGTGAATGCATGCTTGAATTGTTCAACGGGCGCAACATCCAAAAGGGTGGTTCGGGGCTTGCGACATGAATGATCTGATAAGGATTATCGGCGCGATATCGAGGCTTCTTGAAAGTCAGCCGGTATATGGCGCCCGAGCAGGGTATTGAACTGATCGCGCGAGATATCACAGGCGCCCAGGCTGGCCAGATGCGATGTGTGCATCTGACAGTCTATTAACGCCAGGTCGTGATGCCCGGACAGCCACTCGACCAGTCGAACCAGCGCAATCTTGGAGCTGTCAGGGCGAATGGAAAACATGGATTCACCAAAAAATACGCGTCCCAGCAGGATGCCGTAAAGCCCCCCCACCAGCATGTCACCTTCCCATACTTCAACGCTATGCCCATGCCCCAGCTCATGCATGGCTACGTAAGCCTCGATGATGTCGGATGAAATCCACGTCCCTTCCTGTGCCTGTCGCTGCACGGCGCACTGCTTGATCACGGCCTCGAAGGCCTGATTAAACGTTACCGTCATGCCCGAGTTGCGAAGCCTTTTGGCCAGACTGCGACGCACGCGAAGCGCCTCAGGAAACAGCACCATTCTTGGGTCGGGTGACCACCAGAGGATGGGGTCATCCTCATTGAACCACGGAAAAATCCCGCGACTATAAGCCGCCAGAAGCCATTCCGGCGTGAGATCTCCTCCGGCGGCCAGCAGGCCGTTGGGCGTTTCCAGCGCGCACTCCAGAGGCGGGAAGCCAACGGGCCATGGGGCGAGCCAGTCAATCATGATGGGCTCCCGACCTCGGACAGCATGACACTTCGTTTTTGAAGGCCCGGTAGAGCATTAAAGACCTCTTAAGTTTTGTCTGTGGTGGCCGACATTGAGTATCGGAAAGGTTTGCCAGGTCCTGGCCGCCGAAAAGACATGACACATTACTGGATATCTCCCATGGGAAACTTTTTTCGGCGCATGAGTATCGGGTCGCGCCTGGCGCTGATTATCGGTCTGGTGGCCATCGCATCGTTTGTTGCCCTGAGCTGGGGGCTGTCGTCCTCGAGTGCCCGGGCGCTTCGCGAGCAGGCAACGAACAGCATGCAACAGCAAACGCAGCAGTTCACCGATTCGGTCACGCTTTTTGATGAAAGTCTACAACAGCAGAGTGCACGCTTTTTAAAGCTGTTTCAGACCGACGGACTGGCGCCGCCGTTTGTACTGGATGCCGACCGTACCATGGAGATCAATGCTCGTCAGACGCCGCTTTTAATGGACCAGCGCGGTGCGCTCAACATGGATACCCAGCGTGTGGATGACTTTACCCGCCGCACTGGAACGCCGGTCACCATTTTTGCCCGTACCGGCGATGACTTTGTGCGCGTGAATACATCACTGAAAAATGACCAGGGCGCACGAGCCGTGGGCACTCTGCTGGATCGAAGTGGGGCAAGTTATCGCGCCCTGATGGAAGATCGCGCCTACTCGGGACTGGCCACACTCTTTGGCACGCCCTATATCACCCGCTACGAGCCCATTCATGACGCCCAGGGTCGCGTGATCGGCGCAAGCTTTATCGGGGTCGATATTACGGCAGATCTGAAAAATTTCGAGTCACGTGTTCGCTCACTCACCATCGGTGAAAACGGCTATTTCATGATCGTGGATGCCGACACAGGCAACGTGCTGGCAGGGGGCGAGAATGAGGGAACGTCGCTGCGCGACGTCTCGGATGTCGAAGGCACGCCTGCCTTTGCGCCGATCTTTCAGGGCCAGAAAGGACTTTTTGAATATCAGCTGGCCAATACCGAGCATGCCCGTCGTACCACCTATTTCATGCAGTATCCGGACTGGGACTGGGTCGTGACCGCCACGGCCATTAATGACGACATCGATGACCGGATTGCTGCGGCACGTAACCGGTTTTTGCTGATTGCCCTTGGTCTGGCCCTGGCCGCGGCGCTGGGCGTTTACTTCATGATGCGTCGCAGCCTGAGCAGCCCTCTGGCTCGCGTGCAGGGAATGGCCGGGCATCTGGCCAATGGTGATCTCAGGCAGCGCCTGAACAGCCAGCGCAAGGATGAAATCGGCTCACTGGTAGGGGCCATGAACGGCATCGGTGATGGCCTGCGAGATATTGTCAGTCGCGTGCGCCAGTCCGTGGAAAGCATCGGTCACGCCTCGAGTGAAATTGCCAGTGGCAACATGGACCTGTCTCGTCGTACCGAAAGCCAGGCCGCAAGCCTTGAGCAAACCGCGGCCAGTATCGAAGAGCTCACCGCCACCGTGCGTCAAAATACCGAGCGTGCTCGTCAGGGCGATACCATGGCAGGAGAAGTGGTGGCCTCTGCACGAGAAGGGCAGCAGCGTCTGGGGCGGGCCATGACCACGTTGAAAGACCTTGATGCCACCGCCTCGAAGATGTCCGATATCATCGCCACCATTGACGGCATTGCTTTTCAGACCAACCTGCTGGCGCTCAACGCCTCGGTCGAGGCTGCGCGTGCCGGTGCACATGGCCGTGGCTTCACCGTGGTGGCCGACGAGGTGCGCCGACTGGCGATTCGATGCAGCGAAGCGTCTGCCGATATTGGTCACCTGATTCGACATACCATCGAGGAAGTCACTACCGGCAATGCCCACATGCAGCAAAGTGGTGCTCAGATCGAGGAAATCACCACGCGAATGGAAAGTCTGAGCGTCATCGTGACCGAGATCAGTCGCGCCAGCGAAGAGCAGCTCGAAGGTATCGAGCAGGTCAGTAGCGCACTGGCATCGCTGGATGAGACAACGCAGCACAACGCGGCACTGGTCGAACAGTCGGCCGCGGCATCAGGGCATCTGGATGAGCAGGCACGCAAGCTCAGCGAGGTTGTACAGGTCTTTCATCTGCCGGCCTGATATTTCCACAATTTCCCGGCTGCAATTGCCGGGTCTGTGCCGTACCATCATCTCCAGGTATGATACCTGCCTCTGGCAGGGTGTGACCCGATGTCATTACCCTGCCAATATGCCTTTATCAGGCCTTCGAATGCTTCATCAGAGTACAGCCATAACACTCGCATGAGTGCAGGGGGGATGGCCGTTGAGCGCCAGCAAGACCAGACAATCGCAGTCGCAGTCACAGGCCCGTCGCAGTAAAAGCGGCGCCAGCCCGCGTACAACGCGTAAAAGCGCTACCATGCAGCGCTCTCGACAGCGTGTGACCAAAGCCCGGGATAACGCCCGCCATTTCAGTGCCAGGCTTCAGGGTGCCGCCAAGGAAGGGGTCGCCATCGTCATGCTGGCGCTTTGTGCCTTCCTGCTGTTGGCCCTTTTCAGCTATATGCCGGCAGATCCCAGCTGGTCGCATAGCGGCCCGGATCAGGAGGTCACCAACTGGATGGGACCTGTTGGCGCGTGGCTTTCCGATGTTCTCTATTCCCTGTTCGGTGCCAGCGCGCTCTGGGCCCCCGGTATGCTGGGGCTGGGCGCATGGCGATTGATGCGTGCCAAAGAGGCCCATGTGGTCTGGGACCCCATGGCACTGGCCGTACGCGGCGGCGGTCTGCTGCTGGTCATGGTGGCCACCTGTAATGTCGGGGCGCTGCATTTTCACGATGCCAGCAATGACCTGCCCTATGGTTCGGGCGGCATTGTGGGAGAGGGTGTTTCAGCGGCTCTTGCCTCGCTGGTAGGCAAGCACGGCACCACGCTGCTGTCGCTGGCAGCCTTTCTTTGCGGTATGCCACTGCTCACCGGCATGTCCTGGTTTTCCATCATTGACGAGGTGGGCAACGGCATCTGGCGCGGTGTGCGCTGGTGTGCCCGTCGTGTGGGCATGGCAGGGGCAAGCATTGGCAGCGCCGGCTCAAGGCTTCAGGAGCGTCGCCGCGAAATGGCGCAGGAGCGCCGTGAGGCCTATCTTGCCGCTCAGTCGGAAGATGAATTCGATTTTGGTCATGACGACGATGATGACGCCGATAGCGGCCTGCGTGCGGATGCCGAGGACGCCCGTCCCCGTCGCGAGCGCAGCAGCCTGCTGGCGCGTCTGGTGCCCGGACGCCGCCGTGAAGTTCATGACGACGAAGCGTTTCTTGAGGATGACGACGAGCCGGTAGACTCAGCGCGCCATCGGCACGAAAGTGATGCTGACGAAGCGCGTGAGCCCGTTTCCGGCATGCGCACAGGCGATGATGATATTCCCTGGGAGCAACCCTACGAGGCCCCGTCTCCGGCGCGTGATACGCGCCAGGATGATCGTGCCCCCGCTGAGCCGATGCTTTCCACGACCGAGACAGAGCGTGCTCGTGGCGTTCGCGATACCGATAGACCAACGGTATCTGCGCGGCAGGCGGCAGGTCTCGAGCGTCGTGAATCCCATGGCGGTGCCGAGGTGGCTGCAGCATCTGCAGCAGCGTCTGCCGAAATAGTGTCTGCCGAGACAGTGTCCACGCAAACGCTTCCTGATGATGACGTGGCTTCTTACCGGGCGCCTTCCGCTGATGAGCCTTCGGTGCACGCCCCAGCGGACAGGGACCCCGTTTCCGGCACTCCGGAAGGGGACGAGGTCCTCGATACGCGTCTGGACGAGCGTCCGGCACCGGTACAGCCGCCTCAACAGCCGATGGAAACCTCCCGGACTGACGAGACCGCTGCAAGCGATGTAACCCGTCGTCGGATTCCTGAGGTCATTCCCGAGCCACGGCTGGCTGAAGATGACGAGGACAGCCTCGATGCGTCGCCCGTGTCGGCATTTGAGCGTTCCGAGTCGACACAACATCAACGCCAGACGCCGCCAACCGATACCCCTTCTGAGCACCGGGTACCTGCCTCGGCACCGACGGCCTTCGTTGAGCCCGATTCAAGTGATGTGACGCTGGAGGCGATGGCGCCTTCCCATGAGCGTGACATGCCTCTGGTCGATGACATGTCTTTGGTTGATGACATGCAGGACGATGATCGACCGGTACTGAGCTGGGAAGACGATGAACCCGAGTTCTCGACGCCGTTGAGCGCACGTGATGAAGCTGAGCCGCTGGTAAGCGCGCCGCCGGCTTCAGCGCTGACCTTCGAGGAAGAAGACGATATTCGGGACACTGTCGTACCGACGCCGCCCATGCCGGAACGTCCTGCACAAACTGCCTCGCCACAGCCCGCGCAAGAGACCCCGGTGCCGGCATCGCGGTCGCATCCAGACGAGGAGAAGGCCGTTACACCGCCGCCGGCGCATCCTGATCATGCCCCGGCCGCCACTGAAACACCCGCGCCGCGCCCTGAACCCGAGGCCGACCCGGGAGACAACAGCAGTCCCACCCTCTGGACCGTACAGCAGATGCAGACTCAGCGGCCTGCGCACGAGTCCGACGGTGAACCGTTGGGTAAATTGCCGTCCCTGTCGCTTCTGACGCCACCGTCATCTCATGAGCCGACCTATACGCCCGAGCAGCTTCAGGACATGGCAGAGCTTCTGGAGGTGCGCCTGCGGGAATATGGCGTCAAGGCCGAGGTGGTCGACACCTGGCCGGGGCCTGTCATCACGCGTTTCGAGATCAAGCCGGCGCCCGGTGTAAAAGTCTCCAAGATCAGCAACCTGGCCAAGGATCTGGCGCGCTCGCTGATGGTCAAAAGCGTCCGTGTGGTCGAGATCATCCCGGGTCGTCCGACGGTGGGCATCGAGATCCCTAACCCCAATCGGGCCATGATCCGGCTAAGAGAGGTCTTTGACTCCGATGTCTACCAGGATGCCCGCTCGCCGGTGACGGTCGCGTTGGGTCAGGACATCGGTGGCAATCCGGTGGTGGCCAATCTCAACAAGATGCCGCACCTGCTGGTGGCCGGTACCACCGGCTCGGGCAAATCGGTCGGCGTCAACGCCATGCTGATCTCGATGCTTTTGAAGGCTACGCCTGATGAAGTGCGCATGATCATGGTGGATCCCAAGATGCTGGAGCTGTCGGTCTATGACGGCATCCCGCATCTGCTGGCGCCGGTGGTCACCGACATGAAAGAGGCCGCCAATGCCCTGCGCTGGTGCGTGGCCGAAATGGAACGTCGTTACAAGCTGATGGCGGCCATGGGGGTGCGTAACCTGGCCGGCTTCAATGCGCGTATTGATGAGGCCTCGCAGGCCGGCGCTCAGATTGCCGATCCGATGTGGGAACCGCAGCCCTGGGAGATGCATGAACAGCCTCCGGTACTCGAAAAGCTGCCCTATATCGTGGTGGTGATCGACGAGTTCGCCGACATGTTCATGATCGTGGGCAAAAAGGTTGAAGAGCTGATTGCCCGTATTGCTCAGAAAGCGCGTGCGGCCGGCATTCACCTGATTCTGGCAACGCAGCGTCCATCCGTGGATGTGGTGACCGGTCTAATCAAGGCCAACATTCCCACGCGTATGGCCTTTCAGGTGTCGTCGCGGATCGATTCGCGCACGATTCTGGATCAGGGCGGCGCCGAGCATCTTCTCGGGCACGGCGACATGCTGTATCTCCCGGCCGGCGCCGGCATCCCCATGCGTGTGCATGGCGCTTTTGTCGACGATGACGAGGTGCATCGCGTGGTCGATGACTGGAAGCGTCGCGGTGAACCCGAGTACATCGATGAGATTCTCTCTGGTGGGGTGTCTGCCGATGCGCTGGCAGGGCTTGAAGCCGAAGGCGAAGGCAGCGATGACCCGGAGCAGGATGCGCTTTACGACGAGGCCGTGGCCTATGTGACCGAGTCACGTCGGGCATCGATCTCCTCGGTCCAGCGTCGCTTCAAGATTGGCTACAATCGCGCCGCACGACTGGTCGAGGCGATGGAAATGGCCGGTGTGGTCTCCTCCATGGGCAGCAATGGTGCAAGAGAGGTGCTGGCGTCGCCGCCGGCACACTGACCTGAGCGCAAGGCAACGTCTTGATATACCTCGACAAGTCTTAAGTTTCAGCAGGGATAAGCAGAGAACCTGTCACTCGGTGGCAGGTCAAAGGAATACCACGGCACGCTCTCTGCCTAAAAGGACAGGATGTTTTGATGACACTGATGACTCATGGCCGCAAGGGCCTTGCTCGTACACTGGGGCTGGCAGGCGCTACTTTCATGGCGGCCTGCATGGCCCTGCCGGCGCAGGCAGCGTCCGAGGATGCCGAGCGACTGACGTCGCTGCTTGAGCCGCTTAAAACCTACTCTGCCGATTTCAACCAGCAGGTCGCCAGTGGCGGTGGCAGCCTGCAAAATGCCAGCGGCCACATGTGGCTGTCGCGCCCCGGTCGCTTTAACTGGGAAGTTTCCGATCCCTATCGCCAGACCGTGGTATCCGACGGGCAGAAGATCTACCTCTATGATCCTGATCTCGAGCAGGTCAGCATTCGCCCGCTCGATCAGCGTGTGACCCATACGCCGGCGCTGTTGCTCTCCGGTCAGGCCAGTGAGCTGACCGAGAACTACAACGTGTCGCGCCGTCAGCAGGGGACCACCGAGTTTTTCGCGCTGTCGCCGCGCTCCAACGATTCCCTGTTTCAATCCCTGGAGCTGGTGTTCAACAACGAGCGCCTTTCCGGGATCGATCTGACCGACGGGACCGGCCAGAGCACGGAAATCTCGTTTCGCAATATCGAGGTCAATCCTGACATCAGTGCCTCGCACTTTCAGTTCAAGATCCCCGACGGGGCGGATGTGATGCGCGAAGGTAACTGATGGATACCGCGTAATCTGCCATGATGGAGGCATACTCCGCACAAGGGTGCCTTCCTCATGAGTGACCTGTTTGATCGTGACGCGCCGCCCGGGCAACCGCTGGCGGCGCGTCTGCGTCCTGCCCGGCTTGAAGACTATATCGGGCAGTCACACCTGTTGGGCCCGGATCGCCCACTGACGCGGGCGCTGGCGCGTGATCAACTCTACTCCATGATCCTCTGGGGCCCGCCCGGCGTCGGCAAGACCACGCTGGCACGTCTGATCGCCGGCTATACCCGCTCGCATTTCGCCACGCTTTCGGCCGTCTCGGCGGGCGTGAAGGAAATCCGTGCAGCGGCCTTTGAAGCGCAGCAGCGTGGCCAGAGTGGTCAGCGCACGCTCTTGTTTGTCGATGAGGTGCACCGATTCAACAAGGCGCAGCAGGACGCTTTCCTGCCCTGGGTCGAAGAGGGGGTGTTCACCTTTGTCGGCGCCACCACTGAAAATCCTTCCTTTGAACTCAACAATGCCCTGTTGTCGCGGGCGCGCGTGCATGTGCTCAAACCGTTGAGCGTTGAAGAACTGCGTCAGGTGATCGACCGGGCACTGATCGAGCCGGCAGGGCTTGGCGAGTCTGGTATCGAGGCACCAGACAGCGTGCGTGATCTTCTGGCGCAGGCAGCTGACGGTGACGCACGTCGAGTGCTCAATCTGCTGGAAATTGCCGCCGACATGGCCGAGGCCGGCCGTGATGGCGCGGCGCCGACGCTGTCACAGGCGGTAATCGAAGAGGTGCTGGGCGAGAGCACACGGCGACTCGATCGCGGCGGGGATCTCTTTTATGACCAGATTTCAGCGCTGCACAAGTCGGTTCGCGGCAGCGCCCCGGATGCCGCGCTCTACTGGTACTGTCGCATGCTTGATGGCGGGGCTGACCCGCTCTATATCGCTCGTCGCGTGGTGCGCATGGCCAGCGAAGAGGTCGGCAACGCAGACCCTCGTGCCCTGCGTCTGGCACTCGATGGCTGGGAGGTTCAGGAGCGTCTGGGTAGCCCCGAAGGCGAGCTTGCGGTCGCCCAGGCCATCCTCTATCTCGCCAGTGCCCCCAAGAGCAATGCCGCCTACGTGGCCTACAATCAGGCGCGTGCGCATGTGGCCGCGACCCCCGGGCACGATGTGCCGGTACACCTGCGCAATGCCCCCACGTCCTTGATGAAGTCACTGGGTCATGGGCACGACTATCGCTATGCCCACGATGAAGTGCATGCCTACGCCGCCGGTGAAACCTATTTTCCCGATGCGCTGGTGGGAACCCGTTACTATCAACCCGTCGATCGGGGGCTTGAAAAGCGCATCGCCGAAAAGCTTGAGTGGCTGGAAGGACTGGACCGGGCTGCGACGCATCGACGCAGTTCCGAATCATCATGAGAAAGGATGAGCAGGGCAGACACGTTGTTTCATGCCCGTCATGGCAGGAACATGGCCGCAACGACCCTTGATGCGCCTGTTCAGGCTGTGGCGGGTATTAAATTTAATGAACCCTGCATGCGACCAAAGTAAGTGGCAGGTGAGGTCAAAAGACACAAGACTGGTAGCTCGTCAAATTTGCCGGAGACGCCGCCATGCTCAAGTTGACTCAGCTTCGCCAGGATCATGCGCACATGGCTCGACTGCTTCATGTGCTTTCGCTGCAGCATCGTTATCTTGTGACCGGAGAGCGCCCCAGCTTTCGCCTCATGCGTGAAGCCTGTGATTACATCATGGACTATATGAACGACTACATCGTGCCGCTGGAAACGCTTTGCGGGAATCGTCTGACCGAGCGCGGTGCGCATTCCGGTCAGGAGGTCTGCGAGCTGGCCGGTGAATATCGTGAGCTCAGGCAGCGTCTGAGACATCTGGAAGACGATCTCGACAACATCCTCATGGACGCCATCATGCCCATGACGCTTTTCGGTGAGCGTCTAAAGGCGTATCTGGATGCGCATCGCCATGTGCTGCGCATGGAGCGTGAACATCTGTTTCCGCTGCTCGATGCCGGCATGGATGAAAAAGAGTACGTCGAACTGCGTGATACCCTGCCGCTTCAGGCCCGTACGCAGTTGGCGCGCCTGCAGCAGGAGTATCCCGACCTCTATGCCGAGTTTCGTGATATTCGACCGGCGGTGGCCTGAATGCCCGTTGGCCGGGTGTATCACTCCCGGCATTTCGAGCAGACGCCAGTACAGACATGAACGGGGCGGCATAAAGATGCCGCCCCGCTTTTTGGGTGCCGGTACTCGATACGGTTACAGTCGCTCGTAGGCGTAACCCTTGTTGCCGTAGATCGCCAGTGTGCTCAGTGCCGAGGGCGTGATCCCGATTTCGTTGTTGACCTCGGAATCCGCAATCTTCCAGTGATTGAGGACCTGGCCGCACACGCGTACCTTGACGCCGGCTTCTGTCAGGGCATGTACCAGTGGCTCATTGGGGTTATCGACGCTGAACCACTCGTCATAGACGCTTGAGGTGACAACACTGCGGGTCGCATCCCCGTGAATGATGGCCACAAAGTCCAGATGTTCCAGCGGAACGCCGGCCTCGGCAAAGACATTGACGGCACGTGCCACGCGCATCAGCCCGGGATTGATGGCCCTTGGGTCATCGCTGCCACTGACCACATCAAAGATGACCT
Organism: Kushneria sp. Sum13; assembly: GCF_052692355.1. Classification (NCBI taxonomy): domain Bacteria; kingdom Pseudomonadati; phylum Pseudomonadota; class Gammaproteobacteria; order Oceanospirillales; family Halomonadaceae; genus Kushneria; species Kushneria sp. Sum13. The sequence continues at coordinate 1,103,271 of NZ_CP199847.1, forward strand.
GGTAATGCTTTTCGGGGTCAGGCACATCCACGGTGTCATGGCGCTCGGCAATGCCGCCAAATTTCTCTATTGCCGGATAACGGGCATGGTCAATGCCTGCCGACGGTTTGCGGGGAATGACCGCGGCAAAAAGCACCATGAGAACGGCTGCCGATATCAGCGCTGCCAGCATCCAGTGCCGCTTGAGAAGGTTCAGCATATCGAGTCCCTGAAAGCCAAAGAAGTGGTGATGGTCATCGGTCGGGTATGTGACAGGATGCCCCCCCGACGGATAACGACCGTGGTATAGCCAATGAGGTGACGGGAGTCTACAGATTTTGTGTCAATGTCACAGTGCCATAGCGACGTACCATGGCTGAGAGAGCGGCATCAATACTTGAGCTGCGATGGGCACACGCTACACTGGCCGCCTCTTTCATCATGACCGTTATCGCAACGGCCGGACCAGGTATTTAACATTGAGCGTACCCGTCGTTGACCCCGACCAGTACTCCGCACAGCTTGACGCCAAGCGTCAGCGCATCGTTTACCAGTTTGCCCGCTTTAAAGCGCCGCCCCTTGAAGTCTTTGCCTCTCCGACAAGCCATTACCGCATGCGCTGCGAGTTTCGCCTCTGGCATGAGGGGGATGATCTTTTTCACGCCATGTTCGAAACGGATGCCGACGGTGTCAAACAGATCGTGCGAATGGATCAGTATCCGGTGGCGAGCCGCCGCATCAATGCGTTGATGACACAGCTGATGGACGCCATTCGTGACCGTCCCGAGCTGCGCCATCGGCTGTTTCAGGTGGAGTATCTCACCACCCGACAGGGCGAGGCGCTGATCACGCTGATCTATCACCGACAGCTTGATGCAGCGTGGGAGCAGGCCGCCCGTGAGCTTGAGACAACGCTGGAGGCGGCCATCATTGGTCGGGCGCGCAAGCAGCGCCGGGTGCTGACGCGAGAGTCGGTCACCGAGCATCTTGATGTGGCCGGACACGTGTTCAGCTATCAACAGGTCGAAAACAGCTTCACCCAGCCCAACGCTGACATTGCAGAGAGCATGCTCAACTGGGCCCGGGATGTCACCCGAGGGGAGGATGGCCTGCGCCGTCCCACCGACCTGGTCGAGCTTTACTGCGGCAATGGCAATTTTACGATCGCGCTGGCAAACAATTTTCGACGGGTCGTGGCCACCGAGATTTCACGCACCTCCGTGGCCTCGGCCCAGCACAATCTGGAATTGAATGGTATCGACAACGTGCATGTGGCACGCATGTCGAGCGAGGAGTTTGCCCAGGCGCTATCGGGTGAGAAAACGGGGCGGCGTGTCAGCGAGATGCAGCTGGAAACGCATGACTTTTCGACCGTACTGGTGGACCCGCCGCGGGCAGGGCTTGATGCCGAAAGCTGCGAGCAGATCGCCCGGTTTGACGATATTGTTTATATCTCCTGCAATCCCGATACCCTGGAAGCCAATCTGGACCAGCTTGGGCAGACCCACGAGATCCATCGCTTTGCCCTTTTTGACCAGTTTCCCTATACCGATCACTGTGAGTGTGGCGTTTTGCTCAAACGCCGACACTAGCCGACCGGTACAAGGCCTGTCCGGTCCCGCCATGGCGGAGCCGATGTGTTTTGGGAGCAGCCATGCCGATTGAGGCCTGACCGGGTCCGGCCCCATGCCGGTTGGTCATGGGGCATGATAAAAATGCGCATACAGTAGGGATAAAGCGTTTGCTGAACTAGGATGTCACGGTGGTCATCCCATCAGGATGCGTAGGCATTTGCGGTACGCGAGGAGAATCGATGCAGAGTACAGTGCCGGACAACAAGGAAGACTTTTTCAAAGCGCTCGAGACGCTGCTTGAAGAGCGCCTGGCGCCCGAGCAGGCGCGCAACATCAGTGCCTTTGCTCGCCACTATTACGCCGGTGCCAGCCATGAGGACCTGCGAGAGCGCCATTTCGAAGACCTCTATGGTGCCACGCTCTCGACCTGGTTTTTCCTGCAGCAGCGTGAGCCGGACAATCGGCCCAAGGTACGTGTTTTCAATCCCGAATATGAAGAGCATGGCTGGCAGTCGACCCACACGGTCGTGGAAGTCGTCAGCCCGGACATGTCCTTTCTGGTTGATTCGGTGCGCATCGAGCTCAATCGCTGCGGCTTTACCGTCCACTCCATCCTGAACACGGTCATCGCCAGCGAACGCGACGAGCGGCAGCGGCTGGTCCGCTTCACGCCGCCGCGTGCTGAAAACGCGCCCTCGGCGCGTGAGTCGATCATCTATATCGAGGTGGATCGTCACTCTGACCCGGCCATGCTTGAGGAGCTCAGGGTCAACATCCTGGATGTGTTGACCGATGTCCGCTCGGCCGTCTCTGACTTTGATGCCATGCGCGCTCAGGCCCATGCCGCGCTTGAAGAGATGAAGACGCATCCGCCGCGGGTCGTGGAGCAGCGTGATGTTGAAGAGGCGCGCGATTTTCTGGCGTGGCTGCTGGACGATCACTTCACATTTCTGGGCTTTGAAGAGTATGAGTTTCAAACCCGGGACGGACAGCCGCAACTGGTACGCTCCAGTGGCAGCGAGCTTGGGGTACTGACCCTGAACAGCCCGCGCTACAGCGAGGAACCCCAGCGCTTTAGTGGCAGCGGCGAAGAGCAGGGCGAATATGTTCTGATTCCTGAGCTCATTTCCTTTGCCAAGAGCGCCTGGCCTTCGCGTATTCACCGTCCGAGCTATCCGGACTACATCATTGTCGAGCGCCATAACGACCAGGGCGACGTCATTGGTGAGCGCCACTTCCTGGGGCTTTATACGTTATCAGTCTACAACGAGCGCCCGGTCAATATTCCCGTGCTGCGTCGCAAGATCGATACCGTGCTGGGTGCCTCGGGCATCGACCCGACCGGCCACAATGGCAAACAGCTCCAGCAGATTCTGGAAGTTTATCCCCGCGATGAACTGTTCCAGATGGGGACAGAAGATCTCTGCCGCACGGCCATGGGGATTCTGAGTATTCGTGAACGTCGCCGCGTGCGTCTCTTTATTCGCGAAGATCGCTCTGGACGCTTTTACTCCTGTCTGGTGTATGTGCCGCGTGACGTTTTCTCGACCGACCTGCGCATGCGCATCCAGAACATGCTCTGTGAAGAGCTCGATGCCAGCTTTGGCGATTTCAATACCTATCTCTCCGAGTCGGTACTGGCCCGTATTCAGCTGATCCTGCGTTTTAATCACGATACGCCGGTCGAGTACGACGATCGTGCGCTGGAGAAAAAGGTCATCGCCATCGCGCGTGGCTGGCGTGACGACATGCACGAGGCGCTGATGGAAGGCTACGGGGAGGAGTCGGCCAACCGCCTGATGGAGCGCTATCGTGACGCTTTCCCGAGCAGCTATCGGGAAGATTTCACCCCGCGCACCGCCATCTATGACATCGGCCATATGGAAGGCCTTGATAATGAACGCTCGATCGACCTGAGCCTTTATCGTCAGCTCGAGCATGAAAATGATGTCAATCTCAAGCTCTTTCATCGTGACCAGCCGGTGCCGCTTTCCGATGCGCTGCCCATGCTTGAACACATGGGGCTGCGCGTCATCAGTGAGCGCCCCTATGAGATCGAACGTGCCGACAGCGTGGTCTGGATCCACGATTTCAATCTGGAGACCTCGAGTCGCAAGCATGTTGATCTGCACGGCATGCGCCATAACTTCATTGATGCCTTTACGCGCATCTGGTCAGGCGCTGCCGAAAGTGACAGTTTCAATCGGCTGATCATTTCAGCGAAGCTCGACTGGCGTGAAGTGGCGATGCTGCGAGCCTATGCGCGCTATCTCAAGCAGATTCGCTTTGGGTTGTCCCAGGACTATATCGCCACGGCATTGACCCAGCATGCCGACATCACGCGTGAACTGGTGGCTCTGTTCAAATTGCGATTTGACCCGCAGGGCGCGCGCAAAGAAGACGAGCTTCAGAAGGTTCGGGAGCGCATCGAGGCCTATCTGGAAGAGGTCACCAGCCTCAACGATGACCGACTGATTCGCCTTTACATGGATCTGATCGGTGCCACGCTGCGCACCAACTACTTCCAGCCAGGCGAAGACGGCGAACCCAAATCCTATATTTCCTTCAAGCTCGCCCCGCGTCAGATCAATGATGTGCCGCGCCCGCGTCCGCTGTATGAGATCTTTGTCTACTCGCCGCGCATGGAAGGTGTGCATCTTCGCACCAGCAATATCGCCCGAGGTGGCATGCGCTGGTCGGATCGCTTCGAGGATTTTCGTACCGAGATTCTCGGGCTGGTCAAGGCGCAGCACGTCAAGAACTCGGTTATCGTGCCCAGCGGTGCCAAGGGCGGTTTTATCTGCAAGCAGGCCCCGGTAGGCGGCAGTCGCGATGAGATCCAGAAAGAGGGCATCGCCTGCTATCAGACCCTGATACGCGGCATGCTGGATATTACCGATAACCTGATCGACAAACAGGTCGTACCGCCCCGACAGGTTGTGCGCCATGACGGGGATGACCCCTATCTGGTTGTGGCCGCCGACAAGGGTACGGCGACCTTTTCCGATATTGCCAATGCGCTGGCACGGGAATACAACTTCTGGATGGGCGATGCCTTCGCCTCCGGCGGCAAGAACGGCTACGACCACAAGGCCATGGCGATCACGGCCCGCGGTGCCTGGGAAGCGGTCAAACGCCACTTCCGTGAGCTGGGTCTCAATACGCAGGAAGACCCCTTTACCGTCATCGGCGTCGGTGACATGGCCGGCGACGTGTTCGGTAACGGCATGCTGCTGTCGGAAAAGATTCAGCTGGTTGCGGCCTTCAATCATCGCCATATCTTCATCGATCCCGAGCCTGACTGTGCAGCCTCCTTCAAGGAGCGCCAGCGCCTGTTCGGACTGGCGACCTCAAGCTGGGAGGATTACGACACTTCCCTGATCAGCGAAGGGGGCGGGGTGTTCTCGCGCGATGCCAAGTCGATCGAGATCACTGAGGGCATGAAGTCACGCTTTGGCCTTACGGCCTCGCGTCTGTCACCTGCCGAGCTGATCAACGCGCTTTTGAAATCGAAGGTCGATCTGCTCTGGAACGGCGGTATCGGCACCTACGTCAAGTCGAGCGAAGAAAGTCATGCCGATGTCGGGGACAAGGCCAACGACATGTTGCGCGTCAACGGCAGTGAGCTGGGCTGTCGCGTGGTCGGTGAAGGCGGCAATCTGGGGGTCACCCAGCTGGGTCGTCGTGAGGCCGCCCAGCATGGCGTGCGCATGAACACCGACTTTATCGATAATGCCGGTGGTGTGAACTGCTCGGACCATGAGGTCAACATCAAGATTCTGCTGGACGAGGTGGTCGCGCGTGGCGACATGACCGGCAAGCAGCGCAACGATCTGCTGGCACAGATGACCGAGGAAGTGGCCGATCTGGTCGTGGATGACAACTACCGACAGACCCAGGCGCTTTCCCTGTCGCGGTTGCTGTCAGCAGAAAACCTGGGGCCCTACCGCCGCTTCATTTTCGATCTGGAAGCGACCGGCCAGCTTGATCGGGAACTGGAAGCCCTGCCGGATGATGCCACGCTGGCGGCCCGTGCCGAACGTGGCGAAGGCCTGACTCATCCGGAGCTTTCCTCCCTGATCTCCCATGCCAAGATTGACCTCAAGGGCATGCTGGTGGAATCCGATGTGCCCAATGAGCCGGGGATCGTCAATCACGCCGAACGCGCCTTCCCCGCCACGCTGGTGGAGCGCTATGGGGAGGAGATTGCCAATCACCGGCTGCGCCACCAGATCGTGGCGACCAAGATTGCCGGAGATGTGGTCGATCACATGGGCATTCCGTTCGTGCGGCGGCTGATGGACATCACGGGCACCAGTGCCGGTGAGGTGGTCAGAGCCTACGTCATGGCCCGAGACAGCTTCGGACTGGCCTCTCTGTGGCAGGAAATCGAGGCGCTGGATGCCCGGGTCGATACTGCCATTCAGTACGACATGATGCTGTCGCTGGTGCGTCTCCTGCGCCGTGCCACGCGCTATTTCCTGCGCTATCACATGCAAAGTGACGCTGAATCGGTGGTCGGACAATACGCCCCGGACCTTGAGCGCCTGAGCAACAACATTGGTGAACGGCTTCGAGGCGAGGCGCAGCGTCAGTGTCTGTCGCTGCGAGACCGCTATATCGAGGCAGGCGCGCCCGAGGCGCTTGCCGAGCGTGTGGCGGCTACCGAAAGCCTGTATGCCGGGCTTGGCATCATCGATACAGCGGAACTCACCGGCGTATCGCTGGAGCGTGTGGCCGATACCTACTATCTCATCGGGGAGCAGCTCTCGCTGCCGTGGATGCTGGAGCAGGTCAATCGACTCGAGGTGAACGACAGCTGGCAGACGATCGCCCGTGAAACCCTTCGTGACGATCTGGATCGTCAGCAGCTGATGCTGACCGCCAGCGTACTGCGGGGTGAAGAGTGCCAGGACGTCGATCAGTGCGTCGAGCACTGGATGACGCAGCACAAGGCGCCCGTCGAACGCTGGTGTGCCCTGCTTGAAGAGGTGCACTCTACCGACGAGCTGGGCTATGCGCTCTTCACGGTGGCCGTTCGGGCCCTTGGAGAGCTTTCCGAGCGCCCCCCGTCCGGGGGCTGATCAGGACGATCCCTGCGTTATCACCTATGACAGCAGGACCAAACGCCGCCCCACGGGGCGGCGTTTTTTTATGTTACATTGGCCATCATCCGCTTCACCTACTGGATGACGTCTCATGGCTGCCTGCATCAGCTCACTGCATGTTTACCCGGTCAAGTCACTGGCCGGTATCGACGTGCAACAGTCGGTACTGACTGACGAAGGATTGCGTTATGACCGACGCTGGGTCATCACTGATGAGCGGGGCGAGTTCATCACTCAGCGAAGCTGCGCGCGTATGGCCACTCTGGTGCCTGCCCTTGATGAGCATCATCTGATTCTTCAGTCTCCCGACCGGCGCCATCTTTTTATTTCGCTCACGCTGCCCGGGGTGGCGCCTTCGCGCGTGCGTATCTTCGGTAGCGAATGTCAGGGCCTTGATGAAGGCGATGAAGCCGCCCGATGGCTGAGCGCCTTTCTTGAGCGCCCGGTCAGGCTCAAGCGGGTACCCCGCGACAACCAGCGTCGCGTCAGCCCGGAGCGAATTGGCACGCATGTGGCCCATACCGGATTTGCCGATGGCTACCCGCTGCTGGTGGCCGCCACCTCGTCACTGGCCGCGCTCAATGCCCGACTGGTAGCGCGCGCCCTGCCGGCGCTGCCCATGTCCCGGTTTCGTCCCAACATTGTCATTGAGGGCACCGCCCCCTTTGTTGAGCATGACAGTACGACGCTTGAAGGGGAGAACCTGTCGCTTTGGCTGTGCAAGCCCTGCGAGCGCTGTCGTATCACCACCATCAATCAGTGCAGTGGCGACATTGCCGTGCCGGGCGAGCCTCTGAAGACGCTGATGACGATGGATCATGTGGCCACAGGTGGTGCGTTTTTTGGGGAAAACGCGGTGGTAATGCAGGGTGACGGCCAGTCGCTTTATACGGGAATGCCGATACGAATGGGCTAGCCAAAAGCATCGCCAAATACGCAGGCTTTGTTATGCTGTGGCGGTTTTGCCGACCGACCGAGGCCACACCTGCTGTCTGTATCGGCATCAAGGGATTTCTTCCAACGAGAGACATCATGAAAAATACAATCTTGTATCTGGCACTGGGCATGGGCGTTGGGCTGGGCACTCTCTCGGGGCAGGCACTTGCCGCCAAGAGCCCGGCACTTCAGCAGGCCGAGCAGGCGGCAAGCCAGGTCGATATTTCCGGAGCCATTGAGCGTGATACGGATGGCATGAGCCGCTCCATGTATCTGGGGTCAAAGCCCGTATCGCATGATTTCGACGTCAAACAGGGCGGCGAATACATCATTGAAGCACGTGCCTTTCATGGCACTTCGGGGCTTTATGAGGTCAATGCAGAACTTCGTGATGATGCCGGCCAGACACTGGCCACGGCCAGCGGCAACAATCAGACCAACGGCCTGATGATGCGTCATCAGCTGGCGCCGGGCACCTATCATGTGGTGATCACCGGTCAAAGTCGCAGCCCGGCTCGTGACCAGACCCAGTCCGTGACGGTTTCGGTCCAGCAGGCTGATGCCAGCGTGCGCGGCCAGGGGCTGGCCGATGCCAGTCGTATCGAGCGCCTGGGCAGTGCCAGTGCCGTTGCCGCCAGCAACAATGCCGATGCATCGGCACGACTGGGTCGTGACGGCGCGGTTCAGGGCGATGCCACCGCACCTGGTACCGGTGCCTCGCAGCGCAGTGCCAGCGTGATCACAGGCCCTGGCGAGACGCAGCCCGAGCCCGGTCCTTCCGGCAGGGCACTGGAGCGTGCCGCGCAATCCGATACTGTTGAGGAAGGCGAAGGGCTGGCAGCCGACCAGGGCAGCGTCGATGCAGCTCATGACGGTCAGCAGGCCGCCGCGACCGGTGACAACGTCTCACCCATTCGCGAGCGGATTCTGCGTGATGTCCCCATGCGTACCGATGGGGAAGTGCTCAAGTTTGAGGTGGTTTCTGCCGGTACCGTGACCGTTGACAGTTTCACAATGGATTCCAGCGGCAACTACCGCATCTCCGGTGAGCTGGTCGACAGCAATGGCCAGGTGGTGGCCAGCGACAGCGGCAGTGGCTTCCAGGGCGATTTCCACCTGCGTGAATCTCTTGAGCCCGGCATCTACAGCGTACGCGTGCGCGGTCAGAAGTTCGGTGGCGTGCGCAGTGGCGCCAATAACTTTACGCTGCGCATCGAGCAGCCCGGCGACTGACCCTTCCTGTATGGCCCGGGGGCATTCCCGGGCCTGATTTATCTGCTTTCAAGGACATGCCCTCATGTACAAGGCCGCTCGTGCGCTGCTGTTTCGTCTCGACCCTGAAACGGCCCATGGCCTGACGCTGTCATCACTGGATCTGGCGCATCGCCTTCATTTGCAGCGGGCACTGGCGTCTTCGCCCGTCGAGGATCCTGTCACGCTGATGGGGCTTCGCTTTGCCAATCGGGTCGGGCTTGCTGCCGGCCTGGACAAGAACGGCGAACATCTCGACGCACTGGGGGCCATGGGGTTTGGATTTGTGGAAGTCGGCACGGTAACGCCAAAGGCTCAGTCCGGTAATCCGCGACCGAGGCTTTTCCGTCTGCCTGAAAGCGGGGCGATCATCAATCGCATGGGATTCAACAACCAGGGCGTGGACCAGCTGCTGGCCAATGTGGCCAAAAGCCGCTATGACGGCGTCATTGGCATCAATATTGGCAAGAATCTGACCACCCCGGTCGAGCAGGCCGTGGATGACTACATGACCTGTCTGCGAGCAGTGCATAATCATGCCCATTATGTGACCGTCAATATTTCGTCGCCCAATACGCCCGGGCTTCGCAGCCTGCAGTTTGGCGAGCAGCTCAATGCGCTTTTGTCGGCACTGCAGCAGGAAAATCGCGCGCTTAATCAGCGCCATGGTCGCCGGGTCCCGCTGGCGGTCAAGATTGCGCCGGACATGAGCGAGTCGGAAACGGATCTGGTCGCCGAGTGTCTGAAAGCCTGCGAGATTGAAGCGGTGATCGGCACCAACACGACCATCAGTCGTGATGGCATCGCGGGCAGTCCGCATGCCGAACAGGCCGGTGGTCTGTCGGGGCGTCCGGTAAGAAAGGCGTCAACGACGATTGTCAGGCGCTTGCGCGAGAAGCTGGCGGACATCACCATTATCGGCGTGGGCGGGATCGATAGCGGCGAGGCAGCGCTTGAAAAGCAGCAGGCTGGTGCTGATCTGGTCCAGATTTACAGTGGTCTGATCTATGAGGGGCCGGCACTGGTCAAACAGTGTGCTCAGGCGTTAAAGGACTCAAAAAAGGCAGTGTGATCAAAGACCGGGCACGCTGGTCGCGTACCCGGATGTCATGTCATGCGATGGGTTCAATGGTTCCGATGGCGAATCAGGTGGTCGCCATTGGATTAACGTGCAGACCCGAGACCCCTGTCATACCGGACCATTGCGCTTCACGGCCTTCACGCCAGCCGCTCATCCAGGACTCGCGCATTTCGATACCCTGACTGGGGCAGTCATCTCTGGAGCGTCCAGTCACACCGGCCTTGTAACCACTGACATAGGCTTTCTGGAAGGGATCACGTTTCTGTCTTTTCATTGGATAACCTCGCTTCACACAAAAAAGTGTTTCGTCCCGTGACAATGGCAGTGTCACTACCATGGGGGTCGTAGGTTGACAGCGATCGTGCGATCTTTCGTAGCTACCCCTATACCTTTACAGCAGCAGCAAGACGCTGTCGAAAATCATTTTCATCTAAGCAAATCGCTCATTAATCTTTTCAGGAATATGACACCGCATGATGCCCTCCAGCACTGAATACTTACCGGATACGGCTCATGAGGAGCTCTCCTTTCTCGCCACCTGTCCGCGCAGCATGGAAACCCTGCTGGCCGAGGAACTGACCGGACTTGGCGCCAATGTGGCTCGCACCAGTGTGTCCAGCGTCCATGGCAGCGCCTCCCGTGAGGTGCTTTATCGCTTGTGTCTCTGGTCACGTCTGGCCAATCGCATCATTCTGGTTACCGGCCGTTTCGAGGAGGTGGAAGATGGTCCGGCTCTGGTGGCCGCTTCCCACAGTATCGAGTGGGAGACCTTGATCACGCCCGGTGCCAGCCTGCGCGTCGATTTCCACGGCGAAAGCGCCCAGATTCGCCATACCCGCTTTGGCGCACAATGTGTCAAGGATGGTGTGGTGGATCGTTTTCAGGATCATGGTCTGGCCCGGCCGGAGATCGAGCCTAAAGCGGCAGATCTGCGTCTTTATGCGCATCTGCATCGTGGCCGACTGGTACTGGGCATCGACCTTTCCGGCGACAGTCTGCACCTGCGGGGCTATCGCCTGGACGGTGCCAATGCACCGCTCAAGGAGAATCTGGCGGCGGCGCTTCTGGTGCGTGCCGACTGGCCCGCGCGCGCCGGACGAGGCGAAAGCCTGTTTGATCCGATGTGCGGCTCGGGCACGCTTCTGATCGAGGCGGCGCTCATGGCCTGTGATGTGGCCCCCAATCTGCAGCGCCGGCGGTTTGGTTTCCACGGCTGGGCCGGCCACGACGAGACGCAGTGGCAGGAAGTTCACGGGGAAGCGGCGCATCGAGCCCGCGTTGGTCAACACGACTGTCAAATCACATTCTGCGGTCGCGATCACAACCTGCGTGCCGTGGAAGCGTCGCGCGCCAACGCCGAACGTGCCGGTGTTGCGTCATTGATCCACATTGAGCATGGTGATGCACTCTCCAATCCTCCGGTGATGACGCCCGGACTGGTGGTCACCAACCCGCCCTATGGCGAGCGCCTGGGCGAACTGCCGGCGCTGATCAGCCTGTATCAGGGGCTGGGGGCGCTGCTGCGCGAACACTTCACGGGCTGGTCGGTCGCGCTTTTGACCGGTGATCCAAAGCTTGGTCACCGACTGGGCATGAAGGCCCATCGCCAGTACGCCTTCAAAAACGGCAGTCTGGATACCAAACTATTATTGATTGATGTACATGCGCGGGCGACACCTGAAGCGCAGGAGCAGACGCAGGCCCCCCGGAAGGCGGATGACACTGCCAGCGCGGTGACCCATTCGGCCGGCGCGCAGATGTTTGCCAACCGTCTCAGGAAAAACCAGAAGCGCCTGTCGAAATGGCTCAAGCGCTCGGGCGTGGAATGCTATCGGCTCTATGACGCGGACATGCCTGAATACGCGCTGGCCATCGATATTTATGGCGCCTGGGTCCATGTGCAGGAATACGCGGCACCGCGCTCGATTGATGCCGGCCAGGCCGAGCGACGTCTACTGGAAGCGGTGGGGGTGCTGCCGGAAGTGCTCGGCGTGGCGGCGGATTACATCTTCCTGAAGCGCCGTGAGCGCCAGTCGGGACGTGCCCAGTACGAACGTCGCGACAGCTCCGGACAGCGCTTTCAGGTCAACGAAGGCAGCGCCAGGCTATGGGTAAATCTGCGCGACTATCTTGATACCGGCCTGTTTCTGGACCATCGCCCCGTGCGCCGCTGGCTGTTTGAAAACGCCGCCGGCAAGCGCGTGCTCAACCTGTTTTGCTATACCGCCACGGCCAGTGTGCAGGCGGTGCTGGGCGGAGCAAGCGAGAGTCTGAGTATCGACATGTCCAATACCTATCTTGGGTGGGCCGAGGACAACTTCCGCCTCAATCGGCTCGACATGTCACGCCATCGACTGGTGCGCGAAGACTGCATGGCCTGGCTTGAAAGATCCGGGCCGCAGTTTGATCTCATCTTCATGGATCCGCCGACGTTCTCCAACTCCAAAAAGATGGACAACGTGCTGGATATTCAGCGGGATCATGCCCACATGATCGAGCGTGCCATGGCGCATCTGACACCCACGGGCACGCTGTTGTTTTCCAACAATCTGCGTCGTTTCCAGATGGATGAAAGCGTCAATACCCGCTTTGAGGTGAAGGCGCTGTCAAAACAGATGCTGGATCCGGATTTTGAACGGCGTCCGGACATTCATCATGTCTACGAGATTCGTCACCGTATTGCCTAGCGGCTATCCAGCAGTGACAGCTGGCGGACGGCGTCCCGGGCTTCCGGAGCGTCGTCGCTGGTTTCGAGCACGCGTGAGAAGCCGCGCAGCCCCTGAATGTGGTCTACGTCACTGACCCAGGTCATGGCCTGGGTATAGTCCTCGGCCAGCGCGTGCTGAATGCCCCCGTAGGCGGTGCCGATCTGTCCCCAGGCGCGGACAAAGATCCAGTCACCGAACATGTCCTGATGAACGTGCACGAGGACATAGTCATGTTCGCTCTCCCAGCGGATGATCAAGGCAGCGCTCCTGTGTAGTATTGAGAAGGAAAATGAGGACAGTGTTGGCGGCCGCGCCAGCAGGGCGCCGATTGTAACGGTCGCGGGCGTTTCGACAAAGCAGAGCACACCGGCAGTCGTTTGTTACTCGGTGTGTCATTCATTCACGGCAGTGCAGGTATCGATTGAATCATGCGTATTGTGGCAGATGAGAACATTCCACTGGCCGAGGCCTTTTTCGCAGATCACGGCGAACTGGTGCGCCTTCCCGGTCGTGAGATGACCCGTGAGCAGGTACGTGATGCCGATATCCTGCTGGTGCGCTCGGTCACTCGCGTCAATGCCGAGCTGCTGACAGGCTCGCGCGTCAGGTTTGTGGGCACGGCGACCATTGGGCGTGATCACGTGGATCAGGACTGGCTGGCTGAGCAGGGCATTGGCTTTGCCAGCGCCCCGGGCTGCAACGCTGATTCGGTCGGCGACTATGTGATCTCGACGCTGCTGCTGTTCGGTGAGCAGGACGGCGTGGCGCTGACGGATCGCGTGGTCGGGGTCGTGGGCGCCGGCAACGTTGGCGGAAGACTGGTCGAGCGGCTTCGAGCGCTGGGCATCCGTTGCCTGATCTGTGATCCACCGCGCGCCGCGCAGGAGAGCAGTGAGGACTTTGTCAGTCTTGAAGCGCTGATCGAGCAGGCTGATGTCGTTTCCGTGCATACGCCGCTGATACAGGGCGGAGACCATCCCACGCACCATCTTTTGTCCGAGTCGCATATCGAGGCACTGCGCACCGACCAGATCCTGATCAGTGCCGGGCGCGGTGACTGTGTGGATGGCCGAGCGCTGAGTGCGCGTCTTGAGCGCGATCCTGATCTGCGCGTGGTGCTGGATGTGTGGGAAAACGAGCCTGACATTGATGAGGTGCTGTATCGCCAGGCTGCCATTGCTACGCCGCACATTGCCGGTTACAGCCTGGATGGCAAGCTGAGGGGCACCGAGATGCTGTACCAGGCCATGAGCCGGTATTTCGGCCTGCCGCTACGCAAGCAGCTGGGACAGCTCAAACCCGAGAACTGGCTGCGCCGTATTGCCATCTCTCGTCGGGCGCCCCCGCAGGAAGCGCTGCTGCTGTGTACGCGCACCTGCTATGACGTGCGCCGCGATACGCTGCTGTTTGAGCGCTATCGACGTCAGTACGGCATGGCAAAGGGCTTTGATCTGATGCGCCGCGAATATCCCACGCGCCGTGAGTTCTCGACGCTGCGCGTGGAGCTCAAGCACAGTGCCGGCGCCGTGCGAGAGGTGCTGGAAAGCGCAGGCTTTGCCATCCGTGCGCCGCGAAAGTAACGTTTTGGCTCAGCAAACTCTGACCTGCGCCCTGTGTCGGCCGAAACGCCCGGGCAATGCCGTCGAGGCGTCGCCCGGGTTGGCAGGCATTATGGGTATCGATGCAGCAGCCAGAGGCCCAGAGCACTGACGCCAAGGCTTAAGGCTGCAAACATCGTGAAGGTGGCCGTGTAACCCTGAGACCCTACAAGCCAGCCGGCCAGCGGTGAGCCAATCACCTGACCGATCGAGGTGGCCAGCAGCGGAGGAATGGGGCCAAGGGAAGGGGTGTCCAGCATGATCTGCGTGCCCCTGACGAGATAGAAGCCGGTCAGGGTCATGTAGCCGGCGCCGAACAGGGCCGCGGAAAGCAGGGCCAGGGAGAAATTGCTCGGGTCCAGCGCCAGCAGGCCAAGCGCCACGGCAATGACCACAAGACCGGCCGCATGCGTCATGACAGCCCCAAAGCGGGCGATGAGATCGCCGACGCTGCCGCCGGCCAGTCCACCCAGGCCAACGGCAAGCCACATCCATGCTGCCTGACTGGACGCCATGCCACCGCCGGTCATGACAGCATCGGGCGCAAAGACCCAGTAGGCGGCACTGGCCATCCCCATCAGGGCTGCCAGCCCACTCAGACGTGCAATACTCAACCACTGCTCTCGTGCCACGGATGACAGCACTGCCCGCCGCTGTGGCAGCTCGACGTCTCGCGCCTCTCCCGGCAGGTAGTACAGCGCCCCCAGAGCGCCAAGGGCGGCCAGCGCAGCGAAGCCGATATAGGCGCTGCGCCAGGCTTCGGCCCAGATCAAAACGGCCGGCATGGCAAAGGCAATGCCCACGCTGGTGCCCGCATTGGTAATGGCATTGACCCGGCCTCTCAGGCTGGCGGGGACGATTCGATAGACGGCTTCGGCCATGACCGGTGAGGAGAGTCCGGTACTGATCCCGCAGGTCAGCACGCCGGCTGCCAACACCGATGAGGAGGGCGCCAGCGCAATCATGACCAGTCCGGCCGTGGCCAGAACTGTCGCGGCCACTGCGGTGCGTCTCACCCCCAGAAAGCGTGTGATGCCGGGCGCTGCCACAATGGCGATGACAAAACTCATAAAGGGCAGGGCGCCGATCACCCCCGCCATGGTAGGCAGGATGGTCATCTCATCGCGTATGGCTGGCAGGAAAAGCCCGAAGACGAAGCGCGCCAGACCATACGTAATGGCGATGATGCCGCTGCCGAGAATGGCCATGCCGACCGAGGTCAGGGGCCTCATGATCCCTCCCTCATCGCCGCTTCGAGCAAAAGCTCGATCATCTCTCGCGTATCGGCCAGTGCGGTGGCCACACCCAGCAGCGCCACCGTGGTGTTACTGCCTTCAAGCACCGTGAACAGTCGTCTTGCAAGACCCGGGCAGTGTGCCAGTCCATCACGGACCACTGCTGCCTCGATGCGCTGTAAAAGATCATTCTTGGCACCGACGGCGAGTGCATGAATGGCCGCGCTGTGTTCGGCGAATTCTCCCATGGCCTTGAGCATGATGCAGCCATGCTGGCTGTAGGCGTTTAGCCATTGGCCATGTGCCTCGGCCAGTGCGCTTGTCGCATGACCTTTAGGAGCGCTGGCCACGGCGACATCAAGGCTTTTGATAAAGCGCTGGTGGCGCGCGTCCAGCACCGCAAGGATCAACGCTTCCTTGGAGCTGAAGTGATTGTAGAGGGTCATGCGGACCACGCAGGCCGCTGACACGATGCGATCGATCCCGGTGGCGTGAAATCCCTGCTCATGAAAAAGCTGTTCGGCAGTAGCCAGCAAATGGTCACGTTTGGAAGCAGGCATGGGCGATACCTCCTATATAGATCGATCTATATAAATAGAAGGCGCGTTTTCTGTCAAAGCGTTACTCGCGGACATCGACCAAAGAGATTTAATGCCCCGTGACAGGGTGGTGATACGACGAGCGGGACGATGCAAACGTCACGAAATAACCATAAAAAAGCCCGCCAGAAGGCGGGCCTTTTTGTGTCAGCTGCAGCGTATGACCTGGCGGTTACTGCTGGTAGGCCGCCTTTTTCAAAGCCGCGATGCGATCGTCCAGCGGCGGATGGCTGGCAAAGAGCTTTTCCATGATCTTGCGGGTCTGACCGGTCGTGATGGCAAAGGCGGTCAGCGAATCCGGCATCTGATCGGGCATGTTCTGCTGCGCCTTGAGGCGTGCCAGAGCATTGATCATGGCGCCGCTGCCGGCCAGTCTTGCCCCGGCTTCATCGGCGCGGTACTCACGATAGCGCGAAAACCAGGCAACGATAATGGAGGCCACCAGTCCGAAGACGATCTCCAGCACCATCACCACTGCAAAATAGCCCATGAAGCCCAGGCCACCGCCCTCGTCATCACGGCGCAGGAAGCTGTCCAGCACCTGAGCGACGATGCGGGCAAAGAACATGACAAAGGTATTGAGCACACCCTGAATCAGCGACAGGGTCACCATGTCGCCGTTGGCCACGTGGCCGATTTCATGGCCCAGTACCGCGCGAACCTCTTCGGGGCGCATCTGATTGAGCAGGCCGGCCGAGACACACACCAGCGCGTCGTTCTTGTTCCAGCCGGTGGCAAAGGCGTTGGCCTGCTGAGCCGGAAAGATACCCACTTCAGGCATCTTGATGCCGGCATCGCGCGCAAGCTCGGCTACGGTGTCATAAAGCCACTGCTCGTTGGCATTGCTCGGGCGGTCAATGATCTGAGCCTTGGTGCTCATCTTTGCCATCTTCTTGGACAGCAGCAGTGACACCAGCGAACCGGCCATGCCGAAGACAAAACAGAAGATCAGCAGCGAGGTCAGGTTGAGCCCGCTGCCCGCAAGATAACTTTCCACGCCCAGCAGGCGCAGCGTAATGCTGGCCACCAGCACTACTGCCAGGTTGGTGGCAAGAAAGAGGACAATCCTCATCATGACCGGTGGTCTCCATTGGGTAATGCGTCGATCGGTAGTCCGTCGGGACCGCGATGGTCTCCAGCGACAGACTTTAGATAAGTGCTGTCGCCGGGAGTTTCAATCACACCTTAAGGATCGTTTAGGTGATCACGCCTGACGGCGCCGGGCGAGGAATCGCCCAAGGCGATCGATGGCGTCTTCAAGCTGCTCGGCCCAGGGCAGGGTCACGATGCGCAGGTGATCAGGGGTCGGCCAGTTAAACGCGGTGCCCTGAACCAGCAGCATCTTCTCTTCAAGCAGTAGATCAAGCACCAGCTGCTGGTCGTTTTTGACGTCATACATGGCCGGATCAAGCCGCGGGAACATGTAGAGGGCACCACGGGGTTTCACACAGCTGACGCCAGGGATCTCGTTGAGCTTTTCCCACGCCGCATCGCGCTGGGCCAGCAGACGCCCGCCCGGCAGGACCAGATCATTGATCGACTGATACCCGCCAAGAGCGGTCTGGATGGCGTGCTGTGCTGGCACATTGGCACAAAGACGCATGGAGGCGAGCATGTCCAGCCCCTGAATATAATCACGGGCATGGCGCTTTTCGCCGGAGACGATCATCCAGCCGGAGCGAAAACCGGCGCAGCGATAGCTCTTGGAAAGGCCGTTCATGGTGATGATCAAAAGATCGTCGGCCAGCGACGCCGTTGGGACATGCACGGCCCCGTCATAGAGGATCTTGTCGTAGATCTCATCGGAAAAGACGATCAGGCCGTGCTCGCGGGCGACCTGCAGCACGTTTTCAATCACCTGCCTTGAGTAGACCGCGCCGGTCGGGTTGTTCGGGTTGATCAGCACGATCGCCTTGGTGCGCGCCGTGACCTTTTGGCGAATATCCTCGATATCCGGCTCCCAGTCCTGCGCCTCGTCACACAGGTAATGCACGGCCTGGCCGCTGGCGAGATTGACCGCCGCCGTCCAGAGCGGATAGTCCGGGGCGGGCACCAGCACTTCATCACTGTCATCGAGCAGCGCCTGCATGGCCATCACGATCAGTTCGGAGACGCCGTTGCCGACATAGATGTCCTCGATGCCCACGCCTTCCACGCGGTTGCGCTGGCACTCCTGCATGATGGCCTTGCGGGCCGAATAAAGACCCTTTGAGTCACAATAGCCCTGCGCAGTCGGCAGGTTACGCATGACATCCTGCAGGATCTCTTCGGGGGCCTCGAAACCAAAGGGGGCCGGGTTACCGATATTGAGCTTCAGGATGCGATGCCCCTCATCCTCGAGCCGTTTGGCGTGCTCAAGTACCGGACCGCGAATGTCATAGGAGACGTGGTCGAGCTTGTGGGATTTTCTGATCGGCGTGGTCATGCTGCTCAATGGGTCCGCTGGAATGAAAGGGGACAGTCAACGGCCGGGCAAATGCTGTCCGGTGGATCTGCCATAACCAAAAAATGACAGACATCGTGGGATGGCTGTCATTTCAGCATACCGCGGCCTTTGCCCGTGATGCCATCGCTGTCTCACCGCATCGGAATCACTGCCCGGGTGGTGTGCCATCGTCGGGTGAGGCGTCCTCATCGAGAAAGGTTTCGCCACGATTGAAGCGTTCGCGTTCGGCACGCATGGCTTCAATGCCTGCCTCGTCGGGAATGTCGGCCGGTGTTTCAAGCGACATGGGCCCCAGTTTGCCACTGCGCAGATCCATCAGCAGGACTTCGGCCCCGCGGTGCATGTCGACTTCACCGCCAGCGCGCAGGCCGCCGCGACGAGTGGCAATCTCGCGCACGATGGATTCACCGGTGTCCCCCAGCGTGTCCAGCTTATAACGCTCCTTTAGTGCTTCGGGATAGCGTTCGGCCAGTGCCAGGGCGGCCACCGAGGCAACGTCGACATATTCCAGGGCGGTGTCGCGAATGGCGCCGCTGGCGGCCAGCCGGTAGGCACTGTTTTGATCTTCGATGCGCGGCCAGAGCACGCCGGGCGTGTCGGTCAGGGCAATGCGCTGACCGATTCGGATCTTCTGCTGTCGCTTGGTCACGGCCGGTTCGTTGCCCGTTTTGGCAATTTTCTTGCCGGCCAGCGTGTTGATCAGTGTGGATTTGCCCACGTTGGGAATGCCCATCACCATGACGCGCACATCACGATCTTCACGAATATGGCCCGCCAGTTCATGGCAGAGCCTGTAAAGCGGCTTGAGCTGACGCGTGTCGGTGGTGACCACGGCCATGGCCCGCACGTCGGGCAGGGCGTCAAAGTGCTCGATCCATTGACGGGTAATGGCGGGGTCGGCCAGGTCAGCGCGCGACAGCAGTTTCAGCGACGGCTTGTGGCGGATCAGGTCGGCCAGCATGGGGTTGGCGCTGGAGTAGGGCAGGCGCGCATCCAGTACTTCGATGACCACATCAATTTCGGGCAGGGCTTCGCTGATCTGGCGTCTGGCCTTGTTCATATGCCCCGGGTACCAGCCCAGCATATCTCTCTCCTGTTGCTCTGTAGTTTGGCGGGTACACTGCGCGCCCCGCGATGGTGGCCGCGCAGTGTACCCTGTCAGACGTCGATGCGCTCTACGTGTGAGGCAACGGGCTACTCGCCCTGATGAAAGGTCATGGCGACCGAGTTGATGCAGTAGCGAAGCCCTGTGGTGTCCCGCGGGCCATCCGGGAAAACGTGGCCCAGATGCGCATCACAGCGCCGGCAGGTGACTTCGATGCGGCGCATACCCATGGTGTCATCGGTATGCTCTTCCAGCGCAGCGTCAGCCAGCGGGCGATCAAAGCTTGGCCAGCCGCAGTGGGACTCGAACTTGTGCTCGTTTTCAAACAGCGGTGCGTTGCAGCAGATACAGTGATAGATGCCCTGAACGGGCTCGACCTGATAGTCACCGGTATAGGGGCGCTCGGTGCCCGCCTGACGGGTCACGCGATATTGCTCATCGGTGAGCTGTTCGCGCCACTCGCTGTCGCTTTTTTGTACCTTCTCCATGACGTTCTCCTCGGTCCCTGTTCATGCACATCAGTCATGCCAGCCGGACGGCTGTTCGGACAGGCCGGCATCCTAACAGGATAGAACGGTGCACGCCTGTTGGCGCCCTGTCGTGATACAGGCTGCCTCGTTTCGCGTGACACCGGGTCACTGGAAGCGACCTACAGGCTTGCGGCGCCGCCGTCACTGCGCGGGTCGTGCGCGCTTTCGATCAGACCGTCAGGGTGGTGCACGATGGCGCCGGCATGTCCCATGGTGTCCGTAAAGGTTTCTGGCAGCACTTCCACGTCGTGGCCGGCCTTTCGGAGTTCATCCACCAGGGGCGTGTAGACCCGCGATTCCAGCTTCAGGTTGGTACTGTTTTCTCCCCAGGTGCGTCCCAGCAGCCATCGCGGGGCCGCAATCGCCTGTTGCAGCGGCATGCCGTGCATGGCGTAGCGAGAGTAAATGGCGGCCTGGGTCTGCGGCTGGCCTTCACCACCCATGGTGCCATAGACCATGGTGCGCCCGTCCTTGAAGCGGGCCAGTGCCGGGTTGAGGGTATGAAATGGCTTGCGCCCGGGGGCCAGGCTTCGCAGGTTGCTGGGGGCAAGCGAGAAGCTGATGCCGCGGTTCTGCCACAGCACACCGCTTTCAGGCAGCACCATACCGCTGCCAAACTCCCAGTAAAGACTTTGAATAAAGCTGACGGCGCGTCCTTCGCTGTCTACCGTGCCCATCCAGATGGTATCTCCCGGTTCAGGGGCGTGCGGCCAGGCCATGGCCTTTTGCGGATCGATGGCCGCTGCTTCGCGATCCAGACGTTCACTATCAAGCAGCGTCTGGAGATCCATCGTCATGCGTCCGGGGTCGGTGATATAGCGATCGCGCAGCAAAAAGGCGCGCTTGGTGGATTCGATCAGGCCATGCAGGTGTGCGAAACCTTCACCGCTTTCAACATTGAGCCGATCATAAAGCGCCAGAATCATTAAGGAAGCCATGCCCTGGGTGGGCGCGGGCAGGTTATAGAGTGTGGCGTCCTTTAGCGCGACCTCAAGGGGCGCTACGACCTGCGCCTGATAGTCATGAAAGTCCTGAAGACGCAGGGGGCTGCCCAGCGCTTCGAGATCCTTCGCCATGCTTCTCGCCAGTTCGCCGCGGTAGAAGTCATCAAGCCCTGCACTGGCCAGACGACGCAGCGTGGCAGCAAGACGGGGCTGTCGCAGGCGCTGTCCTTCACGAGGAATGTCGCCGTCAATCAAAAAGGATTCATTGAAGCCCGGGCTTTGTGACAGACGCTCAATATGCTGGCGTGTTAGCGCTTCCTGACTTCTGGATACAGCGATGCCCTGTTCGCCGTAGCGAATGGCGTCCCCCAGAATGGTGCTCAGGGGCAGGGGAGTGCCCCATTGCGCACCAATATCGAGCGCCTTCTGCCAGCCGCTGACCGTGCCTGCCATGGTCAGGGCGGAGGTCGGACCGCGTTCGGGAATGGTTGAATGACCGGCGTAGAACTCCCTCGTGGCCAGTTGCGCCGCGCTGCCGCAGGCATCAATGGCCACTGGCGCCTTGCCAGGCTCATGGATCAGCCAGAAGCCATCGCCGCCCAGTGCATTCATGTGGGGGTAGGCCACTGCAATGGCGGCCGCTGCTGCCACCATGGCTTCTATCGCATTGCCGCCCTGTTTGAGTACATCGCGCCCGGCACTGGCCGCCAGATGATGCGGCGCTACACAGCTGCCGCCGCCGTAGCTTCGCTGTGTATTAAAGGCGGCATCAGGCTGAAAGGCCGTGGTGGCCGGATCGCTAGGAGTCTCCCGTGGCCGAGCTTGGGCTATAGGCGGTAGCCCCAGGGTAAGGCCGGCCGTCGTGGATAACGCTGTTGCGCTTAAAAATCTGCGGCGTGTCAATGACATCAGGCACCCGTGATTGATGAAGGAATATCACTGAGTGCAAGAATCGCGCCATATGTCATTCTGACAGGGCCGTGGCTCGCTCGGATTATGGCCTGGCGCCTCAAAGGCAGCAGAATCAAAAAATTGACGTCGATTGACTGTCACATGCTTGACACGATTTCGGTCCATGGGTAATATGCGCGCCACTCGGTGAGGCGAACCGGACTACGTCCCATTCGTCTAGTGGTCCAGGACACCGCCCTTTCACGGCGGTAACAGGGGTTCGAACCCCCTATGGGACGCCACTCGCTTCATTGATGACCGGTGCGGGAATAGCTCAGTGGTAGAGCATCGCCTTGCCAAGGCGAGGGTCGGGAGTTCGAATCTCCTTTCCCGCTCCAATTTTGGTAGCGCAAGTCAGGCAGTATGGGTCGTAAGCTGGAACGCCAGCCCGGTCGATCTCCTTACCCGCTACAATGCGTCCCATTCGTCTAGTGGTCCAGGACACCGCCCTTTCACGGCGGTAACAGGGGTTCGAACCCCCTATGGGACGCCACTTCTTGTTTGATGCGGGAATAGCTCAGTGGTAGAGCATCGCCTTGCCAAGGCGAGGGTCGGGAGTTCGAATCTCCTTTCCCGCTCCAATTCGGTAGCGCAAGTCAGGCAGTATGGGTCGTGAGCTGGAACGCCAGCCCGGTCGATCTCCTTTCCCGCTCCAGTTTTAATAGACAGAACCAGATGAACCGAATCGTTGCCTTAAAGTCAGGGCCGATCGGTTTCTTTTGCTTGCGTCAATACGTCCCATTCGTCTAGTGGTCCAGGACACCGCCCTTTCACGGCGGTAACAGGGGTTCGAACCCCCTATGGGACGCCACTTCTGCAGGCCTCTGCATTTCCATTCGGTCGATCATGTCGCCCTTGCCTGCGGTTTCAGGGCAATGCCGGTCATCTGTTTTTTTATGGCTGATCAGTGCCGTGCGTCGCGTGTTCGACTATCATGACTGCCTGGTATTACGCATCTCTTTAAGCGCCGCTGAATGGCGTTTCGATAAATAATGCTTTCATTTCAACGCCCCCGTGTCGGGCGTCCCCCTGTCGCCGCCTTTTTCTGCTCTGCCCTGCAGGGTGAAGTGGCTCACCCTCGAGTGCGCACGTTCGCGGCGATGTTTTTGAGCTTCATGGAGTTCTGATTGTGCCTGCTGCCCTCTCCATAAGAGGCCTGACCAAGGTCTACGACAATAGTTTTCACGCCCTCAAGGGCATCGATCTGGAAGTCCCCGAGGGCGATTTCTTTGCGCTGCTTGGCCCCAATGGGGCCGGCAAATCCACCACGCTTGGTGTGGTCAGCTCGCTGGTCCGCAAGACAGCCGGCGAGGTGTCGATTTACGGTATTGATGTTGATCGTGATTTTGCCCGTGCTCGCTACCATCTGGGCGTCGTACCTCAGGAGTTCAACTTCAACCAGTTTGAAAAGGTTGAAGACATCATGCTGACTCAGGCCGGCTACTACGGCATTCCACGTCGTCAGGCCGAGGAGCGCGCCCACCAGCTGCTGGAAGATCTCGGCCTCTGGGACAAGCGTCATGACGCCGCGCGCATGCTTTCCGGCGGCATGAAGCGACGCCTGATGATTGCGCGCGCCCTGATTCACCGTCCAAGACTTCTGATTCTTGATGAGCCCACGGCCGGCGTGGATATCGAACTGCGCCGTAGCATGTGGGAATACATGAAGCGCATCAACGAGCAGGAAGGCACCACCATCATCCTCACCACGCACTATCTGGAGGAGGCGGAAAGCCTGTGTCGCAATATTGCCATCATCAATCACGGCGAAATTGTGCATAACACCAGCATGCGCGAGCTTCTGGGCCAGCTCAGTCGCGAGACCTTCGTGCTGGACCTGGCCTCGCCGGTCACGCACTCCCCGGTCATTGAAGGCTTTGATGTGGAACGGCTGGATGACTCTCAGCTGGCGCTGTCGGTCGACAAGGGACAGCGTATCAACGACGCCTTTGCACGGCTGAGTGAACAAAATATCGAGGTGATATCAATGCGCAATCGGGCCAACCGGCTCGAGGAGCTTTTTGTGCGCATGGTAGAAGGCAGCAATGACACGAAAGGGCAGCAGGGAGGCATTCGCTGATGAACACTCGACAGATGATGGTGGCGCTCTGGACCATCGTGCGCAGCGAAATTCGCCGCTTCATGCGTATCTGGCCGCAGACGCTGCTGCCGCCTTCCATCACGATGACGATGTATTTCATCATCTTCGGCAACCTGATCGGTGCCCGTATCGGGAAGATGGATGGCGTGGATTACATGGACTATATCGTGCCCGGCCTGATCATGATGTCGGTCATCACCAACAGCTACTCCAATGTGGCGTCCTCATTTTTTGGCAGCAAGTTTCAGCGCAGCGTGGAGGAGATGATTATCTCGCCCATGCCCAACTGGCTAGTGCTGTCAGGATTTGTCATCGGCGGCTCGGCACGCGGGCTGGCGGTGGGCATTATCGTGACCTCCGTATCGCTCTTTTTCACCGACCTGCAGATTCATCATCCGTTTTTGACCATTCTGGTCGTGATCATGACCGCGATCCTCTTTTCGATCGGGGGCTTTATCAATGCGCTGCTGGGCAAGAAGTTTGATGACATCTCGATCGTGCCCATTTTTGTGCTGACGCCTCTGACCTATCTGGGTGGCGTGTTCTATTCGATTCATACGCTACCGGAGTTCTGGCAGAACGTTTCGCTGATCAATCCGATTCTGTATATGGTCAATACTTTCCGATACGGTATCCTTGGCGTTTCCGATATCAATGTTGGCGCAGCTGTCGGAGCCATCGCGGTGTTTATCGTGATTTTCTTCTCCGCGGCCATG
The DNA here is from genome assembly GCF_052692355.1 of Kushneria sp. Sum13. Taxonomy (NCBI): domain Bacteria; kingdom Pseudomonadati; phylum Pseudomonadota; class Gammaproteobacteria; order Oceanospirillales; family Halomonadaceae; genus Kushneria; species Kushneria sp. Sum13. The sequence continues at coordinate 1,128,133 of NZ_CP199847.1, forward strand.
TGGCTGCTGCGCCGTGGCAAGGGGCTGCGTAGCTGATCATGAGCGACGACCTGAAGGATGCACCACTGGGACAGACCAGTGCCTACATCACCGAGTACGACCCGTCACTGCTTTATCCCATCGCGCGCAGTGTCAACCGGGCGTCGCTGGATCTCGACGAGGATGATCTTCCCTTTGAAGGGGAGGATGAATGGCAGGCCTTTGAACTGTCCTGGCTGACGCCGACCGGCAAGCCGGTAGTGGCCATCGCACGCTTTCGCGTGCCGGCCAGCTCGACGCATTTGATCGAGTCCAAGTCCTGGAAGCTCTATCTCAACAGCTTCAACCAGACCCGGTTTGCCTCTTCTGTCGAGGTGCGCCGGGTGCTCAGGCAGGATCTGTCACGCGTGGTGGATGCCGAGGTGGAGGTCACGCTGTTTGGCGTGGATGACATGGCACTGGCCCCCGGGCGCCTGCCCGGTCTCTGTCTGGATGATCTTGAGGTCGAGGTGGATACCTATCAGCCCGACCCCGAGCTGATCATCACCGACAACGAAATTGTTGAAGAGACCGTGCACTCGCACCTGCTGAAGTCCAACTGCCCGGTCACGGGTCAGCCTGACTGGGGCAGCGTACTGATTCGCTATCGAGGCCCGGCGCTGGATCATCATGCCCTGCTGGCCTACATCATCTCCTTTCGCGAGCATCAGGAGTTTCACGAGCACTGCGTCGAGCGCATGTTCATGGACATTCTGCGTGAGGCCGAGCCGGATCAGTTGCTGGTCATGGCGCGTTATGTGCGTCGGGGCGGGCTGGACATCAGCCCATGGCGGGCGCTGCCGGGTGAGACACCCATCAAGACACTGCGCCTGATGCGCCAGTAGGGCAGGAGAGCATTATGGACGCCATGGCACTACTGCTGGACCGTGAGTCGCACGGCAAGCTGGAAGGACCGGCCCCCACGGCCGAGCAGATGGAACTGATCTATCGCGCCGCCCTGCGCGCACCGGATCACGGTGAGCTGCGTCCGTGGCGATTTATCGAGTACACCGATGCCGGGCGTGAGGCTCTTGGGGCAATGTTTGCACGCGCCGAGCAGGCCGATAACCCGGAAGTCAGTGATAAAACGCTTGAGAAGGCGGGCAGCAAACCCTTGCGTGCACCTGTAGTGATTGCTGTCATCGCGGCGGTAAAGCCGGACCACAAGGTGCCGCGTATCGAGCAGGTCATCTCGGCCGGCTGTGCGGCCCACGCCATGCTTTACGCAGCGCATGCCCAGGGGCTTGGCGCCATGTGGCGTACCGGCGGTTTTGCGCACCATCACAGTGTGCATCAGGCAATGGGGCTTGAGCGTGAGGACGAACTCGTGGGCTTTCTTTATCTGGGACATTGCGCCCGGGGAGACCGGGTGCCAAAAACGCTCGACCCTTGTGATTTTGTCGAGCGTATCAAGGCTTAAGGCTTGCAATTATCGGGTCGCCATGTCAGGATGTGCGCCGTTCTCGCAGACAAGTCTGCGCGGATGACAATGCGGAGAGGTGTCCGAGTGGTCGAAGGAGCACGCCTGGAAAGTGTGTAAGCCGCAAGGCTTCGAGGGTTCGAATCCCTCCCTCTCCGCCACGCATTCAGAATCAGCCGGCTCTTGTAGCCGGCTTTTTCATGTACAAAAAATGGTATGAGGCCACAAACGCTGTCTGGCTCATGCTGAAGGGCAGGGCGCCCGGGCCGGCAGGCTTTCGATACGATTGCTTCAAAACATCAAAGGGGAACCAGGCCAATGCCTGGTTCCCCTTTGATGTTTTTGGTAGATAGTCACTCGACATCGATGATGCAGAAAATCGACCTGTCCGGCAGCGCGTTTTCGGTCCACCCTTGAGGCAGCAAACCACTCAGGAGAGGCCATGCGCTATTTTTTCAATTACCAGTACCTTCCAAAGGGTGCCGAGCAGCCGATAGATACCGGTGACGCCGTTCAGATTACTGATGAACAGACTGCCAAGCCGCCGACCCTGCCGGCCGTGGGCGATCACGTGCGCATCAACCACGTTGGTGTAGAGGAAAAGAGCTTTGCCGGTCGGGTGAAAAGCCGCCTGTTCGAATACCATGTGAGTGATGAGCAATCGGATCTTCATCGCTGCATGATCAATATCGTCGTGGAAGAGACCGACGAAGATTGGGGAAAGCTGATCAAGGAATAGAGAAAGAGCAGGGCTTAAGGGCGCTCAGCGATTCACTGGTCGCCTTGTCATGAGTTGATGTCTGCTTCGTTTCTCGCGCGACAGCAATTGACGTCGACCACCAGTCGCCCGCGAACCCTGCCGGACAGAAGGCCATCAGCGGCGCCGATAGTCTCTGCAAGGCTGATTTCCCTGATGGCAGTTCCCGGCATGTCGATATTGAGATCGACAGAGATGGCTTGCAGGGAAATATTTTGAAAAAGACCTGGATGGTAACGCTTTGTGTCATCTTGACGTGTATCAAATATAGCTAAAGCAAATGCTGGATACTGCCAATGGGCAGGATGCCTGGACGGTCACGGAAAACCTTCTGCACAGGGATGTGCCTGTTTTTGAACCGGTTTACACAGAGCTTGAGGCGGGGCTTTTTCGATTTACTCCAGCCATAAAAAAAGGCCGGTTGCGAGGGTGCGTGACCGGCCTGAAAATATCGTCGTGGTTATTCACCCGCAACGTTGATCTATTGTTACACAAATCATGTCTTTTGGTAACAAAATTTTAGTTAAGAAAGCGTGCTCTCTCGTTCATGGGTGACTTTCATATTGTCACGGCGTGCCAATATCAGGCATGGCCATGATAAAGATCATGGCGCGCACGCTTTTGCCTGTTCAAAAGCCTTTCCTGAATGGCCATGCGCATTCGATTCACCAGCTGCTCCTGAAAGAGCACGCACACCACCACAACGCCTGCCAGAAAAAACGGGTACATCCAGAGTTCCCGCGTTTGCTCGCCTGCCAGCTGGATCAATGACGATAAGGAAACGGGCGCCTGGGTAGTGAACATCTCAATGGAGGCCTGTGCCAGTTTTTCAATTTTCGAAGAGACCATGTTAAGCGGCGTATGCAGGGCGAAAATGGACAACGAGGCTACACCCAGACGTGCTGCCAGTCTTGCCTGCGCCGTATTGCTGTTGGGTTGAAACCAGGCACACATCAATACCAGCAGCAGCTGGGAAGGCAGCAGCAGGCCGTTATGCAGCAGGTAATACCAGCTGCCTCGAACTTCAGCATGAATCCAGGCGCTGAATGCAAAGCATCCCAGGATAAAGCCGATACAGGCAAGCGTGCCGCGTACGCTGAAAAGCGTCGCCATCAGCAACTTGTGGCGCAAATAAACCTGATGCAGGACGACGCCGGCAAGAAATTCCGGCAGGCGGAAAAGAGGGTTACGGTGCATAAGACCGTGCGCAACGACGTTGTCATTGGTGCCCGTCAAAAACATATATAGCGCTGGCAGGGCATAGATGAGGCCAATGGCAACGAGAGCCAGCAGGGGGCGATGAATGCGTGCCAGCGCAGGGCCGATAAAGGGAAATATCAGATAAAAGAAGAACAGGGCCGATAGTGACCAGGTCGCAAAATTAAAGGTGGTGTAAAAGGGGCTCCAGGCATGCAGCAGGCTGAGGTGCAGTAAAAGGTTGCTCAGGAAGCCGCTTGTCCCCAGCGCGTGAGAGGCCATGCTGCCGCCTTCCGCCCAGTCGTTGGTATTGGGGGTGACCGTAATCTGGGTAATGCCGCCTGCATTGATGACCACCAGTGGCAGCACGATGATCAGGGCAAGAATATGGATGGGGTAAAGTGAGGCAAAACGCTTGATCCAGAAACGCTTGTAATCAAGATGGCGCCCCTGATCCCTGCCGATATACACATGGGCCAGCAGAAACCCGGAAAGGATAAAGAAGGTGCTTGTGGAGTAAAAGCCCAGACTCATGCTGCTGTATATCCACTGTACTGCCTTGATATCGCCATACTCCTTGAGGGTATGGAAAAGCACCAGGTAAATCGCCAGTGCAAAGCGCAACCAGTCCAGAGCAACAAACTTTTCCCGGTGCATGGTATTCCCACTCCCTGTTGGACTTGTAGTGACAGGCATGTCTGCTATATGTTACTTAATGATTTTTTAAGTTACTATTCGTAATGTTGATGGCTTTACGGTAATGGATAGACTGCCTTAAATAAATGCCGGCTCTGTGCCATGTTGCGCGCCCGCATGGGGGCCTTAAGGCTCGTGTAAAAGCCAGAGCACATCGGCATAGCTGAGAAGAGCAATATAGTTTTTAGCTATCAACTTGCGGCAGGTATAAGCCGGTGGCAAGAGGCAGAAAACCGACTCCTTTGTTAAACTCCTGATCACGATATTGACGTTGTTGGGCTTGGCGGCCTGACTGGCAACGAGACGGGAGCGCGATAGTGAAACTAGGAATTGTTGGTCTTGGCAGAATGGGCGGCAATATTACGCGTCGCCTGATGGACGCCGGTCACGAATGCGCCGTGTTCGATACCAGTGATGAGGCAAGAGAAGCGCTTAAAAAGGATGGCGCCGACAGTGCAGATTCCCTGAAGGCTTTGGTGGAAAGGCTCCCTGCACCGCGCAATATCTGGCTGATGCTGCCGGCAGGCGAGATTACCGAGTCCACCATCAGCAAGCTGTCGGAGCTGCTTGAACCGGGCGATACCCTGATCGAGGGCGGTAATGCCTTTTTCAAGGACGATGTCCGTCGCGCTCGCGAGCTTGCCGAGAAGGATCTGCATTATGTTGATGTCGGCGTTTCCGGCGGCGTATGGGGCCGTGAACGTGGCTATTGCCTGATGATTGGTGGCGAGAAGGACATTGTCGAGCGTCTGGACCCCATTTTCGCCACGCTTGCGCCCGGCTCCGGCGATATCGAAAAGACCCCCGGTCGTGAAGGTGAGCGTTTTGATGGCCGCGCCGAACAGGGATATCTGCACTGCGGTCCGGTAGGTTCCGGCCACTTCGTCAAAATGGTTCATAACGGCATCGAGTACGGCATGATGCAGGCCTATGCCGAAGGGTTTGATATTCTCAAGAATCGTAATCTTGAGACGCTTCCCGAAGGTGAGCGCTATGATCTTGATCTGGCAGACATCTCTGAGCTGTGGCGCCGTGGCAGTGTGATCTCTTCCTGGCTGCTGGATCTTACCTCAATCGCCCTGTCCGAAGATCATGATCTTGAGCAGTACAGCGGACAGGTCAACGATTCGGGCGAAGGGCGCTGGACGATCGAGGCGGCCATTGAAGAGGCCGTACCTGCCAACGTATTGACCAGTGCGCTCTTTACGCGTTTTCGTTCGCGCAGTGATAATACCTACGGTGAAAAACTGCTGTCCGCCATGCGTCAGCAGTTTGGCGGGCATGTGGAAACGCCCATGTCACCCACCGAATAAGCCTTTAACGTATTAAATGAACAGGGGCCGCTTTTGCGGCCCCTTTCTCTTTTGCCCGAAACAAGCCCACAGGGCATCCGATGGAGAGATGAAAAGCGAATGAGTCACTGGGATGTAGTGATCATTGGTGCCGGTGCCGCAGGCATGATGTGCGCCCTGCAGGCCGGCTATCGCGGCAGGAGTGTTCTACTGCTGGATCACGTCAAGCGCCCCGGCAAGAAGATCCTGATGTCGGGTGGCGGGCGATGCAACTTCACCAATATGGCAACGGCCCCTGGCCATTTTTTCTCGAATAATCCGCACTTCACCATTTCTGCTCTCAAACGCTATACGCCTGGCGATTTCGTGGAAATGGTTGAACGTCATGGTATCGAACCGATCGAAAAGGCACCGGGACAGCTTTTTTGTGCCGATTCCAGTCAGCCGATCGTGGACATGCTGTTAACCGAATGTCAGTGGGCCGGCGTAGAGCTCAGGCTGTCGACGTCGATCGAGTGCGTGGATGTGCGGGACGAAGGCGTTGTGCTGTCGACCTCAAGTGGACAGGTACTGGCAGACAAGCTGGTCATCGCGACCGGTGGGCTTTCGATTCCAACCCTGGGGGCGACCGGATTTGCCTATGATATCGCTCGTCAGTATGGGTTGGAGATCATTGCACCTCGCCCGGCACTGGTGCCTTTGACACTGGATATGCCATGGAAGGAGCGCATGTCGGCGCTGTCAGGCGTTTCTGCACCGACCATTGTACGATGCGGGGAAGGACGCTATCGCGATGCCACGCTGCTGACACATCGCGGCCTTTCAGGACCGGCCATATTGCAGGCATCGAGTCACTGGCAGGGCGGTCAGGATGTTCACATCAACTGGCTGCCTGATATTGATGATTTAACGGCCACACTCAAGGGCGTGCGTCAGGATGTGCCAAGGAAAACGCCGGGTGGCTGGCTGGGAGAGCATCTGCCCAAAAGGCTGGCACAGGCGATGGAAGAGTGGCTGGGGCTTTCCGGTAGCATGGCAGACTACAGCAATCAGAAGCTTGAAACGCTTGCACGACAGATCTCGGATTTCACGATCAAACCGGCCGGTACGGAAGGGTGGCGTACGGCAGAGGTCACCATTGGCGGCATCGACACCCGCGGCATTTCTTCAAAGAGTTTTGCTGTTCAGGACAGGCCGCGACTGCATTTCATCGGGGAAGCGCTTGATGTGACGGGTCAGCTGGGCGGGTTCAACTTTCAGTGGGCCTGGGCTTCGGGGTATGCCTGTGCGCAGGCACTTTAGTGCCTGCAGTACCTGCGCTCAGGAAAAGGCTGCTGTGACGTCATGAGTATGACTAGCGTCCGATCATCTTTTTGGCACGGCGCGCCATCGTATAGACAACGATGGAGCGCTTGAACAGCCGGCCGACTCGGCCCTTGTTGCGTGACAGCATGGTCACCAGAAGGCCCGAGCCCAGAAGGATCGGGCCCTTGTAACGAGAAATCTGCTGCCATCCATGATCGATCGGGGCAGTCGCTTCATTCCAGTCACGTACGGCGCTTGTGATCTGAAGGCGCTCCTGCATGATGCGCTGTTCAAAGCGATGGCGCCGAGCAGCCAGTTCAGCTTTCTTCATGGCGTTCTCCCACACGGGTGTGGTCGATTCGCGTCTGATCCAGCAGTTCCTTGTCTTCGCTAAAGCGCGCAAGCGTTGAACGCAAAAGACTTGGTTCACGCGAAATGGAGCGCACACGCAGCGCCACCAGAAGACCCGAGACGATCAGTACGCCGGCAGCGATGCCAATGGCCAGCAGGCGATGATCCTGCCAGAAGGCCACGATGATCAAAAGCATCAACATGCCGATGCCGAAGGCAAACAGCATCAGGGCAATGCCCGAGAGCAACAGCAGCGAAAAGAGCCTTGCGCGTTCTTCCTGAAGCTCGATAACAGCGAGACGCAAGCGCGTCTCGCCGGTATCCAGAAGATTTCGTAGAAGACGTCGCGCGGCCAGGATAACGCGTTCGGCAGGGCCGCTACCGGAAGACATCAGCTGCGACCGAGGATCAGGCCTACCACGACACCCAGCGCCGCACCGTAGCCGACACTTTTCCAGGGATTGCTGCGCACGTATTGATCAGCACATTCCATGCTGTCCTGTGCCTGATGACGAACGCGCTCACCGCTGGCTGACAGACGCTGACGGGTTTCTACAAGCTTGGCTTCTGCGCGTTCACGAAGACGAGCCACGTTTTCACGGGAGTCGTCGGCAGTCGCATGCATCAACTCCTCGATCGTGCTGGAGAGCTGACGCAGATCCTCGCGCAGCTGCTCCTGGCTTTCGTGTTCATTACCCCTGATAGGCTTCATGGCCATGCGATGTCCCTCCGTTGACAATAAAATTGCCTACTCATCATAGCAGCCTGGGCGGCGGCATCAATGTAAAGACATCGCAGGTTAAACAATGGCCTTAAATGGTGTCCGGAATGCCCAGAAATGACGTGTTGAGCGAAAAGCCCAGCCCGATGCGGCGATTGTAGTGGTCATAGTCGATCAAGCTTTCCCCATAGCCTTCGTAATACTGTACGAAGCCGCGAATCTTGCCATGCAGTGGGAAGGAATAATCGATTTGATTGCCGTAATTGCCTTTGCCCGGATTGCCACGGAAAAGCCATGCAATTTCGTGCTGATTGCTGAAGAGATAGCTTGTCGTGATATCGGCATAGCCCACGTAATTTTCGATGTCCGGGTTGTCATCGTCATTTTCGGATTCGGGTACACGCCAGAAAGGCGCCACAGACAAGGTCCAGTCACCCGTTTGCCAGATGCTGTCGACATAGATACGGTTCCAGCTGCGTGACAGCGGGTCGGAACGGCCGTTGGACTGATGCACAAAACCCACACGATTGGCCGTATTGGTCCAGCCGCCCAGCACGGTGCTGTTGTCGAAACTCATGAAGAGTTCCGGTTCATAATTGGTTTCGCGAAAGGGCGAGGAGGCATCGCCATTAAAGGCCTGCCACCAGGAGCGCTGCGTGTAGGCAAAATACAGATCGCCGTTATCGCCGAAGACGTCATCGAGCAGGCCGACCTTGACGCTGAACTGAAACTTGACTTCGCCGCGATCGATATCGCTGTCTTCTGTGATTTCCCTGAACGCCCTTTCATTGGGACGCGTGTTGTAGGTATAGGGCATCAGATAGTTACGCTTGTAGACCGTAATGGCTACCGGGTTGAGCGTTGCCTGACGCTCAAGCGCTTCCCTGTCCCGATCCCGCTGCATGGCAAGGGTATTGGTATCGTTTTCTGCGGCACCGGCCAGCCCGCTGCCTGTCATGAGCCCCAGTAGAAGGGACTTTACTACCAGACGTTGAACACAATGAGTCATAAAGATCCATTCCAGAGATGACAGACGTCGTGATGAGCTTATCATGGCGCCCTGAATTCGACATGCCCGTGTGTAGGGCAGGTGCTGTCGGGATGACCGTCATTATCGGCCGTCCCGGGCAGCGTTTTAGTTATTTCCTGGTAGATCGATATTATGTCTGCGCAGGAAGTTCTAATCCAGAGATGTTCGTTCATGTGGGGTATGGCCAGCGTGGTAAAACCTGTCAGGGCCTCGGCGTACCGGGGCGTGCTGTTTTTAATAATTTTGATGCTATGTCTGACGGCGCCCTGGGCACTGGCCAGTGAGCAGGACATTCCGTCTCGTCAATCCATCGACGAACAGATACAAAAGCTTGAGGGCGGTGACGCCCAGAGTGCCGCCGGCCAGCAGACGCTTGAGACGCTGAACAAGACGCGTGAGGCACTGGATGCGCTGGAGAGCACGCGGCAGGAACAGGCCGCGCTTGAGGACAGGGTCAATCAGGCCGACCGTCAGCGGCGACAGTATCAAAATCAGCTACAGGGGCTGGAAAGTGACCGCGCGCTGGACAGTGAGGCGCTGGGCAAGAGTTCGCTCGAGCAGCTGGAGCAGCGCCTTGGGAGCACCATTGAGGATCTCAAGCGTCAGCAGGATCAGCTCAGCGAGGTCTCGCGGGCTCTGATCAGCGCTCAGACCCTGCCGGAACGGGTACAGGCCACCATCAGTGATGCTCGTCATGAGCAGCAACAGCTCAGCGATTCGCTGGAGTCCAACGATGGCAGCGCCCCGAGCAGCGAACGTCGCCAGCTGGTCAATGCGCGCATGGCGCTGCTGGACGCCCGCATCGAGCTGGGAGAGCGTCAGCTGGCCAACAGTACGATACTGCGTGACGTCAATCAGGTGCATCGAGAGCTTCTGGCGCGCCAGATCGATATCAACCAGAACACGCTGCTGGTGCTGCAGGAAGCGATTAACCAGAAGCGCCGCGATGCCTCGGAGCAGGCCATCGCCGAGGCGGCTCATATTGGTGATAACGACCGCATCAGCAACCCGGTGGTGGATGAGGCCCGTGCACAGAACCAGGCGCTGGCCCAGGAGCTTTTACGCACCACTGACCGCGCCAATACCATGATCCGCGATGTCATCAACACCCGTGCCCGGCTTGAGCAGGTGCGTCAGGTCGAACGCACGCTCAATGAGCAGATCGAGGCCTTGCGTGGCAGTCTTTTGCTGTCGCGCGTGCTGCGCCAGCAGCGCGGGTCGTTGCCGGATGTTCAGGATCAGCAAAGCCTTCAGGAAGAGATCGGCGATCTGCGGCTGCGTCAGTTTGATGTCGGGCAGTTGCGTCAGGTACTGACCAATCCTTCAAACTATGTCGACAACCAGCTTGAAGGTGAGGAACCGCTGACGCCTCAGGCGCGTCAGGTGCTGTTGCAGACGCTGGAGATGCGTCGTGACCTGCTCGATCAGCTGGATCGGGAGTATGGCAACCTGTTGAGCCGGGCCATTGATGTCCAGCTCAACCAGCAGCAGCTGGTCGATATCAGTCGCTCGGTGCGCGACACCATCGAAGAGCAGCTGTTCTGGGTCGCCAACGGCCAGCCGCTGGGACTGTCATGGCTCAAGGATCTGCCGGAGCGTCTCGGCAATCAGCTGTTGGGCGGCCAGTGGTTTGAGACGCTGAGTTCGCTATGGATCATGCCGTCTGCACGTGCGCTGCTGGCGGTGCCGCTACTGATCGTTGCCGGGTTGATGGCCTTTTTCCGCCGTCGCATCAAGGCCTATCTGCTGGAGCTGCACAACCAGATCGGCCGCCTCAAGCGGGATACACAGCTGCATACGCCACGGGCCATCGTGCTCAATCTGATTCTTTCCTCAACGCCGCCCATGATCCTTTTGACGGCCGGTATCGCCCTGTGGCTGGGCGGTGAAGGATTTGCCGTCTCGCTGGGGCGCGCCCTGCTGCAGCTGGCGCTTGCCCTGCAGGTATTTGGCCTTATTCGGCGTTTGCTGGTGCCGGACGGGGTAGCAACCCGCCATTTTCACTGGCCGGCGTCCTACGTTGACCAGCTAAGACGCAATATCTTCTGGTTGGGCTGCAGTGTGGCGCCGGTAGTCGTGGTCGCAAGCATTGCCGAGCAGGCCGATGGCCGACTGGCCGAGCAGCCGCTGGCCCTTCTGGTCATGCTGGTGGGGCTGGTGGGCATGAGCGTTTTCATGCTGCGCCTGATTCTTGCCCATGTGCCCTGGATGGGTGTGCGTCTTTTCCGGCTGCTGCTGGGGGTGACGCTTTCCATGGTGCCATTGGCCCTGATCGGCATGATTCTGTTCGGCTATGAATACACGGCGCTGCGCCTGTGTGGCCGCTTTATTCTGACGCTTTATATTCTGGCGCTGTGGCTTCTGGTCGAGGCCAGTGTGGTCCGGGGGCTGGCGGTGGCGGCCCGGCGGCTGGCCTATCGGCGCGCAGTTGCTCGTCGTCGCGCTCAGGGCCGTGACAGTGCTGCCGAAAGCGGCGTGGAGCTTGTCGATGAGCCGCCGCTGGACATGGAGCAGGTCAATCAGCAGTCGCTGCGCCTGTCCAAGCTGATTCTGTTTTTGATCTTTATCAGCGTGCTGTATCTGGTCTGGGCCGACCTTCTGGGCGTGCTGTCCTATCTGGATAACGTCAGCATCGGTCAAATCAGCGAAAGCGATGCAGCCGGTGGCAATGTCAATGTGGTGACGCTGGCCGATGTGATGACGGCCCTGATCATTGTGGGGCTGATGGTGATCATGGCGCGCAACCTGCCGGGGCTTTTGGAGGTCATGGTGCTCTCCCGGCTCAACCTCAAGCAGGGCAGTGCCTATGCGGTCACGTCACTGCTGTCCTACACCATTGTCGGCAGCGGAATCGTGGCGGCACTGGGGACGCTGGGCGTCACCTGGGACAAGCTGCAGTGGCTGGTGGCGGCGCTGTCGGTCGGGCTTGGCTTTGGTCTGCAGGAAATCTTTGCCAACTTCATTTCGGGTCTGATCATCCTGTTCGAGCGCCCGATCCGTATCGGCGACACCATTACGCTGGGCAATCTTCATGGCACGGTCAGCCGGATTCGGATTCGCGCCACGACGGTGACGGATTTTGATCGCAAGGAGATCATCATCCCCAACAAGACCTTCGTGACCGATCAGCTGATCAACTGGTCGCTGACCGACAACATCACGCGCGTGGTGCTGACCTTCGGCGTGGCGCACGGCACTGATCTCGATCTTGCACACAGGATTCTGCGGCGCATTGCCGATGAACATCCCAAGGTGCTGACCGACCCCGAGCCACAGGTGTTCTGCATGGCATACAGCCAGAGCGCCTTCAATTTCGAGCTGCGGGTGTTTGTCAACGAGCTGGTGGACCGACTGGTGGTCACCGATGAGATCAATCGTCGGGTGGATGCCGAGTTCCGCACCAATGAGCTGCGTGTGGCCTTTCAGCAAATGGATGTTTGGCTGCACAACGAAAAGGGTGACAAGCGTCTGGTACAGAAGCGAGCAACCCGGGATGGTCGCCCGTCACCTCATGCCAGCAGCGCGCACGATGGTGATCCGGGCGATGCCTCGCCCGGCGAGCTGACCTGACAGGTCAACAAACGTTGCGGGTGGCATGCATTAAAAACTCCCGATTGCCGTCTCCTCCGGTAATCGGGCTGTTGCCCCAGTAGTGCAGGGTAAAGCCTGTCTGCTGACAGCAGGTGCGCAGACGCGCTTCGACCTGCTCGTAGTGGCGTGCATCGCGCACGATGCCGCCACTGCCGATCTGCTCGGGGGAAAGCTCGAACTGGGGCTTGACCAGACTGAGCAGGTGCGCACCGACCGGCAGCAGCCGGGCCAACTCCGGTATGATCAGCGTCTGGGAAATGAACGACACGTCCATGACCGCCCCCGCCAGCCCGTCGGGGGCCAGCGCCATGATCTGGTCGACAGGCAGATGGCGTGCATTGACGCCTTCCATGCAGTGCACCCGCTCATCGTCTCGCAGCAGTGAATCCAGCTGATCGTGACCGACTTCGATGCCGATCACGCGCGCGGCGCCATGATGAAGCAGGCAATCGGTAAATCCCCCCGTCGACTGGCCTACGTCCAGTAGGGTCAGCCCTTCTGGTGCCATGCCGGTGGCTTCGAGCAAGGCTTCGAGCTTGAGCCCGGCCCGGGAGACGTAGCGCTCCTCGGGATCCTCGATGACATGAAACTCACTCTCTTCGGGCAGCTTCTCGCCGGGCCGGGTCAGGGTGCGCGGCTGCCCCGCCTGGATCAGCTGTACCCGGCCGTGGCGAATCAGGCGCTGGGCGCGCGTGCGTGAACGTACCAGTGCCTGGGCGACCAGAAGCTGATCGACACGTACCATCCTGCTCATGTTCATGTCCTGCGGTGCAAGGGGGTGATGGCCCGCCGCCAATGTCCGGGCCCTTGAGAAGCGCTATTCTACCTCGCCTTTGGCGGCATGCGAGCCGGCAGGATCATGAGGCGTAAAGATCATCTGCCAGCGATGTAGCAGTGCCTCCCGCTTGAGCGGGTCAATCAGCGCCAGAAGCCCCGGTACCAGTTGAATGGGCTCCAGCGCGGTGGCGGCAGGCTTGGCGTTGTCATTGGTCGGCAGCGGACTGCCCAGCGGCGTTCGGGTCGTCATGATCTGCTGGCCCTCAATTGAGGTGATAAAGGCCAGAAAGCGCCGGGCCATGTCGGGGTGCAGCGCCGTTTTCGGAATCAGGGCCAGTCTTTGCAGGGCCAGGGCGTAATCATCAGGGACCTGCAGAACCAGCTCGGGATGACTCTGAACGGCGCGGCGGGCGTAGGAGCCCATCAGGTTATAGCCGATCAGATAGCGACCCTCGATCAGCCCCTTGAGCATCGCGGCGGTGGAATCCACCAGCTGAGTGTCGGCCCTGCCCATGGCCTCGAAAAGCGTCCAGGCCTCCGGGGTGCGCGCCACATCCTGCGCCACGGCCATAAAGCCGGTCGGGCTTCGAGCCGGGTCGTAGGTCACGATGCGCCCGGTCAACGCGGTGCGATGGCGATTCAAAAACGCCAAGAGGCTGGCGTGATCCACTGGCGGCGGGCCTGTGTCAGCCAGTTCCCGACGATAAACCATGACCAGCGGCTCATGGGTCAGCCCGATGAGCTCGTCGCGCCAGCGGGCGCTGTCCGGCCAGGCAGGGTTGATCACACCATCCCCCAGCGACTGGGCCAGGCCTGCGTTGGCCAGCTGGTACTGCTGCGCCATGGCCGAGGACATTAAAAGATCGACGTTGCGCGGCACCCCCTCGGGTTGTCGGCGATCGTCACGTGAAGCATCGCGGTAGTCCAGTGTGATCTGCGGGTAGCGCTGGTGAAAGGCTTCAAGCACCGGGCGAAGAACATCGGCTTCCACCACGCCCTGAATGTTGAGCCTCTCGCTGCCCTTGCCCTGACATCGCAGATGGCCCGGTGACGATGCGCAGCGCTCATCGGCGCTGGCGGTCACAACGGGTATCAGCAGTATCACGGACACCATGATCAACGCCGTGCGGTACAGGGTCTTGAAGGCATTCGGCATCAACAGGCGGCCTCGGGCAGATGTAGACCGATCATGAAATCACCGTTGGCCGTGTGTCTCATGATCATGTGACCGCCATGGGCCCGGGCCACGCCGTCGGCAATGGCCAGCCCCAGGCCGCTGCCGGGTCCCTGTTCCTGGCCGCGGTAAAACGGACGCAGGACCTCCGCCTGGGCACTGGCATGGATGCCTGGTCCGTCGTCTTCGACATAAAGCACGCGGTCGGTGGCATCGATGCCCACGGTAACCCGGCTGCGGGCGTAGCGCAGGGCGTTATCGATCAGATTGCTCAGCGCTTCTTCAAGCTGCCAGTCATCGCCCTGGATGGTCAGCGCCGGGCAGTGCTCGGCAAGCCCCAGGTCAATGCCGACGCGATCGGCGGCGGGTAGAAAGCGTATCAGCATCTCTCGGGCGAGCGTCTCCAGTGACACCGGTTGTCGCGTCAAGGGCGCCTGCGGGGAGTCAAGGCGTGTCAGTGACAGCAGCTGCTCGGCCAGGCGGGTAGCGCGTCGGGTGCCACCCTGTATTTCCTGCAGGGCCTGCTGCCAGTAAGCCGTATCACTGCTTCGAAGGGCCAGCTCTGCGCTGGCGGCGATACCGGCCAGAGGCGTGCGCAACTGATGGGAAGCGTCACCGATAAAGCGTTGCTCGTGAATGCGTACCTGACGCTGGCGGGCCAGCAGGGCGTTCAGCGCCTCAAGCAGCTCCTGAAGCTCGCGCGGCACGCTCATGTCGATCGGCGAAAGGTCGTGCGCCGAGCGGGCCTTTAATTTCGTACGCAGATGCGCCAGGGGATTCAGGGCCAGACGCAGGGTCATCAATAGCCCTGCCAGCGCCAGCACCACGATGCCCGCCAGGCGCAGGCTGCTGTCGCGAAAAAGCGCCATCGTCATGGCCCGACGCGCTTCCAGTGTATGTGCTACAAGCAGGGTATAGGGTTCGCGGTGCTGCCAGGCGGTCAGGCGAGCGCCCAGCGCCCCGACGCGCAGTGACAGACCATTGAGGTTGGCCGAAACGGTGCGGAAGGTGCCGGGTGCCGGCAGGGGCGACATCAGCGCGCTGAGATCTGCATTGCCACTGACGGCGTGGCCCTCATGGTCAACCAGCGTATAAAAAACCCGCTCATCGCCCTGAGGGGCCAGCATGTTGAGTGCCGAGGCAGGCACATCAAACCAGAGCCGGCCATCGCGCCAGCTGACATGATCGCTCATGACCTGAGCGGCTGATGCCAGCAGGCGGTCATGGACACGATCGGCGCTGCGCTGTGCACTGTACCAGGACTGCAGCAGCAGCAGGACACAGGTCAGCAGTAACAGCACGGTGAGCCCGCCCAGCAGGCGCCGATGAAGACTGGCGGCAGGGGACACGGTCTAGTTCAACTCCAGACGATAGCCCATGCCACGTACGGTGCGAATGCGGACATCGCTGCCCGCCAGGCGGCGCCGCAGCCGATGAATGTAGACCTCAAGGGCATTGTCTCCCGGGAGATCATCACCGCCGAAGGCCTCGAGCATGAGATCCGCGCGGCTGATGATCCGTTCACCGTGGCGCAGCAGGCAGGCGAGCAGGCGCTGTTCGCGGGAGGGAAGTGTCATGGCCGTCTTGTTCAGCTCCAGCCGCTGGGTCGACACGTGCAGCATGAGCTGGCCCAGTGCAAGGGTGTCAGGGGCTGTTGGTCGTGCGCGGCGCAAAAGGGCACGAACGCGGGCCTCGAACTCACTGAGCGAGAAAGGCTTGGTCAGGTAGTCGTCAGCGCCCAGATCCAGACCGGCCACGCGGTCCTCGACCGAGGCGCGGGCGGTCAGAATCAGCACCGGGGTCAGGCGATCATGTCCACGCAGGGTGGTGAGTACCTCAAGGCCGCTGCGATAGGGCAGGTTGAGATCCAGAATCACCAGATCAAGCTTTCGGGGGGTTGTGAGGTAGTCACAGGCGTGATCACCGCGTGTCATGACATCTACCTGATCGTCATGCTCACGCAGCAGGGTTTCAAGAGTCTGTGCCAGCAGCACGTCATCTTCGATGAGCAGTAGCGCCATGAAGGCTCCGCAGCGACCGAACGCAAAAGAGAAGAGGGGAGTCTACCCTGGGCGGGTGGCGTATCACGACTGTTGTGATCGTTTGCTGACATCCGCGATCGTTTGCCGGCATCGCTTGCGATGGTGGGAACCGTGCTGTTAAGATGCGCGCTCGGTTGATCAGGGGCTGGCCAGCGGCCGGCAAATATCATGCCCTGACCTCCGGTGATGGTGACCCTTGATGGTCCTCTCGCAACGCGATATCGCGAACCCCGCCAGGCCCGGAAGGGAGCAACGGTAGTGATGGATGCGTGTGCCGGGATGTGGCTGTTGAGGGTCGCCACCCTTCTCTGAAATGACCTCCTCTATTGATTTTCGATTCGACCTCCGAGCCGACACTCTTGTGCTGTCTGCCTGTTTCGGCGCGTTCGAACCTTTGCCCTGCCGCCACGCTGCAATAATGACACCGGCCCCTGGCAGGGATTGATTGGCGCGTGTACGTCCAGCCGATAGAATGGTCGGCCTATCCATCGGATCGACGACCCTTGCGTGCGTCGACACTTCACCGCTTTGATTACAGGCTATCGCGCTGCATGAGCTATCAGGTACTGGCCCGCAAATGGCGGCCGCGCACATTTCATGAGCTGATAGGACAGGAGCATGTCAGTCGTGCGCTGGTCAATGCGCTTGATCAGGGGCGGCTGCATCATGCCTATCTGTTTACCGGAACGCGTGGGGTGGGCAAGACCACGCTGGCCCGCATTCTGGCCAAGTGCCTGAACTGTGAAACCGGCGTCACGTCACGCCCATGCGGTCAGTGCCGAACGTGTCAGGACATCGATCAGGGTCGCTTTGTCGATCTGATCGAGGTGGACGCCGCCTCTCGTACCCGTGTTGAAGATACCCGCGAGCTGCTTGATAACGTGCAGTACGCGCCTACCCAGGGGCGTTACAAGGTGTACCTCATTGACGAGGTGCACATGCTGTCGACCCACAGTTTCAATGCGCTTTTGAAGACGCTGGAAGAGCCACCGCCGCACGTACGCTTTCTGCTGGCGACCACCGATCCGCAGAAGCTGCCCATTACGGTGCTGTCGCGCTGTCTGCAGTTTGCCCTCAAGCGCATGACGCCCGAGCGCATCGTCGACCATCTTGGCCATGTGCTCACTCAGGAACAGACCGCCTTTGATACCGCAGCACTCTGGCTGCTGGGCCGTGCCGCCGATGGCTCGATGCGTGACGCCATGTCGCTGACCGATCAGGCCATTGCCTTTGGTCATGGTGAAGTGCGCGAACACGATGTCATCGCGATGCTCGGCACGCTGGATCATCGCCAGATTCTGGCGCTGGCCGAGTCGCTGGCCGGTGGCGATGCTGCTGACGTGCTGGCAAGAGTGGCGCATCTGGCCGAGCAGGGTCCCGACTTTGCGGGTGTGCTGGATGCCCTGTGTGGCGTTTTTCACCGGCTGGCCATCGCGCAGATGGTGCCGGCGGCACTGGACAATGCCCAGGGGGATCGCGAGGCGCTGGTCGCACTGGCTGCGCACTTCACGCCCGAGGACGTGCAGCTTTACTATCAGATTGCGCTGAACGGCCGCGGTGATATGGACAACGCTCCGGAGCAGCGAACGGCGCTGGAGATGACGCTGCTGCGCATGCTGGCCTTCCGCCCGCAGGGCGCCCCAGCCCCGGATCACAAGCCGCTGCCGATACGCGGTAACGTGTCGACGCCGACGCTTTCGACGGATACCGCCGCGGCCCCGCAGGAAGGCCCGCAGGAACCTCCTGCCGATGAGCCATCTGAATCGGACAGCCCGGCGGCGCAGGCGCTCGCTCCCGAGCCTCCGATGTCGCCCCCGACAGCGCCGGTTGAGGTGGCTGCGCCTGAGGCCTCGTCGGTTGAATTTTCAGTATCGGCTTCCGCGCCGGTTCCCGCGCCGCCCTGGAATGACGATGACGCGGCGGCCTCGCTGGCCGACGCTGCAGAGAGCGCCGCCTATGGCGAGGCGTTTCATGAGGAGGTCGGGGAGGATGTGCCCGCTGATCATCCTCAGCCGGGCGTCACGCCTGAGGTACCCGAGGTGTCGGATACCCATCAGGCCCTGTTTGGGGCTGCACCCGCTCAGGCACCGCCGGTAGAACCGGGCAGTGAGGTCCAGGTCGATGACGATGAGCAGGACGACCCGCTTGATGAGTACATGAACGAAGCGGTCGGCGATCATGCCGCAGGCCAGGCTCAGGCACTGGCAGCGATGGTTGAAGGGCTTTCCGATGAACCCTCCCTGGATGAGCCGGAGACGCCAAAAGACGATGAAACGTCAGGCGCCGAGGTCGGCCACCATGCCCTGCCGGTCAAGGCAGATCACACGCCGATCGACAACGCGGGCTGGCTTGAACTCTTTCCCGGGCTCGGGCTTTCAGGCATGACCGCCAATCTGGTGGCCAACTGCATTGTGCGCCATGATGATGGTCAGCATCTCGGGATGTGGTTGCACCACTCCCAGAGCGCCATGAATGCCGAAGTACATCGGGAGCGTCTTGAAAAGGCCCTGGCCGCGCGTGGCCTGTCGCGCCGGGTCAGCATTGAGGTGGGCGAGATCGATGAACAGATCGAGACGCCTGCCCGCCGCCGTGCAAGGCTTGAAAAGGCGCGATTGCAGCGTGCCATTGAAGCCTTGCGTGATGACCCGCATATTCAGTCTCTACAGGAAGTATTCGGCGCCCGTCTGCTGGAGCGCAGCGTGACCTCGTTCGAGCGGGATGATGCTGGCAACAGCTGACCATGGCGATCGATAACAGTTTGATTTAACGACTCTTGAGGGAAGCAATCATGATTAAGGGTGGCATGGGCAACCTGATGAAGCAGGCTCAGGAAATGCAGGACAAGATGCAAAAGGTGCAGGAAGAAATTGCCGACACCGAAGTGCATGGCGAAGCCGGTGCCGGCATGGTCAAGGTGACCATGAACGGTCGGCACGATGTCACCTCGATCGATCTTGATCCGGCCATCATGCAGGAAGACAAGGAATTTCTTGAAGACCTGCTCGCAGCGGCCATCAATGACGCCGTGCGCAAGGTAGAAGTGAACTCGCGCACCAAAATGGAAGAAGCCACTCAGGGGCTTAATCTGCCGCCTGGCTTCAAGATGCCGTTCTAGGATACGCGCACTTCATGGCGACATTTTCACCGCTGATTGACCGTTTGCTTGAAACGCTGCGTGTGTTGCCGGGCGTTGGTCCCCGCACGGCGCAGCGCATGGCCTTTCACCTGCTTGAGCGTGACCGCGAGGGCGGGCGGCGACTGGCACAGGTGCTGGGTGAGGCACTCGAGAAAGTGGGTTACTGCGAGCAATGCCGTAATCTGACAGAAAGCCGGCTGTGCAGCATCTGCGAGGATACGCGGCGCGACGATCACGCCCTGTGTGTGGTGGAGTCTCCGGCGGATCTGCTGGCCATCGAAGAGGCCGGCGGCTTTCGCGGACGCTACTTCGTGCTGCATGGCCATCTCTCGCCCATTGATGGCGTTGGCCCGGAGGATCTGGGGCTGGATCAGCTGGAAGCGCTGGTGCACCAGCAGCAGATAGAAGAGCTGATTCTTGCCACCAATCCTACCGTGGAAGGCGAGGCAACCGCGCACTACATTGCCGAACAGCTTCGAGCGCTGGGCGTGCGCTGCTCGCGCCTGGCTTACGGCGTGCCCATGGGCGGCGAGCTTGAGTATGTCGATGGCGGCACACTGTCGCGTGCGTTCATGGGGCGCCTGCCTTTTGGCGAGCCGGGGCAGTAGACCAGTGCCGTGGCGGGTGGCCGCTGAAGGCTGAACGTTACGGATGCGACAGGCCGCCCTGCGGCCTGTTTTATTTTATTCCCTGTCGGCCCTAAGGTCGGCAGGCGGCTGTAGACAAAATGACCATGCCCACTGATGTAACCTGGCACTTTATCGATACCGAAGAGGCGCTCGAGCGCGCCTGCACCGATCTGGCGACCCGTGAGGTGATCGGGGTAGACACCGAGTTCATGCGCGAAACCACCTTCTATCCGGTGCCTGCACTGATTCAGCTGGGTGATGCCGAGGTCGTCTATCTGATCGACCCTACCGTGGTCGCGCCTACCGAGTCGCTGCGCACGCTGCTGGGAGATAAAGGGCCGCTGAAGATATTGCACGCCTGCAGTGAAGACATGGAGATCTTCACGCTCTGGGTGGGGGATGTGCCGTCTCCGCTGGTGGACACCCAGATGGCCCATGCCCTGCTGGGCACGGAGAATTCCATCAGCTATCAACGGCTGGTGGATCACTGGGAGCAACAGCATGTGCCCAAGGGAGAGACCCGCTCCAACTGGCTGCAGCGTCCGCTGAGTGAAGAGCAGTGTCGCTATGCCGCGCTGGATGTGGTGTGGCTGGCATCGATCTGGCAGCGCCAGCAGGCCCGTCTTCGCGAGCAGGACCGCCTTGAATGGCTGCTCGAGGACTGTCATGCCCTCGTTGAGGCCGCAAGAGGCCCGCGCGATGATGCGCGCTGGTATCTGCGTCATCGCAACGCCTGGCGACTGGAACCAAGACAGCTGGCAGCCTTTCAGCGCCTGTGTGTCTGGCGCGAACGTGCCGTGCGTGAGCGCAACCTGCCACGCAACTGGCTGGCCAGTGATGCCATGCTCATGGAAATGGCCGCGGCGCTGCCGAGCAATCGCTATGAGCTTTCCCGGGTCGATGGCATCAAGCCCGCCCTGATCAAGCGCGAGGGCGATACGCTTCTGGCACTGATCGAAGAGGCGGTACGGCTGGAGGCGTCCGGCTTGCCCGCGACCCTGCCTTCGCCGGTCAGCGACGCGTACAAAAAGCGCATGAAGGCGTTAAAGGCCGCGGTCAATGATCGCGCTGCGGCGCTATCATTGCCTTCCGAGGTCCTTGTGACGCGTCGTGAACTCGAGCGCTGGATCAGTGCCGATCTTCAGCGCACCGACTGGCCCTTGCTGAGCGGCTGGCGCGGCGATGTTCTTAACGATGCTCTGGTGTCGGCCCTGTCAGGGGATGCTCGTGCCCGCGCTTCGGCCCCTGATGCGCCCTGAAGCAGCCCTGTATTTGCGGAGATCCTCATGACCCCGACACCGTTACTGTGTCAGATTTATAAAAGTCCGCGTCAGGAAGAGATGTTTCTTTACGTGGATCGCACGCGTGGACTCGACGTGGTACCTCAGGCGCTGCTGGAAGGCTTCGGCCCCCCGCAATCCATCATGATGATGATCATGACGCCGGAGCGGACGCTGGCGCGGGTGGATACTGCCCGGGTCATCGAGGCGCTGAAGGAGAAGGGGTATTACCTGCAGATGCCGCCCGGTGGCGATGCGCGAACGCGTGATCAGGCCTTTGACGTGAGCGGCAGTGCTGATGACCAGAGCGTTTGAAAGTCGTTTCGGGAGGCAATATGCGTGAGCGTTTTTGGGAACGGTTTCCGCTGGAAGCGCTGACGCCCGTCGAATGGGAGGCCATCTGTGATGGTTGCGGTCAGTGTTGTCTGGTTCGGCTGGAGGATGAGGAAAACCAGGAAATCGTGACCCTGTCGGTGGCCTGTCGACTGTTCGATACCACCGCCTGTCGTTGCAGCGATTACGAGCACCGCTTTGACAAGGTGTCCGATTGTCTTCAGCTGACGCCGGAGCGGGCTCGCGCGTTTCACTGGCTGCCCGACACCTGCGGCTATCGACGTCTGGCACAGTCAAAGCCGCTGCCTAAATGGCATCCGCTGATCAGTGGTGATCCGCAGGGGGCTCGCCGCGCGGGTGTCAGCATGCATGGCATGGCTGTCAGTGAAGCGAAAGTGCCTGAACGCGACTATGAGGATTACATCATTGCCGTGATACCCTGCCAGTCGTGATGGCGCCTGGCGGATTACAGGCCTTTGATATCAATAAAAGGGGCGCCCCTCGCTTGTGATGGGCGCCCCTTTTATGGGTATGAGCAGGATCGTTTTTCAGTCCGCCCCTCTCCAGATAACCCCTTTCGCAGTCAGGCGTCTGGCGCTGCGGTTTTGGCAGTGGGCTCAACCTGTGAAAGCCCCAGTGCCCATAGGATAAAGGCGTCCTGACGGGCCACATCGCGCCAGGCATGAAAGCGCCCGGAGGCGCCGCCGTGACCGGCACTCATGTCAGTGCGCAGCATGACCGGTCCACGGGCGCTGTCGAGCTCGATCAGGCGAGCATAGAGCTTGGCCGGCTCCCAGTAGGGTACCCGTGAGTCATGCCAGCTGCCCTGAAGATAGACGGCCGGCCAGGGGGCCGGGACCAGATTGTTCAGCGGTGAATAACCCTTGATGCGTCGATGGGCTTCCGGTTCTTCAGGGTTGCCCCATTCGGTATATTCCGCCGTTGTCAGCGGCAGGTCCGGATTTTCCATGGTGCGCAGCACATCGACAAAGGGGACGTCCAGCACCGCTGCGCAGAAGGCATGAGGGTCAAGATTCACGCTGGCAGCCACCAGCAGTCCGCCGGCACTGGCACCGTAGGCAGCAATGTGGCGTTCTTCGGCGAGGCCATGTTCGACCAGCACATTGCGAGCGGCCAAAAAATCCTGAAAGCTGTTTTCCTTGTGCTCCAGCTTGCCGCCCAGATACCAGGGCTCGCCCCGGTCACCGCCGCCGCGAACGTGGGCGACGGCAAAGGCGCCGCCACGGGCCAGAAGTTCAAGACGCGAGATGGAAAACCAGGGATCCAGTGTCTGGCCATAGGCGCCGTAGCCATACAGCAGGGTGGGGAGCGGCCCGCGGTCGATCAGATCCGCACGTGCGACCACGGATACCGGCACCCGTTCGCCATCAAAGGAAGTGGCCCAGAGTCGGCGGCAGGCCAGATGCCCGGGCTGAACGTCACCATAAACGGGCTGCTGGCGCAGCAGTCGCCGCTCGCCGCTGTCGATATCGAACTCGACCCAGCGTGGCGGGGTCGTAAAGGACTCTTCGTGCAGGCGAAGATGGCGCGTCTCAAAATGAGGCGTGTCGGCAAGCCCGAGACTGCAGGGCATTTCCGCAATGGGCAGCCATTCATCGCGGGTCACGTCATGGTGCTCATCAATCTGCATCAGGCGTAGATGCACCTGGGCGCTGTCATGGTCCCGCTCGGTCAGCACCAGCCCCCATGAGAAGGCGTCCACGTCCTCAAGCGTCGTGCCGTCGCGATGTTCGATCATCGGTTGCCACTGCCCAAACGCGTGCTCTTCGGCCAGGTCAAGACAAAAGTGCACGGCATTTCTATTGTGAAGCACATAGAACATGCCCGGGCGGTGATCGATGCCATACTCCACGCCACTCTCGCGCGGATGAAAGCATTCTGGCGCGCTTTCCGGTGTGGCCGCGGGAACCAGATGGGCTTCACTGGTGTCCTTTGAAGCACTGTGGATGACCAGCCATTCGCGTGAGCGAGTCTTGTCCAGACCGACCCAGAACTCGACGTCGTCTTCTTCAAAGATGCAGACGGCATCATCGTGGTTGCGATGGCGTCGCCAGACCGTGGCCGGGCGCTGAGTCGTGTCGTAACGCGTAAAGAGAAGCGTGGCGTTGTCTTCTGCCCAGCACAGATCCGGTCCGATGCCGCGTTCAAGGCGAATCGTCTCGCCGTCCGGCAGATGGCGCAGATAGAGATCGAAGTACTCGTTGCCCTGAGTATCCAGTGTCCAGGCCATCCACTGTTCGTCTTCGGACAGGGCAAGATCACCCAGTTCGAGAAAGCTGTTGTGGGTAGAAAGTTCCTGCAGGTCGATCAGGCATTCGTGACCGCGGCGCTCGATATCAAGATGATCGACATCATTTCCGATCGGATGGCGCCAGAAAACCGGATAATCGGCATCGGAGGCGGTTTCGCTCCAGTACACGAAATGATCAAAGGGCGTGGCAAGACCTGTCACGGCCAGCTCGCGGCGGGCAAGATGGCTGTCAAACAGGGTCTGTGTGAGGGATTCAAGTGGTTCAAACCACTGATCACACTCAAGGTTGACGGCTTCGAGAAACTCGGCCACCTCCGGCGCATCACGGTTTTCAAGCCAGTGCCAGTGGGGGTCTTCGATTTTTTTGAAGCGCGCAACCGGCGCGGACGGTAGGTGTTCTTTCATAATGTGCAGTGTAACATTGGTCGCTGTATTTAACCCGGAGGTATCAAGGGCGTGCTGATTTCAGACTCGATCCCACTATTGTGGCTATGCTGGTTCGTATTATCCGTTGCAGTGCTGGTCTTCGGCTACTTTGCCATTTCATTTCTGCCGCGCCTGCCTCGCTGGCTGGTCACTGGCGGCGTGGCGGGTCTGCTCTGGATGCCGGCATTTTTCTCGGTGCCCGGCCCGCAGTCAGAACTTGGGTATTCAGGCTGGGCGCCTTCGCTGGTCGTGACGGCTGTCGGCTTTTTGCAGCATAACGGCGGTCAGATCTTCCTTGGCGGTATCCTGATGGCCATCGGCGCTGTGTTGGGGATGCTGGTGACCTTTTTCATCGGCCGGCGCGGTCGCCATGACAGAGATGATGATGACCGCTCCGGCAGCGCCCGAGCCAGTCGCCATAGTGACGATCGTGAGGGTGACCATCGACGTCGTGAAAGTGCGCCAGCGCGTCGGGAACCTTCGCTCGGGAGATAGGCCCTATGCTGTATCGGTGGCTGATGACAGGTGCATGGTTGCTGTTGGCCCTGCTGGCACTGCCTGTTCAGGCGGCGCCACAGGGCTCGCCCGAACAGGGCGACATTCGTCTGGCGATCGATGTCTCCGGCAGCATGAAGGACAACGATCCTGACAACCTGCGCGCCAGCGGTGTTCGCCTATTGGTGGATCTACTGCCCGATAATGTTCGTGCCGGGCTCTGGACCTTTGGTCAGCAGGTGGCCAATCCACTGGCGATGGGCACCGTCAACGACCAGTGGCGCCAGCATGCGCTGTCCGTTTTGCCTCAGCTGACCCAATACGAGCAGTTTACCGATCTTGAATCAGCGCTGAACCTTGCCACCCAGGGGGTACGAGGGGAGGGCAAAACGCATCTCATCGTATTGACCGATGGCATGGTGGATGTCCCTGCCCTCAGCGACAAGCCTGCTCGGGATCGCGCGTCACATGAGCGCATCATCAAAACGCTCGCGCCGGATCTGGCCGGGCGCAATGTGGTCATTCATACCATTGCGCTGTCCCGTAATGCCGATACCGATCTGATGCGCGCCATCTCGCAGCAGACTGGCGGGCTGGCTTCCGTGGCTGAAGACTCTCGAGCGCTCTTGCGCTCCTTCCTTGATGTCCTCAATCAGATTGCCCCGCGCCAGCAGCTGCCGCTGGAAGACGGCCGATTTCAGGTCGACGACCAGGTGCAGGAATTTACGGCGCTGATCTTTCACGATCAAAATGGCGGCCCGGTCACTCTGGTCAGCCCGAACGGCGAGCGTCTGAGCATCGATGATCCGGGCGTGGCAAGTCGCTGGCGTCATGACGACCGCTATGAACTGATTACCGTTCCCGACCCTGCCGCTGGGCAGTGGCAGATCGAGGGGCCGATTGGTGCCGGCTCGCGTATTCTGATCGACTCCAGCCTGCAGCTGCGAAGCGCCAACATTCCGGCCACGCTATATGCCCATATCGATCAGCCTCTTGACGTGTGGCTGGACGGTATGGCCCAGCAGGGGGATGACCCGTCACAGCAGCCTGTGGTCGATGCCGTTTTGCGCGGCGCGCAGGGCGAGATCACCAGCACTCGTTTACAGCGTGAATCGGATGGACACTATCGAGGGCATCTTGATCGCATCGACCAGACAGGGAATGCCGAACTGGCCCTGCAGGCGCGCACCGAGACGTTTGCACGACTGCTGACCCGTAGCGTCAACGTGGTACCCGTCATTGATGCCACGCTCTCCGATGATCAGTCGCGCATTACGCTAAAGGCGGCCTGGCCTCGTTTGACGCGTGACAACACGCGTATCAATGCAGACCTTCTGGGGGAAACCCTGGACGTTAAACCGCTGGCAGATGATCGTTGGCAGATCACGCTACCCGATGACCTGCCCGAGGAGTCCGTTCCGGTCGACCTTGCAGCAACCGTGGCGCTGGATAATCGAATACTCGAAATTCCGCTGCCATCGGTAATGCTCAACAGCGATGCCACCACCAGCCTTTCCGGTGCGCGTCTTGACCGGGACGCGGTCCAGGGTGAGCAGATGGCATCTTCTCAAAAAGAAGATAAGGATCAGCCATGGTCGCTGCAGCGACTATGGCATCTGGCGCAGGAGAACTGGCCTGCGGCCAGAGCGCAGGTCACGCAGTGGATGCAGGACCCGCGTGCGTGGTGGGTGGCTGCCGCGCTGATTGTGCTTTGTTTATTGCTTGCCTTCAGAAGGCGTCGCCAGCGGCGTCAGCGTCCCCGACACAGGAGAGACCCGAGTGTGTGAGCTATTGGGCATGAGCGCCAATCAGCCGGTCAATACCGGCTTCAGCTGGCGCGGCTTCAAACAGCGGGGGGGCTGCGATGGTCCTCATTGTGATGGATTCGGTGTCGGCTTTTATCGCCGGGACGGCTATCACGACTTTCATGATGTGCGCGCCGCCATAGATTCGCCTCTGGCAGAGTTGCTCGGTCAGGATGATATTGCGGCACTGATCATGATGGGGCATCTGCGCCATGCCAATGAAGGCGGCGTTGAAATCCAGAATACCTATCCGTTCACGCGTAAAATGGAGGGGCGGCACTGGTGCTATACCATGCAGGGCCAGTTGGAGGGCTTTGAGACGCTCAGGCTTTCCGGTCGATTTACGCCGCTGGGCAGTACGGATGGCGAGCATGTCTTCTGCTGGCTGCTCGATCAACTGGCGCAGCAGGATTGTGATGATGTCTCTGCCACCTGTGGGCTGCTGGCCCGGTGTGGTGATCAACTGGCACAGATGGGTGTTTTCAACATGATGCTCAGTGATGGGCGGGTGCTGTATACCTATTGCAGCAAGAAAATGTGCTGGCTGACCCGCCGTGCGCCCTTTGGGACCGTCACGTCGCTGGACAACGGTGAGCATATTGACCTTGCCAATCGCTGTGACAGCGCCACGGTGTATACCCTTCTGGCGACAAACCCCCTGACCAATGAGTCAGGCTGGCAGGATATGCATCCTGGTGAGGCCATGGCCTTTTGCGATGGCGAGCAGTGTGACGTCGTTACGCCGCAGGCCATGTCTGCCTGATACCGCAACGAATCTGGAAAGACCTTCACGTCTCAGAAAAGACGCCGCAGACACATCACGTGTCTGCGGCGTCTTTTTATTCTGCCACTCGACCCTTTTTTAGCTCAGCTCTTCTTCGGTAAACATGCCCTCAAACAGCGCCGTCGAGAGATAGCGCTCGCCGCTGTCGGGCAGAATGACGGCGATGGCCTTGTCTTTATATGCCGGGTCTTCGGCCAGACGCAGAGCAGCCACCATGGCAGCGCCGCAGGAAATCCCCACCAGCATGCCTTCTTCACGCATCAGGCGTCGCGCCATGGCCATGGCGTCTTCGCTGGTGACGGCTTCTACCTGGTCGATATAGTCCAGATCCAGGTTGGCCGGGATAAAGTTGGCACCGATGCCCTGGATCCTGTGGCCGGCAGGCGTCAGGTCTTCACCACGCAGGCGTTGACCGATAATGGGCGATTCAAGCGGCTCCACGGCAACGCTGTGAAGCGCCTTGCCCCTGATTTTCTCGAAATAGCGGGAAATGCCGGTAATGGTGCCGCCGGTGCCGACGCCTGCAACCAGAACATCAAGGTCACCGTCGGTCGCGTCCCAGAGCTCCGGGCCGGTCGTCTTTTCATGAATCTCGGGGTTGGCCGGGTTTTCGAACTGGGCCGGCATGAAATAGCGCTCGGGTTCGGCGTCGCGCAGTTCGGTGGCACGCTCGACGGCGCCTTTCATGCCGCGGGCGGGTTCGGTCAGCACCAGTTCAGCGCCCAGCGCCTTGAGTACCTTGCGGCGTTCAATGCTCATCGAGGCCGGCATGGTCAGCTTGACCTTGTAGCCGCGCGCCGCGCCCACAAACGCCAGTGCGATACCGGTGTTGCCGGAGGTGGGTTCGATGATCTCCATGCCCGGTTTCAAGACGCCACGCTTTTCGGCGTCCCAGATCATGTTGGCCCCGATTCGGCACTTGACCGACAGCGCCGGGTTACGCGACTCGAGCTTGGCATACACGCGAGGATGATCCGTCAGGTGTCTGACCCTGACCAGCGGCGTTTGTCCGATTGCCTGGGAGTTGTCTTCCAGAATATTGCTCATCGCGTGCTCCATGTCAGTAGACTGTCTGATAAGGACAGAGGAAAGAACCTGCGCCATTGTGACGAGAGGGTGCGACCTTCGTCGAGCCCCTGGTGTCCGGCCCTGGTCACAGGCTTTCATGCTATTTTAGGGGTTTTCCATAAAACGGTATTTGGCCGCAAGCGGCATGATGATCGGGAGAGGGCATGAGCGAGATAAAGACGGCACCTGCGCTGCTTGAAGGGCCCGCGCTCGAGAAGGATGACGGTTACCGATCGATTCTCGACGTGTTTGAAAGGGCTTGTTCGCAATACGCTGACCGCCCCGCCTTTACCTGTATGGGCAGTACGCTGACCTACGCAGGCATGAAGGATCTGGTGGACCGATTTGCCCACTGGATTGTCACCCGCACGTCCATGTCGCCCGGGGACCGTCTGGGCATTGTGCTGCCCAACCTGCTGCAGTACCCGGTGGCCGTGTTTGGTGCCCTGAAGGCAGGCCTTGTCATCGTCAATACCAACCCCCTGTATACCGCCGACGAGATGTACCATCAGTTCGCGGATGCCGGTGTGAGCGGCGTCGTGGTGTTTGCACACATGGCCCACAAGCTGGAAGCTGTGCTCAAGCGCCTGCCGATTGCCCATGTCATTGTCACCGAGGTGGCAGATCTTCACCCCTGGCCATCGCGTTTCAAATATAACCTTGGCGCGCGCTATATCGCCCGCCAGGTGCCGCGCTACCATCTGCCCGGTGCGGTTCCCATGCGTCAGGTTTTAAAGCAGCAGGGCAAAGTCGATGACAGCCGCTGGGGCCGCGATGAGGATCTGGCCATTTTGCAGTATACCGGCGGCACGACCGGGACGCCCAAGGGCGCGATGCTCTCCCATGCCAACCTGGTGGCCAATATGCGCCAGACCGGAGAGGTGCTGGGCAGCGCCGTGACCCGCGGGCAGGAAACCATCATTGCGCCCCTGCCGGTCTATCATATCTATACCTTCACCGTGAACTGCATGTTCGGCTGTGAAACCGGTAGCCACAGCGTCCTGATTCCCAACCCGAAGGATCTGGATGGTTTTGTCAAAACGCTCGCTCAGCAGCCCTTTTCTGCCTTTATCGGGCTCAATACGCTGTTTGCCGCCCTGTGTCGGCGCCCGGATTTCCAAAAGCTGGATTTCAGTCCTTTAAAGCTCAGCGTTTCCGGCGGCATGGCGCTCAATACGACCACGGCCAACCGCTGGTACGAGGTGACCGGCTCTGCCGTGCTGGAAGGGTATGGCATGACCGAGACGTCGCCGGTGGTGTGTGTCAATCCTCCCGACAGGATACAGCCGGGGGCCATTGGCCGGCCGGTCGCCGGTACTCGCCTTCAGGTGCTGGATGACAACGACCAGCCGCTGGGTTACGACACGCCCGGCGAACTTTGTGTGCAGGGCCCCCAGGTCATGAAGGGATACTGGAACCTGCCGGAAGAGACGGCCAAAACGCTTTCTGAAGATGGCTGGGTCAGATCAGGTGATATTGCGGTGCTGCAGCACGATGGGTTTGTGCGCATCGTGGATCGCAAGAAAGACATGATCGTCAGCTCCGGTTTCAATATTTACCCCAACGAAGTAGAAGATGTGCTGCTAAGACATGAAGACATCCATGAGGCGGCAGTGATCGGCGTGCCCGATGAGGACAGCGGGGAGAGCGTGGTGGCGTTCATCGTGCCGCGAAACGGGGTCAATCTTGATGCCGCAGCGCTCAAGCAGTGGTGCCGGCAGGAGTTGACCGGCTACAAGGTGCCAAGGCGCTTTGAGTTTCGCGATCAGCTGCCGCGCAGCAGTGTCGGCAAGGTGCTGCGTCGTGTCCTGCGCGATGAGCTGACCGACACCGCACGCAAGGCCGCCTCCTGATCCGCCGGGTGGTTGGCTGCCAGGGCCTGATTGGCGCTACAATCATCTTCCTGTAACCATTGGTAGAACACCTTTCCTTGAACGGTCATGGCGCTGCCATGATCGTTGTCACTACCGCCTCGGCGGTTTCAAACGTCCAGAGGGTACCTTGAGCGATAACGTGACTGACTCCGGTGAGTCGGCGCAGCAGACGCACGCATCACTGCGTCGCCGCCTTGACGATGTGCTGATCAGCGATGCCGTGACGCAGGGGCAGCGTCTGGAACGCCTGACCGGGCGCATTCGCCGCGGCCAGCCCGTGGATAAGGCCCTGAAGGATATCGATGCCCGCCTGACGCGCTCCATGGCACTGGCGAAGGGGCGTCGCGACCAGCCCGTCACGCTTGAATACCCACCAGAGCTGCCGGTCGCCGAACGTCGTGACGATATTCTAAAGGCCATCCGGGATCATCAGGTCGTGGTGGTGGCAGGCGAGACCGGTTCCGGCAAGACCACTCAGTTGCCCAAGATGTGCCTGGAGCTGGGGCTTGGTGTGCGTGGTCTGATCGGCCATACCCAGCCACGCCGGCTGGCCGCCCGCAGCGTGGCACAGCGGCTGGCGCAGGAAACCAGCAGCGCACTGGGCAGTGCCATCGGTTATCAGGTGCGCTTTACCGATCAGACCGACCCGACCACCCGGGTCAAGCTGATGACCGACGGGATTTTGCTGGCCGAGACCCAGCACGACCCGCAGCTTTTGCGCTACGACGCGATCATTATCGATGAGGCACACGAGCGCAGTCTCAATATCGATTTCCTGATGGGCTATCTCAAGCGCCTGCTGGTAGAGCGTCCTGATCTCAAGGTCATCATCACCTCAGCCACCATTGATGTAGATCGTTTCTCGCGCCACTTTGGCCGCCAGCATGACGATGGCACCACAACGCCCGCCCCGGTGATTGAGGTTTCCGGGCGAACGTATCCCGTGGAGACGCACTATCGTCCGCTGGTGCGTGACGAGCGCGAGGAAGAAGACCAGACCCTGCAGGAAGGCATCGTGAGTGCGGTCGAAGAGATCGGGCGTATCGAGCGTGAAAAACGCTGGTACACCGGCCCGCGCGACATCCTGATCTTTCTGCCGGGCGAGCGTGAAATTCGCGAGACGGCCGATACGCTGCGACGGCTGGAACTGCGCGATACGGAAGTGCTGCCACTGTATGCGCGGCTATCCAACAGCGAGCAGAATCGCGTGTTTGCCCCGCACACGGGCCGGCGGATCGTGTTGTCCACCAACGTGGCCGAAACCTCGCTGACCGTGCCCGGCATTCGCTATGTGATTGATCCGGGCCTGGTGCGCATCAGTCGCTACAGCTATCGCGCCAAGGTGCAGCGTCTGCCGATCGAGCCGATCAGTCAGGCCAGTGCCGATCAGCGCCGCGGCCGCTGTGGTCGTATCGCCGAGGGCGTGTGTATTCGGCTTTATAGCGAAGAGGATTACCTGTCGCGCTCGGCCTATACCGAGCCCGAGATTCAGCGGACCAATCTGGCCTCGGTCATTCTCTCCATGCTGTCACTGGGGCTGGGAGACATCGGGCAATTCCCCTTTGTGGACATTCCCGACAGCCGCTTTATCAAGGACGGCTTCCGATTGCTCTTTGAGCTTGGCGCCGTTGATGAACGCCAGCTTCTGACCAAAACCGGCCGTCAGCTGGCACGGCTGCCGATCGACCCCCGACTGGCCCGCATGGTGCTGGCGGCCAGCGAGTTTGGCAGCCTGCGCGAAACCCTGATTGTGGTCAGCGCGCTTTCCATTCAGGACCCAAGAGAGCGCCCAGCCGACAAGCGCGAGGCGGCGGATCAAAAGCACCGGCAGTGGCAGGACAAGGATTCCGACTTCACGGCCTGGATCAATCTATGGCAGGGCTTTGAGGCCAGCCGCGCCGAGCTTTCGGCCAATCAGCTGCGGCGCTGGTGTCGCGACAACTACCTGAGCTATCTGCGCCTGCGCGAATGGCATGACACCTATCGTCAGCTCAAGCAGCTCACACGGGAGCTGGCGCTGGTCGAAAACGAGGGAGAGCCTGACATTGCTCGTCTGCATCAGGCGCTTTTGACCGGGCTTTTATCCAATCTGGGTCTGCATGCAGGCTCCGACAAGGAGCCACGGGAATACCTGGGCGCGCGCAATCGAAAGTTCATGATCCATCCGGGATCAGGTCTTGCCAGGCGCACGCCCAAATGGATCATGGCAGGCGAGATGGTGGAGACAACGCGTCTTTTCGCCCGCCAGGTCGCCGCCATTCGCCCCGAGTGGATCGAGCCGCTGGCGGTGCACTTGACCAAACGCAGCTTCAGCGAGCCGCACTGGGAAATGAAACGTGCCCAGGTCGTGGCTTATGAGCAGGTCACGCTGTTCGGACTGCCTGTCGTGGCGCGTCGCAAGGTGCACTATGGCCCCATTGCCCCCGAGGAATCCCGGGAGCTGTTTATCCGCCATGCGCTGGTGGAAGGGCAGTTTCAGACGAAAGGCGCCTTTTTCGAGCATAACCGGGCGCTGATCGAGGAGGTCGAGGATCTCGAGGATCGCGCGCGTCGTCGCGACATTCTGGTCGATGAACAGACCCTGTTTGAATTTTATGATGCGCGCCTGCCGGCCGATATCTACAACGGCAAGAGTTTCGAGCACTGGCGGCGCCACAGCGAGCAGCACGACGCCAATATCCTGTTTCTCGACATGGAGACCCTGCTGGCACGTGAAGCCAGCGAGGTCACGGTCGAGCAGTATCCGGATGCGCTCGAGCTGAGCTATCAGGGCGGCGGGATTCGCTATCCACTGTCGTATCACTTTGCGCCCAACGAGCCGGATGATGGCGTCACCATCACGGTACCGGCCTCCATGCTCTCCACGCTGCCAGGCGAGCGGCTGGAATGGCTGGTGCCCGGGCTTCGTCGCGACAAGGTTATTGCGTTGATGAAGTCGCTGCCCAAGCAGTATCGTCGCCAAGTGGTGCCGATTCCGGACTGGGCCGATGCGGCGCTGTCGGCACTGACCCCCGGCAATGTTTCGCTGACCTCGGCGCTGTCAGAGTTCCTGCGCCAGAAGACAGGCATTCGGCTGGCGGCAGATGAGTGGCGACCGGAGCAGTTGCCGGTGCATCTGATCATGAACATTCGTGTGGTCAATCACGAGGGGCAGGTGCTCGGAGAGGGGCGAGATCTCAACGCCCTGATCGAGCGTTTTGAGCAGGCCGCCGTGGCAGGTACGAAGGCCATGGCGGGTGACGCATTGTCGCAGCAGGGGCTCACGCAGTTCCCGGACGGTCAGTTGCCGCAGTCTCACGTGCGTGATCAGGCCGGTATTCGCGTCGAGGCCTGGCCGGCACTGGTGGATGAGGGTGATACTCTGGGGGTGACGCTGTTTGATCATCCCGACAAGGCATACATGCAGCATCGTCATGGCATCAAGCGCCTGGCCATGCGTCGCCTG
This sequence comes from Kushneria sp. Sum13, assembly GCF_052692355.1. NCBI lineage: Bacteria > Pseudomonadati > Pseudomonadota > Gammaproteobacteria > Oceanospirillales > Halomonadaceae > Kushneria > Kushneria sp. Sum13. The sequence continues at coordinate 1,162,051 of NZ_CP199847.1, forward strand.
CCGGATCAGGTCCGCTTTCTGGCGCGCGATCTGCCCGGGCTTGAGCGCTGTGTTCTGCTGTATGCCAGGGTCGGCACGCGCCGGGATCTGGTGGATGATGTCATCGAGGCCGTGTTTTTGAGCGTCTTTGCCTTCGATCCGCTGCCGCGCGATCAGGCGGCCTTTGAGGCGCGTCTTGAAAGCGAGCGCTCGCGATTGCATGAGACGGCCGAGTCGCTTGTGGCACTGCTGGAGCGCATTCTCAAGCGCCACCTTGAGGTCAGCAAGGTCCTCAAGGGCAAGGTGACCTTCAATCTGGCGCTCAGCTTTAGTGATGTCCGCGCCCAGATGCAGCGGCTGGTTTATCCAGGCTTTATCAGTGCAGCGGGAGAGTGGCTGGCCCAGTATCCACGCTATATTGAGGCGGCGCAGATTCGGCTTGAAAAGGCGCCGCGCGAAGTACGTCGCGATCAGCTGGCCATGGAGGAGGTCAACGACTTCCAGCGTCGGCTTGAGGAAAGGCGCCGCAGGCAGGGGGGTAGCGGCCTGCAGGATCAGGCTCTGGAGGCGTTCGGATGGTGGCTTGAGGAGCTGAGGGTCTCGCTTTTCGCCCAGCAGCTGGGGACGCTGGCGCCGGTGTCGGCCAAGCGGCTGGAGCGTCAGTGGCAGGACATTACGGCTTCCTGACCCGTGACTGATGGCCGCCGGGCTGTACAGTGACCTGAAATCGGCTGACAATGCGGCGCTTGACTCCTTTGCGCGCTATTGAAATCGCACGGCGCCAGACGAAGGCCATCATGCAGGCGGTTGCCGCAGTAGAACAGGATGCAGTCGCGTCAGGGCTGCAGATAACAAGGGACAGGGTGAACGAATGAAAACATGGACGAACATTGCCGCGGCAACCTTTACCTGTGTCACGCTGGCAGGGTGTGCCGGCGCGCAAACGCAGGACAGCAATCCGCAGGATCCCTGGGAGGGCTTTAACCGCGGCGTATACTCCTTTAATGACACGCTGGATCGCTATGCGCTCAAGCCGGTCGCTCAGGGGTATGACTACATTACGCCGACGCCCGTGCAGGAGGGCGTGGGCAATTTCTTTTCCAACCTCGGAGAAGTCGGCAACTCCTTCAATAGCCTGCTGCAGTGGAAGCTGACCAACGCCGGCACCTCGATCGGGCGGCTTTTGATCAATACCACCCTGGGTCTGGGCGGCTTTCTGGATCCGGCGACCCGTATGGGCATCGATCAGCACGACGAAGACTTCGGTCAGACGCTGGCCACCTGGGGCGTCGGTTCGGGGCCCTATCTGGTCCTGCCTTTCCTCGGGCCAAGCACCGTGCGTGATACGGCTGGCATGCCGGTGGATTTCTATACCGACCCGGTCACCTATATTGATCATGACGTGACGCGCTGGAGCGTACGGTTTATCGATCTGGTGCAGGCACGCGCGTCATTGCTGGGTCAGGAAAAGCTGATTCAGGGCGATCGCTACTCGTTCATTCGTGATGCCTACCTGCAGCGTCGGGCGTTCTTGATCAATGATGGTCGGTCGGGCAAGGATCCCTTCGGCAGTGACGATCTTGAATTCGATGACAGCGACTTTGCAGAATAAATTTTTCGAACGACCATGGCGGAAAAGCGTTCATGCCTGCCAATACGGATAGGATAGCGCTCGTTGATCAGCCTGGAGCGCGTCGCGATGCGCTTTACCAGGCGTTGTCAGCATGTGGCCGGTTTACGCTGCTGGTGGCTGATGACATCAATGTGCTGCCCGAGTGGCTTGACGGTCTGGTCGTGCACGCCGATATCGTGCCGGCATCACAGTGGGCGGCGCTGGTGCAGCGTCTGCCCATTGTGGTCATCAGTCAGGAGCGCGACAGTCGAGCGCTGCTGTCAGCCGTTGAGGCCGGCGTTCTCGATTATGTGGTTGATCCAATGGGGCATGCCTCGCTTTTGACCCAGCTCATGCTCAGAGCGCTGGACTGTCGGCGTGTTCATGCCTCGGCGCTGCGCGACCGGGATCGTCTGGAGCAGCTTAACGAGCAGCTGCAGACGCATTTGAGCACGCTGCGTACCGATCTTCAGGCCGGCGGGCAGATTCAGCGTCGGTTACAGCCCATGCCGTGTGCCAGACTCAATGGCATCGAGGGCGATTACTGGATGGCGCCGTCGCTTTATCTGTCGGGAGACTTTCTCGACTATCAGGCCCACGGTGACCGTTACGTCCTGTTCTGTTTTGCAGATGTGGCAGGGCATGGCGCTTCATCTGCCTTTGTGACGGTGCTTTTAAAGGCACTGTTTCAGCGCTGGCTGTCGCGCTGGAATGCGCGCCTGCCGGAAAACCTGCCGGCCAGATGGCTTGCCCGACTCAACCGGGAGCTTCTGGATACCGGGGTTGGCAAACATGCGGCCATCGTGGTCGGTGTGATCGACTGCCAGACGCGTACACTGCACTATTCCCTGGGCGCACAGATGCCCATGCCGATTTTGACCACCAGGGGCAGCGTGCGTCAGCTTGAAGGAGAGGGGCCGGCTGTCGGGCTGTTTCCGGACGTCGAGTATCCGACCTATCATTGTGAGCTGCCGGCGGATTTCAGGCTCTGGCTCTGTTCGGATGGTGTTTTTGACTGCCTGGCAGGCAACAATCTCGAAGAGCGTCTTTCTGCGCTGTGCGAGCATATCGGCAATGCAGACAGCATAAGTGATCTGAAATCATCGCTGGCCCTGTCCGATGCACTGCCGGATGACATTACCTTTCTTACCCTGAGCGGTTTCAATGATGGATGAAGGACGACTTCAGGCGGCGTTTGAAAAGGGCACCTTTGTGCTCAGACTGGCCGGAGATGTACGCCTGACACTCTGTGCCACCCTGGACCAGCAGGTACAGCCTCTGGCGGAGCTGCCGGGCCTTGAACGTGTCGTCATTGATCTGCGTCAGGTGATCAACATGGATTCCACGGCGCTCGGGTTTCTGGCCAAGATTGCACTGGCAGTACGCCATCGCATCCCCGGTCAGCCACTGGTGGCCGTTGACCATCCCGACGTCAGGCGCATGCTGGACGTCATGGGATTTCAGAAGTATGTCACCATTATCGATATGCCGTGGTCGGAGCCTGCCGATTTCAGCGATCTGCCGGTTCTGGAAACCAGCGAAGAAGAGATGCGGGAGCGAATCCTCGAAGCCCACCACACGCTGGCGGCGATGAGCGAACAAAATCGCATAGAGTTTCAACCGCTTATTGACCTGCTGGAGTCTCAGCGAGAGCACTGAGCGCGAGGGTCGTGTTCCTTCAGGGGCATCACGCGACATTCGTGGTCTGACATGGAGAATGACTTGCCTATTATCGGCGCCAGACGCCTGGCCCTGCTGGTGGCCGCCAATACGGCCCTGGCGCCCTTTGCCATTGATGCCTATCTGCCAGCCATTCCTGCCCTTGCCCTGCACATTGATGCCAATATCCATTTGACCGAGCTTTCGATCAGTATCTTTTTGCTGGGGATGGCGCTTGGACAGCTGATTTTTGGCCCTATGTCGGATCGTGTCGGACGCAAACCGGTGCTGCTGGGGGGCATCATCACCTTTATGCTGTCCAGCTTGCTGGTAACCCAGATCGATACGTTCTGGGCGCTCATGATCCTGCGGTTTTTGCAGGCGCTGGGCGGCGGGGCCTGTGTCGTGAACTCACCGGCCATCGTGCGTGACTGCTTTTCGGGACGGGAAGCGGCACGTGTTCTCTCAACGATGGTCATGATCCTGATGCTGGCACCGCTGGTCGCCCCGACGGTCGGGAGCGTGCTGCTGACGCTTGTCGACTGGTGGGCCATATTTTTGTTTCTGGCCCTTTACGGCGCTGCACTGCTGTATCTGATCATGACCTATCTGCCTGAAACCCGTATGCCCGAACATCGATCATCCGGTGGGGCGGGGCAGGTTCTTGGCAACTATGCGAGTGTGTTGAAACACCGCGAAGCCATGGGGTATATCGCCGCCGTTTCCCTGTCCTTTGCCGGCATGTTTTGCTTTATTAACAGTTCTCCATATGTCTATATGGAGTATTACGGCGTCTCCAGTCAGCTTTACCCGTTTATTTTTGGTGCCAATATCGTTGTCATGGCCCTGTCCAACCGGCTGAATATACGACTTCTGGGGCGTTATTCGCCTCAGCAGTTGCTGAGGCTGGGACTGGGTATCCAGCTCACTGCCGGTATGCTGATTGTTATCACGGTAGTGGCGGGGCTGCATGCACTATGGTTGATGGTACTGCTGGTGATGTTTTTCGTCGGCGTGAACGGTCTCATTTCACCCAATGCTGTCTCCTCCATGCTGGATCATTTCCCCAACATGAGTGCCACGGCCAATGCCGTTCTGGGTAGCCTGCAGTTTACGGCAGCCGGCCTGGCAGGTGCGCTGGTGAGTGGCCTTCAGATGGAGAGTATCTGGCCGATGGTATTGGGTATGGTCGGCGCAAGCCTTTGCGCCAATACGCTTTTGCGAATACTGACGCCGTCTGTTCGTGCAAGGGAAAAGGCATTGTGAAACGCGCGCTGCGTGGCGGGGGCATGTCGTTGCAGTGTCTGACATTGGTATTCAAGAGGCTGCCATGAAAAGCGACCCCGAGCAGGATCAGCACCATTTCCCCTACCACCTGATACTTACCTTTGCCTCGCTGGTCATTATCGTGACCGGCCTGAAGCTGGGAGCGGGCCTGTTCATTCCGGTACTGCTTTCGCTGTTTATTGCCATCCTGTGCTCTCGCCCGGTCAAATGGCTCCATGGGCGAGGGGTGAGCGTCAATCTGTCGATTCTTTGTGTACTTTTTGTCGTGACGCTGGCCAGTACCCTGCTGATCTGGCTGGTCATGGCGCGTCTGGGAGATCTGGTCGATCAGCTGCCGGCGCTTGAGGAGTCCCTGGGTCAGCACTATACGGGGCTGCTCAAGTGGTTCGATGCTCTGGGACTGCCGTTTGATGCCAGGGCGCTGCAGGATAATCTGGATCCCGGCATGCTCATGGATTCGCTGCCGTCGCTGCTGGGGGGAATTGGCAACTTCATTACTCAGCTTGGCATCATCGCCATTTTGATTATTTTTATTCTGTATGAGACGCTGGATTTCCCCTACAAGCTTTCTCAGGCCATTAAACAGCCTCATGGAAGCCTGGCGCGTTTTACCCAGTTTTCCCGGACGCTACAGCGCTATCTGCTGGTGAAAACGGTGATCAGTGCCATTACCGGCGCACTCATCGCCACCTGCTGTCTGATTCTTCAGGTCGAGTTTGCGCTGTTGTGGGGAGTGCTGGGGTTTTTCCTCAATTTTATTCCCAACATTGGCTCGATCATTGCAGCCGTGCCCGCAGTCCTTCTGACGCTGATCATGCCGGAAGGTGGTGTCGTCAAGGCAACCATTCTCAGCAGTGCCTATATCACGATCAATTTTGTGCTGGGCAATCTCATCGAGCCTCGCATCATGGGACAAACGCTGGGGATGTCCACGCTTGCGGCCTTCATGTCGCTGGTGTTCTGGGGATGGCTTTTCGGGCCGGTAGGGCTTTTCCTATCGGTTCCCCTGACCATGTCTCTCAAGATACTGCTGGACAGCCATCCTGATACGCGCTGGATTTCAATATTGATGGGGCCCAACCGGGAGCGACGGCGGCGAGCCAGAGAAGGCATGCCAACAGAGGATTGAGGCGCTCCATGGCCGGATGACCGACATAAAAAAACGCTCCCGATGGGAGCGTTTTGCTTGGTTCAGGACGTCTTGATCAGGCGTTCTGATCGATGAACTGCACCAGCTGTGTCTTGGACTGTGCACCGACGAGCGAAGCCACCTTGGCACCATCCTTGAACATCATAACGGTCGGGACACCACGGACACCCTGTTCGGCAGCGATATCCTGAGCATCGTCAACATTGATGCTGACGACCTTGAGCTCGCCGGATTTCTCTTCGGCTACCTCGTCTACTACCGGTGCCATCATCTTGCAGGGACCGCACCACGGGGCCCAGAATTTTAGCAGTACAGGCTTGTCGGCCTGCATGACTTCCTGGTCGAAATTGGCGCTGGTAACGTCAACATTGTTAGCCATGATTTACTCCAGTGATTGCATGTACAGGCTGTATACAAGGGATGGTAGCGGGTCGCAGGGGGTGAGGCAAATGTGTCTCTGCGATGGTGCTCATTGAACAAAGCGATTAACGCCGCTTTCCTGTTCAAAAAAATGCATATCGAATGCCCATGCTCAGCAGCAGTAATGTCAGCATGCCTCGCAGCAGGTTGTCCGGCAGATATTTCGAAAGCCATGCTCCCAGGTGGATGGCAGGGACTGAACCCACCAGCAGTGCCAGCAAAAGGGCGAAATCCACGTTGCCCAGCAGCAAATGCCCGCCACCGGCCACCAGTGTCAGAGGCACGGCATGCGCGATATCAGTACCCACCACTCGGCCCGAAGAGAAGAAGGGGTAAAGCAGCATCAATACCGCCGTGCCAAACACGCCGGCACCCACCGATGAGAGCGTGACGCAGACACCCAGTACAATACCTGCAGCGACAGTCAGGGGGGCAACGTGTCGATTGACCCAGCGATCGCCCTGACCGGTCCAGCGCTGAAGCGGTGTCTTGAAGATCAGTACGGCTGCCGTCAGGATCAACATGATGCCCAGCGTTGTGGTAATCAGTCCGCTGTAATCATGGGCGCCGGTAAAAAAGCGGTTGAGCAGAAAGACCGTCAGAATCGCGGCTGGCACGCTGCCCATGGACAGTCGCAGCATGACCTTCCAGTCGATATGACCCTGCCTCTGGTGGCTGAAGATACCGCTGATCTTGGTAAAGGCGGCGTATAAAAGATCCGTGCCTACGGCAACATGCGGTGGAAACCCGAAGGTCAGCAAAATGGGCGTCATCAGTGAGCCACCGCCGATGCCAGAAAGCCCTACCGCGATACCGACACCTGCGCCGGCAAGTACATAAAGCAGAAAATCGATAAGTGACATTCTAAATCCCGTGGCGTTGGCAGGAGCATTGCGCAGCAGGAATCTAGGGATAATTTTTTATTCTGAAAAGGAATGATTGTTCATTATTTTAGACCCTGATAGCATTAGCAGTCGATTTTAAGCCCTTTTTTTGACGCTTTTCAGGCCTGCTCTTCAGGAGGTTAATGCCTTGAAACTTCAGCAGCTTCGCTACATATGGGAAGTTTCCCGGCATAATCTGAACGTCTCTGCCACGGCGCAGAGTCTTTTCACGTCTCAGCCCGGGATTTCCAAACAGATACGGTTGCTGGAAGACGAGCTGGGTGTCGAAATTTTTGCGCGAAGCGGCAAACATCTGACAAGAATTACCCCGGCTGGCAAGCCTATCGTGGAGCTTGCCGGTGAAGTGCTTCGCAAGGTGGACGATATCCGCCATGTGGCGCAGGAATTCAGTGACGATCGTCGTGGCAGTCTCTCCATCGCTACCACCCATACTCAGGCACGATATGCCCTGCCTGCTGTTATCAGTGGTTTTACACAACGCTATCCGGATGTGGCGCTGCACATGCAGCAGGGCACGCCGCGCCAGATTGCCCAGATGGTCTGTGAGGGCATGGCAGATTTTGCCATCTGCACGGAATCACTGGATCTGTTCAATGATCTGATCCTGCTGCCCTGTTATCGCTGGAACCGCTGTGTGCTGGTGCCAAAAGGGCACCCGCTGGAAGGAACGCGCAACCTGACGCTTGAGGCGCTGGGTCAGCATCCGCTGGTAACCTACACCTTTGGCTTTACGGGCCGCTCCCAGCTTGATGATGCCTTCAAGTCACATGGCATCACGCCCAATGTGGTGCTGACGGCGGCCGACTCCGATGTCATCAAGACCTACGTTCGACTGGGGCTTGGGGTAGGGATCGTTGCTCATATGGCGATTGACCCGGTGGCAGATCATGATCTGGTCGCCATCGATGCCAGCCATCTGTTCGAAAGCTCGGTGACGCGAATCGGTATTCGTCGCGGTACCTTCATGCGCAACTACATGTTCGATTTTATCCACGAGTTTGCTGCCCACCTTGATCGTGACACGGTTGAGGCTGCACTCGAGTCGAGTCCGCATGCCGAAAATGCGCTCTTTGAACACATCGAGCTGCCTGTCAGGTAATCGGGCTTACGAATGAATAAAAAAGGCTCGCCATCCATTGGCGAGCCTTTTTTGTTGATGCCTTTGACGACCTGTCATCCAGAGCGCCTCAGTGCTGCAGATGCAGCCCGCACTCACGGGTTTCTTCGCCCTTGGTCGGATCGAAGTAGTCGAAATTGTTGGGCAGATCGTGCTTGACCAGATAGTCATGCATGTCCTTGCTGCTCCAGTGCAGTACCGGGGCGACCTTGATCAGACCGTCCTGATTGATGCTGACCGGCTGCATCTGGGCGCGGGTCGCTGTGTCGGAAGCACGCAGGGCCGTAAACCAGACGCCCGGGTTGGTTTCGCGCAGGGCACGCTCAAAGGGCTCAAGCTTGACCTCCCGGGTGAAGGCTTCATGGCGCGGATCATCCACAGAGGGCGTCGGTCCTTCCACGGCTTCTCGATGGGCGCGTGATCGCAGGGGAAGATAGAGGATGCGATTGAGCCCGAGCTTCTGGCTTACCTCATCAGCAAACTGATAGGTGGCCGGCGTGTTATAGCCTGAATCCATCCAGACGATGGGAAGGTCAGGACGAACCTGTGTCACCATATGGAGAATGACGGCTTCAAAGGGGCGAAAGTTGGTGGTGCAGATGGGGCGCTTGTCGAGGGACAGTGCCCACTCCACCAGTGCCTGAGGATCATTGCCAAGCCTTTCATTGATCTCATCGATATTCAGCGACATTCAGTGACTCCATTATCAATGGCAGATGGCCCTGGCCGGGCCGTTTGGCAGGCACGATAGCAAACCACCCAGGACTCTCCCCAATATCATTTGGTTCGAAGTTTAGAAGTCCTGTTCGCGTCCCTTCATGCCCAGCTGGCGAGTGGCGGCCAGTGGCGTCACGCGAGGCGGCTCTCCTTCGGGCCACTCAACATGGGCCCTGATGGCATATACCTCTCGCAGGCGCTCTTCGGTCAGGACCTGCTCGGGCGCGCCAACGGCGCACACCTTGCCTCCTGCGCCCATGAGCCACATGTGACGGGAAAAGCGTGCTGCCAGGCTAAGGTCATGGATGGCGATGACAATGATCATCTGTTGCTCCCGAGCCAGGGCCACCAGCCATTCAAGCACCTGCAACTGATGGTGAAGGTCCAGTGCGCTGGTGGGCTCATCCAGCATCAGAACCCTGGGTTCCCTGACCACGGCCTGGGCAATGGCCACCCGCTGACGCTGGCCGCCGGAGAGCTGGCCGAGATCGCGCTCGGCATACTGCTCAAGCTCCAGTGTCTGCAGGGTGTGCTGCACGCGTTTCAGGTCCTGTCGACGATCTGTCTTTTGCGTGGTGCGCCTTGCCAGAAGGACGGCTTCAAACACGCTGAGGGCTGCGCGGGAGGTAATATCCTGCGGCAGGTAGTAGATCTGCCCGGCACGCTGGGCAATGTCCAGTGTGTCAAGCGCCGTGTTATCAAGGCTGATATGGCCGGTGGAGCGCTCAATGCCGGCAATGGATTTCAATAGCGTGGACTTGCCGGCACCGTTGGGCCCGATCAGGGCCGTCAACTCTCCCGGGCGCGCCTCCAGACCGCTGACGTCATTCAGGATCCTGGTGCGTCCAAAGTGGACCGACAGTGATTCAATTTTGAGGCTCATCCCCACACCTCGCGCCGGCTCTTCAGGATCAGGGAGACAAAAAACGGCAGGCCGATCAGGGCCGTGATAATGCCCACGGGCAACAGCACGCCTGGAATCAGCGTCTTGGAGACGATTGAGGTCAACGACATTAAAAGGGCGCCTGTCAGCGCTGACATGGGCAGAAACACGCGTTGATCCTCACCGACCAGCATGCGGGCAATGTGCGGTCCTACCAGGCCAATAAAGCCAATGATGCCGACAAAGGCCACGGCCGTGGCCGCCAGTAGCGAACTGCACAGCAGCACGGTCAGGCGTAGACGGCCCACATTGACGCCCAGGGCACGGGCCTGCAGATCCCCCATGCGAAGGGCCGTCAGGCGCCAGCCGGCAAAAAAGAAGATGGGCAGCGTGACCACAAGCGCCGCCGTCACGATACCGATTTTTGACCAGCTGGCACGCGACAGTGACCCCAGCGACCAGAACACCAGCTGTTGCAGGGATTCCGCCGAAGCCACGTATTGGAGGATGCCCAGCGTGGCGTTGAAAAAGAACATCAGGGCGATCCCCATCAGCACCATGGTCTGTACGCTCACACCACGCAGGCGACTGACCAGCCAGATCAGAAGCGAGGCCACCATGGCCATGACAAAGGCGTTGAGGGTGGTCAACAGTTCGCTGGCAGCGGGAAACAGTGACACGCCCAGGACGATGGCAAGGGCTGCCCCGAAGCTGGCCGCTGCCGAAATACCCAGTGTAAAGGGGTCGGCCAGCGGGTTGTTAAGGATGGTCTGCATCTCGGCCCCGGCGCTGGCCAGTGACATGCCGACCATGATGGCCATCAGGGCCACCGGTAAACGGATCTCCCACACGATGACCGCGATGGCCCGGGGGGCGTCATCCGGCGACACGATGGCACGTACAATGTCGCCAAGCCCGTATTGCCCCGGACCGGTCGCCACATCAACAATCAATGAGCACAGCGTCAGCACTGCCGTGATGGCCAGTAGCCAGTAGTGTCGTCGTCGCCGTTGAAGATACTTGTCGATACTGGTGTCTGTAGTGGGGGCGGTGACTGTCATGTAGGGCTACCAGCGCTCATCGGCATTCTCGTGCAGCGGGCAGGATGTGCCCGTGGTGATTGGAATGGTTATCAATCATAAACATCGCCTGCCTGAGCGTACAGGCGCGTTTATGTCAGCGCATGCATGAGATGGCGAATCTTGTCGATCGTCTCGATGTATTCACTTTCCTCATGAGAGTCGGCCACCAGTCCACCGCCGCCCCACACATAAAGGGTGTTGTCTTCTCTATAGAGGGTGCGAATGGCAATTGACGTATGCATGTCGCCGCGCTGATCGATATAGCCGATGCTGCCGCAGTAGGGACCGCGACGAGTGGTCTCCAGTTCATCGATGATGTCCATGGCCCGAATGCGGGGAGCGCCGGTGATGGAGCCGCCGGGAAACGCGGCAGCCAGGGCGTCGATGGCATCCAGTGACGGCGCCAGATCGCCCGTAATGGTGCTGACCAGATGATGAACATTGCGATAGCTTTCAAGGGCAGCCAGTGCCGGCACGCGCACAGTACCGGCACGGCAGACGCGACCGAGGTCGTTGCGCAGCAGATCCACGATCATGACGTTCTCGGTACGATCCTTGAGACTGCCAAGCAGTTCATCGGCCAGCTGCTGATCTTCTTCGGCGGTCTGGCCTCTAGGGCGCGTTCCCTTGATGGGGTTGGTGGTCAGCTTTCGATCCTGTAGATGTAAAAAGCGTTCAGGCGAGAGGGACATGATGCTGCGCTCGCATCCGTCCTCCCCCTGCCATGAAAGCCATGCACCAAAAGGGGACGGCGTTGCCTGGCGTAACCGGCGCCAGGCTTCCCAGCTGTCTCCCTGACACTGCGCCTGGAAACGCTGGGCCAGATTGACCTGATAGCAGTCGCCGGCATGTAGATAGTCACTGACCCTGCGAAAGCGTTCGCCGTAAGTCGCGCGATCAATATCGGCTTTAAAGGGAACGGTCAGGGAAAAGGCGGTACTTGTCTCATCGGGTGCCGCTTCCAGCCATGTCAGCACCTGATCACGACGTTCAGCCGTTGCCACCAGATAGCTGCACTGACGTTGATGATCCTGAATCAGGGCCCAGTCATAAAGCCCGAGTCTGGCCAGGGGGAGATCAATGTCGGCAATGGCATGACTTTCAAGTCTTTCGAGCAGGCGTCCAAAGTCATAGCTCCAGTACCCCATGAGCCCGCCGACAAAAGGAATCTCTTCGGCCGTGTCCGGGGGAATCGTTTCAAGATGTCTTGGAAGCTCACGCTGAGCGTCCAGCGGTGTGATTGCAGAAAGCATACGTGTGCAGTAGTACTGCCCCATGCTGTCCACTTCAAGCAGGGCAGTGGGGTCGCTGCTCATGATGTCAAAGCGCCCGGTCTGCGTATAAGGGCGGCCATTATCCAGCAGTATCGCCTCGCGGCGATGGCGCAGCCTTTCAAACCAGGCGGCCGGGTCCGCATGGTAGGGAAGGGGGTGAAGCAGCAATTGATAGGAGGACATGATCATGTATCGCAGGCTTTAACGGGGCGTGCAGTTTAACAGTCCAAGGCAGGAACCGGCGCTCCCTGTTTGGTCGGTGTTGATGAAGTGATGCTGGAACTTTGGTCTTTGCGTGCCGTATGTCGTACTGTGATGGCATTTCCCTGATTGTTGACAATAACCATGACTTCAACGACTTCTTCCGGCGAGATTCCTCTCGAGGCGCGAACGCTCGCTGAGCGAGTCTTTCAACAGCTTCAGGATGCCATCGTTCGTGGTGAGCTGCCGGCAGGCAGTAAAATCACCGAGCCGGGTCTTGCCCAGACCTATGGCATTTCACGTGGTCCGCTGCGTGAGGCCATGCGCCGACTGGAAGCGCACCGTTTGATCGAGCGCGAACCTCACGTGGGGGCCAGAGTCGTCAAGCTGTCGATGCGCGAACTCCTTGAGCTTTTTGATATGCGTGAGGCGCTGGAGAGCATGGCGGCCAGGCTGGCGGCGCGCCATATGACTACCGATGAAGTTCAGGCGCTGCGGGATGTCTTGGTGGCGCATGAAGAGCAGGGCGATCTGGATCAGGCTGAAGCCTATTACCAGCGCGAGGGTGATCTCGATTTCCATTATCTGATTGTGCGCGGGAGTCACAATCGAATGCTCATGACCACCCTGTGTGATGATCTCTACTATCTGGTAAGGCTTTACAGGACTCAATACAGTGCGCGAGGGGGCCGACCACAGCGTGCCTTTGTAGAGCACCATCGTATTGTGGATGCCATCGCCTCCGGGGATGAAGAGCTGGCCGAACAGTTGATGCGTCGACATGTTATTGCGGCAAGGCAGACGGTCGCCGAGCGCTACGCCATGTCGCTGGATGACGATCGTGAGCTGCCAAAGAGCACTGGAAAGGCGCTGTCACGCCGTACGCCATCTACCTGAAGACACGATTATCCGTCGACGCATTCCCTGCCATGACAGAAAAATGAAAGTTTTTGGCGAAAGGGGTTGCGCCCTTGGGGTCTGATCTATAAAGTACGCATCCGCTGCCACGGAGCACACGGCGACGAGGCAGCGGGGAAGTTTGGCAGGTGATTGTTTTGACTGAGGTTTTGGTCATCCAATCAGGATCACGGATCCAGTCGCTGACTTCCGGATCGAAAAAAAGAGGTTGACTTTTCGATTCAGGGCTGTAAAATGCCCACTCTCTCGAAGCAGCCGCCACGGCGACTGAGGCAACATCTTCGAGACGCTCTTTAACAAGTCGATCAGGCAATTTGTGTGGGCGTCTGGCTCGTGTGTGACACCAGTCACATAGATAGTCGAGCAGACGAACACTCGTCAAGAGTAACTAGTTTGACCTCGAGCCCGGATTGATTCACCTCGCGGACTGCCTCGGCAGGCCTCGAAACGAATCTCAAAGCTTCAAAATAAACTGAAGAGTTTGATCATGGCTCAGATTGAACGCTGGCGGCAGGCCTAACACATGCAAGTCGAGCGGTAACAGGGGTAGCTTGCTACCCGCTGACGAGCGGCGGACGGGTGAGTAATGCATGGGTATCTGCCCGGTAGTGGGGGATAACTCGGGGAAACCCGAGCTAATACCGCATACGTCCTACGGGAGAAAGCAGGGGATCTTCGGACCTTGCGCTATCGGATGAGCCCATGTCGGATTAGCTTGTTGGTGAGGTAACGGCTCACCAAGGCGACGATCCGTAGCTGGTCTGAGAGGATGATCAGCCACACCGGGACTGAGACACGGCCCGGACTCCTACGGGAGGCAGCAGTGGGGAATATTGGACAATGGGGGGAACCCTGATCCAGCCATGCCGCGTGTGTGAAGAAGGCCTTCGGGTTGTAAAGCACTTTCAGTGGGGAAGAAGGCATGATGATTAATACTCGTCATGAAGGACATCACCCACAGAAGAAGCACCGGCTAACTCCGTGCCAGCAGCCGCGGTAATACGGAGGGTGCAAGCGTTAATCGGAATTACTGGGCGTAAAGGGCGCGTAGGCGGCTTGCCAAGCCGGATGTGAAAGCCCCGGGCTCAACCCGGGAACGGCATTCGGAACTGGTAGGCTAGAGTGCAGGAGAGGAAGGTGGAATTCCCGGTGTAGCGGTGAAATGCGTAGAGATCGGGAGGAATACCAGTGGCGAAGGCGGCCTTCTGGACTGACACTGACGCTGAGGCGCGAAAGCGTGGGTAGCAAACAGGATTAGATACCCTGGTAGTCCACGCCGTAAACGATGTCGACCAGCCGTTGGACCCCTTGAGGGTTTGGTGGCGCAGTTAACGCAATAAGTCGACCGCCTGGGGAGTACGGCCGCAAGGCTAAAACTCAAATGAATTGACGGGGGCCCGCACAAGCGGTGGAGCATGTGGTTTAATTCGATGCAACGCGAAGAACCTTACCTGCTCTTGACATCCTGCGAATTCCTCAGAGATGAGGAAGTGCCTTCGGGAACGCAGAGACAGGTGCTGCATGGCTGTCGTCAGCTCGTGTTGTGAAATGTTGGGTTAAGTCCCGTAACGAGCGCAACCCCTATCCCTTTTTGCCAGCGCGTAATGGCGGGAACTTCAGGGAGACTGCCGGTGACAAACCGGAGGAAGGTGGGGACGACGTCAAGTCATCATGGCCCTTACGAGCAGGGCTACACACGTGCTACAATGGCCGGTACAAAGGGTTGCGAAGCGGCGACGTGAAGCCAATCCCAGAAAGCCGGCCTCAGTCCGGATCGGAGTCTGCAACTCGACTCCGTGAAGTCGGAATCGCTAGTAATCGTGGATCAGAATGCCACGGTGAATACGTTCCCGGGCCTTGTACACACCGCCCGTCACACCATGGGAGTGGACTGCACCAGAAGTGGTTAGCTTAACCTTCGGGAGAGCGATCACCACGGTGTGGTTCATGACTGGGGTGAAGTCGTAACAAGGTAGCCGTAGGGGAACCTGCGGCTGGATCACCTCCTTAAACGACAAGTGCTCACGCGAACCAGCGCGTCCACACAAATTGCCTGATCGGATAGAGCGAAGACTGCTTGGGTCTGTAGCTCAGTTGGTTAGAGCGCACCCCTGATAAGGGTGAGGTCGGCAGTTCGAGTCTGCCCAGACCCACCAACCTGTCGGGGCCTTAGCTCAGCTGGGAGAGCGCCTGCCTTGCACGCAGGAGGTCAGCGGTTCGATCCCGCTAGGCTCCACCATACAGCTCGGTGTCACAGTCTCGCTCCTACTGATGAAACCACAGTCAAAAGTCATGATGATGACAATCATCGACATGATTTCTGACTGTCTTTTTGACAGTACGCTCTTTAACAATGTGGATCATGCTGACCTGTCGGTCGGTGAACACCTCATCTTCGGATGAGCGTTGTGACCCGGCCGGCAGACAACGTATAAATTTATCGTCATGCATAGTCGTATGCATGCCGGTAAATGTAGTGTGATTGTGAGACCGGACCCCTTGGGGTTATATGGTCAAGCGATTAAGCGCACACGGTGGATGCCTAGGCAGTCAGAGGCGATGAAGGACGTGACAGCCTGCGATAAGCGTCGGTGAGGTGGCAAATGACCTGCGACCCGGCGATTTCCGAATGGGGAAACCCACCTGCCACAAGGCAGGTATTCATGAGCCAATACATAACTCATGAAGGCGAACCGGGAGAACTGAAACATCTAAGTACCCCGAGGAAAAGACATCAATTGAGATTCCCCCAGTAGCGGCGAGCGAACGGGGACCAGCCCTTAAGCAGTGCAACCGATAGGCGAACAGTCTGGGAAGTCTGACCATAGCAGGTGATAGTCCTGTAGCCGAAATCCGAGCATTGTGAAATCGAGTAGGTCGGGGCACGTGAAACCCTGACTGAACATGGGGGGACCATCCTCCAAGGCTAAATACTCCTGACTGACCGATAGTGAACCAGTACCGTGAGGGAAAGGCGAAAAGAACCCCGGCGAGGGGAGTGAAATAGATCCTGAAACCGTGTGCGTACAAGCAGTGGGAGCAGACTTGTTCTGTGACTGCGTACCTTTTGTATAATGGGTCAGCGACTTATTCTCAGTAGCGAGCTTAACCGAATAGGGGAGGCGCAGGGAAACCGAGTCTTAAATGGGCGACTTAGTTGCTGGGAATAGACCCGAAACCGGGCGATCTATCCATGGCCAGGATGAAGGTCAGGTAACACTGACTGGAGGTCCGAACTCAAGTATGTTGAAAAATGCTGAGATGAGCTGTGGATCGGAGTGAAAGGCTAATCAAGCTCGGAGATAGCTGGTTCTCCTCGAAAGCTATTTAGGTAGCGCCTCACGTATTACCACCGGGGGTAGAGCACTGTTTCGGCTAGGGGGCCATCCCGGCTTACCAACCCGAGGCAAACTCCGAATACCGGTGAGTACAGCGTGGGAGACACACAGCGGGTGCTAACGTCCGTTGTGAAAAGGGAAACAACCCAGACCGCCAGCCAAGGTCCCAAAATCCCGGTTAAGTGGGAAACGATGTGGGAAGGCACAGACAGCCAGGAGGTTGGCTTAGAAGCAGCCATCCTTTAAAGAAAGCGTAATAGCTCACTGGTCGAGTCGGCCTGCGCGGAAGATGTAACGGGGCTCAAACCGGGTGCCGAAGCTGCGGGTGCATCCTTATGGATGCGCGGTAGAGGAGCGTTGTGTAAGCCTGCGAAGGTGGATCGTGAGGTCTGCTGGAGGTATCACAAGTGCGAATGCTGACATGAGTAACGACAAGGGGAGTGAAAACCTCCCCCGCCGGAAGACCAAGGGTTCCTGTTCGACGTCAATCGGAGCAGGGTGAGTCGACCCCTAAGGCGAGGCCGAAAGGCGTAGTCGATGGGAAACGGGTTAATATTCCCGTACCGGATGTTATTGCGATGGGGGGACGAAGAAGGCTAGGTGAGCCAGGCGTTGGTTGTCCTGGTAAAAGCGAGTAGGCCTGGGGATCAGGCAAATCCGGTCCTCTATAAGCCGAGACGCGAGACGAACAGACTACGGTCTGGAAGTCACTGATGCCACGCTTCCGGGAAAAGCCTCTAAGCTTCAGATAACATGCGATCGTACCCCAAACCGACACAGGTGGTCAGGTAGAGAATACCAAGGCGTATGAGAGAACTCGGGTGAAGGAACTAGGCAAAATGGCACCGTAACTTCGGGAGAAGGTGCGCCGGCCAGGGTAACGGGACTTGCTCCCTCAGCTCTGACCGGCCGAAGAGACCAGGTGGCTGCAACTGTTTATTAAAAACACAGCACTCTGCCAACGCGTAAGCGGACGTATAGGGTGTGACGCCTGCCCGGTGCCGGAAGGTTAATTGATGGTGTTAGCCGCAAGGCGAAGCTCTTGATCGAAGCCCCGGTAAACGGCGGCCGTAACTATAACGGTCCTAAGGTAGCGAAATTCCTTGTCGGGTAAGTTCCGACCTGCACGAATGGCGTAATGATGGCCACGCTGTCTCCACCCGAGACTCAGTGAAATTGAAATCGCTGTGAAGATGCAGTGTACCCGCGGCTAGACGGAAAGACCCCGTGAACCTTTACTATAGCTTCACACTGGACGCTGATGTTACCTGTGTAGGATAGCTGGGAGGCTTTGAAACCCTGACGCCAGTTGGGGTGGAGCCAATCTTGAAATACCAGCCTGGTATCATTGGCGTTCTAACTCCGCACCGTGATCCGGTGTGAGGACAGTGTGTGGTGGGTAGTTTGACTGGGGCGGTCTCCTCCTAAAGAGTAACGGAGGAGCACTAAGGTACCCTCAGCACGGTTGGAAATCGTGCAATGAGTGCAAGAGCATAAGGGTGCTTGACTGCGAGACGGACATGTCGAGCAGGTGCGAAAGCAGGTTCTAGTGATCCGGTGGTTCTGTATGGAAGGGCCATCGCTCAACGGATAAAAGGTACTCCGGGGATAACAGGCTGATACCGCCCAAGAGTTCATATCGACGGCGGTGTTTGGCACCTCGATGTCGGCTCATCACATCCTGGGGCTGAAGTCGGTCCCAAGGGTATGGCTGTTCGCCATTTAAAGTGGTACGCGAGCTGGGTTTAGAACGTCGTGAGACAGTTCGGTCCCTATCTGCCGTGGGCGTCGGAAGTTTGAGAAGTGCTGCTCCTAGTACGAGAGGACCGGAGTGGACGCACCGCTGGTGTACCGGTTGTCATGCCAATGGCACCGCCGGGTAGCTATGTGCGGACGGGATAACCGCTGAAGGCATCTAAGCGGGAAGCCCCCTTCAAGATGAAACTTCCCTGGAGCCTCGAGCTCCCTGAAGGGCCCTTGAAGACGACAAGGTTGATAGGCGCGGTGTGTAAGTGCAGCAATGCATTGAGCTGACGCGTACTAATTGCCCGTGAGGCTTGACCATATAACACCCAAGTGGTTCGCATCACACGAATGCGTTGATATATCGATCAGCATGATCCCGATTTTGACCCGCTGCTCAAGAGCAGCCGGTCTGCAGAATTGCCTGACGACCATAGCGTGCCGGCACCACCCGATCCCTTCC
Source organism: Kushneria sp. Sum13 (assembly GCF_052692355.1). Taxonomy (NCBI): domain Bacteria; kingdom Pseudomonadati; phylum Pseudomonadota; class Gammaproteobacteria; order Oceanospirillales; family Halomonadaceae; genus Kushneria; species Kushneria sp. Sum13. Next base: position 1,180,799 of record NZ_CP199847.1, read on the forward strand.
CGAACTCGGTAGTGAAACGGCTCCGCGCCGATGGTAGTGTGGGGTCTCCCCATGTGAGAGTAGGTCATCGTCAGGCACCCCTTCCGAACCCCGGTCCTTAACAGGACCGGGGTTCTTTTATGCGCGCCATCCGGCCGCCACGGCCCGTGGTGCCGGCCCCGCCCGCGGTCACTGACGTGACCGGCGGGCGAGGGCACCCCGCCTCAGGGCGTCTTGTTCATGGCCGCCTAGGCGTTTCGACCAGCGTTGATCGTGTACAATACGTGCTTTCATGCACCGTTTTCCCGGAACAGCCCCCTTATGTCTGCAAAAGCCGATCGTGTTGCCAGCGAAATACTGCTTTACTGCCGCGCCGGCTTTGAAGCGGATCTTGCGGCAGAAATTGCTAAAAAGGCTGCTGTGCTTGGGGCCAATGGCTATCCGATCGCTGCTCCCGGTACAGGGTTCGTGCGCTATGTATTGGTCGATCGTCAGCCGGCACATACGCTTCAAAAGCAGCTCTCCTTTGAGACACTGGTGTTTCCCAGGCAGACGCTGGTGGCATTCCCGCCGCTTGCCAATATGGACCGGGAAGACCGCATATCCCCTGTCATGGCATTGATTCGCGAAAGCGGCTGGAGCTTTGAGCATATCTGTCAGGACATCCCGGATACCAACGACGGCAAGGCATTGACCGGACTTGGCAAGTCGATCCAGAAGGCACTGGAAAGCGCCAGTCGTAAATGTGGTGCACTACGCCGCAAGGCGGGCAAGCGCTGGCTGCATCTGTTCTGGACCGCCGGTGATCAGGTCCAGGTGGCCATCAGTTTTCCGGGCAATCGCAGTGAGTATGCCAACGGTATTCGCCATCTCCGGTTTCCGCATGATGCGCCCAGCCGCTCGACCCTCAAACTCGAAGAGGCCTGGCATACCTTTATTGCGCCGGACCAATGGGACGCATTGCTGGATGAAAACATGTGGGCTGCTGACCTGGGGGCGGCTCCCGGTGGCTGGACATGGCAGCTGGTCAAGCGCGGCATGAGCGTGTATGCCATCGATAATGGCCCCATGCAGGCGTCGCTGATGAATACCGGGCAGGTCGAACATCTGCGTGAAGATGCCTATAGCTGGAAGCCCCCGCATACGCTGGACTGGCTGGTATGCGATATGGTGGACCAGCCTGCCAGGGTTGCCAGACTCATGGGAGCGTGGCTTGAAAAGGGCTGGACGCGTCGGGCCATTTTCAATCTCAAGTTGCCCATGAAGCAGCGATGGCAGGAGGTTGAACACTGCCTTGAGCTTTTACACCAGTGCGTCGAAAAGGCCGGATTCAGGGCACATATCAGATGCCGTCACCTCTACCATGATCGGGAAGAAGTGACCGTCTATGTAGCGATCGTTTAATTCAATTGCGACTAATTCACTTGCGAACAACAGGGCAGGAGAGGGCAATGACGCAACCACCTGAAAGCAACAACACGCTTGATACTTCCGGGCTTTATTGCCCTGAGCCCATCATGATGATGCACAACCGGGTCAGGGAAATGGCGCCGGGACAGGTGCTTGAAATCATTGCGACTGACCCGGCTACCACGCGAGATGTGCCTAAATTCTGTACCTTTCTGGGGCATGAACTGATTGATCAGCGCGAAGAAGAGGGCACCTGGCGCTACTATATTCGCCTTGCCTCTTCCGGTCAGTGACCCTATTCCTGTGTCACCATCATGACCGATAGCGCCTCCAGCGTGGCCGGGTCCTGACTGCGAATACGGTTGGCGATCTGGCGCTGAAACAGGTAAAGCGCTTCGTGACGGGAATGTCCCGCATAAAGGCAGTCATCCCCGGGCAGAATCGGCTCTTCACAGACCTGGTCTTCATCATGCAGAAGCGCTTCTATGGTGCCGTCGCTATAGAGATGCCAGCCGTGAACCTGCTTTAGTTGCCAGCTGTCATCGTGAGCATGACACAGGGCGTGGGTCCCCTGCGTATCGGGTAAATGCTGAAGAATGCAGGGCTCGTCTTCATGCTCATACTCGAAATAGGCAGCAGCATGTTCAAGCTCGACCACCTTGTGAAGTGGTGGTGAGTCCATCACAAGCTCTGACTCCGGATCGCGATAGCCTACAAAACGGCCCTGTTCCGGGTCTTCCAGCGTATCGCAGCGGGTCAGACAATCCAGCCAGGGCACCAGCCCCACGACGTGCCCGTCTTCCTGTAATCCCCATGCCAGTACCGGCATGCCGTAAAGGGACTGAGGGTCGCTGGCAAGCTGATAAAGCATTTCAAGCCCGTCAAGCTCCGGTGCCAGACGCACAATGCGATGTCTTTTACGCCGCTGCTGACGAACGGTTTCCAGGTCGATAACCTGCATACGATGATGATTCGACATCGTGTTCATTGCTTGCCCCTCCGGTTATCTGTCCGGTATGTCCCTGTCCTCGATCAAGCTGACGTCCGGTCATTGAGACGCTTTTTTAACTATTAGCACATCTGCAGCAATGAATGTCATACCATAGGTGATACTTTCACGACCCGTGACTGGAAACAACAATGACAGGTACGCAAGGCCTTATGCTTTAGCAGGTGTCGGCTGACAGTACCTGTCAGAGGTGCGGTACAGGCGAAGCCCCAGCAGCACGGAGGCCACGCTGAGCCCGGCAATAAGCCCCAGCCAGTAGCCATAGACGCCCCAGCCGGAGAAGATCTCCGGTACGCCGCCGCCCAGCAGGTGACCACCGCCCATGCCAACGATCCAGTAGGACGCCAGGGTGATGAGCATGATGATGCGCGTATCCTTGTAGCCTCGCAGTGCCCCCGCCATGCTCACCTGAAGCGCATCTGAAATCTGATAGATGGCCGCCAGCAGTATCAGGTTTGCGGCCAGGTCGCGTACCGCCATATTGCTCGAGTAGAGCGCGACAATCGGATGGGCTGCGACAATCAGCACGATATCGATAAGAAGTGCGGCCACCAGTGCCATCCCGACACCGTTCCAGGCGATAAAGCGCGCCCGTTTGCTGTCTCCCTGACCCAGGGTATTGCTCACCCGGACCGTCAATGCCATCCCCAGCGACAGCGGCAACATGAACAGCAGTGATGTGAAATTAAGCGCCACCTGGTGTGCGGCAACCACGATTTCTCCAAAACTTGCGACAAAAAGCGCAATCAGGGCAAAGAGGGTCACTTCCGTAAAAATGGCAACCCCGATTGGTAACCCCACCCGCAGGAGTTCCATGGTCAGTTTCAGGTCTGGCCGGCTGAGCCCCTGCCAGATCTGAACCGGTGCATAGACTCTGGCGCGGCGGGTATAGACGGCCATGCACCCGCACATCACCCACATGGCAATCGCCGTTGCCATGCCGCAGCCGGTGGCGCCCAGGGCAGGCAGGGCCTCCAGCAGGGGGAATGAGATACCCGTCAAAGACACGATGCCCTTACCACCAAAGATCAGCAGATAGTTGCAGGGGATATTCACTGCCAGGCCGATCAGGCTGATCCAGAGGGCCGGGCGGGTGTGATTGACGCCATCGGAAAACGCGCGCAGCGCCTGATAAAGCGCAACGGCCGGCATGCCAAAGGCAACGGCGTGTAGATACCGTGTTGATGACGTGGCGACCGCTTCAGGGACCGACATATAGGTGAAGATCGGCTCGGCTGCCAGCCAGATCAATGCGCATGCTGCCACGCCCAGCACGAGCGCCACCCAGAGGGCCTGATGGACACAGGGCCGGATGGCGCCCTGTTGCCGTGCGCCCATATGCTGGGCAACGATGGGCGTCAGGCCCATTAATGTCCCTGTCATGAACAGCATCAGGGGCACCCAGAGGCTGGCGCCAACGGAGACGGCCGCCAGATCCGTGGCACTGGAGTGACCGGACATCATGACGTCAACGGTACTCATGGCTGCCTGCGCCAGCTGGGCACCAAGAATGGGCAGCGCCAGGCGCGCCAGCGCAGAGGTTTCAAGGCGACAGGCAGTAGGGTCGATGCGTAACAAGGCCGGCTCCAGCCAGAAGAAAGCGCCATTGTAGCAAAGCGCGGTCCTGCCTAAGCCTTCGGGATTCGAACCTCGTGATAAAGTGGCGCGTCAAACGCAGACCCCAGGAGACACAGGTGATCTCTCAGCAACAGGAACAGTGCCAGGTCGAGCAGCTGATGGCGCTTTTCAATCATGTGTTCTCGTCGCGCTATCAGACCCGGCTGGTGCGCGGTGACGACGAACCCATCTATCTGCCTGCCGATGACGCGCACACCCACCACCGCATCGTGTTCGCCCACGGTTATTTTGCCAGTGCGCTGCACGAAATCAGTCACTGGTGTATTGCCGGGGCGCAAAGACGGTTATTGGAGGATTACGGCTACTGGTATATGCCGGATGGCCGCGATAACAGCGCTCAGGAAGCTTTCGAGGCCGCCGAAATTGCCCCTCAGGCGATCGAAAAGGTACTGACACAGGCCTGTGGTCGACACTTTAATGTCAGCGTGGACAATCTCGAGGGCAGTGCAGAGGTGGACCGTGACGCGTTTGCTGCCAAAGTGGAAGCCAGGCGACAGCGCTATCTGGTGGAAGGCCTTCCGGCACGGGCGGAAGCCTTTCGACAGGCACTGGTAGCGCTTTTCAGCGAAGGGCAATCGCCCGAACAGGCAGGTCGTTGTGCGGGCGATTGGCTCGATCAACACAAGTGTTGAGCTGATCGTTCGGCAGGGCGGGCTCAGTCGGCGAGCATGTCGTCATCCATCCAGCGAACATGCAGCTTCAATAGCGTCTCCAGATCATGCTCTGCACGTCCCGGCTCAAGCCCCATTTCACTGAACATCTCGCTGCGCTGCTGGTGCCACTCTTCCGGATCACTATAGAGCGTACCGGCATCGACAATGGACACGAACATGGTGCCTGCAATGACCTCGAAAATACGCGCCAGGGCCGCCTCGTCCTGCTCGGGGTTCGCACTATAGAGCGTGCTGCCCTGATAATCGGCCTCCAGCTCGCGTATCACGTCGCTGACACTGACGCCCATGGTGAGAAGCTCATCGGCGTGATAGTCCCCCAAGCTTGCCACATCGTCTTCAAGCCACGTCTCATCGGGCTGGATCAGGGTATGTTTGACCCCGCCATCCGGCAGCGTCCAGGCAATGGCGACCGGCACATCACCTTCCCCGCTTTCCAGTGCGATGAAACCGGGAAGATTCAGACCTTCGGCCTCGGAAAACTCGTAATCGTCCTGCATGTCCATGGTGTCCTGAAGTAGGTTTGTCCTGGCGTAGGATCTGTTCTGAAGTAGACCGTCTAAAACGATTATGCCGGGTCGGGAATATTAAAGAAGCGACGCGCGTTGGCAGTGGTGTCACGTGCAATGACAGCCTCGCTGACCCCCCGACAAAGCGCAATTTCCCGTGCAATCCAGGGCAGCAGCGCCGGTTCGTGGCGTCTGCCCTTGAGTTTGGCAGGCAGATTGCGTGGCAGCAGATAGGGACAATCGGTCTCGATCATCAACCGATTGCCGGGAATATCGACAACCAGTTCGCGCAGATGCTCACCGCGGCGTTCGTCGCACAGCCAGCCTGTCTGGCCGATATACAGGTCGAGGTCCAGATAGCCATATAGCGTGTCCCTGTCACCCGTGAAGCAATGGAGCACTGCCGGCCCGATCTCATCGCGCCACTGCCTGAGCATGTCCAGCATATCGCTGCCGGCATCACGCTCGTGTAGAAACAGGGGCTTTTGGGTTCTTGCCGCCATCTCCAGATGGGCCTCGAAGGCGCGCCTTTGATCGGCGGGCGTCGAAAAATCGCGATGATAATCCAGGCCGCACTCGCCCACGGCCAGCACGCGGGGGTGGTCGAGAAAATCCTCGATAAAGCGTTTGAGCGAGCTGTCGAAGTCGCCGGCGTGATGGGGGTGTAACCCGGCCGTGGCGTAAAGCGCCACCGGGTTTTCCCGCTGCGTCAGCTCGACGCTGGCCTCAATACTGGCGCGGTCCGTGCCGGTCAGCACCATCGCGGTCAGGTTGGCCCGGGCGGCGCGCTCGAGTACAGCGTCCAGATCCTTTTGAAAGCTTTCATGTGCCAAGTTGGCACCGATATCAATCAGGGGTTCCGGGGATTGAAAGCACAAAGCGTCAGGCAGCATGCCGTCTCCGTGGGTCATGAGGGTTCCGGTCGCCATTGTAGGACAGGCACTTCATTGATGTCCCATCGCCCGGCAGCCATTCCCCGGATGCATGAGGTACAATAAGGCCTTCGCATACGCCTTCACTAATTTGTAGAGCTCCATGACGCTTTTACGACTGGAACAGCTTCAACTGGCCTATGGCACCCATGTGCTGCTTGATGGCGCCGACCTCGTGCTGGAGAAGGGCGAGCGTCTGGCGCTGGTGGGTCGCAACGGTACCGGCAAGTCCACCCTGATGTCTCTGATCGAGGGACGTGCCCTGCCGGATGGCGGCAATGTCTGGCGGATGCCGGGGCTTCGGGTCGGCACGCTGCTACAGCATCTTCCGCCGGCAGAGGGCCGCACCATTTTTGATGTGGTCGCCGAAGGGCTGCCCGAAACCGGTGAGCTGCTGAGCCAGTATCAGCATCTGATCGAGTCTGACGATCCCGACATGGATCGCATGGCCACTCTGCAGACCGCCATCGAAGCAAGGGATGGCTGGTCCTATCACCAGCGTATCGATACGGTACTGACCCGTCTGGGGCTGCCGGCCACGGCCATGATGGAAGGCCTGTCGGGCGGCTGGCGGCGACGCGTGGCACTGGCGCGCGCCCTGGTGGTGGATCCGGATGTCCTGCTGCTTGATGAGCCGACCAACCATCTGGATCTGGATACCATCCAGTGGCTGGAAGAGCAGCTTTTACAGTTCAACGGCTCAGTACTGTTCATCACCCACGACCGCGCCTTCCTCAAGCGGCTGGCCACCGGCATTCTGGAGCTTGATCGTGGCCGTCTTGGACGCTATTCGGGCGATCATGAAACGTATCAGGCACAGAAACAGCATGAGCTCGAGATCGAGTCACGCGAGCGCGACGAGTTTGACAAGAAACTGGCGGCCGAAGAGCGCTGGATTCGCCAGGGCGTCAAGGCGCGTCGAACCCGTAACGAAGGCCGGGTACGCGCGCTCGAGAAGCTTCGCAGTGAACGGGCCGAGCGTCGTGAGCGCCAGGGCAATGCCAATATCAACGTCGATAGCGGCGAGCGCAGCGGCAAGCGCGTGGTGGAGCTTGAAAACGTCAGCCACCGGTTCGGACAGGACTGGGTCGTACGCAACCTGTCCATCGAAATCCAGCGCGGTGACCGAATCGGCTTTATTGGCCGTAACGGGGCCGGCAAGACAACACTTTTGAAGATTTTGCTGGGCCAGCTCGAGCCTCAGGAAGGCAGTGTTCGGGAAGGCACCAATCTCAAGGTGGCCTATTTTGACCAGCTTCGAGCGGGGCTGGATATGGAGGCCACCGTGCTGGATAACGTGGCCGGCGGGCGGGATCAGGTCACCATCAACGGGCGTGATCGCCACGTCATGAGCTATCTGCAGGACTTTCTGTTCTCGCCCGATCGTGCACGCCAGCCTGTTCGTGCCCTGTCAGGCGGAGAGTCCAATCGCCTGCTGCTGGCCAAGCTGTTTACCCAGCCGGCCAATGTTCTGGTTCTTGATGAGCCGACCAATGACCTGGACGTGGAAACCCTGGAGCTGCTGGAAGAGTTGTTGATCAACTTTGACGGCACGCTGCTGCTGGTCAGTCACGACCGCGCCTTCATGGACAACGTCGTGACCAGCGTTCTGGCCTTTGAAGGCGAGGGTGTCATCCGGGATTATGTCGGAGGCTATACCGACTGGGTACGACAGGGGGGCAAGCTGCCGCCGGCGCCCGGAGAAATGCGTGAGCGGGCCTCCAATACCGGTGACGGCACGACCGCAAAGACGCCGCCTCCAGAAAAGGGCAGCGTTGCTGCACCTGCCAAAAAGAAACTCAGCTATAAGCTGCAGCGCGAGCTTGAGCAGCTTCCCGGGCAGATCGAGGCGCTTGAAACCCGCATTGCCGAGCTGGAGGCGACCATCGGGTCGGCCAGTTTCTATCAGCAGGACAGTGACACCATTGACGCAACGCTTGCCGATCATGGCAATGCCCAGCAGGCCCTGGAGCAGGCGATGGAGCGCTGGCTCGAACTGGAAAGCGACAGTGAGTGACCGAGCAGCCGGCATGAAGGCATGAGAAGCCATCTTTTGTAAGCGATGCGCTTTGAGCCACAGAATGATCGGCCATAATAAAAAGGGGCACCGTTATTCACGGTGCCCCTTTTTTATTCAACGGATTTTACGCAACGGATGACGTGGGCATTATTCGGTGGCTTCACCGTCTGCGCCAACGCGCACGGCCAGAACATCACACTTGGCACCATGCAGGACCCCGGTAGACGTTGACCCCAACAGCAGCGCAAACCCGGTTCTGCCGTGAGAGCCCACCACGATCAAATCGACATCGCGCTCGCCGGCAAAGCGGTGGATCTCGGCGTCCGGCATGCCCACTACCACATGCTGATCTTCGCGCGGAATGCCATGAGCATCGGCAATTTCGGCCAGCCGGTCACGGGCATGACCATCCAGCTGATCCTGAATGCTGGTAAGGTCCATGGGAATATCGCCGCCGTAGGCAAAGCCCAGCGGTTCGAGCGTGTGCATGATGGAAACCCTGGCATTCTGGTTTCGTCGTGCAATACGTATGGCACGTGCCAGAACCAGCCCTGAATCGCGTGTCAGGTCAACGGCGACCAGTACGTGCTGATAAAATTCGCTCATGTTCCTGTTCTCCCATCATTTTCCGAAGCGAAGGGCTTCATGGCTTGATCCGTCGACAATGCCTCGTCAGCGTCGTGATCCTAATTTATCCGCTGACGAACAGGGAGGGAAGAGGTCGGAAGTGCCAGAAGAAAAAAGTGCCAGCAGAAGAAATCGACTCAGGTCGACGGTTCGCTGTCCTGCAGTGCCAGTTCGTGGCTGCCGTTGCTTTCGATCAGGGTCAGGACACGCTCAAACTGTTCAAGGTCTTCTTCGCTGATGTCCTTGAGCATATCGCTGCGGGCATCGTTGACCGCCTTTTCGATCTCTTCAAGCAGAGGAGTGGCTCGCGTCGTGAGATACACCAGCTTGGTACGACGATCTTCTTCGCTCGGCCGACGCTCGATCAGCCCCTGCTGACCCAGTTGGTCCAGCGTGCGCACCAGTGATGGTGCTTCAACACCAATCGTGCGCGCCAGATCACACTGTGCCTGACCATCTCCATAGCGCCATAGATGATAAAGCGTGACCCAGCGCGTATGTGTCATGCCAAGAGGGGCGAGCCGCTTGTCGATCACGGCGCGCCACAGCCGCGGTACACGCGAAACCTTGAGGCAGAGAGATTCGTGCATGTTGTCCGTTGGTCATGATGGATCGGGCGCCGGTGTTCAAATGACGGCGCCTCGATGCGGGTTAACTTTTGTCCGGGACGGCAGGGATCAATCCTTTTGATGCCTGCGCAGCCAGCCGATGCCAGGCGTTCTTTCGAGACGACCATCGACCTTGCGGGCCTGATCGACATCGTCGATCACCTCAAAGCGTATCACGCCCAGCCGCTGTCCGGCATCCGTTACCACATCAACCTGCCAGTCTCCTGCAATATCGGTTCCAAAGTGCTGCTTGCGTGACCAGGCACGATAGCCCTGATCCCGACCGCCCTGAATGGTCAGATCAATCTCGTCTACCACTTTGCCTTCGTGGCGCCAGACATGGCGGATGTGCTCGTTGAGGCCCAGCGGGGCATGAACAGCCGTAAAGGCATAAAGCCCTTTGGCTCGAAGGTTGTCGGGGGTCAGCACCATGCTGCCCCGCGGCTCGCGCTCGGCGGTATCAAAGGAAGGTGACAGGGCGCTGGCATCGATCCAGAGCGTGGCCGGCGGAATAAAGGTCCGAAGCGCCCAGGCGCCCCCGCTGATACTGATGGCCAGAACCACCAGTGCCAGCCACCGCAAGGCGTTGTCAGGGCGCAGGATGCTGATCAGACTGGGCAGCGCCACCAGCGGAAAAACGATGGCGGCCAGCAGTAGACTGGTCCCGGTGGACAGTCGCAGCAGCAGCGGGCCGACCACCAGCAGTACGGCAAATACACACAGGGCGTGGTAGCTGAAATAGAGCCATCGCCGCTTTTCGGCAATACTGAAATAAAGTGGATCAACGATGGAGACGATGGCGCAGACGACCAGCAGTCCGGTAAAGATGGCCTGACCGCTGTCCCAGACCGTCGTGATCAAAAAGAAGGGCAGACAGAAAAACAGGGTTTCCTGGTGGGTCAGCTGGGCACAAAAGGTGGCCAGCAGCCGAGGCAACGAGGAGTGTTCACGGTGGCGATGCCACCAGCTCCAGAGGCTTTCAAGCGACAGCAGAAGCCAGGTCAGCATCAGCGCCAGTGCCAGCCATGCGCCCAGGCTCTGCTGGCGACTGATCAAAAAGAAGCTGAAGATGCCACTGCCAAAACTGATCAGCGGCCATAGCCAGTAATAGCGGCGCAGCCAGTGATACAGTCGTTCCAGCCGTGCAGGCACAAGATTGGACACATTGGTCATGGGGCTTATCCGCGTCCGGGCAGGGTAATACGATAGCTGTCCGCCATCTCGGCCAGCATGCCGCGGCCCCCGGCCAGCGTCAGGGCAAGATCGGCAAGGCTTGCCCAGGTCGGCAGGGGCGCGGCGCCCTTGATGGCCTGATCGATGCGCTGTGACAGCAGCAACAGCTTGTGAAGTCGCTTCAGGGGCAGCCGCTTCAGGGCCTGCTGATACTGGGGACGTCGCTTTTCCGGAATCATGGGTCGTTGCGCCTTGCAGGCATGTTCAAGGCTCTGGCCCTGATCCATGTGTTGCCGAACAGAGAGCAGCGTACGCAGCTCACGAGTCAGTGCCCATAACACCACGGGCGCCTCGATGCCTTCTTCTCTTAATCCCGACACGATTCGCACTGCCCGGTCACGCTCACCCCGCAGGCAGGCATCGGTCAGGTTAAAGACATCAAAGCGGGCACTGTCTTCTGTATCGGCAGCCACGGCCTGCGCATTCAGTCGCGCCCCGGCCGGGTGCACCAGCGCCAGTCGAATCAGTGCCTGATCGGCGGCCAGCAGATTGCCTTCGGTGCGCTCGGCCAGCAGTCGCGCCGCCTCCTGGTCCAGATCCAGACCGTGGCGACCGGCGCGGTCACGCACCCAGAAGTGCAGTCGCTGATGATCGATGGGCCACACCGGCACATGAACGCCCTTGCCCTCAAGCGTTTTGAACCATTTGCTCTGCAAAAGGCGCCGTTCCATGCGTCCGGCGCTGATCAACAGGATATCGCTGCTGCTGTCGGCCTGCTGCGCGTAGGCTTCCAGCGCACGCGCACCTTCCTGACCGGGCGACTGCGATCCCAGTCGCAGCTCGATCAGTCGGGAAGTGGCAAACAGCGACAGGTTATTGGCACTTTCCATCAGCTGATGCCAGCCGAACCCCTGTTCCACCTGCAGAATTTCACGCTCCTCGACACCGGCTTCGCGGGCGCGATGTCGGATGGCATCACAGGCTTCCATATGCAGCAGCGGCTCTTCACCAGCCACGATATAGATGGGCGAAAGCTTGCGTGCAAGCTGCTCGGACAGCTTGTCAGGGTAGACCCTCATTCAGTCCGGTCCTTCAGGATGATGGTGCCGTCGAACGTTGAACGGTCCCGGTGCTGTCAGGCTGAAAGGTCTGCAGCCGGTCAATCAGACGGCGAGCCGCTTCCTGATGAAGCTCGTCCTTCAATGCCTCGCGGGCGTCGTCGCGCGTCAACAGCTGATCACTGCTGGTATAGAAGGTCCCCGACACAACCACACTTTCCTGGCTGGCCAGATAGGCACCGTCAGCGACCCGTTGCAGCGACCATGGCACGGTCAGCGTCAGCTGACGCTCCTGCGTTCCGGCCTCACCAAATGTCAGTTCGCGTTCCTGAAACTCTTCCGAGCTCAGGTTAAGACGCAGGGGGGCCTGGTCGTTGAGCGTAACCCCGGCGCTGTTGAGCTCCTGGGTGACCTGGCGGGTCAGTGCACTGGTCGGGCCGCCGGCACTTTCCAGCGCCAGCTCACCGAGCGTCAGCGTGCTGCCGGGCCCCGTGCCCCGCAGCTGAAAACCACAGCCGGCCAGTGTCAGGACAAGGCCTGCGCCTGCCAGGCCTGCAAGAAACGAGCGTCTTTTCACCTTGAACTCCTTGTACGCCATGACAGCAGCGCAGAGGGTATTGTCCTGTTTCCCGCCGGATGACGACGGGAAACGTTCCGGAAGCGTCGGTTCAGCCGACCACGATATTGATCAGCTTGCCGGGCACCACGATCACCTTGCGCACCGTCTTGCCTTCGATATGACGGCCAACGTTGGCATCCTGCATGGCAGCCTGCTCGATATCATCACGTTCGGCGCTGGCGGACATGCTGATGCGCGCCCGCAGCTTGCCATTGACCTGAACGGCCAGCTCAACGCTGTCACGCGTCAGGGCCTGTTCGTCGGTCTGCGGCCAGTGGGCATCGATGACGGGGGTGTCATGACCCAGATGCTGCCAGAGTGCATGCATGGCGTGCGGTGTAATGGGGGCAAGCAGCAGCACGCAGGCTTCCAGCGCTTCGCGAACGACCGCCAGTCCCTGCGGGCTGGTATCTTCAAAGCGCGAGATCGCGTTGGAAAGCTCCATGACGGCGGCAATGGCGGTGTTGAACGTGATGCGTCGGCCGATATCATCGCTGGCCTTGGCGATGGTTTCATGCGTCTTGCGCCGCAGCGTGCGCTGATCATCATCAAGGCTTTCGGTCTCCAGCGCGGCCGGCACGCCGGTCTCCACATGGTCGGTGACCTGGCGCCAGAGACGCTTGAGAAAGCGATGAGCGCCTTCAACGCCGGAATCTGACCACTCAAGCGACTGCTCGGGCGGTGCGGCAAACATCATGAAAAGACGTACGGTGTCGGCACCAAAGCGATCGATCATGGACTGTGGATCGACGCCGTTGTTTTTCGACTTCGACATCTTCTCGATGCCGCCGGGCGTGACCGGTTCGCCGTCGCCGATCAGGCGAGCGGTCAGTGGCCGTCCGCGCTCGTCGCGCTCTACCGTGACTTCGAGCGGGTTGAACCAGTCCCGGCCACCGTTTGGCAGTTCGCGGTAGTAGGTTTCAGCCACCACCATGCCCTGAGTGAGCAGGCGCTTGAAGGGTTCGTCGCTTTCGACCAGACCGAAGTCGCGCATCAGCTTGTGGAAGAAGCGGGCATAGAGCAGGTGGAGGATGGCGTGTTCAATCCCGCCGATGTAGATGTCCACCGGCAGCCAGTAGTTGGCGCGCTCATCCAGCATGGCCTGATCGTTGTCGGCACAGCAAAAACGGGCGTAATACCAGGACGACTCCATGAAGGTGTCGAAGGTATCGGTTTCGCGAACCCAGCCATCGCCCAGATCATAAAAGGACGGCATTTTCTTCAGCGGCGAGCCTGTGGCATCGAATTCGACTTCACGGGGCAGTTCGACCGGCAGCTCATCATCGGTCAGCGGGACAGTCTGGCCTTCGGGGCCATACTTGACCGGGATCGGTGCACCCCAGTAGCGCTGGCGGGCCACGCCCCAGTCACGCAGGCGGAAATTGGTTTTGACAACACCGCGGCCTTCCTGCTCGAGGCGAGCGGAGATGTTCGAAAAGGCAGCGTCAAAATCAAGGCCGTTATAGTCGCCGGAGTTGATCAGCGTGCCATGTTCGGTAAAGGCGCCCTCGGTGAGATCGGGGGCTTCGCCTTCGCCATTGGCAATGACCGGTACGATTGGCAGATCGTATTTGGTGGCAAACTCCCAGTCACGCTGGTCATGCCCGGGCACGGCCATGACGGCGCCGGTGCCGTACTCCATGAGAACGAAGTTGGCCACGAAAACCGGCAGTCGATCGCCACTGATGGGGTGAATGGCTTCAAAACCGGTGGCCAGACCCTTTTTCTCCATGGTGGCCATGTCGGCTTCCGAGGTGCCGCCCTGGCGACACTCCTGACGAAAGGCCGTCATGCCCTCAACGTGAGCGCTGGCGGCGTCTGCCAGAGGGTGGTCGGCGGCCACGGCCAGATAGGTTACGCCCATCAGGGTATCCGGGCGGGTCGTAAACACCGTCAGCGCTTCGCTGCCTTCCGGCAGGGCGGGGCCGTCGCTGGCCACGTCAAAGCTCAGTTCCAGACCGCGTGACTTGCCGATCCAGTTACGCTGCATGGTCTTGACCTGTTCAGGCCAGTCAACGTGTTCAAGATCAGCCAGAAGCTCTTCGGCGTAATCGGTAATCTTCAAAAACCACAGCGGGATGTCACGACGCTCGACAAGCGCACCCGAGCGCCAGCCACGGCCATCGATCACCTGCTCGTTGGCCAGCACCGTCTGATCTACCGGGTCCCAGTTGACCGTGGAGTTCTTTTTGTAGACCAGACCCTTTTCTACCAGGCGTGCAAAAAACCACTGTTCCCAGCGGTAGTAGTCGCTGTCGCAGGTCGCGAATTCGCGGTCCCAGTCATAGGCAAATCCCAGTGCCTTGAGCTGGTCGCGCATGTAATCGATGTTTTGATGGGTCCATTCACCGGGTGCGACGCGATTTTTGATCGCAGCGTTTTCGGCCGGCATGCCAAAGGCGTCCCAGCCCATCGGTTGCAGGACGTTTTTACCCTGCATGCGCTGAAAGCGGGAGACGACATCGCCGATGGTGTAATTACGCACATGCCCCATGTGCAGTTTGCCGCTGGGGTAGGGAAACATGCACAGGCTGTAATACTTTTCGCGAGTGGCATCTTCAACCGCCTTGAAACAGCGGTTTTTTTCCCAGAACTGCTGGGCGGTGCGTTCGATTTCGAAGGGATTGTATTGTGCGTCCATCGTGTTCGTCTTGAAGCCTTAGGCGTTGGGCAGCGACGCCCTGAAAATGTATGCGGGCCGAATGACCGATAGTCGAGGCAGCGAAACGACGTCATGATGTGATCAACATCGTTCTGGACAGCGCGCCCTGAGCCGTCAATGCTTGAAAGGACGACATCGATTCGGCCGCTGGTGGTGATCAAGGATACCCGACTCGGCCAGTGACAGGTAGGCCCGAGCCGCGACGTTTCCATCGTCAAACACACACGCAAGGAGCAGGGCCATGGCTGAGCATGACAAACCCGCAGAAGACAACGATATCGCGCCTGCAACCCCGCAAAATGATGCCTCGAGCGAGACCTCTGCCGATCACGGTTCCGGGCGCCTTTCCGAGGCCTATGAACGTATCGTGGCGCGCTTTAACAGCCGCAGCGACTCACTGTCCCGCGAAGGCATGCAGGAGGAGCTTGATGAGGCGTTGAGCTTCGAGGCGGAAGTCGAGGAGTTTACCCTTGATGAGCTGGCCATCCTGCGGGCCTGGGTGGAACGTGACGTCAGCGAGTTTCGACGCTATCTGGTCAGTGGCGGGGAGAGCCTGGCAGGCTTTCTGGGGATCGACCTGAGCCTGCTGTCAGATCGTTTGCGCCAGGGGCTTTTGTCGGTGGCCGATCGCACCGCGCTGGATCAGAGGCGCTTTGAGGAAGAGCTCGAAGTGGCGCGCGCTGATTATACCGAAGGTGAAGTGGTGGCACCGGGCCGCATGTCCTGCGTTCACTGCGAGCATCCTGTCATCCTGCACTATCGACAGCTGCTTGAGCCCTGCCACCAGTGTGGCCATCGCTATTTTCAGCGCGCGGGGTCCTGATCGATCAGGAGGGGGTGGTTGCTGCCTTTTGGTTAGAACCGACGGGCTGGTCATGCCAGCTCGCCTCATTGTCATCCAGCGCGCGCTGCGAAGATTCCGGCAGACGTGAACCGCCAATGAAAGCCAACAGGGCAATGGCGATCAGGTAAAACGCAGGCGCCAGAGAGTGGCCGGTCAGCGTGATCAGCCACGTGGCGATCAATGGCGCCGTACCTCCAAAGATGGTGTAGGCCACGTTGTAACAAAGGGCTGAAGCGGTATAGCGCACGCGTGTCGGAAACTGCTCGGCCAGCAGCACAGCGGTCACCACGCCACACATGACAGCGCCAACGGCCAACAGCGACGCGCCCAGCATGGCGGGCAGCAGCTCGCCACTGCCGGCCAGATAGTAGGCCGGAAAGACCGCCACCATCAGACACAGACAGGCACCGCGTATGGTGCTCCGACGCCCGATGCGATCCGACAGTCGTCCTATCACCGGACACAGCAGCCCCGAGAATACCAGCGCCCCGAGACTGGCCAGTAGTGCCGTGGTACGTGTGGCATTACCCGTGACCTGCATGTAGGTCACCAGATAGGTCGTGAACATGTAAAACGACAGCGCCGTGGCGGAAATGAACGCACTGAGACACACAATGGTCGCGCCGTGTGTTTTGACGGTTTCGCTGAGCGTGGCATGGGGCGTTTCGGGTGCTTTCTGCAGGGCCTTGAAGGCGGGCGACTCTTCCAGATGAAGTCGCATGTACAAACCGATCAGGCCCAGTGGTGCGGCGATCAAAAACGGGATGCGCCAGCCCCAGGCCTGCATGGTCCCGTCCGACATGACCGTGCTTAACAGTAGGGTCAGCCCGGCCGCACAGCCAAAGGCCAGGAAAGTGGAGACGGGAATCAGGCTGCCATAGCGCGCCTTCTGGTGCGTAGGCGCATGCTCCAGCACATAGGTGCAGGCCCCGGCATATTCGCCGCCGGCCGAAAATCCCTGAATGCAGCGTGCCAGCGCCAGCAGCATTGGTGCGGCGATACCGATGGCACCATAGGTGGGCAATACCCCGATCAGCGCGGTCGCCCCGGCCATCATCAGGATGGTAATGGCCAGTACACGCTTGCGCCCGATGCGATCCCCGAGCTTGCCAAAAAAGAGTCCACCGATCGGACGCAGGGCAAAGGAGACGGCAAATACGGCAAAGGTCTGCAGCAGGGCAAGTGCCGGTTCGCCCGGAGGAAAAAAATGCTGGGCAATGATGATGGCGAGAAAGCCGTAGGTGGCAAAATCAAACCATTCAACGAAGTTACCGATCGCCGAGGCGACGATCACCTGATGCATCGCCTTGCGTCTTTCCGGTGACAGGGGTTCAGACAGGGGAGAGCGGGAGAGCCCGCTGCTCGATAGGCTGGCGTCATTGTTATTGGACATGGTCGCTTTCCTGAACGAGTGATCAGCATACAAAGGATGCCTGCTCGATCAGTTTGACATCAGCCGTACCCGCCCGCTCCCGTTAAAGCGCCACCCACGTTGTCAGGGACGACCCCTGAACACCTCGCCTTCTACCTTCCGACCAGCAGGCCGATATATTCATGCAGGGCCCAGTAGCTGTTGCTCAGGGCGGTCATGTCCGGCGAGAAACTGCGTGGGCCAAAGCCTGCGCGCGCCGTAAATCCGGTAGGGGCAGCCAAAACGGTCAGGCCTTCATTTTCAAAGGCACGCTTGGCGCGCGGCATGTGCCAGGCACTGGTTACCAGAATCACGGTGTCGATATTTTGCTCGCGCAGTATGCGGGCGCTATAGAGGGCGTTCTGCTCCGTATTATGGCTTTGCACTTCGCGCCAGCGGGTAGGCAAACCAAAGCTGCTTTCAAAACGAAACGCCATGAGATCCGCTTCCGGCGGATGACGTGTGCCGCGACGCCCGCCGCCGCCGGCGATCAGTACCGGCAGGTCCGTCTCACGCTTGATGCGTGCCCCATCGGCCAGGCGCTGCATGGCCATCGGGGTGACGTCGTCAAAATCATTGAGCTGATATTGTCCGAACAGGCGCCCACCGCTGAGAATCACGATGGCCTGCGCTTGCTTCCATTGCGTCTGTGTGGCGATGGGCACGGAGGTTTCAAGCGGGTCCATCAGCAGGGTGGCCACACGTGAGGTGGACAGTGCCCAGAAGACCAGCACAACCGCGATGCCCAGTCGTCGTCCCCAGCGCCGGCGCCAGTACCACACGACAACCAGGGCGAACAACAGCGCCACGATAATGATGCCCGGCGGCAGAAGATACATCTTTAAAAGCGTCAGCATGGTCAAAGTCTCTGCCAGGGCATCAGGAAATCAGTGGGCGGTTTGATCACGCCGGTGAGTGCGCAAGATACCACCGCACAGCAACATTAACAGTGCCAGGAGTAGCGCAGGCCAGCTGCCCGTCTTCGTAAAGGGTGTCAGCCCTTCCATGGGTCGGATAGTGCCATTGAGCACTGCCGGCTCAAAACGTGGCGCCTGCGCCTGGAGCCGGCCATCAGGTGCCACGATGGCCG
Organism: Kushneria sp. Sum13; assembly: GCF_052692355.1. Classification (NCBI taxonomy): domain Bacteria; kingdom Pseudomonadati; phylum Pseudomonadota; class Gammaproteobacteria; order Oceanospirillales; family Halomonadaceae; genus Kushneria; species Kushneria sp. Sum13. The sequence continues at coordinate 1,199,059 of NZ_CP199847.1, forward strand.
TCATGCCGTTGTTGGTGGCCCGGAGCAGATAGCGGTTGTTTTCCAGCGCCCTGAGCTGGGCCATCTGCATGTGCTGCAGTGGCCCGATGGAGTGGCCAAACCAGGTGTCATTGGAAATGGTCACCAGCGCGTTGGCGTTTTTGGCGCGCTGTCGTACCAGGTCTGGATAGACGATTTCATAGCAGATGGCCACGCCCAGGCGCAGTCCATGCGCCTGCAGCGGCGGCTGATCATGGCTGCCGGCGCCGATGTTGCCCATCGGGATATTGAATATCTTCAGCAGTCCGCCCAGCAGCGGCTCCAGCGGCAGATATTCGCCAAAGGGCACCAGGTGCGCCTTTCGGTACTGACCGGGCATGTCTCCCAGTGCAATCATGCTGTTGTAAAACATGCCGGTTTGGTCACGCTGCATGATGCCGGTCATCAGCGTGCTGTCCGCCGGCAGGGTCGACTGCACGCGCTGCAAAAACGGCATGGCCTGCTGTTCCAGCATGGGCAGCGCCGTTTCCGGCCAGATGACAAGATCACTGTCCAGCGCCTGCTGGCGGGTCAGACTGAAATAGGTGTTGACCGCATCACGCTGGCCATCGGGCGTCCACTTGCTCAGCTGTGCCAGATCGCCCTGTACCAGAGACACGGTCACGTCATCGCCGATGGGTCGGGCCCATTGTGTGGGCAGGACCAGCGGTATCAGCCACAGGGCTGCCAGCGGTGCCAGCAGCCACCAGTGTCGGGACACCAGGGTTCTGGCCAGCAGCGCACCACTCAGTGCCACGACCAGCGAGACAAGATAGACGCCGCCAAGCGGTGCCAGACTGGCCAGTGGTGAGCTGACGTGGGCACTGCCCAGAAAGAGCCAGGGAAAGCCGGTAAAGGCCCAGCTTCGAAAGGCCTCACCCAGTGCCCAGGCCCCGGCAAAGGCCACAATATCCAGCTTCGACGCAGTACAGAGGCGATACAACAGCGCCGGCAGCATCACAAACAGCGCCATCGTGACGATAAAAAGCCCCGTCAGCACAATGGCCAGCGGCCCACCGGTATTGCCATAGTCATGGATCGAGACATACACCCATGACGCGCCGCTGCCGAACATGCCCACGCCGAACAGCCAGCCGCGCCACAGCGTCTGTCGCATGTTGGTGTGCTGAAGCACGATATAAAACACGGCCAGTGCCACGGGGCCAAGCCCCCAGAGGTCAAAGGGGGCGAAGGTCAGTGTCGTCAGTGCGCCGGCCAGCAGGGCCAGAAGCGAACTGACACCGCGACGCTGTAGAAGGGAGACCATGCTCAATCCTGTAACAGAAAACGGGCAGGCGATCATGCCTGCCCGCTGGGGGGATCACAAGGCAGGGGCATGTTCAGCCCTGCCGCTCTCCTGCATCAATGATCGGACCGGGCGACATCATCGGTGAGCGTGCCGGTATTGGTGCGGGCTGCCTGAAGCCAGCGAATTCGGCGGCTGTCAGCGTTCATGACCGTAAACCGCCATTGCTCGAGTTCGGTGGACTCATTGCGCGCCGGCAGATGACCAAAGCGCTGCATGACCAGTCCCCCGACGGTGTCGAACTCTTCATCGGAAAAGGTGGTTTCAAAGCGCTCGTTGAAGTCATCGATCGGCGTGAGTGCCTTGACGGCGTAGGTGCCATTGCCCAGGTCACGAATATCGTCTTCCTCGTCGATATCGTGCTCATCCTCGATGTCACCGACGATCTGCTCGAGGATATCCTCGATGGTGATGATGCCGGCCGTGCCGCCATATTCATCAACCACGATGGCCATGTGGTTACGTGTGTCGCGAAATTCGCGCAGTAGGTTGTTGAGCCGCTTGGATTCCGGAATGAACAGGGCAGGCCTTAACACTTCACGCAGCTTGAAGCGCTCGCGCTCCTCACTGTCCTGAAGGATCAGCGGCAGCATGTCCTTGACCAGCAACACGCCCACGACTTCATCGAGATTGTCATCAATGACGGGGTAGCGGGAATGCGCTGTCTCACGAATGATGGGCAGGCATTGATCGGGGGAGTGATCGGCCTGAATGGCCACGATCTGGGAGCGGGGCACCATGGCTTCACGTGCCTGCATGGTGCTGATATCAAAGGCCCCCTCGATGATGGTCAGACCATCCTGGTCGAGGCTCAGTCGCGTGGAAGCTTCCTTGAGAAAGCTGATCAGCTCGTCACGACTGCTGGGTTCTTCGTTATCGCCGGAAAAAGCGCCGATTATTCTGTCAAGCCAGGATCGGGATGGCTGACTTGCCGGTCGGTCATCGCTCATGCGTCGGTTCTCTTCTCCTCGGATACCTGATTGCCATCACGCACCCCGAAATCTTCAGGGGCAACAGCATAGGGATCAGAAATGCCCAGCGCGGACAGGATGTCTCGCTCGAGCTGTTCCATGGCCTCGGCTTCATCATCGTCGATGTGATCAAGACCCAATAGATGCAGCGTACCATGCACGATCATGTGGGCGAAGTGATCCTCGATGCGCTTTTGCTGTTCAAGGGCTTCACGTTGTACCACATGAGGGCTGACCACCAGATCCCCCAGCAGTGGGAGAGGAATCTCCGGCGGTGCTTCAAAGGGGAAAGAGAGCACGTTGGTCGATTTGTCGCGACCGCGATAGTCGCGATTGAGGCTCTGGCTCTCTTCTTCACTGGCAAAGCGGACCGTCATCTCGCGACGGATTTCACCCGGGAAATGCTCAAGCACCGTGGCAAACCAGTGCTCGAGTGCCGTCTCTTCGGGAAGGGCGTCAAAGTCGACCGCCACCTGGCGGTCGACGTAGACAGCATCGCTCATGAGTGGCGATCCTCTTCGGATTCGTGCGCCTCATAGGCATCGATGATGCGCGCGACCAGCGGGTGGCGAACCACATCCTTGGACGCAAAGCGGGTCATGCTGATGCCGTCGACATCCTTGAGGACATTGAGCACGTGAATCAGCCCCGAATGCGTGCCGCGCGGCAGATCCACCTGGGTGACATCACCGGTGATCACGGCGGTGGAACCAAAGCCGATACGCGTCAAAAACATCTTCATCTGTTCGCGCGTGGTGTTCTGACTTTCGTCGAGAATGACAAAGGCATTGTTGAGCGTGCGTCCACGCATGTAGGCCAGCGGCGCGATCTCGATGACCTGCTTTTCGATCAGCTTGTTGACCTGCTCAAAGCCCAGCATTTCATAGAGCGCGTCATAGAGCGGGCGCAGGTAGGGGTCGATCTTCTGAGCCAGATCCCCTGGCAGAAAGCCCAGCTTCTCGCCGGCTTCAACGGCCGGGCGCACCAGGAGAATGCGGCGCACCTCCTGCTGGTTGAGCGCTTCCACGGCAGCGGCAACGGCCAGGTAGGTCTTGCCGGTGCCCGCAGGGCCGATGCCGAAGTTGATATCGTAATTGCGAATGTGCTCGACATACTGCTGCTGGTTCTGCCCGCGCGGCTTGATGACGGCGCGCGGGGTACGCAGGATGACGCCCTCGCGTGGCATGTCGTCGTCTTCATCCTCGGCAATCGATTCAAGCCCCGATTCCTGCAGATAAAGATGCACGGTTTCCGGCGACAGGGTCTGTGTCTGGGTCTCGCGGTACAGATGTTCCAGCACGTTGGCGGTCGCCTTGACGCGTGCGGCATTGCCGGCCAGCTGAAACTCGTTGCCGCGGTTGCGTACCGTGACCTCGAGACGCTGTTCGATCAGGTGAAGATGTTCATCCTGCTGACCGCTGAGATTGGCCAGCCGCATGGGGTCATTGGGTTCCAGCGACAGCTGAAGAATACGGTGCGCGTTGGCAGTTTTCTGGGTCAATGTTGGGTCCGGTCGTTGCGTCGTTGAAAGGCAGCCTGAATCTGATTCTTTACGGGAACAATAGCACCAATTGCTCGATCGAAAAGAAAGAGACGCCATCGCAATAACGTGTCTGCGATGGCGTGCCGGTCCGGGACAGGCGACATGGCATCAAAAGCGTGCCTGTCGAATCAGTATTTCTGTGCAGAGACCAGCTCACCCCTGAGAGAATTGGGGAAGGCTTCCACGATTTCAACATCGACGAAGTATCCAATCAGCTCGATCGGATTGGCCGCGCGAAAGTTGACCACGCGATTGTTTTCGGTGCGCCCTGAAAGCTCACCGGGGTCCTTGGGTGAAAAGCCCGAGACCAGAATGCGCTGTGTCGTACCCACCATGCGCCGGGAAATGCCGATCGCATTCTGGGTGATGCGATCCTGCAGAATTTTCAGGCGCTGTTTCTTGACCAGTTCCGGGGTGTCATCAGGGAGGTCGGACGCCGGTGTGCCGGGGCGTTTGGAGTAGACAAACGAAAAGGAGTGATCAAAGCCGATGCGCTCGATCAGGTCCATCGTGTCCAGAAAGTCCTGCTCGGTTTCCCCGGGGAAGCCAATGATGAAATCCGATGAGAAGCTGATGTCCGGGCGCTTTTCACGAATGCGCTCCATCTTGGCGATGTATTCCTCGCGACCGTGACCACGCTTCATCGCCTTGAGGATGGTGTCCGAGCCCGACTGTACCGGCAGGTGCAGATGGCTCACCAGCTCCGGAATGTCGCCGAAGGCTTCGATCAGGCTGTCGGTAAACTCTACCGGATGCGAGGTCGTAAAGCGGATGCGATCGATGCCGTCCACGGCCGCCACGGCGGCGATCATTTCGGCCAGGTCGATCTCTTCACCGTCGTCATCGATGCCGCGATAGGCATTGACGTTCTGACCCAGCAGATTGATCTCGCGCACCCCCTGTTCGGCCAGGTGGACGACCTCATCGAGCACGTCCTCGAACGGCCGTGAAATCTCCTCGCCACGGGTGTAGGGCACCACACAGAAGCTGCAGTACTTCGAGCAGCCTTCCATGATCGACACGAACGACGATGCGCCATCGGAAGTGGGAGCCGGCAGGCGGTCGAATTTCTCGATTTCCGGGAAGGTGACATCCACCACCGAAATCAGATTTCCGCTTTCGTTGCGGTTGTCCATCATGTCCGGCAAGCGATGCAGGGTCTGCGGGCCGAACACCATGTCGACATGCGGGGCCCGTTTTTGAATGTTGTCGCCTTCCTGACTGGCCACGCAGCCGCCAACACCAATCACCAGATTGGGGTTGGCCGCCTTGAGCTTTTTCCACCGGCCGAGCTGATGAAATACCTTTTCCTGCGCCTTCTCGCGGATCGAGCAGGTGTTGAGCAGGATGACATCCGCTTCGTGTTCGTTGTCTGTCAGTTCAAGCTGATGGGATTCGCCCAGCAGGTCGGCCATGCGAGCCGAGTCGTACTCGTTCATCTGGCAGCCGTGGGTCTTGATGAAGAGTTTCTTCGTCATGGGCCTTGGGTACACATAAAAAGATGGGTGTCAGACGATGATGCAGCGATGACGGCACAAAACCTGCCGTGCATTCGCCCTACCATCGAGAGAAATGTCATGAATCGTCGCACAGCGACATGGGATGGCGAAATTATACGCAAGCGCACCGGCACAGGCCAGCACGCGCTTGTGTAGTGAAAAATGGTCTTTGTGTATCAACACGTGAGCAGGTTCACGACAGGCGCCATTGGCGCAAAAGCCTATGATAGACTTCCGCGCTTGTTGTGGGCCCGCACGGGGCTGCAATGACCATCGGTCTGGCGCAACACAGTGAGGATTGAGCGTACATGGCGGCAAGGCCCCTTTATAGAATCAGTTTCCTGCAGCAGGGCGAGCTCTGGGAGCTCTACGCACGCGATATCTTTCAAAGCGAGCTCTGGGGCTTTATCGAAGTCGAGGGTGTGGTGTTTGGCGATGACTCGAAAGTGGTGGTCGACCCCGGTGCTGAAAAGCTGCGTCGCACGTTTGAAGGCGTTTCGCGCAGTTATCTGCCGATGAATGCCATTGTTCGAATCGATGAAGTCGAGCGTGAAGGCACGCCAAGAGCCGTCAAGGCTGAAGGCAACGTCACCGCCTTTCCGGGGGCCATGCACTGGCCGCCTCGTGAAGAGTAAAGGCACAAGCTGAACACTTTTTAAGCAAAATGGTGTCATGGCCTGTCTGCCGGGCGCTTTGTGCGTTATGTGATCAGGTTGTCCCGTAGGTTATCCACAGAAACTGTGGATGATTGACCGTCTCTGGGATCAGGGACGACCTTTTCAGGGTTCAGGTAATGGTGACGCCCGGCTCAGGCAGCATGATGTAACGACAATGTTTGACGAACCAATGACTCCACCATGAAAACAATTGGAAAACTCTGCGTCGGTATTTTACTGGGTGTCGGTATCAGCACCGCCCACGCCGAAGAAGCCCGCTGGGTCAGTGATTCGCTATCGACCTATGTTCGAAGTGGCCCCACCGACAGTTATCGCATCGTGGGGACCGTGGATGCCGGACAGCGCGTCACGCTGCTCGAATCCCAGGGAGACTACAGCCGCATTCGCACCGAAAGCGGCGATAGTGTCTGGATTCCCAACGATGACCTGCAGGCACAGCAGAGCGTGCAGGAAAAAGTGCCGGAAATGCAGGAGCGCGTTCAGACCCTGACGCAGCGCCTTGAAGGCATTGACGATGAATGGAACCAGCGCGTCGCCGACATGAAGACCTCACTGCAAAGCAGTCAGGCGCGCGTCAACGAACTTCAGACCAGCAATGACGATCTCAATGCCCAGCTCACCCAGGCGCAGTCCAAAATGCGTGAGTATCAGGCAAAGCTTGATACCGAGCGCGAGGATCTGTTGATGCGCTACTTCGTCTATGGCGGCAGCGTGGCCGGTGGCGGCCTGATCCTGGGTCTGCTCGTACCGCATCTGCCAAGACGCCGTAAAAAGCGCGATCGCTGGTTCTGATCGTGTCGTCCTCTTCTGAACAGGGCAACCAGCAGTGGTTCGAGCGCTGGCGGGAAGGACGCATCGGCTTTCACAGCGACAGCGTCCAGCCTTTGCTGGCGCGCCACTGGCCGCAGCTGGCCGTGTCACCCGGCGCGCGCGTGCTGCTGCCGCTGTGCGGCAAAAGCGGTGATATTGGCTGGCTGGCACGTCAGGGGCATGGCGTACTCGGCGTCGAGCTGGTGGAGGAGGCCGTCAGAGGCTGGTTCGAGGCGCAGGAGGAGGCGCTGCCACCGGCCGCGTCACGCACGAATTTCGATCGTTTCGACAGTCCTGCACAAGTCGGTCGCGCCGCTGTCACCTTCGATGTGGGCAACTTCTTTCATCTGGAAGCCGGCCTGAGTGACGAGATCGACGCCTTTTACGATCGGGCCGCGCTGATTGCACTGCCACCGGCCGCCCGTCAGCGCTATGCACTTAAGCTGGCCGAGCTGTGCAGGCCGAATGTGGAAGGACTTTTGATCTCGCTGGAGCGCGATGAGCGGCGTGATCAGGGGCCACCCCATGTGGTCACCGATGACGAAGTGCATCAGCTTTTTGCCCCCAACTTTGTGCTGGAAAAACTGGAAGAGCGGCGCGACGAGCGGGACATGACCGATATCGTCTGGCGATTGCGCCGCAGGGCGCCGCTGTCCTGTTGATGCTTTGTCACTCGAGCGCATGGTTGCCGGCCTTTATGGCACGACTGACATGCGCTCGGTGCGTCAGGGCGTTTCCGGTGCGAACTGGTGCCAGCGCGAAGGAATGACATAAAGCTCGGTGCCGCGTTCCGGCTGCAGGCGATCGAAGTCGTGGTGCGTGATGCTGGCAAGCCAGGGGGTGTCCATCCAGTCGGCCGTCAGTTCGACGCGAACGTCACTGCCCACCGGGGACACCGCATCGACCCTGACCGGCAGATGCGCGCGGGCATCCGGCGCCGTGGTCAGCATCAACTCGTGAGGGCGCAGCAGCACCTCATCGGGTGCGATGTTTGAGCGCTCCATGGCAATCCATGCCTCTCCCTGCTGCAGCCGCCCGTTCTGGTACTCGCCGCCAAAGCGGTTGGTCTCCCCCAGAAACGAAAACACGAAGCGATTGGCCGGGGCCCGATAGAGCGCCTGTGGCGTGTCGATCTGCTCGATGCGCCCGTTGCTCATGACCACTACCCGATCAGACAGCTCAAGCGCCTCTTCCTGATCATGGGTCACAAACACGCTGGTAAAGCCGAACTCTTCGTGTAGATGCCTGAGCCAGCGACGCAGCTCTAGTCGCACCTTGGCATCCAGCGCACCGAAGGGCTCATCCAGCAGCAGCACCTCGGGTTCGACGGCCAGCGCGCGCGCCAGCGCCACTCGCTGCTGCTGACCACCGGAAAGCTGAGCCGGCAGGCGTTTGGCCAGAGTGTCCAGACGAACGCGCTCGAGCAGGTGCTGTACGCGGTCGCGAATCTCGGCGTTGGAAGGGCGCTCGCCGGCCGGCCGCGCTCGTAGCCCGAAGGCCACGTTTTCAAACACGCTCATGTGGCGAAAAAGCGCGTAGTGCTGAAAGACAAACCCTACCCGGCGCTTTCGGACATGGACCCGGGTCACATCGCGATCACCAAAGTGGATCGAGCCGCTGTCAGGGGCTTCAAGACCTGCAATGATGCGCAAAAGCGTGGTCTTGCCCGAGCCCGACGGCCCCAGCAGTCCGACCATCTCCCCCTTTTTGATCTCCAGCGACAACGGATGCAGCGCCGTTGTACTGCCAAAGCGTCTGGAGACATCGCTTACGGTAATGCTCATGCTGTTTTCTCCCGACGATGGGTATGCCACTCAAGCACGGCCTTGATCATCAGCGTCACAATGGCAATAGCCGCCAGAAGTGCGGCACTGGTGAAGGCACCCACCGTGTTGTAATCCTGATACAAAAGCTCGACCTGCAGCGGCAGGTTGATGGTCTCACCGCGAATGCTGCCCGAAACCACGGAGACGGCGCCGAACTCGCCGATGGCGCGGGCATTGGTCAGGATGACGCCATAGACCAGCGCCCAGCGGATGTTGGGCAGGGTAATACGTCGAAACAGTGTCCAGCCCCCAGCCCCCAGCGTCACACCGGCTTCTTCCTCGGCGCTGCCCTGAGCCTGCATCAGCGGGATCAGCTCCCGTGCCACGAACGGACAGGTGACAAATACGGTCACCAGCACCATGCCGGGCCAGGCAAACATCAGCTGCACGTCCTGCTCGGAAAGAATGCTGCCCAGCCAGCCGGTGCGGCCGTACAGCAGCAGATAGAGTAGGCCGGCCACGACCGGGGAGACGGCGAAGGGAATGTCGATCAGCGTCTGCAGCAGGCGTCGACCCGGAAAGGTAAACCGGGTCACCAGCCAGGCCAGAAAAATGCCAAAGACCAGATTGATCGGCACGGTCAAAAGCGCGATCAACAGCGTCAGGCCGATCGCCTCCCGGGTAAAGGTGCTGGTCAGGTTCTGCCAGAACGGTGCCATGCCTTCGGCAAAGGCCTGATAGAAAATGCCGGCCAGCGGAATCACCAGAAACAGGGTGGTCATGATGACGGCAAGTGCAATCAGTCCAATACGTGTGGCAGCACCATCGCCAATACGCTTCATGTCAGTGTCTCCCGCCATGCAGGCGGCGATAGAAACGTCCCTGCCAGAGATTGATGGCCAACAGCAGCAGCAGTGATACCAGCATCACCAGCGAGGCAATGGCGGCGGCGCCGGCGTAGTCATACTCCTCAAGGCGCGTGGCCATCATCAGAGAGACCACTTCGGTGCGATAGGGCATGTTGCCGGCAATAAAGATGACCGCGCCGAACTCGCCCAGTGATCTGGCAAAGGAGAGCCCGGTGCCGGTGACCACGGCCGGCCAGATATGCGGCAGGATGACCCGCCGAAACGCGTACAGGTTGCTGGCGCCCAGGGTCAGGGCCGCTTCATCGGCCTGCCCGGGCAGATCCTCGAGCACCGGCTGAACGGTGCGTACGACAAAGGGCACGCTGGTGAACGCCATGGCCAGCGCAATCCCGAGCCAGGTATAGGCCACCTCGATGCCCAGCGGCGCGAGCAAACTGCCTACGGCGCCATTGCGTGAATAAAGTGTGGCCAGCGTAATGCCGGCCACCGCTGTGGGCAGGGCAAAGGGCAGATCCATCAGCGCATCCAGAATACGCTTGCCGGGAAACGTATAGCGTGCCAGCACCCAGGCCATCAAAAGCCCGAACAGTGCATTAAAAAGTGATGCGGCCAGTGCAGCCCCAATCGTGACCCGATAGCTTGCGATCAGTCGCGGGTCGGTAATGGCCGCCCAGTACTGTGACCATGACAGTGTCGAGAGCTGGCCGATGAGGCTGGTCATCGGCAGCAAAAGAATCAGCGACACAAACAGCAGGGTCACGCCCAGCGAGAGCGAAAAGCCCGGCAGGACCCGGGCGGCGCGGGCGCTCATTAACGCCGCTGCAACTGGTCGAGTTCACCGCCACTGGCAAAATGTGTCTGCATCACATTTTCCCAGCTGCCGAAGGCGTCCTCGATGCGCAGCAGCGTGGTCTGCGGGAAGCGCTCGGCAAACTCGTCGCTGATCTCGTCATCGTTGACGCGGTAGTAGTACTGCGCCAGCGTGCGCTGTGCTTCAGGCGAATACAGATACTCCAGATAGCCTTTGGCCAGATCCTCGGTGCCGTTGCGCTCGACGTTCTTGTCCACCCAGGTCACCGGGAATTCGGCCATGATGTCCACCGGCGGCACCACGACCTCGTAGTCGTCCGGGCCGTACTGATTGCGAATATTGTTGGCTTCCGACTCGAACGTGATCAACACATCGCCGATGCCACGCTCGGCAAAGGTGGTCGTGGCACCACGGCCTCCGGTATCAAAGACCTCGACATTGCCCAGCATCTTCTTCATGTAGTCACGGGTGGCGGCCTCATCATCGCCGTTGTCGTGATTGCTCGCCGCCCAGGCCGCCAGATAGGTATAGCGCCCGTTGCCTGAGGTCTTGGGGTTGGGGAAGACCAGCGCGACATCATCGCCGGCCAGATCTGCCCAGCCATGGATATTTTTCGGATTTCCCTTTCTGACCAGAAAGGCCATGGTCGAGTAGTAGGGCGAGCTGTAGTTGGGCAGTCGCGACTGCCAGTCAGCAGGAATCAGTTGACCCTTCTGGGCCAGAACATCCACATCGGTGACCTGGTTAAAGGTCACGACATCAGCCCGCAGCCCCTGCAGGATGGCCCGCGCCTGAGTCGAGGAGCCTGCATGGGTCTGCTTGATCTCGACCGACTCATTGTGTTCTTTCTGCCACTGCGCAATGAACTGCGGGTTGAGTTCGGCAAACAGTTCACGCGCAATATCGTAGGAGGCATTGAGCAGTTCGCGGTCGGCACTGAAGGCCGGCGTGCTGCCAAGCGCCATGCTCAGCGCAGCGGTCGCCACAACGCGACGTAAAAGGGTCGAGCGTACGGACATATCGTGTTCCCCGGCATCTGATCGGCAGGTTTTTTATCGACAGGATGCCCTGGCGGCGAATCCTTGAAGGAAGGCTAAACAAAACTCGTGGGAATGACAATTGGCTTGGTTATGCCATTTTGTTCTTTAAGCCTGAGCTATGGATTAAACGAGAGAAAGCGCCAGGCGCTTTCTCTCATGCAATCCTAAAGACCGATGGCCGAGGACGTTTCCCGACGTGGATCGGCGCCCCCGTGGAAGCCATCCTTGTTGATCAGAATCGACTGGCTGGCGCCCATGGCAGATTTCTGGACCACGTGATGCCCCATGCCTTCCAGAAGGCGAAGGGTGTCCGGGCTGAAACCGTCTTCAACGCGGACCTCATCGGGGAGCCACTGATCATGAAAGCGTGGGGCGCTGACGGCCGACTGAATGTTCATGCCGTGATCGATCACGTTGCTGATCACCTCAAGCGTGGTGGTGATGATGCGTGAACCCCCGGGGCTGCCGGTGATCAGAAAGTTTTTGCCCTCATGCTTGACGATGGTTGGCGTCATGGAGGAGAGCATCCGCTTGCCGGGCGCCACGGCGTTGGCCTCGCCACCGATCAGGCCAAAGGCATTGGGCACGCCGGGCTTGGCCGAAAAGTCATCCATTTCGTTGTTGAGCAAAAAGCCCGCCTCGGGCACGGCGATGCCGGAGCCGTAGCTGAAATTGAGCGTGTAGGTGTTGGATACGGCCAGTCCCGAGTCGTCGGCGACCGAGTAGTGCGTGGTTTCGTTGGACTCGTAGGGGGTGAGGTTGCCCGGGCCGATGGCGTCAGAAGGTGTTGCCCGGTCTGGAGAGATCTGCGCGCGAAGCGCGCGGGCGTAGTCCGTGGAGGTCAGCGCCCTGACCGGCACGTCAAAGAAATCCGGGTCGCCCAGGTATTTTGATCGATCGGCATAGGCGCGGCGCATTGCCTCGCTCATGAGATGCATGGTGGCGGCAGAGCCAAAGCCCATGGCCGTCAGGTCATCGTGTTCCAGCATGTTGAGAATCTGCACGATGTGGACGCCGCCGGAGGAGGGCGGTGCCATTGCATAGATGTCGTATCCTCTATAGGAACCATGAACCGGTGCCCGCTCGACGGCCCGATACCCCTTGAGATCTTCCAGGGTCATGATGCCGTCGTGGGCCTTGATGGTATTGATCAAGTGGTCGGCCGTTTCCCCTTCATAAAACTCGCGCGGCCCGTTTTGAGCAATGCGCGTCAGCGTGGCGGCCAGCTCGGGCTGTCGAAACACTTCTCCGGCGCGCCAGGCGCTGCCATCGGCCTTGTAGAACAAGCGGCGCGTGCCGTCATCCTTTTCCAGCTGCTCACGGCTGTCGTTGAGGCCATCGGCAAAGCGCTGAGGAATGGCAAAGCCATCGCGCGCCAGTCGAATGGCAGGGGCCATGACCCGGTCAAGTGACATGGACCCATACCGCTTGAGCGCCATCGCCATGCCGGCGACCGTGCCGGGCACGCCCGAGGCATTGGCCGAATGGCGCGACGCCTCTTCGATGACGTTGCCCTGATCATCCTGGAACATGGTTTCAAAGGCCCCGGCCGGCGCGGTTTCCCGATAGTCGATCGAGGTCACCTCGCCGCTTTTCTCATCGGAGATCACCATGAAGCCGCCGCCGCCGATATTGCCCGAGCGTGGCTGCACCACGGCCAGCGCGAAGCCGATGGCCACGGCGGCATCCACGGCGTTGCCACCCTGGCGCAAAATATCGCGTCCGGCCTGACTGGCCAGCGTATGGCTGGTCACGACCATGGCATGTTCGCCGGGCTCGCCATGAAAGCGCTCACCTTCAATGATGGGGGGCTGTGCGCTGGCGGCCAGCGGCGACAGCATCACCAGCAGGCACAGCAGACCGGCCAGTGTGGAGGACGTTCTTGCAGGCATTTGAGTTCCCTTTTCGAATTGTTGGTGTTGTTGAATTAGTAAGGTTTCATGCAGTATGACCAGCATAAAACATAGGCACGGCTGCCGGAAGGCGCGCCGTTGTGACCGACACTCGCTTCCCGGCATACATGCACTATAGTGATGGCTGCACGTTCATTCAGAGGTTACTGCCATGCCTGATCAAACGCCTACTCCCCGCACTGCCTGTGTCAAGAAGGTCGACAAGGGTGGCGGCAAGACCGTCTATGAAGTTCGTGGCGTCAATCCTGATACGGATACCCTGCTCAGCGAGTACGAGACCGAGGAAGAGGCGCTTGATGCGGTCAAACGCTACGAGTGTGAAAACTGATTTTTCAGCGCCTTGATCAGGGGCCGCGATGACGCGGCCCTTTTTTATGCCACGCCTTTTACACTCCCCTGGAGTGACCCTGTTACCATGCGCGATCGCGGTGTACGCTGATCCATATCGAATTTGTTTGATGAGGTATTTATAGTGCAACAACCCTTCAGGATTGCGCCCTCCATTCTGTCGGCAGATTTCGCTCGTCTGGGGCAGGAAGTGGACGACGTACTGGCCAGCGGCGCCGACACGATTCACTTCGATGTCATGGACAACCACTATGTGCCCAATCTGAGCTTTGGCCCGGCCATCTGCCATGCGCTGCGCAATTATGGCGTCACGGCAGAGATCGATGTGCACCTGATGGTGTCGCCGGTAGATGACCTGATTCGTGCCTTTCTCGATGCCGGTGCCAATCACATCACCTTTCATCCCGAAGCCAGCCTCCATGTCGACCGCTCCCTGCAGCTGATCATTGATGGCGGCGCCACCGCCGGGCTTGCGCTGAATCCGGCGACGCCGCTTTCCACGCTCGATCATGTGCTGGACAAGATCTCGATGCTGCTGGTGATGACGGTCAACCCGGGCTTTGGCGGGCAGTCCTTTATTCCGGCAATGATGGACAAGCTGCGACTGGCGCGTGCCATGATCGATGCCACCGGCAAGCCCATTCGCCTTGAAGTCGATGGCGGCATCAATGCCGACAACATTGGCGAAATCGCCGCGGCCGGCGCGGATACCTTCGTTTCCGGTTCTTCCATCTTTTCCAGGCGCAATGAGAGCGATCCCAACCGCTATGACTCGATCCTGCGTGCTTTCAGGGAACCGCTGGATGGTCTGTCAGGCTGAGATTGAGGGCGAGACAGTCTCTGTGGTCTGGTCGCTTTACATCATTGAAAATCGGCTGGGGCATCTTTATACCGGCGTGACCACGGACGTGGCACGCCGTTTTAACGAGCATCAATCCAGTGGTGCCCGCTGCGCCAGATCCCTTCGCGGCAAGGGGCCTTTGCGTCTGCGTTTTTCCTGCCCGGTCGGAGATCAGGGCAGGGCGCTCAGTCTTGAGCGTCGCGTCAAGAAGCTTTCCCGCCGCCAGCGTCTGGCCATTATCGACACCGGCCGGCTTCCTGCTGAATAAAGGATCAGCAACCTTCTGTTTTTGAATCCCTTTTCCCGCTTGTCAGTAGACCCGTAACGCCTTTGCTCGACCCCATAGTTGAAACGAAACTTAAACTATTGTCGTATTAATGATACTGTGCCGCGCGCTGCGGCAGAACACCACATCCGGCCTCAGGTCGGACATGGCCCGTAAAAGCGCTTAAAAAAAGGGCCTGACGCTCAAGATCGTCATTGTGACAAAAATCCCTGTAGGAACCTGACATGTCTTCCCGGATAAAGAACAGGCAGCGCCGCGATTTTCTTCGTGGTTCGCTGACGATGATCCCCGCCATTACCCTTGGCAGCGGCGTAACGCTGACCGCCCAGGCCGCCGAACCGGCCCCCAACCTGAGCGACTATCAGCCCGCTTTCTTCAGCGACGAAGAGTGGTCCTTCCTGCTCGCCGCCTGTGATCGGCTGATCCCCGGCGAATCCGAAGGCAAGGGCCCGGGTGCGCTTGATACCAATGTACCGGTGTTCATCGACCGCCAGATGGACTCTCCCTATGGGCATGCCGAACGCTGGTACATGCAGGGACCGTTTGTGCTCGACGGGTCTCCGGATCTCGGTTTTCAGTACCCTTATACCCCGCGTGATGTCTATCAAAAGGGCATCGCGATGACGCAAGCGTACTGCCAGCAACAGTACGGCAAGCGGTTCGAGGCACTCGACAACGATACCCGGGATACAGTGCTCAAGGCGCTGGAAGCCAACGATATCGACTTTGCCACGCTCGGCGAGAGCCAAAAACTCGAAGCCTCCGAGTTTTTCGCAAGCCTTCTGGAAAACACCAAGGAAGGTTATCTGGCTGACCCTATCCATGGCGGCAACAAGCACATGGCCGCATGGAAAATGGTCGGATTCCCGGGCGCGCGCGCCAGCTATCGCGACTGGGTCGATCAGCACAACGTCGACTACCCGCTGGGGCCTGTCAGTCTGACCGGAGAACGGGGCTGAGCCTGAGCGCCCTGCGCTCGCCTCCAATCCCGTCAGAACAAGGAACACTAACGTGACTGCAAGATATCTGCTTCCGCTTATCGCGGGAGGCACCCTGCTGATGGCCACTCAGGCCTTCAGCGCCGATGACGACACCATTGAACGTGGCGCCTATCTGGCTCGCGCCGGTGACTGCGTGGCCTGCCACACGACCGAAGACGGCAAGTCCTTTGCCGGCGGGCTGGCGATCGAAAGCCCGTTTGGCACGATCTACTCGACCAATATCACGCCTGACAAGGAACACGGCATCGGTAATTACACCGAAGCCGAATTCGCTGCTGCACTACGTGATGGCAAGCGCGCCGATGGCGCCAATCTGTATCCGGCGATGCCGTATCCGTCCTACGCCAGATTGACCGATAACGACGTCCATGCGCTCTATACCTACTTCATGGAAGGGGTGGCGCCGGTGGCCGACAACGCGCCGGAAACCGATCTGAGCTTCCCGTTCAATCAGCGCTGGGGCATCACGGCCTGGAACTGGCTGTTCGCCGACGCTGACACGTTCACACCCGACACCAGTGCCGATGCCAAAATCGAGCGCGGGCGCTATCTGGTTGAAGGCCTCGGCCACTGCGGCAGCTGCCATACGCCGCGTGGCTTCGCTCAGCAGGAAAAGGCGCTGGATGACGGCAGTGACAGCTATCTGTCAGGTGCTGACCTCAACGACTGGTGGGCGCCGTCGCTTCGCGGCGGTGACGGCGGCGATGGTCAGGGCATCGAAGGCTGGAGCGCTCCCGAGATTGCCGAGTATCTGAAAACCGGTCGCAACGTTCATGCCACCGTTGGCGGCGAGATGACCTCGGTCGTGGCACACAGTACCTCGCATCTGACCGACGAGGACCTGACCGGCATTGCCCTGTACCTCAAGTCCCTGCCCGCCAATCCGGCAGGCGAGAAGGCGACTACCTCCGATCAGCGCCGCGAGGCGAGCGAGAAAACAGCCGCTCATCTGACCGCGGCCAAGGATCTGAGCGACGGCGAACGCCTTTATCTCGATAACTGCTCGGCCTGTCACCTCAATGACGGCAAGGGCGCCGAACGCGTTTTCCCGGCCATTGATGGCAATTCGCTGGCCAACGCTGACAACCCGACCGGTCTGATTCACACGATCCTTGCCGGTGCGACCCCGCCTGCGACGCCGGCCATTCCGGCGCAGCTGCCCATGCCGGGCTTTGGCTGGCGCCTGTCGGATGACGAAGTGGCCACCCTTGCCACCTTTGTACGCGGTGCGTGGGGCAACGACGGTGATGCGGTCACGGCGGATCAGGTCGACAAGGTTCGAAAGACGCTCAAGCCATCGGCACTCAACCGTGCGCCCGATGCCAACGGCAGTCTCAATCACGAAGACCGTGATACCCAATGACATGACAGGTCGCCCGCGCGGCGGCCTGATGACGCGCCTTGAGGCGCGTGACAGGATTTCAGGAGCTAACAGTACATGGCTAAGCAACAACCGCGTGTCGATGCGGTCATCGTCGGTCTCGGCTGGACCGGTTCCATCATGGGGATGGAACTTACCGAGGCGGGCCTCAACGTGCTGGCGCTGGAGCGCGGCGCCGATCGTACCAACGAGGACTTCGCTTACCCGAAGCCGGCGGATGAGCTCGAATACGGTATTCGCCATACCATGATGCAAAAGCCGAAGCAGGCGGCCGTCACGATCCGTCGTGATCTTGAAGAGCGCGCGCTGCCGCAGCGCAAGCTGGGCGCCTTTTTGCCCGGTGATGGCGTCGGCGGCGCCGGTGCGCACTGGACCGGCGTCCTGATTCGCCCAACCCCGACCGATCTGCAGCTGAAAAGTTTTGCCGACCAGGCCTTTGGCAAGGGCGTGCTGCAGGACGACATGCAGATTCAGGATTTCGGTGTGACGTGGGACGAGCTGGAACCGCATTTCACCTTCTTTGAGAAGGTCTGCGGTCAGTCCGGCACCACCGGCAACCTCAACGGCGAGATCCAGGAAGGCGGCGATCCCTTCGAAGGTCCGCGCAGCGAGCCCTACCCGCTGCCGGCGCTGCAGGACACTCAGAACACCGAGATGTTTGACAAGGCCGCACGCCAGCTGGGGTATCATCCGTTCCCCAACCCGTCGGCCAATGTTTCAGAGGCCTGGACCAACCCGTACGGCATGCAGCTCGGGCCGTGCAACTACTGCGGTTTCTGCTCACGCTACGGCTGTCTGAACTATTCCAAGGCTTCGCCGCAGACCTGCATTCTCAATGCCCTGAAGCAGCGCAGCAATTTTGCCTACCGCACCAACGCCAACGTGACGCGTGTTGAACTGGCTCAGGATGGCAAGACCGCCACCGGCGTGACCTACATCGACGAGCACGGCGAGGAAGTCTTCCAGCCGGCGGACATGGTCATTCTGGCCTCCTACTCGCTCAATAACGTGCGCCTGATGCTCAACTCCGGCATTGGCAAGCCGTATGACCCGGTTGCTCGCACCGGCACCGTCGGGCGGAACTATGCCTACCAAATCGGCGGCGGCATTCACATGTATTTCGATGACATCGAATTCAACCCGTTTGCCACCGCGGGTGCGACCGGGCGCATGTTCAATGACTTCTCGCCCGGCAACTTCGACAGCGCCCCGTACGGCTTCATTGGCGGGGCCAAGATGCACTCGTCGCAGGCCAGCGGCACGCCGATCAAGACGCCGCTGCCCAAGAGCGCACCGAAGTGGGGGCAGGGCTACAAGGACGCACTGCAGCAGCGTTACGGTCATCACATGAAACTGTCGATGACCGGCAGCGTCATGTCGTATCGTTCCAACATGCTGGATCTTGATCCCACCTGGAAGGACCCCTACGGCATGCCGCTTCTGCGCATGACGTTTGACTGGAAGCAGAACGAACACCGCCTGTCGGCCTTCATGCGTGACCGTCTGCGCGAAATCGCCGATGTGCTCAAGCCGGACTACCGCGACGAAAGCTTCAACCTCGAAGGCTCGCACTTCAAGGTGACCAGCTATGTCTCGACCCACAACGTGGGCGGTGCAGTAATGGGTACCGATCCGAGCACCTCGGCGATCAACCGCTACCTGCAGAGCTGGGACGTCCACAACGTCTTCGTTCCCGGCGGCAATGCCTTCCCGCAGAACTTTCAGGCCAACCCCACCGATTTGATCGGCGCACTGACCTACTGGTCCGCCAAAAAGATCCGTGAAGAGTATCTGAAAAACCCGGGACCGCTGATGTCGGCGTGATCACGACTGAGGAGTCTTCTCCTCGTGAAAGCGTTTCATAAAATCGCCGGCCTGATGGCCGGCGATTTTTTTGTGCCCGGTGCCGCCATGCCTTCAGGCAGCAGCCCCGGTGACGCTCAGCGGTCGAGTGCGTCCCAGTTATACGGCGCCCGCGGCTTTTCTCCCCTGAGCACCGCCAGGGCATTGTCCACGGCGAGCTCTGCCATAGCGTAGCGGGTTTCATGCGTGGCCGAGCCGATATGCGGCAGCGCCACGACATTGTCCATGTGTGCCAGTGGTGAATCACCGGGCAGGGGTTCGGTGTCAAACACATCCAGCCCCGCGGCGCGAATGGTGCCGTTTTGAAGCGCCTCGATCATTGCCGGCTCGTCCACCACACCGCCGCGTGCGATGTTGACGAAGATGGTGTTTTCGCCCATCAGTTCGAACTCGCGCTTGCCAAACATGTGGCGCGTAGCATCAGAAAGCGGCACGGTCACGCAGACAAAGTCCGAATCGCGCAGCAGGTCGTCGAGCGCCTTCCAGTCAGCGCCCAGCTCGCGTTCAAAATCCTCGTGGCGCGAGCGATTGTGATAGCTCACCGACATGTTGAAGCCGAACTTGCCGCGACGGGCAATGGCGGCCCCGATACGACCCATGCCGATAATGCCGAGTTTCTTGCCCTGAACATCCACGCCGAAATGAGGCTCGGCGATCCCGCCGGTCCATTCTCCCTTTCTCACCATCTCAGCCATTTCAACTGCGCGGCGGGCGCTGGCCAGGATCAGTAAAAAGGCCGTATCGGCGGTGGTCTCGGTCAGCACATCCGGCGTGTGGCAAAGCACAACGCCCCGCTTGCTGAGATAATCGATGTCGTAGTTGTCCACGCCCACCGAAATGCTCGACACCACCTCAAGGTGGGGCGCCTGATCCAATAGCTCGGCGGGGAGGGTCACACTTGAGCCGATCAGGGCATGGGCCTGAGACAGTGCCTTTTTGAACTCGGCGTCCTGCGTCAGGTTCGGAGTCCGGGAAAAATCCAGCACGTTGTATTCACGTTCCAGCTTTTCGCGCAGGTCAGGCTTCAGCGCGCGTTGATACACAATGACCGTTTTCTTCGAGGACATGATTTCTCCTGATGTATATGTAGATGCGGATGTGGAAATGCAGGGACGGCCAGGATCGGCCGTCTTTATCGATGTGTCATGCCACTGCGTGTGCGTGGCGTTTTGGCCATGCGTGGGTCAGGCCAGCGACGTCAGCTGTTCGACATGACGTGCGGTGGCACTGACATTGTCATGATCCAGCGGGAACTCGATGGCACGAGGCACCTCGGTCGGGAAGTGGTGCCAGAGCGCGGACCAGTGCGCGCGCGCAGCGTCATTTGGCGGACAGGCTTCGGGATGGCCCTCCACGTGGGTAACGGCCTTGCAGTGCACGTAACGCACCTGTGCCCCCAGTCGGCTGGCGGCCTGTGAAAGATCGTGATCCGTCCAGTACCCATTGCCCAGGTCCAGGGTCGTACCAATCAACGAGGATCCGAGCGCTCGATGCAGGGCGGCATGAATCAGCGGATCGCCGCCGCAGGAGGTCTGGTCGTTTTCGATCAGTATCGGCATCGTCTGATCGACCAGTGCCGCCTTGAGGGCGGCAGCGCCGTCGTCAATACACTCGGCGCACAGCTGGCCCAGGCCAACCTTGACCCATTGCGCGCCCAGCTCATCGGCCCGCGCCAGTGCCTGATGCATCTCGGCAGTGTTGAGATGGCTTCGCTCATCAAACAGCGCCGTGGCCGCGGAGTAGACGCAGGTCAGTGAGGCCTGTTCGATGGCCTCGCGTAGCCGGCTCAGCGGCATGTCGCGATCACTCAAAAGCTCTTCGCGAATTTCGACCCCCTGTGCGCCGGCATCCCTGATGTGTTCAAGAACGCCAGCCTGACCCAGTTGCCTGACCAGATCGGCGCCAAAGGCAGAAGTACAGATCATTACCGGTCCCATGGAAAACTCCTTGCGTCACCTGGTCTGGAAGCGGCTCCGGAAAGGATGGCCGCCGTGGCGTCATGCCTTACAGTATGGAAAATGCTCATGTCGTTTTCAGTGTAGTGGAGCCGCGCGCATGCAAACGCGCGGCGTAGGTCGTGATTTCCCCTTTGCCCGGTGCGCCCCTGATACGATTCAACAGGGTCGTGATGGCGCCATAGCCGATATCGTCGACCGGCTGGGCCACGGTGGTAATGCCCGGACCCACCAGAGCGCACCACGACAGCTCGTCGATCCCCAGCACACCAACCTGCTCAAATGGCGTTTCCAGCAGTGCCAATAGGGCATGACAGACGGCCAGGGTGATCACGCCGTTGGCACAGACAATGGCGCCCGGGCGATCACCGGCCCTGAGCCACTGCATCAGAGTATCGGCCAGCCAGTCCGGATCGATACTCTCCTGGGGGCTTTGCTGAACTTCCGCGCTCAGCCCAGCGGCGTGCGCCTGATGGCGAAATACTTCAACGCGGGCCTTTCGAGAGCTGATTCCATCGGTTGGCTCGGTGATCATTAAAAGGCGCTGATACCTTTGATCCCGCAGGTGCGATACGCCCAGCGTCACGGCCTGTTCGTTATCAAGGCCCACCATGTCACAGTCGAGCCCGTCGATATGGCGATCCACCAGCACCATGGGCAGGCCTGCCTCACGACGGGCGGCCAGCGATGCCACGTTGCGCCCCCGGGTATTGACCACCAGACCTTCAATGCTATAGCCGTGCAGCACTTCCAGGTGGCGCCGTTCGAGCTGGTCGCTGTTGTCGGTATTGCAGACCAGCAGCGAATAGCCGTGCTCACGACAGGCAAGCTCAGCGCCATGAAGCATGTCGACGGTATAGGGATTGCGGATATCGGCGACGACCATGCCAATCAGTCCGGTGCGGCGGCCGCGCAGGCCGCTGGCAAGGCGGTCCGGTGCAAAGCCGAGGCGCTCGATGGCGGCCTCGATGCGCTGAACCATGGCCTCTGACAGCAGGGCACGCTCGTGGCCAAAATAGCGAGAGACACTGGTCTTGGAGATGCCGGCATCGCGCGCCACGTCGTGAATGGTCGGGCGACGCGCGTGGCCTGGTTCTGATTGATGGCCGGGTGTGGACGCTGTCATGTCGCTGCCTGTTTGCCAACCTTGTGCACTTGTATTGGGATCGTTCCCAATATCGGTTCAGGTTGCGATACGAAAGCCCTGTAGAAAACCAGACCTTGGTCGCAGGGCCTTTAACCGAGCGTCTGGAAAGTGCAAAAAATAAAGGCGGCGGACAGGCAGCAGGCAGGGCGAGCCTGCAAAAAAAGGGGGCCGCTGTTGGCGGCCCCGGAGATGCAGCGGGTGGTATGAAAAACGCGGTGTGTGAACGGCGCTCAGTGCAGCTTGAGACGCGGTCGAATGATGGTGTTGATGCGGTCGACCAGCATACGAACGCCGGTACGCGTATAGCCGTGGATGGCGGCCTGGTGCATACGATACAGCGAGGCGTAAAAGATCTTGGCCATCCAGCCCTCGACCAGCACGCCCTTTGCAGACGCTCCGCGCATGAGATTGCCCACGGCGTCAAAATGCGCCAGCGAAATCAGCGAGCCCATATCCTTGTAGTGAAAGTCTTTCATCTCGCGTCCGGCCATGGCCGCTTTCAGGTTTTTATAAAGCGTGTTGGCCTGCTGGTGAGCAGCCTGCGCTCGCGGCGGCACCATCTTGTCACCCGGCTGCGGACAGGCCGCGCAGTCGCCCAGCGCGAAGATGCGCTCGTCGTCCACGCTCTGCATGGTCTGCTGAACGATGACCTGATGGTTGCGCTGGGTGGAAAGCCCCAGTTCGGACAGTATAGAGGGGCCGCGGACACCGGCCGCCCAGACGGTCAGGTCGGCATCAATGCGTGACCCATCGGCAATCTCGAACCCGTTCTCGTCGGCCTGGGTCACTCGGGTGTCGGTATGAATCTCGACGCCGAGTCGTTCAAGCTCACGGTGCACCGACTGGCTGATGCGTTCGGGCAGGGCGGGCAGTACCCGCGGAGCGGCTTCCAGCAGATGGATCTTGAGCTGCTGACGGCTGATACGGCTAAAGCCATAGCCGTGAAGCATCTGCGTGGCATTGAGAAGCTCGGCTGAAAGCTCCACGCCCGTGGCGCCGCCGCCCACGATGGCCACCGACATGCCGGATTTGCCGGCTTCTTCACGGTTGCTGCAGCGCAGGAAGGTATTGAGCATCTGCTTGCGAAAGGCTTCTGCCTGTTTGACGCTGTCCAGGAAATAGCAGTGATCCGCCACCCCCGGCGTCCCGAAGTCGTTGGAGACGCTGCCCACCGAGAGCACCAGATAGTCATAATCCAGGCGTCGCTCGGGCAAAACGACACGATTTTTGTCGTCGTGAATCGCGTCCAGACGGATCTGGCGGTGTTCCCGGTCCAGACCGCACAGCGTGCCGATCTGGTAGCGGTAGCCTGCGTTGGATGAATGTCCCTGATAGGACACTTCATCAAGGCTTGAGTCCATCACCCCGACGGCCACCTCGTGCAGCAGCGGTTTCCAGATATGGGTGGGGTTGCGATCGACCAGAACAATTTCGGCCTTGTTGGACTTGCCCAGTTTGCGCCCTAGGCGGGTGACCAGCTCAAGACCGCCGGCGCCGCCACCGACCACCACAATGCGAGGGATCGCCATAGACTGCTCCATAAGAAAAGTGAAAGGGAAAACATTCAGGCGGTGGCCCGCACAGCGGACCACGGCCTGAAGGCTTTCGGTCACAAATGACCGTGACAGGCCGGTCTTCGGCATCGATACTTCTGACACTACGACGGTGCGTTTGCTCCCGGCAATGTCCGGCCTGCTCACCTTTATATGGGGTCATCATGACCTGAATTCACCCGCAGTGATGGCCTGAAAATGCACGATGCGCTTAACGGTATTGATCTGATTATCTACGACCTCGACGGCACCCTGATCGACTCGGCGCCGGATCTGGCGCTGGCCGTGGATGATATGCTGCAGACCATGAATCTCGCGCCGGTTGGCGTTGACCGGGTGCGTGACTGGGTCGGCAACGGCTCACGGCGGCTGGTCGAGCGGGCGCTGGAGCACGCCGGCGCTTTCGGCGCCGACGGGCCTGGCAGCGAACAGGTCGACGAGGCTCTGGCGCTTTTCATGGATTCCTATGCGCGCCACCCGGTATTACGGACGTGTTGCTACCCGGGCGTTGTCGAGTGTCTCAAGGCCCAGCATGCGCGTGGTATTCCTCAGGCGCTGGTCACCAACAAGCCGTCACGCTTTATAGAGCCCATTCTGGAAGCCATGGGGCTTGAGGGGGTTTTCTCCCATAAACTGGGCGGAGATTCACTGCCCCAAAAAAAGCCGGATCCGGCGCCGCTTTCACATGTCGCCCGGGCCCTGGACGTTGCGCCCCAACGCGTTTTGATGATTGGTGATTCGCGCAGTGATGTGCAGGCGGCCAGAGCCTTTGGCTGTCGCTGTCTGGCGGTCACCTACGGATACAATCATGGCGAGCCCATTGCTGCACTGAACCCCGACCATCTTCTTGATTCACTTGGAGAACTCGTTTAGGGTTGAAAACGAGCCATGGTCGCGCTGCTCGCCCTTTTTTCCCCTTCGTGCGAAGGAATTTTCAGCTTGCGAGATACACTCATGTCACTCAATGCAAAGGCCTGCGGACTGATGAGAAACGTCAAGCGCTGGCGCTGGTGATACCAGCCCCCTGCACCGTATTACCGTTTCTCTCTCTACAGGAATCTGCGACATGATGACATCCGAGCGCTTTGCCGAACTCGCCGCTGAAGGCTACAACCGTATTCCGGTCACCCGTGAGGTACTGGCCGATCTGGAAACCCCGCTGTCGACCTATTTAAAGCTTGCCGATGCGCCCTGGAGCTTTCTGCTCGAATCGGTCACGGGCGGTGAGAAGTGGGGCCGTTACTCCATTATTGGCCTGCCGTGTCGTGAGCGCATCGAGGTCAGCGGGTTTACCGTTCGTCATTACGTGGATGACTATCTGCAGGGCGCTACCGAAGTCGACGACCCGCTTGAGTGGATCGAGCAGTTTCGCCGGCGTTTCCGGGCGCCCGAAAGCTCGGAGGCGATGCGCTTTGACGGAGGGCTGGTCGGCTATTTCGGCTATGACACCATCCGTTTGATCGAGCCGCGTCTGCGCGGGGTTGAAAAGCCCGACCCGATCGATGTGCCGGATATTTTGCTGATGGTGGCCGATGAGCTGGTGGTCTTTGACAACCTTTCGGGGCGTCTGACCCTGCTGGTTCATGCCGACCCGGCCAATGACAACGCACTCGAGCAGGCCCGGGAGCGGCTGGCAACGCTTGAGCATCAGCTTCGTCATACCCCGATTACCACTTCAAGTCCCGGCACCGGCCGGGACGCGGTGGTCGAAGACGACTTCTTTGCCAGTTTCTCCGAGCAGGGTTACAAGGACGCCGTGACGCGTATTCGCGAATATGTCGCGGCCGGTGATCTGATGCAGTGCGTGCCTTCCCAGCGCATGACCATCGCCTATCAGGCGCCGCCGCTGGATCTGTACCGCGCGCTTAGAAGTCTCAATCCGTCTCCCTACATGTTCTTTTTCAATCTCGATGATCATCATGTCGTTGGGGCCTCGCCCGAGATTCTGGCCCGACTTGATCGCGACGAGATCACGCTGCGCCCGATCGCCGGCACGCGCCATCGCGGTGCCAGCGAAGAGGAAGACCGCGCGCTTGAGCAGGAGCTTTTGTCCGACCCCAAGGAGATCGCCGAGCATGTCATGCTGATCGATCTGGGGCGCAACGATGTGGGGCGTATCAGTCAGCCCGGCTCGGTTGAACTTACCGATAAGATGACCATCGAACGCTATTCGCACGTCATGCATATCGTCTCCAACGTGACCGGGCGCATCAAGCCGTCCCTGGGGCCGATGGACGTCCTGCGGGCCACCTTCCCGGCCGGCACCCTGTCCGGTGCGCCCAAGGTGCGCGCACTGGAAGTCATTGATGAGCTCGAGCCGGTCAAGCGCGGCATCTATTCAGGCGCCGTGGGCTATCTCTCCTGGCAGGGCAACATGGACATGGCCATTGCCATTCGAACGGCCGTGATCAAAAACGGTGAGCTTCACGTTCAGGCCGGTGGTGGTATCGTGTCCGACTCCGATCCCGACAATGAATGGCAGGAGACGCTCAACAAGCGTCGTGCCATGTTCCGCGCTGTTGCCATGGCAGAGCGTGGGCTGGACAACCTCGAATAGAGCCGGATTCCGTTGCGGGGTCAACGCGCCAACACCGAAGACCGGCCGGGTCATTTTCGTGTCGATGTACCGACCGCCCGGCCAATGTGAGGATGGAAAGCCATGAAAGTATTGATGATCGATAATCACTATCGCTCTCCCATGTACTGTATATAAAGACATCCCGTCTTCTGGAGGCCCCGCCATTGGCGGGGCCTTTTCCTTTTTGGCACATATCAAACCGTGCCCATCCTGTTATGATCTGGGTAAAATGCTGGGTAAAAGTGATTTACCCAGTCCGATACGGAGCTTTTACCCAGCCATGCCAATCTCAGATACCAAGGCGCGACAGGCAAAGCCCAAGGATAGGGCGTACCGCCTGGCGGATGACAACGGCTTATACCTCGACGTGCAGCCGTCCGGCAGGAAGAGCTGGCGGGTGCGTTACTTCGTGGATGGCAAAGAGGGCATCTATACGATCGGGCAATACCCGGGTGTGGGCTTGAAGGAAGCCCGCGCGGGTCGTGACTGGGCAAAACATCATGCCGCCAACGGTGTGCATCCGAAGAAGGCCAAAGAGAAGGAACGCGCGGCCGAGCGCCGCGAGCAGGTGAATACGTTTGGCGTGCTGGCTGAGGAATGGTACCGCCACGAGTCTGGCCACTGGTCTGCCTACTATGCCCGGCAGGTCAGGAAGGGTTTCGATAACGATATTCTGCCCGCGCTGGGGGATCGGCCCATCAAGGAGATCACGCCGGCGGACATCCTCGAGCTGATAACCGGCATCGCTGACCGTGGGGCCCCATCGGTGGCCACGCTGGTGCGTCAGTGGATCGGCGCGGTCTATGGCCATGCCATCAACACGCTGCGCGTCGAGTCTGATCCAACGCAGGCGCTGCGCCGAACCGTGCGCCGTGTGCCCACCAAGCACTCCACAAGTCTGACGCCTGCCCGGCTGGCGGATCTGGCGCGCGATATTGATAACTCGAAGTGCTACCGGCTGACGCAGATTGCGATGCAGGTGTTGATGCTGACGATGTTACGTACAGGGGAGATGCGCCAAGGGCTCTGGATAGAAATAGACTGGAAGAGGAAAGAGTGGCGGGTGCCGAAAGATCGGATGAAGCGGCGCATACCGCATGTGGTGCCGCTATCTGATCAGGTCATGGCGCTGCTGACTGAGCTTCACGGTTACACCGGCGGCCGAGACATCATGTTCCCGAACAATCGGCGGCCCAATGAGTGCATGACAAACACGACCATCAATACGGCGCTGGTGCGCATGGGGTGGGGCGGGGAGTTTAGCGGTCACGGTTTCCGCGCTACTGCTTCAACGCTGCTGAACCAGCACGGCTGGCGGGGTGATCTGATAGAGAAGCAGCTGGCGCACTCGCCAGGCGACAAGGTGAGAGCGGCGTACAACCACGCAGACTATCTTGATGATCGACGCCGCATGTTGCAGTGGTGGGCGGATTACATTGATGGGCTCAAGCACGACGCGGTGCAGGTGCCGAGCGTTCCCACTCCTGCCTGATCCATTCATTGACGTCAGCAGCTCGCCAGCGCACGCCTCCGTTAAACATCCGGCGCCCGGCCGGGAAGCGGCCATCCTTCACCATCTGATACATCTTGGTGCTGCTGTAGCCGGTGCGCTCGCACACCTCTGACATCGACAGAAGCACCTCCTGCTGGGACTGATGCACCAGCAGTGCCTCCATCTTTTCGACCAGGCTTTCCAGTCGCTCTTCATTCTGTGTCTGCATGGTTATCCCCCCGCCATTTCCTTCAGTTTTTTGCCAGAATTTCTGTCTGACATCTTCAAGGCTTCAAACTCTTCTGTATCGTCGAACACCGGCACAGTCACAAAATTGATGCCATGCATTGCGAACGATTGCGCCTGCTTCAGCTGGTCCCTTCTTTTTGCCGTGTCTGACATCACGCTCCCCTCAGTTGTCTTTTCCGCTCTGCGTGTTGATCACGCTCGTTCTGTTGCTGCTGCTGGCGGTGCCGCTCTACGGCCTCCGGCACGCCAGGCGTATGCCATAGCCGTCTGAATCGATCGCCATGGCGGTCACGTTGGCGGCGCATGATGGCCAGCAGGTCGCGCATGTCGAGTGGCTCACCGTCCTCGGCGACCAGCCCGGTACCATCACATGCCGCGCACGGCCCGCTCGAGAACATGCCCGACCACTCGCCAGTGCCATTGCAGCCAGGGCAGGGCGCCGTGGCCGGTTCCTGCCAGTGGAGAGGGCGGGTTTTCATCACGCCCCGCCTATGGCCGGTATCGGCTCGTAAATCTCATCAAAACGGCCTCGCAACTTGAGCCGTCGCAGCGCCGAATACATCAGCTGCAGCTCGGGAGTTTTGGCACCCTCGAAAGGACGCCCCGACCAGTAATGAGTGTTCATGGGTATGCCATGCACTTTCTCGACCTTGCGAGCGTGGCAGTAAAGCAGGCCCCATCCCGCTGGCAGTTCTTCGGGTTTGATCATCCCAGGCGGGCACATGTAGAAACGCCAGTCGCCCATGCCCAGAGCAGGATCAGCCCTGAACCGCTTTTTCCTGTCTGCAAGGAAGTCCGCACGGCTTACCTTGACCTCAACCAAGAAGGAAAGGCCATCGCGCCAACCGATAGCATCGGGCTGCTCGCCGTTATGTGTTGCTGCCTGGAAGCGGTCGTTGAAAGTCACCCCGCAGCCGATAGCGTTCCGGAGCCATTTATCTGCGCGAATGCAGAGTTCTGCATGCGTCATGCCTCTTCTCCCTGTTCGATTTCCTGCACCCAGCGCTCGACCTTGGGGCCCAACGGGTGCGATGGCTGGCGGTTGCGAGCTATGTCGCCGTTGGCAGCGAATACCGCCCGGGCAAACCCGCGAGGAGTGGCGCTGCGAATGTTGGCGCGCTCGGCGCCAGGCGGGCAGTGGTGGATGCGATTGTCCGGCGGCCCTAGGCCGTCAGCTTCAAGCGCTGGCGGCATGACAAAGCCACCGCCGCACCAAAGCATGGTCTTCTTCGTGTAGTTATCTTCAGGCTCCCATCCCGTGTAGTGCCACGGATGAAACCAATGATCTGGCTTGCGCCAGAAGCTGCTTATTCGACTGACGGGGTTTTCGATGAGATATGGCGCACCGATCATCTCGGAGATAACGTGGCACTGCCAGACGACCTGCATGGCCTTAAATTGGAAAGCAGGATCAACCGCTGCTTTCGATGCAAACCATCGGGCGCCGGAAACTGCCAATTCTGTACAAGGAGGAAAGCCAACAACGAATGCCAGGCGAGGCAGATAGGCCCGGATGACCTGCCAGCTGATCGGGTGGTCTATCTCATGACCCGCCCGGACATAGCCGCCATCGATGGTGATGCCGGCCGGGTGTTGTGGGTCGATGAGGATGGCGGTGTAACCCGCCATCACCCAGGGCTGGGCCATCACACCGCTGTAGTCGCACAGGCAGAGGATGGTGTCGCGTTTCATGTTGCTTCCCCCGAATCAATGCGCCGTGGCACATAGTGCGAAATTCCACCCTTGTTCCTTTCGCTCCGGGGAATGGCCGGGCCAAGAACCTCATGCATCGGGAGACCCTTCTTCCTTCGCTCCCTTATAGTCTTCACGGTTACCCCTATCTCTTTTGCCCAGTCCCCGATTGTTTGCGTTCGGCCATCAAAGCTGATGCGGCAAATATCCCTATTCCTAGCTTGCTCGCTTCTGTCCGCCCACCTGCAGTTTTCTTTCGAGTAACCCTTTGAACTATCGATTCTGTCGACGGTGTGATGCCGGGTAGGCTTGCGCCCCATATCAGCCAGGAACCTTGTGTAAGATTCTCTCCACTCATTGCAAACCGTTATCCCTTTAGCACCATATCCTTTGTATCCAGATGACTCAGGGTTATGGCACCGGGTTTTCATTGCTACCCAAGCGCGGTATTCAGGGCTTCCATAGTCGCCATGGCTTTCTCTTTTCATGCCGCATCTCCCGCCAGATCTACCGGCATTGCCTTCGCTTCGCCACCCAGCGCATGCATCAGCTTGTCGATGGTGTGTGCCAGGCACTGGGCCGCCAGCACGAACTCCGTCTCCATCTGCATGACCGGGTTTTCGTCGCTGTCGGTGTCATCGACCTCCTTCAGCACCGCATCGGCAAACCTGATGCCCTTGATGCTCATGTCCTCGACCAGGGTGAAGGACATCTGCTCTTCGAACGTCAGCGCCATCTGCGAGACCTGCCGGCCAACTTCCAGCGAGGTGCGGACTTCATCGCCATCAACATCAATGGACGTGGCCACGATCTTTCCGTCATCGCCTTTGGCTCTCAGCACCACGCGGTCACCGACGATCAAGCCATTGGGGCGGGTAGTGGGGTCGTTGAGCCATGTGGTCATGGTGCGACCGGCGGGTGTTTGCGGTGCCAGCGGTATGACCTTCAGTGAGCCGAGCGATTCGCGCAGCACGTCCAGCGCTTCCTCGGCGCGCTTGGAGCTGGCGGCCGCCACGCCGATGATGTTGGCCTTGGTGTCGATCCAGACATCGGTGCGGCTGTTCTTTGTGAAGGCTTTCGGCAGCAGCTCTTCAACGACGCGCTCCTTCATCGCCAGCTTGTCGCGCCGGGCTGGCGGATAGCCCTGCTGGGCGGTGAGCTTATCGACGCGCTCGGCCAGCTCATCGCGGATAACCGGAGCGGGCAGGATGCGCTCTTGCCGCATCAGGGTGATCAGGCGGTGGCCGGAGACCTCATGCACCAGACACCCGTTTCGAGAATCCCCGGACGGTGCAGACCAGCCCACACGGCGGGCCTGAGATTCGCTGCACGGTTGAAAGCGGTATTTCTCGAGCGCCTCGGAGAGCTGCTCGAGCGGCAGGTGCTCGGTGTCGAGCAGCCGGTAAATCTGAAAATTTTTATTCCACATCATGATTGTTTGTCCCGCATTGTCAGTTTTTTGCCACCTACCACCATCGAAGAGATGCCAATGGCCTTGATTTCGTCGTGCTGGAGTTCTTCGCCAGACCAGCAGCTGTCTTCAGATTCAATTGTCATCTCAACCTTGAGAGCGCCCATTCGACCGATGACAACTTTCCCCGCGACCGGGTAGTCGGTCGCTGTGCCGTCCTTGTCGCCACCAAACTTCCGAGCGGCGGCCTCTTTCCCGTAGGTTTCCGCGTAGCAACGGGCCTGAATGATTTCGCAGGCCAGTGTGGTAAACGCCTGCTGCACGGCTGGCTTGTCCAGCCAAACCGATAACTGCGTGATTTCGTGTTCGTCGGCCATATCTATCTCCCTGCGTTCGTTTTGCCCTGCGGGAAAAGGGCCCGGCCGATCGGCCAGGCAAACGCAGGGATTGCATGTGATGCACCGTCGCGCATCGGAAAAAGAGGGAACCAAACAGCTATGACGTGATACGTCCGGAGTTTCGTATTGCACTCACGTCCTGATTTTCTTTTTTCACGCTCCGCCCTCTTTCCGATGGCCAGCAGATCGCTGCTGGCGCCGTCGTTCATTCCGCCGTGGTTGCCTCGGCTGGCGGGTCGATGGGGTCGCGCGGGTTGATGCAGATGGCCCCGATCATGAACAACATCACCAGCGCATAACCGCCCCCGCTGATGGCCCACATAATCCAGCCGCCGATGTCTGCTTCAGTCATGAGTGTTTTCCTTGTTGGTGTTTGGCGTAGTCGCGCATCAGCACGAACGTTGCGGGGTGACAGCTGGAGGCGACGCGCTGGCTGGTGCGTTCTTCGAGGATCCGTCGCCCCTGTGCGGTGCGCCTGAGCCGTGACGGGTAGCTATCAAGGCAGGCTCTACATACGGTGCTGACCTTGCCTCTGGTGATCGTGAAAAAGTCGCTGTCATTCGGCCATGTCTCGCCGCAGCAATTGCACCGCTTTTCATTGAGCGATTGGTTTTCGAGGTCCATGGGTCACTCCTGATAGGGCTGGTAACCCTGTGAGCAGTAGAGAGTGGTTCCGCCAGCGGTGATGCATTCCTGATAGCTGGCGCGGTCTACAGAAGCAGCCCCCATGGCAATTGCTGTCAGCCAGGCCATCAGGGATGCAAAGCCAATAGCGATGTAACGCCTTTCGATGCGCGTCATGATCGGCCCCCGAACATTTGCGACGTGGCAGCCTTGATGTCTGCGGCATCGGTAAGGCGCTGGGCGGTGACGCGGTACAGCTGGCGGTCGTGCATGAACGTGCGTTCCTGCAGGTCGCTGTCAGCCAGAAGGGCATTCACGACATCTTCAAGCGCGGCCTGCTCTCGCAGATAACCGGTACCGGCATTCGGTGGTGGGGTAGTGGTCATGCGGCCTCCTGTTGGTGTTCGTCCAGGATCAGAAAGAAAGCCTCGGCTTCGGTCATGCTTCGGCAGCACGCAAGAAAAAGCTCAAAGACAAACGGCGACATGTGCGTGACATCGATGAAGTGGCCTTCCTCATCGCGAAGCGTGACGTGTGTGGTGCCATCTGCGCCGGGTTTGGTAGTGACGTGCATGGGCTTACTCCTTGCTTTCGGTAGCAGCTTTTTCGCCGCAGAAGGGGCAGTACCTCACCTGAATAGAAGTTGAGACCTTCTGCCTTTTTAGGCCGCCAGCCTTTTTGGGAACGTAAACTTCGCCCTCGTAGCGGATGGTCAGCCGCTCTTCCAGTGAAGGCATTGCGAGGACATAGCCATTCAAATTGGCATCGAACCTTTCCCACCCTTCGGGTAGATCCTTCTTCAGAACGTCTGCGATCTTTTCTTCAAACTCTTTTCTGCAATCGCATTGCATGTGACATCTCCTTGTTTGGTGACTGCATACGCATCCCGAAGCGGTGGCGCTTGGGGATGCGCCCCGGTTGCCCGGGACGCTTTCGATTCCTGATTGTTAAAGAGCGTGCTGCTTACCCGGCAGCTCGGGTCATACGATTGGTGCCAGCGCGTACCAAATGCCGTACCCGGTCAGCGCCACCACGGTCACCACAACGATTGCCTGAAATACATCGAACATGACGGGTTCCTCATGGTGTGGGCGCCTCGACCATGGCCACCCGGCCGTGGCTGACCGCCAGCCGCCAGCCGTTGCGAGCAGCCAGTGCAGCAATGCTGTTGGCGGATGTTCGGTAGGCGCATGTGAAGATGCCGCGCGGTGTGGCGATGCGAGTGGTGCGGATCATGCGAACGACTCCCGGCATGCAACGCTGACCGAGGTGGCGACACGCTGGCGGACAGGACGAACACGAACGGCGTGCTGGCTGGTCGGCGCCATCAGCGTGCAGAGCACCAGCAGCACACACAGCGGGCTGATCCAGCCACGGCGTATGGCCTCGGCTACAGCGGCTGTGGCGCGCTCGACATGCAGTTTGTGATAGATGACGGCCATTGCCTTGCCGACGATGGCCGGACTGATGCCGTGCTGGCGAGCGATCTGCTTGTGCGTCATGCCCTGGGCAACGCCCAGCAGATACAGCGCCTGCTTTGGAGAAAGGTGCTGGCCGTCGCGCTTCTTAGGCGCAATCGCTTTCCAGCCGTTTGATTCGATGATGTTCATTGTTGCCACCTGCCCTGCGTTGAGCTGATGCACACAATGTATAGTGAACTAAACCAAACGGTCAAGGGAAAATTTAGTAAGCTATACCTTTTTATATAGCTTCCTAAGTGGGAATGTTTAGCGGAGGTAGTTAAACGTCAGTGATTTTCGATACATGCCCGTTTTCGACATAGATGCCGCTGTAGACATTACGCCTATCGCCGCCGGAATTTTTTCCGGCGTGGCATGCAACCGTTTCGGGCTTGGGGAACTGGTCGTCCGTGGATTCGTGCAGTCGTTCGTAAAGGTTGACACAGAAAGCTGAAGCCAGCGCTTGAGCTTGCCCCAGGCTTGCAGGCGTAGCGCGGAAGCTGATCTCTACTGATGCCAGGGTTTCATCGGCACTCATCATCTGGATGGCGTACCGGTTGCTGTGGTCTGCCTGCTTTGCCGCCGACATGATGGCGCCCTGATAGGCCATTTGATCGTATTCAGGCTCGCTGCCTCCACAGCCCGCTAAAAAGCCGGCAGCGGCTGCCATCACCAAATATCGAGCGTATTGCCTCATATTTCACCATCGTAGGTATGGGCCACATAGCGGCCGATGATTCGGATGTGATTCAGCGCAGCACCTTCGATTGTCTCGTCAGGAAACAAACCCTTGTCAGGGTTATCTGATTTCAGGATAAGTGCGCCGTCATACCGCTTATAAACGCGCTTGATACGGACTTCATCAGCATAACCGATCGCGTAAACCTTACCGTCCACGACGTGCTGCTCTCGCATGTCGATAGTGACTGATGCGCCCTCTGGCAGTGTGGGCTGCATACTGGCACCGGTTACCACCGCTGTTATGAGCTTCTTTGGGTCCAGCTGATGCTGTCTTACCCACCCGATTCTGTGCGTATTGCCCAGGCCCACCACGTTCTCTGCAAACACAAGCGCTCCCGTTCCAGCTGACAGCCGGACATCGACGCGCGGCACGATGACAAATTCACCGTCCGGGAGATCTTCTGGCGCGTCCCACACGATGATGGGCCGTGTATCTCGGTCGATCACATAATCCAGCTGCTTTTCTTTTACCTGATCAAGGTCGTCAGGCGTTCCGTAAAAAAGCCACCGCGCGCTGCAGTTCAGCTTCTCTGCAAGCCTCACCAGCGTTTCGCCTTTGGGAAGCGTGGCGCCTGCCTCCCATTGACTGACTGCGCCTTTAGTTTTTCCGACACTATCCGCCAGCTGCTGCTGAGTCAGCTGGAGTTCTTTCCTTCGGTCTTTGATTCGACTTGCTATTGATTCGTTCATGTTTAGAAGTTTAAACGCTACCCGTGTTTAGTTTCTTGCGTCTCATTGGTATAGAGCGCTAAACTGCTCGTATAGAGAGGAGCGCATCCATGACAAAGCAGGACGTGATCAAGTTTTTCGGTGGTGTGACGGCAACAGCAGTTGCTTTGGGTCGCACAAAAGGCGCTGTCAGCCAATGGCCTGACCAGCTTTCAGAAAACCTTCAGTACGAAATCGAAGGGCGGACAAATCGGGCTCTGCGGGCTGGCGATTCAAATTCTACCGCTAAACCCGCCGCCAAGAAGCGTGCTTGATTCAGCTGTGTATTTGTACAGGGGTACGGGAATGGAACGCATCGACCTAACAACATTGAGTGACCGGCAGCTGCAAATGCATGCCGATCGCGCACAGAACGAACATTTTCAACACGGCCGGCTTGATAACAGGAACGGCATGGTCAACGCGCTGGCGGAGTATTACCGCGTGCGTGTCGAGCAGTCTGGCCGGCGTTTGGCCCAGCTGCGTGCCGAGCGTGCTTCGCTGAACGATCTGGCGGCTGCCGAGCGTGACGAGGCACTGACCGTTGCGCAGTTTAACTACTGGTCTGGCGTGGCCGCTGGCCCGCAGGCGGTGGCGGTATGAATCTTTATTCCTACGCCATGATCTTGGAGCGCTACCAATACGGAGTTGGGCAGTCAACTCTGAGAGCAGGAGCGCTTACCGCAGCTTCTGAAAGCGCTGCCAAGGGCTCTGTGATCGAGGTCTTGGAAAATTCTGGCGACTTGAAAGAGTGGGGCCTGAGAAACATTCAGGTTGTGATGATTGGAGACGAATCCGTCGCCCAACCTTTCGCTGACCTTCATTCGAAGAAGGACGGTGAATAATGCAATTCATCGTCTCGATCAATCAGACCAAAGCGCTGGAGTGGGGCCTGAATGCCCAGCAGGCGCTGTTGTTTGCCTATCTCCATCAGGTGCCCACCTGGGCCACGGCTCGCCAGATTGATGGCGTCACATGGTTCAACTGTGGCAAGGGCAAGGTCGTCGAGGAATTGCCGATTCTGACCGACAAGCAGGACACGGTTTATCGCCTCATGAAGCAGCTGCGCGATGCCGGCCTGATCGACATGACCAGCACCGATAACAAGACGTTCATCCGCCTGACTGCCAAGGGCATCGAGTGGAATAAAGCAGGGTCGGAAAAATCTCCGACCCTCGGAAATAAATCCGAGCAGGGTCGGAAAAATATCCGTCAAGGGTCGGAAAAATCTCCGACGAATCAAGATACCAATATCAATAACCCCTCTCTCTCTGGCGCGGATGACGCGAGCGAGCCATCGCAGTCGATCTTCGAACGGGCAAAGCATCTCGACGATTCCGGCAAACCCCTGACCGCTGGTGCTGATCAACTCCCGATGTCACTCGACTGGGTTCCTGATCAACAGACCCTCGCCGTTGAGTGCCATCGCCGTGGCCTGTCCATGGAAACCCAGTACACCGCCGCAGAGCTGGCGGACTTCACTGCATTTTTCGCTGACAGCGGCAAGCGCTTTGGTGCCCATGCCTGGGTAGCCCGCTTTGCTCGCTGGATCCATGAGAACCGCCGCCGTGAGGCAGCACGCAACCAGAACACTGCCAGCACAACCGCCAAGACCGGAGGCAACCATGCAAACCGCCAGCAACGTCCTCGCCAGCTTAGAACTGCACAGGAAGCCCGCGCCGCTGCACAGCGTGAATCAGGACAGCAGCCAGCAGGACAGACCTTCGACGGCGACTGGTCCCAGGGTAACGGCTGAAGACATGGATTACGTATTCAACGCCATGCGTTCGATGTTCGGCAGCCGTTTTGTGAGCCAGTGGGGCGACTGGGATGAAACCGGGCTGTGGCTGGCAGAGGTTGCCCATCTGCCGCGCCGGTATCTGGAGCTGGGTCTGGGTCATCTGCGCACTCAGGTGCAGGACGCTGCCCGGGCTGGCCGTGAAGCATGGCCGCCGCAGCCGGTTGAGTTCGCCGCGCTGTGTGAGCCGACTGCTGCTGATCTGGGGATGCCGGATGTCACCCGGGCATGGCAGGAAGCCAACGACCATGCACACGACCCGGCCGGGCATCGCTGGAGCCATGAAGCTGTGCGTCTTGCGGGTTACGCGATCGGCTGGCGGGTACTGCATGAGACCAGCGACCCGGGCAAGCGCAAGGCGCTGGGGAATCGCTTCAACCGTGAATACCAGGCGCTGGTCAATCGGGTGATGGCCGGTGACCAGTTGGTGCCGCGTGCGCTGTTGGAATCTGACCGCGCACTGACGCCGGCAGAGCTGGCGGTCCGTGCTGGCGAAGAGAAGGCCGCGAAGCTGGCGGAAGAACATAAGGGCCCGGCCGGCATCGCCGGTCTGCGTGCCGCACTGGGGAGAGGTTAATCATGGGAACACCAATCGGAACACCGACCGGGCGCGAAGTGTCCGCCGCTGCTTATCGTGAGGCACGCCGCACCGGTGCCGCACTGTCACGCCGTATGCAGGTGCTGTCGCACATGTGCGCCGCGGGCACGGCGCTGACCAGGCAGGAGATCAGCGATCAAACAGGCATGCCGATCAATGCAGTCTGTGGCCGGGTCAATGAGCTGCTGGGCATGGGTCATCTGGAGCTGGCGGGCATGCAGGAGCGTCAGGAAGGGCCAAGCCGTCAGCTGGTGACCGCCACAGATTCAGGCTTTGGCATGTTCGAGTGTGAGGCAGTGCGCGATGACCAAGGGGGTGCGGCATGAGCGTCGTCACTCGTCCGATCCTGCGTTATCACGGTGGCAAGGCCAAGCTGGCGCCATGGATCATCAGCAACCTGCCTTCTCATCGCGTCTACGTTGAGCCGTTCGGCGGCGCAGCGTCTGTCCTTCTGATGAAGCCGCGCGCATACGCCGAGGTTTACAACGAGCTGGATGGCGAGATCGTGAACCTGTTTCGCGTGGCCCGTGATCGCGGCGCCGAGCTTTCAGAAGCTCTGGCCATGACTCCTTATTCGCGTGCTGAGTTTAGCCAATCCTATGAGGCTTCATCCGATGCGCTCGAGCAGGCACGCCGTACCGTGGTGCGTGCCTACATGGGATTTGGCTCTGTTGCTGCTTCTGGCCAGGCAACAGGTTTTCGAGCCAATAGCAATCGCAGTGGAACAACGCCGGCCCACGACTGGGCGAATTATCCCAATGCGCTATCGGCAGTTGTAGAGCGCCTTCGCGGTGTAGTGATCGAAAACCGTGATGCGGTAGATACCATCCTTGCCCACGATGGCCCTGACACACTGCACTACGTTGACCCGCCGTATCTCGAGTCTACCCGATCCGGCTATGCCGCTTACCGTCACGAGCTGGACGATAGCCAGCATGTCCGCCTCGCTAATGCGCTCAATGAAGTAGAGGGCATGGTTGTTGTCAGTGGCTACCTATCGCCTCTCTATGAAGAGATCTTCGCCGGCTGGCATTGCATCAAGCGTGTGGCGTTTGCCGACGGGGCCCGGGAGCGTGTCGAAGCGCTGTGGCTCAACGATACAGCTCGTGCGCGTCTCAATTCAGAGCAGTTCGATATGTTCGGAGGTGCTGCATGACGTCCGCCAGCCGCACCACACGCGCCGTCATGCTGGGCCAGAATCCAGACTTTCGACTCTATCTCGATCATGCGGTGCGGGCTCGCAAGGGCCTCGCCCATGACGACCTGCCCGATGGCACCCATTCCGAGACCGATGCCGCCGATGTCATCCGCAAGGTGTGTGGCGTCGATAGCCGGTCGCGTCTCGATTCATCGCACAGCGCCGCGCAGATGTTTGATCGCATCGTCAGTGACTATCAGGCGTGGAAGCGCCGGCAAGGGAGGGCGGCTAGATGAGTGATATGGAGCGTCTTTATTGCGATAGCTGCATGAGTACGTGGGTGGGTCCGCGTTCAGGTGATTGCCCTTCATGCGGCATGAAAAGCTTCTTTCTTATCAGGGGTGGTTCTTTCGGCGCTGCGTATTACTTCAAGGATAGCGGCAAAAGTCCGGCGGATTTTGCCGAGATCAAGTCTCAGGAGGTAGCCAAGTGAAAGAGCTTATAGAAGTAACGGTCCTGTCCGCTCTCGGGCTGATCGCCTGCTATCTGATCGCCTGCTATCTGGTCGGCTGCTTCATGTGCGCATCTTTCAATCTCGCTGAATGGCATTACATGGCCCGAGTGATGATCGGCCTTGTCATGCTCGCCATCGTCGCGGCGACCCTTATTGCTGTCGCATCAAGGGATGTGGAAGGGGGAGTTGAAGACCAATGACCACAATCACCCAACGAAAGCCCGCCAGTGCACGCCGTAAGCATGTCGACCACGAAGGCACCGAGCAGACCGCCCTGATCATGTGGCTGTATGGCGAGAAGCAGCGCCAGAGCGTCATTGGCCCGGCCTATGCCTGCACCTATGCCGTGCCTAATGGTGGCAGTCGTCATCGTGTCGAGGCCACGAAGTTCAAGCGCCAGGGCGTGAGGGCCGGTGTCAGCGATCTGGTGATTGCCTGCGCCCGGGGTGGCCATCACGGCCTTTATCTGGAGTTCAAGGCCACGCCACCGAAGCACGCCGCGACATCGGAAGGCCAAAAGGAATGGCTGGCCACTGTTGAAGAGCAGGGCTATTGCGCCGTGCTGGCCCGTGGCCTCGAGGAAGCCAAGGCGGTTATCCGCGAATACATGAACATGCCGGCCACTGCTGTACACGGCCCCCGGCAATCACTCACCCATGGCACGGAGTGGCGCTCATGAGATCCATTAAATCGATGATCCGGATTCTGGGAATGTCCGAGGCAAGCGAGCAGCAACGGTATCAGGCAGCTGAGCAGCTGGTGCTGGCGGCGATCGAGGCCGAGGTTGATTACCGGCTGTTCGAAGAGGACACGCGCATCGGTTATCCGAGCATCTCGCCCACGGCTACCTTGGGCAACGTGCCGGGATGCGGCAGCGGCGGTTATGACTCGATGGAGTGGGAGTGCGAGCACATGGCGCAGCGTTCGCATGTGGCGCAGCTGGGGCAGCAGTTGCTGGCGGATCTCCCGGCCCGCGCACTGGCGGCGGTGATGCTGACGGCATACCCCACGGCGGCACCCAAGGGACCGGTCGATGCAGAGCGTTTGGCCCGGGCGCCGCGCGAAGTCACATTGTCGTGGATCGTCGATCACCAGTTCGTGCTGGCGGAGCGTATGGGGCTGGGTGTGCGTCTGCAGGTAACGGCCGGTCAGCTGGTCGTGCCGTTTGATGCGTTCCCATCTGACAAGTCGCTATCGATGCTGGCAGGTCGAGTGCGCAAAGCGCTGGCGGATAAGGTGCTGATGACGTTTGCGAAGGATGAGGTTATGGCGGCCTGACAATCAACATGTGGTGTAGCTGTACAAAAATACACACCATATATTGTGTATTCTGTTACCGTTAGATAAGATGTATGTACTGTGCGGTATCTGCGTCGGCAACCAACGATCAGACATCGCACACAGCTTTCATTCCCGGAAGCGTACCCCTGAGCCCCGATTATTCCCGTGATCGGGGCTCGCCTATCGCAGATGGGTCAGATGGAAAGACGCTGGGCTCATAACCCGGAGAAGCAGGTTCGATTCCTGCATCTGCTACCAGATTCTCAAGGCTCGCCAATCGGCGGGCCTTTTCTGTTTGAGGTGCCGCATGGCTCGGATCAATACCGCCGACGCCGGCGGCATTTCTGTTTGTGCCTTTCTCGACATGATTGCCTGGTCTGAGGGAACGTCCGCAGGCCTTCACCCGCTGACCGTCAACGATGGTTATGACGTGATCGTGACCGGTGCTGATGGCCCGGAGATCTTCGCGGACTACACGGCGCACCCGTTCGCTAATGGCCGACCGCCCAAGCATATCCGCGGCACGCTCTATTCGTCCGCCAGCGGGCGCTATCAGCACATGCGCAAGCACTGGGCGCATTACCGTGACCAGCTCGGCCTGCTCAACTTCGGCGCCGTGGCGCAGGATCGCTGGGCCATCCAGCTGATCAGAGAGCGCCGTGCATTGCCTGATATTCAGGAAGGCAGGATCGAAGACGCTATCAGGAAGTGCGCCAACATCTGGGCATCGTTCGCCGGCGCTGGGCATGGCCAGCGTGAGCACGGCATGGAGACACTGCTGCAGGTGTATGACGCAAAGCTGCAGGCGTTGCGTCGCCCGGAAGAGCCGGTGCCGATGCCAAGGCACTGGCTGGAAGAGGTCGTGACGACCCGGAGATAACAATGCTCGAACCCGAAGACAAGGGCCGTGTGATTCAGGCTGCGCTTTATCTGGTACTGGCCGCCATTGGCGGCATTCTCGGTTACCTGACGCGCGCTGCTGAGTCAGGCACCGGCATCACCGCCAGCATGTTGGCATTGAAGGCGGCCGGAGCGGCCTTTGCCGGATTTCTCGTTTTTCTAGTGGCGCTTTATCTGGAGCTGGGCTGGATACCGACAGGGATATTGGTAGGTCTGGCCGGCTGGATTGGAGCGGATGCCACGCTACAGGTACTGAGTACCCAGGTGCGCAAGCGCCTCGGCCTCGGCCGGGAGGATCAGGATGATCGGCGTTAAATGGTTGATGGGCCTGTTTGGAGGCATCGGTGTCAAAAAGATGTTGAGCCGGGGAATGATCTTTGCCGTGCTGGTGCTGGGCGCCTGCACCATCGGCCTGTACTTCAAGACCCAGTTTCAGCAGAACGCGCTTGATGGTTTCTGGCAGCGGATAGAGCGCGTTGAAGACCAGAACCAACAGCTCCAGCAGGCCAATGATGAGCTGGACGGCACGGTTCAGCAGCTCACTGTTCAGCGTGAGCGAGATAGCAACGCGATCAGCGGCCTGATTGATCGCATGAAGCAACTGGACACACAGGACGACGAGACCCGAACGCGCCTGGAAGAACTGGAGAAGAACAATGCCGAGACCCGGGCTTATCTCGATTCTCTTGTTGACCCTGCTGTCAGCTGCCTGCTCGACCCAGCCTGTACCGGAGAAGGTGACGGTCAAGGTTCCGGTGATCATCTACGTGGAGCCGCCAGCGCCGTTGATGCGGCGTTGCGTGCTTCCATCCCCCAAGCCCCTGATCACGAACCGCGACCTCGTGAATGGTTATACCGCCTGGCGTTCCGCGGCAAAGAGGTGTGACGCCCGCCAGCAGAGGCTGATCAATTGGATTGTTGAGTCTGCACCGGACAAGGAGAGCGGTGATGACCGGTAAAATCTGCTCCAACTGCGGCACTCCAAGCCCGCCACCTATCCGCGTAATGCACCCCTATGGCTTTCAGGTGGGTGAAAGGCAGGTCAATTGCCCGCGCTGCCGCCATTTGGAAGAGGATCGAAAAGATGCCGGCAAAGGTACCTCGGCCCTGTCGCGCCTCTGGATGCGCTGGAAAAACAACTGAGCGTCACGGCTATTGTCCAGAGCATGAGCACATGGCCGTGGGCTGGAATGAGCGCCGCAAAGGCATGAGTGGCCGCGGTGGCCGGCCGTGGCGGCGCAAGCGTGAAGCGGTGCTGCAGCGTGATCGGTATCTGTGCCAGCCATGCCAGATCAAAGGTCGCGCAACACCCGCAACTGAGGTCGATCACATCAAACCTGTTTCTGAGGGAGGCACCGACAGCATGTTCAATCTGGTCAGTGTCTGCCGTCCATGTCACCAAGCGAAGACGCAGGCAGAGTCGGTCCGCGCGAAATCCTGATTCGATGCCGGAGATGCGCCGACCAGGTGCGCGACGCAGCCGGAGGGAGGGGGTGGGTAAAAAGCTCACACCTTTCGAGTCCGGACACCGCCACCTCAAGTCAATTTTTACGCACGAGAAATAACGAAATTTTTCCGGGAGCACGACATGGCGAACAACAATGCGCCGGTCAGAGCTTCCGGCGGTGGCCGCAAGCCGAAAACCACCGGCCAGCAGAAAAGCTCCATCACCCGAATTAACCCGCCCGACGAACTGATGGGCGATCACGCCATCCGTGCCTGGAAGCAACAATCAAAAGTGCTGATCGATCGCGGTACGTTCGAGATCGAAGACGCGCTGCTGTTGCAGGCGTACTGCAATAGCTGGCAGCTGATGCTTGATGCCGAAGTCCGGATCGCCAAGGAAGGATTGACGATTCCCACGGCTGACGGCAGCGAGAAAATGCACCCGGTCGTCAACGCTCGAGACAAAGCCGTTTCCCAGCTATCGCGTTTGGGATCGCTGCTCGGCCTCGAC
This sequence comes from Kushneria sp. Sum13, assembly GCF_052692355.1. Lineage (NCBI taxonomy): Bacteria > Pseudomonadati > Pseudomonadota > Gammaproteobacteria > Oceanospirillales > Halomonadaceae > Kushneria > Kushneria sp. Sum13. The sequence goes on from NZ_CP199847.1 coordinate 1,242,196, forward strand.
CCTCTTACACGCATGCGCCTGAACGGTGCCGCCAAAGGTGGCGACGGCGACGAGGGCAACGAATTCGACAGGTTCTGATCTATGGCTGCATACCCGAATGTTAATGCGGCCCAGAAATATGCTCGTGATGTTGTAGCCGGAAAAGTGCCAGCCTGTCGGCATGTTATTAACGCTTGTCAGCGTCACCTTGACGATATTAAGAGGTCGAAAGCAGCCGCATATCCCTATCGGTTCGACCAGAAAAGAGCCGAGCGAGTATGCGAATTCATCCAGCTTCTGGTGCACACCAAGGCGGAATGGAAAGGGAAGCGGATAAAGCTTGAGCCGTGGCAGCTCTTCATCTACTGCGTTGCATTCGGATGGTTGAGGAAGAAAGACAAAGGCCGGCGTTTCAGCGAGGTCTATATCGAAGTGCCGAGAAAAAACGGCAAGTCGATCCTCGCTGCTGGCACTGGCCTATATGCCCTTTGCGCAGATGGAGAGAATGGCGCTGAGGTTTATTGTGGAGCCGGCAGTGAAAAGCAGGCATGGATGGTTTTCCAGCCAGCCAAGTTGATGGTGAAAGAACTTCCGAATCTCAGGAAGAGGTTTTCCCTCAGTGTCTGGGCTAAAAAGCTTCTTCTCCCTGATGGGTCTGTCTTTGAGCCAGTAATCGGGAATCCGGGCGATGGCGCAAGTCCGAGCTGCGGGATTGTTGATGAGTACCACGAGCACCCCGACTCAGGGCTTTACGACACATTAATAACCGGCATGGGAGCTCGCCTTCAGGGTCTGATGTGGACGATAACGACAGCCGGTTCAGACATGGATGGTCCCTGTTACGACCTGCGTGAACGCGTTATCGAGATGCTTGATGGCGTCACTCAGGATCATGGTCTTTTTGGAATCGTCTACACCATCGACGATGGAGACGACTGGAAAAGCGATGAGGCATTGGCAAAGGCCAATCCCAATATTGGTATATCTGTCGGCTGGGATCGCTTACGCGCAGCTCAAACGATCGCCATCAACCGGGCACGCAAGACCAACCAGTTCAAGACCAAGCACCTCAACATCTGGGTCACCGCAAAAGAGAACTTCTTCAACATCGAAGACTGGAAAAAATGCGAAGACAAATCGCTGACGATCGAGCAGTTCGCCGGCGAAAACTGCATCTTGGGCTTCGACCTTGCCCGCAAGTTGGACATGAACAGCATGGCGCGTCTCTTCTGGCGGGAAATCGACGGCAAGCGCCACTACTACAGCATCGGCCCTCGCTTCTGGGTGCCGGAAGACACCGCTTTCGAAAACGATGACCGCCGTACCGCTGATCGCTTTCAGGGCTGGATTAACGATAAATATCTGGAAGCAACAGACGGCGGTGAGGTTGATTACCGCGAGATCCTCGAGGCCGCGAAAGAGGCAAGCGCCGAAACGCCCGCGCTTGAATCGCCGATCGATCCGCACGGCGCAGCAAACCTGTCGCATCAGCTGTCGGATGAGGGACTGTCGCCAATCTCGATCACACAGAATTTCACCAACATGTCGGACCCCATGAAGGAGCTGGAGGCGGCCATCGTCACCGGTCGTTTCCATCATGACGGCAACCCGATCATGACCTGGTGTATCAGCAACGTGATCGGCAAATACCTGCCCGGGAACGACGACGTCGTGCGCCCGATCAAGCAGGGCAACCACAACAAGATCGATGGCGCCGTGGCGCTGATCATGGCTGTCGGTCGCGCAATGGCGAACGATAGAGAACCCGTCGAAGACCTCGACGACTTTATCAACAACATGGTGATCGTTTAATGGGACTGCTTACAGCCACGCGCCAGTGGATCGGCAAAACGCTGCGCCTGACAGATGGCGGCTTTTGGCGGTCCTATTACGGCGGCGATTCAATTGCAGGAAAGAGCGTCACGGCCCAGACCATGCTGCAGCTGTCAGCGGTATGGTCATGCGCCCGATTGCTATCGGAGACAGTAGCCACACTGCCGCTGGGGCTCTACGAGCGTGACCAGCGCGGCGGCAAGTCTGCCGTGTCCAATCATTCGCTTTATGCACTGCTTCATGATCAACCTCATGCCGACCTGACGGCGGTCGAATACTGGGAGCTTGTCGTCTGTCACGTGGCGCTCTGGGGTAACCACTATTCACGCATCACGCGCAACGGTGTGGGCACCGTTGTTTCGCTCGAGCCGCTCTGGCCTGAGCACATGAATGACCCGGAGCACGACGAAGACGGCAACCTGCTGTTTGTATACAACGGGCCCGATGGCCGGGAAGAGCTCGGAGAAAGTGAGGTCTTCCACGTCAAAGGGTTTGGTGTGAATGGCCGAGTGGGCTTGTCGGTCATTGGCGTGGCGCGCAACTCGATCAGTGTGGCGCTGGCCACGGAAGAGACCGCCGGCAAGATGTTTGCAAACGGCATGCAGAGTTCCGGGTTTGTTCAGGCGGACAAGACGCTCACCTCGGAGCAACGAAAAGTTTTCCGAGAAAACCTTCAGGAGTTCACCGGTTCAAATAACGCCGGCAAGACACTGCTTCTGGAGGGCGGCTTCAAGTATGAACCGCTGACAATGAAGCCCGAAGACGCGCAGATGCTTCAGACCCGCGCCTTCAACATCGAGGAAATTTGCCGCTGGTTTCGTGTGCCGCCCTGGATGATCGGGCACACCGAAAAGACCACCAGCTGGGGCGCCGGGATGGAACAGCAAAACCTTTTGTTTTTGACCTACGTTCTGCGCCCGTATCTGACGCGCATCGAGCAGGCGGTCAAGCGCCAGCTGCTCACGCCCGCCGAGCGCAAGCGCTACTTTGCCGAGTTCAACCTTGAAGGCCTGCTGCGCGCTGACAGTACCGGCCGCGCCGCGCTTTACAGCCAGATGTCTCAAAACGGCATCTATACCCGCAACGAAATCAGGGCAAGAGAGAACATGCCGCCGGCACCCGGTGGTGATGCCCTGACGGTGCAATCCAACATGATCGATCTTTCCGCGCTGGGTCAGAACACTGACGACCAGCAGGCAAAGGCTGCGCTGCGCGCGTGGCTGGGAGATAAGGAGCCGCCGCGTGAAACGTAAAAAAGCATCGCTCAAGGTTCGAGACTTCGAGCTCTCTATCAAAGCCGTCAATGATGACGGCTTTTTTAGTGGCTATGGCAGCGTGTTCGGCAATGCCGACAGCTACGGCGAAGTGGTCATGCCGGGTGCGTTCTCCAAGACGCTCGAGCGCATCAAGTCCAGTGGCCGCAAGGTGCCGGTGCTCTGGCAGCACCGGCAGGGCGAGCCGATCGGCGTCTACGACAAGCTGGTTGAAGATGAGCGCGGCCTTTATGTCGAGGGTCGTCTGCTCAAGGACACCGTGCGCCAGGCCGGCGAGGCTCACGCCTTGATGCAGGCCGAGGCCGTCTCCGGTTTGTCGATCGGCTACTACGTGATGGACGACACCTTTGATGAGGTCGACCGGGTGCGCCGGCTCAAAGAGCTGGACCTGATGGAGATCTCACTGGTCACGTTCCCGGCCAACGATGAGGCACGCATCGAGGCGGTCAAGTTCGCCATTGCGCATGGCGACCTGCCATCCCTTCCTGACTTCGAGCGGTTCCTGCGTGAGGCAGGCTTCTCGAAGTCGCAGTCTGCGGTGATCGCCAACCGTGGCCTGTCCCATCTGCTCCGGAGTGAGTCCGCGGGCGAGGCGAAGCAATCCAATCCCGAAGACCTCAAGGCGCTGCATTCAGCGCTCTCTGGCTTCTCACTCCCGAAATTTTAAGGAAATACGCACATGGGTATGCATCAAAACTTCCCGCATGGTCGTTCGATGGGCCGCAAGAGCGGTGGCGGCAGCAACGATGACGATCAGAATAACGACAACCTTGAAATGAAAGGTCTTATGGACGCGCTGACGAAGCGTGACCAGGAGATCAAGGACTTCTGTGAACACGCCAAGAAGGAAATCAAGGAAACCGGCAGCATGGCTGAAGCGACCAAGCAGTCGCTTGAGCTGCTGGCAAAGGAAGGCAGCCAGATTCAGGAACGTCTAACCGCGCTGGAGCAGAAGGGCGCTCGCCGCGGCAAGCCGGAATCCAAGTCCCGAACCTGGGGGCAGTCGGTCGTCGAGACTGATTCCTTCAAGTCCATGGCCGATGGCCGCCAGGGTCGTACCGGTCGCATCGAAGTTAAAGCGATCACCAGCGCTGCTGATTCAGCCGCTGATCTGGTCGTCACCGAGCGTCTGCCGGGCATCATTGCCCAGCCCGATCGCGCAGCCACTATCCGCGACCTGATCATGCCCGGCCGCACCACTTCAAACTCTATCGAGTATGTGCGTGAAAAGGGCTTCACCAACAACGCCGCACCGCAGGTAGAAGGTCAGCGCAAGGCCGAATCAAACCTGAGCTTTGAGCTTGCCACGTCGAACGTGCGCACCATCGCGCACTGGATCCCGGCCACCAAGCAGATTCTGGATGATGCTCCGCAGCTGGCCAGCTACATCGACGGTCGTCTGCGCTACGGCCTGACCTATGTCGAAGAAGAGCAGCTGCTGCTGGGTGACGGTACCGGTCAGAACATCCTCGGTCTGATCCCGCAGGCCACCAGCTACAACACCGGGCTGAACCTCGCTGGTGACACTCGTGTCGATGCTATCCGTCACGCGATCCTGCAGGTTCGTCTGGCCGAGTATCGCGCCAGCGGCATCGTGCTGCACCCGACCGACTGGGAGCGCATCGAGCTGACCAAGACCAACGATAATGCCTACGTGTTCGCCAATCCGACATCGGGTGTTCAGCCGCGTCTGTGGGGTCTGCCCGTGATCGAGACCACGGCCATGCCCGAAGGGCAGATGATGGTCGGTGCGTTCAACATGGCTGCGCAGATCTTCGACCGCGAAAACACCACTGTGGAAGTGTCCACTGAAGACCGTGACAACTTCATCAACAACATGGTGACCGTGCGTGCTGAAGAACGTCTGGCGATGGCGGTCTACCGTCCCGAGTCGTTCGTGGTCGGCGCCTTCCCTGACACGACTGATGCCACTGCCGGCGCCTGATCGGCGGCGACCACGCATCACATAACCATGGAGCAGGGCGCGGAGACGCGCCCTGATCGCTGATGGATCTGACAGCACTGAAAACCTTCAATGGCAAGGAAGGCCTGGTAAGAGCGGGCCAGAAAATGCCGGATGTAGACACTGACCGCGCCAAGGATCTGATCCGGCTGGGGCTTGCATCTCAGTACGTGGTCAAGCCGATGGAGCCGGAGACAAAGGTTGGTGGCAACAAGCCCTCGACACTTGAAGACCTCCGGACCGAAGCCCAGACGCTGGGCGTCGAAGAAGCCGCAAAGATGAAAAAGCCTGACCTCGAGAAGGCCATCAAGGCGAAGCAGGCCGAGCGCGCGCAGCGTGATGAGCAGCTGAAGCTGGCGGAAGAGCTGGGCATCGAGAATGCCGCCGAGCTTGAACCGGAAGCGCTGGCCACGGCCATCGAAGAAAAGCAAAAGACCGCCGAATAACACCGGCGTGCAACATCACCAGAGCCGCCCACCCGGGCGGCTCTCCTATTTCCGGGAGCCGCAATGCTCGACCTTGAAACCATCAAACAGCACGTGCGGCTTGAGCCCGACTTCGACGACGACAACTTTTTACTGGAAACCTATTCGGGTGCCGCGAAACGTCACGTTGAGCACTACACCGATCGCAAGCTATACGGCACCACCAGCGAGCAGGGCTATGCCGACGACCCAACCGCACTGCTACTGGATGATGAAATCATTGTCGCCATGCTGCTGCTGATCGGGCACTGGTATGAAAACCGCGAAGCCGTGACGGCGGGAGTGTCGATAACAGAAACGCCCATGGCAGTACCGATGCTGTTGTGGCCACACCGGAGGCTGGGCGTCTGATGGCCTGCCCGGGGTGTGAGCGCCGCCGCGCATGGCTTAATAAATGGAGAGGTATTGCCCGTGACCGCATCAAGCGAACATTTCCAGAAAATGATCCTGAACGCCATTCGGGAGCAGACGGCGGCCATTCAAGAGCAGACATCGGCGATCAACCGGCTGGCAGAGATCAACCTGCAAATGGTTGAGGCGCTGGCGGATGAGGGCACTGGCGATGACACGCCGCCCGCCCATTATCTTGACGGCACGCCGCGCCATACCGGCGGTTATCAGCCTGCTCCTTCTCCCATGCATTCACTGCCTGAAAAACCACCGCCCCGGGAACTGTGAGGTAAACCATGCGCGCCGGCACACTGCGTCACCGCATCACCATTCAACGCCGATCGGCTGAGCAGGACCCCAACACCGGCGCGATGATCGAGGGCTGGTCCGATCTGGTCACCGTCTGGGCCAACGTCGAACCGCTCAGCGTGCGCGAGTTCATCGCCTCCCGGGGCGAGCAGGCCGAAATAACGGCGCGCATTACCATCCGGTACCGAGAAGGGCTTAATCCCACGATGCGCATTCTGCACCGCGGCCTGATTTACAACATTGAAGGCGTACTGCCGGACAACCGCACAGGCCGGCAATATCTGACCATGCCGGTGTCGGGAGGCGTCAACGATGGCTGACTCCATCAGCTTTGAAATCGAGGGCGTCAACTCGCTGAACGCCAAGCTCGAGGAAGTCTCCAGCGATGTGAAGTTCAAGGGCGGCCGGTTCGCGCTGCGAAAGGCAGCCAATCTGGTGCGCGAGCGAGTGAAGGACAACGCCAGAAGGCTGGATGATCCGGAGACAGCCAACAACATCGCAGACAACATAGCGGTGCGTTGGGACAGCAAAAAGTTTAGGGCCACTGGTGATCTGCACTTTCATGTCGGCGTGCGCGGCGGTGCTCGCAGTCGCCAGGAGAATCTGCAGAATCCCGGTGGCGATACCTTCTACTGGCGCTATCTGGAATTCGGTACCGAAAACATCCCGGCCGTGCCATTCATTCGGCCCGCGCTGGCGGAAAGCACCAATGCCGCCACTCAGGAGTTTGTAACGCATTACGGCAAGGCCATTGATCGTGCCATCAAACGCGCAGCGAAGAACGGAGGCGGCTGATGTATCCACCGATATTTAAAGCCGTCGCCAGTTCGTCCGCTGCCACTGCCGTACTGGGCGCCGCGCCGGTGCGCTTCTATCCGTTCGGCGAGGCGCCGCAGGATGTCGCGCATCCCTACGCCGTCTGGCGTGTGATCACCGGCTCGCCGGAGAACTATCTGGCCGGTCGGCCTGACATCGATGGCTTCGGCCTGCAGGTCGACGTCTACGGCTCCGATCCCAATAGCGTTATTGACGCGGCCCGGGCGGTACGCAATGCCGTCGAGCTTCGAGCGCACGTCACGCGCTGGGGCGGGCAGGACAGAGACCCCGACACCCGCAATTACCACATCAGTTTTGATGTCGACTGGCTGACGCCCCGCTGACTTTCCCAGAAGACCCCGCCCAGGCGGGTTTTTTTACGCCCCAAGAACGCCCCGCCGGGGCATAGGAGAACACCATGGCTGTATTGGCCCAGGGTACCAACGTCTATTTCCTCGACCCCGAGACCAAGCAGGTTGTCACGGTCGAGTGCGCCACATCGTTCAACCCGGCGGGTGCCCCGGCGGATCAGATCGAAACCACCTGTCTCGAGGATCAGGACCGCACCTATAAGCGCGGCCTGCGAACTCCCGGGCAGGCATCGCTGGGCGTCAACGCTGACCCGCAGTATGCGAGCCACATTCGCCTGCACGAGCTGTCCGAAAGCCGCACGATCGAAGATGTGAAGTGGGCAGTCGGCTGGTCTGACGGTACAGCAGCGCCAGCCGTCAATGCTGAGGGCACTGACTTCGAGCTGCCGGATACGCGAACGTGGTTCGTGTTCGAGGGCTATGTCTCCGACTTCCCGTTCGACTTCCAGAGCAATTCGGTCGTGGCCACGGCCGCAACCATTCAGCGCTCCGGCGGTTCGGCATGGATACCGAAGGCGAGCGCCCCGGCTGACTCGGGTGCAACCACATGAATCTGACTCTCGAAAACCTCAAGGAAATGGGCGCCTTCAGTGGCGCCCTGGTCGCACGTGACATCGAGTGGAAGCAATGCGATGAAACACACACGGCCACCGTCCATGTGCGCCCGCTGTCCTACCACACCGCCATGTCCGACATCAGCTCGGTTCGCGCTGGCGGCGATGCCGGCGCGGCGCGAATCGCGTACTGCATCTGCGATGAAGACGGCAAACCCATCTTCAAGGCTGGCGACATTACGGGCGAAGCGGACCCGGAGCGCGGCCCGCTCAATCATGGGCTGACGATGGAGCTGCTGCGCGTGATCGGTGATGTGTCCGGCCTGGGAAAGCGCCAGACGCCGAAGAGCTGACCGCCACGGACGAGATATGGCACGAGCTGGTCATGTGCGGTATCGGCGGCCGCACGATAGAAGAGGCCCAGCGCAACATCAGCTACCCGGAGTTTCTGAGCTGGGTGGCCTATCGGCAGAAGCGCGGCACGCTGCATACCGGCATGCGCATAGAGCGCGCCTCGGCGCTGCTGGCCGCGCTCTACACCAACGCGCACAAGAAGAAGGATGCGGAGCCCGTGAAGCTTTACGACTTCATGCCGCATGAATCAGAACCGGCAATATCGCTGGAGCAGGCCATGGATGCCTGGCGTTAACGGAGACAGTCAATGGCGAGCCTCGGACAATTAACGCTGGATTTGGTGGCTCGCATTGGCGGCTTTACCGGCCCGCTGGATCAGGCCCAGCGGCAAACCAAAAAGCAGATGACCGCGATCGCCGGAAGCGTCAAGGCCGCCACGGCTTCCATCGTCGGCGCTGGCACTGCGGTTGCCGGTGCTGGCGCTGCGATTATCGCGTTCACGAACCATGCCGCCGAAAGCGCGAAGGAGCTGCAGAATCAGGCCAATGTGGCGAATACCTCGGTCGAAGAATTTCAGCGACTGGCGTATGCCTCAAACAGCGTTGGCCTCGAGCAGGACAAGCTGTCGGACATTCTGAAAGACGTGAACGATCGCGTCGGTGATTTCATGGCCACCGGCGGTGGTGCCATGGCCGACTTTTTCGAGAACATTGCCCCGCAGGTCGGGGTGACCGCAGAGCAGTTCCGAAATCTCTCAGGCCCTCAGGCGCTGCAGCTGTATTACGACAGTCTGGAAAAGGCCAATTTGTCGCAGGCCGATATGACCTTCTACCTGGAGGCCATGGCCAGTGACACCACAGCGCTGATCCCGCTATTGAAGGATGGCGGCGCCGGGTTTGCGGAAATGGCGGCCGAGGCGGACAGCCTGGGCATCGTGCTGTCTGAAATGGACATCGCGCGGCTCGGTGAATTCCGCGACCAGTTTACTCGGCTGACCTCGATTCTCAGCTCGATGAGCAACCTGCTGGCCGCCGAGCTCGCACCGTATCTGAGCGTGCTGGCCGACTATATCGTCGATGCAGCCGATGGCGCCGATGGTTTGCGCGAAGCTCTGCCCGGTGCGCTGCACAACGCAGTGGCGGCGCTTGGTCCGCTGCTGGATGGCTTCTACGAATTCCAGAAGGTGGATGCTCAGTTCAAGGTGGCCATGGCCTCGATGAATCTGGCCGTGGCCGAGTTTGCGGAGTCCGGCTATGAGTCGATGGATTACTTCATCCAGACGGCCATCAACGGCATCAACAACATCATCCGCGGTGTCAATGCTATCCCGGGTGTCGATGACATAGAGCTGCTGGGCAGTTTCAGAGAGTCGGAGTTCTTCGCCGGCATTCAGAAGCAGGCAGCCGATGCACGCGTGGAGCTTGATGGCTTCCAGCAGGATCTGGCAGACATCGCCGATCGTGAGCCGCCCAGCACGGCTATCAAAAAGTACCTGGATGACGTCCAGGCCAAGATGGCAGAAGGCGTCGATCTTCCGGTGCGTATCGCCACCGGTACCGGGTCAGGCCCGATCGATCATGATGCTGCTGAAGCCGCGCAAAAAGCGGCTGATGCCATCCAGTCGCAATTGGATGCTTTGGACTTGCAGGCCAAAACGGTCGGCATGACTGCTGATGAAATTCAGCTCTACAAGCTGGCGCTTGATGGCGCGACCACAAGCCAGCTTTTGCAGGCCGAAGTGGCGCTGGATACGGTTGCTGCATTCAAGGAGCAGGAGAAAGCGACTCAGGATTACCAGCAGTTGCTGGGTTCTCTGCAGACCGACGAAGAAAAGCGCACGGCGCAGCTGCGTGAGCGGCTGGCGGTGCTGGATGCGATGACGGTATCGCAGCAGGAATATTCCGACGTTGCGTCCCGTATTGCGGGCGCTGCCTTTTCTGATGCGCCTGAATATCAGGGGCTGGATGCCACGGTGGGCGGCCCGCTGGGCGAGCTGGACAAGGTAGATGACGCACAGGAAAAGCTGGAAGAGTGGTACTCGACCCAGCTCGAAATGCTGGACGAGTTCCGCTCCGAACGTGCCGACCTCAACGCGCAGTGGGACGATCAGGAACGGGCGCTAAAGGAAGAGCACGAAGCCAAGCTCGAAGACATTGAGCGGGCCCGGCAGGTGGCGCGCATGGCCGCCGGCGAAGAGTTCTTCGGCAACATGTCTGACATCACCAAGACGTTTTTCGGTGAGCAGTCCGCCGAGTACCGCGCCGCGTTTGCGCTCGAGAAAGCTTATGCGCTGGCCAAGGTCATCATGAATGCCCCGAAGACAGCGTCTGATGCCTACGCCGCGATGGCAGGCATCCCGTTCGTTGGCCCGGCGCTTGGTGTTGCGGCGGCCGGCGCCGCGCTGGCATACCAGACCGCGCAGATCTCTTCGGTGCAATCTGCCAGCCTCAGCGGCATGGCCCATGACGGTATCGACTCGGTCCCTCAGACCGGTACATGGTTGCTCGAAAAGGGCGAGCGGGTTACTACAGCCCAGACCAGCGCGAAGCTGGATCAGACGCTGGACAGCGTGAGTCGCAATCAGGCCGGCGGTGGCAGTGGCGTCACGATCAACATGATCGAGGACAGCAGCCGTGCAGGTGAGAGACGCCAGCGCACCGGTGCTGATGGCTCGACTGAAGTGGATGTGTTCGTGGCGGACATCATGGGCGATGGCCCGCGGTCGAAGGCCATCAAAACGAAGTTTGGACTTAAGGCCCAGGGGGCATAATGGCACTTGCAGAATATCCCGCCACGCTGCCCCTGCCGCTGCAGGAGGGGTATGGCTTCAAGCACACATCACCCCTGATGCGCACCGATATGGATTCCGGGCGCGCCCGGCAGCGCCAGCGATTCACTTCCACGCCATCGATGGTGACAGTGGCATGGTTGATGACCGAGCCTGAAGCCGCCCTGTTTGAGGGATGGTACCGGTTCGGTCTCACGGATGGCGCTGACTGGGGCCTGTTGCCGATCAGGACACCGCAAGGCATCCGGCAGTACCGAGCGCGCTTTACCGACATCTATGACGGACCGACGCTGACCGGCGGTAAATACTGGCGCTATTCAGCCGAGCTGGAAGTGTTCGAGCGTCCGACGCTGACCGAAACCGAGACGATCGAGATCATCGCCGGCGGCGACTTTATCACCGCTGTCGAGCGTCTCGAAGACGTGTCCCGACTTTACTACACACGTTACTGGGAGCAGGGGGCAGCCGATGACCAGTAATCTGCTCAGCGTGGTGTATGCATCGGCGCCGTCCGGTCAGGTGCTGCTGCCAACGCTGGACTTCTACAGCGACGGTTTCGACGAACGCATCCGTGTCGTGCAGGGCTTTGAAGACGTGACCGTCACCCTGCCGGATGGGGAGCGGGTCACGTTCGAGGCCTGCGGCATCGAGATCTCGCTGCCGAAACATGACAGCAGCGGGCAGCAGGCCATCCAGTTTGGCCTGGTCAACGTTATGGGCGAGGTGTCACGCATCATCGACCAGACCCACAAGGCCGGCTACCCGGTGCGGATGACGTACCGCCTCTATCTCTCTACCAATCTTGAAGAGCCCGCCGAGCTGCCCATGCAGATGATCGTCAAGGACGTGACCATGCAGGGTGGCATGGCAAAAATAACGGCCAGCTACAATGACATGATCGGAACGGCCTGGCCGCGTGAGCGTTATACCTCGCAATTCTCTCCCGGTCTCATCTACCTGTAGGCGCTCCCATGCTCAATGACTACCTGACCTCAGTCTATAAGGACTGCGGGCGCGGCGAGCTCGTGCGCGGTCGCCCGGCCTATGACTGCTGGGCATTGGTGCGCGAGGTGCGCCACCGGCTGTACGGGCTGCCCCTGCTGCCATCCTTCGGCGGCATCCATGCAATGGACAAGGAAGCGCTGACCGAAGCGCACGATCGGCAGCGGGAGGTGATGCAGGAATGTGAGCCATTCCCCGGCGCCATTGTTGCGGTGTATCGCGGCAGGCTGTGCCTGCATGTGGCTGTCGTTGTTGAAATTGAAGGCGGCCTCGCTGTGCTTGAGACGCGCCCGGGTGGGCCGCGCTGGATGCGTATCCCTGATTTTGAACGCCAATACACTCGGGTGAGGTACTACCGTGATCGAGATCTATCCATCGAGCCTGGAAGGGCGCCCGGCTGAAACCCACTATGCCGATGATGTGACTGTCGAGCAGTGGCTGCTGGCGGAGGTGCACGGTTACGAAGAAGGCCGGCAGCGTTTTATGGCCGCCGGTCAACAGCCGCCCATCAGCATCACGCTGAATGGATGTCTGATCCCGCCGGCGATTTGGGCAAGTACGCGCATTACCGGTGACGATTGCGTGAAGATCGTGATCGAGCCCAAGGGCGGGGCGTTCGAGGCCATCGGTTCGATCATCTCCGGAGTCATCAACAGCGTGTTCAAGCTGTTCGTGAATACGCCCAGCATCGGCGGCAACGACTACAACTCACCGGGCAAGGGGCAGGAGCTCTACGGCGCGAATGCCAAGGGCAACAAGCCAAAGCTGGGCGCGGTTCTGCCGGAGATAGCCGGGCGCATGCGAAGGTACCCTGATTACCTGAACCCCCCGCGCCGGTGGTTCGAATCAAAGCGCGAGCAGCGCACAGAAATGCTGCTTTGTTTCGGCAAGGGCCAATACCTGATTGACCCTGAAGACGTCTATGTGGGCGACACGCCCATCATCTCGCTGGGGTCCGGCGGTGAATACCAGATATTCGGGCCGGGCGAGTACATTGATCACCCCGCGCGGATCCATTGGCACGATGCGCCAGAGGTTGGCGGCACATCGACGGGTACCGCCGGCGTCGAGCTGGCCACCACCTACTCGGTCAGCCGTAACCCATCGGCCAGTGCCTACGTGCTGAGCGGCTCGCTGGTCACCATTCCCAACGATGCCGGCTCATTCCCGGATGGCTGGCAGTCGGGAATGATCGCCATCATTCGAGTGCCGCAGGATGTCATCGTGATTGATGGCGGCGATGCGGCCGACATCATCGAGGGCGACTTCACTGCGCTAGATCCGTATGAAGGTATGCCGGTCGAGCTGGCGGGCGACAACGCCGGAACCTATGTGGTGGCCAGCTACTCGCACGAAGACGGACAGCCCGGACGCATCACCCTGAACAACCCCAACGGGCAGCCGGCGCGCTATCTCGCCACCGGCTCGAAACGCAGCGCCTTTGGCTTTCCCGGCTTCAAATACTCGATCGTGTCGGCATCCAGCCAGCAGATTACGGTGTCGCGTCTCAATGATGCCGGGGAGTCTGATCAGGACTGGCCGGGCTTTGATGCACAGACGAGCCGTGACACGACAGTGGTACTGGATGCATCGACAGTAGAGGGCGACTGGGCTGGCGCATTCGTGGCCAGCCCCTACGGCGCCAAGACCAATGCCATCGAGTGGGATGTCATGTTCCCCGGCGGGCTGGCGGAGATTGATGATGATGGCGACCTGCGCGAATACTCGGTGCAGGTCGAGATCCAGTGGCGTGACATCGCCGACCGCGGGGCATGGACGTCCATCAAGCGCACCTTCAGGGATACGACTCTCGATCAGCTGGGATTTACCCAGCGCATCAATCTGCCCTATGCCATGCGGCCCGAAGTGCGAATGCGCCGCATCGGTGAGAAAAGTACCGATACACAGATACAGGATGACGTGCAGTGGTACGGGTTGCGCTCTCGCATCGAATCGCCCGATCGATACGAGGGTGTGACCACCATTGCCATCACGCTCAAGGGCGGCCAGAAGCTCGCCAGCCAGTCAGAAAACCTGATCTCTGCCATCGGCACAAGAATGCTGCCGGTGCGTCGTAATGGCGTCTGGCAGCAACAGGAGCCCACCCGGGACATTGCCCCGCTCGTGGCCTACATCCTGAAGTCGAGCGGATACACGGACGCCGAGATCGACCTTGATGCATTGGACCGTCTCGACAATCTTTGGCGCCAGCGCGGTGACACGCTCGACTGCACGATCGAGGACGAGACCACGGTGAAGGAAGCACTGAAGCTGGCGCTGACGCCAGGCTATGCCGACGTCACCATCCAGCACGGACAGGTGCTGCCGGTGCGCGATGGGCCACGCGAGGTGTGGGACCACCAGTACAGCCCGCAGAACATGACCGGCCCACTGACGCGACAGTATTCAGCGCCCAGCGATGACGACCATGATTCGGTCGAAGTCGAGTACACCTCAGCAATCACCTGGCAAAAGACCACTGTCATGTGTGCGCTGCCCGGATCCGAGCGACGCAAGACCAAAAAACTCAAGGTTGAGGGAATAACGGACGAAACCCGGGCGTGGCGGCTGGGCATGCGGGAGCTGATGCGCATCAAGTATCAGCGCTTCCAGTATTCATGGAAGACCGAGATGGACGCGCTCAATAGCCGGTATCTGTCGTACTGCCCGGTATCGGATGACGTGCCCGGCTACAGCCAAAGCGCCTTGGTGCTGGATTGGTTACGTGAAGACGATGGGCGTATGCGCCTGATGCTCACCGAGCCTTTCAAATGGCAGGAGGGGGAGGCGCATGTGGTCTCCCTGCGACGTCCGGATGGCACCACGGCCGGGCCATTAAAGGCAGATCAGACCGATGATCCCCATGTGTTGCTGTGCGCGAATCCAAAGTTCGATCCGGTCACCATCGAGGATCAGATGGAGCCGACGATCGTGCAGTTCGGCACGCTCGAGACATGGTCATTCCCTGTGCTGGTGATGAGCGCCAGCCCCTCGGGTATGGATGGCGTCAAAGTCGACGGCGTCAACTACGCGCCAGAGATCTACGAGTATGACGACGCCGATCCGCCGGCCACAGCCTGACCAATTCAACACGATGAATACCACAACCGCCTCCGGGCGGTTTTTTTATGCCAGGAGAAAACATGGCTTCTGATACCGGCAACATCACCACGTATACGAACCGGCTGGGCGAGCAGGTCAGGTTCTGGGATGAGGTGCTACTGGGCGGGCCTGAGATGGACGCTACGCTTGACGGCAAGAGCCGACCGTCATTGGCCAAGTTGGTCGCCAGCTACATGCCCAACTTTGCACTGCATGACGATTTGGCGGCAGGGCTGGCGGCCACGGGAGATGGCGCCTTCTTCTCAGTGCTGTCCGAGATCGAGCAGGAATTCGTGATCCTGTATCAGGTCGTCAATGGGCAGGCCGAAGAGGTCAAGCGCTATCCCTCGATCAAGCTGTTTGAAGCCGCGCTGGCGGCGCGCGATCGCGCAGAGCGGGCAGCGCTGGCCACCGAGCAGGACGCCTATCAGGCCGGTCTCTCGGCCAACCTCTCCGAGGCCTATGCCAAGGAGTCGCGTGTGGCGTCGGAGTCGTCTGGCAATGTCCTCTACTTCGATACCTATGCCGAAGCCGAGGCGGCTGCCTTGGAAGAAGGGCAGGTGGTCGAAATCTTCGAAGACGAGACGAAGTACGGGCACAACACCCGGTACCGCTTCGAGTCCGGCGCGCTCGTTTATAAGCCGCGCGGCGCCCTCTACTCAGATACCCCCGGCATCTTTCACAGCAACACCATCACCGAAGACCCGCTGTGGCCTGCAAACAGCAACGGCCTGCTGATTGGGCCCGACATCTACGTCGAAGAAGGCGTTGAATTCGCAGTACCAGAAAACACCACCATAACCATTACATCCGGCACGGAGCTGAAAACTGATGTCTAACATTGCTATTTATGGCGATCTGGTTGATCGAAACACCGGCGCCCGTTTGCCGATTGGCGAGGCTGTGAATCTTCCCGCCGCTGTTGCCAAGGCAAGCAAAAACCTTTCTGCATATGAAGAACTGAAAACCTTTGAGGGCAGGGGGGCGGTTTACGTGTCGGGCAGAAGCGCTGCCGGCGACGGGGGTGATGGGTATTTCGTTTTCTCATCGGATGATCAAAGCGTCAACGTGACCAACGATCCGAGTGAGGGTATCTATGTCGCGCCATCATCTGACACTACTGGTGCATCAGGGGCATGGGTGCGTCAGTTCTCGGGCCGGGTTCATGTTCAGTGGTTCGGTGTAAGGGCCGACGGCACTACCGACGATGCGGTCGCACTGCAAGCCTGTATCGATGCGTGCAAGCGCTTCTTATTGCCCGGGGCCTGTAACTCTGGCGTCCTCAAGATCGGCCAGCAGGTAAAACTTTATCACCCGATTGATTTCGACTTTTCGGGCTCCTCTATTGATTGCTCGTTGATCACAGACGGCGTTGCTATCCGGTACATGCCGTGGCCTGATAACGTCTACAACGGTCTTGATTTTCCTAGCGCAAACATCTCAGGCCTCTTCCTGCGCGGAAAACTAGACGGTCGAGTCGCAGATGAGACATTTAATGGCACTGGGCTTTATATCGGAAATGAATTGAGCGAGCCCGATGGTAATACGTCTCAAGCAACGTTCAATGATCTAAAAATCGACGGGTTTAAGATCGGCCTGGACTGGGGGGTTCAGACGTGGTGCGTGTTCTTTTACCGCCCTCTTATTGGCAGGGCGTGGGATGCGGGCATAGCGATGCGGGTGCACGAGAACTCTGGAGAAAATATATCTTTCTTTGGTGGGACAATACACGACTGCGTGAACTCATTCGGCACGGCTCATGGTTTGTATGTTGCTCCTGTCCAAGGCGGTGGAACTGTAGGGCAAACCGGGTTTTACTTCCACGGCACCTCTCTTGACTATAACGACCATGACTGGCTCTGGCAGAGTGTAGATGGACTGCTCCTGTTTAATGGTTGCCATTTTGAAAACAAGAGCGCCGGTTACTTCGGTCGCCATATCCTTACGGGTCGGAGCTCTGTTGAGATGAGAGACTGCAACTTTGTCGATTTTGCCAGCCCGGCGCGCCCCTTTTACTTTTCTGTTCTCCAGGACAGTATCGGTAATAGCCGACTGAATGGCGGAGTGCTGCAAACATATGGTAAAAATTCAGTAATATTTCACCGGGAGACCGAAAGTACAGCGCCTGCGCTGGGTTACTCCTGCACAGTCAGGCCGACCACTCTGACAACCGGAGGAGGCGCCTTTCCTCGGCATAATGATTTCGGCCAAATCGTCAGAAATCACGGCTTTGAGGATGGGGACCTGAGGGGCTGGGTGTCGTCGGGAGTGAGCAATGTCACAACATCCGTTGTACAGGACAGTGGGAGGCATGGCGGCAGAGCAGTGAGGAAGGTGTTTGAGGCATCTTCCTCAGGATTTTCGGATATTCGACAGAGCTTTGAGTGTACTGCTGGAGAAGAAGCCGCCGCATCCTGTTATGCACGACTTTCATCAGGCGCTCCTGATGGCAGCACTTTGCAGATTCAGATTCGTTTCTATAGCGAGCCTAACGCAGGGGGGGGGGCAGATTTCTGCGGTCAATGGGACTCTGCTTGATAAAAATGCCACGACGTGGCAGCAAATGGGTGTGCAGAGCCGCGTGCCAGCAGGCGCTAAATCTTTCCAGGTCTGCGGCGTTGCCGGTTCCAGTGCTGGCGGTGTCGCGTTCTTTGATGATTTTGACGTTTTCTTGATCTAGTCGAAGCTTGTGTTTGCGCTGGGTTTTATGTTTCGCCCAGCGCCATCTTTTTCTACTTGGTTTCTTGTTTTCATGCCTTAATATGAGTCATGGTAGGATGAAGTAAGCACTGAAAATTTCTGGCTTCTTATCTATGATGAATAAAAACTTTCTTTGGTCTTTGCATTACTTGCGCGGGATAGCTTCAATTACAGTTGTTCTTTACCACTTAAAAAGCTGGCTTCCCAATGATTCTGTTTTGTTTAGCATGCTTCGATATTGTTCCTTTGGGGTTGATCTTTTTTTTATCCTGAGTGGTTTTGTCATAGTTCATGCCACTCGAAAAGATAGAGGGAAAGCAAGCTTTGCCATAAAAAGAATTTTTAGAATATGGCCGCCTTTTGTTTTTGCATGCTTGGCATATTTCTTTCTCGTGGATAGCAGCTCTGGTCTTAAGTCTTTGATTAAATCTTTAATACTTATCCACTTAAATTACAATGTAAGCGCCCCTGAGTTTGGATACAATTTATTAGTCGTGGCTTGGACATTAACTTATGAAGTCGCTTTCTATTCTATATTTTTGACGGCTCTGGCTATTAATCACAAGTGGAGGGTGTTCATATGCTCATCATTTATTATTATTTCTGTTTTTTCTCTTCAGATTTTTAGTAATGGTCATGTAGGTTTCCATGGCGATGATGGGCCTAATTACTTTGCTGCCAATAGCTTTGAGGGGATAGTTAAAGTATTTGGCAACTCCATGCTGTTAGAGTTTTTAGCGGGAATGCTGATTGCATCAATTTATTACAGAATCCCCGACTCGATTTTTTTAAGGGCCAGAAATGTTGCACCAGTCTCGCTCTTCCTGTGCTTGATCTTCTTCTTCCCGTTCTTGGTTAACGGTTATTATAGAGGGTTGGGCATAGATGCTTACGGCGCATGGTCCATATTATTTATCATATTGCTAATAATTATTGAAAGATCGAGAGGCGTTATAGAATCTAATGTGCTTATTTTTTTGGGAAACATATCTTACTCTCTCTACCTTTGCCATATAGTGGTTAACGATTTAATAAAAAAGATAAGTCCTCCGTTTCTTGATCATATATCGAGTCAATATGCTAACTCTTTAGTTAATTTCTCGTTTTCAGTATCTTTAAGCATATTTATTGCTTATATGATGTTCGTTTTCATAGAAAGGCCATCCATAAAAGCCGCCCGAGTTTTAATAAAAAAAATGGGGTTTTGAATCAAAAGACTTGTTGATCAAGGAGCTGCACATAGCAGGAACGAAGCCCGGCGTATTCACCGGCTTCGCAGCGCTTGGGTCAATCCCAATGAGGTCAGGGCATAGCTGTGGGGGCCAGATGACGTTGCAGAACAAGGGGCGGGGATTGGCGCTACTGATTGAGGATGATGCACCGCCAGGCGTTGATGATGAGCGCGGTGAGCTGCTGGGGCCCGCCAGCGTATGACCATTATGCAGGGATCGCTGACAAAAAAGCCCGGCACGAGGGGATCGTCCGGGCAAGGCTTCTACTATAAGGAATGCGCATGTCTCAAGTGCGCATTCATACCTATCGGCAGCGTCAAATGTTCCTTTAGCACTTCTCATCGACGCATCTGGAGTCGTATCCTAATTACCTGACACGTCTGCTATTATCTGGGCCGCTGAGTTGGTGAGCCCTGCCCGGGTACTTTTATCGATCTGGGTAAAATTCTGGGTAAAAATCATGGTCATCGGATGACGAGGCCAGTAACCACGGGGCTAGTGGGCCATGAAAGTATTGATGATCGACAACTACGACAGCTTTACCTTCAATATCGTCCAGTATCTGGGCGAGCTGGGGGCCGAGGTCGAGACAATTCGCAACGATACGCTCACGATCGAGGAGATCGAGCAGCGTGACTTTACCCACTTAATGATTTCACCGGGCCCCTGCAGCCCCAGTGAAGCCGGTATTTCGCTGGAGCTGATCCGCCATTTTGCCGGTCGGGTTCCGATCTTCGGGATCTGTCTGGGGTTTCAGGCCATTGGCCAGGCCTATGGCGGTGAGGTGATCCGGGCACCGATGGTGATGCACGGCAAGACGTCGATGGTGGATCACGATGGTCAGGGTGCCTTTGCAGATCTTGAAAACCCGCTGGAAGTGACGCGTTATCATTCGCTGATTCTGGCACGCGAGACGCTGCCGGAGTGTTTCGAGATTACGGCGACAACTGTCAGTGATGATGTAACGCCCGGCATCGTGATGGGCATTCGTCACAAAACGCTGGACATGGAAGGCGTGCTCTTTCACCCGGAATCGATTCTGTCACGTCAGGGCCACGAGCTTCTGGCCAACTTCCTCAAGCGTCAGCCGCGCAACCTTTCTCGGGGAGCGACGGCCGAGGCCTGAGGCCCTGACGCGTCGCTTGTCTGGCGCGATAACCTTTTTCGGGCGGCGCCTGCTGCCCGTGGCATGGAGAGAAACTCGTGGAGCTCAAGGAAGCCATTTCACGCGTAACGCGCCGTGAGGATCTCGAGCTGGACGAGATGCGAACGGTCATGTCGACCATCATGCGCGGGGAAGCTGATCCGGTGCAGATGGGCGGTTTTCTGGTCGGTCTTGCCATGAAGGGGGAGTCCGTCGATGAGATTACGGCCGCCGTGATGGTCATGCGCGAGCTGATGTATCCGGTCCATGTCGATGCCGATCACGTGGTCGATATCGTGGGGACCGGCGGCGATGGTGCCGGGCTTTTTAATGTCTCGACGGCCTCCAGCTTTGCCGCCGCCGCCTGCGGGGCCCGTGTGGCCAAACATGGTGGTCGGGGCGTGTCCAGCAGCTCCGGCAGTGCCGATCTGCTGGCACTCGCCGGTGTGTCGCTCCAGCTATCGTCCGAACAGATCGCCCGCTGCATCGAGGAGGTCGGGGTCGGTTTCATGTTCGCCCCCAACCACCATACGGCCATGCGTCACGCCGTGGCGGTCCGCAAGGCGCTGGGTGTACGCACCATGTTCAATATCCTTGGTCCGCTGACCAACCCCACCGGCGCCACGCGTCAGGTCATCGGGGTCTACAGCGCTGATCTGCTGGTGCCCATGGCGACGGTGCTGCGCCGCCTGGGCAGTCAGCATGTGCTGGTGGTTCATGCCGAGGACGGACTTGATGAGTTCTCGATTGCCTCAAACACCCGGGTGGCCGAGCTGCATCACGGCGAGATCAGCGAGTATGTGGTCACGCCCGAGGATGTTGGACTGGAGCGCCAGCCGCTGGAGGCGATTCGCGCCGACAGCAGCGAGGCCAGCCTGGTGCTGGTCAAGTCTGCCCTGCGCGGCGAAGGCGTGGCGGCGGACATGGTGGCCTTCAACGCAGGCGCTGCCCTGTATGTGGCCGATGTGGTCAGCTCCCTCAGGGAGGGCGTGCAGACCGTACGCGAGGCGCTTGGCAAAGGGCAGGGGCTTGCAAAACTGGACGCACTGGCAGAGTTTTCTGCCCGACTGGCCGAGGCCGGCGACTGAATTATCATAATAGCGACCGGGCGTTGCGTCCTGTCACGGCCGGTCGATTTTCAGGGAACACTGCATGAGCACGCTGCCTACCATTTTGACGCAAATCATTGCGCGCAAGCATGAAGAAATTGCCGAGCGCTCGGCCAGCATCAGCGAGAACACGCTGCGTGCGCGCGCCGAACAGGCGCCACCCACCCGTGGCTTTGCCGCAGCGCTCAATCAACGTCTGACCAATGGCGACCCGGCCGTCATCGCCGAGATCAAAAAAGCCTCGCCTTCCAAGGGCATTATTCGCGCTGACTTTGATCCGGTGGCCATTGCCCAGCGTTACGAGGCCGGTGGTGCGGCCTGTCTTTCCGTGTTGACCGATGCTGATTATTTCCAGGGCAGCGAGCGCTTTTTGATCGCTGCACGCGGGGCCTGCCAGCTGCCGGTGCTGCGCAAGGACTTTATCGTGGCGCCCTATCAGGTGTATGAAGCGCGCAGCATGGGGGCCGATGCGATCCTGCTTATTGTGGCAGCGCTTGAAGACCGCCAGATGAAAGCGCTCAATACGCTGGCCATTGAGCTGGGCATGGACGTGCTGGTTGAAGTGCACAGTCTTGAAGAGCTTGAGCGGGCACTGAAGCTGGATCTTGCGCTGGTCGGCATCAACAACCGCGATCTGCACACCTTCGAGACCCGGCTGGACACAACCTTCGAACTGCTGGAAAAGGTCCCCGAAGGCGTGCGCGTGGTCACCGAGTCAGGCATCGCGACTCGTGAAGACGTGGCACGCATGCGCCGCGGCAACGTTAATGCTTTTCTGGTGGGTGAGCGCTTCATGCGTGAATCGGACCCGGGCGATGCCCTTCGCCAGCTCTTTTTTACCTGAGCCGAGCCGTTTGAGTCACGATCCACACTGCCAGCCTCGCGCTGGCAGTGTTCTTTTTGCCCCCTCTCAGCGCGGTTTGCGGCTACCGTCGCCGCGCGTTCGACGCTGATAGCGCGCATCAAACAGGGCGGGATCATCGGTAAACACGCCGTCGACGCCATGATCCCACCAGGACGCAAAGCGTTCGGGGTCGTTGACCGTGTAGCAGAGCATGACAAGCCCGGCACTATGGATCTCGATAAGTCGTTCCTGGTCAAGCTGCGTCCAGTCGGCATGCACACTGGTCGGACGAAGCCGCTCGGCATCACTGGCCCAGTGCCGCGGCACGGCGTCATATAAAAGCCCCAGCGCCAGGGCGTCATTCTGTGACCGGGCGGCTTCAAGCGCGGTTCGGTCAAAGCTTGAGACCAGCAGACGATCAAGGGGCAGGACCTGGCAGGCGCGGTGGACCACGGTGCGAGCAAGCGCTGCCGGGTCATGGCCTGCATTGATCTTGAGCTCGAGATTGAGCCCCATCTCCAGTGCGCTGACCAGTGATAGCGCCTCATCGAGCAGCGCCATGCGCTCACCGCGAAAAGCCGGGGAAAACCAGCTGCCCACATCCAGCTGGCGGATCTGATCGCGCGTCATGTCCAAAAGTGTGCCCTTGCCGTCGCTGCAGCGATCGACACTGGCGTCATGCCAGATCACCGGGGTGCCATCGCCCAGGCACTGAACGTCGAGCTCGACCCACTCACAGCCGGCATCTGCGGCGGCCTGAATGGCGGCCAGCGTATTCTCGGGCGCGTGGGCGGACAGCCCGCGGTGGGCAATATAGCGAGGCAGCTGCATGTCTCAGGACTCCATGGAACAGTTGGTATCGGCAAGTCTGGGCCGGGTCGACAGGCGTTGTCCATGACGATCAAACAGATGAAAGGGCCCCTGAAGGTCCAGACCGGTCATCTGGCCCATCTCTGGCAGCTCCATGCCGCCATGGCGTACCACCAGCCTTGCGTCATGCCCGATAATGCGGACATGGACCAGACTCTCGGAGCCCAGCGGTTCCACCAGTTCGATACAACCTTCGAGATGTCCGGCCCGGGCTGGCGTCAGTGCGATGTGCTCGGGCCGGATACCCACGCTCAGTTCCCCCTTGAGCGGCTCATTGGTCTCTGCCGGCACGCCTTGCAGCCAGTCGGGCGGGGCGCTGGCGGCGAATGTCAGAAAATTCATGGCAGGAGAGCCAATAAAACCGGCGACAAATCGGGTAGCGGGTTTTCGAAACAGCGCCATGGGTGTGCCGATCTGCTCGATGCGTCCGGCATTCATGACCACCAGCCGGTCGGCCATGGTCATGGCTTCGGTCTGGTCATGGGTCACGTATAGCGAGGTGATCTTCAGGCGTTGTTGCAGGGCGCGAATTTCCTGGCGCATCTGCACGCGCAGACTGGCGTCCAGGTTGGACAGCGGCTCATCAAACAGAAATACGCGCGGCTTTCGAATCACCGCGCGCCCCATCGCCACGCGCTGGCGCTGTCCGCCCGAGAGCTGACGGGGCTTGCGCTCAAGCAATGCGCCGATGTCGAGAAGCTGTGCGGTGGCCTCAACGCGTCGGGCAATCTCCGCCTTTGGCGTGCCGCGATTTTTAAGGCTGTAGGCCAGGTTATCGAAAACGCTCATGTGGGGATAGAGCGCATAGTTTTGAAACACCATGGCGATATCGCGCTCGGCGGGTTCTTGGTTATTAACGCAGTCCTCGTCGATGAACAGCTCACCGCTGCTGATCGTTTCAAGCCCTGCCACCATGCGCAAAAGCGTCGACTTGCCACAGCCTGATGGGCCGACCACCACAATCATCTCGCCATCATTGATGCTTAGATCGATGTCGTGAAGCACGTCAGCGCTGCCCGAGTAGCGCTTTCGAAGACGCCTGAGTTCCAGTCTTGCCATGTTATTTCTCCGTATCCACCAGGCCCTTGATGAACCAGCGCTGCATGAGAACGATCACCACCACCGGGGGCAGCAGTGCCAGCACCGTCATGGCGGTGGCCAGATGCCAGGGCGGCGTGCCATCCATTGAAATCGTCAGTCGTTTGAGACTCATGACCAGCGTGGCGTGATCGGCGCTGCTCATGGCGACCAGCGGCCACAGGTATTGATTCCAGCCATAAATGAACATGATGACGAACAGGGCGGCGATATTGGTTCTGGACAGCGGCAGCAAAATATCGATGAAAAACCGCCACGGTCCGGCACCATCCATCCGGGCGGCTTCCATGAGTTCGGGCGGCAGCGTCATGAAAAACTGGCGAAAGAGAAAGGTTGCCGTGGCGCTGGCAATGAGCGGCAGCACCAGCCCCGGATAGCTGTCGAGCAGGCCAAGGTCGGCGACCACGCCATAGGTCGGTACGATCCGCACCTCGATGGGCAGCATCAGGGTGACAAAAATCAGCCAGAAGCAGCAGCGGCGAAACGGAAAACGGAAAAAGACCAGGGCATAGGCAGCAAGAATGGCGAAGACCAGCTTGCCGAGGGCAATGCCAAGCGCCATCAATAGCGAATTGAGCATCAGTTGCCAGGCCGGCACCCCCACGCCGCGCACCGGCTCGCTTAGCAGCGTCAGGTAATGCTCAAGACCGCTGCCGCCAAACCACAGCGGCAGGGTCCCGGAAAACAGGGCCCCGGGGGTCTGGGTCGAGGCCAGTATCGCCAGAATTACGGGCAGCATAAAGATCAGTGCCCCGATGATCAGAATGATGTGGGCCGCGACATCAAGAGGTGGCCGGTGATAGCGCATGACAAGACTTCCTGACGGGTATCGATGCGGTTAAAGAGAGACTCAGTGGTACTGCACGCGCCGTTCGACATAGCGAAACTGCACCAGCGTCAAAAGACCGACCATCAGCATTAACAGCACCGACTGTGCCGCCGAGCCGCCCAGGTCGAGTCCCACAATGCCATCCTGATAGAGCTTGTAGACCAGCGTGCGGGTCGCGCCGCCCGGGCCGCCGCCGGTGGTGGTGTCGATGGTGCCGAAGGTGTCAAAAAAGGCGTAAATCGTATTCATGACCAGCAAAAAGAAGCTGGTGGGCGAGAGCAGTGGAAAGGTAATGGTCCAGAAACGCCGCCAGGGACCGGCGCCATCAATGGCTGCTGCTTCCAGAAGGCTTGCCGGAATGCCCTGAAGCCCTGCCAGAAAGAATACGAAGTTGTAGCTCATCTGCTGCCAGATGGCGGCAATGATCACCAGCGCCATGGCCTGATGGCCGTTGAGCCTGAAGTCCCAGTGAACGCCCAGCGCGGCCAGCGCCCGGCTCAGTACGCCCAGGGTGGGGTCAAACATGAACATCCATAAAACGCCGGCAGCGGCGGGGGCCACGGCGTAAGGCCAGATCAATAGCGTCCGGTAGACACGCCGCGCGCGCAGGACGCGATCGGCCATGGTCGCCAGCAACAGCGCAATGGCCATGGCCCCCAGCGCCACACTGAGGCTGAACACGGCCGTATTGAACAGCGCCTCATGGTAGCTTCGGGAGGTCAGCACGCGCGTGAAGTTGGCAAGGCCGGTGAAGGTCTCGCCCAGACCGAAGGCATCCTGCACATAAAAGGATTGTCGCAGGGCCATCATGGCCGGCCAGAAAAAGAACACCAGCACGATGACAAGCTGAGGCGCCATGAGCATCCATGGCGTGAGGCGATGACGTTGAAAGATAGACATGGACGGGCAGGGTTATCCGAAAAGGCGCCAACAATGGGCAGATCTGCCCCGGCGATGCGACGACCGCCGGGGCAAGGGCATCAGCGCACGCTGCGCTCGAACTGCTCAAGCAGTTCATTGCCACGGGAAGCGGCGTCATCAAGTGCCTGTTGGGCACTCTTGTCGCCATTGAGCGACCGCTCGAGCTCTTCTTCGATGACGTCGCGAATCTGGGGCATGTTGCCCAGACGCAGCCCGCGCGAGTTGTCGCTCGGCGTACCGCTGGTCATCTGCTTGAGGGCAATTTCGGTGCCGGGATTGTTGTCGTAGAAGTGCTGTTCGCGGGTCAGTGCATAGGCCTTGTCGGTAATGGGCAGATAGCCCGTGAACTGATGCCAGTCGGCCTGCACCTTCGGTGAGGAGAGATAATTGAAAAATTTCGCCACGCCCTGATAGACCGCATCATCCTGACCCTTGAGCACCCATAGCGAGGCACCGCCAATGATCGAGTTCTTCGGCTGATTGATTACGTCAGGATCCCAAGGCAGAGGGGCCACGCCGAATTCAAAATTTTTGGTATTGTCACGAACGCTGGCGTAGCTGGCAGAAGACGCCATCAACATGGCGCAGTTGCCCGAGAAAAAGCGGGGAGAGGCCTGATCCTCGCGCCCGCCATAAGCAAACACGCCGCTTTTTTGCCAGTCGATCAGATCCTGAACGTGTTTGACCACCGCCTCGCTTTTATTGAAGGTTAACCGCGCCGAAGGCCCGCCAAACCCGTTTTGTTCGCTGGCAAACGGTATGTCATGGCGCGCCGCAAAGTTTTCGAGCTGAATCCAGCTCGGCCATGTGGTTGTAAAACCGCAGCTTGCCGCGCCGCTGTCGACGATTTTTTTGCCGGCTTCGGCCACTTCTTCCCAGGTGGTCGGCGGAGCATCGGGATTCAGCCCTGCCTTTTCGAAAAGATCGCGATTGTAATAGACCACCGGTGTTGAGGAGTTGAACGGCAGCGACAGCATGTGGCCATCGGTGGTGCTGTAATAGCCGGTGACGGCCGGCAGGTACGTGGCGGGGTCAAAGGGCTGGCCGGTGTCTGCCATGAGTTCATAAACCGGATAGATCGCGCCGCGGGCGTTCATCATGGTGGCCGTACCTACTTCGTAGACCTGTGTGATGGCGGGAGCATTGCCGGCACGAAAGGCGGCAATGGTCGATGTCAGGTTTTCACTGTAGGTGCCCTTGTAGACCGGTTTGACCACATAGTCGCTTTGCGATCGATTGAAACCCTCGGCAATCTCGTTGACCTTCTCTCCCAGGCTGCCCTCCATGGCATGCCACCAGACCACCTCGGTGGCCGCCATGGCCGGCGTTGTGCCCAGTGTCAGCGTGGACAGTGTTGCCACCCCCAGAATGCCTCTGAAACCCTTGGCCATGTCGTGCTCCGTGTTGTCCTTATAACGTTCTTTGTTGCAGCGTTATGTCGAAAAGCCATCATGTGGCGAACATGTGTCAGACATGTGACAACAGCGTCCGTACGAGGGCGCGGGCATCAATATCGACAAGAGGTTAGCCAGAGGTAAAAGGGGCATGGCATCATGGCCCTTTTGAACGGTGGGCAGACGCAGCTTTGAAGATTTCATATATCACCGAATCACGGGCTCGGGATGCCTGTCTGGCCATGCTCTGTGCCAGCGTATTCGGGCGGGAAGCGGGAATTGCACCTCTGGTGGAGTTTGCCGGCGTGAGCCGACTGCTGGAGCAGGAATCGGCCCGTATCGTGGCGCTTTTTGACGACAGCAAAAAACTTTGTTCCGTGGCGCTTTTGACCCTTGAAGTGGAAGGGCGTGGGGTGGCACTCAGGCTTCTGGCCACCCCCGAGAAAAAACGGGGCCGCGGCCATGGACGTCGGCTGGTCACAAGGCTTGGCGAGTCTACCGCAGTACGGGTCACCACATCGGATCCAAGGCTTGAAGCCTTTTTCACCACGTTTGGTCTTGAGCGGTGGTATCGCCACGAAGACAGCGACCTGCGCACCGGTTTTAACGCGCGCTCCAGCGTTGACTCGCTGGCAATGGCACCGGAGGTGGTCGACTTTCAGGCCGATGCCGTGCTGCGTGCCTTCAAGCGCGACCCCGCGCTTTTTGAGCGGTACAAGACACGCTTTGCCGAAGGCCTTGAGCATTTCAATACGTTGACATGATCGAGACTGCCATCAAAAAACCCCGGCCATGGCCGGGGTTTTTTGATGAAGCGGTGTATCCCTAGAAGTTGATGCCGAAGTTAGTCTGGACGCTGGTGTGCCAATGATCATTAACCGGCGAGCCAAAGTAGTTCAGGCCGTTTTTGTTGGTGATGATGTCAAACCAGGCAAAGTAGGGGCCGGCTGTGACCAGCACGCCCAGATCGTTGAGCATGGGATCATCCTGATCACCAAAGCCGCCGTTGATGGAGGCAAAATCATCGGACGGATCGATATAGCTGAAGTCATTGAAGAAGAACAGGTTTTCAACGGGGCCCCAGTCGACGTCCATGCTGTAGCTGGCGCTGGCCGTGTACATTTGACCGCGTTTCGGAATCAGATAGTTAAAGCCAAAGGCGCCGATCTGGATGGTGTTGTCAGAGATACCGGACTGCGCTTCCGACGGATTCTTGGGGTTATATTCATAGGTCGTGGCCTGAACCATGGTGCGCCAGTTGCCGTATGACCCATCCACGCCGATGGCCGCCGACCAGTTGTCACCGCTGCGATTGGTCTGCTGGTTGTAGAGCTGCCCGCCCTTGGCCGAGACGTTCAGCTGGGTCGAGCCGTCCTCGCCATGATCAAAGGTATAGCCGGCGCGGGCAGCGAGCTGATTCTCTTCGCTGTTGCCCTGCGCACTATCACCGATGGCGTTGGCGCCATAGTGCTCGTTGCCACTGCCCAGGTTATCGCTTTTGAAAAAGGCCAGCGAAGTGTCCCACGGGCCCTGGTGGTGATCCCACTTGATCCCGGCATTCTGGTTGTCGTTGAAACCGGCGAGATAGGGCAGAGTGCCATACCAGCCCTGATAGCCGTAATCCATGTTGCCAAAGGGCGTCTGGACCAGACCGACCCGGATGGTGTCATCGTCATTCGGATTGAAGCCGAGCCAGCCTGACTTCAGGAACTGGTAGCCGTCATAGAAGCGATATTCGATATCATATTCCAGATCGTCTACTTCGCCATTGACCGCGAGGACGAACTTGCCAAAATCCAGATCGCCGGTAGTGTCCTTGTTCTGCTCGCTCCAGTCGTTGAAGCTGCCGTTAAACTGGAGCTGGCCGCTAAATTTTGTCTGCTGCATCTGCTCGATGGCCGAGCTGTTTTCCTGGGCCAGATTCTGCTGAGGACGTGGTTCTGACTGCTGTGGGTCAGGAGTTGTCGCCGCATTGCTCTTGTCTCCGCCCTGATTGGCGACTTCCTGTTGGCTACCGGAAGTGCCTGCGGCCTGCTGCTGTTCCAGTCGATCAAGACGCTGTTGCATTTGTTGAAGCTGCGCGCGCAGTGCCTCGATGGTCTGCTGATCCACCGGGGCGGCCTGTGCGGCGGTGGCCGCCATGGCCATGGAGATGCTCAGGGAGAGCGCCAGTGCTTTCAGGCGTCGTGAATCCGTTTGGTTTGTCATGAACTGTTCCTTTGATAATTTTTATGTAGGCAGACATGGCGGCGTGTTGTTGTTGTGATACGCGCTGTCACTGGTAACGTATCACTGGCGGCCTGAGGGTTAAACGTTGTTTGGCAAGAAGGTCGCGGGCCGCTGACAGGGGCCATGAACGTCGACAGGCGCTATAGATGTCAAAGGGCCCTTCCCGGTGGTGGGAAGGGCCCTTTGACGTGTTGGCTGCAAGGCGTTGGTCAGCGCCGTCTCAGGCGGTCCAGGTAGAGATAGACCACGGGGGTGGTATAGAGCGTCAGGATCTGGCTGACGATCAGACCGCCCACGATGGAGATGCCCAGCGGGGCGCGCAGTGCGGCGTTTTCATCGGTGCCGAACATCAGCGGCAAAGCGCCCAGAATGGCGGCCAGTGTGGTCATCATGATGGGGCGAAAACGCACCAGGGCCGCTTCGCGAACGGCGTCCTGTGCAGAAAGGCCACGTTCACGCTCGGCGTTCAGGGCAAAGTCGACCAGCATGATGGCGTTTTTCTTGACCACGCCAATCAGCAGGATAATGCCGATCAGCGCAATCAGGGTGAAGGGCTTGTCCAGCCACATCAGCGCCAGAAGGGCCCCGATACCGCCCGAGGGCAGGGTAGACAGGATCGTCAGCGGATGGATGTAGCTCTCATAAAGGATGCCCAGCACCAGGTAGACCGTCACCAGCGCTGCCAGTATCAGCCAGGGCATGGCCTCCACACCGCTCTGGAAGCTGGCGGCGCTGCCTTCAAAATCGGCCTGGATATCCGTGGGTAGATGCAGGCGATCGAGCCGGTCACTGATAATATCGGTGGCGCTGGACAGCGACACGCCGTCGCTCAGATTGAACGACACCGTAGTGGCGGCAAACTGGCCCTGATGGCTGACGCTGATCGGGCTGGTGCTGCGCTCATAGTGGCTGAAGGCCGACAGAGGGATGGGACTACCGTCATCGTTGATGATGTGCATCATCTCCAGCGCCCTGGCCGAGCGTTGCCACTGGCGAGCAACTTCCAGCACCACGTAGTACTGATTGGTGCCTTCATAGACGCTGGCAATCTGCCCCTGAGCAAAGGCATTGCCCAAAAGGGTGTCGATATCACGCATGCTCAGCCCCAGCCTTGCGGCCAGGTCGCGATCCACCACCAGCTTGATGGCCTGACCGCCATCGCGACTGTCGCTGTCCACGCCGGTAATTTCGGAAATGCCCCGCATGGCCTGCGCCACACGCGGTGACCACTCACGAAGCAGCGCAAGATCATCACTTTTAAGCGTTAGCTCGTACTGGCTGTTGCTGGATGAGCGCCCGCCCATGCGCAGATCCTGCAGGCCGCGCATAAAGACCTGCACCCCCGGGATATTGCTCATCAGCCCCGAAAGCCGATTGCCGTTGGCATTGGTATCGCCCGAGCGCTCCGGTTTCAACGTCACAAAAAGCGTGGCCGAATTCACGCCGCCACCGGCCGGGCCGCTGCCGCCCAGAAAGCCCAGCACGCTGGCAACCGAGTCATCGGCCAGCAGGCGGTCGCGAGCCGTGTCCAGTTTGGCTGACATGGCATCAAACGAGATGCTTTGATCACCGCGTACTGAGCCGATCAATCGGCCCGTGTCCTGATCGGGTACAAACCCCTTGTCGATGTGCACATACAAAAATCCGTTGAGTGCGATCACGGCCACCAGTGACAAAAGCGTCAGGCGTCGATGGCGCAGGGCCACATCCAGCGTGCGCTCATAGCCTGCCAGGATGCGCTGGCCGCTGCGCTCGACAAGATGCTGAAGCCGACCGGGCGAGCGTGCATGGACAGAGCCTTTCAGCCAGCGCGAACACAGCATCGGGGTCAGGGTCAGCGATACCAGCAGCGAGACCATGACGGCCGTGGCAAGCGTTACGGCAAACTCGTGAAAGAGCCGACCGATAAACCCGCCTAAAAACAGCAGGGGCACGAAGACGGCCACCAGCGAGACACTCATCGACAGCACCGTAAAGCCCACCTCGCGAGCGCCCAGCAGCGCGGCCTGGCGTACCTCCATACCGGCTTCAATGTGTCTGGCGATGTTTTCCACCACCACAATGGCGTCATCGACCACAAAACCGATGGCAATGATCAGCGCCATCAGAGACAGCGTATTGAGCGAATAGCCCAGCAGATACATCACCATGAAGGTGCCCAGCAGCGACACCGGAATCACGGCACTCGGGATCAGCGTGGCGCGCGCATTGCGCAAAAAGACAAACACCACCATGACCACCAGAATCACGGCCAGAACCAGAGTGATCTGGGTTTCCTGCAGCGAAGCGCTGATGCCCGGAGAGCGGTCCATTACCGTGTGCAGGTCGGCACTGGCGGGCAGGGCGTCGTAGATGCCGGGCAGGCGTTCCTTGATACGATCGATGGTCTCGATCACATTGGCATCGCTGGCCGGGCTGACCACGATCACCACCGCGGGCTGGCGGTTGTAAAACCCGACGTTGTAGATGTCCTCGACGCTTTTTTCCACCCTGGCAACATCGCCCAGGCGCATGACGTGATCACCATCCCGAGCAATGATCAGGTCGCGATAGTTCTGAGGCTCGAACATCTGGGAGTCGGTATGAATACTCCAGCGATACCGCTCATCTTCGGTAAAGCCGGTGGGCTGATTGCTGTTGGCGGCATTGATGGCGTCGCGAATCTGATCAAGGCCGATGCCCGCATTTTCGAGCTTGCGCGGATTGAGCGTGATCCTCACGGCCGGAGAAGAGCTGCCACCGACGCTGACGCGAGAGACGCCGTCGACCTGGGCAATGCGCGGAGCAATGTCCTGATTGGCCAGGTTGTAAAGCGTGCCCTTGTCGATCTCGGCGCTGGTCAGCGACAGCAGCATGATCGGTGAGTCGGCCGGGTTGAGCTTTCGAAGCCTGGGCGAGCTGGTCATGGCGTTGGGCAGCAGCGCCTCGGCCCGGTTGATCGCCGCCTGCACTTCGCGAGCGGCCTCGTTGATGTCCTTTTCCAGCTCGAACTGGACCACAACGCTCGTCGAGCCTTCAGAGCTTGACGAGGTCATCTGGGTGATCCCGGCAATCTGTCCCAGCGAGCGCTCAAGCGGTGTTGCCACCGTTGAGGCCATGGTCTCCGGGTTGGCGCCGGAGAGGCTGGCCGTGACCAGAATGGTCGGGAACGACACGGCAGGCAGCGGTGCGACCGGCAGACGTACGTAGGAGAGCAGTCCGCCCAGAATGATCGCCAGCGTCAGAAGCGAGGTGGCGATGGGTCGCTGAATAAAGGGCGAGGACAGGCTCATGAGGTGTGCCCATCGGTGGTGTCGTCGAGGGCACTGGCCTTGTTACCGCGAGCGGTGACCCTGCCGGCCAGACGGTCAAAGAACAGATAGATGACCGGCGTGGTAAACAGTGTCAGCAGCTGACTGACCAGCAAGCCGCCCACCATCGCCAGCCCCAGCGGCTGGCGCAGCTCCGAGCCAAAACCGCTGGAGAGCATCAGGGGGATGGCACCGAACAGGGCGGCAAAGGTGGTCATCATGATGGGGCGAAAGCGCAACAGGGCGGCCCGATAGATCGCCTCATGGGGATCAAGCCCCTGACGGCGCTGACCATCGAGGGCAAAGTCGATCATCATGATGGCGTTTTTCTTGACGATGCCGATCAGCAGGATGATACCAATGATGCCCACCATACCCAGATCGTTGCCAGTGACCATCAGCGCCAGCAGCGCGCCGATGGCGGCGGAGGGCAGGGTGGAGAGAATCGTCAGCGGATGGATATAGCTCTCATAGAGCACGCCCAGCACGATATACATCACCACCACGGCGGCCAGAATCAACAGCAGCGTATTGGCCGTGGAGCCGGCAAATCCGAGTGCGGCGCCCTGATAGGCCAGCTGCGTATCCCGGTCAAGATCTGCCTGATGGCTGGCCTCGTCGATGGCATCAAAGGCCTCTGACAGTGAGTAGCCGGGCGCCACGTCAAAGGAGACGTTGGCGGCGGCAATACGGTTTTGTCGCGACATCGAAAGGCTGGTATAGCGCTGTTCGACACTGACCAGTGACGTCAGCGGTACCATGTCACCGCTGTCGGCCTCGAGATAGAGGCGGTCCAGCGCCGAGGGACCACGCTGCTGCTCATCATCGACGTTCATCACCACTCGATACTGATTGGACTGGGTAAAGATGGTCGAGATCAGCCGCTGACCAAAGGCGTTATAGAGCGTGGCATCGATATCACTGACGCTGATGCCCAGCCGGCTGGCGCGATCGCGATCAATGTCGAGATACAGCTGCAGACCACGGCCCTGCAGATCCGAGGCCACCCCGGAAATGGCCGGTGACTGGCGCACTTGCTGGATCAGGGCATCCACATCATGTGACAACCGCCCGGCATCGTTGTTGGTGACCGACATCTGGTACTGATAGCGGCTGACATTGTCATCCAGCGTCAGGTCCTGCAGTGGCTGCAGATAAAGCCGCATGCCGGCCACGGCACGGCTTTTCTCGGCAAGGCGCTTGATGACGTCCTGAGCGCCGTCCCGGTCGGCCAGCGGTTTGAGATTGATCTGAAATCGACCGGTGTTGAGCGTGCTGTTGTCCTCGTTGACGCCAATGGTCGAGGAGAGGCTCTTCACTGCCGGGTCCTTGAGGATGATGTCTGCCAGCGCCTTTTGATGCCTGGCCATGGCGTCAAAGGAGATGGATTGATCGGCTTCGCTGATGCCGCGAATGGCGCCCGTATCCTGCTGGGGAAAGAGCCCCTTTGGGATGGCCAGATACAACAGTGCCGTGACGGCAAAGGTGATCACGGCCACGGCAAGCGTCAGACGCTGATGGCTTAGCACCCATTGAAGCCCGCGGTCGTAAAGGCGCAGCAGTCGTCCAAAAAGACCGGCGTAGCTTTCGGCGTGTGTCCGGGCCTCATCTCCCTGATCGACACCGTCTTTCGGCGCTCGTGCCTTGAGCATTTTGGCGCACAGCATGGGGGTCAGCGTCAGGGAAATGAACGCTGAAATCACGATGGCGACGGCCAGGGTGATGGCAAACTCGCGGAACAGACGTCCCACCACATCCTGCATGAACAGCAGCGGGATCAGCACTGCCACCAGCGAGACGGTCAGCGAAATAATGGTGAAAAAGATCTGTTTGGCGCCCTTGAGCGCTGCATCGATGGGTTTTTCGCCCTTTTCCAGATAGCGAATGATGTTTTCCAGCACCACGATGGCATCGTCAATGACAAAGCCGGTCGCAATCGTCAGCGCCATCAGGGTGAGGTTATTAAGGCTAAAGCCTGCCAGATACATGACGCCAAAGGTGCCGATCAATGACATGGGCACGGCCAGGCTCGGAATGATGGTGGCCGGAATATTGCGCAGAAACAAAAAGGTGATGAGGATGACCAGCCCCACGGCCAGCACCAGCTCGAACTGGGTATCCTCGACCGAGGCGCGAATGGTCTGGGTGCGGTCGCTGAGTACCGAAATATCCACGCTGTCAGGCAGGCTCGCCTGCAGCTCGGGCAGCTGGCGGCGGATATCATCGACCACGCTGGTGACATTGGCGCCGGGCTGGCGCTGAACGCTGATGATCAGCGCCGGGTCACGGTCAGCCCAGGCCGTCAGCCAGGCATTTTCCGAGCCCTCATGCACATTGGCGATATCGCGAAGGCGCAGCGGCATGTCGTTGTCATATTTGACGATCAGGTCGCGGTACTGGTCGGCAGAGGTAAGCTGATCGTTGGCATCGATCGTCAACGCCCGGTAGGGGCCGTACAGCGTCCCCTTGGGCTGATTGACGTTGGCTGCGGCAATGGCGTTGCGCACGGCCTCCATGTCCAGACCGTGGGCTGCCATTTTACGGGCATCGCCGTCGATGCGAATGGCGGGTTCATGGCCACCCGACAGCGAGACCAGTCCGACCCCGCTGATCTGGGAAAGCCGCTGCACCAGGCGGGTATCCACCAGATCATAAACGCGCGTCAGCGGCAGATTGTTCGAGCGCACCGCCAGGGTCATGACCGGCGCATCCGCCGGATTGACCTTGCTGTAGCTGGGTGGCATGGGCAGGTCATCGGGCAGCAGGTTGCTGGCCTGATTGAGGGCGGCCTGAACATCCTGCTCGGCTACGCCCAGATCACTGTCGAGGCCAAAGCGCAGGGTCACCAGCGAGGCGCCACCGGTACTGGTGGAACGCATGTCCTCAAGGCCGGAGATCTGCCCGAGCTGATCCTCCAGCGGTGACGTGACATTGGAGAGCATGATCTCGGGGCTGGCCCCGGGGTAGAGCGTCGTGACCTGGATGGTGGGGTAATCCACCTCTGGCAGGGAGGCCACCGGCAATAGTCGATAGGCCATGACGCCGGCCAGCAGGATGGCCAGCATGATCAGCGATGTCGCAACCGGTCGAACAATAAAAAGACGCGACGGGTTCATGACGATCGATCGCCCTTGTCTTCGGGCGCATCAGTGGCCTTTAACTGACCTTCGTTGGTGGATTCTCCTGCCGGTGGTGTCTCGTCGCCGGCATCGCTTTCACCCGGCAGATGGTTGCTGACCACATTGACGCTGGCGCCATCGCGCAGCCGATCAACGCCATCCACCACGACGCGGTCGCCGACCTTGAGTCCCGAGTCGATCACGGCATGCAGGTCATCACTGGCGCCCACGGTG
Organism: Kushneria sp. Sum13; assembly: GCF_052692355.1. Lineage (NCBI taxonomy): Bacteria > Pseudomonadati > Pseudomonadota > Gammaproteobacteria > Oceanospirillales > Halomonadaceae > Kushneria > Kushneria sp. Sum13. The sequence continues at coordinate 1,278,429 of NZ_CP199847.1, forward strand.
ACACTGCGCTGGTGCACGGTATTTTTGTCATCCACCACATAGACATGGTTACCGGATTCACTGTTCTGAATGGCGGTTTCGGGGACAATGACCACGTTTTTCAGCGTGGCCAGGGTGAGCTCCACGTTGACAAAAGCGTTGGGGAAAAGCTGCTCGTCGTCGTTGTTCAGCCGCGCGCGCAGCCGTACCGTGCCGGTATCGGTATTGATGGCGCTGTCGATGCTGGTCAGCTCGCCTCTGGTGATCGTGTCGGTCGCACTGTCATTCATGACACTGACCATCATGGGGCCCTGCTGCATGCTGTTGCGCACCCGGGAGAGATACTGGCCGGGCAGGGAAAACACCACCGAAATGGGGTTGAGCGAGGTCAGCATGGCGATGGGGTCATCATCCCCGGTCGAGACGATATTGCCCGGGTCGACGTTGCGCAGGCCAATGATGCCGGCGGCCGGGGCACGAACCGTGGTGTAGTCCAGCTGAACCCGCGCGTCCTGCACGCTGGCGCGCGAGGCCTCCACGGCCCCCTGATACTGCCGCACCAGCTGGCGCTGTGTCTCGACATCCTGGCGCGAGACGTTATTGGCGCGGGCGAGATTCTCGTAGCGTTTCAGGTCTTCACGCGCCGTGGCCAGCTGTGCCTGATTCTGGGTCAGTTCGGCATTGGCCTGGGCCAGCTGCGCCTGATAGGTGCGATCATCGATATGCGCCAGTACCTGATCCTTTTCAACGCTTTGGCCTTCCCTGAAGTCGACCGAGACCAGCTGACCCTCAACCCGCGGGCGAACCTCAATACTTGAAAGCGAGCGCACGGTGCCCAGCGCGTTCAGAGTGACCGGAAAGTCTCCCTGCTGTGCGGCGACCGCCGCAACGGCGGCCCGTGGCATGGACGCACCTGATTCGGCCTTGTCATCACTGTCCGGAGTGTCGCGCAGGAAAAACCACCACAGGGCGATCAGACCGATCAGAACCAGCAGGGTCCAGAAAAGCACGCGCTTGACGGATACACGGTGCGTTGAAGGGTGAGGCATGCGTCCACTTCCGTTGTCAGGCTGTTGTTTTCCCACGGCAGGCGCCAAATGAGCGCCGGTCGGCGGATAGTGTCAGGGTAATGTTGTCATGAATGATCAGGGCGATACCGGGTGTCATGTGAGAAATTGCCAACACCCTGTGGAATGACATTCTTTGCGCCCGAAGACGGCATTCTATCGTATCGTTGAGGCCTTTGGCCTGAAAAGGCGTACTGCAGACCGGGTATTGTAGCGGACGACAAAGGTAGTTTAACTACAAAGACGAGACAATTCGGATAAACTAATCCATTCCCACTTGAGACCGTGACAGGCGAGGTTTTCATGCACACCACCCTGACCCGCGTAACCCAGCGCATTATCGAGCGTTCTGCCCCGCGTCGTGCCCTGTATGAAGCCCGCATGCAGGCACAGCATCGCCGTGGTGTTCATCGTGGTGCGCTTGACTGTGGCAATCTGGCCCATGGCTTTGCTGCCTGCAGTGCCTCCGACAAGCAGCAGCTCAAGCTGACCAACAGCGCCAACCTGGGCATCGTGACGTCCTATAACGATATGCTTTCGGCCCACCAGCCCTTTGAGCAATTCCCCGATGTCATTCGCCAGGCGGCGCGTCGCATGGGGTCAACGGCGCAGGTGGCCGGTGGTGTGCCGGCCATGTGTGACGGGGTCACTCAGGGCCAGCCCGGTATGGAGCTGTCGCTCTTTTCGCGCGACAGCATCGCCCGGAGCGCTGCCATTGGGCTTTCCCACAACATGTTCGATGCGGCCCTCTTTTTAGGGGTGTGCGACAAGATCATCCCCGGTCTTTTCATCGCGGCGGCACGCTTTGGGCATCTGCCAGCGGTCTTTGTTCCCGCAGGTCCGATGCCCAGTGGCCTGCCCAACAAGGAAAAAGCGCGCATTCGTCAAAAGTTTGCCGAAGGCAAGGTCGGGCGCGCCGAGCTGCTGGAGTCGGAGTCGGCTTCCTACCATGCGCCCGGTACCTGTACCTTTTACGGCACGGCCAACTCCAATCAGCTGATGATGGAGATCATGGGGCTGCATCTGCCGGGGTCATCGTTTGTTAACCCGAATACGCCCCTGCGCGAAGCCCTGACCGCCCATGCCACCGAGCGTGCCATCAAGAATTCCGAGCCGGGCGGTGGTTATCTTCCTTTCTGGCAGCAGATTGATGCGCGCGCTATCGTCAACGCGCTGGTAGGGCTTCTGGCCTCGGGGGGATCGACCAACCATACCCTGCACCTGATCGCCATGGCAGGCGCGGCCGGCATTACGCTGAACTGGGATGACTTTGCCGAGCTGTCAGCGGTGGTGCCCAGCCTCATGCATATCTATCCAAGCGGCCAGGCGGATGTAAACCACTTCCACGCCGCCGGGGGCATGAGCGTATTGATCCGTGAGCTACTCAAGGGCGGGCTGCTCCACAGTGATATCAAGACCGTCACGGGTAAAACGCTGGCGGAAAGCTACACTCAGGAACCCTTTCTGGAAGGGGGGGAGCTGGTCTGGCGCGAAGGGCCGGCTGAAAGCCTTGATCCGGAAGTGCTGACCGATGTCGCACATCCCTTTTCGCCCACGGGTGGGCTGACGGTGCTGGATGGCAACCTCGGACGCGGCGTGATCAAGGTCTCGGCGGTCAAGCCGGAGTTTCGCATTATCGAGGCGCCGGTGCGGGTATTTGCCGATCAGGAAGCGCTCAAGACGGCCTTTAACAACGGCGAGCTCGAGCGTGATTTCATTGCCGTGGTGCGGTTTCAGGGCCCGCGCGCCAATGGCATGCCGGAGCTTCACAAGCTCACGCCCTACCTTGGATCACTGCTGGATCGAGGCTTTCGGGTCGCGCTGGTCACTGATGGGCGCATGTCAGGCGCGTCCGGCAAGGTACCTGCCGCGATTCACATGACGCCGGAGGCGCTCGATGGCGGGCCGCTGGCACGCCTGCGCGATGGCGATATGGTGCGACTCGATTCGATTGACGGGCACCTTGAGGTGCTCATCGATGCCGAGGAATTTGCCGCAAGGCCGTGTGCCCGGGCCGATCTCGAGCAGTATCATCATGGTATGGGACGCGAGATGTTTGCCGGCATGCGCCAGCTTGTGGGTAGCGCCGAAGAGGGGGCCAGCACCTTTGGCGGCTTCGAAGCGGCTGAAATAGCGGCGGTCTCGCCTGCTGACAGGGCACACTCTCCGCTCTGAGCCAGTAGTCATGGACGAAAAACACCGGGCCCATGCCCGGTGTTTTTATTGGCAGACCAACCCTGAACTACGGATGTGCCTTCATTGTTTCGGCGTCACGTGCGTTCTGATTGGCTTTTTGCGCCGTATAGAACGTGACATCGGTCAATGGGCGCAGCGGCTCGCGATCGCGGACAACATCGGCCAGTTTCTCCGCCATCATGATGGTGGTGGCGTTCAGGTTACCGGTCACGATCACGGGCATGAGGGAGGCATCAATCACCCGCAGGCCTTCCATGCCATGGACACGGCCCTGACCGTCGACCACGGCTTCCGGGCCTTCGCCCATCCGGCAACTGCCGCAGGGATGGTAGGCCGTTTCGGCATGGTCGCGCACGAAGGCATCGAGCTGCTCATCGCTTTGGGCATCCGCGCCGGGCGCAATTTCACGACCGCGATACGGGTCCATGGCCGGCTGTTCGATGATGCGCCGAGTGACCCGAATGGCGTCGCGAAACTCTTCCCAGTCACGCTCATCACTCATGTAGTTAAAGAGAATGCTGGGCGCCTCAATCGGGTTGCGCGATTTGATCCTGATCCGGCCGCGGCTTTTGGAGCGCATGGACCCCACGTGGGCCTGAAAGCCATGAGCCTGCACGGCACTCTTGCCGTTGTAGCTGATGGCACACGGCAAAAAGTGATACTGCAGGTTGGGCCAGGCTTCTCCTTCATCGGTACGAATGAAACCGCCGGCCTCGAATTGGTTGCTGGCCCCGATGCCCTTGCCCTGGAACAGCCACTGCGCGCCAATTTTGGGCTGGTTGTACCACTTCAGCGCCGAATAAAGCGTGATGGGCTGCTTGCACTCGTACTGAATGTACATCTCCAGGTGGTCCTGCAGATTTTTACCCACCCCCGGCAGCGCATGCACCACATCGATGCTCATCTCTTCAAGCCAGTCGGGGTCGCCGACACCCGAGCGCTGCAGGATGGCCGGTGACGCGATGGCGCCGGCACACAGCAGCACTTCGCGACGGGCATGCACCTGCTCGTCGTGTCCCTTGCGCGAATAGGCCACGCCTGTGGCCTTTTTGCCCTCGAACAGAATGCGATCAGTCATCGCCCGGGTTTCGATGGTCAGATTGCTGCGATGCCTCGCGATGTCCAGATAGCCCCGGGCCGTCGAGGAGCGTCGACCATTGGGCGTGGTGGTACGATCCATCGGTCCGAAGCCTTCCTGCTTGTAGCCGTTGAGATCGTCGGTTTCCCCGTAGCCTGCCTGCTTGCCGGCCTCGATAAAGGCCCGGTTGACCGGATTGGTGGTCGGTTTGGGGGTGGCCACATGCACCGGCCCGTGATCGCCGTGGTAGTCATTGCCGCCGATGTCACGGGTTTCGGCCTTTTTGTAGTAGGGCAGACAGTTGGCGTAGGTCCAGTCAGCAAGACCGGGCTGCTCGGCCCAGCCTTCCAGGTCCATGGCATTGCCGCGGATGTAACACATGCCATTGATCAGCGAAGACCCCCCCAGGCCCTTGCCGCGACCACACTCCATGCGCCGGTTGTTCATGAAGGGCTCGGGGTCGGTCTCAAACGCCCAGTTGTACTGTTTGCCCTGTAGCGGATAGGCCAGCGCCGCCGGCATCTGGGTCCGAAAGTCCAGACGATAGTCCGGACCGCCGGCTTCCAGCAGCAGGACCGTCACATCATCGTCTTCGGTCAGGCGCGCCGCCAGGACGTTACCGGCTGAACCGGCCCCGATAATGATGTAGTCATATTCGCGAGTGTGAGCCATAAAGCCCTCCCGGTGTGCCAGAAACAGTTGATCAAAAGGGGCAGGCCTCATGGAGGCCTGTCCTGTCAAAACGGGAAGTCGCCGCCATCAAAACGCGGATTCAAAGGGTCCCATCTCGATCTGAATCGATTTGACCTTCGTGTAGTGCGCCAGCGTCAAAAGACCGTTTTCACGGCCGACGCCGGACTGCTTGTAGCCGCCGACGGGCATTTGAGCCGGGCTGTCGCCCCAGGTGTTGACCCAGCAGATACCGGCTTCAAGCTGATGCACCACTCGATGCGCGCGGTTGAGCCCTTCGGTGAACACGCCGGCGGCCAGACCGTACTGCGTGTCATTGGCGCGACGTATGGCCTCTTCTTCATCGTCAAAGGCCAGAATGGACATGACAGGGCCGAATATTTCTTCTTTTACGATGCGCATGTCGTCATGGCAGTCGGTGAAGATGGTGGGGGCCACAAAGGCGCCCTTGCCGAAGTCGCCTTCCACCATGCGTTCGCCACCTGTCAGTAACCGAGCTCCATCCTGCTTGCCGGCGTCCAGATATTCGCAGACCTTTTCCATGTGTTCGAAACTGACCAGTGGCCCGAAATTGGTCGTCGGGTCCATGGGATCACCGGTCTTTACGCGCTTGACACGTTCAAGCAGCTTCGCTTCAAAGGCGTCCTTGACCGAGCGTTCGACAAATACGCGTGTGCCGTTGGTGCAGACCTGACCCGTGGAGTAGAAGTTGGCCATCATGGCGCCATCGGCGGCGCGATCAAGATCGGCATCGGCAAAGACGAGCAGGGGAGACTTGCCGCCCAGCTCCATGGTGACTTCCTTCAGTGAAGAGGACGCCGAAGATGACATGACCTTTTTGCCGGTACCCACCTCGCCGGTAAAGGAGATCTTGTCGATACCGACGTGCTCGGTCAGCATCGCCCCGACGCGGCCATCTCCCTGCACCACGTTGAAGACACCATCGGGCAGGCCGGCCTCGGTGAAGATTTCAGCCAGCATCAGCGTGGTCAGCGGGGTGACTTCGCTGGGCTTTAAAATCATGGCGTTGCCGGTGGCCAGTGCCGGTGCCGACTTCCAGCAGGCGATCTGGATGGGATAGTTCCAGGCACCGATGCCGGCACATACCCCGAGCGGCTCGCGACGAGTGTAGGCAAACGAATCGGCACGAATGGGGATCTGCTCACCCTCAACGGCCGCGGCAAGACCGGCGTAATACTCGAGCTGATCTGCGCCGGTCACAATATCCACGGCGGTGGTCTCGCTCAGCGGTTTGCCGGTGTCCATCGATTCAATGCGAGCGATCTCGTCATTTCTTTCGCGAAGCAGGGCAACGGCGCGGTTGAGAATGCGTGAGCGCTCAACGCCAGTCATTGCAGCCCAGATCTTCTGGCCGCGGCGCGCCGATTCAACGGCCCGGTCGACATCGTTTTGAGAGGCCTGCTGAATCTCGGCCAGTACTTCGCCATTATAGGGGTTGATGGACTGAAAGGTTTCGCCAGAGGTCGCATCAACGCGTTTGCCGTCAATATAGAGCTGTTGGGTGTCGAAAACGGCCATGGGGCCTCCTGGATAAACATGAATTTGAAGTGTCAAAAGAACATATGATGTCAGGCGGTATCGCTGCTCTGCAGCTGTTCGTCAACGTAGCGACAGGCCAGCCACACCGCACTTGAAATATCGAATTTCTCGGGCGACAGCGCACCGCGCAGCCACAGGCCATCGATCAGCGCTGCCAGCCCGCGGGCGGCCGTGCGGGCCTGTTCAGAGGGCAGATGCTTTCGGAACTGATAGGTAATGTTGGAGTAAAGGCGCCGGTCATTGACCCTTTGCAGTCGCTGCAGATCCGGTTTGTGCATGCTGGTGGTCCAGAAGGCCAGCCATGTCTTCATGACCGCCTGACTGACCTGGCTGCGATCAAAGTTGCCTTCCACAATCGCATAAAGATGCGCTTTGGCGTCACTGCTGCTCAATGCCTGGCGCCGTCGAGCGACCGATGCGCCAAGGTCGGCAAGAATATGGCGCATGGTGGCCTCGAGAAGCCCGTCCTTGCCGCCAAAATAGTGGCTGATGATGCCTGCAGAAACGCCCGCACGTCGCGAGATCTGCATGATGGTGCTGTCGGCCAGACCTGCTTCATCGATTGTGGCCATGGTGGCGTCAATCAGTTGCTGTCGACGAATGGGCTCCATACCTACCTTGGGCACTGATCGCCTCTCCCTTTGTGAACAACGTTGATTGATATTCAGGGTAGCCATTTTTTATTGAACGATCAATCAATAAAAATGGATGAGGTGTTTGGCGTTTGCGCCGTACAGGCCTGATGACCGATAAACAATGAACCCGTATGACCTGGACCGTGAGTGTTCTCATTTAATAAGGCTCCTGGTGGGAGAGGCGAGGGCAGAGACAGATGAACCGGTCGTGGCTGAAGGGGGCATGAGGGATTGGCATATCGGTGGTGCTTCTGTACAATGCGCACGGTCGCATGGCTACGTAGCTCAGCTGGTTAGAGCACATCACTCATAATGATGGGGTCCCCTGTTCGAATCAGGGCGTAGCCACCAGCGACAGGCAATATTCGTGTCGTATGATTGTCGCGAATAACGCCGGGGTCTTTATCAGGGCCTTGACGTTTTTTCTGAAATACGTATACTACGCCGCGTATTCGGAAGACATTCCCCGATAGCTCAGTTGGTAGAGCAAATGACTGTTAATCATTGGGTCACAGGTTCGAGTCCTGTTCGGGGAGCCAATAAAATCTGATACATCGTTGTTCCCTGATAGCTCAGTTGGTAGAGCAAATGACTGTTAATCATTGGGTCGCAGGTTCGAGTCCTGCTCAGGGAGCCAATACTTGTCACGCCCAGACAGGTATGTAGTGCCATCACCCGCATCATCTCTTCCTTTTCTTTTTGATTCGACGCTCGGGTCAACCTTGCCTGGCTCCTGTGTGTCGCTATCTTTCTGATGTTATATCCGAATTATTTAATTTAAAAGTGTTGACGTCTTTTCGAAGTGCCTCGCCAGCCCTTGTTTGACTCAATAAATAACGTTTGTTATAAGAAATATCCATCTGTGCCCGAAAACGACGTTTACTGTTTTTACTTCCAGAATCGTATTTTGAATGATGGTTGTTCGAACGGCCGGTATTCGGATCGATGCTATTTCGGTTAACAATGTTATTCGATTAACATTACTATTCGATCAGCGTTGTCGTTCGATTAAACGGCATTCTGGATTGTTCGGTTTATTCCCGGTGGGCGGCCTGTTATCCGAGCGGTGATGGTTCGGTTTTGAGCCAGTGTTGTCATGTTGTTTCGATATGTCGCGTTGCTCACCTGTGGACATCTGTCTATTGGCAGCGCCATCTGGCCATATCCCTGACAGTCCATGTGCCTTGCGACATCTTGCCTATCCGCAACATTAATAATTTCAGGAATGTAAAAGAATGCCCCGCGAGAGAAACCTGTCCATCAAGGACAAGTGGTCGCTTGATAATCAGCTTGGCGAGATGTTGAGAAATCTCGACAAGCAGGCGCCCGCTAGACCCGCCTTTTTTGAAGAGCTTGAAGCATTGATGCAGAGTTATGGTATGAGTCATCAGGACACCGTTAAAATATTAAAACTCATGCAGCAATCATAATCTGATTAGTCCTTTTTTTATTACGTGTTCATTTGAAAGCGTTGAATGTTTATATAAAAGCCGGTTTTTTTGACAATAAAAAAGGGCTGCCTGTTGTAACAGGCAGCCCTTTTTCATGATGGGATCAGGGCCGGGGAGCTGGAGTCTCCGGCTTGCGTCCCTTGTCGGTCAGCAAGGCATAATCCAGTAGAATCTCTGCACTTTCATCCATGGCCGCCTGCTGAATGGGAGATTCGGACTCCGCATCCTCTCCGGCCTGCAGCGCTTCATCGCGTGCATCGGTCCAGGTATCGATTTCAGGCAGTTTCAGTGCGCGGCGGCGCTGGTTTTCAAGCGCCAGCTGCTCGGCTTCCTGCGCCTCCATTTCGCGCTTTCTCTGTTCTCGGTTGAGGCTGACGGTATTGTTCTGGGCCTGGAATTGCTCGGCCAGCTGCGCCTCACGCGTCAGATAATGAAAGTTGGGATTGTTTTGAGCGCGCTGCTCATGTTTTTGCCTGAGTTGCGCCACAAACTGCCAGGGTTCGCCGTACATGCGATAGCTGACCGGACGTACCGTATCCCATGCCAGTGCATAGTCGAGCGCGCTTTCACCGATTTCATCCTTGTCGATCAGGCTGGGGAAAGCAATATCCGGCTCTACACCGCGCAGCTGAGTGCTTTCTCCCGAGATTCGATAGAACTTGGCGCGTGTGAGCTTCAACTCGCCATGGCTCAGGTCGCTGAGCGTCTGAACCGTGCCCTTGCCAAAGGTCTGGTTGCCGAGTATCAGGCCGCGGCCATAATCCTGTATGGCGCCGGCAAAGATTTCAGAGGCGGAAGCAGAGAGTCTGTCGACCAGCACGGCCAGCGGGCCGTCGTAGGCAGCGCCGCGATCCGTATCACCATAAAGACTGATGCGTCCACGCGCATCACGAACCTGAACGGTAGGGCCGCGATCGATAAAGAGGCCCACCATCGAGTTGGCTTCCTGCAGGGCACCGCCACCGTTGCCGCGCATGTCGAGCACAATGCCTTCCACGTTCTGTGTCTTCAGCTTTTCAATCAGCTGCGCCACATCGCGTGTTGAGCTGCGATAGTTCTTGTCACCGGCCTGATAGGCGTCAAAGTCGACATAAAAGGCCGGCACCTTGATCACGCCAACGCGATGGGTTTCTCCATTGCGATGGGACTCGACAACGCGGCTGCTGGCCGCCTGATCTTCCAGACTAACGGTGTCGCGCGTGATCTCGATGGTCCGGGTCTGGGTTACATCAACGGCTTTGGCCGGGATGATTTCCAGGCGTACCTTTGACCCTTTCGGTCCGCGAATATGCTCAACGACTTCATCCAGGCGCATGCCGATCACGCTGATCATTTCGCCGCTATCGCCATCACCGACGGCGACAATACGGTCGGCCGGCTTGATCTGGCCGCTGCGCTCGGCGGGGCCGCCGGACACCAGACTTGAAACGCGAACGTATTCGCTGTCCTGCTGGAGCAGGGCGCCAATACCTTCCAGTGAAAGCTTCATCTGGATGTCAAAGGACTGGCCACGGCTGGGAGAAAGGTATTCCGAGTGAGGGTCAATGGAGCCCGTGGCGGCATTGAGGACAATGCTCAGCACATCTTCGGAATTGGTCTGTTTGACGCGGGCAAGCTGGCTCTTGTAACGATCGGCCAGCTGTTTGGCAATCTTTTCGGGAGACATCGTCTTGCCGCTATCGCCTGTGCCGGGGCCGGCGTTGGGCGCCGGTGCCGGGATAGTGGCGATCTCGGACAGGACGCTGGTATCCACCACCGGCTGATCCTGCGATGTATCCGGTGCCAGTGACAGGGTCAGGGCCGCATTTTTAAGCCGCCGGCGCCAGAGATCATCCAGCTCATTGCGGCTTTCTGCCCAGTCAGCGTCTTCAAGATTGGTCGGCAGACGCTCGTTGCCGGAGAAGTCGAAGTCGGGCTGGTTTTCGAGCCGGTCGATCAGCCATTCAAGTCGACTTTCCAGACGCGCCTGGTAGAGATCGTAAAATGCATAGACGCGATCCAGATCACCTTCTACCAGCATTTCATCAAGCCCTGTGCGCAGATCGCTGAACTGGGCAATATCTTCGCGGGTGAGATAGGCGTGCTGTGAATCCAGAAGTTTCAACATGCGGCTGAAGACCTTGTCGGCCCAGCCATTATTGAGCGTTACAGGTTCATAGTGACCATATTCCAGTGATTGAATGACTTCCCGAGACGCCTGTCGCCCCTCGTCGGTCGGCTTGATTGCCTCATCACCCATTGCGGGCAGGGCAGTCAAAAGGCACAGAGCGAACACCGCAATATTGCGGGCTGGGGCAAACAGGCTCATCAATGAAGCACTCCCGGGTTCATGTACACTTTATGTTCTGTTATTACGAGATTAAAAGGATCTGTTGCAGGTCAGCAGGCAGGGCCGTCATTGTAGCAGCCCGACGTGCTTATCACCGATAGGTAGTATGGGAGAATTACGTGTTTCATTCCTCGACAATTACTGATTTGTTCAATTTTCTCAAGTATTCCCCTACACCCTGGCATGCGGTCAGGGAGATGGCGTCGCGTCTTGAGCAGGCAGGCTTCATGCCACTGGACGAGACCGAGCATTGGCAGCTTGTGCCCGGCAAGCGTTATTACTGCACGCGCGCCGGCGGTGCACTGATCGCCTTTCAGCTGCCCGAGGGGCCGCTGGAGGCACTTCGCATGATCGGCGCCCACACGGATAGCCCGGCACTGCGTTTAAAGCCTCAGCCTGTACAGATGTCGGCCCAGTGGATGCAGCTGGGGGTCGAAGTCTATGGGGGTGCGCTTTTGGCGCCCTGGTTTGATCGTGATCTGGCCGTTGCCGGTCGGGTGTATCTGCGTGATGGTCAGGGCAGACTCCGGGAGCAGCTCTTTCAGGTCGATCAGCCAGTCGCCATTATTCCGAGTCTTGCCATTCACCTGGACCGCGACGTCAATCAGGGCAAGGCACTCAATGCCCAGACCCAGATGGCGCCGGTGGTCTGGCAGGCAGGCCCCGATCAGGTGCCGCCTTCAATAGAGTCCCTGCTCAAGCGCTGGCTTGCCGATCAGCATGGTCTGGAGGATATCGGCATCATTGACTACGAGTTGAGCTTTCATGATGCGCAGCCGGCTTCGCAGGTAGGGCTTGAGGGAGAGATGATCAGCGGGGCGCGGCTGGATAATCTGCTGTCCTGCTATTGCGGCATGCGCGCACTGATGGAAAGTGACGGCACGCAGGGCGCACTTTTCATTGCCAATGATCACGAAGAGATTGGCAGTGGCAGCACGGGTGGTGCGCAGGGCACGCTGCTGGGCGATGTGGTGGCACGTCTGGCCGAGGCACAGGGGGATGGCGGTGCCGGAGCGCGTGTCCGACTTTTGCAGTCATCGCGTCTGATATCGTGTGACAACGCACACGCCGTGCATCCGAGCTATCCCGACAAGCACGATGCGCGCCATCAGCCGGCGCTCAACCGAGGCCCCGTCATCAAGGTCAATGCCAGTCAGCGCTACGCCACCAATGCTGCAACCGGCGCGCTTTTTCGCGAGATCTGTCGTGAGGCGGACGTGCCGGTACAGACGTTTGTCAGTCGTGCCGATATGCCGTGTGGTACCACGATCGGCCCGCTTACGGCGACCCGCACCGGGGTGCCCACGCTGGATATCGGGCTGGCGCAGTGGGCGATGCATTCCATCCGCGAGACGGCGGGTGCACATGATCCCGATCATCTGATCCGGGCGCTGACGGCGTTTTGCAATCGCCAGCATCTGAGCTGAAGCATCCGAACGGCAGGCATAAAAAAACGGCATCCGAAGATGCCGTTTTTTCGTATCTGGTGGCTACGCCCTGATTCGAACAGGGGACCCCATCATTATGAGTGATGTGCTCTAACCAGCTGAGCTACGTAGCCGTTCAACGCGAGCGCATACTACGCAAAGGCCATCAATGCGTCAAGCCCTGCACCGGCGTTTTCAGACGTTGAAACGAAAATGCACGACGTCGCCGTCCTTGAGCACATATTCCTTGCCCTCCAGACGCCATTTGCCGGCTTCCTTGGCCCCCTGTTCGCCGCCAAGACCTACAAAGTCTTCATAGGCGATGACTTCGGCGCGGATGAATCCTTTCTGGAAATCGGTATGAATCACGCCGGCACCCTGTGGGGCCGTGGCACCCACCGGTACTGTCCAGGCGCGAACTTCCTTCACGCCTGCAGTGAAGTAGGTCTGAAGGTCCAAAAGGCCATAGCCTGCGCGAATGACGCGATCGAGCCCCGGCTCGTCCATACCCATTTCATCGAGGAACATGGCGCGCTCTTCTTCTTCGAGCTCGGCAATTTCGGCCTCTATCTTGTTGCACACCGGCACCACCACGGCACCTTCTTCGGCGGCAATGGCATGCACCACGTCCAGGTGCGGATTGTTTTCAAAGCCTTCTTCATGAACATTGGCGATGTACATGGTGGGCTTGAGCGTCAGAAATCCAAACCCTTTCAAAAGCCTCTTTTCCTCATCATCAAGGCCGAAGCTGCGCAGAGGATGACCTTCTGCAACATGGGGCTGAATACGCTCCAGCAGCGCCTTGCTGGTCAGGGCTTCCTTGTCGCCACCCTTGGCCACGCGCGCCAGGCGTTGAATGCCGCGCTCAACACTGTCCAGATCTGCCAGAGCCAGCTCGATATTGATGGTCTCGATATCGGCGCGTGGATCAACCTGATTAGAGACGTGAATGACGTTGTCGTCGTCGAAGCAGCGCACCACATGCGCGATTGCATCGGTTTCACGGATATTGGCCAGAAACTGATTGCCCAGTCCTTCACCCTTTGAGGCGCCAGCCACAAGACCCGCAATATCCACGAATTCCATGGTGGTCGGGATAGTCTTCTGGGGCTTGACGATGTCGGCGAGCCGATCAAGGCGAGGGTCCGGCATCGGCACGATACCGGTATTGGGTTCGATGGTGCAGAAGGGGAAGTTTTCTGCATCGATGCCTGACTTGGTCAGGGCATTGAAAAGGGTCGATTTGCCCACGTTGGGCAGGCCGACAATACCGCAATTGAATCCCATGGATGTGCATCCTGCAGTGTAGGGCGATGTTATTGATTCGATCCGCAGTACGGACGAGATGGTGCGAAGTTTACCTGTTGCCGTGGTTGCCTTGCTACCGTCTGGATGATGTCTGGCGACCGGCAAGGCCCACGCCGCAGGCAGCCAGCAGCATGCCGCCGACCTGTAGAGGCCCGAGCGTTTCATCGAACAGAAGCCAGCTCAGAAGGGCGACCACGGGCGGCACCAGATAAAAAAGCGAGGCCACGCTTGAAACCGAGCCACGACGGATCATGACCAGCAGCAGGGAAATGGCGCCCACCGACAGGCCAAATACCGACCATAAAAGGCCTGTCCATGCCTGCCAGTTTGACTCAAAGCGCATGTTTTCGGTGGTCAGCGCCAGGGGGAGGGTGACCACGAAGGCGCCGATAAACTGAATGGCGGCGTTGGTGCGAAGGTCGGCGCCGGGGCCGGTTCGTTTTTGCCAGATGGTGCCCAGGGTAATGCTCAGCATGGCGATCAATACCGCCACCAGTGGCAGGGGGTCAATCTTGCCGAAATCGGTCTCAAGGCCCGGCAACAATACCAGCAGGGTGCCGATAAAGCCGATCAGTACGCCCAGCCACTGGCGAGTATCGGGTCGCTCATCGAGCATCGAGGAGGCAAAAATGGTGGTGGCCAAAGGCTGAAGTCCGACCACCAGCGCTGCCACGCCCGCGGGCAGGCCGCGATTGACCGCCCAGAAAACCCCGCCCAGATAAAGACTCTGCAGCAAAATGCCGACCACCAGGGCGCGCGTCCAGGCGGCTCGACCGCGTGGCCAGCTTGCCCTCACGGCCTGTGCGATCAAAATGAACACCAGCGCGCTGAGTAAAAAGCGATAGCTTAGAAAGGTCAGCGGGTCGGTCCATGGGGCCACCAGCCGTGCGGCGATAAACCCGGTCGACCAGATGCCGACAAAGACCAGCGGTATCAAGCGTTCGAGCGTCATGACAGGCAGCTCCTGCAGCGATGGTCGCGCGGCTAGGCGGCGCTGAAACTGTGAAGTTGGTTCATGGCGCGCGCCCAGTCACCGGCCAGTGCCAATGGCAGGGTCTCAAGCGATGCATCAATGGCATCATCAATGGCTTGGCGTTCGCTCTTGCCCGGCGCTCCAAGCACGTAGTTGACCACTTGGCTGGCGCTGCCGGGGTGGCCGATACCAAGTCTCAGGCGGTGAAAATTCTTGTTCTGGCTCAGCGCGTTGATGGTGTCACGCAGGCCATTATGGCCGCCGTGACCGCCACCCTGCTTGTAGCGCGCATGGCCGGGGAGCAGGTCCAGCTCATCGTGTACCACCAGAAGCGACTCCGGCGGCAGCTTGTAAAAGGCAGCCAGTGCGCCAATCGACTGGCCGCTGTGATTCATGTAGGTCGAAGGCGCCAGCAAATGAATGTCGTGCCCTTCAATGGTCGCGCGGGCGTAGTGGCCCAGCAGCTTGCGTTCGGAGCGAAGCGTGGCGTGATAGCGGCCAGCCAGCGCATCGATCAGCCAGAAGCCGGCATTATGGCGGGTCTGTGTGTACTGGGCGCCCGGGTTGCCCAGCCCTATGATCGCTTTAATATCGCTCATGAGGCGTTCTCGCTTGTTGTCATCACAGCGCCCTGCGGTGCATGCAGGCCATAAATCAGAACGGCCGGGCGAGCCGGGCACTGGGCCCGGCCCGACCGGCCGTCAGGCATCAGATGGCAGACGCCATCCTTAGACCTGCTCGCCCTCGCCGCCGTTATCGGCTTCGGTGCGCGGTGTACCATCGGAAGACTCGCCTTCACCTTCTTCATCGGTGCCAAGATCCGGATGCGTGATCGTGACGATACCGGTGTCATGATCTTCGCCGTGCGTCAGGGCAACGATGGTGATGCCCTTGGGCAGCGGGATGTCGCTCAGGTGAAGGGTATCGCCCATCGCCATGTTGGCAACGTTGACTTCCAGATACTCGGGCAGGTCACCCGGCAGGCAGCTGACTTCAACGTCATTGGCCAGAACGTGCAGAACACCGTCCTGTTCACGAACGCCCTTGCACTCGTCTTCACCGGCAAAGTGAAGCGGTACGGTGATGGTCAGCTCGTGAGTGGCATCAACGCGCATGAAGTCGGCGTGCGTGATCAGCTCCTTGTAGGGGTGACGCTGCAGATCACGGATGACGACCTGTTCCTTCTTGCCCTCAATGTCGATGTTGACGATGGAGGAGAAGAAGGACTCTTCTTCAAGCGCCTTGTAGAAGGCCGGCTTGTCGATGGCGATCGGCTGCGGCTCGGCGCTGCCGCCATAGATGATGGCCGCGACACGTTCGTTCGCACGACGCAGGCGGCGGCTCGCACCTTTCCCCAGCGCCGTACGAGCGACAGCGGTCAGTTGATAATCATGTTTCATGGGTTGGACCCTCATTGGTTCAAGTCGAAAACGACACGGCCCGCGACCAGACCTGTGCCGTTTTATCGGGCTTTCGCATCATGCGAAAGCGGTTACCGGCGCGATGTCAGTGAAACATCGCGCTGACGGATTCTTCATTGCTGACGCGGCGGATGGCTTCTGCAATCAGACCGGCGACCGACAGCTGACGAATCTTGCCGCTGCGACGAGCATGTTCGGCCAGCGGAATGGTATCCGCCACGACCAGTTCGTCGAGCTGTGATTTCGTAATGTTGTCGACTGCCGGACCCGACAAAATGGCGTGTGTGGCGTAAGCCAGCACGCGACGCGCGCCATGCGCCTTGAGCGCTTCAGCCGCCTTGCACAGCGTACCTGCCGTATCGACCATGTCGTCGACCAGTACACAGGTGCGGTCCTTGATGTCACCGATGATGTGCATCACCTGAGCCTGATTGGCCGACGGGCGACGCTTGTCGATGATGGCAAGGTCTGCGTTGAGCTGCTTGGCAATGGCACGGGCACGAACAACGCCGCCGACATCGGGCGAGACGATGGCAATGTCGTCGTAATTCTGACGCTCGATGTCATCAAGCAAAATGGGCGAGCCATAGACGTTATCGACCGGTACGTCGAAAAAGCCCTGAATCTGATCAGCGTGCAGATCCATGGTCATGACACGGTCCACGCCGGCCTTGACCATCATGTCGGCCACGACCTTGGCAGAAATCGGTACGCGGGCCGAGCGGACACGACGGTCCTGTCGGGCGTAACCGAAGTAGGGGACAACAGCCGTAATACGAGTCGCACTTGCCCGACGCAGCGCATCCACCATCAGGATGAGCTCCATCAGGTTGTCATTGGTCGGTGCACAGGTCGACTGGAGAATAAAAACGTCCTTGCCGCGCACGTTCTCGTTGATCTCGACCGCGATCTCGCCATCGCTGAACTGACCGACCGTGGCATGGCCCAGACGATTATCAAGACTCTCGGCCACCTTGCGGGCAAGCTCGGGGTTGGCGTTCCCCGCGAAGACCATCAGTTTAGACACGCGCAGCCACCTTTGGACGCTTGTAGAAAATCGGGGTGGTTTGAAGTCAAACGTGAGTGACATCGAAAAGAGATGGCTGGGGTACCAGGATTCGAACCTGGGAATGCCGGTACCAGAAACCGGTGCCTTACCACTTGGCTATACCCCAATAACCCTTGATGCAAGCGCTGACGTTCAATGCTTCATGATACTCCGGTATCCGAGGATACTCGAAGCTTGCTCAGAG
Source organism: Kushneria sp. Sum13 (assembly GCF_052692355.1). Classification (NCBI taxonomy): domain Bacteria; kingdom Pseudomonadati; phylum Pseudomonadota; class Gammaproteobacteria; order Oceanospirillales; family Halomonadaceae; genus Kushneria; species Kushneria sp. Sum13. The sequence goes on from NZ_CP199847.1 coordinate 1,295,796, forward strand.
CCTGATGCAGAGGAGAGATGTTACAACCGCGTGCCCTGAAAACGCTCCAGCGATCCGGGTACGCATGTCGAGCGATACCATAGAGTATCTCTCTTTCCAGTTCAAGCGCTGACGTCTCGCTCTCGAGAGGGCAGAAAACGCAGGCGCCGGTTCCGGTCAGCATGGCGGGTCCGTACTGGCGAAGCAGATCGATGACCTCACCGATACCCGGTTCAAGCCTTCGCACCACGGCCTCGCAGTCGTTATGACCTCCCTGCAGGGCGCGCGACATACTAATCAAGGGGGTGTCGCGTGTCAATTGCGGATGGCCGAAGACACCGGCCGTCGACACGCTCACGCCGGGGTGAACCACGACAAACCATGGGGTATTGAGCGGAGCCGGAATCAGTTGCTCGCCCACGCCTTCGCCCCAGGCCGCAAACCCCCGAACAAACACGGGGACATCCGCCCCCAGTGTCAGTCCAAGCGTTGCCAGATGATCCGTGTCCAGCCCGAGTTGCCAGAGATGGTCAAGTGCCAGAAGTGTCGTGGCCGCATCAGAGCTGCCGCCGCCCAGGCCGCCACCCATGGGCAGTTTTTTGTCGAGGGTGATGTCTACCCCCGGCAATGCCCGATCAACAACGCCCTGTAGAAGGTGGGCGGCCCGAACGATCAGGTTGTCATCAACGCTGACACCTTCAATCGGTGGCGACAGGGTGATGGCGTCATCGTCGCGCAGACGAAAATGCAGCGTGTCGCCATGATCCAGAAACTGAAACAGGGTCTGCAGTTCATGATAGCCGTCGGGGCGTTTGCCCACGATGTGCAGCATGCGATTGAGCTTGGCCGGTGCCGGCAGGGTCAGTGCAGCATTCCCTGTCATGGCAGGTCGGCCTGTCCCGGCTGCCAGCGGTTGATGATCAGCGTGGTGCGCAGATCGTCATAGGTCATGACAATGCGTCGCGGCAGCCACAGTCCGTCTGCCTGGCTCCAGTCACGATAATCGATATGCCAGCCGGCCTGATCCATGGTGGCCGGGAAGCCGACGTCGTCTTCGCTCGTGCGATGCGGACTGCGCGGGTCCGGCAGGCCGCGTACCCAGTAGACCAGAGAGGAAAGTGGCAGCGACCAGCCCATCTGCTGTGCCATCAGTTCCTCGGGGGTCGGTGCCTGGAAGGTGCCATCGCCGTTGGTCAGGGTGACCTGACGGCCATTGCCCTTCAGCGTATTGCGACCGGTGCCCCAGGGGCCGCTGACCGAAATGCGATACTGATCGGCACGCTGGGTCCAGTCCAGGTTGGCGCTCTGGCTGTCATCCGGTGTGCGGATGCCGACCTTGCCGGCTGCCGTCCAGGTATCCAGAGCTTCAAGATTTGACTGCTGGGTGCGCCAGTCGCCGGGGTGTCGTTCTTCCTTCTGGGTGGGTGCCTGAGTGGCACAGCCGGCCAGAAGGACGATCAGGGCGAGGGTCAGAAACTGTAGCGTGCGACCGATCGCAGTACCTGATGTCATGGGGTGCTCTCCTGGGAAGTAACAGTGGATGAATTCGTTGCCTGTGGCGGCGGGCCGAGCGGGGTCAGCAGCGGATAGCGACTCAGCAGGCCATCAATGGTGGGGTGGTTGCGAAAACGCGCCATGGCACCTGCGATGATACGTCGTGCCTGCTCGCTGTCGCCGTCGGCCCAAAGTGCTTCTGCCAGATGTGCGGCGACCTCTTCATCCGGCATCAGGGCATAGGCCTGCTTGAGCAGGGCCACGGCCTGATCGAGCTGGCCCAGATGAAAGTGCGCCCAGCCCAGGCTGTCGACGACCGGGGCCGATTCAGGCGCCAGACGGTGGGCACGCTCGAGAAGTTGCAAGGCTTCTTCATGGCGGTCGGTCTGCTCGGTCAGGGTATAGCCAAGCGCATTGAGAGCGTCGACATTGTCCGGGTCGCGTTTGAGCAGGGTGCGCATGTCGCGCTCCATGGCCTTGAGATCCTGATGTTCGATGGCGCGCACGGCGCGTATATAAAGCAGGCTGTCGTTGTCGGGCGCGCGTGACGTGATGGCGCTGTCGAGCAGCTGGTCGGCGCGCATGCGCTGATCGTTCTGATCCAGCAATGACAGGGAGAGTTCCATGAGCGCGGCGTACTGATCGGGATAATCATTTTCCTGACCCTGTAACCAGCGCAATGCGTCATCGATGCGTTTTTGCTCGGTGAACAATTGAACGCCGCGTACACGTGCCGTCATGAAGTGCTCCCCTTCGGGAACGCGCGCATACAGTGCCAGTGCCTGGTCAATGTCATCGAGTCTTTCGCTGGCAAGGCCTGCCAGCATATAAAGATCGCCCGAGGGGGAAGCGCTGTCCTCTGCCAGTGCCGGCTTCAGCAGACGCCGGGCCGCCTCGGCATGATCGTTGCGCAGATACAGCTGTGCCAGCGCCAGACGCAGCTGAAGATTGTCTGGCATCTCCTGCATCAGGATGTCGAACTGCTTTTCGGCGGCATCCACATCGTTCATGGCCAGATTGGCCTGCGCCATGGCCAGAATGAAACGGTTATCACTCGGGGCCAGGTCATGACCACGCCGTGCGTATTCAAGTGCCTTTGCCGCATCTTCCCGATCCAGCGCGATCTGGCTGCGGGCCAGCCAGAGTGCCGGCAACCTGGCATCCAGAGTCTGTGCGTGCTCAAGGTCCTGGTCGGCAGCGTCGTTATTGCCCTGCAGTGATTGCAGCAGGGCGCGCGTAATCAGCGGGTGAGGCTGGTCGGGATGGCGCTTGAGATAGCTTTCCAGCGGCGCCAGCAGCTCTTCAGGCCGGGCGCCGCTGGTAATGGCCTCTTCCAGAAAGGACTCAAGGTCGGCATCCTGGCCGCTGGCATCCACTTCAAGCAGCAGCGCCATGGCAGTAGCCCACTCGCCCTGTTCGGCGGCGGCGGCCGCCAGGATGCGACGTGGTGTCGCACTATTACGGTCCAGCGCTGCCCAGCGATTGGCGGCGGCGACGACCAGTTTCGGGTCGTTGCTCAGGCGCGCTATCTGTGTGGCCCGTCGGGCCAGCGCGATATCCGGATGACGCTGACTCTGCTGAATGTAGGTGCGGGCGGCCAGCCCCATGTCCCCACGCTGCGCGGCGATATCGGCGCCCAGAAGCGCGCCAAGAGTGGCGCCATCAAGTCTCTCCCGCGAAGCGTCGTTCTGCTTCCGGTCCGGATCATTTGATGAGGGGGTACCGACCTTCTGCGAGGTTGACGACGCTGCTGGAGTATCGGCCGCCATGGACGGCATCGGCCAGAGTGTCGTGGGCAGCAGCAGGGCGGCCATCGATAGCCATAGTGTGCGTTGGCGCATCCGTGTCCTCATTGATGGCGAAACCTGCAGGGGGCTATGAGGCTGATGAAAGCGTTCCATCCCATGGCGCCCGGGGCTATGTTAGAATGCACGACCATGAAGTGCGAGCACCATGCGGTACGCAATTCTCTGGCGCCGCTCATGCACGAAATACGCACTGTATCACCGATAACGGACCTGATCTGGCAGGATTGGATACCTGACACATAATCCAGTCGTGTCTCAGCGTTCTACACGAACGTTATAGCTAATACGGTATCACGATGCTTCTTTCCCTAGGCATCAATCATAAAAGTGCGACCCTTGAAGTCCGTGAGCAGGTCGCTTTCTCTTCCAGTCAGATGGCACTGGCGCTTGAAGACCTGATTTCCCTTGAGGAAGTTCAGGAAGCCGCCATTCTATCGACCTGTAATCGAACCGAGATCTATTGTCGGCTCGAGGGAGGAGATGAGCGCCTTTTGCTTGAGTGGCTCGGTCACTTTCATCGCCTGCCTATCGAGTCACTCGAGCACTGCGCCCGATGGCATCGTGATGGCGAAGCCGTGCGTCATCTGATGCGGGTCGCCTGCGGTCTGGACTCGATGGTGCTCGGGGAGCCCCAGATTCTGGGCCAGATCAAAAGTGCCTATCAGGTCGCCAGAACCCATCACACTCTGGGCAGCGATCTCGAGCGCCTTTTCCAGCATACCTTTGCCGTGGCCAAGCAGGTGCGCACTGAAACCGGTATTGGCGAAAACCCGGTGTCAGTGGCCTATGCTGCGGTCAATCTTGCCGGTCGTATTTTCGATGATATTCGCCAGTCCCGAGCGCTTTTGATCGGCGCCGGAGAAACCATTGAGCTGGTCGCCCGTCACCTTCGCGACGCCGGTATTCAGGGCATTATCGTTGCCAATCGCACGCGTGAGCGCGCGCAAACGCTTGCCGATGAAGTCGGTGGCGTGGCCATCGGTCTGGATGAGCTGGAAAATGCGCTGGTCTGTGCCGACATCGTCATCTCTTCAACCGGCAGCCCCACGCCGCTTCTGGGCAAGGGGATCGTGGAATCGGCGCTGAAAACGCGCAAGCATCGCCCCATTTTCATGGTGGATATCGCTATCCCGCGGGACATCGAACCGCAGGTCGGTGAGCTTGACGATATCTTTTTGTACAGCATTGATGACCTCAATGACGTCATCAGCGAAAATCGCCGCTCGCGGCAGGCCGCTGCCGATCAGGCCGAAGAGATGATTCTGGCCAACGTTTCGGCCTGGCAGCATGAGCGGCGTGTGCGCAGCGCCGGTGATCTGATTCGGCGTCATCGTCATCAGGCCGAACGCCTGCGGGCCGAGGCCGAGAGTGAGGCGCTGGCCGCCCTGTCACGAGGACAGGACCCCGAGCGGGTGATCCAGAAATTGACGCAGCAGCTGACCAATCGACTGCTGCATGGCACGACTTCACGCATTCGCGCGGCCTCCGGTGCCGAGCGGGTGGATCTGATTCAGGCGGCGGAGGAACTCTTGATCGACGACAGCGCACTGCACCGGGAATCGCCATGAAGGCCTCGCTCAGAGACCGTCTTGACGGCTTTGCCGAACGTTTCGAAGAACTCTCAAGGCTCCTTTCCGACCCGGGCGTCATCGGTGATCAAACCCGATTTCGCAACTACTCGCGCGAGTATTCCGATCTGGAAGCGCTGGTGGGTCAGTGGGCCCGCTATCGCGCGCTGGAAGCCGATCGCGACAGCGCCCATCAGATGCTCGAAGACAGCGACCCCGACATGCGCGCCATGGCGCATGACGAGATCGTCGAGATCGATGAAAACCTTGAAGCCCTCGAGCCTCAGCTGCTGCAGCTTCTGATTCCGAAGGACCCGGACGATCAGCGCAGTGTTTATCTCGAGGTGCGTGCCGGCACCGGCGGCGATGAAGCGGCACTCTTTGCCGGCGATCTCTTTCGCATGTATTCGCGCTACGCTGAAAGCCGCGGCTGGAAGATGGAAACCATCAGTGCCAGCCATGGCGAGCAGGGCGGTTTCAAGGAAGTCATTGCCCGCGTGGCCGGTGGTGATATCTATGCCCGTCTCAAGTTTGAATCCGGTGCCCATCGCGTGCAGCGGGTGCCGGCGACCGAATCTCAGGGGCGCATTCACACTTCGGCCTGTACCGTGGCGGTCATGGCCGAGGCCGATGAGGTCGCTGAGGTTGAGCTCAACCCAAACGATCTGCGCGTGGATACCTTTCGCGCCAGCGGCGCCGGCGGCCAGCACGTCAACACCACCGATTCCGCGATCCGCATTACTCACCTGCCGACCGGCACCGTGGTCGAGTGTCAGGACGAGCGCAGCCAGCACAAGAACCGTGCCCGTGCCATGTCACTGCTCGCGGCGCGCCTCAAGCAGAGTGCCGAAAGCGCCCGACATCAGCAGCAGTCCGACACGCGCCGCTCGCTGGTAGGCTCGGGCGATCGCAGCGAACGCATTCGCACCTATAACTTCCCGCAGGGCCGGGTAACCGATCATCGAATCAATCTGACGCTCTACAAGCTGGGTGAAGTCATGACCGGGGCGCTGGATGACATCATCGACCCGCTGGTCCATGAATATCAGGCCGATCAGCTGGCGGCCATGACCGGTGAAAACGGCTGACAAAACCTTTATGCGTATCGATCAGGTTCTGTCAGAAGCCGCCGCTTGCCTTGCTCGTTGCGCCTCGGGCGAGGCGGCCACACCCCATCTTGATGCCCAGCTGCTGATGGCTCATGTACTGGGGCGTTCGCGCACCTGGCTCTATACCTGGGGGGACCGCGAGATTGAGGGCGTCGAGCTCGAGCAGTTCAAGGATCTGGTTGAACGGCGTGAACAGGGTGAACCGGTGGCCTGGTTGCTGGGCTATCGAGAATTCTTCGGCCTGCGTCTGGCCGTGTCGCCTCATACCCTGATTCCACGCCCGGATACCGAAACGCTGGTCGAACAGGCGCTCTTGCGCATGCCGGCCAACGGCGCCCGTGCGCTGGACCTGGGCACCGGCAGCGGTGCCATTGCGCTGGCGCTGGCCAGTGAGCGCCCGGCCTGGCAGGTGACGGGCATCGATATCGTGGCGGGCGCGGTGGCGCTGGCACGGCGCAACGCCGACGCGCTGGGCATCACCAATGTCCATTTTGAAGAGGGCCATTTCTTCTCGGCGCTGCCACCCGCAGCCCGCTTTGAGCTGATCGTCAGCAACCCGCCCTACATCGATGAAGGTGATGAGCATCTGCGACAGGGCGACGTGCGCTTTGAGCCCCGCTCGGCGCTGGTGGCCGGACAAAATGGCATGGCCGATCTGTGGCATCTGATCGATACCGCGCGTCACTTCCTGGCACCTGATGGCTGGCTGCTGCTGGAGCACGGCCATCAGCAGGGCGGCGCGGTGAGAACGGCGCTGCTTGAGGCCGGCTATGACGGCGTCAGCACCTGTCAGGACCTTGGCGGGCGCGAGCGCGTCAGTCTGGGGCAATGGCCATCGCCGTTATCGAATTCCCTGAAACAGGAGGGCTCATGAACGACGATCAGCTGTTGCGCTATAGCCGCCAGATCATGCTCAGTGAGCTTGATTACGACGGCCAGGTTCGGCTCATGGAAGGCCATGTGTTGATTATCGGGCTGGGAGGGCTGGGGTCACCGGCCGCGCTCTATCTGGCCGCCGCCGGGGTGGGCGCGCTGACGCTGGCCGATGATGACCGGGTCGATCTCTCCAACCTGCAGCGTCAGATCGCTCATGGCGAGGCGGATATCGACCGCTTCAAGGCGCAGTCGGCCGCCGAGAGCATCAGCACGATCAACCGCTACTGCCGAACGCAGGTCATCACCGAGCGGCTGGAGGGCGAGGCGTTGCAGCACGCCGTGAGGCGCGCCGATGTCGTGCTCGACTGCACCGATCGCTTCGAGAGCCGGGACGCCATCAATCGTGCCTGCGTGGCGGCCGGCACACCGCTGGTCTCCGGCGCGGCCATTCGCTTCTCCGGTCAGCTCGCCGTGTTTGATGTTCGTGACCCGGCTGCCCCCTGTTATGCCTGTCTCTACGGTGACAGTGCCGATGACGACGCGCTGACCTGCGCCGAAAGCGGCGTGATTGCGCCGCTGGTGGGCATGATCGGCAGCTATCAGGCGCTGGAGGCGTTAAAGCTTCTAAGTGGCTGCGGCACTGCTCAGAAGGGCCTGTCCACCTTCGATGGTCTGAGCGGGCAGTGGCGCCACTTCGGGCTGGGACGTGATCCGCACTGCCCGGTGTGTCATTCGCGCCGTTAAAGACAAACCGTCTCCTGCAAGCCGCGCCCCGAGCGCGGCTTTTTTGTGTCATGGCCTGACGGGTGACAAGAGAAAAAGCCGCTGCGCAGAAAACATTAATAATTTTTTCAAATTCACTTAAGTTGTTCAGGCTATGGCCGTAATAAAGCATTCACTGATGAAATGCTGATGGCCAATGTTTCCACGTCTTCTGCGGTACGCCCTGGGCTGCGTGCTGTTATCGCTGCTGTTTTCCACCGCGCAGGCTGCCGAAGCACCCGTAACGCCCGGTGCCGATCCTGCCAGCCGCAATCTCAATCGTGACCAGCAATCACGACTGCTGGAGCAGCAGTCCCGCCGGCTGGACGCACTGCAGCAGTTGCCCGGCGACCGCGCCGTCGTAGAAACGATGCCTTCGACGGACAGTACGCAGTGTTTCCCGATCGACGCCGTCCATCTGGAGGGCATGACGCTGCTGGATCTCGACACTCGCCGTGAGCTGCTGACACCGATCATCGATCACTGTGTCGCCCTGGAGGCGCTCAATGAGCTGCTGCGCCATATCACCCAGGCCTACGTCGATCGGGGCTACATCACCTCCCGCGCCTATCTGCCGCCCCAGGATCTGAGTGGCGGCCAATTACGGGTGGTCATTATCGAAGGCCGTATCGAATCCATCGAAGGGCAGGACGACAGTCCCTCTGCCCGAGAGCTTGTCATGACCGCGCCCGTTGAGGCCGGAAATACCCTCAACCTGCGCGCCCTTGAGCAGATGATCGATCAGCTCAACCGGCTGCCCTCACGCCAATCGACCCTGCAGATGCTGCCCGGCGATGAGATCGGCGGTTCCCGCGTTCAGGTGGAAACTCAGGCACAAAAACCCTGGCGCGTGAGCCTGTCGCGCAATAACGATGGGGACGAGAGTACCGGCGAGCAGCAGTGGGGTATCGGTCTGGATATCGATAGCCCCCTGGGACTGGCCGATCAGCTCGTGACCCGCTTCGGGGAGGATGCCAGCGGTAATCATGAGCATCGCTCCGGTAATCGGTATCTCGCCTACAGCCTGCCCTATGGCTGGTGGACCTTCAGCTACAGCTACAGCAAAAGTGACTACCGCTCCCGTGCCGAGGCCAACGGCTTCTTCTTCCGTCTCGACGGGGCCAGCGAGCGCCATCAGCTGCAGGCAGAGCGGCTTTTATGGCGTGACAGCGTCAGCAAGACCTCCGTCAGTATGGGATTGAGTCGCATCTCTACCCGCAACTATATCGACCACGCCCGCATCGAGGTCAGCAGTCAGCAGCTCAGCGAACTGGCGCTGGGACTCAATCACGGCCGTCGGCTGGGCTCGGCACTTTTTAATATTGACGCCGGCTGGCAGAAGGGGCTGACCCTCATGGGCGCCCAGCATGACCAGGACACCACGCCCGGCGCCCCGCAGGCCCAGTATGACAAGGCCACCCTGACCCTGAGCTACCTGCAGCCCTTCGAACTTTACGATCAGCACTTTCGTTTTTTGAGCCTGGCCAATGCCCAGCACAGCGATGACGTGCTCTACAGCCCGGTGCGCCTGAGTCTGGGCGGTGCCAGCTCGGTGCGTGGCTTCAAGAATCAGACGCTCTCCGGTGACAGCGGCGCGTACTGGCGCAATCAGGTCAGCTGGCTGCATCCGCTGGAAGGTCCGTTGGCCCAGCCGCTGTTCAACAACATGGATCTGACCCTGGCCTACGACCAGGGCGTGATCGAAAGCACGCGCTACACCGATGGCCTCAGCGGGCGCATGACCGGCTGGGCCGCCGAGGTCGGGCTGAGCGGCCGGCATCTGGCCGTGCACGCAGGCTTTGCCCATTCGCTGACGCGCCCGCAGGCCTTTCCCGAGCGCGAAACACCGGTCTATTTAAGTGCCGATCTTTATTTCTAGGTGATCAGCGCCCGAAGAGGCGCGATCGCCGGCAGTGTCCATGAATGAGCTGCCATAACGCATCAAACAGAAGAAAAAACAGGGAACCGTCACATGAAGGTGCAAAATCTTGCGGGTCGTCTGTTGGCCCATGTTCTGATCAATGCCCTGTTCTGGCAGCCGGTCATCGTGCTGGCCGATGGCATTACCATTGATGGCCGAGCCGGTGGCAATACGGCAATGGACAGGGCCGGCAACGGCGTGCCGGTGGTGGATATTGCCACGCCCAACGGCCGCGGCCTCTCGCACAACACCTTCAGTGATTACAACGTCGGCAAGGAGGGCGTGATTCTCAACAATGCCACCGGCAAGCTTCAGTCAACGAAGCTCGGTGGCATGATCGTGGGCAACCCCAACCTGAAGGGGCAGGCCGCGCAGTTGATCGTCAATGAGGTCAACGGTGGCCGCGCCAGTCAGCTCAAGGGGTACACCGAAGTCGCCGGGCAGGCTGCTCGTGTGGTGGTCGCCAACCCCTACGGCATTACCTGTAACGGCTGCGGCTTTATCAATAGCCCCCGCGTCACCCTCTCGACCGGTAAACCGATGATCGAAGACGGCGCACTTGATCGCTTCGCCGTCGATCAGGGGCAGGTCACCATCGAAGGGCTGGGGCTGGATGCCAGCGAGGTCGACCAGTTCGATATCGTCACCCGGGCGGCCAAACTCAACGGCGAGCTGCATGCCCGCGAGCTCAATATTGTCACCGGCCGCAACGATGTCGATGCTGCCTCCCTGGCTGCGACCGCCCGCAAGAGCAGTGACGATACCCCGGCACTATCTATCGATGCTTCGGCGCTGGGCGCCATGTATGCCGGCAGTATTCATCTGGTGGGAACAGAGGCCGGCGTGGGGGTACGCCTGGCCGGCGACATGGCGGCCACCGTCGGTGATATCACCATCGATACACAGGGCCACCTGGCGCTGACCAATGCCGCCGCACAGCGCGATATTGCCGCCCGGGCGGCGTCCATCGAGACACAGGGCAGCCAGCATGCCCACCGTGATGCACGCCTGACGGCCCGGGAAGAGATGGGGCTTTACGGCAACCTCTCCAGCGGTGGCGACACCACCCTGACGGCAGGCACCACCCTGACCCAGCAGGGCCAGGTCATTGCCGGCATCGATGGTGACCAGCGCATCCGTGATCGCCGTCTCGATATCCGTGCCGATCAGATCGACAACCGCGGACGGCTGGAGGCCAGCCAGACCCTGCAGGCGCGCGCCAGACAGCTGGACAACCGCGGCCAGCTGCTGGCCGATGAGATCAACGTCCACGCTGATGACGCCATCGATAACACCGGTACCCTGCAGGCGCGCCGGGTCCGGCTTGAAACGGCCGCACTGACCAACGGCTCGCGCGATGCCCTGATCGCCGCCACAGAGGTCTTGTCTTTCAAAGCGCCTGACATCAGCAATCAGGGCACTATCCAGTTCGGCAAGGGCCAGACGGCCACGCTGGACCTGATCAAGCTGGACAACCGTGATGGCCGCTTTTTACTCGATGATGGCGCGCTGGACCTGCACGCCGAGTCGCTGTTCAACGACCGCGGGACATTGCAGGCCGAGTCGCTGTCTCTGGCAGGCCGCTACCTGACCAACCGCGCAGGCGGACTCATCGGGGCGGCCAGTGGGAACGCGACGCTGGTCATCGAGCAGCAGCTCGATAACAGCGGGGGGCAGCTGCAGGCCGCAGGCTCCCTCGAGTTACAGGGCGGCGATGTCCTGAGCCGGCAGGGGCAGATGGCAGCAAACGACCTTGCGATGGACGTCGCCTCGCTGGATAACACGGATGGACTGATCTCGGCCGGTAAGGGCAACGCCACTGTTGTGACGCGCCAGCAGCTCGGCAATGGCGGCGGACAGATTCAGGCCCAAAAGGCGCTGAAGATGACGGCCGGGGCGCTCAACAACGATCGCGGCACGCTGGTGGCCGATACCGTATCCGCGGCGGCCGACACCCTTTCCAACCGGGACGGCACGTTCAGTGCCCAGCAGGGCAGTCTCGATATCACCGTGGCCGGTCTGCTGGATAACGACCATGGCCGGCTCCAGTCTGTCCATCAGGCCCTTCGCCTCACTGCCGGTGATCTGAGCAATCGGCAGGGGTCCCTCATGGCCCGGTTGATCACGCTGGGCGTCGAGCACGCGCTGGACAACCAGAGCGGTCGTATTGTCAGCGATGGCGTGCTCACGGCCGGCATCAAGGCGGCCCTGGACAATACCGGCGGCACCCTGCGCGGCAGTCGCGTCACGCTGGAAACCGGTCTTCTCACCAATAACGATGATGGACTGATCTCCGCTGACCGCGGTGATCTCGATATTACCGCTCGTGATCGCCTCACCAATCAGCGCGGCAAGCTGCAGGCACTCAACGCGATCAATATCAATGGCGGCAATGTTGATAACACGGGCGGTACCCTGGTGGCGGATCAGGTCGAACTCAGGGGCACCAGCCTTGCCAATGATAAGGGCATCATCAGTGCCGAGCAGGGGCCGCTGACACTCCATCTGAGCAACAACCTGAGCAACGTTGCCGGACAGATTCAGGCGCGCAATGGTGCCCTTGGAGTCGATGTTGACGGCATCGTGGACAACAGCACAGGGACAATTGCCGCGAAGACCCTGACGCTGCGCGCCGATGCCATTACCAGCAATCGTGGCGGGCTGATGGCGGCCCTGGCCGATAACGCTCGTGTTCATACCCTCAGAGGCCTCAATAACGACGGGGGACAGATTCAGGCCGCCGGACTGCTGACACTCGAAGGCACGGCGCTTTCCAGCCGGGGCGGTCGCCTGCTGGGCAATACCCTGGCGATAAGCGGTGAGTCGCTGGATAACAGTGAGGGCGGGGTTGCCAGCGCCGGGCAGGGAGAGGCCCGTTTGTCCCTGTCAAAACAGCTCAACAATGACAGCGGCAACCTTCAGGCGGCCGGCGCCCTGGTGTACCGGGGAGGCGAGGTTACCAATCGTCAGGGAAGCATGCTTGCCGATACCCTGTCGTTTGAAGCCAGCGCCCTTGATAACCGTCATGGTCTGATGTCGGCAGAGGCTGACGATGTCACGCTGACGGTTCATCAGGGGCTCGATAATACCGAGGGGCAGCTTCAGGCGCAGCGACGGATCATGCTCAAGGCGGCCGGACTGGACAACAGCGCCGGCACGCTGCTGGCAGACGATGTCGACATTACCACCGAAACCTTCGCCAATCGCGGAGGTACCGTTGCCGCGCTCAACGGAAATCTCACTGCCCATCTCTCCGGCCGGCTGGAGAACGATCGCGGTCAGCTGCAGGCGGGCAAGGGGCGGCTGGAGATCACCGCGGGTGACATGAGCAGCCAGCAGGGGCGTCTGCTGGGGCAGATCGTCACACTCGGCGTTCAACATGCCTTCGATGGCCGGGGCGGCCGTGTAGAGAGTGCCACGCTTCTCGATATCGCAGCCGGAGAGATCATCAATAATACCGGCGGCACCCTGCGCGGCAATCGTGTCTCGTTGGCAACAGGCCGTCTTTCCAGTGACGAAGGCCTGATCTCCGCCGATGGCGGCGATCTCGATATTACCGCCCGCGACCGCCTCACCAATCAGCGCGGCAAGCTGCAGGCACTTCATGCGCTCAATATCAGCGGCGGCCATATCGATAACGGCACCGGTACGCTGGTGGCGGACCAGATCGATATCGAGGGGCTTTCGCTGGCCAATGACGAGGGCATGATCAGCGCTGAAAATGGCGCGCTGATCCTCAAGGCAGCGAATCACCTCGACAACACCCGCGGCCACCTGCAGGCCACCGAGTCCGCAGCTATTCATGCCGCCACACTCGATAACCACCAGGGCACCATTACGGCGCGTGACATCACGCTGACCAGTGATGGGGCGCTGGACAATACGGCCGGTCGTATCGTCGCGCAGCAGGGCAACCTGCACGTCAAGGCCGGCGGTGCACTGAGCAACAGCGACGGCACTCTGGCCGGTGATGCGCTGACGCTGGAGGCCGAGTCACTTGAGGCCAACCAGGGGGGACTGATCGCCGCGCTCACCGATAGCGCAAACATCCGTGCCCGCCAGACGCTCAACAACGATGGCGGCCAGATTCAGGCTGCAGGACTCCTGGATATTGAGGCACCGGAGATCACCAGCCGTGCCGGCCATCTGATCGGGCACTCGCTAACGCTTGCCGGCAACGCGCTGGATAACCGCGCGGGCACGATCAGCGCAGACCAGGGCAATGCCACCCTGACGCTGACGCGTCTTCTGAACAATACCGATGGCCGCCTGCAGGCCGACAAGGGCACCCTGTCGCTTACCGGCGCTCAGCTCACCAACCGTCAGGGCGTGGTAATGGCCGACCGGCTCGATATCGACACGGCGGATCTCGATAACCGCAAGGGTCAGCTGATCAGCGAGCGTCTGAACCTGCAGGCAGACTCGCTCGATAACGGGGAGGGCGGGCTGATCGCCACCGGCCGCCAGGGCGCCACCCTGACGCTGGGGTCGCTGACCAATGATGCCGGCCAGCTGCAGTCCGATGGCACGCTTGATATCACCACGGCAACGCTGGATAACCGCCGCGGCGTGCTGCTGGCCGATCGGCTCGATCTCAACAGCGCCCGTCTACTCAATGACAGCGGCTCGATGCTGGCCGATGCCGGCGGCATTGCGCTGACGGTGTCGGGGGCGGCCAGTAACCGTCAGGGCATGATCGACAGTGATGGCGGCGATATCACCCTCGAAAATGGCGGGCAGGCCTTCGATAACCGCGCCGGCCGCCTCAATGGCCGTGCACTCGCGATCAGCACCGGCTCACTGAACAATCAGGACGGCGGCCAGCTGAGCGGACAGCAGATTCGCTTTATCGGTCTGAAAACGCTCAATAACGCCGGCGGGCGGGTGCTGGCCGGTAGTGATGACCTGGCAGTCGACGCCGAGCAGCTGGATAACCGCGCCGGTGTCCTGCAGGGGGATCATGTTTCACTCATCGGTCGTCAGTTGAACAACGGCGACAATGGCCTGATCGCCAGTCTGAACGGTCCGCTGAAAGCCGTCTTCACGCAGACGCTGGATAACCGCAACGGTCGCATGATCGCCAACGGCCTGCTGGATATTGACCCGCCCCGGGTCGATAACCGTAACGGCCAGATGGCCGGTGACGTGGTTCGGCTGGAAGCCGGCACGCTGGATAACGACGGCGGCATTATTGAGGCCCAGAAAGGACTGGCACTCAACGTTGATACCCTGAACAACCGCAGCGGCAACCTGCGCGCACTGGGTGGCGATAGCAGTGACCTCCGAGTCGCAGGCGCGCTGGACAATACCCGGGGCAGCATCGAGCTGGCCAGCCGCAACGCCCGCATCGACGCTTCCAGTCTCAATAACACCCGTGGCCAGAGTGTTCACGCCGGCAGCGGGCTGTTGACCCTCCTGCTCAAGTCACTCAATAACAGTGGTGGGTCGCTGCAGGGCACCGGCAGCGCCCAGGCTCGTATCGATCGAATCAACAACGCCGGCCAGTGGCAGTTCAATGGCCCGCTGAGCCTGACCACCCTCAACGCGCTGACACTGAGTGGCAGTGACCGCCTGGCCAGTGCCGACACCTTCACGCTGGCAGCCGCAAGCCTGGATAACCGGGGCGAACTGCTCGCCAACGGCAATCTCATCCTCAAAAGCGCCGGAGACATCACCAACCGCGGCCTGATCTCCGCGCAGCGTCAGCTCAACGTCACCGGGCGCAATCTCTCTCAAAATGACGGCCGCATGGCCAGCGGTGGCACCGCCACCTACAGCCTGAGCGGCACGCTGGATAACCTGGGGCGGCTGACCGGCAGCGACGATATCGACCTGCAGGCTCGGGAAATCAACAACCGCGGCACGCTGGGCAGCCAGAAGAACCTTCGCCTGGTCAGCCAGGGGGCCATCAACAACCAGACCGACACGCTGCTGTTTGCCGGCGGTGACATGACCCTGCGCGGCACGCGACTCTATAACCGTTACGGCGATCTCTACAGCCGCGGTGATCTTGATGTTGCGCGCGATGACAACGGCGGGTATGCGGATTTGCTGGAGAATCGTTCGGGGACGATTGAGGCGGAAGGTGACATCCGCCTACGGGTTAATAGCCTTTTGAATACGCGGGATGTATTTGAAATGGTGCAGGAAGTGTCTGCTGCTTATATTCGCCGAGGAGCAAACTATTACTGTAAAGGCAACTGCAAACATGTCGACTACACACTTGTAGAGAAAAATTCTTCCACAATTAAAAAAGACAGTCCTGCTGCCAGCATCGTTGCGGGAGGCAACTTTGACAGTAATGGCAATGGGGCCGTAGTGAATCGCTACAGCTTGATTGAGGCTAATAAAAACCTGCATATCAATGCTGGATCTCTTGAAAATACCGGAGCATCTGCTGAAGAAAGTACCAGAGAGCGCAAGTATCAGGGGTTGTTCGGTCGTCATCATCATGACGAAAGAAACGATACTGCTTTTAACAAGAAGGAAATCGATCCTTGGAATGCCAAGGGTGGCAAGGATAGCGATGGTCAGCCATTACCAAATCCTTTAACCGAGGAAAATTATAAAAGCTACGTAAGATACGGTCGTGGGCATCTTGTCCTGCTACAGGATAAAACGACTCGTTCAGAAAACGGCAGCGCAGCCGCTGCCATTATCCAGGCAGGTAGCCGTGTCTCCATCAATGCCAGTCAGCGCATTGATAATGGCGAGATAAACAATAACAAGCGATCGCAGATTAATGGCCGGCTCGAAGGTGGAGACCCTAATGCCCCTGTCATGGAGCTTGATTACACCCTCAATCGCCGCACGAATGCCGCTACAGCCCTCAAGCCTGCCGAGACAAAAAGGCCACAGCGTGAGCAGGTATCAGATTCGGTCAACAGCACCGGATATTTGAGTGCAGAGGCGTCTGACGGTGTTCGGCCCGAGCGTAGTGTCGTCGAACACACCGCTGAAGGAGATGGGCAACGTGTCCAGGGCGAACGCCTTGCGAGAACGTTGTATGAAACAGGCAAGGGTGTTGAGGCACAGCGCAGTGCCTCCATTGCCCTGAACTTTACCCCGGTCGATTACACGGGCTTCAGTTTTGAACGCGTTTCTCCAACACAGCTCTCCAGCTTCCGCCTGCCGGAAGGCCAGTACGGTCTGTTCGTTAAAAACAAGGCGCCCGATAGCCACTATCTGATCGAGACCAACCCCGAGTTCACCTCTGCCGATCGGCTGATGGGCTCCGATTATCTGCTGGGCAAGCTCGATTACACGGACGACAGTGCCTACAGGCTGCTGGGCGATGGGCGCTATGAAGCCCGCCTGATTCGCAATGCCGTGCAGGCGCAGACCGGCAGTCGCTTTCTCGATGACAATCTCAAAAACGATTACGACCAGTATCTCTATCTGATGAACAACGCCATCGCCGCGCAGGATGAGCTTCATCTAACAACCGGCGTGTCACTTACCCCCTCCCAGACGGCTGCCCTGACCCATGACATCGTCTGGATGGAGGAGCAGGAAGTCGATGGGGAAACCGTGCTCGCCCCGGTGCTGTATCTGGCGCAGGTTGACGCGCGCAACGTGCGCGGCAGCAGTCTGATTCAGGGTCGGGATATCGACCTGATCGCCGGTAGTGATCTCGCCAGCGTCGGTACCATCCGCGCTGCCAATGATCTGACCGCCAACAGTGGCAGCAGCATTTTGCAGGGTGGTCTGATGGCCGCCGGCAACAACCTGGCACTGACGGTGACAGACAATATCCGCAATGGCCTGGCCGGTGAGATTCGCGGTCGTCAGGTCGATCTCACCACGCTCAAGGGTGACATCGTCAACGACCGTCTCGCCGTGAAAAGCGGCAGTGATCGCCGTTATGACACGATCATTGATCAGGGCGGACTCATCTCGGCCAACGACAATCTGCGCCTTTCCGCCGGCCGGGATCTGGTCAATCGATCCGAGCTTGTCAGCGGGGGCGATCTCAAGCTGTCCGCTGCCCGCGATCTCCGTATGGCCGCGGTGGAGGATGCCCGGGGTGACGACTCTACCTACGGCTATAGGCGCTCCTCGCAGGTACGGCAGTTGGGCAGTCAGGTCACGGCAGCCCGGGATGCCACCCTCACCGCCGGGCGCGATATGAAGGTGGTGGCCAGCACGGTTGAAGCAGGTCATGACCTGGCCGCCACGGCCGGCAACGACATCCGGATTCTCTCTGGCGAGGATCGACAGCATGACGAGTTGCACTACCGCTCCTCGCGTACCAAAAAGGACGTGGTCAACACGACGACACGTCAGCAGGGCAGTCAGCTCACCGCCGGCAACAACCTGACCCTTGTCGCGAACAACGATCTGACCGCCCAGGCCAGCCAGCTCAGGGCAGGGGATCAGGCGTATCTGGTCGGCGGCAACGATGTTCAGTTGATCGCCGCCAACGATCAGGATTACCACTTCTATCAGAAGAAGAAAAAGGGTGGCCTGTTCAGTAGCAGCAAGATGAAGCGTGACGAGCTCACCGATACCCGCGCGGTGGGCACCACGGTAGACAGCGGCGGTGATCTCACCATTGCCAGCGGCAACGATCAGGTCTATCAGAAGGCGCGTCTGGACGCCGGCGGCAACCTGACCCTGTCCAGCGGCGGTGACATCACCTTTGTCGGGGCCATGGACACTCACAGCGAATCTCACGAGAAGAGCAAAAGCAACTGGGCGTGGCAGTCGGCGAAGGGCAAGGGCAATACGGATGAGACCCTGCGCCAGAGCGAACTGGTCGCGCAGGGACAGCTGGCGATCAATGCGGCCAACCGCGTCCATATCGATGTTCGCGACATTGACCAGCAGAGCGTCAGTCAGACCATTGATGCCATGGTCGCCGCCGAGCCGGAGCTTGCCTGGCTGAAACAGGCCGAAGCGCAGGGTGATGTCGACTGGCGCCAGGTGAAGGAGATCCACGACCGCTGGAACTACAAGCAGTCCGGTCTTGGCGAAGGCGCGGCGCTGGCGGTCAGCATTGCGGCGGCGGCCGTGGTCGGGCCTGCGGTGGGTGGCCTGGCCGGCAGCGGCCTCATGGGCGCCATGGCGACTGGCGCGGCGGGCTCACTGGCCGGTAGCGGCGCTGTCAGCCTGATCAATAACCGTGGCAACCTCGGCGCCACGCTGGGTGACACCCTCTCTTCCGACAGTCTGAAAGGCGCCCTGATTGCTGCGGCGTCTGCGGGCGTCTCTGAAAATCTGGACAGCGTCTGGGGCGGCGAGACGGACCCCGCCACAGGCCGGACCATTCCCCATAACCTCAGCACCTGGGGAGGTACGGGTCGTTTTGCCGGCCAGCTGGGCTCGCAGGCCCTGGCCGATGCCGGGCTACAGAGCGCCATCAACGGCGGCAGCCTGAATGACAATCTCCAGCAGAGCCTGAAAGGTGCGGTCAGTACCGTGCTGGAAGCCTCGCTGTTCAATCAGGTCGGCAATCTGGGAGAACGCTACCCCGAGTTCCTGGCCGATGGTGACAGTGGCAAGACTGCCTTACATGCTCTGGCCGGAGGGCTGGCCTCCCAGGCGACCGGTGGTGATTTCCGCACAGGCGCCATCGCGGCCGGCGCCAACGAAGCGTTGATCAATCAGCTCGATGCGCTGGTGAAAGGGGATCGCAAGCTTCTGATCGCAGCGTCCCAGATTACCGGGATCGTGGCGGCCGGAATGACGGATGGTGACGTCCAGAAGGGCGCCGAGATTGCCGGTAATGCGACGGCGTATAACTGGCTTTTACATGATGAAATAAAAGAAGCAGATGCACGAAGAAAGGAGTGTGACAATCAATCGTGCGAAAACGATATTACGCGATCCATGGAAGAACTGGACCAATCGCGTGACCGTGAAGCATTCGCATATGAACGGTCTGTGCAGGAGGATGCGGTCCTCAACGGTTTTATAACGCCAGAAGAATATAATGAAAAGTTATCCAAATACTGGATTGATCGCGGAATTGATACGAACGATGTTGTAATTACTGGCTATCCGGCATCAAAGGAATGGGGGTATAGATGGCATGAGACTTTTGGAGGAGCTACGGACCGAGCCGTGTCATGGCCTGAGAGAACGGGTGAACAGCTTTCAGGTTTTAAAATATTTGCCGCCGGACTTCCTTCTAGCGCTACGGACTATGTCTCTGATCTGTTCAAGTATGGAACAGAATGGATAACATCTCCTATTCCTGGGCAGAGTATCGAGCGTGGCTTAGATAATTACAGTACCCAGACACCTTATGACTTCGGCGGGAATGCGCTCGACTATGTAGGAAACCTAGCTAGTGGCAAGTTTGAAGGGCTTTTAGGAGCTGTTGCCCTGCCAGGTTCTAAGAACCGCTCAAATTATCAAATAAACTCCAAGTTGCCGAATGGGTATACTGTTGAATCCTTTGAGAATAGGCTTTCTGCACTTCCAGCAGGCGAGCGTGTGGCTCAGGTAAAAATTATGGCTAAGGATGTTGCTGAGAAAAATAATTGGATTAAAGACAGAAAGCTTACGAAATTAAACTCTAGAGATGTTTATAGCTCTCCAGATGGCAAAATTTATGCTTTAGACTCTCAGCATGGAAGGTTCGAGAGGCTAAATAGAAAAGGCGTTCATGAGGGCGAAGTCGATATGGCCCTTAACGAAGTGCCAGGTAAGAAGGACGCTTCTGGATCTCATGATATAAGGATTAAATAATGACCGAGTTTGAAAGGCTGGTTGATCGCGAAGGAAAGATAGGTCGTGGTGCTGTGCTCAGATTTCCAGCAAAATGGCCTTATGAAGAGGTCGTAGATTTTATGCTGGTAGAGCTGCCGCATGATCAGCCTTATAGACTTATAGTCTCTTCTGGTTATAAGGCTGGTTTAACCGCACTGATCTTGCCTGTTGAAAGTTATATAGAAAAAAACTGGGGGGTAGATGTCGCATGGCTGAAATCCAATTGGAACTACTGGGTTTATGCCGAGTGTCAAGTTGAAGAAGTGATGATTGCAGACAATTATTCAATAGTGAATGGTAGCGTAAAATGGAATTGACATTTTTTAAAAATATCGCTTGATCTATTTTTAATGTGTTCATGCTGAATACAGGATTGTACGGTAATAGATGGGTGGCCTTGATATATTTTGATGCGACGGAGTCATAAGATTACAGGTTGTCGCTGCACTGATCGATAAATTACACAGATACATATGGGGTCAACCAAGCCACATTTTCAGCCTAAAAGAATTTGAAGCTTTGTTGATGCAACCTCAGGGCTTCAATTTTTAGTAACAACAGTCTGGCCTCGGCGACACGCTTGGCGACACCCTCTCCTCGGACAGTCTGAAAGTTGCGCTGATTGCTGCGGCGTCTGCCGGTGTGGCGCAGCAGCTGGATAGCATCTGGCATGGTGAGATCGATCAGGTAACGGGCAAGGTGAATGACCTTGAACTCAACAACATTCCGAGCATCGGTCAGTTTGCCGGTCGCAATGCCAGTCAGGCCCTAGCCGATGCCGGGCTACAGAGCGCCATCAACGGCGGCAGCCTGAGCGACAATCTCCAGCAGAGCCTGAAAGGTGCGGTCAGTACCGTGCTGGAAGCCTCGCTGTTTTATAACGTCGGCGATCTGGGGATTCGTGAAGGGCTGGCTGACAGTGGTCCTGAAAAAACGGCACTCCATGCCCTGGCCGGAGGTCTGGCGGCAGAAGCGACCGGTAGTGATTTCCGCACCGGCGCCAACGAAGCACTGGTCAAGCATCTGGATGACTGGCTCGGCGGTCAGCCCGACATGCATGAGAGCCTTCTGGTCGCGGCCTCAAAGGTGATTGGCATTGTGGCGGCCGGTGTGGTCGGTGGCGACGTACAGAAGGGTGCCGAGATTGCCGGTAATGCGACGAACTATAACTATCTGGCCGAACATCAGAAAGCGCAGAGGGCTCGGGAGCGCGAAACCTGCAAGGGCCTGATGGAGTGTGGAAAGGTTGAAGCGAAGTGGCAACTGATCGACAGCGGCCAGGATAGTGTGCTCGCGGCAGGAATTGTTAGGGGTATTGCTGATGAAAGCTTCAGTACGGTTATCGATGTACTGAGTCTTTTCAAGGGCTCAACGTGGGACGCCATTGGACAGCTGCTGCAGCAGGATAACGTACTTGCAGCGCTTGGTGGTGCCGTGGTTGATAGCTATCGTCAGCAGTTTGACACTATTGCACAGCAGTATGAGCGCGCGGGCCCGGGTGGGGCATTCCAAGCAGGCATTGAAAGCGGCAAGCTACTGACGGATATTGTCAGCACTCTGGTGCCTGTTGGTGGTGTGGCCAAAAAGGGCGCTGGGATCGCAGCGATCTTGGGCAAAACTGGTAAACCTGTGTCAATAACGGGGACTGTTTTTGACTCAATAAAAGGTACGCAGCCTTTCTACCCCGGCTCTGTAATTCCTCAATCATTTGAAATGAAATTGCCTAATGGACAAAAAGTATGGGTGCATGGGAATGCAACGAAACATATGGCGGAATATGCAGCGTCCAAAGCTTTAACTCATACGCCGGAAGCTGTACGGTCGGCGAGTCAAGCTCAATTGAAAAGTTTTCAAGCTGCAGTCGATACTGCCACTAGGACTCAGGACCCGTATCAGAAAATAATAAAAAAAAGTATTGATGGCTGGGAACTTGAAATTAAGCCACCTAGAGTCGAAGGAGAGTTACCTGCTATTATACATGCAAGGTATACAGGAGCTTACTAAATGGATATTAAGTTAAAAACTCCAGTCCAGTTTTCTGCAAGCACGGTCGAGTTTGATGAACGCTTACCCTCAGTGAAATTTGAAATAAATTTACTTGTTGAAAAATTTTGCTACTCAATTTCAGTAAATATAGTCTGTTGGGTCGAGTGTGCTGTTTTTGATTCTTTTATCAATGCTCTGAGGTTGGGCGGAGATGCTTTAATTAAGGATATGAGTGACGAATTTTCTATAGCGATTAATTCTGAAAAGAATAGGCTGATTTGGTCATGTTCGAAAATAGATGCTTATGGTAATTTAGCGAGGGCTAGTGGAGAGGAAGTTTTAAGCGAGGATGATAAAAGCCGCATAACTTCAGCTTTCGAAAATTACCCTAGATGGTGGCTATGAAGCGATCTTTCAAGAATTCTTCTTTGTTAAAATATTGTCACGCAAGGCAGTGAATATTTTGAGCCGCAATTTATGGCTGGTTTTAAAAGTATTGCGCATCACGAGAAGTAGAAAATGAAAGCGTACTTATACAATACTTCTGTCTTACCTGATGGATTCAAGCTACCAAAAGAATATATCGATTTCGCTATCAGTAGTGACTCCCAAGATTTGTTTCCTTGGAGAATTATGGCAGGCGACATGGCGACCTGTCTGAGTTATTTTGGTGCCGTGCTTTTAAAATTCCCAAATAAACCCTTGGTGCCCTTCGCGATAGTTCATGATGAGTCGGGAGCATATAATGATGGGTGGATTGTCTTGGCATGCTTTGATGGAACGGATTTGTCAGGTGACCCGCCAGTAAGGATATATGACTACTCTAGGCCTAAAGTATCTCCTTGGGATGAAAAGCCTTATCAAAATTTCTCCGCGTGGCTTGAAACTGCTAAAAACGAGTCGTCAGATTACAAATCGTCGCTATTGTGATTTAAGAACCGTGTTGCTACACATGCCGTTAGCCACACCCCGTTTTCCGCTTGAAAGAACTCGAAGCCTTCCCGGTGCATTCTGAGGGCTTCAATTTTCAGCACTACAGGCTCTCCATAGCGCTGTCCAACAGCAATGGCCGCAGTTATGTCCTGCGACAGGTGTACATGGTGGCGAGAGCCTGCGATCAATCCTTGCTGCCGAATCGACTCTAGGAAGCGTGTAGCGGTACCGTGGTAGAGAAACTCTGGCGGCTCTTTCTCTACGTGCTGAAGGCTCACGCTGGCCAATGAGTGGCCCTGTACGGCGCGAATGCGCAGCCCATCATCCGAGATACTGAAACGCTTTTTATCGCTGCTGCTGACGACAGCCTGAATCAGGCCAATATCTAAAATTCGCCCATCTTTAGCTGCACCGGCTATTAAGGATTCGACATCTGCCCAGCCCTCGCTGTCTAGCTGTAAGCCGATAGCGTGTGGTTCATGCCTCAAAACATAACTGAGAAATTTGCTAATATCATTGAGTGTTTTAGCATTCATAGTTGCTTTGCGTATTGTCAGTCTTTTTTATCGTGAATTTATCCGCAGATTGTCTGCGCCTCTAAGGGTGCCTCTAAAGTAATCTTCATTAAAAATGATTTTTAGAGCAAGAGGTCCAGCTGAACAGACATGATCAGCATGTTTTAAAGTCCTAAATCTGCGACAAGCTATTGATTGCAATAGTCCGGGCTCATTTCATGAAGCCGATCTGTGAACCAGTTATTGCTACTGCCGGTCACCAGTAGCCTTCGACGGGCGCGCGTCATGCCGACATAGAGCAGGCGTGCTTCTTGCGCCAGATTGTCCTCATTGTCCGCCAGCTCTCCGATCCCGCCAAGAATGACAGTATCAAACTCCAGTCCCTTGCTGCTATGTCGGCTAAGCAGTACTACACGCCCAAGCCAGCCAGCTCAAGGCAGGGGATCAGGCGTATCTGGTGGGCGGCAACGATGTTCAGCTGATCGCCGCCAACGATCAGGACTACCACTTCTATCAGAAGAAGAAAAAGGGCGGTGGGCTGGTCAGCAGCAAGTCGATGAAGCGCGACGAGGTTACCGATACTCGCGCGGTCGGCACCACGGTGGAAAGTGGTGGTGATCTCGTCATTGCCAGCGGCAACGATCAGGTCTATCAGAAGGTGCGTCTGGACGCCGGTGAGGATCTCACCCTGAGCAGCGGCGGTGATATCACCTTCGCCGGGGCGATGGATACCCACAGTGAATCCCACGAGAAGAGCAAGAGTAACTGGGCATGGCAGTCGGCGAAGGGCAAGGGCAATACCGACGAGACCCTGCGCCAGAGCGAGCTGGTCGCGCAGGGCCAACTGGCGATCAACGCCGCCAACCACGTCAATATCGATGTTCGCGACATCGACCAGCAAAGCGTCAGCCAGACCATCGATGCCATGGTCGCCGCCGAACCCGAGCTTGCCTGGCTCAAGCAGGCCGAGGCACAGGGTGATGTCGACTGGCGCCAGGTGAAGCAGATCCACGACAGCTGGAACTATCAACAGTCCGGTCTCGGTGAAGGCGCAGCGCTTGCGGTCAGCATCGCGGCCACTGCCGCCATGCCCGGCATCGGTAGCGGCCTTACCGGCGCCATGATGACGGCAGCCACCGGTTCGCTGGCCGGGAACGGCGCTGTCAGCCTGATCAACAACCGCGGCAACCTCGGCGCTACGCTGAGCGATACGCTCTCTTCCGATGGCCTGAAAAGCGCCCTGATCGCCGCAGCTTCCGCAGGCGTCTCGGAAAATCTGGATAGTGTCTGGGGCGGTAATACGGACCCTGCTACGGGCCGAACCATCCCCCACAATCTCAGCTCCTGGGAAGGCACTGGACGTTTTGCCGGCCAGCGGGCCTCGCAGGCTCTGGCCGACGCCGGCCTTCAAAGTGCCATCAGCGGCGGCAGCCTGAATGACAACCTCAAACAGAACCTGCAGGGCACCGTTACTACCGTGCTGGAAGCGGCGCTGTTCAATCAGGTCGGCAATCTGGGAGATCGTTATCCTGAGTTCCTGGCCGATGGTGGCAGTGGCAAGATTGCTTTACATGCTCTGGCAGGCGGTCTGGCCTCACAGGCGACCGGTGGTGATTTCCGTACCGGCGCCATTGCGGCTGGCGCCAACGAAGCGTTGATCAATCAACTTGATGGTCTGGTGAAAGAGGATCAGAAGCTCCTGATAGCAGCGTCCCAGATTACCGGTATCGTAGCTGCCGGTATGGCCGACGGTGATGTGCAGAAGGGCGCGGAGATTGCCGGGAATGCGACGGCATATAACTACCTGGCGCATCCAGAAGCCAGGCGGCTGCAAGCCATCAATCGCCTGCTGGCAGATGACGACACCCTCACCGAGGCACAGCGTCAATCCCTGGAGGATGAACGCCTGGCGATCAACTCCCTCAGCCAGTCGCGTGACCGGGCGCTGGAGCAAGCCTGCGGCCAGGACGGTTCGGCACAAACCTGCAGCTACGAACGGGCACAGCTGCAGGTAGCCATGGATAGCTGGCAGGACATGATGCGGGGTCGAGAAAATCAAGACACGGTCTTTGCCGAGTACACCCATACGGCGCGACAGTATGGTCAGCATCAACAACAGCGCATGGAGCGCATTGGTGCCGAAGCCCTCGCGGAGATGGTGGTGGATTCTGCCAGCGCGCCCTTCATCATGGGGAAACTCGTTGGGCAAGCGTTGCTGGGGGATGCAGAATCCCGGGCGCTACTGCAAGCGATGGGCGAGGACATAAAGGCCTTTGCTGCCAATCCTGCGAACTACATTAGCGAGAGCAACCGCGAACAGCTGGCGCGGGCCGATGCGCTGGAGCAGGCCGGGCGTCTGGATGACGCTGACAAGCTGAGAGTCCGCATCGCGCTGGACAACGAGTCGATGCTGATAGGCGCAGGTGGGCTGTTGGCACGCCTGCCGAGGCTGGCCAGGAGTGTTGTCACCAGCCGGGCAATTGGAGGAACGGTAGACCGTGCTACTACTGGTATTGAATGGGGTGAGGGTATTCAGGGTCAGGGAATGCCTTGGGAGGATTACCTTGGGTCGCAGCTGCCATCAGGCTCTCGATTACCGCCGAACTTCAAGACGTTTGATTTTTTTGATAGAACGACCGGTGTTGCGACCAGTGCAAAAACACTTGATACGACCACTGCAGCTAAAATTGCCAATCCAAGTCAGGTATATTCATCGCTCAAAAAGAATATTGATACCGCCGCAGGGTTTACTGAGTACGGTTTGAAAGACATAACAGTATCTTCTGGTCAAATTACTAGTCGTGAATTGCAAGTGGCAGTCCCAAAAAATACGACAAGTGCTCAGTGGGATCAAATTGATAAAGCTATTGAGTATGGTCATAGCAAAGGTGTGACAGTAAAAATAACCAAGGTGAATTGATATGAGTGATGTCGTAAAAACAGCTTGGGCAGATGCGAAAATAAATAAAGATTTTGTCTGCGTGAAAACTTTTTCTGGCTATCGAAGTAGCCAAGCGGATCCGCAAGGTGTGGAACGTTTTTTAAGTCCTGACGCTGCCGACAAAGAGCTAGGTCTTGCTGTGCTTGACGCCTTGACTCATAGCCGGTTTGTGCTTCCCGAGCCGCGAAAGGATGTTTGGATTCATCCTGAAGCTACTTTTGATATGGAGTTATACGACTATACTCTAACCAATCAACGATATAATCAATGGGTTAGCAGCACTTTGGAACGCTATGGTTACAAAACCAAGCGTGCATTATTTAAAGATATGAAAAAATGCAGTATTGAAAGTAAGAGTAATCAGATTACTATTCGTCCCAGTCATCACGAAAAGCTAGAAGCTTGGAGCGGCAAAGGAATAAGTGAAAGTGACTATGTCATTATTTCCAGCGGTAGTAGCCCTTCTGATGTAGGTGCCGCCTTGCGCTTGGCTTTTAGTCGATGCACTTAACGCACACTCAGCATTGCGGCTACTGCAGCCATGCCCGGCATAGGTACCGGCCTCGCCGGTGCTATGACGACGGCAGCAGCTGACTCACTGGTCTGTAACAGCGCTGTCAGTCTGATCAACAACCGCGGCAACCTCGGCACCACATTGGGTGACACCCTCTCCTCCGACAGTCTGAAAGGGCCATGATCGCCGCGGGCGTTCGGGCCTAGCGTGATGTCGTCGAACACACCGCTGAAGGAGTTGAGCAACGTGTCCAAGGCGAACGCCTTGCAGACACGTTGTATGAAACAGGCAAGGGTGCTGATGCACAGCGCAGTGCCCCCATTGCCCTGAACTTTACACCGGTTGATTACAGCGGCTTCAACTTTGAACGTGTTTCCCCGACACAGCTCTCCAGTTTCCGCCTACCGGAAGGCCAGTATGGCCTGTTTGTTAAAAACAAGTCGCCTGATAGCCACTATCTGATCGAAGCCAACCCCGAGTTCACCTCTGCTGATCGGCTGATCGGCTGATGGGCTCGGACTACCTGCTCGATAAAATCAACTACACAAACGACAGCGCTTACAAACTGCTGGGCGATGGCCGCTATGAATCGCGCCTGATCCGCGATGCCGTGCAGGCGCAGACCGGCAGTCGTTTTCTGGATGACAACCTTCAGAACGACTACGACCAGTATCTTTACCTGATGAACAACGCCATCGCGGCACAGGATGAGCTTCATCTGACGCCCGGCGTATCTCTGACGCCTTCCCAGACAGCGGCCCTGACGCACGACATCGTCTGGATGGAAGAGCAGGAGGTTGATGGCGAAACCGTGCTGGCTCCGGTGCTGTATCTGGCGCAGGTTGACGCGCGCAACGTGCGCGGCAGCAGCCTGATTCAGGGTCGTGATATCGAGCTGATCGCCGGGGGCGATCTGGCCAATGTGGGTACCATACGCGCTTCCAATAATCTTACGGCCAATAGTGGCAGCAGTATCCTGCAGGGTGGCCTGATGGCGGCCGGCAATAATCTTGCGCTGACGGCGACGGATGACCTTCGCAACAGTCTGGCCGGCGAGATCCGCGGGCGACAGGTCGATCTCACCACGCTCAAGGGCGATATCGTCAACGACCGTTTGGCCGTTAAAAGCGGTAGCGATCGGCGTTTCGATACCGTGCTGGGACAGGGTGGGTTGATATCGGCCACCGATGCCCTCCGCCTTTCAGCCGGCCGGGACCTGGTCAATCGATCCGATCTTGTCAGCGGGGGCGATCTCAGGCTGTCCGCTGCCCGCGATCTGCGTTTGACCTCGGTGGAAGATGCCCGGGGCGATGATTCGACCTATGGCTATAGACGCTCGTCGCAAGTGCAGCATTTGGGCAGTCGGGTTACGGCAGCCCGGGATGTCACCCTCACCGCCGGGCGCGATATGGAGGTGGTGGGCAGCACGGTTGAAGCAGGTCATGACCTGGCCGCCACAGCCGGCAACGACATCCGGATTCTCTCTGGCGAGGATCGATAGCATGACGAGCTGCACTACCGCTCCTCGCGTACCAAAAAGGACGTGGTCAACACGACGACCCGGCAGCAGGGCAGTCAGCTCACCGCCGGCAATACTCTGACCCTCGTGGCCGACAATGACCTGACCGCTCAGGCGAGCCAGCTCAAGGCAGGGGATCAGGCGTATCTGGTCGGCGGCAACGATGTTGAGCTGATCGCCGCCAACGATCAGGATTACCACTTCTATCAGAAGAAGAAAAAGAGCGGCGGACTGGTCAGCAGCAAGAAGATGAAGCGTGACGAGGTCACCGATACCCGCGCCGTCGGCACCACGGTAGACAGCGGTGGCGATCTCACCATTGTCAGCGGCAACGACCAGGTCTATCAGAAGGCGCGTCTGGACGCAGGCGACAACCTGACCCTGTCCAGCGGCGGTGACATCACCTTTGCCGGGGCAATGGACACTCACAGCGAGTCCCATGAGAAGAGCAAGAGCAACTGGGCGTGGCAGTCGGCGAAGGGCAAGGGTACGACTGATGAGACCCTGCGCCAGAGCGAGCTGATCGCTCAGGGACAGCTGGCGATCAATGCGGCCAACCGCGTCAATATTGACGTTCGCGACATTGATCAGCAAAGCGTCAGTCAGACCATTGATGCCATGGTCGCCGCCGAGCCGAAGCTTGCCTGGCTCAAACAGGCCGAAGCGCAGGGCGATGTCGACTGGCGTCAGGTGAAGGAGATTCACGACAGCTGGGATTATAAACAGTCGTGCGTGAGTCCCGCTGTGGGTATGGCCGTGGCCATTATCGCAGCTGCTGCGACGTCTGGTGCCGCCAGTTCGGCGATAGGAATGCTATCAGGAACTACGACAGCGGCTACCGCGACTACGGCGACCTCGGTATGGGCGGCTGGCACCACCGCCGCCGCCTCCGGCTGGGCCAATGCGGCCCTTTCAGGGGCCATCGCTGGGGCAGTCGGTGCTGCTGCCGGGGCGGCGAGTCAGGGGCAGGATTGGCAAGACCCCGCGCTGCATGGCGCGATAACGGGTGGCCTTGCCAATTATCTGGCGGCGGGTACCTATTACGGCAATCCCTTGAACAAGGCAACCGACCTCGGGCAACAGATCTCGCAAGGTGCTTTGCTGGATGCTGGAAAGGTGGTTGGCGGTGTGGTCATGCAGAAGATGTATGGTCGCCTTGCCGAGAAGCTGGCCAAAGGTGTGGACCTGAATGCTGAGGAGCTGAACTGGATATTGATGGCCGGTTCGATAGCAGGCGACCAACTGCCCGGAATTGGCAATCGTTACAAGTCGAACGACCAAGAATTTACGCTGACAGATTCCAAGGGAGCCCGTGGGTTTATGGATAGTGACCTACCGGGAGTACCATTTAACTTGATCGATAGCGCGCTTGGATATCAAGGGTTGCCTGATACTTCCGTTCGGGCTTATTTAATGGATCAAGGTTTTGGCGGAGCTTTGACAGGACACAGCCTCGGTACGTTGACATCCAATTATCTGGCAGGTAATCGACTGGTCGAGCACGCTGAACTGCTGCATCTGATCGATACCGCGCGCCACTTTCTGGCGCCTGATGGCTGGCTGCTGCTGGAACACGGCCATCAGCAGGGCCAGGAGGTGAGAGCGGCACTGCTTGATGCCGGTTATGGCGGCGTCAGCACCTGTCAGGACCTTGGCGGGCGCGAGCGCGTCAGTCTGGGGCAATGGCCATCGCCGTTATCGGATTCTCTCAGGCAGGAGGGCTCATGAACGACGACCAGCTTTTGCGCTATAGCCGCCAGATCATGCTGAGTGAGCTTGATTACGACGGCCAGGTCCGGATCATGGAAGGCCATGTGTTGATTATCGGGCTGGGAGGGCTGGGGTCACCGGCCGCGCTGTATCTGGCCGCCGCCGGCGTGGGGTCGCTCACGCTGGCCGATGATGACCGGGTCGATCTTTCCAACCTGCAGCGCCAGATTGCCCATGGCGAGGCGGATATCGACCGCTTCAAGGCGCAGTCAGCCGCCGAGAGCGTAAGTGCGATCAACAGCCACTGCCAGACGCGGGTCATTACAGAGCGGCTGCAGGGCGAGGCGTTGCAGCACGCCGTAACTCGCGCCGATGTCGTGCTTGACTGCACGGACCGGTTTGATTCCCGGGACGCCATCAACCGCGCCTGTGTGGCGGCCGGTACGCCGCTGGTCTCCGGCGCGGCCATTCGTTTTTCGGGGCAGCTCGCTGTCTTCGATGTTCGTGACCCCGCTGCGCCCTGCTATGCCTGTCTCTACGGTGACAGTGCCGATGAAGACTCGCTGACCTGCGCTGAAAGCGGCGTGATTGCACCACTGGTGGGCATGATCGGCAGCTATCAGGCCCTTGAGGCGCTAAAGCTCCTGAGCGGCTGCGGGACTGCTCAGAAGGGCCTTTCCACCTTCGATAAAAAGTCTGAGTCGGAATCTCGGCGCCACTTCGGGCTAACACCTTCGTCCGATCCCGCCAGGAATAACGATATCGAGCTCCAGCCCTTTGCTGCTCTGTCGGCTGAGCAGCACAATCTGACTGTGGGTCATAGGCGCGTTTGTCAGAAGTAGACTGTAGACGGCTATTGGAAGCGCTGGGGGCCTCGGTGGCCGTCAATGTCGCGAAGCGATTAAAAAATTTCTTTGATTCATGGCCGACTGTCGCATTTTCCCACCATAATACTTTTTTCATATGCCTTGATGAGTTGTCCCGATGAGCGAGCACTCCTGGTATGCCCACTCCCGTAATTTGACGCTGGAAGACACGGCGCCTTTAAGCGGTGCGCAGCGTTTTGATGTGGCGATCATCGGCGGTGGCGTGACCGGGTGCAGCGCGGCACTGCATCTGGCCGAACGGGGCTATCGGGTCGCACTGCTGGAAGCCGGTGAGATCGGGGCGGGCGCTTCGGGGCGCAGCGGCGGGCAGATTTTGCCCGGGCTGGGCACCGAGCTGTCGGTGATCGAAAAGTCGCTTGGGCATCAGGCGGCCCGCGAGATCTGGGCGATGAGTCGCGAAGCCGTGCGGCTGACCGAGTCGTTGATCGAACGTCACGACATCGACTGCGAGTATTCCCGGGGTTACGTACATGCCGCAATCAAGCCACGTCACGAGCGGGCCATGAAGGCCTGGCGTGACGAGATGGCCACAAGCTACGACTATGACGGCCTTGAGTGGCTGGAAGGTGACGTCCTGAAGCGCCATGTGGTCACCGATGCCTATCTCGGCGGACTTTATGAGCGAGAAGCCGGGCACCTGCATCCGCTCAATTACACGCTGGGGCTGGCACGCGCTGCTCAAAACGCCGGGGCTGTAATTTTCGAGCACAGCCGGGTGACCGATATCGCACGTGGAAAAATCGTCCGGGTGACAACGTCGCAGGGACAGATCGACTGTGATCATCTGCTGATCGCCGGCAATGCCTATCTGGGCGGTCTGGTGCCGGAGATCGAGCGCAAGATCATGCCGGTGGTGAACTACATCATTGCCACCGGGCCATTGTCGGAGATTCAGGTGGCGCAGACCCTGCCACGGCGTGACGCTGTCTCGGATGCCAATTTTGTGCTGGACTACTATCGTCTCACCCAGGGGCACCGTTTACTCTATGGTGGGCAGGTCAGCTACAGTGGCCGCGAGCCGCGCCAGCTGATCGCGACCATGCAGCGCAAAATGCGTGAACTCTTCCCGGTGCTGGAGGGGGTAAGCGTTGATTATCGCTGGGGCGGCCGGGTGGCGATTACCCGCAGCCGTGCGCCGCATTTTGGCCGGCTCGATCACAACATCCTTTTTGTGCAGGGCTATTCGGGCCATGGCATGGCACTGGCAGGGCTTGCCGGACAGCTCATGGCCGAGGCCGTGGCCGGACAGAGCGAGCGCCTTGATCTGCTGGCCACCATGAAACATCTTGATTTTCCCGGAGGGCGCCGGCTTCGAACGCCGCTGCTGGTGCTGGCGACCACCTTCTACCGATTAAGGGATCGCCTCTGAAGTTCAGAGCGCTATTCCACCATTTTCATGTTCAGGCATCGCACCGGCGGTGTCTTCATACGCAAGGGGATCCTGTTCGATGGCAGAACGCTCACCGACCGCCGCACCCGGCGGGCCATTTTCAGCAGTCGAGAGCACCACGGGTAGCGAGGCCAGTGCGGCGCGTGAGGCGTCTTCCATTTCCCTGAAAGGCATTCGCAAGGAGTACCCGGGTGGGGTGGTGGCGCTGGAAAGCGTGGATCTTGATATTCGCGCCGGCGAATTCTTCACCCTGCTGGGGCCGTCCGGCTGTGGCAAGACCACGTTGTTGCGGATGCTGGCCGGCCTGGATGAGCCCAGCGGTGGCTCGCTTTCCATCGGTGGGGTTGATGTCACCGACACGCCGCCCCACAAGCGCAGCGTCAATACGGTCTTCCAGTCCTATGCGCTGTTTCCGCATCTGTCGGTACGCGACAACATCGCCTTTGGCCTGAAAATGCGTGGCATGGCGCGTGCCGAGCGCGAGCAGAAGGTGGTCGAGATCGCTGAGTTCATCAAGCTGGGATCACTGGTCGACCGTCGGGTCGATCAGCTCTCCGGCGGGCAGCGCCAGCGTATCGCGCTGGCCCGTGCGCTGATCTGCGAGCCGGATGTGCTGCTGCTCGATGAGCCGCTCTCGGCGCTGGATGCCGGGCTTCGCAGTCAGCTGCAGGTCGAACTGTTGCGTACCCAGAAACGGCTGGGCATGACGTTCGTGTTTGTCACCCATGATCAGGAAGAGGCGATGGTCATGAGTGACCGTATCGCTGTCTTGAGCGATGGCATCATCCAGCAGATCGGCACGCCGCAGGAGGTCTATGAGCGACCGGCCAATCTGTTCGTGGCGCGCTTCATGGGACATGACAATCTCTTTTCGATCTCGGCCAGAGAGGGCGTGACGGTCCAAACGCCCATCGGCGCGCTGGAAACCGAGGATAAACATGAGGGTACGGTAGCCCTGATTCGTCCGGAAACCCTGGAGCTGACCTCGCCCGGCGCGCCGAGCGTGGAGCCGGGCAAGCGGCTCAATACGCTCATGTGCCGGGTGGTGGAGCGCTTTTATCGCGGCAGCAATGTCGAATATCGCCTGTCTCATCAAAACGGCGAGCAGCACAGTGAGCTGATTGCTGAAATCTCCAATACCGGGGATCGTCTCTTTCGGGTCGGTGATGAGGTAAAAGTCGAGATCTATCCGGAAGACGTCATCATGTTGAGTGATGACGAGGAGGGCGCATGAGTCAGGTGGATGTGGTCTGGCGGCGTCGGCGTCGCCGGGAAACCCGTCATCTTTTGCTGAGTGTGTTGCCGGGGGCGCTGTGGATATTCGTCTTTCTGGTGCTGCCCAGTGCCTATCTGATGTCGGTGGCCTTCATGACCAACGGCGGTTTCGGCCAGCCGCAGATGCCATTGACGCTGGATGCCTTTCGCAACCTGGCAGGCTTTGGCTTTCTGGGCTGGAGCCCGGGCAATCTCTATACGCTGTGGCGTTCGATCTTTCAGTCCGTCATCTCGCTGGGGCTGGTGATACTGGTCGCCTACCCGGTGGCCTGGTATATCTCCATGTGTCGGCCACGGCTGCGCGCGATCATGCTGCTGGCGGTGGTGGTGCCGTCCTGGACCAACCAGGTCATTCGCGCCTTTGGCTGGATGAACCTGCTGTCGCCGGGCACGCCCCTGTCAACGCTGGCTGAAAACATGGGCCTGATCGCCCCCAACATGGGCCTGTTTCCGTCCGATTTTGCCGTCACGCTGGGGCTGGTCTACAACTTCCTGCCCTTTATGGTGCTGCCGCTGTATGCCGCGTTCGAGAAGCTCGATCACGCCCAGATCGAGGCGGCGCGCGATCTGTATGCCTCACCCCTGCGGACCTTTTTCGTAGCCGTACTCCCTCAGACCCTGCCGGGGCTGCTGGCAGGTTCCGTGCTGGTCGCCATTCCGGCCTTTGGCATGTACGTGATCCCGGAGCTTCTGGGTGGCGGGCGCTCGCAGATGCTGGGCAATCTGGTGGCGAGCCAGTTCGGTGAGGCGGCCAACTGGCCACTGGGCGCGGCCGGGGCGCTGTTGATGCTTCTGGCCACCCTGCTGGGGCTGGTGATACTGCGTCGCATGGGGCGCCGCCTGGGCGGTGGCACCGAGATGGTGATTTAGGAGAGCGGCATGCAAAACCGGGGATTCAAGAAAGGGCTCGCCGTTTTCTGGTGGCTGACGCTGACCTTTCTCTATGCGCCGCTGCTGGTGGTGATGATGTTTTCCTTTAACAGCATCAACACCTCGGCGCGCTGGGGCGGCTTTTCGCTGCGCTGGTACGAGAGACTGCTTCACAACGATGTGGTCATCGGTGCCATCGGCCATACGCTGCTGCTGGCAGTCATCTCCTCGATTATCGCCGTCATTCTGGGTGCGATGATCGGTTACGGGCTTTACAAGCATCGGGCTCGCCGGCTCGGGCTTTTGATCGTGCTGATTTACCTGCCGATCGTAATGCCCGACATCGTGTTCGGTATCGCCGACATGGCGTTTTTCGTGCAGATCCATCGCCTCACCGGGCTGTTGTCACCCGGGCTCGGGACCATGGTCATTGCTCATGTCACCTTCCAGATTCCGTTTGTGGCGCTGATTGTCTATTCCCGCTTTGTGGGACTGGATGCCACGCTTTTTGATGCCGCCAAGGATCTTTATGCCAGCCCCTGGCAGCGGATGCTGCATTTCATTCTGCCCACGTTGAAACCGGCACTGTTATCGGCCTTTTTCCTGTCGTTTACGCTGTCGGTGGATGATTTCGTCATCAGCTTCTTTACGGCGGGACCGGAAAGCGCGACGCTGCCGATCTATATCTGGGGCGCCATTCGTCGCGGCATCTCCCCGGAGATCAATGCCATTGCCACGCTGATGATTGCTTCGGTGGCGCTGGTGGCCGTATTAAGCCTGCTGTTCAACCGTCGCCGCGCGTAAGCGCCGCGGCGGTCTCATAAGAAAACGTCATATCACGATCATTCAAGGGAACCTGCCAATGACTCTTTTCTCACCCCGCCCGGCACTGCTGGCCGGTGCCATTGCCGCCGTCATGTTTTCCGGCACGGCCAGTGCGGCTGATCGTCTCTACGTATTCAACTGGACCGACTATATGGATCCGGCGATCATCGAGGCGTTCGAGAAGAAGTACGATGTTGAAGTCGTGCAGAACTACTACGGCTCGCTGGGCGAGATGTTTTCCAAGCTGCAGGCTGGTGGGGTGTCGCAGTATGACATCGTGGTGCCCTCGAACTATTTCGTGCCACGCATGATCGAGGCGGGGCTGTTGCAGCCGCTGGACAAGTCACAGCTGCCCAACATGTCCAATCTGATGGCGCGCTTTGTCAACCCGCCCTATGACCCGGATAACCAGTACACCGCGGCCTATCTGTGGGGCTCGACCGGGCTGATCGTCAATACCAAAACCTTTCCGGACGCCAAACCGAGCTGGTCGATACTCTTTGATGATTCGGTCAACACCAGCCAGCCGTTTTCGATGCTCAAGGACGGTCAGGTCATGTTCGGCGCGGCCTGTGCGTTTCTGGGTAAGCCCTATAACTGCACCGCGCAGGAAGACATGGTTAATGCGGCCAAACTGATGCTCAAGACCAAGCATCGGTCCAACTTCACCGGATTTACCGACTCCACGCCGGTACTGGGCCAGGTCTCACGCGGGGTCAACGCGCTGGGCGTCACCTACAACGGCGATTACCTGCAGTACAAACACGACGATGCGGAAGGCTATGCCAATACCGAGTTCATGATTCCAAAAGAGGGCTCCGAGCTATGGGTGGACTCCATGGCAATTCCGGCACGCGCGCCGCATCCGGAACTGGCCCACAAGTTCATCAATTTCATTCTGGATGCCGAGGTGGGGGCACAGCTGTCCAACTACACGTTTTATTCCACGCCCAATCAGGCGGCAGTCGAGCATCTTGATGAAGTGCTTCAGCAGCCGCCGTCGCTGCCCAATGATGAGGACATGGCGCGGCTGAAGTTTACCCCGACGCTATCCGGCAAGGATCTGCAGCGCTATCAGCAGCTCTGGAATGAAGTGCAGTCACGCTAAGGCACGTGACCGGCTGTCTGCCATCGGGTGGTCAGCCTTTTCGTGCGTTTGATCAGGCTCGGCTGGGGAGGCCGACATGACGCTAAAGCATTGTCCGGTGGTACTGACGGACTGGTTTGAAGAGCATCGCATCACCGAGGTGGAGTGTCTGGTCAGCGATCTGACCGGCATTCTCAAGGGCAAGATCATGCCGGCCGGCAAGTACCTCAACGGCGGCCGGCCGCGTCTGCCGGATTCGATCTTTATCCAGTCGGTGACCGGGGGCTATCCCGACGACGAGGCCCTGCGCTTCTGGAACTCGGCGGAACTCGACATGCAGCTGATTGCCGACCCGGCCGCCGCCTATCTGGTGCCCTGGGCGGAAGATCCGACCGCCCAGATCATTCATGACTGCTATTACATGAATGGTGAGCCGGTCGAGATCGCGCCGCGCCACGTCCTGAAGCGGGTGCTGGCCCTTTATGAGGCGCGTGGCTGGAAGCCGGTCATGGCGCCGGAAGTCGAGTTCTATCTGGTCAAGACCAACACCGACCCGGACTATCCGCTGGAGCCGCCGATCGGCCGCTCCGGGCGTCAGGAAAGCGGGCGTCAGTCGTTTTCCATCGATGCGGTCAACGAATTCGACCCCCTGTTCGAGGAGATGTACGACTACTGCGAGGCACAGCAGCTCGACATCGACACCCTCATTCACGAAGAAGGCGCCGGGCAGATGGAGGTCAACTTCCAGCACGGTGATCCGCTTTATCTGGCCGACCAGGTGGTGATTTTCAAGCGCACCCTGCGTGAAACGGCGCTGCGCCACGGCATGTACGCCACCTTCATGGCCAAACCGATGGCCAACGAGCCGGGCAGCGCCATGCACCTGCACCAGAGCCTGGTGGATGCCGAAAGCGGGGAGAACCTGTTTGCCGGAGACAACGGCCAGCCCAGCGACCTGTTCATGAACTACATCGGCGGGCTGCAGACCTATATGCCTGCGGCCATGCCGCTGTTTGCGCCCAACATCAACTCGTGGCGGCGACTGATGCCCAGTGAACATGGCGGCTCGGCGCCGACCAATGTGGAGTGGGGCTATGACAATCGCACCGTGGGACTGCGGGTGCCGGTCGGAAATGCCGAAGCCACGCGGATTGAAAACCGCGTACCGGGTGCTGATGCCAATCCCTACTTGGTGATGGCGGCCTCGCTGGCCTGCGGCTATCTGGGCATGATGAGCCGGTTGCAGGCCCGCCCGCCGCTGACCGGCACGGCCTGGACCGGCGGTATTGCGCTGCCCAACGATGTCGGCCCGGCCCTTGATGCTCTGGACGGCTGTGACGCGCTGGCGGATGTGCTCGGTGAGCGCTTTGTCAAAAGCTATCTGGCGGTCAAGCGGGCCGAGCATCTGGCCTATTATCGGGTGATCAGCTCCTGGGAGCGCGAGCATCTGCTGCTGCGGGTATAAAAGGCTGCCCGGGCATGCCATCGGCAGGACACAACAACAAATGAATCATGAAAGGGACGTGCAATGACACGAGCATGGCGATGGCGCGCCGGTGCGCTGGTGGTGGTGGCGAGCCTGTTGACGGGGGCGAGCCTGCCGGCGGGGGCGGCAGAGAAGCCGGCGCAGACGCTCTATCTTTTCAACTGGACAGAGTACATGCCGCCCGGCGTATTGGAGGACTTTGAGCGCGAGCACAATGTTCATATCGTGCAGAACTTTTTTACCTCCAACGCCGAGATGTTTACCAAGCTGCGCAGCGGCGGCGATGCCCAGTACGATGTGGTGGTGCCGACCGACTACTTCGTGCCACGGCTGATCAAGGCAGATCTTATTCAGCCGCTCGATCATGCGCAGCTGCCGGGGCTTGAACACCTGCTGCCCGAGTTTCAGGATCCTGCCTATGATCCGGGCAATCGCTATAGCGTGCCTTATCAGTGGGGCGTGACCGGCATCGTCTATGACAGCCGGGTACTCGATGACGTGCCGCGCAGCTGGTCGGCGCTGTTTGATCCTGACGTGAACGCAAGGGCGCCCTTTACCCTGCTGGGCGGTGACCCACAGGTCCTGTTCGGCGCCGCCTGCGCCTCGCTGGGCTACGGCTTTGACTGTACGCAAAAGGCGCAGTGGGTAGAGAGCGCGAGGCGCTTGATGGCGACCAAACATCGTCAGAACTTCATTGGCTTTACCGACAGTACCGCCACCATTGATCAGATCGTGCGCGGTGTCAGCGCCATCGGCATGACCTATAACGGCGATCTGGCCTGGCGTCAGGCTGAAGACCCGGAGACCTACGGCCATCTGCGCTTTTTCGTGCCCGAGGAGGGCTCCCAGCGGGGTATCGATACCCTGGTGATTCCGAAGCGGGCGCCGCATCCGGCACTGGCGCAGGCCTTCATTGCCTATACCCTGCGACCTGATGTGGCGGCGCGCATCAGCAACTACACCTTTTACGCCACGCCCAATCAGGCCGCGCTCGATCAGCTTGATGATGCCCTGAAAAAGCCGCCGTCAAGGCTGAGTGACGAGGAGAAGCGCCGACTGGTGTTTGTCCCCCTGATCGACAAGACCCAGCTCGGCACGCTTTCGCAGCTCAACAATGAAATGCGCAGTCGCT
Source organism: Kushneria sp. Sum13 (assembly GCF_052692355.1). Lineage (NCBI taxonomy): Bacteria > Pseudomonadati > Pseudomonadota > Gammaproteobacteria > Oceanospirillales > Halomonadaceae > Kushneria > Kushneria sp. Sum13. Next base: position 1,335,099 of record NZ_CP199847.1, read on the forward strand.
AAACCACAACGGCCCGACACCTCGGGCCGTGATGTACGGTAAAACTTCATGACCCAGCCTGATTCTGCATCGACCTGCCGCGACGGCCACGCCCGTTCGCTCTACGCCGCCACCATGCACGCTGCGCCGGACCGACCGGCACTGGTCGGTCATCAGCACGTGGATGTCTGCGTGGTGGGGGCTGGCTTTACCGGCATCTCCAGCGCCCTGCATTTGGCCGAACAGGGCTTTCGCGTGGTGGTACTCGAGGCGCAGCGTGTGGGCTTTGGGGCCAGCGGTCGCAACGGCGGCCAGATCGTCAACAGCTACAGCCGCGACATGGACATGATCGAGGCGCGCTTTGGTGAAACATCGGCTCGGGCGCTCGGCGATATGGCATTCGAAGGCAATCGCATTATCCGCGAGCGTATCGAGCAGTATGCCATTCAGTGCGATCTCAAAAACGGCAACCTCTTTGCTGCCTGCAACGACAGGCAGCTGGCCTCGCTCAAGCACCACAAGACACTGTGGGAGAAGTACGGCCATCAGGAACTGGAGCTGCTGGAAGGCGAGGCCTATCGCCGCGAGATCGGCAGCGCGCGCTATACCGGCGCGCTACTGGATTACTCCGGCGGGCATCTGCATCCGCTCAATCTGGTGCTGGGGCAGGCGGCAGCGTTTGAATCGCTGGGCGGCGTGATTTTCGAGCACTCGCCCATGACGCGTCTTGAGCACGGCGAACGGGTAAAGATTCATACCGCCGGCGGGGTGGTCGAGGCCGATCGCGCTGTCATCGCCGGCAATGCCTATCTGGGCGATATCGTCCCTGAACTGGCCGACCGCTCCATGCCTTGTGGCACGCAGGTGATCGCCACCGAAGTGCTCGATGAGGCTACCGCGAAACGAATTTTGCCTACCGACCGCGCCGTCGAGGACAGCAACTATCTGCTCGACTACTACCGGCTCTCCGCCGAGCGCCGTTTGATCTACGGGGGCGGTGTGACCTACGGTGGGCGCGATCCGGCCAGCATCGAGGGTGCGATTCGACCCAAGCTTTTAAAGACCTTTCCGGAACTCGAGAAAGTAAAGATCGATTACGCCTGGAGCGGCAACTTCCTGCTCACGCTCAACCGGCTGCCGCAGTTCGGCCGTCTCAATCACAATGTCTATTACGCTCAGGGCTACTCGGGCCACGGGGTGACTGCCTCGCATCTGGCTGGACGGCTGGTAGGAGAGATCATCAGGGGCGACAGTGCGCGCTTTGACGCCTTTGCCAATATCCGTCACCTGCCGTTCCCCGGAGGGCGACGCTTTGCCGTGCCGTTTTCCGCCATGGGAGCCTGGTACTACGCGCTGCGCGACCGGTTGGGCATGTGATGGCGACGCCATGTCACACCGGTGGTTCAGGCCGGTGAGCGCACACGTTTTTGCCATTGTCCTGTGCGCTGCCGCACTGCACGCCGGCTGGAACGCGCTGGTGCGCGTGGGGCTTGATCGGCTGCTGGCGGTCACGCTGATCCAGGTGGGTGCGGGCATTCTGGCGCTGGTCATGCTGCCCACCGTCAGCGTTCCTGTTGCAGCGGCCTGGCCCTGGCTTCTGCTCTCGGCCGTTTTGCATGTGGGCTATAACGTGTTTCTGGCGCGGGCCTATGCCAGCGGCGATTTCGGGCAGGTATATCCCATCGCGCGAGGGTCAGCACCCTTGATTGTGGCGCTGGTCGGGCTGATGGTACTGGGGGATCAGCCCTCACTGACCGGCTATGTTGGAGTAATGCTGCTGACAGGCGGTATCTGGTGGATGGCCGTGCGCGGCGCCGGCAGCACAAATCTGCCGCGCGCCGGACTGACCAGTGCCCTCGTGACGTCTGCCTTCATCGCCTCCTATACGCTCAGTGACGGGCTGGGTGCCCGTGCCAACCATGATGCCATTGGCTATGTGTTCTGGCTTTTTGCGCTCAATGGGCTGTGCATGGGGCTTTTACTATGGGCCATGCGCGGGCGTCAGACGCTGGCGGCCATTGCGGGGCATTACCGTGTCGGGCTGTTGGGTGGGGCAATGTCGATGGCCGCCTACGGAGCGACCATCTGGGCGATGAGTCAGGCGCCGATCGCACTGGTGGCGGCGCTGCGTGAATCCAGCGTGCTGTTCGCGCTCGCGATTTCGGCGCTCTTTCTGGGCGAGCGCCTGAGCCGTCAGCGGCTGGTGGCCGGGGTGATCATTCTGTGCGGAGTGGCATTGCTGCGGCTGGGCTAAAAGCGTTGCCTGAAGGCGCGGATAAGCATGGGGAAGACGACAAGACAAAGCCAGGCACTGGCGAGAAACAGAAGCGACCATGCCAGCAGAAATCCGATACCCACGACAAACAGCGGCTCGATCGGCAGCAACGTCATTGCAAAAAGGATCTGCCCGGTGAGACAGCCGGCATGGAGAGCCGATAGGGGACCGGACGTCACAAGTGCTGACACGGCGCCGGCCAGCACCAGGGCCACGCTGTAGTACAGGCCGCCATCCCAGGGTTCCGTGTAGCCACTCATCAACGGTGACAGCGCCCAGATCGCGGCGCCTGTCGTCATGGCGACCGAGAAGGACAGCACGCTTGAGCGAATCATGCGCATTTAAACCTCATTGGCATTTTCTCGCCCCTGCACGCGCGGTGGGCAGGGGCGGCCGATGGCCGATCAATGCCTAGACCAGACGCAGATACCAGTCATATTCCAGTGCGCTGACGGTGCGCTGCGCCAGGGCGCGCTCGGCCTGACGATTGGCATAGTAGATATGCTGAAAGCCACGCCCTAGCCGCTCGCCAAGCACATCACTTTCCATCCACAGCTCCAGTGCCACGCCCCAGGAATCGGGCAGGGTGGCGTCAAGCTGGGTATAGGCGTTGCCCTCGATCGGCTGCGGCGGTGTCAGCTGTTCATCAAGCCCGTGGGCCATGGATGCCAGCAGCACCGCACACAGCAGATAGACATTGACGTCTGCACCGGCCACACGATGCTCCAGGCGCGTGGCAGCCGTCGGGCCGGAAGGGATGCGTACCGCCACCGAGCGATTATCCAGCCCCCAGGAGGGCGTCATGGGCACGTAAAGCCCGGGCTGGAAGCGACGAAAGGCGTTGAGGTTGGGCGCACAGACGGCCATCGATTCAGGCATCAGCGCCAGCACCCCGGCAATCGCTTGATGCAGTGCTGCACTGCCCATGGGATTTTTATCCTCGGCGGCAAACACGTTGCGGCCCTGCTCATCCAGCAGGCTGATATGCACATGGGTGCCGCTGCCGGCTTCATTGCCCCACGGTTTGGCCATGAAGGTCGCCTCGAACCCCTGCTGCTGCGCCACGCCCTTGATGGCACGCTTTAACATCACGGCGTCATCACAGGCGCGCAGCGCATCACTGCGGTGGCGCAGGTTGATCTCGAACTGCCCCGGCGCGCACTCCTTGAGCGCCGTATCCAGCGGCAGACCCTGCTGGGCGCAGGCCTCGTGGATGGCATCAATAAAATCGGCGTATTCATCTAGTTCACTGATCGAGTAGAGCTGGCTTGAGCGTGCGCGCTCACCGGTCAGCGGCGAGCGTGGCGGCTGAGGCTGGCCGCGGTCGTTGCGCTCGGCATCCAGCAGATAGAACTCCTGCTCGATGGCAATCACCGGCGTCAGCCCCTGACGGGTAAAGCCCTCAAGCACCCGCGCCAGCACCTGGCGCGGGTCGGCATGCCAGCCGCTGCCGTCGGGTTCCATCATCGTCATCAAAAGCTGCGCGGTGGGCGCGCGCTGATGCCAGGAGACCGGCACCAGCGTGCCGGGAATCGGCAGGCAGGCACGATCGCCATCACCGCTGTCGAGTCCGAGTCCCGTTTCTTCAACGGTGTTGCCGGTGATGTCGAGGGCAAAGATGGAAGCCGGCAGATTGACGCCGCTGCTATAGGCCTCTTCAAGGCTTGAGCGCGGAATGCGCTTGCCGCGAAAGACGCCATTGAGGTCGCTGATCAATACATCGATCTGGGTGATTTCGGGATGGGTTTCCAGAAACTGGAACGCTTCAAGGGCGCCAGCGGTGGGGCGGTCGGTCATGATCAAGCGGCTCGGAAGGGACTGGGAATATCAGGTGATACTACGCAAGCGAGGCAGGAATTGCAGCGCCGCTCTGAGCGGATTCAGGATAAATCATGCCCGCTCAGGCAGGGCACAGCGCAACGTACTCCCGATCAGCGGCGCCCAGGGAAGAGCGTTCATCACCGATAAAGTGTCGCGCACGCTGGGGACACCGCTCAAAAAGCGAATCAGCCGGTCGGTAGGGGCTTTCTCAAACAGCAGGCGGTAGAATTCGGGGGCGCGTTCAGGGTGACGTGCCAGCGTGCTCATAAAGATGCGATCCAGCTGCGGCAGTATCCGCCCGGGTCGTGCGCCCACCGGCGGCTGGCCGGCAAGTAGCGCTTTGGCACATTGATCGGCCCAGCGCTGGATGGCGTGAAAGGCGTAGCCGGTAGCGGCGCGCATGGCGCCGCCGTAGGCACCCGTCACGACCATCGAGCGGCCATTGGCGCGTGTCGGCGGGGCCATGGGCAGCGTACCGGTTTCACGACGAAGGGCCTGCCAGTGTCCCCTGCCAAAGCGCTCGTTGAGGTGAGCTTCAAGCCTCTGCTCAAGGGTGGTCGGGCTGGTCGGCGGGCGGCCAAAGCGCGTCCATTCAAACAGGGCCTGATCCGGGCCGTAGGGCAGCACATAGAGAAAATCGATGCCGTCCTGCGGATTCTCACCGACGCGAAAATCCATCAGTTCGGCGTGCCTGGGCATCCTGTCAGCCTGCACGTTAATGCCGGCAAAGTCCTGCCATAGCCAGGGGGACGCCAGCGGCTTCGGGTGAGGGCGGGTATCCACGCCAAAGCGGGCCTGAACCGTCTCGCCGTTATCCAGCGTCACGATCACGCCTTCCTCACGATCCTCGACGTCGAGTGCGCGCGCCTGAACCCTTGAGATGGACGAATGGTCATCAATGGCGGTCAGCGTACGCGTGTAAAAGCGCTCGGCTTCGAGCATTTCATAGGGGTAGCGCCGACTTTCAACGGTGGTGCTGGCCTGAGCAGTGTGCAGCGTCAAGGTATGCCAGCGCGCACGCACATCGCCCTGAAAGGGATGAGCGGTGACCGGCCAGCCACACCATGTGCGGTCATTGGTGTACTCAATGCGCGGGTCGATGATCAGTGTGCGCGGCGCATCGTCATGCTGAGCCAGTCGATAGGCAAGACTCAGCCCGGCGCAGCCGCCGCCGAGAATCACGAGATCAAACGGCTCAGCCCTGTTCATGCATTTCCGGGCCGTGGGCGCCGGGCAGGTCGGCAATATGGCGATGAAGTTCGGCGTCATGGGCATCAAGCCTGCTGCCCACAATGGCGCCACGGCCGCTCAGTCGGCGCGTGGCCAGCCACACCTTGCCGGTCAGCGGCACATGCACGCGGCCCTGCCACCAGGCCAGCCTTTCTCGACGCAGGCGAAAGCCAATGGCGCGATAGACATCGGCGGCAACCGCAATGGCACGTCGGTTCTTGCCCGGGATGCGATCAAAACCATCGGCGGCACTGGCATAGTAGGCCTCGGCTCGGGTCAATAGCCGGTCTATGGCGTGGGCAATCCGCTCACGTTGATCACTGTCGGCGCGAGCGATTTCCTCGGGCGTTAACTGATCGATCCAGTCGGCCGGCAGGTAGCGACGCCCCATGTCGGCGTCTTCTCGCACATCGCGGGCGATATTGGTCATCTGCATGGCCAGACCCAGATCAATGCCGTGAGGGATGGCACTGTCATCGGCGCCCACCACCGGGCACATCAAAACGCCCACGGCCCCGGCCACGCCATAGCAGTAGCGCATCAGCTCACGCTCATTCTGAATCAGGGCCGGGCGCTCGACATCGCTGATCAGGGCGTCAATTAGCGCCACGGCCGCACGGGTATCGAGTCCGCGCCGCGTTTGAAGATCGATCAGCACATGAGTGAGCGGGTCATGACCACTGCCGGCCAAAAGCTCGCGACGAACGGTCATCAGACGCGCATGGGCACTTTCGTTTTCGGCCTCGGTGGGCATGTCCTGATCGGCCAGGTCGTCCAGCTCGCGACAGACCATGTATAGAAGCGCCGCATCGTGGGCGTCGTCACGCTCCATGAAGTAGCTGGCAAAGCGAAACGACTTGCCGTGTCGCGCCAGAATGGCTTCGGCACTGGCGTGCTGGGCAGCCTGCGTCATGCGTCGGCGCCCGGCAGCAGGTGATCCACCACTTTGGCGCTGGACAGCACGCCCGGCAGGCCCGCCCCCGGATGCGTGCCGGCGCCGGTCAGATACAGGTTTTCCAGCACTTCGCTCTTGTTGTGAAAGCGAAACCACGCCGACTGGCGGAAAATGGGCGCAATCGAAAAGCCGGTGCCATGCATCGACAGATAGCGCTCGCTGAAGTCCTTCGGGGTCATGTGAAAACGGGTGACGATCGATTCGCGAAAGCCCGGCATCGTGGTGCGATCGAGCGCATCGATGATGGCATCGCCGAGCTTGTCGCCTTCGCGTGACCAGTCCACGTCGCCCTGCAGGTTCGGCACCGGGGCGAGAATGTAGAAGGAATCACAGCCGGGCGGTGCAAAGGAGGGGTCGGTCGCGGTCGGGCGATGGGCGTAGAGCGAGAAGTCGTTGGCCAGTACGCGGTGTTCGAAAATATCTTCCAGCAGTTCGCGATAGCGCTGTCCCATCCAGATGGTGTGGTGCTCGGTCTGGGGAAACTGCCGGTTGGTACCGACATAGAGTACGAAAAGGCCCATCGAATATTTGGCGCCGGCCAGCTTGAGTTTCGCGCTGGTCGAGACCTGGTCCACCATGTTGGTATACAGATGCGCCGCATCGGCGTTGCTGATGACCACGTTGGCCGGCAGCTTCTCACCGCTTTCAAGTTCCACGCCGTTGGCACGCCCATGCTCGCTCAGGATGCGCTTGATGGTGGTGCCGGTCTCGATGGTGATGCCCACATCGCGCATCAGCTTTTCCAGCGCCGCCACCAGCGCGCCGGTACCGCCCATGGGAAAGTGCACGCCCCACTTGCGCTCAAGCCAGGGGATCAGGCCGTAGATGCTGGTCGTGCGAAAAGGATTGCCGCCCACCAGCAGCGGTGGAATCGAAAAGGCCTGACGCAGGCTGTCATCCTCGATGTGGGCACAGACCATCTGCCATACCGATCGATAGCTTTTCAGTCGCAAAAGGGCCGGAATCTGCGCGGCCATGGTGGAGAACTGATGAAAGGGGCGGTCGGCAAGCTGTTCGAAGCCGATCTCGAAGATCTCCTTCGAGGTTTTCAGAAGGTTCTGATAGCCCTGAACGTCGCGCTCGTTGAAGCGGCGAATGCTGGCAAGCGTTGCCGACATGTCAGTGCCGTAATCAAAGGTGCGCCCGTCCTGGAAATAAAACTGATACCAGATGTCGAGCGCGACCATCTCGACATAGTCTTCCAGCCGCTTGCCGAAAAGCGCGAAGAGCTCCTCGAACATGAAGGGCGCGGTGATGACCGTGGGGCCGGCATCAAAGCGAAAGCCCTGATCGGTAAAGACCTGGGCCCGTCCGCCCAGCGACGCGCATCGCTCGATCAGCGTGACGTCATAACCCTTTTTACGTGCCCGCAGGGCGGCAGCCATGCCGCCAAAACCGCCGCCGATGACCAGTGCCTGGCTCATGAGCGCTCACCCGTCACGCTCATCAGCTTCTCCTCGAGTCGATGGGCTTCTTCAATCAGCGCCTGGCCACTGCCTTCGGGCAGGGTGCTCGCCAGATGGCGGGTACGGCTCAGGTGGTGGCGGCCGTAATCCAGCGCCGAAGCCATGGGGGCGCTATCCCCACGGCTGCCCAACGCGTGAAGCATGTTGCAGGCCCCTTGCTGTTGATCGGTCATGTCGCTGTCAAAATCCTCGATATCGTCAATGAGCTGGTAGATCGTGGCAAACGTCAGGGCCGCCTGTCGCGCATTGTCGAGCGCGCCATCATGGCCGGTCAGCAGCAAGGGTGCCTCAAGCGCCAGGGCAAAGAGCGGGCCGGACTTGCCGCAGGCGGCCTGACTGCACTGCTCGAAGTCGGGCTCGGGTGTCATTGCCAGGCTGAAGCACTCGGCCTGACCATAAATGGTGGTTTGCACATGATGGTGCACGCAGGACAGCAGGGCCGGCAGCCTTGACGCATGAGTAGAAAGCCCTGCCATCAGGCCATAGGCCGCCGAGATGAACAGATCCCCCAGACAGATGGCCACCCCTTCGTTCCAGACATTCCAGACGCTTTTCTGGCCGCGACGCATGCTGTCATGATCGAGCACGTCATCGTGGATGAGCGAGGCGTTGTGCAAAAGCTCGCTGATGCAGGCACAGATCAGCGCGGACTCATGGGGCAGCCCCAGGGCCCGGCCGGTGTGATAGCCCAGGCGGGCACGCAGATAGCCGCCCGCCACGGCAAGGTGGTGGTTGATGGCCTCACGAATCATGCCCTGCCGGCCCTCATTTTTGAGTGCCTGTGTCAGAGTGGCGTAAATGTCGTGATTGAGAGAGGCGTACGGGGAGTCCTCTACGGGCTGCCGTTCGACGATCGGAGACGTCAGGCCGGTCATGAATTTCTCCTTGTCTGACGCGCGATTGCGGCCGACATCCATTGTTATGGTCACCTGACGGTTCGAAGACCAGCGTCAGGTCATTGATTGATTCAAGGCAATAAAAAGGGTGACTCCAGGATAGCTGAAAAGCACAGTGGCTGTCATGGTCGTCGTTCATGGTCGTCGGGCAGCCTTCAGTTTGCAGCGCATGGCCGGCACCGTGCCTGGGTGGCGCAGGCGGAGCCGACTTGCCAGGCTCAGTGCACATCAATGATGGTCGGGTCACGTGGATCCGGGCGCACAGGAGACAGCAATGGCCAACCCAACGCTTTTGATTACAGGTGCATCGACCGGGATCGGTGAAGCCAGCGCCCGCCATGCGGCGCAGGCCGGCTATAACATCGCACTGGCCGCGCGCAGTACCAAACGTCTTGAAACGCTGGCCGAAACGCTTGAGCAGGAATACGGCGTACAGGCGGCTGCTTTTACCTGCAATGTGCAGTCCTGGGAGGCGCAGGAACAGCTGGTGGCTGCGGTGGTCGAGCGTTTCGGGACGCTGGACGCTGTCTTTGCCAATGCCGGTCGTGGTCTTGAAGGGCGCGGCTACAGCGGCAGCGACCCGGAAGAGTGGCGCGAGGTGCTTTTGACCAACGTGCTGGGGCCAGCGCTGACGGTCCGCGCGGCCATGGCCGAGCTTAAAAAAAGCCGGGGGCATGTGCTGATCACGGGGTCCGTTGCCGGGCGCCGTGTCATGCCGGGTTCCTTTTACGGCGCCACCAAAAGCGCTGTGCAAAGCATGGCCTATAACCTGCGCGAGGAAGTGAAGGGCAGTGGCATACGTGTCACGCTGATCGAGCCGGGTGTGGTGGATACGCCCTTTTTCGATGAGCCTCAGGACAATGCCCTGACGCCGGATGACATTGCCCGATCCGTGATTTTTGCACTGACCCAGCCCAGACACGTGGAAGTGCATGACCTGTGCATTCTGCCAACCCCACCGATCGAGGAATAATTTCCTGTTCGAATGGCACTGGGGATGCGGTGGCAAAATTCCCGTAAAACAGGGCGCACGAAACAGGACGCATAAAGAGTGGACATTAAAAAGGGGCGCCAGAAGGCGCCCCTTTTGGTGGCTGACAGTCCGGTGTTACAGCAGGGCGTCGAGCTTTTCCGTGAGCATGGCGTTGACCTGCGGCGGGTTGGCCGTGCCGCGGGAGGCCTTCATGACCTGGCCGACAAAAAAGCCGATCATCTTGCCGCGCTTGTCCTCACTGGCTTCGCGGTACTGGGTGACCTGTACCGGGTTATCGGCAATCACCTGATCACACAGGGATTCGATGGCACCGGTATCGGTAACCTGCCTGAGGCCGCGGGACTCGATGATGTCGTCAGCCGTTTCGCCCTTGCACTCCCACAGATCCGCAAAGACCTGCTTGGCCGCCTTGCCGTTGATGGTGTCATCGCTGATGCGCAGCAAAAGGCCACCCAGCTGCTCGGCGCTGACCGGGCTTTCGGTAATGTCCAGGCCGTCACGATTGAGTCGACCCAACAGGTCGCCCTGAACCCAGTTGGCGGCCAGCTTGGCATCGCCGCAGTGTTGTTGAACGGCTTCGAAATATTCGGCCAGCGCTCGCGAGCCTGTCATGACGTCCGCATCGTAGGTCGAAAGGCCGAGCGATTCGACAAAGCGCTGACGCTTTTCGCTCGGCAGTTCCGGCAGCAGCGAACGCTGATGTTCGATATAGGCCTCATCGAGCATCAGGGGCAGCAGGTCAGGGCAGGGGAAGTAACGGTAGTCGTTGGCTTCCTCCTTGGTCCGCATCGAGCGGGTTTCATCCAGATCCGGGTTGTAGAGCCGGGTTTCCTGAACGACGACGCCACCGTCTTCGAGAATCTCGCTCTGACGCTCGATCTCGAACGCAATGGCGCGCTCGACGAAGCGAAAGGAGTTGACGTTTTTGATCTCGGCACGGGTGCCCAGCTTTTCCTGGCCCTTCGGGCGCAGAGAGACGTTGACGTCGCAGCGCATCGAGCCTTCAGCCATGTTGCCATCCGAGATGCCCAGATAGGTCACGATGGCGTGAATGGCGCGAATATAGGCCGACGCTTCCTCGGCACTATGCATGTCAGGCTCGGAAACAATCTCCAGAAGCGGCGTGCCGGCCCGGTTCAGGTCGATGCCGGTCATGCCGCTGTAGTCTTCGTGCAGCGACTTGCCGGCATCTTCTTCCAGATGGGCATGATGGATGCGCACGGTCTTGACCGTACCGTCGCCCAGGGTGATGTCGACTTCGCCGCGGCCGACCACCGGATGGGCCATCTGGCTGGTCTGATAGCCCTTGGGCAGGTCCGGATAGAAATAGTTCTTGCGCTCGAACACCGAGTATTCGGGAATCTCGGCGTTGATGGCCAGGCCAAAGCGTACCGCCATGGCGACAGCATTTTCGTTGAGCACAGGCAGCGTGCCCGGCAGTCCGAGGTCGATACCACAGGCCTGGGTGTTGGGCTCGGCGCCGAAGGCGGTCGAGGCGCCGGAAAAGATTTTCGAGCAGGTCGAAAGCTGCACGTGGACTTCAAGCCCGATCACGACTTCCCACTGCATGTTGTTACTCCTTGATCTCGGGCCGGCGCTGATGCCAGTCCGTGGCCTGCTGAAAGACGTGCGCCACGTTAAGAAGGTGGGCTTCACCGAAATGCGGTCCCAGAATCTGAAGACCGACCGGGCGATTGTCGACCAGACCGGCAGGTACGCTGATACCCGGGATGCCGGCCAGGTTGATGGCGATGGTGTAGATATCCTGCAGATACATCTGCACCGGGTCGGCCCTGGACCCCAGCTCAAACGCCGTCGTCGGCGCAGCCGGTCCCATGAGCACATCCACACGGGCAAAGGCGTCGAGGAAGTCCTGACGGATCAGGCGGCGAATCTGCTGTGCCTTGCGGTAGTAGGCATCGAAAAAGCCTTCGGAGAGGGTGTGTGTGCCGATCAGGATGCGGCGCTTGACCTCGTCCCCGAAGCCTTCGGCGCGGGTACGCTTGTAGAGGTCTTCGAGATCGACCGGGTCTTCGCAGCGGTGCCCAAAGCGCACGCCATCATAGCGTGACAGGTTCGCGGAGGCCTCGGCCGGGGCAATGACGTAGTAGGCCGGAATCGCCATGCTGGTATGCGGCAGGCTGACATCGATGACCTGGGCACCCAGGGATTCATAGACCCGAACCGCTTCGCGCACTGCTGTCTCGACTTCGGGCGCCAGACCTTCACCGAAGTATTCAACCGGCAGACCGATCTTGAGGCCGTTGAGCGGCTTGTCCAGCCCCAGGGTGTAATCGGGCACGTTGCGTGACACGCTGGTGGAGTCACGCGCGTCATGACCGGCCATGGCATTCATCAGCATCGCACAGTCTTCGGCCGTACGGGCCATGGGACCTGCCTGATCAAGACTCGAGGCGTAGGCGATCATGCCGTAGCGCGAGACACGCCCGTAGGTCGGCTTGAGACCGGTAATGCCGCAAAAGGCCGCCGGCTGACGGATTGAACCGCCGGTATCGGTGCCCAGTGCTGCCGGAACGAGGCCGGCGGCGACGGCTGCTGCACTGCCGCCCGATGAGCCACCGGGGACCAGTGTCGGGTTCCAGGGGTTTTTGACCGGGCCGTAATAGCTGTTTTCGTTGGACGAGCCCATGGCGAACTCGTCCATGTTGGTCTTGCCAAGGCTGACCGTACCGGCGTGGCGAAGCTTTTCCACCACGGTAGCGTTGTAGGGGGCGATGAAGTTGTCCAGCATCTTCGAGCCGGCACTGGTGCGTACGCCCTCAGTGCAGAAAATGTCCTTGTAGGCCAGTGGCAGGCCGCTGAGAATGCCGGCCTCGCCCTTGTGACGCAGGGCATCGGCAGCCTCGGCCTCCTTGAGGGCCTGCTCGCCGGTGACAGTGATAAAGCTGTTAAGTGCGGGGTCATGGCGCTTGATGCGCTCAAGCAGCGAACTCGTCAGTTCACGACTGGAAAAGTCACCGGCAGCCAGGCCGCGGGCCAGTTCGGCAAGTGTCTTGTCATGCATGTGGGCTTGTTACTCCTTGGCTGCCCGTGGTTGGGGCAGTGTCTCTGATCTGTCGCATGTCAGGCCGCTCAGGGGGCGTCAGTCAATCACTCAACCACGCGCGGCACCAGATAAAGGCCATCTGCCGTGGCCGGGGCGATCTTCTGGAAGGTGTCGCGGCGGTCGGCTTCGATTGCCTCGTCGGCGCGCAGTGGCTGGGTGGCATCCAGCGGGTGAGACAGCGGTGCGACACCGTCGGTGTCGATCTCGGAAAGCCGGTCTACCATCTCGAGAATGCGAGACAGATCATCGACATAGCGTTCCGCCTGGGCATCACTCACGCCCAGACGGGCCAGATGCGCTGCGCGCAGAACATTGGCGTGTTCAATAGCCATGGCGGTTCTACCTTTGAACAATGCAGGGTTGAATTGCAAAAGCGTGACGTCCGACTTCTGATCGGGCTGCATAAAACCAACAAAAAGAAGGGAGGCCACATTGTAGGAAGAAGGTATCATAAGCAGCGACAGCATGGCAGGCGGGCTGCTTGCCGCATCATGACGGCGATGATACCGTTTGCATCCGCACAAGTTCCGGTCTGGCCCAGGTGAAAGACTTTCATGTTTAAACGTTTACGGGGGTTGTTTTCCAGTGATCTGTCGATCGATCTGGGAACGGCCAATACTCTGATTTATGTACGTGGTCGCGGTATCGTGCTTGATGAACCCTCGGTCGTGGCCATTCGCCAGTCCGGCAGCATGAGAAGCGTGGCCGCTGTTGGCCTTGATGCCAAACGGATGCTGGGGCGTACGCCCGGCAACATCACGGCCATTCGTCCGATGAAGGACGGCGTCATCGCCGACTTCACCGTCACCGAACAGATGCTGCAATATTTTATTCGAAAGGTGCATCAAAGCACCTTTTTGACGCCCAGCCCTCGCGTGCTGGTGTGCGTTCCCTGCATGTCAACGCAGGTCGAGCGCCGCGCCATCAAGGAGTCTGCCGAAGGCGCGGGCGCCCGTGAAGTCTTTCTGATCGAGGAGCCGATGGCGGCTGCCATCGGCGCCGGCCTGCCGGTCGAAGAGGCGACCGGTTCAATGGTGGTCGATATCGGTGGCGGTACTACCGAAATTGCGATCATTTCGCTGTCCGGCGTGGTCTACTCCGAATCCGTGCGTGTGGGCGGTGACCGATTTGACGAAGCCATCACGGCCTATGTGCGTCGCCATTACGGCAGCCTGATCGGCGAGGCCACGGCCGAGCGCATCAAGGAAGAGATCGGCTGTGCCTGGCCCGGTGGTGAATTGCGTGAAATCGATGTCCGGGGGCGTAACCTCGCCGAAGGCGTTCCGCGCAGCTTCACCCTGAACTCCAACGAGATTCTTGACGCCCTGCAGGAGCCGCTTGCCTCGATCGTGGCCGTGGTCAAGAGCGCGCTGGAGCAGTCGCCGCCCGAGCTGGCCTCTGATATCGCCGACCGCGGTCTGGTCATTACCGGCGGTGGCGGTCTCCTGCGTGATATCGACAAGCTGATTGCCGAAGAGACCGGTCTGCCGGTCATCATCGCCGAAGACCCGCTGACCTGTGTGGCGCGCGGCGGTGGCAAGGCGCTTGAAATGATCGATCAGCACACCTTCGAACTGCTGTCTACCGACTAAAGTCAGCGGCAGCCGGCGCACCTTGCGTCGGCTGCATATGGTTCGCGGGAGGAAGGCCTATCAAACCGCTTTTTTCGCACGGTCCCATTCCCGGCTACCGAATGATCCTGTGCGTCATTCTGGCGTCTTTTCTGATGTTTGCCGATCAGCGCATGAGCTGGATGGAAGATGTCCGTGCCCAGATTTCAACCGTTGTCGCGCCCGTTCAATGGATCGTCAGTCTGCCTGCCCGTGGCCTGAGTCTGGCCTCGCTTGCATTGAGCGATCAGACCCGGCTGGTCAATGAAAATCGCCGCCTTCGCGAGCGGCTTTTGACCCTGTCACAGCGCGTCCAGCGCATGGCCAGTCTTTCCGAAGACAACGTTCGGCTACGTGAGCTTTTAAAGGCGACGCCGCGCCAGGAGATTCCCTGGATTACGGCCGGGCTTCTGACGCTGGACAATGACCCCTTTCTGCAGCAGATGATCATTGACCGTGGTCAGCAAAGCGGAGTGTACAGCGGTCAGCCCGTGGTGGATTCGGCAGGCCTGGTCGGTCAGGTCATTTCGGTGTCACGCTACTCGAGCCGTGTGCTCCTGATTACCGATGCCAGCCATTCGGTGCCCGTCCAGATCAATCGTAACGGCCTGCGCTTCATTGCTCGTGGCGCCGGCCAGCCCGGTCGCCTGACGCTGGATAACGTGCCCAATAACACCGATATTCGCGAGGGTGACCTGCTGGTGACTTCGGGACTGACCGGTCGTTTTCCCGAGGGCTATCCGGTGGCACGCGTCAGTAAGATTGTGCGCAACGCAGGCACGCCCTTTGCCAGTGTGGAAGTGCTCCCCATTGCTCAGCTCGACCGCAGCCGCAACTTTCTACTGCTGTTTACCCATGACCGGCTCAAGCCCAAAAGTCATCAGTTGAGTCAGGAGGCCGTGGATGCGGCCCTTCAGGTGGTGCGTCCCGGTCGTCAGGAGGCGCGCCAATGAGAGGCTATTCGGCAGTCATTCCACTGTCCTTTCTGTGCGCCCTGATTCTGCAGGTCATGCCCCTGCCCGAAGAGTGGCTGCTGTGGCGACCCAACTGGGTCGGTCTGGTGCTGATCTACTGGTGCATCATCACGCCGTATCGCGTGGGCGTTTTCCACGGCTTTTTGATCGGCATGCTGATTGATCTGCTGCAGGGAACGCCGCTGGGAGAAAATGCCCTGCTGTATGCCACCATCGCCTTTTTGACGCTGCTGCTGTATCAGCGCATGCGGATCTATGCCCTCTGGCGACAGGCCATGCTGGTCACGATCGTGCTGGCCCTGATGCAGCTTTTCGAACAGTGGCTGCGGGCCATTCTTCTGAGCTCGCCCCTGCATCTCGAGTTTGTCTACGCAGCGCTTCTGGGTGGCATACTATGGCCCTGGCTGTTTACCCTGATGCAGGTCGTACGCCGACGCTTTGCTTCCTTTTGATTCTCCGTTCGCTGTTGCCGGAATTGTTGCGGTTCGGTGAGTCAGGACGCCCTTGCAGCCTCCTTTTTCGGATACTCCATACGCATGCCATCGCCTGATCTGATCCTTGCCTCGGCGTCTCCCCGGCGCCTTGAACTGCTGTCGACCATCGGCGTGTCAGCGCGTGCCTGTCCGGTAGATCTGGATGAAACGCCACGTCCTGATGAGCCGGCCTTGGAATATGTGGTACGTCTGGCCCGTGAAAAGGCACTTGCCGGCCAGCAGGTGCTTGCCACGTCGCTGCCCATACTGGGCGGGGATACGGCCCTGTCGCTGGATGGACAGATTCTGGGCAAGCCGGAAAGTGATGATCAGGCCCGGGCATGGTTTCGCTGCCTGGCCGGACGCTCGCATCAGGTCATCAGTGCCGTGGCCGTGACGGGTCCGGCCGGGCTTCTGGAAGCCTGCGTCATCAGCGATGTTCATTTTCGCTTGATGGCAGAAAGCGAGATCAACGCTTATGTTGCCAGTGGAGAAGGGCGCGACAAGGCGGGTGGTTACGCACTACAGGGCGCCGGGGCAATGTTTGTCTCGCGCATCGAGGGGAGCTGGTCGGGTATTGTTGGTCTGCCGCTGTGTGAAACGGCGCAGCTGCTCTCCCGGCAGGGCGTGACGCCGTGGCTTGCCAGTCAGGAAGGTGAACAGGAGGGGCGTTGTGAACGGTGAAATCCTGATCAACATGACGCCCATGGAAACCCGTGTGGCCGTGGTTGAAAATGGCGTGCTGCAGGAGGCCTGGATCGAACGCGACCAGTGCCGGGGCATCGTCAGCAATATCTACATGGGCAAGGTTGTGCGTGTCCTGCCGGGCATGCAGGCGGCCTTTGTCGATATCGGCCAGAGTCGCACCGCCTTTATTCATGCCCATGAACTGATGCCGGCCGGCCATTCCGGGCAGGAAGCTGCGCCGATCCGAACCCTGGTACATGAAGGGCAGGCGCTGGTGGTTCAGGTCATCAAGGACCCCATGGGAACCAAGGGGGCTCGGCTGACCACCCAGCTTTCCATCCCTTCGCGCTATCTGGTGTATATGCCAGGGGCCGCGCATACCGGCGTCTCCCAGCGCATCGAGGATGAGACAGAGCGCGGGCGCCTTCGGGATATGGTCAATGCTCAGGCCGGTACCCGAGACGGGCTGGTCGGCGGTTTTATCATCCGCACGGCGGCTGAAGGGGTCGATGAACAGTCGCTGGCCGCCGACATGCAGTTTCTGCTCAGGCTGTGGCGCAAGATTGAAGTGGCGCGACGTGAAACGAAGGCGCCGGCGGTACTCTATGAGGATCTGGCGCTCCCGACCCGCACGCTTCGTGATGTCATGCGTGAGGGTATCGAGCGGATCCGGATCGACTCGCGGGAAAACCATGATCGCCTGTGTGATTTCGCTCGGGAGCTGATGCCGGCGCTGGAATCACACATCGAATATTACCCGGGCGAGCGGCCCATTTTCGATCTCTTTTCGGTCGAGGATGAGCTGCAAAGGGCACTGGAGCGGCGCGCTGATCTCAAGTCCGGCGGGTATCTGATCATTGATCAGACCGAGGCCATGACCACCATTGACGTCAATACCGGCGCCTTTGTAGGGCATCGTAATCTTGAAGAGACCATTTTCAAGACCAATCTGGAGGCGGCCACGGCGATTGCCCGACAGCTTCGGCTGCGCAACCTGGGTGGCATCATCATTATCGATTTCATCGATATGATCGACAGTGACCATCAGCGGCAGGTGCTGAGAGTGCTGGAAAAAGCACTCGAGCGCGATTATGCCCGTACCCGGCTTTCAGGGGTGACTGAACTGGGGCTCGTTCAGATGACGCGCAAGCGCACCCGGGAGAGTCTGGAACATGTGCTCTGCGAGGCGTGCCCCGTCTGCAAGGGGCGCGGCACCCTCAAGACACCGGAGACGGTCTGCTATGAGATCTTTCGCGAAATCATGCGCGAGGAGCGAGCCTATTCACCGGAAACCTATCTGGTCATGGCCGCTCAGAGCGTGGTAGACAGACTGCATGAAGAGGAATCAACGGCGGTGGCGGACCTGGAAAGCTTTATCGGCAAGACCATCCGCTTTCAGGTGGAACAGCACTATTGTCAGGAGCAGTACGACATCGTACTGATGTGATCATGTCTTCGCTGCGAATCCTGATGCGCTGGCTGCTGACTCTGGTGGCCATCATGATGCTGCTACTGGCGGTAGTGACCACCTCGCTGCGACTGGGCGTGCTCAATCAGCCGGCCCTCCAGCAGCAGGTGCTCGAATGGCTGGACCTGCCTGCGCAGTATCATGTGCGCTGGCAGGACATGCGCGTCGAGCTTGAAGGTCGCGATCTGGTCGTGGCGCTGAACAATCTTGCCCTGAACGGTGACCAGGGGACGCGCTCACTGGTGTCGCTGGGTTCACTCGAGGCGCACCTTGATGTGCTTGATCTACTGGCCGGGCAGACGCTGACGCTGTCCTCTCTTCATGCCGATGACGCCACGGTCGATCTTTATGAGACCGCGCCGGGCCAGTGGGGATGGGGACCTTCATCAAGGGATAACGATGATGGCCCTGTCGATATCACGCCCGAGCGCCTGACGACCTGGGTGGAGACACTGGTGCGCCAGTCGGCTGACCTTGAAGGCGGTCGAATCAATTTCCATACCCTCGAGCTCGAGCGCCCTGCAGGTGATCAGCCCATCGACAGCGCCCCTGCCAGGCACCCCTCGCTTTTGATTGACCGGCTCGCCATTGCCGGCACCAATAACGGCTCGCATACGCTGGCAGCCTCGGCACGCTGGGAAGACGCTGATAACGAAGGCTTTGGTCTGGCGGGCCGGTTTGATGACCTCTCGTCTCTCAACGGAGAACTCCAGCTCAAGGCCGATGCCGAGCAGACCCGTCGTCTGGTTCATCTATGGCATGGGCTCTGGCCGAATTACGCTTTAGAAAGCGCTCGTGGGCAGGCCTCCCTCTGGGCGGGCTGGCACAAGGGCAACATGACATCAGCCCGGCTGTCGCTGGGGGTGGCGGAGCTCTCTGGCAGTCATCATGGGACGCCCTTTACCCTTGATGACATGACACTGGAAGCCGGCCTCGCACAGGGTGCGAACAAGCGCTGGCACGGCAGCATCGAACAGCTCGGACTCTCGCGTGACGGTCAGGCGCTGACCCTGCTGCCCGAGGCAGCCATGCTCGAGGCCTCGGAAGACTTTTCCGATTTCAGCGTTATAACCACACCTTTTGCGCTTGACGATGTGACGACCATATCGGATCTCGTGCCGCTGCCGGATAGCGAAAGTCGCCGGATGCTTTCCGGGATGGCGCTCAAGGGACGCGTGGAAGGGGCTTCCATTCGCCGCACTGCAGGTGGTCCCATTGAAACACGCGCAGCGCTTCGAGACGTTTCGGGTCAGCCGGTGCAGCAGATTCCCGGGTTCGGTCCGGTTGATGGCTGGCTAACGGCGCAAGGGCTGGACGTTCGGATGCAGTTTGGCGCGGCGCATACCGTGTTGAACCTGCCAAGGGTCTTTTTAACGCCCTGGGCGCTTGAAAATGTCAGCGGACAGCTTTCCTTTAAAGTCAGCGATGATGGCGAGATTCACTTTGGTGGCAGCGACATCAAACTGGAGCATCGCGGTGCCCAAGCCCAGGGTGACTTTGCTTTGACGGCGCCGCCGGGCAAGCCGGAGCGCTTTGACATGAACGTCGCCTTCAACGATGTTTCGACCGAAAAACCCCGTGAGTGGCTGCCCGTCAACGCCATCGACGACCCCGAAGTGCGTGTCTGGCTGAACAAGCGCATTCATCGCGCCGACATCCCCGAAGGCAATGTGGCGCTTCGGCTGGTGTTCAATGATGACCAGCCCCGGGCACCCGATGAAGACAAGGTCAAACTGTCGATCAAGGCGCGCAATGTCAGCATGACCTGGCAAAAAGGCTGGCCGCCGGTCACGGGGCTCGATGGTCGTTTCACGATGGCCGGCAACAATTTCGATGCCGACATTACCCATGCCAACCTGATGGGGATGGTGTCACGCGGCGCAAAGGCGGCGCTTCACGATCAGAAGTTTACGCTTTCGGCGCTGGTGACCGGTGATGCCGGCAATCTGCTGTCACTTTTGCAAAAGGCGCCGCTGGAGGATCCATCCCTGAGCGAGACGCTCAATACCTGGCGCACGAGCGGAAGTCTGATCGGTTCGGTCAATGTGTCCCTGCCTACCACTGACCCGGAGGCGGTCAGGATTGATGGCGATGCGCTGCTGGACAGCGGCACGCTGTACTCGAAGGAGTCGGATCTGACCGTCACCGATGTGAAGGGCAAGGCCCATTACGGTTACCGGCGTCAGCAAAGCAGCATCACCGGGACACTGGATGCGCGGGTCTTTGAAGGGCCGGTTCGGGCACGGTTACACCTGATGGACGGCGGCATCGATATTTCCGGTCATGGCTACGCAGAAGGGGTTGCCGGCTGGCTGGGTCTTGAAAACATTATTCCCATTGTTCATGGCCCGATCGACTATACGGCGCAGATCGCACTGGGCGACGGCGGTGCGCAGATCCACGTTCAGACTCCATTGAAGGGGCTCTCACTGCAGTTGCCTCAGCCGTTTCAGAAATCACCCGAGACGACCCTGCCGCTGACGCTGGACGTTGATGTCGGCAGTGGCGCCGGTGAGCTGCGCGCCGGTGATCTGGTGCGCGCTCGCTGGCGTCATAACAGCCATCAGGGGCAGGTCTGGCTGGAACAGATGCCGCCCGAGAATACCGGCTGGCCCGACCAGGAGCACTGGCAGGTCAACTGGCATGCGGATCGGCTGGATCTGGTGGCCTGGCAGCTGGCGATTTCGCAGCTGTCTGACACGGCCGATGATAATAGCCGCCGTCGGCGTCCGGATGCGCCGTCGCAGAAAATCTCGCCCATTGAGCGCATCTCGGTGGATACCGACTGCGTCCTGTTTGGGGTCACCTGCCTGGGTAGCGCCCGCGGGCTGGGACAGGTTCGCGGTAACGACTGGCATGCCAGCGTGGACAGCTCCTTTTTGAACGGTACGGCCGACTGGCGCGACAATCCGGATCTGCCGGTCATTGTGCATATCGACTGGCTGGATCTGACGCCGCTGATGACAGAGGTCAGGCGTAGCAGCGAGACGGCCGGCGGCAAGGCTGCAGACAAATCGCTGACGGCCTATCCGGAAGGACTGGCAAGTCTCGGCGATGGCGAATTCGATATTGATCAGGTACGACTCGACGGACGGACGCTGGGAGGGCTGTCGGGTCGCTGGCACTCCGATGACAAGCGCATCGATATATCGCCCCTGCAGGTTCGCATGAGTGATCTGGATGCCAACGGAAAGCTGGTATGGGAGCGGGCCGGCAGCCTTCCAAGCCTTAGTCGCCTGCGCCTTGAAGCCACGGCCGGCGATCTGGGCAAAACCATGGCATCGCTTGGGGTTGAAAACGTACTACAGACCGATAGCGGCAGGCTCGATACGCAGCTGGCCTGGCCGGGCGCGCCCTGGCAGTTCGATATTGAAAAAGCCAATGGCAGCGTCAATGCCGATCTGGGCAGCGGGCGATTGACCTTCGTACAGTCGCGCTGGGCCAATCTGGTGTCACTGCTGAATCTGGATAACCTGGTGCGACGACTTCAGCTCAATTTCTCGGATGTGACTCGCTCAGGGGTTGCCTTCAAGTCGGTCAATGCTCGTACAACGCTGCATGATGGCGTGGTCCGTACGGTTGAGCCCGTACTCTTTGACGGCTCTGCCACCCATTTTTCAGTGGCTGGACAGGTCGATATACCGGCACGTACGCTGGATGCCCACCTGGGCGTGACCGTGCCGGTGACCCAGAATCTGCCGCTGGCCGCCGTACTGGTGGGCGCCCCTCAGGTGGGCGGTGTGCTTTATCTATTACACAAGCTGTTCGAGCCCTGGTTCGACCGGGTGTCGCAGGTTCATTATCACGTGGCGGGTCCCTGGGAGACGCCACAGGTCAAGCTGGAGCATACGCGCTGATGACAACGCACTCCCTTTCGGACATTCGATCGAACGATGCTCGTGCTCTACTGCTTGAAGCACACGGGCTCGATGATACCGCCCTTCATGAAGGCCTTGAAAAGGCCATGGGGCCTGGCATCGATTTTGCCGATATTTTTTTGCAGCGCAGCTGGCGCGAGTCCTGGGCGCTGGAAGATGGTGAGGTCAAGGATGCTGCCTACAGCATCGACAGCGGGCTGGGCATTCGGGCGCAGCACCATGAGCAGACCGGTTTTGCCTACTCCAATCAGCTGAGTCGTGAGGCCATCGCCAGTACGGCGCGGACCGCGTCACTGATCGTGCGTGCCGGCCAGCGCACGCCGCCGGTTGCCGTCAGTGCACCGGTATCAGTGGCTCCGCGCTATGGCAGTGATAACCCGCTCGATTCGCTGGGCGCCGACGACAAGGTGGCCATGCTCAAGCACGCCGACCGGATTGCACGCGCAGCGGACCCGGCCGTCGCCCGGGTCAGCGTCTCATTGAGCGCCTCCTATGATGCCGTCATGGTGCAAAACAGTGACGGGACTCAGGCGGTGGATCTGCGCCCGCTGGTACGCTTTAACGTGTCGGTCATTGCTGCTCGTGATGGGCGGCGTGAACGGGGCAGTGCCGGTGGCGGTGGTCGTTTTTCGTTGACACGGTTCGTGCGTGATGACGTCGCCGAGCAGTATGCCAAAGAAGCCGTTCGTCAGGCGCTGGTCAATCTGGAAGCCATCGATGCGCCGGCCGGGCAGCTGCCGGTGGTACTGGGCAACGGCTGGCCGGGTGTGCTGCTGCATGAAGCGGTAGGGCATGGCCTTGAGGGCGATTTCAATCGACGCGGCAGCTCGGCCTTCAGCGGCCGTATTGGAGAACAGGTGGCTGCCCGCGGCGTGACCGTGGTGGATGATGCCACCTGTGAAGACGGTCGTGGGTCGCTGAGCGTGGACGATGAAGGCACGCCCGGCCAGTACACGCCGCTGATTGAAGACGGTATCCTGACCGGTTACATGCAGGACCGGCTCAATGCGCGACTGATGGGCATGGCGCCGACCGGCAACGGACGGCGTGAGTCCTACGCGCATCTACCCATGCCCCGCATGACCAATACCTATATGCTCCCCGGCGCGCATGACCCCGAGGAGATCATTGCCTCGGTGGATCACGGCATCTACGCCGCAAGCTTTGGCGGCGGGCAGGTCGATATTACCTCGGGCCGTTTTGTTTTCTCGGCAAGTGAGGCCTATCTGATCGAAAAGGGCAGGATTACCACCCCGGTACGTGGCGCCACGCTGATCGGTAACGGCCCGGAATCCATGGGGCGTATCTCGATGATCGGCAATGATCTGGCGCTGGATACCGGCGTCGGGGTGTGCGGCAAGGAAGGGCAATCCGTGCCGGTAGGCGTTGGACAGCCCACTCTGAAACTTGATGCCATGACGATCGGCGGCACTGCCGGTTAAAGCCGCCGACCGGGCCGGGCCCTAGAGCCCGGCAGTATCGCGAATCAGGCGGAAGAGCTTGCGGGCACTGGCCGGTGGCTTCTCGGCTGCGCGTTCTGCCCGGGCGTTGCGTACCAGCTGTCCCAGCGTCTGGCGATCCACATCCGGGTATTCGCTGACAAAGGCCGTGATGGTGTCGTTGTCGCCTTCGATCAGGCGGTCGCGCCACTGCTCAAGGTGGTGAAAGCCGAGCTCTCGCTGACGCTTTTCGCGAGACATGGTGTCGAATTCGGCACGAATCTCGTCGAGATACTCATGACGCATGATCTTGCCGACATACTGCATGTGGCGGCGTCGCGCTTCACGTGAGGTAATGCGACGGGTCTCATCAATGGCGGCCAGCAGATCATCGGACAGCGGCAGGCGGGCACGCTCTGTCTCGGACATGGCAATGATCTGTTCGCCCAGTTCCTTGAGCTCCTGCGCTTCCTGCTTCAGGCGGGTCTTGTTGGGACGGCCATTGTCATGATGAAACGCATCATGCTGGCTATCGGTGTCAGACGACGTCTCCTCAATCGAGGGGGCGCGTGAATTTTTTCGTGGCGACATGCAAGGGCTCCGGCGAGCGAAGGACAAATGAATAAGGTGGACGAGTATATCAGGCTCGTTCCCCCTCCAGGGCAGACAGGAGAGCGCCATGGCGAGCACACTCGATATTGATGATCAGCAGGCGACACTGGAAGCGGCCGTAACGCAGGCGCTGGCGTACGCCCGTAACGCAGGCGCCGATGCCTGTGAAATCGGTGCCAGTGTCCAGCAGGGCATGGAAATCAACGTACGAAAGGGCAGCGTTGAGACGCTGGAGATGGCACGTGATCAGGGCATCGGCGTTACGCTGTATCTTGGCCGGCGCCGGGCCAGCGTCTCCAGCAGTGACGCCTCACAGACCTCGCTGACGGACGCCATCAAGCGTGCGATCGATATTGCCCGCTATACGGCAGAGGACCCGGCCGCCGGGCTGGCCGACCCGGAACTTCTGGCGCAGGACATGCCTGATATGGGCGTTCATCACCCCTGGGCGCTGGAGCCCGATGACGGCATCGAGCTTGCCAGACGCTGTGAGCAGGGCGGCCTTGCCGTTGAGGGCATCGACAGCAGCGATGGCGCCTCGCTCACGACCAGTGAAGGGGTGAGTGTTTACGCCAACAGCCACGGCTTTATGGGGGTGACGCGTGCCAGCCATCATTCGCTGTCGTGCATGATGATTGCTCGCGATGGTGCAGGGATGCAGCGTGATCACGACTATACCGTCAGCAGCGATGCCGCGCGTCTCAGGGCGCCCGAGTCCGTCGGGCGCGTAGCGGCCGAGCAGGCCATGGCGCGGCTGGGTGCCCGGCCGATGGATACCGGCAGAATGCCGGTAATGTTTACGCCGAGCATGGCGCGCTCGCTGATCGGACATCTGCTCAACGCCATTGCCGGCGGGGCCATTTTTCGCGAATCCTCCTTTTTGTGCGACACGATGGGAGCGTCCCTGTTTCCCGAGTGGCTGAGCCTTGGAGAGCGCCCGCGCGAGTATGGCGCCATGGCCAGCAGTGCCTATGACGATGAAGGGGTCTATACGCGTGACAATGACTTCATTGTGGACGGGCGGCTGGCCAGCTGGATGCTCTCGAGCTATAGCGCCCGGAGGCTGGGGCTGGTCACCACCGGCAACGCTGGTGGGGCGCGCAACGTGCGTCTGCAGGCCCCGCTTACGCCTGAAAAAGCGCTTCTGGGCAGCGTCGAGCGGGGTGTCATGGTGACCGAGTTGATGGGACAGGGCGTCAATACGGTCACCGGAGACTACTCCCGCGGCGCGGCCGGTTTCCTCATTGAAAAGGGCAAGATCGTGGCACCCGTGGAAGAGTTCACCATTGCCGGCAACCTGCGCGACATGTACGGCAATCTCGTGGGGCTGGGCGATGACATCGACCGGCGCAGCAGCGTGCATACCGGCAGCTGGCTGATCGATGACATGATGGTTGCAGGATAGGCAAACAGCTTGTGCGTCTTCGGGGCATCATGATGCCCTGAAGGCCCTGTCGTTTTGTCAGTACATGGCCGTGGCCAGGCCCAGAAAGGCCACAAAGCCCACGACATCGGTAATGGTGGTGAGCAGCACACCGCCGGATAGGGCCGGATCGATCGACAGCCTTTTCAGAATGACCGGAATCAGGGTGCCGGCCAGCGCGGCCACCAGCAGGTTGATGACCATCGCCATGGCGATGATGATGCCCAGCGTCATGTCATGGAAACGGGCCACGGCCATGACGGCCACCACCACGGCCCAGAGCACCCCGTTAAGCGAGCCGGACATCAGCTCGCGCACGACCAGCCAGCGGACATTGGCACCCGAGACGTGCCCCAGCGCCAGACCGCGAATCAAGACAGTCAGGGTCTGCGAACCGGCAATCCCGCCCATGCTGGAAACGATGGGCATCAGGACGGCCAGGGCAGCAATCTGCTGAATGGTATCTTCGAAAAAGCCGATGGCAATCGAGACGATGGTGGCGGCGATCAGATTGATGCCCAGCCAGACGGCGCGCCGGCGACTGGTCCGCAGCACGGGGGCGAAGGTATCCTCTTCATCCTCGAGACCGGCCATGCTCATCATGGTGCGTGCCGAGTTTTCACGAATGACATCGACCACGTCATCAATGGTAATGCGGCCCAGCAGCCGGTTGTCGGCGCTGATCACCGGCGCCGAGATCAAATCCCTGCGCTCAAAGATGCTGGCCACCTCATCTTCATGCATCAGTGCGGTAAGGGTGACCACGTCGGTATCCATGATTTCACGCACGCTGATACCGGGGGCACTGACCAGAATCCGATTGATGGGCAAAACGCCTATCAACTCATTGTGCCGCGTCACGACCAGCAGGTTATCGGTGGATTCAGGCAGGCGCCGGTGTCGACGTAGATAGCGCAAAACCACATCCAGGGTGACGTCCGGGCGAATCGTGATGGTGTTGGTGTCCATCAGTCCGCCGGCCGTATCCTCGGGATAGGACAGTACCGCCTCGATGCGCGCCCGACGGGAGGGCGTCATCATCGACAGGATGTCTTCAAGCGTGGTGTGGGGCAGGCGCTGAAGCAGGTCAGCGGCGTCGTCGTTGTCGAGCTGCTGAGTGGCCATCAACAGCTGTGACGCATCCATCCGGGTCAGAAACTCGGTCTGAATGTCATCATTGAGATATTGAAGAATTTCGCCCTTGGCGTGACTGTCGACCTGCTCCCAGAGAATGTCGCGCTCGCGTGGCGGCGTGGATTCCAGCAGCTGGGCAATGTCGGCAGGGGGCAGGCCGCGGCGGAGCAGGCGGCGTACCTGATCCATTTCCCGCTGCGCCAGAGCGTTTTCAAGTCGCTCCAGACGAGGCTGACGTCCTTTATGGTCATTGCTCATTGTCGCGACATCCCTGTGTCAGCCCATTCAAGAGCCGTATTCTAGCAAAGTGTCGAACAATGTTTGTGAGTGCCTGACGGATCTACTGATCTTCGTCAAAGCGCGCCTCGAAAAGCGCCACGATGGCGTTCAGCGCCTCTTCGGCATCCTCGCCTTCTACCTGCACCTGCACCACGCTGGTACAGGGGGCGGCCAGCATCAACAGGGACATGATATTGGCCGCGTCCGCGCTACGGTCACCGTGATAAATCGTGACGCTTGAGGCAAAGGGCTGACAGCACTGTACAAGACGTGTCGCGGCCCGGGCGTGCAGGCCGCGACGATTGGTCAGGGTCAGTTCACGCTGAAGCATCACCCGCCTCACTGACAGCGCGCTGAATGGTCAGTTCGCGGTGGCGAATGCGTACCGCCGGGAACTGACCGGCAAAATGCTCACCAAGCTGCTCGGTCAGATAGACCGATCGATGCTGGCCGCCGGTACAGCCAATGGCCACGGTCAGATAGCTGCGGTGGCTGGCCAAATAGGACGGCATCCAGCGCTCCAGCCACTGACAGATGTCATCAAACATCGCCTTGACTTCATCATGGGCTTCCAGAAAGGCGATCACGTCACTGTCCTGTCCGGTCTGGGTACGATAGCGCGGGTCCCAGTAGGGATTGGGCAGACAGCGGACATCGAATACCATATCGGCGTCCAGCGGCACGCCGCGCTTGAAACCAAAGGACTCAAAGGTCAGCGTCAGTTCGTTGACGGCATGACGGGCAACCTGCTCGGCGATGCGGCGGCGCAGGTCATGTACCGACTGACTGGAGGTGTCAATGACCAAGTCAGCGGTATTACGGATGGGCGAGAGAAACACATGTTCGGCTTCAATGGCCTCGGCCAGCGTCATCTGGGTTTCACGCGTCAGCGGATGGCGCCGCCTGGTACCGGCGTAGCGTTCCAGCAAAACGCGGGAATCCGCGGTGAGATAGACCACCCGGCAATGAATGCCGCGGGTGGACAGCGCTTCCAGATGTTCCGGAAAACGCTCCAGCTCACTGGGCAGGTTACGGGCATCAATGCTGACCGCAACGCGGTTACGATGCGGGCTGCCGGCTTCGAGCTCGTCGATCAAGGCAGACAAAAGCATTGCCGGAAGATTGTCGATGGCATAAAAGCCCTGATCTTCCAGTGCCTGCAGCGCAATGGATTTACCGGAACCGGAGCGTCCACTGACGATAACAAGTTCCATGGCCATGCTGCTTATACTCGCGTGGAAAGTTGGCTGATGGCCTGCATCAGGATGTCATGAAGTTCCTGCTCATCATGGGCGTTGCGCAGGGCATGCCGGGTTTCGGCGGCGTTCATGACTTCAGCGATCTGCGCCAGCAGGGAAAGATGCGTGTCTTCAGCAGCTTCAGGCACCAGCAGCACAAAAAGCAGATCGACGGGTTCGCCATCAATGGCATCGAAATCCACGGCCTGTTGAAGACGCATGAATCCCGCCAGTGGCTGGCGGCAGTGCGAATTGCGGGCATGGGGAATGGCCACGCCATTCCCCACACCGGTACTCCCCAGACGCTCCCTGCTGATCAGACGGGAAAAGACTTCCTGGCTGTCGAGACTGGGAATGTTTTGTGAGATGAACCCGCTGAAAAACTCCAGCACGCGCTTCTTGCTGCCTCCTTCCACATCAAACAGGATTCGGTCGGAGGGGAGTATCTGGTCAAGTGTCATGGGTTACAGGTATTTGCCGTTGCCCTGGGAGCGGGCCTGTATTTTCTCCTTGTGCTTGAGCAGCTGTCGATCAAGCTTCTCGGTCAAGGCATCGATGGCAACATAAAGGTCTTCCTGCTCGGCCTGAGCATGAAGTTCGGCACCTGCGGCATGTAGCGTGGCCGCGGCCTGCTGGCGCTCCTTTTCGACGGACAGCGTCACCTGAACATTGGTGATGTTGTCATAGTGACGTTCCAGCTTGGCAAGCTTTTGGTTGACGTGCTCGCGCAGTGCATCGGTCAGTTCGACGTGGTGCCCGGTAATGTTTACCTGCATGGCATGCTCCCTGGATCGAAACGGATAACCGGTAGTCCGTATGGACTGCCGGACCTGCAAGCCTCTCCGGCTACTATCAGATTGTAACGCTTTTCCCGTCAGCGCAAACCCTGAATCATGTTGTTATGTTTCACGAATGCTTTCCGGCGGCCTGGTATCACAATGGCTCATGCCAGACGTTTACGCTCGCTGGAAGAGGGAATGCCCATGGCCTCACGATACTTTGCCACGGTGCGCCTGGCCACCATGATGCCGTTGTCGGCCAGAAGCTGCACCAGCCGGGCATCGGAGAGCGGGCGTCGCGGCGCTTCATCGCCGATGAATTTGCGGATTCGGGCGCGAATGGCCGTGCTGGCATGGGCGTCACCTTCCTGGCCGACGTGGCTTGAGAAGAAATACTTGAGCTCCACGATGCCGCGAGGCGTATGGATATACTTGCGCGTGGTGACCCGGGAAATGGTGGATTCATGCATGTCCACGGCCTGGGCAATGTCGGCCAGAATCATGGGTTTGAGCGCCTCGTCCCCGTGCTCGATGAAGCCTGCCTGACGCGTCATGATCTCCTGCCCTACCCGCAAGAGGGTATCATTGCGACTCGACAGGCTCTTGAGCAGCCAGCGTGCTTCCTGAAGATGCTGCTTGAGAAAGGTGTTTTCCTCGCTTTTATCGGCACGGCGCACCAGTGCCGCATAGTCGGGCTGGATGCGAAGCCTTGGCAGGGACTCCTGATTGAGCTCGACCTGCCAACCCTGTCGCCCGTGGTAGCGCAGTACCAGATCGGGAATGACAAGGTGCTGATCTACCGATTCAAACGCCTGGCCCGGGCGCGGGTTAAGCGAGCGAATGGTGTGGATCACCTGATCAAGCGCTTCATCATCAAGGCTCAGACGTCGCTTGAGAAGACGCCGGTCGTTTTGCCCCAGCGGTTCGAGAAACTGACGGATCATGCGGCGTGTCTGGGCAAGCCAGGGGACATCCTCCGGCAGCTGGTCAAGCTGCAGCAGCAGGCATTCGCGCAGGTCGCGCGCAAAGACTCCGATCGGTTCACACTGCTGAAGTCGCGACAACATGCGTTCCAGCTCGGCCTGACGCAGATCACCCAGGCCCTGCTGTCGAAGGCCCTTGCCAAGGTCCTCAAGTCCCGCGCCCAGATAGCCACTGGGTTCGAGAGCATCCAGCAGGGTATCGGTGATCAGGTGCTCGCGCGGGTCCATATCCATCAGCAGAATCTGTGCACGAAGATGTGACGCCAGATCGACGGCCAAGGCGTTGTGCTCGATGTTGAAGCTGTCATCGCTACCGAGGCCAGCAGTGCTGCTGCCGTTGGTATAGAGATCCTCCCAGCGGGCATCCAGCGGCAATTCCTCGGGGATATCGCTGGACCATTCGTCCTGAGACAGCGGCGTTTCCGGCTGCTCAATGGTGTGCTCTTCCTCGGTGTCCAGCAGCGGGTTGCTCTCCAGTGCCATCTGGAGTTCCTGCTGTAAATCAAGCGTGGACAGCTGCAGCAGGTGGATGGCCTGCTGCAGTTGAGGCGTCATGGTGAGATGCGTGCCAGTGCGCAGCTGTAAGGCGGGTTTCATCATGTTCGCAAGGCCCGGTCGCCAACGTTTGATGTCACGCTATCCAGTCCGCAACGACCTTGCAAGTGCTGAAGGTGCTACAAGCAGCAATTATCATGCCATTTGCCAACAACCCATCGGGATTAAAGGCGAAATTCGTGACCCAAGTAGACGTCGCGCACATGCTGATTGTTCAGGACAGCGTTGGCATCTCCTTCGGCAATGATCAGGCCGCTGCCGACGATATAGGCGTTATCACAGATATCCAGCGTTTCACGCACGTTGTGGTCGGTAATCAATACACCGATACCACGGGTACGCAGCTGGCGGATAATGCCCTTGATCTCGCCGACCGAAATGGGATCGACGCCGGCAAAGGGTTCATCGAGCAGAATAAAGGCCGGTTCGATGGCCAGCGCCCGGGCGATTTCGACGCGGCGTCGTTCACCACCCGAAAGACTCATGCCCATGTTGTCCCGAATATGGCTGATGCTGAACTCTTCAAGCAGCTGGTTCAGCCGTTCGCGACGCTGATGACGGTCCAGGTCCCTGCGGGTTTCAAGGATGGCCATGATGTTGTCGGCCACGGAGAGCTTGCGAAAGATGGACGCTTCCTGAGGCAGATAGCTGATGCCGGCATGGGCGCGCTGGTGCATCGGACGACGGCTCAGGTCGAGATCATCGATGGCCACGTGTCCGGCATCGGCCTGAATCAGCCCGACGATCATGTAAAACGAGGTGGTCTTGCCGGCCCCGTTGGGGCCGAGCAGCCCGACGATCTCTCCCTGTCTGATCGACAGGCTGATGTCCTGAACGACACGGCGCCCCTTGAAGCTTTTGGCCAGATGGGCTGCGTGAAGGGTTTTCATTGGTTGCTGCTGCCCTGTTGATCTTCGGGAGTAAGCTGCATGCGCACACGGCCGTCGGAGTTGCCGGAAGTGCTCTTGTCCTGAGCGCTCTGGCCGCCACGGGCGTTGACCTGACGGGAGTCTAGGAAATACTCCACGTAGCCGCCGTTAAAGGTGTCTCCGTTTTGATGCAGCTCGGCGTTGCCGATCAGCTCAACGCGCCGCTCTCCAGCGTGATAGATGATGGTGTTGCCCCAGCCCTTGGCCAGCGGGTCGCTGGGCGCCGGCTGCTGCTCAATGTAGGCGCGCCCACCGCTGCCGCCCTTCGCGGTCAAGCTCGAGAGGGCGCCGCTCTGGGCGCGCTTGAGCTCGACCCGACTGGAGCGCAGCTTCATGGTGCCCTGATCGACTTCGACCGTGCCGGTATACACGGCCGTCCCGGCACGGTTATCGATGTTGAGTTCATCGGCGCCGATATTGATGGGTTTCTGGCGATCGCTTTCCAGAGCCATGGCCTGCTGGCCGAGCATTGCCAGCAGCAGGGCAGAGGTACACAGCAGCAGAGGGCGCGTCATGGGAGATCCTTGTCGTCATTCATGTGTGAAAAAAGCGGCCATGGGTGAAAAGGCAGCGATTACTGGCGAATGGGCGGATGAAATCCCTGCACATCGCCCTCAAGCGTCATGCGATCTTCATTGACCCAGCCGTTAAAGCGGTCACCGCGGGTACGCTGCTCGTTTTGAGTGAACACAGCGTCGCTGTCGCTCCATGCGTGCTTTGACGGTAGGTCATAATGCAGCACATCCGTTTCAAGTTGCCACCCATCCGCCGGTTGACGCAGTACGGCCTTGCCGGCCAGCTCGAACGTGTTGGCATCGGGTCCGAGCGTGGCGCGCTCACCATCGGCGGTCCATCGGTTGCCGTCATCGCCCAGCAGTGTGAAATGCGGGGTGACGGCGCGGGTCACATCATCTTCAGGCGTGTGAGACACCCGCGGGCTTTCCATGGTCTGGGCCCTTTGCCCCTGTTCATCAAAGCGGGTATAGGTCACGCCTTCGAGATAATAATCGGGGGCGCCCTCAGCGCTGTCCGGAGCAGGGCCCGGGGCCATCAGGGTATTGCGCTGATCGATCAGTGTCAGCACGCCCCCCAGGGCCAGTACCAGTATCAAAATGCCAAGACGTGCCCGTGTTCGTCCGGAAGGAAGTCTGTCTCGAAAAGCCATATGCACGTCCTGTCGGGTAAGCGGTGCAGCCTCAGGGCCGCTCATGAGCACCAATGATATCCTGCCAGAGGCCTTTCGCGTTAAGGAGCCATTCACAGAGTTCCCGTACCGCGCCGTGCCCACCGGGCGTCCGGGTCACCAGATCGGCACGCTCACGAATATAGTCCGGTGCATCTGCCACCGTCACGCCCAGGCCCGCATGTAAAATGGCGCCGAGGTCAGGCAGATCGTCGCCGCAGTAGCACACCTCTGCGGGCTCGAGACCCAGTTCTGCCATCAGTGCCCCGAGTACGACGCGCTTGTCATCACGCCCCTGGATGACGTGGGCAATGCCCAGTTCCTGCGCGCGTCGGTCAACGGCCGGCGAGACCCTGCCCGTGATCAGGGCAACATCGATGCCTGCCTGCATCAGCAGCTTCAGGCCGAGCCCGTCACGAACATGAAACACCTTGTCACCATCATGCTCGGGCCGTGAGGCGTATCGAAGCCGGCCATCCGTTAAAACGCCGTCAACGTCCAGCGCCAAAAGACGGATGGGGCGGGCGCGTTCGCCCAGTGCAGAGACTGTCAGTGCAGAGACTGTGTCATCAGATCGTGTCATGGCGTTTTGTGTCAGTTCTCCGGCATGGCGACCAGCGGCCCGGGTTCGATCGGGCCGCGGTGGCCATGTCGTCTTGTGGGCGAGTAGGCATCAGGGCGATACTAGACGATGCCGCTTCTAAGCAGGTCATGCATCTTGAGAAGTCCGGTGGGTCGCTGTAGATCATCGACGACGACCAGTGCCGTAATACGATGATCCTCCATGACCCTGACGGCTTCAGCTGCAAGCGTCTGCGCCCCGATGGTACGGCCCCCCGGCGTCATGATGTCCTGAATGATCAGCTGTCGGACATCGCCATGGCGATCGATTGTGCGGCGTAGATCCCCATCGGTATAGATGCCCACGAGGCGGCCGGCATCATCGGTAATACACGTAAAGCCGTGCCCCTTGCGCGTCATTTCGACCAGTGCCTCGCTGAGACGCGCATCCTGTCGAATGACCGGAAGCTCATCACCGGTGTGCATCAGATCCTCTACTCGCAGCAGCAAGCGCTTGCCCAGTGTGCCGCCAGGATGGGACAGGGCAAAATCCTCGGGGCTAAACCGCCGCGCTTCCAGCAAGGCGATCGCCAGGGCGTCACCGAGCGCCAGCGCCGCCGTGGTCGAGGAAGTGGGGGCCAGATTCAGCGGGCAGGCTTCCTGAGCCACACTGACATCAAGATGGACATCGGCGTGTCTGGCAAGACTCGAGGACGCGTTGCCGGTCATGGCAATCATGGTGGTGCCCAGACGCTTGAACAGGGGCAGCAGGGCAGTCAGTTCGGCCGTTTCTCCCGAATTGGACAGTGCCAGAACAAGATCGTCGCGCACCAGCATGCCCAGGTCGCCGTGGCTGGCTTCACCGGCATGCACGAAAAACGAGGGCGTGCCGGTGCTGGCAAGCGTGGCCGCCGTCTTGCGTCCCACATGGCCCGATTTACCAACGCCTGTGACCACCACTCGCCCGTGACATGCCAGCATGTGCTGACAGGCGTGGGTAAAGGGCGCATCAAGGCGCTCGCACAAATCTCTCAAAGCGTTCTGCTCGAGTAAAAGCGTGCGACGTGCGCTGGCCAGAAAGTCGTGATCGATATCAGGTGTTGTCATGGCCGTGAATTCTGACGCCGGATGTCGCGGGGCACAAGCGCAACCGTGTGTACAGACCAGGATCATCAAGGCTTGAAAAGGGCCGCTGGCGGGTCCCGGTGCGATTCGATTTTTATGCCTTTATGGCAGTTGCCCTTAACTGAGGCTGGTGGGGGCGGGCCTAATTCGGATACGATGTTCGCTAACTCCATATCCTTTTGTGTTCATTCAGGAGTTGTATGTCCGACTCAACACTGGTCAGCGTCGAGAACCTGCATTTCTCGCGAGCTGGCAGACCCATTTTTTCGGGCGTTGATCTGGAGATCCCAAAAGGGCGCATTACGGCCATCATGGGACCCAGTGGCACTGGCAAGACAACCCTGCTCAAGCTGATCGCCGGACAGCTCACGCCCGATTCGGGCAGTGTGCATGTCGGTGAGGACAATGTGCATCGACTTTCCCGGCAGGCGCTGTTTCGAATGCGGCGTCGCATGGGCATGCTGTTTCAAAGCGGGGCGCTGTTTTCGGATCTGAGCGTGTTTGAAAACGTGGCCTTTCCGATACGGGTCCACACTGACCTGCCCGAGCACATGATCCGTGATCTGGTGCTGATCAAGCTGCAGGCAGTGGGTCTTCGTGGCGCCCGTGATCTGATGCCCGCCGAGCTTTCAGGCGGCATGACAAGGCGTGTGGCGCTGGCACGTGCCATTGCCTTGGATCCGGATCTGATCATGTACGATGAGCCCTTTGTCGGTCAGGATCCCATCTCGATGGGGGTGCTGGTCACGCTGATTCGCCGACTCAACAGTGCCTTCAACATGACCGCCATCGTGGTCTCCCATGATATCAAGGAGACGCTGTCGATTGCCGATCATGTCTATGTCATTGCCGATGGCCGTGTGATGGCCAGCGGATCTCCGGCGTCCCTGCGCGAGGCTCAGGACCCCCGGGTCAGCCAGTTCATTCGAGGCGAGCCTGATGGGCCGGTGCCCTTTCATTATCCTTCGAAGAATTTTTATGAGGATATTCTTGCGCCCTCGGAGGTGTCTTGATGTCACCGTTGATATTTCTGGGCCGCAAGACCCTGAATACGCTTGAGTCACTCGGGCGCAGTGCCATCTTTCTGGTTCAGGCCCTGTGTCATCTGCCCCGACTCGAAGGCGCCAGACTCTGGCTTCGACAGATGTACTTTGTCGGCGTCATGTCTCTGCCCATCATCGCCGTGTCGGGCCTTTTCATCGGGATGGTCATTGCGCTGCAGGGCTATCTGGTGCTGTCCGGATTTGGGGCTGATGAAGCGCTGGGTCAGATGGTGGCACTGTCGCTTTTGCGAGAGCTTGCGCCTGTCGTGACGGCGCTTTTGTTTGCCGGACGTGCCGGTTCGGCTCTGACGGCTGAAATCGGCCTCATGAAGGCCACCGAGCAGCTCTCCAGCATGGAGATGATCGGCGTCGATCCGCTGCGCCGTGTCATTTCGCCGCGACTATGGGCCGGATTCCTGTCCATGCCGATACTGACCGTGTTTTTCAGCGTCATCGGCATCATGGGCGGCTATCTCGTCGGTGTGGACTGGCTGGGCGTTGATCAGGGCTCGTTCTGGGGCAATATGCAGGGCAGCGTGATTTTCATGGATGATGTCGTGAATGGCATGTTGAAAAGCGTGGTCTTTGGCATCGTCGTGACATGGATCGCCGTTTTTCAGGGTTACGATCTCGTACCGACCTCCGAGGGGATTTCACGTGCCACGACCCGAACAGTGGTATTTGGTTCGCTGGCCGTACTGGGGCTGGATTTCATTTTGACTGCGCTGATGTTTGGAGAATTCTAATGAAGCGCTCTAAGTGGCTTGAAGCCGGTGTCGGTGCCTTTGTACTGGCCGGATTTCTGGGGCTCGTTTTTCTGGGTCTACAGGTAAGTGGGTTTGCTCCAGGGCAGGCTGAACAGAACTTCACGGTGTATGCGAACTTCAGCAACATCGGTGGTTTGAAGGAGCGCTCACGGGTCACGATGGCGGGGGTAACGGTTGGCCGTATCACCAATATCGAGCTGGACCCGCAGTGGCTTGAAGGGCGTGTGACCATGGAGATCGACAGTGATGTGGGTGAAAAACTGTCGGAAGACTCCACGGCGTCTATCCTGACAGCGGGACTTCTGGGCGAGAAATACATCGGCCTTTCGACCGGCGGCGCGCCTGAAATGATCAAGGATGGCGGCACCATTCGCGATACGCAGTCGGCCCTGGTGCTGGAAGAGCTGATTCAGCAGTTCGTCTCGAACATGTCCAAATAACCCGAATGACAGGCGCCGAGAGATCATGGCGGCGCTGGTGCAATTTGTATAATCAGGAGGTGCAGTAGATGAAAAGGGTCTCCCGCTATGTTGGCGTGCTGGTAGCCGCCATGCTCGGTATGGGCGTTCTGTCTGCTCAGGCGGCCAATCAGTCTCCGCACGAGGTGGTCAGTCAAAGCGTTGACAAGCTGATGTCAAAGCTCGACAACAATCAGGACCGCTATCGCAATCATCCTGATGAGCTGAAAAGCGTGGTCGAGCAGAATATCGATCCCATCGTTGACTGGCGCTATGCCTCGGCCAGTGTCATGGGCAAGTATTTTCAGGCAGCCAGTCCCGAGCAGCGCAGTCAGTTTGCCCGCGTCTTCAAGCAGACGTTGATCGACACCTATGCGCAGGGGCTGGTGACGTTTGACTACAAGGACGTGCGTGTTCTGGATAATAACCAGAATCAGCGCTACGAGAATCAGGCCAGCGTCGATATGGAAGTGATCGCGTCCAATGGCGAACGCTATCCGGTCTCCTATACCCTGCGTGACCGCGACGGCAACTGGAAAGTGATCAATGTGGTGGTCAATGGCATCAACCTGGGCCTGACCTTCCGCAACCAGTTCGATCAGGCCATGCGTTCCAACAATCGTGACTTTGATGCTGTCATTAATGGCTGGTCGCCCGATGTCGATCTTGAAGACGGCGACGGGGACAATCAAAAGGCAAAGGACTGATGAGCGAAACGCTCTACGGTGATGATGTCGTCACGCTTGAAGCCCGTGATGCCGCCCTTTATCTGAAAGGCGCCCCGGGCTTTGACAATGCATCGGATCTGGCGACCGCCGGTATCGACTGGCTGAAGGGATACGATGGCACTCAGGTCTCCTTCAATCTGTGTGGTGTCAGCCGAACCAGCAGCGCGACCATCTCGGTGCTGCTTGAATGGTTGCGCGTTGCGCAGGCAAAAAAGCTGGAAGTCGATCGCATTACGCTTTCCGACAGCATGCGCGAGCTGATCGAAATGGCCGAACTTGGCGATGTGTTTCCGGCTCATGAAACCTCATTTGCCGCGGCCGATGAGACATGAGGTTCTGAGCCTGCGGGTTCTGTTATTGAAAAGCGGCGTCACTGACGCCGCTTTTTTTTATGTCCATTCGCGCGGGGTCGTGCTTTTCATTTACCATTGGCGACCAACAAACCAGTAAAGGAGTCATCATGCAGCCTGATGAGGTCAAGCGTCTGCTTGAGGCGCGCGTCGAATCATGTGTGTTTGAGGTTCAGGGAGAAGGGTGCAACTTTCAGGTCACCGCCATTGGTGATGTCTTTGAAGGCATGACACCTGTCAAGCGTCAGCAGCTCATTTACGCCGCGCTTTCCGAAGAGATTGCCAGCGGCGCGCTGCATGCCATTAGCATCAGGACCATGACGCCGGCTCAGCGGGCCGCTGCGTCTCCTGATTCAGATCGTGCCTGATTGCCTTGGAAGTCTGGTGAATGGATAAACTGATTATCAGCGGTGGTCGGCCGCTGTCCGGCGAAGTCTGGACCTCGGGCGCGAAGAATTCGGCCCTGCCCATTCTTGCCGCCACATTGCTGGCCGATGAGCCGGTTATCATTGGCAACTTGCCGCATCTGCAGGACATTACCACCACGCTTGAGCTGCTCGGGCGCATGGGGGTAGAGCCCATCATGGGTGAGAAGATGAGCATCCAGCTGGATGGTCGCGTCAAGGACTGTCATGCCCCCTATGATCTGGTCAAGAAGATGCGGGCCTCGATTCTGGTGCTGGGCCCGTTGCTGGCGCATTTTGGCACTGCCGATGTCTCGCTGCCGGGTGGTTGCGCCATCGGTTCGCGTCCGGTCGATCTTCACATTCGTGGCCTGCAGGCCATGGGCGCCGATATTCGGGTGGAAGCCGGCTATATTCGTGCCAGAGCGCCCGGCGGTCTGAAAGGCGCGCATATCGTGCTGGACACGGTCACGGTCACGGGCACGGAAAATCTTCTGATGGCCGCCACCCTGGCCCATGGCCGTACCGTTTTGGAAAACGCCGCTCGTGAACCGGAAATCGTGGATCTGGCCGAGTGCCTGATTGCCATGGGGGCGAACATCAGCGGCCATGGCAGCAGCACCATTGTTATTGATGGCGTCAAGCGTCTGCATGGCTGTCGCTACGATGTCATGCCTGACCGCATCGAAACCGGTACTTTCCTGGTCGCGGCTGCGGCTACCCGTGGCAGGGTTCGGGTGCGCAATGCCCGCGCCGATACCATGGAAGCGGTGCTGCTCAAGCTGGAAGAGGCCGGCGCCGAGATCGAAACCGGTGACGGCTGGATCTCTCTGGACATGCATGGTCGCAGGCCGAAGGCTGTCAACATCCGCACGGCCCCGTATCCCGCCTTTCCGACCGATATGCAGGCCCAGTTCGTGGCGCTCAATGCCGTCGCCGAAGGCAGCGGCCGCGTGGTGGAAACCATTTTTGAAAATCGTTTCATGCATGTTCAGGAAATCAACCGCATGGGGGCGGACATTTCCCTGGAAGGCAACACGGCACTGGTGAACGGCGTCGAGCACTTGAGTGGTGCTCCGGTCATGGCAACCGACCTTCGTGCCTCGGCCAGTCTGGTCATTGCCGCCCTGGTCGCCGAAGGCGAGACCGTGGTGGATCGTATCTACCATATCGATCGTGGCTATGAGTGCATCGAGGAAAAGCTTCAACTGATGGGGGCGCGTATTCGCCGCGTGCCGCGTTAACGGGCCGTCGGGGGGACACGCCATGCCGATTCATTTTTGCAGCCATTGAAGATCACATGAGTAAACCGCTGATACTGGCGCTCTCCAAGGGGCGAATTCTCAAGGAGACGCTGCCGTTGCTGGCTGCTGCCGGCATTGAGCCGCTGGAGCCACTCGACAAGAGCCGCAAGCTCCTGTTCGACACCAGTCTCGAGAACGTCAAGCTGGTGATCCTGCGCGCTGTCGATGTGCCGACCTACGTACAGATGGGCGCAGCCGATGTGGGCGTGGCCGGCAAGGATGTGCTGCTCGAGCATGGGGCTCAGGGGCTTTATGAGCCGCTGGATCTGGAGATATCCCGCTGTCGTTTGATGACTGCGGGTATTGAAGGCGTCACGCCCGGGCGTGCCCGGCGTCGTGTCGCGACCAAGTTCGTCAATATCGCCCGACGCTATTACTCGGATCTGGGCATTCAGGCCGAAGTCATCAAGCTTTACGGGGCGATGGAGCTGGCACCGCTCATGAATCTTGCCGACGAGATTGTCGATATCGTGGATACCGGTAATACCCTGCGCGCCAACGGTATGGCGCCGCGCGAGCTGATTGCCGATATCAGTACGCGGCTGGTGGTCAACAAGGCGTCCATGACCGTGGAACATGCGCGTCTGGGGCCATTGATCGAGCGTCTGGGGCAGGCGGTGGCAGAACGTCGCCAGGACAGCCTGACGTCCTGAGTCCTGCAACCTGACCGGCTTTCAACGATCAGGTTGCACCAGGGGGGGCACGTCACCGGCGCGATACGTTACTCTCCGGCAATGGCCGGAAGGCAAGGAGTCATTCAGGCGTAATGGACAAGCAGAGCATACATCGACTTTCGACAGACCAGCCGGATTTCGTGTCCCGGCTGGACACGCTGCTGGACTGGGAAAGCGTTTCAAGCGCTGACATACAGCAAAGCGTCGATCGCATCATTGCGGACGTTCGCAGTCGCGGTGATGCAGCCGTCATCGATTTGACCCGCCAGTTCGATCGTCTTGATGTTCAGGACATGTCGGCACTGACGCTGGGCGCCGAGCGACTGGAGCAGGCGTGGCAGGGGCTGCCGGAAGAGCAGCGCCAGGCGCTGGCGGTAGCAGGCGATCGTATTCGCGCCTATCACGAGCGGCAAAAGCCCGAATCCTGGTCCTATCAGGAGGCCGATGGTACCCTGCTGGGTCAGAAGGTGACGCCACTGGACCGGGCCGGTGTCTATGTGCCCGGTGGCAAGGCAGCCTATCCATCATCGGTGCTGATGAATGTTATTCCGGCGCATGTGGCCGGCGTGAAGGACATCGTCATGGTCGTGCCGACCCCGGATGGTGTGCTCAATGAGCTGGTGCTGGCCGCGGCCCATGTGGCTGGCGTTGGTCGGGTGTTCACCATTGGCGGTGCTCAGGCCGTGGCAGCACTGGCCTACGGCACTGAAACGATTCCGAAGGTCGACAAGATCGTGGGGCCGGGCAATATTTTTGTGGCCACGGCCAAGCGTGCCGTATTCGGTCAGGTCGGCATCGACATGATTGCCGGGCCGTCGGAAATTCTGGTGGTCTCCGATGGGGGCACCGATCCGGACTGGCTGGCCATGGATCTTTTCTCACAGGCCGAACACGATGAGGATGCCCAGGCCATTCTGATCAGCTGGGATCAACAGCATCTGGATGCGGTGGCAGAAAGCATCGAGCGGTTATTGCCGACACTCGAGCGCGCCGAGATCATTCGGGCATCGCTGTCCCGTCGCGGCGCCCTGATTTTGGTGGAGGACGAGGCGCAGGCGCTGTCACTGGTCAACCGCATTGCCCCGGAACACCTGGAGCTTTCGGTCGAAGAGCCGCAAAGGCTGGCCGAGCAGGTTCGCCATGCCGGTGCCATCTTCATGGGCCGTTACACGGCCGAGGCGCTGGGCGATTACTGTGCCGGCCCCAACCATGTTCTTCCCACCTCGGGGACGGCACGATTTTCCTCACCGCTGGGCGTCTATGACTTCCAGAAGCGCTCATCGCTGATTCAGTGTTCGCCGCAGGGCGCTTCAACACTTGGGCAGACGGCATCGGTGCTGGCCAGAGGCGAGTCGCTCACGGCACACGCCCGCTCGGCTGAAAATCGTATCGATGGCCACTCTCGTGTCGAGAACAACAGTCGTGTCGAGAGCGACAAGCACTGATCCAGACGTTTTTCAGCTATCGACCGCCGGTCAGCTTTCGGGCTGAACCGGCGTTACCGGCCGGCTTGGGCGTTCGCCCACGCTGACAGTCACCTTGAAACGCTTGCCATTACGGTAAAGTTCTACCGGGAGCTGCTTGCCGGGCTCCACCTCTGCAATATCCACCATGGCGGTCTGGGCATCCAGCAGCGGCTTGCCGGCCATCGACAGGATCAGATCGCCTACCTTGATGCCTGCCTGTGCGGCGGGGCCACCGTCCACGACATCCGATACCACCACTCCGCGCGGGGCGTTGATGTCCAGTGATGACGCAAGGCTTGAACTGACCTCTCTGGCCTCGATGCCCAGCCATCCCCTGACCACGCGCCCGCGAGTGACAAGATCGTTGAGGATGCCGTGTGCCAGATTGGTGGGAATGGCGAACCCGATGCCCTGTGAGCCACCGGTGCGGGAAAAGATGGCCGTGTTGATGCCGACAAGGGCGCCTTCGGCATTCACCAGTGCGCCGCCCGAGTTGCCCGGGTTGATGGCCGCGTCTGTCTGAATGAAGTCCTCATAGGCATTCAGTCCCAGATGATTGCGGCCGGTGGCACTGATGATCCCCATGGTCACGGTCTGTCCCACGCCGAAAGGGTTGCCGATGGCCAGGGCAATATCGCCGACGCGGGTGTTGGTCGCATCGGCAAGATCAATGACCGGGAGGTTGTCCAGGTCGATCTTGAGTACGGCCAGGTCCGTCTCCGGATCGGTACCGATCACGGTGGCCAGTGTCTCACGCCCATCTCGCAGGGCGACCTGGACTTCATCGGCACCGCTGATGACGTGGTTGTTGGTCAGGATATAACCCTCATCGCTGACGATGACGCCGGAGCCAAGGCTTGACAGCATGCGCCGGCGCCCGGACTTGCTGTTGCCAAAAAACTGTTCGAAAAACGGGTCAGACATCAACGGGTGATGATCGCGCTCCACCAGTCGTGATGAGTAGACATTGACCACCGCGGGGGCGGCATGCTGTACGGCGTCGGAGTAGCTTGCCGTGCCGGACCCGCGCTGCAGGGGTGCGGCGTTTCGCGTCACGGGGGGCATGCGCTGC
Source organism: Kushneria sp. Sum13 (assembly GCF_052692355.1). Lineage (NCBI taxonomy): Bacteria > Pseudomonadati > Pseudomonadota > Gammaproteobacteria > Oceanospirillales > Halomonadaceae > Kushneria > Kushneria sp. Sum13. Next base: position 1,377,378 of record NZ_CP199847.1, read on the forward strand.
ACGGGCGGTGTGGGGGCCGGCGTGGTGGTCGGGGCGGTAGCGGCCTGACCCTGCCGGGCATCGCTGGCAGGGCGGTCGCCACTGTCAACGATCTGTGGCATGTGATCCAGCAGTACCAGCGCCAGTAGAACGCCACAGACGACCGGCCAGATCAGGGGCACCAGAAATCGGCGCATGACAACATCCTTTTGAAACAGGCAGCCCGGAGCTGCAGACTTGCAGGTTGTTCGGATCCGACATGCGGGTCAAAGGCGTTGCCTTCTCGCATGCCGGCCACAATGTCGTATAAAAGTTGAGCGAGTTTATCACCCGGGCGTCAGCAATGTCTGATGCTGGCGGACACTTTCAAACATCGATGGGGGGAGAAAATACATGATCGAGCGCAACGAGTTACTAAAAGACATGAAGACGCTGCTTGTGCCAGAGCGCTTCAAGGACTTTACCGTCAACGGGCTGCAGGTTGAGGGTCGAGACCGGGTGACCCGCATCATGAGTGGTGTGACGGCCAGTCAGGACCTGCTTGATGAAGCGGTAGCCTGGCAGGCCGATATGGTGCTGGTACACCATGGCTATTTCTGGAAAAACGAGCCGGTGGCGATTACTGGCATGAAGCAGCGCCGTATTGCCACGCTGTTGGCGCATGGCATTAATCTGGTGGCGTGGCATCTCCCGCTGGACGCTCATGCAACGCTTGGCAATAACGTTCTGCTGGCCAATCGCATGGACTGGCAGGTGCAGGGCGTACTTGACGGCGAGATGGGGCAGGGGCTTTTGTATCACGGCGACATGACACCGTGCTCACAGCAGGCGCTGGCCGAGCGGCTCCATCAACGTCTTGATCGCAAACCATTGATGATTTCAGGCCATGATCGGCCCATCGAGCGTTTGGCATGGTGCACCGGTGGTGCGCAGGACATGATCATTGAGGCTGCAGAGGCCGGTATGGACGCCTTCGTTTCCGGAGAGGTTTCGGAGCGGACCACGCATCTGGCGCGGGAAATGGGGATTACCTATTATGCGGCCGGCCATCACGCCACCGAGCGCGATGGCATTCGTGCTCTCGGAGAGTGGCTGGCGCAGCGCCATGACATCGAGCACCGCTTTGTCGATATCGACAATCCGGTGTAACGGCCGCCGGAAGTCCGGCGACCATGGGTCGATCAGTATCGCGGCGGTTGCGGGTCCGTGCTGTCGCCTTCCTGCTTCTGGCGCAGCCCGTAACTCTCATCGAGCGTGCCGTTGCTGTCAGCGTAGTCGCGAGGAATGTGAAGAGAGCTCGTGTCCTCTTCGCTGTCCTCGACAACGTCGGCCTGGCGGGGGCGCTTGAGTGCCGGGTCGCTGGCCATGGTGCCTGCATCGGTATCGAGTCGGGCCTGAAGCTCTTCGCTCTGACGGGTGATGTTGCGTGCAAGCGTCGTGACATCGGCAAAATGCGTATTCACGCTCTCGCGCAGTTTTTTGAGCTCAAGCTCGGTTTCGGCCAGTCGCTGCTTGAGTTTCTGGCTGGTGTTTCTCTGGCTGCCCGAGAAATGGCGAATCAACACGCCGATCGCGATGCCTGCCAGCAGTGCCACAATGGCGACTACCCAATCGATATTGCCTTCGTTCACCAATATTCCCCTCTTCAATGCTGATTGCACGCACGACCGGCGTGACCATGCGATAAGCCATTATAGAAGGCGTCATGTTGTCCGGGTCAATTCACTCACGACATAATCGTGCCCATCAGCGCTGATAAATCACCCTTGCGCAGGGCGAATCAGCACGTGTCACGCTGTACAATCATGGGTACCCGATCTTCTGCAAGGCACCAGATAACATGTCCAGACTTTCCCCGCGAGAACAGTACCGGCAGGATCTTGAACGTGAAGGCTTTCAGCATGACAGCTCTCAGGAGAAGGCGGTTGAGCACCTGCAGCGCCTTTATGAAGCACTGACCAGCAGACCACGCCCCAAGCCTTCGACAACCGCGGCCGATAGTGGGCTCAAGTCAAAAATGTCGGGATTTTTTGGCAAGAAAAGTGCCCCGTCAGCGCCCACGGCGCCCGCCGAACCGGAGATCAAGGGGCTTTATTTCTGGGGTGGGGTAGGTCGAGGCAAGACATGGCTGGTGGATACCTTTCATGACAGCCTGCCCTTTGATGACAAGATGCGTACGCACTTTCATCGCTTCATGCAGCGCGTACACAAGGAACTGGGCGTTCACAAGGGACAGAAAAACCCTCTGACCCTTGTGGCGGCAAAGCTTGCCGGAGAGGCCAGGGTCATCTGCCTTGACGAATTTTTCGTCAAGGACATTACCGATGCCATGATTCTGGGCAACCTGCTGGATGCCCTGTTCGCCCAGGGCGTAGTGCTGGTGACAACCTCCAATATCGTGCCGGATGAACTTTATAAAAACGGTCTGCAGCGTGACCGGTTCCTGCCTGCCATCGAATTGCTCAATCGTCACTGTGACGTGGTCAATGTCGATGCGGGTATCGATTATCGAATGCGCACCCTGACGCGCGAGGAAATCTTCCATACGCCGGCCGATGACAGCGCTGACGACGCCTTGCAGGAGAGCTTTGTGCACCTGGCCGGCGAATCAGGGCAGGAAGATACGCTGCGCATCAACGGACGAGCGCTGAAGGCTCGCCGCTGTCATGAGGGGGTGGTCTGGTTTGACTTCAAGACACTGTGTGACGGCCCGCGCAGCCAGAATGACTATATCGAGCTCTCGCGCCAGTACCACAGCGTACTGATCTCCAATGTGCCGGTCATGGGGGCCGCGATCGAGGATCAGGCGCGACGCTTTATCAACATGGTGGATGAGTTTTACGACCGTGCCGTCAAGCTGGTGATGTCGGCGGATGCCGAACCGGAATCCCTGTATAGCGGTGGTGAGCTGGCCTTCGAGTTTGAACGTACGGTCTCGCGTCTGCAGGAGATGCAATCAAGCGATTATCTGGCGTTGACTCACAAGCCCTGACTGTGATTAACCCCTTGTTCGCCGGACGCTGGCTCTGTACAATGCGCGCTCGCTTATCGTTGTTGTGTCTGCCTGCAGGGGCAACAACCAAGAAAAATAGGGATTGGCAGGGCAGCAGCAGCGCTCTCGCCACAACCATGGTGATTCATACATGAAGACGTTCAGCGCCAAACCGCAGTCCGTGCAGCGCGACTGGTATGTCATCGACGCTGCAGACAAGACTCTGGGTCGACTGGCTACCGAGATCGCTCGCCGCCTGCGTGGCAAGCACAAGCCCGAATATACACCTCACGTTGATACCGGCGATTACATCGTCATCGTCAACGCCGAGAAGGTCCGTGTGACCGGCAAGAAAGCCTTTGCCAAACAGTATTACCGCCATACCGGTTATCCGGGCGGCCTGCGTTCGATGAACTTCGAGCAGATGATCGATCATGCTCCGGAGCGTGTTATCGAAATCGCTGTCAAGGGAATGCTGCCCAAGGGCCCGCTGGGTCGCGCCATGTATTCCAAGCTCAAGGTTTATGCCGGTGGTGAGCATCCTCATGCGGCGCAGCAACCTCAGGCACTGAATCTCTAAAGGAACATTTTCATGGCACAGCAGCAGTACTACGGCACAGGCCGCCGCAAGACCTCTACCGCACGCGTTTTTCTGCGTCCGGGCAATGGCAAGATCACGGTCAACAAGCGTGAACTCAACGAATATTTCGGCCGCGTGACCGCTCAGATGGTCGTGCGCCAGCCGCTTGAGTTGACCGAACTGACCAACCAGTTCGACATTTTTGTCACCGTTCAGGGTGGCGGCGGTTCTGCACAGGCAGGCGCCATTCGTCACGGCATTACTCGTGCCCTGATGGAATACAATGAAGAACTGCGCGCTCCGCTGCGCACCGCCGGCTATGTGACGCGTGATGCGCGTATGGTCGAGCGCAAGAAGGTCGGTCTGCGCAAGGCACGTCGTCGTCCCCAGTTCTCCAAGCGTTAAGCTTCGACGTCATGTCACAGGATGCCCGGGTGTTTTCCCCGGGCGTTTTTGTGTCTGCAGGACAGTTTTTGCATCTCTGTTGAACGCTGTGGTTGCCAATCCGGCAACCCGAAAGGCGTGCTCTCGTGTTATTATCCAGCTCGTCATTAAAGTGAGGACTTTCTATGGGTGTTGTGGCCAAACGATCGTCAATGACGTTCTATACAGGCAGTGACGACCATTACAGCCATCGCGTCAGGATCGTGCTGGCCGAAAAGGGGATTTCCGTTGACATTATTGAGGTCAACGATGAGCATCGTCCGGCGGAGCTGGCCGACCTCAACCCCTATAATAGTGTGCCGACACTGATTGATCGTGATCTGGTTCTTTATGAATCCAAGGTCATGATGGAATACCTGGATGAGCGTTTTCCGCATCCGCCACTTTTGCCGGTTTACCCGGTGGCGCGTGCTCAAAGTCGACTGTGGATGCATCGTATCGAGCGTGAGTGGTGCCCCATGGTGGAGCGTATCCTGTCACCGGGTTCCAAAAAGGAAGTCGAGCAGGCGCGCAAGGAATTGCGCGAGAGCCTGATCGGTATCAGCCCGATTTTTGAAGATATCCCGTTTTTCATGAGCGAAGAATTCTCGCTGGTGGACTGCTGTCTGGCGCCTATCCTCTGGCGTTTGCCGGCACTGGGTGTTGATCTGCCCGAACAGCAGGTCAAGCCGCTGATGGGCTATATGGAAAGGCTGTTTGCGCGGGATGCCTTCCGGGCATCGCTTCTGGAGTCGGAGCGCGAGCTTCGCAGCTGATCGGATTATCGCTGCAGGTGTTGGATGGCCTGCAGTCAACAGACTGATTGATGCGCAGGGTCTTTCATTTGATGCATTCTTCAGTGAGGTGAAAACATGCATTCCAGCCGTCCCTATCTGATTCGTGCGTTGTATCAGTGGCTGCTGGACAACGACTGTACACCCTATGTCGTTGTCGATGCCGAGCGCACGGGTGTGGTAGTACCAGAGCAGTTTGTTCAAAACGGCCAGATTGTGCTCAATATCGGCCCCGGGGCTGTTCGAGAGCTTTTCATGGAAAATGACATGGTGGCCTTCAACGCTCGTTTTAGCGGGCAGCCGATGACGGTTGAATTGCCCATCGATGCCATCATCGCCATCTATGCACGCGAAAACGGCGTGGGCATGGTCTTTGGTCAGGAACCTGTCATGCCGGATGACGCCTCGGGTGCTGCCGAGGCGGGCAGTGACGAGCTCGACGAGCGAGACTCGCATCTGGGGGCAGTGGCGAGAACGGATGAAGAAAGTGGTGAGGGTAATGATGATAACGACGATGATTCCCGTCCTCGCAAGGGACGTCCGTCTTTGAAGGTTATCAAGTAATTATCTGATACTGCGTCGCTATACCAACGGACCCGCCATGATGGCGGGCCCGTTTTTTTGCGTTGTCATTTCTTGTTTCATTGGCCGGCAGGGTGCCGGAGACTCTAGACGCCCAGATACTCGAAGGCCTTGACGATGCGCTCTACACCGCCGGTCTGGGACGCAAGCTGCACAAGGTAGTCGGCCTCGCCGGCGCGCACCATTCCCATCAGATACACCGTGCCATTTTCAGTCAGGACCCTGATTCGGTCGCTGTCGATGCGATTGCTGGCAGTAATGCGGGCCTTCACGCGCGAGGTAATCCAGGTATCCTGCAGGCGCTGCTGCGTCGAACTGTTGGGGCCAATGCTCAGCTCATTACGAACATGGCGAACCCCTTCGGGGCGCGTGGCGAGCTCGCCTGCCTGCCCCTTCAGGGCATCACTGCCCACCTGACCTGTCAGCAGTACAAAGCCGTTATACACGTCGACATTGATGTGGGTGTCATCAAGGCTATCGTTGGCACGGATAGCGTCCCATAGCGTACGGGCAATACGGGTGTCCTGATCGATCGCATAGCTGGTGCGGGTGCCGTAGCCGCTGCCACCGGTAAGGGTGCTGCAGCCGCTAACGGCAAGCGTGACGCCCAGCATGAGGGCACCTGTGAACCGGGGGAGTGAGCGCTTATTCATTGCTGCCAAAGAGTTGGTGGTCGATTAAATCGCACAGACAGTGAATGACCAGCAGGTGCACTTCCTGAATGCGGGCAGTGACGGTTGCAGGTACCCGAATCTCGCAGTCTTCCTGGCCCAGCAGAGACGCCATGTTGCCACCGTCACGGCCGGTCAGGGCCACGACGATCATGTCACGGTCATGGGCAGCCTGAATGGCCTGGATGATGTTGGCGGAGTTACCGCTGGTTGAAATGGCCAGCAGAACATCGCCGGGTTGACCCAGCGCTCGAATCTGTTTGGAGAAGACGTCGTTGTAGCTGTAATCGTTGGCAATCGAGGTGATGGTCGAAGAGTCCGTGGTCAATGCCAGCGCTGGCAGACTCGGACGTTCGCGTTCAAAACGATTGAGCAGTTCAGAAGAGAAGTGCTGGGCGTCGCCTGCGCTGCCTCCATTGCCACACGTCAGGATCTTGCCGTCGTTGATCAGGCTCTGGACCATGGTCTGACTGGCAGCTTCGATGAAGGGTGGCAGGACCTCGCTCGACCAGGTCTTGACGTCGATGCTGGCGTTGAAGTGATCGATGATGCGTGATTGAAAGTCCATGGCACTCTTCAAATTGTCGATGGCGTTGTCTTCCTGCGACTGCACGGCAGACATCAGAAAGCGTCAAAGGCACTTTTGATCCATTCAAAGTGCAGGCGCGCGGGAGGTTCTCCCGTAACGCCTACCGCATCAAAGCGGCAGGGGCATGATAACCGCTTGTCGAGCAGATAAAAACGCGCCGCCCGGATCAGCCTGCGCTGCTTGGCAGGTGTAATGGTTTCAAGCGGAGAGCCATGAGAGGCACTGGCGCGATAGCGGACTTCAATAAAGACCAGATAATCGCCATCGCGCATGATGAGATCGGTTTCGCCGCCGCGGATCTGCTGATTGCGGGCAATCATGATCAGGCCCTGCTGCTCAAGCCACTGCGCGGTCAACGACTCGATGTCGTGACCGCGCTGGCGACTGCTGAAGGGTCGAAATGCCACGATGAATCAGGGCAGCGACGGCTGACCGTTGCGAAACATCGCCCAGGGCAGGGTGCGCACGATCCGACCATCCTGTCCCGGGGCGAGCCTGCCGGTAGCGCCGTAGAGTTCAAAACCGCCAATGGCGCTCATGACCGGCAGTCGGCGTGCCAACTCAAAGGCATCCACGCCCATGGCGTGAAGCTTGATCAGCGCCGGCTGGTCGTCCTTGATCAAGCGCTCACGGGTCGATTCAAAGGGCAGGGCGTCGCTGCCGCCCGCGGCGGCTTCGGGGATCAGCCAGGGAATGTCCACAAACATCACATCATCAAGATCGTGATCCAGCCTGGGCTGGGGTGCCCCTTCATAGGCGTGCGAGGTCGCATAGATGGGCAGGTTCGCGGCGTTGTAATAATCCAGCGTCGGGGGGACCTGACGAGCATAGCCGGGCAGGGCCAGCAGGAAAAGCATATCGGGCCGGCCGCGACCGCCGTTAAGGACGGATTTGACCGCGGACGTCGCAGAAGCGGAGGGGTCGTAATTCTGGACGCTGACCAGATCACCACCTTCCTGCTGCCATTCCTTCTGAAAGGCGCCCAGCACGCGGCTGCCCCATTCATTGTCAGGGACCATGACGCCGGCCTTGTGGTGACCGTCGAGCTGGCCACGCTGGGCGGCCTGGCGTGCTTCATCCTCGGCCGAGAGACCGTACTGGAACAGATTGCGGGCGGTGTTGTGGTCATGCGTACCGTAATTGAGCGCCAGCGTCGGCAGTGCAACCCCGTCACGGGTTTCCAGCTGTGACACCTGCTCCTTGCTCAGCGGGCCGATCACGGCCTGTGCGCCTTCCATGGTGGCGCGTGCATAAAGGCTTTCGATGTCCTGGCCGGTGGTGTCGTAAAACACCAGCTCGGGAATCTGGCCGCCCTGACTTCGAACGTCGTCGGCGCGGGTTTCGATGCCTTCACGAATCGCGGTAGCAATGGATTCCAGCGGGCCGCTCTGAGGTAAAAACACCGCAATCTTGCGAATTTCCTGATCGCGGATCTCGTCCAGTGCGCCCAGATCAGTAGGCAGGCGGCGCGAGGCGGGGTGACGAGCGTTATTGGACTGCCACTGGCTGATGGCGTCGGTCAGGGCGCCGATGTTGGCACCCTGTCGACGCTGCAGTTGTGCAAGTTCAACCCAGCCGGCCGCAACGCTGCCCTGGCCTGCCAGTTGATCGAGCTGGCCCGGATCCAGGCGATTGAGCTGGCGCCAGATGGTGTCATTGAGCTGGGTATCGTCCGTGCGCTGTTGCAGGGCGATCAGCGTCTGTGCTGCGTCAAACGGCTGATTGTTCATGGCCTGGGCCAGGCCGCGGCGCTCAAGCAGTATATTGCGTTCATTGTCCGGCAGCGCCATGGCGCTATCCACGATACCTGTGGCCTCCAGCGCCGTCTGTGGGTCCTGCAGTTCCAGCGCGGCGCGCGATGTCAGCAGGGCCCAGCGAATCTGCTGGTCGTTGGGCAGTACGGAGCGGTCAAGCGCATTGGCCACTTCCAGTGCGCGAGCATTGTCGCCCTGGCGCTGTAGCAGCTCGGCGGCCTGAAGGCGTGTGGCAGCGGCTTCGCTGCCCTGTTGCTGCTGGGCCTGGCTCAGAAGATCGTCAGAGGACAGACCGCCAAAGCGATCGACAATGCCTGATGTGCCGGCACAGCCTGCCAGTGTCAGTGCCACCATGGCCGCGCCGGCCAGTCTGGTAAATGATGTTCGCATGCCTGGACATTTCCTTTTCTTGCCGGTCTCCATGATGGCGCCACAGCGTGGCGTCAGCGAACTGCACGGCGTACCATGCAGCTCCAGTCGAGCCTGTACCGTTTTTGGTCATGACACAGGCAAATCCGAAAGCAATAACGCGTCCGAACCAGCGTAGTGTGATGACATGAATAGTTTTAACAAGGGCGCATTGTACGTGGTTGCCACGCCGATTGGTAACCTTGATGACCTCTCCAGACGTGCCATGGATACCCTGGCACAGGCCGATCTGATTGCGGCTGAAGATACCCGTCACAGCGTGCGCCTGCTCGATCATATCGGGGTGAGGGTGCCTTTAATGTCCCTTCACGAACACAACGAAACCTCGCGCATTGAGCGTATCAGGCAGGCCCTCGATGACGGGCAGCGGGTTGCCCTGATCAGTGATGCCGGCACGCCGCTGATTTCAGACCCCGGCTATCGTCTGGTGCAGGCGCTGCGAGAAGCCGACTACACCGTCATTCCCATTCCCGGGCCGAGTGCGCTGATTACGGCGCTGAGTGCTGCAGGGTTGCCGACAGAACGATTTCTGTTCGAGGGTTTTTTGCCGGCCAAAAGCGCCGGGCGGCGCCAGCGGTTGAGTGATGTCGTGGAACTGCCAGTGACGCTGGTGCTGTATGAATCGCCGCACCGGATTCGCCAGCTGCTGGAAGATGTCGAGACCGTGTTTGGCGAGCGCCATCTGGTGGTCGCACGCGAGCTGACCAAGACCTTTGAAACCTTTTTACAGGGCACGGCGCGCAGTCTCCTTGAGCGCATGGCAGAAGATGCCGACCAGATGCGCGGTGAATTCGTGGTCATGATGGCGCCGGCACCGGAGAAGGCGCACGCCGACGTCGGTCAGGTCGATGGAGATCAGCTGTTGTCGTCGCTTCTGGACGAGGGCGTAGGGGTCAAGCAGTCGGCAAGTGTGGCAACCCGCATTTTGGGCGGGCGCAAGAGTGACTGGTATCAGCGTGCGCAGCAGCTCAAGGACGATAGACCCTCTTGAATGGATGTTCTTGACAGGCGAGTTGCGTAAATAATTGTTGCCAGGGCGTCACCAATGGCTGTGCACAAGGATAAAAATGGTTAACGCGCTTGGACCCGGGGGCCGGCACTGATATTCTTGCGCGCTTGGGAGTCGGCCGGACAGTCGCCGCCAGACCTTCGGGTCAGGGGGAGGAAAGTCCGGGCTCCATAGGGCAGGATGCCAGGTAACGCCTGGGCGGCGCGAGCCGACGGAAAGTGCAGCAGAGAGTAGACCGCCCAAGCGGTGCCGATACTCTCGGTACCGACGGCAAGGGTGAAAGGGTGCGGTAAGAGCGCACCGCACGCCTGGCAACAGGTCGTGGCATGGTAAACCCCATCCGGAGCAAGACCGAATAGGAACCCATTGGCGTGGCCCGCGTCGGGTTCGGGTAGGTTGCTTGAGGCGTTCGGTGACGAACGCCCTAGAGGAATGACTGTTCTCGACAGAACCCGGCTTACAGGCCGACTCCCACCTGTTTTCTTCTTGAAACATCCCTTGAGTCCTCATGAACCAGACCCCAGGTATCCGGCAAGACCACAAGCATGAAAGCGTCCTGCTTGAGGGTGCCGTCGATGCCCTCGTTCAGCGGCCGGACGGCCTCTATCTGGACGGCACTTTCGGGCGTGGCGGGCATTCCCGCGCCATCCTTGATCGTCTGGATGATCAGGGCCGCCTTGTCGCCATCGACCGGGACCCCGAGGCGCTGGCCGCAGCCGCCAATATCGAGGATTCGCGATTTTGCATCGCACGCGCCACCTTCGCGGATCTGGGCGACGTGGCACGCCAGCAGGGCGTACATGGCAGGCTTTCCGGCATCCTGCTGGATGTGGGCGTTTCTTCTCCCCAGCTTGATGATGCCAGTCGAGGCTTTAGCTTCATGCGCGACGGCCCGCTCGATATGCGCATGGATCCCGATGCCGGCATCAGCGCCGCCCAGTGGATTGCCGAAACGCCCGAGCGCGAGATGGCCGACGTTTTCAAGCGTCTGGGTGAGGAGCGTTTTGCCAAACGCCTGGCGCGCGCTGTGGTCACGCAGCGCAAGGAAGCGCCCATTACCCGTACCGTGGAGCTTGCCGAGCTTTTAAAGACGGCGCATCCGGCATGGGAAAAGGGACGTCATCCTGCCACTCGTGCCTTTCAGGCCATTCGTATTCATCTCAATGATGAGCTGGGCCAGCTTGAGCGCGCCCTGGATGCCGCGCTTGAGGCGCTGGCGCCGGGCGGACGTCTGGTGGTAATCAGCTTTCATTCGCTGGAAGACCGTCTGGTCAAACGCTTTATTCGTGACAAGTCTCGTGGCGATCAGCATCTGCCGCGCCATATGCCGCTGCGCGAGGACCAGATTCAGCGGGACATGGCGCCCGTGGGCAAGGCCATTCGCCCGGATGAGCAGGAAACCGGACTCAACGTCCGTGCTCGCAGTGCGGTCATGCGCGTGGCCCGCAAGCTGGGGCAGGAGGGCTAGTCATCATGGCGGAACGCACCCCGGGCTCGACGTCGCGCGGACAATGGCAATGGCCCTTTCGTCTTCGCCTGACCTTCATTCATGGCGTGATTCTGTTGCTGTTGCTGCTGGTCATTCTTTCAGCGCTGGGCGTCATCAGCACGGCCTACCATACGCGCTCCCAGTATGCCCGCCTTCAAACCATGGAGCAGCGGCACGACCAGCTTCAAACGGTCTGGAGCCGCCTGCTGCTGGAAGAAAGCACCTGGTCTACCCCTTCTCGTATCGAAAATCTGGCCCGTGATCGTCTTGAGATGCACGTGCCGGATGTCCACCACACCAGAGTCATGCGGCCATGAGTGAACAAAATCGCCGTGTCGGGCGTAATGCACGCATGTATGGGGGCGATACGGCGGCAAGCCATGTGGCCGCCATGCCGATCTGGCGCTATCGGTTCGTACTCGCCATCATTTTCATGGCCATGGCGGTACTGGTAGGGCGCATCGTCTATCTGCAGGTGTTTGACCATCAGTTCCTTCAGGGACAGGGCGACTCCAGAACCATTCGTGTGCAGAACATCGATGCCCACCGCGGCATGATCACCGATCGTGATGGCGAACCGCTGGCCGTGTCCACGCCGGTTGTCACCCTCTGGGCGAATCCCGGCGATCTTCCCGAGGATCCGGTCCAGCTGACCCGTCTGGCCAAGGCACTGGATGAGTCTCCCTCTGATTTCATGGCGCGCGTGAAAAATTACCGCGGCAAGGAATTCATGTACCTCAAGCGTCGCGTCACGCCCGAGCCTGCCAGCCGTGTGCTGGCGCTCGATATCCCCGGCGTGCACGGCCGTCACGAGTACAAGCGCTACTATCCGGCCGGCGAAGTCACTTCGCAATTGGTCGGCATGACCAACATTGATGATCACGGTCAGGAAGGGCTCGAGCTGGCCTTTGACCGCTATCTGTCAGGGCTGCCGGGGCAGCGACGGGTGTTGCAGGATCGCAAGGGACAGCTGGTGCGTGATCTGCACATGATTCGGGAAGCGCATCCCGGTGGTGACGTGACACTGTCGGTCAATCTTCGCTTGCAGTATCTGGCCTATCGCGAGCTCAAGGCGGCTGTCAACGAGCACAATGCCGATAGCGGCACCCTTGTGATGATGGATGCCCATACCGGGGAAGTGCTGGCCATGGTCAGTCTGCCTTCCTATAACCCCAATAACCGCACCAGTGTAGACCCGGCGGGGCTGCGCAATCGTTCGCTGACCGATGCCTTTGAACCCGGCTCGGTCATGAAGCCGCTGGCCATGAGCGCAGGGCTTGAATCGGGCAAGTTCACGCCGGACACGCCGATGGATACCAGCCCCGGCTGGATGATGGTGGACGGTTACACCATCAAGGACACCCGCAATTTCGGCAAGCTGGACATGACCGGGGTCATTACCCACTCCTCCAATATCGGCATGACCCACATGGCGCTGGCGCTTCCCGATGATGCGATCTGGAACGTTTATGACAGCATGAAACTGGGCCATCCCACAGGCCTTGGCTTTCCCGGCGAAGCCACCGGCAGCCTGCCCTCACCGTTTAGCTGGTCAAAGGCCAAGCGGGCCACGCTCTCTTATGGGTATGGACTGTCGGTCAATGCGGTCCAGCTGGCCAGTGCCTATACGGCGATTACCAACGATGGCAAGCAGGTGCCGCCATCACTGCTCAAGTTGAACAAGCCGCCGGAAGGTCATCGGGTGATGTCGTCCAAAACGTCCCATGATCTGATCCGCATGATGGAAACCGTTGTAGAGCCGGGCGGTGGTGGCACGCGCGCGGCACTGGAAGGCTATCGTGTGGCCGGCAAGACCGGCACCGTCAGAAAGATCGGTAATACCGGTTACCAGAAAGAGGCCTATCGCTCCAACTTTGTCGGCATTGCCCCGGCGAGCAATCCTCGAATCGTGACCGTGATTTCAATCGATAACCCGAAGGGCAAGGAGTATTACGGTGGCCTGGTGGCCGCGCCCATCTTCGCCCGGGTGGCCGGCAACGCGCTGCGCCTTCTGGATGTTCCTCCCGACGATCAGAGCAAGGAGGCGCCTGGTGCCTGATTTGCCGACCAGCACGCTGGCCAATGCCATTGCCGCGCTCTGGCCCGACATCGGCATGTTGCCCTTGTCAGACGATGCCCGACTGGTGCTGGACTCACGTCATGTTCAACCCGGTGATGTCTTTGTGGCCCTGCCGGGAACGCGCGTTGATGGGCGTCAATACATCGATCAGGCGCGCAAGCAAGGTGCTGCGCTGTCTCTGGTGGCACCGCCCTGGCAAGAAGAGGCCAGGGATATCGTCGTGCTTGAGGCGCTGCCCGAGCGACTGGGTCAGTTGGCGTCACTGGTCATGGGTGTGCCGGCCTCGCTTGAGCAGATCGCCGTAACCGGGACCAATGGCAAGAGCTCGGTAACGCATTACATCGCGGCGCTCAGTGAAGCGCTCGAAACGCCTGCAGGACTTATAGGCACGCTGGGCAGCGGTCGCCCCGGCGCACTTGATCATGCCGGGCTCACCACGCCGGATGCCATTTCCCTGCAGCAGCGTCTGCGGGAACTGGCGCTGGCCGGTGCCGAACGCGTGGCTCTTGAAGCATCCTCTCATGCGCTCGATCAGCATCGCCTGAGCGGCTGTCATATCCGCGCGGCGGTCTTTACCAATCTGAGTCGTGATCATCTGGATTATCACCCCGGCATGGCCGCCTATGCGGCTGCCAAGGCACGTCTCTTTCAGCGTCCCGAGCTCGAGCTCGCCGTCGTCAACGCTGACGACGCTCTGGCCCGGCTGATGCTGGCAGGTGTGCCCAAAAGGGCGAAAGTGCTGAGGGTCGGCAGTCAGAACGATCATGATTTTCAGGTACGTCGCTGGCAGGCGAAACGCCTCGGTCTTGAGGCAAGTGTCATGACGCCGGAAGGTGAGCGGACAATGCAGCTGCCGTTGATGGGCCGCTTTAATCTGGACAACGTGCTGCTGGCCATCGCGACCCTGTATGGCCTTGGCAGCCCGCTGGAGGCGCTACTGAAGGCGGCCGGGCAACTGACTCCCGTGCCCGGGCGCATGCAACTGCTGGCACGTTCCAATGCGCCCGCGGTGGTGGTGGATTATGCCCACACGCCGGATGCGCTTCGCAACGCGCTGCTGGCCCTTCGTGAGCATGTGCCGGGCAGGCTCTGGTGTGTGCTGGGTTGTGGCGGTGACCGTGACAGCGGCAAGCGTCCCCTGATGGGGGGCGTGGCAGCGCTGCTTGCTGATGAAGTTGTGGTGACAGACGATAATCCCCGCAGTGAGTCGCCCGAGGATATCCGTCGCATGATCATGTCGGAGATGCCGCAAGGGGCGCACTTTCGCGAAGTGGCGGGGCGGGCGCAAGCCATTGCCGATGTGGTGGCCAGTGCGGGCGCGCAGGACGTTATCCTGCTGGCCGGCAAGGGGCATGAGGATTACCAGGAGATTCAGGGCGTACGCCATCCGTTCAGCGATATGGAGGTGGCGTCTCTGGCACTGGAGGCCCACTGGCATGAGTGATATACCAGCCAAAATCATTGAAGCACTGCGTTTGCCTGCCGATGCTGTTATCGACCCGCAGGGCAATTTTGCGCGCGCAGATGCCTGTCGTATCGTGACCGACACCCGCAGCCTGCAGCCGGGGGATGTGTTTCTGGCGCTTCGTGGTGAGCGCTTCGATGGACATGACTTTCTCGAAACGGCCCGGGACCGGGGCGCCATTGCGGTCATTGTCGATACGCCGGGCACGACCGGCATTGCGCAGCTGGTCGTTGCCGACACGCGGCTGGCACTCGGCCTTCTGGCGCGTCATCACCGTCTTCAGTGGCAGGGTCGGCTGGCGGCCATTACGGGCAACAGTGGCAAGACCACTGTGCGTGCCCTGTGTGAAGCGATCCTGTCGCGCAGTGCACCAACCCACGCCACCCGAGGCAATCTCAATAACGATATCGGGGTGCCACTGACGCTTTTGCAGCTGGATGACCGCTGTCAGCAGGCAGTCATCGAAGCCGGTGCCAACCATACCGGCGAAATTGCCTGGACAACGGCGCTGGCATGCCCGGATGTGGTGCTGATCAATAATGTCACCGATGCCCATATCGGTGAGTTTGGCAGCGCCGGCCACATCGCTCAGGCCAAGGCGGAAATACTGTCAGGACTGTCGGCAGAGGGCGTGGCGGTCCTTAATCGTAACGATCGCTTTTATACCGTCTGGGCGGCGCTGGCCTCTCAGCATGACATTCTGGATTTCGGGATTGATGTGCCCGCCCGCGTTCAGGCCATTGATATGGTCAGTGATGAAGGGTTTTATCAGTTTACGCTCACCATTGATGGCGATGCGCTGGGGCGAGTAGCGCTGCCGCTGATGGGGCGACATAACGTCATGAATGCGCTGGGTGCCGCCGCCGTGGCGCATGCCATGGGCTGTAAGCCTGTGTGCATACTGGCAGGATTGAACGGGGCCGAGGGCGTGGCCCGGCGAATGGTGATGATCGAAGGCATTCGCGGTACCACGCTGATCGATGACAGCTACAACGCCAACCCCGGCGCCATGCGCGCCTCACTGGATACTCTGGCGCAGCGGCCCGGGCCCAGGTGGTGCTTTCTGGGTGCCATGGGCGAACTGGGGCGTTACAGCGCGCAGGCCCATGAGGCGCTGGGTCAGTATGCCCGCGATCTCGATATTGATCATATGGTCACGATCGGCGAGCCTGCCAGAGCGATATCAACGGCCTTTGGTGAGCGCGGACGCCATTTCGATGACTGGGCATCACTGATCGAGTTTGCGCATCACGCGCTGCCCGCAAATGCCAGCGTGCTGATCAAGGGATCACTCAGTGCAGGGATGGACCGTCTGGTCAACGCACTTCGATCAGAATCTTCAGGTGATTACTCATAATGTTGCTTTTTCTTGCCGAACTGCTGTCTTCCTTTCAAACCAGCTTCAGCGTTTTTGGTTATCTGACCCTGCGAATGATTCTGGCCACGCTGACGGCACTTCTGCTGTCATTGATGATCGGCCCCTGGGTCATTCGCCGTCTGGTCGCCGGTCAGATCGGCCAGGCCATTCGTGACGACGGTCCGCAGTCGCATCTGTCCAAGGCCGGTACGCCCACCATGGGCGGCGTCATGATTCTGTTGTCGATTGCGATCTCCACCCTGCTGTGGGCGGATCTGGGCAATCACTATGTCTGGCTGGTGCTGCTGGTAACGCTGGGGTTCGGGGCGATCGGCTGGGTCGATGACTATCGCAAGGTGGTCGAAAAGAACCCGCGTGGGCTGCCGGCCAAATGGAAATATCTGTGGCAGTCGGTGATCGGGCTGGCTGTAGCCGTGGCCCTCTATGCCACGGCGGCGTCTCCTGTAGAAACCAGCCTGATCGTGCCCTTTTTCAAGAGTGTCGTGATTCAGCTGGGGCCCTTTTTCATTCTGTTGACCTATCTGGTCATCGTGGGCAGCTCCAACGCGGTCAACCTGACCGATGGACTGGATGGGCTGGCCATCATGCCGACCGTGCTGGTGGCCATGGGGCTGGGCGTTTTTGCCTACGCCAGTGGTAATGCCATGTTTGCCGAGTATCTTCACATTCCTTCGGTGCCCGGTGCCGGTGAAATGGCCGTGTTTTGCGGCACCATCATTGGCGCAGGGCTGGGCTTTCTCTGGTTCAATACCTATCCCGCTCAGGTGTTCATGGGGGACGTGGGTGCACTGGCGCTCGGGGCGGCTCTGGGCGTGGTGGCCGTGGCCGTTCGACAGGAAATCGTGCTGTTCATTATGGGCGGTGTCTTTGTCATGGAGACCGTCTCGGTGATTGTGCAGGTGGCCTCCTTCAAGCTGACCGGGCGACGTGTCTTTCGCATGGCGCCGCTGCATCACCATTTTGAATTGAAGGGGTGGCCCGAGCCGCGCGTTATCATCCGCTTCTGGATCATTACCGTGGTGCTGGTCCTGCTGGGCCTGGCCACCCTGAAA
This sequence comes from Kushneria sp. Sum13, assembly GCF_052692355.1. Classification (NCBI taxonomy): domain Bacteria; kingdom Pseudomonadati; phylum Pseudomonadota; class Gammaproteobacteria; order Oceanospirillales; family Halomonadaceae; genus Kushneria; species Kushneria sp. Sum13. Next base: position 1,394,644 of record NZ_CP199847.1, read on the forward strand.
ATTCGCTGACATGGCCGCGTCTGACGTGTTGATCGGATCTCACCAAACCGTTGTTGTCGGACTGGGCCGCTCGGGGTTGGCCATTGCAGAGCATCTGACCCGTCGTGGCGAGCCCTTCGTCATGGCGGACACTCGGGCGCAACCGTCCGGGCTTGCCGAGTTTCAGCGTCTTTATCCAGGTGTCGAGGTGCACTGTGGTGACCTGAGCGAGCTGGAGCTTCAAAACGCCGCAAGAATCATCCTGAGCCCCGGCGTGGATGTCCGTACACCCGGTCTGCCACGGTCGGGCCCCGAGATCGTGGGCGAGACGGCCCTTTTTATAGAGGCGCTGGGCGAGCGGGCGCAGCGGCCAATGCTGATTGCCATTACCGGCTCCAACGCCAAGTCAACGGTCACGACACTTGTCGGTGACATGGCGCGCGCCTGCGGTATTGATGTGGCGGTGGGCGGTAATCTGGGCACGCCGGCGCTGACCCTTCTGGCGCAGCGGCCGGAGGCGGCATGCTTTGTGCTGGAGCTTTCGTCCTTTCAGCTGGAAACGACGCCGCAGCTGGGCGCCGATATTGCTGTCCATCTGAATCTCAGCAGTGATCATCTGGACCGGCATGACGGCATGGCCGGCTATGCCCATGCCAAACAGCAGATCTTCAAGGGTGCCGGCGCCGGTATCGTCAATCGTGATGATCCCGCCACCACCCCGTGTGACACGACCCGGCCTGGCCGCACACTTTCCTTTGGTAGCGATCTGCCAGGCCGCGAAAGTGACTGGGGACTTGGCCGGCATGATAGCGATGTCTGGCTGATGAGAGGCAAGCAGCCGGTCATGGCCGCGCACGATGTGATGATGCCGGGACAGCACAACCTGCTCAACGTTCTGGCCGCGCTGGCGGTCGGCCATGAAGCCGGCTGGTCACAGGACATCATGATCGAGACCGTGGCGCATTTTGCGGGTTTGCCGCATCGGGCGCAGCGGGTCGCCGACCTTCATGGGGTGACCTGGATCAACGATTCCAAGGGCACCAACGTGGGCGCCACACTGGCGGCCATCGAGGGCATCGGTGTGACCCTGACCGGACAATTGATTCTGCTGGCCGGCGGTGTCGGGAAGGGCGCCGACTTTACGCCACTGGCCGAGCCACTTGGGCGTTACGGCCGGGCTGCCGTGGTGTATGGGCGTGATCGGGCCCAGCTGGCTCGCGCCCTGGAAAGTACGTTGCCGGTTGTGATCGTGGACACGCTCGAGCAGGCCATGCAACATGCGATGGACATGGCGCAGCCGGATGACGCTGTACTGTTGTCTCCTGCCTGCGCCAGTCTTGATCAGTTCGATAACTTCGAAGCGCGCGGAGACGTCTTCTGTGCGTGGCTTAAACAGTGGCAGCCTCACTCATGAAACCTCTGGCAGAACGTTTTTCCACCGAGCGCCATGCCATCGATGGCTGGCTGGTTCTCTCCGCCATTACGCTGATGGTCATCGGCTGGATCATGGTGACGTCCGCATCAACGGAAGTCGCCAGCAGCCAGACCGGCAACCCCTGGTATTACAGTATTCGCCATGGCATTTTTGTCCTGGCCTCCATGAGCATTGCGCTTCTGGTGATGCGGATCCCGTCGGTATGGTGGCGGGCCAATGGCCCCACCCTGTTGCTTATCGCAGCCATTCTGCTGGCTGCCGTATTGATCGTGGGACGAGAGGTCAACGGCAGTCGCCGCTGGATTCATCTTGGCCCCATCAACCTCCAGGCCTCGGAGGTCGCCAAGTTCTGTCTGATTATCTATGTCGCGGGCTATACCGAGCGCCATCTGACGCGATTAAGGCGTAGCTGGTGGGGATTCATGGCCCCATTGATGCTGACCTTTTCACTGAGCATCCTGCTGATTCTGGAGCCGGACTATGGTGCTGCGGTCGTGATGCTGGCAGCCACCATGGGCGTCCTGCTGCTGGCAGGGGCATCGCTTTGGCGTTTTATACTGCTGGCTGGCGGTGTGGTGACACTTGGCGCCTTTGTCGCCATCTCGGAACCCTATCGTCTTGCCCGTATCTCCAGCTTTCTTGATCCATGGGCCAACCAGTATGGTTCGGGGTATCAGCTGACCCAGGCCCTGATCGCTTTCGGGCGCGGTGGCTGGAGCGGGCTGGGGCTTGGCAATAGTGTGCAGAAACTCTTTTATCTGCCCGAGGCGCATACCGACTTCGTGTTTTCAGTGCTGGCAGAAGAGCTGGGCATGCTGGGCGCCGTGGGTGCGGTCGCACTCTTTGCCATTCTGGTGTATCGCTGTTTTCGCATCGGCCGTAATGCCGAGGAAAGTGGCCATCTCTTTGCAGCCTATGTCTGCTACGGAATAGGCATCATTTTTGCGTCGCAGTCCTTTATCAATGTGGCGGTCAATGCCGGACTCTTGCCCACCAAGGGGCTGACGCTGCCGCTTTTGAGCTATGGTGGCTCGAGTCTGATGGTCAGTGGTGCCATGGTCGGCGTGCTGTTGCGGGTCGATGGTGAAACACGGGGCCGTCGTCGCGCTGCCCGCAAGCGTTCTCGCAGTGAAGCTGCGGAGGTGCCGGCATGATCGCGCGGCCCAAAAGGGCTCTGATCATGGCCGGGGGCACCGGCGGTCACGTCGTACCCGCGCTCTCTCTGGCGCGTGCGCTGCAGGCCCGAGGCGTCGAGATACACTGGCTGGGCACGCCGCGTGGCATTGAAAACACGCTGGTGCCCGAAGCCGGTATCCCGCTGCATCATGTATCGATCGTCGGGCTGCGCGGTAACGGGACGCTGGGCTGGCTCAAGGCGCCCTGGCGACTGTGGAAGGCCGTCGCTCAGGCGCGCCGGATCATCAGATCACTGGATGCCTCGCTGGTGGTCGGGCTGGGCGGTTTTGCCAGCGGTCCTGGCGGGCTGGCCGCCTGGCTGATGAAAAGGCCGCTGGTCATTCACGAACAGAATGCGCTGCCGGGGATGACCAACAAGGCGCTGGCCCGCCTGGCTCGACGCGTTTATGCCGCTTTTCCGGGCGCCTTTGACGAGGCGCGCCATCCGGTCGTGATCGGCAATCCCGTACGTCAGGAGATTGCCGATATCGGTGCGGTCCCTCGTGACGCAGAAATGCTGACGGGACGTCCGCTCAGACTGCTGGTCGTTGGCGGGTCGCTGGGGGCGCAGGTGCTCAATGAGCGGGTTCCCGCAGCGCTGGGTCTGATGGCGGTCGAGGCCCGACCCGATGTGCGCCATCAGGCCGGGAAAAACAAGGATGCCGCGACAGTGGCTGCCTACCAGGCGGCCGGTGTCGAGGCAAACGTCTCCGATTTTATTGGTGACATGGCACAGGCCTATGAATGGGCTGATCTGGTGGTCTGTCGCAGCGGTGCGCTGACAGTGACCGAGCTGGCCGCGGCGGGCAGGGCATCGATTCTGGTGCCGTTTCCACACGCCGTGGATGATCACCAGACCATCAATGCAAACTATCTGGTCAAGGCCGGTGCGGCGCAGTTGATTCCCCAGACGCAGATGAGCGTGCAGACATTGAGCGATACGCTTGCCGAATTGCTGGATGCGCATCGGCTGCTGGAAATGGGACGGTGTGCCAGAAGCGTGGCGCAGCTGGAGGCGACCGACATCATGGCCCAGGGCTGTATGGAGACAGGTTTTGAGTAATCAGGTGCAGGCACGCAGCGGGATGCGTCGTATACGTTGTATTCATTTTGTGGGTATTGGTGGCTCCGGCATGTGCGGTATTGCCGAAGTGCTGGCCAATCAGGGGTTTTGCGTCAGCGGCAGTGACCTGCGCGAGTCCCAGGTCGTGGCGCATCTACGACAGTGCGGCATTCGCGTGGCCATAGGTCATCATGGCGATAACGTGCGTGATGCTGACGTGGTGGTGGTCTCCAGTGCCGTGGACCCGACCAACCCTGAAGTCATGACAGCGCGCGAACATCGGGTGCCGGTGGTGCGTCGTGCCGAAATGCTGGCCGAGCTGATGCGCTTTCGTCACGGCATCGCCGTGGCAGGCACTCATGGCAAGACCACCACGACCAGTCTTACGGCAACGCTGCTGGCCGAAGGCGGTCTTGATCCCACGTTCGTGATCGGCGGTCGCCTGACCAGTGCCGGCAGCAACGCCAAGCTGGGGGAGGGCGAGTACCTGGTGGCCGAGGCGGACGAATCCGACGCTTCCTTTCTGCACCTTCAGCCCATGACGTCCATCGTGACCAACATTGATGCCGATCACATGGCGACCTATGAAGGGGACTTCGGGCGATTGCAGGATACCTTTATCGAATTCCTGCATAACCTACCCTTTTACGGTCTGGCCATTGTCTGCCTTGATGATCCGGTCGTGCGTGAGCTGTTGCCCAGAATTCAGCGTCAGTTCGTCACCTACGGCTTCGACGAGGAAGCCGATTACCGGATTACCGATTTCTCTCAAAAGGGCGACACCGTCTCCTTTATAGCGTGTCGACCTGCGCCACATGATGCCATCAACGTTCGACTCGCCATGCCCGGGCGGCATAATGCGCTTAATGCCATGGCCGCTATTGCAGTTGCCACGGACGCCGGCGTAAGCGACGCCTCGATTGTCCAGGCGCTGGCAGGGTTTGCAGGCGTCGGGCGTCGTTTTCAGGTTCAGGGCCACTACCGACTGCCTGACAGTGGTGACAATGGCCTGCCGGTCATGCTGGTGGACGACTATGGCCATCACCCGCGCGAAGTGGAGATGGTCATTCGTGCGGTCCGCGAAGGCTGGCCGGACCGAAGGCTGGTCATGATCTATCAGCCGCATCGCTATTCCCGAACCCATGACCTTTATGAGGATTTCGTGCGGGTGCTGTCAGGGGTCGATCAGCTTCTGCTTCTTGATGTCTACAGTGCGGGTGAAGCGCCCATTACAGGCGCCGACTCGCGTGCGCTGGCAGGGTCCATTCGTCAGCGCGGGCAGACCTCGCCGCTTTTTGTCGAAAGTCGTGAGGCCCTTGCGGACATATTGAACAACGTGCTCGATGACAATGACATTCTGATCACGCAGGGTGCCGGCGATATTGGCGGTATCAGCATTGCGCTGGCCCATAGCGAACTCAGACTCGATGGAGTTGCCCTGTAATGACCGGGGTTTCCAAAGCCTGTTATCTGGGGCAGGGCGTGCAATGACAACGGCAACTTCCAATCGCCTGCTGGGGCTGATTCTTATCGTGGCACTGCTGGTGGCAGGCGGTCGCACGCTCTGGATATGGCTGGACAAGCCCATTGAGCATGTGTCCATCAGAGGCGATCTGGAATATGTCAACGCCGCCTATCTGCAGGATCAGCTCTCGCCGCTGATCGCAGGAGAAAGCTGGCTATCCGTGGATATTGGCCAGCTGCGCAACGAAGCACTACAGGTGCCCTGGCTCAAGGATGTTCGCCTTTCAAGGCGGTGGCCGAACGCGCTGACATTTGAGCTCTACGAACAGCGCCCCGTGGCATGGTGGAACGATGGCTCATTGCTCAACGCTCAGGGCGAGCCCTTTGCCGCCGGCCCCATTAAAAATGTCGGTACCAAACCATGGCTGGCAGGCCCGCAGGGCAGTGGTCCCGAAGTGCTTGCCTACTATGATGCTCTGAAAAAGCAGTTTGCGCATTTGAACATGACCATTACCCAGCTGCGACTTGAACCTCGTGGTGCCTGGCGTGTACAGCTCGATAATAATTTCTGGATCATGCTCGGGCGAACGGATCTGGACATGCGACTCGAGCGTTTTATTACCGCATGGCAGCGTGGACTTTCCGCAAGTCGTGACGATATCCGTTATATTGATTTGCGTTATCCAAACGGGGTTTCAGTGGCATGGCACGGCGAAAATGACCCTGAAAATGATAATTCGGATGGATAAATGGAACGTTCTCGTTAAGTTGCGTAAAAACACGGCTCCTGAAGGGAAATGGGTATTTCTTTCGCTTTAAAATCACCGTATTCTCGGTAAGTCTTTTCAGTATTATTAACGCGTAATTACGCCAGTTTCTTTTTTAATTGAATGCGATTGAGATAATTGTGCGTATTAACAGGTTGATCAGGGAGTAGGCCCGACCTATGGCAGGAGAAACCAACGCTTCCAATATGGTAGTCGGGCTGGATATCGGAACATCCAAGGTTGTGGCCATTGTTGGACAACCCACCGATGACGGCGGCATAGAGATTGCCGGCATCGGCTCTCACCCCTCCCATGGCATGAAAAAAGGGGTGGTCATCAATATTGAATCCACGGTGCAGTCGATTCAGCGCGCGGTGGAAGAAGCCGAACTCATGGCAGGATGTGACATTCATTCTGTCTATGTCGGTATTGCCGGTAGCCATATCAGCTCCATGAATTCCGATGGGGTTGTGGCCATCAAGGAACGTGAAGTGGCGCCGTCCGATATTGATCGTGTCATTGATTCCGCCCGAGCACGTGCCATTTCCGAAGGTCAGCGAATCCTGCACGTATTGCCGCAGGAATATGCCATCGATACCCAGGAAGGTATCCGTGAGCCGCTGGGCATGTCGGGAGTGCGTCTTGAAGCGCGGGTGCATCTAGTGACAGCGGCACTCAACGCCGTTCAGAATATCGAAAAGTGTGTACGTCGCTGCGGTCTGGAAGTCGATGACATCATTTTGGAACAGCTGGCTTCAAGCTATGCCGTCCTGACCGAGGATGAGCGTGAGCTGGGGGTCTGCATGGTGGATATCGGCGGCGGCACGACCGATATTGCCGTCTTTACCGAAGGCGCCATACGTCATACTGCGGTTATTCCCATTGCCGGCGATCAGGTCACCAATGACATTGCCATGGCACTGCGTACGCCGACCCAGTATGCCGAGGATATCAAGGTCAAATATGCCTGCGCGCTGACACAGCTGGCATCCAGCGATGAAATGATCAAGGTGCCCAGTGTCGGTGATCGGCCGGCACGTGATCTTTCCAGACAACATCTGGCCGAGGTGGTAGAGCCTCGCTATGAAGAGCTTTTTACCCTGGTGCGTGAGGAACTTCGGCGCAGCGGGTATGAAGATCTGGTGGCCGCCGGTATCGTATTGACAGGCGGCACCTCAAGAATGGAAGGGGTGGGGGAGCTGGCAGAAGAAATATTCCATATGCCGGTACGCATTGCCTGTCCGCAGAATGTGCGAGGGCTGGCAGATGTCGTGCGCAATCCAATTTATTCGACCGGCGTTGGTTTGTTACTCTACGGCATGAAGAATTCTCGCTACTCGCGATCTACGGCCCAACCCCGCCGGGATGAGCAGCCAAGACGTTACCAGTCCGAGCGCCAGGACAACGAGCGGCTCTCCTCAACCATTACGCGGATCAAGGGCTGGTTAAAAGGAAATTTCTGACAGGACTGCCTTGGCGGTCCAGGAGACGGGGTTATGTTTGAGCTTGTAGACAATGCGCCATCCAGCAGCGCGGTAATCAAGGTAATCGGCGTAGGTGGTGGCGGCGGCAACGCTGTCAATCACATGGTCGAAAGCAATATCGAAGGCGTTGAATTCATCTGCGCGAATACCGATGCGCAGGCGCTAAAGAGAGTTGCTGCCAAGACCGTTTTGCAACTGGGCAGTGAAATTACCAAGGGATTGGGCGCCGGGGCAAACCCGGAAGTCGGCCGTCAGGCCGCCATGGAAGACCGCGAGCGCATTGCCGAGCTTTTGCAGGGTGCCGATATGGTGTTCATCACTGCCGGCATGGGTGGTGGTACAGGCACCGGCGGTGCACCGGTCGTGGCACAGGTGGCCAAGGAGCTGGGCATTCTGACCGTGGCCGTGGTCACCCGCCCGTTCCCGTTCGAAGGTCCCAAGCGCCAGCGTGCGGCCGAAGAAGGGATGAAAGAACTTTCCGAGCATGTCGACTCCCTGATCACCATTCCGAATGAAAAGCTTCTGACGGTCCTGGGCAAGAATGCCAGCCTGCTGACGGCTTTCAGTGCTGCCAATGATGTGCTTCTGGGTGCCGTACAGGGCATCGCGGAGCTGATCACCAGCCCTGGTATCATCAACGTCGACTTTGCAGACGTTCGCACGGTGATGTCCGAAATGGGCATGGCCATGATGGGTACCGGCACGGCGATGGGTGAAAACCGTGCTCGTGAAGCGGCCGAAAAGGCTATCCGCAGCCCGCTGCTGGAGGATATCGATCTCAACGGCGCGCGCGGCATTCTGGTCAACATTACGGCCGGTCCGGATCTTTCTATCGGCGAGTTCAACGATGTCGGTGCCACGGTCCAGGAGTTTGCTTCTCAGGATGCAACTATCGTGGTGGGTACCGCCATCGATATGGAAATGACCGACGACCTGCGCGTGACTGTTGTGGCAGCAGGCCTTGATGGTCGTGTGGAAAAGGCGACACCGCGTCAGACGCAAACGTCTCGCAGTGACCAGGCTGACTACCGTCGCATGGCGCGCCAGCCGGCCGTTTCACGCCAGCAGGCAGCATCTGCGCGTGAAAAAGAGAAGGAAAAGGAACAGCAGAAGGCGTCTCGCGAATCTCGTGAGCGTCGTCAAAAGTCGCAGGAAATGGACGACTATCTGGACATTCCGGCGTTTTTGCGCCGCCAGGCAGACTGACTTAATTGGGCGGTCCTTCGGGGCCGCCGAATTTTATGATGGTAATAACAATATAAAAATCGACTAATCGAACACTGTTCGTTGTCGAGCCCCAAGGGAACTGTTACCATATAAACAACTGTTTGAATGTTTCCTGCCTGGTAGCCCAGACTATGATCCGTCAAAGAACACTACAGAACACCATTCGCGCGACAGGCGTTGGTCTGCATTCGGGTAAAAAGGTTTACCTGACACTGCGTCCGGCTCCGGCCAACACCGGGATCGTGTTTGTACGTACCGATCTTGACCCGGTCGTTCGTATCCCCGCCCACCCGGAAAATGTCCACTTTACGACCATGTGCACAGCCGTCGCTGTTGGCGATGTGCGTGTCTCCACGGTCGAGCACCTGATGTCGGCCTTTGCCGGTCTGGGCATCGACAATGCCTTCGTTGATCTCAGCGAGCCGGAAGTGCCCATCATGGATGGCAGCGCCGGTCCGTTCGTTTTCCTGATTCAATCGGCAGGTATTGCCGAGCAGGAAGCGGCCAAGAAGTTTATTCGTATCAAGCAGGAGCTGACGGTCAAGGACGGCGACAAGTATGCCACCTTCCTGCCGCATGATGGCTTCAAGGTCAGCTTCGCCATTGATTTTGATCATCCTGTTTTTGCCAATCAGAAGCAGACGACAAGCGTTGATTTCTCAACGACCTCGTTTGTGAAGGAAGTCAGTCGCGCCCGTACCTTTGGCTTCATGCGCGATATCGAGTTCCTGCGTTCACAGAATCTGGCGCTGGGCGGCAGCCTCGACAATGCGATCGTCGTCGACGAGTACCGTATCCTGAACGAGGATGGTCTGCGTTACGAAGATGAGTTCGTGCGCCACAAGGTGCTTGATGCCATCGGCGATCTTTACCAGCTTGGCTACAGCCTGATCGGCGAGTTCCGTGGTTACAAGTCCGGGCACGGGCTCAATAATCAGCTGGTACGCGCGCTGCTTCAGCATCAGGAAGCCTTTGAAATCGTGACCTTCGAAGACCGTGAAGCCTCACCGATTTCCTACTCCGAGCCAGCGATGGCCATGTAGCCTCCGGGGTACATCGGCAGGAACATCAACAGCATAAAAAGGCATCGATCATTGATCGGTGCCTTTTTTGTTGGCAGTGCTCTCTGAATCAACAACTTCTATTCGCTGTCGTGACCGGCATGCGATGCCAGACGCTCCAGTGATTTTTTAAGGCGAGAGCTGGTAGTGTCACGAGCGCATTCGCGAAGCTGATCAGCTGCAGCTTCAGGAAGCTCGCGGGCTCGTTCATGCGGCACATAGGTGGGCCGAATGGGGCGCACCTTGAAGGTCAGGCCTTCAAGCTCTTGAAAGGCGGGAAGCTGTCGCAGCAGGGTTAAAAGACGCTGGCGCTCAAAACGCAGCCAGGTCAGCCATACGGCACGATCTGTCATCAGCGTCAGATGACCATCATGATAGCCACCAACACGGACATGATCCTTCAGCTCGTCAGGCAGCGTTGCAAGAAGATGCTCCTGCGCTTCAAGAAGCACGCCTGCAGTATGAATCAGAGGTGCCAGAGCGCCTCGGGTGCGTAACAATTGCCCCACGGGCTGGGCGCGTACTCCTTTACCCTTTATACTCATGGCCCTGCCGCGCGATCATTAAGGATAGCGCCAATTTATCACGGCTGATCCTCAGATTGACAGCATGACCCATCCCGCTCGCACATTCCGCCTGCCACGGGGCTTCAGGACTCGATGGTGGCTGGCCGGCATTCTGATTGGCTGCCTTTTGCCGATCGGTATGGCCGATGCTCGCCTTGATGGCACGGCTGCCCAGCTGATCCGAATCTGTTTCCATTCGCCAGAACATATTCGCGCCGAGTCGCGTCGCCGTTATCGTCTCAGGCGTCTGGTGCTGCGCGTCTGGTGTCTGCCGGTGACGCTGTTTGATGTTGTACGTGCGGTATTGCCTGTGCGGCCCTGGCTTGGCATGCCGACAGGCCATGATGTGCTATCGCGACGAGGCCCGCCTTCGACGTGTCATTGCCCTTTTTAACGACATGACACGACGACACAGGATAAAGAGATGCTGAATACGCTGTTACGAAAAATGGTCGGCAGCAAGAACGACCGTGAAATCAGACGCCTGCGCAAGATCGTTACCCGGATCAACGCGCTGGAAGAGTCCATTAGCGCCCTTGACGACAGCGCGCTCCAGCAGCAGACCATCGTGTTGCGCGAGCGGCTTGCCAACGGCGAGACGCTTGAAAAATTGTTGCCCGAAGCCTTTGCCACCGTTCGCGAGGCCACCAAACGTGTGATGGGCATGCGTCAGTTCGATGTCCAGATGATTGGCGGCATGGCCCTCAATGAAGGCCGGATTGCCGAGATGAAAACCGGCGAGGGCAAGACGCTGGTGGCAACGCTTGCCGTTTACCTCAATGCGCTGCCGGGGCTGGGCGTTCACGTGGTCACGGTCAACGATTATCTGGCGCGTCGTGATGCGGACTGGATGCGCCCGCTGTATGAATTTCTGGGTCTGTCCGTGGGCGTTATCTACGCGGGCCAGCAGCCGCGCGACAAGCGCAACGCCTATGCCTGCGATATCACCTACGGCACCAACAACGAATACGGCTTTGACTACCTGCGCGACAACATGGCCTTCTCTCAGGCCGACAAGGTCCAGCGCAGGCTCAATTACGCCATTATCGACGAAGTGGATTCGATCCTGATCGATGAAGCGCGCACGCCGCTGATCATTTCAGGTCCGGTGGATGAAAACGTCGATATCTATCGCACCATTCATCAGCTGGTCGCACCGCTGGTCCCCAGCGAGGATCCGGAAGATCCTGAAACCGGCGATTTCGTCATCGATGAGAAGCAAAAGCAGATCGAGCTGACCGAGCGCGGGCACAACGAGATTGAAAACCTTCTGCGCCAGGCCAGTCTCCTGCCGGATGAAGACTCCCTGTACGCCGCACACAACCTGGGGCTTTTGCATCACGTAGGCGCTGCGCTGAGGGCCAAGCATCTTTTCCATCGCGATGTGGATTATGTGGTGGCCAAGGGTGAGGTCATCATCGTCGATGAGCATACCGGTCGTACCATGCACGGTCGTCGCTGGTCGGAAGGTCTCCATCAGGCGGTTGAAGCCAAGGAGAACGTGGAAGTCCAGAAGGAAAGCCAGACCCTGGCCTCTACCACCTTCCAGAACTATTTCCGTCTCTACGACAAGCTTTCCGGGATGACCGGCACGGCCGATACCGAAGCCTTCGAGTTCCGTGAGATTTACGATCTCGACGTTCTGGTGATACCGACCAACAAGCCAAGGGCGCGAAAGGATCTCAACGATCTGGTCTTCATGACGACTCACGAGAAGTTCGAGGCCATCATCGAAGACATCAAGGTGAAGCAGGCCGAAGGCAGGCCGGTGCTGGTCGGTACAGCATCGATCGAAAGCTCCGAAGTGCTCTCCGAGATGATGCGCAAGCAGCAGCTTGCCCATAACGTTCTCAATGCCAAGCAGCATGATCGTGAAGCGGAAATCATTGCTCAGGCCGGGCGTCCGGCGGCGGTCACCATTGCCACCAACATGGCCGGTCGCGGTACCGACATCATGCTGGGCGGTAACTGGGAGTCCGAGGTCGCCGCACTGGATAGCCCGAGCGATGCCGCCATCGAGGCGGTCAAGGCTGAATGGAAAAAGCGTCACGATGCGGTTATCGAGGCCGGCGGTCTGCATGTCATCGGCACCGAGCGTCACGAGTCGCGCCGTATCGATAATCAGCTGCGCGGGCGTTCCGGCCGCCAGGGCGACCCGGGCTCAACCCGGTTTTTCCTGTCGCTGGAAGATAACCTGATGCGTCTGTTTGGCTCCGAGCGCGTCCAGAAAATGATGGGCGTTCTGGGTCTCGAGAAGGGCGAGGCCATTGAGCACAAGATGGTCAGCAATGCCGTCGAGCGTGCTCAGCGCAAGGTGGAAGGTCGCAACTTCGACATGCGAAAGCAGCTGCTGGAGTACGATGATGTGGCCAACGACCAGCGTCGCGTTGTCTATGATCAGCGAGACGAGATCCTGGCCTCCGACGACGTTTCCGACAACGTTCAGGGCCTGCGTGTCGAGATGCTCGATTACGCCATCTCAAGCTATGTGCCGCCTCAGAGCCTGGCCGAGCAGTGGGATCTGCCCGGACTTGAAGAGCATCTGCGTCAGGAATTCAATCTTGATGCTCCGGTCGTTGCCTGGGCGCGTGACGATGAAGGCTTCCACGAAGAGATGCTGCGCGAGCGACTGCACGAGCAGCTTCGCCAGGCCTGGGAGGCGAAGGAAGCGTCCGTGGGCGACGAGACCATGCGCCGCTTTGAAAAGCAGGTCATGCTTCAGGTGCTCGATACCCGCTGGAAGGAACATCTGCAGTCGATGGACCATCTTCGTCGCGGCATTCACCTGCGCGGTTACGCCCAGAAAAACCCCAAGCAGGAATACAAGCGCGAATCCTTCGAGCTGTTCCAGACGCTTTTGCACAACATCAAATCCGATGTCGTGCGCATCCTCAGCCATGTTCAAATCCGTCAGCAGGCGGATCCGGAAATGCTTGAGCGTGAGCGCCGTGAACATCTACAGCGTGAACAGCAAGCCAGCGAGATGACACGTACCGATGTTGCTCATGAAGATGTGCCGGCGCCCGAGATCAGCGAAGAGGCGGTTGCTGCGGCTGAAGCCGTGCAGAACCCGACCGTGCGTCGTGACGAGCCGAAGGTTGGTCGTAATGACCTTTGCCCGTGTGGATCCGGCAAGAAGTACAAGCACTGTCACGGCAGTCTCGATCAATAATCTTTGATGTACCCGCACTGCCCGGTGACCGTACAGGCGCCGGGCAGGCCACAGGAACAGCACAGGGGAGTGGTCATGGCCGTAGGTAAAGCGCATTTTCCCGATATGCCTCGCATCGAAGGGCTGCGACTGGGCACTGCCCGGGCCGGCATCAAGAAGGCAGATCGTCGTGATCTGGTCATTTTTGAACTGGCTGAAGGCAGTCATGTGGCCGCTACCTTCACGCGCAACGCCTTTTGCGCGGCACCGGTACATGTGGCGCGGCGCCATCTTGCAGACGGTGCACCGCGTTATCTGTTGATCAATACCGGCAATGCCAATGCCGGTACCGGTGAGTCAGGCATGCAGGATGCGCTGGCCTGCTGTGCTGCACTCGCCGAGCGCACCGGTCAGCTGCCGGAACGGGTACTGCCCTTTTCAACAGGGGTGATTGGAGAGCCGTTGCCGGTCGAGCGGATTCGGGGTGGTCTGGATGAGGCGCTGGCGTCGCTGGATGCCGAGCAGTGGCAGGCCGCGGCCGAAGGCATCATGACCACCGATACGCGCCCCAAGGGGGCTACGCGCACGATCATGATCAAGGGACAGCCGGTCACCATTAACGGCATTTCCAAGGGGGCCGGCATGATCTGCCCCAACATGGCCACCATGCTGGCCTTTGTGGCGACCGATGCCGCCATTGCTCACGACACGCTGCATACCCTGCTGCGCGAAAGCGTCAATAAAAGCTTCAATCGCATCACCATCGATTCCGACACGTCCACCAACGATGCCTGCACGCTGGTCGCAACGGGACACGGAGTGACGATTGATGGCGATGAGGCGCTGGAACAGTTCGCCCACGCGCTTGACGAGGTGTTGCTGACACTGGCCCAGGCCATCGTGCGTGATGGCGAAGGCGCCACCAAGTTTGTCACGGTCACCATTGAAGAGGCGGCCAGTAACGAAGAGGCGCTGGCAGTCGCGTTCAGCGTGGCGCATTCGCCGCTGGTCAAGACCGCGCTCTATGCCAGCGATGCCAACTGGGGGCGTCTGTTAATGGCGGTCGGCAAGGTGCCCATCGAGGACTTTGATGTCAGCCAGGTCGCGATCGGGATCAATGGTGTCACCATTGCACGTCAGGGCGGGCGCGCGCAGGAGTATCGCGAGGAGGCTGGTGCCGCCGTCATGGCAGAAGAAGAGATCAACATCACGATCCATCTGGGACGGGGCACGGCGAGAGAGCAGGTCTGGACATCGGATCTCTCCCACGATTACGTCTCCATCAATGCCGACTACCGCAGCTGACGCGCGTCAGGGGCACTGTCGCTACTACGTTTCGGGATGGCAGGATTGTGCCATCCCCTTTACCGATTGATATTCACGCATCATGAAAGGTCATGCCAGCATGCCGAAAAGAAGGGTACATGTCGCCGCTGCGGCCATTTTCAACGATCAGGGCCAGGTGCTGATTGCACGGCGGCCATCGATTGCCGATCAGGGCGGACTGTGGGAATTCCCCGGTGGTAAGCTGGCCCCGTATGAAACCGGGCTTGAAGCACTGCGTCGTGAGCTGCGCGAAGAGCTGGGCATCAGCATTCAGCGCGCTCAGCCGCTGATTCGCGTGCATCACGAGTATCCCGACAAGCACATCCTGCTCGACGTGTGGGAAACCCATGATTTCGAGGGCGAGCCCTGGGGGCGTGAAGGGCAGGCCGTACGCTGGGTCAGTCCGGATGATTTCGGCCGTTACGCCTTCCCGGCCGCCAATGGCCCCATCATTCGTGCCGTGACCCTGCCCCATGATTATCTGATCACGGGGGAAGCCAGCGATGAAGATGAATTTGACCGCAAGCTCGAGCGGGCACTGGTGGAAGATGGCATCAAGCTGGTGCAGCTGCGCGCCCATGATCTGGAAGAAAGCGCTTACCGAGCGCGCGCCGAACGGGCGCTGGCCACATGTCGCGAGCACGGTGCGTCACTGGTGCTCAATTGCTCTCTGGAGACGTTCAGGGCCGTGAATGCTGACGGTCTGCACCTGCCCAGCCGTGAGCTGATGGCGCTGACGCATCGTCCCATAGAGGAAGGCAAGTGGCTGGCAGCCTCCACTCATAACGATGAGCAGCTGGCTCAGGCCCAGCGACTGGGCTGTGATTTCGCAACGCTGTCGCCGGTACGAGAAACGCCCAGTCATCCGGGCGCGGTGACCATTGGCTGGCATGACCTGCAACAGATGGTCGAAGAAGTAACCATGCCGGTGTATGCCTTGGGCGGCACTTCCCGCGATGACGGTGACCGGGCCCGTGCCGTGGGCGCGCAGGGAATTGCCTCGATTCGTGAATTCTGGCGCTAGGCCAGCACATTCGACAGACAAAAGGGCCACCCCATTGGGGTGGCCCTTTTTTTATTCATGGCCTGCAGAGGTGCCACAACCATTGAGCGCCTGGCGCTATGGATCGCCGCGTTCGATGCGGTTCATGAGCTCATCAAGACTTGCATCATCCATGGCTGGCTCTCCGGCAATGCGGTGCGATTCATCCGCCCAGGCGCCCAGGTCGATCATCTTGCAGCGTTTGGAACAAAACGGGCGCCAGGGATTGTCACTGGTCCAGTAAAGTCGCTTGCCGCACTGGGGGCAGGGTACGACAGGTGTCTGTTTATCATCACTCATGGGGCGTTGTACTGACTGGCAAGCTGGCGGTAAAAAAGATCGAGACGCTCGATTCGGGCATCGACCACGTGAAAGCTGCCGACATTGTCGATAACGTCGTCGGCGCTGGCAAGTCGTCGATTGCGTGACATCTGGGCGTCCACAATGGCGCGCGCCTGCGCCTCGGACACGCCATCACGCTCGCAGGTCCTTCTGATCTGCTCCTCGGGGGGCACATCGATCACCAGAATCCGGTTCACCAGCTGATGCTGATCGGTTTCCAGCAGCAGCGGCGAGACCAGCAGGGCATACGGCCCGGACAGCGTCTCAAGGCGCTGAATCAGCCTTTCGCGAATGCGGGGGTGCGTGATGGCCTCAAGGTCCTGACGCGCCTGAGCGTCATCGAAAATGATCTGGCGCAGGGCAGCCCGATTCAGCTCGCCCTGTTCGGTCATGATGGCGTCGCCAAAGCGCGCGCGGATGTCGGCCAGCGCCGGTTCACCGGGCATGACGACCTCGCGGGCCAGATGATCCACATCGACCCATGCCGCGCCGCGCCTGGCGAAGGCTTCGGCGATGGTGGTCTTGCCGGCGGCAATACCGCCGGTCAGGCCGATAATCAACATGAGAGCTCCCAAAGATAAGCGTTGTGATGCCCGAAGGCGAAAATGAATAGAAGCTAGATCGCAAGGCCAATGATGTTGTAATACAGCGCAATGACCCTGTCACCTCCCAGCAGTATCAGCATGCCGGCCGCACTCAGAAAGGGCCCGAAAGGCATTGGCGTGCCTCGCAGACGCGGAATGACCAGCTGAATCATGATGCCGATCACGGCACCCGTGGTCGCCGAGAGCACCAGAATCAGCGGCAGGGACATCCAGCCACACCAGGTCCCCAGGGCGGCCAGCAGCTTGAAATCCCCACGGCCCAGACCTTCTCGGCCCGTCGCAAGGCGAAAAAGCCAGTAAAACCCCCAGGCAACACCATAACCGGCCATCGCGCCAATGACGGACTCGGTCAGTCTGTCAGGGTGGCTGATCAGCTGATACAACAGGCCGCCCCATAGCAGAGGCAGGGTAAGCACGTCCGGCAGCAGCATGGTGCGCCAGTCGATGACGGCCAGCGCCAGCAGTGTCAGACAGGCAAGCGCCATCGCCAGTGTGTCCAGTGTCAGGCCATGGTGCCATGTCACCCAGAGCACCAGTGCCATGCTTGCTGCCTCGACCAGTGGATACTGCACGCTGATGGCGCATCGACACTGCGCGCAGCGCCCCCGGCGTTTTAGATAGCCCACTAGCGGGATGTTGTCATGCCAGGCAATGGGCGTGTCACATCCAGGGCAGCGAGAGCGCGGGACGAGCAGATTGCAGCGCTTTTGCGCCGGTGGTGTCAGCGCAAGCGTCTGACGTGCCTCTTGAGTCCACTGCTGTGACAGCATGACGGGCAGGCGAGCAATCACCACGTTGAGAAAACTGCCCAGTGTCAGCGCCAACAGTGCCACAAGACACAGTAAAAAGGGGTCGGTCAGCGGAGTCATGTCGAGATTCCTATATGGCGCTGCCAAGGTCAAAGACGGGCAGGTACATCGAGACCACCACGCCGCCCACCAGCGAGCCGAGCACCACAATGATCAGAGGTTCCATCAGGGTGGTCAGGGTATCGACCCGGCTTTCGACCTCGGCATCGTAAAAATCGGCCACGCGGTTGAGCATGGCCTCCAGCGCGCCGGACTCCTCGCCGATGGCCACCATCTGAAGCGCCATGGGCGTAAAAAGTCCCGTGGTGCGCATGGCAAAATTGAGCTGCTGACCGGTACTGACGTCTTGGCGCACACGGTCAATGGCCTGCTCAAACACCAGGTTACCGCAGACGCCGCCTGCTGTTTCCAGGGCTGACATCAGGGGCACGCCGGCAGCAAAGGTGGTCGCAAGCGTTCTTGAAAATCGCGCAATGGCTGCCCTTTCAATGACCGGACCGATGACCGGAAGCTTAAGCACCAGGCGGCTGGCCTGAAACGCCAGAGCCGGCGAGCGTGCCAGCATGCGACGTGTGAAAACACCGATGGCCAGCGTGGCCAGCAGTACCTGCCACCAGAGACGCTGTGCGGCATCCGAGAGCGCAATGGTCATTCGGGTCGGGGCCGGCAGTTCGGCGCCAAAGCTTGCAAACATGCTTTCAAACTGTGGCACGACCTTGATCAACAAAAGGGCTGTCACGGCGATGCCCACGGCCACCACGGCGGCAGGATAATACAGCGCCTTGCGTACGCGCCCCTTGAGATTATCCAGGCGCTCCTTGTTGGTGGCTACGCGATCCAGCATGCGGTCCAGGGCACCGGCCTGTTCTCCGGCCTCGATCAAATGAACGAACAGCTGATCGATATGGCGCGGATGCGCCGCCAGTGCCTGGGAAAAGCTCATGCCGTTTGAGACGTCCTGCTTGAGGGTCTCGATAAAGTGGCGCAGCGCCGGTCGATTGGTGCCGTTGGCGACCGCTTCAAGAGACTGCAGAAGCGGCACGCCGGCACGGATCATGGTGGCCATCTGACGGGCAAACAGGGTGATGTCTTCACCCCTGATGCGATGGCCCATGCCGGGCAGGTTGCGCTTGCGGATCAGGCGGCTGACGACGATGCCCTGTGATGACAGCTGGCGGCGAATGTCATGTTCGCTGACACCATGCATTTCCCCCCTGACCCTTTCGCCACGGCCATTCTTGCCCATCCACCGAAAGGTGATGGCCTGACCCGCTGAGGCCGCCGAGCGTTTTGACAGGGCAGAAAATGCCATCGCAACAGTTACTCCTGAATGATCCGGTTGAGTTCTTCCAGCGTGGTCAGACCTGTCAGCACCTTTTGAAGGCCGCTGCGACGCAGATCATGATGTCCTTCGCGCCTTGCCTGTTCGGCCAGCGCCATGGCGCCGGCATCCTGCATGATCAGATGACTCATGGCAGGTGAGATGGGCACCATTTCATATATGCCCACGCGCCCTCGATAGCCATGAGTACAGTGCTCACAGCCCACGGCCTGATACAGCGTGGCCTGGTCGATCTGCGCGTCATCAAGGCCCTGATGCTTGAGCACTTCGCGGGGCAGTGTCACCGGCTGACGGCAGCGCTCACACAGTCGGCGCGCCAGCCGCTGGGCGATGATCAGACTGATGGAGGTGGCAATGTTGAACCCTGCCACGCCCATGTTCCCCAGTCGGGTCAGGGTTTCGGCCGCAGAGTTGGTGTGCAGCGTCGACAGCACCAGATGCCCGGTCTGCGCTGCCTTGATGGCGACTTCGGCGGTTTCCAGATCGCGAATTTCGCCCACCATGACCACGTCGGGGTCCTGACGCAGAAAGGCGCGCAGGGCAGCGGCGAAATCAAAGCCGATATTGGGGCGTACGTTGACCTGGTTGATGCCTTCCAGCTTGATCTCGACCGGATCCTCGGCGGTGGCAATGTTGCGCGCCTCGGTGTTGAGCAGATTAAGCGCGGTATAGAGTGTGACGGTCTTGCCGCTGCCGGTCGGCCCGGTGGCCAGAATCATGCCCTGCGGCCGGGCGATGGCCTGTTCAAAGACATGGCGCTGCTCGGGCGTAAAGCCCAGCGCATCAATGCCCATGCGGGCGCTGTCAGGGTCCAGCAAGCGCATGACGATCTTTTCGCCAAACAGCGTTGGCAGGGTGTTCACGCGAAACTCGACGTGACGTTTGGTCGACAGTTTCAGGCGCACGCTACCATCCTGGGGCAGGCGTCGCTCCGAGATATCAAGCTTTGCCATGACCTTGATGCGAGCGGCGATGCGCTGTCGAAGCTGTGCTGGCGGGCGAGAGGCCTCCATGAGAATGCCGTCAACCCGAAAGCGAATCCGAAAGCTTTCATCAAATGGTTCGAAATGGATGTCGGAAGCGCCCCGGCGAATGCCGTCCAGCAGGACCTGTTTGACGAAGCGCACCACCGGCGCATCGTCGCTGGATTGAAAGGAGGCATCTTCTGTCTGATCCAGAACCAGATCGCCTTCCTCAAGCGCCAGGGTCTCGATGGCGTTCTGGCCCTCCAGCAGGGCCAGTGCGCCTTCGCCATGGACCTGAAGATACTGCTCGAGCCTGGCGGCCAACTGCTCGGCCGGTGCCAGAACGCCTTCCACGCTCATGCCGATCACGAACTGAAGCTCGTCGAGCTCTGGCAGGCGAGAGGGGTCATCCACCGCCACGATCAGCGCGCGTTCCTGACGCAGCAGGGGCAGCACGCCCAGTCGGCGAATCATGGATTCCGGCAACCCCTGCAGCGGTGGCAGACGGGCGATGGGAATGGCGTCCAGGTCAACACAGCCCAGCCCAAAGGCCCAGCCAGCACTCTGGATCGCATCGCGCTGCGATATGCCGGTCTCTTCGATGATCAGCTTGAGCAGTGCGCGCTTTTCGCGGTGTGCCTGCCCTTCAAGTGCCAGCGCCTGATTGGCTTCCAGCAGACCATCCTCGACCAGCTGATGGGCGAGGCTGCGCAAGGGGTTGGCAGACAGTTGAGTGAGGGCGTCCGACATGCACGTACATCCATTTGGCCAGCGGGATTGGCAACTTGCCCCATGTTATCGGCGGGCGATCCCTTCTCTAAAGTTCCCGGTGCTTTTGTCGTTAAAGGCTCTGCGTCAATGAACAATCAAACGCACAATATACCGTTATCCTGCTCGCCGGGCAGGAACATATGCATTCAATCGGGAAGGACACGTCAATGGCAGGCAGGCAGGGTGGTTTTACGTTGATCGAGCTGATGATCGTGGTCGCCATCATCGGTGTACTGGCGGCCATTGCCGTGCCGCGCTATCAGGACTATGTGGCGAGGTCGGAAGTGGCTTCCGGGCTAGCGTCACTACGAGGTTATCAGACTGCTGTTGAAGAAAAGGTTCTTACTGGAACTGCAGTAAAACAAGCAGACCTTGGTGTAAAAAATAGTACAGACACCACTCGGCTCGGTGATATTTCCATTGACGACATCAAAGGTGGCGCGCCTGGCAAAGTCGATATGACTTACACCTTTATCTCAGGTGCAAATACGGGTAAGAAAATCACTCTGGGGCGGGATGATAAGGGTGATTGGACTTGCAAGACAGATGTTCTTGAGGCATATCGTCCCAAGGGTTGTACAGCTGGTTTAACAACCTAGTAATTCTTAAAAAGCCGGCCTCGCGCCGGCTTTTGTTTTTATAAGCCTTTCCGGCTGCGCCATTTTTCCTTAACCGCTATAGTAGCGCGCACCTGTTGACCATTCTGGATGCAATGCATGCTGCGTCTGCCGCTTTTTCGTAATCCGGCCGGAATAGGCCCCATTCTGCGCATTCTGGCCATGCTGTTGCTGGTCCTGTCGCTGTTCATGCTGATCCCGCTGTTTTTGCTGGCGTTGGAAGGCGACGGGCAGATGTGGCCCTTTCTATGGGCCTTTGCCGCGACCTTTGGCACCGGCGTGACGTTCATTCTGCTGACCTGGGGGGTGCATATCGAGCTGCGCCCCCGGCAGATGTTTATTCTGACCACTTCCAGCTGGGTGGTGATGTCGGCCTTTTCCAGCCTGCCCATGCAGTTCGGCGCGCCGCGTCTGTCGATGGCCGATGCGGTGTTTGAATCGGTCTCGGCCATTACCACGACCGGGGCGACCGTGCTGGTCGGCATTGAACACCTTTCCGATGGGCTCAAGCTCTGGCGCGGTCTGATGCAGTGGGTCGGCGGGGTCGGGATCATCGTGATGGCGATTGCCGTATTGCCTTTTCTGCGCGTGGGCGGCATGCGACTGTTCCAGACTGAATCCTCCGACTGGTCGGACAAGGTGCTGCCCCGGGCCGGTACGGTCGCCAAGGCGATCGGGCTGGTGTATGTCGGCTTCACGATCGTCTCGATTGTCAGCTACTGGCTGGCCGGCATGCTGCCGCTGGACGCCGTGGTGCATGGCATGACCTCGGTCGCCACGGGGGGCTTTGCCAACTATGATGCCTCCTTCGGGCAATATGCCGACAAACCGCTCATTTTGTGGCTCAGCGTGCTCTCCATGCTGACCGGCGCGCTGCCCTTCGTGCTTTATATCCGCATGGCGCGCGAACGGTCGGGCGTGCTCTGGAAGGATCAGCAGGTGAGGGGGCTTCTGGCGCTTCTGGTGGTGGTCATTTCGCTTTTGACCCTGTATCGCACCGTACGCGGCATGGAGTTTTTCGATGCGCTGACGCAGGTGGCCTTCAATGTGGTGTCTGTCGTGACCACCACCGGCTATGCCTCGGATGATTATACGATGTGGGGCCCGCTGTCCGTGGTGGCCTTTTTCTATCTGACCTTTGTTGGCGGCTGCTCGGGGTCGACCAGTGGGGGGATGAAGGTTTTTCGCTTCCAGGTGGGCCTGATCATGCTGGTCAATCAGCTGCGCTATCTGGTGCATGCCAACGGTGTTTTTGTGCAGCGCTATAACGGGCGCGTACTGACCGATGACCAGATCCGCGGCGTTATCGCCTTTTCCTTTTTCTTCTTCTTTACCGTGGCGGTGCTGGCGCTGGGTCTGTCGCTGATGGGGCTTGATCTGATGACGGCACTGTCTGGTGCTGCAACAGCGGTTGCCAATGTCGGCCCGGGGGTGGGGGACGTGATTGGTCCTTCAGGCAACTTTGCCTCGCTGCCGGATGCCGCCAAGTGGATGTTGAGCATCGGCATGCTGATGGGGCGTCTGGAAATCCTGACCGTGCTGGTATTGATGACGCCAACCTTCTGGCGCAAGTAAACTCTCCTGCCCGGCGCCCTGTCAACAGGGCGCAGGCGTCAGGAAAGGCCGCGGGTCAAGACAGGAGGGTTAGAGTGGGTCGCGTCCGGCCCGGTTGAGCACCGGATTGGCGTACTGACACAGCCACCAGGGGCGTAGATCTTCCGGCACCTGCTCAAGACGCTTGTTGAAGGCCTGGCGGTCGGCCGGGGTGATGTTGCTGATATCGACAAGCTCGGGCGCATGCCCGGTGGCTTCCAGGGCCAGATAGTGGCTTGGGAAGAGCGTGTAGTTGTTCAGCACCTGACGGTCGATCTCCTGAGCGGCACTGTCGTAATTGTCCTGATCGCCCGTCAGTGGCGTGCCGAAAACCAGCCTGACCCGTCCCTTGTGGCCGGTAATGCCGGCGGCGATGGAGAGGATGTCTTCGTAGGCGATCTTTTCATACGCCACGCCATCATTGCGGGCCTTGAGCTCGCGCGCCTTTTGCTGATCGCAGGGATCAAACTCATAGCTGATGGAGACAGGCACGATGCGCAGCTCGGCAATCGTGTCGTTGACCGAGGCGTCCTTGTCCTTCATGCGTCGGGCCATGCCCAGCATCTTGATGATCGCGCTGTCAGTGCGATCCACGCCATTTTTGGCGCGACCTTCGCGCTGTGCCAGCCAAATCGGATGATTGTCATCGACAATCGAGTGACGAATATAGTTGGAAAGCTGCTGATAGGCCGCCAGCATCGCCCGCTTTCCTCGTGCCGAGCGGGGCACGATGAAGCTCTTGTTGAGCCGCATGAGGTCGGTCACATAGGGCTTTTGCAGCAGGTTGTCACCGATGGCAATGCGCACGGTGCTGCGCCCGCTGTGATAGAGCGCATAGTTGACAAACGCTGGGTCGAGCGCGATATCGCGGTGGTTGCCGATAAAGAGATAGGCCTTTTGCTGATCCAGATGCTCAAGACCTTCCACGCTGAAGGTGTTGGTCGTGTTCTGGATCATTCGCGCCATGTAATGGGAAATGTGATTTTGAAAATCACTGACCGTATGAATGTTGCGTACCGCGCGTCTGAGCCCGTGGCGCGCCAGAGCACGCGCCACACGAGGCGCAACGCGGGCAAGTTTCGGCAGCCGGTAGCGCGTAATGGTGTCGATGAACTCGTCATTGCGGACCAGACGAGCCAGCGTATCAACGACCTCATCATCGTTGTAGGGGCGTATGGCCTCGAAGTCGTCTACGGGCGGTAGCGCGTCCGGGGAGGCGGTCATCTCGATTTCCGGGTCATCAGACGGTTGATTCATGGGGCTGCAGGCGCCGGCGTCGCTTCGCCACCCAGCCACTGCATCAGCCGCTCGGCAGTATCGCCCAGCACATGGGCCATGAGCGCAAACTCGGTCTCCATCTGCAAAACGGGATTGTCGTCGCTGTCGGTGTCGTCGATTTCCTTGAGCACGGCATCGGCAAAGCGGATCGACTTGATGGACATGTCTTCCTGCAGCACCAGCGTCATCTGTTCTTCGATGTTCAGCGCCAGCTTGCTGGCCTGACGGCCCACATCCAGTGACATGCGCACTTCCTCGCCATCCGGGTCGATGCTGCGGGCACGAAGAATGCCGTCATCGCCCTTGGCGCGAAGCTCGATCTGATCGCCCAGTACCATGCCTTCCGGACGAGTGGTCGGGTCGGTCAGCCAGGTGGTCATGGTGCGCCCTGCCGGGGTCTGCGGTGCCAGCGGAATCACCTTGAGCGAGCCGAGCGATTCACGCAGTACATCGAGGATCTCCTCGGCGCGTTTGGCGCTTGAGGCGTTGATGCCGATCAAGCGGCGTCTGGTATCCCACCACAGATCCGTGCGCGAGGTGCGGGTGAAGGCGCGCGGCAGCAGCTCCTCGACAATACGCTCCTTGAGCGCCAGCTTGTCCTTGCGGCCGGGCGGGTAACCCTGCTGCGCCGTCAGTGCCTCGACGCGCTCTTCGAGCGTTTCCTTGACCACCGCACTCGGCAGCAGACGCTCCTGACGCAACAGCGTCATCAGACGGTGACCCTGAATCTCGTGCACCAGCTGATCGCCATGACGGCCGGCAGGCGCTGCCCAGCCCACGCGGCGGGCCTGAGTCTCGGTGACCGGCGTAAAGCGCCAGGGGTCGAGGGCTTGTGTGAGCTGATCCAGTGACCAGTCCTGCTCATCGAGCAGGCGATAAAGTTGTAAATGCTTGAACCACATAGCGTCCTTTCCTTGAAGGCGCACATTATGTCGAATGGCAGGCGCGGGTGCCAGCGCTTGCGCAGCCTGATCCCATACTCCTGGACTATCCGATAATGACCACCCTCAATGGCGGGCCTGACAGGGCCATCGTCAGCAGGTAGCCAAATCACGTTCGGATTGCATCACTGTCTGCCGGAGAGCGGTGGGGTTGTGGTACAATCGGTGCCAACCAATTGGATCATTCGTGCGCAATCATGTGTGCGTCATGATTGCATTACGGGTGTTCGCGTCTGAACGCTTTATGGCCCCTGTGGCCGGGGTGTTCAGGCAGCAGGGCTTCTTGAACAGGACCAGGATTTGACGACCCATGGGTGAGATCGCCAGAGAGATTCTGCCAGTCAATATCGAGGACGAGCTGAAGCAGTCGTACCTTGATTACGCGATGAGCGTCATCATCGGTCGAGCATTGCCCGATGTCAGGGATGGACTCAAGCCGGTACACCGTCGCGTGCTGTATGCCATGCATGAACTGCGCAACGACTGGAACAAGTCCTATCTGAAATCGGCGCGTGTCGTGGGTGATGTCATCGGTAAGTATCACCCGCATGGTGACAGCGCCGTTTATGACACCATCGTGCGTATGGCCCAGGACTTTTCCATGCGCTACATGCTGGTGGATGGCCAGGGCAACTTCGGCTCGATTGATGGCGACAGCGCGGCCGCCATGCGTTACACCGAAGTGCGCATGGCACGTCTGTCGCATGAGCTGCTCTCGGATCTGGAAAAGGATACGGTCAACTGGGTCGACAACTACGACGGCACCGAGCGTATTCCCGAGGTGCTGCCAACGCGTGTCCCCAACCTGCTGGTCAACGGTGCCTCCGGTATCGCTGTCGGCATGGCGACCAACGTGCCGCCGCACAACATGACCGAGGTCATCGAGGGCTGTCTGGCACTGATCGAGGACCATACGCTCAGCATCGATGATTTGATGGAGTACATTCCGGGGCCGGACTTCCCGACCGCCGGGATCATCAACGGTCGTGCCGGCATTCTGGATGCCTATCGTACCGGTCGCGGACGTATCCACGTGCGGGCGCGTCATACCGTCGAGCACGATGAGCGCACCGGTCGTGATCACATTGTCGTGACCGAACTTCCCTACCAGGTCAACAAGGCGCGTCTGATCGAAAAGATCGCCGAGCTGGTCAAGGAAAAGCGCATCGAGGGCATTGCCGAGCTGCGTGACGAGTCCGACAAGGACGGCCTGCGCGTCGTTATTGAAACCCGTCGCGGCGAGTCCGGCGATGTGGTCGTCAACAACCTCTTTTCCCAGACCCAGCTTGAGACCGTGTTCGGCATCAACGTGGTAGCGCTGGAAAACGGTCAGCCCAAAACGCTCAACCTCAAGCAGCTGCTGGAAGCCTTCATTCGCCATCGCCGCGAAGTGGTGACCCGTCGCACGCTGTATGAGCTGAGAAAGGCCAGGGAACGTGGCCATATCCTGGAAGGCCTGACGGTCGCCATCTCCAACATCGATGAAGTGATCGAGTTGATCAAGGCCTCGCCCAATGCGGCCGAAGCGAAAGAGAAGCTGATTGCGCGCGACTGGATGCCGGGTCAGGTCATCGACATGCTCGACCGTGCCGGCGCGACCTCCTGCAAGCCTGATGATATCGAGGAGAGCTGTGGGCTCTCTGATGATCGCAGCCGCTATCAGCTGTCGGCGGGTCAGGCACAGGCCATCCTGGAGCTACGCCTGCACCGCCTGACCGGTCTTGAGACCGAAAAGCTGCTGGAAGAGTACAAGGGCATCCTTGATACCATCGCCGAGCTGACCCGCATCCTGTCGTCGGCCGATCGTCTGATGGAAGTGATTCGCGAAGAGCTGGAAGCCGTTCGTGACCAGTATCGTGACGAGCGCCGTACCGAAATCCAGAACAGCCGTCGTGATCTCACGATGGAAGATCTGATCGCGGCCGAGGACATGGTGGTTACCATCTCTCGCAGCGGGTATGCCAAGACTCAGCCGCTGTCCGACTATCAGGCGCAAAAGCGCGGTGGACGTGGCAAGTCAGCGACCAGCATGAAGGATGAAGACGTCATAGAGCATCTGCTGGTGGCCTCGACCCATGACACCGTGCTGCTCTTCTCCGATCGCGGCAAGGTCTATTGGCTCAAGGTTTATGAAATGCCTCAGGCCTCGCGCGGGTCGCGCGGCCGTCCGCTGGTCAATCTGCTGTCGCTGGATGAAGGCGAGTGGATTACGGCGATCCTGCCGGTCAAGGAGTATCGCGATGACAGCTATATCTTCTTTGCCACCGCCAACGGTACGGTCAAGCGCACCACGCTGGATCAGTTCTCGCGTCCGCGCAGTGCCGGTCTGATTGCCCTTGATCTTGATGAGGGCGACCGTCTGGTAGGGGCGGCCATCACCTCCGGCAGCGATCATGCCATTTTGCTGTCCTCCAACGGCAAGGCAATCCGCTTTGATGAAAACGATGTGCGTGCCATGGGCCGTACGGCGCGCGGCGTGCGCGGCATGCGCCTGCTGGGCGACGCTCGCGTCATCAGCCTGATCATTCCCAGCACGACCACCATCGATGAAAGCGCCGACGATGAAAGCGAAGTGGAAGCCAGCCAGATCAGCGAAGGTCAGTGCTATATCCTGACGGCGTCCATCAATGGCTACGGCAAGCGCACTCGCCTCGAGGAGTTCCCGCTGCGTGGACGTGGCGGGCAGGGCGTGATCGCCATGCAGACCACGGCCCGCAACGGCGCGCTGGTGGCGGCCATCCAGGTGGGCGAAAGCGACGAGATGATGATGATCTCCGACCGCGGCACGCTGGTCCGTACACGCGTCAGTGAGGTCTCCATCAGCTCGCGTAACACCCAGGGCGTTACCCTGATTCGTACCGTCAAGGGCGAAAGCCTGGTATCCACGGTTCGTCTTGACGAGCTTGAAAAGGATGACGAGCTGGAAAATGATGACGAGGTGCTCGCCGGGGATGAGGAGGCATTGAGCGAGGGGGCCGACCAGGCACCGGATGCCACCGATGACGGCGAGGCCGATTCGGCACGCGAAGAGTAGAACCATCGGCGCCTTTCATGGAAAGGCGCCGTTATTTTTTCAAGCCCGTCGAGACCTGACATGACCCGACATTTCAATTTCTGTTCCGGCCCCGCCACGCTGCCCACCGCCGTGCTTGAGCGTGCACGCGATGAGATGCTCGATTTTGAAGGGCGTGGCCTTTCCGTCATGGAGATGAGTCATCGCAGTGAGGCCTTCATCGCTGTGGCAGAGCGCGCCGAGGCCAACCTGCGTGAGCTGATGCAGGTGCCGGACAATTACAGTGTGCTGTTCATGCAGGGTGGCGCCACACAGCAGTTCGGATGTGTGCCTCTCAACCTGCTGGGACAGGGGGGAAGCGGCAACTACCTGGATACCGGCATCTGGTCGCAGAAGGCCCTGAAGGAAGGTCGTCATCTGGGCGAGGCGCATGTCGTCGCCTCGGCCGAAGCCAGTGGCTATACCGCCGCGCCCGGTCAGGATGCGCTGTCGCTGTCCAGTGATGCCGCCTATCTGCATTACTGCGATAACGAGACCATCGGCGGGTTGCAGATGGATTACGTGCCGCAGGCCGATGTGCCCCTGGTGTGTGACATGTCCTCCTCGATCCTGTCGCGTTCGATAGACGTCTCGAAATTCGGTGTCATCTATGCCGGGGCGCAGAAAAACATCGGTCCTGCCGGCATTGTCATCGTGATCGTGCGTAATGATCTGCTGGATCGTGCCCGTCGCGAAACGCCTTCCATGCTGAACTGGAAGGCCTTTGCCGATAACGGCTCCATGCTTAATACGCCGGCCACCTATGCCTGGTATCTGTCCGGGCTGGTCTTTGAATGGCTCAAGGAACAGGGTGGGGTCGAGGCGATCGAGAAGGTCAATCGTCGCAAGGCGCAAAAGCTTTATGACGCCATTGATGGCAGCGGTTTCTATTCCAACCCGATCCTCTCCGCCAATCGCTCGCTGACCAACGTGCCTTTCGTGCTTGGTGATGAATCGCTCAACAAGGCGTTTCTGACCGAGTCCGAGGCTGCGGGCCTTTTGACCCTCAAGGGACATCGCAGCGTGGGTGGAATGCGTGCCAGTCTTTATAACGCCATGCCGGAAGAGGGCGTTGATCGACTGGTGGCCTTTATGCAGGATTTCGAGCGTCGTTACGGGTAGAGCACATGTCGGATCATCTTTCATCTCATGATAAAAACGATCAGGACGTGGATCTTGGCGCCCTGCGTGATCGCATTGACACGCTGGACCAGCAGATTCTTGATCTGATCAGCGACCGTGCCGCCTGCGCCCAGCAGGTCGCGCACGTCAAGCTGGCTGAAGACCCTGAAGCGGTGTTCTATCGTCCCGAACGCGAAGCCCAGGTGCTCAAGCGCATCATGGCGCTCAACAAGGGCCCGCTGCCCGGTGAGGAAATGGCACGCCTGTTTCGGGAAATCATGTCGGCCTGTCTGGCGCTGGAAAAGCCGGTGCGTGCTGCCTATCTCGGCCCGGAGGGCACCTTTACCCAGCAGGCCGCGCTCAAGCATTTCGGTGACAGTGCCGTGTGCAAACCGCTGCCGGCCATTGATGAAGTCTTTCGTGAGGTCGAAGCGGGCGCGGCCAACTATGGCGTGGTGCCGGTCGAGAACTCGACCGAGGGCGTGGTCAATCACACGCTGGACTCCTTCATGGACACCTCGCTGCGGATCTGCGGGGAGGTGGTGCTGCGCATTCATCACCATCTGCTGGTCGGTAGCAATACGCGCCGGGACAAGGTGTCCCGCATCTATTCCCACTCGCAGTCACTGGCACAGTGTCGCAAGTGGCTTGATGCCCATTATCCGCATGCCGAGCGCGTGGCCGTATCCTCCAATGCCGAGGCGGCTCGCCGGGTCAAGAGCGAATGGCATACTGCCGCCATCGCCGGTGACATGGCCGCGCGGCTTTACGGCCTTGAGCGCCTTGAAGAAAAAATCGAGGACATGCCGGACAACTCGACGCGCTTTTTGATCATCGGCAACCACGATGTGCCGCCCAGCGGTGAAGACAAGACCTCACTGGTGGCTGCCATGCGCAACCAGCCCGGCGCCCTGCATGATCTGCTGGAGCCTTTCCACCGCCATCATGTCGACATGACGCGTCTTGAAAGCCGGCCTTCACGGCATGGCCTCTGGAACTACGTCTTCTTCATTGATTTCAAGGGGCATCAGGAAGAGCCACGGGTACAGGCTGCGTTGGAAGAGGTTCGTCAGCGGGCTGCCGATGTGCGGGTACTGGGATCCTATCCGGTGGGTGTGATTTGAACGAGCGGGCCATTTCAGGAGCGCCGGGCGTACTGTCGGAAGAGTCCGGCATTCTGGTGATCGGATTGGGGTTGATCGGCGGTTCGCTGCTGGCGGCCCTGCGCGCTGCCGGCTATGCGGGACGCTGCTACGGCGTTGATCTTAACCCCAATGAGGTCGCCCTTGGGCGGCGCATGGGGCTGATCGATGACGGCGGTCCGGACGCGGCGGCATTTTTGCCGCATGTCTCACTGATCGTGCTGGCCGTGCCGGTCATGGCCATTGCGCCGGTCATGGCCCAGCTGAGTCAGCTGCGCCGTCACGGGCAGGTCGTGACCGATGTGGGCAGTACCAAGTCAGCCATTCGTGATCAGATTCGCTCTGCTCTGGGGCGGGTGCCGAGCTGGCTGGTGCTGGGTCATCCCATTGCTGGGGCAGAAAAAAGCGGCGTCGAAGCGGCCAACCCAACGCTTTATCAACGTCATCGTGTCATTCTCACACCCGAGTCGGATACCGACCCACAGGCACTGCATCGTATCGAGCATCTATGGCAGGCCTGTGGTGCGCACATCGAGCGTTTGACGGTCGAGCGTCACGATGAGGTGCTGGCACGTACCAGTCATTTGCCGCACCTGCTGGCATTTTCACTGGTTGATACGCTGGCACGTCAGGATGATCGGCTCGACATCTTTCGCTACGCCGCTGGTGGTTTTCGCGATTTTACCCGTATTGCCGGGAGTGACCCGGTGATGTGGCGCGACATTTATCTGGCCAATCGGGAAGCGGTCCTTCAGGCGCTTTCGGAATTCGAGGCCGGAGTCAGCGAACTGCGTGCTGCCGTGGCCGGTGGCGACGGCGATGCCATGCTCGGCATCTTTTCCCGCGCGAGTCACGCGCGACATTATTTCGACAGATTACTCAGCCAGAAGAGCTATCAGGTCATGGAAACCAGAAACGTTGTGTACCGTGCAAGCGCCGGCGGTCAGGTCAGGGGCACCATTCGAGTCCCCGGCGACAAGTCGATGTCGCATCGCTCCATCATGCTGGGCGCACTGGCAGATGGCGTGACCACCGTAGAGGGCTTTCTTGAAGGCGAGGACAGTCTGGCCACGCTTCAGGCCTTTCGTGAAATGGGTGTGGCCATCGAAGGCCCTCAGGCCGGTCGCGTGGTCATTCACGGTGTTGGCCTGCACGGACTGAAACAGCCAAAGGGGGCGCTGTATCTGGGCAATTCCGGGACCAGCATGCGTTTGTTTGCAGGGCTCATGGCCGGCCAGGCGTTTGACGTCACACTGACCGGAGATGATTCGCTCAACCGACGTCCGATGGGGCGGGTAGCGGATCCGCTTCGGCTGATGGGAGCGGTCATCGATACCGGAGAGGGCGGACGACCGCCGCTGACAGTGCGTGGAGGGCAGCCTCTTGCCGGTATTGACTATGATCTCCCCATGGCCAGTGCTCAGGTCAAGTCCTGTCTGCTGCTGGCCGGCATGTATGCTACCGGCGAGACCCATGTGCGCGAACCGGCGCCGACCCGCGATCATACCGAGCGCATGCTGACCGCCTTTGGTTACCCGGTGAGCCGTCATGATGATGTCGCCCACATCGCAGGTGGTGGCAGCCTCACGGGTGGGTTCATTGATGTGCCGGCGGACATCTCTTCTGCGGCGTTTTTCCTGGTGGCCGCCTCCATTACACCCGGGGCGGATCTCACCCTGGAGCATGTCGGGATCAATCCCACCCGCATCGGGGTTATCAACATCCTGCGGGAGATGGGCGCCAGCATCGAGCTGCTCAATGAGCGCGGGGTCAGCGGCGAACCGGTTGCCGATATACGGGTACGTCATGCCGAATTGCACGGTATCGATATTCCGGTGGATCAGGTGCCGCTGGCCATTGATGAGTTTCCTGTGCTCTTTATCGCTGCCGCCAATGCGAGCGGCACCACACGCCTTCGCGATGCGCTCGAGCTGCGGGTCAAGGAGTCCGACCGGATCAAGGCCATGGCCGACGGTCTGGACGTGCTGGGTGTGGTCAATACCGTAGTGGAAGATGGCATCGACATCGTCGGTGGTCGCTACCATGGCGGCGAAGTCGAAAGCCTGGGCGATCATCGCATTGCCATGGCCTTCACGGTGGCGGCTCTGCGTGCCGAAGGTGATATCACCATTCGTGACTGCGCCAATGTGGCCACATCGTTTCCCAACTTTCCTGCACTGGCCGGCGAGGTCGGCATGCAGGTCGAGGCTGTTTCGGAGGGCGCATGAGTCAGCAGGCCAATGCGGCGGTCATCGCCATCGACGGCCCGGGTGGGGCCGGCAAGGGGACCATCAGTCGACTGGTGGCCCAGGACCTGGGCTGGCACCTGCTGGATTCCGGCGCGCTTTACCGGCTGACGGCGCTGGCGGCCATGCGTCGTGATATCGACATGACCGATGCCCCCGCGCTTGAATCGGTGGCACGTGCGCTGGACGTGACGTTTGTCAGTGAAAACGAACACACCCGTATCATGCTGGAAGGGGAGGATGTCAGCGCCGACATTCGCAATGAGCATGTCGGCGGACGTGCCTCGCAGGTGGCAGCGATTACCGGCGTGCGTGACGCCTTGCTGGCCCGACAGCGTGAATTTGCCAAAACACCGGGCCTGGTGGCCGATGGTCGCGACATGGGGACGGTGGTGTTTCCCGAGGCCCCGCTCAAGATATTTTTGACGGCCAGTGCCGAGGAGCGGGCAAGAAGACGGCATGACCAGTTGCGACAGGCCGGCCAACATGCTAGCCTTTCGAGCCTTTTAAAGGAGATAGAGGCTCGGGACGCGCGTGACATGCAGCGAACAGTAGCGCCATTAAAGCCTGCTGAAGATGCTGTCACCATCGACACGACCGAGCTTTCGATCCCGGATGTCGTGGCACACATTGAAGCACTTCTCTCCCTGCGTGGTTTGAAAAGCACGCAATGAGCGCCTGAATTTCCGGAGGCCCCGGCAAGACGTCATGGGGTGGCAGCGGTCAACATCTGTAAACCCTGCCACGTCTAACCAGCGTTAACGTCCCCGGGGAGTTTGTCATTGGCCCGCGCTTGCTGGTGGCGTGGAGAATGCAGCCGTCCTGGTTGCTTTTTGTTGATCACTATAGGAATACCATGAGCGAAAGCTTTGCAGAACTGTTTGAACAGTCTCTTCAGGACATCAACATGGAACCCGGTGCCATTGTCATGGCGACCGTGGTAGACATTGAAGGTGACTGGATCACTGTCAACGCCGGGCTGAAATCCGAAGGGCAGATCCCTGCGGCACAGTTTCGTAGCGACAAT
Organism: Kushneria sp. Sum13; assembly: GCF_052692355.1. Lineage (NCBI taxonomy): Bacteria > Pseudomonadati > Pseudomonadota > Gammaproteobacteria > Oceanospirillales > Halomonadaceae > Kushneria > Kushneria sp. Sum13. The sequence continues at coordinate 1,428,237 of NZ_CP199847.1, forward strand.
GGTGAACTGACCATCAAGGTCGGCGATGAAGTCAAGGTTGCGCTGGAAGCCGTGGAAGACGGTTTCGGTGAGACGCGCCTGTCTCGCGAAAAGGCCAAGCGTGCCGAAGCCTGGAAAGAGCTGGAAGCAGCCTTCGAGGAAAACGAAGTCGTCAAGGGCGTGATCAACGGAAAGGTCAAGGGCGGTTTCACCGTCGATGTCAATTCCATCCGTGCCTTCCTCCCGGGCTCGCTCGTCGATGTCCGTCCGGTTCGCGACACCGCGCACCTGGAGAACAAGGAACTCGACTTCAAGGTCATCAAGCTTGATGCGAAGCGCAACAACGTTGTCGTTTCCCGTCGTGCCGTGCTTGAAGCCGAAAACAGTGCCGAGCGTGAAGCGCTGCTCGCGACACTGCAGGAAGGCCAGCAGATCAATGGTATCGTCAAGAACCTGACCGATTACGGCGCCTTTGTTGATCTGGGCGGCGTTGATGGCCTGCTCCACATCACCGATATGGCCTGGAAGCGTATCAAGCATCCGAGCGAAATCGTGGCCGTGGGCGACGAGATCAATGTCAAGGTGCTGAAGTTTGACCGTGAGCGCAATCGCGTATCGCTGGGTCTGAAGCAGCTGGGCGAAGATCCGTGGGTCAATATCAAGAATCGTTACCCCGAAGGCACCAAGGTCAACGCACGCGTGACCAATCTGACCGACTACGGCTGCTTTGCCGAGCTGGAAGAAGGTGTTGAAGGTCTGGTTCACGTCTCCGAAATGGACTGGACCAACAAGAACATCCATCCGTCCAAGGTGGTTCAGGTCGGTGATGATGTTGAAGTCATGGTGCTGGATATCGACGAAGAACGTCGTCGTATCTCGCTGGGCATCAAGCAGTGCACCTCCAATCCGTGGGAAGACTTCAGCTCGCGCTTTGCCAAGGGCGATCGTGTCTCCGGTACCATCAAGTCGATCACTGACTTCGGTATCTTCATTGGTCTGGACGGCAGCATCGACGGTCTGGTGCACCTCTCTGACATCTCCTGGAACGAAACCGGCGAAGAAGCTGTTCGTCGCTATCGCAAGGGTGAAGAAGCCGAGGCGGTCATCCTGTCGATCGATCCGGAACGTGAGCGCATCTCGCTGGGTATCAAGCAGCTTGAAAGCGATCCGATGTCCGAGTACCTGGCGGTCAACGACAAGGGCGCACTCGTGTCCGGTCGTGTGACTGAAGTCGATGCCCGTGAAGCCTACGTGGAACTGGCAACTGACGTTATCGCCGTGCTCAAGGCCTCCGAGATCAGCAGCGACCGCGTTGAAGATGCACGTACCGTGATCAATGAAGGCGATAGCGTCGAAGCGCGCATCGTTGGCGTTGATCGCAAGAACCGCGTTATCAACCTGTCCATCCGCGCCAAGGATCAGGACGACACGCGTCAGAACATGCGCAACATGCGTGAGCAGGAGACCGAGACTTCCGGTCCGACCACTATCGGTGACCTGATCAAGCAGCAGATGAATCAGGACTGATAGCCCGCTCCCGGCCATCCGCTGGATGGCCGCAGAGGTCTGTTCAGATATATAAATGACATTGTCGTCAGCAACATCAACCCTGCTGGCGACAACGTTAAAATCACGGATTCAATCGCCCCTGATCATTCAGGGAGACGGAGGTAGCATGCAGGTCGTCAGCTCACTCAAGTCAGCCAAGACTCGCCACAAGGATTGCCAGGTCGTTAAGCGCCGTGGTCGCGTTTACGTTATCTGCAAGACCAACCCGCGTTTCAAGGCAGTCCAGGGCCGTCCGAAGCCCAAGCGTTAATGCCTCTGGCATGATCGAATACCCTCGGGTATCGACGCAAAAAGGCCCCCAATGCCTCATTGGGGGCCTTTTTTTATGGCGATATCATATGCTTTCAGAGACGTAAAAAAGCCCATCCGGAAGATGGGCCTTTCTGTCTTTCTCCATCCTGATGTTACATCTCAGGGAGGGGCAGTACGATCTGCCTGAGCCCTCAGCGCTGGTCGCTGCGGTTGTCGATGGTCTTGCGATAGTGATCGATAAAGGGCTTTTCTGCCTTGTCGATGCGGTCCATGCCGGACACCACTCGATGCCAGTAGGGGTACTGGGGCGCCGGTCGGGTGGCCGCTTCAATGCGATCGATGTCGTCCTGATCGAGGGTCATCTCGGCCGCGGCCAGATCATCCTTGAGATGCGTTTCATTGCGCGCGCCGATAATCAGCGACGTCACGCCCGGACGATCCTTGAGCCAGGCAAGGCAGGTGCGGGGGATCGAGGCGTTGTGTTTTTCGCCGATCTCGGCCAGAAGCTCGATAATGTCATAGGCACGTTCCATGTCATGGATGTAGGGCTCGGGCCAGCCGTTGCCCTGACGCGTACCTTCCGGTGCCTTTTGACCACGGCGCAGCTTGCCGTTAAAGACACCTTCGCCCAATGGGCCCCACACCAGCGTGCCGACATTCTGATCGATCGCCAGCGGCATCAGCTCATATTCCGCCTCGCGTGATTCGGGCGTGTAATAGATCTGCTGGCTGATCGGCGGCATCAGGTTGTGCAGTTCGGCCTTGCCGATGGTTTTCATCATCTGCCAGCCGGTAAAGTTGGAGGTGCCGTAATAGCGAATCTTGCCGCTTTGCACCAGATGGTCGAGCGCGTAAAGCATCTCTTCAACCGGGGTCACGCCGTCCCAGTTGTGCATCTGATAAAGATCGATGCGATCGGTGCCAAGACGCTTGAGGCTCGCCTCGCAGGCATTGATCAAGTGATAGCGCGAGAACCCGCTGTGATTCGGGTTATCGCTCATCGGGCTTCTCGCCTTGCTGGCCAGAATGATGTCGTTACGCTTGTCGCCAAGGGCTCGACCGACCAGCTCTTCGGCTTCTCCCTTTGAATAGAGATCTGCCGTGTCGATCAAATTGACGCCGGCATCCAGTGCCATATCAAACTGGCGTCGTGCGCCATCAACATCGACACTGGCGGCCTTTTCAAAGCCACCGCTGCCACCGAAGGGAACGGTCCCAAGCACTATTTCAGAGACCAGCAGGCCGGAGTGGCCAAGCGGACGATATTTCATGTGAAAGCTTCCCTGTTTTCCGAACAAGATCATCAAGTGATGGATCAGGACACAAGCCTGGCAGACCAGCTCGAAGCAACAAGTCGAAAATGGTTCGCATGACAGAAGAGAGGATTCGGGCGTTGGAGAAAAAGCCATCAGGCGCGTGAACATCGCCCCCATGCGGGTTTGAGTGGCGCTGCCCCTGGATTGCCGCCGACCGTTCAGCGCGCCGCCGTCTATTACGCGCTTACAGAAAACAACACGGTATCGACACCGGTGGGATAAAAAAATCGCCATCACCAGAGCCGGTGATGGCGATCATTGGACAGATGGCTCTGAGGTTTTAGAGATCTTCTTCCGTCACATCCTCGGGTGACAGTCGCAGACCGCCGGCCGGCAGGGGATGGCTGTCCAGGCGCGGACCGTCCGCTGTAAGCTTGAGGCGACCCTGCATGAACCAGCGCACCGTCATCGGGTAGATCACGTGTTCACGTGTGAGTACCCGTTCTGCCAGCGCTGCCTCATCGTCATCAGGGGCCACGGTGACGGCCGCCTGTACGGCGACAGGGCCGCCATCCAGCTCGTCGGTGACGAAATGGACGCTGGCGCCGTGCTCCGACACCCCGTCGGCCAGCGCGCGTGCATGCGTATTCAGACCGCGATACGCCGGCAGCAGGGAAGGGTGAATATTGAGCATGCGGCCATGATAGCGCTGGACAAACGCAGGCGTCAGGATGCGCATGAAGCCGGCCAGCACGATCAGATCCGGCGCGTGTCGATCGATGACCTTGACCAGTGCCGCATCAAAGGCTTCGCGAGAGTCATACTCGTGATGGGGTAGCACCACGGCCGGAATGCCTGCTTCGCGTGCCCGTACCAGCCCGTAGGCATCGCCACGATTGGAGATGACAGCCGCGATCTCACCGCCCAGCTCATCATGCGCTTCGGCGTCAATCAACGCCTGCAGGTTGCTGCCGCTACCCGAGATCAGAACAACCAGCCGCTGGCGATCAGGCTGTTCGGGCTGAAAGTCCTGATCAAAAGTTTCGCTGTCGGACATTGAATTCCCTGCCTGATTACTGACGCGCGTTTTCAAGGACAACGTTTGGCTGTGTTTCGCCCGAGCGGCTGACATGTCCCAGCCGGTACACGGTTTCTCCCGTGCTTTCCAGAAAGGTCTCGGCCTGCTCGGCGTGGCTGGCCGGAACGACCACCACCATACCGATGCCGCAGTTGAGGACGCGATGCATCTCGGTCTCGTCGATATTGCCTTCGCGCTGCAGCCAGTCAAAGACGGCCGGGCGTGGCCAGGCCTGCGCATCGATATGAACGCTGGTGTTGTCCGGCAAAACGCGAGGAATGTTCTCGAGCAGGCCGCCACCGGTAATATGAGAAAGTGCATGTACGGTGATGTCGCTGTCATGCAGCATGGCCAGCAGCGATTTGACGTAGATGCGGGTCGGCGCCATCAGGGCCTCGCTCAGGGTCTGGCCATCATCGAGTCGGGTATCGGGTGCTGCACCGCTGCGCTCGAGCACCCGACGAATCAACGAATAGCCATTGGAGTGGGGGCCGCTGGAGGCCAGGCCCAGTACCACGTCACCTTCGCCGACTTTCGAGCCATCCAGGATTTCCGATTTTTCAACAATGCCAACGCAAAACCCGGCCAGATCGTAATCGGAGCCGTCATACATGCCCGGCATTTCGGCCGTTTCGCCACCCACCAGCGCACACCCGGCCTGGCGACATCCCTCGCCGATGCCCGTGACCACATCGGCGGCCATCTCGACATCGAGTTTGCCGGTGGCGTAATAGTCGAGAAAGAACAGCGGTTCAGCGCCGGCAACCACCAGGTCATTGACGCACATGGCCACCAGATCGATGCCAATGGTGTCGTGACGTCCCAGATCCATGGCCAGCCTGAGCTTGGTGCCGACGCCGTCGGTGCCGGAGACCAGTACCGGTTCACGATAGCCGCTGGGAAGCTGACACAGCGCGCCAAAACCGCCAAGCCCACCCATTACTTCCGGTCGCGTTGTACTTTTGGCGACATGCTTGATGCGTTCGACCAGCGCATTACCGGCGTCGATATCAACACCGGCATCCTTGTAGGAGAGGGAGTCACGAGACGAAGGCTCGGTCATGTTGGGGTCCTGTCACTGAAAATGAGACGGGGTTCCGGCCGGGGCCAGAGCGATAATCAAGAAGGACGGCATTGTACCATCGGCCATGACCAATCGCATCGCAACTGCAGCCACAGGATGGGGCCGTGCTGATAGGCTGCCCCGAATTGTCGGGTTCATGATAATGTGACTGCTGTTCCCCTTGTTTTGAGCATGGACGCCGTAATGAGTCCGGATACCCTACAGCTCCCGCTAGGTGTTGGTGCGCGTGATGATGTCACGTTCGCCGGCTTCTGGCCGGGTGCCAATGCAGGCCTTGTCACCCATCTGCGTCATCAACTTGATGACAGCGGCGAGCAGTTTATTTACCTCTGGGGAGCTTCCGGCAGCGGCCGTACCCATCTGCTTCAGGCCGCGTGCCTTGAGGCCAGCGATCGAGGCGCCAGAGCGCTGTATCTGCCACTCAATGACCTGGGGCACTTTCCACCGCACATGCTGGAAGATCTCGAGGCGCTCGATCTGATCGCCATTGACGACCTTGAGCGCGTGATCGGCCGCAGGCGCTGGGAAGAGGCGCTTTTTCACTGTTTCAATCGCCTTCGGGATGCCAACTGCCGCCTGATTATTGCCGCTCAGGCGTCACCCCGTGCCTTGCCGGTGGCCCTGCCGGATCTGGCGTCAAGACTGGGGTGGGGGATGACCTTTCATCTGCAGCCGCTGAGCGATGAGGACCGGCTGGAAGTATTGCGTCTACGGGCCCATCAGCGTGGCATGCAGCTTCCCGATGAGGTCGCTCGTTATCTGCTCCATCGTGGCCCGCGCCGGCTGGGGGACATGCTGGCACTGCTGACCCGGCTCGACAGCGCATCGCTTTCGGCGCAGCGTCGGCTGACCATTCCCTTTGTTAAACGGGCCCTTGACTGGTAAGACAGGTTCTTGACCGGCAAACGCGCCGGTTTGATGCGCCACGATACCTGGCAGTTCCCTCATGACCGGCTATACTTCAAATCATCATTTCTGGTTTCCTGTTCACCGCCCGTTTTCCCGGGCGGTTTTTTATTGCCCGAATCATTTGTGACGTCATTTCCGATCACGTTATTCATGCTTGCGTGGCCTTCATATCTGCATGGCAGAGGTCGTGAAGCGTTCTGACGCAGGTTTCAGGCATGACCTGTCTGCTACAGGCACAAAAAAACCGGCTCCAGAGGAGCCGGTTTTTTATGGCCATTGTACTTTGGCCATTGTACTTGAGCAGTGATCAGCGACGTGTGATCAGCGCGCCCAGTACAAAGCCGACGGTTGCCGCGATGGCCAGCGCACCAACCGGCTGCTTGACCGTGAATTCGCGCGCATTGTCGACGACTTCACCATACTGGGACTGTACCTGACCTGCAGCGCTGCGCAGGCGGCCTTCGGTGCGGTGCTCGTTATCATCGGTAAAGTCACCATAGGCTTCCTGCGCCTTGCCCACTGCGTTTTTGGTTTCGCCTTCAATCTGATTCTTGAACATGGTGTCCTGACTCCGATGTGTGGATGAACCTTGTACTTCCTTAAAGTTATCTCATGTTGGCCATTTCGCCAGAATTATCTGCATTTCGGCATCACAAAATTGTCACATGAAGAAAGCATGACAGGGCCGACTGTATGTGAGGCGTCACGTAATAATGCCGACGGTCAGGGCGCCAGAAGATAGCCGCTGCGACGGCTTTCATGGCCGGCCAGATCCGCCACGATCATGCCGGCAGTGGCCATGCGCCGCTGGCTTCTGGCATAGATCATGCCGTCCTGCGAGGCACGAACCTCATGGACCACGTCGCTGATCGGGTCGATCACCTCGGCCACCAGCTGGCCGCTGACCACCTGATCACCGGGATGGGCGTGAAAGACCAGCAGTCCGCCTTCGGGCGCCGTGAGAAACTCCATGGCCGACAGTGGCGTGGCCGGGAAGGGCAGCAGTGGCAGGGACGGTGCTTCGCCATGGATCAGCCCAAGCTGCATCATCCAGTCAACGATGGCGCGGCTGTCGTGATCACTCAGATCATGATCAACGTCGTCCTGGCCGCGAAGCTCCAGAGTAATGGACTGCGTGCCATAGCCGATCGGGAAGCGATCATTAAACCCCTCGCGCAGCTGCTCCCAGACCAGCGTAAAGCACTCGTCAAAGGACTGGCCGCCGGAATCGGTGGCCAGCATGCTTGCCTGAGCGCCGAAATAGCGCGCCAGGGGTTCGAACGTCGGCCAGGCGGCCGGGGTCGTGTACAAATGCGCCACCGCATTGAAATCACAGTGTAGATCCAGCACATAATCGGCCTGACAGGCCAGACGCTGCAAAGTCAGCTGCAGCGACTCAAGGGCATTGGCCGGTGATTTATCTTCCAGTGCGGCCAGAAAACGTTCCCTGATAAGGCAGGTATTATCAGCTTCCTCATCGCCCAGCACCGCTTCCAGATCCTCGGCAATGACGGCCGTCATGTCCGCATAGTGGCGGTTGAAGTTTTTCAGCGTTTCCAGCTCATAGCGCCCCAGCGGTACATCCATCAGCTGCTGGGTCAGCCCGATGGGATTGGCGACCGGCACGATGCACACGCGTGCGTGTAAAAGCCCGGCGGCTTCCAATTCTGCCATGTGCTGCTTGAGTTTCCAGGCCACCAGCATGCCCGGCAACTCATCGGCATGCAGGGATGCCTGGATGTAGACGCTGCGGCCGCTGTCCTGCGGGCCGTAATGAAAGCTGTGTAGCTGAGTGACGGTGCCGGGCACGGCCGACTTCAGTTCATGAATGCGATGTTCCACGATATTGTCCGGAGGCCTTTTTCATGAAGGTGGCGCCGGGCGCCACCCGATACAGGGAGTGAATACCGCAAAATCGGTGGGCTCAGGGTTTGGCGCTGTCCGGTGGCGTGGACAGGTCATAGTCAAAATACTGCTGCATCAGCTTGTCAAAGGTGCCATCGGCGTAGACATCGCGAATGGCCTGATTGAAGGTTTCGGCCAGCGCCTTGTCTCGCGTTCGAAAGGCCATGGCAGCGCCGCTGCCAAAAATGCGCTTGGGCGTACTGATCTCAGGACCAATCTGTTTGAACGGACTGTCATCATCGCGAAAGTCGATGCTTTCCATTGCCAGCGGATAGTCCTCGAAGGCCAGATCCAGTCGGCCGTTTTCAAGGTCGTTCTCAACGTCCTGAGAGGAGCCATAGCGGCGAATGTCGAGCACATCGCCGTACATTTCGGTGACATACACATCGCGAATGGAGCCACGCTGTACCCCTACGCTCAACCCCTTGAGGCTGTCATGATCCTCAATGTTGATATCGCGGTCACGGGCCGTAATCCAGATGCTGGGCGTGTTGTAATAGGGAATCGAAAAGAGCACCTGACGCTCGCGCTCGGGCGTGATGGCCATGGAAGACAGGATCGCGTCGTACTTGCGCGCCATCAGCCCGGGGATAATGCCGTCCCAGGGCTGCTCGACCCAGCTGCAGTCGAGTTTGGCGCGCTTGCAGAGTTCGTTGCCCAGATCGATCTCGAACCCTTCAAGCTGCCCATTGGGCGCGCGATACACGAAGGGTTCATAGGGCACATCGATGGCCAGTTTAACGTTGTCCGGGGTTTTGGCCATGGCGCCACCCGAGATCAGCAGCGTGGCCATACAGGTGGCGCTTAACAGTCGTTTCATTGTCGTTGTCCTTGTCTTCAAGTCGATACCATTGTCGACATGAGGAGCGAGTGTATACCCGCCGTGACAGGGCGCAACAGTGCAGGGCCACATCTCTCGCCACCGGCCCGGGCACGCTGATATTATGGATGCATGAACAGTACTCCTGCCTTCACCTCATCCGGCGATGCTCCCCTGTTGAGCGTTGCGGATTCGCTCAACGACCCGCGCTATTATCTGGTCAATTTTGACAACGTACTGACCTGGGTCAGCGAGCGTTACGACGATCTGCTTGATACAGATGAGCGTGACTTCATTGCACGTTTTCAGGCGCTGCCCGTGCCTTCAAGGGCGCTGCTGGTACGCATGGTCATGCGCAAGGGCGAGCATTTTCGCATCGATCGTCTCGCTTACGACGAGATCGGGGAGACCCGGGCCGCGCTTGCCCCGTTGGTCGAGCACGCGCTGGTGGACGTCCGTCCCGGCCTGACGCTGGATCAGCTTTTCAATCTCTTCACACGAGACGAGCTGGTAGACATGTTTCGTGACCATCTTGCCAAGCCCCGTGATCGCAAGGCGCTCTTGAAAGAGGCCTTGGTGAAAGAGGGCCTGGTGCCGGCGTTTGACAAACCATTGAGGCTCGAGGAATGGCACGCAGCGGCAGGACAGCCCTTACCGGCAAACGTGGTGCGCCTGACCGTTATGGCCGTGTGTGAGCGTCTTCGCCTGATGTTTTTTGGCAACCTGCGCCAGCAGTTTTCCGAGTTCGTGCTGGCGGATCAGGGCATCTATCGTTTTGAAGTGGTGCCCTTCACACCTGAGTCCCGCGCGTTTCAAAGACGCGAGGACATCGAGCGCTACTGGCAGATTCATGATTGTCGGGAACGTTTCGATGCCGGCCACGACATGGATGCGGTGCTGGCAGCATTGCTGGTGCGCCTTGAGGACAGCCTTTGGCTGGAGGCCCGCCGAGGGCGGGTCATTTATGCCATTGCACGACACTGTGAGCGTCAGGGAGAGCTTGCGCGCGCCGCCGGGCTTTACGCGCAAAGTGGCCACGGCGAGGCGCGTATTCGTCACATACGGGTGCTGGAGCGGCTGGCGGAACATGAACAGGCGCTGGCGCTGTGCACTGCGGCGCAACAGGCGCCGACCAGTGAAGCCGAGCGTCAACAGGCCGCCCGTATTCAGCCACGCCTGCATCGCGCTCTGGGCCTAGAAAAGCCTCCGAGCGAGGCAGAAACCTCTGCCAGACGGTGTGATCTGATCCTGCCACGCAGTGGCTGCGTGGAGCGTGCCGTTCGTGAGCATCTGGATTCGCCGGAGGCGCCAGTGTTTTATGTCGAAAACACGCTGATCAATGCGCTCTTTGGCCTGCTGTGCTGGGAGGCCATCTTTTCCCCGCTGCCGGGGGCGTTTTTTCACCCGTTCCAGAGTGGCCCTGCCGACCTGATGCGCCCGGAATTTTATCCGCAGCGCGAGCAGCACTTCAGGCGCTGTCTGGCGCGGCTTGAAGAGGGCTCCTGGCGCGAGATTATTGTGCAGCGCTACCGTGAGAAACAGGGCATTCAGTCGCCTTTTGTGCACTGGGGCGCGCTGGATGATCAATTGCTGGCACTGTCGCTGGAATGCCTGCCGCCGGCGCATTTGCGTGCCTGGTTTGAACGGCTTTTGACCGATATTCGCGCCAATCGCGCCGGCATGCCGGATCTGATTCGCTTTTACCCGCATGCGCCTGAAGGCACGCTTGGCTATGAAATGATCGAGGTGAAAGGCCCGGGGGATCGGCTGCAGGACAATCAAAAGCGCTGGATTGCCTTTTGTGCGCAGCACGATATGCCGGTCACGGTCTGTCATGTGCGCTGGGGCGATGACGAGGGCACGACTTGAGCACAGAGGATGCCATCGCAGCATCAAACGGCGACGACTCGCCGCGCTATCGGGTGGCGGTGCGGGCACTCTGTGAATTTACTGCGCGCGCGGGTGACCTTGATCTGCGGTTTACGCCGGCACCTACTGCGCAGCAGGGCATTGCCGGTCACCAGGTGGTGGCCTCGCGTCGGGGCGAGCACTACGAGCATGAAGTGACGCTGGAAGGCCGCTATGGCGCACTGGTCGTACGGGGGCGCGCCGATGGCTATGACCCGGTGCGCCAGCGGCTGGAGGAGGTGAAGACTCGTCGCGGCGATATTGAGGCCATGCCGGCCAATCAGCGGGCGCTGCACTGGGCGCAGGCGAAGGTCTACGCGGCGCTGATGTGCCGCGAGCGGGCGCTTGAGACAATCGAAGTCGCGCTGGTCTATTTCGATATCGAGCACCAGCAGGAAAGCGTGCTGGTCGAGACGATGGCACGCCCTGCGCTGGAGGCCTTTTTCGTCGCTCAGTGTGAACGCTTCATTGACTGGGCCGAGCAGGAACTGGCGCATGAGGCGGCCCGGTCACGGGCGCTTTCGCAGCTCGCCTTTCCGCACGCCGATTTTCGTCCCGGGCAGCGCGCGCTGGCCGAGAGCGTGTTCAAGGCGATCAGTACCCGGCGCGATCTGATGCTGCAGGCGCCCACCGGCATTGGCAAGACACTGGGCACGCTCTTCCCCGCCCTCAAGGCCATGCCGGGTCAGCGCCTTGATCGTCTTTTCTTTCTTACCGCTCGCACTACCGGGCGCCGACTGGCGCTGGAGGCGCTGACCACCCTGGGCATGGCAGCTGCCCGGAAGGAAAAGGCTGCCCATAAAGACGAGTCTAATCATGAGGACGAGGCGCCCTATGAGAAGGAGGGCAGTGCCCCGGGCGTTCGAACCCTGGAGCTGATCGCGCGCGACAAGGCCTGCGAGCACCCGGAGCTTGCCTGTCACGGCGAGAGCTGCCCGCTGGCCAGCGGCTTTTATGACCGACTGCCTGCTGCGCGCCAGGCCGCCGTACTACAGGGCTGGCTGGATCATGCCAGTCTCAGGGCGGTCGCGCTGTCCCATCGCGTCTGCCCTTATTATCTGGGGCAGGAGATGGCGCACTGGTGTGACGTTGTGATCGGTGACGTCAATTACTGGTTCGATACCAGCGCCATGCTCTACGCCCTGACGCGACAGCATCAGTGGCGGGTCAGCCTGCTCATTGATGAAGCCCACAATCTCGTCGAGCGTGGGCGCGCCATGTACGGCGCCGAGTTTGATCAGGGCCGTTTTGCGGCGGCCCGGCGCGATGCCCCGGCGGTACTCAAGCGCCCGCTGGATCGGCTGTGGCGCCAGTGGAAGGCGCTGCTGCGAGAACATGATGGTGATTACGTGTGCCTGGAGGCACCCCCGCGCAAGCTCTTCAACGCGCTTTCGCAGTTTGTCACAAGCGTTGGAGATCTGATGGTCGACACGCCGATCGGCATTGAAAGCGCGCTACTGGACGCCTGGTTTGATGCCATGCAGATCGGGCGTATCGCCGAACTGGCCGGCGAGATTGATCCCGGTCACTACCTGTTCGATATCGAACGGCGCGGGCGCAGCGCGACGCTGTCACTGCGTAATGTGGTGCCGGCGCCACTGCTGGCACCGCGCTTTGAGGCCGCCCATGCCGCCATCCTGTTTTCTGCCACGCTCTCCCCGGGGCATTACTACCGTGATCAGCTGGGGCTTGCCGCCACGACGCCATGGCTCGAGATGGCCTCGCCTTTCGAGGCCGGGCAGCTCGAGGTCCATCTGGCCGGGCATATCTCCACGCGCTATCGCGATCGCCGTGCATCCCTTGTGCCCATTGCCGAACTGATGGCATGCCAGTTTCACCAGCGCCCCGGCAACTACCTGGCCTTTTTCAGCAGCTTTGACTATCTCGAGCAGGTCAGTGAAGCGCTGGCCAACCATGCCCCCGACGTCCCGCAGTGGTCACAGGCCCGGCGCATGTCGGAGCCCGAGCGTGACGCCTTTCTGGCGCGCTTTACGATGACAGGGCAGGGCATCGGCTTTGCCGTGCTGGGTGGGATATTTGGTGAAGGCATTGATCTGCCCGGCGACCGGTTGATCGGTGCCTTTGTGGCCACCCTTGGGCTTTCGCAGTTCAATCCGGTCAACGAGCAGATGAAGGCGCGCATGGAGACGCTGTTCGGCGATGGCTATCGCTACGCCTACCTGTATCCCGGCATGACGCGGGTCGTGCAGGCCGCCGGTCGCGTGATTCGCTCGCCCGAGGATCGGGGCGTCATTCATCTTATTGATGATCGTTTTCGACGCGGCGACATTCAGACCCTCTTTCCGAGCTGGTGGGCATTACCGGTGGAGCACACGACCTGATACGCGCCGCCCTTCATTGAAAAGCGGCGCTCAAGCGCCCACTTAAGGACACATTGTTTCTGTCGATGTGACGCGCAGCTCTTGTTTCTGATGAATGTCAGGGCGAGATCAGCGGGCCATGTCAAGTCGACTGCGCTACGCTCAACAGCATATTGATTCATGACGTGACACATCGCGGTGTCTTCGAGCTGCGGTGTCGTCCGGCACTCCGGGATACTCACATGGCACGGTTAAATCATTACAGCAAGGCAGATCACGCCATCGACTGGCAGCTCGATAGCGTGGTGCATTCACTCCGGGATGCCCGCGAGCAGTGGCGCGCCGATCATGGTCGGACCAATGAGTCCGGCGGGCGCAGTCTGCCCTCGCGTGAAATCATCAACGAGGTGGTCGAAGCCGTGATCGGGGCGGTATTTCCCATGCGGCTGGGACCCTCCAATCTGCGTCATCACAGCGAAGACTACTTTGTCGGCTATACGCTGGATGCCGCGCTCAATGCGCTGCTCGATCAGGTGTTGCTCGAGCTGGATCATACGGCCATGCGTCGTGGCGAAGCCCCGCAGGATCACTCCGATCAGGCCGTCACCATCGTGCGGGATTTCGGCGCCATGCTGCCGACCATTCGCCACTGGCTGGATATCGACATCATGGCCGCCTATCGCGGCGACCCCGCAGCACGCAGCGTGGATGAAGTGCTGCTGTGCTATCCGGGCATCACCGCCATCATCTATCACCGGCTGGCGCATCAGCTCTACTCGACCGGCGCACCGCTGCTGGCTCGAATGGTGTCCGAGGCGGCGCACTCGGCCACGGGCATCGATATTCATCCCGGTGCGAGCATCGGCTCGGGCTTTTTTATTGATCACGGCACCGGCGTGGTTATTGGTGAAACCGCCATCATTGGTGATCGGGTGCGCATCTATCAGGCGGTTACCCTGGGCGCCAAGCGGTTCCCGGCCGATGAAAACGGTCAGCTGGAGAAAGGCCATGCTCGCCACCCGATCGTGGAAAACGATGTGGTCATCTACGCAGGCGCGACAATTCTGGGGCGTGTCACCATCGGTCATGACTCGATCATCGGCGGCAACGTGTGGCTGACCCGAAGTGTTGAACCGCACAGCAACGTCTCTCAGGCCAGTCTGCAGAAATCGCCCTGCTGAATTTTATACCGTTATCTTGAGCGGATGGAGTAAATAGCCGGGGAAGGCAGGTAGCCTGGTATGGATTGGTATCGGAAAGGCTTCATGATCGGACGCCGCTTCGTGGCGTCCGGAGATATAACACCCATGCACCCTCAACAGGAGGCACGATGAAACGCTTTGACGGCAAGGTGGTCATGGTCACTGGCGCAGGTTCGGGCATCGGTGAGGCGACAGCGCGTCGTTTTGCCAGCGAAGGTGCGAAAGTGGTGCTGATCGGTCGCACAAGAGAGAAGCTGGCGCGGGTAGCCGACAGCCTTGAGGGCGAGACGCTGGTACTTGACGCAGACGTCTCTGACGGCGATGCCATGAATCGACTGGTGGCCGATGTCATCGATCGATTCGGCCGGCTTGATGTTCTGGTCAATAATGCCGGTGTCGCGCCGGGTGGGAGAGTGCACGAGGCCGACATCGATGACTGGAAGCAGGTCATGAGCATTAATGTGGATGGCGTGTTTTACGCCAGCCGTGCAGCGCTTCCGGAGCTTTTGAAAACGAAGGGGTGCATCGTCAATGTCTCTTCCGTTTCAGGGCTGGGCGGTGATTGGGGCATGAGCCTGTATAACGCCTCCAAGGGAGCGGTCAGTAATCTGACGCGCGCCATGGCGCTTGACTACGGAGAAGAGGGCGTACGCATTAATGCGGTATGCCCCAGCATCACCAAAAGTGATCTGACCGACAGCATTACCGGTAATGACGATCTGATGAAGAAATTTGCCGACCGCCTGCCGCTGGGCCGAGCGGCCGAAGCCGAGGAAGTCGGTGACGTCATCGTCTTTCTGGCAAGCCATGATGCGCGCTTTGTCAACGGCGTGAACCTGCCGGTTGATGGCGGCCTTATGGCTTCCAACGGCCAGCCGCGTCTGACCTGATCGCGCGATGGTCACTCAGCGTCTACACTTGCGCCCTTTACGCAAGGACATGAGTGCAGGAAAGGACAGAAGAGGCCTGTTTCAAATCAGTATTTGTCATGGACTTGGCTTTGCCCTTTACGACCCTCATATTCGTACTGATAACGGCAGCAGGGCACAGGGCTGGTGGAACACTGGGTGATCAGCCTGGTTGGCACTGTCACAATACTTTTCATAAATGAAGTGAGGTTACGACATGGATATCGTCAGAATTATTTTTGCTATTTTGCTGCCGCCAGTGGGCGTTTTTCTTCAGGTTGGCTTGGGTTTACAATTCTGGGTCAACATCCTGTTGACACTGCTGGGCTATATTCCAGGCATCATTCACGCCATCTGGATTATTGCGCGTCGTTGAAATCGATCGATCTATTTTCAAAACGCTGATTTTAAAGAGGGAAGGCCTGTAAGGGCCTTTCCTTTTTTAATAAGCTGAACGCGAATGTTAGCGCTAACAGATTGTCATGCAAAGTCAACACCCATGTTCTACATACAAGGTTCAATGACACATCGTATAGTGGTGGGATAGATATGATGTATGACAAATTGACGCCAGCCATGCCGTTCCCCATAGCCACGGTATTTTCCATCCGATAGGCGTCCGACCGCTGGTAGGTCGCCAACCTCCCATTTGACATGGCTACTTTCTGCCCAGCGTAACGGGAACAGCGCTGTCCGGCGAAATGTTTTGATTACTCACCGAAAGGAGAGCATGCCATGTCGATCAGATTATCCCTGAACCCTGTTCACTGTCTTCAGGCCGCGGCTGTGGTTGGCGTACTGGCCGGCATGACACTGCCGGCACATGCTGATAACTGGCGTGGCTGGAACGTTCACCCACAGGGCTATCCCAACAGCGTGGCGCTCGACAGCTTCGTCAAGGAAGTGACCGAGAACACGGACGGGCGTATCAAGGCAAAGGTCTTTCACAACGGTGTGCTGGGCGACCAGCCTGACGCCATTGAGCAGACCCGCAGTGGCGCGCTGAATTTTGCCAATTTCAATATGGGGCCGATGGGGCCGATCGTGCCGGAAACCGACGTGTTGTCGCTGCCGTTTTTGTTCAAGGACATTGATGCCATGCACAAGGTCATGGACGGCGAGATCGGCCAGCGTTTTGCCGATGCGCTGGAAAAGAAAAATCTGGTGGCACTGTCCTGGTTCGATTCGGGCGCCCGCAGCGTCTACAACACCAAGCGGCCCATCAATGAGCCCGAAGACATGCAGGGGCTCAAGGTTCGCGTCATGAACAATGACCTCTACGTCGAAATGATTGATGCGCTCGGCGGCAATGCCACGCCCATGGCGTATGGCGAGGTCTATCAGTCCCTGAAGACCGGTGTGCTTGATGGAGCCGAGAACAATTTCCCCTCCTATGAATCCAGCGGTCATGACGAGATCGCGAAATATTACTCCGAGACCGAGCACCTGATCCTCCCCGAGTGCCTGTGTATTGCCAAGCGCAGCTGGGACAAACTGTCCGATCAGGATCAGGAAATTGTGCGTCAGGCCGCAGTGGATGCCGCCGCGCTCCAGCGAAAGCTCTGGGCGGAAGGTTCCAAAAAGAGTCGTGAAGACGTCCTCGCGGCCGGCGTGAAAATCAATGAAGTAGACAAGCCGGCCTTCCAGGCAAAAATGGAGCCGATCTACGCCGCCTTCGTCAAAAAACATCCCGATCTTGAGCCGTTGCTCAACGATATTCGCAACGCACAGTAAAACAACCACCGCGAAAGGTACGCTTTACTGTTTACAGTGAAGCGTGCTCGGGAGTGTACGCACCATGGATAGTTCTACCGATCAGATCAGGGACATACCCGAAGATCATCCGCGCACGGGCGTGACGGGACGTGCACTCGATGGGCTGGCCCATCTATGCATCATGGTCTCGGGTGTACTGCTGGTGTTTTTGATCGTCTCTTTTGGCTGGCTGGTCTTTGGCCGTTACGTACTCAATAACACGCCGACCTGGGTCGAGCAGTCATCACTGGTCATCGTGGTATATATCACCTGTCTGGGGGCCGCTGCCGGCGTGCGTCACAACACGCATCTGAGCATTGACATGGTGCGCGAGGCCCTGCCGGCGATTCCGCGAGTGATCATGTGCCACCTTGCGGATCTTTTCGTCCTTGTCTTCGGCGGATTCATGGCCTGGCAGGGAACCAATCTGGTGCTGGACAACACCACCAGAGCCATTCCCATGATCGGGTTGACGGAAAGCTGGCGGGCTGCGCCTCTGGCCATTTGCGGTGTGTTGATGGTGCTGTTTGCCGGCGCCAACATCGTCGAGCGCCTTACCCATAAAACAAGGGTGTAAACGGTATGGGTCTGATGATCTTGTTTGGCGTATTCGCCATTGGTCTGGTGATTGGAGCGCCGGTGGCTTTTGCCGTGGGTCTGGCTGCCGTCACGACCTTTCTATACGAAGGCCTGCCGCTTTTTGTCGGCTTTCAGCGCATTCTTTCGGGTATTTCGGTCTTTTCGCTGCTGGCGATTCCGTTTTTCATTTTCGCCGGCGAGCTGATGCTCCACGGCGGTATCTCCGACCGGCTGGTACGACTGGCGTCAGCAGCAGTAGGGCGCGTGCGCGGCGGACTGGGGCTGGTCAACGTCAGCTCCTCGATGCTCTTTGGCGGCATTTCCGGCTCCGCCGTAGCCGACACCTCGGCGCTGGGCTCAATTCTGATTCCGGTGATGAAGGAGAAAGGCTACGACGCCGATTACGCCGTCAATGTCACGGTGACCTCCTCGATTGCCGGTGTGGTCATTCCGCCCAGCCACAACATGATTCTTTATGCCGTTGCTGCCGGCGGCGGTATTTCGGTGACTCAGCTGTTCATGGCCGGGGTCGTGCCGGGCATTCTGATGTGTGTGGCCCTTGCCGTGGCCGCCTATGTGGTAGCGGTTAAACGGGGCTACCCGGCCGAGACCTTCCCGGGCTGGCGCGCCCTGTTGATCAGCCTGGTGGCGGCACTGCCGGGATTGATGACGGCAATCATCATTGTCGGCGGGGTGCTCTCGGGCATTCTGACCGTCACCGAGTCAGGCGCGTTCGGCGCCATCTATGCCATTGTGGTAACGGCCCTGGTCTATCGCGAACTGCGCTGGGACAACTTCAAAAAGGCGGTCTATCAGTCGGTACGCACAACCTCGCTGGTCATGATCCTGGTGGGGTGTGCCTCGGCATTTTCCTATCTGCTGGCGCTGTATAGCGTGCCGGAGCTTTTGACCGATCTGCTGCTGAGCATCTCTGATAATCCACTTGTGATCCTTTTATTGCTCAACGTCACACTGCTGGCGCTGGGCATGATCATGGACATGGCGGCGCTGATCCTGATCTGTACGCCGATCTTTTTGCCGATCGCGACCCAGTTCGGTATGGATCCCATTCAGTTTGGCGTCGTCATGATGATCAATCTGGGTATAGGTCTTTGTACGCCACCGGTCGGGGCGTGCCTGTTCGTGGGCAGCGTGATCGGCAAGATCAAGATGGAACAGGCTGTGCGTACCATCTGGCCGTTTTATCTGGCGCTCTTTGTCGTGCTGATGCTGGTGACCTACGTCCCCATCGTCTCCATGTGGCTGCCCGGACTGATTGAATAGCGTTGTCTTTTATATACGCTCGAAAGGAGTGATTCATGCTTAATCGTCTTCTGGTGACCGGTGCCGCCGGCGGGTTGGGTCAGGCCCTTCGCCCATATCTGTCGCGTCTGGCCCGCCATGTACGCCTGTCCGATATTGTCGAGCTTGAGGCAGGCGACGATCACGAAGAGTTCGTGCGCTGCGAGCTTTCTGATGCCTCGGCCGTCAGTGGCCTGGTGCACGACTGTGATGGCGTTGTGCATCTGGGGGGCATTTCGGTTGAAAAGCCCTGGCAGGATATTCTTCAGGCCAATATCGTCGGTACCTATAATCTTTATGAGGCTGCCCGACATCACGGCCGGCCGCGAATCGTCTTTGCCAGCTCCAACCACACCATTGGCTATTATCCGCGCACGACGCATATCGATACCGACTCGCCACGCCGTCCCGATTCGCTCTATGGCGTCTCCAAGTGCTTTGGTGAAGATCTCGCCAGTCTTTACTATCACAAGTTCAACGTTGAAACCCTGAACGTGCGCATCGGCTCCTGTTTTCCGAAGCCGGCCGATACCCGAATGATGGCCACGTGGATGAGCGTGGAAGATTTCGTGGCCCTGCTGGAGCGGGCGTTTGTGGCGCCAAAGCTGGGATGCACCGTGATTTATGGTGTCTCGAACAACAGCGAGCGCTGGTGGGACAATCGCAAGTCCTCGTTTCTGGGCTGGGTGCCGAAAGACAGTTCCGAACCGTGGCGTGCGGAAACCGAAGCTGCTGCAGGAGAGCTCGACCCCGATGACCCCGCCGTGGTTTATCAGGGCGGCAAGTTTGCCAGCACTGGCCATCCCGACGATTGAACCAGCCATTCCGATGATTCAAATCGTACCCAGCAATGCGCTTTTTGAAAATTGTCGGTCTTTCATGACCATGGTTTTGGCGTCGTTAGCCTGCCCCCCGGGGCAGGCTTTTTTATTTGGTTCTCAAAGGGTTGGTGCGTTCATTTAGACTGGCCTGATGAATATGGCCAAAGTCCAATGTACCAAGGTCGCGTAGTTCCAAAAGTATGATGTATGACATTTTTGTAGCCCGCCTTAATTGATTGAAGTCACCTGAAGCCTCAGCACTGTGGTTTCAAAAATGCCATGCGTCATACGACACGACTTCATGAGGTGCCTGTAACGGCGTATCCAGCAAGGTTTTGATACCCGGCGAGATCATTCATCCATCAAGGGACTGCCATGGCGCAACATACCGAGACACCCACCATTGTGGCGATGCGGGTCATACCCGTTGCCGGACGCGACAGCATGCTGCTCAACGTGGGCGGTGCACACTCCCCGTTTTTTACGCGCAATATCCTGATTCTTGAAGACAGCGCCGGTCGTACTGGCGTCGGGGAGGCGCCCGGCGGCGAGACCATTCAGCGCTCCCTTGAACAGGCGCGTCAGGTGGTAGAAGGCCAGTCGCTGGGCAAATTGCGCTCGATGGTGTCGGCGCTGGCAGCCAGCGGCCAGCGGGCCGATTTCAACGATTTTGGCAAGGGGGCCTGGACCTTTGAACTGCGCGTCAATGCCGTCGCGGCGCTTGAAGCCGCACTGCTGGATTTGATGGGCCAGCACCTGGGTGTGCCGGTGGCCGAGCTGCTGGGCGAGGGCAAGCGACGAGACAGCGTCGAAGTGCTGGGTTATCTGTTCTTTATCGGTGACGGCGAGCAGACCCCGCTGGATTATCGCCAGTCGACACCCGGCCAGTCGCATGAGTGGTATCGCCAGCGCGACAGGGCCGCCATGACACCAGAGCGTGTCGTGGAGCTGGCGCAGGCTGCACAGGATCGTTACGGCTTTCGCGACTTCAAGCTCAAGGGCGGCGTGCTGCCCGGCGAGCGTGAAATCGAGGCGGTGACGGCGCTGTCGAAGGCCTTTCCGGAGGCACGGACAACGATCGACCCCAACGGCGCCTGGTCCCTGCAGGAGGCCATTACGCTATGCAAGGATCTTCACGGCGTGCTCGCCTATGCCGAAGATCCCTGTGGTGCTGAAGAAGGTTTTTCCGGCCGCGAGATTCTTGCCGAGTTTCGTCACGCCACCGGCCTGCCGGTGGCAACCAATATGGTGGCCACCAACTGGCGCGAAATGGCCCATGCCCTGATGCTGCGCAGCGTGGATATTCCGCTGGCTGACCCGCACTTCTGGACGCTTTCCGGCGCCGTACGTGTGTCGCAGCTCTGCGCCGACCACGGTATGACCTGGGGCTCCCACTCCAACAACCACTTCGATATTTCGCTGGCCATGTTTGCTCAGGTCGGCGCTGCGGCCGTGGGTTCGGTGACCGCGCTGGATACTCACTGGATCTGGCAGGAAGGTGACGCGCGCCTGACTCGTGAGTCCCCCCAGATCATTGACGGTCATGTCGCGGTCACCGATGCACCGGGTCTGGGCATCGAGATCGACATGGAGGCCATCGAGAAGGCGAATGCGCTTTATCGCAGCCTGCCGGCCGGGGCTCGAAATGACGCCATGGCCATGCAATACCTGATCGATGGCTGGACATTCGATCCCAAACGCCCGGCGCTGGTGCGTTGATCACCGTTTAAAAACAACGAGGGAAAGGGTCATGAAAAGGCTACTGAGTACACTGACGATTGCGGCCACGATGGTATTGGGCGCACCGGCCATGGCGGCAGATTACCCTGCAAAGAGCATCAGCATGGTGGTGTCTTTCTCGGCTGGCGGCGGTAACGATACTTTCGTTCGCGCCCTGCAGCCGCTGCTGGAAAAACAGCTGGGTCAGGATCTGGTCATTCGCAATATCGCCGGAGGTGGCGGGGCGGTCGGCACGTCTCGAGTGGCGGCTTCAAAGCCCGATGGCTACACCATGCTGGCGGCCAGTAACGCCATGCTCACCCTTGAAGCCATGGGCAATGTTGCCTTTACCCATGATGACTTTGACTTCATTGCCAAGGTCATTGAAGAGCCCTACGTGATTGCAGTGGGTGACAATAAAAAATACAAGGATCTGAAAAGTCTGATTGAGGCCTCAAAGCAGGGCAAACGCCTCAGGGTTGGTGTTTCGGGCGTAGGCTCTTCCGCGCACATTGCAGCTGTTGCCATGCAAAATCGTACCGGCGCGGATTTTAATATCATTCCCTATCCCGGCGGTTCCGAGACCATTTCCGCGGCCATGGGCAACCATGTGGACGCGGTAGTACTGGGTGGCTCCGAGCTGCGCTCGGCCCTGGAGTCCGGTCGGTTGACAGCGCTGGCGATGACCTACGCCGAGCGCAGCGACTCGCTGCCTGATGTGCCGACCTTTCAGGAAGAGGGCTATGATCTGACTCTGACGGTGTGGCGCGGTATTGCGGCACCCAAGGGGATTTCACAGGAGGTCGAGCAGCAGTGGGTCAAGGCCATCAAGCAGATCGTGGCCGATGGCTCCTATGAAAAAACGGCCGAAAATCTGGGGACGCAGCTGGCCCCGCTCTACGGTGATGAGCTCGACAGTTTCATTGACCAGTCAGCGGATATCATGCGTGAAGCCGCGGGTGATCTGGCCAAATAGGGCGCCGGGCACGCCGCTGCATGACGGCGGCGTGCCCGCTTGATCCAGTCCTCAACGGGTGATTGTTTCTTCAGTGAGGGAGCTTCAAATCATGCAACGTGATATCGGCAAGCCACTGTTCGATCTGCTGCTGGTGATCGCCTCGGCGGCCGCCTTTGCCGTGTCCACGACGCTGCCCAACATCGAGATCATTGGTGACCTGTCACCGGCGTTTTTCCCCAAACTGATCTCGGCACTGGTCTTTGTGTTTGCCGTGCCGTGTCTGATCAAGGATTTCCGCGAATGGCAGGCCGCTGATACCCGCATTGAACGCACGACCTCTTCTCGCGGCGTGGTGCAGTGGCTGCTGATCGTGGCACTGGCGCTGGGATATATCCTCATTTTTGAGCGGCTGGGTTATATCGTCAGCACGGCCATCTTCACCTTCTCCTGTGTGATGGGGTTACTGCTGGCCGGTGGGACATGGCGTGAGCTGACGGCGGCCCGACGTGCCAGAAGCCTGGCCAGCGCGGCCGTTTTTGCCATTGTTCTGTCCGTGGTCATCTTTTATGTGTTTACCGAGCTGTTCGAGATTCCACTGCCGGCCTGATGCGATCTCGCGGTACGTCATTTAGGAGAGTTTCATGATTTCCGGTTATCTCGATGGACTGGGCATGGTGCTGCAGTTTGGCACGTTGCTGGCGATTGCCGGCGGAACGCTTCTGGGCATCATCATGGGGGCGCTGCCGGGGCTGACGTCGGCCATGGCCGTGGCGCTGTTGCTGCCGGTCACCTTTGGCATGCCTCCGGTCATGGGTATCGGCATGATGCTGGGTGCGCTGTGTGGCGCCGGTGCCAGCGGTTCGATTCCGGCCATTTTGCTCAATATTCCGGGCACGCCCTCGTCGGTGGCGACCACCTTTGACGGTTTTCCCATGGCCCAGAAAGGGGAAGCCGGACGGGCACTTGGCCTGTCGATTGTGGCTTCCTTTCTGGGCGGCATTGCCAGCATGGTGATTCTGAGCCTGCTGGCGCCCCCCATCGCCGATTTTGCCCTGCGCTTTGGCGCGGCCGAATACTTTTCGCTGAGCGTATTTGGTCTGGTCATCATCGCCTCGGTGGCGGGCAAGTCGCTGCTCAAGGGGTTGATTGCCGGACTGCTCGGGTTTTTCGTCTCGATTATCGGAACCGATCCCATTACCGGCGTGGACCGCTTTACCTTTGGTGAGCTGTCGCTGTTGACCGGGGTCAACCTGTTGCCGGCACTGATCGGGCTGTTTGCTGTCTCCCAGGTGCTCAAGGATGCCTTTGAGTACGACCCGCTTCAGCGGCTGAAGGACAGCGGTCATCGCATCGATGTCGCGCGGCCACGGTTTATGGAAACCCTGAAACACTGGCGAGCACTGCTGGTCGGCATTCTATCCGGGTCGATTGTCGGACCTGTTCCCGGCGCCGGTGGCAGTATCGCCTCGCTGGTGGCCTACGACCAGGCGCGGCGTTTTTCCAGACATCCTGAAAAATTCGGTACGGGTCATGCACCGGGCATCGTCTCGGTGGAAAGTGCCAACAATGCGCTGCTCGGTGGCGCCCTGATTCCGACACTGGCGCTGGGGATCCCGGGGGAGGCCGCCACGGCCGTGCTGCTCGGAGGGCTGATGATTCAGGGAGTGACCCCGGGGCCGATGCTGTTTGATGATCAAAGCGGCATTGTCTATGGCATTTTTCTGGCCTATCTCGTGGCCAATATCTTCATGCTGCTGATCATGTGTCTGGGCATCAAGCTGTTCATCCGGGTGCTGATGGTACCGCGCAAGCAGTTGCTTTCGGCGATTCTGGTGCTCTGTTTTATCGGGGTCTACGGCGTCGATGGCGATGTGTTCAATCTCTATCTGATGCTGGGGTTCGGCATTCTGGGGTATTTCCTCAACCGCTATGGCTTTGGCACTGCGCCGGTCATTCTGGGTCTGATTCTGGGCCCGATTGCCGAATCCAATCTGCGTCGCGGTCTACAGGCTTTCGAGGGTGACTGGACACCATTTTTCACCCGGCCCATCAGCCTGACCTTTCTGGTTATTGCGGCAGGTCTGCTGGCGCTGACGCTATGGCAAAACTACCGCGCCAACCGCGTGCCGGTACAAGCTTCGCAGGAGGGGCCAGATGACTCGCGTCACCATTGATCATCTTCAGGAGGTGATCGAGCAGGCCCTGCTGCGTGCCGGACTGGCGTCGGAAGACGCGACAGCGTGTGCTCGAATCCATGCTGAAAGCACCCGTGATGGCGTCAATTCCCACGGCATTGATCGTATTCCAAGATTTGTGGATTATCTTGCGCGGGGCTGGGTTGATCCGCAGGGAGCGTTTGAGCAGGTACAAAGGCTGGGGGCGCTGGAAGTCTATGACGGCCACTTCGGGCTGGGCGTGCGTCATGCCATGCGGGCCACCGAGCGGGCCATTGCCTTGGCGCGAGAACATGGCATGGGGCTGGTGGCCGTGCGCAATACCACCCACTGGATGCGCGGTGGCACCTATGGCTGGCATGCCGTGGAGCAGGGCATGGCGGCCATCATGTGGACCAATACGGAGTCCTGCATGCCGGCCTGGGGGGCGAGCAGTCAGAGTATCGGCAACAATCCATTGGCCATGGCCGTGCCCGGAGGTCGTGCACCGTTGGTGCTGGATATGGCCATGTCACAGTTCTCCTACGGGCGGCTGGGGGTCTTGCAGGCGCAGGGCGCCTCGCTGCCGGTGGCGGGCGGGTTTGACGAGCACGGGCAGCTGACGTGTGATCCGGGCGCCATTCAGGCCACCCGCCGCATTTTGCCTGCCGGCTACTGGAAAGGTTCGGGGCTGTCCATTTTGCTGGATGCCATGGCAGTCCTCTTGTCACAGGGGCGGCCAACGCATGAGATTGATGCGGTCGAGCGGGGCAGTGGCACCGGCAGCTCTCAGGTCTTCATGGTGTTTGATCCCGAGCAGCTGGGGGGCATTGATGCCTGCCGGGCCATGGTGGATGACATGACCGCGCATCTATCACAGGCGATGCCGGATGAGTCGGGTCGGGCAGTACGCTGGCCCGGGGCCGCCACCTTTCATCGTCGTCACGATAACGCCGACATCGAGGTCAATGCCGAAATCTGGCAGGAAGTACAGCGCCTGGCCCATGGGGAGCCGCCGCGTTAAGACGCATCAGCGCCGCCCGACAGGGCGGCGCACAGGACAGCCTCACTGATTGTTGTTTTCGGCGACCTTTTGCGAGGCGGGGATCATGACCTCTGCCATGTCGGTGACGTAGGTATCCAGATCCTCACCAAACAGCGGTTTGACCTCGACACCGGTGCTCTCGGCAAAACGCTTGAACTCCGGCGCTTCAACGGCCTTTTTAACGGCTGCAACCCAGGCCTTTTCGACATCGTCACTGACGCCGGCAGGCGTGGCGATGCCGCGCCACTGGCTGACGGCCAGATCATAACCCTGCTCCTTCATGGTCTTCACGTCCGGCAGCAGGTCACTACGCTCGCTGCCGGTCGACAGCACTGCCTGCAGGCGGTCCCCGCGAATCTGGGAAAGCACCTCGGAAGGGTTGACCACAACGGCATCCACATGACTGCCCATCAAGGCCGAAATGGCCGGTGATCCACCATCGAAGGGGACTACCTGAACCGGGATGCCGAGCTGACTGCCCAGCATGGAGGCGACCACATAGGTAGAGGAACCCACCCCGGAGGTGCCCACCTGCAGTGGCTTGCCACTTTGTTTCAGATCGGCGACCAGCGCGCTGGCATCCTGCCACTGGTCATTTTTGTTACTGACCAGTAGATAGGGTTCTTCGGTAATGCGGGCCAGATAGTCAAAATCCTGATACTTGAAGTCGACGTTCCCAAGGCCTTCCAGCGTGAAATTCTGGTTATTGGCCAGCGTCAGGGTATAGCCATCGGGTTTGGCGGTGACCGTGCGGGTCAGTGCCAGTGCGCCGCCGCCGGCACCCATGTTGCGCACCACGATGGTACGACCAAGCGAGGACTCAAGCCCTGGCTGAAGCGCTCGCATCAGGGTGTCTGCGGCGCCGCCGGGGGAGGCCGGTATGATCATGTCGAGATTTTTGGTCGGGTAGTCGGCGGCCCATGCGGCGGCGGGCAGTGCAGTGGCCATGACCAGTACGGATAGTGTTTTTTTCATGTGTGATCGTTCCCTCTCGGGGTAAAGACATGACGACTGTCGGACAGTGTCGTCTTCACCCACGGCGGTTGTGGGATTGCCGGAACATCTTACGCAGGTTTTGTTAGCGCTATCATTTCGACCATCGTTGCAGGAACAGCTCCACGACAGGAAATGCGGCGCAGGTCAGACAATGCAATTGATGCGGCGGTATTATCCGGGCTGATCTCTTGCCTGTACCATGAGCCTTGCTGTATTGCCGATGTTTCGCTGGAGAATGACATGGGACGTTCCTTTGATTCCGGCCCTGACGGGTCTGCCCACCAGGGCCGGGATAACCCGCGCGCCACCGGCGCGGTGCGCCTGAGCGATGTGGCCGCGGCTGCCGGTGTGGCGGCCATGACCGTCTCGCGTGCCCTCAATCAGCCGGAGCTTGTCAGCGAGCGCACCCGTGAGCGGGTACAGCGGGCTGTTATCGAGACCGGCTATGTTCCCAATCGCGTGGCGGGCGCCCTGGCATCGAGTCGCAGCAAAATGGTGGCGGTACTGGTGCCGACCGTGGCGCATTCGCTGTTTGCCGACGTGGTGCAGTCGATTACCGATACGCTGGCCCTGGAGGGGTATCAGGTGCTGCTGGGTCTGACCGGCTATCAGACAACAGAGGAAGCCGCGGTGGTGGAAACCGTGCTGAGCCGGCGGCCGGATGCACTGGTGGTGGCCGGTACGCGCCACTCGGAGGCCACGCGAGCGCGTCTCAAGGCCGCACGTATTCCGGTGGTCGAGATCTGGGACATGAGTGATGACCCGCTCGACATGCTGATTGGCTTTTCTCATCGTGAGGTCGGGGCCGCGGTAGCAGGCTATCTGCTGGCCTGTGGCTATCAGCGCTTCGGGCAGGCCATGGCTGATGATCCGCGCTCGCATCAGCGCGCCGAAGGGTTCAATGCGCGCATTGAAGCCGAGCAGGCAGCCCGTCCTGACTCGGGCATTGCGGTCATGACCTGCTGGGCCGATACCCCGGCAACCCTCGTTGGCGGGCGAACCGCGACGGCTTCCCTGCTGGCAGACATGCCCGACTGTGAAGCGATCGTGTGTAGTTCGGACACGCTGGCCATGGGCGTCATTGCCGAGGCGCAGAGCCGCGCCATGGTGGTCCCTGAAACGCTGGCGGTGATGGGCTTTGGCGACATGAGCTTTGCCGCGGCCACCTGGCCTTCATTGAGCACGGTACGTATTGACGGGGCTGAAATCGGCCGCCTGACCGCCGAGCATCTTTTGAAGCGTTTTAACGTGGCCAATCCTGAGCCGGTAGGCGAAGTACTGGATGTGGGCTTTGAAATCATGGCACGTCAGACCACGCTGGCATCACGGTCGGCACCGCCTTCCTGACCTGATGGTTCGCCCACGGGTCAACGATGACCCGGGACATTAGACCTTGGTTTCGGTTGACAGGCGAGGTGATATAAAGCGCAATGATAGCGCTAACATCAACTGGCCGCAGCCTTGTTCAGGGTCGGTCCATGTGCCTTGGAGTCACCATGTCCTTTGATGCCATTTCCTCGATTACCTTCTCCCATGTCCTGTTACCGCTGGCCACGCCCATCAGTGATGCCAAGGTACTGACCGGTCGGCAAAAGCCGATGACCGAAGTTTCTTTTCTGTTTGCCGAGATCACCACGCGTGATGGCCATACCGGCATTGGCTTCAGCTATTCCAAGCGTGCCGGTGGCTATGCGCAGTATGCCCATGCCTGCGAAATTGCGCCGGCCATCATCGGCGAAGACCCCAGCGACATCGACAAGCTGTGGCAAAAGCTTGTCTGGGCCGGGGCATCGGTCGGGCGGGGCGGGGTCTCCACTCAGGCAATTGCCGCGATCGACATCGGGCTCTGGGATCTCAAGGCCAAACGAGCCGGCCTGCCGCTGGCCAAGCTGATCGGGGCGCATCGTGACTCGGTGCAGTGCTACAACACCTCCGGCGGCTTTTTGCATACGCCGATCGAGGAAGTGCTCAAAAATGCCACGCACTCGCTGGAAAGCGGCATTGCAGGCATCAAGATCAAGGTCGGTCAGCCCGACATGCGCATCGATCTGGAGCGGGTGGCCGCAGTGCGCGCTCACATCGGTGACAACGTGCCGCTCATGGTAGACGCCAACCAGCAGTGGGATCGCGCCAGCGCCCTGCGCTTTGGCCGCGCCATGGAAAAATACGAACTGGTCTGGATCGAAGAGCCGCTGGATGCTCACGACGCCGAAGGCCATGCCGCACTGGCGGCAGCGCTGGACACCCCGATCGCTACCGGTGAGATGCTCTCAAGCGTTGCCGAGCACGTCAGGCTCATCGAGCACCGCAGTGCCGATATCATTCAGCCCGACGCGCCGCGCATCGGCGGTATTACCCAGTTTTTGAAGCTGGCAACGCTGGCCTCTCAGGCCGGACTGCAGCTGGCGCCGCACTTTGCCATGGAAATCCACCTGCACCTGGCGGCGGCCTATCCCACCGAGCCCTGGGTCGAGCATTTCGACTGGCTGGCGCCGCTGTTCAATGAAGTTCTTGAAACCCGCAATGGTCGCATGATCGTGCCGGACCGCCCGGGCCTTGGCATTACCCTGACCGAGCAGGCGCGCAAGTGGACCATCGCCCATCAGACTTTCAGTGGCTGAGACCCGTAGTGTTTGAGACTTGCAGCGCTCGAAATCTGCAGGGCTTGAGGCCCGATTCGAGGGGCAGTCTATGCCCTTCGTATAATGGCTTTAAAAGTATGATGTATGACAAAGTAACGACAACGCTCCACCGCGCGGCGGGGCAGGCCAATCCAGAGGACCCATTATGACGTTTTCACGAGCTGACGTTACGCGTGCCGCAGGCGATGGCCTGCTTTCCTTCCCGGTCACGGACTTTGACAGCGCCGGTCAATTCGATGCCGAAAGCTATCGCAAGCGCATTGCATGGCTGCTCGAATACGAGATTTCCACGCTGTTTGTGGCCGGCGGCACGGGTGAGTTCTTTAACCTGGGCCTTGAAGAGTTCGGTGAAATCGTCCGGGTGGCCGTGGAAGAAACCGCCGGTCGCGTCCCTGTCATCGCCAGCGCCGGTCAGAGCATCACCATGGCCAAGGCGCACGCTGCCGCCGCCGAAGCCGCCGGTGCCGACGGTATCCTTTTGATGCCGCCTTATCTGACCGAGTGTTCACAGGAAGGCATCGTTGAATACGCTGCTGAAATCTGTAACGCCACCAGTCTCAATGTCATCTATTACAACCGTGCCAACGGCGCACTGGAAGCACAGGCCGTGAAAGCGCTGGCCGAGCGGTGCCCCAACCTGATCGGGCTCAAGGATGGTCGCGGTGATATTCAGTCACTCAATACCATCATCAAGACCGTGGGCGACCGCCTGATCTACATCGGTGGCGTACCGACGGCCGAAATATTTGCCGAAGCCTATCTGTCCATCGGCGTGAACACCTACTCCTCGGCAGTGTTCAATTTCGTGCCCGAGATGGCCGTGCATTTCTACAAGTCCCTGCGTGCCGGCGACCATGAAACCGTGGCGCGCCTGACCAGTGACTTTTTTATCCCCTTCATTGCCATGCGCGATACGTGTCGTGGCTATGCGGTCAGCCTCGTGAAGGCCGGTGCCGCTCAGGTGGGCTACCCGGCGGGCAACGTGCGTGCACCGCTGACAATGCCCAACGCAGAAGAAGTCGAGAAGCTCAAGGTGCTGATCGAGCGCGTTCGCTGATCATTCATAATCATGGGCTCGTACAGGTTGTGGCCTGTGCGGGCCGCCAGGGAGATCGATGACATGAAAAGATTACTGGGTGTACTGGGTGCCGCCACGATGCTGGCCAGCAGCATGAGCATGGCGGCTGACTATCCTTCCAAAAATATCGAATTCATTGTGCCCTGGTCGGCCGGTGGTGGCGCCGACAACGTGGTCCGCGCGCTGCAGCCGTCGCTTGAAAAGGCCCTGGGCGCCACGATCGTGGTGCGCAACCTGTCCGGTGGCGGCGGTGCGGTAGGCTTTTCACGGGCCGTGGCCTCCAAACCGGATGGCTATACCGTCACCATTCCGACCAATGCGACCTTTACGCTGGAAGGCCTGGGCAATGTGGCCTTCAAAAAGGACGATTTTGACTACATCGCTCGCGTACTGGTCGAGCCCTATGTGCTGGCCGTACGCAAAAACGATGCCTGGCAGGATCTGGACAGTATGAGCAGTGACCTCAAGTCCAGCGGCGAGCCGCTGCGCATTGGTGCTTCCGGGGTGGGGTCTTCCACACACATCGTCTCGCTGATGCTGGGCGAAGCGCTGGGACTCAATATCGAAGTCATTCCGTTTGATAGCGGCTCTGCAGCGGTCTCCGCGGCGATGGGTGGCCATATCGATGGCGTGGTCCTCAATCCTTCGGAAGTGATTTCGGCCATCAATGGTGATCGTCTGACTTCCATTGTGACCACTGGCGAAGAGCGCAGTAGCGCACTGCCGGACACGCCGACCATGGAAGAGTCCGGCCATGACTTCGAGCTTTCCCAGTGGCGAGGTATTGCCGCTCCGAAAGGGCTTGATCCGGCTATCGAGGCAAAGTGGGTCGAGGCCGTCAAGCAGGCCGTTGAAGATCCGCAGTTCCAGAAAGCCGCAAAAAGCATGGGCTCGGACATCAGCCCCCTGTATGGCGATGAGCTGGACCAATTCGTCGAAAGAACCTCCAAGCCCTTGATTGAAGAAGCCAAAGCGATCCGCCAGTAAAGCGGGAGGCATTTAAGATGGTCAAGACACGCAGTGATGCACTGTTTCATCTGGTGCTTCTGGCATTGGCGGGCTGGTTTTTGCAGCAGGCCTGGCATTTGCCGGCCAATGCCGCGGGGGGGAGTCTCTCCCCCGCATTTTTCCCTCGGGCCATTTCGTCAGCCATTGCCATTTTGCTGTTGATTTCGATGGTGCGGGGTCTGATGGCAGGGACATTGCTGGCACGTGAGTCCAGTGATGATGCCACCACCCCTCGGTGGGTGCCGATAGTGGGCTGGTGTGGCGTAGCGCTTTTGCTGGTGCTTTATGCCTCTCTGCTTGAGCCGCTGGGCTATGTGATCTCCACGGCGCTGTTTCTCTTTATATGCGTGGCCATGGTCAGCGTGTTGTCACGTCAGCCCGGCGAGAACATCGCCATTGGACGTGTGCTCATGCTGGCGCTGTTTTCTGCAGTGGTATCGGTCGCCATCTTCTTAATCTTCTCGGTGGGGTTCGAAATTGTGCTGCCCACCATCGGCGTGATGGGGGTATGACATGGGAGATTATGTAGAGGCACTCGGACTGGTCTTTCAGTGGCATGTGCTGCTGGTCATCGGTGGCGGTACGCTGCTGGGGCTGATCATGGGCGCGCTGCCGGGGCTTACGGCCGCCATGGCCATTGCGCTGCTATTGCCACTGACATTTGGCATGCCGCCGGTCATGGGCATGGGCATGCTGCTGGGTACCCTGTGCGGGGCCATCGCCGGTGGTTCGGTGTCGGCAACGCTTTTGAACATTCCCGGTACCCCCTCATCGGTGGCCACGACGCTGGATGCCTTCCCCATGGCGCGCCGGGGTGAGGCAGGCCGGGCGCTGGGCATCTGTATCGTGTCCTCGTTCATCGGCGGTATTTTCAGTGCCGTGGTACTGAGCCTTCTGGCCCCGCCCATTGCCGATTTTGCGCTGCGTTTCGGTCCTGCCGAATATTTTGCGCTGAGCGTCTTCGGGCTGGTCATTATTGCGTCCGTGTCCAGCAAGTCCCTGATCAAGGGCCTGGTGGCCGGTCTGATCGGGCTGCTGATTGCCACGATCGGGACCGATCCGGTGGCCGGTGTCCAGCGCTATACCTTTCATAACCTGTCACTGCTGACCGGCGTCAATCTGCTGCCGGCGCTGATCGGTCTGTTTGCTGTCTCCCAAGTGCTCAAGGACGTGGTCGATTACTTCGGTCCCGAACGCGCCGAGCACAGCAAGAAGGAGATGGATCACGCCTCACCGCGCTGGCTGGAAACCCTCAGCTACTGGAAGGTGCTGGTCTCAAGCTCGGTGATCGGCACGATCGTTGGTGCCATCCCGGGCGCTGGCGGCAGCATCGGCTCGTTTCTTTCCTATGATCAGGCCAAAAAGATGTCCAAAACGCCGGAAAAATTCGGCACCGGACATCCTGAAGGGATCATTGCTTCCGAATCTTCCAACAATGCGCTGGTGGGCGGGGCGCTGATTCCGATGCTGACGCTGGGTATCCCCGGTGAGGCCGCCACGGCCGTACTGATGGGCGGTCTGATGATTCAGGGCATTAGCCCCGGGCCGACGCTTTTCACCGATAACGGCTCGATCATCTATGGCATCTTCATTGCCTTCTTTGTCGCCAACATCTTCATGCTGCTGATCCAGTGGTTCGGCATTCAGATCTTTGTCAAGGTGCTGCAGGTGCCGCGCAAGCTGCTGATGGCACTGATCCTGATGTTTTGCGTGATCGGGGTGTATGCCGTCGATGCCGACATTTTCAATGTCTATCTGATGCTGGGTTTCGGGGTGCTGGGCTACTTCCTCAACCGTTATGACTTCGGTACTGCACCGGTCATTCTGGGCCTGATTCTGGGGCCGATCGCCGAGTCCAACATTCGTCGGGCGCTGCTGCTGTCCAGTGGTGACTGGAGCGTGCTGGTCACGCGCCCGATCAGTCTGGTGTTTTTGCTCGTCTCTGCGGCCTTTTTGTTTTTCACCTTATGGCAGAACCGTCGCCAAACGACGCCCCATTCATAGGAGAAGCCTTGTATGTCACTGCCAACCATTACACGCATGACCATTGTGCCGGTCGCAGGTCATGACAGCTTCCTGCTTAACCTGAGTGGCGGCCATGCCCCCTGGTTTGTGCGCTGTGTGCTGATTCTTGAAGATAACGCCGGTAACCGGGGTGTTGGTGAAATCCCTTCCAGTGAAGGCATTCTGAAAGGGCTTGAGAAGTGCCGCTCGCTGGTGGAAGGCACCCGGCTCAATGCCTGGCGCGGGACACTGAACAATGCCAAAAAACTGCTGGCACAGGGCGGTCCGGAAGAGCGGGGCCGTCAGACCTTTGATCTGCGCGTTGCAGTCCATGTGCTGACGGCCATCGAGTCAGCGCTGCTGGACCTTTACGGTCAGGCCGTTGAAACGCCGGTGGCCGATCTGCTGGGCCGTCTGGGCCGTCAGCGGGATGAAGTCGAAGCGCTGGGCTATCTGTTTTTGCTGGGCGATCCCAAAAAGACCGATCTTCCCTATCCGATCGCCGAGAACCCGCGCGATGACTGGGAGCGACTACGCTGTCAGGAAGCACTGACGCCCGAGGCCGTCGCCGAGCTGGCCCGTGCTGCGCACGAACGCTACGGTTTTCGCGACTTCAAGCTGAAAGGGGGCGTGCTGCCGGGGGAACAGGAAGCTGACTGTATTCGCGCCATGCACGAGATCTTCCCCGAGGCGCGGCTGACGCTGGACCCCAACGGGGCCTGGTCGCTGGAAGAGGCCATTCGGGTACTGGAGCCGATTCGCGACATTCTGAGCTACGCCGAAGACCCCTGTGGCCAGGAAGGCAGCTGGTCGGGTCGCGAAACCATGGCCGAGTTCAAGCGCCGCACCGGCCTGCGCACGGCCACCAACATGATTGCCACCGATTTCAAACAGCTGCAGTACGCCGCGCAAATGAACTCGGTCGACATTCCGCTGGCGGACTGCCATTTCTGGACCATGCAGGGCGCGGTCATGGTGGGCGAGCTGTGTGACGAGTGGGGCATGACCTGGGGCTCGCACTCCAACAACCACTTCGACATTTCACTGGCGATGATGACGCATGTGGCCGCGGCCTGCCCGGGCGAGATTACGGCCATCGACACTCACTGGATCTGGCAGGACGGTCAGCGTCTGACCGAAGCGCCGTTCGAGATCCGTGACGGCAAGCTGAACGTGCCGACCACGCCCGGACTTGGCGTAACGCTGGATCAGGGCAAGCTGGACGAGGCGCACGCGCTTTATCGCTCGCTCGACGTTCGCGCCCGCAACGATGCCACGGCCATGCAGTATCTGATCGACGGCTGGGCATTCGATCCCAAGCGCCCCGCGCTGGTGCGCTGAACCCGGCAATACGCAACGCAACCATCAGGAGAGAAAGATGCAACTGACAGGCGAACTTCTTATCGGACAGCACGCCATCAAGGGCACACGCGATCCGGTTCAGGCCATCAATCCCGCTACTGGCGAGACGCTGGAACCGGTCTATAACGGCGGGAGCAGCAACGAGGTCGAACAGGCCTGCGCGCTGGCCTGGCAGGCCTTTGATCAGTACCGCGAAACGTCGCAGGAAGCGCGCGCCGTATTTCTGGAAACCGTTGCCGAAGAGATTGAAGCCATTGGCGATGCGCTGGTCGAACGTGCCGTCGCTGAAACCGGATTGCCTGAAGGGCGTATTCAGGGGGAGCGCGGTCGTACCTGCGGTCAGCTGAGACTGTTTGCTCGCGTGGTACGCGACGGTGAGTGGCTGGATGTCCGCGTCGATCAGGCCATGCCGGATCGTCAGCCGATGCCACGTACTGACCTGCGCCAGCGTCACATTGGTCTGGGCCCGGTCGTTGTGTTCGGTGCCAGCAACTTCCCGCTGGCCTTCTCGGTCGCCGGTGGTGATACCGCATCTGCTCTGGCGGCCGGCTGTCCGGTCATCGTCAAGGCGCACGGGGCACACCCGGGTACTTCCGAGCTGGTCGGTCGTGCCATTCAAAAGGCCGTTGCGCGCTGCAACCTGCCGGAAGGCGTCTTTTCCCTGCTGTACGGCTCGGGCCGTGACGTCGGCACCGCGCTGGTCGGTGACAAGCGCATCAAGGCTGCCGGTTTTACCGGGTCGCGCAATGGCGGCATGGCGCTGTGGAAAGTCGCTCAGTCGCGCGCTGAGCCGATTCCCTTCTACGCGGAAATGAGCAGCATCAACCCGGTATTCCCGCTGCCGGAGGCGCTCAAGGCGCGTGGTCGCGAAATGGGCAAGGCGTTCGTCGGCTCGCTGAACATGGGCGCCGGACAGTTTTGCACCAATCCAGGTCTGGTGATCGCCATCAAGGGCGAGGCGCTTGAGACCTTCAAGCAGGCCGCCACCGAAGCGCTGGCGGATGCCAATGCCCAGACCATGCTGACGCCCGGCATCAGCGATGCCTATCAGGAAGGCGTTCAGCGACTGTCACAGCACAATGGGGTGACCGAGCTGGGCCGTGGGCCGACAGGCGAGGGTGCCTACACGTGTCAGGCCGGTCTCTACACGGCTTCGGCGCAGACATTTTTGGCCGATACCGAACTGCAGGATGAAGTGTTCGGGGCAACGTCACTGATCGTCGAGTGCGTGGACAGTGATGAGCTGCTGGCCGTCACCGAGCATCTGGAAGGGCAGCTGACGGCCACACTGCAGATGGACGATGCCGACCTTGAAAGTGCGCGTCCGCTGGTGAGGATTCTTGAGCGCAAGGCCGGCCGTATCCTGGTCAATGGCTGGCCGACCGGCGTTGAAGTCAGCGATGCGATGGTGCATGGCGGCCCCTTCCCGGCGACTTCCGATGGTCGTACCACCTCGGTGGGTACCGCGGCCATCAAGCGCTTTTTGCGCCCGGTCTGCTATCAGAACCTGCCGGATGCCCTGCGTCCCGAAGCCCTGCGTGATGCCAATCCCTGCCAGCTCAACCGTCTGGTAGATGGCAAGCGCGAAAGCTGATCGATCGAGCTGATATCAGCCGGTGTTAAATCGAAGGGGTCTGCCACAGGGCAGGCCCCTTTTGGTTTTATACGATGGTCCAGGCATAAACTAAAGGAGCAGATTCGCGTTGGTTAAAAAAGGTATTATCCATATATGTATGATGTATTACTTTTTGAAATTATGAATACTGATGAGGTCGGTCATGAAGAAATTTGCTTTGAAGAAAGGATGTGTTGCTGTCGCCATGGCCGTGAGCATGGCGACAGTCTCTTCAACGGTCATGGCTGCCGACTTTCCTGATGATGACATTACCTTCATCTCTCCGGCATCGCCCGGTGGTGGTTCCGATTATCTGATCAGGTCGCTGCAGGAAGGTCTCGAAAAGGATCTGGGGGTCAACATCATTCCTCAGTATCTGACGGGAGGTGGTGGGGCGATCGGGTTCATGAAAACCATCCAGTCGCGACCCGACGGCTATACGGTCGTGGCCATCGATAACAAGGTGTTTACCCAGCAGGGCATGGGGAATGTCAATTTTAAATACCAGGACTTTGACTACCTGGCAAGCTTCTATTCCGTGCCTTATGTGCTGGCCGTTAACAGCAAGCTGGGCATCGACAGCGTCGATGACATCCTGCCCGGTGGCGACCATCATCGCCGTTTGAAAATCGGCTTTGCCGGCATTGGCTCTTCCACGCACATCATGAGCGTACTGGTCGGCAAGGAGCTGGGGGCGGACTTTGACACCATCTCCTATCAGGGGGCCCCTGATGCCACGGCAGCTGTCATGGGCGGACACATCGACGGGGTCGTGATGGATCCGATGGATCTTCGCGGTGCGCTGGAATCCGGCCAGATGACCCCGCTGGTGGTCACCAGTGGCGAGCGCAGCGAGTCCCTGCCGGATGTGCCCACCATGAAGGAGTTGGGACACGATATCGATATCTCCAACTGGCGCGGCGTGGCGGCCCCGAAGGGCATGGATGACGAGACCCGTGATCGCTGGGTCAGCGCACTGGAGAAAGCCTCGAAGGACCCGACCTTCATCAAGCGTATCGAGCAGCTGGGCATTCACGTCGATTTCCGCTCCGGTCCTGAATTTAATGGCTATGTCGACAAACTGGCGAGCGAGCTGATTCCGGTGGCGCAAGAGGTTGCCAGCGAAAACAGATAAGGAGCAGGGCCATGAAAGGTCATCTTCAGGAAGGCATTTTCAGTTTATTGCTGGCCGTCGGGGCCGCCTTTCTCTGCGTATCAGCCATGGGCATTCCGGGAAGTGCGCACGGTTCCATCTCGCCGTCTGCCTTTCCCAGTGCCATTACCCTGGCGATTGCCGTACTGGCAGCATTGAATGTCATTGCCTGTCTTTTGAAGGGCAAAAAGGGCGATAACCTGCCAGCAATATCGCGGCAGGGTTTTTTGAATCTGCTCCTGTTTATCGTGCTCAGTACCGTATATGTCTGGGCGATCAGCGTGACAGGATTTCTGATTCCCACGTTCTTTTATCTTGTCCTGATGCCGGTGCTGATCTGCATGATTTCTGCCGACCGCAAGGGGCTTTTGGCCAAGGGCGCATTCTGGGCGCGCGTCATTGCGTTTGCCGTGATCGGTACCGGCATCATCTACGGCGTGTTTGTCGAGTTGCTCAAGGTCAGGTTTTGAGCTGAACATCAGGAGTCCTTATGCAAACACTAATAGATACGCTTCAGCTCTTTGGGCCGCTGACGCTGCTGGCCATACTGGCCGGCACCTTTCTGGGCATTATCCTCGGCGCGCTGCCGGGACTTTCAGCCGCCATGGCCGTGGCACTACTGCTGCCGCTCACCTATGGACTGGATACCATCGCCGGCATCGGGTTACTGCTGGGCGCCTTTTGCGGGGCCATCGCCGGCGGTTCGGTGCCTGCGATTCTTTTGAACATGCCGGGGACGCCGGGCTCGATCGCCACCACCTTTGATGCCTGGCCCATGGCGGTGAATGGACGGGCGGGCAAGGCACTGGGACTGTCGGTGGCGGCATCCTTTCTGGGCGGCATTATCAGTGCCGTGATTCTGATTCTGGTTTCGCCCCTGATTGCGTCCGTTGCGCTGAAGTTCGGCGCGGCCGAATACTTCTCTTTGAGCATTCTGGGACTGATGATCATTGTGTCGATCTCCGGAGGCTCGCTCATCAAGGGGCTGATCGTGGGGCTGATCGGCATGCTGATGTCCACCGTCGGTGCCGACCAGGTCACCGGCGCCCTGCGTCTGACCTTTGGTCAGATGTCGCTTTTGACCGGTATCAGCCTGCTGGCCGTGATTGTGGGCATTTTCGCGGTCTCCCAGCTGCTGCTGGATATGGAGAAGATGCACGAGAAGCGCCCGTCCATGAAGGTCGAAAACGCGCTCGAGGGTGCCTTTCCGCGGATGCGTGAAGTGCTGCGCAACTGGAAGCTTTTGCTGATGAGTTCCTTTGTCGGTGCCGGTGTGGGCGCCGTACCGGGGGCCGGCGGCAGTATCGCCTCGATCATGGCCTACGATCAGGCCAAGCGTTTTTCCAAAAATTCAAAGGAATTTGGCAAGGGCGCACCGGAAGGGGTGATTGCCTCGGAGTCTTCCAATAACGCCATGGTAGGGGGCGCGCTGATCCCGATGCTGACGCTGGGCATCCCCGGCGAAGGCGCAACCGCCGTTTTGATTGGCGGTCTGATGATTCAGGGCATTCAGCCCGGGCCGATGCTTTTTGATACTCAGGCCACACTGGTATATGGCATCTTCGTTGCCTTTTTGCTGGCCAACATCATGATGCTTTTCGTGCAGTGGTGGGGCATCCGCCTGTTCGTGCGTATCCTGCGCGTGCCGCAGCACTACCTGCTGCCGCTGATTTTTATCTTCTGCGCCATCGGTGTGTTCAGTATCAACAGCGACTACTTCGATGTGTATCTGATGATGGGCCTTGGCGTGCTCGGCTTTTTCCTGGCCCGCTTTGAATTTGGCGTAGCGCCTGCCGTGATCGGTCTGATTCTGGGTGGTGTGGCTGAAACCAATCTACGGCGTGGGCTGCAGACCTTTGATGGCAGCTGGGAACCCTTCTTTACACGTCCCATCAGTGTGGCCTTTCTGGTACTGGCGCTGGTGTTTGTCGTCTTCTCCCTGCGCGCTTCCTGGCGAGACAAGAAAGCCGCCGCCGTTTCAAACTGACAGGACAATGACATGCAACACAATATTGTAGTGGTACACGAACTCTATCCGGAGCTGCTGGCGGCACTGCAGGCAGAGCATCACGTCACGCACTTTCAGCGCCTTGGCAGCGATGCCGACAGGGCGGCCTTCAGGGATGCCATGGCGGAGGCAGATGCCTTTATCGGTTCCAACGTCAAATTCGACAAGGCGCTGCTGGACGCCTCGCCGCGTCTGAAGGTCATCGCCAGCGTCTCGGTCGGGGTAGATGCCTATCCGCTGGAAGAGATTCAGGCGCGTAATATCGTGCTGACCAATACGCCTGAAGTGCTCACCGATGCCACCGCCGATACCGGGTTTTTGCTGCTGATGATGGCCGCCCGCCGTGCGGGTGAAATGGAGCGCAAGGTTCGCGGTGGTCAGTGGCAGGCGTCACTGGGCCGGGCCGACTTCGGTGTCGACATTACCGGCAAGACACTGGGTGTTGTCGGCATGGGGCGCATCGGTCAGGCCGTCGCCCAGCGCGGTCATTACGGTTTCAACATGCCGGTCATGTTCTATAACCGCAGTGAGCGTCCGGAGCTTGAAGAAGCCTTTGATGCCCGTCAGGTATCGCTGGAGACGCTTTTCAGCGAATCAGACTTTATCGTCGTGACCGTGGCGCTGTCGGAAGCCACACGAGGCCTGATCGATCGCAATCTGCTGGCCGCCACGCGTGACAAGGCCATTTTGATCAACATCTCGCGCGGGCAAGTGGTGGTAGAAGAAGACTTGGCCGCCTGTCTGCAGGATGGCACGCTCTATTACGCCGGCCTTGATGTCTACGAGCGTGAGCCTCTGGCCCCCGATTCAGCACTGCTGTCACTTGATAATGCCGTACTATTGCCGCATATCGGCTCCTCGACGTTTGAAACGCGCAATGCCATGTGTGATCTGGCCGCAGATAACCTGAACCGGGTATTGAAGGGTGAGTCGGCACTAACGTCTGTGTAGCGTTGTCATAGGGAATAACGCACTCTGGCCGACCGCAGGCGATACGGCCTGCACGGGATTGCTTTCGCGCGTGACTGACACCTGCCACTACACAACAGCAGATGATCCATATGAAGACGCTCAAACTTGAACGCATTACTCAGCAGGGCAGTCTATCGGCACAGATTGCCCGGCAGCTGGAGGCCTCGATCGCCAACGGGCAGATCGCCGTGGGTGACAAGCTGCCTACCGAAAGCGAGCTGTGCGACATGTTTGGCGTCAGCCGTACTGCCGTGCGCGAGGCGATTGCGCATCTGCGCTCCTCGGGGCTGATTGAAACAAGGCGAGGTATCGGCACGCGCGTCATCCAGACGCGCCAGGCGGTGCCGTCTCCGGCCCGGCGCATCAGTGCCAATACGGTGGAAGATATTCTGCATGTGCTTGAGCTTCGTCTGACGCTCGAGCCCCGCGCGGCGGCGCTGGCGGCCGAGCGTCATGATGACGATGACGTGCGTCGCCTTGAAAGCGCCCACGCCGCTTTCAAGGAAGCGATGAAGCAGGGCAGACAGGCGCGTCATGAGGACTATCAGTTCCATCACGCTCTGATTGAGGCGACACACAATCCGTTTTTCATGTCCTTTTATGAGCCGCTGAGTCAGGAGGCCATTCCGCGTGCCCGGCTGGTCGACAACGAGCTGAACATCGATGCGGCACGCCGCTATCTGGAAATGGTGGCAGGGGAACATCAGGCCATTCTTGACGCCGTGCTGTCACGAGATCCCGAGCGCGCCGAAGAGGCTGTCAGGCAGCACTTTTCCCGCGCCAGAAAGACCTATACCGCTTATCGCGAGAAGGACTGAGCGAGTCAGGGTCATGAGGGTGCGCTGAGATCACGAAATGCGTTGAAACCAAAAACGCGCGTTGAAGCCACCTGGCATCTCAAGGCAGCGATGTCAGGCCGGCGTTTGCCCCAGACGCTGCATTGAGGCGACCAGATCGTTGAAGCGCTCTCCCTGAAGCAGCACATGCGCTCTCAGTTCCCGCTGCGCCGTATCGGCATCGCCGGCGATCAGCGCCGCCACAATGCGTTCGTGCTCGCACCAGGAGCTCTCCAGTCGATGCCTTGCATGCAGCTGCAGGCGGCGATAGGGCTTTAGCATGGCGTGCAGGCGTCTGGCCTCCTGGGCCAGAAAATCGTTGTGACTGCCTTCA
This sequence comes from Kushneria sp. Sum13, assembly GCF_052692355.1. Lineage (NCBI taxonomy): Bacteria > Pseudomonadati > Pseudomonadota > Gammaproteobacteria > Oceanospirillales > Halomonadaceae > Kushneria > Kushneria sp. Sum13. Next base: position 1,469,768 of record NZ_CP199847.1, read on the forward strand.
TAGATCAGGCGATGAAACTCGCCGTTTTCATAGTAATAGCCGTTCACATCCCCATTGAGCATGCATTGACGACAGGCGGCCTGCGCCTGCTGCAGCGCCGAGAGCGTCTCATCACTCATGCGTCGCGCGGCCAGCCGACCGCACATGCCTTCAAGCTCTGCCATCACTTCAAAACGTTCTACCAGCTCGGTCACGCTCAGGCGTGCCACAAAGGTGCCGCGTTTGGGCGCTACCTTCACCATGCCGGAAGCAGCCAGATGCGTCAGGGCCTCGCGAATGGGCGTGCGCGAGCACTGATACTGGCGTGCCAGCGCTTCAGGGTCGAGGCGATCCCCCGGGGCATAGTGACCTTCGACGATGGCATCTTCCAGTAGATCCCGAAGCCGCTGCGCCTGAGGAACCCGCCCTCCTGGACTTTCATTCAATAGACTTTTTCCCATGTTGACACCCTCAGCCGGCGCGCAGATTGTTATAGATAGCTCGTTGTATACAACAGGACGGTGACATGTATATGAAAATTAACTTTCCTGTTGATGACAAGCAATATTCATCTTCGGGTGTCGGGATGCCCGTTCAAGTGACCGATGAGGGCTGCCATGAACGTCAACATGAATTTTCTCCAGGAGCTGCTATCGAATATCGAGCGCCGCACGCGGGAACGGTTTCGCAGTACCGGCGGCGACAGCGATGATAAAAAGGCGAGCCTGTCGCAGCTGGCTTCAAGCTGTGAAACCCTCATGCAGCGCGGCGGTGAAGCCTCCCAGATTCTGATTGCCCAGCAGGCCCTCAAGCGCTATCGCGGCCTTGATGATGCCGACCGGCTGGCCTTTTTCGAGATGCTGGCCGAGCACTACGCCGCCGACAGCGACGATATTCACAAGGCCTACCGCGACTGGAGCGAGCGTGAAGACAACGCCACCCTCCAGAAGCTTTTTTCCGTATGTGAACCGCGCCGACAGCACCTGCTGCGGCGGCTCAATCTCTGCCCGGGCGGCACCTATGAACTGGTAGCGATGCGCGCGGACCTGCTGCGCTATTTAAAGACGAACCCCGAACTTGCCCCACTCGATGACGATTTTGCCCACCTGTTCGCCTCCTGGTTCAACCGCGGCTTTTTGATGCTGGAAAGCATCGGCTGGAACACGCCGGCAGCGGTACTTGAAAAGATCATTCGCTATGAAGCGGTGCATGCCATTCAGGACTGGTCGGACCTGCGCCGGCGTCTCGATCCGGGCGATCGTCGCTGCTACGCGTTCTTCCACCCGGCGACCGGTGATGAGCCGCTGATTTTCGTTGAAGTGGCGCTGTGCAAGGGCATTCCCGACAACATTCAGACCATTCTGGCCGGCGGGGAAGAGGTCGCTCCGGGCGAGGCCGACACGGCGGCCTTTTACAGCATCAGCAACTGCCAGAGCGGTCTCAAGGGCATCTCGTTTGGCAATTTTTTGATCAAGCAGGTGGTGCAGGAGCTCAAGCGCGACCTGCCGGGACTGGTCAACTTTGTCACGCTCTCGCCGGTGCCGGGCTTTGCCGGCTGGGTGGACAGTCAGCGCAAGGAGGGCGAGCTCGCGGAAGATGACGAGGTCTGCACGGCGCTTGATCGCGGCAGCTGGCTCAACGACAAGGCCGAGCGCCAGCGACTGGCGCCGGAGCTGCGAGGGCTGGCTGCGCATTATCTTCTGGAGGCGCGCAACGCTCGAGGGCAGCCGCTGGACCCGGTCGCACGCTTTCACCTGGGCAATGGCGCCAGCCTGCACCGCATCAACTGGCCGGGCGATACTTCCGAGAAAGGCTGTCAGCAGGCGCACGGCCTGATGGTCAACTATCTCTACGAGATCGATCGCATCGAGCAGAACCATGAGGCCTTCAGCCGAGAGGGCACCGTGGTCTGTGCCAGCGATATTCGTCGGCAGGCCAAAACAGGGCGCAAGCGTCTTGCCTCACGCGATAACGCCTGAATCGACGCCTGAAGCAGGCGTTGAGACCGGCATCAAAACGAACACGGCAACCGGCCCCCGCAATGCAGGGGCACCAGGCACCCGGAATCAGACATCAGGGTCAGGAGTTTTCATGAACCATAACCTTTATCTGCAGTTTTACCCTCATTTCGAGCGCCACCCCGACAAGGTGCTGATCGACACGCTGCAGGGCGATCAATACCGCTACGCCGACGTGCTGGCCTGCTCGCGGCGTCTGGCCGGCGTTTTGCTGTCGCTGGGCGTGACGCCGGGGGATCGCGTGGTGGTGCAGGTCGACAAGAGCCCGCAGGCGCTGATGCTGTATCTGGCGGCACTGCAGGTGGGCGCGGCGTGGCTGCCGCTCAATACGGCCTACACCGAATCCGAGATCGAATATTTTCTCACCGATGCCGAGCCACGGGTCTATATCTGCCGGCCGGATGATCTGGCACAGGCACAAGGGCTTGCCAAGCGCTGCGGTGTGGCTCACGTCGAGAGTCTGGGCGTTGATGGCGAGGGCAGCCTGATGGAGAAGGCCGATGCCGCTGCCGAGGAGACCCGGATTGCTGAGGTGGGCCGGGATGATCTTGCCTCGATTCTGTATACCTCCGGCACGACCGGACGCTCCAAGGGCGCCATGCTGACCCACGGCAACCTGGCCGCCAACAGCCAGGCGCTGGTCGAGACCTGGCAGTTCAGTGACGCCGATCACCTGCTGCATGCGCTGCCGATCTTTCATACCCATGGGCTGTTTGTGGCCTGCAACGTCACGCTCACGGTAGGGGCATCAATGACGCTGCTGCCGCGTCTGGATGTCGAGCAGCTGCTGGATCTGATGCCGCGCGCCACGGTGCTGATGGGCGTGCCGACCTTCTATACGCGGCTTCTGGCCAGCCCCCGGCTGGATCGGGAGCGCACCGCCAACATGCGCCTTTTCATTTCGGGTTCGGCGCCACTGCTGGCCGATACCCATCGCGAGTTTTTCGAGCGCACCGGTCACGCCATCCTGGAGCGCTACGGCATGACCGAAACCAACATGAACACCTCCAACCCCTACGACGGCGAGCGCCGCCCCGGCACGGTCGGCATGGCGCTGCCCGGCAGCGAGGTGCGCATTACCGATCGTGATACCGGCAAGGCATTGCCCGACGGCGAAACGGGTCTGGTCGAGGTGCGTGGGCCGAACGTGTTCAAGGGCTACTGGCGCATGCCGGAGAAAACCCGCGAGGAGTTTCGTGATGATGGCTTTTTCATCACCGGCGATCTGGGGCTGATCGATGACAGGGGCTATCTCAATATCGTCGGCCGCGACAAGGACCTGGTGATTTCCGGCGGCTACAACGTCTACCCCAAAGAGATCGAGCAGTGGATCGATGAACTGCCCGAGGTGTCGGAGTCGGCGGTCATCGGCGTGCAGCATCCGGATCTGGGCGAGGGCGTCACGGCCGCCGTGGTGCTGCGGGAAGGGGCTCATCTCGAGGAGGCCCAGGTGCTGGCCGCGCTCAAGGACAAGCTGGCCCGCTACAAGCAGCCCGGCCGGGTGTTCTTTATCGATGCGCTGCCGCGCAACGTGATGGGCAAGGTGCAAAAGAATGTACTGCGCGAGCGCTACGCCGACACCTATCAGTCCACGGCGACGGCGCAGCACTGATCGCTCAGGCCATAACAACGCAACGCCATAATAGCGACCGACAATAACAACGACAGGCAATAACAACGACAGGCAATAACAACGACAGGCAATAACAACGACAGGCAATAACAACGACAGGCAATAACAACGACAGGCAATAACCACAGGTATTGAACAACAAGCGTCCTCATGACGTCGTTTTTGGCCGCTGCCATCGCCCCCTTTCGGCGATGGCCGGTTTGATCCCGCAACAAGCATAAGCACAAGGAGATGGATCATGGTGATTTATGGTGTGGCACTGCTGGCCGGTTGCATGCTGGTCGGTCTGATCATTGGCGATGTACTGGGGCAGCTTCTGGGCATCGATGCCAATCTGGGCGGCGTGGGGATTGCCATGCTGCTGCTGATTTTTGTGACCAGCTATCTGAAAACGCATGACCACCTGCCGGAGAGCACTGAAAGCGGCATCACCTTCTGGAACGCGATGTACATCCCCATTGTGGTCGCCATGGCCGCCAGTCAGAACGTGGCGGCGGCGTTCAGTGGCGGCATGGTGGCGATTCTGGCCGGGACCCTGGCGGTGGTGCTGGGCCTTGCCATGGTGCCGCTGCTCACCGGCAAGCGCGTTGAGGATGCAACGCCTCTGGATGCCCGGCCGGCCGCGCCGGCGCAGGGTCGTACGCCCTGATCATGTCCTGCCACTTCACCGCTGATGGCCGTTATGCGGCGTCAGACTGCGGCTCACGGAGCGCTTCATGAACGATTCCATCATGTCACTGCTGGACAAGTACCACCTGATTGCGGCCTTTGCCGTGATCGGCCTGACCATGTTTATCTCGCACTGGATGAGCCGACATCTGACCGCCAACCGGCTGCACGGCTCGGCGATCGCTATTTTGATCGGGCTGGCGCTGGCCTACTTCGGCGGCATCTACACCGGCGGCAGTCACGGGCTGGCGGATGTGTCGCTATTTACCGGACTGGGCCTGATGGGCGGTGGGATGCTGCGTGATCTGGCGATCATCGCCACCGCCTATGGGGTTCGCTTTAGTGAAATCAAAAAGGCCGGCGTGCGCGGTCTGATTGCGCTCTTTGCCGGCGTGCTGGTGTCTTTTCTGGCCGGTGCCGTGGTGGCCGTGGGCTTTGGCTACACCAGTGCCGTAGACATCACCACCATTGCGGCCGGCGCGGTGACCTATATCGTCGGGCCGGTGACCGGCGCCACACTCGGGGCCAGTTCCGAGGTAGTGGCGCTCTCGATTGCTGCAGGGCTTGTGAAATCGATCCTGACCATGATCGCCACACCGCTGGTGGCCCGCATGATCGGGCTGGATAATCCGCGCTCGGCGATGATCTTTGGTGGGTTGATCGGCACGACCAGCGGTGTGGCAGCCGGGCTTGCCGCCACCGATGCACGCCTGGTGCCCTATGGCGCCATGACGGCCACGTTCTACACCGGCCTTGGCATCCTGCTGGCGCCCACGGTGCTGTTTCTGGGCGTGCGGATGTTTTTCTAGAGAGTGTTTGCTTGAGATGCCATCGCCGCCGACCCGAAAGGGCGGCGGCGATGGTGTTTCAAGCGCGCTCTGGCACTGGCGCGTGGCCGCAGCGTTTAAACGTCACTTATCCAGTGCGTCCTTTCGCCAGCAACAAGTTATTCCTCCAGCAGTACGTTACTTCTTCAGCAGTACGTTACTTCTTCAGCAGTACGTCATTCCGCCAGCAGCCGTTACTTCTTCAGCAGCCCGTTACTCCTCTAAAAAATAATCGCTGTCCAGCCGCTTGATTTCAAAGCGGTCGACGGTGGACACCCCGACGTTGTGATCGATCATCAGCCGCGCCAGCTGCGGGCCGTCGATCAGGATGATGCGGGTCTCAAGCCCGGTCACGTATTCCTGCGCCTCGCGGGTGAACTGCGAGGTGGTGATAAAGACCCCCTTGCGGGCGCGCCTGCCGGCCAGGGCGCCGGAAAACTTCTGAATGTCGGGTCGGCCCACCGGGTTTACCCAGCGCTTGGCCTGCAGATAGATCGTCTCAAGGCCCAGTGGGTCCTCATTGATGATGCCATCAATGCCGCCATCTCCGCTCTGGCCGACGTTCTGACCCGCTGATTCCCCGCAGCCGTACCCCATGGTCATAAGCACGTCGATCACCAGCTGCTCAAAGCGTGCCGGATGGATCTGCTGCATCCGCTCGATGAGGTCGAACTCGAGATCGGCACGAATGGCGCGCCACGACACCTCCATGCTCTCCAGCGGGGTCAGACAGTCCGGGACGTCTTCGCAGGTTTCCGAGTCCTGCGGGCTGCTGGGGCGGGGCGTGCTACTGCTGGTACGCCGACGAAACTCCCGAAACGACTCAAAGCCCATCAGGTAGGCCATGTCGATGTGGCGCACTTCCCGCAGAGTGATGACGCCCTGCGGCGTGATCGCTACCAGCCCGCGCCCGCGGGATGCCAACAGCCCCGCCTTGCGCAGATAGCTGGCCGCCCAGGTGACACGGTTATTAAAAAGATACTGCTGACCGCTGGGGCTGAGCTGGTGGCGCTCCTGCGCCGTCAGCGCAAAGGCATCGGCCAATGGGGCGTAGCTGTCGCGCAGACGCAGCGGTTCGCCGTGATCGGCCAGCTGCAAAAGGGGATACATCAGGGCGTGAAAATCGGGAATCGGCATACGGTGGCGAGCGCGGCTCCAGTGAAAGGGGCTCCAGTGACAAGAGACACCGGCCGGTCGAGCTGCCCGGCCGATGGTCGTATTCTCCTACACCTCCACCTGGCTGCCCAGCTCCACGACGCGATTGGGTGGCAGGTGGAAAAACTGCATGTTGCTGTGGGCGCTTTTCAGCATGAAGGAGAAGAGCCGCTCGCGCCAGCGCGCCATGCCAACGTTGGGCGAGCTGACCAGCGTCTCGCGGGTCAAAAACCAGGTGGTTTTCATTGGCTCGAAGGGAAAGGGGGTATCCGTTGCCGCGCAGGACTGGCTAAAGGCGCAGAGGGCATGCGGCACATCGTTGGTTTCCATATAGCCAAAGTGCACGATGGCGCGGTAAAAGCCATCCTCGAAGGCTTGCATCTGTACCCGCGGCTCCCCTTCGAGCCAGGGGCGGTCATCGCTTTCGACGGTGACGATAATAACGCGCTCATGGAGCACCTGATTGTGCATCAGGTTATGCAACAGCGCCCGGGGCAACACATCGCGACGGCCGGAAAGAAAAACGGCCGTGCCGCTGACCCGATGCGGCGGTTGGCGACGCAGGCTGTTGATCAGGGCTTCCAACGGCATATCCGTGCCAACACGTTTTTCAAGCAACGCCCGCCCGCGCCACCAGGTGCTCATCAGGGTGAACAGCACAATGCCGGCCAGCACCGGGAAGGCGCCGCCGTGAAAGATCTTGGCGAGATTGGCGCTGAAATAGAGCGCGTCGACCAGCACAAATCCGGTCAGCAGCGGAATGGCAACCCACAGTGGCCAGCGCCACACCCGGATCATCACCACCGAAAGCAACAGCGAGGTGATCAGCATGGTGCCGGTCACTGCAATGCCGTAGGCCGCCGCCAGGTGGGTGGAGCTTTCAAAGCCCAGCACCAGCGCCACCACGCCGGTCATCAACAGCCAGTTGACCGTGGGAATGTAGATCTGACCGCGCTCGGCGCTTGAGGTGTGAAACACGCGCATGCGCGGGATAAAACCGAACTGAATGGCCTGGTAGGTCATCGAGTAGGCCCCGGTAATGACCGCTTGCGAGGCGATGATGGTGGCAATGGTCGCCAGTATTACCATCGGCCAGAGCGCCCAGTCCGGCGCCAGTAGATAAAACGGGTTGCTGATCGCTTCGGGGCGTATCAGCAACAGCGCTCCCTGACCGAAGTAGTTGAGCACCAGCGCCGGCAGCACGATCCAGAACCAGGCGCGGGCGATGGGTTTTCGACCAAAGTGGCCAAGATCGGCATAAAGCGCCTCGGCCCCGGTAATGGCCAGCACCACAGAGGAGAAAATGATGATGCCTATCCCCGGGTTAGTGCGAAAGATATCGATGGCGTGCAGCGGATTGATCGCGGCCAGTACCTGAGGGGCCTGCACGATGCCATAAATCCCGAGGGCTGCCAGCGAGGCGAACCAGATCACCGTGATCGGCCCGAAAAGCCTGCCGACCGTGGCGGTGCCGCGCTGTTGAAGCACGAACAGCGCGATCAGAATGCCCAGCGCCACCGGCACGACCCAGTGTGCAATGGGGGGATAGGCGACCTCGATCCCCTCGACGGCCGAAAGCACCGAGATCGCCGGGGTGATCATGCTGTCGCCATACAACAGCGCTGCGCCCGCCAGTCCCAGCATCACCAGCGCCAGCTGCAGGTGTCGATGCGTCACCCCGCGCCGGGCCAGCGCCGTCAGCGCCATGACGCCGCCTTCGCCCTGATTGTCGGCGCGCAGCACCACCAGCACGTATTTCAGGGTAACCACCCAGATCAATGACCAGAAGATCAGCGATAAAATCCCCAGCACGCCGCTGTCATCGGCACGCAGGCCGTAGCCGCCGGTAAAGACTTCCTTGAGGGTGTATAGCGGACTGGTGCCGATATCCCCATACACCACGCCGACGGCGGCAACGGTCAGCGTCGTCATTGACGCCTTGTGGGAGGACGGGTCAGTACGGCCGGGTGTCGCAGTGGTCATGAGGCATGATCCATATCGCGCCATAGCGCGTGATTGCAGGAAAACGGGACAAGCCGTGCGATGCTTGACAGGGTTATCGGCACGGCTACCGGCATATTGAAATCGAGCGGGCACGGCCACAACGGCGCCGGGACGGTTTTTACGAAACTTTTACGCCGGCCATATTGGGCGCATGTGAGACTGCGTGCACACTCAAGGGGTGGTGATGACCGAGTGACGAGTATCGACACAGAGGCGGTCGTGATGAACCAGGCAGAAAAGATACAGGTGCTGGTGGCCGTGCCGGGGCAGCTCGAGGCGGCGGCACTGATTCGAACGGCGGCACAGATTGCCCGCCGTCGCGGCGCTGGCTGGCAGGCGGTGCATGTGGAAACTCCGCGCCGGCCGACCCCGCCCGAGGTGCTGGAGGCCCTGTCCCATCAGGTGACACAGCTGGGCGGTGAGTGGTGCCTCCTGACCGGTGAGCACGTCAGCGCCGAGCTTGCCGACTACGCCCGGCGCAGCCGCGCCGACTCGCTTGTCATCGGTCGCGCCGCACGGCCCCGCGGGCTCTGGCCGCGCAGGGGGCGTGATCGCGGAGTACTGGCCGCGGTCGAAACGCTGGATGTCGTGGTGGTCGCCGGCACGCCCGCCGCCCGCCGCTGGTCATGGCCGCGCTGGCAGCGCCCGGCCGGGCCCGAATGGTACTGGCCGCTGGGTAGCGTGGCACTGGCGCTGGTGATCGCCTGGCTGGTGGCCCGTCAGATGGATCTGGCCAATCTCTCGCTGATCTTTCTGGGTGCGGTGCTGGTCACGGCGATCGGTGCCGGTGCCCGGGCCGCGATGCTGGCGGCGGCGCTTTCGGCGCTGGCCTACAACTTCTTTTTCACTCGTCCGCACTTTAGCCTCGAGATCATGGAGCAGGGCGAGCTTCTGACGATCGGGCTCTTTTTGCTGGTGGCGCTGATCGGCGGCCAGCTGGGCGGTGCGCTCAGACGGCGCATGACAGCACTGCGCGAGAGCCGCCATCAGGTCCGCCAGCTGCTCACCACCGCCCGGGCGCTGTCGGCGGCGCCGGACCGGGCCCGCATTCGCGAGATCATCGTCACGACCGTGTCGCATGACTGGTCATTGCCGTGCGCGTTTCTGGAGTGCGAAGGGGCCAGCGTCATTCCGGCCGTCAGTGCCGCGCATCCCGGCGAGCCGGAGCTGGAAGCGGCAGCGGTCGAAGCCGCCACCTGGAGCTACCACCACGCCGAACCCAGCGGGCCGGGCAGCGCCATGTTCAGCGACCAGCGCTGGCGGATGGTGCCGCTGGTGGATGCCTCCGGCGTGCTGGGCGTGATCGCCATGGCCATCGATGAGCGCCGGCCCGGGCGCGAGCGGCGTGAACCTGCACTGCTGGACACGCTCTTTCGCCTGTTTGCTGCCGCACTGACCCGCGTCGCACTGGTAGAAGCGCTCAGCGATGCCCGCCTGGCCGAAGGCAACGAGCGCCTGCGTGCGGCGCTGCTCTCCTCGGTGTCTCACGATCTGCGCACGCCGCTGGCCTCGATCATTGGCTCGGCCAGCACCCTGCGCGATCTCGACGACAGCCTGAGCGGTGAGGATCGCCAGGAACTGCTTGAGGCCGTGCTGGGGGAGAGCGAACGGCTCGATCGCTATATCCAGAACCTGCTGGACATGACGCGACTGGGGCATGGCCTGTCGATCAAGCGCGACTGGGTGGCTGCCGGCGATCTGTTCGAAGGCGCGCTGACACGGCTGGGCAGGGCGCTGGCTCGGGTTCATATCGTCAGGGCATGGTCGGATGATCTGCCGCTGTTGCATGTGCATGCGGCCCTGATCGAGCAGGCGCTGGTCAACATTCTTGAAAACGCCATTCGCCTCTCGCCGGAGCAGGGGCAGATTACCCTGGCCGGGCACACCGACGGCGATCGGGCGTGTCTGTGCATCCACGATGAGGGGCCGGGCGTGCCCGAAGCGCTGCGCGAGAGCATCTTCGAGCGTTTCTTTACCGGTGAGAAGACAGATGTCGGCCCGCATGGCAGCGGGCTGGGGCTGACGATCTGTCGCAGCATGGTGCGTGCCCACGGCGGAGAGGTGACCGTGACCGCCGGCCCGCACGGACGCGGCGCTACCTTTGTCATCCGTCTGCCGCTGATGGCACCGCCCGAGGCCTTTGAACATGACGACTGATGACACTCCCCGCATCCTGATCATTGACGATGAGCGTGAGATTCGCCGCTTTCTGCGCATCAGCCTCGGCTCGCAGGGGTTCGACATTGTAGAGGCGGCCAGCGGGCGGGAAGGTATTGAACGGGCGCGGGAGGTGCCCCTTGACCTGATTCTGCTGGATCTGGGGCTGCCCGACATGGACGGTCAGGAGGTACTCAGGTCGCTGCACTGGCAGTGCCGGACGCCGGTGATCGTGGTGTCGGTGCGCGAAGGCGAGGAGGAGAAGGTCGCCGCGCTCGATGCCGGCGCCACGGATTATGTGACCAAACCGTTTGGCATTCGCGAGCTGCTGGCGCGTATTCGGGTCGCCCTTCGCGCCAGTGGGGGTGTGGAGGCCGCGCCTGCGCAGGTGCTGGCCGGGGAGATCGAGATCGATCTCATGCAGCGTCGGGTCAGCCGGGGCGGCGAGGCGCTGCACCTGACCCCGCGGGAGTACGCCTTTCTGGCCCGGCTGGCGCAGACGCCGGGCAGCATCGTCACCGGCCGACAGCTTCTGATCGAACTGTGGGGCCCGGTGTTTGAGCACAACACCCATTACCTGCGCATACTGGTCAGCCGGCTGCGCCAGAAGCTCGGTGATGACCCGCGCACGCCCTCGCTGATTCAGACCGAAGCCGGCATCGGCTACCGGCTGATGGTGGAGGCGGACACAGCGCCTTGAAAAGACAATGAAAATTCCCCCTGTTCATGCCGGCCCTGTCCCGCTAGAATGAGGACCGTTGATGCGCAACGCATCACTGCCCGAGTGGCTCAATTGGATAGAGCAACGGCCTTCGAAGCCGTGGGTTGCAGGTTCGAGTCCTGCCTCGGGCGCCATTTCCCCCTGATCAGGGTCCCTTTGATCATTTCCCTCGTTATCAGACATCGCCCGGCTATCCGTTCGAAGTTCATCCACTTGAAAGCCATCTGCTCGAAGCTCATTCGCACGCTGCCTTAATCCTTTGAAGCCATCAGCTGCTCCACCATCAAAATGATGGAGTGAATCACCTTGATGTGAATCTCCTGAATACGGTCGGCATAGCCAAAATGCGGCACTCGAACCTCTACGTCGGCCTGGCCTGCCAATTTGCCGCCATCCTTGCCCGTCAGCAGTATGACGTGCATGCCTCGCGCTCTGGCGGCGTCGACCGCTTTGATAATGGTGTCGGAGTTCCCGGATGTGGACAGGCCGAACAGGACATCGCCCGGTTGCCCCAGCGCTTCGATATATCGAGAAAAGACGTGCTCATAGCCATAGTCGTTGGCCACGCAGGAAAGGTGGCTCGGGTCTGAAATGGCGATGGCCGGCAACCCGGCGCGATGGTCGCGAAAGCGTCCGGTCAGCTCTTCGGCAAAATGCATTGCATCACAATGTGAGCCGCCATTGCCGCAGGCCAACACCTTGCCGCCGGCCTTGAAGCGTGTCGCCAATAGCTCTGCGGCCTGCGTGATGGCCTCGATCTGCGTCTCATCCTGACTGAAACGGGCCAGCACCTCTGCCGCCTCGGTCAGCTGCCCCTGTACGATCTCTTTTAAATCCATCCGGTTCTTCTCTCTGTGTGTTGTGGCTATCATTGCAGCGCTGGTAAGCAGCAAGCGTTGTGAGTGGCTGGTGCCAGTATACGGATACCGGGCACACTGGGCGTCACCACTGGCATTTTCCAGTGGTAGAGCATGGAGTAGTGATGCAACAGATCGCGGGTATTCTAAAAGCGCCCGACCGTTCGCCAGTGGTGGGATCGCGCAACCGGTGGGCTGATGATCAGTGCCGGTGCACTGCTGGCCAGAAACGGTACGGGTTGATGGCAGGTATCAGCCGTCGCTCATCATCTTTATAGCCGCGCCATCCGTAGCCAGCAGGCTGAACTGGTGCAGACTGAGATAACGTCTGTCCTTGTATTCCACGTCACGCAGCGTGCCTTCATGGGTAAACCCCAGCGCCTGCAACAGCTTCACGCTTGCCACGTTCTCGGGCTCGACATCGGCGTGCAGGCGGTGAATCCCGAGCTGCTCAAAGCCATGGGTCAGTACATACGGCATGGCACGCCGCATCAAACCCTGACCCCAGTACTGCGGCAATAGCCAATAGCCGATGTCAGCCCGGTGATGGGCGTGATCCCGATCATTGAGGCCACAGGCGCCCATCAGGGCATCATCGCTGTCGCTTGCCAGTGCCCACCAGATGCCTTCCCCGGTGGTCAGTATGCGTTCATACCACTGCATCTGCGCTTTGGTGGCCGCAAGGTTTTCGTAGGAGACGCCGTAATGGGCAATGACACGAGGGTCCGATAGCCCGGCGAAAACGCCGTCAAGATCGTCCGGTCGGAACCGGCGCAGATGGCACCCGACAAGGCTGAACGCTGGAAAATCATCGCCCTGACTCGACATCCTGTTATCTCTCATGTGATGTTTTCCGATGCACCGTCCTGACAGAGCCAAAGGGTGACTGGTCAACCATGTGACAATGGCCATACACTCTGGCTGTCCCTACCCGAATCCAGAGAACCACCATGATAAAAGGCATTCTGATCTGCTGCGGCTTTCTGATCATGCAGCTTGTTCTGCTGCACCATGTCGATCATCGCCAGACCAATAGCCGCACCCAGGTCGAGTACACCCAGACGAACACACCTCAGGCGAACCTTCGCAACCGGGAGGGGCAGTTGACCCGCCGCGAGGATGAGGATAGCGACGATAGCACCGTCTGATCATGAGCATTGATACCAAAAAGCCCCGCCATGTGCGGGGCTTTTTGCTTTCAGACACCGGCCCGGTATTACGCCAGCTTGCTGATGATCAATGCCGCATTCACGCCGCCGAACCCAAAACCGTTGCATAGTGCATGACGTGTAGTGCGTTCGCGGCCCACATCCGGAACAAAATCGAGATCCTGCATGCCTTCGTCGGCATGGGTGAAGTTTAGCGTCGGTGGTAACCGGTCGTGGATCGTCGAAAGCGCAGTGAAAATGCTTTCCACGCCGCCGGCGGCACCGAGCAGATGACCCGTGGCCGATTTGGTCGAAGAGATGGGGATATCGCCGAGCGCTTCTCCGAACACTCTCTGCAGAGAGGCGATTTCAGCGCGATCGCCTACCGGAGTGGAAGTGGCATGTGCATTGATGTAATCGATATCGCCAGGGGTCAATCCTGCCATGCGCAGTGCCGCCTGAATGGCGTCGGCTGCACCAGCACCATCCTCTGGCCCCGAGGTAATATGGTAGGCATCGGCACTGGTGCCATAGCCGCTGATCACTGCCAGTGGTGTCGCACCGCGCGCTTCGGCGTGCTCCAGTGTTTCGATCACCATCAGCCCTGCGCCTTCCCCCATGACAAAGCCACTGCGTGTTCTATCAAACGGCCTTGACGCCTTCTCGGGGTGATCCTGCTCCGTGGACAGTGCCTTGAGGGCATGAAAGCCGGCCAGCGAGAGGGGATCAACGCAGGCCTCGGCACCTCCCACCAGCGCCACCTGCGCCTCGCCGCTGCGCAGCATCCTCATGCCATCACCGATGGCCTGAACCCCTGCGGCACAGGCGGTCACGGGGCATCCTAGCGGGCCGCGAAACCCATAGCGAATCGACACATTGCTGGCGGCCATGTTGGCCAGAAAGGCGGGCACGGTAAACGGCGACAGACGACGATGGCCGCGCTGGGTCAGCGTGTCCTGGGCCTGGGTAATGGTCGGAAACCCTCCGATACCCGAGCCAATGATGGTCGCCGTGGCGCGTCGCTCGGCGTCATCCTGCGGGAACCACCTGGCCTGGGTCAGCGCCTCTTTGGCAGCGGCCAGCGCATACAGGCTGAAGAGATCAAGCTTGCGACGCTCCTTGGCATCGGCCACTTGATCAGGGTCGAATCCAGCGTCGCGGTCGGTATCCTTGCCTGGTACCAGGCCAGCAATTTTGATCGGCAGGTCACCGCTGTCGAACCGTGTGATGCTGCCAATGCCCGAACGCCCCGATATCAGCCGCCCCCAGACCGTGTTGACGCCACATCCAAGGGGGCTGATCATGCCCATGCCGGTGATCACGATGGGTGAACTCATGCTGACTCCGTTAAGCTGACGTTTGTCACCAGGCTATCACCGCACTATATATGATCAAGATAATATCCAGTCTGCCGGCGGCGAGGACGTCATGCCCTATTCAAGTGCTCACAAGGCCAGTTCGCGGGAACGCATCCTGAAATCAGCCATCGAGCTGTTCTCTCGCAATGGGTTTAACAAGGTGTCCATCGGTCAGATCATGAAACTGGCAAAGCTGACGCATGGCGCCTTTTACTCGCATTTCGACTCAAAGGAAGCGCTGTATAACGCCTCCATACGGGAAACGCTGGAAGGCAGTCGTGCGGCAAGACTCGTCAAGGGGCCGTTGTCCATCAAGCATTTGACGGCGCTGGTGGCCAATTACTGGAACCTTCAGGAGCTTGAGCGCAAAAGTCAGCCGGGGCCTGAAACCGTACTGTTCAACGAAATCGGCAACGATAACGCCGAAATTCGAGCACTCTTTGAGGCGTCCTACCATCGTATGCGCCGCATGCTTGAAACCCGCCTGATTGCCCTGAGCCGACTGAAGAAACTGCCTTTCGAGCCAGACCGTGACGCCATCGCTGAAAAATCGCGCGCGATTCTGGCGTCGCTGGTCGGTGCCGTTGCCATTGCCAAGAGCCTGCCAAATGAAGAAGAAAGAGCGCGGGTTCTTGAAGCGGCGCAGAAGCAGATTTTGCTGATGCTGGGCGTGGATGAGCGAGAAATGTCAGGGGCGCTGCCTGCCTGATCACGCCGCACGTTCATGGCATATTGTTTTGCCATGTACGGATACAAAAAAGCCCCGCCATGTGCGGGGCTTTTTTGTGAGGTCACGTTTCCATCAGGTGCTTGCGTTACAGCCAGTGCTGCGGATAGCGCCGATGCCGTGCCAGATTGTTGATCAGCACCGCCACGGTCAGCATCAGCAGGCAGCCGAGCCCTATGGGGAAGAACGCATAGACCCAGCCCAGCTCGTGCAGCTCGTTGGAGCCGATCACCGCGATCAGGGCCGTAGCGCCGCCGGGCGGGTGCAGCGTATGGGTCAACTGCATGATCAAAATGGAGGTAGAGACCGCCACGGCGGCCGCAACCCAGTTATCGCCCAACAGCATCCAGGTGACCACACCACACAGTGCCGAAAGCACGCTACCGCCCAGCACATTGCGCGGCTGAGCAAAGGGGCTTTCCGGGGCGGCGTAAAGCAGTACCGACGTCGCGCCGAACGACCCAATCATCAGTAGCGCATGTGCCTGCATGGACTGCGCGCTGATCCAGCCGACCCCGGTCATCCCGACAAATGCCCCGACCCACGACCAGAGCGCATCACGCCAGCAGGGTGCTGCGCGGGATACGGCCGTGCCTCTCATCTTGCCCAGATAATTTTTCACGAATCCCCGCCGTGATCGTTCAAAAAGATCGCAGATAGTGCCACCTGCGCGCGATGCACTGAAATAGTGCATTGCTATGGGGTTAAGTATTTTTTGAAGAGGGGGCGCGGGCATCAGGGTATGAGGCGTTAAGCGTTGGGAAATAGGGCGTGATCATTTCATTTTGGAAGCGAACGGGCCTAAAAAAGCACGCTACTTTAGGATTAATGGCATTACATAACTTTACTTGGTCAGCCTGATTCAATATCGTCGTTTGAGGATTAGCAGAGCCTTACAGAGAACGGACAGGACACCTGTTTTCACGCCGTCGCTCGAACCCGTACCGGCATGGTGGTTTTACCGGGCAAGCGTGCCTATTGGGTGGGCGTGAAATGCAAGGAAACGCAAGATTTTCACGAGCTACAAAACCGCAGTGCGGCCCAGCAGCGACGCTGTTCGAGGCCACCTGCAAGGGTGCAATAAAACCGACCCATTTAGCGCGCAGGCGGGGCGGGGAGTCGACAGCGCGCTGGTAGGGATTAAGAACATTTCTGACTACCAAACCATTCGCGTCACACGGATGCCCATTACGTAGCTTTGCTCTGTAAAGGACACCAGTGCAATTAGCATTAGCTGGAAGGATAAATGGAAGTATTCAAGTTTATAGCGCACAGTAAAAAAGCCATTTGTATTGCAGCGCAACATGGTTGGTACCCTGGGGCTAGGTATACCAACCTTAGAGATGTAAAAACCTTTTCTTTTGAAGGAGTGGGGTTTCTAGATATTGACTGGAAAAATTATGATTTTTCGCGTCATATTGATGCTGCTGCTCAGAAAAAGCCGAAGATGACAATCGCGCGAGACGTAGAATGTATATTTAAACTTGATCAGGTCCTACGTGAGGCGGAACAGTTGGCATTGCATTCTGATTATGTTGCTATCGTTCCTAAAGATACCCTGTTAAATGGGCGAATAAGCGAGCTGATCCCAAGTGATTATATATTGGGGTATAGTGTCCCCACACGATACGGGGGCACGAAGGTCAGTTTGCAAAGCTTTGATAGGCCGGTTCACTTGTTGGGTGGGCGCCCAGATGTTCAGAGGCAACTTGCAGAAAAGCTAAAAGTCATTTCTTTGGATTGCAACCGGTTTACCTTTGATGCGCGTTTTGGCGACTACTTTGATGGGCAGATATTTAGGCCACATCCAGAAGGCGGGTATGAAAACTGTTTAATTGAGTCTTTGAGAAATATAAATAAGTTGTGGGATGGCTATGTGGTGCATGACGAAGTAAAGAAGTTGGCCAAACTGGTGACCTTATGAGTAGTAGAGAAGAGTTTTTGCTGAAGATGTATGACCAAATGTTCAATGATATAAATAGGCATATCATGGTCGTTTGGCAGAGTGTTGGCGTATTGGTTGGCGCATTTGCAATATTTGCTCTAGTAGAAAAAAAGGTGATTTCCTTAGATATAGCTGCAAGTATTATATTGCTTCTAAGCGCTTGGTTGGTTGCTCATCTATTCGATGCGGCGTATTGGTATAACAGGAACTTAGCAATTATCGCAAATATAGAGAGACAGTTTTTAATGAAGTCTGATCTTAAGGATATTCATTATTATTTTGGTTCTCACAGACAAAAAAATAAAATGATTGAGCATCTACGTATACAGCTAGCTTTAGGGTCTGCGCTTGCCGGTATTGTTTTGATTTACCACTTTTTTGACAGGGTGGTGCCGGGACTCTCTTCTTCAATTAGTAATTTTGAGCCCGCTCGGTCATTACCCTATATTGTAATAGTAGCAGCAGTTGTTTATTTAAGGGCTCTTAAAGTAGCTACAGCCGAAAAGTATCAAGAGTTTATAGAAAACTCACCCGGGGTAGATGTTGATACGAGTGGTGTTAACTATGGAAAAGGTCACGGGCATACTTCAAGCTAGCAAAGCGCTGCATATGAATAAATTATTTGCCGCGCTCATGATTTACCTATGAGCGCGGGACTAGATTCTTGGAGATATCGATAAATTGGATAATAACAGAGATCAGTTGAAGGAATATTTATCCTTTGCGAGCGCCCTGCTTGATTCAATGAATCAAAGCCTGAAAGCTAGCTCCGAATCGGATGTATGGAAGCACTCTAGCTATCAAACTTATATGCGGAAGTACAATTCTCTTGTGAGAGAGGTTGCGGCAGTTACCTCTGGCACGGCCCTGCTTGACCTATACGATCTAGATAGAGTTCCCTCAATGGGGGATACGATTGCAATTCAACAAAAAAGCTATTTTGATTCAGTACATTCCAATCTTTCCATATTGAAAGCATTTCTTGAAAATAAGATTGGTCTTAAGGAAGACAAGACGCTTCAAATAAAGGACTTTATTCAAGCTAATCTAAGGCGTGCAATGTTTGATAGGCCCGATAAGGAAATTCTAGTTCAAGATGTGGTGGAGCAATTGCTAATTGGCAGGGGTATGGAAAAGGGTGTGGATTACGACCGAGAAACTGGAAGAGTTAAAATTTCGATAAAAGAGGTCGTTCCAGATTTCATATTTCAAAAGCTTGGTTTAGCTCTAGAGGTGAAGTTGTCAAAAACTACAACTAAAAGCAAGACTATCGTTGATGAGATAAATGCAGACATAATGGCGTATTCAAGGGAATATAGATCAATAATATTTCTTGTTTATGACATTGGAAGCATTAGAGATGAGACGGAATTTAAAAATGACCTAGAGGTAAACGATGCCGTGTCGGTCATTGTTATTAAGCATTGAACTTAACTAGTACAGGCGCAGCGGCGCTCTTTTCATTGCGCCTTCAGTTCCATTCCAAGTGTGCGAATTCTGCAGGCGTGATATCACGCCCGCTTCTAGGCGTAAGCCGCCTTTAGACCGAATACCTACATGGTAAAGTATGATCCTCCGATTGCACCCCATGGTATACCTAGTGGCATATTCTGTTGTTAAGTCAGTCATGTGGTCCAATAAAATCAATTGCTTAGGATGATTTTATAGTCCTGCCTCGGCCGTCGCTTTATCCTGCCTGACAATTTCTCACGACTCCTGTGCTGACCGTTTAAAAAACCGAAGATCGGGCTATTTCACGCACGATCTTGCTTGCATTAAGGGTGCCTTGAAGACATCACAAAGCACTGCCTCGGTCAGGCAATTGATGCTCATTTTTTGACTGTCCGACACCCAGCGATCACATCACTCCCGACATCGATATGCCGACCCGGCATGATACAGAAGGTAACGGCATTGGTCGGCGGGTGTCGGGGCGAGTAGTGTTGCCGCGTTGACTTCTCTTGATCTTTTTTCTCTTTCGGTGGGGTGGAATACCGGCATGACTTCGTCTCAAACATTTGGCGCCAGTGACAGTACCCCGGGCGTTCGTCAGGAAAAGGATCTGCTGGGCATGCTCGATGTGCCGGCGGATGCCTATTACGGTATTCAAACGCTGCGCGCGGTGAACAACTTCCACCTCAGCGGCGTACCGCTCTCCCATTACCCTCGTCTGGTCGTGGCCCTGGCCATGGTCAAACAGGCTGCGGCAGAGGCCAATCATCATCTGGGTCATCTTGATGAGCAGCGCTTCAGAGCCATTCACGAGGCCAGCCAGTGCATCATTGATGGCCATTATCATGATCAGTTTGTGGTCGACATGATCCAGGGCGGGGCGGGCACCTCGACCAACATGAATGCCAATGAAGTCATCGCCAATGTCGGCCTGGAAATTCTGGGGCGTGCCAAGGGCGATTACCATCACCTGCATCCCAACAATGATGTGAACATGTCGCAGTCGACCAACGATGCCTATCCGACGGCCATTCGCCTCGGCCTGCTGTTGGGTCATGATGCACTGCTGGATAGTCTGGAGCAGCTGTGTGAATCCTTCGCCGAGCGGGGAAAGGCCTTCGCGGATGTGTTAAAGATGGGGCGTACCCAGCTGCAGGATGCGGTGCCGATGACGCTGGGCCAGGAGTTTCAGGCGTTCGCCACGACCCTGGGGGAGGACCTGGGCCATCTGCGTCAGCAGGTGCCGCCACTGCTGCGTGAGGTCAATCTGGGCGGCACCGCGATCGGCACGGGGATCAATGCCGATCCGGGCTATCAGCATGTCGCGGTCAATCGGCTGGCGGCGATCAGCGGTCAGCCGCTGGTGCCGGCGACCGATCTGATTGAAGCCACCTCCGACATGGGCGCCTTCGTTCTTTTCTCGGGCATGCTCAAGCGTCTGGCGGTGAAGCTTTCAAAAATCTGCAACGATCTGCGCCTGCTCTCCAGCGGACCGCGTACCGGGCTTAATGAAATCAATCTGCCGGCGCGCCAGCCGGGCAGCTCCATCATGCCCGGCAAGGTGAACCCGGTGATCCCGGAAGCCGTCAATCAGGTGGCCTTTGAAGTCATCGGTAATGATCTTGCCCTGACCATGGCGGCCGAAGGCGGCCAGCTGCAGCTCAACGTCATGGAACCGCTGATCGCCTACAAGATTTTTGACTCCATTCGCCTTCTGACGCGGGCCATGGATATGCTGCGCGAGCAGTGCATTGTCGGTATTACGGCAAACCGGGCGCACTGCCAGGCGCTGGTGGAAGCCTCCATCGGGCTGGTAACGGCGCTGAACCCCTATATCGGTTACGAGAACTCGACGCGTATTGCCCAGCAGGCGTTGGTCAGTGGCCGAGGAGTGCTGGAGCTGGTGCGTGAGGAGCAGCTGCTGGATGAAGAGACCCTGCAGGATATCCTGCGCCCCGAGAACATGATCGCGCCGCGCCTGGGGCCGAAGAGTATTAAAGGCAATCAGTAGTCCTTTGATGCTGTAACGCCCAAAGGGGGTCGCTGAAGCGTGTCAGTGCTCTTTAGCAGGATCAGGGCAACAAGGCAGCCCCTCGGATATTTCCATGGGGCTGCCCAGGCATAAAATCGGTGCCGGTATGACTCCAAACGCTCGCCATGACTTCAAACGCTCGCCGACAGTCGGCCGATCTCCGCGATGACCTGATCGCGCTGCGCCTTGTCGGCCTCCGGCAGATAGACATAGGCCACCGCAATCACCGCGCCGCGGTTTGAGGGCCAGGCAATGCCGATATCCGCGGCGTTGCCGACGCTGTTGGTGCCGGTTTTTTCCCCGATCAGCCAGCCGGCGGGCATACCGGCGCGCAGGCGGGTGTCACCTGTCTTGCCCTCGATCATCCAGGCGGCGAGCTGGTGGCGCGACGACGGGGTCAGCGCCTCGCCCAGCACCAGGGTACGCAGGGTCTGCATCATCGCCAGTGGGGTGGTGGTATCGCGCTCGTCGCCTTCGTGATCATGCTCGTTGAGTGTGGGCTCGTTGCGATCCAGCCGGGTGGTGGTATCGCCGATGCTGCGCAGAAAGGCCGTCACCTTCGCCGGGCCGCCAAGGCGCTCGATCACAAGATTGGCGGCGGCGTTATCGCTCCAGGCCACTGCGGCCTGGCAGAGCTCCGCGATCGTCATGCCGGGGCTGCCGAGCTGCTTTTCCGTCACGGGCGTCCAGCCGGTCAGATCGGATGTTTTGACCTCAATGGGCTGATCAAGCGATGCCTCACCGCGATCGACCTGCGCCAGCATGGCCGCGGCAATGAAGACCTTGCCCGTGCTGTTGAACAAAAACCGCTCATCGCCGCGATGGCTGGTTACCGCGCCCGTGCCCACATTCATGAGCGCCACCCCCAGCCGGCCGCCGTATTTGTCTTCCAGCGCCTGAAGCTTGTGTTGAACCTGCTGACGGCCCGAAGCCGTCGCCGTTTTGGCCAGTAGCGGCCCGGGCAGAGCAGCCAGCGGCAGCAGTGAGGCAGTCAAGAGCAGACGTCGACGGTTGATCAGCGGCATGTGGGGCATCCTGAGTCGGGGAAAAACGCAACATGGCACGAAGCGGTGGCGTTATACAGCGCCGCAGGCACGTCTTTGGTGCGATGGGGGTGCGCATTAGGTACCTTGATGAAGCGACGGCGCGGCGCGGGTGGGCGGGGCGAATCGCTGTCGTGGCACGTCTCATTCACCGTAACAGGAGAGAGCAACACCATGACTGTGGTCATATCCCGGGTGCAGCCCGACGATGAAACAGCATTTCTCGACGCCGTCGCGCGAAGCCGCGATCTGCTGGATGAATGGGTCGATCCGCCGCCGAATGCAGAGCGGTTCGCCCAGCATATTGTGAGGTACTCGACAGACCATCACGTCAGCTATCTGGCCCGAAACGGCGAAGGTCAGATGGTGGGCTGTATCAACATTAATAACATCGTGCGCGGGGCGTTCCAATCGGCGTTTCTGGGGTATTACGCGTTCTCGCCGTATAACGGTCAGGGGCTGATGAAACAGGCAATGGCACTGGTCATCACGCAGGCTTTTCACCACCACCGGCTGCATCGGCTGGAGGCCAACATCCAGCCCGCCAATGTGGCCTCGGTGGCGCTGGTTAAATCGCTGGGCTTCAGGCTGGAAGGCCACTCGCCGCGCTATCTCAACATTGCCGGCCAGTGGCGGGACCACGACCGGTACGCCATCACCGCCGAGGAATGGTCATGACGGTCCTGTATTGGGCTCAAACCTGACCAGCTGTTTTTTCCTGCCACAAAGACGATTCCAGTGCTTAAAGCATTCGGCGTCTGCGCCGATATCGAGAGGATTCCTTTCTCCGCCAAGGGTTGGTCAAACCCTCTCTGGAACCGGTGCCATGACCATAAGAGATCTTTCCATCAGTAAGCAGATCGGGCTGGGGTTTTTGGTCGCTGTGGTGTTTCTGGTGCTCAGCGGCGCGTTGAATTCGCTGAGCCTTCGCAGCATCAATGACACAATGAAGTCGATGTATGACGACCGGGTGGTGCCCCTGAAGGATCTCAAGGTGATTTCGGATGCCTATGCCGTGGAGGTCATCGATGCGATCAACAAGGCCAATGTCGGGCTGATAACGTCCGAAGAGGCCTTGCAGGACGTGCGCCATGCTCATGAGGCCATCAAGCGTCACTGGGCGGACTACAAGGATACGAAGCTGACGCCCGAGGAGGCCGCCGCGGTCGCTCGGGCCCAGTCGCTGTTCATGACCGCTGATGAGGCGCTGGGCGCTCTCGAGCAGCGACTGCAGGGCATGACCGGTTTGGTCCGGGGCCAGCTTGATGGTGTTATTGGACCGCTATACACCGCCATCGATCCAATCAGTCATGCCATCAGCGAGCTGACCGGTCTTCAACTGACGGCGGCGCAGGCGTCGATGGCACGCGGGGAAGCCCAGTATCACCAGGCGATGCTGAACACACTGATCCTGGCGTTGATTGCCGTGGCCATCTCGGTCGTGGCGGCGGTGGTGATTACCCGCGGTATTACGGGGCCGCTGGGGCAGGCGGTGCAACAGGCCAGGGCGGTGGCTGCCGGGGATCTGTCGGTCAGCGTGGAGGCGCGCTCACGCAATGAGATCGGCCAGCTTTTGATGGCACAAAAGGAGATGGTGCTGGGACTGGCCGCGGTGGTCGCCAGCGTGCGCCGCAATGCCGAGAGCGTGGCCTCGGCGAGCGCGCAGATTTCACAGGGCAACGATGACTTGAGTCAGCGCACCATGGTGCAGTCCTCGGCGATCGAGCAGACCTCTGCCTCCATGGAGGAGATGGGCTCGAGCGCGGCCCAGAACGCCAATAACGCGCAAAAGGCCCATCAGCTGACCTCCAGTGCCAGTAGCGTGGCGCATCAGGGCGGTGAGGTGGTCGGCCGGGTCGTGCAGACGATGCGCGACATCAACGACAGCAGTCATCGAATCAACAACATCGTCAGCGTGATCGACGGCATTGCCTTTCAGACCAATCTGCTGGCGCTCAATGCTTCGGTGGAAGCCGCGCGTGCCGGTGAGCAGGGCCGCGGATTTGCCGTGGTGGCCAGCGAGGTACGAAGCCTGGCTCAGCGCAGTGCCGAGGCGGCCAAAGACATTCGTGCACTGATCAACGAAAGTGTCGAGCGGGTGGAAAAGGGCACGACGCTGGTCGATCAGGCGGGCAAAACCATGGCGGATATCGTCTCGTCCATTCGCCATGTCAGCGATATTGTCGGGGAGATCAGCGGTGCCAGCAGCGAGCAGAACCTGTCCGTGGGGCAGGTCAGTCAGGCCATCAGCCAGATTGACGAAACCACGCAGCAAAACGCGGCGCTGGTCGAGGAGTCCGCTGCCGCGGCGGTCAGCCTGAACACTCAGGCCCATGAGCTGGTGGCTGCAGTGGGCCGGTTCAGACTTGGCGATCAGATCGCAGGTGCTTATGGCCGAGTCTGAGAGCATCCCCGGTCAGCATGGGCAGATGCAACAGAGGCAGAGCGGTCGTGTCGGCGCTCACTGTGAGGTGAAGTGATCATGTCGCGCCTGATTTCGGTCTCGGCGGGAATGTTTTGCCAAGGCAGCAGTCATAGGGCGTTGATAACTTCGGGTGACAGAGGGCCGGTGGTGCTGGCCTCCTTGACGCCTGCTCCTGCGGGTGCGATGGCGCCCGTGTATTGTTGATCCCTTTGATGGAATGACCATGCTGACTCTGGCCGCGCTGCAAGCCTTTATCCTGGGAATACTGGAAGGACTGACCGAATTTCTGCCCGTCTCCAGTACCGGACACCTGATCATCGCCGGTGATCTGCTCAACTTTAACGGTGATACGGCCACTGCCTTCAAGATTGTCATCCAGCTCGGTGCCATTCTGGCGGTCATGTGGGAGTTTCGGGCGCGCGTGCTGGGCGTGGTCCGTGGCCTGCCTTGCGAGCCACAGGCGCAGCGCTTTGCGCTCAACGTGCTGGTGGCCTTTGTTCCCGCCGTCATTCTGGGGCTTCTGCTGGCCGATACCATCGAACACTGGCTGTTCAACCCCATTACCGTGGCAACGGCGCTGATCATCGGTGGGTTCGTGATGCTCTGGGCGGAGAAGCGCGAGCACACCATCAAGGCAGAGACGGTCGATGACATGACCTGGCAGCTGGCGCTCAAGGTGGGGCTGGCGCAGTGTCTGGCGCTGATTCCCGGCACGTCGCGTTCGGGCTCGACCATTATCGGCGGGCTGCTGTTCGGGCTGTCGCGCAAGGCTGCCACGGATTTCTCGTTTTTTCTCGCCATGCCGACCATGGTCGCGGCTACGGTCTATTCGCTGTGGAAGTACCGCGACATTCTGCACATGGCGGATCTGCCGATCTTCGCCATCGGCTTTGTGACCACCTTTATTGTCGCGATGCTGACGGTGCGGGCCCTGTTGAAGTTCATCGCCAGCCACAGCTACGCCGTGTTTGCCTGGTATCGCATCGCCTTTGGTCTTTTGATTCTGGCCACATGGTATTTCGGCATCATCGACTGGAGCACCGCGCAGGCCTGATGCCGGTGCCGGGGCTTCTTCCGGGGGCACTTGTGCAAGTCGTTAGGTGGCATTTCACGGCGTTCATGGCCACACTTTTCCCCGTGATTGACCCATCGGGAGGAAGGCATGGCAAGCCGTTATGAAGTGCATGAGCACGCGACCGCACACGTGAAGGGCGCCCCCAATCGGGAGCAGCAAAAGGAAATGGATGACATGCCGCTGGCGTGCTTTCGCATCTGGGATCACCAGCAGGCGCAGTATGTCAGCGAGGAGTATGAAGTCCGCGAGGAAGCAGAAGAAGACTGCCAGCGGCTGAACGACGAAGTCTGAGCCTTTCGCGGCACCGGGTCCTTCGTGGCATCAAGCATCAGGCCCATCGGTGATCGACCGGTGGGCCTTTTTTATATCCATGATGTTATATCCAGGTGCGGCGGCCGGCCCCTTGTTTGAGCATGCGTTCTCTGTCGCTGGGGTGCTTCGTCACGACCTTGTTGAAAAGCATTGACCTTATAGAAGGTACAAGGTTTACAAAGATGTTGTTCATCTCATTTTGTTTCCCTGATCAAGGAGCATCACCATGTCTGACCAGACCAACTGTGCCTGCCCGAAATGCACCTGCAGCGTCGGCGACAATGCCGTTGAGCGTGACGGCGCGCTGTACTGCTGCCAGGCCTGCGCCACCGGTCATGCCGATGGTTCAAAAGACTGCGGCCACAACTGCAGCTGCGGCAAGTAATCATGCCCTGATCAGGGTGGGCAAAAGCCTGTCTTGATGGCCTGATATGGCCCTTCGGCGATGCGTCGAAGGGCCTTTTTATGGCACGCGTTTACTGGAGTGCCGTCTGGCGTGACGCATGTTTTCCGGGCTGCGACAAAAGGCCCGGGGACACTGCCTTGATATATGGTCCGGATGCATCCATCTCATGAAGTAATCCACGCCAACAGGAGTACTCCATGAGCGCTGCACGTATTTTGATGGTTTTGACCTCTCACGATGAAATGGGCAACACCGGCCACAAGACCGGTTTCTGGGCAGAAGAGTTTGCCGCGCCTTACTACACCTTCCTGGATGCCGGCTGTGACATCACGCTGGCAACGCCTGCTGGCGGTGCTGCACCGATCGACCCCAATAGCGAAGGCGAGGATGCCCAGACCGACGCCACGCGTCGTTTTTACGCCGATGAAGACGCGAAGGCACGTATCGCCAATACTCAGCGGCTGGCTGACATGCGCGCCGAGGAGTTCGACACCGTGTTCTATCCCGGTGGTCATGGCCCGCTGTGGGATCTGACCGAAAATCAGGACTCCATCGCGCTGCTGGAAGACTTCCTGCGCCAGCAAAAGCCGATCGCGTCGGTCTGTCACGCGCCGACTGCGTTTTTGAACCTTAAAGACGAGCAAGGCGAGTTCGCGATCAAGGGCAAAAGGGTGGCAGGCTTTACCAATGAGGAAGAGGCCGCGGTTGGCCTGACCGACGTGGTTCCGCATCTGCTGGAAGATGAGCTCAAGCGCCGCGGCGCGGACTATCAGAAAGTAGAAGCCTTTGCGCCGTTTGCCGTCGTGGATGGCCTGGTGATCACCGGCCAGAACCCGGCAAGCTCGGAGGCCGTGGCCGAGAAGCTGCTGGAGGCGCTCAAGCGCTAACGGCCTGATGGCTCAAAAAAAGCCCCGGCGCAGATGCGTCGGGGCTTTTTTTTGTTTCAACTACCTCAGAGGGTTTGTCGCCTCCAGGGGGTAGATTATTTGTCGAGCAGTATCCAGATGGTAAATCCCAGAAACGCCAGCAGGATAAAGATTAGCCGGGGACTCATGTGTTGCTTTCCTTCTCGTTGTCAAAGGCCCCTGTCCCGAAGGCCGGATTCATAATGCCCCGCTCGAGGCTATAAAAAAACACTAATACACGGATTTCAGCCAAGCGGCGATCACTTACAGCAACTTCTGCTCGCGTGGCTCTTTCTGTTCATTGGGCTTTTGTTCGTCAGGCTGTTGTTCATGGGACTGTTTGATTATAGAGCTTTTGCTCATACGCCATGCTTTTCACCGCGCGCGCTTGAGTCAAAATCAAGAGTAGGTAGACTGGTCTACCTACTCAACGTTTCGGACCACGTCCATGACTTCTCCTGAAATCCTGTCGAGCGCCAGTGCGCGTGAGCGTCTGCTCAGTGCTGCCGCCGTGCTGTTTTACAGCGATGGCATTACCGCCACCGGCATCGATGCCATCGTCAAGCGTGCCGGCGTGGCCAAAAAAAGCCTTTATAACAATTTCGAGTCCAAGACAGCGCTGGTGGCGGCTTATCTCGCGGCGCGTCACGCCGAATGGCTGGCCCTGTATGAGACGCGGCTGGCCCGGGCTGTCACGCCCAGCGATCAGGTCTTGGCGGTGTTTCTGGCCTATCAGGACCACGCGGAATGGGCCTATGAACGCGGTTTTCGCGGCTGCGGCTTGCTTAACGCTGCCGCCGAACTGCCGGTCGGGCATGAAGGGCGCGACGTGGTGCGTCGTCACAAGCAGCAGGTCGAGGCGCTGCTGGCCGCACCGCTCATTGAGCTGACCGATGATGAGGTTTTCGCCGCGCGTCTGGCGCAGCAGCTCGCCTTTTTGCTGGAAGGGGCGATAGTGCGCGCGGGGCTTGAAGGCAACAGCCGCTGTGTTCGTGAGGCTCATGACATGGCGAGCGCTCTGGTAGGTGCCCTGTGAACGCTCGTGAACATCTTCTAGGGGTTCTGGGGGTTCTGCTGGCCGCCGTGCTGTGGGGCACCACCGGCACCGCCGCGACGCTGGCCCCGGAGGTCAGCGCGGTGGCCATTGGTGCCGTGGCGATGGGGCTGGGTGGACTATTGCAGGCGCTGGTGGCGGCCCCGCGTATTCGAAAGGTTTGGCCCCGTCTGCGCACGCGCTGGCCCTGGCTGCTTTCCGGGGCGGTGGCGGTGGCGATCTATCCGCTGGCGTTTTATGGCTCGATGCGCCTGGCCGGGGTCACCATCGGCACGGTGGTGTCGATCGGCTCGGCGCCGTTGCTCTCGGCGTTGATCGAATCGCGCTTTGACGGTCTGACGCTGGGCATGCGCTGGAAAATCGGCGCGGCGCTGGGCCTGGTCGGCATGGGGCTTTTGTGTCTGGCCGAGACCGGGCCACATGCCGGCGTGGGCAGTACCACACAGGTGTTCCAGGGCGTGACGATGGGCCTGGTGGCCGGGCTGACCTATGCGTTTTATTCCTGGTCGGCACGGCGCTTGATGCAGGGCGGCATCCCGACGCGCGCGGCGATGGGGGCGACCTTTGGCCTGGGCGGGCTGATGCTGATGCCGGTACTGCTGCTCACCGGCGCGCCGCTCATGGGCTCCATCAACAACGCTGCCGTCGGGCTCTACATGGCGCTGGTACCAATGTTTCTGGGCTATCTCGGTTTCGGATATGGCCTGGCCAGGGTGCCGGCCAGTACGGCCACCACCATCACACTGTTCGAGCCGGTCGTGGCCGCGCTGCTGGCGGTGGTGATCGTTGGCGAGCGGCTGCCGCCGCTGGGCTGGGCCGGCATTGTGCTGGTGATCGCCTGTCTGATGTGTCTTTCGGCGCCGATGCGCTGGCCCCGCGTACGGCGCAACAAGGCGACATCGACGGCCGGCTGACGTGGCTATGAGGCGGGCGGCGCGTCGGGATGCTGCCACTTGTCCCACGATGGCGCATCGCCAATAACGTCCTGCAGGTAGCTCATGAAGGCGGCGACCTTGGGCGTGCGCAGCCGACCGTCGGTGGTCAGCACATGAATCATGCGTTGCTCGGGCACGACTTCGCAGCGCCAGCCACTCAATAGCGGCACCAGCTGTCGTGAAGTCAGCGCCTCATCGATCAGCCAGGTGGGAAAGAGCACAATGCCCTGACCCAGCATGGCGGCCTGCAGCAGGCTGTCGGCATCGTTGCTGTAGAGGCTGCCGGCCAGCTCAAACGCGGTCGGAGCTTCGTCGTCGGGCGCCTGAAAATACCAGCGCTGGCGGCCCATCTCGCCCTGATAGAGCAGGCAGTCGTGATCTTTCAGCGCCTGTGGCGTCTCGGGCGTCCCGTGTTCCAACAGATAGGCGGGGGAGGCAGCCACCACGTAGTTCATGGGGGCCAGCGGCCGGGCGATCAGGGAGGAGTCGGCCAACTGCCCGACGCGAAAGGTAATGTCGCTGCCTTCTCGCACCGGGTCGGTCAACGCATCGGTGAGCAGCAGCTCAGCGTGCACATCCGGATAGCGCTTGTGAAAACCGCGCAGCAGCGGTACCACCTGATGGCGGCCGAACGCCACCGGGCTGTTGATGCGCAGCGTTCCTGACGGCGCCCGCGTCGGGCCTTTCAGTGACTCGGTGGCCTGATTGAGCTGCTCGAGCGTGACGCGAATCTGCTCGTAGTACTGCCGGCCTGCCTCGGTCAGCGTGACGGCTCGGGTATGGCGATAGAGCAGTCGAATGCCCAGACTCGCCTCCAGTGCGCTGACCTGGCGCGAGACCGAGGAGACCGCCATATGGAAATGCCGTGCGGCGGCTGTAAAGCTGCCGGTCGCTGCGACCCGCTCAAACGTTCGTAAGGCATTGAGATCCATCATGTTGCACCTGATGCAATAATCATTTGCATGATGTTCGATTTCGGCAACGCCGCGCAAGCACCATAATGGCTGGCATCATTTGATGAACAAGGGAGTCTCATCATGCAAAAGGGTGTAGCACTGGTTGTCGGCGCCACGGGCATTACCGGCGGTAACCTGTCCTCTTATCTGGTCGCCAGCGGCTGGACCGTCTACGGTCTGTCGCGTCAGCCCACCGGCAAGGACGGCGTGATCCCGGTTTCCGCGAATCTGCTGGATGCCGATGCGACCGCACAGGCGCTCGAAGGCCTGCCGATCAGCCATGTTTTTTATTGCACATGGACCAAACGTGACAGCGAACAGGAAAACGTCGAAGCCAATGGCGCGATGATGAATAACCTGTTTGCCGCGCTGGACCCGGAAAAGCTCGAGCATGCGGCGCTGGTCACCGGCACCAAGCAGTATCTGGGCTCCTTTGAAAGCTATGGCAGCGGCAAGGTCGAAACGCCGTTTCGTGAGTCGGCGCCGCGCGTACCGGGGGAGAACTTCTACTACACGCTGGAAGATATCCTGATCGAAGCCGCTGGCAAATACGGCTTTGCCTGGAACGTGCACCGCCCGCATACCGTCATCGGTCATGCTCGTGGCAATGCCATGAACATGGGCACCACGCTTGGCGTTTACGCCTCGATCTGCAAGGCCACCGGTCGACAGTTCATCTTTCCGGGCTCGCAGCTTCAGTGGAATGCGCTGACCGACATGACCGACGCGCTGCTGCTGGCACGCCAGATGGAATGGGCATCCCTGACGACCGGCGCGCACAATCAGGCGTTCAATACGGTCAACGGTGATACCTTCCGCTGGCGCCGCATGTGGCAGGAGATCGGCGAGTTCTTCGGCCTTGAAGTGGCAGACTGCCCCGAAACGCCGCAGCCGCTGGAAGAGCAGATGGCCGGTCTTGAGCCCGAGTGGCAAAGGATTGCCGAGCAGCACGGTCTGGTTGAATCGGACGTGACGAAGCTCGCTTCCTGGTGGCATACCGATGCCGACCTCGGCCGCGAGCAGGAATGCGTCAACGACCTCGTCAAATGCCGCGACTTTGGCTTTGACGAGTTCCGCGAAACCCGCGCTGCCTTCTTTGACCTCTTTACTCGCCTGCGCGCCGAGAAGGTCATTCCGTAACACGTCGCCCTCGCGTATCGAACAAGCCCGTCACTCATTGAGTGGCGGGCTTTTGTCGTTAAACGCTTTCTGGTGGCCGTGCCTCGGCGTCTTCGTTGTAGGCGCGGGTCAGTTCATGAGCTTCAGCGTGAGAGCTGGCGGTGGGGGTCTCGCCCATCAGCGGGCGGTTGGCCGTTTCGGGGGTGAGGAAAATGGTCACGCCACCGATGACACCTGCCAGCATTAGATAAAAGGCCGGCATCATGAGATTGTGGGTGGTGTCGACCAGCCAGGCGGCCAGCAGCGGTGTGGTGCCGCCAAACAGCGAGACCGAAATGTTAAAGGCGATCGCCAGCCCGCCGTAGCGAATGTCGGTGGGGAAAAGGGCGGGTAGCGCCGCCGGCATGGCGCCGGTAAAGCAGGTCAACAAAAGCCCCATGATCAAAAGCCCTGCAAACACCAGGGCAATGCTGTGCTGCCCGATCAGTAGAAAACAGGGAATGGACAGTAGGACAAAACCGACGCATCCCACAAAAATCATTGGTTTGCGCCCTGTCCGGTCACTGAGTTTTCCCATGAAGGGGTTGATGATCATCATGCAGGCCATGACCAGCAGGATCAGTACCAGACCATGCGCGGTGTCGTAGCCCAGATTGGCCGACAGGTAGCTGGGCATATAGGAGAGCAGCATGTAGTCGGTCACGTTAAACACCAGTACCAGCCCGACACACACCAGCAGCGCCCGGTAGTGGTTCATGATCATGTGACGCAGCGGATTGCGCGGTGTGGGAGATTCATCCTCGCGGGCTTCGGCCTGTTTCTGAAAGGCCGGCGTTTCTTCAAGGCGCAGGCGGATGTAAAGCCCGATCAGTCCAATGGGGCCGGCAATCAAAAAGGGCACCCGCCAGCCCCAGCTGAGCAGGGCGTCGTCACTGAGCAGACTGGTTAGTGCCGTCACGATACCGGCGCCGGCGATATAGCCCGCCAGGGTGCCAAACTCCAGCCAGCTCCCCATGAAACCGCGTCGGCGGTCAGGCGCGTATTCGGCGATAAAGGTGGCTGCGCCGCCATATTCGCCGCCGGTCGAAAAACCCTGTACCAGCCGGGCCACCAGCAAAAGAATCGGCGCCATGATGCCGATGGTGTGGTAGTCCGGAATCAGGCCGATACAGAAGGTGCCGGCGGCCATCATGATCATGGTGGCCGCCAGCACCTTCTGACGTCCGATCCGGTCCCCCAGCGGCCCAAAGAACATGCCCCCGAGCGGGCGCACCAGAAAGGCCGCGGCAAAGGTGGCAAGTGTTGCCAGAAGCTGGGAGGCGGCACTGCCGGATGGGTAGAAAACGCGCCCCAGCGTCACGGCAATATAGCTGTACACGCCGAAATCAAACCACTCCATGGCGTTCCCCAGCGCGGCGGCCTTGATGGCACGATTGAGTACCGCTCGGTCGACCACGGTGACTTCCTTGACCGTTAGCCGACGAGCGCGCTTGTGCAAAGGCCTGACATGAGCTGCAGTCATGAGCGGCATTCCTCACGGTTTTGCCTTCTTCAGTCTGAAAAAAGCTTCACTGTTTCAGGTATCCGCCATCCAGACAGACTTTGCCAGTGCCTTTACGTGAGGCGTTGTAACCTTTGTTAGAGTTCACCCGGTCAGACTGGATGCAAAAGGCCCGTCGCCTTGAACCAGCGACGGGCCTTTTGAACGGGCACTAAAAGGGGGTAGTCAGCCCAGTATCTGCGGATTGAGATGCCAGGTGCTCCAGGTAAGCGCCGTGGCCAGCGTTACCCACGCCAGATACGGCACCAGCAGGGCGCCGGCCAGGAGCTTGATGCGCCAGAAGGCGATCAGCGTGGCAAGAATCAACAGCCACAGAACGACCGTGCCGGCAAAGGCGACTGCCCCGAGGTGCCAGACAAAGTAGAGCCAGCTCCACAGCGCATTGAGGGCCAGCTGTACGACAAAAAGCGTCAGTGCCGGGCGCACGTTCTGCGTGGGTTTTTCACGCCAGACACACCAGGCCGCAATGCCCATCAGGGTATAGAGCGTGGTCCATATCGGACCGAAGACGCCGGCCGGCGGCGCCCACGAGGGCTGCTGAAGCTGTTGATAGAATGAGGCCGCGTTAACCGAGGCCACGGCGCCAATGGCCGCGGCGATAAAGGCCAGCAATAGCCAGCCGGCAAGCCCCATGTACTGTTGACGGTGAGTCAGTGACTGCATGCCATGCCTCTTATGGAAAGTCTGTAGTGAGCTGAAAGGTCTGTAGGAAGCATCTGTATCGAATGTCTGCCCTGTTTATTAAACGTCTGCCTTGAAAGCCTGTTTTGACCGTCTCGGCGCTGCGCGCGGCAGCAAAAGAGAGCGCCTGTATCCTACACAATAGCGCTCGCGACCGGGTATGGCAGTGGGGCAGGATGTCTCATGAGTGCGTCATTTCCAAAGAAAAGACCCAAAAGGAGAACACATGCAGATTGCGATCATGGGCGCCGGGGCCGTTGGCAGCTACTACGGGGCGCTGCTGGCGCGTGCCGGCCATACGGTCACGCTGATCGGCCGCGCAGCGCACGTCGAGGCGATGCAATCATCGGGACTGAGCCTGGAAACGACGTCAGGGCGTGAAACATTTGAGGTCACGGCCAGTGTGCACGCAAGCGCACTGAAGGACGCCGAGCTGGTGCTGTTTTGCGTCAAGTCCACCGATACCGAAACGGCCGGGGCTTTGATGGCCCCGAAGCTTTCTGATACCGCGGTGGTTTTAAGCCTGCAAAACGGCGTGGATAACGCCAGTCGCCTTGCTGAGGTTCTGGGCCGTGAGGTGATCCCGGTGGTGGTCTATGCCGCCGTGGCGATAGTGGGGCCGGGACACGTGCGCCATCACGGGCGTGGTGAGCTGGCGCTCGGGGCCTCGGCCATCAGCGCCAGGCTGGCGGAGCTTTTTCAAAACGCCGGGGTTTCGGCAGAGGTTTCGGACAACGTGACCGGCATGCTGTGGGCGAAGCTTGTGATCAACTGCGCCTGGAATGCGGTATCCGCCATCACGCAACAACCCTATGGCGCGCTGATGGCCATCGACGGCGTCCGGGCGCTGGTGCTTGCCGTCGTTGCAGAGTGTCAGGCCGTGGCACAGGCCTGTGCGGTGACGCTGCCCGATGACATTGAGCACTCAACGCTTGCGATTGCCGAAAGCATGGCCGGTCAGCACTCTTCAACGGCGCAGGATCTGGCCCGAGCCCGTCCCAGTGAAATCGAGCATCTCAATGGCTTTATCGTTTGCCAGGGGCAAAGGCACGGTATCGACACTCCCTTCAATCACACCCTGTTGGTGCTGGTCCGCGCGCTGGAGCAGAGCCGCAATACTTGTGATATCCCTTCTGTCTGATATGCGCTTTTTCTGATATCAGTTGCTGCTTTTTAAGGTCCTGAGCATTGTACTTTGGTCCCGATATCGACCAAAGCCGCGCTTTGTATTGGCAGAGCGCGCTGTACAGTCCACTGAACAACGTTCAACCCACTGTACGGCGATCGATATCGGAGCGCGCCATGACGCAAAAGAAGCTGAAAGTGGCGGTGGCCACACCGCTGAGCGAGGCACTGTGCGCACGGATTGAATCCATGGTGCCCGAGATCGAACTGCTGCGGAATCAATCGCTGCTGCCGCCCATGCGGCATCCGGCAGATTTTGTCGGTGACCCGAGCTTCAGGCGCACCCCCGAGCAGGAAGCACAGTTTGATGCGCTGTTAAATGAAGCGGAGGTGCTCTACGGCATTCCGGATGTGGACCCAAAGCGCCTGGCGAAGGTGGTCGAGGCCAATCCAAAACTTCGCTGGGTGCACGTCATGGCGGCCGGTGGTGGCGGGCAGGTCAAGGCGGCGGGACTCTCGAGTGATGCTTTGGCGCGGGTGATGTTTACCACTTCGGCCGGCGTTCATGGCGGGCCGCTGGCGGAATACGCCGTGTTTGGCGTGCTGGCGGGTGCCAAGCAGCTGCCTCGCATCATGGCTCAGCAGCGTGATCACCACTGGGGCGATCGCTGGATGATGGGGCAGATCAGCGAGCAGCAGGTGTTGATTCTGGGGCTGGGCGGTATCGGGCGCGAAGTGGCCCGCCGGCTGTCCCTGCTGGATATGCATGTGCTGGGCGTGTCTCGCCAGCAGCGCATGGTGCCTCATGTCGATGAAATCATTGCGCCATCACAGCTTCGCGACGGCGTGCGGCGAGCCGATGCCATTGTCATTGCGCTGCCCGGCACGGATGCCACCGAAGGGTTGATCGATGCCGAGCTGCTGGCCGAGATGAAGCCCGGGGTCACCATCGTTAATGTGGGCCGGGGCACAGTCATTGACGAGCCTGCGTTGATCGAGGCGCTGCAGCGCGAGCATGTCGGACTGGCGGTGCTGGATGTCACGGCCTCGGAGCCGTTGGATAACGCCTCTCCACTGTGGGACATGCCCAATGTGCTGCTGACCCCGCATACCGCTGCCCTCAGTGACGCCGAGGATCGTCTGATTGCCGAGTTTTTCGCCGATAACGCCCGTCGCTATCTCAACGGCGAGGCGCTTAGAAACCGCGTTGATACGGTCGAGTTCTACTGATGAGTGCCCCCGCCGTGACCCGTGCACTGCGTGTACTGGCCGTGCTTGAAGCAGCCGGCGGCGCCACCCTTGGGGTCAGCGAAATGGCACGCCAGCTGGGCGTGGCGCGGTCATCGCTGCATAACGTCTGTCTGGCCCTGGAGGCCGAGGGCGTGGTCCAGCGCAGCGAGGGCGGCTATCGACTCGGGCGTCGACTGGTCGAGCTGGGGGGCGCGTACCTGCGTACGGTCGATCCGGTTCAGGCGTTTTATCAGGCCTGCAGTGATACCTCCTTTCTCCACAATGAAATCTGTCAGCTGGCGGTGCTTGATGGCGCGGACGTGCTCTATCTCGCCGCCCACGCCGGGCGGTTGCCGCTGCGAATGACCGCCAGTATCGGCAGTCGCTTCCCGGCCTCGATTACTGCCGTGGGTAATGCGCTGCTGGCCCAGCTGGATGACGACGAGCTGCGCCAGCGCTTTGAAGACCCGGTCACGCGTCCGGCCTGGACAGCCAGTTCGATTACCGATCTCGAGGCGCTGATCGACAAGATCAGGGACGTGCGCGGGCGCGGCCACGCGCTGGATGAAGGGGAAGTATTTCCGGGCATTCGTGGTCTGGCCGTCGCCGTGGCACCGCAGTACAGCGGCGAATCGGCCTATGCCGTGGGGGCGTCGCTGCTGGAGGTGTATTGCAATGCCCATATTGAACGGCAGGCCGTCGAGGCGCTGTCTGCGATGGCGGCGCACATTGCCAATCCGATGAATCTGGGCAGGGGCAGCGCTGCCGTCGATGCCTGACGGCCGGACACTAAAGTCACTTTGGGGGGGAAACACATGCAGGATCTCAATAGGACCTCCGGCGCCGTGCGGGTCGGCATGATCGGGCTTGGAAGCATGGGCATGCCAATGGCGCGCAACCTGCTGGCGGCAGGTGTTGCCCGGCAGGTGAGCGTGTTTGGCCGCTCACCTGACAAGCTCACACCGGCGCTGGAGGCCGGTGCCGAGCGTTGTGATACGCCCAGGGCACTGGCAGCGCAAAGTGATGTGTTGATCACGGTGCTGCCGGATCTGCCCCAGCTCGAGGTGCTGATCGACGGCGACGATGGACTTCTGGCGGGGCTTGCCGGGCCGCTGGTGCTGGTGATCTGCTCCACCTCGTCGCCCGAGGGGGTGCGTGCGCTGGCCCGACGTCTGGATGAGCAGAGCAAGGGGCAGATCCGGGTGCTGGATGCGCCGCTGTCCGGCGGCACGGACGGCGCCGAGGCCGGCCGGCTGTCCATCATGGTGGGCGGGAATGATGCTGATCTTGAGCGGGCACGCCCGGTGCTGGAAACGATGGGCACCCCGGTACTGCTGGGGCCGCTGGGGGCCGGCGAGGTCGCCAAGGCGTGTAATCAGATGGTGGTGGCCGCCACCATGGTGGCGCTGTCCGAGGCCACGGTGATTGCCGAACGCGCCGGTCTGGATGTCGAGAAGCTGCTGGGCTGTCTGGGCGGGGGCTACGCCGGCGGACGCTTTCTGGAATCACGCAAGCAGCGCCTGATCGAAAAGGACTACACGCCCTCCGGCATTGCGCGCTACATGATCAAGGATCTCGGATTTGCACGTGATGAGGCCGCACAGCAGCAGGTCACGACGCCGCAGCTTTCAACGCTTTTAACGCTTTACAAGGATCTGGGCGCGCGCGGCCTGGGCGAGCTGGATCTGACCGTGACCCAGCGCTATATCGCCGAGCTTGATCAAAAGCCCGGAGATCGCAACGACTGATCAACACGGGGCGGCAGGCACCGACAGAAAGGACGCAGGCGCAGGGGCAACACAGGTAATAACCGAAGCGGCGGCTCAAGCGGGCCGGGAGTAGATAATGACAATATTTCGCGGGATGTGGCGCAGCATCGAGTGGTTCATTGTCGCCTTGATGACCGCCATGATGGTGCTGGTATTTTTCAATGTGGTGCTGCGTTATGGCTTCTCCTCCGGGCTGCGCTCCGGGATCGAGCTTTCGCGACTCGGGTTTGTCTGGGTCGTGATGCTGGGGGCCTCATTATGTCTAAAGGATGGCGAGCATCTGGCGGTGGCCGAATTCTTTGATCGTCTGCCGGCCAGGGTGCGCTCCATTATCGCGCGCCTTTTGTGGCTCGTGATTCTGGGCGCCTCGATCATGCTGGTCATGGGCTGCTGGAAGCAGACGCTGGCCAACTGGCACAACATCTCGCCGCTGACCGGGCTGCCGACCGCGCTTTTCTATCTGGCAGGTGTGGTGGCCGGGACGTTGATGAGTATCACCTCAACCATCGGGCTGCTGCGACCCGGGCCCGGGCGGGCACCGGGCGAGCAGGGCGGCGATGGCCATTCACTGGCGGTTGATGAGGCCTTGCATTCTTCCAACGGGGAGCATCGCTCATGACACTGGCACTGTTTCTGGCGGTACTGATCGGGGCGATTCTGCTGCGTCTGCCGGTGGCCTTTGCGCTGCTGTTGGCGGCCGGTGCACTGATGCTCAATCTGGGCATGTTCAGCGCCGACATCCTGTCGCAGTCGATGATCAACGGGGTGGACAATTTCGCGCTGCTGGCGATTCCCTTTTTCATGATCGCAGGCGAGGTGATGGCGGTCGGCGGGCTGTCCGACCGCATCGTGAAACTGGCGATGACGCTGGTGGGCCACTGGCGCGGCGGTCTGGGCTATGTGGCGATTCTGACCTCGCTTTTGCTGGCAGGGCTTTCGGGCTCGGCCGTGGCAGATGCCGCGGCACTGGTCAGCATTCTCTATCCGATGATGCGTAAAAGCGGTTATCCGGCGTTTCGCTCGGTGGGCCTGCTGGCGGCCGGCGGGATTATCGCGCCGGTCATTCCGCCCTCATTACCGCTGATCATCCTTGGGGTGGCGGGCAATATCTCGATTGCCAAGCTCTTTATTGGCGGCATTGTGCCCGGGCTTTTGATGGGGCTGGCGCTGATGATCACCTGGCGGTTCATGATGCGTAAATCCGATCTTGAACCTCAGCCGAAGGCGAGCCGGGCCGAGCGGCTCAAGGCGCTGAAGGAAAGTGTCTGGGCGTTGCTGCTGCCGGTGATCATCATTGTCGGCATCCGCTTTGGGGTCTTTACACCGACGGAAGCTGCCGTGGTGGCCGCGGTCTACGCCATCTTTGTCTCGACCGTGATCTATCGTGAGATGAGTCTTGCCAAGCTTGCACAAGTGCTGAAAAGCGCCGGCCGCTCGACGGCGCTGGTGATGTTTCTGGTGGGTGCGGCAATGGTGGCCTCCTGGGTCATTACCATCGCGCAGCTGCCGCAGCAGCTGGCCGAGCTGCTGGGGCCGCTGGTCGACAATCCCAGGCTTTTGATGGCCGCCATCATGGTGGTGGTGCTGCTGGTGGGCATGGTGATGGATCTGGCGCCTGCGATCCTGATTCTGGTGCCGCTGTTCATGCCACTGGTGCGCGAGGCGGGAATCGATCCGATCTACTTTGGCCTGATGTTTGTCATCAACTGCTGTATCGGCCTGATCACCCCGCCAGTGGGCACGGTGCTCAACGTGGTCTGTGGCATCAGTAAAACGACAATGAGTGAGGCCGTACGCGGCGTCTATCCCTTTGTTCTGGTGTATATCGCACTGCTTGCGCTGTTTGTGCTGATACCCCAGATCATTACCGTGCCGATGCACTGGCTGATCGGCTGACCCTGGCAAGGAGCAACAACATGAAAAAATTCCTGTTTGGTACGACGCTGGGTGCCACAGCGCTTGCAACGACCGCCGCGGCGCTGATGCTGACCATGTCGGTGTCCAGCAACGCCTGGGCGGCGACCACGCTGCGCTTTGCCCATCCCACGCCGCAAACCGATCTGCAGCACAAGCTTGCCGAGAAGTTCAAGGAGGAGGTCGAGGCGCAGAGCAATGGCGATCTCAAGGTGCAGATCTTTCCCAACGGTCAGCTCGGTAACGACGCGCAGATGATCGACGGGGCCCGCTCCGGCATCATCGACATTACGCTTTCGGGACTGACCAACTTTACCGGCATGGTGCCGGAGGCTGGTGCCTTTGAACTGCCGTTCATGTTTGCCGACAGCGCCGCTGCCTACAAGGCGTTGGACGGGGCGCCCGGGGAAGAGGTGATGAGCAAGCTGCCGGCGCTGGGGCTGAAGGGCCTGGCCTTCCCGGAGAATGGCTTTCGCGAGATCACCAACAATCGCGGACCGATTCGTGAGCCGAAGGATCTGGAAGGCCTGCGCATGCGGGTCAATAACTCGATCACGCTGAACAACATGTTCGAGCTTCTGGGCGCCAACCCACAGCAGTTGCCGGTGGCCGAGCTCTATACGGCGCTTGAGACGGGCGTGGTCGACGCACAGGATCATCCGCTGGGCATCGTGGTGTCGTTTAACTTCAACGAGGTGCAAAAGTATCTCTCGATCACCAACCACGCTTATTCGGCACTGTTGATGGTCATGAACCAGAAACGCTTTGACAGCCTCACCCCCGAGCAGCAGCAGATTGTCGAAAAGGCCGCCGCGGATGCCACGGTCATGCAGCGCCAGATGAACACCGAGCAGACCGAGACGATGATCACCACGCTTGAAGAGCAAGGCATGGAGGTCAATCGTGATGTCGATACTGATGCCTTCCAGCAGGCCATTCAGCCCGTCTGGAAAACCTTTGTTGACCAGAACGGCGACAAGATGATCAAGGCCATTCAGGCCGTTTCCGACAAGGCGGGTTCATAAGCTGCTTGATGGGAAATGCCGGGGCATGGGCCCCGGCACTCTGGCGTTATTCACCGAACAGCGTGGCCAGAATGCGGCGGCTGCCGCCGTTTTCCCGGTGCTCGCCGAGCCAGATGCCCTGCCAGGTCCCGGTGGCCAGTCGACCGTTGTCAATGGCAAGGGTGAGCTCGGTGCCCATGAGGCTGGCCTTGATATGAGCCGGCATGTCGTCCGGGCCTTCCAGAGTATGTCGAAGATAGGGCAGATCGCCCGGAACGCGATCGCGGAAAAAGGCTTCCATATCGTGGCGCACGTCCGGGTCGGCGTTTTCATTGAGCGTCAGTGACGCAGAGGTGTGCAGCATTTGCAGGTGTAAAAGCCCGGTGGAGATCTCCTGCATCCGGCTCAGAGCACTTGTGATGTCATGGGTAATCAGGTGAAAGCCGCGTGAATAGGGCTTGAGGGTAATCTGCTGGCGGTGCCACATGAGCGGTCACTCCTTTGCTGTGGGATCTGATGAGAAAGGGTAGATGAGCGTGCCGGCGACGTCTTGTCAGTAGACCATTGTTCCCATCGTTTGAGTGCCGCTAGTGCCGAAGACCGATTTTGCCTTATCAGAAGGTGGGGCTGGTTGGTGTCGGTAGACGGGTTATATTCGCGGGTGTTGATGTGTTGCGGTCAAGGCCTACCACTACCCCTGTCGGGAGAGTCGTCATGAATCAGCTGCGCCTTTACATGTTCCAGACCGGTACTCTTCAGTGCCGTCGCTGCAATATCAGCATGAATGCCGGGCTTGATGATTATGAAATACCGGTGCCATGGTATCTGATTACCCATCCGCAGGGGCATGTGGTCATTGATGGCGGCTGCGCCGTCGAGTGTGCCACGGATGCCGAAGGCCACTGGGGTGATATCACGGCGGTCTATCAGCCGGTGATGCGCGAAGAGGAGGGGTGTGTGCAGGCCCTTCAGGCCATGGGGATTGCGCCGGAAGACGTTTGCTATGTGCTGCACAGTCATCTTCATCTGGATCACACCGGCGCGACCGGCCGCTTCCCCAATGCGGTTCATGTTGTCCGCCGACGTGAGTATGAATATGCCATGGCCCCGGACTGGTTTTCGGCCGGCGGTTATATCCGCAAGGACTTTGATCGGCCGGGGCTGAATTGGCATTTTCTGGAGGACAGTGACGATGGCTATGACGTCTTCGGTGACGGGGTCATTCGCTTTATCTTCACCCCCGGCCATGCGCCGGGCCATGCAAGCTTCATGATCCATCTTGAAGAGACTGGCCCGGTGCTGCTGGCGGTGGATGCGGCCTACACCATGGATCACTGGAATGAAAAGACGTTGCCGGGTTTTCTGGCCTCTACCGTGGACGCCGTACGCTCGGTGCAAAAGCTCCATGCGCTGGCTCGCAAGACGCAGGCCATGGTGGTCACCGGCCATGACCCCGAGGCCTGGCCGACGTTTCGCCATGCCCCCGAGTATTACCGCTGAGTTCAGCGCGACGTCGACACTGTCATGTTCATGATCAAGGGGAAACGCCATGAAAACCCGGGCTGCCGTGCTGCGAGAGATGCAAAAACCACGTCCCTATGGGGAATCCATGCCGTTATCCATCGAGGAGGTGACGCTTGATCCACCGGGGCGCGGGGAGGTGCTGGTGCGCATTCGTGCTGCCGGGCTGTGTCACTCTGATCTGTCGACCATCAATGGCAATCGGCCGCGGCCGTTGCCGATGGTGCTGGGCCATGAGGCGGCGGGCGAGGTGGCGGAGATTGGTGAGGGCGTCGAGGATCTCGAGGTCGGCGATCATGTGGTGTTTTCCTTTGCGCCCAACTGCGGCACCTGTGCCTTTTGCCTCTCCGGTGAGGCGGCGCTCTGTCAGCCGGGAGCGGCAGCCAATACTGCCGGACATCTGCTGGGGGGCGGCATGCGCCTGCATCACGGTGAGGAAACGGTTTATCACCATATTGGAGTATCCGGGTTTGCCGAATATGCCGTGGCGTCGCGTCGCTCACTGACGCGCATCGACCCGAGCCTGCCGTTTCACATTGCGGCGCTGTTCGGCTGCGCGGTACTGACCGGCGTCGGGGCGGTCGTGCATACCGGTGAGCTCAAACTGGGTCAGTCAGTGCTGGTGGTCGGGCTGGGCGGGGTGGGGCTTGCGGCAGTACTGGGGGCGATTGGGGGCGGCGCTCGTCAGGTGATCGCCGCCGACATCGATGCCGATAAGCTGGAAACGGCCAGGGCCATGGGCGCAACGCATGTGATCAATAGTGGTGATGAGGATGCCATCGAACAGGTGCGTGCCATCAGTGGCGGCGGGGTGGATCTGGCGACCGAGTTTGCCGGTGTGGCGTCGGCGCTTGAATTTGCCTTTGAGTGTACTCGGCGCGGCGGCACCACGGTGACTTCCGGACTGCCGCACCCGGACGTGCGTCTGGCCATCAGTCCGACGCGGATGGTGGCCGAGCAGCGCACGCTCAAGGGGTCTTATCTGGGAGGCCACGTGCCCTCACTGGATGTGCCGGGATATATCGCGCTGTATCAGGCCGGTCGTCTGCCGGTGGACCGACTTTTGACCCACCGCATAACGCTTGAGGACATCAACGAAGGGTTCGAGCGTCTGGCCCAGGGGCGCGCCATCCGGCAGGTGATCGACCTTTGATCTTCAGGGGCGGCGCACTCGACTGAAGACGTGACATGAGCCGGGTGCAATGCCCGCGGGCCTGCTAACCTGAAGGGCATCTTTCGGCGCTTCATCGTTGATTATCAGGAGAGAATCATGGATCAGACCCGTATCGAAAAGGACAGCATGGGCGAGCTGGAAGTGCCGATGGCGGCACTTTACGGCGCGCAGACGCAACGGGCCATCAATAACTTTCCGGTCAGCGGACACCCCATGCCGGCGTCCTTTATTGCCGCCGTGGCGCGGGTCAAAAGGGCGGCCGCCGAGGTCAATATGGATCTTGGCCTGCTGGATGAAGGGCGGGCGTTGTCCATCGTCAAGGCGGCCGATGCGATCATCCGCGGTGAGCACGCCGATCAGTTTCCGATTGATATCTATCAGACCGGGTCTGGCACCTCGACCAACATGAACGTCAACGAGGTGATTTCGCATCTGGCCTCGCGGGACGATCTCGACATCGGCCCCAATGACCATGT
The DNA here is from genome assembly GCF_052692355.1 of Kushneria sp. Sum13. NCBI lineage: Bacteria > Pseudomonadati > Pseudomonadota > Gammaproteobacteria > Oceanospirillales > Halomonadaceae > Kushneria > Kushneria sp. Sum13. The sequence continues at coordinate 1,513,135 of NZ_CP199847.1, forward strand.
GAACATGGGTCAGAGCAGCAATGACACCATTCCGACAGCGCTGCATGTCTCGATTGCCCTGGAGCTCAACGAGAAGCTGCTGCCGACGCTGCGCTATCTGCAAAAGACCATCGAAGACAAGGCGGCGACACTTGACGACGTGGTCAAGACCGGCCGGACGCATCTGATGGATGCCATGCCGGTGCGCATGAGCCAGGAACTGGGCGGCTGGGCCAGTCAGGTCGCGCAGTCCATCGAGCGCCTTGAAAATGGCCTGACGCGCATGTTGCGACTGGCCCAGGGCGGCACGGCCGTGGGCAGCGGTATCAACGCCCATCCGGAATTTGCCGAGCGCTTTGCCAAACGTCTCTCCGAGCAGACCGGGCTTGTATTTACACCGGCGGACAGCTTCTTTGCAGCACTGGGCTCGCAGGACGCCACGGTGGAAATGTCCGGTCACCTCAAGGCCTACGCCTGCGCGCTGATGAAAATCAGCAACGATCTGCGGTGGATGAATTCCGGGCCACTGGCCGGATTGGGCGAAATTGAACTGGAAGCCCTGCAGCCGGGCAGCTCCATCATGCCGGGCAAGGTAAATCCGGTGATTCCCGAGGCGGCGGCTCAGGTGGCGGCTCAGGTCATCGGCAACGATGCAGCGGTCACCGTGGGCGGGCAGTCGGGCAACTTCCAGCTCAATGTCATGCTGCCGCTGATGGCGCACAACGTGTTGAGCTCGATCTCGCTTTTAAACAACGTCTCCCTGCTGATGGCGGACAAGGCCATCAGAAGCTTCAATGTTCGCCGCGACAATATCGAGTCGCCGCTGGCGCGCAATCCGGTGCTGGTCACGGCACTCAATCCGGTGATCGGCTACAACGAAGCGGCGCGTGTGGCCAAAAAGGCCTATCAGGAAGGGCGGCCGATCATCGAAGTGGCCGAAGAAGAGACCGAGCTTTCCCGTGAGGAACTTGAGCGTCATCTCGACCCGGCTCGGCTGACACGCGGGGGCATCCAGGAATAGGCTTTGAGGTGTCAGCGTGAGCTACAAAAAAGGGCCCCTTGCGGGGCCCTATTTGATGTTGCCATTCATGTGACGCAGATTCAGTGTGCCAGAGCATGATCCGGTGAGGGCGTGCCGACCGGCTCGCTCATGTCGTCTGCGCTGGTGTCCATGCGACCCGTCACGTATTCCTGAAGGCGCTTGCGCTGAGGCTCGTCCAGACGCATGTCCATTTTGGTGCGACGCCAGAGAATATCATCGACCTGAGTGGCCCACTCATGGTCAATCAGGTAGTCCACCTCGGCTCGGGTCAGCCCGGCGCCGAAATCCTCTCCCAGACCGGCCTCGTTGGTGACACCTTCCAGAAATTTCTCGCACAGCGTGCCGTAGCTCGAGGCAAATCGGGCGGCCCGCAGTTCACCCAAAAATGGATACTGAGTCAGCAGCTTGCGGGTATAGGCCTCACGGGAATCGATGTTGCCACCCGGCAGCGGGCGCTTGTCGGTCCAGGGCTTGCCCATGCTCGGGAACCAGGGCTCGATTTTCTCCATGGCGGATTCGGACAGACGACGGAAGGTCGTGATCTTGCCGCCAAAGACCGACAGCATCGGTGCGCCGGTATCATCCAGCGAGAGCGTATAGTCACGCGTCATGGCAGAAGGGTCGTCCGACTCGTCATCACACAGCGGGCGTACACCGGAGTAGCTGGTGACCACGTCATCGCGGGTCAGCTGCTCCTTGAAGTGCGCATTGACGACATTGAGGATGTAGTCGGTCTCTTCATCGCTGATGGTGATATGGGTCGGATCACCCTCGTAGTTCTGGTCGGTTGTCCCGATCAGGCTGTAATCATTTTGCCAGGGCAAGACAAAGACGATGCGCTTGTCCTCGTTTTGCAGGATGAAGGCGCGGTCATCACCGTTGATGCGGCGGGTGATGATATGGCTGCCCTTGATCATGTTGATGCCATAGCGCGACTTGCGCTGGGTACTGCCCTTGATAAAGGACTCTACCCACGGACCGGCGGCATTGATCAGTGCCTTGGCACGGCGCACCAGCTGCTCGCCGGTACGGGTGTTTTCCAGCGTGATCTCCCAGATGCCGTCCTTTTCCACGGCGCTGATGCAGCGCGTGCGCACCAGAATTTCGCCACCCTGTTCCTGAGCCTGCAGAGCATTGAGCACGACCAGGCGGGCATCGTCGACCCAGCAGTCGGAATATTCAAAGCCACGCTTGATGTCGGGCTTGAGCGCGCTTGAACCATCAAACTTCAGCGACTTCGAGCCGGGCAGCGTGGCGCGCGGGCTCAGATGGTCATACAGGAAAAGACCGGCGCGCAGCATCCAGGCCGGTCGCAGGTGCTGGCGGTGCGGCAGGATAAAACGCAGCGGCCAGATAATATGCGGCGCCTTGGCAAGCAGGACTTCACGCTCGTGAAGTGCTTCGCGAACCAGACGAAACTCCTTGTGTTCCAGATAGCGCAGTCCGCCATGAATCAACTTGCTGGAAGCCGAGGAGGTCGCACTGGCAAGGTCGGCCTGTTCACACAGCCCGATGCTCAAACCGCGGCCGGCAGCATCGTTGGCAATACCGGTGCCATTGATACCCCCACCGATGATGAAAAGGTCCAGAACGGGAGTGTTCACTGAAGAAGTCTTGTCGGAAGTCATGCGCCTGCCTTGCGCGTCTGCGCCGGATTAAGGAATTGGGAACGCGGTAACCATACCATCACGAATGTTCGAATGTGAACATATGCCATGTTCAAAAGAACATCAAGGGATCGATGATTGCCTGATGCAATCGGCATGATCAGCTTTTCGTTCGGTCGATGACCTTCCTTTCAGGCGACCTTTTTCAAAAGCACGGCTTCAAAAATCCTGGTTCATGGACACGACTTTATTTCAGGGACATATATTGAGGGCAATGTCCTGCTCGTTCAGCAGTCTGCAGATGCCGGCGGGCGGTTCCTGGTCGGTAAACAGGGCATGAATCTGGTTGAGATGTCCCAGCCGCACCACGGCGTTGCGCGAGAACTTGGAGTGGTCGGCGGCCAGATAGACCTGACGCGAGTTGCTGATAATGGCCTGGGCGACTCTGACCTCCTGATAGTCAAAATCGAGCAGGGCGCCGTCCTCATCAATGCTGCTGATGCCGATGATGCCGAAATCGACCTTGAACTGATTGATGAAGTCCACCGTGGCCTCGCCGATGATACCGCCATCGCGCGAGCGTACGGTGCCGCCTGCCACAATGACGTTGAAGTCCTCGCGATGTTGAAGCGTGGCGGCAACGTTGAGGTTGTTGGTGATGATTTCCAGTCCCCGATGGTTGAGCAGCGCCTCGGCAATCAATTCGGTACTGGTACCGATATTGATGAAAAGTGAACTCTGATCCGGGATCTGTTCTGCCAGTGAGCGGGCAATGCGCGCCTTGGCATCGTGATTGATCAACTTGCGCGCGCTATAGGCGGTGTTGACCGTGCTGGATTCCAGCAGACCGGCGCCGCCATGAACGCGTCGTATCACCTGTTCATCGGCCAGCACCTTGAGATCGCGTCGGATGGTCTGTGGCGTGACATCAAAGTGATGCGCCAGCTGCTCAATGGTCGCATAGCCCTGACGCTTGACCATGTCAGCTATGGTGTTGTGGCGTTCCTGCTGGGTCATGTGGTGTCCTTTCCGCAAGCTTTCCGAGGCTGATCCGTGTCGTCAAGGTATCCCTCGGCCTTCTGCTCGGCAATAGATGTTTCCGTGTGGTTTTCACTTGATGTTCGCCATGTTCATCTGGCAACAAAATTTGTGGAAAATTGCACCTTTTCGGGCTTTTCAATCCTTTGGCAAGCCTTGTAAGACTAAGGTTTAAAGGGCTTTAAACTATTTATAATCAAACACTTAAAACTGGATTGATGGAAAGTCAGAAACGGCACATCGTTTTTTCAAATGATTGCTATAGGATGCTCGGAAAGCAACACAGCTATACCTAATGTTTAAAAATCAACGCTATTCCGGGGTAAAAAAATGGGTATCATCGAAACCATCCTGGTTCACGAAATCGCCGGCACGGCCATTTTGACACTGCTGGGGTGCGGTGTGGTGGCCAACGTGCTGTTGAACAAGACCAATGGTCATGGCAGTGACGGTATCGTCATCTTTTTCGGCTGGGGTCTGGCAGTCTTTGCAGCCGTTTATGTTGCCTTTGACACCGGCGCCCATATCAATCCGGCCGTCACCATTGCTTTACTCATCGGGCCGGCGAAGCAATATGCTGAAGGTATCCCGATCACATTTGCCACCACGGTTGCCTATCTTGTGGCTGAATTCATTGGTGCCTTCATCGGTGCTGTGGTGTGCTATCTGGCCTACAAGAAGCAGTACGATGAGACCGAAGATGCCGGTGCCATCCTTGCCACGTTTTCGACCGGACCGACCATCAAGTCCTATGGCTGGAACATGGTGACCGAGATCATCGGGACATTCGTACTGATCTTTGTGATCATCATGTTTGGAAATACGCCCAGCGGCCTTGGGCCCCTTGCGGTGGCGCTGCTGGTGGTATCGATCGGTGCGTCACTGGGTGGGCCGACCGGATACGCCATTAACCCGGCGCGCGATCTTGGGCCGCGCATTGCGCATGCTGTGCTGCCCATCAAGAACAAGGGCAACAACAACTGGGGCTATGCGCTGGTGCCGGTGATCGGACCGATCATTGGCAGTACGCTGGCCGCTCTGGCTGCCCATATCTATTAAGTCATCATCGATTTCATACCTCCGCTCGTATTCAATCGAGGAGTCAATACGCATGAGCCAACAGAAAAAGTACATTCTCGCCATCGATCAGGGCACAACCAGTTCACGCTCGATGTTGTTTGATCACGAAGGCCGTGTCGCTGGCATCGCCCAGCGCGAGTTCGAGCAGATCTTCCCGCGTCCGGGCTGGGTCGAGCACAATCCTCGCGAGATCATGACCAGCGTATTGACCACGCTTGCCGAGGTCATCAACAACTCGGAAGTCGATGTTCGCGAGATTGCCTCGATCGGGATTACCAATCAGCGCGAAACCACGGTTATCTGGGACAAGAAAACGGGGCACGCCGTTTACAACGCCATCGTCTGGCAGTCACGCCATTCGGCTGAAATCTGCGATGAGCTGCGCGAGGCCGGCCACGAAGACATGATCCGTGACAAGACGGGCCTGGTCATCGATGCCTATTTCTCTGCCACCAAACTGAAGTGGATCTTCGATAATGTCGAAGGCGTGCGTGAGAAGGCCGAAAGAGGTGAACTGCTGTTCGGCACCATCGATACCTGGCTGGTCTGGAACCTGACCGGCGGGGAAGTGCATGTGACCGACGTGAGCAACGCCTCACGCACGATGCTGTTCAACATTCGCGAGCGCAAGTGGGACCCCGAGCTGCTGGCGCTGTTTGGCGTGCCCGAGAGCATGCTGCCCGAGGTGAAGTCCAACAGCGAAGTGTACGGCCATGTGCTGCCGAAGTACCTGTTTGGCCACGAGGTGCCGATTGCCGGCATGGCGGGCGATCAGAACGCTGCACTGTTTGGTCAGGCCTGCTTCAAGCCCGGTATGGCCAAAAACACTTACGGCACCGGCTGCTTTACGCTGATGAATACCGGTACCGAGGCGACGCCTTCCGAAAATGGCTTGCTGACGACCGTGGCCTGGGAAGTGGAAGGCAAACTGGAGTACGCACTGGAAGGCAGCGTGTTCGTCGCGGGTTCGGTGATTCAATGGCTGCGTGACGGTCTGCGGATGCTGGGTCGTGCGTCTGACTCGGAAGCCTACGCCGAGCGCGCCGGCAGCAATGATGGCGTTTATATGGTGCCGGCATTTACCGGTCTGGGTGCCCCCTACTGGAACTCCAACGTGCGTGGGGCGATGTTCGGCCTGACGCGTGGCACGACCAAGGAGCATTTCATTCGTGCCGCGGTCGAGTCGCTGGCCTATCAAAGCGCTGATGTTCTGCATGCCATGCAAAACGATGCCAACATCGCGCTGACCGAGCTGCGTACCGATGGCGGCGCCATCTCCAACAACTTCCTCGCCCAGTTCCAGGCCGATATTCTTGGCGTTGATGTGCTGCGCTGTGAGGTTAACGAGACCACGGCGCTGGGTGCTGCTTACCTTGCCGGTCTGGCGGTCGGTTTCTGGAAGTCGCGTGACGAGATCGCCGAGTACTGGGCACTGGAGCGCAAGTTCGAACCGACCATGAGCGAAAAGCAGCGCAACGAGCTCTATGACGGCTGGAAGCAGGCCGTTGAGGCCACCATGGGGTTCCGCGTCGAGTCTTAATCGTGACTAAACGCCGCTGAGACAAGGGCCGGGCCTGCTGATGGCATATCGGCAGGCCCGGTTTTTTTTAAGGCGCTGACCGTCAGTGGCTGTAGCAAAAGGTCTTGACGGCTGCAGAGTGTGGGTAAACAGGCGACTGATGCATGCAAAGACATGTTTTATAACAATACAGTGGCGTAAACGGTTGCGCTCGAACAGAAAATAAGTACAATAGCGCAGCGTTGAAACGGCACTTGTATGCCATTGAAGCAGGACCGTAGCTCAGTTGGTTAGAGCGCCACGTTGACATCGTGGAGGTCAGCGGTTCAAATCCGCTCGGTCCTACCATTGCTTCAGGTGTAAACGCAGGCTTTTTGACACGTATTGATTTGCAGGACCGTAGCTCAGTTGGTTAGAGCGCCACGTTGACATCGTGGAGGTCAGCGGTTCAAATCCGCTCGGTCCTACCAGAATATTAAAAAACCCGCCACGGTCTCCGTGGCGGGTTTTTTGTTATGTATGCGCTTCTGGGGCAGGGACGTCAGTCACACCCGGTCAGGCAGATCGGTCTGTTCGATCAGTACCTGGCACAGCGCTTCAATCCCTTCCTGATCCTCGATGCCGAAGCGACCGGGCAGCGGGCTATCCAGATCCAGCACGCCCCAGAGCCTGTTATTAATGCTCAGCGGTACGACCAGTTCCGAGCGCGACGCCGCGTCGCAGGCAATATGGCCGGGGAAGGCATGCACGTCTTCCACTCGCTGGGTTTCTCCCGTGCGTGCTGCCGCACCACAGACCCCTTCTTCGAATCCGATGGGATTGCAGGCCGGCTGTCCCTGAAAGGGGCCAAGGTGCAAAACACGCTCTTCCCGCTGTATATAAAAGCCTGCCCAGTTCAGATCGGGAACCTGTTGGAAGATAAGGGCGGCCATCTGTGCGGTGTTGGTCACCCAGTCCCGGGTGTCGAGCAGTGCCATCAGCTGGCGCTTGAGCATGGCGTAATCGGTCGTGGATCGTGTGTTGCTCATGAATCGTCTCACTGCATGGATAAAAAAAGGGCCGGCACAGGCCGGCCCCGATCAGCAATATGGAGGCTTACTGGTCTTTTTCCCAGCCGGCGATGGCGCCACCCTTGAAAAGCTCATCCGCCTTGTCGACGACCTGCTGGCTCTGGAAGGCGTCCACGAGGTGCTGGATCTTCTCGCTGTTCTGCTCACCCTGGCGCACCACGATGAGGTTAACGTAGGGAGAGTCGCCATCCTCAACGATCAGGGCTTGATCAACGGTCATGTCGGCGGCAACCGAGTAGGTGCTGTTGATAAAGGCCATATCGACATCCGGCAGGGCGCGCGTGAGCTGGGCGGCGTCGAGTTCGCGCAACTGATAGTTGTGCGGGTTGTCGGTAATGTCGTCCGGCGTGGCCGTCGGGCTCTGCGGGTCACGCAGTGCGATCAGGTTTTCACGGGCCAGCAGCAGCAGGGCACGTGCTTCATTTGAAGGGTCGTTGGGCACCGCGATGGTGGCGCCGTCCGGCAGCTCGTCAATGCTCTTGTATTTGTCGGAGTAGGCGCCGATCGGATACACGAAGGTCTTGCCTGCGGCGACAAAATCAAAGCCGCGATCCGCCATCATGCTGTCCAGGTAGGGCTGGTGCTGATAGGCGTTGGCATCGATGCTGCCATCATCAAGTGCGGCATTGGGAGAGACGTAATCGTTGAATTCTGTGATTTCAACGTCAAGTCCGTACTTGTTCTTGGCCACTTCCGCGGCGGTTTCCATCAGGGCCGTTTCAGGGCCTGCCATGGTGCCGACGCGGACGGTGTTTTTATCGTCGCTCTGGTTGCCACAGCCGGCGATCATGACGCTGGCGCTCAGTGCCAGGGCAGTGCCCAGCCCCTTCGGTGAAATTCTCATGTGTTATCTCCTTGCAATGAATTCGACAGGGCGTGCTGTCGACAGGGTTTAACGCGCCGTTATCAGCGCCTGTGGATGCTGTCGTTATTGTTTTGAAGACGTTGTTTCAGGGGGGCTTGCCTAGCGATGGCGACTGCGATGTACAAAAAAGTCGCCCAGCATCTGAACGCCCTGCACCATGACCACCATGATCAAAACGGTGACCAGCATGACCATGGGATTGTAGCGGGAATAGCCATAGTTGTAGGCCACGGCCCCCAGACCGCCGGCACCGATCGCTCCTGCCATGGCGCTGTAGCCAATCAGCGCAATAATGGTAATGGTGGCGGCCGTGATCAGCCCGCCTCTCGCTTCGGGTAACAGAACACGGGTAATGATCTGCCACGGGGTGGCGCCCATTGACTCTGCGGCCTCGATCAGGCCGTGAGGCACTTCATTGAGTGCGCCCTCGACCAGGCGTGCGACAAAGGGGATGGCGGCAATGCTCAGCGGCACCAGCGCGGCAGTGGTGCCGATGTAGGAGCCCACAAGCCAGCGGGTAAAGGGGGCCAGGGCCAGCATCAGGATGATAAAGGGTACCGAGCGGCCGACGTTGACGATCAGGCTGATGGCGCGGTTGAATACCGGCATGGCCATGATGCGGTTTTCACGGGTGACATAGAGCGCCACGCCCATGATGATGCCCAGTGCAATGCCGATCAGGCCGCTGCAGATGACCAGATAAAAGGTGTCAATCACGGCATCGAGAATACGGTCAATCATGGCGCTGGACATGGCCAAGTACCTCCGTTTGAACGTCAAGCGTGTGTAGATGGTCCATGGCGGCGCCCAGCGTGTCCCGGGCGCCGTCGAATTCCGCGATCATCAGCCCCAGGGTGCGGCCCTGAATGTTTTCAACGCGCGCCTGCAGGATTCGCAGTCGAATGCCGAAGTGCTGTTCCAGATGTGTCATCAGTTCACTGGACAGGGCCTGTCCGCGAAAGACAAGACGCACGACCGGCAGACCGTTGTCTTCGGGGCCGTCTGATATGCGCTGTAAAAGCGTATTGGACGGTGCCAGCTGCAGGAAGTCGTTAAGAAATACCCTGCCTTCCTCGGTGGTGGGGCGAGTGAAGAAATCGCCTACCGGGGCAGTTTCCACCAGCGCGCCGCCACTGATCAGGGCGACCTGATCACAGATCGTTCTGACCACTTCCATTTCGTGGGTGATCAGCAGGATGGTAAGTCCCAGACGCTGATTGATGTCTCTTAACAGCGCCAGGATGGCGCTGGTGGTCTGAGGGTCGAGCGCCGAGGTGGCTTCATCGCACAGCAGGGCCTGCGGATTGCTTGCCAGCGCCCGGGCAATGGCCACGCGCTGCTTCTGTCCGCCGGAGAGCGCAGCGGGATAGGCGCTGGCCCGTTCGTTGAGACCGGTCAGTTCCAGAAGTTCGTCGATGCGTTGATCGATCTCGCGGCGCGGGGTGCCAATCAGCTCAAGGGGCAGGCCGATATTGCCTCGCACGGTGCGTGATTCCAGCAGGTTGAAGTGCTGAAAGATCATGCCGATGCCGTGACGCGCCTTTCGCAGCTCGGTCTTGCTCATGGCTGTCAGCTCCTGACCGGCCACGAATACTCGCCCCCGGGTAGGTTGCTCCAGCAGATTGACGCATCGAATCAGGGTGCTCTTGCCGGCACCGGAAACGCCGATGACACCAGTGATGCTGCCGGCAGCCACTTCAAGGTTGACGTCCTTGAGTGCCGTCACGGCTTTGGTGCCCTGACCGTACACTCGGGTCACATTTTCAAGTCGAATCATCGGATTGGAATGTCTTAAATACAGTTGGGTCGTGTACCACCGGGCGCGTACCTGACGTGGTGAGTGTGTTCGTCGTGAAAAGTGCGCTGGGCACAAGGCGCGCCAGTATACTTGATCCAGCGCGCGCACGCGTCATAAGTACCCGATAGTGCCGCTATATGGCCAGCGCATCGATCCTGCCGGGGCAGGTCGGGCCTGCCGGATATGAGGCGGGCCCGGGTGACAGCGCGCCCGGAACAGGCGAATATGGTCATTTTCAGCAATCGAAGAGGCCATCATGTTTACCGGTATCGTACAGGGCATGGCCCGGGTGGTAGCCATCGAACGCCTGGAAGGGCTCAATCGTCATGTGATTGACCTGCCGGAACCCTTGCTGGAGGGGCTGGCGCATGGCGCATCCATCGCCCACAACGGCTGCTGTCTGAGTGTCACGAGCATCGAGGGGTCGCTCGTCGGCTTTGACCTCATGCGGGAAACGCTGGCGCTGACCAATCTGGGGGCGCTTGAGGTTGGAGATTACGTGAATGTCGAGCGGGCTGCGCGGCTGGGGGATGAGGTTGGTGGCCACGCCATGTCAGGACATGTGATGTGCATGGCCACGCTCATCTCCCGTGAGGATGCGCCCAACAACTGCCGGCTCTGGTTCGAGCTGCCGCAGCAGTGGGCCAGGTTTTTGTTCGACAAGGGGTACATCGGGGTCGATGGCATCAGCCTGACCATTGGTGAAGTGCAGGACAACCGGTTTTGCGTCAACCTGATTCCCGATACGCTTGCGCGTACCGTGATCGGAACTCGGGAGGTCGGGGAGGGCGTCAATATCGAAATTGACCCTCAAACCCAGACCATTGTCGAGACCGTTGAGCGTGTTCTGGCTGCCAGAGCATGAAATTGCATGCCGATGTGGCCTGTGCGGGTCGCTTGCGCGGGCACCATTGGGTAAAATGTTCACCGTTTATATAAAACGACCGGCAATGGCCGGTCGTTTTGCATATGGGTCGACGAGAGATTGAACGTGGCGACAAGTATTTACGGCGACTATATCAAGTCGGTGATTCGTACCGTGAGGGATTGGCCGGAACCCGGTGTCAACTTTCGCGACATTACGCCGGTGCTGCAAAACAGTGCTGCTTTTCGAAAACTGATCGACAGTTTCGTCCATCGATATCAGGAACTTGATATTGATGCGATCGCGGCCATCGATGCGCGTGGCTTTATCATTGGCGCGCCACTCGCCTATGAGCTGGGCTGCAGCTTTGTGCCGGTGCGCAAGAAGGGCAAGCTTCCCTTTCGAACCATCAGCGAGACCTACAGTCTCGAGTACGGTGAGTCGACCGTGGAGCTGCATTCCGATGCCTTCCAGAAGGGCGACAGGATCCTTCTGGTGGATGATCTGATTGCCACGGGAGGCACCATGCTGGCGGCTGCCCGGCTGATCGAGCGCAGTGGCGGCATCATTGTTGAAACCGCCGCCATCATTGATCTTCCCGAACTGGGTGGCGGCGACATGATTCGCGCCGAAGGCTACAGCGTCTTCGCAGCCTGCACCTTTACCGAAGACGAATAGGCAGGGTAGACGTTTCTCCCTCGACGCACAGGATATTTCAATGAGTACCGAGCGCTACCATAACCAGTTCACGATCTCATGGGATCGCCTGCACCGCGATGTGCGCATGCTGTGTCATCAGCTTGTTGGCCGTGATTTCAAGGGCATTGTGGCGGTCACCCGTGGCGGTTTGATTCCGGCGGCCCTGATCGCGCGTGAGCTCGATATTCGCCTGATCGATACGGTCTGCATCAAAAGCTATGAGCACATGGAGCAAAGCGGCATCAACGTGCTCAAGGGCATTGACCACGATGGTGATGGCTGGCTTCTGGTCGATGATCTGGTGGATACCGGCAAGACGGCCGGGGCGGTACGGGAAATGCTGCCGCGCGCGCATTTCGTGACCATCTACGCCAAGCCGGAAGGACGTCCGATGGTGGATCAGTACCTGACGGAAGTGGCACAGGACACCTGGATCCAGTTCCCTTGGGACATGGGCGTCTCCTTTGTCGAGCCGCTGGTGGACCAGCTTCGTACCCGCAAGGAGTAATCATGGCCCTGCCGCTGCCCGAGAGCTGGAATCGTTACCTTGGCGACGAAGTGGATGCGCCCTACATGCAGGCGCTAAAGGCCTTTTTGCGTCATGAAAAGGATCAGCGCAAGGTCATCTACCCGGCCTCCGAGCACTGGTTTCGTGCCTTTGAGCTGACGCCGCTGGAAAGCGTCAAGGTCGTCATCCTGGGGCAGGATCCCTATCACGGCCCGGGTCAGGCGCACGGCCTGTGTTTTTCAGTCCGCCCGGAAGTGGCTATTCCGCCGTCCCTTGTCAATATCTACAAGGAGCTGAAAAGCGATGATGTGGCCTTTGAGCCGGTCAGCCACGGGTTTCTGGAAAGCTGGGCCCGTCAGGGTGTCCTGCTGCTCAACAGCGTATTGACCGTCGAGCGCGGTCAGGCGGCAGCACATCGCGGGCAGGGCTGGGAGACCTTTACGGACCGGGCCATCGAAGTCATCAACGAACACTGCTCGCATGTCGTGTTTCTGCTCTGGGGCAGCTATGCCCAGAAAAAGGCGGCCTTCGTGGATCGAACGAAACATCTGGTGCTGCACGCGCCGCATCCTTCACCGCTGGCCGCACATCGAGGCTTCTTTGGCTGTCATCACTTCTCACAGACCAATGCCTTTCTAACGCAAAAGGGCGAGGCACCCATCGACTGGCGCCTGCCTCCTCTTGAGCAACTGTCCGACGTTTAATTGGCGTCGTGACAATGTGTCAATATGTCCTCTATTGTCGGCACATGGATGCTTAACGCGTCTGTGTGCGCCGGAGTAGAATAGGGGGCACTTGCGCTGCTCCCACCTATAAGGGGGCAGCGATATTCTTCTATCAGGCCGTATACCCATCATGAATGTTCATACCATTGACCACCCTCTCGTTAAGCACAAGCTTGGACTGCTGCGGGGCGCAGGGATCAGTACCAAGCACTTTCGCGAGCTGGCCAACGAGCTGTCGACCCTTTTGACCTATGAGGCCACCAAGGGACTCGAGCTGGGTGATGAAACCATCGAAGGCTGGAGCGGCAAGCCGCTGAAGGTTCAGCAGATCAAGGGCAAAAAGGTCACGGTCGTGCCGATTCTGCGCGCAGGTCTTGGCATGCTTGATGGTGTCACCACGCTTTTGCCGAGCGCGCGTATCAGCGTTGTCGGGCTATACCGTAACGAAGAGACGCTGGAGCCGGTCCCTTATTTTGAAAAATTTGTGCAGGATCTGGACGAGCGTCTGGCGATCGTGATTGATCCGATGCTGGCGACGGGCGGTTCCATGGCAGCGACGCTTGATATGCTCAAGGCCAAGGGCTGCCGTCAGATCAAGGTCATCGTACTGGTGGCCACGCCTGAAGGCATTGCGCGTGTCTCGCGCTCGCATCCCGAAATCGAGCTTTATACGGCAGCCGTCGATGAAGGTCTCGACAGTCAGGGCTACATCGTGCCAGGGCTTGGTGATGCCGGTGACAAGCTGTTCGGCACCCGCTAGGGGCGATCATGGATAACCTGGCATGCATTACCGGGGTGGTGCTGGCGGGCGGTCTTGGGCGCCGCATGGGTGGTGTCGACAAGGGACTGGTCGAGCTTGCCGGTCGGTCGCTGGTCAGCCGCGTGCTGGCATCGATCACACCACAGGTGTCGCAGGTCATGATCAATGCCAATCGCCATCAAGAGGTCTATGCAGCGCTGGGTTATCCCGTCATTTCTGATCTTTTTCCGGGCAGTGCCGGGCCGCTGGCGGGGTTTCATGCTGCGCTCAAGGCCGCTTCGACACCACTGGTGCTGATGGTGCCGTGTGACACGCCGTCACTGCCCGAAACGCTTGTGGCATCACTTCAGGCGACCCTGACAAACCTTGATGTGGACATTGTTCATGCCAGCGATCATGAGCGTGCTCATCCCACGGTCGCGCTTTTAAAGCGCGATCTGGTCGATGATCTGGAGCAGTATTTGATTAGTGGGGGGCGCAAGATTGATCAGTGGTATGCCCGTCATCCTTATGCGGCCTGTCTGTTCGACGATGCCCGGGCCTTTATCAATATCAATACACCCAATGACCGGGATGCCTTTGGCCAATGATCATGTCACAGGTCATATGGGGCCTAATCTGACCGCCGGCCGGTAACCGTGTCGTTTTACTCAGGCAGGGACCATGACGCAGCTGAGCCTTTCCGATATCGAAACCCCGCTTCTGGGCATTGCCGCCTGGAGCGGTACGGGCAAGACAACGCTGCTGGAAGCCCTGCTGCCTGCCTTGCGCGCCCGCGGTCTCAATGTGGCCGTGATCAAGCATGCCCATCACGACTTTGATGTCGATATCCCCGGCAAGGACAGCCATCGTCTGCGAAAGGCGGGGGCGGCACCGATGCTGGTGGCTTCCGGAAAGCGTTTTGCCCTGATGATGGAAACGCCGGGCCGGGAGGAGCCCTGTCTGGCGACACTGCTGGATCAGGTGCTGTTGCTGTCGCCGGATCTTGTATTGATTGAAGGGTTCAAGCAGTGGCCGCTGCCCAAGCTTGAGCTTTATCGTGATGCCGTGGGTAAATCCCTGCGCGCCTTTGACGATCCCTGGGTACGGGCGGTGGCCACGACCGATGAGGTGACATTGCCCTCCAATGTGGAACGTCTGGACCTGGATGATCATGGCGCGCTGCTTGACTGGCTGGTCGCCTGGCCCGCCCGATGGCCGAGCATGGCTCAGGGGCCGCGTCATGAGTGATTGTTTTGAGGTCAGCGACACGCTGCTTGACGTTGATGAGATGCTGGCTCATATCCGGGCAGCTACGCCAGCGCCAGTTGGTCTTGAGCACGTAGCGCTGACACATGCCGTTGATCGGATACTCGCCGAGCCACTGGTGGCCACGCTGCCCCTGCCACGCTATACCGCCTCTGCGATGGATGGTATTGCCTTCACCGGTCAGGGTCGAACGCGTTTCAGACTGGTCGGGGAGGCGTTGGCGGGGCATCCCTTTGATGGGGTCGTGGCACCGGACGAGGCGGTATCGATTACGACGGGCGCGCCATTGCCGGCCGGGTGCGATACGGTCGTCATGGCCGAGGATATTGTT
Organism: Kushneria sp. Sum13; assembly: GCF_052692355.1. Classification (NCBI taxonomy): domain Bacteria; kingdom Pseudomonadati; phylum Pseudomonadota; class Gammaproteobacteria; order Oceanospirillales; family Halomonadaceae; genus Kushneria; species Kushneria sp. Sum13. The sequence goes on from NZ_CP199847.1 coordinate 1,528,269, forward strand.
ACCAGCGGAGAGAATGTCGAGCTTTCCCGGCCCGACGCCGTAAGACCGGGACAAAACATTCGCCACGCTGGTGAAGAAATTGCCATCGGGGATCATGTTTTCGAGCCGGGCACCCTGCTGGGGCCGGCTCAGCTTGGTATGGCGGCCTCACTCGGTCATGAGTACCTCAAGGTGCATTGCCGCCCCAGAGTGGCCATTTTTTCCAGTGGCGACGAACTTCGACGTGCCGGCACTGCTGATGACACGACATCCTCTCTTTTCGATGCCAATGCCTTTAGTCTTGCCGCCTGTTTAAAGCGGTGGGGGGCAGAAATTGTCATGACCGATATACTGCCTGACTGTCTTGACGAGAGTGTTGCCCAGCTCTCAAGGGCCAGCAAACAGGCTGACCTGATCATTACTTCAGGAGGTGTGTCAGCCGGCCAGGCGGATCTGATCCGTGCGGCCACTCAGCAGCTTGGGCAGATAACCTCCTGGCGTGTGGCCATGCGACCCGGTAAGCCCATGGCGTTTGGTCATGTCCAGCAGGTGCCGTTTTTTGGACTGCCGGGTAATCCCGTAGCCGCGCTGATTACCCTTATGCAATTTGTGCAGCCGCTTTTTCGACAGCTGAGCGGATGGCGTCACTGGGCGCCGGTGAAATGGCACGCCATCTGTGAACAGCCCCTGAAAGGACGCCGTGGTCGGCTGGATCTTTTAAGAGGCCGCTATCATGTCGATGCACAGGGCGTTATCAGTGTCAGTGTTCTGAAAGAGCAGGGGTCGCACCGGCTGAGCTCCCTTTACGATGCCAACTGTCTTATAGAGCTGCCAGCCAGCCTGGCAGAGTGTGATACCGGCGCGCCCGTGACCATACAACCGCTTGGAGAATTGATATGACATTGACCCACCTTAATGAAAGGGGTGAGGCCAGCATGGTCGATGTATCGGACAAGCAAAGCAGCCGCCGTGAAGCTGTCGCCACCGGTCGTATCGTCATGCAGCCCGAAACATTGAAACTTCTCGCCGAGGGTGACATGCCCAAGGGGGATGTGCTGGCGACGGCACGTATTGCCGGCATTCAGGCGGCCAAGCGTACGCACGAGCTGATTCCGCTGTGTCATGCGCTGATGCTTTCAAAGGTGGCAGTGGATTTCGAACTCGATATCGCCAATCACTGTGTGCGAGTAACCGCCTTCTGCCGTCTGGAAGGACGTACCGGGGTCGAGATGGAGGCGCTCACGGCGGTTTCGGTGGCCTGTCTGACGCTTTATGACATGTGCAAGGCCGTGGATCGTGGCATGGAAATCATGGATGTGCGCCTTGATCACAAAAGCGGTGGGCAGTCGGGCGTCTGGGAGAGAAAGGCGCTCTCGGCAATGGACGTCAATGAATCGGCGACGGCTGAGACAGAAGCTCTGGGTACGTTAGATAACACGAATGAAAAGCCTGTCGAAATACGTTTTTTTGCCGAGTTGAGAGAACGGCTTGGCATCGAAAAATTGAGTGTTTTACCAGGGCATCTATCGTCTCCTACACTGATGGGATTAAAAGAGTGGATAAGGTCGCAGGTTGATGCGCCTCAGGTGCTTGATCAGCCCCGCTTACTCTGTGCGGTCAACCATGACATGGTGCAGGGGGATGTCACGATCAATCCCGGCGATGAGGTTGCCTTTTTCCCACCCGTTACCGGAGGCTGATCATGATCGTCAGAAAGGATGCATGATTACGATACAGTACGAACCCTTCGATATTGGTGATCTTCACAAGCGGCTTTCACAGGGTGGTCATGCAACCGGCGCCGTGGTCAGTTTTGTCGGTCGTGTACGAGACTTCAATGAATCGCCGGAAGTTACGGCGCTGACGCTTGAGCACTATCCCGGCATGACCGAAAGGGCGCTGGAAAGCGTTGTTGAGCGTGCGCGCAGTCGCTGGCAGATCAATGATGTGATTATTGTTCATCGTATCGGTTACATGACACCCGGAGACGATATTGTGGCAGTGCTTGTGAGTACACCGCATCGTCATGCCGCCTTTGAAGCCTGCGCTTTTATCATGGATTTTTTAAAGACCAGTGCTCCCTTCTGGAAAAAAGAACATACCCGCAGTGGGGATTACTGGGTCAGCGAGCGTGAAAGCGATCTGGCGTCGTTGAAGCGCTGGGAGCAGCAATGAGTGAATTGATTGATGATTTTGATCGTCGTATCAAATATGTGCGCATCTCTGTAACGGACCGCTGCGATTTTCGCTGCGTCTATTGCATGAGTGAAGAGATGACGTTTCTTCCGCGTGATCAGGTGCTGTCGATCGAGGAGCTCTCGCTCGTGGCGAGAGCATTTACCGAACTGGGCGTGGAAAAGATTCGTTTGACCGGGGGAGAGCCGCTGGTCCGTCGCAATATTGATGAGCTGGTGAGTAACATCGGTGGGCTGGAAGGTCTTCGCGACTTTACCATGACCACCAATGGCGCACAGCTGAGACGCTATGCGTCGTCACTGCGCCAATCAGGCATGCAAAGACTTAATATCAGTCTTGATTCCCTGAACCCCGAACGATTCAGGGAGCTTACCCGGACCGGTAATCTCGATAAGGTCATCGACGGTATTCGTGCTGCCAAGGAAGCAGGCTTTGAGCGTATCAAGCTGAATGCCGTCATTCTCAAGGGGCGAAATGATGATGAGATACTGGATCTGGTCGATTTTGCTCGCGATGAAGAAGTCGATATCAGCTTTATCGAAGAAATGCCGTTGGGGAACGTTTCAGAGCACTCGCGTCAGGAAACCTTCTGTTCCAGCGATGAAGTGCGCTCAATAATTGAAACCCGTTATCCGCTACTGCATTCCGCGGAAAATTCGGGCGGGCCGTCGCGCTATTATCGCATGGCTGACAGCAACTCCAGAATCGGATTCATTTCCCCGCATAGCCATAACTTCTGTGACAGCTGTAACAGGGTGCGAGTGACCTGCGAAGGCAGGCTGTTATTGTGCCTTGGCAATGAGCATTCTACGGATTTACGGACCGTCATTCGTCAGTACCCGGGCGAAATCGAACCGCTGAAACAGAAAATTCGCGATTCAATGTCTCTCAAGCCACATCGCCATCATTTCACGACCGATGGAGATGTTCAGATTGTCAGATTCATGAACATGACAGGGGGCTAGAGAATTCTGTTTTTGCTGAAAAAGGGCCAACATATGTTGGCCCTTTTCTTTATGGTGAATAATTGCTAACCCTTTTTCAGGGTATATACTACTCGAGGCATATGTCTTTTATTTGGAGTGCTGGATATGTCGACAGAGACGCTGGAAAAGATTGCCCGCAACAAGAATGTGGCCAGGGCTGCAGCGCGTCAATTGAGCATGGAGCAGTTGAGCAAACTGTCCGAAATCATTGATGAGGTCATGACTCAAAAGCAGGAAGAAGAACAAAGACGCCGGCAGGAAGAAGCCAGCAAGGAACAAAAGCTTGCTGAAATTCGCGCGGCCATGACGGACGCCGGGTTATCCGTTAATGATCTGGTGGGCAATGAGCAGCCAAGAAGGCGTCGTGGTCGGCCCCCCAAGGATGCCAATGCCTGATTCTTTCCGGCTTTCCAGTAGTATCCCTGGGTGCGCATCATCTTTGCTTTAAAAGCCGTGATGGCTGCACGGCTTTTATCATGATCGCATCTCTATTCGCGCAGCGTTGTGTCAACGATATCGATCGTGATTCTGGAGGATTGTCTGAGCTGCTCTCTGAGCCAATGATTGGCACGCTCCTCCAATAGATGAGAAAGCGCTTTTGAAGAACGAGCGGTAACCCCTTCAAGCGTGATGTCCACCCAGTCTCCCAATGTCTCTTCATCCACGAAAGTATCGACCTGGCTGTCGATGAGCATTCTGCCAACACGCTGCCACTGCTCCGTATCTGCCTGATAAACAACGGGAAGCACAATGACCGTATCGTTGTGTCGATTTGAGGGCTTTTTCGCTCGTTTGCGCTGAGAAATGATGACCGGTGAAAGAGTCAGTGTGCTTTCCAGCGTCATGCGTTTGCCATTCCAGCGCAGCCACTGGCCGTTAATAGGCAGTATCGAACTTTCGATACCCAGTGTGGCGGCAATCTCACAATGGGCCTTTTGATGCGCGTTCTCGCCATGCACGGGCAGCAGGTGAGCAGGTTTGACCCATTGATACATGTTGAGCAGCTCATCACGGCCAGGGTGGCCCGAAGCATGCAGTCCCGGGTGCGCCTCATCACTGTAAACATGGGCACCTCTTTGCGTGAATGCCTGCTGCAGGCGCATTACGGCCCTTTCATTGCCCGGAATGGCGCGCGAAGAAAAAATGATGCAATCACCGGGCTCGATTTCAAGTGCCGAGTGTTGATTGGCCGCCAGCCGAGAGAGGGCTGCTCGAGGCTCCCCCTGGCTGCCGGTAGCAAGTATCAGAATTTCTTCCGGAGGCAGATAGCCAATATCGGACAAGGGCACCGTATCCGGAAAATCATCCAGGTAACCCAATTCGCGCCCCAGTCGCACCATTTTTTCCATTGCCCTGCCCAGCAGTGCAATGCGTCGATGATGACGCCGTGCAGCAAGCCCTGTGGCCAGGATGCGCGCCAGATTACTGGCAAAGCAGCTGACCACGATACGTCCTTCGCAGCCTCCCATGAGTCGCTCAAGGGTGGCTGCCACCTCGCTTTCGCTGTGTGAATGGTTTTCTACCATGGCATTGGTAGAGTCACCCACCACAAGATCGACCGGTGCAATGCGGGTGAAGTCCTCTTCTCGGGTTTTGGCCCCCAGTACCGGATGAGGATCAATTTTCCAGTCACCCGTATGCAGGATGCGATGGCGATCTACCTCGAGCAGCAGAGACACGCTTTCCGGTATGGAGTGAGCAACATTGATGCTTTGTATGGAAAAGGGGCCGGCATTGAAATGCGTACCCGGCGTAAAGGTGCGGATCGCATCGGTTGCCAGACCCTGCTCGACCAGCTTCTGGCGCGCAATGCCCGCTGCCAGTGGGGTTGCATATATCGGGCAGCCAAAACGCGGCCATAGCCAGCCCAGAGCACCAAGGTGGTCCTCATGCCCATGAGTGATGACAATGGCTTCAGGCTGGATGCCAAGCGTTGCGAGCGAAGAGACGTCCGGGATCTGCAAGGGGGTGTCGTGAAGGTCCTGACGCAGAGCCATACCGCAATCGACGATCAGCCATCGAGACTGAAAGCCGTAAAGCATCAGGTTCATGCCGATTTCACCACAGCCACCAAGCGGTAGTATTTCAATCTCAGAGCGGCGACGGGGACGAACTTGTACGCGTGTCTGATCCATGGCGGGTCCGGCGTTAGTTTGATATCAACTATACGCAACGCATCATGTGGTCACAACGAACACTGCTCAAAAGCATCTGAATTCGCTACAATTCCTGTCTTTGACCGAGTAGCGTGATCCCGATGTCCCTTTGTCGCCTAGTGGTAACCTGTCCTGATCGTGTTGGTATTGTGGCGCGTGTTTCGTCGTTTATCGCCGAGCAGGGCGGCTCTATTACCGAAGCCAATCAGCACTCCGATCTGGAAACCGGGCGCTTTTTCATGCGCTATGAAGTCGAGACCCGGAACATGACTGCCGATAGTGATGCCTTTCGTCAGGCCTTTGCACGGATTGCCGACGAGTTCGATATGCAATGGCAGTGGCGTGATGGCGAGCAACGCCGTCGGCGCCTGATGATTATGGTGTCGCGTGAGTCTCACTGTCTGGTAGATCTTTTGTATCGTTGGACCGCCGGCGAGCTTGACTGTGATATCGCAGGCGTCATTTCCAATCATGACGACATGCGCAGTGTGGTCGAATGGCACGGTATCGAATATCACCATATTCCGGTGTCTGCTGATGAAAAGGCACCTGCCTTTTCAGCCATGGAAAGGGTGATTGAAGACAGTCAGGCCGATACGATTGTGCTGGCACGTTACATGCAGATCATTCCGCCTTCACTGTGTGAGCGCTATAGCGGCCGGATCATCAATATTCATCACAGCTTCCTGCCATCCTTTGCTGGCGCCAGACCCTATCATCAGGCTCATACCCGTGGGGTCAAGCTGATCGGGGCAACCTGTCACTATGTGACTCAGGAGCTGGACGCCGGACCGATCATCGAGCAGGACATTCAACGCGTCACTCACTGCCATACGACGGGTGATCTGGTTCGGCTGGGAAGGGACATAGAAAAATCGGTACTGGCACGAGGCGTGCGCTGGCACTTGCAGGATCGCGTACTAATCGACGGTAACAAGACTGTCGTCTTTTCCTGACAACAAAGGCAGCGACGGAGAGGGAGTAGATCAAAAAAGCCCCATCTGTCGCTGTGCATCCTCGGATACAAGTCTTACCCCAACACCAAGCAGCCTGACCGGTCGCTCTGCACGGTGCCATGCGGTATCAAAAAGCGGTAGAAAGCTTTCCGGTTCCGGCGTTTGCCCTGCAGTCTCCATGGTCGTGATCGAGAAATCGTCAAAGCGGATCTTGACGAAAAGCTTGTTGATCGCTGGATGTTGGTGGCGAGCCATACGCTCTTCCAGGCGCATGACGAGATCGGTTATTTCCTCACGACAGACGGTCATGCTGGGCAGGTCTCGATCAAATGTGGTTTCTACGCTAATCGATTTTCGCTCTCTTTCTATCTTGACCGGTCGTTCGTCTATGCCACGTGCCAATTCATGTAGCCGTACGCCGAACTTGCCAAACTCTTCAAGAAGTATCGGCAGTTCAATGGCTCTCAGCTCCTTGCAGGTGTGAATCCCCTGGGCCTCGAGCTTTTTTGCGGTCGCCGGCCCCACACCATGAAGTTTTGTAATGGAAAGCTGATCCAGAAAATCGCTCACCTGGTCAGGGGTGATGGTGTACAGGCCATCAGGTTTTTGCCAGTCGCTGGCAATCTTGGCGAGAAACTTGTTGGGGGCGACGCCGACAGAGATGGTAATGCCTACACGCTCTTGTACCTGCTGCTTGAGCCATTGCGCCATCCACGTGGCACTTCCTTTCATGCGCTCGACATGTGTGACATCCAGAAAGGCTTCATCAAGAGACAGTGGCTCGATCAGGGGCGTCAACTCGCTGAATATGGTTTGCACCTGCTGCGACGCTTCCCGGTATTTATCAAAGTCGGGGCTCAGTCGGTGTAGGTGAGGGCAAAGTCTTTGGGCATGTGCCATCGACATGGCCGAGTGTATGCCATAGTCACGAGCCGGGTAATTACAGGTGGCCACAACACCCCTGCTTTCCGTTTTCCCTCCAATGACCAGTGGTATGTGCCGAAGAGAGGGGTTGTCGCGCATCTCGACCGCTGCATAGAAGCAGTCGCAGTCAGCGTGAAGTATCTTGCGCATCACAGGTCTTGGGGAGGCTATATAGGTATGTCTACTATAGCTTACTTGCTCTATAAATCCTCCATGGCCTCTCAACAAAGGGGTAAATTTTGAATGGCTGAAAATCACTTTTCACATTTAGAGTTTGACGGATTTCAGACTTCGCCAGCGCCCTGAGTACGATGCTGGTGCCCAGGTTGTAGGCAGTTCAGAGATCAGAAATCAATTAGTGCTTTTTCGTTGGCAGGAATGTTTTGACAGGGCTTTCTAATATTAATAATGATAGATGTGGCACAGTTATATATCGTTTAACGTGTCTTGCATGGCTAAAGGAACTGGTTTTCGCTTTAAAACACTTTTTTTTTGAAGTATTATCGGCGCAACCAAAGGTTAAAACTATTTTAATAGACCGCAGGGTCAGCATCTCGGTAAGAGATGTGTGTTAGCTGAAGAGGTCAGTAATGTCACTGTTAAATGAATATATGAAAAAAGAACAACTGCTCAAGCAGCTGCGTGATGAATTGCAGCAACTCGAGCAGGATCAAAGGCTCAAGGGTGAGCTCGAGTTCAAGGAAAAGCTTGAGCAGCTGATGCAGTCCCATGACAAGACAGCCGCTGATGTCATTGATATTCTTGATCCTAATGACGTGCAGTCCGCTACCAGGCAGTCCTCTTCGTCCGACAGCCAGGGCGCAGGCCGGCGCAAGCGCAAGTTGAAGGTATATCGCAACCCGCATAGCGGTGAGGTTGTAGAGACTCGCGGTGGTAATCAGAAAACGCTCAAGGCATGGAAGGAAGAGTACGGTAACGATACGGTTGAGCAGTGGCTTGAGCGTACCGAGTAAGTTTCTCCCTTCGAAGGGCCGCCAAGCGGCCCTTTTTTTATGCCTATGGTTTTATTTTGGAGTTGTTTGCCAACAAAGAAGCATCTTCCATGACATGTCCTGCCAAAATATTTAGTGTTGGCTTCAATTCATGATGTTTTCTGCACAAGCGTCAAAAACAATAACCGCTTAAAATATTCGAAGGCCATTGACGGGGTGATCTATCGTCTTATCAAGGGGTTTCGTAACACACCGTGACATGATGGTTTGTAAAAAGCCCCGGGTGGTTAATGGCGGGTGAGATGCTGGTGCTGTAGAATCTCGAAATAATGATGCGCAAAGCAGCATACCCTCGCCAATGGGGGTCTGATAGCATCAGCGGCAATCCAGAAGTCTGAATAATTTTATCTGACCTTTAATTAAAGACCGCCGGCATCTTTGCCGATTCCTTTAATAGGGTCAGGTCATGCTATTGAGGCGTCGATTCGACTTGTAGTCATGGACTGCTGCATCATGCGATACCGCTCGGCCAGCGCCGAGTAGAACAGCAACATCGGCGGTATTTTATGGCCTCGGAAACACGCCAGTATCGACATTCCGTGGCGGTAGCGTGTCCAGACGCCGGAATAATTTTGACAGGAGTAAGCGGTTAATGAAGCGGCTGCTGAGTTGTGCCTTGTTGGGGAGCTCCCTTTTTCTGGGAGGCTGTGTTCTTTCTCCCGGTAGTGATATGCCCTACGAAAATTCGGGGCCACCCATTGATGATCTGGTAGATGTGCAGCCCATCACTTTTGGCCTTGTGCAGGCGCAAAACGCAGCCCGCAAGGAGTTCAGCTCTCAGCAAGGCTTGAAAGAGGCCTCTGATGAGATGAAGTTCGACGCCAGCGATTATGAGTATCGTATAGGCAAGGGCGATATTCTCAATATTGTCGTTTATGACCATCCTGAACTTACCATTCCGGCTGGAGGAGAGCGAAGCTCCGTTGAGACCGGGAACGTGGTGCATGGTGATGGCACCATTTTCTATCCCTATGTGGGCCGTATCCATGTCGCCGGCAAGAATGTCGCCGATGTCCGCACCCAGATTGCTGCAGCATTGGCCGATTACATTGCCGAGCCTCAGGTCGAAGTCAACATTGCCAGTTTTCAGTCCCAGAAGGCCTATGTCAGCGGGCAGGTATCCAACCCTGGTCAGCAGCCCATTACCAATACGCCACTCACGGTGCTGGATGCCATCAGCAGTGCAGGTGGTCTGAACGAAAACGCTGACTGGCGGCATGTGGTCCTGTCCCATAATGGTCAGGAAGAAATCATCAACGTTTATGACATGCTGCAAAATGGCCAGATCAGCCAGAATCGCCTGCTTCATGATGGCGATGTGCTGCACGTGCCTGATGTGGGTAATGAAAAGGTTTATGTGCTTGGTGAGGTTCAAAGACCGCAGGATCTGCCGATGGGTGGCCATCGCTTTAATCTGGTGGATGCCTTGAGCCAGTCAGGCGGCATTGATGAAATTCAGGCACGTGCATCGGGTATCTTCGTTATCCGACAGGGTGGCCCGGGCGACAAGCAGGCAACGGTCTATCAGCTTGATGCCAGTAATGCTGCAGCCTATGTCATTGGTACAGAGTTCCAGCTTGAGCCGAAAGACATTGTCTATGTCACGACCGCGCCGATCAGCCGCTGGAACCGCGTGATCAGCCAGTTGCTGCCGTCCACAAACCTTACTCGTCAATCGGTTGGCTCGGTCAGAGACTATAACGACCTCTAACGGAGCCCGCGCTATCCAGGCGTCTGGATAGCGCCACCCTTGAGTCGGCAGTATCGGAAATGAGCGCTGTATAAAACTGACAGAGATGCTCATGTACCATTTCGTAAATGGAATCAGTGATAAATCAATATGGCCTCGAATACTGAAAAATATCAGTCAGCCGATTCCGGCGAAGAGCTTGATCTAGGTCGGCTTTTCGGTCTGATGATTGATAACAAGTGGCTGATCGCCCTGATCGTATGTGTGTTTACGTTTCTCGGGATTTTATATGTCACCTTTAAAACGCCGGTCTATCAAAGTGATGCGCTTCTTGAAATAGAAGGGCGTGCCAATCCGGCCAGCAACCCGGTTCAAAATCTCGGCGTTTTTGGGGACACCCCACGATCAACCGCCGAAATGCAGATCCTCACGTCGCGAATGGTGCTGGGTCAGGCAGCTGATCGCCTTAATCTCCAGCTGAGCATTACGCCCGAAGGCCTTCCGATTCTGGGAGATACGCTGGCGCGTCGCGGTATTGAGCGTCCTTCCTTTGCTCAGGGCTGGTCGTCGGTATGGGCTGGGGAAAGCATCAATGTTACCCGCTTTGTTGTTCCTGACAGCTGGATCAACCGCCCGCTGACCATCAAGTCGCTGGGTAACGATCGCTATGAACTTCGTGCCGATGGGCAGTTGGTTCTGGAAGGTCAGGTAGGCCAGCTGGCGCAATCACGTGATGGCAATGTTGAAATGCGCGTCATGGACATGACGGCAGGTCAGGGCGCTGAATTTACGGTCGTCAAGCGTTCACGCCTGTCAGCAATCAACAGCCTGCGCGCTGGTTTTGACGTTGAAGAAGTCGGTCGCTCCGGAACGGGCATACTGCAATTGACGCTAAACGGCACTGATCGAGATGAAATCCGTAACAGCCTCAAGGCCATTACTGATATTTACATCACGCAAAATATTGAAAGGCAGTCTGCTGAAGCGCAGCAAAGTCTCGACTTCCTGAATCAGCAGGCGCCACGCGTTCGTGACAGCCTGGTTGAAGCCGAAAACAAGCTGAATAACTATCGTGTGAATCAGGATTCCGTTGACCTTGATCAGGAAACTTCTTCAGTACTGAATCAAATCGTCAACCTCGATAATCAGCTTAACCAGCTCAAGTTTGACGAAGCGGACCTGTCACGTCGTTTTAACAAGAGTCATCCCCAATATCAGGCATTGCTGCAAAAGCGTGAAGAGCTCAATGCCGAGAAGGAGAGACTGCAAAAGCGTGTTGACGGCCTGCCTGAAACACAACAGGAAGTTCTACGGCTTCAGCGTGATGTGAACGTCAATCAGGAAATGTACGTTCAGATGCTTAACCGCATGCAGGAGATGAACATTGCAAAAGCGGGTGCCGTTGGCAACGTTCGCATCATCGATGACTCCACCCTGCAGAACAGCCCGGTAGCACCACGCAAGGTTCTTGTCACGGTTATCGCTTTTGTGCTGGGCCTGGTGATTGCCATTATTGTGGTCTTGATCCGTCGCATCATGAATCGTGGCATCGAAAGCCCCGAGCAGCTTGAACAGATCGGTATGCCCGTTTACGCCTCTATACCGTTAAGCGGTAACCAGAGCGGTCTGGTAAAAAGAACGCGTGGAAATCGCAATCTGCGTATTGGGCGCAATCAGAGTGCAAGAAATACGGTGGATACCGGTGTTCTGGCTCTACGCAACTCTGATGACCAGGCTGTTGAAGCCGTACGTAGCCTGCGCACCAGTCTGCACTTTGCCATGATGGAAGCTCCCAATGCGCGGCTCATGATCAGCAGTGCCAGCCCGGGCGCCGGTAAAAGCTTCGTAGTGTCAAATCTGGGCGTGGTCTGTGCTCAGGCAGGACAGCGAGTGCTGGTCATAGACGCTGATATGCGTATGGGACATCTTCATCATGTCTTCAAGGGCCGGTCAGAAAAGGGACTGAGCGATATTCTGGCGCGCAGGACCACGGCTTCTGAAGTAGTACGCTCCGGTGGCGTTGATGGGCTGGACTTTATTTCTCGAGGTGCCGCGCCGCCGAATCCTGCTGAACTTCTGATGAGTGCCGGATTCAGCGAACTGTTGGCCTGGGCCGATCAGCATTATGACTTGATCATCATTGATACCCCGCCGATTCTGGCAGTCACGGATGCCGCAATTATCGGTAAGCAGGCAGGCACCAACATGCTGCTGGCACGATATGGCGTAAATCCTCCTGCTGAAATTGAACAGGCAAGGCGTCGATTTGAGCACAGTGGTGTTGAGATCAAGGGAACTGTTCTTAATGGTATAGAACAGACAGCATCCCATCGCTATGGCGGCAACTACGGTAATTACCATTACAGTTATGGCAAAAAGTCGTAAAGATTAAAAGACCGTCTCGTGGCCACTCTGCTTCAGGTAGAGTGGCCATATCGGAAGTGAGAACAGCAACATGGAAACGTTCACAAATTTCATGGAACACAATCGTCGCCATTCCCGGTGGTATGAAAAACTTCTTTTAAGCTATCGCTTTAATCAGGCGCTGGGACTAATTATTGCTGTCCTGTTTCCAGCACTGTTTCAGTGGAACTGGAATCTTGTCACGGAGTGGCAGGCCGAGCGATGTGTTACATTGCTGGGCACAGCTCTGGCTTATCTGGTAGCCATCGTCGCTGTACACAGCCTCGTTAATTTTCCCAGAACCAAGGCTTTTCTATATATTATTCCTTTCATTACAATGTCTTATATTGTAATGGTAGCTGTCTTGCTGAGTCTGCACGTCGAAATTGCAACCACGCAGATTGTGCTTTCCTATCTGATCGCCGTGCTTTATTGCTCGCTTGGCTATCAGATCAGTACCAGATATAGAACACGCAAGCTTGCTGTAGTGCCTTTTGGCCGCGTACACGAATTTTGCCATGACCAAAGTGTTGACTGGCGATGGCTGGAGAAGCCCGACCTTGAAACCATGCGGGTAGACGGGGTCGTTGCAGATTTGCGTGCGGATCTGGATGATGGTTGGCAAAAATTTCTGGCCGACTGCACGATACATCGTATTCCGGTATTCAACGCCAGACAGATCCATGAGTCCATTACTGGCCGCGTGCATCTTGACCACCTGTACGAGAACAAGTTCGGCAGTTTAACACCTAGCGAAAACTATGAGTTCGCCAAGCGTATCATTGATGTTTTTGGTGTTCTGCTGGTATTGCCGGTTGTCCTGCCAATCATGCTTGCGACAATTATTATTATCAAAAGAGACGATCCGGGCCCGGCATTTTTTAATCAGCAGCGCATGGGATTCCGTTGTCGTCCGTTCAAGCTGTTCAAGTTTCGCAGCATGTATATGAATCATGATGGTCTTGGCTTTACATCCGAGGGCGAAGATCCTCGCATTACGCGAGTCGGCAAGGTCATCAGAAAATACCGTATTGATGAGCTGCCGCAACTTTTTAATGTGCTCAAGGGCGACATGAGTCTGATTGGCCCAAGGCCTGAATCGTGCAATCTGGCAGAGTGGTATGAACGAGATGTGCCATTTTTTAACTATCGCCATGTTGTACGCCCCGGGATCTCTGGTTGGGCTCAGGTAGAGCTGGGCTATGCTGCTGAAGTAGAAGGGATGACCAAAAAACTTGAGCATGACTTTTACTACATCAAGAATTTTTCATTCTGGCTGGACGTTCTTATTGTCATTCGCACCATAAAGACAATGCTGACAGGCTTCGGCGCCAGATAAGATTATGGCAAACATTTTTCTGAGCGTTGACTGTCGAGTTGATGCTCAGAATCTTGTTTTAGGGCAATGAATTGCTCAAATTGAAAAATGACTAATGATGTGTCGCACGATATAAAATAATATCGTGTGGCAAAACGATTCGTACTTTGCGGGATAAGCATGTCTAAATATAGTTATATTATCAGCTCAGGATGGTGGTGTGGCGAGAAAACACCCGAAAACGAAAAAAGAGTTGAATATGGCTCTAATGAAATAAGGGACGTTGCTTTTTTCCAGGAGTGGTATCGCTCGGTAAATCGATTTACTTCTCCAGTCAAAATTGTAGTGATAGATTCGGCCTCGCCGACCATACCAGAAATTCCTGATGATCCTCGTGTTGAATTTATCAGTCTGGATATAAATGCAGGACACTCTACCAGCCATATCGGCCATTATTCGGGTTATACACGAGGTTGTTTGGCCAGTTTGGGATATGCCCATGCTACAAATGCAGATTATTGGGTATATGTAGAGCAGGATGCACTCCTGTTTGGTGATGGCATTGTCGAAAAAGCCATTGACAACATGAAATCAGATTTCATGTTTGGCGATCGTGGCAACACGCCACAGCCCTTGCAACAGTCAATGATGATAATAAAGAAAACGGCCATACCAAGATTCATTAATGCATATTCAAATATAAAAGCTACGGATAAGATCATTCCGCCGGAAGTGAAATTTGCGATCGCTTCGACAAAAATCGCCCAGTGGTTGCCGGAAAGATTTTTTTATCAAAGAGATTTTGACAGCTTTAAAAATAAACTGATCAACAAGCTCCAATTTTGGTTGTTTAAATATTTTGGCGGCTATGATGTATTGCCTTTCGGATTTGGTAGAGATAAGCCAGTAAAGTTTACCGATTCATACGGCTATTTTCAGCACGGTGACGATCAAGAACTTCAAAGATATAGAGAAACCGTGAATAAGGACGTGTCTTGATGAAAGTACTTCATCTTGTTTCTGATTTTTCCAATTCTTCCGAAACCTTTATCTATGATCTCATCATAGATATGGAGGGAATGGGGGTGGAAAATCATGTTGTGACCAATCGTCATATCAACAAGATCGAGCGTCCCTTTGGCAGGGTTATCAGTTTTGATATAGATCGCCGGAATATTTTTGAAAAAATATCAAAGCGTGGGCGTCGAAAAATTTTCAACGATTATCATGTGTTTGAGCAAAAGAAGTTGCAAAAGGTTGTTGATGATATTCAGCCTGATGTGCTTCACAGTCATTTCAATTATTTTTTTGAAAACATACATGATGTGATCGAAAATGGGTTTCGAGGGCGCGTTATCATATCTACGCATGGTATTGATGTTGTCAGTAATAAGCTGTATGGACAGCCTCAATACGTAGAGAAAGTTTACAAGTGCCAGCAGCATGACAATATATATTTTACAGCACCTTCTCATTATCTGAAAAAAAAGCTACAAGATATATTCGGCATTCCGGGCGAAAAAATCATTGTATTGCCCAATTGCGTCAATATCTCAATGGCAGATTTTGAAGAGAAAAAGGTTGATTCCGAAAAAGAGATTTCCATTGTCAATATTGGACGATTTGTAGGTTTTAAGGGGCAAACTTATCTGATTGATGCATTGTCCATGCTCCATGAAAATGGATATAAGCAAGTTACCTTGAAATTAATCGGATTCGGCCCTCTGGAAAATATGTTGCGGCAGCAGGCCATTAATCTGGGCCTTGAAAGCGCTGTTGATTTCAAAATTGATCTGTCACGTGAAAAGATATTTGAAGAGCTATCCGCCAGTGATATCTATATTCAATCTTCCATCCAGGATGAAGAGACTGGCCAGGAAGAGAGCTTTGGAATTGCAGTGCTTGAAGCCATATCTGTAGGTTTGCCGGTGGTAGTCACTGATAGTGGCGGCCTGCCTGACACAATCTGTGCGGCACCCTATCAGCCAATGACTCAGATCATCGAAGCTAAAAACAGTCAGGCCATCTATCAGGCTGTCATCGATATTATTGAAAGTGAACATCCGCCGCTTAAGAAAGAGCAGGTAGACGAGCTGCTGTCAAACTTCAGTACAGATAGCAACCGTGAAAAAATACTTGATTTATATCGCGGTGTATAAGGAAGTCAAATGAGTAATACGGATACAATGAACCGGGATCTCAAATCCGGTTTCGTTTTTGGCTTCATTGAAAGATACTCGAACCTGATTGTACAGTTTGCTGTCACCATGGTGTTGGCAAGATTTTTAACGCCGAGTGAATTCGGGGTTGTCGCAACTGTCATGGTGATCATTTTTTTCTTTAACCTTTTGGGAGAAATGGGGCTCGGGCCTGCCATCATTTATCACAAGGAGTTAACGGCCAAAGAAATACGCGGCCTTTTCCTGATCTGTTTTGTGGTAGGCATTGCGCTATATTTTATATTTTCAGCGGGTTCGTATCTGGCTGTCGATTTTTTCAATAACGATATTTACTATGGTGTCATGCCATTAATTGGCGCCATGATTCTGTTTTCAGTTGTCTCAATCGTGCCTGAAACCTTATTGAGGCGAGAAAAAAGATTTAGTGTCGTTGCCATTATTACGCTGATTAGTGCACTGGTCTCCGGAGCGATTGCCTGCATCATGGCTTATCGTGGTTATGGCGTTTATGCGCTGGTTTGGAAATCCATTGTCTACACAGGTATGAGGTTCGTTCTCGTCTGTGTGTATGCTGGATGGCGTAATCTTATCGGTAAAATTGCCCTGACCGGGTTTAAAACCGTATTAGGGTTTTCTACCTATCAGTTCATGTTTAATTTTTTGAACTACTTTTCCAGAAATTCAGACAAGATTTTAATCTCAAAATTCATTGGTGAGGCAGCAGTAGGGCTCTACGATATGGCATATCGCCTTATGATGCTGCCTATCCAGAATATCGCCGGCATTGCAACAGCGGCACTTCAGCCGGTGTACAGTACCTTTGGCCAAAAGGAAATCGCTAAAAGTTATAATGGACTCATCAATAAGATATTTTTTCTTGGTTTTTTTGTCGCTATCTATATAGTGCTTTTCTCGGACAAGATTATATATGTTCTTTATGGGCCTGGTTGGGAGCAGTCCTCTGTAATTCTGCAGTGTCTAACTCCCTTTTTAATATTTCAGATTGTCCTGGCAACGACTGGTGGTATATGGCAAACCCTAGGGCAAACACGATCTCTATTTTATTGTGGCGTTTTTTCCTCTATTACCAGCGTGTCGGCAATCTCGATCGGCGTATATTTAGGAAATCTTTATCTGGTTGCCTTGCTACTTTCAGTCGCCAGTATTCTTAATTTCATACAGTGCTTCTGGCTGTTACATGCCAAGAATGAAAACTTTAGGATGGGTACGCTGCTAAAAGGTATGCCTGCGACAGCATTGCTTTCCATCGTTATTCTGCTGGTCATGTTTTTTGCAATATATTTAATGCCATCGCCCTTTGGCTTTATGTCAAATAAAACGCTTTCCAATCTTTGCGATATGTTGGTTTTTGGTATCGTGCAATTGATTGTGGCTTTGGTGTCAGGCGTCATTTTCAAAAATGAATCGGCGACATTTTTTGCCAAAATACTTCAAAAGCCTTTAAGAAAAATGAAATTGATTTCAGGGTAATCGAGTTTAGACAATGAAACTATCAGTAGTCATTCCAACTTATCGTAGCAGTAGCTTCATCAAGGACACGCTCGAAAGCGTTCATCAATCTGCGCGCGACCACGATTATGAAATCATTCTGGTGGATGACTGTTCTGATGATATAGAAACTCTGGCGGCAATCGTTGCTGAATCACCTAATACTACCCTGGTAAGAAAGGGGCAGAAGTCAAACGCAGCAGTATCGCGCAACATTGGCATTGAACAGGCTTCTGGCAGCCATATTTTTTTGCTTGACTCTGATGACCATTTTACATCGGGTTATGTTAACGAACGTCTGAGCTTTATGCGCCAGCATCATCATGATTTTTGTTTTGGCGCCTATACCGATGTTTCCATCGATGGTGAAAGAGATTTCATCGAGCAACCTGATGTCCGTGACCCTCGGCACTATCTCTTTATAGAAGATAAAGACATAAGAACATCCACGATAAGTTTTCTGGCTGAGCGAAAGGAAACCTTTCGTTTTAACGAAAGCCTGAATAAACATCAGGATTGGGGCTTTCTGATTGATACTGCCGAGCACAGCAGGTCATGGGGATACGATCCTGTGCCTGGGGTCCGCTTGAATTGCGATCGTGATGGACGTATGAGTGGCTCCATGAATATGGAAGCCAGCAAGGTATTCATGAACAAATATCTTGTAGATCCTCAGCATATCAGTGGTTTTGCCAAGCGCCATTTTGTGCTTGCAGCCTTGTTAAAAGATCATGGCGCCTATCGCTTTTTTTCAGATCGTATTATGCCTGAGCTTTTAAAGCCAAAGTTCAAAACGATCAAGCTGGCAGGGGATGCGCTTGATAGGATTGGTTTGTTCTTTTTGTTGCCTCGTTTGCTTGGCACTTATAAAGCCATAGCCAGATTAAAAAAATCTTGATGGGTTAGTATATGACTGCTGAGCTTGCATGGTATCTTGTGTTGTGCGTTTTTTCGTTCTTTTATTGTTTTCTTAATAAAAGAACGCCATTTGTTGTGGCTACCTATGGCATTGCCCTTTTTTACCTCTGGATTGTGCGTAATTCGGGATTTGATTACGACATGGCGGGCTATGCCAAGTATCTTTCCAGTACTCTGGATTTTGCAACGGCATCAACCTATTACACGCGCGAATTTGTGTACTGGTTTGGTTCGGGATATTTATATGAATGGATCCGCGATGATGTCACGACGCTTTGGGCCATCGATCTTATCTGGTTGTCCCTTCTGTTTTATGCAGTAGGCAATCGTAAGCAAAGCCTGGGTATACCGCTATATGTGGCGCCTTTCATGCTGGTGTTTTTTCCAGTGTTGATGGGCTATGAAAATGTATATCGGCAGCTGATCGCCTGTATGTTTATATTGTATGCCTTCTTTGGTGTCAGAAACCTTTTTCTGGCCGGCATCTTTGGTTTGTTGGCGCTGTTTACGCATAATGCCTCAATTGTTTATATGCCTTTGCTGTATCTATTCGCAGTTACCAAAGGGATGACGAAACCCAAACTCAGATTTTTCCACAAGGGCGTATTTTCCTTCCTGTATTTGTTGATGCTGGGAGGCGTTTATTACTCTTCTCTGGCAGATAGTGAGTTTGCTAAATCATCAAGCACAACAGGACTGCCATTGACCTATGCTTACTTGATGGTTTTCATGGCCATGGCCTTTATTGCCTTCCTGATTTCAAATTTCAATTTCAATCGGTTTTTGAAAAACAATATTTCGCTTGCGTATGCCATATTTACCTTTGTGGCATTTATTCCCGCCCTTGGTGGGGCTCAGGCAGAAAGAATTGGAATGATGCTTTTGGTGGTTATTGTCCCGATATTTGCCATGAATCTTGACCGTGCCATGAAAACTCAGAGCGAGAGGATTCTAATGAGAGTCTTGTTTGTTCTGGTGGGCATCGCACCAACATTTTTGTTCAGCTCGGCATTCAACTTTCTTACCACTGCTTCACGTCAGATCGGTTAAAGCATGGAGAAGATATTGAAAATTGCTCAGATCATTACTGAGTTCAAGCCCAATGGGCCAGGTTATGTCGTAAAAAATATTGTCGATAATCTACCGGCGGGTATGGAATCGACAATCTTTTATCTTCGCGGGCCATCAACGCTTGAAGCAGGCTGCGATATTCAGCCTATAAGCTTTCGTGATGCCAGTGTACTTAAGAAATTTGATGTTGTTCATTCTCATGGCATCAGGCCAGATCTATTGTCTGCATATGCAGGCGTTTGCAGTAGAAAAACAGTGCATGTTTCCACGTTGCACAATTATGCAAGAGATGAACTTCTTAATATCTACGGTCCGAAAGTTGCCATGCTGGCGACCCCTGTATGGATGGCAACATGGCGCCGTATGGGTTCTCTGGCGGTATTGACGGAAGATGCCAGAGGATTTTATTCGAGTACGTTGCCAGCCGAAAAACTGCATGTGGTTCATAACGGTATTGGCGAGCTACCCCACATAAAACCGCTTGATGATGATGATCGCGTTGAATTGGAAAAGCTGTCGCGTCAGTATCATGTGCTGGGAACCAATGCGCATCTCATTAAACGCAAGGGTATCGATCAGGTGATTAAAGCATTGGTCGATATGCCCGATTGTGCTTTGGTCGTTGTAGGCGATGGCTCTTACCGGCAAGCTTTAATGGAGCTCTCAAAGGATTTGGGGGTTTCTGAAAGATGCTGGTTTACGGGTTATCGCAATAATATTGCTGCTTTTCTGCCACATTACGACGCTTACATCATGCCCAGTCGAAGCGAGGGTTTTGGTCTTGCGCTTTTGGAGGCGATGCAGGTCCGACTGCCCTGTATCTGCAGTGATATCAATGTCTTCAAGGAGATCATGGGTACACAGGCCGCCTTTTTTACGCTTGAAGACTCGGCTTCTCTCAAGAGTGCCGTTCATTTTGCGCTTGATCACCGTGAAGCATTGGCTGAAGGCGGTTACAGGAGGTACCTGCAGAAGTTTACGGGTGAAGCCATGGGCTATGCATATGCCGAATTTTACGAGAAAGCAGTGTCTCGGCATCGGTAGTTTATTGATGGATGACAGTGTTTATCTGAAGGCCAGTGTGTCAACGCCATTGGCTCCTGTATCAATTAATTGATACAGGAGCCAATGGCACATGACTTGATCGCTAAATTACAGGCAGGAAAAGATTAAAATGAAATTTTCGGTGCTGATGTCCGTTTATGACAAGGAATCGCCACGCTTCTTACGTGAGTGCCTTGAAAGCATCAGGACACAAGGCGTACAGCCTGATGAGGTTGTCATTGTTGAAGATGGTCCCATCAATGATCAACTGCATGCAGCGCTCGATGAATACCGCCCCACATTGAATATTGTTTCCGTAAGACTTCCCGAGAATAAGGGGCTGGGTGAGGCGCTCAACACGGGCCTTGAGCACTGCCGTAATGATCTGGTCGCCAGAATGGATACGGATGATCACTGCTGCCCTGGCCGCTTCGAGCTGCAGGTCAATTACATGACCGCCCATCCCGAGGTCGATATGCTTGGAGGGGCCATTGCAGAGTTCAATGAAGACCCGACAAAACCACACGCCATTCGTGAGCTACCCACAGGCAAGGAGCAAGTGGCGCGGTTTGCACGCTCACGATGCCCGGTCAATCACATGACGGTAATGTTCCGTCGTGCAGCCATCCTCAAGGCCGGGGGATATCAGCATTTTTTGGGTATCGAAGATTATTATCTGTGGGCTCGTCTGTTGTGTCAGGGCAGTCATATCGATAACGTCAGCGATATTCTGGTTAATGCCCGTGTGGGTAACGGGATGCTGGCAAGGCGTCGGGGCTGGCATTATTTCAAGCAGGACGTGAAGCTTCAGAAAAAGTTTCACGATATGGGATTTGTTGGATCAGGGACCATGTACATGAACATCCTCAAGAGAGCCCCCTTGCGTCTCATGCCCGAAAAACTGCTTGCTGCGGTCTATCAGGGCATTTTGAGGAAAAAACCGGCTGCCTGAGATTGTCGACTTCCTGAGTCAAGTACCAGTACGTTTGCCCCGGTATAGGTCAAAAGCCTATACCGGGGTTTTTGATTTTCAGACATCGATAGAGAGATAAACGATCTAAAACAGTCGTTGCTCGGCTTATGCAAACCACCTTGGCAGGCTCGGCTGCTGCTGATGCGCGGGGTATAGTGTTAAAGCCATGGCGTACAGGAAATAGACTAATGACAGAGCTGCTTGAGTCCGTAAAAAAAATCGCATGGGATGCCTGTGGCGCCATTATGGAAATCTATCAGGGTTCGATAGAAGTTACCGATAAGTCGGATGATAGCCCCTTGACCCAGGCTGACCTGGCAGCACATCGACTGATCCAGCGGCGGCTGTCTGGTCTGACGCCCTCATGGCCGTTGCTTTCAGAAGAGTCTGGTGCAGATGAGATTGAAGACCGACTGTCATGGTCAACCTTCTGGTTGATTGATCCTCTGGATGGTACCAGGGAATTTATTAATCGAAACGGTGAGTTCACGGTCAATATCGCGTTGATACATGAGGGCAACCCGATTCTTGGCGTAATTGCTGCACCTGTTTTAAGCACCATGTGGTATGCCGCGAAGGGCAAGGGGGCATGGCGTCAATGCCTGGGCGAACCAGAAGAGTGCATTGCTTCTGCAGCATGGCATCCTGATCGGTTGCTTCGGATTGTAGGCAGTCGCTCACATGGCAATGGCAAGATGACGCGTTTGCTGGAGGCCATGCCGCCATGCCACCTGCAGGGCGTTGGGAGTTCTCTCAAGTTTTGTCGTATTGCGGAAGGCGCTGCCGATTGCTATCCAAGACCTGGTGCCACGTGTGAGTGGGACACAGGTGCTGCTCATATCATTCTGGAAGAAGCCGGCGGTACGGTGCTTCAATTGGATACGAATACCCTGCAGGCAGGGGAAAGGCTTCGATATAACCAGCGCGATTCACTGATAAACCCTGATTTCATCGCCCTTGGACGAGGGCTTGATGAAAAATGGCGTTATCCCGGGTTTTTAAATGCGTCCGTGAGCAGATCGCCTTAAATATTCCACGGCAGCTGCCGATAGTGTCTCAGAGAGAACAACGAATCCGCTTTTGCCTGCCAGGATTCCCCATTTTGGAGCGTCACAGATGGCTATCGAATCACTGGGTGTTGGTTCCAATCTTAACCTGTCGTCTCTACTTGATGGTCTTGAGAAGTCAGAGAAAACAAAGCTTGCACCCATCAATGCCAAGCTTACGTCGACCAACGCCAAGCTTTCAGGGTTTGGGCAATTGCAGAGTTCGCTTGAAGGTTTTCAAAAGGCTGCTCAAAAGCTCAATGGTGCCGAGCTATATAAAGGCTTTGCGACCAATGTCAGCGGTTCGGCGTTAACGGCGACTGCCGGCAGCACGGCTGCCGCAGGTAGTTACGATATCAAGATCAATAGTCTGGCCACTGCCGAGTCGCGAGCTACCCTGGGGCAGACTGATACTACAAGTGTTATTGGCACCGGGAAATTAACGATCAATCTCGGTGACAAGTCTACCAATGTCGATGTTACAGATGGGTCGCTGGCAGGCATTCGCGATGCCATTAACAAGTCCGATGCTGGCGTGACGGCCTCCATTATCAATGATGGTAGCGGTACTCCTTACCGGCTGGTGTTGAATTCACAAACGACAGGCAAGGATTCGACCATGTCGTTTGACAGTGCCGACGCCGGTTTAAATGCGCTTTTTACGGGCGCGGAGACAAAGGTTACTGCGCAGGATGCCAGTCTGACTGTTAATGGTTTGGCCATTACCAGCTCAACCAACAAGGTAGAGGAAGCCATTCAGGGCGTTACGCTTAATCTTGCAGAGACAACAGCTGAAGGGGCCTCTACGAAACTGACCGTCAGCCAGGACACCGACAGTGTCAAAACGGCGGTAAAGGATTTTGTGACGGCCTATAACAGTCTGGCCGACAAGATTACTTCTTTGACCAAGCCTACCGGTGAAGGTGATAACTTCAAGGGCGCCGCGTTAACCGGTAATAGTAATGTGCGTTCTGTTCAAAGCAACCTGCGCAGCATCATGAGTAGTGCGGTCGAAGGCACGGGCATGAATTATCTCTTCGAAGCCGGCATCAGTTTTAGCAGCGACCTTACGAAAAGTGGCAAGCTCGAGATTACGGATGAGGCCAAGCTTGATAAAGCGCTCTCCACGAACCTTGACGGCATGAAGGGGCTTTTTCAGGGGGATGGAACCAACGGTATTGCCTCACGCTTGGATAGCAGCATCAAGCAGATGCTATCTGACAATGGGGTGATCGGAAGTGCTCAAACAGGCTTGAAGAGTTCGGTAGAGAGTCTCAAGGACCGTAGCGCCAAAATGCAGGACACCATCAGCACGACCATGGAGCGCTACAAGAAGCAGTTTCAGCAGCTCGATTCACTGATGTCCCAGATTAACAGCACTCAGTCATACCTTTCTCAGCAACTTGATGCGCTGAACAAGACTTCATAATACGACTATTGTGGCGGATACCAGTTATGTATACACAAAGAGGGGCAAGTACCTACGCATCAGTAGGCGTGGAGACAGGTGCAATGAGCGCTTCTCCCCATCAACTGATCGTCATGCTGTTCGATGGTGCCATGGCGGCCATTTTCAAGGCCAAGTGGGCCATGGATCACAACGATATTGCTGGCAGGGGCATGGCCATTTCAAAGGCCATCGACATCATCGATGGCGGGCTGCGAGCCAGCCTGGACATGACGCGTGGTGGGGAGATGGCAGAAAGACTGTCATCACTTTATGAGTACATGTCTCGTTCTCTTTTAAAAGCGAATATGTCGAATAACAAGACGCTGGTAGAGCATGTGGAAAGTCTTTTGAGTGATATCGCCGGTGCATGGAAGGAAATCGGTTCGTCTGTCCAGCAACCCACTGCAGCGGCTCAGGCCTGATATGGAAAAAAAAAGTACTCTGATCATCCATGGCTATGAGCGAGCGCTCAGGGTGAGCCAGCAAATGCTTGAGCATGCCAGTGCAGGCCAGTGGCAAAAGCTGATTGAACTTGAGCATGACTATCTGTGTGAAATTGATCGTCTTCGAGTGCGTGATGAACAAATAACGCTGGATAGTGAGCGTCAGGCATACAAGAAGGAAATTCTGGCGCAGCTTCTGGAAAACGACCATCAGCTTCATGTGTTGCTACAGCAAAGGCTCGACGAACTCAGTCATCTGATGGAGAAGAGCCGGGTACAGCAGCAGGTCAATCGTGCCTATAGTGCGGTATCGGCCCCAATGGGGGAGTAGTCATGAGTGCCATTACGCCACTGCTGGATACCTTGCTTCACAACGTCCTGGGACGTCGCGCGGATCTGGATCGGGTTGCTTCAAGGCAACCCGATCTGCCGTTGGGGGGTGTGACCTATACACCGGCAGTGCGTCATGGCACCTCGGACACACCGGATGAAACGCTTGAGCGCCATGGCGAGGATGCGGCTGCAAGAGCCAAATCGCCTGACAGGATACCCACTCGAGTGACGACATCAGGTAGCAATCCTTTCGTTGAAGACACGACTTCAAGCAGCCTGCCCAAATCTTCCACCACGCATTTCAGCGCCGAAGCCAGAGCCATATCCCGTATTCTGGAAAAATTTCCAGCCACGGCACCTGTGGTCAGCACGGATGTCGTTCTGTTGGCAGACGAGGAATCGCCCAGGCCGTTAGTGCTTTCGTCCGTGCTTGCCGGACAGATCAGGCATAGCGGCCTGTTCTATGAGTCGCACCTGCGTCAATGGCTTCTGGGGCAGTATGATTCACAGGAATTGCTCAAGGAGCCTCAGAACAGGCTTTTACAGGCACCTTCGACGGGAAGTCAGGCTACTGCAGAGGCGGACAAGGCATACAGCGTGCTCACTGCGGTCATGCGTGAACGACACGCTGCGCAATCCGCTGGTAGTCTTGCTGGTCGAGAAGCCGGAATGCCTGATATGTCCTCTGCCCAGGATGATCTACAGGGCATTTTGCGTCATCAGCTGGAGCTCATGACGTCTCCGCTGGTGAGGTGGGAAGGTTTTTTGACGCCCCAGATACCGGTGCAATGGGAAATCGAGCAGGAACCCGAGGCCGATACCGACAAGAAGAGAGAAGATGCCTCAAGGATCTGGCGCTCAAAATTGAGGCTGACGCTCCCTGCTCTGGGGCATGTTGATCTTGAGATCAGCCTGCAGGACAAGACCATCAAGGTCAGTGGCAGGGTAGAAGGCCCCTATCTGGCATGGATGACTGTGCAGGGACAACATCTTGATGAACGATTCACAGGGGCAGGCCTTCAACTGGCGGCATTACACTTCTCGCCTCAGAACGGGAATGATCATGAGGGTAAAACAGCATGACATCTTCCAATGATCATTCCTTTCAACGCCAGCGTGCTGTGGCCATAGCACATGATGTCAATGAGACGCCTCGTGTGGTGGCCAAGGGCTATGGCACAACTGCCGATGCCATCATAGAAAAGGCGCATGCAAGTGGTATCCATGTGCATCAATCGGCAGAGCTGGTCAATCTACTCCTGCACGTGGACCTTGATGACCGTATTCCGAAAGAGTTGTATCTGGCATTGGCAGAACTGTTGTGCTGGATACACGAACTGGAGCGGGATGCAGCCTCTGTATCGTGATACATCAAAAAACCGTATGTTAACTCAAAGACACAAATAATTTTTTCTTTATTTTGAAATAGGGCCCTTTTTGGGCCCTTTTCGTCTGACGTTGATTTTATTGGCTAAATTTTCTGCTATTGTCTTAAGAAACGACATGAGAAAACATTGTTTTCGTACTAATCAAAAAAAGGGTTGTGGTAGTAAAGTATGATGTGCCAATATTGCAGAAAGTAACGGGGCGTTACATTAAATTGACTGAATGTCGCTCTGTCTGGCAATGAACCTGTTACGACAATCGGTCAAGAGCGTGAACAATCGCCGCTGCACCTGTCGTGATACGGGATAAATCTTCAAGACGAGGGGAAGGGAACATGATGACCACAAGCCATCTGCTGGACGATATTCGCAACGTCAATCTGTCTTATCTGCTTTTGGTACAGCGGCTTCTGAACGAAGATCGTTCTTCTGCCATGTTCAGGCTGAAGCTGAACGAACAGATGGCGGATACTCTGGCCTCATTGCCCATTTCCCAGCTTGCAAAACTTGCCAACTCCAATCAGCTACTGTGTCATTTTGCTCTGGTAGACCCTTCACAGCTGTCCTCGCTGACTACCCAGCAGCGAGAAGACGATCTCAAGCGCACCCACGCTGCCATTCTGCTTGCTGGTAGCATGCGTGATGACGAGGAGGAGGTGGTGCTGAAAAAGGGGCGCCATCATGGCCGATAAGAGCGTCATCAATGAAGTGCGTGATATCCAGCTGGCAATCGAGTTGATTGAGCTGGGTGCAAGACTTCAGGTGCTTGAAACCGAGACGGATCTTTCTCGTGGTCGACTGATTCGTCTTTACAAGGAAGTCCGGGGCGTTTCACCGCCGAAGGGAATGCTGCCCTTTTCGACAGACTGGTTTATTACATGGCTTCCCAATATTCACTCGTCACTTTTTTATAATATTTATCTTTCCCTGCGCGAACAGAGCCGCTGTGACCGGATGGAAGCCATTATCAAGGCCTACCGACTTTACTTCGAGCAAATCTCCATGCTTGAAGATGGTGAGGCCGTGCTGGGTCTGACTCGCGCCTGGACACTGGTACGCTTTTTTGAAAGCGACATGATGCAGCTATCCTCATGCACCTCATGCAGTGGCAGGTTTGTTAACCATGCCCACAGCCTTGATCAGGACTTTGTTTGCGGGATCTGCCAGCCGCCGTCTCGTGCCGGCAAAACCCGACGTGCTGCCGAAAGAGAGCGTATTAGAAAGGAAAGTGGTAGCGAATACTGATCAGGCAACGTACACCCCCATTTGATTCCCCGTTATTGCCATGATTTCCCCCTTGCCCTGACAGCGCTCGCTTTCAGGGTTTTTTCTTGTCTGAAGGCCCTGTCAAAACCGTTTTTAAACAGAAAATATGGCCCCCTTTTTGGAGGCTAGTCCTGCGTTTGATAGGCGATGAAAGGTTTTAATATCGTCACCATTGCCCGGCAGACGAGCTCGGTATTGTTGCAGGCGTTATATCCCTTTTTCCCCGATGAATCTGATGAGATGGGCTCTCAAGCCTGGCCACTTTTGGCCGATGTTATCTCCAGATCCTGAATACTGAGGAATTACCGTGCTGATATTATTTGGATATGTTGCTGTTGTTGCCTCGGTAATCGGGGGGTACATGATGGTAGGTGGTCATCTGGCAGTACTGTTTCAGCCGGCCGAAATCGTCATCATCTGTGGTGCTGCCATAGGTGCCTTCGTCGCCAGTAACAACGGCACGGCAATCAAGGCAACACTGAAAGTTGTTCCCAAGCTCAAGGGAAGCGTCAAGTACAACAAGGAGCTTTTCATGGAGCTCATGGCGCTTTTATACCTGTTGCTGGCCAAGGGCCGCCAGGAGGGCATGATGGCGCTCGAGCGTGATGTGGAAACCCCTGCGGAAAGCCCGCTGTTTACACGCTATCCCAAGCTGATGGCAGATCCATTGCTCATGGAGTTTTTGACCGATTATCTGCGCCTGATGATCAGCGGCAACATGGATGCCTTCGAGATCGAGTCGCTGATGGATCATGAAATCGAGACCTTTCAGCATGAAGCGGAAATTCCCGTTAACGCCATTTCGGGTGTCGGCGATGGCCTGCCTGCCTTTGGCATCGTGGCAGCCGTCATGGGCGTGGTGCACGCACTGGGTGCCGAAGGACTAACGCCCGAGGAAGTAGGCCCCCTGATCGCGGCTGCGCTGGTGGGGACCTTTCTGGGGATCCTGCTGGCTTACGGTTTTGTCACGCCGCTTGCCACGCACATCCGGCATCAGATCAGTGAAGTAGAGAAGATGCTGCAGTGTATCAAGGTGACGCTGCTGGCCAATCTGAATGGCTATGCACCGCCGATCGCAGTCGAGTTCGGTCGCAAGGTGCTCTATTCAAGCGAGCGCCCCAGTTTCAGCGAGCTGGAAGAGCATGTGCGTAGCGTACGTTCACAGCCCAGCGGCAATAGTCAGGGTTAAACCATGAGCCAGCACCGTCGCCCCATTGTCATACGTCGCAAGAAAGCCGCCGCCCATCATGGTTCGCATGGCAGCTGGAAGATCGCCTACGCCGACTTCATGACGGCCATGATGGCCTTCTTTCTGGTGATGTGGCTGCTGGCCGGAACATCAAAAGCCGAGTTTGAGCAGATCAGTGAATATTTTCGTACCCCTTTGAAAGTGGCGCTGGCAGGCGGGGATCGTAATTCGGCCAGCAACAGCGCCATTCCCGGAGGCGGGGATGATGTCATGCACAGTGAGGGAGAACGCTCCCGAATTACCATTGAGCAAAACAGTAGCATGGCCACCGATATGTCGGCGCTGAGCAGGCTCAAGGCACGCCTTGAAGCCCTGATGCAGGAAGACCCGGCCCTGCGGGATCTGCGCTCACAGATGCGGCTTGATCTTACTCCCGAGGGGCTTCGGATTCAGATCGTGGACAGCCAGCGACGGCCCATGTTCGAGGTAGGCAGTGCCCGTGTAGCGACTTATATGCACCGCATACTCACGGCCATTGCCCCTTTGCTTAATGAGTTGCCCAACAAGCTGACCCTGTCAGGCCATACGGATGACCTTCCGTTTGCCGCTGGTTTCAAGGGATACAGCAACTGGGAGCTTTCAACGGATCGCGCCAATGCATCACGGCGTGAACTGGTAGCAGGAGGGCTTGAGCCCGAGAAGCTGCTACGAGTCATCGGTATGGCGGACACCATGAACATGCCTGATGAGGAAGACAGTGCGCTCAACCGTCGTATCAGCATTCTGGTGCTCAACAGTCGCGCACAGAAAATGATGGAACAGGAAAACATGGCACCCGCCGCGCCCGCCATCATTGATGGTGACAAGGTCCCGCTGTCCATCGAGGGGTTTACGCAGGGCGACAGTGCTCTGGACACTCCGGAGGCGTCAGAACAGATGACACAGCCATGAGCACCATGACGGCAGGTTTTGAAAACACTTTCGCGCACGCTCGAGTCGAGCGTTGGACCGAATCCAGAAGCAGGGCAGGGCATCAGGCGTGAGCATCGACATTACCGAGTTCTACCAGACATTTTTCGAAGAGGCCGAGGAGCTGCTCAGCGATATGGAGCAGCAACTGTTGCAGATCGATCCCAGTGATCCTGACGGCGAACAGCTCAATGCCATCTTTCGAGCGGCACATTCCATCAAGGGTGGCGCGGGTACGTTCGGCTTTACCGTGCTTCAGGAAACCACGCATCTGTTCGAGAACCTGCTCGACAAGGCGCGTCATCGTGAACTGACCCTTGACCCGACCATTATCGACATATTTCTGGAAACCAAGGATATGCTCAGCGATCAGCTCAATGCCTACCGTCAACAGACCGAGCCGGACAGCGCCGCCTACGAGCGTATCTGTAACACACTGAAAACACTGGCCGAAGAGAAGGGCCACGGAAGCGGTGCTGTTTCCGAATCGTCAGCGCAGACCTCTGCATCCGGCGCTGCTGAAAGCAGTGCCATGATCATCCGAATTGCCGGGGTTGCCGCGGATAATGCCACCAGTCTTGCAGAAGAGATGGCATTGTTCGGTACCGTACTGGAACAGCAGCATGCCAATGATGTGCTGACCGTGCGCCTTGAAACCGCCACGGGCGAGGAAGATATCCGCGCCGTGCTCTGCTTCGTGGTCGACGATGATCAGATCACGTTCGAGCTTGTTGCAGCCGCCTCCGCTGACAATGGCGCAGAGACAGCAGTCGATGAATGGCCGGCCGAAGTTGATGAGTGGCCTGTCGAGGAAGAGATGGTGCAAAAGGCACCTGAGCCGGAAAAGATGACCCCGGCGGAACCGGTTAGCGTTGCGGCTCCGGCCGAGCCGGCCAGGGCCGCCGCGCCTGCTGCCAAAAAGGCCGAGCGGGCTGCGGCCAGCAGCGAAAATGCCTCTCTGCGCGTATCGATCGAAAAAATTGACCAGATCATTAACCTGGTCGGTGAGCTCGTCATTACCCAGTCCATGCTGGAGCAGGGGACATCCGATTTCGACCCGGTCATCCACGGCAATCTGCTCAGTGGCATGAACCAGCTTCAGCGTAATGCTCGTGACCTGCAGGAAGCGGTCATGTCAATTCGCATGATGCCCATGGATGTTGTTTTCAACCGCTTCCCGCGGCTGGTGCGTGACCTGGCTGGCAAACTGGGCAAGCAGGTTGAATTTGAAACAGTGGGCAAGTCTACCGAACTCGACAAGGGATTGATCGAGCGCATCGTTGATCCGCTGACCCATCTGGTTCGCAACAGTCTGGATCATGGCATCGAGACGCCTGATCGACGCCTGGCCGCGGGCAAGCCGGCTGCAGGCAGGCTGACGCTGTCTGCCAGTCATCAGGGCGGCAACATCCTGATTGAAATCAGTGATGACGGTGCCGGCCTGAACCGCGACCGGATCTTGAGCAAGGCTCGTGAGAATGGTCTGGCCGTGTCGGATGCCATGAGTGATGACGATGTCTGGCAGCTGATTTTTGCGCCGGGTTTCTCGACCGCCGAGCATGTTACCGATCTATCAGGCCGTGGCGTCGGCATGGATGTGGTCAAGCGTAATATCGCGCAGATGGGTGGCCACGTGGAAATTCTCTCCCGTACCGGGCAGGGCACTACCACGCGAATCGTGCTGCCACTGACGCTGGCCATTCTCGACGGCATGTCGGTTCGTGTCGGAGGAGAGGTTTATATCCTGCCGCTGGGTGCCATCAAGGAGTCCATGCAGGTCAGGCCGGAAGATATCAGCACCGTCACCGGTAATGATCGTGTCCTGCACGTTCGAGGTGAATATCTGCCCCTGGTCGAGCTTTACCGCGTTTTTGACATCCCCGATGCGAAGCAGGATGTCACCAAGGGCATTGTCATGATCGTGCAAAGCGAAGGGCGCAGCTTTGCCCTGCAGGTTGATCAACTGATCGGGCAGCACCAGGTCGTGGTCAAGAATCTGGAAACCAATTATCGACGTGTTCCGGGCATCTCTGCCGCCACCATCCTGGGCGATGGCAGCGTGGCATTGATCCTGGACATTCCGGCACTGTCACGTGCGCCTCAGGATCGTGAAGGCAGTCACGCGGGTCATCATCGTAGTGCTGCCGCGCTGCACTGATTCAGTTGCATAACGCACAGCCATCTTTAATTCTGCCCGCTGGGTCGGGCATATGGGAGTTGAGACAATGGAAGCTTCTGCTATCGACAAGGTACAGCTGGAAGGGGAAGGTCATGAGTTTCTGGTCTTTCGACTGGGTGCGGAAGAGTACGGCATCGATATCCTGAGTGTGCAGGAAATTCGCGGCTATGAAGGGGTGACGCGCATTGCCAACGCACCTTCCTTTATCAAGGGCGTGACCAACCTGCGTGGCGTTATCGTTCCCATCGTTGATCTGCGTCTGAAGTTTGCCTTGGGCAATGCCGACTACACGGCGCAAACCGTCGTCATCGTGCTCAACATTGGTCATCGCGTCGTGGGCGTGGTGGTGGATGGTGTCTCCGATGTTCTGGCCCTGACCGGTGAGCAGATCAAGCCGGCACCGGAGTTTGGTTCAACACTGTCTACCCATTACCTGATGGGACTGGGCAGTCTGGATGATCGCATGCTGATTCTGGTGGATATTGAAAAGTTGATGAGCAGTGAAGAGATGGCCCTGATCGACAAGGCTGCCTGATCGATTGCTCCTGCTTTGGAAAGCGCCGGCTGATGCCGGCGCTTTTTTTGTGTCTGTATAAACAGCGTACTTTAACCTGCTCTAATCCTCGGTTTGGTTTATCCAAAACATAGTTTGATGTGCACAGACATGCCGGCAACCGCCGGCAACCGCCGGCCACCGAGTTCATCTCAGGAGATCCATGCGTGCGCAATAACCAACCGGTCAATGACAAACATTATGTCCTGGATGAGCAGCAGTTTCTGATCTCCCAGACCGACACGGATGGCAATATCGTTTACGCCAATCCGGCGTTTATCGAGGTCAGTGGATTTGAGCGCCACGAGCTGATTGGCGCCCCCCATAACCTTGTGCGCCATCCGGACATGCCACCAGTGGCCTTTGCCAATCTCTGGAAGACGCTGCGCGACGGAGAGACGTGGACCGGCATGGTCAAGAATCGACGCAAGGACGGGGGCTACTACTGGGTCAGGGCCACGGTCATGCCTATTGTCGAGCAGGGCCAGCTCAAGGGCTATGCCTCGGTCCGCATCAAGGCTGACGAGGCGTCCATTGCACACGCCGAGCGGGTCTACCAACGTATCAGCAGAGGCCAGGGCAAGGGGTGGACGCTGGTGCATGGCGTCATTACGCCGGCCGGCCCGCTGGGCTGGGGGCATCGAATTGGCCGTATGGCCCCGGCGCGCAAGGCCAGCTGGGCGGGAGCCACATGTGCAGTATCGTCTCTGGCACTGCTGGGCCTTCTGGTGGCGGATTATCAGATGCTCTCGTCCCAGCAGTCACTTCCAGTACTCATGAGCACACTCACCATTGCCACCACCCTGCTGGCAACGGGCACGGCGGCTGCCGGAGCGTTGCTGGTACGACGCGCTCAGCGCTCGCTTGAGCAGGCGCTGGTGTGCTGCCGACAAATTTCCAGTGGCAACCTTGAAGCGCCCAGCACCAGTCAGGATCAGTTGATGATCGCACTGGATACCATGCGCAAGTGCCTTTTAGGCGTGGTTCGTGACGTCAAGGGCAGTGTTGGCGTGATCTCGCCGGCCAGCAGTGAGCTGGCCACCGGTAACCAGCACCTCTCTCGGCGCACCGAGGAACAGGCAGCGTCACTTGAACAGACCTCCAGCAGCATGGAAGAGCTGACCGCCACGGTCGGCCATAACGCAGAGCATGCCAGTGATGCCTCGAAGCTGGCGCATGAGGCGTCGACCGTAGCCGAGCGGGGCCGCAGCGAAATGGGCGATGTTGTCACGCGCATGGAGGGCATCACTCAGGCCTCGGCACGCATCTCCGATATCGTGGGCGTCATCGACAGCATTGCCTTTCAGACCAATATTCTGGCACTCAATGCCTCGGTGGAAGCGGCGCGTGCCGGCGAGCAGGGCAAAGGGTTTGCCGTGGTTGCCAATGAGGTGCGTTCCCTGGCCAGTCGCAGCGCTCAGGCTGCCCGCGAAATCCGTGAACTGATCGACAGGTCTTCGGTTGAAGTGCATGCCGGCAGCGAGCTGGTAGCCCGCGCACAAACCACCATGACCGATATCGTCGGCGGGGTGCATCGGGTCACGACACTGATGCAGGAGATCTCGTCAGCCACCCGTGAGCAGAAAAATGGCATCGAACAGATCGGCCAGGCCATTCAGCGCATGGACGAAATGACCCAGCAAAATGCCGCCATGGTCGAGCAGTCTTCGGCAGCCTCCGAGTCGATGCGTCAAAACGCCGATCATCTTAATGAAATTGTCAGTCTTTTCAGGATCAAGGAAAGCGTTCGGGCGCCGATAATAGCTTCAGACAGGACTGCTTCTTCAATGAAGCATGGGGGTAAGGCCCACGGCGGTGAATCGGACAGACACATTTCGACGTCGTCACGTACCGAGTCCGGCAAAGCCGCCGCCTCCGTCTCTGCCAAAGCCAAGGCACAAGTTGCTCGCCCACGTGGTGAGCCAGCGTCTGAAGCAGCAGACGAGGACTGGACAACCTTTTAATCACCTCGGGTGATGCGGAGTAAAAGACGTGACAGAAGTCGTTGAAAGCCGCGATTTAAAACTGACGCATGAGGATTTCGAGCGTGTAAGGCGCCTGATCCATGAGCGTGCAGGTATTGCACTGGCATTGCATAAAAAAGAGATGGTTTACAGCCGGCTGGCACGTCGCCTGCGCACCCTTGGACTTAATCAGTTCAAGGCTTATCTGGATCTGCTGGATGGCCATGCAGAGTCCTCGGAGTGGGAACATTTCGTTAATGCGTTGACGACCAATCTGACGTCATTTTTTCGTGAAGCGCATCATTTTCCGATTCTGGCCGATCACGTTCGCGCCCAGAGCGGCAGCGTCAAGGTGTGGTGCTGCGCAGCGTCTACCGGCGAAGAGCCCTGGTCGCTGGCCATGACGCTGACCGAGGCGCTCGGGTCGAAGGCGCAAAGCGCCAGGATTGTGGCCACCGATATTGATACCAAGGCGCTCGCCACGGCGGCGGCCGGTATCTACCCGATCGCTCAGATCGAGAAGCTGTCGATGGAGCAGCGCAAGCGTTTCTTCATGCGCGGCGTAGGAGCCAAATCCGGCGTGGCACGGGTCAATCCGGCGCTGGCGGCCATGGTGGAATATCGCCAGTTGAATCTGCTGGCGGCCCGATGGGAAGTTGAAGGTCCGTTTGATGTCATCTTCTGTCGCAACATCATGATTTATTTCGACAAGCCGACTCAGAAGAAAATTCTGGAAAGGTTTGCGCCGCTGCTCAAGCCCAATGGACTGCTTTTTGCCGGGCACTCCGAAAACTTTACCTATTTGACCGATGCCTTCCGTTTGCAGGGACATACCGTCTATGGCCTTGCGTCAAACCCGGGTTCACGGTCATGAAATCTCGCGAGCAGGAAGGCCTGGCCGACCACTTTTACTTCGATCGCGATGACAGTCTTGACGCCGTCAAGCTGCTGCCGAGCGAGTATTACGTGGCGTCATCACCCATGGTGCTGTCGACGGTGCTGGGTTCCTGCGTCTCTGCGTGTATCCGTGATAGCGCGGCAGGCGTGGGCGGCATGAACCATTACATGCTGCCCGGTGATGGCAGTCACGATACCAGCGGCCCACGTCTTCGTTACGGCGAGCACGCCATGAGCACGCTGGTGGAGGAAATATGTCGGTTGGGCGGACGTCGCGACCGACTGGAAGCCAAGGTATTCGGGGGCGGCATGGTCATTGCCGGTATGGCATCGCGCATCGGATTTGCCAATGCCGAGTTTGTCATGGCGTGGCTTGATCGCGAAAACATTCGTGTCCTCGCGCAGGACCTCAACGGTAGCCATGCGCGTCGCGTGCACTATCTGCCGGGGACCGGCCAGGTAAGGGTCAGGCGCCTCAACGGTAGTGCCACGGTCTGCAGTCGTGAGAAGACATTGATCGAGGCGCTGGTGGGCGATGCTGTTAATCCGCTGGTCGCAGCTGCAGCAGGCATGAAAGGAGCAGGACGGTGAGCAAGATCAAGGTATTGTGTGTTGACGATTCGGCACTGATTCGCAGCCTGATCAGCGAAATCATCAATCAGGAGCCGGACATGGAAGTGGTTGCCACGGCCCCGGATCCTCTTGTGGCTCGTGATCTGATCAAACGGACCAATCCCGATGTGCTGACACTGGATGTCGAAATGCCGCGCATGGATGGTCTGGATTTTCTGGAAAGGCTCATGCGCCTGCGGCCCATGCCGGTCGTCATGGTCTCTTCCCTGACAGAGCGCGGCTCGGAAATCACCATGCGGGCGCTTGAGCTGGGCGCGGTGGATTTCGTGACCAAGCCACAGCTCGGCATTCGAGAAGGCATGGCCGAATACGCTCATGCCATTACTGACAAGATCCGAGCAGCCTCCAGGGCAAAGCTCAAGGTGGCTCACCCGTCGTCAACGACTGCGCCGGCGGCCCTTCGTGCGCCCCTGTATTCCAGCGAGAAGCTTCTGATCGTGGGTGCCTCAACGGGCGGCACAGAAGCGATTCGAGAATTTTTGATGCCGCTGCCCTCGGACAGCCCGGCAATACTGATTACCCAGCACATGCCGGCCGGGTTTACCAAATCCTTTGCTGCGCGTCTGGATAGTCTTTGTCGTATCAGTGTTCGCGAAGCCGTGCATGGCGAGCGTGTGCTGCCCGGTCATGCCTATCTGGCACCCGGTGGTGAAGCGCACCTGCGTCTGATTCGAAGCGGCGCCAACTATGTGATTTCGCTGGACCATGAAGCGCCCATCAATCGCCACAGGCCTTCCGTTGATGCGCTGTTTGAATCCGCCGCCATCAGCGCAGGCAAGAATGCCATTGGTGTGCTGTTGACCGGTATGGGCAAGGATGGTGCTCAGGGGCTTTTGAAGATGCGCGAAGCCGGTGCCTGGACGCTGGCGCAGGATGAAGCCAGCTGTGTGGTCTTTGGCATGCCGCGTGAGGCCATAGCCCTGGGTGCTGCATGTGAAATCGTCCCCATTACCAGCATGTGCGAGCGAGCGCTGGCACAGCTGGGTGGCAATAATCGTCAGGCGCTGCGCGTTTAGCGCAGCACCACTGAATCGTTGACTCGCGCGCAAGCGCACTTATTTGAAAAGGAAATGGCAGACATGGCTGACAAGAACATTCACATCCTGGTGGTGGACGACTTTCCCACCATGCGTCGTATCGTGCGCAACCTCCTCAAGGAGCTTGGCTTCAACAATGTTGATGAGGCCGAAGACGGCGTCGATGGTCTGGCAAAGCTTCGCAGTGACAGCTTTGGCTTTGTGGTCTCTGACTGGAACATGCCGAACCTGGACGGGCTGGAAATGCTCAAGCAGATTCGTGCCGATGACAACCTCAAGCATCTTCCGGTGTTGATGGTCACGGCAGAAGCCAAAAAGGAAAACATCATTGCGGCAGCGCAGGCCGGCGCCAATGGTTACGTGGTGAAACCCTTTACCGCCGCGACGCTCGAAGAAAAGCTGAACAAGATCTTCGAAAAGCTCGATAAATAAGTCTGCGGATAGCCATCGGGAGTTAACGACATGACAGCCAATGCCAAACCGCAGAACGCAGAAGATGCGATCCCGCCGGACCTTATTGCCAGAATCGGTCATCTGACGCGTGCGTTGCGTGACAATATGCGAGAGCTGGGGCTGGACAAGGAAGTCGAGAAGGCCGCCCAGGCCATTCCCGATTCCCGCGATCGCCTGAGCTATATTGCCTCCATGACCGAGCAGGCGGCCGAGCGCTCGCTCAATGCCATCGAAATTGCTCAGCCCATTCAGGACAACATTGAAAAGCAGTCGGCTGAGCTCGCCGGGCGCTGGGATCAGTGGTTCGACAAGCCGCTTGAGCAGGCCGAAGCGCGTGATCTAGTCGGGGATACTCGTGCCTATCTTGAATGGGTGCCGGCACAGACCCGCGCGACCCAGAGTCAGCTGATGGAAGTCATGATGGCCCAGGACTTCCAGGATCTGACCGGTCAGGTCATCAAGAAAATGATGGAGGTCATCCGCGAAATCGAGCGTGAGCTCCTGCAGGTGCTGATCGATAACATGCCCTCTGAAGCCATGCGCGAGCGTGCAAGGGAGAGCTCCAGCAAGACCCCCGAAGGCCTGCTCAACGGGCCCCAGATCAAGACGGAAGGGCGCACCGATATCGTGACCGATCAGTCTCAGGTCGACGATCTGCTCGACAGTCTCGGGTTCTAGTTCATATTTCCTGCTTATGTGTCGAATAGCTCTCCCTCGGGCGGGCTATTCGAGCGATTGTTTTTCCCTCCTTCCTCGCACAATGTCGCCCAGTGAGCACGATGCTCTACATGATTTCATGGGGTCGAAATGTCCGGCGACAGCGACGCAGAAAAAACCGAAGAGCCAACGGCACGACGCATTGAAAAAGCCCGTGAAGAGGGCCAGGTTGCTCGTTCACGTGAGTTGACCACCTTCCTGATGCTCAGCGTCGGGGCTGCCGGCCTTGCGCTGTGCATGAGCTGGATGGGAGAGACGCTGTCAGACGTCATGATGGACGGACTGACCTTTGATTCGGAGGTCGCACGCGACCCCACTCGAATGATGATCAATGTCTCGGCGCTGGGCGGGCGGGCACTGCTGGCCATTGCCCCGATTCTGGGCATCATGGGGGTGGTCGCGCTGATGGCGCCCATGGCGTTGGGTGGCTGGCTGTTTTCGACCAAGTCCATCAAGGTGGATATCAAAAAGCTCAATCCAGGCGCCGGTCTAAAGCGTATCTTTTCCAGTCAGGCACTGGCAGAACTGGTCAAGACCATTGCCAAGTCGCTGCTGATTGCGCTGGTCGCGGCCTACTTTATCTATAGCCACCAGGGTGAGCTGCTGGGACTTGCCGGAGAAAGCATCCAGTCCGCCATGCGTCACATGATGCTGCTGGTGGTGTTCTGCTGTGCCCTGATCCTGCTGTCCTTCATCTTTGTCATCCTCATCGATGTGCCTTATCAGCTTTGGAGCCACACCAAAAAGCTCCGCATGAGCCGGGAAGATATTCGCCAGGAACACAAGGAGTCCGAAGGGGACCCACACGTCAAGGGCCGTATTCGCCAGCAGCAGCAGGCGATCGCGCGCCGACGCATGATGAGTGAGGTGCCCAAGGCCGACGTCATTATTACCAACCCGACCCATTTTGCCGTGGCGCTGGCCTATAAGGACGACGAGATGGGGGCCCCGCGGGTGGTGGCGAAGGGCGCTGATGCCGTGGCTGCCAAAATTCGCGAGCTGGGTCAGGAGAACCGTATTCCCTTTCTGGAAGCCCCGGCGCTGGCGCGTTCACTGTATCGACACGGTGAGCTGGGCCGGGAAATTCCTGCCGCACTTTATACCGCCGTTGCTGAAGTGCTGGCCTGGGTGTATCAGCTGCGCCGCCATCGCAGTGAGGGGGGCAAAACGCCAAAACGACCCGGCCATATCGAGGTGCCTGAAGAGATGGCCTATACCCCGTCACCCTCGGATGACGAGGACAGCAATGAACAATGATGCTCGGGGCGCTGCGTTGCCCATTAAAGGCGCCGGACAACCTATTCACCATGACAGGTCATCGCTGACATGAATGCATTGAGTGCACTGTTTTCCCGGGGTGGCCTGACGCAGAGCAGCCAGCTGAAGTTTCTGGCCGGCCCGGTCCTGATCCTCATGATTCTGTCGATGATGGTGCTGCCGCTGCCACCATTTATTCTCGACATGCTGTTTACCTTTAATATTGCACTGTCGATCATGGTGCTGCTGGTGAGCATGTTCACCACCAAACCGCTTGAGTTTGCGGCCTTCCCGGCCGTGCTGCTGTTTTCAACGCTGCTGAGGCTGTCGCTCAACGTGGCCTCGACGCGTGTGGTTCTGCTGGAAGGGCATAACGGCGGTGACGCTGCTGGCAAGGTCATCGAGGCGTTTGCCGAGTTTCTTGTCGGCGGTAACTTTGCCGTGGGTCTGGTGGTGTTTGTCATTCTGGTCGTCATCAACTTCATGGTGATTACCAAGGGTGCGGGTCGTATTGCTGAAGTCGGCGCGCGCTTTACCCTGGATGCCATGCCCGGCAAGCAGATGGCCATCGATGCCGATCTTAATGCCGGTCTGATCGATGAAAAATTCGCGCGTGAGCGGCGCAAGGAGATCGCTCAGGAAGCCGAATTTTTCGGTTCCATGGATGGTGCCAGCAAATTTGTACGCGGTGATGCCGTCGCCGGTATCCTGATTATGGTCATCAACATCGTGGGCGGGCTGATCGTGGGCGTGGCCCAGCACGGGCTTTCGGTCGGCGATGCTGCCCACACCTATACGCTGTTGACCATCGGGGATGGCCTGGTCGGCCAGATTCCGGCCCTGATCATTTCTACTGCGGCCGGTGTGACCGTATCGCGCGTTAACACCGAGCAGGACGTGGGTCAGCAGCTGCTGGGCCAGCTGTTTACCAATCCCCGTGTGCTCTATCTAACGGCAGGCGTTGTCGGCCTGCTGGGCATTATTCCCGGCATGCCCAACATCGTGTTTTTGCTGTTCACTGCCATGCTGGGCGGTCTGGGCTGGTATCTGAGCAAGAAAAACAAGGAAGCGGCCAGCATTGAGGAGACTCAGCCAGTGGCGGCCGCCGTGACGGACAGTCATGAAGCCAGCTGGGATGACGTACAGCTGGTGGACCCGCTGGGTCTTGAGGTCGGTCATCGCCTGATCCCGCTGGTAGATCAGAATCAGGATGGCGAGCTTTTGAAACGCATCAAGAGTCTGCGCAAGAAGTTTGCCCAGGAGGTGGGGTTCCTGCCGCCGGTGGTGCATATTCGCGACAACCTGTCACTACAGCCACAGCAGTATCGCATCGCGCTCAATGGCGTCCTGATTGGCGAAGGGGAGGCGTGGCCCGGACAGTATCTGGCCATTGATCCCGGTCAGGCAATGGGCAATCTTGAGGGTCGTGTCACGAAAGATCCGGCGTTTGGTCTGCCCGCGACCTGGATTGAGGCTACTCAGCGTGATCAGGCGCAGATGCAGGGCTTTACCGTGGTCGATGCCAGCACGGTGGTGGCCACGCACCTTAATCACCTGCTGGGTGAGCACGCCAGTGAAATGATGGGCCGTAGTGAAACCCAGAAGCTGCTGGATCGACTGGCGAAGGAATCGCCGAGCCTGGTCGAGGAAGTCGTGCCCAAGCTGATTTCAATGACCACACTGACCCGAATCCTGCAGCAGCTATTGTCGGAAGATGTGTCGATCCGCGATATGCGAACCATCATTGATACCCTGGCCGATCATGGTGGCCATACCACTGACGCCATGGAGCTGACCGCCGCCGTGCGACTGGCGCTGGGCCGTGCCATTACGCAGCAGTATTTCCCCGGGCAGGAGCCTGCCGAAGTGATCAGCCTTGATGTCGATCTGGAGAAAATGCTGATGCAGGCGCTCAACAATGGCGGGGCGCTGGAGCCCGGCCTTGCCGATACGTTGATTCAACAGGCAGAAACCGCTGTTCAGCGCCAGGAGGAACGCGGGCTGCCGGCCGTACTAGTGGTGCAGCACGGCGTGCGCTCGCTGCTGTCGCGGTTTTTGCGTCGACGCCTGCCGCGTCTGGTGGTGCTCTCTCAGGCAGAGATCCCTGAAGAACGCCAGATTCGTGTGACGGCCATTATCGGATCGCAGTCATGATAAGCGTTCGGCCGGCATCATGGCTTGTGATCACTGCTGCATTGGCCTTGCCGTCGGTCTGGGCCGAAGCCGGGGGCGGGGGCGCCATTCCTGTTCAGGTCAATCTTCCTGACATGGCGCAAAAGGGATGGGAATACAGGGTGGCGCTGGCGAATGCCGAGAATGCGCCCGTTGGCAGCCGGTTGACCGAGCTTTCCTGGCGCTATGAGTTGGGCCCGGGGGAGGTGCTGCCAGAGGCTTCTCTGTGTACGCCATTAGAATGCGTGGCACTGAATATGGCTCGTGGCAGCACGGACGCCCTTGCCGGGCTGCCAGCCAGTACGCCGCTGTCACTTCACTTTGTGCTGCCTGGCAAGGGCATGCTCAAGCATCCGGTGCGGGGCGGGGCCGCCCAGGTATTCGTCAACTATCGGCTGCAGGACCAGTAAATCACGCCTGCTGCAGGCTATTCGGCAGGGTAATGGGAAGGTAATGAAAAGGGTTTTGCCTGACAGGCATTCAGAGCCGGGGCCGTGTTTGCTTATTCAATTAAAGCGCTAAATTCGGAATCAAAAAGGCCGCGCCATAATCATGGCGCGGCCTTTTTAATGCTTGAGTGTCAAATCTGCGCTCAGCCCACAAGATGCGTACTGGAGCGGCCGATATTGTGCTGGCGACCGTTGGGGCCGTACATGGTCATGCCGGCTGCGGTC
This sequence comes from Kushneria sp. Sum13, assembly GCF_052692355.1. Classification (NCBI taxonomy): domain Bacteria; kingdom Pseudomonadati; phylum Pseudomonadota; class Gammaproteobacteria; order Oceanospirillales; family Halomonadaceae; genus Kushneria; species Kushneria sp. Sum13. The sequence goes on from NZ_CP199847.1 coordinate 1,570,202, forward strand.
TGAAGGAAGTTAAGGGCACGACTGTGGAAATCCAGACGTCGACCAATCACAAACCCGTTGAGACGATTACGCTGCGCGGCCGCTTCAGTGCGCTCGATAATACGCTGCCATAGCTCGTTGAGCTCTAGTTTGATGGCCGCTCGATCGCTTGTGGCGCGATCCGAACCGAGACCGCGGCTTTCAAGCAGGGCACTTCGAGCGCGTTCGAGCTGATCCAGTCGAACCATTGAGGTGCCCTTGTGCTCACAGGCTTGCAGCAGGGCTTCAATATCGACCGGATGGCTATCCAGAATCTCGGCCTCTTGGTCGAGTAAATCGATGAAGCGCCCGAGGGCTTCATCGATCTGATTCAGGATGTTGGCGTAATCGTTCATCCATGTATTCTCCAAAGGCGTTCAAACAGAGGAATGCTTCAGCCCTTGCTCGAAAGCAGCTCCTGCGCGCTTGCGATCAGGCCGTCGGCAATTTTTCCGGTATCAACCTCAAAGCTGCCATCGCGAATGGCCTGACGCAGTTCGTTGACACGTGCCGTATCAATATCCTGCGAGCCATCCTGAGCGCTGGAAGGGACCCAGCGCGTCGCGGCGCTCTGCTCGGTCTTAGCGGCTTCAGGCGTAGCAACGCGTGATACCGACACCGGGCTGGCAATGCGGTTGATTGAACCGTTGTTGCTGTCAATTTTCATCTTCATGCTCTCTCGGGTGAGCTGATAAAGGGGCGCAGGCAAGCGCTGTTGTATCCATTATCGACATCACGGACAGGTTCTTTAACCCGTTCTGGTAACGAAAGGTATCGAATGGATATCAGTGCGTAATGTGACTGCCTTTGGGACTAGTGAACCTCCACTACTCCTTCGCGACTTGCCTCACCATTGATAATGCTGCCGGAGGGCATTCTAACTCGAACACTTTCACCAAGGCCTGCGTCATTTAACGCCTTGCCGCTGCTGGTGATCATGAAACCATTACCCTGAACCAGCAGGGCAACTTCGGCACCGCGCTGGATGAGTACGGGCGCCTTCACCATGCCTGTCTGAAACGGCTGACCCGCTGCAATACGGCGCTGCGATACCTGCCCTACCAGCTGAGAGGCATCGGTGATCAAACGACTGGACAGCCGGGTCAGATCTCCTTCCTGCCAGTCAAGGTCACTTTCTTCAATGACATCGCCTGGCATGATGTTGCGGTTGACCACCGGGTATTGGCCGTTGATGTGGACATAGGCCTGAAAGTACCTCGTCTCGGGTGCATCGCCCGGGCAACGCACGCCAACCGAGGTGCGGCCCGAGACCTTGCCGCCACGCCCGGGCAAAAACGGAGAAGGCGCCTGACAGGCCATGGCTGCTGCCGGCGATGGCGTGAGATCAATGGTGACATCACCATTTTCACTGGCCGTCTGCTCCAGCAGAAATCCTTCAATGACGTCATAAATGACCTGTTCATTGGCTTCAACCGGTGCACAAACCAGTCCTGCCGCCACCAGTAACAACGTGGCGCCATGGCGGCAGTGCCTGCGGTAAGAGCGTATGAAGGGCAGCGTCATGACGTGGCCTGTTGTTATCAAACGGTTACATGGATGCTGTGCATTCTAGACAGGTGCTCAAAAAAACAGTGCGCGAAATGACCCCTAAAAAGCGGCCTTTTCATTCAATGGTGAGGGTTGCGGGCTCTCTATGCTGCGCTCATTCCAAAAGGTAAAAGAAAGTAACCTTTGTTGTCTTAATGATTCATGGCGCAATGGAGTGACTACCCATGATCGACCGGCTCAACGCCTCACTCAACTTTTTGCAGCAGTCCCTTAACCTGCGTGCCGAGCGCCAGGAAGTGCTGTCAGCCAACATCGCCAATGCCGATACTCCCGGGTACAAGGCGCGCGACTTTGACTTCAGAACCGAACTGGATCGTGTCGTTAATCAAGGGCGGGCAGAAGGGCAGAGCGGGCTGTCACTGAGCATGACCTCCAGTCGGCATATCGCAGCTCAGGCCAATGGCAGTGCAGGCGGTATGGACATGCTGTATCGCAATCCGACCCAGCCAAGCCTTGATGGCAATACGGTCGACATGGATATGGAGCGCGTCAACTTCGCCGACAACACCGTGCACTACCAGGCCGATGTACAGTTTCTAACCAGTCGATTGCAGGGCCTGAAAAACGCCATGCAGCGCGAGTCCTGATAACCGACAGGAGAACAGTCAATGAGTCTTTTTAGCGTTTTCGATATTTCAGGGTCAGCGCTTTCGGCGCAGTCACAGCGCATGAACGTGACCGCCAGTAACCTGGCCAACGCGGACAGTGTGGCAGGCCCTGATGGCCAGCCCTATCGTGCCAGACAGCTGACCTTTGAAATGGCCGGTGAGCCCGGTCAGCAGATCGGTGGCGTTCGCGTGGCGGGCATCAGTGAAGATCAGAGTGAATTCCGGCGTCTTTTTGATCCGAAAAATCCGGCAGCCGACGATCAGGGTTACGTCAGCATGCCCAACGTGGATACCACGGCTGAAATGGTCAACATGATTTCGGCGGCGCGCTCCTATCAGGCCAACGTTGAAGTGCTTAACACCAACAAGACACTGATGCTCAAGACGCTGACGCTGGGTCAGTAAACCGGATCATCGAGGAGTAAATCATGGCATTTGACAACGCTCTGGTGAGCCGTGTGAACGGTACCAGTACGACAGGCGGCACCAGCGGCATGGGCGCGACCAGCGCCAGTGAACTGGGTGAAGAGTTCATGAGCCTGCTGGTGGCACAGCTCAATAATCAGGATCCGCTCAATCCGATGGAGAACTCCGAGTTCACCTCACAGATTGCGCAGATCAATACGGTCAGCGGCATCGACAAGCTCAATGACACGCTTTCAAGCATCACCGGTCAGATTGATGCCTCCCAGAAACTGCAGGCCGGCGCCATGGTCGGCCGAGGCGTGCTGGTGGAAGGTAATAAGGTTCAGGTGGGCAAGGACACTGTACTGCCCTTTGGTATCGAGCTTGATGACGATGCCGCCCAGGTCACCGCCACCATTACGGATGCCTCGGGTCGGACCATCAATCAATATGATCTGGGCGAGATCAAGGCCGGGGTGCAGTCCTTCAACTGGGATGGTACGGACACCAGCAACGCTCGCGTTGAGGGTGGTACCTATCAGGTCACCATTGCTGCCATCGACGGCAGCGGCCGAGCCGTTGCCTCGCGTGCGCTGCAATACGGTTATGTTAGCGGCGTCATGACCGGCGGTAACGCTACAAGGCTGGACCTGGGGCCCAACATGGGCAGTGTCGCCTTTAACGACGTCAAACAGATTCTTTAACGCACACCGGGCGCGGTGTTGCGCGTCCTATGACCCAGCCGGCACAGGCCGGTGAGACGACTTTTAATCAGGGGATGAATCATGGCTTTTACACAGGGCGTCAGTGGTCTTAATGCAGCATCCAGCCAGCTGGATACCATCGGCCACAACATTGCCAACTCACAGACCGTCGGCTTCAAGAAAAGCCGTACCGAGTTTGCTGACCTTTATGCCGGTGCCAAGGCAGGCCTTGGTGTGCAGGTCTCTGCCATCACCCAGGCCTTTTCCCAGGGTGCCATGGAAAGCACCGACCGTGATCTTGACCTGGCCATTCAGGGCGGTGGTTTCTTCCGTCTGACCGACGGTCAGCAGGTGAGCTATTCTCGCAACGGCCAGTTTCAGATGGACTCAAATGGATTTCTGGTCAACAACACTGGCGGCAGGTTGATGGGCTATCCGGTGGACGACCCGACGTCTGCCAACCCGGTGGTACTGGCGGGGGCCCAGCCGGTAGCACTGCAGGTGGCCCAGGGGGATCTGGATGCCAGTGCCACGACCAGCGGCAGCATGACCTTTAACCTGGATTCGACTGACACGGTCAAGTTGAATGCCGACGGCAATGCGATTGCTTTTGATGCGACCAACCCCAAGAGCTACAACTGGCAGACCTCGCTGACGACCTATGATTCGCAAGGCAATGCCCAGCAGGTCAATCTGTATTTTGTGAAATCGGAAACGCCCAATACCTGGGAAGTCCATGCCTTGAACAAGGGCAATGAGATTGGACCGAATAATCAGCCAAAAACGCTGAGCTTTGATGCGAACGGAAAAATTACCGGGGATAGCGATCTGGCGCTGGCGTTTAATCCGAATAACGGGGCTGCCAATGTCGCTGCTAATATCGATCTCTCCAGTGTTACCCAGAATAGTGGGAGTTTCGTGGTCAAGGCGGCCGGGCAAAATGGTTATGCTGCAGGTAGCCTGACGGGTGTCTCCATTGCCGACAACGGCGACGTACTGGGCAAGTATTCCAACAACCAGAGTCGTGCCCTGGGTCGCGTCGCACTGGCCGGCTTTACCAATGAGCAGGGGCTCAAGCCTGACGGTAATAACGCCTGGCTTGCCACGACCAACTCCGGGCAGGAGCTTCTGGGCAGTGCCGGTACGGGACAGCTGGGTTCGCTGCGTTCGCAAACGCTTGAGAACTCCAACGTCGACCTGGCTGCCGAACTTGTCACCATGATCGTGGCGCAGCGCAACTATCAGGCCAATGCCCAGACCATCAAGACGCAGGACCAGATCCTGCAGACCATGGTCAACCTGCGCTAAACCGTTCTCTCTCTGCAGTAAAACGACCGGCCTCAGGGCCGGTCTTTTTTATGGCCACTATGGCAGCTGACGAAATACGACCTTTCTCGTGCCTTTCTTGTGACTTTGAGAAGACGCCTTTGCGTGTTTACTAGGCGTCACAAAGGGCGGGCATTCGGTTACACCTGAAAATGCCGGCCGCGATACTTCTTCAAGCTTTTCGGAGCGGGTCATGGACAGAATCATCTACACCGCCATGTCGGGCGCCAGGCAGAGTCTGGAGCGGCAGTCTGCCGTTGCCAACAACATGGCCAATGTCTCGACCAGTGGCTTTCGTGCCGAACTCAGTGCCGCTCGGGCGGTGCCGGTCAACGGTGCAGGCTACGCCACGCGTGCCATTACGGCTGATTCTACCCCGGGCTCCGATTTTACGGCCGGCTCTTTCAGCACCACCGGTCGCGCACTGGATGTGGCCATCAACGGTGAAGGGTGGCTGGCGGTGCAGGCCAACAACGGTGATACCGCCTATACCCGCAATGGTGGATTGCAGGTCGATCCTACCGGGATGCTGATGTCTCAGGGACGGCCGGTCATGGGAGAAGACGGCCCCATTATTCTGCCGCTCAATGCCGAGGTCTCAATCGCCGGTGACGGCACCATCTCTGCCCGGGAAGCTGGCACACAGGCACAGGCAGAGGTTGGTCGACTGATGCTGGCCAGTAATCAGGATGGGCGCATGGCCCGACGTGAAGACGGTCTTTTCGGTGCCTGGAATGCACAGGGTGGACCCATGGCAGCCCTGCCGCGTGATGAAACTGTTCAGGTCATCAGTGGCACGCTCGAGGGCAGCAACGTCAATCCGACCGAAGCCATGGTGTCCATGATCGACACGGCCCGGCGCTTTGAAATGAACATGAAAGTACTGACAACCGCCGATGAAAACGATCAGCGTGCCAACTCGCTGCTTTCGATGAATTGATGTTTCCGGGCCATGACGGCTCTGACCAGGCACATGAAGTCACCGGATCATTGCCGGTGAATGGAGAAAACGATGATTAATGCACTCTGGATTGCCAAGACCGGTCTTGATGCCCAGCAGACCAACATGGATGTCATTTCCAACAACCTGGCCAACGTCTCGACCAATGGTTTCAAGCGCTCGCGCGCGGTGTTTGAGGATCTGTTGTATCAGAACCTGCGCCAGCCCGGTTCGATGTCGTCGGTGCAGACCAATCTGCCTTCGGGCCTTCAGATCGGTACCGGTGTTCGCGCTGTGGCCACCGAGCGTCTGCATACCCAGGGCAACCTGGAGCAGACCGGCAACACCAAGGATGTCGCGATCCGTGGCGATGGTTTCTTTGCGGTGCAGATGCCTGATGGCACCAACTCGTTCACCCGCGATGGCGCCTTTCAGGTCAACCAGGACGGCCAGCTGGTTACCGCCAACGGTTTTCCGATCGATCCGGGTATCGTGATCCCGGCCAACGCGCTGTCGGTATCAATTTCCAATGATGGTCTGGTCTCGGTGACAGTGCCGGGCGCTGCAGCCAGCCAGCAGGTCGGCCAGCTTCAGTTGACCACCTTTATCAACCCGACCGGTCTGGAAAGCATTGGCGACAACCTCTATCTCGAAACCGATGCTTCCGGGCCGCGTAATGACAGCATTCCTGGCAACAACGGTGCTGGCACGATCTATCAGGGCTTTGTGGAAACCTCCAACGTCAATGTTGTGGAGGAGATGGTCAGCATGATCGAGACACAGCGTGCCTATGAGATCAACTCCAAGGCCGTATCGACCGTGGATCAGATGCTGGCGCGTCTGACTCAGCTCTGACAGGGAAGATTGATGCACGTGTGCAGGGTTAACCGGGGATCAATGATGCGATACATGCGTTTGTGGAAGCTGTTTCTGGTGGCGTGCATGGCCATGATGATGGTGGCCTGTGCCCAGATTCCACGCCAAAACGTGGTGGAAGGGCCAACCACGGCACCGCCTCAGCTTCCGCCGATGCCGGTCGCCAACGGTTCGATCTATCAGAGCAACTATACCCGGCCCCTGTTCGAGGACCGTCGACCGCGCGGCGTAGGCGACATTTTGACCATCGTGCTCAATGAAAACGTCAGTGCCACCAAAAGCTCGGCGGCCAATGCCACCCGCAACGGTTCCACGGCGCTTGGCCTTGAAGCCGCACCACGAGTCATCGGTGGGCTACTGGACGGTCAGACGACCAGTCTTTCCGGCACCAATACATTTCAGGGACAGGGAGGCGCGAATGCCTCCAATACCTTTGTCGGCACCATTACCACTACGGTCATGAATGTGCTGCCCAACGGTAACTTCCAGGTCGCCGGTGAGAAGCGTATCGGTATTAATCAGGGCACCGAGTACATCCGCTTTTCGGGCACCGTCAACCCGCGCACGATTACCGGGCTCAATACCGTACCGTCGACCCAGGTGGCCGATGCACGACTTGAGTATTACGGCGATGGGTATATCAACGAGGCGCAGACCATGGGCTGGATGCAGCGCTTCTTCCTCAATATTTCACCGTTTTAATCGAGGAACTTCACAATGATGGCAATGTTGAAATCCGTCTCCCTGCATTGCGCCGCGCTGCTGTTGAGCGGCTGCGTCCTGATGGGCCTGGCCTGTCAGGCTCAGGCAGCCCGGCTGGGCGACATTGCCACCTTTGCAGGCGTGCGCTCCAACCCGCTGGTGGGATATGGCCTGGTCGTGGGTCTGGACAACACGGGTGACCAGACCATGCAGGCGCCCTTTACCGGGCAATCGGTCACCAACATGCTTTCAGAGCTTGGGGTCACGATACCGGCCGGCACCAATATGCAGCTCAAGAATGTGGCCGCCGTCATGGTCACCGCCGAGCTGCCACCGTTTTCAAGCCCGGGACAGAGGCTTGATATCACCGTGTCCTCGGTCGGTAACGCCCGCAGTCTGCGGGGTGGCACGCTGCTCATGACACCGCTCAAGGGCGCGGATGGTCAGATCTATGCGCTGGGACAGGGCAATATGGTCATCCCGGGCATCAGTGCCCAGGCCGCCGGCAGCAGCGTACAGGTCAACCAGACCTCGTCCGGTCGTATTCCGGGCGGCGCGATCATCGAGCGTACGGTGCCGGTTCAGATGGCCGAGCAGGGGCGTATCGATCTGGAGCTCAAGGACGCTGACTTCAACACTGCACTGCGCACCATGAATGCCATCAACAATGCCATGGGCCAGGGGATTGCCGTGGCCCAGAATTCACGCGTGATTTCGCTGGCGGCGCCGCTGGATAGCGCCTCTCAGGTCTCTTTCATGGCGCGTGTACAGAACATCGATGTAGACCCGGGTGTGTTGACACCGAAAGTCATCATGAATGCCCGTACGGGTTCGGTGGCGATGAATACCCGCGTCACGCTCAACCGGGCGGCGATCGCTCATGGCAATCTCTCGATTACGATAGATTCCAACCCCATTATCAGCCAACCGAATGCCTTGTCAGGCGGGCAAACTGCAGTGGTACCCAATGCAGATATCAACGTGCAGGAAGAGTCCGGGGCGCTGAGCATTGTCAGTGGCGAAGCGGATCTGAGTCAGGTTGTGGATGCCCTGAATCGTCTGGGCGCAACCCCCAATGACCTGATGGCCATTCTTCAGGCGCTGAAATCGGCCGGTGCGCTCAACGCGGATCTGGAGATCATCTAATGTCAGTGGACAGTCGGGGAAGTTTTGCGCTCGACGTGCAGGGGTTGTCGAGGCTCAAGTACAGCGCGCGTGACAATCCTCAGGAGAGTCTCAAGGAAACCACGCAGCAGTTTGAAGCGCTGTTTCTGCAAAAGATGCTGAAAAGCATGCGCGATGCCATGCCCAAAAGCGATCTGCTCAAAAGCGACAGCATGGACACCTATACCAAAATGCTGGATCAACAGTGGGCGCAGAACCTCTCCGAACAGGGTATCGGTCTGTCCGACATGATGATCAAGCAGCTGTCGAACAAGGACAATGCTCAGTCCGCTGACATGTCGCCCAATGATTCGCTTCAAACGCTGACGGCGCAGTCCCGCAATATCCCGTCGGCGCTGGCCATTCCGCTGAGCGATGAACAGTTGAAATACAACGCGCGCCTCGATTCAGACAGTCATGTGGTCAAGCCCGCCGAGCAAAAACGCGGGCCGCTGATTGAAGGCTACGCCTCTCTGGGCGGCGGTCTACAGGACCGGGTCGACCATCAGAAAATGATGGCGGATGTAGCCCCGCACGTCTCTTCGTTTGTCTCGAAAATGGGCTCGGCAGCACGGGCTGTCAGTGAGCGTACGGGAATCCCGCATCAGCTGATTCTGGCCCAGGCGGCCCTTGAAACCGGCTGGGGCGCGAAGGAAATTCGCACTGATGATGGCAAGGCCAGTCACAACCTTTTCAACATCAAGGCAACCGGCGGCTGGCAGGGCGATCGGGCAAGCGTCATGACCACTGAGTTTGAAGCAGGCACCGCTCACAAGGAGCGGGCGGCCTTTCGCGTATATGACTCTTATGAGGCGGCGTTTTCCGACTATGCGCGTCTTTTGACCGATAACCCGCGCTATCAACCGGTACTGGATGCCCGCACGCCCGAGGCGGCGGCGCATGCGCTGCAAAAATGTGGCTATGCGACGGACCCCCGCTATGGCGAAAAATTGGTATCCATCATGTCGCAAATGCCGAATGACGAGCCCGCCGTACCTCAGTCGCTGTATGCCTCGCGCACACAGGGGCGCCAGGATGGTGATATATCAGCGGTAACCCAACGACGGGCTGCCATGGCCTATGCCGTTGAAAATGAAGCCAGCAGAATTTTTTGATCGATTGATGCCCTGTCAACAGGGCATGTTTTCCTAAAATTTCCCGGCGTTCGGCCGATAGTACATGACAGATAACACCCTTAAGGGCGCGTGCGAGGAAACACCATGTCCGGTTCACTGATGGGGACAGCGCTGAGCGGGCTGAGAGCTGCCCAGATTGGCCTGAGTACTACAAGCAATAACATTGCCAACGTTGAAACCAAAGGCTACAACCGCCAGATTATCGGGCTGTCCGAGTCTGGTGGCACCAGTGCCAGCGGCCTGTTTGCCGGCAGTGGCGTCAGTGTGACCGGCGTACAGCGTCAGTATGAGCAGTATCTCAGCACGCAGCTTAACGATGCCAACAGCGAGCTGGGGGCCAGCAAGTCTCATCTGGCCCAGATATCCCAGATTGATAACCTGTTGGCCGATGACGGCGGGATTAACAAGCAGATGCAGTCCTTTTTTGCGGGCATGCAGACCCTGGCTGACAATCCTGCCAATACATCAACGCGTCAGGCCCTGCTGGGTGATGCCCAGAGCATGACGGCCCAGTTTCGCGCGACCGACAGCTATCTGAAAAACATGTCGAACAACACCGTGGCGCAGATGGGCGGTGTGGTTGATGAGATCAACAGTTACTCCAAACAGATTGCCACGCTCAACGTTCAGATTACCCAGACGCAGGCCAAGACCGGAACGCCGCCCAACGACATGCTGGACCAGCGCGATCTGGCCGTGGCAAAGCTCAGTGAGCTAACCGGTATTTCGGTTGTTAATCAGGATGGCCAATACACCGTGTCGCTATCGACGGGGCAGTCATTGGTATCCGGCAAGCAGGTGCAAAAGCTTGAAATGGTCGATGCTGAGGATGATCCGACTCGTCGAGCAGTGGCGCTTAGAGCAAGCGATGGAAGCCTTTTCGAGCTCGATGAAAGCAAATTGACCGGCGGCACGCTGGGGGGGCTGACGCAGTTTCGCAGTCAGTCGCTTGAACCGACGCAGCTGCGACTCGATCAGATAGCGCACACACTGGCGACCAGCGTTAACGAGCTGCAGACCGGCGGTTTTGATCTGGATGGTGATGCCGGCAAGGCGCTGTTTACGGCCGGTACACCCGCGGTTGTGGCCAGCAGTGCCAACATTGGCAATGGCATGCCTACGGTATCGTTCACAGACGATATTTCCAGGGTCGCTGCAAGCAATTACAAGCTGACGGTAAACAGCAATGAGGCCAGTGGTTACTCGTTAACGCGGCTGGATAGCGGGCAGGCAGTCAATGCTGCTGATGCCGGGCTTGACGTCACTGTTCCGGCAGGCATGACCAATGGCGACAGCTTTGTCATCAAGCCGTTGGCCAATGCGGCCGGTCAATTGAGTGTCAGCAGCGAAATGACGCCGGAAGGGATTGCTGCCCGTGGCAGTCTCTCCGAAGGCGTACGCGGTAACAGCAACGCATTGGCCATGGCCAATGTGCAGAACCAGAACCTGATCAATGGCAGTACCAGTCTGAATACAGCCTATGCTTCCCTGGTCAGCGATGTCGGTAACAAGACCGCCACGCTCAAAAGCAGTAACGCCGCTCAAACCCAGATTTCTCAGGAGCTTAAAAGCGCGCAGCAGTCGGTATCAGGAGTCAATATCGATGAAGAAGCCGCCAACATGCTCAAATATCAGCAGCTTTACAGTGCCAGTGCGCAGATGATCCGGGCTTCCTCGGAGATGTTCGACGCGCTGATCGGCATCATGCGTTAAGGGGATAAAACAAATGCGTCTCAGTACCTCAATGATGTTCGAACGTAGCCAAAATTCCATGCAGAGCCGCCAGAGCGATCTGTCGAAGGTGGGCGAGCAGATGGCCAGCGGCAAGCGGGTGGTGTCTCCTTCCGACGACCCGCGCGCATCGGCGCAGGCCCTGATTATCAAACAGGATCAGGCTGTTCAGGAACAGTATAAAAACAGTCGTACCAGCGCCACTTCAGTGTTGGAGGCGCAGGACAACACGTTGGATAGCGTCAACAAACTATTGTATACCGGCAAGGGACTGGTTGTTCAGGCGGGCAATGGCGCGCTGAGTGACAGTGACAGAGCTTCAGTCGCGACTCAGCTTGAAGGGCTCTATAACCAGCTTACAGGGCTTGCCAACGGCAAGGACAGCAATGGCCAGTACATGTTTTCCGGATCAAAGGGTGATGTACAGCCCTTTACGGCAGGTACTGATGCCACCGGCGGTTTCGTCATGAACTATGCCGGAGATGGTGAACCCCTGAACATGCAGGTGGATGCGTCTCGCCTGATGAATGTCAATGCAACAGGGACGGACGTTTTCCGGGTGCCGGCAACCGCTGCAGGTGATGCTGAGAGCGATCTGTTTACGGCCTTTCAGACTGCCATCACGGCACTTAGAACACCTCAAACCCCTGGTAATCAGGACGCCTTGAGGGCTGATCTGGATAAGGTCAACCGACAGCTCGATGTAAGTCTGGATAATGTCGGAAGCGTCCAGACCAGTATTGGCAGCAAGCTCAACGAGCTTGATATTCTTGGCAATATCGGCGCCAGCCGTACCATCAGCAACAATGGTACACTTTCAGATCTTCAGGATCTGGATTATGCCGAAGCCATCTCCAGTTATACCCTGGCTCAGATCGGCCTTGAGGCCTCAAAGAAGATTTTCATGCAGGTGCAGCAGACTTCCTTGTTTGATCTGGTCCGCTAACAGGTAGCACCAATGTCAGAAAGCCCCCATGTCGGTAACGACATGGGGGCTTTTTTATGGCACATGCATTGCGCCTCTGATCATCAATTTTGAAAAGCCCTGTTCGGGCTCAGGAAAAAAGCTCCGTGATGTTGACCATCTGATTGAGGGCACTTTCAAACATGCGCTGGAAGATCGTTCCCAGCTCCGGTGTCATGAAGGTCAGAAGTATGACCCCGGTCGTCAGGGTAATGGGAAAGCCCACCGAGAAGATCGAGAACTGCGGTGATGCGCGGTTAAGGATGCCCATCGAGATATTGATGATCAAAAGGGCGGTCACTATGGGCAGGGCCATCAAAAAGCCGGCCGAGAAGATAAAACTGCCCCAGCGTGCGATCGCATCGAAGCCGGCCGGCTCAAGCCCTGTCTGGCCGATCGGCAGGCGAGTAAAGGTCTCGATCAAAAGCCGGATCATGATGGTATGACCATTGAGGGACATGAACATGAGAATCGCGATCATGTTAAGGAAACGTGACAGGACCGTGGTCGTCCCCTGAGCTTCGGGAGAGTAGAACGAGGCGAAGGAGAGGCCCATTTGCAGGGCGATATAATCACCGGCGGCCTGGATGGCGGCAAACACCAGTCGCATGACCAGCCCAAGTGCTGCGCCGATAAGAAACTGCTGGATAATGATCATGATACCCGCCCAGGAAGCCGGGGGAATATCCGGCATGGGGGGCAGTACAGGGGCCACGACCACGGTCAGGGCAAAGGCAAGCCCTACCTTGGCCGTTTTGGGGATGGCGTTTTCGCCAAAGATGGGGGCTGTGCCAATAAAGGCCAGAATTCTGACAAAGGGCCAGAGAAAGGCCGTTAGCCACGCATCGAGCTGGGCGGAAGTAATCTCCAGCAAGGGAAGGCCCTCTAGCCGATCATGGCGGGGATATTGTTAAAAAGCTCTCGAGTAAAATCGGAGAGCGTTCCCAGCATCCAGGACCCGCCAATGATCAGCGTTGTAAAGACCGCCAGAATCTTGGGAATAAAGGAAAGTGTCATTTCGTTGATCTGGGTGGCGGCCTGAAAAAGGCTGACCAGCAGACCCACCGTCAGGGCCACCAGTAGCAGTGGTGCTGCAATCAGAAGCGTCAGCATCATGCCGCGATAGGCCAGACTCATTACCATTTCCGGTGTCATGGGGCCACTCCTTGAAGTCGGGATACTACGAGGCCACTGCCTCGAAAACGCCTGCCTGTCACTGGCATGCCTACATGTAAAAACTTTGCGCCAGTGACCCCATCAGAAGCCCCCAGCCATCGACCAGCACAAAGAGCATCAGCTTGAAGGGCAGCGACACGATGGCAGGCGGCACCATCATCATCCCGAGCGCCATCAAAACGCTGGCCACGACCAGATCGATAATCAAAAAGGGAATGAAAATCGTAAAGCCGATCTGAAAGGCAGTTTTCAGTTCACTGGTGACAAAGGAAGGCAGCAGCAGGCGCATGGGCACGTCTTCCGGGCCTTCCAGTGGCGGCATGTTGGCAATGCCGGCGAACATGGCAATGTCGGTTTCGCGCGTCTGGTGCAGCATGAATTCACGCAGGGGCTGGCTGCCGGTTTCAATGGCCTGGGGCATGCCAATATTACCCTCTGACAGCGGCTGCCAGGCTGTTTCATAGATCTGTTCAAAGACCGGAGACATGACGAAAAACGTCAGGAACAGTGCCAGACCGACCAGTACCTGATTGGGAGGCGAAGACTGGGTGCCCAGTGCACTTCGCAAAAGCCCCAGCACGATGATGATGCGGGTAAAGCCGGTCATCATTAAAAGCGCGGCCGGCAGAAAGGCCATGGAGCTTAAAAGGACCAGCGTCTCGACGGAGAGACTCCAGGACTGGCCGCCACCGTTGAGCGGTTGGCTGGTCATGGCCGGGAATTCGGCCGAAGCGTGGGCCGGCAGCGATACCAGCGTGGCCAGTATTGGCAGCAATACCGGTAGAGCGTGTCGAACCCGGTAAGACAGACGGGGCAGGGCAGAATGAGTCATGGGCGCCTATCAAAGCGCTGTGACAGCGCACGCTTGAAGCTTTCGGAAAAGGCAGGACGTGTGGCCTGATCGACAGAAGTGCCGGCACTGTTCAAAGGTTCCTGAGCTTTTGCCGGCATCTCATGAAGGCGATTAACGCTGCCGGGGGTCACGCCGAGGACCAGCCAGGTGTTTTCTATTTCCACAACCACTACGCGCTCGCGCGCGCCGACACTCTGGCTGGCCACAATACGAAGGGATTGTCCCTTCAGGCGTCGGCCCGGCCCGAGCCGCTTGATGATGGCGGCCAGCCCCCAGATCAGCAAAAGTACCAGTGCCAGACCCAGCGCCGTTTTACCCAGTCCCGCGATACCAAGACCATTGTCCTGAGCAAAGGCAGGAGATGACGTTGCAGGCTCAACAGCGACGTGCGCGCTGCCAATCTGGTGGGCGCTTTTTAAAGCCGCGGCATCCAGCGGGCCGTTGGCCGTGTGCCCCGGGCTTTCCAGAAAAGGCGAGATGCTTGCCTCGCGCGTGTGGCTGTCGGTCATGGGATGACTCATATCGTTTCATTCAAGGGACACGACTTAGCACGAGCGAGGCATGACTTCAACGATTAAGCTTATGAATGCGCTCGGATGGCGTAATGATATCAGTAATACGAATACCATATTTGTCCTCCACCACAACCACTTCACCCTGCGCAATCAGATAGCCATTGATCAGAATGTTCATGGGCTCACCGGCCAGACCGTCAAGCTCGACGACCGATCCCTTGGCCAGGTCCAGCAGCTCGCGGATGGTCATGCGGGTACGGCCCAGCTCGACCGACAGCGTGACCGGAATTTCCATGATGACATCCAGCTCGCGCGACTGACCGTGTGCGTCAGTACCCGACAGGGGCTGAAAAATAAGATCGCTGGCAGGTGGTGCCGCAGCCACAGGAGGCGTCTCTTCCAGAGTATGCTCCGGGGTTTCGCCGGTCTCTGCAAAAGCCGAGCCCCAGTCGATATCGTCTTCATCGCTGGCAGCACCCTGCTCCTGCATGGCACTGGCCCAGTCATCGGGCATCTCTTCAGACTTGTCGTTGGGTGAATCCGGGTTTTTGGGATCAGTCATGATGCGTATTCCTGTGGGCATCGATGGGACGATGGTCGATCAATCTTTTGACGCGCAGACCCTTCTGGCCATTGAGGCTGCCGTAATCGCAGGCCATGACCGGGACACCGTCGACGCGCACGTTAATGTCCTGAGGCAGGTCGATGGGCAGAACATCACCCACCGACAGCTTCGAGATTTTGTTCAGAGTGGTCTCGATCGTCGTAAAGTCCGCGACCAGCTCCACGCTTGAGGATTTCACCTCACCGGCAAGGCGCTGCATCCTTTCGCGGTCTTCTTCCGGGTCGTTACGCTGCAGCGGCCCCGAAAGCGTCTCGCGAATGGGTTCAATCATCGAGTAGGGCATGCAGATATGAAAATCGCTGCCAAAGGCGCCTACCTCGACATGAAAGGTGGTGTTAACCACCAGTTCATTGGAGCTGTTGGTGATGTTGGTGAACTTCACCTGCATCTCCGAGCGCTGGTACTCAAGCTCCACCGGGTAGATGGACTGCCAGCCCTCGGCGTAACTTTCCAGTGTCAGATTCAAGAGGCGCCGGATAATCCGCTGCTCTGTATGGGTAAATTCCCGGCCTTCCGACTTGGTCAGAAAACGGCCATCTCCGCCAAAGAGACTGTCCACCACCAGAAAGACCAGATTCGGTGGAAACACGATCAGCGCATTGCCCTTGAGGGGCTTGATGGCGATCATGTTGATATTGGCGGGCACCGGCAGATTGCGCGTGAAATCGCTGTATTTCTGAATCTTGACCGGGCCTACCGTAATGTCCGCCGTACGTCTGATCAGGTTGAACAGCGCCATGCGAAAGCGGCGACCAAAGCGCTCATGAATGATATCGAGCGACTGCAGGCGACCGCGTACCACACGCTGCTGATTGGCTGGATCGAAAGGGCGAATACGCTTGGTGCCAATGTCCCCGGAGCGCGTCTCTTCTTCCTCGCCGCTTACCCCTTTGAGGAGTGCGTCGATCTCTTCCTGGGACAGCATGTCATCTGCCATGGGGACCTACTGAACAATGAAATCGGTGAACAGGGCATCGCTTACCGCGACGCTGCTTGTATCGCCATTGAACGGTTGCTCGAAGGCACCGATCAATGCTTGTGCCAGTGCCTGCTTGCCGGCGGGCGTGGTCAGTTGATCACCCTGCTGGCCGGTCAGCACCATCAAAATACGATTGCGAACCTCGGGCATCTGTTCTCTCAGGATAGCAGCGGCTTCTTCGCCCTCTGCCTTGAGCGTGATACCGATATAAAGAATGCGGCCACTGCCATCGTTGAGGTTTACGGTAAAGGGCTTGAGCTCAACAAACACCGGAACGGGCGCCGGGGGAGCCTGCTCGGCCACGTGTGCCTCAGCGGAGGTATCTCCCTTGAGAAAGTACCAGGCACCTCCAGCACACGCCAGGCCTACCAAAACGACCAGCAGCGCGACGATGATCCAGAGAAGTTTTTTACTGCCGGTCTTGGCCGGAGGCGTTGCGGTAGAAGTCGTCATGGCGTCAGATCAATCCAGTAGGGTTAAGAACACTTGTCCATTAATCCGTAACATCGTGTGTCATGGCGTGTTCGGGTTGATGCCATGGTACGGATTGGCGCGGCAAACGATGGATCAAATAGCGCGGTCTCAGACGGTTATCTCAACGTTTTGAAATCCAGGGCCGTGTCTGTTGCAAACGATCAACAAAATAAAAGGGCCGCGCTGGCAGATACCAGTGCGGCCCGGCAGGACCTTCTATCCGATCCTTAAAGGACAATCAGGCAAAAAGATCAATGCCGCCATTAAGCGAGCGTCCCGGCAGGGCGCTGATCGAGATTACCTCGGCATCGGTATCAATGCCCGTAATGGCATTTGAGTCGTCACGTGAAGCCAGGGCGCCGGGCGTTCTTTCCTGCTGCTGGAAGCCGCCCTGTTGAAAACTGCCCTGATCACTGACCGAGGTCTGACCCAGCTCAATGCCGCTGGCACTAAAGGCCTCGCGAAGCTGGGGCAGGGCGGCTTCAATGGCAGCACGAACCTGCGCATGATGTGAGGCAATATGCAGCTGAGCGCTCTGTTCACCCATCTTCAGAGAAATGGACAGCGGCCCCAGCTCGAGCGGGTTCATGTTCAGTCGTGCTTCACCGCCACCACGCATGCTGAGATTAATCACCTGGCGCTCAAATGCCGAGCTCCACTGATCACTGTCCATGGCAGGCAGCGTGGCCGTTGTGACGGCTTGGGCTATTCCGGGCGCCATAGAGTTGGCGCCTGACTGACCCGTCAGGGCAGACAGGGTGTTCAGCGGACTGTCGTTGGTCAAAGGCGTTGTTGCCTGAGTACCCATCGTTGCGTCAGAGCTCGATCCAAATACTCGGAAAGCAGATCCGTCGCGCTGTGAAAGAATCTCGCCAAACAGGCGGTCACTTCTGACGCTGTCCTGATCACGGCCGCCAGACAAGGCCAGTGTGGTATCCGTTTTCGAGCTGTCACGACCCCGAAGACCCTGCTCGAGCATGACGCCTCGGGCAGGCAGGCCACCTTCACGACCGGCGCCTGGCTTCTGTGCCTGCGGCGTCTGACTCATCAGGCCGGTATCGACCAGTGCATAGAGCGTGCTGGCATCTTCTGTCTGATCATGCTGTGTCAGGCGCTTGCCCTTTTCATCGAGCGTATCGGCCTTGGCATCAGTGCGGCTGGCAATTGATTTGCCAATGTTCGACAGGGAACTGCCGGCACGTTCAGCCTTTAACGCCTCAAGGGGCTGGCGCTCGCCTGACAGTGCTGCAAGCCTTGCCTGGCGTAATTCATCTCCCCCTTTCTGATTGGCCAGGGTCGCACGAGCTCGGTCAGTGCCGCGCTGTACAGCAGCCTCATCAGGACGCTCACGGCTTTCAAGACGATTGCCCTGAAGCTGCTCAAGGGCACTGGACAACGTTTGACGGGCATTGCCCGCCGGGCGCGATCTGGGATCGGCAGCGATGCTGGCGCCACTGTCTTTGCGCAGCGCAGCGCCTTTTGGATTTGAGCCCGCGTCATCGGCACGAGTCTGCTGTCGGGAGACCGTGGAGGTGCGGTCGTCCGGGCCTGCTTTTGAGGACTCGGTATCGCTCTGACGACGTGCTTTTGTATCGTTTAAAAGGGCACCGAAACCGCTATCGCCCTCGCTGCCCTTCGGGGTGGCGCTGGCAGAGCTCTGGGAGGTGATCTGAGCGTTGACTGGCGTCAGCATGTGTCATGTTTCCTGACAGAAAAAACGTGGTTAGAACCCACCCAGCGCAGACGTTGCCCGGCTGGCATATTCATCACTCTGGCGCTGTTCGAGTTTGTTCATGCGGTGTTCTGCTTCCTGACGGCGCCGACTGATCAGGACGTCATAGGAATTCACCCGCTTTTGCTGCTGCTGCCAGTTCGTCATGCCACGCGTAATGCGGCCCTCATGCTGATTGACCTGCTGGCGCTGGTGTTCGATGGCGTGATCGAGCGACGATAAAAAGCGCTGATAGTTCTGAATGGAGGCCATGGTCAGTCCACGCTGCATGGCCTGCTCGAAGCGGCGCAGATAATCATTGCGATAATCACTCAACATCTCGAGTTGTGTATGGCTTTGCTGATGGGCCGAGCGCAGCTGGCCCAGCAGTTTGGCTGCAGCATCACGATCGCCTTCAGCCAGCTCGATCAACATTTCAAGTGATGAATGATTGGACATGGTCCCCTCAGTATCAGTGGCAGTCAGCCCGATGGCTGGCTTGTGTGCAGTGTCCCGGACGCTATGAGGTCAAAAGCGACTTGAGCCCCTCTACGGAATGCTCGACATCGGCGCGCTCACTCATGCGCTGCTGCAGGAAGGCTTCCAGTGCCGGATAGAGCCTGATGGCTTCATCCAGTAATCGATCACTGCCTGCGGCATAGGCCCCTACGCTGATCAAATCGCGGTTGCGCTGATAGCGTGACAACATCTGCTTAAAGTATTTGATGCACTCGAAATGTGGTTCGTCGATAAGCGCCGTCATTGCACGGCTTATTGATGCTTCAATATCGATGGCCGGATAGTGACCCGCTTCGGCAAGCTTTCGGGACAGTACAATGTGCCCGTCAAGAATGGCGCGCGCCGCGTCGGCGATCGGGTCCTGCTGGTCATCGCCTTCGGTTAGAACAGTATAAAATCCGGTGATCGAGCCCTTGCCCGGGGCATCGTTGCCGGCACGCTCTACCAGGGCAGGCAGCTTGGCAAAGACCGAGGGCGGGTACCCCTTGGTTGCCGGCGGCTCGCCGATGGCGAGTGCAATTTCACGCTGGGCCATGGCGTAGCGGGTCAGGGAGTCCATGATCAGCAGTACGTTCTTGCCACGGTCACGAAAGTCTTCTGCCAGACGTGTGGCATAGGCAGCCCCCTGCAGACGCAGCAGCGGTGACATGTCGGCCGGAGCGGCCACGACCACGGCGCGGCGCTGACCCTCGGCGCCCAGAATGTTTTCGATGAAGTCCTTGACCTCACGGCCACGCTCGCCGATCAGACCCACCACGATGACATCCGCCTGGGTGTAGCGGGCCATCATGCCCAGTAGCACACTCTTGCCCACGCCCGAGCCTGCAAAAAGGCCCAGGCGCTGACCACGCCCGACAGTCAGCAGGGCGTTGATGGCGCGCACGCCAACATCGAGCACTTCCTCGATGGGAGCACGCTGCAGCGGATTAAGCGTTGGGGAGTTGAGCGAGACGTTATCCGGCTCGATCAGTGGTCCACGGCCGTCCAGTACCCGACCACGGGCATCCACGACGCGCCCAAGCAGGGCGTCTCCAACCGGCAGTTGCTTGCTCTGGGATTGACCGGCACCCGGGCGAGGGTTGGCCGGCCAGACACGGGCGCCGGGCACCAATCCGCTGGTTTCGACCAAAGGCATCAAAAAAAGACGATCGCCATTGAAACCGACCACTTCAGCTTCGGTTTCTCCCTGACCATCGGCCAGCTCGACCATGCAGCTGCATCCCAGCGGCAGACGCAGACCAACCGCTTCCAGTACCAGCCCGGTGGCGCGCGTCAGCCGACCACGTTCGCGATTGGTCGGCAGTTTCTGCACACGTCGGGTGGCAGTTTCCAGCGTGCGTTTCCACTGGTTGAGCATGGCATCACTATTTGATGACATGGGCGCTGCCTCCTGTCTCTGGG
Source organism: Kushneria sp. Sum13 (assembly GCF_052692355.1). Classification (NCBI taxonomy): domain Bacteria; kingdom Pseudomonadati; phylum Pseudomonadota; class Gammaproteobacteria; order Oceanospirillales; family Halomonadaceae; genus Kushneria; species Kushneria sp. Sum13. The sequence goes on from NZ_CP199847.1 coordinate 1,590,598, forward strand.
TTCATCAATGCTTGCCATGGCCGACGGCGTGACGCAGACGTTCCCATCGGTCGTCGCGAGTGGCATCGATTTCAAGTTGATCGGTTTCCAGTCGGCAGTCACCGCGGGACAGGGAGACATCGCTTTTGAGCTGCCAGCCAACATCACCGAGAAGGGTGCTCAGCTGCTTTTGGACCATGACCAGATCATCGGGGTGGACACAAATGCGCGGTGATCCCCCAAGGGTCGGGTGTTCCATCATCAGCTTTTCGATGTCATCAAGAATATGTTCGGGCGCCAGCTCCAGCGACCGCCCGGCCAGCTGGCGGCCGGTCTCCAGCGCCAGTTCGACCAGGGTATAGGCAATATCGTCCTTGAGTTTTCCGGCAGCCGTATCAAAGGCATGAACCATGTCCGCCACCGGCGCCAGTGCCTCGTGCAGGCGCGACTCAAGCTCGAGCTGATAATCCTGATGCGCCTGTTCCCGGCCGCTTTCCAGTCCTGCGGCATACCCGGCCTCATGGCCCTCGCGCTGGCCCTGTTTAAAGCCTTCCTTGCGGGCTTTCTCGAAAGCTTCGCGACGTATGTCGTCTTCTGCCCGGCGCTGGGGAATGTTGTGCTTCTCCAGCACCTCAGGCGCGGGCTGTCGCGCCTCGCGCCTTTCCAGACGATCCATTTCCCAGCGCCGCCACGATGAGTGATCGTTCGACCTAGACATAGGCGTCGTCGCCACCTCCCAGGGTTACTTCGCCGGCATCGGCCAGACGGCGTACCAGCTGCAGGATGTTTTTCTGCTCGGCCTCGACCTGCGACAGACGAATCGGTCCGCGCATCTGCATGTCTTCGCGCAAAAGCTCCGCGGCACGCGAGGACATGTTGGACAGGAAGCGGTCGCGAAGCTCTTCCGGCGAACCCTTGAGCGCAATGACCAGCGAGTTGCTGTCGACATCCTGCAGAATGCGCTTGATGCCCCGGTCGTCGACATCGGCCAGATTTTCGAAGACAAACATCTCGTCCAGAATCTGCTGTGCCAGGGAGTCGTCGTGGTGGCGCACGCTTTCGATAACGCTCTCTTCCTGAGTGGTGTTCATCAGGTTGAGGATTTCGGCTGCCGTTCTTACGCCGCCCATCTTGCTGCGCTTGAGGTTCTGGCCATCCAGCAGACCGCTGAGGACTTCGGTCAGCTCCTGAAGGGCGGCCGGCTGCACACCACTGAAGGTGGCAATACGCAGTACCACATCGTTGCGCAGCCCTTCATCAAAGCGTGACAGTACTTCCGAGGCCTGGTGGCGCTCAAGGTGAACCATGATGGTCGCAATGATCTGCGGGTGCTCATCGCGGATCATTTCGGAGACCACGCTGGGCTCCATCAAATTCAACGCATCAATACCGGAATCGTTACCGGATTCAAAGATATCTTCCAGCAGGCTGGATGCCCGTTCCTCGCCCAGTGCCTTGACCAGCACCGAACGAATATGGTCGCTCGACTGCAGGTTGAGCCCGCCAAGCTCTTCGATTTCGATATCAAACTGCCTGAGCACTTCCATCAGACGCTCGTTGGTGAGCTGGGTGAGGCTGGCCATGGCCAGACCCACCTTTTGAACCTCACGCTGTGACATGTGCTTGAAGACTTCGGCAGCCGTATCGTCATCCAGCGCCATCATGAGAATGGCACTACGCTCGATGCCTTCTTCATTGCCTTCAGTCTTTGCCATTGATCCAGCCTCTGATAATCATTGCGACCATTCTGGGGTCTTTCTGAGCCTGTTCACGAACCGTGCCCAACAGGGTTTCATGTTCGATACGGGCACGACGCTTCTGCTTTTTCGCGATCTGTTCGGCGATATCGGATTCCGCTACATCTTCTCCGTCCTCGTCATCGCCGGCGGTTGCAAGCAGGGTACCGCCGCTGCCGACTTCGCCATGGCTGCCCGCCGGTACCATCAGACTGCGCTGACGCTCGACCATAGGCTTGAGCAGCTTGCGCCAGAGGATAAAGGCGACAATCGCAATCAACAGATAGCGGCCCAGCGTTTTGGCCAGCGAGATGATCTCGGGGTTTTCATACCAGGCAAGCGTCGGTGCCTGCGCTTCAGCCTGCTGACTAAAGGCTGCATTGACCACTTCAAGCGAATCGCCGCGTGTCTCGGAATAACCCATGCCCTCGCGGACCAGACGCTGAATCTGAGCCATCTCGTCTTCGGAGAGGGCAACCATCTCGGTCTGGCCATCTTCGCCTGTCTTGTTGCGGTAATTGACCACTACCGCGACGGAAAGACGCTGAACCTGACCGGTGTCTTCCTGCACATGGCGAATGACACGATTGATTTCATAGTTGGTCGTGCTGCTTTGCGAGGTAGAGCGGGGTCCGGTTGGCGCCTGAGTGGTCGTATTGTCCTGACCGTTTGCGTTTTGCGCGTTGTTTTGTCCCTGACCCTGATTCTGATTTTGAGCGTTCTGATTTTGCCCATTGGCAGCTGCTGCATTTTCCACCGGTGATGCCACGGTAGGTGCAGGCTGATTGCTCAGTGCTCCAGGAACACCGCCAATACCACTGCTGCCGCTTTGTTCGCTTTCACTGGACTGAATGCTGCGCACGCTCGCCTGATTGGGGTCCTGGTTGGGGTCATAGGTTTCCTGCGTATGTTCCCCCACAGAGAAATCAATACTGGCGGTGACCTGAGCGCGTACGTTGCTGTGTCCCACGATCGTTGAAAGCAGTGCTTCAATACGCTTGCGATAGCTTTCTTCTACCTGAGCTGTGTACTTGAGCTGGGCATCGTTGAGGTTACGCGTATCGTTGCCGGCCGGCTGTGACAGCAGATTACCGTTTTGATCTACTACGGTGACCTGATTGACCGGCAGATTCGAGACACTGGCCGATACCAGGTGCGTAATGGCGTTGACCTGGCCTTCACTGACAGCACGATTGCGGTAAAGGGTCAGAATGACCGAGGCTGACGGCTGGCGGCGGTCCCTGACAAAGACAGATTCCTGTGGCAGCGCCAGATGCACGCGGGCGGTCTGCACGGAATCGATCGATTCAATGGAACGGGCCAGTTCGCCTTCAAGAGCACGCTGATAATTGACGTGCTCGGCAAACTGGCTGATCCCGAAGGATTGGCCATCCATAAGTTCAAAGCCAACGCCGCCGCCCTTGGGCAGCCCTTCGCTGGCCAGTGCCATCCGGGTCTGCTCAACGCTTTCGGCGGGAATCAAGATGGCCTGACCGCCCTCCGAGAAGCGATAGGGCACCTGCATCTGATCCAGCCGGGCGATGATGACACCGCCATCGCTGTCACTCAGATTGGAAAACAGCACGCGATAGTCGGGTGCACGCGCCCATAAAAAAAGCACGACCAGAATCGCGATGGCAGCAGCGCCAGCCACAATGAGGGGCAGACGCGGATTGGCCTTGAGGCGATCCATCAGTCCGGACAGCTTCTGATCGGTGCCTTGTGTTGCTTGAGCACTCATCACATCGCCTCAGAGTTATTGGTGTTACGCGGGTTCAGCTCGATGGGCATCGGCAGACTCTTTTATGCGCTGGGCACCGGGAACGGTGGCGCCCTATACCGGGAGTGGCGTCATTATTACGGGAAGTAACAGGATTGAAGGACCGAATAGCCGTTGTTTTTTTCACTATTTAGAACAATCGACAGGAGCACTTTGTCTTTAAGCTGCGCTGCATTCGGTGACAAAATTTACTTTCGGTTACCTTTACTCTCTTGAGGTTACTCAAATGTCAGTGGCAGCAGCGGGCCTTCAGGCCCTGGTTCAGCAGATGCAGGGCGTGGCGCAGCAGGCAGGCGGTCATTACAATGCTGCCCAGCAGACAGGCGGGATTAGTTTTGCAGGGGAACTCAAGGGAGCGATCGACCGAATTGATGGTATGAAGCAGGCTTCTGAAGCCAAGGCTGTGGCGTTTTCACGCGGTGACAGCAATGTGGCACTCAACGATGTCATGGTCGATATGCAAAAAGCCAGTGTCTCCATGGAGATGGGCATCCAGGTGCGTAACCGTGTTCTCAGCGCCTATCGCGAGATCATGAGCATGCAGGTATAAGCCTCAAGAAGGCAGTGCACGGGCGCTTTTGCATGGCCCGTGCATGTTCATCATTTTGATTCTTTTGGGGTCAGGCGGTGGTCTGCAGCAGCCGGCCCTTCTGATACGTCGCCAGACGTGCCATATGAAGCACCTCTTCCGTTGGCATCTGGCGAATCACATCACCACTTTCCCGGTCGATCACGCGCGTTACGACCCGGCCGCTATCGTCATGAATATCAAGCTCTATGCCAATCGATGTGAAACTCTGATTCAGCTGTTTCACGGCCTTTTCAAGGCCCGTAGTGTTATCCGGCGGCGTTGAAGTCACGGATATCGGCGTCATCGACGCCGATGCGGCCATAACGGTCTTGCTGGATAATGCCGTACTGGTGGCGACCGAAGCTGTGGGGGTAATGATCATGGTGATGCTCCCTTTCCGGGGTTGCTGTCAAATGCCGTCGAAGCTGCTAACAAAATTGTGCTGAAACGCTTTTATATAAAAAAATCCTGATACAATAAATCATGAAAAAATATGAATTAGCACCTGATTGTTCAGAGCTTCAAGACGTCTTTTAAGCCGCAGAAACAAGGTGTTTTGCAATACAAAAAGCAATATATCAGTTCTTTTTCTGGTTTTATTTGCCATTAATCTTAATAAAAACAACATATTATGCGATTTCTTGATGTCAGGCTGAAGCTGAGTCGTTTACAACCCATGACTCATGACACTCTGTAAGCCATTCGTTTCGCCAGCTCGCCACAAGATCAGGTAGAACCAGGGACCATGCGCGCTACGGCACACTTTCTTTTGGTTACTCGTTTTACCTTTTGCGTAGTCAAAGTTACTTATTGAAATATCAGTTGACCTCGCAGGGGACGGCAATGGCGGAATTACACGTATTTCCAACAACAAGTCAGCACGCCAAAGCAGAGATGCAGGGTTTTGACACCGATAAAAAACAGCTTCTTCCTCAAAGGCGCCAAAGCTTGCTGCGCATGATGCGAAGGAGTATTTCACGCTGGATACCGGATCGCCTTTATATTGCGCACCGCTACCAGAAGCATTTTGGCGCCAGGCCCAACCTGGTCAACCCTGAAACCTTCAATGAAAAAATATGCTATCGGCGCCTGCATCCCGAGCCCATTTTCTCACCGCTGAGTGACAAGCTGCTGGTGCGTGATTACGTCCGCCAGAAGATTGGTAACGAGACCCTGTTGCCGCTGTATCCAATTTCTCAGCCCTTTACCCAGCACGATTACGACAGGCTTCCCAGCAGCTTTGTACTCAAGGCCAACCATGGCTCTGGCTACAACCTGGTAGTGCGTAACAAGGCCGAGTACAGCTTTGATCTGATACGGCGTCTCAGTGACCACTGGCTGGCCAGCAACTTCTATCGTGATAGCCGGGAGCTTCACTACCGAAGCATCACCCCTCGCTTGATGTGTGAAAAGCTGCTGCTCGATGAAAACGGCAAAATTCCCAAGGACTACAAGTTTTACTGTTTTCGTACAGAAGGGCAGGCGCCAAAAGTCTTTATTGAAGTCACGCATGATCGTTTCACCGATTTCCATGTCGATTACTATGATCAGGACTGGAATCTTGTGGATGTCGTAAACGAGCGTTTCAATACCGACTGTCCGATCGAGAAACCGGCACAGCTGGATCGCGCCATGAAACTGGCACTCAAGCTGTCCGAAGGCTTTGGTTTTGCACGCGTTGATTTCTATCTGATGCGCGATGCGATCTATTTCGGCGAAATTACCTTTACGCCTACCGGCGGCATGAAAAACTTCCGGTCAGCGGCGCACGATCGGGCCTGGGGCGAGCTGTTCGATCATCGTCCAATGACCAAAGACTTTGGCTATGAAGACATGGAAGGTAATCGGTACTGAGGATAGGGTCTCGATAAGGAAAGGGGCTCGAGCGAACCTGCACTGCAATGAGCCTTGTTTTGCAGGTTTGCAACACTAGCGGCAGACGCGATTGCGTCCGTCATGCTTGGCTTGATACAGGGCGCCGTCAGCGCGTCCAATGGCCTTGTCAAACGTCTCCTGAGGCCTTTCAATTTCAGCAACGCCGATACTGATGGTCACGTTGATGGCTTGTGAAGAAATCACAAAAGGCTCGGACTCAATATGCTTTCTCAGTCGCTCGGCGAAAGCACCTGCTTCATCAATGGTGGTATGAGTCAGTACGACCAGAAACTCTTCGCCCCCCCAGCGCACAGCGATATCATCGCGACGCATCAGGTTTTTCAAACGCCTGGCAAAGATTTTTAATACGGCATCTCCGCCTTCATGGCCTAGCGTGTCGTTGATTCTTTTGAAATGGTCAAGATCGCCCAAAAGCACGCATACCGTGCTATCGGGATGCTTTAAATCAAGCCTTGTCAGTGCATGCTGAATGCCACGCCGATTAAAAAGCCCGGTTAGCGCATCAGTGTCGGCCTGGTGTCTGAGCTGTAGATTGGCACGCTCCCCACTCATCGCCACATACCCGACATAGACCAGAACGCTATTGATCTGATCAAAAATAATCGTTACCCGAGCGGTTTCTGTCGATATCTGGATATCTGTCAATATCAGCATGCCGGCAGATAGAGCAAACCCCAGAGCATAGATGCCAAAGGCAACGGCCACCACAATCTGGGACCAGAGATCTTCCCGCCTGGCAATCAGGATCTCAACGACCACCATAACGGAAGCAGCGGTCGCACAGAGGAAGTAAATGCTCGACACGGTGGTTTTTGAAACGCCAAACGATGGCACCAGCAGGCAGGCTAGTGCAGGCGTTACAGTCAGGATGACCACCGCCACAATGGCATATGCATGAAAATGAAGGCCGTAAAAACGCCGTAGTCCGCTCCACGACAATACAAGGCTGGCCATATAAAGGGTAAAGATCTGCATGCTTTCCAGCATTGGCAGCGTCAGGTTGGTAGGCTCTTTGGCCAGCAGCATGGCGCCCAGCAGAGAGGCCAGAATTGCCCCCAGCCAATGCCAGAGATAGGACTTTTCCCGCTGACGCAACGCCAGCACCAAAAAAACCGCGCAATAGGCGGCCCGGCTGACCGTACTGGAAAAGCTTAGCGTTGTAAGATCAAGCATGGAATTGGCGTATTCCCATAAATACCCGGCATTTTCAATTCTGCCGGTGATGTTTTGAGGGGCCTGTCGTGCTTTGCGGCGTCTCTTCGACCCAGTCCTTTAATGCTTAAAAACGCAGGCCCATGCCTGCGCCCAGTACCAGCACATCGGTATCGCTTTTGGCATTAAAACCATCGCCGCTGAAATGCTGCGCAGGCGTTATCGCATAGCGAACGTTGGCGGTTGCATACCAGTGTTCGGAGAGGCGGTAATCCAGGCCTGCATCAAAAAGCGGGCTGGTAATGGATTCCGTAGTGATCTCTGGCACACCCGTGGCGGACTCGACGCTAATGGGCCAGGTATGGTTAACACCTGCCCCCAGATATGGGTTAAGAGTGGCTTTGGGGAGAAAGTGATACTGAGCGACCAGTGAAGCCGTACCGCTTCTGGTATGGCTGACCTTGAAATCGCCCGGCAGGCTGTCTTTCAGGCGGTAATCCGTCGAGATGAAGCCAGCCATCGCTTCTATTGACCAGTGATCAGTCAGGAAATAACTGATATCCAGCGTTGGCAAAACCTGTGAAGGGGTTTCCAGCCGCCCGCCCAATGGGCTGGTCTCGCTGCTTTCATTCACCGGAATCACGCCGGTGGCTTTTAACCGTATCAGCCAGTCACCCTGTTGCCAGCCTGTCGAGGAGGGCGTTGTACCGTGTGCCGCCGCCTGCACGGCATGGGGTGGCGTACAAGACACAATGACTGCAAAAAGGACAAACAGCGTTTTACAGTGTCCTGAAACCGGGTACATGGTGAAAAATCCAAAAGGCGTTGATAAGCCTGTCAGCTCGAAAAAGGCTGGTGGCCGCAACGAAAGGAGTGCCTCAGTTTCCTGAGGAGTTAATAGTAGTAACGGCGCCTAACAAACTGCTCTTTAACGCGTTGTAACAATGATGAAGATATTGAAATACTATTAACAAGAGGCTGGCCCCCAGGGGTAGAGGCTGGCAGGACATGCTTGATGTTCCAGACAGTGGCTGGCCGGGCTGATGAAAAGCAACAATGAAGGCGCGGTAAGAGGGCCCTGTCTGTCGACTTGGGTAGTGGGGCTTAACGCAGTAGTGCAAGCACACTATCGAGTCGTTGATTGGCCTGTGCCAGCACAGCAGTACCCGCCTGCTGTGTGATTTGTGCGCGACTCATGTTGGAAATCTCAACGGCGTAGTCGGCATCCATGATGCGTGACATGGCGCCAGCCGTGATCGTCCGTTTGTCAGCAGCGGCCTCTATGACACCTTCAAGCCGGTTTTGCAGCGCGCCATAACTTCCACGATAGTCACTGACGCGATCCATGGCACGATCAAGAGCCCCCAGGGCCGCTTGCGCCTGTTCTATTGGGTCGAGACTCGTGTTTTTAAGCCCCAGTGTCTCGCTGTCCGAGGGCGTCGCCTTGATGGTGACCTGTTGCATGACGCGATCAAAATCGGCACCTACCACGATATCCGTATCGGTACTGACCGGGCCCATGGGAGGCGGTACCGGGGTGTACTCAAGCGGCATGTGGTCCCAGGTGGCCGAGGCATTAAAATTTCCCTCTCCAACCACAAAGATCAGCAGGTCTTCAGTGACGTTATTAACGGTAAGAACTTCAAGCTGACTTTTCTGATCATCGATGCGGCCATTATTGAAGCTGGAGCCGCTTTGACCGGCCGTGTCGGGATACTGGCGATCACCATCACCCGACCATTGGATCTGCATGCCGTTGTAATGGGCCGTCACGGGCAGGTTATTGGTATTGTATTGGCCCGTGCCGTCCTGCAGACCACTACCGTCATATTGAGCGCCCGGCTTGAAACCTTCCGAGGGATTCATGAGCAGAAGATTGGCCTCTGCCTCGCTCGATATATTCTGGTGTTGCCAGACATGATCGGTGTTCTCTCCTGCAAGGGGAGTGCCAATCAGATGCCTTCCGTCCGTGGTGAACAGCTGAATATCATCGTCATAGGCCAGAGAATTCATTTCCAGCCTGAAATTTTGTGTACCCGCCGGAAGGTAGGCCACGCTTTTCACACCTGAAGCATAAGGTCGGAATTGAGGCTCGAGGACTTCACTGGCCGGGAGAGTATCGCCGAGTTTTACCGGTAGCGGTTGTGGGGTTGCCGGTGCCAGCGGTGTCTTGCCAAAGACAGTGGTTTCAGTGGCGATACGATCAATCTCGGTGCGGAGCTGGGTAAACTCCTGCTGCAGGGCAGCTCTGTCCGAATCTGAAAGGGTGCCAGTGGAAGCCTGTACGGCAAGCTGACGTGAGCGCTGTAGCAGGCCATTGATGTTTTCAAGTCCGCCATCGGCGGTCTGGATCAGGCTGACGCCATCATTCACGCCACGAGTGATCTGCGTATCAGCATTCAGGTTGGCCTGAAATCGATTGGCAATGGTCAGGCCTGCTGCGTCGTCTTTGGCGGTGTTAATACGTAGACCGCTGGATAAACGCTCAATGGCCTGATTCAATGAGCGCTGATTCTTGTCCAGCTGACTGGGAGTGGAAAAAGAAGGTGATGATGATATCGAGAACATGAACGCTCTCAAACGCGAGAATGTATCATTGATATCGGCAGGCGAGCGTAAAGATTGAGTATCACTTGGATATTTAATATGTTGGATTAGGAGAAAGAGGCGCCTGAAGGCGCCCCTTGCTCATGAATTGTTTAATTAGTCAGGATTATGCGCATATTGTTGATACATGCGTTCAAGCATGTCCATGTCAATATTATCTCGTGGTTTGAAAACTCCGGCGGTTTCTGAACTCTCAAGATGCTCCAGAAATAAAAGCACGACATGATATTGAGAGCGATTCCAGAAGTCATGTATGAAAATAATAATGGCAGTGTCTTGCAGCATCGATTTTTTAATGGCTGCAAGGGTGCAGGCAACCCTGAATCTGCCGTCTACAAGTACAAAATCGTAATTTTCCTGTTGGTTCAGAATTGACTGGCTGAATGCCGGGAAACTCTCTCTCATGTCCCGGTTCACAGGAACCCCCCATGCGCCCGTAGGACCAATATCACACCATGTCACCTGGCATGGAGCGCCGAGCTTTTCCTTTAATGCTGCTACCCACTGCTGGTCACTTTCAACGCCGTGTATGGTTAATCCATGCCCTGCTGCAATAACCGTTGAACCGCCGCTGCCAAACTCAAAATATTTTTTGGACCTGGATAAATAATGATCAAATAATGTCAGTTCGCTCTCTGACATGTGAGGTTGATCGGGGATGTTGACTGTATTGGCAGCAGGGCTGATTTTTTCATCCTTGGCGGACGGCAGTGTCTGAACGTTATTTTCAAAAAAATTATCTTGAAACGATATAGAACTTTGTGTGGATTGATAGGGCGTTACTTCAAAGAGTTGATCTTCGAAAAAGACCTGATCTTCTGCATTTAGTGTTAATACAGCTGCATCCTTGCCATCACAATAACGCTGCCATATGGCGCGCATGGCGGTCGAAAAATGCTGGCCAAACTGCTCGGCATCACATGTTGGCGACTGAATCAGAAATTGACGCAGGCACGCACGAATGACACTCAGGTTGGGAATGTCGGATGCCAGCTCGACCACACGCTGGCGATATTCTTCCCAGCTGTTGACCACGAGTTCCGGCATGCCCGCGTTAATGAGATGAGAAGCCGAATGGCGGCCAGCAAAAGTGGGGCCGGGCAGGGTGACGACAGGAACACCCATCATGAAGGCTTCACAGGTCGTCAGTCCGCCCGAGTAGGGCCAGGTATCGAGTGCAATATCGACTCGATTGTAAGCTTCAAGCAGGTCCTTGTTATTGGACGGGCCTTCCAGAGTGAGTCGTTCGGTCTCGATACCATGGTCGCTCATGATACGACGTATACGCTCGCAATATTCCGTACTTTCATACTGGCCGCTTTTCAAAAACAGCCGGCTATTGGGCAGCTCGTGCATCAATCTTGCCCACTCACCCAGCAGCTCGGGGTTGATTTTGGCAGGGTTGTTGAAACAGCCCAGTGTGATATAGCCATTGCTCATCGCCGGGAGAGCTTTAATGGCGGGCGCATTCGGAGCCGGTAAATAGCAGATGTAATCATTGGGCATGCGAATCAGCTTTTCCGAATACGAGTGATCACAGCCTTCCGGTGTTTCGTAATGATCCGATATCAGGTAATCAAAGCAGGGGAGACCCATGGTATTGATCAGACCACCCACCCACTTGACGATAAGCGGTGCAGGTTTGCGCGACATGGTACGAAGTCGACTGCCTTCTCCAAACCCTGACAGATCGATCAAAATATCGATATTGTCCTGGTGGATCCGGTCAGCCAGTGCTGTCTGATCAAGGTGGCGTACCAGATTCCAGCGTGTGGCGACCTGTTTAAGCCGCTGGGTAAGGGCATCATCAGCGTTATTGGTGCTATAAAAATGCAGCTCGAAACCTGGCTGAATATTTTCAAGTCCCGTCAGAATCATCTGTCCTACCGGGTGCATGCGAAACCCTGGTGATACCAGCCCGATTCGAATCGTTTTGCCGGCGTCAGCCAGTACAGGCTGATGCGTAAACGCCGTTACCTGCTGATTGAAATGACTTTCCCAGTTCCGGATGGTGGAAAAAATGTGATCTGCACTGACGTCTGGATTGTAATGCATGCAAATCAGCAGATTGGAAAAGGCAGTATCAAAATCAGGCTGAAGTGACAGCGCCTTTCGATAAGCGGTCTCGGCCTTGTCAAAGTGACCCAGATCCTTGTAAAGGTTGCCTATCTCATTTTGTACGAAAGGATTGTCAGGCTCTCGTTCCAGTAGCGTCGAAACCGTGTCCAAAGCCAGCTGATAGCGGCGACGTTTGGTATAAATATGGCTTTGCATGAACAAACAGGCACTGGTGTTATACCCAAGGGCTTCGGCCTTCAGTACATGATCGAGCGCTTCCTCGTCCTGGTCACTCTCTGTCAGGATTTCGGCCAGGGTGTAATGTCCCTGAGCAAACGCGGGTTCCAGCGTAACGGCTTTCCCTGCAAATTGCAGAGCCGTGAGTGGTTCGCCGAGGTCATACCAGGCGCGTGCCATGAGATGTTGTGTCTGGGCATCTCCAGCATTGAGCTCAAGCGAACGTTCCAGTGTTTCCTGAGCTGTACTGATATGGCCGTTTTTGTGTAAACAACTGCCCAGCACTTTCCATCCAAAGGCATCCTTTGGATAACGCTGAGTCAAGGTTTCTGCATAGCGTTGTGCCTGAACAAAATCATTGACGTCATAAAACGCCAGGAACTGCCTCTGTTCTTCCGGAGTTGCCTCTCTGGAAGCGGGCTTCATGCTCTTTTGAAAATGTTTCGGTTTGCGCTTGCTCATGTGGATTCTGGCCTGAATGAGAGAGTATATACCTGCTGATTCTAGAGACTCCCTGCGCTAGTCAAAGCCTGAATAGCGCGTTCAAGAACGGGCTAATCCGGTTAGGGTTAAAAAAGAAACAAAAAAGGCCGGCATGAGCCGGCCCTTGTATTGCAACTGCAATGGATACTTAACGCAGCAGGGAGAGTACGCCCTGTGTGGTCTGGTTGGCCTGCGCCAGTACAGAGGTGCCAGCCTGCTGCAGGATCTGCGCCTTGGACATGTTCGACACTTCGGTCGCGTAGTCGGCATCTTCGATCCGTGAGCGGGCAGCGCTCAGGTTGGTGGCAGTGGTGCTGATGTTGTCGATGGCCGACTCGAAGCGGTTCTGAACGGCACCCAGGTCACTGCGGTTGTTGTCGACTGATTTCAACTTGGCATCAAGAGTTTTCAGAGCATCAGTACTCAGAACGTCAAAGCCGCTGGCATTCACGGTGCGTGTACCGCCACCGCCATTGGTCAGTGCGGCACCCGCTGATCCTGTTGCGTTGGTGTACATATTCCAGCCGGTAGTGGATGTGGCGCCTGCACTTTTGGAGGTGCCGATATTAATATCAATCTTCTCATTGTCATTGGCACCGACCTGAATACTAAAAGAGGTCGCGGCGGTACTGCTGAACAGCTTGGTGCCGTTGAAGGAGGTGCTGTCAGTCACGCGGTTGATTTCTTCCAGGCGCTGATTGACTTCCTTCTGGATGGAGTCAACGTCGCTGGCGGAGTTGGTGCCGTTCTGGGCCTGTACAGTCAGTTCACGGATGCGCTGCAGGTTGTCATTGACCTGATCCAAAGCGCCTTCAGCCGTCTGGGCCAGTGAGATACCGTCGTTGGCGTTACGGCTGGCCTGGTTCAGACCGGTAACCTGAGAGGTCATGCGGTTGGCGATGGCTTGGCCGGCGGCGTCATCCTTGGCACTGTTGATGCGCGAACCGGAGGACAGGCGCTCGATAGCGGTGTTCAGGGAATTCTGTGACTTGTTCAGATTCTGTTGAGCGGTCAGCGACAGGGTATTAGTATTGACGACCATTGCCATGTTTGCGATTTCCTGTATATCTTTCTAAAAGGAAGCGGCCTTGATAAGCCGGTTAATTCGCGGCACCTGCCGCCTGATTTAATTATCGGTATTGCTCGATGTTTTCTTTAGGCGTTTTGTGGAAAAACAGAGCGATATTCCAGGGGACAGAAGACCTGCTCAATAAAGCGTTTGGATAAGTAATAAGTAGTAAAATCGTTACACAAATAAGACAAAGAAAAGGCCGGCATAAGCCGGCCTTTTGTATTGCAACTGCTATTAACGTTTAACGCAACAGGGAGAGCACGCCCTGCGTAGTCTGGTTGGCCTGTGCCAGTACCGAGGTGCCGGCCTGCTGCAGGATCTGCGCCTTGGACATGTTCGACACTTCAGTCGCGTAGTCGGCGTCTTCGATGCGCGAACGGGCGGCGCTCAGGTTAGTGGCGGTGGTGCTGATGTTGTCGATGGCCGACTCGAAGCGGTTCTGAACGGCACCCAGGTCACTGCGGTTGTTGTCGACCGATTTCAGTTTGGCATCAAGCTGTGCCAGCGCGTCTGTACTCATGACATCAAAGCCGGCAGCATCTACATCGCGAGTTGTACCGTTTACACTGGCAACGCTGTTGCTTCCGCCAGAGTCGTACATGTTCCAGCCATCAACTGTTGTACTGGCAGTACCATTGGATTGGCCGATCTTGATGCTGATCTGCTCTCCATCGTTGGCGCCGACCTGAATATTGAAGGTCTTTTCGGCAGCGCTGCCAAACAGGTCAGTACCGTTGAAAGAAGTGCTTTCAGTCACGCGGTTGATTTCTTCCAGACGCTGGTTGACTTCCTTCTGGATGGAGTCGACGTCGCTGGCAGAGTTGGTACCATTCTGGGCCTGAACGGTCAGTTCACGGATGCGCTGCAGGTTATCATTGATCTGATCCAGAGAGCCTTCGGCGGTCTGGGCCAGTGAAATGCCATCATTGGCGTTGCGGCTGGCCTGATTCAGACCGGTGACCTGAGAGGTCATGCGGTTGGCAATCGCCTGGCCGGCGGCGTCATCCTTGGCGCTATTGATGCGCGAGCCGGAAGACAGACGCTCAATGGCGGTGTTCAGGGAGTTCTGTGACTTGTTCAGGTTCTGCTGAGCAGTCAGGGACAGGGTATTGGTATTGACGACCATTGCCATGATGACGATTCCTTCAGTATTTATTTAGGCTTGGCGAAATTGCCATCCGAGGGCGGCTTTTCGCGTGCCGCTAACTTGAATATCGTCCCGACGACATCTTTCCTTTAGCCGAAAGGATAAATAATTGTCTGCTGATGGATCAGGTGATGGCCCATACGAAAAAGGCCAGCATAGGCCGGCCTTTTTGCATTTGGTTCAGGAAATCATTAACGCAGCAGGGAAAGAACACCCTGAGTGGTCTGGTTGGCCTGTGCCAGTACCGAGGTGCCGGCCTGCTGCAGAATCTGTGCCTTGGACATGTTCGACACTTCTGTGGCGTAGTCGGCGTCTTCGATGCGCGAGCGGGCTGCGCTCAGGTTGGTGGCAGTGGTGCTGATGTTGTCGATAGCCGACTCAAAACGGTTCTGAACGGCACCCAGGTCGCTGCGGTTGTTGTCGACCGATTTCAGCTTTGCATCTAGGGTTTCAAGAGCATTAGCGCTCAGTACATCGAAGCCGCTGGCATTCACAGCGCGTGTACCGCCACCACCATTAGTCAGTGCGGCACCTGCTGTCCCTGTAGCGTTGGTATACATATCCCAGCCAGTACCTGCGCCAGTACCAGATGATTGACCGATCTTGATATCGATTTTTTCACCATCGTTGGCACCAACCTGAATGCTGAAACTGCTGCCAGTACCTGTGGCCTTGAACAGATCGGTACCGTTGAAGGAGGTGCTTTCGGTGACGCGGTTGATCTCTTCCAGGCGCTGATTGACTTCCTTCTGGATGGAGTCAACGTCGCTGGCGGAGTTGGTGCCGTTCTGAGCCTGAACAGTCAGTTCACGAATGCGCTGCAGGTTGTCATTGACCTGATCCAGTGCGCCTTCGGCGGTCTGGGCCAGTGAGATACCGTCGTTTGCGTTGCGGCTGGCCTGGTTCAGACCGGTAACCTGAGAGGTCATGCGGTTGGCAATGGCCTGGCCGGCGGCGTCATCCTTGGCGCTGTTGATGCGCGAGCCGGAGGACAAACGCTCGATGGCAGTGTTCAGGGAATTCTGTGACTTGTTCAGATTCTGCTGAGCGGTCAGAGACAGGGTGTTTGTGTTGACGACCATTGCCATATTTGCGATTTCCTGTAGGTCTTTCTAAAAGGAAGCGGCCTTGATAAACCGGTTAATTCGCGGCATCTGCCGCCTGATTTAATTATCGGTACTGCTTGATGTTTTCTTTAGCTGCTGCCGGAAGTTTTTCGCTTGCTGCTGAAGTGGGGACATCACTGTGGGTTACACCTGTCCCTGCACGAGGCTTCTGGCAGTTCATCGTGCCTGCAGACTCATTAACGACGCGGAAAGGAGATCGCTTGAGCACCGACGCTAAAAATCCTTGGCTTTTCGAGGGGGGAATAGAGGGTGTCAGAAAACAAAAAAGGCCGGCATAAGCCGGCCTTTTCGTTGATCTACTTCAGAAGCCATTAACGCAGCAGGGAGAGTACGCCCTGAGTGGTCTGGTTGGCCTGCGCCAGCACCGAGGTACCGGCCTGCTGGAGGATCTGCGCCTTTGACATGTTCGACACTTCAGTGGCGTAGTCAGCGTCTTCGATCCGCGAGCGTGCAGCGCTCAGGTTGGTGGCCGTAGTGCTGATGTTGTCGATGGCCGACTCGAAACGGTTCTGAACGGCACCCAGATCACTGCGGTTGTTGTCGACCGATTTCAGTTTGGCGTCAAGCTGTGCCAGAGCCTGCGTGCTCATGACGTCAAAACCATTGGCTGCAACAGAGCGACCGCTGCCGTTAACAGTAGCGACAGTGTTGGCAGCCGTCGAGGTATACATGTTCCAGCCATCGACCGTTGTATTGGCAGTCGTGTCGGACTGACCGATCTTGATGCTGATCTGTTCGCCATCGTTAGCGCCAACCTGAATGCTGAAGGTGCTGTCTGTGGCGGCGGCAAACAGTTTCGTGCCGTTAAAGGAAGTGCTATCGGTGACGCGATTGATCTCTTCCAGACGCTGATTGACTTCCTTCTGGATGGAGTCAACGTCGCTTGCGGAGTTGGTGCCGTTCTGAGCCTGAACGGTCAGTTCACGAATGCGCTGCAGGTTGTCGTTGATCTGATCAAGCGAGCCCTCGGCGGTCTGGGCCAGTGAGATACCGTCGTTGGCGTTACGACTGGCCTGGTTCAGGCCGGTAACCTGTGATGTCATGCGGTTGGCGATGGCCTGGCCGGCGGCGTCATCCTTGGCGCTGTTGATGCGTGAACCGGAAGACAGACGCTCGATGGCGGTGTTCAGGGAGTTCTGCGACTTGTTCAGGTTCTGCTGAGCGGTCAGAGACAGGGTATTGGTATTGACAACCATTGCCATGTTTGCGATTTCCTAATGCGTCTTTCTAAAAGGAAGCGGCTTATGTAAGCCAGTTTTTCGCGGCACTGCCTGCCGCCTGACCTGTTTATCGGTGGTTTTCGATGTTTTCTTTAGATATCTGAAATTTTTTTTTGATATGCGAACAGCCAGACCTGATAGCACTGTTACTGTCATTGGCTTGTACAAGTGCCTTATGAAAGGGAAAAGGCTCGTAAGCAAAAGGTTGAACGGCAATGTCAGAAGCAGCGTAATTCAGCAAGCGGCGAGGCATGTGGTTTGCAAAATGAAAAAGACCCTCCTTTTGAAGACACCAAAATACAAGGGGCCGGCATAAGCCGGCCCCTTGTATTGCAACTTCAATGAATACTTAACGAAGCAGAGAGAGCACGCCCTGCGTGGTCTGGTTGGCCTGCGCCAGTACCGAGGTGCCAGCCTGCTGCAGGATCTGTGCCTTGGACATATTCGACACTTCGGTCGCGTAGTCGGCGTCCTCAATGCGTGAACGGGCAGCGCTCAGGTTGGTCGCCGTGGTGCTGATGTTGTCGATGGCTGACTCGAAGCGGTTCTGTACGGCACCCAGGTCGCTGCGGTTGTTGTCGACCGACTTCAGTTTGGCGTCCAGAGTGGCCAGAGCACCAGAGCTCAGGACGTCAAAGCCCTGTGCGGATACGTCACGAGCCGTACCCTTGACCGTTCCCGCCGCAGCTGTTGATGCAGTGTACATGTTCCAGCCAGTATTGGCGGCGGCGGTACCGGCACCGTTGGAGCGACCAATCGAGATGCTAATGGTTTCCCCGTCGTTGGCGCCCACCTGGATGCTGAAACTGCTGCTTGAATTCGCAGCGAACAGCTTGGTGCCGTTGAAAGAGGTACTTTCGGTCACGCGGTTGATCTCTTCCAGGCGCTGGTTGACTTCCTTCTGGATGGAGTCGATGTCGCTGGCCGAGTTGGTGCCGTTCTGTGCCTGTACCGTCAGCTCACGAATGCGCTGCAGGTTATCATTGACCTGGTCCAGCGAGCCTTCGGCGGTCTGGGCCAGCGAGATACCGTCATTGGCGTTGCGGCTGGCCTGGTTCAGACCGGTGACCTGTGAGGTCATGCGGTTGGCGATGGCCTGTCCGGCGGCGTCATCCTTGGCGCTGTTGATGCGCGAACCGGAGGACAGACGCTCGATGGCGGTGTTCAGGGAATTCTGTGACTTGTTCAGGTTCTGCTGAGCGGTCAGGGACAGTGTGTTGGTATTGACGACCATTGCCATGTTTGCGATTTCCTAATGCGTCTTTCTAAAAGGAATCGGCTTATATAAGCCGGTTAATTCGCGGCACTGCCTGCCGCCTGACCTGTTTATCGGTCCTTTTGATAATTTTCTTTAGATCAATAGAAAATTTTTTGAGCATATAACGAGGTGATGCTTGATATGCCCGGTGCGGGCATCATCAGTTTTGACATGCACTGTCATGTCGAGAGGGAAGAGGTGTTAAAGCGACTTTCGACAAAACAATAATGGGGAATTACAACCTTTTGGAACCAATAAACAAAAAGGGCCGGCATAAGCCGGCCCCTTGTGTTGCAACTTCAATGAATACTTAACGCAGCAGAGAGAGCACGCCCTGCGTGGTCTGGTTGGCCTGCGCCAGTACCGAGGTGCCAGCCTGCTGCAGGATCTGTGCCTTGGACATGTTCGACACTTCAGTGGCGTAGTCGGCGTCTTCGATCCGTGAGCGGGCAGCGCTCAGGTTGGTGGCCGTGGTGCTGATGTTGTCGATGGCCGACTCAAAACGGTTTTGTACGGCACCCAGGTCGCTGCGGTTGTTGTCGACCGACTTCAGCTTGGTATCCAGATCAGCCAGAGCTGTGGCGCTTCGTACGTCAAAGCCCTTGGCATCTACGCCACGTGCAGTACCACCCACTGAGGCCAATGCAGTAGCTGCCGTACCTGTTGCCGAGTAAGCATTCCAGCCGCTTGAATCACCAATCTTGATACTGATCTTTTCACCATCGTTGGCACCGACCTGAATATTGAAGGTCGTGCCGGCAGTGCCTGTAGCAAACAGATCGGTACCGTTGAAGGAGGTGCTTTCAGTCACACGGTTGATCTCTTCCAGACGCTGATTGACTTCCTTCTGGATGGAGTCAACATCGCTGGCGGAGTTGGTGCCGTTCTGGGCCTGTACGGTCAGCTCACGAATGCGCTGCAGGTTGTCGTTGACCTGATCAAGCGAGCCTTCGGCGGTCTGGGCCAGTGAGATACCATCGTTGGCATTACGGCTGGCCTGGTTCAGACCGGTAACCTGTGAGGTCATGCGGTTGGCGATGGCCTGACCGGCGGCGTCATCCTTGGCGCTGTTGATGCGCGAACCGGAGGACAGACGCTCGATGGCGCTGTTCAGGGAGTTCTGTGACTTGTTCAGGTTCTGCTGAGCGGTCAGAGACAGGGTATTGGTATTGACGACCATTGCCATGTTTGCGATTTCCTAATGCGTCTTTCTAAAAGGAAGCGGCTTATATAAGCCGGTTAATTCGCGGCATCTGCCGCCTGATTTAATTATCGGTACGGCATGATGTTTTCTTTAGACTTTGTGCAAGAAAACAGAGCGATATTCTTGATGGCAGGGCATTTATTTCAGGCCACGTATGAACAAGCGACAGGCAGTAGAGCTGCCACATGGAAATGACAACAAAAGGGCCGGCATAAGCCGGCCCTTTTGTACTGCAAAAACAGATTAACGCAGCAGGGAGAGAACGCCCTGAGTGGTTTGGTTGGCCTGCGCCAGTACCGAGGTGCCAGCCTGCTGCAGGATCTGTGCCTTGGACATGTTCGACACTTCGGTCGCGTAGTCGGCATCTTCGATTCGTGAGCGGGCTGCACTCAGGTTGGTGGCCGTGGTGCTGATGTTGTCGATGGCCGACTCAAAACGGTTCTGAACGGCACCCAGGTCGCTGCGGTTGTTGTCGACCGCCTTCAGCTTGGTATCCAGATCAGCCAGAGCTGTGGAGCTTCGTACGTCAAAGCCCTTGGCATCTACGCCACGTGCAGTACCACCGACGCTTGCCAGAGTAGCTGCTGCAGTAAAACCTGTGCCAGAAGAGGCAAAAGAATTCCAGCCGCTTGAATCACCAATCTTGATACTGATCTTCTCACCATCGTTGGCACCGACCTGAATATTGAAGGTCGTGCCGGCAGTGCCTGTAGCAAACAGATCGGTACCGTTGAAAGAAGTGCTTTCAGTCACACGGTTGATCTCTTCCAGACGCTGATTGACTTCCTTCTGGATGGAGTCGACGTCGCTGGCGGAGTTGGTGCCGTTCTGAGCCTGTACGGTCAGTTCACGAATGCGCTGCAGGTTGTCGTTGACCTGATCAAGCGAGCCTTCGGCGGTCTGGGCCAGTGAGATACCATCGTTGGCATTACGGCTGGCCTGGTTCAGACCGGTAACCTGTGAGGTCATGCGGTTGGCGATGGCCTGACCGGCGGCATCATCCTTGGCGCTGTTGATGCGCGAACCGGAGGACAGACGCTCGATGGCGCTGTTCAGGGAGTTCTGTGACTTGTTCAGGTTCTGCTGAGCGGTCAGAGACAGGGTATTGGTATTGACGACCATTGCCATGTTTGCGATTTCCTAATGCGTCTTTCTAAAAAGAAGCGGCTTTTATAAGCCAGTTTTTCGCGGCACCTGCCGCCTGATGCAGTTATCGGTGCTACGTGATCATTTCTTTAGGTACTTCAGGAAGGTTTTATTTATCTTCCCGGTGAAGTGGTTACCGCTATGGGCCACCTGTCCCTGCACGCTGCCTTGGCAGTTCATCGTGCTTGCAGACTCATTAACGACGCGGGTAAAAATTGCTTGAGTAAGCATGGCGATTTTTTAGCGAAAATTAACGCCTTAAAAACTTATAAAGTTTTATGTGTTTGATGGATAAACAATAATCGAGACACTTGATCATTGTAGTGTTTTGTATATTCAGGACCGTTTTTAACTTCGAGTAACTCATTAACAGTAAGTGGGGGCTAAAGTGCACCGCATCTAAGAAGGTTAAAGCAGTGTCTGGAGATTACGAACGCAATGGATATGCACATCATGATGCTGGGCGGCATCGGTCTTTTGATTTTGCTGGTGGCGTGGCTGCCGCTGGTGATCAAGCGATTGCCCCTGTCGCTGCCGATCATCTGTATTGCGGTGGGCTTTTGTATTGCACGGCTGATGGGCGACGCCGCGCCAAGCCCACTGGCACATCCCGAGATCCTTGAAACGGTCACCGAGATTGCGGTGATCATTTCGCTGGCAGGCGCCGGGCTGCGTCTGGATAGAAGGGTGGGGCTCAGGCGATGGGCCAATACCTGGCGTTTGCTGAGCATTACCATGCCGCTGACAATCGTGATGGTCGTACTGGTAGGGATTTTTCTGCTCGGGCTGCCGATCGAGACTGCGCTGCTTTTGGGGGCGGTCATTGCGCCCACCGACCCAGTACTCGCCTCCGATGTCCAGGTAGGCCCGCCGCGTTCGGGGCCGGAAGATGAGGTTCGCTTTTCGCTGACCTCCGAGGCCGGGCTCAATGACGGGCTGGCCTTTCCCTTTACCTATCTGGCCATTGCGGTGGCCACGTATGCCACGCTGTTTGATTCGTGGAACTGGCACTGGCTGGGCGTGGATGTGGTATGGCGTATTGCCATTGGTGTGGCGGCCGGCTGGGGGATAGGGCGCCTGCTGGGTATTGTCACGTTTCGCCTGGGCAAGCTGTCGCTGGCCGGTACCGGGCAGGGCTTTGCAGCGCTGGGGGGGACCTTTTTAACCTACGCCGCTGCCGAGACGGTGCATGGCTATGGCTTTATTGCTGTTTTCGTATGCGCACTGACACTGCGGGGTGAAGAGGACAAGCATGACTACCATGTGCAACTTGCCGCTTTCAGTGAGGAGATTGAAAAGCTTTTGATGATGGCCATGTTGGTCTTTTTTGGTGCGGCCATCGCGGGCACGGCACTTGATGGTGTCAATCCTCTGATCGTGATGGCAGCAGTAGTGACGGTGTTTCTGATTCGTCCGCTGACGGGCATGATCGGTCTGATCGGCACTGCCATGCCATGGCATGAGCGCTGTGTGGTCAGCGTGTTCGGGATTCGCGGTATCGGCTCCTTCTACTATCTGGCCTATGCGCTGAATCAGGCAGAATTTGGTCAGGCTGAAACGGTCTGGGCGGTGGTCAGCCTGGTCGTGCTGATATCGATCGTGTTTCACGGCATCAGTGCCGGGTCACTGATGGCGATACTGGATAAAAGGCGCCGTCGAAAAGCGTAGCGGCGCTGGTGCTGTCATCAATCCCTAAAGAAAGCCGTACTTTTTGTGGCTCTTTTCCCATTCGTTTTTGTAGTGTTCTGTCAATAATGTGTGCACAAGACAGGCTGGACACATCGTGTGTCCCCTCATCAAACGGATTTCAGGATATGGGCATGTATACGGCTCAAGGCAGAATCGATCAGAGGCAACTGCTGGACGACTATATGCCACTGGTTCGACGTCAGGCACTTTCGATGCAGGTGCGTCTACCGGCCAGTGTGGAGCTGGATGATCTGATACAGGCGGGCATGCTGGGACTTCTGGACGCCTTCAAGCGATTTGATGCCGATCAGGGGGCAACGTTTTCGACCTACGCGTCTCAGCGAGTTCGCGGCGCCATGATTGATGAGCTGCGCTCACGTGACTGGCTGCCAAGAAGCGTCAGGCGCAGTGCCCGTGATATCGACCGGGCCATCTGGAAGCTTGAGCAGCGCGACGGGCGAGCCCCGACAGAGCGTGAGGTGGCTTCCGAGCTGGGTATCGAGCTGCGCGAGTATCAACAGGTGCTTAGCGATACCAATAACGGCTTTCTGATGACCTACGAGGACTCAAGCTCCGATGAGGCAGAGGCTTCGCGTCTGTCGGAAAGTGTTGAAAGCTCACTTGATCCTCATGATGTCTGGATTGCCGGCGCTGAACGCCATGAGATGATGGCGGCTATTGAGGCCCTGCCAGAACGCGAAAAACTGATGATGGCGCTCTATTATCAGGAAGAGCTGAACCTCAAGGAGATCGGCGCTGTCATGGGAGTGAGTGAGTCACGTGTTTGCCAGCTTCATGGCCAGGCGGTAGCAAGGCTTCGTGCAGCACTGGTTTCCATCGACGATTGAAACATTTTTAAACTGTCAAGTGACCCATATTATTCAAGGCGCCTTTAAAGGCGCCTTTTTATTTTATGAGGCAGGGGAAGGAGTCCGTTCCTCCGCCATGCCTCTGGTCCATGAGAAAACGGTTTTTTCGGGGGGTAATATAATTTAACGGCTTTAACGCACAGGTCTTTTTAGTGCGCAGGCAGGCACATTTTTGATGTTTATTAGTGGTTACTTTTAGAAACATTTCATTGCAATCAATGGCTTGCAGCTTTCAAAAGTTCGTATGATCAAAGAATGGGTATGTCATCGATATATTCAATTTTGGCCACACTATTGTCATCCCTATGGCTGTAAAGAATTGATGGGCTGCAGGGGGAGATGCTGAAAAAGGCTGGATAAACAAGGCCTATCTGAGCACGAGCATTAGTTTTATAATGCTTTAAATTGAATCAGGTATTATTTATTTAATAATAAAAAAAATTTTTTATTATGTTTTGTAGTTCTTCAGAGTTTAGCTTTTGACTGCACGATTAATGTATCAAAGCGCGATTTTAATAATCTTTGACAGTTTCATACTTTACTTGATCAGCCCTTCCCTTATTCTGCGTACAACTTTCAGCGAGTCAGCACTGAAATATTGTCGTTATGCAGACAGCAGGTTATGCGTTTTTTCATGACAACCTGATATCTCGACCGCCATGTTTCGACAATCGTGCTGCTCACTGAAAACGGTTACTGATCTGAAGGTCCTGATGCCGCGCCCATGCCTTTATTGCATTCAACGCCGCTGCCTTCAGTCCTGAAGATTCTGGCGCATAGAGGCGCCATGCCGTACACAACGCGTTATTGCCGAGGGAATGGATATGATGATGGACAGCAGAGAATTTGACGTCGCCGCAACTGAAGTCATTCTTCATGAGCACACCAACATTTTGATGCCCATGACGCTGGTGGCTCAGCAGGTCGGTCTTTCATGCTCGCATCTTCGTCGCAAGTTCAAACAGTCCTTTGGCGTAACGCCCACTGACTATCATGCAGCGATCCGTCTGGACCGTGCTGCCATGCTGTTGATTTATACCCGCAAGTCCATCATGGAAGTCGCGCTTGAGTGCGGCTATCAGGATCATGCGGCCTTTAGTCGTGTGTTTCGACGTCACTTCGGCAGCTCACCGCGCGGCTATCGTGAAAGCATGCGTATGGAGATTGCTACCAACGGTCTGGTGCGTGACGATGCGACACCGGTCAATGTGGTCGAACATGATGAAGAATATTTTCTGGTCATGCGCTCCTTTGGAGATGACAAGAACAGTGAAGAGAGTCTGCGTCAGATGCTGCTGTCCATGTGTCCGCAGCATGCCAAGGAGTCCATCGTCGAATCTGTCTGCTTTTATTATGACGATCCGAACATTACGCCGACGCACCGTATGCGCAAGGATGTCGGTTATCGCATGACACGTCGTGCGACCTGGAATCCGCCGCTGCCGCTGCGCTGGGTCACGGTACCGGCCGGCCGTTCGATGAGTGCCACACTGGGCAGTGAAAAGGATCGCGAGCAGTGCTTCAAGCACATGGCGATCCGCTGGGCGCAGGAGCATAACGAGCAGATTCGTGTTGATCACTCGCGCGTTATCTATCATGAAGGCCTGCGTGATGCCGGCATGAAAAGTCTTGAGCTGCGTGTTCCTCTTGATTGATTGACGCCAGAGAACAGAATATTTCTGAACGCCCCGCCATGCGGGGCGTTCTTGTTGTTATTGTTGACCTTCTGTCCTGCAGGATTGAACACCAGGCTTAAATGGTGGGCGCTATCGACCACCATTAATTTACATACATACAGGAATGCATCTAAACTGGTTTCATTCTCGGTTTGACCCTCATTGCGCGCTCTTGAAAAAGCGTCAGTTGATCACCTAATAACGACGGATATCCTCCAGATGAATCAGAAGTTTGCCAGACGGATCCAGGGGTGGAGTCTGATTGGAGTCTTCTCGCTGTTGCTCGTCGCCTGCGGCGGTAACGATGATAAAAAAGACGAGGGGCAGCAGGCACCACCGCCCAAGCAGGCTCAGGTACAGACGCTTAAGCCGTTTGATCTGGAGATGGACAAGACCTATCCGGCCATGGTGCGCAGCGACCGCTCGGTCGACATCATCGCGCGCGTGGATGGCACGCTGGAGCAGCAGCATTATCGGGCCGGAGATATCGTGCAAAAGGGCGATATCCTGTTCACGATTGAAAAGGATACCTACCAGGCTGCCGCCGCGCAGGCGCAGGCCGATCTACAGAGTGCGCGAGCCAGTGCCAATGAAGCGCAGCGTGATTACGAGCGCTATCAGCGTCTTTATCAAAATGGCTCGATCAGCCAGCAGCAGCGTGATCAGGCGCTCAGCCAGCGCGATACTTCCAGAGCCGCCGTCGCGCAGTCACAGGCTGCCCTGAAAAGTGCCCGGATCGATCTTGATTACACTGACGTCAAGGCGCCCGTAACAGGGCAGGTCAGCCTCAACGAGGTCAATGTCGGCAACTATGTGGCGCGCCAGACCGAGCTGGCACAGGTGACCCCGGTTGACCCGCTTGAAGTGCGTTTCTCCCTGCCTCAGGACGATGCCTTTGCGCTGCGCCGTCAGCGTCATATGGAGAATGCCCCCAAAGTGGGCGTCGAACTTGATTTTCCTTATGGTCAGGACAGCGCTACCACGGACACTTCACTGGAAGGTGATCTCGACTTTCTTGGCGACCGTGTCGATGAGAGCACCAGCACCGTGCAGTCACGCGCCGTATTCGAAAACCCTCAGAATCTTTTCCTGCCTGGACAGTTTGTCCGAGTCAAACTGAAAAATCTGATGCGGTTTCATGTTCTGGCCGTACCTGAAGTGGCGGTCACTGAAGGACTCAAGGGTCCCCAGATTTTTGTGCTCAACGATAACAATGAAGCCGAAAGCCGCTTTGTCACGATGGGAGAGCAGGCCCGGGGCTGGATCATCCTGACCGAAGGCATTGCGCCTGGTGATCGCGTGATCGTCAGTAATCTCGGCGGTATTTCGGGGGGCGATAAAATCGATCCGCAGCCCTTCGATGGCAACACGGACGAGACGCCTAGAGATCCTTCCGGCAAGGATGGTGGCAGCGCGAGCAACATGCCGGGGCAGAGTACTGGTGTTAGCGGTGGCTCCGATCAAACCAGTGCTGATGAACGCAGCAGCAACCATTAAGGGCGATTAGAGCCGATGAATATTTCGAGCTTTTTCATCAATCGGCCGATCTTTGCCACCGTCATCTCGATCATCATTACGCTGATCGGGTTCATGTCGGTAAGAGGATTGGCGGTCGAGCAGTACCCGCAGGTGGTGCCGCCTACCGTTTCGGTATCGGCGGCCTACCCGGGCGCCAGTGCCCAGGTGCTGTCGGAAACGGTTGCCTCCGTACTGACCCAGGAGATCAACGGCGTTCAGGACATGATCTATATCACGTCCACCAGCGCCGATAGCGGTCAGCTGAGCATGCAGGTTTATTTCCGGATTGGTACCGATCCGGATCAGGCCACCATCGACGTCAATAATCGTGTTCAGAGAGCGCTCTCTCAGCTGCCGACCGAAGTACAGAATCAGGGGGTTACCGTTGAGCAGCGTTCCAGCAGTATCCTGCTGTTCACGGCGCTTTATTCGCCCAACAACGAATATGATCGCCTTTTCCTGAACAACTACGCCAACATCAATATTCTTGATGAAATCAGGCGTCTGCCGGGTGTGGGGAATGCCGAAGTACTGGGCAACCAGGATTTCGCCATGCGTATCTGGCTCAATCCGGACAAGCTGTCGCAGTATGATCTGACCCCTGCTGAAGTCTCTTCGGCCATTCGGGCGCAAAATACCGTTGTTTCAGCGGGCAAGCTCAACGGTGCGCCCCAGCGTAAACCGGGCGCGTACACCTACACGGTGACCACCCAGGGGCGCATGTCCTCTGCCAGCGATTTCCGCAATATCATTCTGCGAACCAATGAAGACGGGTCATCGCTCAAGCTCAGCGATGTGGCCAGAGTCGAGCTAGGGTCGTCCAGCTATGGTATTATTGGCCGCGTCAATGGCTCACCTATTGCGCCAATCGCCATCTATCAGCAGCCGGGCGCCAACGCGCTGGACGTGGCTAATGAGGTCAAGACGACGCTGGCTGACATGAAACAGCGCTTCCCGGCGGGGCTGGATTACGTCATTCCCTATGATACGACGCTGTTCATCGATGCCTCGATCGAGTCGGTCAAACATACCTTCATCGAGGCGTTGTTGCTGGTCGCGATCATCGTGTTTGTTTTCCTGCAGAACTGGCGTTCAACGCTGGTGGCCATGTCAGTGGTGCCCATTTCGGTAGTGGGGACCTTCGGTGGCATGTATCTGCTCGATTTCTCGATCAACCTGCTGTCGCTTTTCGGCATGATACTGGCCATCGGGATCGTGGTGGATGACGCGATCGTGGTCATCGAAAACATCGAGCGCATACTCGAGGAAGAACCCGATACGACGCCCATGAACGCTGCCTTCAAGGCGATGAAGGAGGTGACCGGCCCGGTGCTGGCGACCTCCTTTATCATGGCGTCTGTCTTTATTCCCGTGGCCTTCATCTCCGGCATGACCGGTCAGATGTATCGTCAGTTTGCGATTACCATTGCGATCTCGGTGGGCATTTCAGCGCTGGTGGCGCTGTCCTTCACACCGGCCATGGGCGCCATTTTCATCAAGCGCCACAAGGAGGGTGAAGAGCCCCGCTGGCTACAGGTCGTCAAAAAGCCCTTCGTATGGTTCAACCGCGGCTTTGACAAGGTCACCAACGTCTTTCTGGCCTGTGTGGGCTTTCTGATCCGGCACTTTTTTATCACCATGGCGATGTTTGCCGGCTGCTGCGTACTTTCCTGGTGGCTGTATTCGCAGCTGCCGCAGGGATTGATACCGTCGACCGATCAGGGCGTCGTGCTCGCCGCGGTCAATCTGCCCGCCGGCTCTTCGGTGGAGCGCACCGACGAGTACATGCAAAAGCTCTCCAAAGAGCTCGAGGCCATCGATGCGGTGGATTATGCCACCTCCATCCCCGGCTATGATCTTGTGTCCGGGGCGGCCAATACCGCCAAGGGCACCATGTTCATTTCGATGAAACCCTGGTCACAGCGTGATATCACCGCAGACGGGCTTATCGGTACGATCATGAAAACGGCTGCCGGAATCCCGGGTGGGCAGGCCATGGCCTTCAATCTGCCGCCCATCATCGGGCTATCGCCTACAGGGGGGCTGACCGGATATTTGCAGTCGCTTGGCGGTGCCGATTCTCAGGAACTTGCTCAGGCGAGCCAGAAAATCATGCAGGCGGCCAATCAGGACCCGGCCATTGCTCAGGCCTTCACGACGCTGAATACGGCAGTACCGACCTATCACGCCACGGTGGATCGCGAAAAGGCGCAGAGTCTGGGCGTTGATCTAAGTGATTTGAACACGACGCTTTCCAGTACCTTTGGTAGTGCGTTTGTGAACTACTTCACACGTCAGAGTCGTAACTTCCAGGTGTATCTGCAGTCCGAAGACGAATTCCGCCAGTCGCCGGAAAACCTGAATCAGGTTTATGTTCGAGGCGGCGATGGTCAGCGTATTCCGCTGTCGGCTCTGGTCACGATGAAGCGTGAGCAGGCGCCCACGACGCTTGATCGTTATAACGTCTATCCGGCTGCCAAGTTCCAGATTGCCGCCGCGCCCGGCTACAGTAATGGTCAGGCAATAGAGGCCGTGCGCAAGATCGTTCAGGACCAGCTTGGCAGTGACTACTCGATGGGCTGGACCGGTGAGGCCTATCAACAGGAGAACGCGGGCGACGCGGCGGTCATTGCCATCGTGTTCGGTATCGTCATGGTGTTCCTGATTCTGGCAGCGCAGTATGAAAGCTGGACATTGCCGCTGGCCGTTATTGCCTCGGTACCCTTTGCCTTCCTTGGTGCGGTGCTGGCGGTCTGGCTGCGGCAGTTTGATACCAGTGTGTATCTGCAGATCGGGATGCTGGTCGTGGTGGGGCTTGCAGCGAAAAACGCCATTCTGATCGTGGAGTTTGCCCAGCAGCAGAGAGCGCATGAAGGGCTGTCGATCGTGGAGGCAGCCAAGCATGCGGCACGCCAGCGCTTCCGCCCGATCGTGATGACATCACTGGCCTTCATTGGCGGTACGCTGCCCCTGGCACTGGCCAGCGGTGCCAGTGAGGCAAGCCGTCATCATATCGGCACACCTGTAGTGGGCGGCATGATTACCATCACGATTTTTGCCAGTCTTTTCGTGCCGGCGACCTACGTGTTCATCATGCAGGGCTCACAGTGGGCCAGCCGCAAGCTGGGCATTGGTCAAAAGCAGGAAGAAGAGCAGGACGGCGCGACACAGGCGTCTACCGGGCGCTCAACGCACGCTTCCGATGAGGACAACCGCAGCTGATGGATACTGTGGTGGTTCAAGGGCCGCACCTTCGGGTGCGGCCTTTTTTTTGGTCGCTGGTCGCAGTGGTACTGCCTTGGCCTGGACGAAAGTGATGGCCCGGACCTCTGCTGTCTCGCAGTATCATGAAGGCCGCTGCAATAGTGCATGGGCGGTAAAAGCATCAGTCGATATCGCCCGGCCTCAATGCGATGTTCAATGCAGGGGAAGGCATGTTTTCAGGAGGCGGACATGGCAACGCTGACGACGCGAGTACTGGATCAATACAACGGCATTGCAGTAAAGGGGATGGTGGTGTCGCTTGAGGCGTATGGAGAGGAGGAGCCCATTGCGACGCTTCATACCAATGTTTGCGGAGAACTTGAAGACGTCCTGCTGCAGGATGGCAGTGGCGGACACTACCGGCTCGTCTACCACGTGCGTGACTATTTTCTCGGCCAGGGTGTGGACTGTCCGCTCTTTGATCAGATACCGGTTGAACTGACACTTTCACGTGGTACCAGTGAAGTCATCGTACTGCTGGTAAGCCCCTGGGGATACAACATTCACCGTGACAGCCGAAGCCGTCACGGTAGCCGGGTACCCGCCAGGCGCTGAACATTTTACCCCTTCAGACTATTGCGTATCGGTTGCCTGCCGAGTGGCCGCATGCGCCTGATCTTCTGCCATGGCCTGATCCTCTTCCGTATCCTGATGTTCCGGCAGCACCAGATGCATCAGGATGGCCAGCAGCCCGCCGGTGGTAATGGAGGAGGAGAGCACGCTCTGAACGAGCTCCGGCAGGCCGAAAAGTACCTGAGGCACAAGCTCCACACCCAGTCCGGCGCCCAGGGACAGCGCGATGATCATGACCCGTTTGCGGGTCATGCGCTGCTCGGCCAGCATCCGAATACCTGATACTGCAATCAGACCGAACATCAGCGTGGTAGCCGCACCCAGAACCGGCTGCGGGATCGACTGCAATACCGCCCCCATGGCAGGAATCAACCCCAAAATGACCAGAATGCCGCCCACGAACAGACCGATATGACGACTGGCGACTCCGGTCAAATGGATGATGCCCGTGTTCTGGCTGAACGTGGTATTGGGGAAAGTGTTGAGAACGCCGGCGATCAGTGAGTTGAAGCCGTCACCCAGTACGCCGCCACGAATGCGCTTTTGATACTCGGGGCCACTTGTGGGCAGGTGCGAGGCGCGCGACGAGCCGGTCAGATCGCCAACGGTCTCGATGGCCGTAATGGCAAAGATGAACGCGACCGGTATAAAGGCGGCAATATCGAAGCCCAGACCATAACGTAACGGTTGGGGAAACTGAAAAAGCGGGGCCTGGGCGACGCCACTCAGATCCAGTCGTCCCATCAGGGCTGCCGCAACGCAGCCCGCCAAAAGCCCGACAAAAACGGAGCCCACGCGCAGCATGGGGTGGCGGCTGAGCTGGCACGTCAGCACGACGCCAATCACGATTACTGCGAGCAATAGATTCATGGGGTCGCCGGGGTTATCGGCGCCATGGCCCCCGGCAATGTCGGTTACCCCGACGCTGATCAGACTCAGCCCGATCAGGGTCACCACCACGCCGGTTACCGTCGGTGTAATCACGCGTTTCAGGTGGTGCAATACACTGCCCAGTGCCATTTCGATCAGGCTGCCGGCAATGCAGATGCCAAACAGCACCCCCAGCACTTCGTGATCACTGGCGCCGCGTTCGCGGGCGATCAGTCCTGCCGAGATAAGGGCTGCAACAAAGGAAAAACTGGTGCCCTGTACACACAACAGCCCGGAGCCCAGCGGGCCGAGGCGCTGGGTCTGAATCAGTGTGCTGATACCGGAGACCAGCAGCGCCAGACTGATTAGAAAGGGGGCTTCGCTTTGTAGCCCCAGTGCCCCGGTCACAATAATGGTCGGGGCAATGATGGCGACAAAGCAGGCCAGTACATGCTGGAAGGCGACCAGAAAAGCCGTATGAAACGGCGGACGGTCGCCGTGTCGAAAGATCAGCTCATTGTCATGCATGCAGTGTGTTCCGCGGGTCATTCATGGCGCGCAGGCGCAGGTGATGGAAAGAGGGCGACCGTGATGGTCGCCGGAAAATCAATGAGAGGCGGCCTCATGGAGCTTTTTGCCCATGACATAGGTAGCGCTGATGCAGCGCTCATCACCCAGAATAATCAGGTTGAAAAGCCGCTCCATTAGCGTGGGGCCGTGTCGTTCCTTGCGGGCCAGCATGGGTGTGGCGCGCGGGTTGATCACCACGATATCGGCTTCCATGCCGGGACTCAGGCTGCCGACATGGTGATCAATATCGAGCACCCGAGCGTTACCCAGCGTGTGGGCATAAAAGGCCTGCCAGGGCGTCAGCGGTTGATTGGAAAGCTGCCCCACCTTGTAGGCGTCCTGCAGGGTCTGAAAGGGGCTGAAGCTGGTGCCGGCGCCAATGTCACTGGCAATACCCACGCGGACTTCCTGCTCGCGTGCCTGATGCCAGTCAAATAACCCGCTACCCAGAAACAGATTCGAGCTGGGGCAGAACGCGATGGCGCCGCCGTCATCGGCCAGCCGCTGACGGACATCATCATCAATATGAATGCCATGGGCAAAAATCGCCCGCGGGCGCACCAGCTGGTAGCGTGAATAAACATCCAGGTAGTCACGCGCCTCTGGAAAAAGTGATGCAACCCAGTCAACTTCCTGTCGATTTTCGGATAGATGGGTCTGCAGCACCATGCCGGGGTAGTCACTCAATAATTCACCGGTAGCGGCCAGCTGCTGCGGCGTTGACGTCGGTGCAAAACGGGGCGTAATGGCGTATTCAAGGCGGCCCCGCTCATGCCACTGCTCGATCAGTCGCCGACTGTCACGAATGCCGGTCTCGGGCGTATCGCAAAGCGCTTCGGGTGCGTTGCGGTCCATCATCACCTTGCCGCCCAGCATGCGCATGTTGCGCTCGAGAGCGGCGCTGAAGAAGGCATCAACGGAGGAAGGGTGGCTGGTACAAAAGGCCAACGCCGTGGTGACACCATTGGCCAGAAGCTGTTCCATGAAGGCTTTGGCGATTTCGTCGGCGTAGGCACGGTCGCTGAAACGGCACTCTTCCGGAAACGTGTAGGTATTGAGCCAGTCCAGCAGCTGGCGGCCGTAGGAGGCCGTAATATCCAGCTGGCTGTAGTGAAGGTGGGGATCAATAAAGCCCGGCATGATCAGTTGATCCGGCCAGTGCTCGATGGGCGTACCCTTGGGTAGTGTTTCCAGAAGCGTCTGCGCCGGGCCGCTTTTGAGTATGCGTCCTTCCTGAATCAGGATCAGGCCATCCTGATGATATTCCACACTGCCTGCACGGGGCTCATCGCTTGTTCCTGGATCATCATTGAAGTGCAGGGTCATGCCCCTGAGTGCGTGAAGGCTGCTCATTTCATGGTGTCCATTTTTTCTAATGTCGGTGAAGAAAGCGTCACAGCATGAGGCAACAGGTCATGCCGGTTAGCCCGGGGAGCTTCGAATCATGTGGTGAGCTGTCGGACGTTATGACGTTTATCCCAGCAGCATCCAGGTTAAAACTATCAGGGTCATTATTTTAATAAATATTAATATAGCCCGTTTTATCAAGCAGCGCTGACAGCAGGTCGATAGGAATTACAGCATCCGAGGCACCCCCTCTTTCCTGGAGAATCCTATCATGCTGGGCCTGAATCGTAGCGTCAGATATAAATTGATAGGCAATGTCATCATGACAGCGCTCTTCATGCTGGTCATTGGTGTCGCCGGTATCGTCGGCATGAAGTCGGCAGATCACAATCTTGAGTACGTCTATAGTAAAAACGTTCTTCCCATGCAGACTTTGGCAAGCGTGAGATCCAATCTTTATGCCTCTCGGGTTGATTTCATGCGTATCCAGATCGATGAAAACGCTAACTCGGCCCGCGAACTGCTCTCTCGCTATAACAGCGATTATCAGGAAAAAAGCAACCAGCAGTGGAAAACCTATACCTCTCAGTTTATTGATTCACCTGAAGAGCAGGCGCTTGCGGCTAATATTACGCCGGCGCTGGCCGCATATTGGCAAAACTATGATCAGTTTCTGCGTAACATGGCTGGCGGCGTCTTTCCTACTCCTGAGGACATGACGCAGTTCCGCGATACCTTTCAAATGGTTGCCAATGGTGTGGCCAGCGCGCTCAGCACTAATGTGGCAGAAGCAGAAGGGGCTTATGTCGCCAGCAATCAAAGTTCGCATGTGTCTTTTGTTTCAATCCTGATGGTGATCGGGGTCGCATTTCTGGCCATGGGCACGATCGCCTGGCTTTTGATTCGCGGCATCATGGCGCCGCTCAAGCGGGCCAGTGAAGTGTCAGAGTCCATCGCCCAGGGCGATTTGAACAATCATATCGAGGTAAAGGGTCGCGATGAGTTCGCCACCCTGCTGCAGAGCCTGGGCGCCATGCAAAGGCAGCTCGCTCATGTGGTCAACGATGTCCGCGTCAATGCCGAGTCAGTGGGCTCTGCCTCCAGCCAGATTGCCTCCGGCAACGATGACCTGTCACGTCGTACCCAGGAACAGGCGGCAAGCCTTGAAGAAACGGCGGCGTCGATGGAGGAGATGACCTCGACCGTTAAACAGAACGCCGATAACGCCGCTCAGGCCAATCAGCTGGCGCTTAATGTGCGCCAGCAGGCCCGCGACGGTAGTCAGGTGGTCGAGCAGACAACACTGGCCATGAATGACATCAGTACCTCAAGCCAGAAGATTGCCGAAATTGTCGGGCTGATCGACTCGATTGCCTTCCAGACTAACCTGCTGGCTCTTAATGCGGCGGTCGAAGCTGCACGTGCCGGTGAGCAGGGCCGTGGTTTTGCGGTCGTGGCCAGCGAGGTACGCACGCTTTCAAGCCGCAGTGCCGACGCTGCCCGAGAGATCAAGGCGCTGGTCAATGACAGCGTGGCCAAGGTGTCCAATGGCGCCGAGCTGGTGAACCGGTCAGGCCAAACGCTGGGCAGTATCGTCGAGAGCATCAACAAGATGACCGACATCGTGGCCGAGATTGCCGCAGCCAGCCGTGAACAGTCGACCGGTATCGAGCAGGTCAATCAGGCCATCTCGCAGATGGACAGCGTGACTCAGCAGAATGCCGCGCTGGTGGAAGAAGCGGCCGCAGCCAGTCGTTCGATGGAACACAGTGCGCGGGTGCTTCGTGAGCAGGTCGCATTCTTCAAGGTGGATCAGGGCCAGGCAACACATGCCCTGGCATCGGCTCCAGGACTTATGAGCCATGAATATGCCGATAAGGCACAAGGGTCATTAAAGCGTCCAGCCACCGCTGCGAAGAAAACAGCTCCGCTTCGCAAGACTGAAGTTGAGCACGAAGATGAGTGGGCGACCTTTTAAACGATTCGAAACCTTCGCCGGCCAGGGCCGCCCATATGGGCGGCTTTATATTTTTCAAGAAAGCCGGATTAACTTCAGAAGCCTTCTCTACAGCCGTTATAAGTCTCAAGCGGCCTTCAGGCCGTCCCTTTTGATTACTCGGGAGTGGTCAGCATGTTCGGCCTGAATCGAAGTGTGAAATACAAGCTTGTGGCCACCATGATTGTCATGGGGGTGTTCATGGTCATTATCGGGGTTGCCGGCGTATTTGGCATGCAGCGCAGCAATGCCAATCTTGAGTCCGTCTACAAGACCAACGTTCTGCCCATGCAGAATCTCGCCGCCATTCGAAAAAATATTAACTGGTCCCGAATTGACTCTTTCAAGGCACGGGCTGACAGGAATCCCCAGACTGCCGCCACACTTTTAAGCAGTTATGAACAGCAGTACAAAAATGACACGGACCGCCTCTGGCAGACGTACAGCACCACACAGGTGACTTCGCCAGATGAGAGAGCGGTTGCTGACAAACTGGGCCCATTGCTGACGACCTACTGGACCCTGTATCAGCAGGTAGGGCGTGACATGAGTCAGGGGATATTCGAATTGACCCCGACCATTCAGCAAACGCGCGAGAATTTCGAAAGCCTGTCGGCAGAGCTGGAGACCCTTTTAAAGCTCAACGCCCGGCAGTCAGAGCTTTCCTATAACAATGGCATCGCAGCGGCTTCGCAATCCATCGGGGTCATCGTTGCTGCCATTGTGCTGGCACTAATACTCATGACGGCGATTGCCTGGGTACTGATTCGCGGCATCATGGCGCCGCTCAAGCGGGCCAGTGAAGTCTCCGAATCCATCGCTCAGGGCGATCTGGACAATCATATCGAAGCGAAGGGTCATGACGAGTTCGCCACCCTGCTGCACAGTCTGGGCGCCATGCAAAAGCAGCTCGCCCATGTGGTCAACGATGTCCGCGTCAATGCCGAGTCGGTGGGCTCTGCCTCCAGCCAGATTGCGTCCGGCAACGATGACTTGTCACGTCGTACCCAGGAACAGGCCGCAAGCCTTGAAGAAACAGCGGCGTCGATGGAAGAGATGACCTCGACCGTCAAACAGAACGCCGACAACGCCGCTCAGGCCAATCAGCTGGCGCTCAATGTGCGCCAGCAGGCCCGCGACGGCAGTCAGGTGGTCGAGCAGACGACGCTGGCCATGAATGACATCAGCGCCTCGAGCCAGAAGATTGCCGAGATTGTCGGGCTGATCGACTCGATCGCCTTTCAGACCAATTTGCTGGCCCTCAACGCGGCGGTAGAAGCTGCTCGTGCCGGTGAGCAGGGCCGCGGTTTTGCGGTCGTGGCCAGTGAAGTGCGAACGCTTTCGAGCCGCAGCGCCGACGCTGCCCGCGAGATCAAGACACTGGTTAATGACAGCGTGGCCAAGGTGGCCAACGGTGCCGAACTGGTCAACCGTTCGGGTCAGACGCTGGGTGGTATCGTTGAAAGCATCAACAAGATGACCGACATCGTGGCCGAGATTGCCGCGGCCAGCCGTGAACAGTCCACCGGTATCGATCAGGTCAATCAGGCCATTTCTCAGATGGACAGCGTGACCCAGCAGAACGCCGCACTGGTAGAAGAAGCGGCCGCAGCGAGCCGTTCGATGGAACACAGTGCACGGGTCCTGCGTGAACAGGTGGCATTTTTCAAGGTCTCCAATCGCTCGGCAATGGGGCACTCTACCGTGCCGGTCGCCAGTCGGATCATGGAAAGGTCGGTTGGTCATAAACCGTCGACATCGGCTGCTTCAACGCATTCGACGGCCCCCAGAGCTTCTACCGAGCTTAAAACGCCGGCAAAGGGCCAGAGCTACAAGGCACCCGCGGCCACCAGCGATGCCGATGAGTGGGAAACCTTCTAGTGGATGGCAAATCCAGTTCAGTATCAGAGGCCGCCTTCGGGCGGCCTTTTTTTTAAAAGGGATTTTGGAGCCCTCAGGTTACGCCAGAGTTTGCCGTTATAAAGGTCACTCGACCCACCAGGTCGTTATTAACCTTTCGAAGCCATCGGGGAGTGGGTCCAAATGTTTGGGCTAAATCGTAGTGTGAAATACAAGCTTGTGGCGACCATGGTCGTCATGGGCATTTTCATGGTGGTTATTGGCACTGCTGGTGTGTTCGGCATGAAACTCAGCAACCGCAATCTGGAATCGGTCTACAAGACCAATGTTTTGCCCTTGCAAAATCTTTCCGATATTAGAAAAAACATCAGCTGGTCCCGAATTGACTCTTTCAAGGTGCGCGCAGACAGAAATCCTCAAAGCGGAGTTACGGTTTTGAGTGAGTATGAACAGAAGTATAAAAACGATACGGATCGACTCTGGCAGACATACAGCACCACACAGGTGACCTCACCGGAAGAAAGGGCTATAGCCGACAGGCTTGCACCCTTGTTGACGGCCTACTGGACACTGTATCAGCAGGTAAACCGCGACATGAGTCAGGGGGAGTTCGGATTTACCCCGACCATTCAGCAAACGCGCGAGAATTTCGAAGCCTTATCGAAAGAGCTTGAAAGCCTTTTGAAAATCAATGCCGAACAGGCCGAACAGTCTTACGGCAATGGCATCGCAGCGGCTTCGCAATCCATCGGCATCATTATTGCTGCCATTGTACTGGCACTGGTGCTCATGACGGTGATTGCCTGGGTACTGATTCGCGGCATTATGGCCCCACTCAAGCGGGCCAGTGAAGTCTCCGAATCCATCGCTCAGGGCGATCTGGACAATCATATCGAAGCGAAGGGTCATGACGAGTTCGCCACCCTGCTGCACAGTCTGGGCGCCATGCAAAAGCAGCTCGCCCATGTGGTCAACGATGTCCGCGTCAATGCCGAGTCGGTGGGCTCTGCCTCCAGCCAGATTGCGTCCGGCAACGATGACCTGTCACGTCGTACCCAGGAACAGGCCGCAAGCCTTGAAGAAACGGCGGCGTCGATGGAAGAGATGACCTCGACCGTCAAACAGAACGCCGACAACGCCGCTCAGGCCAATCAGCTGGCGCTCAATGTGCGCCAGCAGGCCCGCGACGGCAGTCAGGTGGTCGAGCAG
The DNA here is from genome assembly GCF_052692355.1 of Kushneria sp. Sum13. Classification (NCBI taxonomy): domain Bacteria; kingdom Pseudomonadati; phylum Pseudomonadota; class Gammaproteobacteria; order Oceanospirillales; family Halomonadaceae; genus Kushneria; species Kushneria sp. Sum13. The sequence goes on from NZ_CP199847.1 coordinate 1,628,712, forward strand.
ACGACGCTGGCCATGAATGACATCAGCACCTCGAGCCAGAAGATTGCCGAGATTGTCGGGCTGATCGACTCGATCGCCTTTCAGACCAATTTGCTGGCCCTCAACGCGGCGGTAGAAGCGGCTCGTGCCGGTGAGCAGGGCCGCGGTTTTGCGGTCGTGGCCAGTGAAGTGCGAACGCTTTCGAGCCGCAGCGCCGACGCTGCCCGCGAGATCAAGACACTGGTCAATGACAGCGTGGCCAAGGTGGCCAACGGTGCCGAACTGGTCAACCGTTCGGGTCAGACGCTGGGTGGTATCGTTGAAAGCATCAACAAGATGACCGACATCGTGGCCGAGATTGCCGCGGCCAGCCGTGAACAGTCCACCGGTATCGATCAGGTCAACCAGGCCATCTCTCAGATGGACAGCGTGACCCAGCAGAACGCCGCACTGGTAGAAGAAGCGGCCGCAGCGAGCCGTTCGATGGAACACAGTGCACGGGTCCTGCGTGAACAGGTGGCATTTTTCAAGGTCTCCAATCGCTCGGCAATGGGGCACTCTACCGTGCCGGTCGCCAGTCGGATCATGGAAAGGTCGGTTGGCCATAAACCGTCGACATCGGCTGCTTCAAAGCATTCGACGGCCCCCAGAGCTTCTACCGAGCTTAAAACACCGGCAAAGAGCCAGAACTACAAGGCACCTGCTGCCACCAGTGATGCCGATGAGTGGGAAACCTTTTAGCAGGAGTGATTGCTGACAGGTAATGAATAGAAGGATCGCCGCGCAAGCGGCGATCCTTTTTTATGTCATGACTGATCGATGAATATGAGCAAAATCGTATTTAACAAGAAGAGACCCTGTACTCTGGGAACAAGGGTTTAATCGAAGCAGAATCCTGTTTTGCATGGAGTGAAGAATCGCGAAACCGCAGGCATCATCCATGAGGCTGGGTCCGAAAGGGGCGCATGACTTATACTCGGGCCTGCCTTTCTGGCGTTGCAGTGTGTGACATCAATAACTTACAGGAATCATTATGACGCCGGGTCCCATAACGACGCTCTTTATCGCCATTGTGGTGCTGGTGCTTGGCCAGCAGTGCGTCAAGCATGTGCGCTTTCTGCGTGAATTCAATATACCGGTACCGGTGGTTGGTGGCCTTCTTGCCACGCTTGTGGTCACCGCATTGCGGGGTTTTGGGATCGAAATCACCTTTTTTGGTGGCCTTCAGGAACCCTTCATGCTGGTTTTTTTCGCCTCGGTCGGCCTTTCCGCCAATTTCGGTCTGATCCGTGCTGGTGGCTCGAAATTGCTGATTTTCTTCGCGCTCGTGGTGGGCCTGCTGATATTGCAAAACATCGTAGGGGTCGGTATTGCCACCCTGTTTGGCTTGTCACCCGTAATGGGGCTGCTTGGTGGGTCGATCACCATGTCTGGAGGGCACGGCACCGGGGCGGCGTGGGCCGAGGTGTTCACCAACAATTATGGGGTTGAAAGTGCCATGGCGCTGGCAATGGCTGCGGCAACATTCGGGCTGGTGTTTGGCTCTCTGGTGGGCGGGCCTACAGCGTCATTTTTGATTCGACGGGCCCGGAAAAAGGGGATGAAAATTGAAAGTGATGATCAGGCCGATGTCGCTGATCTTGCTGGCAAGGATGAACGAACTGACGTGGGCAGCATGATTCGTGTGCTGTGCTGTCTCTTTGCAGGGCTTGTGGCCGGCACCTTTTTTCATGGCGTCCTTGAAAATACGCCGTTCAGCCTGCCGACCTTCGTATGGGTGCTGTTTTCCTGCGTGATTATCGGCAATGTGCTCCGCATCAGCCGGATTTACCATGTCAATGATGATGCCAATAACACGGTCGGTAACGTGGCGCTTTCCGTGTTTCTGGCGCTGGCGCTGATGAACCTCAAGCTATGGGATCTCGCTAATCTCGCTCTGCCCATGCTGGTTATTTTGATGGTGCAGGTGGCACTGGTCTTTTTCTATACCACGCAGGTGACCTTCAGGGTCATGGGGGGCGGCTATGATGCTGCTGTTCTGGTGGCAGGCAACTGCGGTTTTGCCATGGGCGCGACGCCCACCGCCATTGCCAACATGCAGGCGGTAACCGAACGATTCGGCCCTTCACGGCTGGCCTTCATTATTGTCCCGGTTGTCGGTGGATTTTTGATCGATATCGCCAATGCCTTGATCATTAAGGGGTTTCTGTTCTTTACGTGAAATGACCTCCTTTTGTGCCCGCGGCGAAAGGGAGTGAACGTCTGTTTCTAACAACAATAAAAAGCTGTCATATAAAAAAGCCGTCTGCCAGCAGCAGACGGCTTTTTTGATTGGGTAGTCAGGCGCTTACCAGAGCAGGGACACAAGCATATATACCAGCAGTGTGATGATGACGGTGCCGGCAAGATTCAAAAACAGGCCGGCGCGAATCATGGATTGAATTTTCATCTGGCCGGTTGCGAACACGATAGCGTTGGGGGGGGTTGCGACAGGCATCATGAAGGCGCAGCTTGCAGCGATCGCCGCTGGCACGGTAATTAGCAGTGGCGAGAGCCCCAGAGAAATGGCCAGTGCGCCCAGCAACGGCAAAAAGGCGGCAGCGGTGGCGGTGTTGGAGGTGACTTCTGTCAGGAAGATGATCACCAGTACGACAATGGCAATCAGCCCGATCAGCGGGAGAACCGAAAACAGCGAAAGCTGCTCTGCAATCCAGGACGCAAGTCCTGAGCTCTGAATAATGCCGGCCAGCGCCAGTCCGCCACCGAATAGCAGCAGTACGCCCCAGGGGAGCGATGCTGAGCTTTCCCAGTCCATGAGCTTTTCTTTTTTGCTGGTGCCCGACGGCGTCAAAAAGAGGCCAATGCCCACTGTCATGGCAATGGTGGTATCGCTGAGCCAGTCAAGACCAAGATTGTTGAGAAGGGGACGAACAATCCAGGCAGCAGCGGCGACCAGAAAGGCAATGCCGACCCTTTTTTCGGCCGAACTCATGGCGCCCAGTTTGGCCAGTTCTTCTTTCAAAAGGTTGTCACCGGCATCGTCCTGCCCAAGATCAAAGCCTTCCCGGGTCAGCCACCACCAGGCCAGAAGCATCATGGCAATGGATACCGGCAAGCCAACGATCATCCATTGAGCAAAGCCAATATCGATATTCTGGTTATTGGACAGATAGCCGGCCAGCAGCGCATTGGGCGGTGTGCCTATTAATGTGGCAACCCCGCCGATACTGGCGGAATAGGCGATTGCCAGTAGCAGGGTCGTTGCGTATCGACGTACTTCGCTTTCATTGCTGGTAGAGAGCAGGGCGATGACAGAGGTACCAATAGGCAGCATCATGATGGCTGTTGCCGTATTGGAAACCCACATGCTGATAAATCCCGTGGCCAGCATGAACCCGCCAATCTGGCGTTTGGGGTCAGACCCCACAATAATCAGGATTCGCAATGCAATGCGACGATGCAGATTCCAGCGCTGCATGGCCAGACCCAGCAGGAAGCCACCCAAAAAGAGGTAAATGATGGGATCTGCATAGGCCGAAGTAACGTCTTTAAGGCTCCCGATGCCCATGGCAGGGGCCAGAATGATGGGCAGCAGTGAGGTCGCCGGAATGGGAATGGCTTCTGTAGACCACCACGTGGCCATCAGAAGCGCCAGACCAATACAGTGCCAGGCGCTACCCGACATGCCTTGTGGCGCGGGTATAATCAATACCATCAAAACCCATAGCAGGCCCAGCCAAAGGCCGATGACAGGTGCCTTGCCTGAGGAGGGCTGGTCGGTATCGGTCGTTGTATCGGGCATTGTTTTTTCTCGGTATCAGAACAGGAAAACGGAAGACGCGCGAATAACCGATGGGTCAGCATAAACCCTCGTCTTTATTCATGTTTATAATGAAGTATAAGACGATTGTATTTGCCCCTTTCGTCGACCATGACCATCGATTTTTTGTGCACAATCATTGTGCATCCAGCCATCTTATTGACTCACACATCAAGGGGAGGACAAATGATTCTTGTCACCGGAGGAGCAGGCTATATTGGTTCGCATACGGTGCTGGCGCTGCTGGAAGCAGGTCAGGACGTATTGGTGTTGGATAATTTTTGCAATGCCAATAAAAAATCCTTGGAAAGAGTCAATGCACTGACAGGCAAGGAAGTGCAATGGATTGAAGGGGACATTCGGGACGCCTCATTGCTCGATGATGTTTTCGGCCAGCACGAGATTGACTCGGTCATTCACTTTGCCGGGCTCAAGGCTGTAGGGGAAAGCGTTCAAAAGCCGCTCGATTATTTCGATAACAATGTCAACGGCACGCTTGTCCTTTGCGGTGCCATGTCACGTGCTGGCGTCAGGAAAATGGTGTTTAGCTCCTCTGCCACCGTTTATGGCGACCCGTCATCGGTCCCTATCAATGAAGATTTCCCCACTGCGGCGACCAATCCCTATGGCCGCTCCAAGTTGATGGTCGAAGAGATTCTGCAGGACCTTGCTGTCTCGGATCCGCAGTGGCGCATTTCCGTACTGCGCTATTTCAACCCGGTCGGTGCCCATGACAGCGGCATGATCGGTGAAGACCCCAACGGCATCCCCAATAACCTGGTGCCCTTTGTCAGCCAAGTGGCGATCGGTCGCCGCGAAGTGCTGTCTGTATTTGGCAATGATTATGACACTACTGATGGCACGGGCGTTCGCGACTACATCCACGTCACGGATCTGGCGCAAGGGCATTTGAAGGCGCTTGAGTATCTGTCCAGACATGATGGAGTGCATACCTTCAACCTTGGAACCGGCAAGGGTTACAGCGTACTTGAAGTCGTGCAGGCCTTTGAAAAGGCAAGTGACCGGAAAGTCGCCTATGAGTTTCATCCTCGGCGTGCCGGTGATATCGCACGTTGTTACGCCGACCCGGCCCATGCCGAAGAGGTACTTGGTTGGACAGCCGAGTTTGGTATTGAAAAAATGATGGCAGATACCTGGCGCTGGCAACAGAAAAACCCCAATGGGTATCGTGATTAAAGCCCTCATGATTCGGGGGGCATGACGTGACCCAATCTGGGGCCACAAGCGAATGAGTGGTCCGGGAAAAGCCTGGTGTTACCATGATGGCCAACCGGTCATGCATAGTGGCCGGGCACTGGCGCCAATGCGCTGACGCAGGTGTCGGCGCGGTGGATGTTCATTACTGCCAGTGAAAACATCTTCGCTGATAATGCTGTTTGAGTGCCTTTCAAATGACGGAACATGCAAGACCTCTGGCCGCCATAGCCATCCGCCAGGTAGAAAAAAGTACCGGTGCAAGTCGCAATGCACTTGAACAGACGGCCGCATTGATCGCCCTGGGCTATCAGGTCGTGATCATCGCTGAGAGAGGTAATGCCGCTCTGGTAGAGCGTGCGGGTGCAAAACTTGTGAAAACCTGGCGTTGGCCATTCAAGGGGGCACGCCGTCGATTCTGGTTCAATCGTCGTGTTCAGACATGGGTGAGTCGACATTCACCGGCTCTGCTGATCAGCCATGGCGATGTGGAAACGCCTGATGTGGTGTATCTGCATAACTGTGTGCATCTGGCGAGTCAGGCCATACATGGGCGTGCGCTGCCAGAGCATCATGAAGTGGCTGCCATCCATGATCATGTGCTCAGGGGCAAGCGCTTTCGTCGAGTTGCCGTCAATTCAAAAATGATGGGCAACGATCTGATAACCCGTTACGACATCGCGCCTGACAGAATCGATATCAGCTATCCCGGTTATGATCCCGCGCAGTTCAACCCGGAGCGAGCCCATGCTGGCAGAGAAGATGTTCGTCAGTCTCTGGGCGTGGCACCCGATGATTTTTTGGTAGGGGTGGTCACTTCGGGCAATTTCACAAAACGTAATGTTGAAGGCTTTGTGAAGCTGGCCGCCGAGCTTGATCAAATGCTGCCTGACCGCTGTCGTTTTCTTGTTGTTGGCAAGGATGATGCATCTTCGTTCCAGCATTTGGCTCAAAGGCTTGGTATTGCCGAGCGGTTTATCTGGCGCTCTACCGTAAGCGAAGTGGAGAAATTGTACGGGGCACTGGATATTTTTATGTTGCCTGCACACATCGAAGAATTTGGACGCGTTGCACTGGAGACCATGGCATGCGGTACGCCGGTCATGCTTTCATCCGGCGTCGGGTGTGCCGAGATTCTGGAAAATCGCTATCCGGAACTTGTACTCGACGCCATGGATACTCGGAAATGGGCACAAAATGCCCATGAGCTTCTTGAGAACAGTGACAGGCGCCATGTGTTGAGCGAGGAATTATCAGTACTTGCAAGAAACTATTCCCATAAGCAGCAGCAGGAAAAACTGATTGCCGAGTTCAAGGCATTAGGCGCTGAATAAACTGACGTGTTGCCAATGCTGTTCCCCTGTGACTATTTGCCTTTGAATGCATGCCTATCAGTGCAGTCTTCATGAGATGTATCGGCAGACCAATACTGAGGAGGGATATTTATCGTGTCACACATCTGGGCAATGACGCTTTTATGCATGGCACTGGTGATTGTCGGCGTTTTACTGTTGATCATCTGGCGCATGTCCCGCGAGCTGCGTCGACGTCGAGAGCATCAGGTTCAGGAGCAGGCACAAGCCGAATATCAGTGCCTGTCCAATCTCAACGTTATAGGTCGGGCCATGCAGGAAGGCCAGATGGACCTCATGGAAGGATGTCTGCGCGCCCGGGTCATTATCGATATTCTTGATACCGGTTGGTGGAAGGATGATGAACTGGCAGTGATTGCGCAGGTCAGCGATAGCGCCTCGCATTTGCATACCCATCAGGCGCGCTCGGCACTGACGGCGCGCGAAAGAATGCAGGAAGACCGGCATAGACTGCAGGTTGTCAACGAACACGAAACGGCTATTCTTCAGGCTGCGCGCAAGTTGGTAGGTCGAACGGATAACGTTCTGGCGCATCGATAAAGTATATTCAGGGCATGATTTATTTTTTTGAAGTTCGAAACAATTAACCTGAAATTTAATCAATGCAATAAACAGCGTTTGACTTTCATCGCTTTCAGTGCGAAAACAGTGTTCGAATACGTCACAATGGATTGCCTGTGACGCGTTTTTCATCATGGCATCGTGTAGTTGTTTCGAGTGACCAAAGCAGGGTGGTCAATAGCGTGTTCCAATGCCTCTCGCGTGCTTTTTCTGGCAGTAGAAGAAAAACTTTCTAGAGCTGTTGGCGTTGCCTATACTCGGAACCGCTTAGTAACAACATCGTTGCCCTAGCGTTGCAAAAAAGAAGGAGTCTTGCATGAATAAATCAACAACTGGCTTGCTGCTGGGATCTGCTCTCGTAATGGGTCTCGCTGGCTGCGCCAGCTCAGGTTCTCAATCCTCTGGCGCTTCTTCCAGCGGCGATTCCTGGTACTCTTCTCCTTTCGTCTGCGGTCTGGCTGGTGGCCTGATCGGTGGTGGCCTCGGTTACGGTGTCAGCAGCAATGACGATGAAGAGACCGGTGCTGCCGTCGGCGCAACTGCCGGTGCAACAGCAGGTGCCCTGCTTTGCTCGGGTGGCGATAGCCGTGAAATGGATTCTGACAACGATGGCGTGCCGGATTCTCGTGATGAGTGCCCGGGTACACCTGCCGGCGTTGCCGTTGATGCCAAGGGCTGCCCGATCGATACTGACGGTGACGGCGTGCCGGACTATCTCGACCAGTGCCCGGGTACTCCGGCTGGTGTAGAAGTCGATTCACGCGGCTGCCCGCTGGATTCCGATGGTGACGGCGTTCCGGACTATCAGGATCAGTGCCCGGATACCCCGGCCGGTACTCAGGTCAATGCACTGGGCTGCCCGGCAGCACTGGTATTGCGCGACGTCAACTTCGAGTTTGACTCCGCCAAGCTGACCTCCAACGCCGAGCAGACGCTCAACGACGTTGCAGAGAAGCTGAACAGCAACGAACAGGTTCGCGTTCGTCTGGAAGGCCACACCGACTCCGTTGGTAGCGCTTCCTACAACAAGAACCTGTCTCAGCGTCGTGCAGAGTCCGTACGTGACTACCTGACTTCTCAGGGCGTTTCCGCTGATCGTATGGAAGCTCTCGGCTTTGGTGAAGAGCGTCCGGTAGCCAGCAACGATACTGCTGAAGGCCGCGCAGAAAACCGTCGTACTGAAGTACACCCGCTGGGTGACGATGGTCAGGTCATGGATCGTACTGGTCAGAACGGTGCCAGCGCTCAGTAAATTTTACTGATCTGCACCTGACCAAAGAGGGCGCTTCGGCGCCCTCTTTTTTTATATGATTTTATATAAATGCTGTGTGTCAGATACCAACGACTGCAGCAATGTTCAGTTATTAGCTGGACGTCATTCGTCACTCTTTGTTAGTTTGCATGCCGGCTTATAGCTTGCCTCACGCCTGCCAGTTCCATGGCGCATTCCCTGCGTCGTGCTGACAATGTAATACCTCAAGTGACTCCTGGTAGCGGTCACCACTGAAAAAGGAAGGAACTCCTATGCCCGTCGTCACGCTTCCTGACGGTAGCCAGCGTCAATTCGAATCTCCCGTATCCATTATGGCAATCGCCGAGTCCATCGGTGCCGGTCTGGCAAAAGCGGCCATTGCCGGTAAAATCGATGGCCAGCTGGTCGACACGGCCGACATTGTCGACCATGACGCAACCGTTGCCATCGTGACTGCGAAGGACCAGGAAGGGCTCGAGATTATTCGCCACTCCTGTGCGCATCTCATTGGACATGCCGTCAAACAGCTGTACCCCGAAGCCAAAATGGCCATTGGTCCTGTCATTGATGACGGCTTTTATTACGACATCGATTTTGGGCAGTCTGTTTCAAGCGATGATCTGGAAAAGATCGAAAAGCGCATGCGCGAACTGATCGACGAAGGGTATGACGTTGACAGGAAATACGTCGACCGCGATCAGGCCATGGAGGCTTTTGTCGCCAGAGACGAACCCTACAAGCAGGATATCGTTTCCCGTATTCCAGCAGGCGAGACCATTCGTCTTTATCATCACAAGGAATACACGGACATGTGCCGGGGACCTCACGTTCCCAATACCCGGCATCTCAAGTCCTTCAAGCTTCTAAAGCTGGCCGGCGCCTATTGGCGCGGCGATGCCTCCAATACCATGCTGACACGCATTTATGGCACGGCCTGGGCGGACAAGAAGCAGTTGAATGCCTATCTGAAACGGCTTGAGGAAGCGGAAAAGCGCGACCACCGCAAGCTTGCCCGACAGCTTAATCTCTTCCATCAGCAGGAAGAGTCGCCCGGTATGGTCTTCTGGCACCCGCGAGGCTGGGCCATCTGGCAGGCAGTCGAGCAGTACATGCGTCGCGTGTATCACAGTGGCGGCTATCAGGAGATTCGCTGCCCGCAGGTCATGGACGTCAGTCTCTGGAAAAAGTCCGGTCATTGGGACAACTATTCGGAAAACATGTTCTTTACCGAGTCGGAAAAGCGCGAGTATGCGCTCAAGCCGATGAACTGTCCGGGACATGTTCAGGTATTTAATTCCGGCCTGCACAGCTATCGCGAAATGCCCATTCGCTACGGCGAGTTTGGTGGCTGTCATCGCAACGAACCTTCGGGCGCGTTGCATGGCATCATGCGAGTGCGTGCCTTTACTCAGGATGACGGTCACGTCTTCTGTACAGAGCGTCAAATTGAGCCTGAGGTGACCGATTTCCACCGCCAGGCGCTCAAGGTCTATGAAGATTTTGGCTTCAGCGATATCGACGTCAAGATTGCACTGCGCCCTGAAAAGCGTATCGGCAGTGATGAAGATTGGGACAAGGCCGAGGGTGCGCTGCGCGCGGCACTGACGGCCTGTGACGTCACCTGGCAGGAGCTGCCGGGAGAGGGCGCCTTTTATGGTCCCAAGATCGAGTACCATATGCGTGACTGTCTGGGCCGGGAGTGGCAGGTAGGCACCATGCAGGTTGACTTCATGATGCCCGGCCGTCTTGGTGCGCAATATGTAGGTGAAGATGGCAATCGTCATACACCGGTCATGCTGCACCGTGCCATTATTGGTTCCTTCGAGCGCTTTATCGGTATCCTGCTGGAGCATCATGCGGGCGCCTTGCCTCTGTGGCTTTCTCCAGAGCAGATCGTTGTGCTTAATATCACCGATGCGCAGGCGTCTTATGCCTCGTCGCTGACCGAGCAATTGCAACAAGCTGGTCTTCGTGTCAAGTCAGACTTGAGGAATGAGAAGATCGGTTTTAAAATTCGTGAGCATACACTCCAGAAAGTGCCTTATCTGCTGGTAGTCGGCGATAAGGAAGTGGAGTCAAATAGCGTTGCTGTCCGAACGCGGACCGGTGAGGATCTGGGGACCATGACAGTTCCCGAATTTCTTGCCAGACTCGATACCGAGCGTAGATAGCAGCATTCCTTTTCAGCAATGGAGACTTGACGATCAAGCGAAATAACCAACGTGGGCGCCCTCAGGAAAAGCGCGCACCCATAAATGACCGTATTCGTGCGGATGAAGTTCGGCTTATCGATAGCGAGGGCGAGCAGCTGGGTGTTGTGCCCATGAATGAGGCGCTTGCCAAGGCTGAAGAAGCTGGGCTTGATCTCGTGCAGATATCCAATGCCGATCCGATCGTTTGCAAGATCATGGATTACGGCAAGCATCAGTTCGAACTGAAAAAACAGAAGTCTGCTCAGAAGAAGAAGCAAAAGCAGATCCAGATCAAGGAAGTCAAATTCAGGCCGGCCACTGATGAAGGTGATTATCAGGTCAAGCTCAAGAATTTGACGCGTTTCCTTGAGGAAGGCGATAAGGGCAAGGTCACGTTGCGATTCCGTGGTCGTGAAATGGCACACCAGGATATCGGACGCAAGCTCATGGAGCGTGTAGAACATGACTTGGAAGACCTTGCTGTTGTAGAATCGCGTCCGAAGATGGAAGGCCGGCAAATGATCATGATGCTGGCCCCCAGGAAAAAGTGATCCGTGGGCAGTTTAACGGGCATGTCGAGCCATTATGGATGACATGGCATGCCGGCCTCGGGTTTTCTAAAAAATATCGCGCGGAGTTATTCTCATGCCGAAGATCAAGAGCAACAGCGGTGCGGCCAAGCGCTTCAAGCGCACTGCCAAGGGCTTTAAGCACAAGCAGTCCTTTCGCAGCCATATCCTGACCAAGAAATCGACCAAGCGTAAGCGTCAGCTGCGCGGTATGAAGCAGATCCATGATGCCGATCGTCGTTTGATCGAGCGCATGCTCCCTTATATCTAAGTCGATTCAAATAACTGAAGTCAGGAGATTTTCATGGCTCGTGTAAAGCGTGGTGTCGTCGCTCGTCGTCGTCACAAGAAGATTCTGAAGCAGGCGAAAGGGTACTACGGTGCTCGTTCACGTACTTTCCGTGTTGCCAAGCAGGCGGTCATCAAGGCAGGCCAATACGCCTACCGCGACCGCCGTCAGCGCAAGCGTCAATTCCGCGCACTGTGGATTGCACGTATCAACGCTGCAGCTCGCACTCACGGCATGTCCTATAGCCGCTTCATCAACGGTCTGAAAAAGGCCGGTATCGAGATCGACCGCAAGATCCTTGCTGATCTGGCCGTTCACGAAAAGCAGGCTTTCGGTTCCATCGTCGAGCAAGCCAAGGCTGCCTGACGGTACTGGTGACTTGATGTCACCTGCCGAAGTGCTACAAGGGAAGAGCCGTCGCTCTTCCCTTGTTTTTTTGTGTGGCAACAATTTATCGTCAGATCCCTGATAACAGGATCAACGTGCAGAGCTTTCCTGGTATCTGCAATCTGCCGTTTTTCATGGAGCAAGACGGATGGAGCATCTCTCCACAGTAGTAGCGACGGCAGTCGAAGCCATTGACGCTGCCGAAGATATCAGGGCACTGGAAGATATTCGTGTCCGCTACCTGGGCAAGAAGGGCGAGGTGACTGCCCTTTTGAAAGGATTGGGAAAACTGCCGGCGCAGGAGCGACCCGCCGCCGGGGAAGTGATCAATCAGGCAAGGCAACAGGTTGAAGCCGCACTGGATGCCAAAAGGACGGCGCTGGAAGCCAGTGCCATGGCGGCCAGGCTTGCAGAGCAGAAGGTGGATGTCACCCTGCCGGGTCGGCGGGAGTCATCGGGCGGTCTGCACCCCATTACCCAGACGCTGCGTCGTATCGAGCAGTGTTTTGCCAATATTGGTTATGACATCGCCGAAGGGCCTGAAATCGAGGACGATTATCATAACTTTGAGGCGCTGAACATACCGGCGCATCATCCTGCCCGCGCCATGCATGACACCTTTTATTTCGATGCGCGCCATGTCTTGCGCACGCACACCTCTCCGGTTCAGATCCGCACCATGGAACATCAGGAGCCGCCAGTGCGACTGGTGTGTTCAGGGCGTGTCTATCGTAACGATTCCGATCTCACTCATAGCCCCATGTTCCATCAGGTAGAAGGGCTGTTTGTGGATGAAAACGTCAGCTTTGCCGATCTCAAGGGCACCATTGAAGCTTTCCTGAAAGCCTTCTTTGAACGTGACCGGCTCGATGTTCGCTTTCGTCCCTCCTACTTTCCGTTTACCGAGCCCTCGGCAGAAGTCGATATTCAGTGCGTTAACTGCGGTGGCAAGGGATGCCGGGTGTGTTCTCATACCGGTTGGCTTGAGGTCATGGGTTGCGGCATGGTGCATCCCAATGTGTTTGACCACGTCGATATAGATTCGAAGCGCTACAGCGGTTTTGCCTTTGGTATGGGGGTCGAGCGTCTGGCGATGCTGCGATATGGCGTCAATGACCTGCGGCTTTTCTTCGATAACGATCTGCGCTTTCTCCGCCAGTTCCAGTAATTCGTTTCGGTATAGCGAGGCAAGATGAAAGTTTCCGAACAGTGGCTGCGTCAATGGGTTGATGTGGCGCAGGATGTGCAGGCGATTGCCGATCAGATCACCATGGCAGGGCTGGAAGTGGATGCCATTGAATCGGTATCCGCCCCGTTTTCAGGCGTCGTGGTTGCACAGGTTAAAGAGGCCGCTCAGCACCCTGATGCTGATCGTTTGCGCGTCTGCCAGCTCGATGACGGCAGCGGCCAGCTTCAACAGGTTGTGTGCGGCGCGCCCAATGTGGCCGCCGGTCAGAAAGTGGCGCTGGCCAGACCCGGTGCTGTACTGCCTGGCGATTTCGCCATCAAGGAAGCCAAACTAAGGGGTGTGGCCTCTCACGGCATGATCTGCGGCGAGTCAGAGCTTGGCCTGGTCGAGGAAAAGTCTCCGGGCATCTGGGTGCTGCCGGACGATGCCCCCATAGGTGAGGATTTAAGGCAGTGGCTTGGGCTGGATGATCACAGTATCGATGTTGATCTTACCCCCAATCGCGGCGACTGCCTGAGTGTTATGGGGCTTGCACGCGAGATCGGTGTGCTCAATCGGGTTGAAGTCAAAACGCCCGGGATTGCGCCCGTGGCAGCGCAGATCGATGAACGCTTTGAGGTTCGTCTGGACAATACCAGTGCCTGCCCACGCTACAGTGCGCGTATTGTCCGCGATGTTGATGTCAGCACGCCTTCTCCTCTGTGGCTGACAGAATATCTGCGTCGCTGCGGCCTGCGCTCCATCGATATTGTGGTGGACATTACCAATTACGTGATGCTTGAGCTGGGACAGCCGATGCATGCCTTCGATCTGGATCGACTCCAGGGCCATATCGAAGTGCGTAATGCCCGCGCCGGTGAGTCATTGACCCTGCTTGATGGGCAGAAGGTAGCGCTTGAAGACAATACCCTCCTGATTGCCGATGCTGAAGGGCCGCTGGCCATTGCCGGTGTCATGGGGGGAGAGCGTTCCGGTGTCAATTCTGACACGCGTCATGTGCTGCTGGAGTCTGCCTTCTTTGCGCCGCTGGCCGTTGCTGGAAGGGCGCGTCAATACGGTCTGCACACGGACGCTTCCCATCGTTTTGAGCGCGGTGTGGATCCAACGTTGCAGGTGCGCGCACTCGAGCGGGCGACAGGATTGCTTGTCGAGCTTGCCGGTGGCCGTCCCGGCCCTGTCATCGAGCAAACGGATCAACAGGCGCTGCCCGATACCTGTCAGATCAGTCTGAGCGCCGAGCGCGTCAGTCGTATTCTGGGTATGACGCTTGAAGATGACGAGATCAGCGATATTCTGACGCGTCTGGGCATGACCCTGACGGCTCGTGCGTCAGGTGGCTGGGACGTCAGTGCTCCGGCGTGGCGCTTTGATGTGCGCCTTGAAGAAGATCTGGTCGAGGAGCTGGCGCGCGTGCACGGCTATAACCGGTTGCCCGTTCGCTACCCGCAGGCCAGTCTGGCGCCACGTCGTGAGGATGCCACGAAGGTTTCGCTCGATGTCATTCGTCAGCATCTGGTGGCCGGTGGCTATCAAGAAGCCATTACCTACAGTTTTGTGTCTGACGATCTTCAGCAGGCCCTGAACCCGAATGTCGTGACACCGACACTTGCCAACCCCATTTCCAGCGATATGTCCGTGATGCGCTCGAGTCTATGGGCGGGCTTGAGCCGTGCGCTGTTGCACAACCTCAATCGTCAGCAGCAGCGCATTCGTCTTTTTGAAACCGGACTTGTGTTCAACGGCGAGATCGATGCGCTGACGCAAACGCCCATGCTGGGTGGCATGATCTGTGGCACACGAGACCCGGAAGGGTGGATGGGCCGCAGGGAAGGCGTCGATTTCTTTGACATCAAGGGAGACGTTGAGCGTCTTCTGTCACTGGGGGGTGTCGAGGGCGAATGGCGTTTCGAGCCGGGTGAGCATGAAGCGCTTCATCCCGGGCAGTGTGCCCGTATCCTGCGAGGTGAGCATCCCGCCGGCTGGGTCGGAGCACTGCATCCTGCTGTCAGAGAGCAGCTTGGCATCAAGCCCGAGGTCTATGTGTTCGAGCTTGAGCTGGCGGCCCTGCAGCAGGGCAGGCTGGCAGCATTCAGCCCGCTGTCTCGCCATCCGGAAGTCAGGCGCGACCTGGCTCTGCTGGTAGACGAGAGCCTGCCGGTACAGTCGCTTCTGGATGTCATTCGTGAACAGGCCGGGGAAGCATTAACGGATCTGCGTCTTTTTGACGTCTATCAGGGCGCCGGTGTGGAAGAGGGGCGCAAGAGCCTGGCGCTGGGCTTGACCTGGCAGCATCCTTCGCGCACGCTGACAGATGTTGAAATTAATCAGACAATTGACAATATTGTAGCGGTCTCCTCGGAACGTTTTGGCGCGTTGCTGCGTAACTGAATGCGGCGGCGGGATACTGTCTCCTAAAGATTGTCTCCTACAGGATGTCGGATAATGAGTGCGTTGACCAAGGCTGAACTGGCAGAGCATCTGCACACGTCGCTTGGATTTTCAAAGCGTGAAGCCAAAATGCTTGTCGAGCAGTTTTTTGACGAAATCCGCGGGTGTCTCAGGGAAAACGAACAGGTCAAGCTGTCAGGTTTTGGCAACTTTGATTTGCGCGACAAGCGTGAAAGGCCTGGTCGTAATCCCAAGACAGGAGAGGAGATCCCGATCTCGGCGCGTCGCGTGGTGACCTTCCGTCCCGGGCAGAAGCTCAAGGCTCTGGTGGAAGAGCGCGACAAGGCCTGATCCACTGCTGTATCCACGGCCATGACAATCGTCTGTCATGACATGAAAAGCCCCGCCCATGGCGGGGCTTTTTTGCAGGTTGCTCGCCAGGAAAGCGCCTGAAGCACTATGTTACCATTTCCCAAATTTAATCCTGGTGATCGAAAATCATGCCTGATGTCGGAATTTATGTTGCCACTGTTTATGGCGGCGCGCTGGATGTCGCCGAGCAGATAGCGCCCTTGTTTGAATCGGCAGGCTACGGTGTCGATATTTATGAAACCCCCACACTGGAAAAGCTGGTCGACCCTCGGCCGGATCTGGCGCTTTTTTGCATTTCGACCACGGGCCGGGGCGATTATCCGGGCAATTTCACCGGTCTCAGCAGTGCCCTTGAGCAACAGCGCCCGTCACTTCAGGGCCTGCAATATGCCCTGATTGCCATGGGAGACAGCAGCTACGAGGAGAGTTTCTGTGGTGCCGGGCGCAAGCTGGACGAGCTTCTGACCGCTCTTGGCGCCAGCCGTGTTGGCGAGCGTCTGGAAGTAGACGCCTCGGAAACGCCCATGGCCGACGATGCCGCACTGCCCTGGGCAGAGCAGTGGCTGGAGGCGCATTCGTGAGTCGTCAGGGTCTGCTGGCCAGCGGTGAGCGAATCTCCATTTTGCTGGGACTTGCCCTGACCATGCTGATGGCAGCGCCCGGTTACTATATTGTTCGCGACAATGAGCGTCTGATACTGGTATGTGGGGGCGTGGCGGCGCTGGTCGTCGTGTCTGCCCTGTTATGGCAGCGTGCCTCCAGCAGCGTCAGGAAGGGAGCGTTGACAGCGCTTAAACGGCTTTTGTTGTGGCTGGTGGCGGGTGTGGCGGCAACGGCGATCTGGCAACTTGCGACAGGGCAGTCGCAGGACTGGTATCAGTGGTTGCCCAGAGCCATGACCATCGGGCTCTTGCTGCATGCACTTTATGGCTGGTGGCGCCCTGCAGAGCAGTAGCGCCACCGGCAGTCTGGTCACGTTTTACGTGTTCAGCGTATAGCAGGGCACGTATTCACTGCCGGGCAGTTTCATGCGTCCCTGCGCGACAAAGGAGGTCAGCAGCTCATCAAGAGGCGCCATGAGCTCGCTTTCAGCGTTCAGGCGGAAAGGACCCTGTTTTTCGATGGCCCGTACGCCCTGCTCCTTGACGTTGCCGGCCACTATTCCCGAGAAGGCGCGACGCAGGTTGGCGGCCAGATCATGCACGTTCTGGCGACGATGAAGGGCCAGCCCGGCCATTGACTCGTGGTTCGGGGTGAAGGGCTGCTGAAAGTCTCGTGGAATCTCCAGGCGCCAGTTGAAGTAGAAAGCATCCTGGTGCTCGCGGCGAAAGGCAGTAACTTCCTCGATACCGTCTCTCATGGCACGGGCCACACCGACGGGGTCGTCAATCATGATGCGATAGTACTTTTGAGCCTCGGTACCCAGCGTGAAGGCAATAAATTCATCAATGCGCCGGAAATAGTCGGCGCTGCCGGCCGGCCCGGTAAAGATGATCGGGAAGGGGATGTCGGCATTGTCTGGATGCAGCAATACGCCCAGCAGATACAGGATCTCTTCGGCGGTGCCCACGCCACCAGGAAAGATGATGATGCCGTGGCCAACGCGAATGAAGGCCTCGAGTCGCTTTTCAATGTCCGGCATGATGACCAGTTCATTGACGATCGGGTTGGGTGACTCGGCTGCAATGATGCCAGGCTCCGAAATGCCCAGATAGCGACTGTTGCGACGACGCTGTTTGGCGTGTGCGACATTGGCACCCTTCATTGGCCCTTTCATGGCGCCCGGCCCGCAACCGGTGCAGATGTCCATGTCACGCAGCCCCAGATGATAGCCGACCGACTTGCTGTAGTCGTACTCCTCGCGTGAGATGGAGTGCCCGCCCCAGCAGACCACCAGGTTGGGATCACGTGAAGGCTTCATGACTCCGGCATTGCGCAGGATATGAAACACGGCGTTGGTAATGCCTTCGGCAGATTCGAGATCGAAGCGACCATGTTTTTCAATTTCGTTGGAGACGTAAACCACGTCACGCAAAACGGAAGACAGCAGTTCACGAATGCCGCGAATCATGCTGCCATCCACGAAGGCATGGGCCGGGGCATTGGTAAGCTTTAGACGGATGCCTCGATCCTGCTGGATGACTTCAATATCAAAGTCGTGATAGGCCTCAAGCACACTGCAGCTGTCATCAACCATGGTGCCGTAGTTCAGGATGGCCAGTGCACAGCGGCGAAGCACATCGTGCATGCCGTTGGATGAAGTGTCTCGCAGGCGATTGACCTCCTGCTGAGAGAGCACTTCCAGACTGCCTTCCGGAGAAATGGTGACTGAAATCCGTGTAGCTTCCTTCATCCTCTTTGATGTCCTTTTCCTGCAGTCAACAAATGCCAGAGGCAAACTCTGGCGACATGGGTCAGCCCGCCCGGTTCATGGCGCTGTGCCAGAGTTCCTCGATCCGCTGACGGTCATCGCTTTCCATGGCATCTTCCATAAAGGTGCTTTCAAGCCACTGGCGGTAGGTGGCATCGAAGTCCTCGCTGGTTACGTCCTCTGGATCGTATTGCGCCATCTCCTGCACAAGCTCGATCTGCGGAATCATGTAGCCCAGTGCAAAAAGGTCTTCCTCGCGCGCCTCGGATTCCATCGCAAGCAGTGTCTTTTTAATGTCTTCGGCGCGTCTTAAAAAGGGGTCGGGCATGTTGGAGATTCCAATGGCAAGCAGTGTCAAAAATCCTGTCCCGGGATGCTAACACGAGAGCCCGAGGAGCTCATGCGGACCATGGTCTTTTCTGATAAGGTAGCCGGTCACGCCGTATCTATCTGATCAGAAATGAAGATTTTTTGTTTGCCCGGGCGCATGTCGTTCAGGGCCGTCAGTGAGCTGATAACGTCTCATGTTTAATGCCCAGTATTTCAAAACCTTTATCACGCTGGTGGAAACAGGCAGCTTTACCCATACGGCCCATAAGCTGGAAATGACGCAGCCCGGGGTCAGCCAGCACATCCGCAAGCTTGAACACTATCTCGACAAGACCCTGCTGCGCCGGCATGGCCGTCGTTTTACGCTCACGGAAGCAGGGCGGCGCGCCTACGACTATGCCATTCGCCTGTTTGCCGAACATGAACAGTTTCGCCATGGCCTTGATGATGAGTCCCTGAGCAGTGGCGACTGTCGGATTGCCAGCCCGTCAAGCATCGGCTTGATGTTTTACCCCTTTGCACTGGGCTATCAGCAGGTCAACACCGGTTTGACCATCAATTACAATTTCGCCTTCAATGCTGAAATCGTGCAGGACGTTCTGGCCGGTCGCCATGACCTGGGGATCGTCACGGACATCACGCGTCATCCCGACCTTGAGTATGAGCTCTGGCACCATGAGCCGCTGTGCCTTGTAGTGCCTGCCGATTTTCGTGGCAATAGCATCAACGAGCTGCTGTCTCTGGGATTTCTGAACTACTTCAATGGCGTGAATAACGCAAGCCAGGTGCTGCGCGACAACTATCCTGCCGAGTTCCGCTCGATCAGTTATTTTCCGCAAAAGGGCTATACCAACGATGTGGCGGTCGTGCTGGACGCGGTCGCCCGCGGGCTGGGCTTTACGGTTGTATCACGCGCGGTGCTTGAAACCTCGCCCTGGCAGCGCCAGGTTCAGGAAGTACCGCTGTCGGTACCGGTGTATGAGTCCCTGTATGTCCTGACGCGTAGAGGGGCGGAGCTGCCTCGACGATACCGGCAGTTGCTGGATGAGTTTCGCGAGCAGCGTCGCAATGCCCTTTATGGCTACGAAGCGCCTGCCGACATGTATGGCCACGAAACGCCTGCCGAGGGCAGTAACGCGTAAGCCTCTTCTGCAGCGCCAGGTGTTGACCAAAAAGGCCGACACAATGTCATCCATTGTGCCGGCCTTTTGTATCCCAAGGGCTGATCAATCGCGAGGGTCAATCAGTCGCGATAGTCATCGATGCTCGGACAGCTGCAGATCAGATTGCGGTCGCCATAGACATTGTCGACCCGGTTGACGCTGGGCCAGAACTTGGCGGCTTTTGTCGCCGGGGTTGGAAAGGCAGCCTGTTCCCGGGAGTAGGGGAACGGCCAGTTTTCCTGATACAGGTCACGCTGGGTGTGCGGGGCATTGACCAGCACATTGTTGTCGCGGGCCACGTTTCCCTGCTCCACGGCGCGAATCTCTTCGCGAATGGCGATCATGGCCTCACAGAAGCGGTCCAGCTCCTGACGTGACTCGGACTCGGTCGGCTCGATCATGAGGGTGCCGGCCACCGGGAAGGACATGGTCGGTGCATGGAAGCCGTAATCCATTAGACGCTTGGCAATGTCCTCTTCGTCGATACCGCTGGCGGCCTTGAGGGGGCGAATATCGATGATGCACTCGTGCGCCACGTGACCCTTCTGGCCACGGTAGAGGACGCTGTAGTGCTCGCTCAGACGATGGGCCATGTAGTTGGCATTCAAAATGGCCGCTTCACTGGCTTCTCGCAGGCCGCGCGCGCCCATCATGACGATATAGGCCCATGAAATGGGCAGGATCAGGGCGCTGCCAAAGGCGGCCGAGGAGACGGCAGTGCCGGGCTCAAGGCTCGTGTGATCAGTGCGATGGACATGGCCCGGCAGATAATCGGCAAGATGCGCCTTGACGCCAATCGGACCCATGCCGGGGCCGCCGCCACCGTGGGGAATGCAGAAGGTCTTGTGTAAATTGAGGTGTGAAACATCACCGCCATAATCCCCCGGCCGGCACAGGCCTACCTGGGCGTTCATGTTGGCGCCATCGATATACACCTGTCCACCATGCTGATGCACGATCTCACAGGCCTTGCGAACACCTTCTTCAAAAACACCATGCGTCGACGGATAGGTCAGCATGATGGCCGAGAGTTCATCGCTGTGCTTTTCAGCCTTCGCCTGCAGGTCTTCCAGATCGATATTGCCGTTGGCATCACATTCCACCACCACCACCTTCATGCTGGTCATGGCGGCCGATGCCGGGTTGGTGCCATGGGCCGATGACGGGATCAGACAGATGTGCCGATGGCCCTGATCGATCGACTGCTGATAGCGCCGTATGGCCAGAAGCCCGGCATATTCTCCCTGTGCCCCGGAGTTGGGCTGCATGGAGATGGCATCATAACCGGTGACTTCAATGAGATAGTTCCCCAGCTCACCAATCATCGTCATGTAGCCCGACACCTGCGACTCGGGCGCAAAGGGATGAATGTCGGCGCACTCGGTCCAGGACAGCGGCACCATCTCGGTGGTGGCATTGAGCTTCATGGTGCAGGAGCCCAGCGGAATCATGGCATGCGTGAGCGACAGATCACGATTTTCGAGCCGCTTCAGGTAGCGCAGCATCTCGGTTTCGCTGTGATAGCGCGAGAAGGTCGGATGCGTCAAAAAGTCCGACTGGCGCTGGCAGGGTGCCGGGAGTCGGGCGCCGGTATTTTGAAGCGTGGCATCGATGGCGGCCACATCCTGCCCGTGCCGGTCACCCAGTAAAATGGCGAAAAGGGCGTCGATATCTTCCGGTGTGGTGGTCTCATCCAGACTGATGCTTATCCGGCCATCGTCACGATAGCGCAGATTATGCCCGGCCTTTTCAGCACGCTGCTGAAGTCCTGCTACATCATCAACACGCAGCGTCAGCGTATCGAAAAAGCCCTCGTTGTCGACGCTTGCAGCGCTGTCGGCCAGGCCTTTTGCCAGAATGCAGGTCAGGCGATGAACGCGGGCGGCAATGGTGCGAATACCGTCCGGGCCATGATAGACCGCATAAAAGCCGGCAATGTTGGCCAGCAGCGCCTGGGCGGTACAAATGTTGGAGGTCGCCTTCTCGCGACGGATGTGCTGTTCACGTGTCTGCATGGCCATGCGCAGCGCGGGTTTGCCGTGGCGGTCGCGGGAGACCCCGATGACACGACCGGGCATGGAACGCTTGAGGTCGTCGTTGACGGCAAAAAACGCAGCATGCGGGCCGCCAAAGCCCATGGGCACGCCAAAGCGCTGAGCGGAGCCAAGTGCGATATCGGCGCCCATCTCTCCCGGCGGCTTCAAAAGGGCCAGTGCCAGAAGGTCGGTGGCCACGGCGACCATGGTGTGACGCTCATGCGCGCGCTCGATAAGCGCTCCGAGATCCGTCACGCTACCGTCTTCAGCCGGATATTGCAGCAGGGCACCAAAGACATCGTACTGATCCAGTGCGTCGGCGCGGTCGACGATGACCTCAAGACCCAGCCAGCGAGCACGCGTACGCACGACGTCCAGCGTCTGAGGGAACACGTGATCGGCCACAAAAAATGCCGAGCTTTTATTTTTCCGGTTGGAGCGCTTGCACAGCGCCATGGCCTCGGCGGCGGCAGTCGCTTCATCCAGCAATGAGGCATTGGCCAGTGCCATGCCGGTCATGTCCATGACCATCTGCTGGAAGTTGAGCAGGCCTTCGAGCCGCCCTTGGGCAATCTCGGGTTGATACGGCGTATAGGCGGTATACCAGCCCGGATTTTCAAGGACATTGCGTGCAATGACGGCAGGCATGATGGTGCCGTAATAGCCGGCCCCGATATGATTTTTCATGACCCGATTGGTACCCATGACCCGACGTAGGCGCGTCAGCGCTTCAAGCTCCGACACCGGTTCGGCCAGATTCAGTTCGCCTTCCATGCGAATGTCCTGGGGGATGGCGTGCGCGAGCAGGTCCGCCATCGTATCGGCGCCCAGCGTCTCCAGCATTTGGTGACGTGCCGTGGCATCGATGCCGATATGACGGGCAATAAACGCATCATGCGCGAAGAGTTCATCCAGCGAGCGAGAATCAGCGGCCATGGGATATCCGTAAGATGAGGTGTCGGAAGGCGTCACTGCAGAACCCGGTAACGAGTGAGCGGCCTTCCGACAACAGCGAGGAGGTCAGCCTCGGGTGTTGGTGGTAAACGCGATCAGTCGTTGGCTTCGTTGGCAACAAGCTCGGTATAGCTGTCAGCGTCCATCAGCGATTCGAGTTCATCGGGTTCTGCCAGACGAATCTTGATCAGCCAGGCATCGTCATAGGGGCTTTCATTGAGGCTTTCAGGGGCATCCTCGAGCAGGGTGTTGACGCCCAGGACTTCACCACTCAGTGGGGCATAAAGGTCCGAGGCGGCTTTGACCGACTCGACCACACCGAACTCTTCGCCTGTCGCAAGGGTACTGCCCACTTCGGGAAGCTCCACGAAGACCACATCGCCAAGGGCCTGCTGGGCATGGTCGGTAATGCCGATGGTGACCGTACCATCACCATTGTCCTGGACCCATTCGTGACTGTCCGAATAGCGAAGATTAGTGGGGATCTGGCTCATATTATATGTCCTGTTCAATGCCAAGATGACGGATGGCGAAACATCCCGGGGATAACGAGGCTGACCTGCCTATAGGGTGGCTTCAGGCAGCTTGCTCGTCCACTGCTGATTGCGGATCGGCGATTTTGTTATGCCGGTGTGTTTCCGATCGGAAACTTTTTCCTTATCGTAACGTCGCCGGTCGAGGACTAAAAGAGGCTGGCGTGAAAAACGTCGGTCTCCGGCAAGCTTGCCATGACATTGTCAGGGTCAGCCTGTAGATTTTCATGATGCGCCGTCATCCATGTCGTTTGACACACTATGACTTCAATAACAAATCGGGAGAAATCGGTCATGGAAGCATTGCAGGGACTGGTGGAAGGAATTAATGGAGTGGTCTGGGGGCCACTGATGCTGATGCTGTTACTGGGTGTCGGACTTTATCTTCAGATCGGGCTCAAGGGGATGCCGGTACGCAACATCGGTCGCGCCTTTGGACTGCTGTGGCAGGGGCGTACGCCGGGTGAAAAGGACAGCGGCGAGATTTCATCGTTTAACGCGCTCATGACCTCGCTGTCGGCCACCATCGGCACCGGCAATATTGCCGGTGTGGCCACTGCCATCGCGCTTGGCGGGCCAGGCGCCGTGTTCTGGATGTGGATGACCGCTCTGGTCGGCATGGCCACCAAATACGCCGAGGCGGTCTGTGCCGTGCGTTTTCGCGAGCGCGATGATCAGGGCAATTTCGTGGGCGGGCCGATGTATTACATCAAAAACGGTCTTGGCAAACGCTATGCCTGGCTGGGTGTGTTGTTTGCCCTGTTTGGAACACTGGCGTCGTTTGGCATCGGTAATACGGTGCAGGCCAATTCGGTCGCCGATGCCCTGTCGACCTCTTTCAGCATTCCTTCCTGGGTGACCGGTCTGGTCATCATGGTGCTGGCGGGTGCCGTCATTCTCGGAGGCATCCAGCGTATCTCAAGCGTCGCCGGACGTCTGGTGCCGTTCATGGCCGTGGCCTATCTGCTGGCCGGTCTGATCGTACTGGCCATTAACTATGCCGCCATCCCCGAAGCGTTCTTGTTGATTGTTCGTCATGCCTTTACGCCCATTTCAGCGGCCGGCGGGTTTGCCGGTGCGGCCGTCGCTGCGGCCATCCGCTTTGGTGTGGCTCGAGGGGTCTTCTCCAATGAGGCCGGGCTTGGCAGTGCCCCCATTGCCCATGCTGCAGCGCAGACCAACAGCCCCGTCAGGCAGGGGATGGTGGCCATGCTGGGCACCTTCATTGATACCATCGTGGTCTGTTCTGTAACGGCTCTGGCCATCTTGACCTCTGGGCAGTGGCTTGACGGGGACTCGGGCGCTTCATTGACCTCTCTGGCCTTCAGGACGGCGTTGCCGGGACCCGGCGACTATATCGTGGCCATTGCGCTGGCGATCTTTGCCTTTACCACCATTCTGGGCTGGTCGTACTACGGCGAACGATGCTTTCAGTATCTTTTTGGCAGCCGCGCAGCGCGTGTTTATCGCATTGCATTTGTGCTGGCCATCCCCGTGGGAGCAATGGCCCATCTTGATTTCATCTGGCTGCTGGCGGATACCTTTAACGCTTTGATGGCGATCCCCAACCTGATCGCCCTGGCGCTGCTGTCACCGGTCGTTTTCAAGCTGACTCGAGAGCATTTCGCTGCGGAAAGGCAGGCGGCCAATCAAGGGTAAAAACAGGTCGGCGGCATGTGCATGGCCCCGGCAAACGAGGGCCGTGTACACCAACAGCATTCATTCATGAACCGGATCCGGAGGATTTATGTCAACCCTGCATCGAACGCCGCTTTATACGCTCTGGCAACAGCGCGGGGCCAGATTTGTTCCCTTCGCCGGCTATGAAATGCCTGTCCAGTTCGAGATGGGGATCAAGCGTGAGCATGAGCATACCCGTCGCCAGTGTGGACTGTTTGACGTCTCGCACATGGGGCAGATGCTGATTCGCGGTAGTCAGCCGGCACAGGCGCTGGAGCGGGTATCGCCCATTGATGCCGTGAGTATTGTCCCCGGGCGCCAGCGCTACGGCCTGTTTACCAGCAACGTGGGCGGTATCCATGATGACTTCATGGCGGTCAATGCCGGGGATCATCTCTATCTGGTCGTTAATGCCGCCTGTCGCGCTGCAGATGCGGCCCTGTTGAGAAGCGGGCTGGGTGAGGGCGGTGTTCTTGAGGTGGTCGAGGATCGTGCTCTGCTGGCGCTTCAGGGGCCCATGGCCCGTGCGGTGATGCGCAGGCTGTGTCCGCAGGCGGCAGAGCTCACCTTCATGCAGCATGCCCGGTTCGAAATTATGAGCCATGAGGTCTGGGTGAGCTGTTCGGGGTATACCGGAGAAGATGGTTTCGAGCTGTCCATTGCGGCAGACGGTGCCAAGGACATTGCCGAATGGCTGCTCGCTCAGGAAGAGGTGGCGCCCATTGGGCTAGGTGCGCGTGACTCACTGCGACTGGAGGCCGGGCTGTGTCTCTATGGCCACGACATGGGTGAAGACACCACGCCCATTGAAGCTTCTCTGGGCTGGGCGATTGGCAAGGCAAGGCGCCAGGGCGGTGAGCGTGAAGGCGGGTTCCCGGGGGCAGACGTGATCCTGACCCAGCAGGCCAATCAGGATACCGAACGGTTGCGAGTCGGGCTGAAGTCCGACGGAAAGGCGCCGGTGCGTGAAGGCGCGAAACTTTTCAATATGGAAGGGGACCCCATCGGTGAGGTCACTTCAGGCACCTTTGGCCCCTCGGTCGGTATGCCTGTTGCCATGGGGTATCTCAAGCGTGAGTGCTGTGCGCCGGGTCAAAAGCTGCAGGCCGAAGTGCGCGGCCGCCGGATGGACATGACGGTCACGCCGATGCCCTTTGTCACGACGCACTACTATCGTGGCTGAATTGCTGTCGTGGATGAAGTGCTATTGCGGCTGAATGGAACCGGTAAAGGCCCTGCGTTGGCAGGGCCTTTTTCCGACAGGCTGTTCCTTTTCAGGTCTGGCGTTGCAGGGTGTCCAATGTCTACACCAGCCACATGGCAAGATCAGGCCAGAACAGCAGGGCAAACAGCACCAGCAGCTGCAGGGCAATAAAGGGCAGCAGCGAGACAAAAATATCCTGGAGGCTGATTTCCGGCGGGGCGACTCCCTTGAGATAAAATGCCGCCGGCCCGAACGGCGGTGACAGGAAAGACACCTGCATGTTGACGGCAAACAAAATCCCGAACCATATTGGGCTGTAGCCCAGCTGCGTAATGATCGGGACAAAGATCGGCAGGGTCAGCATCGCCACGCCAATCCAGTCGAGGAACATGCCCAGCACCAGCAGGATGCCCATCATCACCAGGACGATCACGATCGGGGCAACATCAAGGCCCATGATCATGCCCGAGATAAACCGGTTCCCTCCCATCAGGTTGTAGACCCCAACCAGGGCTGCTGCGCCGATGCCGATCCAGATAATCATGCCGCAGGTCATCAGCGTCTGACCAAGGCTTTCGTGCATGGTCTTGAACGAGAACTCTCCACGCAGCACGATCGCCAGCAACACGCCGAACACCCCCATGGCCGCTGCTTCCGTAACCGAGGCCACACCGCCATAGATCGAGCCCAGAACAAGCACCGCGATCAGCGCCGGTACGATAATCGCCTGCAGTGCCTTGCCTTTGGTGGCAAAGGTTTCGCGTCGGTCTTCTTCGGTTAACGGTGGGCCAAGGCTTGGGTTTTTCAGGCAGCGCACCAGTACATAACCGATGTAGGACAGCATCAGGATCACGGCCGGTGTGATGGCGGCGGTAAACAGATCGGCAATGGAGACACTGGCAATCAACCCATAGATGATCAGTACGATCGAGGGCGGCATCATGGTCCCCAGTGAGCCGCCGGCGCAGACCACGCCAATGGACAGATGCTTGTCATACCCCAGTCGCAGCATCTGCGGCAGGGCAAGAATGCCCAGCAGCACGATTTCACCTCCAATAATCCCCGAAAGCGCCGCCAGAAAAAACGCCACGACCACCGTCTGCACCGCCACACCGCCGGGCAGTCGGCCTGCAAAGACACGCATGGCATTGAACAAATCCTTTGCGATCCCGGAGCGGTCCAGCAGAGATGCCATCAACACGAACATGGGTACCGCCACCAGTGAATACTCGGTGACAAAACCATAGATGCGGCTGGTGACCAGCGGCATGGCCATTGGGCCGAACCAGCCGAAGGTAAAGGCGAGTGCGACCAGGCCGGTAATGAAGGCCAGCGGCAGGCCGGTAATCAATAGGGCAAAGATGGCCCCGACCATCAGGATCGTACCGTCGGCAATGGTCATGACGCTGCCTCCCCGTCATTGTGCCGTACCTCGGCAGGCCTGCCTCGCAGGGACTGAATGAAATGGACCAGCGACTGGACGCACATGATCATCAGTGACGCCATGATGATGCCTTTCACCAGCGCCGGAAACGGCGGGTTCCAGGAGGTACCGGAGCGTTCCAGCTGCCATGCCCCCAGAGGGTTGTGCGAGGCGTCCCAGAACATGGTGAAGGCGGCGTAGCTCATGGCCAGACAAAAGCCGAAGGTCACAAGATCATTGAAACGGTCCAGCCAGAGCCTCAGGCGCGGACCGGCACTGTCATAGAGAACGCGCACACGAATATGGCGGTTGCTGGCCAACGCTGCCGGCCCGCCAAGCGCAAAACTGACGGCCACCAGCATCACAACGCTTTCGTGCACCCACGAGGTGGGAGAGTTGAAGCCGTAACGCATGAGCACTTCATAAACGCTGACGGCCATGGCAGCGAAGATGAGCCAGGCGGCGCCCCGAGCACACCACACCACGCCGCGGTCGAGAAAGCTGCGTACCGGGTCCGGGGCACGATCGATATGGTCCGGGTTCGAACGCGCGAGCTCTTCCTCGTCTGCTTCGATAACGCCATGCTGGCGGTGAGGATCTTTGGACATGAGACAGCCTCTGCATCAGAGAAAATCGATCGGAGGATGGCACGGCCATATCGTGCCTCTGGCCGTGCCTGCGCAAGGACTGTTTAATCAGGATGATGCGTCTTTTGCTTGATTGTCGCTTTCTGCGGGCAGCAGATTGTGTGCCTTGAGATAGGCCACGACCGAGTCATAGTACTCACGGGTAATGTCGTTGCGCCCGGCCCACTCGGCCCACTCCTGACGGGCGATATCACGGAACTTCGCGCGCTCTTCCAGGGATAGATCAATGATCTCGATATCCGGGTTCTGGCGGGCCTGGCGTACCGCCTCCAGATCGCGTGTTTTCAGCTCGGCGACCATCTCGTAGGCGAGCGCGTCTACTGATGTGGTCAGCATGGCCTGCAGGTCAGCCGGCAGACTCTTCCAGATGTCGTTATTGATCGAGACGGCGACCATGGGCAGGGAGTGGAAGCCGGGGTAAAGCGGATAGGGCGCAAAATCATGCAGCCCCTGCGCCTGGTTGGTGGCAAAGACCGTGTAATCGGCGGCATCGATGACCCCCTTTTCAAGCCCCGTATAGACCTCCGAGCCCGGCAGGTTGACCGGCGTGGCGCCTGCCTTTTCGAAGATGTTGTAGACCATGCCTTCCGGCGCCCGCAGTTTGAGCCCTTTCATGTCTGCAATGGAGCGAATCGGCTTGCTGGAGGGCAGGGACTCAAGGCCTGTGGCGGCAGCGCCGATCAGATGAAGTCCGTAGGGTTCGACCAGCTTGTTGTAGAGCGCCTCACCGCCGGCATTGTTCATGTAATCAAGAAAGTCGTAGGGGTCGCTCCAGGCGCCAACCAGATTTCCCATCATGCCAAAGGCCGGGTCCTGGCCGGTGAAGTAGCTGGGGTCGGTCAGATGCCCCTGCAGGATGCCGGAGCGCACTGCCTGCAGGGTTTGATTGGCCTGTACCACGGCGCCAACGGGTAAAATCTCAATGGCAATACGGCCGTTCGACATTTTCTCCACGTTGTCGGCCCATGCCTTTTTCATTTCAAACTGCGGCTCACCGGAGGTTTCCGACGTTTGAAAGGTCCATTCATATTCGGCGGCCTGAGCAGTAAACGCTGTACTGCCCAGTGCAATGAGAAGACAGGCTTTTAGCGGAAAGCGGATAGACATGATGAATTTCCCTTGTCGTTGTTATCGGTATGGTCCGAGCGGTCGTGTGCTGCGATCAAAGCAGGTCACGTGAGCGCAGAAATCCGGTGGCCGAATCATAAATCTTTTGGGTCATGTCATTGCGGCCGGCCCATTCCTGCCACTCCTTCTCGGCCGCCTGGCGAAACTTTTTGCGCTCTTCCGGCGGCAAATCATAAGGGTGCACATCGGGGTCCTTTTCGAGCTTGGCCAGCGTCTCGAGATCCAGCGCCTTGAGGCGTGCGATCAGGTCGTAGGCCATGCGATCAAAGGAGGTCTTGAGCGTGACCTGCAGATCCTGCGGCAGGCCATCCCATATCTGCTTGTTGATCGACACCGCGATCATGGGCATGGAGTGGAAGCCGGGATAGAGCGGATAGGGGGCGAACTGATGAAGCCCCTGGGCATCATTGTTGGAAAGGACCGTGGAGTCGGCGGCGTCAATCACGCCCTTTTCAAGGCCGGTATAGACTTCGGAGCCCGGCAGGTTGACCGGCGTTGCGCCAATACGCTCGAAGATGTTGTACACCATGCCCTGCGGGGCGCGAATCTTGAGGCCCTTGAAGTCCTCTATGGTCTTGATTTCCACCGTGGAGGGGACGGATTCCAGCGGGAAGGTGGCCGCCGAGATCAGGTGTACACCGTAGGGTTCGACCAGCTCGTTGTAGAGGCCTTCGCCGCCGGCATACTTCATGTATTCCAGGAAGTCGTAGGGGTTTTGCCAGGCGCCCACCAGGTTGCCCAGCATGCCAAAGGCCGGGTTCTGGCCCGAAAAATAGCTGGGATCTGTCATATGCCCCTGCAGTATCCCGGCGCTGACGGCCTGCAGGGTTTCAGTAGGACCTACCACGGCATTGATTGGCATCACCTCAATGGCCACGCGGCCATCGGTCATCGTTTTGATCCTGTCGGCCCATTCCTGCTTGATCTTGAAACTGGGCTCTCCAGAGGTTTCAGAGGCCTGAAATTTCCATTCGTATTCGGCGCTGTAAGCGTTGAGTGCAAATGCGCCAAGTACAAGAAAGGCACCAGCTTTCAGCGAGGGGGTAATCTTCATGGGCGTGCTCCGTTGAACCAGACAGACAGGAAAAACAACGGGCCTTCAAGCCTTGCATGGGCTGCATGCTCGGCCATGTGGTGCGCCATCGTTCCCTGCCGGTTGTTATGATTATGTCTGACACAGCATTCAGTAATACGACGTATCTGGCTGTAAGACGTTAGTCCGGAGCGTTACCAAAGTTAAAGAAGGCAGGGCTGGCGGGAGAATTTTTGCTTATAAAAAAGCCGGCGCCTTCACGGGCACCGGCTCACAGATTATTTTTCAGTGTGGTGTTATTGATTACATGCCAAACAGCATGCTGCGCAGGGCAACAATGATCAGTGCCATGCCATGCGCCAGTACAAAGCCGATCAGGGCGCCTGCCGCGACATCGGTAATGTAGTGAAGGCCCAGTATGACGCGGGAGAGCATGACCAGCACTGCAAAGGGCGCCACTACAATCAGCAGTTGCGGCACGAACAAGGCGGCCAGCGTGGTGAACATCACGGCATGAAGGGTATGGCCGCTGGGAAAGCTGTAGCGATCCAGTGGCGGCATGGTGCAGGGGATTTCAAAGGAGATGTAGGGACGTTCGCGGCACAGACGGTTTTTAAGCAGGCGATACAGGATACCGCCTACCGCTGCTGAAAGGCCGAAGCAGACCCCCAGAAACCAGCCGTACCACCACTGTGTCAGCAGCGGAATGCTCAGACACATGACGATCCATGCTGGCGCATCACCCAGACGGCTTGCCCAGCGCAGAACGAAAAGAAGCGGACGATAGGCGCCAAGACGTGCCAGTTTGTTGCAGGCTTTCCACTCGAGCGTATCGAGTCTTTTAAATACCGGAATCAGTCGTTCACCTGCCATCGTTCACCTCCTGTGCCTGACGCAGATAATCAATAAAGGCGTCGCCAATCTTTGGCCAGCCCAGTGTATGTACCCGCTCACAGGCAGCGCGGCCCATTTCCCGGGCCGATGCCATGTCATCACAGAGCGCCACGGCAGCTTCAATAAACTGTGCCGGTCTGTCAGGGGCGGCAAGCTTACCCTGTATATCCTCGCAAATCAGCTCGCCTGCGGCGGCATAATCAAAGGCAGCAACGGCCAGTCCGCTGGCCATCGCCTCGGTGACGACATTGCCAAAGGTTTCCGACAGCGACGGAAACAGGAAAATGTCGGCACTGGCGTAGTGTCTGGCCAGCGCCTGATCGCGCTGGAATCCTGCAAAGTGCGCCCAAGGAAGACGCTTTTCCAGCAGGGCACGCTGCGGCCCGTCACCGACCAGTACTGCCTTGAGGTCGGGCTCGCGCTTGCGCATGGCCTCAAGGGTGTCAATTAAAAGCAAAACGTTTTTCTCGGCCGCCAGACGTCCGACGTGCAGGGCAACGGGGGTGTTCTCATCGGCGCCCCATTGCTCGCGCAGCGACGTGTCCCGCTGCTCGGGTGAAAAACGCTCACAATCCAGCCCTCTGCTCATCACCTTAACATTGTCATAACCATATTGGGCGAGATTGTCCGCCTGGGCCCTGGTGGGGACCAAAGTCATGGTGGAGCGATTATGAAAACGTCGCAGAAAGGGCCTTACCAGAGGGCTGAGCACTTTCAGCATGATGTAGTGGCGGCTGTACTGATCAAAGTTGGTATGGAAGCCGCTGATCACCGGAATCCCCATTCGCCGCGCCTGATTAAGCGCAGAAAGCCCGAGCGGGCCTTCGGTCGCGATATAGACCACATCCGGGCGATGATCCCGCCACAGTCTGCCAAGCTTGCGAGACGCCGGAAACCCCATGCTGACCCCATCATAATCCGGGATGGGAATGGCACCGACCTGCAGCTCTTCACTCATGAGCTCGTCATGATGATCGGTTCGGGGCCGGGGGCGAATCAGCTGCAATGACATCCCGCGCGTCTTGAGATGGTGCGCCAGATGACCAAGGGTGTGCGTGACGCCATTGATTTCGGGGGCCCAGGTTTCGCTCACGAAAGCGACCTTCATTGGTGTCCGGGAAGCTGGTGTTCGGAGATCATCGGTATGTTGATCAGTATGGTTGTCGTTCATGACGGTCGCGGGGCGATCATGTGACGTTGTTGTGTCGTGTGTCATCGCACAATCTGCCTGGGGTTGAAGGGACGGCCCGCATTGCGTGTGTCAAAAAGCAGATCATGGCGGCCGGTGCCTGAATCGCGGCGCACCTCGCAAACGGGTGTGCCGGCACTGACGTGCTGACCATTGCTGACGTTGATTCGGTCGCACTGGGCATAGACGCTTTGCAGGTTCTTGTCATGATGCACGATGACGACGCCGCCAAGCTGGCGCATGGTACCCGCAAAACGCACGGTACCGGAGGCCACGGCCCGAGCCGTGTGATCACTCCCGGCGGACATCAGCATGGGCTGCAGGGCATTGCGGCCGTCCTTGCCGAACTCCCGCTGCACCTGGGCCCCACGCAGCGGCCACGCCCATGGGCCTGCGCCGCTGGGTAATGCGCTGGCGGGGACTGCCGAGGTTTGAGCGCCAGTGGCGCGCGAGGCCGTTGAGGCAGACGCACTGCCCACCGGGACCGTCAGCATTTGCCCGACCCGCAAGCGGTTGGGATCGATACCGCGGTTGGCAGCAGTGATACGGCTGCTGGACGTACCGAAGTGGCTCGCAATTCTCCCCAGTGTATCGCCGCTTCTCACCGAGTAGCGGTATTGCCCGCTGCCGGGGGCACGTTCATTGCGGCCCGGCAGCATCAACTGCTGCCCGATGCGCATGTCGTTGGCTCTGATGCCCGGATTGAACCGCTGCAGCCGCAGCAGTGGTACCCCGGCCTGACGGGCGATGGCGCTCATGGTGTCGCCCCGCTGGACAGTGACATAGCCGGCTTCGCCGCCACCGCTCATTCCACGCCCGGCACAGCCTGTCAGCAACAGGAGCACTAAAAGGGTCAGGAAGCGGTAGTGCATGAGAGGTGCTGATCCTTTTCCTGCCATAGTGCATTGATCCATGCCTGAAAGCGTTCCCTGTAATGCGTGTCATTGAGATAGTCCCCGTCGGGCATCCACTCCGGAATGTCCAGTCGTCTCGCCGTCAGGGTAATCGTTGCACTTCGCCCGCAGAGCAGGTCCCAAAAGCGTGATCGGCCATGACGGTAGTCAAGAGTGACGTCAATAATACCGGAGAGTTTATGCCCCATCATCGTCATGACCTGGGCACAGCCGCCGGCACGAGGCTTGAGAAGATGTTGATAGGGACTTTCCTGCTGTTCATGCTTGGCTCGGGTAAAGCGTGTGCCTTCGGCAAAGTTGTAGATGGTAACAGGCGTACGGTCGATATGGGTCAGCAGTTTTTGGGTCGCTCGCAGGTCATGCCTTGCCAGATGAGGACGACGCTTGAGCTGGCTGGCGGAGTAGCGCCGCATCATGGGAAATTCGAGCGCCCACCAGGCCAGCCCTAAAATGGGGACCCAGATCAGCTCCCGCTTGATGAAAAAACGCGGCATCGGCAAACGATCATGCAGGGCGTACAGCATGACAATCACGTCCGTCCAGCTGCGATGATTGGCAATGACCAGCCAGTGGCGCTCTCTGGAAAGCGTGTCAGGCAGGCAAATATGCCAGTCCGGTTTGAGCCAGTGACGTATCCACAGGTTATTGGTCGTGATCCAGCAGCTGGCAACCCGGTTCAGCCCCTTGAGCAGCCACCTCTGGACAGGCCGAAAGGGAAGGGCCAGTTTCAAAAGACTTAATGTCACCAGCGGTATTCCCCAGAACAGCGTATTGCCGGTCAGCAGCACGATACTGATGATGCCTTTGAGCCATGCCATGGTGTCCGGATCCTTGTTGCAGTGTCCGTATCCTAATGGATCGCCCGCGTCGGGCCCAGCCCATGGATGACGCAGTGCCGCCGGGACCACCACAATGCCCGTTCGTCGAGTACACGGGAACATTCCAGGGTCTTGGGAAGCGTTGAATGCGGAATCTGCCCTCTTTTGCCGGGCCAATAACTGCTCAATGGCGCTGATCCCGCCTTAAGGGTGCTGTTCGGCGTGACTGGCATCCTGTTTAAATGCTTTATTATACCGTTACCTATCATGTTCATGAACCTGCGCAGTCCGGTCATGAAACGGCATCGAACTTGAATTTTCCCTGAACAGCCATCACCGCTGGTGCGCCACGGGCGCTGTCCTTCAGCTTCCGGGAAGCTGTGCAATGGCCGCGCGCACACCCTGATGGTAACTGCCGCCAAACATGTACAGGTGGTTCAACAGCGGATAGAGCTGAAATAAGGCGCGCCGGCGTGGCCAGTCGTCCGGGGCGTTGCCGTCCCAGTAGGCCTCGTAAAAGGCGTCAGAAGGGCTGTCGAAAAGCTCCAGCAGCGCAATGTCTACTTCCGGATAGTGACGGTGGATGGCGGGATCAATCAGCGCCGGCCCCTGCGTACTGAAATGCACGTTGCCGGACCATAGATCGCCGTGGACCAGGCTGGCGGAAGCATCGGGCAGCCAGCTTTCCAGTGCATTGGCCACCTGAACCAGTTGATCATGCAGGTCATGATCCATGCGCTTTTTTTGCAGGCACAGTGCCGCCAGCGGCAGCAGACGGCACTCGCGCTGAAAGACACGGCCATCTTCATGACAGGTATTGATTTGAGGTGTTGTACCGGCAAAATTATCGCGATGCCAGCCATGTTCGGGGCTTGTATGGGCATGCAGCGCGAGAAGCCCACGGCCGAAATCTGCCTGCGCCTGCCGATCGGGTCTGCTCGGTGGCAACCAGGTCATGACCAGCGCGCCGGGCAATTCCCCCAGAATCTCCGGAATGACCAGCCCGGTATTGGCTTTCTGCAGGGCTTTCAGACCGTCGGCTTCTGCCGAAAGCCCTGCCGGGTCGGCATGCTTGACCAGTAAATCACCCTCTGAGGTGGCCACTCGCCAGACCTGTCCGATGTCTCCGCCACCGAGAGGTTCAGGCGCTCCCGTAATGCAGATGCCGAGGGCCTCGAGCGTTTCCTGGGGCGTGGATGACGTCATGACGTGCTGCTCCGTGTTGACATGGAAAATGTCTTTTCAGCGTAGCATCGCCGTGAATATCCATGACGTCATGAGAGGTCAGCGCGGCTCCTGGCGGTCGTCGTCATGCTCTCCGGCTTTGGGCGCATCCCGGTGAGGCCTGTCCTCTCTTTGAAAGAGCTTATAGAACTCTTCGATGGCGGCGCGATCGCTTTCAAGCAGCTGGTCATTGTCGTTGCGATACTGGTAGGACTCCTCAAACAGGCGTACATCGAAGTCGCGAAAGGTTCTGACCGCCTGGCTCGCACTGGCACTGGGATAGCCCAGCCCGACCAGAACTTCCTGGGACAGCTCAAGGCTTGCCGAAAAGGTTTCGCGCACGACGACGTTCACGCCCAGCTCCTGCAGGCGCCAGGCATGATGGCGATTACGGGCTCGAGCATGAATGATGAGATCGGGGTAGTTTTCCCGTGCCCGGCGTGCAATGGTCACGGCCGCCTGCTCATCGTCCACGCAGATGATCAGCATGCGAGCGCGATCAAGGCCTGCCGAGCGCAGCAGTTCCAGCCGAGTGGCATCGGCGTAATAGATGCGTGAGCCAAACTGGCGAATGAATTCCACCTGACGGATGTTGGGGTCCAGTGCCGTAAAACGCACGTTTTGCATCTTGAGTACGCGCGCCACCATCTGCCCAAAGCGCCCCAGCCCTGCAATGATGACGGGCGGGTCATCATCGGGAAACTGATTGTCCCAGCTCTTCGAGGGTTTGAGGCGATTGCCCAGTCGACTTCCGAGCGTATAGAGAAAGGGCGTGCAGGCCATCGACATCGTCACGGCCGCGATACAAAGGCTGGCGATACGTTGCTCGAACACGCCTGCAGCCACGGCCGTGGTCAATAGCACGAAATCAAACTCGCCGCCCTGTGCGATCACGGCGGCCAGTCGTGGAATGTTTTGACGCGGTAGACGTGCCACCAGACCCACGACGCACAGCACCAGTATCTTGACCACCAGAATGGCCAGGGTGATGCCCAGCACGCTCAGCAGGTTATGCATGACCAGCGACAGGTCAACCGACATGCCGACCGAAAGAAAGAACAGGCCGAGCAGGATGCCCTTGAAGGGTTCGATATTGGCTTCGAGTTCGTGACGATAGGGCGTATCCGCCAGCAGTACCCCGGCCAGAAAGGCGCCCAGTGCCATGGAAAGCCCGGCTTCTTCCATTACCCAGGCGGTTCCCAGCACCATCAACAGCGCAGCGGCGGTAAAGACTTCATGGACTTCGCTGCGGGCCACAATGCGCAACACGCGCGGAAAAATGAAGCGCCCCACCAGCAGTGTGGCCATCACGATGGCAGTGGTTCTGGCAATGGTCAGCCACAGGTTGGCATCTTCAGCGCCGGCGTTACCGGCAAGGATGGGGATCACCGCCAGCAGGGGAATGACGGCCAGATCCTGAAACAGCAGGATGGCGAAGGCCGCCTGACCATGAGGGCTGGCAAGCTGCTGATGCTCGGTCAAAAGCTGAAGGGCGAAGGCGGTCGACGACAGGGCCAGGGTCAGCCCGAGCAGGATCGAGGCGGCCTGACCCAGTCCCAGCATGAACCCCAGCGGGGTCAGTAAAAGCCCGGTCAGGAAAAGCTGCAGACTGCCAAGACCGAAAAGCCGGCCGCGCAGGCGCCAGAGCCGGGCAGGTTCGAGTTCCAGCCCGATCACGAACAGCAGCATGACCACGCCGATTTCGGAGACATGAAGCACCGACTCGGGGTCGGCAATAAAGCCACTGATCGAGGGGCCCAGAATCAGGCCGGCACACAGATACCCTAGTATCGAGCCCAGCCCGAATCGTGCAAACAGGGGAACTGCCACGACGGCAGCCCCGAGCATGACGGTCGCTTCCAACAGAAAATGCATGGCAGTGTGTCCCGAGCCGTACAGGCGGATGCAGCGGATTGGGCAGTGACGTCATGGCCACTGCCCGGACCATCAGAGCCCCGGATGACGCCGGGTCAGCGGTACTGGCCGCTGTCCCCCTTTTTGATCAATGACTTCAGGGGAGAATAGATCTCCGGCGTACAAACCAGCAGGTTTTCGCCGTAAAGCTCGGTGGCAATGCCTTCCGGGCAGTCATAGACATGGCCGGTACGGGCGCCGGCTTCCCGGGCAATCAAAAGCCCTGCCGCAAAATCCCAGGGAGAGCAGCTTTCATAGTAGCCATCAAGCCGACCGCAGGCTACGGCGCACAGATCCAGCGCGGCGGCGCCGTTGCGGCGAATGTCGCGGCAGTTTTCCAGTACGGCGTGCAGTCGTCTGAGCAACGGGAAGCGGGCATCGCGGTCATAGGGAAACCCGGTGCCAATCAGTGAGGCGTCCAGCTCGCGCGTGCCGCTGACCGAGATCGGCTCGTCGTTGCACCAGGCCCCGCTGCCGCGAATGCCGGTAAAGGTTTCTTCCAGAAACGGGGCGTGCACGACCCCCACCTGAACGCGGCCCTTGTCGACCCAGGCAATGGAGACGGCGACATGATGATGACCATGGGCAAAGTTGACGGTGCCATCAATGGGATCCACCACCCACAGCGGTTTTTCATCACTCAGGTCACGACGATCCGGCGAGAGCTCTTCTGTCAGGCGTGCCTCACCCGGGAACAGCGACTCCAGCTGTTCACTGATGTAGCGATCAACGGCGACGTCGATGTCGGTGACCAGTTCGTTACCATGCTTGATATTGCGCTGAAGGCTGCCCCCCTCGCGTGCCGCCTTGATACGACGGCCTGCTTCGTGGGCGATGCGGGTAGCCTTTTCAAGGCGCTCTTCGAGAGTCATGCAAACTCCTGTCAGTTGTCGTCGTGTCAGTATTGTCGTGAAGGATGAGGCACTGGCGGATTCCGCTCAGAACTTGACAGGGCGCTCAGCGCTTGACCGGGCGCTTTTGCAGTTTGCGCTGCAGGGTACGCCGGTGCATGCCCAGGCTGCGGGCAGTGGCCGAAATGTTGCCCTCGTTATCCTGTAGCACGCGCTGGATGTGTTCCCAGGTCAAGCGGTTGACGGAAGGCGGATTTTCGGCGATCTCGGCATCCGGATTGCCTTCCTGGGCATCCAGGGCCTGCAGCACCTCGCTGACCTCGACCGGCTTGCAGAGATAGTTCACGGCGCCCAGCTTGATCGCTTCAACGGCAGTGGTAATGCTCGAATAGCCGGTCAGGATCACGACCCGGCAGGCAGGGCTGATCGAGAGCAGCGTGGGCAGAAACTGCAGCCCCGAGCTTTCCTCGAGTTTCAGGTCAAGCGTTGCGTATTCCGGTGGGCGTCGCTGGGCCAGCTGGCGGGCATCTTCGATGGTGGCGGCCACCATGACATCAAACTCATGGCGCGTCAGGGCGCGCTCCATGATCTGGCGAAATACGGGGTCGTCATCAACGACCAGAAAGGAAGCCTTTTCATGCATGACGTGTCATTCCTGTGAGCGTGAAGAGAGCGAGGACGGGTCGGTGTCCGGGTGTGGCAGCCTGACTTCGGTCAGCGTGCCCCCTTCGGTCTGATTGTAGAGACTGACACTGCCACCGAAGCGGTCGAGCGTCGAATGGGTCAGAAAAAGGCCGATGCCCAGCCCTCTGGAGCGCCCGGAGATGAAGCTCTCTCCCATGTGGCTGGCAATTTCCATCGAGATGCCCGGGCCGTGATCGATCATCGAGATGACGACCTGGCGCCGATTTTCCTTGAGCGAGGTTTCACTCAGTGTAATGGCGATATCCCGGGGATTGGCATCGGCGGCATTGTTGAGAAGGTTCATGATGGCCTGATCCAGCGTGGGATCGGCCATCAGCGTTATTGCGCGATGATCGACATTGAGCTGATAGGTCACATCGGGGCGCATGACCAGCCAGCGCTGGATCAGGGCTTCAAGCCATTCGGCAGCATTGACCCGCGCCGGCGGATCACTCTGGCGACGTTCGGCGCTGGCCACCAGTTCACGCAGATGGCGTTTGCAGGTATCGACCTGGCTGCGAAGCAGATCAAGGTCGGCGCGCTGCGTGTCGGTGATGGGGTCGGACTTCATTTCATCGATCAACATGATCATGGTGGACAGCGGCGTGCCCAGCTCGTGTGCCGTACCTGCGGCCTGACTGGCCACGGCCAGAATCTGCTCGTTGCGCAGGGCTGATTCGCGGGTGCGGGAAAGCGATCGGTCGCGCTGGCGCAGGGTATCGGCCATGCGAAAGATGACAAAGGTGATGAGCGCAGCACATAGAACAAAGTTGAGCCACATCCCCAGGACATTGAGGGTCAAAAGGCTATCGCCGATTGTATGACGAAGCTCCGGCACCGGCTCGAAGAAGACCATGAGCGCCGAGTAGGCCACAAAGGCCGAGGCCGCCGTAATGCAGGCATGGCGCCAGGGCTGAGTGGCCGCTGCCATCGCCACCGGAATCAGATAGTAGGTAATGGCCGGGTTGGTGGCGCCGCCGGTGTAATAAAAGATCAGGGTCAGTCCGGCCACATCAATGAGCAGATGAATCAGGTATTCGATGGCCGTGACCTGACGCGTCTGACCCAACCGCCACCAGGTGGCCACATTGAACAGCCCCATCGCAACGATAATGGCGATGATCGGCACGACCCTGAGCTTGAAGTTCATGACCTCGATACCAAAGAGGATCACGACCAGAAAGCAGGTCCATGTGATACCACGGGCGATGGTCAGTCTTACCAGATTGCGGGCCGGGGTCGTCAGCAGTAGCGTCTGCGTCATGAGTGTCCAGAGCAGAGAATGTAGCGTTGTGTGTCCATGATATCGCAATCGTCATACGGTCGTGGAGTAAAGAATGACGTTGTGCGCCACAGCGCTGGCACGATGGTGGCTTTGTGCCTAACGTGATGAGAGCAGGGCAGGTAATGGAATTTTTCCGAGACACCCGCCCCGCCTTGTGCCTCGAAGGAGGAGATGATCATGATGATGCAATCCCGTATTGATGCCGGCCAGCCGCCCTGGCAGGCCATGAGCGAGCCACCGGTTCAGCCACCGGACCCGGAGCCACATTCTCCGCCCGAGCAGCCACCGCAGCCGCAGGAACCTCCGTTTGAAGAGCCACCGATGGAAGATCCGCCCCTGCAGGATCCGCCGCCATCGCAGCCACCGCCCGAGGTGCCGCCGGAGCAGACGCCGCCTTATCAGCCCTGATGCCTGATGTTTGAAGGGTTGAGTGGTTGAAGATGAGCGTAACCGGAAAGCCGACTCTGAAAAGCGTCGGCTTTTTAATAGCGTTTTGGAGGGTTATCAAAGGCTGACGATGCAGGCCAATACTCGGGCCTTCTATCCCCGCACCTGGCACTGCCTGTAGAATGCGGCCAAACCCGTTCACGTACAGACTGTGTACATAATGACTATTGAAGCATCCATGACTGATACCCGGATCGCCCAGGAAGCCAGCCTTCGCAGAACCTTTGCGATCATTTCCCACCCCGACGCGGGCAAGACCACCATTACCGAAAAGCTGCTGCTGTTTGGTAATGCCATTCAGGTCGCCGGTGCGGTCAAGAGCAAGCGTCAGGAGCGTACCACTACCTCTGACTGGATGAAGATGGAGCAGGAGCGTGGTATCTCCGTCACCACTTCTGTCATGCAGTTCCCCTACAAGGGGCGCATGGTCAATCTGCTCGATACACCAGGGCACGAGGATTTCTCCGAGGATACCTATCGTACGCTGACGGCCGTCGACTCGGCCCTGATGGTGGTGGATGGCTCCAAGGGCGTCGAGGATCGAACCATCAAGCTGATGGAGGTCTGTCGACTGCGTACCACGCCGATTCTGACCTTCATCAACAAGATGGACCGCGATACGCGGGATCCTGTTGAAGTCATGGATGAAATCGAAACCGTGCTCAATATCGCCTGTGCGCCGGTGACCTGGCCTGTGGGCATGGGGCGACACTTTCGCGGGGTCTATCACCTGGTCAATGACATTATTCATGTCTACAAGCAGGGGCAGGGTAATCGCATTCCGGAGGATGTGCAGATCAAGGGCATCGATAATCCCGCAGTCGATGAACTGCTCGGCGCTGCCCAGGCGGCCGAACTGCGTGAAGAGATCGAGCTGGTGCGCGGTGCTTCTCATGAGTTCGATCTTGAGGCCTACCGCCGTGGTGAGCTGACGCCGGTATTTTTCGGTACGGCCATGGGCAATTTCGGCGTGCGTGAAATGCTTGATGGTTTTGTGGAATACGCGCCATCTCCTCAGCCTCGCGACACCGATACGCGTGAAGTGGCCGCCGAGGATGGCAGCTTTACCGGCTTCGTTTTCAAGATCCAGGCCAATATGGATCCGCGTCACCGTGACCGTATCGCCTTTTTGCGTGTCTGCTCGGGCAAATACGAGCGCAACATGAAAATCCACCATGTGCGTATCAAAAAGGACGTCAAGATTGCCGATGCCCTGACCTTCATGGCTGCCGACCGCGCGCATGTCGAGGAAGCCTGGCCGGGGGACATCATCGGGTTGCACAACCACGGCACCATTCAGATCGGTGATACCTTCTCCAGCGGCGAGCAGATGCGTTTTACCGGCATTCCGCACTTTGCGCCCGAACTGTTTCGTCGCGTGCGCCTGAGAGACCCGCTCAAGACCAAGCAGCTTCAGAAGGGGCTTCAGCAGCTTTCCGAGGAGGGCGCCACTCAGGTGTTCATGCCGCTGGACAATAACGACATGATCGTGGGCGCAGTCGGCATGCTTCAGTTTGACGTGGTCGCGCACCGTCTCAAGGATGAATACAAGGTCGACTGCATCTATGAGCCGGTCAACGTCCAGACGGCCCGCTGGATTCATGGCGACGAGCGCAAGCTCGATGAACTGCGCAACAAGGTCAGCACCAACCTGGCCATTGATGGCGGCGGTCATCTGACCTATCTGGCACCGACCCGGGTCAATTTGCAGCTGATGGAAGAGCGCTGGCCCGATCTCTCCTTTGATGCGACTCGCGAGCATTAAGGCGCGCAAGCTTCGTGCGGCGC
Organism: Kushneria sp. Sum13; assembly: GCF_052692355.1. Taxonomy (NCBI): domain Bacteria; kingdom Pseudomonadati; phylum Pseudomonadota; class Gammaproteobacteria; order Oceanospirillales; family Halomonadaceae; genus Kushneria; species Kushneria sp. Sum13. The sequence goes on from NZ_CP199847.1 coordinate 1,670,808, forward strand.
GTCTTGTGATTCATTCGCTATAGTAAGGCTTACAACAGCGGCGCGGTGGTCGATACCCGGCCACCGGCCATGATGTTCGAGCTCGGGGAGGGAGTGGTATGCCAAGGTTTTTAACGGAGTTTCGCGATTTTGCCGTCAAGGGAAATGTCGTGGATCTGGCCGTCGGGATCATTATCGGCTCGGCCTTTACCGCCATCGTCAACAGCCTGGTCAAGGATGTCTTTACACCGGTGCTGGGACTGATCACCGGTGGGATCAACTTCACCAATCTGTTTTTTGTCCTCAAGGAAGGCGCGCAGACAGCAGGGCCCTACAATACGCTGGCGGATGCTCAGGCGGCGGGTGCGGTGACCATCAACTATGGTATCTTTCTCAATGCCATGATCTCGTTCACGCTGGTGGCGATGGTCTGCTTTGTCCTGATTCGCAATATTCATCGCCTGCGCGAACTGGGCGCACGCAAGGAAGAAGCACCGGCGGCGCCGGCAGCACCGACCGTGCGCAACTGCCCCTACTGCATTACCCCCATTTCGATCGAGGCCACGCGCTGCCCCAGCTGTACATCCGTCATTGAGCTACCAAAGGACGCCGTGCCCATGGCGTAGCTCTCTGCATTCCGGAACGGACAAAAACCTCAAACAAAAGGGGGCCTCCATATGGAGGCCCCCTTTTGTTCCAGAAATGACTGGCGTCATCAGAGCTCAGTCCGACAGGGTTTCCGGGTCCCGACGTTCCAGCGCATAGGGCAGCGGCTTGATGTGGGCCGGCTGATCGTTGATGGTCAGCGACGGCATATCGTCCTTGGTGGTCATGATCGCGAGCAGTTCAACATGGTCTTCGGCCGTCACAGCGCTGCGGACCACTTCCCCCAGTGTCTTGTCGCCCGTTGCATCCTTGATGTCCGTTCCCGTCTCAATAAGCTCGGTGGTGGGAACGGATAGCCGCATCAGGCGTTTTTTGACCTGACCGCGGTAGTGGGCTCTGGCCACGACTTCCTGGCCGGTATAGCAGCCCTTCTTGAAGCTGATGCCCGCCAGTGCTTCCCAGTTGAACATCTGCGGCAGCCATTTCTCGCGCTGGGGTTCGTCAAGCCACAGCAGACCGGCTTCGATGTCCAGCCGTTGCCAGAGATCGTTCGATGCCAGCGTCAGATCGGAAGCCTTGGTCCGGCACAGTTCGGCAAGCCTTTCACTCGGCGCAATCAATACCAGGCGCATCATGGCATGTGGATGGCGGGTAATCGCCATTGTCTCGTTGGTATCATCACCATTGGTGCTGACACGTACGCCCCAGTCCGAGTGTGGCAGCGCCAACGTGTCGCCAAACACATCGTCAAGGCGATGACCGGCCAGACCGGCGATAACCAGGTCGTCACGCAGGGTCAGCTCGGCCTTGTAGAACGCCGCATATTTGGCCAGATGCTGATGCAGGGCATCGGCAATGCTGCGCTCCAGCAGTAGCCAGTAGCACTCCGGCGCGGCCTTGATGAGCTGTGCGTTGGCAATGGCGCGCCCCTTGGGCGTGCAGAAGACGGCCGGTGGGGCAATGGTGTCGGTGGCATGGGCCGTGGAGGCACTTGCCTGACCCTGCAGGAATTTTTCACTGTCCGGGCCGCGAACCTCCAGAATGACACGACCTTCCAGAGGGACAATGGCCGTCTCGTGTTGTCCGTCAAAATGGCGACCTGCCTGCAGTGAAGATTCGGCCGACGGATGTTGCAGCAATGTCTGCCAGTGCGGGTGGCTCATGATAACTCCAGAAAAATTTGCGCAAACGGTGCCAATAACGCAGGGTTGATCTGCCTGACCCCCGTTTCTCCATGAGAGAGCATATCTGGGCGACGGCACGACTTTACAAGCAGACGCAATCATTGCATTACTACCAGGAGACAGGAACGTCATGGCGTTAACATTTACCCTCAGTGGCCTGAAGGATTCCGATGATGTGAATCGACTGACCACGGCTCTGATGGAGCTGGATGGTGTGGATACCGTTCAGGTGGCCCGCGAATGGCTGGAAGTGGAAGGGCGTGTTCAGCCGGGACAAGTGGTTGAAGTCATCGAGAAGCTGGGATTTTCGTCAAGGCGTTGAAGCGTTTGAATCTCAACGGTAGATAAACATGATCTGCCGTGCATTACGACCCGGGGGCAAGCCACGATGAGCATTCTTATCGAGACAGAGCGTGAGGGGATGCTGCGACAGCGCATCGTGTTCAACGATCATGACGCGCTTTACGCCGATGCCCCTGCCAGTGTCGGAGGCGATGAGAGCGCCCCCGACCCGCATGACTATTTCGATATCTCGCTGGCTACCTGCAAGGCACTGACGCTGATGATGTATGCCCGCAAAAAGGAGATGCCCCTTGATGGGGTCAGTATCCGAATCACGCGCGGCAGCAGTGATGAGCGCGATGGGCAGTATCGATTGCAGGTGGACATCGGCCTGATCGGCGATCTCGGTGCTCAGGCGCGTGACCGCCTGCTCGAAGTGGCCGATCAGTGCCCGATTCACAGGCTCATGACCTCCGGGCAGATCGAAATAGAGACACGAGCCCATCTGGGCGGGGCCTGAAGGCCTCTTTCGACACGCAAAGCGCAACGTTTTCACTATCGGCATTCGCAATCACAGGGCATGCCACCGTTTCAGGGCGGTGTGCCTTGCAATCCTTCCTGCCTGCCATCATATGATTCAGGGGCGTCAGTTCTGACGCGTTTTGTTGCCCCGCAATGAAGGTCTATCGACTACGCTTTCGGCGATAACGCCGTCCATTGGCCAGCGCGTGTGCGATGGCCCCGGTATTTTCCAATCTTTTCGCTACCTGCACGGAGTGCGCATGAATCGTGAGTTTCGCATTGCCTCCGACTACAAGCCGGCAGGTGATCAGCCGGCGGCCATCGATGGGCTGATCAAGGGTCTGGAATCCGGCCTGGCGCACCAGACCCTGCTGGGTGTGACCGGCTCGGGCAAGACCTTCACCATGGCCAATGTGGTCGAGCGTCTGCAGCGGCCGACCATTGTCATGGCGCCCAATAAGACGCTGGCGGCGCAGCTGTACGGTGAGTTCAAGTCATTTTTTCCCGACAACGCCGTCGAGTATTTCGTCTCCTACTACGACTATTATCAGCCCGAGGCCTATGTGCCCTCGTCTGACACCTTCATCGAGAAGGACGCCTCGATCAATGATCACATCGAGCAGATGCGTCTGTCGGCGACCAAGGCGCTGCTGGAACGTCGTGATGCCCTGATCGTGGTGTCGGTATCGGCCATCTATGGTCTGGGCGATCCGGATCAGTATCTGAAAATGCGTCTTCACTTCACCCGTGGGGAGCTGATCAATCAGCGGGACTTTCTACGCCGTCTGGCGGAGCTTCAGTACACGCGTAACGATACCGATTTTCGTCGTGGTACCTATCGAGTGCGGGGAGATGTGATCGACGTCTTTCCGGCCGATGCCGAGGATGAAGCGGTGCGCATCGAGCTCTTTGACGACGAGATCGACACCATCAGTCTGTTCGATCCGCTGACCGGGGAAGTGCGTGGCAAGGTGCCCCGCATGACGATCTACCCCAAGACACACTACGTCACCCCGCGTGACACGATTCTCGGTGCGATTGATTCGATCAAGGAAGAGCTTGCCGAGCGCCTCAAGTACCTGCGCGATCATGATCGCCTGGTCGAGGCCCAGCGTCTTGAGCAGCGCACGCTCTACGACATCGAAATGATGCTGGAGCTGGGATACTGCAACGGGATCGAAAACTACTCTCGCTATCTGTCCGGACGCGATCCGGGGCAGGCGCCGCCGACCTTTTTCGACTATCTGCCTGATGACGCTCTGGTATTTATCGACGAGTCCCACGTCAGCGTTCCGCAGGTGGGTGGCATGTACAAGGGCGACCGTTCGCGCAAGGAAACGCTGGTCGAATACGGCTTTCGACTGCCCTCGGCGCTGGACAACCGCCCGATGAAGTTCGAGGAGTGGGAACTCATCCTGCCGCAGACCATTTTTGTCTCGGCAACACCCGGGCCGTACGAAGAAGAGCATGCCGGTCAGGTGGTCGAGCAGGTCGTGCGCCCGACAGGGCTTGTCGACCCGGAAATCGAAGTGCGTCCAGCCAGCACTCAGGTGGATGATCTGCTGTCTGAAATACGACTGCGGGTCGGTGTCGGCGAGCGTGTACTGGTCACGACCCTGACCAAGCGCATGGCTGAGGATCTGACCGACTATCTGGGTGAACACGATATTCGCGTGCGCTATCTGCACTCGGACATCGATACCGTCGAGCGTGTTGAAATCATTCGTGATCTTCGTCTGGGCAAGTTTGATGTGCTGGTCGGCATCAACCTGCTGCGCGAGGGCCTGGACATTCCCGAGGTCTCGCTGGTGGCGATACTGGATGCCGACAAGGAAGGCTTCCTGCGTGCCGAGCGTTCATTGATCCAGACCATTGGTCGTGCCGCCCGTAACGCGCATGGCAAGGCGATCCTTTATGGCGATCGCATTACGGGGTCGATGCAGCGCGCCATGGATGAAACGGCGCGTCGACGTGAAAAGCAGGTTGCCTTTAATGAAGAACACGGCATTACACCGCGCACGATCACCAAGAATGTGGCAGACATCATGGAAGCCGCTCAGGCGCCCGGCACACGCCGCAGCAAGCGCAAGGGTGATCGCCAGGTGGCCGAGACCGAGGGGCAGTATACGCCCGAGGCCATTGGCCAGATGAGCCTTGAGGATGTGAATCGCGAGATCAAAAAGCTCGAGGACCGCATGCATGAAGCCGCACAGAATCTTGAGTTTGAAACGGCCGCCTCGCTGCGCGATCAGATGCAGACCCTCAACGCCCGCTTGCTCGAGTTGAAATAACGCTCGCTGAAACAATGCTTGCCTGTCTCGTGTCAGGAGACAGGTGCTGTCATCCTTCATTCGTTTTGACAAGGAATGTCATCACATGCCGGAAGGACCCGAAATACGCCGTATCGCCGATCGGTTGGGCAAGGTGCTGGCGGGGCGAACCATTGAAGATATCTGGTTTGCCTTTGATCGGCTTAAGCCTTTTGAGGCCCGCCTCAGAGGCCAGAAGGTGACCCGTGTCGATAGCTGGGGCAAGGCGCTGTTGACCGGCTTTGAGGATGACCATGTCATTTACTCTCACAATCAGCTCTATGGGGTCTGGCGCATCATGCGCCGCGATAGTGAACCCGTCGGCAATCGCTCCCCGCGGCTGCGGTTGAGCACGGCAACGCATTCGGCGTGGCTGATGAGCGCGTCCGATATTTCGCTCTGGCGGCGCGAGGAGCTTGATCAGCATCCGTTTTTATCAAAACTCGGGCCTGACCTGCTGACGCACAACGTCACGCCTGACGATATCGTTGCTCGACTGCAAAGCCCGCGTTTCATGCGCCGGCGACTGGGGGCGCTGCTGATGGATCAGCATTTCTATGCGGGCATTGGCAATTATCTGCGCTCGGAGATCCTTTTCTTTGCAGCGCTTCATGAGCGCTATCGGCCCATGGACCTTGATGATGCCCAATGCCAGCGCTTGGCCGAGAAGATTCTGGAGGTAACGGCAAGGGCCTGGCGCCATGCCGGTGTGACCAACCTCAGGGTATGGCGGGAGCCCATGATCGAAGCCGGCGAGCCAAGAGGGCGCTGGCGCCATGCGGTTTTCAATCGCGCCACGCTGCCCTGTCACGCCTGCGGGACGCCCATTGAAAGAATCATAGTGTCCTCGCGAAGGTTATATTTCTGCCCCCGCTGTCAGGGGGCGTGACATCCTCAAAAGCATACGCACCCCGGCGGAAATGACCCATGTACCATAGTGGGTTATGCTCCGCCCACTTACTGCTTCAATGACAAGGGTGGTACCCCGACATGACAGCCTTGCTGGGCGGTCTGCTCATTATTTGTCTGCACCTTTTGGGAGCGCTTTCGGGGCTCATGGCGCTGATGTCGAGTCGCACGTCTCAGGGGGCCATTGCCTGGATCATTTGCCTGATCACCTTTCCCTACCTGGCCATTCCGGCCTACTGGTTTCTGGGACGACCGCGCTTTTATGGCTATGTGTCGGCGCGTGAACAGCGGGATACGTCTCTGCGTCGCGTGCTGGATCAATTTCGAACGCTGGTAGAGCCTGCCTTTGCGCGCCCGGAAGATGCCCGGCTTCGCGCGGTAGAAAGACTGGCCATGCTGCCGATGACCGGTGACAACCACTGTCAGCTGCTTATCAATGGTCATGACACCTTCGACAGTCTGTTTCAGGGCATTGAGCAGGCGGAAGACTACGTGCTTATCCAGTTTTTCATCGTGCGCAACGATGCGCTGGGTCAGGCTCTCAAGAGGCGATTGATCGAATGCGCCGAACGTGGCGTGCAGGTGTTTTTCCTGTATGACGAGATCGGCTCACATGGCATGCCGGATCGCTACTTTGACGAGCTGCGTGCGGCGGGCATTGCTGTGCATCCCTTTGGTTCCTCGAAGGGCTGGCGGCATCGCTTTCAGGTCAACTTCCGCAATCATCGCAAGATCATGGTGACGGATGGTCGTCAGGGTTGGGTGGGTGGCCTGAACGTCGGCGTGGAGTATCGCGGCGAAAGCAAAAAGCACGGTCACTGGCGAGATACCCACCTGAAGCTGGTCGGGCCTGCCGTGCTGGGCCTGCAGGAGTCCTTCTGGGAGGATTGGCACTGGGCCACCGGCGATATCCTGTCGCTGGCGTGGCACCCGCGCCGTGCGCCGGGCGCGGCGCGACAGCATGTGGTGATTGTGCCGTCGGGGCCCTCCGATCCGCTGGAGACCGCCAGTCTTTTGATCCAGCACGCCATCAATCAGGCCAACGAGCGCTTCTGGGTGACCAGTCCCTACTTCGTACCGGATCAGGGCGTACAGGATTCTCTCAAGCTGGCGGCCCTGAGAGGGGTCGATGTACGGGTGATGATTCCGGAACGTCCTGATCACCTGCTGGTATTTCTGTCGGCGTTCTCGTTTCTGGGTGACATGATTCGCGCGGGTGTAAAAATATACCGTTATCAACCCGGTTTTTTACATCAGAAAACGTTTTTGATTGATGGTCACGCCAGTGCAGTGGGAACGGTTAATCTGGACAACCGATCGTTTCGACTCAACTTTGAAGTGACCGCCTATGTGGCAGATCGTGAATTTGCGGCACAGGTGGCGCACATGCTTGAAGAAGACTTTGCCAACTGTCGACAGGTGACGCTCGAAGAGATTGAAAAGCGCCCGCTGTGGCACAAGCTGGCAGCCCGGGCAGCGTATCTGGCTTCACCGATCCAGTGATCGGTGAAGCCGAAAAGGCGACCGGGCGTCGTTGCTCGATGGAGGCTCAGGAGGGTTGGCTGGCGGACCTGCCGTTGTAGATATCCAGATCGATCTCGCGCTCGCTCTTGCCCACCAGCGTGGTCACCATCAGATCGCCCGAGACGTTCACGGCGGTTCTTGCCATGTCCAGAATACGATCAATGCCGGCAATCAGCCCCAGTGCCTCCAGCGGCAGGTTGGTCTGAGCAAACACGATCGACAGCATGATCAGCCCGGCGCCTGGAACGCCTGCCGTGCCGATCGAGGCAAGGGTGCCGGTCAGGACAATCATGACATAGTCGGTCGTGGTCAGATCCGTACCGGTTAATTGCGCCACGAACAGGGCAACCACCCCCATGTAAAGCGCTGTGCCATCCATATTGATGGTCGCGCCCACCGGCAGTACAAACCCCGACACGCCCTGTGAAATCCCCAGCTTTTCACGCGCGCATCGAATGGAAACGGGCAGGGTGCCTGCACTGGATGCCGATGAAAATGCCACCACAATGGCATCCAGGCTACCGGCCAGATAGCGCCTCGGGTTAAGCCGTGCCAGCAGGGCAAGCATGCCGCTGTAGACCACCAGCACGTGAAGGATGCAGGCGAGATACACCACGCCGATCACCTTGAGCAGAGGAATCAGCACTGCCAGACCATATTGACCGGCAACGACGGCAATCAGCGCAAAAACGCCGACTGGAGCGCAGGCCATGATCAGGGACGTCAGCTTGTAGAGGGCCTCGGCCACGGAGTCGATGACCCGAATGGCGGGCTGGCCGCGTTCACCGATCAACACCAGCGAAATGCCAAGCGCAATGGCAAAGACAATGATCTGCAGGATATTGCCATCCACCATGGCACTGATCGGGTTGGTCGGTACCAGACCCACCAGAATCTCGGTTAATGTTGGCGCGTCACCGGGCGAGACGCTGTTGTCCATTTGCATTTCAACCCCGATGCCCGGCTGCAGGATCGAGGCCGCCAGCATGCCCAGCGCAATGGCAAAGGCCGTGGTGATCAGATAGAGCGCGACGGCCTTGCCACCGATTCGGCCCATCTTGGCCGGGTCGCCCATGGAGACAATGCCACTGATCAGGGAAGTAAATACCAGCGGCACGATCAACATCTTTATGGCATTGATAAATAGCGTACCAATGGGAGAAAGCCATTGAGCGTGATCACCCAGCAGCCAGCCGGCAATAATGCCCAGCAACAGACCTGCCATGATCTTTTGCCACAGGGGAATAGCGGTGAGGAAATGCATACGTTGGGACATGAGGCTGTCTCTTTTTTGCGGTTGTGAAATGTGCCATGTCTGGGGCCGCCAGCCTATCACTTACAAGCTCTGGCCGGTTAGAATCGCCGCCTCGTCCCCTACGGGGTCAGGCTGACAAAAAAGCAGGTAATACGCGTTGAATCTGGAAACCAAATGGCTGGAAGACTTTGTGGCCCTCAATGCCACGCGCAGCTTCTCCGCCGCCGCTCGCCGCCGACACGTCACTCAGCCTGCCTTTAGCCGTCGCATCCGGGCACTTGAGCAGGCGACCGGCGTCATGCTGGTCGACCGCTCTACCACGCCCGTCAGTCTGACCCCCGAAGGCCAGCTTTTTCTGGTGACCGCTCGCAGTCTGGTCGAGCAGCTCAATGAAAGCATCAGCCATCTGCGTGGGCTCAATATTGCCAACGAAGCACTGGATATCGCAGCAGCGCACTCTCTGGCACTGGCCTTTTTTCCGCGCTGGATTTCCCGGCTGCAAAAGGGGGTGGGGGAGCTGCCGACACGATTGATGGCCATGAATGTCGGAGACGCCATTCATGTTCTGCGGGATGGCAACTGCGACCTGATGCTGGCCTATCATGATCCCTATGCCACCATGCAGCTCGATAGCGAAATATTTCCCTCTTTCTCCATCGGTCAGGTCTGCATGTTGCCGGTATGTGTGCCGGATGCTCAGGGCAAGCCCCTGTTCAACCTCGAAAGCAGTGACAGCATTCCGCATCTGGCCTATACCCAGGGCGCCTTTCTGGGACGTAGCGTTCACATGCTTTTGAAAAATGATCCGCTGCGACTGCGGCTTCGAACCATCTACGAAACGGCCATGGCCGAGGGGCTCAAGGGCATGGCCCTGCAGGGCGTGGGCATGGCGTGGATTCCGGATTTCTGTATCCACGAGGAGCTGGCGTCCAAAAAGCTGGTGCGTGCCGGCGATGAAAAATGGAATATTCCATTGGATATTCGGCTTTATCGCTGCTCTCTGGTGCACAAGCCCGATGTCGAGCGACTATGGCATCAGCTGCAAAAGCTCCCACGCGACTTTCTCAAGATGTAGCTTGCAGTGTCCGGGCGCGACTGTGCCAGGCTCTGGAGCATCATTATTTATCCAGGGAGAGCGTCATGCGCTATATGCAGGCTCGAGTAACCGGTCATGTTCAGGGGGTAGGGTTTCGTCAGGCGACAGCGCATCGTGCCCGTGAACTCGGTGTGGTTGGCCATGCCAGTAACTGCGATGACGGCAGCGTTGAAGTCGGTATGGCAGGCAGCCATGACGCCGTGACGACTTTGATAGAGTGGCTGGAGACGGGGCCTGCTTCTGCTCGGGTAGATCGGGTGACAAGCGAGGAGATCAAACCGCAAGCGTGGTCTGATTTTCGCACCGGTTGATGTGCAATACACCTGCCTGATATTAAAAAAACGCCATGTCGAAGTGACATGGCGTTTTGGTAGCGCGGCGTTTAATGACCGCTACGGCATGCGGTGACTATTGCTTGTCAGCATGTCGGGCAGCCGCAGACTGATCCAGCGCAGTAATGAAGCTTTCGCCCCAGCGGTGGATATCGTTGGTGCTGATGACCTTGTGAAGACGCTGCCAGCGTTCCTTGCGCTCCTCCAGCGACATGGAAAGCGCTGCATCGAGCATGTCGGCCATCTCTTCGACATCGAAGGGGTTGCACAGCATGGCACCGTCCAGCTCTTCAGCAGCGCCGGCCAGATTTGACAGCAGTAGCACCCCCGGGTCTTCCGGGTCCTGAGCCGCGACATACTCCTTGGCCACCAGATTCATGCCATCACGCAGCGGCGTGACCAGCCCGACACGGCTCTGGCGCATGAAGCCCATCAGGGTTTCACGGTCATAGCCCGTATTGAGATAGCGCAGGGGCATCCAGTCATAGGTCGAGAAGCGGCCGTTGACGTGTCCGGCAATGCGCTCAAGCTCGCGTCGCAGGCTGGCATAACGCTCCACGCCGGTTCTGGAAAGCGGAGCAATCTGCAGATAGGTCACATTGCCATAGCGGGTATGGGTGTTTTCCAGCAGCTGCTCAAAGGCCTGAAAACGCTTGTAAAGACCCTTGCTGTAATCAAGGCGGTCCACGCCAATGATCAGAGGGCCCCCCTGCAGGGAATCCTTCAAGCGTTTGCTGCGCGAAGACTGTTCACCTTTCTCGGCCATCTCACGCGCGGTATCCACATCGATGGAGATGGGGAAGACCCCGGTATTGATGCGCCGATGATCATAAATCACGGTATTGCCTTCAACGGAGGCCACGCCACTGCGCTCAACGTTGTCCAGGAAATGCCTGAGGTCGGTGGCAGTCTGGAAGCCAATGGTGTCATGGGCGCACAGATGCTCAATCATGCGCTCATGATGCGGGAGGATGCGAAATACCTCCCAGGGCGGCACCGGAATATGAAGAAAGAAGCCGATCGGGCATTCAATACCCATCTGGCGCAGATAATGGCCCGTGGAGAGCAGCTGGTAATCGTGCACCCAAATGGAGACATCACTGTTTTCCGGTATCTGGCCGGCCACCTGACGAGCAAACCGCTCATTGACGTGCTGGTAACCGGCATCCTTTTCGCGCGAATACTCGACCATATCCGAGCGGTAGTGGAAAAGGGGCCAGAGCACTTCGTTGGAATAACCAACGTAGAAAAGCTCGTGCTCCTGCTCGGTGAGCGGGAAGGTAGCGAACTGCACGCCCTCGTTTTCATAGCTTTGAGGTGTGTGCTGCTCTGCATCGTCTATCAGCTGGCCATTCCAACCCATCCATAACCCTTGGGTACGGCTCAGGGCGTTCATGACACCTACCGCCAGCCCGCCCTGACTACCGCTGTCCTTGTCGGGCGAGGGGACACGATTGGACACTACGATCAGTTGCTTCAAGGTTTCCTCCGTGAAATCTGTGATGCATTCATGAGCGTTCTAGTTGCATGATCCATTGATCAAGCCAGGCATGTACGGCCCCGGGATCCGTTAATCGCTCGTGAGCAAGGCTATCGCCCGTGCCAACCTTGATGGCGATCCCCTGATGCGCATTGACGACGCGAAAGCCGTCTTCATCGGTTCGATCATCACCGATAAATACCGGGCATCGTTCTGCAAAGGGCGGTATGGCCAGAAAGCGTTCAAGGGCCACGCCCTTGTCATAGCCCTGACCCTTGATCTCGAACACGAACTTGCCCTGATGAAGCTCAAGAAGATCGGAATATTCACCGATCATCGAGCCCAGGTTTTGCTTGAGCATATCGCCTGCCTCGGGCCGATGGCGATAATGCAGGGCAATGCTGGCGCCTTTATCTTCCAGATAGAGCGCATCATCACGTTCTACCTGTTCCTTGACCTGCTGACGCACGGCTTCAAGTGCCTTTTGATGGTCGCCGGCAATCTGGCGGTCACCCTGGCTATTACGCCATTCAGCGCCATGCTGGCCCGACATGGCAAGCGTGGGTAAATGCAGGTGTTTGTCCAGATCATCAATGGCTCGACCACTGATGACCGCCACCGCCCCATCCAGCAGGTCGGTGAGGGTTTCAAGGCGTGCTCTGAGAGCATCATCGACGGCAATATTGTCAGGATGATCCACCAGGTCGACCAGCGTGCCATCAAGGTCCAGAAAAAGCGCCCATGCCCGGTCGCTTGCCGGCAACTCAGGCATGTCCTTGTTGTTTGTTGTGCTCACCGTTGACTCCCTGTCATGGCATGACGGTTATGCGCCGGATGATGAGGTCAGGGTCTGTTCGATCCAGTTCGAGACGGCTTCACCGTCTACCTTCATGCATACCTGAACGGCCGGTGTCCGGGACCATCGGTCGCTGACGTACTGGCGCTCTGCCGGTGCAAAAATGGTCTGGCCTTCTGCTGGACCTTCTGTCACCACATCCAGATGTCCGGTCACGGTTTCGAAAAATTCCGGATGGACCAGCCATGCCACGGCGCAGCTGTCATGTGGACAGCAGCCATCAAGGCCAATGGCACTGCGATAAAAGTCGGCATAGAAGTCATAGCTGTGAGACAGCACCTTACCCAGAGCGCCTTGGCCCTCTGCGATCCGCGCCATGCGATCGGGCGTGATGACCGTATCCAGGGTGACATCAAGTCCGACCATGACCAGCGGCCAGCCTGCGGTCAGCACGCGTTTGGCGGCGTGAGGGTCGGAAAAGATGTTGGCTTCTGCCAGCGGCGTGACGTTGCCACCGCGCGCTGCTGAGCCCCCCATGATCACAACCTGCTTGACGCGGTTGACGACGTCCGGATCAAGAGCGATGGCCATGGCCAGATTGCCCAGCGGGCCTACCGCCATCAGCGTGATTTCACCCGGCTGCTCACGTGTCTTGTCCACGATGAACTGCGCGGCACTGATTTTTTCGGCCTGCCCGGAGGGAGCATCCAGCGTCTGATTGCCCAGACCGTCGGCGCCATGAATATGGGCCGGTACCGGATAAGGCGTTTTGACCAACGGGTAATCTGCACCCTGAGCCACCGGAATATTCTGGCCGGCCAGTTCGGTGAGCAGCAGAGCGTTGCGGGTAGCCGTTTCGACTCTGACATTGCCGAAGGTGGTGGTCATACCCAGTACTTCGATGTCCGGATGCGCCATGATCAGGGCAATGGCCTGCGCATCGTCAACGCCTGGATCAGTATCAAAGATAATGGTGTGTGTCATGCAAGGCCTCCACGTTTGTATCAGATAAGGAAACCACCGTGCTCAAGGCAGCAGCGTTTCTTTAAGTTGCTGAAAATACTGTAATGCAAGTCTGACATAAGTTCCGTGTTTGTGCTTAGCCGATCCCCGGGAAGGAGACCGATGACATGAAAAAGCCCGCCTGAAAGCGGGCTTTTGAAAGGTACGATCGTGCTATCGATGCAGTAGGCCACGAGCAATCAACGGCGCAAAAACAAGGCGATACAACCCGCGTGTCAGGGCGTAAAACCTTTCAAGATACAGCGGCTGCAGCCAGAGCATCATGAGGGATGCCAGTCCGGCAACAATGACCGCGCCCAGCATGTCCAGCGGGAAGTGTACGCCCAGATAGATACGTGACCAGGCAATGGGCAATGCCAGTGCCGCCAGTGCAATGCCCATTGTGCGAAGCGCCGGGCGAAGGATAAAGCTGAAGGCAACCGTTGAAACGATGGTCATGTGATTGCTGGGGAAGGAGGGCGTGGGCGCATGTGAAATCAGCGTATGCCCCAATGGCATCACAAAGGGACGAGGGTGATACCAGATCAGCGAGCCAATCAGATGATTGATCAACAGGGCACCAGCGGTGGCCAGAAGCGCCGTCAGGGTCATCTTGTGATGCGCTTCACTCTTGCCAAGCCAGCCCTTGACCATGATCAGGGGGATACAAAAAATGGCATATTTAGCCATGATAATGGCAAACCAGATGACCAGTGGCTGGCTCTCTGGCTGAGCGTTAAGGGCAAGAAAAAGATGCTGATTGAGTGCTTCCATGCTGCTGTCATGTACCTGAAAAATGGTTCGTGGATGGGTGCCTGTAACAGGGCACACTCTTGGACCAAAGGATTATGACAATGATTGCAGTGCTCAAAAATTTATTTTCAGGGTGATCGAGTAATCGCCCTGTAATTTTTATACCGTTATCTCGAGTTTGTTAGAAAGCGAATTTACCTGTTTATCTACAACTCGGTAAGGAAGCGACGAATATTCTCTGCTGTCAGCGACACTATATTTTGTCGGGCTTCCGGGGCAATCCACGCATTGTGGGGGGTAACGATCAGGTTGAGCGGGTCCTGTGTCAGTGCCTCTATCAAGGCATGACCCTCCCGAGGCGGCTCCACCGGCAGCACATCGACGCCCAGGCCACCCAGTTGCTGGTTTCTCAAGGCCTCAAGGGCAGCCTCTTCATCGATCAGGCCACCGCGCCCACAATTGATCAGCAGGGCATGCGGTTTCATCAGCTGCAAACGCGCCTGACTGATAAGGTGATGCGTCTCTGATGTGAGCGGGCAGTGCAGTGATACCACGTCCGCCTCTGGCAGCAGCGTTTCCAGCGATGGCCGGTCATCCTGCTCGGCGTTGGGGCGTGCGCTGAAGCTGACCCTCATGCCAAAGGCCCGGGCCAGTTGCGCCACGGCCTGACCGAGTTCGCCGCTGCCCACCAGCACCAGATGCTTGCCGGCCAGCTGCATGGTGGAATGATCCTGCAGGCAAAAGGACGATGCCTGTTCCCAGCGGTGGTCTGCCACATCGTGCTGGTAAAGGGGCAGTTGTGTGGCCAGCGCCAGCATGATCATGAGCGTATGCTGAGCCACGCTTTGTGTGCCGTAACCAGTAACGTTGGCTACGGTAATGCCCCGCTTGCGGGCGCCTTGCATGTCAATGTTGTTGGTGCCCGTAGCCGTTACGGCAATCATCCTGAGCTCAGGTAATGAGGCCATCGTGGCCTCATCAATGACGACCTTGTTGGTAATGGCAATGGTGGCACCTTCAAGGCGTGTCACGACATCTTCAGAAGAAGTGGTACCCCAGCAGTCAAACTGCTCGGTCAGGCTGGAAAGGGGAGAAAGATCAATGTTGCTTCCCAGTGTGTCGCTGTCGAGAATTACTGCTTTCATGGGTGCCCACTCCTTGCCCATCATGATGTCAGCCGCGCTATAATGCGTGCCTTGTATAACGTTGTATCGTCGTGTCACATCAATGATGCGTCAATAAAACATCGGGAATAATGTCTGCCATCCGATGGCTATTGTTTCCCGGCAGGGGCAGGTCGCTTGAGCGCGCCTGCAGTAACATCAAATATCGGGTATGAAAGACCATGCCGATTTACGAATATGAGTGCCGCGCCTGCGGTACGCGTCTTGAAAAGATTCAAAAGATTGATGCTGCTCCTCTGGTGGAATGTCCGTCCTGTCACGAAGGCGCACTCCAGCGCCTGATTTCAGCGGCGGGTTTCAGGCTCTCGGGGGGCGGATGGTACGAGACCGACTTTAAAAGCTCCGGTCGTCGCAACCTTGCCGGTGACAGCAAATCCGACAAGGGCGGTACGTCCGACAGCTGACGTTGTCTTCGGGATTGCCCCATGCCGAATGCACCAGAATGCATTCGGCATCAAGACAGCTCAGGTATTACATCAAGCGTTACAACACAGGATTAAAGATGCGCAGTCATTATTGCGGCCAGCTAAACGAAAGCCTTGTCGATCAGGAAGTCACACTCTGCGGTTGGGTCCACCGCCGCCGCGATCATGGTGGGGTGATTTTCCTCGACATGCGTGATCGTGATGGCGTTGCACAGGTTGTGGTCGATCCGGATACGCCGGATGCCTTTGCCAATGCAGATCGAGCCCGCAGCGAGTATGTACTGCGTATTACCGGTCGTATTCGCATGCGTCCGGAAGGTACCCAGAACGCCAATATGCCGACGGGCTTGATCGAAGTCCTTGCTACCAGTGTCGAGGTGCTTAACACGGCCGTAACGCCGCCTTTCCAGCTCGACGAGCATGGCAAGGTCGGTGAAGACGTTCGTCTCAAGTACCGTTATATCGATCTGCGTCGTCCGGAAATGATCGATCGCCTGCGTCTGCGTTCGCGCATTACGCACAGCGTTCGAGCCTACCTTGAAGACAACGGCTTTCTGGATATCGAAACGCCTATTCTGACCAGGGCCACACCTGAAGGCGCACGTGACTATCTCGTGCCCAGCCGTACACATGCCGGTGAGTTCTTTGCGCTGCCGCAGTCACCGCAGCTGTTCAAGCAGCTGCTGATGGTGGCCGGGTTTGACCGCTATTATCAGATCGCCAAGTGCTTTCGTGATGAAGATCTTCGCGCCGACCGACAGCCGGAGTTCACCCAGATCGATATCGAAGCTTCCTTTGTCGAGGAAGACGATGTCATGGGCATTACCGAAGAGATGATTCGTCGTCTCTTCACCGAAGTGCTTGATGTATCACTGCCGCAGTTCCCGCGCATGACCTGGCATGATGCCATGCGCCTTTATGGCTCCGACAAACCTGACCTGCGCATTCCGCTGGAATTTGTCGACGTTGACGATCTGATGAAGGATGTCGACTTCAAGGTCTTTTCGGGCCCGGCCAATGCCGAAGATGGCCGTGTTGCCGTGCTCAGGGTGCCCGGTGGTGCGAAGCTCTCCCGCAAGGAGATCGACGAGTACACCAAATTTGTCAGTATCTATGGCGCTCGTGGACTGGCCTGGATCAAGGTCAACGATCGCTCGAAAGGCATCGAAGGTCTCCAGTCACCCATCGTCAAGTTCATGGAAGGCGTGATCGAGACGCTGCTGGATCGTGCCGGCGCAGAAGACGGCGATATCCTCTTCTTCGGCGCCGATCGTGCCAAGGTCGTCAACGAAGCGCTGGGTGCCCTGCGTGTCAAACTGGGTGGGGATCTTGATCTCTACACGAAAGCCTGGGCACCGCTGTGGGTGGTTGATTTCCCGATGTTCGAGCGTGATGACAGTGGCCGTCTGGCGGCGCTGCACCATCCGTTCACGGCCCCGTCCTGTGATCCGGAAACGCTCAAGCGTGATCCCGAAAATGCGCTTTCCCGCGCCTATGACATGGTGCTTAACGGCACCGAGCTGGGTGGCGGTTCGATTCGTATTCATGATCAGGGCATGCAGCGTCAGGTATTTGAAGCTCTGGGAATCAGCGATGAGGAAGCACGCGAGAAATTCGGCTTCCTGCTGGATGGTCTGGCACATGGCGCGCCGCCCCATGGCGGTCTTGCCTTCGGTCTTGACCGACTGGTGATGCTCATGACCGGTGGACGCACCATTCGTGATGTGATCGCTTTCCCCAAAACACAGAGTGCGGCCTGTTTGATGACCGAGGCACCTGGCACGGTCAGCAGTGACCAGCTCAAGGACCTGCACATTCGCCTGCGCCCGAAAGCGTCTGATAACACAACCTCCTGATCAACGGGCAATCGGAAACGAAACGTTTCTGTTGCTGGTTCCCGGGAGTGTTAGGGTTAATACGGGTGTGCCTTGCACACCCGTATTTTTGTATGACGCCATTGCATCAGCGGTGGCGGGTGGTGAAGGAGTCATTTCATGGCCGGACACAGTAAATGGGCCAACATCAGACATCGCAAGGCGGCTCAGGATGCCAAAAAGGGCAAGATCTTTACGCGCCTGATTCGTGAGCTGACCGTAGCGGCGCGCCAGGGCGGCAGCGTTGTCGAAGACAATCCGCGGCTTCGGGCGGCCGTCGACAAGGCGCTTTCCAACAACATGACGCGCGACACCATCGAGCGTGCCATCACGCGTGGTGCCGGCAATGGCGATAGCGATGCCATGGAAGAGCTGGTCTACGAAGGTTACGGGCCGGATGGCGTGGCGATTCTGGTCGAGTGCATGAGTGACAATCGCAACCGGACCGTCTCGGAGGTACGCTCCGCCTTCAACAAGTACGGCGGTAACCTGGGGACGAGTGGTTCGGTCGCCTTTCTCTTTCATAAGCAGGGCCGTATTGTGCTGCCTGCCGGTATCCCGGAAGACAGGGTAATCGAGGCGACTCTGGAGGCGGGGGCCGAAGATGTGCAGTTTCGAGACGATGGCACTCTGGAAGTCGTCACCAGCCCCAATGAATTTGGCGTGGTCAGGGACGCCCTTGATCAGGCGAATCTTGAGGTGATGCACAGTGAAGTAGGCATGTTCCCGGACAGCTATTCAGGCATCGATAATGTCGAGACTGCGCGTCAGATCGTGGCGCTGTTTGACCGGCTTGAAGACCTGGACGATGTTCAAAACGTGTATGCCAATGCCGATTTCGAGCCCCATGTGCTTGAGGCACTCGAGGAGGCGTCATGAGCGTCGTTGACCTGTTACGGAGAGTCTCATGATTCTTCTGGGCATTGACCCGGGGTCGCGTCGTACCGGATTTGGCGTTATCGATGTTTCGGGGGCGGCGCCGCGCTATGTCGCCAGTGGCTGTATCAGGATTGAAGCCACAACGCTTGCCCAGAAACTGTCGCAGGTATATGCCGGCGTGGCGGAAGTCATCGCGCAGTATGTCCCCGGTGAGGTGGCCATCGAGCAGGTGTTTTTGTCCAAAAACGTCGATTCCGCCCTGAAGCTGGGCCAGGCACGTGGTACGGCCATTGTCTGTGCGGCCAATCATGGGCTTGAGGTCCATGAATACGCCGCTCGACGCATCAAACAGGTGGTGACGGGTAGCGGGGCAGCTGACAAGACGCAGGTGCAGCATATGGTACAGTCAACGCTCAAGCTTTCAGGCCTTCCCCAGGAAGATGCTGCTGACGCCTTGGCCATTGCGCTGACGCACTTTTTTACCCATCGCGGGGCGTTGGCCATGCCGGCGCCGGCACGTTCAACAAGGTCGCGCTCATCCAGCTGGCGTCATTATCGACCCTGATGGGGTGTTTCAATATCGATGGCATTTAAACACCATGCCTTTTTTCGTTTATCTTTTTTGTCTGGATATACAACGCATGATAGGTCGTCTGCACGGTCAACTGCTTGAAAAGAAACCGCCCCTGATCGTGGTCGATGTTCATGGGGTCGGGTATGAGCTTGAAGCTTCCATGAACACGTTGCTGGCATTGCCGGCACCGGGCGAAGCCGTACGCCTTTATACCCACTTGAGTGTCCGCGAGGATGCCCATCTGCTGTACGGATTTATTGACGAGCCTGAGCGTCGCCTTTTTCGCGAATTGATCAGAATCTCGGGGGTCGGCCCTCGGCTGGCACTGGCGATACTTTCCGGGATGGAGCGCCAGCAGTTCATGAAAAGTGTCATGGAAGATGACACCAAAACGCTGACGCGATTGCCAGGCGTGGGCAAGAAAACGGCCGAGCGGTTGATCATCGAAATGCGCGACCGCTTCAAGCACTGGCCCGAGTTCGAACAGATGGCGCAGGGCGTTGAAGAAGCCGAGCTGCCGCTGGAAAGTGACAACCATGCTGATGCCGAAGCAGCGCTGATTGCACTGGGTTACAAGCCAACTGAAGCCGCCAGAATGCTGTCAGGGCTTGATACCCGGCAGTCTACCGAGGCGTTAATCAAGATGGCGCTTTCCGACCGGCTTGCCGGTAGTGAGACACGTAGCGGGAAAGGCAGAACCTCATGATTGAAAGCGACCGGCTCATTGCCGGGGCCGAGCGTCCCGATGAAGAACGAGTGGATCATGCCATTCGCCCTCGCATGCTCGATGACTATATCGGGCAGGCGCCGGTGCGCGAACAGCTCGATATTTTCATCACGGCCGCGCGCCAGCGTGAGGATAGTCTCGATCATACGCTGATCTTTGGTCCCCCCGGACTTGGCAAGACCACGCTGGCCCATATCATTGCCAGCGAGATGGGGGTAGATATCAAATCGACCTCGGGGCCGGTGCTTGAAAAGGCCGGTGACCTTGCCGCCATGCTCACCAATCTTCAGCCGGGCGATGTGCTCTTTATCGATGAGATTCACCGATTGTCTTCGGCCGTGGAGGAAGTGCTGTATCCGGCGATGGAGGATTTTCAGCTCGATATCATGATCGGCGAGGGGCCGGCGGCGCGGTCCATCAAACTGGATCTGCCGCGCTTTACGCTGGTGGGGGCAACGACCCGCGCGGGGCTTTTAACGGCGCCTCTGAGAGACCGCTTCGGGATCGTACAGCGTCTTGAGTTTTACAATATTGACGAACTGACCCATATCGTGAACCGCAGTGCCCGTCTCATGAATTTCGAGGCCGACGAGGGCGGCGCCATTGAAGTCGCGCGCCGTGCGCGGGGCACGCCACGTATTGCCAATCGGCTGCTGCGCCGTGTGCGTGACTTTGCTCAGGTGCGGGGTGATGGCCGGCTTACTGCAGATGTGGCGGACAAGGCACTTAATATGCTGCATGTGGATCGTCACGGGCTTGATCACATGGACCGACGGCTGCTTCTGACCATGATCGAGAAGTTTGACGGTGGCCCGGTAGGGGTGGAAAGCCTGGCCGCAGCGATCAGTGAAGAACGTGACACCATCGAAGATGTCCTTGAGCCCTATCTGATTCAGCAGGGGTTCATGCTGCGCACGGCACGTGGTCGTATGGTGACGCGCCTGGCCTATCTACATTTTGACCTTTCACCGACGGATGACATTCCGGATGTCGGTGAGGGTGCGGCAACGGTGGAGCCCTGAACGGCATGACCTCTCTTGATCTACGCGTTTATATCGAGGATACCGATGCCGGCGGTATCATCTACCACGCCAACTATCTCAATTATCTCGAACGTGGCCGCACTGAATGGCTGCGCGGGAAAGGTTTCGATCAAAACTCACTGCTGGCGCGCAATGTTGCGCTGGTCGTTCGTCGTCTGGAATGCCAGTATCGCCTGCCGGCACAACTGGACGATCTTCTGACCGTTGAGACCGTGGCGGGAACGCCGCGCCACTGCACCGTGGCATTTGAGCAACAGGTCATGCGAGATGGAAAACTTCTTTTCCGCGGCATGGTCGATATTGCCTGTATCGATGCAACACGTTACAAACCAGCTCGTTGGCCTGAAGATCTGCTTTCGGCCATGACGCTTGATTCCCAGAACGCCTGAAGAGGTTTTTCGTGAACGATTCAATGTCGATCATTTCGCTGTTTTTTCATGCTGGCCTGATCGTTCAGCTGATCATGCTGATATTGCTGGCTGCATCTGTTCTTTCGTGGGTGCTGATCTTTCAGCGAGCCTTTGCCCTGAAGCGTGACGCACGGGATCTGGATGAGTTCGAGTCACACTTCTGGTCGGGGGTTGATCTCAACGAGCTTTATCGGGAAGTGCCTGCCGATAACCCGCAGGGCGCTGCGCATATCTTTCGCTCGGGGTTTCGCGAGTTCAATCGACTGCTGCCAAAATCGCGCAGTCACAATGCCGTACTCGAAGGCGTTGAGCGCTCTATGCGCGTGTCCGTATCGCGTGAAGAGGAGCGGCTGACCACGCATCTGGCGATACTGGCCATTATCAGTTCCTCTGCCGTCTATGTGGGCCTTTTTGGGACGGTCTGGGGGATTCTGGGTACCTTTCAGGCGCTTGGTGGCGCCCAGCAGGTGTCACTGGGTACCATCGCGCCGGCGATTGCTGAAGCGCTGGTGGCCACTGCCATGGGCCTTTTTGCAGCCATCCCCGCCAACATTGGTTACAACCGTCTGACCCATAAGGCGGACAAGCTGATGGTACGTATGGAGAACTTTGCCGAAGAGTTTCATGCCTTCCTGCATCGCAATCTGCAAAACCGCAGTACTGGCGAGAACACCTGAGGAGCGCTCCATGCAGGGACCGTATCGACGTAACCGGCGCAAAAAGCTTTCCAGCGAGATGAATGTTGTTCCGTTCATCGATGTCATGCTGGTGCTGCTGGTCATCTTTATCATTGCAGCGCCTACCATCAATCAGGGCATTGATGTTGATCTGCCGCAGATCAGCTCCGAACCGGTGCAAAGCGACAATGAACCACTGGTCGTCACGGTCAATCGTGATGGGGACTATTACATCAGCCTGGGCGATGAGCAGCAGAGCAAATCAATCGATGACATCCGCGAGCAGGTCATGGCAGTGCTCAACCGTAATCCGGGCACCCCTGTTATGGTGCGCGGTGATCGCAATGTTTCCTATGGTCAGGTCGTAACGCTTATGGGAGCCCTGCAAAACGCAGGTGTGCCCAATGTTGGACTGATCTCTGATCCACCGCCTGGCGACCAGCAGTAGGGAGAAACAATGGCCAGACACGATCGCCGTGTAGGCTATACGTTGCCCACCGTGCTTGCGGTTTTGCTGCACGTGGGCGTTATTGGGCTGACCGTTTTTCATTGGCCACAAAGTGATCCTGTTGAAACCTCCAATGCCGTCGTGCAGGCCGAGTTGATTTCAATGGAGACAGCGACCGATCAGGCGCAGCAGGCCACCGAGGCACAGCCGCGGGCTCAGCAGGGGCCGGAGCGTGAGCAGCCTGAGCCGGAGGCTACTCAGGATGACGCCGCTGAAGAGACGGCGCGCCAGCAGGCTGAAGCCGCCGAGCAGGCTGCCCAGGCCGCACAGCAAGCTGCGCAGCGGCGTGCCGAACAGGCCAGTGAGGTAGCTGCTCAACAGCAACAGGAGCAGCAGGCGCGCGAAAAAGCCGAGGCCGAGCAGAAGGCAGCCGCTGAAGCCAAGCAAAAGGCAGCCGCTGAAGCCAAGCAGAAGGCAGACGCCGAGGCCAAGCAAAAGGCAGCCGCTGAAGCCAAACAGAAAGCAGACGCTGAAGCCAAGAAGAAGGCAGACGCCGAGGCCAAGCAAAAGGCAGCCGCTGAAGCCAAACAGAAAGCAGACGCTGAAGCCAAGAAGAAGGCAGACGCCGAGGCCAAGAAGAAGGCAGACGCCGAGGCCAAGAAGAAGGCAGACGCCGAGGCCAAGAAAGAGGCAGACGCCGAGGCCAAGAAGAAGGCAGACGCCGAGGCCAAGAAGAAGGCAGACGCCGAGGCCAAGAAGAAGGCAGACGCCGAGGCCAAGAAGAAGGCAGACGCTGAGGCCAAGAAGAAGGCAGACGCCGAGGCCAAGAAGAAGGCAGAAGCCGATGCTGCTGCGAAGAAAAAGGCTGCTGCCGAGGCCGCTGCAAAGAAGAAAGCGGAAGCTGATCGCAAGCGGGCTGCAGAAGCCGCCGCCGCTGCAAGCCAGAACGCTTTTGGCGATGAGATTACCAATGAGGCAGAATCGATTGCCAATGCGCGGCAGGCTCAGGAGGCGTCCAATGGCTTCATGAACCTGGTGCGTCGCGCCGTCGAGCAGAGCTGGTCACGTCCGCCCAATGCAACTTCCGGGCTTGTCACCGTGGTCAGAGTGCAGCTTTTGCCCACCGGTGAGCTTCTGTCTGCCTCTGTCTCCAGCAGTAGTGGTGATCCAGGATTTGACCGCTCTGCCGTACAGGCTGTGGAAAGAGCCGCGCCATTTACTGAAATGAGTCAGTTACCGGCCGAGGCAAGGCAGAAATTCAGGAGCTTCAACCTGCGCTTTAATCCCGAGGATGTGCGCTAGGATCAGGAAGGTTTGCTATGTGGTGTAAGGACGTGGTCGATAGTGCGCCTGTTTTATTGGCAGGTAGCAGGGATCAAGGATCGTTAAAACCCGAGGGTGTGTGCTGATGAAAAAACTAATGGCACTGGCTGGTTTCATGATGCTCATGATGGCCAGTCTGATGGCGCAGGCAGCTGGTGATCTCACCATCGAGATCACACGTGGCAATGACAATGCCATACCGATTGCAGTGGTGCCTTTTCGGGGTGAAGGCATCAGCCCTTCCGAGGATATTGGTAAAATCATTGCCGACGATCTTGAGCACAGCGGTCAGTTTGCACCACTGGCGCCGCAGGACCTGATCTCACGTCCTGCCAGCGGTGATAATATCAATTATGGGGACTGGCGCCGTGTCAGGGCCAATTACCTGGTGGTGGGGCGCGTTGAAGCTTCCGGTAATGGCTACAAGATCAGCTATGAGCTGCATGACGTGTCAGGCCAGCGTCGCGAACTGGGAGAAGTCGTTACCTCGAGTGAAGATCAGCTGAGGTCTCGTTCGCATTACATTGCCGATCAAATCTTTGAAAAAATCACCGGGATTCGCGGGGCTTTCCAGACGCGCATTGCCTATGTCACGGCCAGGGGTGTTGATCCCAACATCAGCTACGCCCTGTATGTTGCCGATCAGGACGGACATCGTCCGCAGCAGATCCTGTCTTCCGATCAGCCCATTCTTTCTCCGGCCTGGTCACCGGATGGTCAAAAGCTTGCCTATGTCTCTTTTGAGTCGGGTCGACCTGCCATTTATGTCCAGCAGCTTTCCAGTGGTCGTCGCGTCCAGCTGACTTCCTTTAAAGGCATCAATGGGGCACCGGCCTGGTCACCGGACGGTCGCAAGCTTGCCATGTCACTTTCAAAGGATGGCAATCCCGAAATTTATGTCATGGACATTGCTTCTCGGTCGCTTAAGCAGCTGACCAATTCAAGCTCCATTAATACCGAGCCGGACTGGAGTGCTGATGGTCGCTCGATTTTGTTTACTTCCGATCGCAGTGGTCAGCCTCAGCTTTATCAGATGGATGCTTCCGGCAGCAACGCAAAGCGCATGACCTTTACCGGCAATTACAATGCAGGTGGTCTGTATGGACCCGACAATAAATTCATCTTCATGACCTCTCGAACCGATCGTGGTTTTCAGGTTGCGAAGCAGGATTTATCGTCAGGACGTGTGACAACATTAACCAATACTTATCAGGATGAAGCGCCGGCAGTTGCGCCCAATGGCACAATGGTGATATATGCCACTCAGCAGGGAGCACGTGGTGTGCTTGGTGCTGTTTCGGCAGATGGCAGGGCGTCTTTCGTAATACCTTCACCTAATGGTGAGGTTCGTGAACCTTCCTGGTCGCCGTTTTTGAATTAAACGACTAGAATGAATTTTGTCATTCTTTATAAAAGCAAGGAGATCATCATGCAGTTTTCTTCCTACGCCAAAACTCTGGCTGCCGCACTCTCTCTGGCTGTTGTTGCTGGTTGTTCCAGCGGCGGCGGTACACAGGATGGCGATCAGCAGAATGGTGGCATGAACAGCGGTTCTTCCACTCAGGGCATGAACAGCAGCTCTGGTGCTACCGGCCAAAACAGCGGCCAGCAGGCACAAATGCCGAGTGAAAATCGCGTCTACTTCGATTTCGACAGTGACAGCATTCGCCCGCAGTACGAATCCATGCTGAACCAGCATGCTCAGTACCTGCAGCGTAATTCCAGCACCAATATCGTACTGGAAGGCCACACTGATCCGCGCGGTACTCGTGAGTACAACCTGGGTCTTGGCGAGCGTCGTGCCAATGCCGTACGTCAGTACCTGACCATCCAGGGCGTGCCTGCTTCGCAGATTGAAGTTGTCAGCTACGGTGAAGAGCGTCGTGCTGCTTCCGGCAACTCTGACCAGGCCTATTCTCAGGATCGTCGCGTCGTAATCGACTACTGATCCCGGAGTAAGCAATGAAACACAGTCTTATTCGACTGTGCGGCGCGGGAGCCCTTGTGCTCCCGCTGTCCGTTTGGGCATCCGCACAAACCGGCTCTTTTTATAATCAGGCGTCCACGGATTCCGGTTCGGGCAATCTGCAAATATTTAATCGTTTGCAGAGCCAGGAGCAGGATATCAATCAGCTACGCGGTCAGATTGAAGAGCTTCGCCATCAGCTCGAGCAACAGACAAAGCTTTCTCAGCAACGCTATCTGGATCTCGATGAGCGCTTGAGCAATTCACAGGGAAGCACCAGTGGTTCCAGCGGTGATGATACCGGTTCGGCCGCTGACAGCGACCCGATAACCCAGGCCGCTTCGGGTGGAAGTCAGTCTCCTTCGCCATCAGGTACGGCGTCGTCTTCCAGCGATGCCCAAAGCGCTTATCAGGCTGCCTTTTCGCATGTACAAAAGCGCGAGTTTGATCAGGCCATTTCTGCCTTTGAAACCTTTAATCGTGACTATCCGCAATCCGGTTTAAACGGAAATGCCTGGTATTGGCTGGGTGAGCTTTATTCCGCCAAGTCACAGCTGGACAAGTCATCAACGGCCTTTGGCAAGGTCATTAGTGACTACCCTCAAAGCAACAAGGTTCCTGATGCAATGTATAAGCTGGGTCTTGTTTATGCGCGTCAGGGGAAGGGTGCTGAAAGTCAGAGCATGTTGAAAAAAGTGATCAGCGAGCATTCCGATAGTGATGCAGCAGGCCTTGCACGCGAGTTCATGCAAAAAACCAGCGGCTGATATTACCGGTCTGAATTCGCGGGCACTTCGTTAAAGGCGAAATGCCCGCTGCTTGTCATTGGCCAATATCGTGGCCTAAAGGCTCATTGTCTCGCTCGAATCCTGCTGTAGCAGTACCCTGCAAAGTGCTTCTGGTGTTTCAAAAAACTGACTGGCAGGCCAGTCGTTGGGGTTGTCTTCCTCGCGAAGGTAGCCATATGTCACTGCAATGGCCGTCATGCCGGCGTTGTTGGCCGCCTGAATGTCACGTAGATGGTCACCGATATACCAGCACCTGTGCGGATCAATGCCAAGGCGTCTTGCTGCTTCAAGAAGCGGGGCAGGATCCGGTTTTTTGACCGGAAGGTCATCAGCGCACAACAGGACATCCGGCGTTATATTCAGCGCCTTGAGCAATGGTACGGCGTATTCTCTGGGCTTGTTGGTAATGATTCCCCACGCACGACCTGTGCGGCGATAATGCTCAAGGAGCTCTGAAAAGCCTTCAAAAAGGCAGCTCTCTTCAGCCACGTTTTCACCGTAGCTCTCAAGTAAGAGCGTTCGCGCCTCATCATGTCCAGCAACCTTCTTTTCCAGGCCCAGCGCCAGTATTACCAGCGCGCTTCCACCGTGTGAAACTTCCCGTCGAATGTCTGCATAGGGCAGAGGCGATAGCCCGTGCGCCTTTCTAAGCGCATTGGTGGCACGAGCAAGATCCGGCGCTGTATCGACCAGAGTACCATCCAGATCGAACAAAACGGCCTGCGGAATATCGGACAAACCACTCATGAATGTGGCACACGGGTATGCATGAAGTAGTTGACGTCCAGATCCTTGTTGGAGAGCCGGTAGTGGCGAGTAAAGGGGTTATAGATCATGCCTGTAATATCGCGCACTTCAAGGTCTGCCTGGCGTGCCCAGCGGGCCAGCTCGGAAGGGCGGATAAAGCGCTGAAAGCTGTGAGTGCCCCGAGGCAGAAGATTCAGGACATATTCGGCACCAACGATGGCCATTGCCCATGACTTCGGGTTGCGGTTGATGGTGGAAAAAAAGACATGGCCACCGGGTTTGGCCATGCGAGCACAGGCTTTAATAACGCTGCCCGGATCCGGGACATGCTCAAGCATTTCAAAGCAGACCACGACATCGAAACTGCCCGGCTGGCTGGCTGCCATGTCCTCGGCGCTGATGCACTGATAATCCACCTCAACACCGCTTTCCTGTTGATGAAGGCGGGCAACGGCGAGGGGGGCTTCGCCCAGATCGATCCCGGTGACTTCGGCGCCACGATGCGCCATGGCTTCGCTCAGAATACCGCCGCCACAGCCGACATCAATGACACGATGGCCGGTCAGGCCTGCACGTTGATCAATATAATCAAGGCGCAATGGATTGATGTCATGAAGCGGCTTGCACTCACCTTCACGATCCCACCAGCGACTGGCAAGATCATCGAACTTGGCAATTTCACCCGGATCAACATTGGAATACTGTTTCTCGCTCATCAATGAGCTCCTGTAGGAATAGGGCAGCCTGTGCCATCTTTTATATTGGTCTGTATTGTATAGGGTCTGCGAGAATCATGAACCAATACGGTTTTCACATGATGCTCATATTCTTGCCGTTGCAGAGTTCAAGAGGGCCAATTTTGTCCTTGAACAAGCGTTTTGCATTGAGAGGTCACTACACGATGATCATGTCGGCCATGAAGGGAACCGCTTGCAAGAGGAAACAGTCAGACCTGTTGTTAATCGCCCGATGCAGTAAAAGTGTCATGACTGTTTGAGCTCAACCAGTGTCATGAGCTTATGCATCATGATCTGTAGCCCTTGTAGTAGAATTGATTGATGACGCGGATGATGAAGTCAGTTCAGAAAGCTTGTCTATCTGCATCAACCTGAATGGATGTACATTTTAATATATTTATACCGTTATCTACCTATAGGTAAAAATAAATGTAGGTGGATTTGTACAAAAAGAAACATTTTGCCAAGGATATAGAAGCAAAGCTTCGGTATTTTATGGGGTTATAAGCCGATTACCGAGTATCGTCGCGAGATTCGCCTGTTCAGGCAAGATTTTGAGCCGCTTATCGATCACGATACTGTCATGGCAGGCATCACCGTGCCATAAGCCCATATATTTATGTTATTTGATAGAAAGGGAAAATGAATGATTCGTAAAGCTGTATTGCCTGTTGCCGGTTTTGGTACGCGTTGTCTTCCTGCCTCCAAGGCAATCCCCAAGGAAATGATCACCATTGTCGACAAGCCGGTCATCCAGTATGTCGTTCAGGAAGCCGTCAAGGCCGGCATCAAGGAAATCGTACTGGTAACTCACTCTTCGAAATCAGCCATCGAAAACCATTTCGACAAGCATTTCGAACTTGAGCACCAGCTTGAAGCGAAAGGCAAGAAAGAGCTTCTTGAAGAACTTCGCAATATTATCCCTGATGATGTTTCCATCATCAGCGTACGTCAGCCGGAAGCGCTGGGGCTTGGTCATGCCATTCTCTGCGCTCGCCCGATCATTGGTGATGATGAACCGTTTGCCGTGATGCTTCCGGACGTTCTGGTCGATGATGAAGGCATGACGCGCAATGATCTGGGTGGCATGATTGATGCTCATGATCAGACAGGTGCCGCTCAGATCATGGTTCAGAATGTTCCGGCTGAAGTCGCCTATAAGTACGGTATCGTAGCCCTTGAAGGCGAGACACCTGAAGCCGGCAAGAGCGAAAAAATTACGGGCATGGTAGAAAAGCCTGAAACGGGCACAGAGCCTTCTACACTGGCTGTTATTGGTCGTTATCTGCTGCCCGGAAGCATCTTCCCGGTGCTGGCCGAAACGCGTCCTGGTGCAGGTAATGAAATTCAGCTGACCGACGCCATCGATACCTTGCGCAGCAAGCAGGATGTTGCTGCCTATCGTATGGAAGGCGAAACTTTCGACTGCGGTCATCAGCTTGGTTATCTGGAAGCGACACTGTCGTTTGCACGCCGTCATCCCAAGTACGGTGAAGGATTCCGTGAGCTGCTGAAGCGCTATCAAAGCGAGGCATAATCATGCAGGTGGTAGTGCATGGAAGCGAACTGAGTGCAGCAACAGCAGCCGCTGCACTTTCAATGGTGGGCCACCAAGTATACTGGTGGCCGCATCCTGCTCAGCCATGGAATGTTCTGGCCGAGACAGACTGGATCAGAAATGAGCCAGGGCTTTATCACCAGCTGTCACAGAGCATCGACAATGGCTCCTTAACGCTGTGTGAAAGCTCCAAGTCCCTGCCCAGTGCCAGCGTCTACTGGCTGGCTGTTTCGGCAGATCAGCGCAATGACGCTGACCAGTGGGTTGAGCAGACGCTGGGACGCGAGCCGCATGATTTTGTACTGGTCAACAACAGTACGTTTCCGATCGGCCATACGGAAATTCTTGAAACCCTGCTTCGCAAGGAGCGTCAGGTTGCCGTTGCCTTGCCGGACATGCTTGAAGAGGGCCGTGCCATGGCCACCTTTACGCGTCCCGACAGCTGGATCATGGGCAGTGAGGATGACTGGGCCACTCGCCAGATCGGTGAGCTTCTGCGTGCCTTCAACCGGCGTGAGAATAACGTTCGCCTGATGCCACGGCGCGCAGCCGAGCTGACCAAGCTTGCCGTCATTGGCATGCTGGCGACTCGTGTCAGCTACATGAATGAGCTGGCAAGCCTGGCAGACAGTCTGGATGTGGATATCGAGCTGGTGCGTCAGGCGATGGGGTCTGATCGCCGTATCGGTCGCGAATATCTCTATCCGGGGTGTGGCTTTGGTGGCCCGAGCTTTGCTCGTAACCTTTATCGCCTGTCGAGCATTCGTGCCCGCGAGGGGCAGCATAATGGTCTGCTTGAGCAGGTCGTACAGGTCAATGAGCAGAAGCAGGAAGAGCTCTTCCGAAAGCTCTGGCAGTATTACGATGGCAACCTGAAAGGGCGTACGGTGGCGATCTGGGGGGCGGCCTTCAAGCCGGGCACCGCACGTATCGCACATGCACCGGTACTTCGTCTGCTGGACGCTCTATGGGCGCAGGGCGTGCATGTCAGACTTCACGATCCGGCCGCACTGCCCGCCATCGAGAACTATTACGGTCAGCATCCGCTTCTAACACTGGCAGGTACGGCACAGTCAGCCTGTGAAAATGTTGATGCGCTATTGCTGGTGACCGAGTGGAAAGAGTACTGGAATCCGGATTGGCGTCGTTTGTCGACTCTCATGACAACACCGTTGATTCTGGACGGCCGTAATATTTACGATCCGGCCTTCGTGGCGCAACACGGGTTCTGTTACCGCGGTATCGGACGCAGTGCCAATCCGCAGGAAAGAGCAGCAGACGACGACCGCTGATGCTCTAAAGGCGGGCTGGTTCGATATGTTTTCATTCATATCGGGCCAGCCCGTTTTTTTGTTGCCAAAATTCCGGTAAAACTCAGGCGTGTAGCTGATTGCGCCTGCCTTGTGCGGTGGCGATGGCGTCTTCGAGGCACTGCTCAACGAACGGCCAGTTAATAATATCCCAGAGTTTTTGAAGATATTTGCGTCGATCGCTTCCAAAATCGACGTACCAGGCATGTTCCCACATGTCGATGGCCAGCAGGGGCGTAACGCCTTTGAGCAGTGGGGAACTCGCATCCACTGCATTATGAATATCCAGCCGCCCCTGAGGGGTATACACCAGCCATGTCCAGCCGCCCATGAAGTGGGCCATGGCACTGGCCATAAAGGCTTCCTGAAAACCTTCAAGGCTTTCCCATTGTGCCGAAAGCGCCTTCTCAATGGCTTGACCGGGAGGATGGTACCAGGGCGTCAGGCACTGCCAGAAAAAGGTATGGTTCCATGCCTGGCAGGCGCAGGCCTGAGCCTCACCCCGGCCGGTGCCCATAATGTTTTCAAGTGAGCGTTTGGGCTGGTCATCGCCTTCAAGCAGCGTATTCAGGCGCTTCAAATAGCCTGCATGAACACCTTCGTGGTGCATGCGCAGGTTATGTTCGGAAATCACGGGTGCCAATGCATCCGTTGCATAGGGCAAAGAGGGAAGTTCAAGGGGCATGATCAACGTTCCATTCTGGCCAGGGAGCCCCTGGTATTGCCGTTTGTACCTGTCTGCCGGATAGCCTGTACTGGCTTTTCACAGGCCATGCATCGTAGCATGCATGCAGTGTCATGACCTGGCCGAAAGGGTCAGGTTATATTTCCGACTGCTACATTTCTCGAGATTTTCATGCCGCCAAAAGATCATGAAGAGCCCGTCATAGGCGCTGATCGCAACGCTGCGTATTCAACCCGTACAGAACCACGGCCTCCTCATGCTCGAGGTGGTTCGCGCAGGTCCTCTCCATGGCCTGTCTATGTGCTTTTACTGTTGCTTGTTGCCGCGGTGGTGGCCATGGGCGTGCAGTATTATCAGGACCGCCAGTACTGGTCTGACAGGATGTCAGAGCTGACGGAAAAGACGCAAAACGTTGCAGCCAGTCGTCAGGAAATGTCGACAAACCTTGATCACATTCTTGATGGCATTCGAGGGGAACAGCAAAATCAGCGTCTGCAGCTTGAAAAGTTGCAGACGCGTGTTGAGCAACAGGCCGGCGATGATGATCAAAAGGCGCGGCTAAGTCAGCTGGAAAAGTCCGACGCATTACGTCAGCAAACACTGGTGTCGTTACAGCAATCCATGGATTCGCTTGATGCTGTTATCGAAGGTCTTAAAAGCACTTATGATGCACGTTTCAAGGATGTAGATAATACTAACGCCGAGCAGTCGGAGCGGTTGCAGGCCATGCAGGACAGTCGTCAACAATTGCAGACGCTTGCCGCCAGTGTGGATGATCAGGAAAAGACACTGGCCTCGATCAAGTCGCGCGTCGATGAACTGGCTGCTCAGGGTGAACGGCTTCAACAGAGTCAGACAAGTCTGCATGCCGCCCAGGAGTCGCTTCAGGATCTTTTGAATCCTTGAAGGGTGCCGCCAGCGCCGTAGGCATACGGTGTGATTCATATCATCAAGGAAGATCCTGAACGTTATGCGATTCTTTTGTCGTCACCGCATGAACGCCGGCACGCCAACCCGCAGAGTGCTGCTGCTGACGCTTGTGATGGCCAGCGTCTGTCAGTCCTCTACTGCATTGGCCATTGATGCAGACGTCAAGGGAGTGCGAGGAGAGCTTGCGACCAATATTCGCAACTACCTCCAGTCCCTGAACATTCCTGAAAATGCCGACACGCAAAGCTATAGCGCCGAGGTGACACAACGGGTGCAGGATGCCCTGAAACCCTTCGGTTACTATGAGCCTGACATTGCGGTCAGCTTTCAAAATCGTGAACAGGTGACTGTCGATGTTGATCACGGCGCGCCTGTGCGTGTGCGTTCCGTCGTGGTTCGCGTTGAGGGCGCGGCAGAAGATGACGAGCCCTTTCAGCAGGCACTTCAGGCCAGCCCACTGACAGGCATGGAAGGTGAACGCCTTCTGCATACCCCTTACGATACGCTCAAGTCTCGGTTGACGGCACTGGCACTTGAGCGGGGCTATTTCGATGCCCGCTATCGACAGAGCCGTATCGAAGTTCATCCATGGGAACATGCCGCTTATATATCGCTGATATTTGAAAGCGGGGAGCGTTATCGCTTTGGTGACATCTTTGTCACCGGCAGCCAGATTCGTGAAGAGCGGCTGCGCAAAATGGCGCCCTTTGATCCCAATGATCGATATCTGGCCACCGATGTTGCCCGTTACAGCCAGCGTCTTGGCGATTCAGGCTGGTTTAGAAGCATCAGCGTTCGGCCCCGGCTGGATGAGCGCGCGCGCAAAAGCGCTTCACCAATGGTGACCTCATCACCGGATGTGAGCGTGGAAGGCCCTGACGGCAAGCGTCAAAACTTCCAGGACGATATCGACGCTCAGGAAAGGCCGCAGCAGGCCACCGTGCCCATCGATATCAACGTCACCCCGGAAGACCGCCACAAGTTTGAAACCGGTATCGGCTACTCCACGGACGTAGGACCGCGAATCAACTTCGGTTGGAACATGCCATGGCTCAATGATCGGGGAGACAGCCTCAATAATGATCTGGTCCTGTCAGGCCCCGAACAGACGCTCACCGGCGAATACAATGTACCGCTGGCCAACCCGGCGCGTGATAACTACTACATGCGCTACGGCTTCAAAAATACTGATCGCACCGAAAGCGATACCCGCAGTTTTGAGAGCTCGGTGGCGTTTGGTCGGGAATGGCGTTTCGAGAACGACTGGATACAAAATGCCTATCTGCGTACCACGTACGAGGACTTCACCCAGGGGGATGAAGAAGACAAGGTGTTGCTGTTCATTCCCGGCATGAGCTGGTCTCGCACGCGCACCGACAATACCCGCTTTCCCATGTGGGGAGACCGACAGGACATTCTGGTGGAAGGGTCAAACAATGCGTGGGGCTCGGACGCCAATTTCCTGCGTACCCGTCTGGATAGTCAGTGGATCCGAAGCCTTGGAGAGAATAACCGTTTTGTCGGTCGCGCCACGGTCGGGGCCACCAGTACGGATGACTTCAGCCAGGTGCCGCCTTCACTACGCTTTTTCACCGGTGGCGACAGCAGCGTGCGTGGCTATGAGTACGAAACCATTGCACCTGAAAACAGCGATGGTGATCTTCTGGGCGGCAAGCACCTGCTGGTCGGGTCTCTGGAGTATCAGCGCCAGGTGGCCAAAAACTGGTGGGGTGCCACCTTCGTGGATGCCGGCAACGCCTTCAGTGAATGGTGGCCGGATGAGCTCAAGACAAGCGCAGGCGTAGGCGTGCGATGGATTTCACCTGTTGGGCCGGTTCGTCTGGATATCGCCCATCCCTTTGATAGTGAGGAGGACTCTTGGCGTCTGCACTTCGGCATCGGCCCGGAATTTTGATGTTATTGCCTCGCGCTGTCCTCTGGATAGTGGTGACGCTGATTGCGCTCGTGCTCATGGTGGCAGGGGTAGCCCTGTCACCATGGGGCACCGCCAAACTGCTTGAGCAGGCGCAGTCACGCGGTTTCATGACTTATGACCACGCGGAAGGGGCGCTGCTGGATGACTTCACGATTCAGGGATTGCATCTGGACCTGCCGGCAATTCGACTGAATGTTGATCAATTTGCACTGCACTGGAGCAGTGACTGCCTGCTGCGTGGTCGACTGTGCCTGGATCAGCTGCAGGTCAGCGGCGTTGATGTCGTATTGCGCAGTGGTGACGCCGCCACGCCCGAGACCACGGACGATGAGTCAACCATGAAGCGTATCAGCACGCCGCTGCCTGTAGAGCTGCGTGATCTGCGTCTGGATGATATTCATCTGAGTCTGGCCAATGGCACCCATGTCGAACTGGGCCACTTTCACAGTAGCGCCATGCTTGAAGGCAGCCACCTGACGCTGGGTGAAACGAGGCTGGAAGATACCCGAGTGATGCTTCCGTCCCCGCCGGGGCTTGATCAGCCGGATCTTCTTGATTCAAGCGTTGACGTGCGCACCGCCCGACGTGTGGTACGCCCGGATATGGTGATCGCGCCGGCCATTGCGGCTGCCGAGTCAATCGCAGCGTCGGCACCGCCTGTATTGCTGGACAATGATGCCACCTTTGCCCTGTCTTCCAACGCCGTTGACGGTGCCCTGAATGTCGCCAATCCCGAGCCGCCCACTGTGCTTGAAATGCTGGCCGAGCTTGGTCAGAAACCGCTGGCCAACCCTTTGGCAGAGGTCATCGGACAGACGGACGCTCAGGATCGCATCGTCATGCCCGAGATCATGTTGCCACTGGATATCGATGCTGAAGATGTCGCCATCAATCGGCTAAGGCTTGATGGAGAAACGCCACTGATCGTTCATCAGCTGGCGCTATCGGTACATACGAAAGACTCGGACGTTGAGCTACGCCAGCTGACGCTTGATTCGTCCATCGCACGTCTTGCCATGAGCGCACAGGCCACGCTCAGCGGCGACTATCCGCTGACGCTGTCAATGCGTGCCGAGGCGCTGCAGGCCCCTGTTCAGGGGGAGCATATTGACGTTGGTGCCCATGGCGCACTCTCCGATCTAAATCTTGATATCAAGGCTGCCGGACCCATTGTTGCTGCGCTGAATGCCCATGCCGATGTGCTGGCTCCCGAGCTGCCATTCAGACTCAATCTTTCCAGTCCACAGGTGCGCTGGCCGCTCGAAGATATTCCCGGGGTAGCGCCCTGGCGTGCCCGCGATATCAACCTTGACGCCGAAGGCTCGCTCGAAGGCTACCAGCTGGCACTGGGCAGCCATGTGGAAGGACCGAATATCGCGCCGCTGGATATTCTCCTCAAGGGCGACGGTGATATCTCGCATTTCAGCTGGGCGCCCCTGACCGTGACCACCGGGAACGGAAAACTGGAAGCCAGAGGCACGGCGACATGGTCGCCTTCTCTGGATGTCGCGTCATCGCTGAACATGAGCAATCTGCCCCTGGAGAACCTGACCAGTGCCGTGACCGGGCGCCTCAATGGCACGCTGCGTGCCGGGTTCCAGCAGCAGGGCGATCAATGGCGTGTCGATGTTCCCGAGCTTGCCATCGATGGCACCCTGCAAAAACGCGCGCTGTCCCTGAAAGGCCGTTTGAATGGCAATAGCGACATGCAGTGGCACATCGATCAGCTGGATTTGCGACAGGGCAACAATCGCGTTTCGGCCAAAGGGGATATCGACAAGCAGCTGTCATTGGATGCTGACATTTCGGCACCGGCTCTGGGCACGATCCTGCCGGATCTGGACGGTAGCGCCAGCGGTCAGATCAGGCTCAGAGGGACGCTGGACAATCCCAATGGCAATGTTGACCTGAAAGGGCAGGGACTTCGTTATCAGGAGAACCGCATCGGTGCACTTCGCCTGACAGCCAAAGCACAGGGGCTTGATAACCCAAGTTTTGATGTGGATCTTGATGCCAGTAGCATCAGTGCTGCCGGTCAGCAGATTCGTCAGGTGGCTACCACCCTGAAAGGGACACTGAAACAGCATCGATTGACGCTGGATGTGGACGGTGGCGACGGCCTGCCTGTCAGTCGAGCACGCATGGTGCTTGATGGCAGCCTTGATCAACCGGCGCAGCGCTACACAGGAACGATCACGCCGCTGGAAGTCAGCGCACCTCAGGGTGGGGATATTGCCCTTGAGGGGCCGCTGAAGTTTACGGCACTGTTGAAGCAGTCCAGTGTGACGGCCTCACCATTTTGTCTTTCCAGACGTCAGGGCGGTCGGTTGTGTTCGGTCGATACACTTCAGGCCAGTGCTGACAGCGGTCGCGCAGCTCTGCGCCTATCGGATATCGATCTGGCGCTGGCCAACGATTACCTTCCCCCCCAGTGGCGTCTGGGCGGCGGGCTTGAAGGCGACATTAACGCCCAGTGGTCACAGGCGGGACGCCGATGGAATGTCGGCACCGATCTGAAAAGCGAGGTTGATGTCCGCGGCCAGAATGCCCAGGGCCAGCCTTTCTCATTGCCGCATCTGGGCGTTCGCATGAATGCCGAGGCCACGCCTGACAGGGCGCAGGCCCAATTGAACCTGAATCTGCGCGATGCCGGCAGCCTGCGTCTCAATGCTGATGTGGGTGACCCGCTCGGTCGTCGAACGCTTTCGGGCAGACTGGTGGTCAATGGTGTCACGCTATCACCCTATACGCCTCTGGTCGCCGCGCTGAATGAACTGGCCGGCCAGCTCAATGGCGATGTCTCCCTTTCAGGGACACTGGTCGAACCGCGCCTGAATGGCAACATGGTGCTCAGCGATGTGCGTGCGCGCGGTCCTCAACTGCCGGTCAGTCTGGACGATGCGCGCATGGCCATGGCCTTTCAGGGCGATCGCGGGACTCTGGAGGGCTATCTACAGGTGGGTGACGCTCGCTGGGGTCTTGACGGCAATGCCAATTGGCCGACCACCGAAAACTGGCAGGCCAACATGGCACTCAGCGGCGGCAATTCACCGCTGGAAATTCGCATGCCGGAGTTCGGTCGTCTGCGGGTAGCACCCGATATCCAGGTGGCCGCCAATCCAAAGCGTCTGGACATCAGTGGGGATGTTCGCATTCCCTGGGCGCGCCTTGAGGTTGGCCAGATTCCGGCCTCGGCCGTCAAGCCTTCATCCGATGAAGTCATCGTGACTCAACAGGAGTACGAGGACCGCCAGCAACGTCAGGCAAAAATAGAGGCGAGCAACGACATCGAGCGTCAGCTGGCCTGGGCCAACACTCAGGATCTCGAAGCGGCCGGCATGGAGGTCAATGTTGGCGTCAATATTATTGTGGGCAACGATGTTCAGCTGGAAGCCTATGGCCTGAACGCCAATGTGCAGGGGCGTCTCAATGTTCGCCAGAGCGCCAATCAGCTCCAGCTGTTTGGAGATGTTGCGCTCAAGGATGGTCGCTTTCAGGCCTTCGGTCAGGATTTGATCATTCGCCGCGGTCAGGTGTTGTTCAGCGGCCCACCGGGCCAGCCGTATCTCAATATTGATGCCATCCGTAACCCCGATAGCACGGCCGATAATGTGACCGCCGGGCTGCAGGTGACCGGTCCTGCCGATCAGCCGGAGCTTGATGTGTTCTCCGAGCCTGCCATGAACGAATCGCGAGCGCTCTCCTATCTGCTGCGCGGTCGTGCCCCGGATGCTGATGGCGACAGCGATGGCATGCTGACCTCGGCCCTGATCGGGCTGTCGCTGTCCAGAAGTGGCAAGGCCATTGGACAGCTGGGCGAAAGCTTCGGTATCGATGATCTGTCACTGGATACGTCCGGCAGCGGCGATGAAAGTCAGGTGGTGGTCAGCGGCTATCTCTTTGATGATTTTCAGGTCAGCTATGGCGTAGGGCTTTTCTCCTCGATTGCTGAATTGACCCTGCGCTACCGGTTGATTCAGAACCTGTATCTTCAGGCTGTCTCGGGAGCCAATCAGGCCGTGGAT
The DNA here is from genome assembly GCF_052692355.1 of Kushneria sp. Sum13. Lineage (NCBI taxonomy): Bacteria > Pseudomonadati > Pseudomonadota > Gammaproteobacteria > Oceanospirillales > Halomonadaceae > Kushneria > Kushneria sp. Sum13. Next base: position 1,709,083 of record NZ_CP199847.1, read on the forward strand.
CTAATCTATACCTTCAGTCTGGGACGCACGCCCGAGAGAGCATATTGACAGGGAAAAACCGTTCAGGGGGTGAGGGGGCTTGTGTTTTGCCCCGTCAGCCCCGATAACCTGTAGCCTGTTAACGTTTATCCTGTTTTGAAACTCGTCTGTTTCAAGACCCGTTAAGGAGGCACCATGTTCGGATACGACAGAACGCGTATGCCCAGTGCAGAAGAAGCATTGGCTGGCCGTGATACGCCCATGACCATCAGCGGCGTCCATCACGTCAATGACCGTGACATTGCAGCGCCACCGCCCGAGGGTTTTGAAGACATCATTCTGGGGCTGGGCTGTTTCTGGGGCGCAGAGCGTCTGTTCTGGCAGTTGCCCGGAGTATGGGCAACGGCAGTCGGCTATGCCGGTGGTTACACGCCTAATCCGACCTATGACGAGGTCTGCACCGGCAAGACCGGGCATGCCGAGGTTGTTCGAGTCGTGTTCAATCCGTCAGAGATCAGCCTGGCTGAACTGCTCAAGGTATTCTGGGAAGCCCATGACCCGACCCAGGGCATGCGGCAGGGCAACGATATTGGCAATGAATACCGCTCCGTTATCCTGGTACGCAATGAACATCAGCGTGAAGAGGCGCGCAAAAGCCTTGGAGAGTATCAGCAGGCGCTAAAAGAGGGCGGCAAGGGAGACATCACCACTCAAATCGAGTCTCTCGAAGCCTTTTACTATGCCGAGGAGTATCACCAGCAGTATCTAAGCAAAAATCCCATGGGGTACTGCGGCCTCAAGGGGACCGGTGTCAGCTGCCCGATCTGAGGCTGGTTTACCGGGCGTTCGGGGCGCTTCAATCCTGTGGCTGATTGCGCCCCAGCGGCCGGGTCTGCAGTTGTCGACCGGGTACAAAACGCCAGCTTTCAAGCTGCTGCGCCACCCGTCTGGCAAGCCACGGTCGCAGCAGCCCCTGACGATATTCTATAAAGCCAACGTGTCCGCCATGTTCGGCCATCTCGATACGCACACTTCTTGACGGTACCGGCAGCCGGTCCAGCAGACTCCTGGGCATGAGGGGATCGTCTGCTGCATGCAATATCAGGGTTGGGAGTTCGATGCGATGCAGCATGAGCCCCGAGGAAGCTCGTTGATAATAATCCGTGGCGGACCCAAAACCGTGTAGTGGCGCCGTGATTTCATTGTCGAAGGCCCAAAAGGTATCGAGTTGCCTGAGCTGCTGACGGTCAAGGCGACCCAGGCGGCCATCGTCGACATGACGCATCATCTTGCGCTTCATGGATTTCAGAATGTGGCGCTGATAGCAGCGGGCGAAGCCTATATTGATGGCATCCGCTGAAGCGGCCAGATCCAGCGGTGGGCTGATCGCTATGGCGCCGGCCAGATCCAGCCCGTCACCACCCTGTTCTGCAGCCAGCTTGAGCAACACATTGGCTCCCAGTGACACGCCCACGGCAACCTTCAATGCGTTGGGATAACGCCGGGTAAGCTGAGAAAGCATCCAGTAGGCGTCGGCCGTTTCCCCCGCGTGGTAGCTTCGCACATGACGGTTGGGCACATGCCCGCAGCCACGAAAATGCATCAATACCGCACGCCAGCCCATATCAGCCGCCGTTCGCATGAGCATTCGGGCATAAGGGGAATCGACCGAGCCTTCCAGTCCGTGAAACAGCACCATGATGGGCGCTCGTGCATCAGCGGGAGAGGGCTGAGCCCAGCTGAGCTCCACGATATCGTTATCGGGCAGTGTTAAAAGCTCTGTCTCAAAACAGAGTTTGCTGCGAGGCAGGAGCAGGGGCAGCAGAGTCTGAATATGAGGATTGGCCAGCCCGCGCGGCGCGCGAAAGCTGGCCTTGTAGATCATTCCCGACATGTTGACTCTTTCTACCCGCAAACGGTGAGGTTCCGTTATCACCGAGAGCCAAGGGCAGGTCAAGCGTTGTCGTGTTTATTGATGTGACGTCTGTCTAGGCAATTCGATAGGGCGGTTATCCCGTCAGCAGGACAGCCGGAAGGCTTCGGCCTCATCAAATGTGGTTACCGTGCAATCAAGATCCTTGACCAGACCATTTTCCAGGCTGTAACACCAGCCGTGTACCGAGACATTCTGCTCGCGCTCCCAGGCCCGCTGCAAAATCTTGGTCTGACAGAGGTTGGAAACCTGCGCTCTGACATTGATTTCGCACATGCGATCGATCTGCTCATCCTGTGACAGATGCGCCAGGCTTTTCTGGTGCTGGTGATACAGGTTGCGAACGGTGTTGAGCCAATAATCAACAATACCGTTGTCCCCGCCGGTAACTGCAGCCTTGATACCACCACAGCCATAGTGACCCACGATCATGATGTGCTTGACCTTGAGGACATCAACGGCAAATTGAATGACGGAAAGGGCGTTCATATCGTTGTGATGCAGCACGTTGGCGACGTTACGATGAACGAAAACCTCACCCGGCGGAAGATTGATGATCTGATTGGCAGGCACGCGGCTATCAGAGCAGCCTATCCACAAAAAATCGGGATTTTGCTGGTCGGACAGACGCTTGAAAAAGTCAGGGTCGTTTTCAACCATCTGATCGGCCCAGAGTCGATTCTGCTCGAGAAGCTGCGAGATATCCTGACAATTCTTGTGGTCACACATCGTTTTTTACGGCCTTTTCAATGAACAGCATAGAGAATGGTAAACACGCCGGAACGGCTATGGCGCACGCTCATGTGATAGCATCATGACCATTATTCCCAGGGCAGGATTCCAACGGAAGCGCCTTCGTTTCAAATATTTTTCAGCTGGAGCAACAAACGTGTCGCAATATGATGTCGATCTTTTTGTCATCGGTGCAGGATCAGGTGGCGTCAGGGCTGCTCGCACCGCAGCCGGCAAGGGCGTCCGGGTAGCCATCGCCGAGGATCGATACCTGGGCGGCACCTGCGTCAACGTAGGCTGCGTTCCCAAAAAGCTGTATTCCTATGCCGCTCATTTCCAGGATGCCTTTGAAGACAGTCAGGGATTTGGCTGGCACTTCGATAGCGCCCCGCGTTTTGAATGGTCAAGGCTTCGGGACAACAAAAAGGCTGAAATCTCGCGCCTTAACGGCATCTACGAAAAGCTGCTGACCAATTCAGGTGTTAAACTGATCCAGGGACGTGCCGAAATCGTTGATGAGCATACGGTGGCCATTAACGGCCGTCATGTCAGCGCTGAAAAAATTCTGATCGCGACCGGTGGCACGCCCTGGATGCCGGAATTTGAAGGGCGTGAGCATGTGCTGTCTTCCGATCAGATTTTCGATCTGCCGGCATTTCCCAAGCGATTTCTCGTGATGGGCGGTGGTTATATCGCCGTCGAGTTTGCCAGCATTTTCAATGGATTGGGTGCAGAAACTCATCTGGCATATCGAGGCCCGCTTTTTCTGCGCGGGTTCGATAACGAACTGCGTGACTTCATCCGTGACGAGATGATGAAAAAGGGCGTGAACCTGCATTTCGAATCCACGATCACCCGTGTTGAAAAGCGCGATGAGGTCTACGACGTGGAACTCAGCAACGGTGAAACGCTGGAAGTGGATGCCATCCTGGGCGCCACCGGACGCCGTCCGCGCTTTGAGGGTCTGGGCCTTGAAAATGTCGATGTCGAGCGTGAGTTTGATGGCAAGCTGAAAATCGATGATCGCTATCAGACTTCCGTGTCGTCGATTCTGGCCCTGGGCGATATTATCGAAGGCCCCGAACTCACGCCTGTGGCGCTTGAAGAGGCCATGCGCCTGGTCGAGCTCCACTATGGCAGCGGCAGTGCCGACCCCATTGATTACGACAGCGTGGCGACCGCCGTGTTCTGTCATCCCAATATGGGTACGGTAGGTTTGACCGAAGAGCAGGCCAGAGAACGACATGACAGCATTCGTGTCTACACCACGAACTTCAAGCCCATGCGCCACACGCTTTCGGGCAGTGATGAACGCTGCCTGATGAAGCTGGTGGTCGATGACAATACCGATCGTGTGCTGGGTGCCCATATGGTGGGTGAAGAGGCCGGTGAGTTGATTCAGGGGCTGGCCATTGCCGTACGTGCCCGACTGACCAAGCGTGACTTTGATGTCACCATTGGGGTGCATCCCACCAGCGCCGAAGAGTTTGTCACTTTGCGCAGTGTCACAAGAACGTAATGCCTGACCAGCAACATGAGCCAAAAAGCCGCCTGCAGGCGGCTTTTTCTTGTCTATAGTTAACCGAGATGACCGGCTTTAAGATCTGGTCCTGAAGGCTCTGGTTGCAGAGAAAATTGCCCCTTTTCCATAAAGAAGGGTTATGGATCTGCCGGCAAGTCATAACAACAGGATTTGATGGTTCTATAAGTTATTGTTATTATGCGTGTCTAATTCGCCAACTGCGAAATATCGATGATACCAACCAATCAAACAACGACGGCGGCAAGCGATATCTCTCATCCCGATCTGGCCGAGATGATCATTGAAGGGGAGTCCCCCATTTTGATTCGCCCACCCGGGACGGATGATGGCTGGGGCATCTATGAACTGATCAAGGCCTGCCCGCCGCTGGACGTCAATTCCGCTTACGCCTATCTGCTGCTGGCCACGCAGTTTCGTGACCGTTGCGCCGTGGCCACTCTGGGTGATGGCGAAATCGTTGGTTTTGTTTCGGGCTATGTCAAAACCAATGCCTCGGATACCTTCTTTTTATGGCAGGTTGCAGTCGGCGAAAAGGCCCGAGGCACAGGGCTTGCCCGTAAACTGGTAGAGACTGTCCTCAGGCGTGAGCATCAGGCGGGCGTACGCCATCTTGAAACCACCATTACGCCAGACAACGAAGCGTCATGGGGGCTTTTCAGGCGCCTGGCACAGCGCTGGCAGGCGCCGCTTAACAGCCGCGAATATTTTTCTGAAGAACAGCTTGGTGGAGAGCACGATCCGGAAAATCTGGTACGGATAGGACCCTTTGATCCGCAGCAAATCTGAGCATGACAGTTTGAGTTTCTGACCCAACCCTATTGATACGGAGGAGTGTTGTTAATGGACACGCAGTATTTTGAACGGATGGAATCTGAAGTTCGCACTTATTCTCGCTCTTTTCCCATTATTTTTGACCGCGCCTGTGGCGCTCATCTCTGGACTACCGACGGCACGCAGTACATCGATTTTCTCGCCGGTGCCGGCACCCTGAACTATGGTCATAATAATCCGGTGCTGAAAAAGGCACTGATGGACTATATCGAGCGCGATGGCATCGTCCATGGACTCGATTTCTGGACCCACGGCAAACAGGATTTCTATCAGACCCTTGAAGAGCTGATCCTCAAGCCGCGCGGTCTGGACTACAAGATTCAGCTTCCCGGACCTACCGGTACCAACGCGGTTGAAGCCGCCATTCGCCTGGCGCGTCGTATCACGGGGCGCTCCAATATTTTGACGTTCACCAACGGTTTTCATGGCGTCACCATGGGGGCGCTGGCGACCACCGGCAATGCCAAGTTCCGCGATGCGCTCGGCGTGCCGGCCATTGGCGCCCAGTTCATGCCTTATGACGGCTACCTGGGTGAAGGGGTGGACACGCTCGACTATGTCGAGAAGGCACTGGATGACAAATCCAGCGGGCTGGACCGCCCGGCGGCGGCCATCGTTGAGCTGGTGCAGGGCGAGGGCGGCATTAACGCAGCGTCCATTGAATGGATCAAACGGCTGGCCGAGATCTGCAGGCAGCGCGATATCCTGCTGATTGTGGATGACATTCAGGCCGGCTGTGGTCGTACCGGCAAGTTCTTCAGCTTCGAGCATGCCGGTATCAAGCCCGACATGGTGACCAATTCCAAGTCCCTGTCCGGCTATGGCTTGCCGTTTGCGATGCTGATGATGCGTCGTGATCTCGATAAATGGACGCCCGGTCAGTATAACGGCACATTCCGGGGCCACACGCTGGCCATGGTGACGGCCGCCGAGGCGCTGCGTCATTACTGGAAGGACGATACCTTTGAACAGGATGTCCAGCGCAAGGGCGAGGTGATTCGCGAGCGCTTCGAAATGCTGGCCGGACTGCTCAGCGATGCCGGCCACCCCGCGAAAGAGCGTGGGCGTGGCATGATGCGCGGCATCGATGTCGGAAGCGGTGAGCTGGCCGACGAGATTACCCACGGCGCCTTTCAGCGCGGTCTTGTTATTGAAACCAGCGGCCAGGCAGGCGAGGTCGTCAAGTGTCTCTGTCCGCTGACCATTACCGATGATGAGCTCGAGCAGGGCCTGACCATTCTTGAAAGAAGCATTCGTAGTCTCATCGAATAACTGTCATTAGCGTGGCTTTGGCGGGCGTATGACGTCCGCCGTGACAGTGATCCCTGTTCATTGTGACCAGAAAACATTGTGACCAGAAAAGGCAGATAGACCGATGATCGTTCGTAACCTTGAAGAGTGCCGCAAAACCGACCGCTTTGTTGAAGCCGAAAACGGCAACTGGGACAGCACGCGTCTGATGCTGGCCGAAGACAACTGTGGCTTTTCCTTTAATATCACCCGAATCCGCCCGGGCACGGAAACCCACATTCATTACAAAAACCATATTGAAGCCGTCTTTTGCTATGAGGGCGAAGGCGAGGTAGAAACCATTGCCGACGGCAAAAAGCACACCATCAAGGCCGGTGACATGTATCTGCTGGATCAGCACGATGAACACTGGCTGCGTGGCAAGGAAAAGGGTATGACCGTTGCCTGTGTGTTCAATCCGCCGCTGACCGGCCGGGAGGTGCACCGCGAAGATGGCTCCTATGCGCCGGCAGATGACTGAAATACGGCGTTGATTGACCCTGGCATTCTTTGATGGCCTGAAAAAGCCTGCTCAAATGAGCAGGCTTTTCATTTTTCAGAAGGTGCAACACTTTAAGGTGGACGGCCCTTAACGGGCAGAGCTTTCAGGGTTGACCGGCATATCGGACGTCTCGATTCGGCGTCTGTCTGATGAAGGATCACTGTCGGCCTGGTTGGGTGAGGATGTCTCGGGAGCCTCCACGGATGCCGGTGAGGTATCCGATGCCTTGGGTGACACATTTTCTGTTTCTGGCGAGGAAGCACCATCAATTTCATCTTCGTCGGAAGACGTGTCTTCTATTGTTTCGGCGCTGCTGGTGCGATAGTGACGCTGATAGACAATCTGGTACTGGTTGCCTTCACAGTGGCCAACGATCTGACCATCCGCCTGATCGGCATCGGCCGTTGGGATGACCTGAAGGGAGTAGCCCATGGGTTCAACGCCGTTGGATTCAATGTTCTGGGCAATCCGGTCGCGAACATCCTGACAGGCACCAAAGGCCAGTGTGGGCAGACAGAGCGCTGCCAGTGTCAATGCAAGCGTCGAGCAGCCTGTCAACGGACGTGAATACTTCATGGGACGATCTCCTGAGAAACAACACAACATTATTCGATGTGGTGAATATAAACCATTATGGGCCCGACCATATGAGGTTGCACTGACCATGCACAATAACTTCGCATAATATATATTATGTTAAATACAATATGGACAGGATTTTACCATTTACCGGTCAGTGACATCTCATGGGTGCCTCAAGGTGCGAGCCCTGCCCGATGACGTTACCATAAGCGCATATTTCATATGCTGTCCTGCGCTTTCAACGATGAGAACATTCAATGCCTGATGTATCCAGCCTGCTGCGCATGGCCGAAGCGCGTTGTCATGACAATAACGTGCGGTTTACGCCCATCCGTCGCCGAATCTTTGAAATCATCAGTGCACACTCCAGCGGTCTCAAGGCTTATGAGCTTCTTGACCTGCTCTCCACCGAACATGCCTCAGCGCGACCGCCTACAGTGTATCGCGCTCTGGATTTTCTGCTCGAACAGGGACTGGTGCATCGCATCGAATCGCTCAATGCCTATGTTGCCTGCCCGTGCCCGGATCATGCCCGTGGGTTTCAGCTCATGATCTGCCGTCATTGCGGTCTTGTCGAAGAAATGCATGATCATGACACCATGGCACGTCTGGAAGAGACGGCGGCCGGCCACGGGTTTGTCATTGAGCGCCAGACCATCGAACTTTCCGGCGTTTGTCAGAAATGCCGGCAGTCACCCTGATCGAGGGTGGTCCGGTTTTATCATGACTTTCGTTTTACTCCATCACACAGGTCCCATGCCATGTTTGATCTGCTGATCGTCAATGCCCGCGTCGTCAATGAAGGCACCATTTGCGAACTGGATGTCGGCATCCTTGATGGGCGCATTGATGCCATCGCTCCCTCTCTGTCACGCGATGCCAAAAAGGTCATCGATGCGCAGGGTCGCTATCTGCTCCCCGGCATGATCGATGATCAGGTGCATTTTCGTGAACCAGGCCTGACGAGCAAGGGAGATATGGCCACGGAATCGGCCGCGGCGGTCGCCGGTGGTATCACGACCTATATGGAAATGCCCAACGTCAAACCCCCGACGCTGGATAGTCAGGCACTGGAAGGCAAGTACGCACTGGCGCGCGGGCGCTCACATGCCAACTATGCCTTTTATCACGGGGCCAGCAACGACAATCTGGAAGCCATCAAGGCACTGGATCCGTCGGCGACCTGTGGCATCAAGATCTTTATGGGGGCTTCTACCGGCAACATGCTGGTCGATGCACCGCAAACGCTGGAAGACATCTTTGCCAGTGCAAAAATTCCGGTGATCACGCACTGCGAAGACACGCCGATGATTCAGGAAAGCGAGCGCCAGGCGCGCGAGCGTTTCGGGGAGCAGGTGCCTTTCTCGCTGCATGGTGAGATCCGCTCGCGCGAGGCCTGCTATAAAAGCTCCAGCATGGCGATCGATCTGGCGCGCAAGCACGGCACTCGCCTGCATGTGCTTCACCTGACCACGGCAGAAGAAATGGCGCTGTTCGAGCCCGGTCCCGTGGAGGGCAAGCTGATCACGGCGGAAGCCTGTGTGCACCACCTGTGGTTCTGCGATGAGGACTACGAGCGGCTGGGGTCATGGATCAAGTGCAATCCGGCCATCAAGACCGCGGCCGATCGCCAAGCCATTCGCGAGGCAGTCAACGACGGGCGAATCGACATCGTGGCCACTGATCATGCGCCGCATACGCTGGAAGAAAAGAACAACCCTTATTTCAGTGCCCCTTCCGGCATGCCGCTGGTGCAGCACGCCCTCTCCTCCCTGCTCGATCAGGTCAACGCCGGCCACTTTGAGCTGACCACCATCGTTGAGAAAACCAGCCATAACGTGGCACGACGTTTTGAGCTGGCAGACCGTGGCTTTATTCGCGAAGGCTATATGGCGGATCTGGTTTTGGTGGATCTTGAAAAGCGCTTTACCGTTACCCGCGATGAACTGCTCTACAAGTGCGGCTGGAGCCCTTTTGAGAACACGGCGCTGCGAGGCAGCATCGACACCACCATCGTTAATGGCGTCGTTGCCTGGGATGGTACAAGGCTTGCCGGCGCCCCGGCTGGCGAGCGCGTGACCTACCGTCGCCGATAACCATCCGTCATCAATCATCATGGAGTGCGTGAAGACATGAGTGCATCCTCACCGACCTATAAGGCGCTCGAGCAGGCAGGCGTTGGTCATCAGGCAGATATCGAGACGCTGCTGGAAGCGGCCGGCTGGAATGATGATGGCCTGATACCCGCCATTGCCCAGCAGTTCGACAGTGGTGAAGTGCTGATGATGGCGTGGATGACGCGCCAGACGCTTGAAGAGACGCTGCAGACAGGGCGTGTCTGCTACTGGTCACGTTCCAGACAAAAGCCGTGGCGCAAGGGCGAATCTTCGGGGCAGATACAGATGCTGCATCAGGCGTGGCTGGACTGTGATGGCGATACGCTGCTGCTCAAGGTGGACCAGACCGGACCTGCCTGCCACACCGGACGGCGGACCTGCTTTTATCTGGCCCTTGATGACAAGGGCGCGCAGGTGGATACGGCACCCCTGATGTCGGCCGAGGCCCTGTATGGCAACAGCTGATGCGCTGCGTCAGCTAAAGCGTGGGCTGTTAAAGGGACTGCGTGGGGTTTTGATCGGGCTGGTGCGTGCCTATCAATATGGCATCAGCCCACTCATTGGACCGCGATGCCGCTTCTGGCCAACCTGTTCCAACTACGCGATCGAGGCCATTCAGATTCATGGCCCCATTCACGGCGGGTGGCTCGCGCTCAGGCGCATCCTGCGCTGCCATCCGTTTTGTGCCGGTGGCGTCGACCTGGTGCCCCCTGCCGGGGCGTCATGCCGCCACTGCAGACATCCTGATTCAGGATCCGGCCGTGACGCCGGGCCGGATGAACAGCTTGATCAGGAGCATCGGGATCAGGCCTGAAAGGTATGAAACGCCCTGTCGGCGCCTTGAGTCTGTTGTCTCTCAATGTGCTCGGCAATGGCCTGCTTGATACTTTTGGCTTCCAGGGTGCCGGCAGACTGGAAGCCGCTGGCCACCAGATGGCGCTGTTTCCAGTGATTGCCATTGAGGCCAAAAGCGACATAAAGCCCCAGACATACAATGTTGACCATTACATCAAGCACACCGCTCTCATCGAGCGCGCCTGCCATCGACACTATAAAAACGCCCACGAAAGTCAGTACGGCAATCTTCCAGAGCCGACAGTACAGTGCCCAGAGCGCACCAAAGAAAAAGGCCGGCCAGTTCCAGCCCTGTTTGACTGCCTCAAGCCGACCATCAGAGTGCTGATAAATCTCGAACGGCTTCATGCCTGCCCTGCCGCGTGCCAGAGAATCGCAGGTTGGATCGCATTCGTATCAGACATGAGCGTGCGCCGTCGTTTTAATGCGCTCGAGCATGGCGTGCAGCCCATTGCTGCGGGTCGGTGACAAATGCTTGTCCAGATCCAGTGCCGCCAGAAAATCGGGCGGTGTGTCGAGGATTTCCTGCGGCGTTCGGTCATTGTAAATGCGCAGCAATATGGCGATCAGGCCCGACACGATGGCGGCATCGGACATGGCATGAAAATGCAGTGTTTCGTCCTGACGCTCGGGATGAACCCAGACATTGGACTGGCAACCGTCAAGGCGCGTGTCGTCGTTTTTCCATTCATCAGGAAAATCGGGCAGTTGTTTGCCCAGATCGATGATGTATTGATAACGGTCCATCCAGTTATCAAACATGTCGAACTCTTCGATCAATTCCTGCTGCGCCTCTTGCGGACTCATGCCGGCTCCATGTGCTGGTATAGGGGAAAGGAGGGCATTATAGCGTGTCATCTCCGCTTTCGTCTGGCAGATCGAGCGTGTGTCGATTGATCTGCCCGTGCCACTCCTGTGCTTCAGCGTGAAGATAGCGGGCCGTTGTCTCAAGCCTTGAGTGACGCGCCGTGCGTGCCAGGTAACGCAGCTCTACGCCCTGCTGGGCCTGATGGGTAATGGCGGTGTGACGAAGCCAGTGCGGGGTCGCCTGACGAAGGCGCTGCGCTTCATGCCTTTCCCCTTCAACGCCCTGCTCTTTTTCTGCTGCCAGAGATTCGAAGGCAGTTTTGATCATGCGATAGAGCTGGTTGTCACCGACACCTCGCCTGCCATCCAGCGCCCTGATCACGGGCGTATCTTCCTCCGGTGATGGCGTGGCCGGCAGCGCCAGCACGGCACGCCACTGCGCCAGGGCCGTCATTACAGCGTCCGGTACGGGAATGCTGGCCTGCTTGCTGCCCTTGCCCATGACCTGCCACCACCAATGGCCTTCGCGCTTTTGGAAGTCGTTCATGCGCGCATGGCTCATTTCACTCACCCGAGGAGCCAGCAAATAGGCAAAGGCAAAGATGAAGCGCCGCCGCTCAATCTCGTATCGCCTTCTGGGTGTGGCATCGACCGGAGCTGGCGTGTTGAGCCGCTGCCAGCACCACTGCCAAAGCGGGCGCTCCAGATAGCGCTCGATCCCTGCCTGCGTATTATCCAGCCGCCGACGCTTGTCACGCATCAATCGAAACGGATTCCGGCTTAGCCACCCTGCTTCTATCAGCCAGCCAAAAAGCGTCTGCAGGATGACCAGGCTCTGGCGACGACTGGCGGCAGAAAGCCCCTTTCGAAATGGACGCCACTCTTCGCTGTACCGGGGTCTGGGTGGCCCGATCCAGTCACTGGCAGGCCTTGGGTCGGCAAGAAAGTGTTCAAACTCATCCAGCGCCCGTCGATCAATATCCACAAGGCGTCTGCCCTGCCCCTCAAGCCATAACAGCAGCCGCTCAGCCTCCTTGCGGTACTGTCTGAAGGTCTGAGGGCTGGCGCGATATTCCTTGAGCCACGCCGCCACAATCTCTCGATCATTGCCGGCTTCGACCAATTGACCGGGTAGCACCTGATGGTCGCGCTTTACCAGTACGCCGTTCTGTACCCTCTCGGCATCAGGCTCGATATTTAACGCTTTTTTCATGGCTTCCCCATTCAGGGCCTTCGGTTGCCTTGGTGCCACAGGATACTCATTATGATGGATAAAATCATGATAAGACGCGTAATCATGAATTTATTCATCTTATGATAAATAATATTACGTAATATGTATTTACGTAATAATGCTTTTGACACAATAACCCGCTATAGTGATGGCCATACGCAGCCCATCTTCAATAACAAGCAACTACCGGGCGATTACAGGGAACTCAGGAGGCCGTCATGGCACGAAGTGGCGTGCAATTCGAAGATGTACAAAGGGCGATAGAAACCCTGATACAGCGCGGTGATGTCCCGAGTGTTCAGCGCATCCGTGAAGTGCTGGGTACCGGGAGCTTCACCACGATCAGTGATCACCTGCGGGAGTGGCGGGCAAGGCGCGAGGAAAATCGGGACGTGCCTCTGCCGCAGGCCATTCCGGAGCGCCTGCACGATGCGCTGGCAGGCCTGTGGCAGCAGGCTCAGGAGGAAGCTGGTGAGGCACTCGCCTTCTATCGTCAGCAGTCCGATGAGCAGGTAGAGCAGGCACAAGAGGAAACCCGACAGGCCCAGCGCCGGGTTGAAGACACCCAGCAGCGACTGTCCGCCCTGAGCGAGCGACTGGACAGTACGGCCGCCCGGCTTGAGGAAAAGGCGACCAACCTCGCCCGCCTGGAAAGCGAAGCGGCGCATCTGCGCGGACAGCTTGAAGAACGGGATCAGCGGCTGGCCATGCGGGACCGACAGATCAATACGCTCAGCGAAGAGCGCGATCGTCTTGAGCGTGAGCATCACGAAAGCCTTGAGCAGCTTGATCAAACGCACAAGCGGCGCCTGGCGCAGGAAGAGTCACGCCATGAAAGCGCTGAAAATCGTCTGATGCAGCTGCTCGACAGCGCCCGTCATGAAAAGCAGGAGCTCGAGAAGCAGGCGCGCCGTCGCCACGAGCAGCTTGAAGAGCGTATCGAGAAGCTCACGACCCAGATGGAGCAGCAGCGGCGTACCCTGCAGGAAGAAGAGCGCAAGATGCGCGATCTAAGCCAGCATGCTCGTCACAATGAGCAGCAGCTTCAGGAAAGCCGCGGGCGGGAGGATCATCTCTCGGGTCTGCTTGCCGAGCGTGACCAGGAACTGGCACGACTTCGTACCGAGCTCAGGGTGCTGCAGGAGCGCCTGTCCAAGGCGCCCATGCCGCCTTTCGTTTATTAGGCTGAACTGACTGAATAAAGCTGTTTCACCTGAAAGCGCCCATAAAAAAACCCCGGCATGCCGGGGTTCTTACGTTCAACGTCCTTGGCTGGCTAACGAAAGCCCTGAGCGGTCGATCAATAGTAGGCGTTGGTCGTATCGGTGTGGTCTGTCACGTCACGAATCGCCGTAAGCTCCGGAATGCGCTCGGTCAGCGTCTTCTCAACGCCCTGCTTGAGCGTGACATCAACGGCGGCACAGCCCTGACAGCCGCCGCCGAACTGCAGCACGGCCACATTGTCTTCTGTCAGCTGAATCAGGCGAATCTCGCCACCGTGTGCGGCAAGCCCGGGGTTGATCTCGCTGTACAGGATGTAGTTGACCCGATCTTCGAGCGGACTGTCGTCGCTGACCTGGGGCATCTTGGCATTGGGCGCCTTGATGGTGAGCTGCCCGCCCATGCGATCGGCATTGAAATCAACGACAGCATCTTCCAGAAAGGCCACGCTGTGCTTTTCAAGAAAGAGGTCAAATCTTTCAAGCGGAATGCGCTCGTCACTCTCTTCTTCCTCTCCCGGCCTGCAGTAGGCCAGACAGGTTTCAGCGTAGGGCGTGCCCGGCTGAGTAATGAAGACGCGCACACCGATGCCTTCGACGTCCTGACGCGAAAGCAGGTCGGCGAGATACTCCTGCGCGCTTTCGGTAATTTCGATGCTCTGACTCATTGATGGCCTCGTGCGCAATCGCAATAAAGAAATCTGTTGATATTTTATGCTAGCCAGCAGCTCGCGACAAATCCGAGTGCAATACTCGGGTAAATAAAAAGGACTGACCACAAGCCGGGGCCTTGCCCGAGAAGCCATGAATGATTGGTGCTCATGCCGGTCGTGAATGTCTTTCAGGCCACAAACCTGTCCGCCTGACGGGGGTTTGCTAGAATACGCCCTCTTTCATGGACGCCTTATCATTTACCCGGAGATCTTCTTCCATGCCTCAAGCTGCCGATTCGCCGGTTCTGGAGACGCTGACCCGCCTGATGTCGGATCGCATACTGATCCTTGATGGCGGTATGGGCACCATGATCCAGAACGAGCGATTGACCGAGCAGGACTTTCGCGGCGACCGCTTTGCGCACTGGGAAAGTGATCTCAAGGGCAACAACGATCTGCTGGTACTCAGCCAGCCCGAAATCATTACCCGATTACACCGCGAGTACCTGGAAGCCGGTGCGGATATTATTGAAACCAATACCTTTAACAGCACCCGGCTCTCCCAGGCGGACTATCATGCCGAGGAGCTGGTGGTTGAGCTGAATTACGAAGCTGCCCGGCTTGCCCGCGCCGTGTGCGATGAGGTGGCACTGGAAACGGGGCTACCGCGCTTTGTCGCCGGCGTGCTGGGGCCGACCAGCCGCACGGCTTCCATCTCGCCGGACGTCAATGATCCTTCCAAGCGTAACGTCACCTTCGAGGTGCTGGTCGACAATTACGTCGAAGCGGCGCGCTCTCTGATCGAAGGCGGCAGTGATCTGATCCTGATCGAGACCATTTTCGATACGCTCAATGCCAAGGCGGCCATCTACGCGCTCGATGTGCTGTTTGAAGAGCTCGGCTACCGCGTACCCATCATGATCTCGGGCACCATCACCGATGCCTCCGGGCGGACGCTGTCGGGACAGACGACCGAGGCATTCTGGAATTCCGTACGTCATGCTCGCCCGATCAGCGTAGGGCTCAACTGCGCACTTGGCGCAGAGGACCTGCGGCCCTACCTGGAAGAGCTTTCACGACGCGCCAACACCCATGTATCGGTCCATCCCAATGCCGGTTTGCCCAACGAATTTGGCGAATACGATCAGGAAGCCGATGAGATGGCCGAGATCGTGCGCACCTTTGGCGAGCAGCAGCTGGTCAATATCATGGGCGGCTGCTGTGGCACGACGCCTGAGCATATTGCCGCGATCAAGCGGGTGATGACCGACCTTCCCCCGCGCAAGGTGCCCGATATTGCGCCGGCCTGTCGTCTCTCGGGGCTTGAGCCGTTCAATATCAATGCAAAATCGTTGTTCGTGAACGTCGGCGAGCGCACCAACGTGACCGGTTCTGCCCGCTTCAAACGGCTGATCAAGGAGGAGGATTTCAATACCGCGCTTGAAGTGGCCCTTGAGCAGGTCGAAAGCGGCGCTCAGGTCATCGATATCAACATGGATGAGGGGATGCTCGACTCAAAGGGGGCCATGGAGCACTTTCTCAAGCTCGTCGCCTCCGAGCCGGATATCTCGCGCGTGCCCATCATGATCGACTCCTCCAAGTGGGAGATCATCGAGGCCGGCCTCAAGTGCGTTCAGGGCAAGGCCGTCGTCAACTCGATCTCGATGAAGGAAGGCGAAGACAGCTTCCGCTACCAGGCACAACAGTGCCGCCGATTTGGCGCTGCCATCGTGGTCATGGCCTTTGATGAGCAGGGTCAGGCCGACACCATGGCGCGCAAGACCGAAATCTGCGAGCGCGCCTATCGCATCCTGGTCGACGAGATCGATTTCCCCGCAGAAGACATCATCTTCGATCCCAATATCTTTGCCATCGCTACCGGCATCGAGGAGCACAACAATTACGCGGTCGATTTCATCGAGGCCACGCGCTGGATCAAGCAGCACCTGCCTCATGCCATGATTTCCGGCGGTGTCTCTAACGTTTCCTTCTCCTTTCGCGGCAACAACACGGTTCGTGAAGCCATTCATTCGGTCTTTCTCTATCACGCCATTCATGCTGGGCTTTCCATGGGCATCGTCAACGCCGGTCAACTGGCGGTGTACGACGATCTGCCTCAGGAGCTGCGCGATGCAGTGGAAGACGTGGTGCTCAACCGCCGCGAGGATGCCACCGAGCGGCTGCTGGACATTGCCGAGCGTTACAAGGATGACGGCAGCGGCGTTCAGAAAAAGGAGGATCTCGAGTGGCGCAGCTGGGAAGTCGAAAAGCGTATCGAGCATGCGCTGGTCAAGGGCATTACCAGCTATATCGAGGAAGACACCGAACTGGCGCGTCAGCGTGCTGACCGCCCTATCGAGGTGATCGAAGGCCCGCTCATGGACGGCATGAACGTGGTGGGTGATCTGTTCGGTGCCGGCAAGATGTTTCTGCCGCAGGTGGTGAAATCCGCACGTGTCATGAAACAGGCCGTGGCGTACCTGATCCCGCACATCGAGGCTGAAAAGAGTGATGAGGATCACAGCAAGGGCCGCATCATCATGGCCACGGTCAAGGGCGATGTACACGATATCGGCAAGAACATCGTGGGCGTGGTGCTGCAGTGCAATAACTATGAGGTCATCGATCTGGGCGTCATGGTGCCCGCCGAGAAAATCTTTGCGGCCGCGCGCGAACATAACGCTCAGATCATCGGGCTTTCAGGCCTTATCACACCGTCGCTGGATGAGATGGTGCATGTGGCGAAGGAAATGGAGCGTCAGGGCTTTGATATTCCGCTTCTGATCGGGGGCGCCACCACCTCCAAGGCCCATACGGCGGTCAAGATCGAGCCGGCCTACAGCCATCCCGTGGTTTATGTTACCGACGCCTCGCGCGCCGTCGGCGTGGCAAGCAAGCTGCTCTCGCCCGGACTCAAGGAAGCCTACGTCGGCGAGATTCGCGCCGAGTATGAAAAGGTGCGGGAACGTAACAGCAAGCGACGCCCGAAATCAGCCGATCTTAACTACGCCCAGGCCTGTGAACGGCGCTTTGATGGGGGCTGGGCCGACTATGAGCCGCCCAGACCGGCCTTCACCGGGCTGCGGGTGTTTGATGACATCGATCTGCGCATGCTGGTCAGGTACATCGACTGGACGCCCTTTTTCATGAGCTGGCAGCTGGCGGGCAAGTACCCCAAAATTCTCGAAGACCATGTGGTCGGTGAGGCCGCCCGCAATCTCTATCAGGATGCGACCGCCATGCTCGACAAGCTCATCGACGAGCGCCACCTGCAGGCGCGTGGCGTGATCGGCTTCTGGCCGGCCAACACGGTCGATCACGATGTCATCGAGGTTTACGCCGATGAGTCTCGCACCGAGGTGATTCATCAGCTTCATCATATTCGCCAGCAGACCACCAAAAACCGCGATGGCCTTTGCTATAGCCTGGCCGACTTCGTGGCACCGAAAGAGAGCGGTCGTGCGGACTGGATCGGCGGATTTGCCGTAACGTCAGGCCATGGCGCGGATGAGCTGGCAAGGCACTATGAACAAAACGGCGATGACTACAATGCCATCATGGTCAAGGCGCTGGCAGATCGTTTGGCTGAGGCACTGGCAGAACACATGCATGAGCGCGTGCGCCGCGAGCACTGGGGGTATGTCCCGGAGGAGACGCTGGACAACGACGACCTGATCAGCGAAAAGTATCAGGGCGTTCGTCCTGCCCCTGGCTACCCGGCCTGCCCGGACCATACGGAAAAGGCCGCCCTGTTCGAAATGCTGGACGCCACGGCAAACACGGGACTGACGCTGACCGAAAGCTTTGCCATGTGGCCGGCGGCCGCGGTGTCCGGGTGGTACTTCTCGCACCCGCAGTCGCGCTATTTCTCGACCGGGCGGATCAGCCGCGACCAGATCGATGCGCTTGCCGCGCGCAAGGACATGTCGCGCGACACCATGGAGCGCTGGCTGTCGCCGATTCTCTCCTATAACCCCGACGAATAGCCGTAACGTCCCGTCAGTAGCATGAGCCTGGCAACGAAAAAGGGCCTCTTGATAAGAGGCCCTTTTTGCTGGCGGTCTTTTTGTTAACGGTCTTTTGATCGATAGTCGTAAAGCTTGTGCTCAGGGCGCGCGACGGCGCTGATGCACTTCACGGTTACGCTGGCGTGCACGGGGCGCCTTTCTCAACATGACATAGGTGGCACCGATGCCGCCGTGACGCGGCTGGGCCGTAACATAGGCCTGCACTTCATCAAACTGCTCAAGCCATTTGCCCACATAGGAGCGCACCACGTTGGCATGGCTCTCATCGCTTTTGCCACGGCCGTGGATGATCATCACACAGCGCAGTTCATGGTGATGCGCCTGACGGATGAAGTTAAAAAGCTCTCGACGACACTCGATGACGGGTCGCTTGATCAGGTTAAGTTGGGAATCGACCTGGTAGCCGCCATGGCGCAATTTCTCGATAACGCCGGTCTGAATACCGTCGCGTCGAAACTCGATCGGATCGTTGGCCGGCAGCAGGTCGACAAACTCATCGGACAGGAAGTTGCTCTCCTGCTCGCCATCCTGAGCACTGGCACGTCGCGCCAGCTGGGCATCGCTGGGCGTTCGCGCGCCGGTACTTCCAGCATCAGCGCGGTTGCGCCCCTTGTTGAGCGGGATGACGTCGGCCATTTCGCTGAAAAAAAGCTGCTCATCGCGTTGATTGGCATTCATCGGGCTACTCCTCGCCTGTTGGCAGCGTCACCAGCAGGCTTGTCGTTCGAACAGGGTTTGCTGTGGGTTACGCAGCATCAATGTCAGAGCGTCGCATCGGGAACAGGATATGAAGTGCCGAGCCTCCCGGCAAATGCCGTCATGGAGTGGCAGGCGTTTTATCGCCGGCCTGGTTGTTCAGGGCTGATGTCATCGAAACATCCAGCGCCTCATGATAGCGCTGATGCGCGGCGCGCATGAGGTCAGCCAGCGCATTATAGCCTTCCGGTGGCCGATAGTGTTCGGGCATGTCCCAGGGCAGGCCGGCCACGACTTCACTAAGCGTCAGGGTATCAAGCGATTTGGCCAGTACCCACTCATCCTCTGCACTGATCACGATCCAGCCCCGCTCGGACAACACGTTCAACAGCTTGTGATAGTGCCCTCCCAGTCGTCTTCGCACATTTGAAGCTCGCAATGCCCCTTCGCCGCGAATTTGTCTCTCATGCAGCAGGGTCAGCATGCCCATGGCCTGCCAGAACGGCGGCCAGCGACGCCAGTCGGCATGCTGGGTTTCTCCCAGCCAGGCAGACAGCTCTGCCCCCATCAAAATGATGAACCAGCTCAAAAATATCCAGAGCAGAAACAGTGGCACGGCGGCGAAGGCGCCATAAAGGATCTGGTAGGAAGGGAAGTTGGTGACATAGAGGGAGAAGCCCCATTTGGCCAGCTCCAGCGAAATCGACACCAGTAGCGCGCCGGCCGCGGCATGCTTGAAGCGCACACGCGCGTTGGGCACGGTGATGTAGATAAACCAGAACGCCAGAAAGCTAAGGATCGGCGGGAGAAAGTGCAAAATGAAATCACTGCCGCCCAGCCAGGACGCTGCCGAATTCAATATGCTGATGGAGGCAAGATAGGAAGACAGCAGAAAGCCGCTACCAATCAAAATGGGGCCCAGCGTCAAAACGGCCCAGTACACCAGAAACCCCATCAATCCATGTCGATTATGACGCACCCCCCAGATTCGATTGAGCGCGCTTTCCACGGTCATCATCATCAAAATAGAGGTGATCAGCAAAAAGACGCCGCCGACCATGGTCAGCCCACGTGCCTGCTGGGTAAACCCGCGCAGCGTATCCAGAATGGTCTGCCCCGTTTCCGGGACAAACTGCTGAAACACGAACTGCTGGATACGATCCCCTGCATCCTGAAACTCGGGGATCGCTGCAAACAGGGCATACACCACGGTGGTCAGCGGCACCACGGCAAACAGTGTGGTGTACGTCAGCGAGGCTGCTGTCTGCAGGCCGTCATGAGCATTAAAGCGTTTGACGAGCTTGATCATGGCCCTGAACGGCGTCAGCAACAGCCACAAGGGTTGGGGTATGGAAAAGCGTCTCACCTTGTCCCGCTCCTGACGATAACCACTTGATGTCTCCCTGAAACATAGCGACTGGCTGGCGCCCTGGCCAATCGAATCTGAAGACGGTGTGGCCTGACAACCTGGGCCTCAATGGGCACAATGGTGGCATTCCTGCCAGAATTGGTCTCTATCGTTCCCACAAGGATATGTCATGACCCGACCCTACGTACTGGTGCTTTATTATTCCCGGCAGGGCGCGACACGTGATATTGCCCGCCATATTGCCGCAGGCATTGAATCGGTAGGCGGTATCGAGGCGCGCCTTCGCACAGTACCCGCGGTGTCTGCCGAATGTGAAGCGGTGGCCAGCGATATCCCCGATGAAGGGCCTGTCTATGCCAGTCATGATGATCTTCGTGACTGTGCAGGGCTTGCCATGGGGAGCCCTACGCGCTTTGGCAACATGGCAGCGGCGCTCAAGCACTTTCTGGATGGCACCAGTACGCTCTGGCTCAACGGTGCACTGGTCGACAAGCCGGCCACGGTCTTTACCTCGACGTCCAGCATTCATGGTGGTCAGGAAAGCACCCTGCTGACGATGATGAATCCCCTTTTGCACCATGGCATGGTCATCGCAGGCATTCCCTACAGCGTGGATGAAATGTTTACCACGCGTACCGGCGGCACCCCCTACGGGGCCAGTCACTTTGCCGGACCTGACAATGACCGCAGCATCGACGAGCACGAGCGCGCGCTGGCCATGGCTCAGGGCAAGCGTCTGGCACGTCTGGCGCTGGCACTTGAAGCGACGCGAGGGCAGTAACCGTGCTGTTTCGTACCTTTGAGCAGCGCTATGGCGCCAGCGGCGCCAGACACAGGGCGCGTCGGGTCGTGATAATCAGCTGGATCACGCTCATGGCCGTGACCCTGCTCACGGGGGTGATCCTGTCACAACGAGGTGGCACCGAAACACTGCTTCCCGTGCTGGTGCGGCTCGCCCCGCTGGCGCTTTTGGGTATTGTACTGCGCACCGAGCGCCGGCGCGGCTACGGCTGGCTGGCGTTTGTCAGCGTGCTTTATATCATTCAGGGGGCGGTCATGCTGCAGCTGCCGGGATTGTGGTGGCTGGGCCTGGTCGAGGCGCTTTCTGCCCTGACTCTGCTGCTCAGTGCCGGCAGCTATGCGTTGTACATTCATCGCTGGCAACGCAATGATAATCCCCCGGGCACCGGGTGATCCCCGGGCAGGATACTGGATCAGGCCCGAAACAACATTGCGAGGCAGACCGGATGATGCCTCCCGAAGCTTCAAGGAAACCGCTTATGAGCACCATTTCTGATCTGCGTCGCGATTATGTCGGGGAGACGCTTGACCGTGACAATACGCCTGAAACGCCATGGCCTCTTTTTTCCGAGTGGCTCAACGCTGCAGTCGAAAGCGAGCGAGATGACGCCAACGTCATGACGCTGGCCACGGCAGACAATGAAGGCGTGCCACACGCGCGTATCGTGCTGCTCAAGGACTTCGATGAAAACGGTATGGTGTTCTACACCAGCTATCAAAGCCACAAGGGAAGCGAGCTGGGCAGCTGTCCTCACGCAGCGCTGGTGTTCTGGTGGCCGACCCTGCAGCGTCAGGTCCGTATTGAAGGGCACGTGGAGCAGGTCTCTGAAAAAGCCTCGGATGCCTATTTCCACTCGCGCCCGAGAGCGAGTCAGCTGGGCGCCTGGATCTCTCAGCAAAGCGTTGAAATTCCGAACCGCCAATGGCTCGATGAGCGTACCCATCGCTTTGAACATGCCTATCAGGACAATGAGGTCGAACGGCCGCCGCACTGGGGGGGCTATCGAGTGGTGCCGGTCATGGTCGAGTTCTGGCAGGGCCAGCCCAGCCGCCTTCATGATCGAATCCGCTACCGCTTGCGGACATCCGATGGTCACTGGCTGAAAAGCCGGCTGGCGCCCTGACGGTACACACGCTCGGCGTCGACAAGGATATCCGTCCAGAATGACAGATCGTGAGGCAAAAGCAGGGGCCGGCATGACGGTCGCCCGCGGGCAAAAACCCTTTGTCGAACCCCTGCGGCTGGGGGAACGTCTGCGTGAAATTCGCCGTGCCCAGCAGCTGACGCTCGAAGAGGTCAGCCGGCGCACCGGGGTGGCACGCTCAACGCTTTCCAAGATTGAAAACGATCTGGTATCCCCCAGTTTTGTAGTCGTGCAAAAGCTGATGATCGGGCTTGAGCTGGATATGCCCCAGCTTTTGAAGAGCCCGCGCAGCGCGCCCTGCAATGCCGGCCGGCGTGAGCTGACGCGCAGCGGCCAGGGAGAACAGCACCCGACGCCCACCTACGAGCATGAGCTTTTATCGGCACAGCTGGCGCAAAAGCTGATGACGCCTTTCAAGACGATCGTTCGCGCCCGCAGCATCGAGGCATTTCCGGATTGGGTGCGTCATGGCGGTGAAGAGTTTTTATTGGTGCTGGAGGGCTCTATTCTGTTCTACAGCGAGTTTTATGAGCCTCTTCAGCTCGACGCCGGTGACAGTCTCTACTTCGACAGCGACATGGGCCACGCCAAGGTATCCATCAGCGATACCGATGCCCTGGTACTGTCGGTATGTGCGCCGGGTGAGCGCGCCTGACATGCCGGCCCTGTCGTCACCCCTGTTGTCACTACACCAGGCCGTAATGACGGCCTACAATGGTTTTGCCCTCTTCTTATCATTGGCTTTCAGCCTTCAGGGCGCTTACAGGAGCTGAACATGGAACAACTGGACAAGCAGACCCGGACCGAGCTTGAGGCAGCCGCCTTTCGTCGTCTGCTCAAGCATCTCGATGACAATCGTGACGTACAAAACATTGACCTGATGATTCTGGCCGACTTCTGTCGCAACTGCCTTTCCAAGTGGCTGGTAACGGCTGCCGAAGAGCGTCATGTCGAGCTGGATCTGGACAGCGCCCGAGAGCATGTCTATGGCATGCCCTACGGCGAATGGAAGGCGCATCACCAGCCGCCGGCCACCGATGAACAGCTCAAGGCACTTGAAGCACGTCAGAACGCAAAGGAGAAACCCTCCTCGTGAGTGACGACTTCATCCCGCTCGAGATTGCCGTTTTAACGATTTCCGACACTCGCGATGAAAGCAGCGACCGTTCCGGCGCCCTGCTGATCGAGTCGCTTGAGCACGCGGGTCACCGCTGCGTTTTTCGACAGATCATTCGTGATGAGCTCTATCAGATTCGCGCAGAAGTGGCGCGCCTGATTGCCGACCCGCAGGTACAGATCGTGATCACCACCGGGGGGACCGGTTTCACCGGCCGGGACTCCACGCCCGAAGCCGTCAGCGTTTTATTTGATAGCCATATCGAAGGCTTTGGCGAGATGTTTCGTCGGCTCTCGCAGGATGATGTCGGCAGCTCTACCATACAAAGCCGCGCGCTGGCAGGTTTTGCCAACCATACAGCGGTGTTTTGCCTGCCCGGCTCGACCGGCGCCTGTCGTACCGGCTGGAACGGCATTCTTGCCGAACAGCTCGATAGCCGACACAAGCCCTGCAACTTTGCCAATCTGGTGATTCCCGGACGGAGGCAGCATGGCTGATGGCAGTCGGCTGCATACCCCACAGGAGGCACTCGACTCGCTTTCAAGGGGGCTCGCACCGCTGGCGTGCGAATGGGTAGCGCTTGAAGTGGCCGGTGACCGCGTACTGGCGCAAACGCTTCATGCCCGTCACGATACGCCGCCCTTTGATAATAGCGCGATGGATGGCTATGCCCTGCGTGCCGCGGACAGTGGCAAGGTGCTGCCCGTCAGTCAGCGCATCATGGCCGGCCAGCAGGCGCTGCCGCTTGAGGCCGGTACCTGTGCACGAATCTTCACCGGGGCACCTCTGCCCGATGGCGCCGACAGCGTCATCATGCAGGAGGAGGTGGATGTCCGTGATGATGGCGCTTTTATTCCTGCCGGTCTTGCGGCGGGCAACAGCGTCCGCATCAAGGGTCGAGAAATCACTACCGGTACAGAGCTTGTATCTCAGGGCACGCGGCTCAATAGTGCCGCGCTGGGATTTCTGGCAGGTCAGGGGTTTGACCAGGTGCCGGTCTATCGCAAGCCGCGTGTGGCGCTGCTCTTTACCGGTGATGAGCTGAAGCTGCCGGGAGAGTCGCTGGCCCCCGGACAGATCTATAACGGCAACCGATTCATGCTGATGGATCTTCTGGTGCGCTTTGGGGCCGAGCTCTCGCTGGTGGAGCAGGTGCCGGATACGCTCGACGCCATGACACAGGCACTTGATCGTGCCTCTCGTCAGGTCGATGTCATTGTCACTACCGGGGGGGTCTCGGTCGGGGACGCCGACCATGTCCGTCGTGCGCTGGAATCACTGGGAGAGCTGGATCTCTGGCGTCTGTCGATTCGCCCCGGCAAGCCGCTGGCGCTGGGGCACATTGATCAGTGTCGCTTTGTGGGGCTGGCGGGCAATCCGGTATCGAGCTTTGTCGGTGCGTGGCTTTTTTTGCGCCCGCTTCTGGGCGGCCTGCAGGGCTGTAAAGAGATGCATGCCCTGCCGGAGGTCACCGCTCAAGCGGATTTCGAGACCGAAACTGCCGGGCGCGATCATTACATGCGCGTCACCCTGCAGTGGGACGGGGACAGCTACCGCGCGCACGCGTTTGAAGATCAGGATTCCTCCATCCTGCGCTCCTGCGTGACGGCCAATGCACTGGCCGTGATCAAGGCCCACTCGAAAATCATGCCGGGTGAGCGCGTCAGGTGTCTTTTACTGGTCAGCTAATGTTGCGGCATGTTCGCATGCCGCACGCTGCATCCATGGCCAGATCTCGTGAAAACCGTCTTCCAGCAGCGAATATTCTCTTTCCAGCCAGGGCGTCAGTTCGGCAAGCCGATTGGGGCCCGAGAGACGCGTCCCTACCCCTGCGATGGCGCGACAGGTAAAACCAAAATCCCCATAGCCCTTTAGCCAGTTTTCACGGCACAGGTGCTCAAAAAGCCGCGCCTGCCGCTCGGGAATCATGGACGCATGTCGGGTCAGGATGCCATAAACGCGCTGGTTCAAATGCTCATCGTGATACAGCCTGGCCAGAAAGTGATCCCAGACGATATCAAGGGCAATGCCGCAGACACGCCGCTGCGCGCTGGGGGATTGCTGTTTGAGCGCCAGGGTCGTCTCGTGCTGGTCGATCAGGGCATCCATTTTACGGTGAAACCGTACGCCCCGGGCCAGTTCGGTATCTGCTGTCGCCGTTCCCTTGATGCCATCGGCCACTAGATTACCCAGCATGAAAACGTCGCTGCCGTGTCGTGCCAGTTCGGCGTGGGCAAGAAAATTCAATCGATCGACCTAAAGGCAGTTGGTAGGACGTGGCAGCCCGGCCAGGCGTGCTGCCACGCGTGCCGGGCTTTCGGGGAAAAGCGACATCAGATAAATCGAGCTGCCCTTCTGTTCACCCAGCTGCTGGCGAGTGGCCTTGACCAGGGCGCGCATGGCCGGGGCCATCTCAAAGCGGGCGTAAAAATCACGCAGCAGCTCGATAACTTCCCAATGTTCGGGCGTTAGTATGCGGCCCTCGTGCTCGGCCATTTTTTCGGTCACTTCAGGAGACCAGCATTCAAGATCCTGCAGGTGGCCGTCGCTATCAAGCGCGATGATCGTGCCATCAGCAAGTGTCAGGGTGTCCGTGTCCGGGGTCATGAGTTCTGGCGCTTTGGAAAATGAAAGAGATTATGGCGATAAAAAAGCGAAGCTGACCCGAGGGTCAAAACCAGCTGACGGTGCGATGCGTAGTGGCGGTCAAGGCGATAAAGCCTGCCATGTCGACCATTTTTGAGGTGTCGGAGGATGTGACCCCACGCGACACGCAGTCTTCTTCGAGTGCCCAGAGCTCAATGCCTTCGGGCAGGGCGTGCAGTAGCGTCCCGGATGCTGCGTAGACGCCATCCTCGACCAGCAGCACATGATCGCCCTGCGATACGCCAGCAGCAAGCTCCTGCAGGATATTGGTGCTAAAGGGAGATCGGTTGATCAGATGAAGCGTGCTCATGGGGACACTCGTCGATAAAGAAAATGGCGTATTAAAAACTCATGACCACGTCGTGTTTGGCAATCATGTCAGCAATATAGGCCTGCTGACACCCTGACATCAGCTGGTCGACGGCTAGACCGCGGTCTTCAAGCGAGCCCTGGTCATACCAGAGTGGCTCGATGTCATAAAGCGACAGCCCTTCAAGCATGGCGGCACTGCCCTTTTGACCCAGTGCGCCTCGCTGCTGATGGGCCAGCAGCGCCAGAACACCATCTCCGCTGAAAAGAAGGGTTGGCGGCTGCCCCAGTGCGGCCCCGACCAGGGCCGCTTCAAGCCCTTCGCGTACCCAGCTTGAGCCATGCGGTGGGTGGCGCACGATCACCAGTATGCTTTTTGAATCCATGATGTTACTGCCCTGCCCGTAATGTCTGCCTCAAGGCGCAAAGGTAATCAAACGGTCGTGATGAAGTGCCGCCTGCATGAGCTGCCCCAGTCCCGTCAGTTCAAAGGGCGCCTCAAGCGTCGGGTGTGAATGCCCATGGCGGCGCGCTTCGCCTTCATCCAGCAGGCCACGGCGCACGGCCGAAGCTACGCAGACCAGAAGCTCGCACTGCTGGGTCTGATGAAGCGCTCGCCAGCGCTCGAGAAGATGAGGCTCATCCCTCGGCGGTGTCATCATGCTGGCGGCATTATAAACGCCATCGTGATAGAAAAAGACCGCTGCCACACGATGCCCCTGCGCCGGTAGCGCCTCGGCAAACCGTAGAGCGCTATGAGACGCCTGCTGGCTATAGGGGGACCCCTGCACCATCAGGGCATAGGTCAATCCTTGAGAGACCAAGACAACTCTCCTGAAACAAGCCTTGTGGAACCAAAAAACCCTGCCCGAAGGCAGGGTTCCATGTTAACAGATCATGGTGTCGCTCTGGTTCAGTCGCTGGAGGTCAGGCCCAGAATCGACAGCAGGCTGATGAACAGGTTGTAGATGGCGACATAGAGGCTGATGGTGGCCAGAATGTAATTGTCCTGTCCGCCATGGATCACCTGACTTGTCTCAAACAGAATCACGGCCGAGGCAAAGAGGACAAAACCTGCTGACACTGCCAGCGCCAGACCGGAAATGTTGAAGACCATCGCCACGACCATGGCCAGAATCAGCACAATGGCACCGGCCATGATGAAATTGCTTAAAAAGCTGAAATCCTTGCGGGTAATCAGCGCCACGGCTGAAAGTCCAACAAAGGTAACTGCGGTCATGGCCAGCGCCGTCATGATCAGCTGAGGGCCGTTGGAAAGCGTCAGGTAGGCACTTAGGATCGGCCCGAGGGTGAAGCCCATAAAGCCTGTAAACGCAAAGGTCGCCAGCAGCCCTGCTGCCGAATTGGCGGTTTTGTGGACCAGAAACATCAGTCCGTAGGCGCCAATGAAAAAGACAAAAATATTCATGCGCTGGATGCCCATCGACATCGCGATCCCGGCGGTGACGGCCGAGAACAGCAGTGTCATGGCAAGCAGCATGTAGGTATTGCGCAATACCTTGTGTGACTCAACGCTTCTGGTCCCGGTCTGCGAGACTCCATAGGTTCTATCGACCATGGATCACTCCCTGCCTTGTGTCTGATTATGGTGGAATTTTAACCAAGAATGAGCTTCAAACGCCGTCTCTGCAAGTTATGACCCTTTTGATTGAATTAAGCTCCTTGACCTTTGCTGACAGGCTGTTAAGATGCATCGCCGTAAGCCGGAGGGATGGCAGAGCGGTTGAATGCACCGGTCTTGAAAACCGGCAAGGGTTAATGCCCTTCCAGGGTTCGAATCCCTGTCCCTCCGCCACTATTTGAAAATCCTGCCAATTATCGATTGGCAGGATTTTTCCGTTTCAGAGGGTTGTCCATGGGCAGGCGAATAGTTGTCCATGGTCCGGCACATACCTGTCATCCAACGCTTCGCTACCAGACCCTGCAAGCTTCAGGCATTAATTTTTCTGGATTAGAAATTTACAATCCATTCATCTGCCCTTACTGTCAAGCCATCAACCCGCATACCGAGGCCATGGCTTTGACACCTGTGCGTTTGCAAAGAGCTTTTGATACTGCCCGTGAGCATTTTCCGAGCGAAGTCATTCAGCAGCCCTGTGACTCGGGTGCCACCTGCCTGGAGCTTTGGCAGGGCGGCGACAAAGTAGACGAGCTCTACCTTGATCAGGACATGCTGGAAGTCTTTATCAACATTGAAGCCTGTTATCGCCAGCAGGGCATCAATGACAGTGCCATGCATGCGTTTCGACAGTTAAACAGTACTGGAGACGCTGGCGGGCGCTGATGTTTCGTTCTGCACCCTTTTGCCCTTCTATTCTTGAGACTTTTGACATTGCGTCGTTGGTTGCAGAGTGATGCTGCCTTGCCTAGTCTCATTTCAGTGGCATCAAATGACAGGGAGAAGCTCCAATGGCCAACAGCGGACGCGGTTTTACCAAGGGCAACATGGATCGGGAAGGCGAACATCAGGGCGACAACCCGCCCGGTATCTTTGATGTCGGGGATCGTCCGGGCCATGCTGGTGAGTTTCAGGAATGTACGCCTCAGGGCGATTTACTGGATGAGTCGACGCGCATTCAGCTCGATCATGATGATGAGCCGTTGCCGCCGACCTCGCAAAAGAACAATAAGTGGCGCGTCATGAATTGATTGGCCACTTTGATACCAAAGCGCCCGCTTAATAGCGGGCGCTTTGGTGTTCGAGCACTGACGAGCGCTGAACTAGCCATGTAGTCTCAGTCCCACTCGCGTCACATTGTTGCCTTCCACGTCCTGCACGACCCAGTGAATACCGTGCCAGTCAATATCATCGCCCACAACCGGATAGCCCCCAACGCGACGCGCAATAAAGGCGCCCAGCGTTTCTTCACGCTCCCAGCGTGACAGTGTCAACCCATAGGCATCGGCCACATCGCCCATTGAGGCCTCTCCCGACAGGGCAAAGGCGCCGAAGAAATCGCGCTCGCGCTTGAGCTCTGCATCGCCATTGAACAGGTGATTGATGGCATTGAGGTCGTGGGTTCGGGCAATCACACAGGCCACATCTCCGGACTGCAATCGCGTGCTGCCGGTAGGATGAATCATGACGTGTTCACGAAAAACGGCGGCCACCACGGCACCGGAAGGAAAGCGAAGCATTCTAAGCGGGGTATTTTCAACGCGTTTGCTGTCCACCTTGTAGACGAACATTTCGTAGTCATCTTCAGGCAGCACGCCCAGCAATCGGCGTCGAGCCGGCGCGGTTTCTGCAGGAATTTCGACCCTGAGCC
Organism: Kushneria sp. Sum13; assembly: GCF_052692355.1. Lineage (NCBI taxonomy): Bacteria > Pseudomonadati > Pseudomonadota > Gammaproteobacteria > Oceanospirillales > Halomonadaceae > Kushneria > Kushneria sp. Sum13. The sequence continues at coordinate 1,738,762 of NZ_CP199847.1, forward strand.
AGCGGGCCATATGGCCGATGGTGGTGCCCTGCAGTACCAGCGAGATCAGTACCACGAAGAAAGCCACGTTGAAGTAGAGCGAGGCATTCTCGACTCCTGCAATGACCGGAAAAATGGCCAGAACGATCGGCACGCCCCCGCGCAGACCTACCCAGGAGATAAAGGCCAATTCTCGCCAGCGAAAGCCAAAAAAGGGTTTAAGGCTCAGCAGTACCGACAGGGGACGTGCCACAAAGATCAAAACCACGGCCACCATGACGCTGGACCAGGCATAGTCGACCATTTCACTGGGCGTCACCAGAAGACCCAGCGTCAGGAAAAGCCCGATCTGACTCAGCCACGCGAGACCGTCATGGACGGGTAAAATGAACTCGAGATGCTTGCCACGGATGTTGCCAATCATGACGCCGGCCAGATAGATGGCCAGAAAACCGCTGCCGCCCAGCATGTTGGTCAACGCAAAGACGCTAAATCCCATGGCCGCTGCCAGAAGCGAATAAAGCCCGGGCGCCAGATCCAGCCAGCGCAATAAACGTCCCAGAAGCCAGCCGCTGGCAATGCCGGCCACAGCGCCGATGCCGAACTGCTCGACAAACATTAAAAGCGTACCGGAGATACTGTCGATGGACCCGGCCAGGGTCTGCGACAGAATCAGGGTCAAAAAGATCGCCATCGGGTCATTGGTGCCCGACTCGATCTCAAGCGTTGCCCCTACACGTTCGTTAAGGCGAATCCCCTGTCCGCTGAGCATTGAAAATACGGCCGCGGCATCCGTGGAACCAACGATGGCCCCGACCAATAGTCCCTGAAATACACTGAGATCAAAGACCCACATGGCAAACAGACCGGTCAGGCCGCTGGTCAGAAAAACGCCCAGGGTGGCCAACGACAGCGCCGGTCGCAGACCGACCCTGAAGGTCTTCATCCGTGTGCGAAGACCACCGTCCAATAGAATCATGGCCAGCGCCAGCTGGCCGATCAGATAGGCCAGGTTGTAGTCGCTGAAATTGATCAGACCCAGGCCATCGACGCCTGCCAGCATGCCGATACCGAGAAACAGGGGAAGCAGCGGCAGGCCAATACGCGCAGATACCCGGCTGGCCAGAATGCTCATGGCCACCAGTAACCCACCAATCAGGAATATGCTGTTAAAGTCGGTCACGGCGTCTCTTTAATAACCTCTTGTAATAAGCAGTAGTGTGCCATGAACTCTGCCCATTATCATCCACGCCTCTGAATGGCCATGATCGAACGTTTCATATCAAGGGTGGATTCACTGATAGTCCAGCCAGTTGGAAGCGTCGCGTATCTGTGTCCAGGGACAAGGCCCAAAGCAGTTGAATCGCCATAGAATGGCCCGGCAGATCAATCGATGCGCCCTGATGTCAATGACTTCGCAGAAGTGCCAGTAGCGGTCCAGAAAATGACGCTGTTGATCAGGGGCGGTAATCAAAAGCTCGATCAGGGCCCAGTCAAACTCGCGAGGCGCCCATACCAGCGCTTCCCAGTCGCTCCAGCACCAGTCGGTAGCCCCCTGGATGAACTGGTCATCGCGCAGATCCGGCAGACACCATACCGCAGCATCCGGGACAGGGATCCGAGCGGGTAGATCGTGAAGTACCTCTGGCGGCACATACTGATCAAGATAGCGTTTTGCTTTCTGTGGCCAGGCAGACAGGGGCCATATGGTTGCCAGCGGGTGTCCCCAGCCCGATACCGGCACACCATGAAGACGCCCGATCTGTTCCCCAAGCCTTGAGGTGAACGATATGTCCATGGTGGCAGTACGCCCGGCGCGCCAGGGCAGACTCCAGATCGGGGCCCCCTGAAGCTCGCCCAGCCATGTCATGGGCAGCGGCAGCATGGGTAAATGCCCCGGCAGATTACCAGCCAGCCGCGTCAGGTGTTCAGCATGCGCCCAGCGATCAAACCCGAACAGCGCCCACAGCCCGTGCCAGAAGGGGTCGTTGATGCTGGTTCGCGCCATGCGAATCATTTCCGGCGACAGTGCCTCACTCTTCCAGCGCCAGTTGGAGGCATCTGCCCAGTCCAGTGGCTGGGCAATGAGCTGTCGTCCCAGAAAAAACGAGAGTCGCTCGGTCAGTTCACACGGTGGTGTCATGCAAAGGCAGTCCTTGTTGATGAAGTGCTCAGGAAACGCTTGCCCTCCCTTTAGTATGCAAATAACGCCCTTATAAAAAAGTCCTTTATGTCGATTGTTCTGATAATGGCATTTTTACGCATGAAATCATGGTGAGCACTAACGCAAGGCGCTAGACTCGGCGGTGTTCGAACGGGGTGTATCGACACATATCGATGCTGAGAGTGGCCAGCCACAACCCGCAAGGCGTTCAAAAAGCGCCCATTACCTGATCCGGTTCATGCCGGCGGAGGGATTTCGAATCACGCAAGCCGTGCCCTTCGCCCTTTCAACAGGGCTTTCATGCGACCATCAGCTTCATCTTCCGATTCTCTCGTGCCTGATGGGCTTCGTGTACTCAACGCACACCTTGCCTTCGATGCTCGAGTGCTTTTTGACGATATATTCCTGTCACTTCCCGCATCCAGCTGGAGCTGTCTTCTGGGCAGAAGCGGCTGTGGCAAGAGTTCGCTCTTGCGCATGATCGCAGGGCTTGACGTCTCAAGTAACGCATATCTGACACTGGTCGATAACTCCGACCGCCCTTTTGATCAGCGTATTGCCTGGATGGGTCAGCAGGATCTCCTGCTACCCTGGCGACGTGTGATTGATAACGTTCAACTGGGGGCGGTCATGCGCGGTGAGCCGCAGGAGGGTGATCGTGCCATGGCGCTTCTTGAAAGAGTCGGGCTGGGCCGGGCTGCGCGGCGCTATCCGCAAACGCTTTCCGGTGGAGAGCGTGCGCGCGTGGCGCTGGCACGGACGCTTTTTGAACAGGCACCGCTGGTGTTAATGGATGAACCTTTCGCCGCACTGGATGCGATGACCCGTCTGGATATTCACGCTCAGGCCTGTGAGCTGCTGGCGGATCGTATTGTATTGATGGTGACGCACGATCCCCTTGAAGCGCTGCGTCTGGGGGATCAACTGCTGGTCATGCGAGGTAGCCCTGCGCGGGTCGAGCGTGTTCTGCCGCCCGAGGGCAACCCACCGCGTAACCCGGCGACGCCTGCCATGAGTCGCCATCACGGCGAGCTTTTAAACGCCCTGACGGAGCAGGCGTCATGACACGATTTCCCTGTCCGGCCCTGATGCGCCTGATTCTGGCCTCTGTCGTGCTGACAGGGCTCTGGCAGCTGGTCATCCTATGCGGTGTACCGCGCTATATGCTGCCGGCGCCCGTAAGCGTTATGCAAACTCTGGTCGCACAGTCCGGGCTTTTATGGCATCACGCGCTGATCACACTTGGTGAAATCGTGGCCGGCTTTCTGTGCGGAACCCTTCTGGGCACCGTCACGGCACTGACGCTGTCGCGCTGGGCCTTTCTGCGCTCGACCGTGCTGCCGTTGCTGCTTTTGACTCAGGCGATACCGGTGTTTGCCATTGCCCCGCTGCTGGTCCTCTGGTTCGGCTACGGCCCGGGATCGAAAGTCGTCATGGCGACCCTGATCATCTATTTCCCGATTGCCTCGACCTGTTACGACGGCCTGCGTCAGACACAGACCGGCTGGCTTGATCTGGCCACCACCATGGGCGCCAGTGCGCATCGTCAGCTTTTTTATGTCCGGTTGCCGGCGGCCCTGCCGTCGCTGGCCTCGGGACTCCGCATGGCCGCCACGGCTGCCCCCATCGGCGCCATTATCGGCGAATGGGTTGGCTCCAGCGCCGGTCTTGGATATCTCATGCTGCAGGCCAACGGCCGCATGCAGACCGATCTCATGTTTGCTGCCCTGATCGTGCTGCTGGCAATCACTATCACGCTTTATTTTACGGTCGACCGTTTGTGCCGTCTGGCCATGCCCTGGCAGCCGGATAGTACCGGCAGGCACGCGCTTATCAATGGAGAGATAACATGAAAAAAATGCTGGATCGGCTGTGTTGGACAGCCCTTATCGCCGTTTTGCTGACCGGGGTTGCCCGGGCCGACGAGCGTGCTGACAAAAATGCGCCAGCGCCGCTGTCCTCTCCCCCCGAGGCGTCCCTTCGCCTGATGCTGGACTGGTACGTCAATCCCAGTCACGGGCCGATCATCATTGCCCAGCAAAAAGGGTTTTTCCGCGATCTTGGTCTGAAGGTGACCATCGACACGCCCGCCGACCCGACCGCGCCGCCCAAGCTGGTGGCCGCCGGCCGGGAGGATCTGGCCGTGAGCTATCAACCCCAGCTTCATTTACAGGTCGACGAGGGGCTGCCGGTAAAACGCGTCGGTACGCTGATCGGTACACCGCTGAATGTCTTGATGGTGCGCGCTGACAGCGATATTCATCAGTTCAGCGATCTCAAGGGCAAGCGAGTGGGCTACTCGGTGGGTGGCGTTGAGGAGGTTTTGCTGGAAGCGATGCTGAATCATTCAGGCCTTGCCATGAGTGACATCGAGCCCATCAACGTCAACTTTGCCCTCACCCCTGCCCTTTTAAGCCGACAGGTCGATGCGGTGACAGGCGCCTTTCGCAATTTTGAACCGGCCCAGCTGGCACAGGAAGGCGTCGAAGGTCGCGCCTTCTTTATCGAGGAGCAGGGCGTGCCCATCTATGATGAGCTGATCTTTTTGGCCAATACCGAAACACTTGATGAAAAACGCCCGATGGTCTCGCGCTTCATGAAGGCCATCGAGCAGGCCACGATGTGGATCGTAAACCATCCCGAGCAGAGCTGGACGCTGTTCAAGGCCTACGATTCGTCGCTGGACAATGAGGTCAATCACAAGGCATGGGAGGCCAGCATTGCTCGATTTTCACTGCGCCCCGCAGCTTTTGATACGGCCCGCTACCGGGACTTCGAAAGCTTTCTGCTGGATCGCGGCGTGATTAAAAAGCGGGTACCTGTCGACCGTCTGGCCGAAGACGTCAATGCAGCCGGCGAGTGAGGGAAATGTTTTCATCTTTTTATGAAAGCACTCATGAAAGTGTCGGAAAAAGCACAGACATGACGGCAAAAAGTCTGAGCGAAAAGCAGGGTAAAACTCGAGTACATAAAAAGGGTCACGGGGCTTTGAAATAAAGGTCCGGGGACAGCTCGGGACAGGGGTTGTTGAATACGGCGTTGTTTACAATCCTTATTATAATAGTCAACTTTTATGTGTTACTTTTATTTCCGTTTCGGCGATCGATCAAGAGAGAGTCATGCCATCAACGTCCCACCACGAACATTTTGAGCGCGTGCGCCAGGATCACCAGCGTGAACTGGTAGAGGACTATGTGGAGGAAATCGCGCATCTGCATCGTCATCTGGGGGAAGCGCGTGCCAGTGATCTTGCTGACCGTTTCGGTGTCAGCCCGGCGGCCGTCTCCAAGGTCGTTACGCGGCTCAAGCGTGATGGGCTGGTCAATGCGCGTCCCTACCGGGGTATCTTTTTGACCGAGCAGGGAGAAGAACTGGCCCACAAGGTGGCGGCACGCCACAGTGTCGTGCTGCAGGCGCTTTTGGCCCTTGGGGTGCCCGAAAGCATTGCACGTGCCGATTCCGAAGGTATTGAGCATCACTGCAGCGATGAAACCGTCGCCGCCATGCATCGCTTTCTGGCCGATAATCCCCACCTGGTGCCTGATTCCATTTCTCGCATGACCAGCCGTTAGCGCCTCTCGTTTCCCGTCCTGACGTTTCACTACCTATCTTCACTACCTATCCTGAATGAAGTGCTTCGCCTGCGGCCGTCATGGCTTGTCTGCAGGCGTGTTCATTTTTTGTGTTCCAGCACGACGCTACAGGCGTCGGGAGACTCCGGTCATGTCGTCTCATCCAAGGGGGCAGACGCACCCGCCACTGGCGGATACGCCGCTGATCTTTATTGATCTTGAAACTACCGGCACGCGCGCTACGCGGGACCGTATTACCGAAATTGCAGCCCTTCGTGTACTGGATGGCCGGATTGTTGATCGCTTCGAGTCGCTGGTGGACCCGGGCATTGATATCCCCGAGCGTATTGCCACGCTGACCGGTATCGACAATGCGCTGGTGGCGGGGGCGCCGGCGTTTGAGGACATCGCCGACAGATTCGAACAGTGGCTGGGAGACGGCTGGCTGGTTGCCCATAACGCTCGCTTTGATTACAGCTTTTTGCGTAACGAGTTTCGACGGATGGGGCGCGAGTTCCGGCGACGCGTCGTCTGTACGCTCAAGCTGTCGCGAGCGCTGGACAAGAGCTCGCACCATCATGGTCTGGACGCTCTTTTGACGCGTTATCAACTCGAGCCGCATCCGCCACGCCACCGGGCAATGGGGGATACGATGACGCTGTTCTCTGTCTGGCAATATTGGTCAAGACATCACTGTACCGAGCAGATCGAGACCCAGGTACTTGATCAGGAGCGTCGGCGCAGTCTTCCCGCGCAGCTTGACCCCGGGCTTCTCGATGAGATCCCCTCCCGGCCTGGCGTTTATCTTTTTTATGGACATAACCAGCTGCCCCTTTATGTGGGCAAGAGCATCAATCTGCGTTCCAGAGTGTTGAGCCATTTCAATAACGATCACCGTAACGATCGTGAGATGAAAATCTGTCAGCAGACGCGTCATCTTGAATGGCATGAAACCGCAGGCGATCTTGGAGCGCAGCTGCTTGAGGCACGTCTGATCAAACAGCTCTCCCCCATTTATAACCGCCGGCTACGCCGCAGCGCCGGACTTCATACCTGGTACTGGCCAACGGACGCGCAGGCGCCGCAACTGGCCGGACAAAAGACGCTGCACGAGGATGTGTCAGGTACACGCTATGGTATGTTTCGGTCGCGAAGAGAGGCCACTCAGGCGCTGACAAGCATCGTGGAACAGCAGCGCCTATGCCCGCGCGTCATGGGGCTGGAGCGAGGCAAGGGGCGCTGCTTTGCCTATCAGATCGGACGCTGTGCCGGCGCCTGCTGCGATCAGGAAAGTCTGGAATCGCATACCCTGCGCGCTCGCGATGCGCTTGAAAGCCTGCGTATCAGACACTGGCCCTGGGAGGGCCGCGTGGCCTTCAAAGAAATGGCCAGTGATCGGGAAGTGGTTTACCACCTGGTGGACCACTGGTGCTATCTCGGCAGTGTGGAAGATCTGAAAGCGGCGCCGGCTGTAGAAGATATCGCCTTTGATGCCGATACCTATAAGATCCTGACGCGCTTTCTTGTCAACGAACATGAGGGCATCAGCATTATCCCGCTCGAAGAGTAAGGACCCGGCGGGATAATGAGCGCGCCGTGTTACCTGCTTCGGTCAGTATTCAAAAAGGCATCAATGGCCTGAATAAAGGCCTCGGGCTGTTCGGCATGGAGCCAGTGGCCGGCGCCCTTGATGGTGTCGACTTTTGATGCCGGCATGATATCGGCAATCACGGGCAGCGCGTCGTCTGTGACGTAGTCGGAATGTTCACCGCGCAGCACCAGCGCCGGTCCTGTATAGGGAGCCTCTCCTCCCGGTGGCGCCACGATGTCGCCGTACCCTTCTTCGATAAAGTCGAGCCCGACACGCCAGCCCAGAATCCCCTGATCGTCACGCATCAGATTGGTGGCCAGAAACTGCCTTGTGGTGCGATTGTCGATGGCCTCTGCCATGGCCTCATCGGCCTCCTTGCGCGATTCTGGCAGGGCATCCTCGACCAGTCGATGGGCACGAAAGATATCGTCATGACCGTGCTCATAAGCGATGGGGGCAATGTCGGCCACGATCAGGCGGGCAATGCGCTGCGGGTGACATCTGGCCAGGGTCATGGCCACCTTGCCCCCCATGGAGTGCCCCAGCAGGTCACACTGTTGTATATCCAGCTGATCCATGACGCTGAGCACATCGGCTGCCATATCCTCATAACGCATGCCGGGCGTATGGCCCGAGCGGCCATGATTGCGCAGGTCCACGGCCACTACACGTCGTGTTTGACGCCAGTGCCTGATATGAGAGCGCCAGTTGTCGGCGCTGCCGAAAAGGCCGTGCAAAACCACGAGTGGCAAGGTCCCTGCCTGTTCCGGTACACCCGAATCCGCGTAGTGAAGCTCGATACTCATGAAGTCTCCGTCACCCTGTTCCTGTCAATGCCATGATGCCCTGATCGCTTTTGAACCTGCATCACCGGTGTTCCCTGCCATCAGATGACTGCGTTTCCACGTTGGAAGACTGTTCCACGCCGGAAAGTCGAAGCAGGCAACGCTGTAGCCAGATCAACAACATGGCGTAGAGGGGAAGAAACAACAGCAGGCTGATGGTGAGTTTCACACCATAGTCGACCAGTGCTATTTCAATCCAGTGCTCGGCCATGAAGGGGTCAGGGCTATGCCAGAACGCCACGAAAAAGAAGATAAAGGTATCCAGCAGATTGCCGAGAATAGTGGAACCTACCGGGGCCAGCCACCAGGGCGACATTCGTCGCAGCCGATCAAACACCAGGATATCCAGTGCCTGACCCAGGACATAGGCCATAAAGCTTGCCAGCGCGATACGGCCGACAAAAAGATTAAAGGACCAGAGGGACTCCAGACCTCGCCACTGCCCCTGTTGAAACAGCACGGAAATCAGATAGGAAACCACCAGTGCCGGCAGCATGACGCGGGCGATGAGACGTCTTGCCGCACGCCGACCCATGAGACGAACGGTAAGATCAGTGGCGAGAAACAAAAAGGGGAAGCTGAAAGCGCCCCAGGTCGTATGAAAGCCCGCAAGCGTGATGGGCAGTTGAACAAGATAGTTACTGGCTGCAATCACCAGAATATGAAAAATGCAGAGCACAAAAAGCGCAATACGCATTTTGGCATAGTCAAATATGAGCATTGTCGGGTTTTTTAATCGATTTATGTGAACCAGAAAGGTATAAAATCATCTAACCGTGAGCGCTAATCCAGAGGCTGTTTGATGAGCGAGTTAATCGATTCATCGATGCCATGGCACACGGTACTGCACTGTTGGGACGCCGAAGGTTGCCAGACACAATATTTGGACAATAGCGCACCAACATGCAGAGCGTTTTTTTTCACAAGGAGTTAAAAATGAGTGTATGTGCCACTGCACCGATCGCGACAGCGGGGTGCGAAATGGTCATTCTCGATTCTGCACCGCTGCTCAAGGCCATGGCCAACGAAAACCGACTGCGCATTCTCTGTCTTCTCAGGGAAGGTGAAATGTCCGTTTCGGAACTGAACAGCAAACTGGACCTGAGCCAGTCGGCCCTGTCACAGCATCTGGCTGTCCTGCGCCGTGAGGAGCTTGTTAACACACGCCGTGCTTCCCAGACGATCTATTACTCCCTGCGTGGCAAGCACGCCGAGGCAGTCATCGATACGCTGGCAGGACTTGATCGGTCCTGATTCTGGTACGTGGTTTGAGTAAGCGGCCTGCCCCCTGACATGGGCAGGCCGCTTGTCTTTCAAAAGACGCTAATATTTCAAAAGGCGCTACTGTTTTTCCCAGCGCAACCGCACCACGCGATCGATGGCTCGGTCGACGCCACGCTCAATCGCCCCTTCGGCGCCCTTTCCAAGACGCTCAAGCATCGAGCGCTTCGGCTTGAGACCGACTTCCAGAATCTGCCACTGATCGCTGCGTGCCTGCAGCCATGCCTCGCTGGTATTGACCTCATCGATCAATCCCAGATCAATGGCCTGCTGGCCGTACCAGATATCACCTTCACTGACCTGCTCGATATCCAGCGTCTTGCGCCGGCTTGCCACCCACGACTTGAATAGATCATGGGTCTTTTCCAGATCGTCCAGAAACTTCTGACGCCCTTCTTCGGTATTTTCGCCCAGCATCGTGAGCGTACGCTTGTGACGTCCGGCAGTCAGAATTTCGACGTCGACATCGTTTTTCTTGAGCAGGCGATGCAGATTGGGAATCTGAGCGACGACGCCAATCGATCCAATCACGGCAAAGGGCGCGGCAATTAAATGATCGGCGCAGCAGGCCATCATGTAGCCCCCGCTGGCGGCCACCTTGTCGACGCTGACCGTGAGTTTGAGGCCGGCCTCGCGCAGGCGGTCCAGCTGAGCGCTGGCCAGACCATAGGCATGAACCAGCCCCCCGCCGGACTGCAGGCGCACCAGCACTTCGTCTCCAGAGCTTGCCGTCATGAGGATACTGGTAATTTCTTCTGTAAAGGCCGGTACACGCGAGGCGCGAAGGTCTCCGTCAAAATCCAGCACCCAGAGGGTATTGCGACGCTCATCAGCCTGTTCATGTTTTTTGGCTGTTTTCTGTTCTGCCTTGCGCGCCTTCAATCGAGCCTTGATGTTACGCTCGCGCGCACCTTCTTTAAGAGTGGCATCCTCAAGTGTTTCGCGGTGGCGCCGAAAATATTCTCCGCGGTTACGCACATGAAGTCTGGCGCCGCGTTCCTGGCGCTGGCCACGCGCTCGAACCACAAGCATCAGTATCACGGCAATGGCCGCGACGACCGTGACGCTCTGTGCCAGAAACAGCGCGTAGCTGGATAACCATTCGCCCACGTTTTTCACCTCCCGGGTATAACGGATAGAATGCGCGCCATCATCGCACATGACGTCTGAATGTGCTGAAGACCAGACATCGCGAGCCATGAAATGGCTATCATGTATTTTTTAATCATCAACCGGATATGAAGATGGTCGATACCGCACCGCTTATTGCAAAACTTCACGAACGCTTTGACGCAGAAGCAGCAGCGGGTGTTCACGAGACCCTGCAGCTCGAGCTGGATGAAGGGCCCCGCTATTTCGTTGTCATCAATGACGGAACGTTAAATGTTCAGGAAGGCAATCATGACGCCCCTTCCGTCACGCTGATGACAGACACTCGTACCTTTGAGCGACTGATCAACAAGGAGCTCAGCGGCATGCAGGCCGTCATGTCCGGTAAGGTGCGCGCACGTGGCGACATCATGCTGGCCTCTCGCCTGACGCGCCTTTTTCGACGTCGCAACGACGCTTGAGCCAGTACTACCATGCCCTGATGGTCTACTCCCGGACCGCACTCCCTTTAAGGAAGTTTTCGATCAGGGCGCTCGAGATGGAATAGGATGGCGGCAATCCCGGCAACTGATCGGCGGTAAACCAGTCCGCTGCCTCGATCTCGACCCCATCGATATGAAGTTCACGGCTGGCGGCTTCGGCGTAAAACCCCATCATGAAAGAGTGCGGCATCGGCCATGACTGGCTTTTGAAGTAGCTGACCCGCCCCACTCTGACACCGACCTCTTCAAAAACCTCGCGGCGTACGGCCTCTTCTGCGGATTCTCCCGGCTCAATAAATCCGGCCAGCGTGCTAAAGCGTCCCGTGGGGAAACGTGGGCTGCGTGCCAGCAGCAGCTGATCACGCCAGGTTACCAGCGTAATAATGCACGGCGATATTCTGGGATAGCTTCGAAAGCTGCAGGCAGGACACGCCATCATGAACTCGCCGGGGCGACGCCGCATGCGGGTACCGCAGCGTCCGCAGAATCGATGATCCTGTGACCAGCGCACAATCTGGAGCGCCGTGGATAGAAGCCCGAAGGATTGTTCGGGCAGTGCGCCCAGCCAGTGACGTGCCGGCAGCCAATGCTCATCACCGGGCTCTGACAATACGGCCACCGGCACCTCGTGCCAGTACCCGATGGCAATGGCGCCGTCAGGCCAGCGAGCGCGAGGCTGCAGGACTCCGCCCTGTCCATTGTCGGCAATGCCATGCTCACCGATACGAATCAGATAGCCTTCGTGGCAGTTGCCAAGCGTTCGAATATCGCGTGTCAGCACCTCAACCCCCCAGTTTGTCCCAGAGACAGATACCCTTTTCACGCAGTTTGGCCAGCTTTTGCTGGTGCGCCTGCACTTCCTCGTCACTGGCGGTAATGACTCGCAACGGCGCACGGTCGGCTGCCAGCCGGCGAATGGAAAATCCCGTGTGGCCGCTGTTATTGCTGTCGTTGTCACGTTCGGCACCCAGCGTCAGTGCGGTCTGCCCCCCGGTCATGGCCAGATAGACGTCAGCCAGTATTTCGGAGTCCAACAGGGCGCCGTGCAGCTCACGATGACCGTTATCGATATCGTAGCGCTTGCACAGTGCATCCAGACTATTGCGCTGCCCCGGATGGCGGTCACGGGCCATCTTCAGGGTGTCGAGGATGCTGCATTTTGACGCCAGCGGGCCCAGCGCATCATTGCCGCGCGCCCGGTTGACCATGGCAAATTCGTGATCGATGAAGCCAACGTCAAAAGGGGCGTTATGGATCACCAGTTCAGCGCCCTGAACAAACGCCCAGAACTCGTGGGCAATGTCTGCAAATAAAGGCTCATTGGCCACGCGAGCATCGGTAATGCCATGCACTTCAATGGCTTCCGGGTCGATGGGACGTTCGGGGTTGACGTACTGATGATAGTGTCGCCCGGTCAGGCGGCGGTTAATGACCTCGACGCCGCCGATTTCGATCAGGCGATGCCCGTCCCTGACCTCAATGCCCGTGGTTTCCGTATCAAGAACGATTTGTCTCATGACGTTTTCTCGCGGGTTTTAAGTTCATCCATGGCAGCATTGGCCAGCTGGTCGGCCAGCTCGTTGCCTTCATGGCCGGCATGGCCCTTGAGCCAGTGCCATTCGATATCGTGTCGATGAGACTCTTCCAACAGCATCTTCCAGAGTTCGGCATTCTTGACCGGCGCTTTTGAAGCTGTTTTCCAGTCCTTTTTGACCCAGTTATGGATCCACTGGGTAATGCCCTGACGGACGTATTGCGAATCGGTCCAGAGCTCAATTCGACAAGGGCGGGTCAATGCCCGCAGGGCGGAGATGGCGGCCATCAGTTCCATGCGATTGTTGGTCGTATGCGCCTCACTGCCCTTCAGGCACTTTTCATGAGGGCCGCTGCGCAGCACCGCACCCCATCCGCCCGGGCCGGGATTGCCCCGACACCCACCATCAGTATGGATAATGACATGGGGACGCATGTCATCACTCACTGCGTCATCACTCACTGCGCGCCTCGTGGTATCCGGTATCAGGACGCCATTATGCCATGACACCCGGGGAGGCTGCCGAGCTGCATTTTTCGCGGTGAACATGACCGGCGGGACCAGGGAGTGGCTTTTCAGGCGTTACAGACGGCAAGACAGTATAAAGCGATTCAGATGACTCAGAGCGCCTGCAGGCCAGCGCAGACGCAGACACCTTGCTGCCGAGCATGGCAGCGGGGTCAAAGCGCTTTTTAAGCGGGATCATGCGACACATCTGGCGTTTGGCACTGATGACCCATGCCCGGCCAAGGGGGAGATTATGATGCCGTCCCCAGTGCTCCATCAGCAGCCAGTCCGGCGTATTTTCAAAGGGCACAAAGCCGCAGTAATCGATGCGCTCAATATTGAAATCGATAAACCTCAACCAGTCGCGCAGTCGTCCCGGCGTCAGCCAGCGGCTACGCTGATAAAAGCGCTCTTGGCATCGCTTGAGTCGTGCAGGGCCTGCGATGCCCAGCGGATGCCAGCCGATTAAAATCAGGCGACCGCTGTCGCTGGTAACCCGTGCAGCTTCACGCAGCACATGGGTGGGCTGAGGGGCCACTTCCAGCAGATGATGAACAAGCACCAGCTCCAGTGACTCATCGGCCAGCGGCAGGGCTTCCGGGCGGCAGATGAGTGTCGAGGGGTGTTCGGCCAGCTCGCGCTGTGGTGCCCATCCAATGCGGTGGCGAATACTGTCGTGGGCCAGCAGTGGCGGCGCCACACCCAGCTCGAGCGCATGCTGCACGCCGGATCGTGCCAGCAGTTGATGCAGGCACTGTTTTTCGGCCTGCCACTGTCGCCTGCCATGGGAGGTCTGCCAGTAACGCTGTCCGGCAAGAAACTGTTCACTGAACGTTGCCTGATCTGCGTGGTGATTTGACATGCAAAGCCCCTGATCGCATGGTTATCGCATTAAATGACCACCCCGGTTATCGAGGCTGACGGTTACCCGACACGCTCGCCATATCGGGCACCTTATACCCTTTTTTCAACCTACTTCATCAAGGATTGTCATGTTGACCGTCAAACCACTGCCGGCGTTCCAGGATAATTACATCTGGGTGATGGAACAGGACAACTCGGGCAGCGTTGTCGTTGTCGACCCGGGCGAAGCACAGCCGGTCATCGACTATCTGGAGCGCACGGGCGCACGCCTTGACGCCATCCTGATCACCCATCATCACAAGGACCATACCGGCGGGCTTGCCGAGCTTAAAAAGCGCTACGCCCCGCGAGTCATCGGCCCGGACAACCCCGATATTGCCGGCATCGATGACACTGTCGGAGAAGGTGATCGCTTTCGACTGATGGGACGCCACTTTGAGGTCATGGCCACGCCCGGCCACACACTGGATCACATCTCGTTTCTTTCCAGCGGTACACCGTCGCTGCTCTTTTGTGCCGATATCCTGTTTTGTGGTGGCTGCGGCCGTCTTTTCGAAGGCACCCCCGAGCAGATGCATCAGGCATTGACCCGCTTTTCCGAGCTTGATGATGACACGCTGGTCTTTGGTGCACATGAATATACGCTGTCCAACCTGAAATTTGCTCAGGCCGCCGAGCCGGACAACAGCGCTCGCGATGCCCTGCTCGACGAGTGTCAAAAGGCGCGCGCGTTGGACCGCCCCACCCTGCCCAGCACCATCGGCCGTGAGCGCCTTATCAACCCCTTTATGCGGGCGCATCTTGAAAGTGTACAGCGTGGTGTATCCGAGCAGGGAGAGAGCCATGATGCACTGGCCACCTTCGCCACCCTGCGTGCCTGGAAAGATCGGTTTTGAAGGCGCCTTTATGACATGGCACGCATGACTCGAGGGTATGGCGTGCTTTGGGCCGTGCTCATGATGGCGCTGCTCGCTGGCGGGGTTCAGGCAACCCCGGTCGGCGATGTGCCCACCGTGCATGGCCTCTCGCTCTATGACACTCCGGCACTTCCTGACGGCTTTGACCACTTTCCCTGGGTCAATGCGCATGCCCCTAAAGGCGGTGACATGGTGCGTTCGGCACCGGGAAGCTTTGACTCACTCAATCCCTTTATCGTGCGTGGCAACCCTGCCGACGGGCTCACTTCGATGGGAGGACTGCCCTTCGATACCCTGATGGTGGAAAGCCCGGGTGAGCCCTTTACCCTTTACGGGCTGCTGGCGGCGGGGATTCGGCTGGACCCGGACCGGCGCTGGATGGAAATCGATCTGGACACCCGGGCCCACTTTCATGATGGCAGCCCGGTGACGGCCGAGGATGTTGTCACTACCTTCGAGACCCTGAAGACCATGGGCTCGCCCATGTATCGGGCCTACTATGCCGATGTCGCCGGGATCAAAAGACTTTCCCCACGCACCGTGCGCTTTGAATTTGGCGAACATAATTCGCGTGAGCTGCCGCTGATTGTTGGGCAGATGCCAGTACTGTCAGCAAAAGACCTTCAGGGGCGTGATATCACGCGGCCCACGCTTAATCCCCTGATGGGCTCCGGCCCTTATCGCATTGCCTCCACTCAACCCGGTCAGCGCATTGTCTACCAGCGTGACGATCACTATTGGGGCAAGGACCTGCCGGTCAACAAGGGGCGATATAACATTGATCGCCTGATCTTTGATTACTACCGCGACCCCAGCGTTGCCCTGACCGCTTTTCGAGCCGGTCGGGTTGATCTTCGTATCGAGACCACCGCACGTCACTGGGTCACCGGTTATGACTTCCCGGCTGCGCGCCAGGGACTGATCAAGCGTGTCGAAATCGAGGATCACAATCCCGCGCCCATGCAGGGCTTTGTGATGAACCAGCGTCGGGAGATCTTCAAGGATCGGCGTGTTCGCCAGGCACTGGGGCTGGCGTTTGATTTCGACTGGCTCAACCGCAATCTGTTTTACGGTCTCTATGCCCGCACACGTGGATTTTTCGATCACTCCTCGATGGAGGCCACAGGGGTGCCGGGCGCCGCCGAGCGTGCTCTTCTATCGCCCTGGCGCGACCAGCTGCCCCGGGAGGTGTTTGAATCTCCTCTGCCCATTGAAGCACCCGAGGCGCTGCGCCCCAGACTCAAAAAGGCACTGGCGCTTCTCAATGAAGCCGGGTATGAGGTAAAGGACAACCGGATGATCAACCGGGATACCGGCCGGCCGCTGCGCTTTGAGCTGCTCCTGAGTGACGCCAGACTCGAGCGCATGGCGCTGCCTATGGTGCGCAATCTTGCGCGCCTGGGCGTGGAGGTCAACCTGCGTACCGTGGATTCAAGTCAGTATCTGGTACGAATGCGTCAATTCGATTTTGACATGACGACGACTGTCATTGCCCAGAGCAATAACCCCGGCAACGAGCAGCGCGAGTACTGGGGAAGTGAGTATGCCGACCAGCCTCAGAGTCGCAACCTGATTGGTTTGAAGAGTCCGGTCATTGATGATCTGGTCAATCACATCATTCGAGCCGATTCACGCAGGGATCTGGAGGCTGCCGCAGCGGCTCTGGATCGTGTCCTGCGCTGGGAATTTTACGTCATCCCCCAGTACCATTCGCCGGTCACACGCCTGGCCTACTGGAAAAAAATTGCCATGCCCGATCAAAGTCCCGAATACGGCCTGGATCTCGACAGCTGGTGGGTCGACCCTCAGGGCGCCGACACGGTGGATGCCCATCAGGAGTAGCGCTCATGGCACGCTATATCGTAATGCGGGTGCTGTTGATGGTGCCGACCCTGCTGGCGGTCCTGCTGCTCAATTTCATGATCGTGCAGGCCGCCCCCGGCGGCCCGGTCGAGCAGATGCTGTCGCGTATCGAAGGAATGAGCTCGAGTGCAGCACTGGGTGGCGGCAGCGATGGCGTTGTGGCCAGCGGTGATGCCAACCGCGGTACACGCGGTATCGATCCTGTTTTCATCGAGGAACTCAATACGCAGTTCGGATTCGACAAGCCCCTGTGGCAGCGCTTTGTCATGATGATGGGCGACTACGTCCGGCTGGATTTCGGCGAGAGTTTTTTTCGGGGCCAGTCAGTCACGACGCTGATCATTGATCGACTACCGGTATCCATCTCTCTGGGGCTCTGGAGCACGCTGCTGGTCTATCTTGTCTCCGTACCGCTGGGAATTCTCAAGGCAGTACGTCAGGGCAGCCGATTTGATCTGTGGAGTTCGGCACTGGTGATCGTGGGCTACGCCATTCCGGGCTTTCTGTTCGCGCTGCTGTTGATCGTGGTCTTTGCCGGTGGCAGCTATCTCGACTGGTTTCCGCTGCGCGGACTGACTTCGCCCGATTTTGACCAGCTCTCATGGTGGGGGAAAATCCTCGATTATTTCTGGCATATCGCCCTGCCGGTCGCCGCCCTGACCATCGGCAGTTTTGCCACCCTGACCTTTCTGACCCGCAACAGTTTTCTTGAAGAGATTCACAAGCAATATGTGATGACCGCGCGTGCCAAGGGCGCCTCCGAGCGACGCCAGCTTTATGGTCATGTGTTTCGCAATGCGATGCTGATCGTGATTGCGGGCCTGCCTTCTGCACTGGTGGGTATTTTCTTCACTGGGGCGCTTTTGATCGAGGTGCTTTTCTCGCTCGACGGACTCGGGATGCTTGGGTATGAAGCCGTGCTGCAGCGAGACTATCCGGTCATCTTTGGCACGCTCTTTCTCTTTACGCTCATAGGCCTGGTGCTCAAGCTCATCTCTGATCTGACCTATGTGGCGATCGATCCGCGTATCGATTTTGAACGGCGGGAGAGCTAGCCCTTGGCCAATATCTCGTTTTTTCGGCTTTCTCCCCTCATGCGCCGTCGGCTGGACGCTTTTCGTGGCAATCGGCGGGCCATGGTCGCCAGCGCCCTGTTTCTGGCACTGCTGCTGGTAACCCTGCCCGCCGAGATGATTGCCAATGACACACCGCTGGTCGTGCGTTTTGACGGTCAGTGGTACTGGCCATTGTTTGTGGACTATCCCGAAACCGCCTTTGGGGGCTTTTTGCCCACCACGGCGCTTTATAGTGATCCGGCCGTGCAGGCATTGATTCACGCCAGGGGATGGCTGATCCAGCCTCCCATCCCGTTTTCCTGGCAGAGTATCGATATGGCACTTGATACCCCTGCCCCGTCACCGCCGAGCCTTGCGCACTGGCTGGGCACCGATGACCAGGGGCGCGATGTGCTGGCGCGCGTCATCCATGGCTTTCGACTGTCGGTGCTGTTTGCCGGTCTTGTCACGCTGGGGTCGGTGTTGATTGGCGTTATCGTGGGCGCTGTGCAGGGCTATTTCGGTGGCCGGGTAGATCTGGTCGGTCAGCGCGTCATCGAGCTATGGGCCGGCCTGCCCATGCTCTTTATCCTGATCATTCTTTCCAGTCTGGTCGTGCCCAGCGTCTGGTGGCTGGCGCTGATCATGATCGCCTTTTCATGGCTGGGGCTTGTCGATATCGTGCGCGCCGAGTTCCTGCGCGCACGCAACCTTGACTATGTGCGCGCTGCGCGCGCCATGGGGTTACCGGCTCGGCTGATCATGTGGCGCCACGTCCTGCCCAACGCCATGGTCTCCACGCTGACCTTTCTGCCCTTTATCTTTACGGGCGCGATCACCACGCTGACGGCGCTCGACTTTCTGGGCTTTGGCCTGCCACCGGGGTCGCCCTCGCTGGGCGAGCTGGTGGCCCAAGGCAAGAACAACCTGCAGGCACCCTGGCTGGGACTAACGGCCTTCATGACACTGGCCGTTTTACTCTCGCTGCTGATCTTTATTGGCGAGGGGCTGCGTGATGCCTTTGACCCGCGCCATGCCGTACTTTCCGTAGGAGGTCGCGCGTCATCATGAACAACGCCTGCGAAAAAACCGTGTTGTTGCTGGAAAAACTGCGCGTGTTCGCTGATGACACCCCTATCGTGCATGGTATCAGCCTGAGTGTCGCGGCCGGTGAAACGCTGGCCCTGGTAGGAGAATCCGGCTCTGGCAAAACCATGACGGCCATGGCCGCGCTAAATCTGGTGCCGGCAGGCATTCGTGTTGAGGGCAGGCGCTCTCTGGGAGACACCCGGCTTGAAACGCTGTCCCACCGTGACTGGGAAACTCTGCATGGCAGCCGGGTGGGCGTCGTCTTTCAGGAACCGATGAGTGCGCTCAACCCGCTGCATCGCATCGGTCGGCAGATCGGTGAGGCCATTACCCTGCACCATCCGCTGCGCGGGGCGCCTTTGCGCGCGCGAATCCTTGAACTGATGGAGCAGGTGCGGTTGCCGCGCCCCGAGCAGTTGATCAACGCCTGGCCTCATGAACTTTCCGGCGGGCAGCGCCAGCGCGTGGTCATCGCCATGGCGATTGCCAATCGCCCCGAGCTTCTGGTCGCCGATGAGCCCACCACCGCGCTTGATGTCACCGTGGCGCGCGAGATCCTCTCGCTGTTGCGTGAACTGGCTGACTCGATGGGCATGGCGATGCTTTTAATCACGCACGATCTCAATTTAGTGCGTCACTGGTCTGATCGGGTATGCGTACTGCACCATGGACGTGTGCAGGAAACCGGAATCACTCGAGAAGTACTGTCGCGCCCCACCAGTATTTATACTCAGGCCCTGGTTGATGCCGAGCCGGAAGGCAAACCGGCACCCATACCAATACACGCACCCGAGGTGTTGTCGGCGAAGAATCTGTCGGTCGCCTTTCAACGGCCCCGTCGGCTCTTGCAGCCTCGACCTGCTGCCTTTATGGCCCTGAAACCTGTTTCCTTGACGCTATATCAGGGGGAAACACTTGGCATTGTGGGCGAATCCGGCTCCGGCAAGAGTACGCTGGCGCTTGCGCTGTTGAGGCTGATCGGCTCAAGTGGCGAGATATGGCTGGGCGATACCCGCCTTGATGTGCTGGGTAGCCGTGCGCTGCGCCTTGAACGTCGGCACATGCAGATCGTGTTTCAGGACCCCTTCGGCGCGCTGTCACCTCGCATGACCGTTGAGGAGATCGTCAGTGAAGGGTTGCGCTTTCACTTTCCCGAACTGGACCGACATGCGGTGTGTGAGCGAGTGATCGAGACGCTGGTATCGGTCGGTCTGGACGCGAAGGTACTGACACGCTATCCGCATGAGTTTTCAGGTGGCCAGCGTGCTCGTATTGCGCTGGCGCGCGCCTTGATTTTAACCCCCGGCATTCTGGTACTTGATGAGCCTACTTCATCGCTTGATCGCACGATTCAGCGCCAGCTGATTGAACTGCTGCGCGCGCTTCAGCACGAACGAAAGCTCAGCTATCTGTTTATCAGTCATGACCTGTCAGTGGTTCGTGCCATGGCCCATCGCCTGATGGTGCTCAAGGATGGTGAGATGATCGAGCACGGCACAACACAGGAGGTGATCGAGCGACCACGCCATGCCTATACTCGCCAGCTTATAAAGGCAGCGTTTTATCGTTCGAGCTGATCCGGGCTGCGTTGGCGCGGTCATGCAAAAGTCCCGGGCGCGGCAAGCGGCCGGGACTTTTGCATGAGGATGAGAATGCCGTCACATATGCAGCGTGAAACGATCAGCATCGTGATGGGCAGGAAACTTTTCACGGAAGTCGTCAAGGCTTTGCTTGCCGATCACACCCGTACGCACAAAGGCGCGATCGCGCGCCTCATCAATCAGGGCATCACCGCGATAATCGATCAGCATCGAGTCACCGCTGTAGTTCAGCCCGCGGGCATCATCGCCAACGCGATTGACACCGATCACATAGCTCAGGTTCTCGATGGCCCGTGCCTGCAGCAGTGTGCGCCATGGCATACGCCTGGCCGATGGCCAGTTGGCAACACACACCAGAACATCGTATTCACAATCAACATTGCGTAACCACACGGGAAAGCGAAGGTCGTAGCACACCGTCAGCAAAATTTTGAAACCGTTGAGCTCCACGATGGCACGCTGATTTCCCATACCATAGTGTTCGTTTTCCTCCCCCATTCGAAAGAGATGGCGCTTGTCATAAGTCGCCATGGTGCCATCCGACCGGGCCCAGATGAGACGATTGAAGTAGTGCCCATCTTCAGCAATGGCCACACTGCCGGTAACCACGGCGTTGTGGGTTTGCGCTGTTTGCTGCATCCACGCCACGGCCTGACTGTCCTGCATGGATTGCGCCATGCGCTCAGGCGCCATGGTAAACCCAGTTGCAAACATCTCCGGCAAAACGATCAGATCGCTGGTAGTGACCTCCTGCAGCCACTCATCGAGCAGCTGGCAGTTGGTGTCGATATCTTCCCAGCGAAGATCGGCCTGTACCAGTGTGGTTCTAAGTTCGCTCATGATAATGGCCCGATGCCTGACAGCTTAGAAGCTGAAAGTGAGTGTGTTGATTGCTATCTCGGCCTTTGCAAAAAGACACGTTGCCATCATATTTTTGTCATTTTAGCCGGTCATGATGTCTTTGCCGGAAAAGAGAAAAACATTGTGCAGGGAAGCACACTGACAGGGAGTTCGATGGCAACAGGAGGTTGATTAACCCTGGCACGACTTCCGGTAACAGCGACAGGTATCATGTCTAACGGCCAGCCCATCCGCTGGCCGAATTTTTTTAGTGATTACTTCGTTTTTTGATTAACGCCCCTGCTTCAGAAAATCAATCAGCAGCGCATTAAGTTCCTGAGCATGAGTGAAGTTCAGGCCATGTGGGCCGTCCTTCACGATCTCAAGCCGGGCATTTTTAATCATGTCTGCCGAGCGTTGCCCGCTGTTGGCCAGCGGCACGATCTGGTCGTCGTCGCCATGAATGACCAGCGTGGGCACATCGATGCTTTCCAGATCCTGACGAAAGTCCGTCAAGCCGAAGGCCTTGATGCATTCCTGCGTGGCTCTGGGAGAGGCAAAATTGGCAATGCTCTGATTGTAGGCCAAAAGCTCATCGGAAAGCGTTGGTGCTCGACCATCATGATTGACAAACAGTTTGCCGAACCCACCCAGAAAGCCGGGGCGATCCTTTTTCACATTGGCCAGCATGTCATCAAAAATTGATTGATCCACGCCTTCGGGATTGTCATCGGTTTTGAGCATGTAAGGCGGCACGGCTCCGATCAGCACGGCACTGCGGATACGTTTGCTGCCGTGGCGTCCCAGATAGCGTGCAACTTCCCCCCCACCCATTGAAAAACCAACCAGGGTGGCATCGGCAAGATCCAGATGCTCAAGCAACCCTTCCAAGTCGTCGGCCAGCGTATCGTAGTCGTAACCATTCCAGGGTTTTTCCGAGTCACCAAAGCCGCGACGGTCATAAGCGATGCAGCGATAGCCGGCTTCGGTCAGGGCATTGATCTGGTACTCCCACATGCGGTGGCTCAACGGCCAACCGTGGATCAGCACCACTGCCGGCCCCTGACCACAATCCTGATAGTAAAGGTCGATCACATTGTTGTTGCTGTCGACAATATTGGCGTAGGCCATGAATCGGTCTCCTTTGCGGGTACGTCGCCTGACGAGGGCTTGCCGTGCGTCATAGCCGCAGGATAGCTCAGCGTCTCAATGCCTGCATGCCATGGAAGCGAACCATAAAAAGCCGCCTTTCCAGAGGAAAGGCGGCGAAAGGACCTGATGATGAGGAGAGAATCCATTTCAGCACCTGACATACCGAAATGAATCAGACGCCGCG
This sequence comes from Kushneria sp. Sum13, assembly GCF_052692355.1. Taxonomy (NCBI): domain Bacteria; kingdom Pseudomonadati; phylum Pseudomonadota; class Gammaproteobacteria; order Oceanospirillales; family Halomonadaceae; genus Kushneria; species Kushneria sp. Sum13. The sequence continues at coordinate 1,761,392 of NZ_CP199847.1, forward strand.
GCGTCTGAGAAACACTTTGAACGATCCTGAAAAGGAAATCAATGCAAAAGAGAATAATTTTTATTTGAGAGGATGTGGCATCTACTGAGCAGTGGCCAAAAAAAACCGCCTCAAGGAGGCGGTGTGAGGTTTGGACAGTCAGCCGTTTAGTCAGGATAAGCCAACTGTCACTGCTCCTCATCAAGCAGTAATCATATGTAAACAGTATACCGCACTTTTTGCGGGATTTTGGCGTAAATCTGACAATGAATGCCATTATCAGAATCTACCCCATCGTGCTTACCCCTGCCCTTCGCAGGGATACCACTTTTGGCGCTGATCGATGATCTGACGCGGATAGCCGGTCATCTGGATGGCAGGATGCTTCATGGCTTCGGAACGCAAAATGTTGACATGCATGTTTTGCGGGGAATCGATAGAAACCACCTTGCCAATCATCAGAAAATTTCCCCAGAGCTTGTCACTGTAGGGCTGGCACATGCTCATGCCGTTATATCCAATCAGCGATGGCGGTGGCGGCACTGCTGCAGCGCTTTCCGGTTTATCTGACGAAAAAAGGGAACAACCTGACAATGTCGCAAGGACTGTCATGATGATCAGTCCTCGTGTAGCGCTTTTCAATTGACGAGCCACGCTTTTCTCCTGAGCCTGCAATGACTGAAGATTAATGCTTCTTAAGCAGCAGGCAAGTTTACCGGCCGCGCGCGTCAGCATAACCGCGACTCGGCAGCCTTGTCCCTGGTATTTTTGTAGGGCTCTCGAGTTCAGTTACGAAGAGTCTATGAAGATTTTTTACGCCAGAGATCCCATGCCACACCGCAGGCCACGCCGAGAAGAATGGCAGATGCCATGCTCTGGGTCGGCCACCACGCCACCAGACCAATTATTGTGCCGACAAGCATTCCGGGAAGTTTTTTCATCGCCCTGTCTCCTGATGTATTGGCTCACTCACCCTATCGGACAAGCGAATGCTTGTGACATGAAAATGCGGTTGTAAAAGAGACCTGCCAATATCATTTCGCCAACGTCTGGACACGAAAAAGCCGCCTCGGCGATTAACCTGAAGCGGCTTGTTCATCAAACTTTTGGTCGGGGCGACAGGATTCGAACCTGCGACCTCCACAACCCCATTGTGGCGCGCTACCAAGCTGCGCTACGCCCCGACGCTGTTCCCGATATTTGCGAGAACGGGGCGTATCCTACATCACTGTTATGCAAAAGGAAAGAGGTAGTTCACGAACATTCAGGGATTCCCGTCCTTTTTCATCAAGGCAGCGATGTCTTCGAGTTTTTCCAGACACACGCGACCACTGAAAAACGACCCAACATCAATGTAGCGTACGTTCCCAAGCGTTTTGGGCGCAGGCACGGGCGTATGCCCCACCACTACGGCGTCAATGCCGGAGACAACGTCATCAAGACCGGATTCGATGCGCTGTCGCGACCAGAGAAGCGTTTCACGAGATGTCTTGCGAATGTCCGCCCAGTCCTTTGGAGGCTCGGCGTGAACGATGCCCACCGTACCGTTTGAGGTCTCTATCTCGAACGCCAGCGGCATTTTCATCATGGCGTCTGCGAGGCGGTTTCTCAGCACGACCTTGTCATGATCCCGAGACCACTCTCCCCCATTGCTTAACCACTGTCCCCAATGATTATCAAACAGTGCATTGCGCGCCATCATTTCGTGATTGCCGGTTACCGCAAAGCACCAGGGCTGATGTACCAGCTCCAAGCATTTCAGGGAATCAGGGCCGCGGTCGATTAAATCTCCCACGCTAAAAAGCCGATCCTTGCCGGTATCAAATTCAACTCGGGTCAGTTCACGCTCGAGTAATGCGTAATGCCCGTGCAGATCGCCAACGACATAGTCATGACCGCTGTCATTGCGCTCGAATCGCTTGAGCATTCATGGACTCCGATAAGTATTGAGCAAAGGCCGCATCATAAACGAAATGCGCACCTTTTTTGACAGGTCATGTGACAACGATGAGGGCATGAATAATACCGGGTACATAACCCATCAGGGTAAGAAGCAGATTCAGCCAGAAAGGGTCGCCGATACCGACAGCCAGATAGACCGCCAGAGGAGGCAATAGAAAGGAAAGCACAATCAGGGAGACAGGATCCATTGGCAGGGTCTCAATGGCAGAGCCCCTCAGGGCCCCGCCAGTATACCGGTTTACCAGTTGATGGCGCTTTGGACCTGCCCGGGTGTCAGGACGTGACGAGCGTACTCCTGACCCTGCCTGGAACCGGCATCATATGGATTTTGTGTGTTGATGTAGGCGACCAGTACCTGATCGTCCTTGGTGGCGATGACATAAGGCGGCGTTGAGCCACTACGATCCTTCGCCTGACGCTGCATCTGCTCCCACTCCTGTTGCGGATAGGTCGCCAGAGCCAGCAAGGGTTCAGGGGTGTTATTGAGCTCGAAATTCTTGTAATAGAACACTGCCATGTTCTGCGCATCAATGCGTTGATCATTCCACTCAAACGTATCGCGCTGGACAACGCTGTTCTGCCAATTTTCAGGATAAGTAAAGCTGTAGCCGACCGTTGTATTGCGATAGCCCTGCTCGGATTGTTGGATCACACTGTCAATATTGGGATCCTGCTGTTTCGGCTCGGAGCTTGAGCAGCCTGCCACGGCAAACATGGCGCCTGCTATGGCCAGCGTGGTGGCCCCTTTTTTAATAAATGACATCCAGCATCCTCCTTGAGTCGATAAGTCCTGCACGATTCAATATAGCGCATCTCATGATTTAACAAATGATCGAATGAAAATCAGATGCTCCCTACGAGGGCATGAACATCCATGGCATTGATACGCATGGATTGTTAATCATTTGTAATGGTGATAATTAACACTTCATGCCTTTTTGTCTCGAATTAATGACAGGCTTTTGAAGCCGATAACTGGATCGCAGGGAGTTATTGCCCTGATTGTGCTGGAAAGCGTGCTATGGCGAGGCAGCGGCTGGTTTGGAAGCCGAGTGATCGTATCTACCTGTGCCGAACTGAGAGTGGATCTTTTCCACTATCTTACCGGGCAGTCGATGCGATATTTCAATCGTCAATCAACCGGGGCACTAGGGGCGCGTATTTCAGCGACCGGTGCTTCGACCAACAGCATTCTTTCAACGCTGACCTGGAACGTCACCCCACCCTGCGTCGATTTTCTGGGCGTTCTGGCTATGGCATCAGGAAGCGATAACCGCCGGCGATATGGTGGTGAGTGCCCTGACATTTCGTATTTTGCATGGTTCGCGTGATCTGGCGCTGGCACTGGTGGATATTTCGCAGCAGTTTGGGGCCATTGCCGACACACTCTGATCGATGGACAGCCCGTTCAGGAGGTGGATCAGGACAGCCTGAGGGCGGCCATGGCAGTAGTCCCGCAGGAAAGCGCGCTCTTTCACCGCTCAATCATGGAAAACATCTGGTATGGACGTCCCGAAGCCAGCGATGAGGAAGTACGAAAGGCTGCCTGGCAGGCTTGGTGTGATGAGTTCATTCGAACTTTGCCGGATGGCTATGACACGATGATCGGAGAGCGTGGCGTACGACTGTCAGGTGGCCAGCGTCAGCGCCTGGGGATTGCGCGCGCCTTTTTAAAGGATGCCCCCATTCTGGTGCTCGATGAACCGACATCAGCCCTGGATACACACTCGGAGCGAGAAATTCAGCTGGCCTCAACGACCTGATCAAGGGCCGCACGGTGCACGCTGTCGCTCACAAGCTATCGACCATTTCCAACTTCGATCGCATCGTGGTCATGGAGCAGGGTCGTATTATAGAGGATGGCTCGCCGGGCGAGCTGCGCCGTCAGGGCGGTGTCTTTGCCTCAATGTGGCGCATGCAGTCCGACGAGTTTATTGCAGAGACCCTACCGACAGGCTCGTGATTCGAAGCGCTGAGCTGCCAGAATGCTTTCGAAAACGCCGCTATTCGGGCCAGCCATCAATGCCGATCAAATCCTTGAGCGAACGGCGTTGGTCCCACCCCTGCTGCTCCAGCATGGGCATGCTATAAAAGGCATCGACATGGCCGATGCATAAAATGGCAATGGGCCATGCGCTCTCGGGGGCCTGAATCAGTGATTTCAGCGCTTCGGGATCAAAAAGTGACACCCAGCCCACACCGATACCTTCGGCCCGACCGGCCAGCCAGAGATTCTGGATCGCGCAGCTGGCAGAGGCCAGATCCATCTCGTTCAGCGTGCGTCGCCCGAAGACATATTTTTCGCGCGCCTCGCATAGTGCCACGACCCATAACTCCGGGCATTCACGAATCCCTTCAACCTTGAGCTTCAAAAACGCCTGACCGCGCTCATCAAGTGCCTGCGCCGTGGCGTGACGCTCATCATCGACCATCTGCGCCATGGCCTCACGCAGTGCGGGGTCTTGAATACAGACGAATCGCCACGGCTGCATGTACCCTACGCTTGGCGCGTCATGGGCGGCCTCGAGCATACGCTGTATCACGTCCTGATCTACCGGATCAGGCAGGAAATGGCGCATATCACGCCGCTCACGAATGACGCGATAGATCGCCTCTCTTTGTGCCCCGCTATATGCGTGTTGATTCATGATCGCGCCGCCATGATCTTTTGGGCCGTTGACATTGCCTGCTCCAGATGACGAATGGCGTCTGCACTTTCATCATGCAATCCGAAGCGCAAGATAGCGCGTTGTTCATTCATCAACCAAAGCCGCGTCAGTACGCCCTGAGGTAAAAACGCCTCATGCCACTGGCTGGCATGTTCAAGCGACATCTCAAATCCATTGAATAGTGCGCTTTGACGCCAGCGGAGGATATCGCCATGAGCCTTGAGCTGTCTTTCAAGCCACTGTCCCTGCTGTTGGCTGGCTCGTTGTAGCTGCCCTCTCATCTGGCACTGCCAGGCATCATCCGAAAAGGCTTCCATGCCGGCTTGTTGAGTCGGCGATGTGACCTGCCAGGGGCCCTGTAAAGACGATAAATGCGTCATGACGTCTGATTGTGCTCGCCCCACGACGGTACCCAGACGCAGGCCGGCCAGGCCAAAAAATTTGCCCAGCGAGCGCAGTACGATAACGTTATCAGCGATATCGGGCAGTAGGCTTTGCTCGGGCGTTGCATCAGCAAAGGCTTCATCGACAATCAACACGGCTTCCTTGTGCTGAAGCTCGGCGGCCAGCGCGTGCAGAGTGCCTGGCGATAGATGTTGCCCACCGGGATTGTTGGGGTTAATGACAACCACGGCCCGCAGACTGTTTGTATCCGCTTTTTTTTCAATCACGGCTTCAGGGCGGTCGGCATCGTACAAAAGCGTCTGGTGCCCGGCCCGCTGCCAGGCCCATTCATGCTCCCGGTAGCCGATATCCGGCAGGGCCACTGTTCCCGATTCAATGCAGCGTGGCAGGTGCTCGATGGCCCACTGCGACCCGGGAATGTTCAAAAGCATCAGTGACGCTGAAAAGCCGTTTTCGCCAGCCCCGAGCGAGCTGCCCAGATAATAGCGCGCCGCCGCTTCATGAAGCGCCTGATCCTGATCCGGCAGTGCCTGGCAGGCACTCGCATTGATAGGCGTGATCGGATAGGGCCAGGGATTGATTCCGGTAGACAGGTCCAGCCAGTCACGTCGCTCGATACCATAACGACGACTGACCTCAAACAGTCGACCACCGTGTAAGGGAGAAGCGTCAGGTGCAACGGTCATGACAATATCCACGCGATAATGAACAGTGCGGTCAGCCAGATCAGCAACGCCCTCCAGATCAGTGTGCAGGCGCGCTCAATATCAAGGGGGGCCGCAGGACGCCCGATGCCCAGCAGCGGGCTTTCGACACGTTTGCCGTGATAGATACCGCCACCGCCCAGCTGTATCCCCAGCGCCCCGGCACCGGCAGCCATGACCGGCCCGGCATTGGGGCTTTTCCAGCTTCTGCCCTGCTTCCACCAGCATCGCATGGCTGTGCCACAGGTGTTTCTTGTGGCCTGCCAGTGCCAGCCGGCCAGTGCATAGGAAAACGCGGTCAATCGAGCCGGTATCCAGTTCATGACATCATCTGCACGTGCAGCAATGCGTCCGAAATAGAGATAGCGCTCGCTGCGATAGCCCCACATGGCATCGAGCGTATTGACCACCCGGTAAAGGACAACCCCCGGGACTCCGGCGACGGCAAACCAGAAAATCGCGGCAAAAAGCGCATCGCTGCCGTTTTCGAGCACCGACTCACAGGTAGCGCGTGATATTTCGGAAGCATCCAGCTGCTGGGTATCCCGACTGACCAGCATGGCGACCTGTTGACGTGCAGCCTCAAGGTTATCTTTTAAAAGCGGTTGGTAAACGCGCCGGGCATGTTCAATCAGGCTTTGTCGTCCAATGGCCAGATAAAGTATCAGGACCGCCAGCAGCTCATGCCAGAAACCCTCAACAATCTGATCCACCCAAAGGGTGGCCAGCATGATGGGCGTGATGACCACGAACCAGCCTACGAACCCGGCAACAAGTGTTTTGAAATGTCGCTTTTTTTGGGGGTAAACCCATTTTTCAACAGCGGTGACCCACTGCCCTAACCCGACCAGTGGATGAAACCGACAAGGTTCCCCCAACAGTTGATCAACAATTAAAGATAACGAAATGGTTAGCAACATAAAAGATAACGGTATAATTTTAATGTGTTCTTACGGCTGGGGGTCATCTTATGAACCAAGCGCATATAACTGTTCAAACTGCTCGCCGCTTTGTCGATCGATATCGACTCGTAGACGTGCGACACCGGCATAGGGCAAATGTAAGCGATGGAGATAGCTGCCCTGAGTTAGAGGCATACCCAGCCGCATTGCCATCCAGCTTTTAATGACACCGGCATGGCCACAGACCAGAAGGCGTACCGGGCCCTCTTCCTTTTTTTGCTGGCCCTTGTCCGCCAGCGTCATGCCCTTCACAAGAAGGTGTTGCCACCCCTGATCGATGCGGGCCAGAAAATCATCAAGGCTCTCTCCCCCGGGGGGTGGAAATGCCTGCGGGTCACGCCAGAAATTTTCCAGCGCCGGGCGGGCGTGTTGCAGCAGATCCTGCGTGGCTACCCCATCCCAGTCTCCAAAATTCATCTCCATGATTTCGGGTACGACATGCAAGGGCACGTTCCAGTCCTGTGCCAGTAACTCGCCAACCCTTTTGCAGCGAATCAACGGCGAACAGAGAATGGCATGGGGTCGCGGCAACCGTTTTGCTGCCGCCAGCATGTGTTCATGACCCTTCGCGCTCAACGCCACATCCGTATGGCCGCGCAAACATTCCTGAGGCCCTTCACAGGCGCCGTGACGCAGGCAATCGATCATCAGGGTCTGAAAGCTCATGTCACGTTGCCCTTGAGGCACTGTGGCAGGCCGGCCACCACCCACCAGACGCGTTGACACCGTGATGCCAATACCTGATGAAGCTGGCCGGCTTCATCCACAAAACGTCGTGACAGGGCATTCATGGGGACCACACCCTGCCCCACCTCATTGCTGACCATCACGACACGCCCCGGAGCGTGATCAAGCACCTCCAGCAATCGAGCACGTTCCTGTACGAATCGCTCATCGCCCTCGAGTAAAAGGTTGGTCAGCCAGAGGGTCAGGCAGTCGATCAGCAGCAGACGATCAGCCCGGGCATGACGTTCGATGGCTTCACCAAGGCTCAGCGGTGCTTCTACCAGCACCCAATGAGAAGGTCTGCGCTCGCGATGGGATTCGATACGGGCGCGCATTTCGCTGTCATCGTATACCTGCGCCGTCGCAATATAGGTGACCTCACAGGCACTCTGAACCGCCAGCGCTTCGCCATGGACGCTCTTGCCGCTGCGCGCCCCCCCCAGAATCAACTCATGCATGAACCATCACCAGCGCCAGATATAAAAGAATTTCGGTAATCTGTTGCACGGCGCCCAGCGCATCGCCGGTCACGCCGCCAAGCTGTTTTTTCAACCAGCCATACAGGACCAGCCCCGAGAGTGCCGTCACCACAAGCAGCAGGATGCCCGACCCCACGCCGGCAGAAAACACGGCAACAAACGCAGCAACGCCGGTCAGCCAGACACGATCCTCCAGACGCTGATGGCCGGTCAGTGCATGCACCTTGCTGTCACCATCGCATCGCAGATACGGCAGCATGCCCATCATGAAGGCTGCCAGCCCACGGCTCAGAGCATGAGCCGTCAGTAGGGCCATCATCACCAGCATGGTGTCCTGCTGCGCCATAGCGCTCAACAGCAACCAGCGTCCGACCAGACTGATGACCAGCGCCAGTACGCCATAGCTGCCGACCCGACTGTCCTTCATGATGGCCAGCCGCTGAGCCACGGTTTGCCCACCACCGAGGCCGTCCATGCAATCCGCCAGCCCGTCTTCGTGCAGGGCCCCTGTCAGCCAGAGAGACAGCCCCAGCGTCATGAACACTGCAATCGACACAGGCAGAACCTGCACCAGACTCCAGTAGACAAGCGCAAGCGCCAGTCCAATCAGCGCCCCGACCAGTGAAAACCAGCGATGACAGCGCCCCAGTGCCTGCGGGGTCACGTCACCATGAACACGCACTGGCAGGCGAGTCAGAAAACTCACCGCCAGACAGCCCCACTGCCATTGACGGGCGAGGGCCTTGCGTGTCATAGCGTCAGACCAGCCTCTTCAAGCGAGGCCATCTCGTAATAAAAGGCCAGCGCCGAGCGCAGCAGCGGAAGTGCCAGCGCAGCACCCGAGCCCTCTCCAAGTCGCAGCCCCATGTGCAACAGCGGTGCCGCCTCGAGCTGATCCAGCAATGGCCTGTGACCGCGCTCGTCGCCACAGTGCGAGAAGATCAGATAACCGCGCGCTTCCGGGGCAATACGACAGGCACACAGCGCGGCCACGGTCGTGATAAAACCATCCACCAGAATCACCATGCCCTTTTCAGCGGCGGCCAGAATCGCCCCGACCATACTCACGATCTCGAACCCGCCCAGGGCCGCCAGCGCCAGCCGCGGATCCTCCAGGCTTTGTGCATGGCGTTGAAGCCCCAGCTGCACGATGTCCTGCTTGCGCTTCATGATGGTGGGCGTCACGCCGCTGCCGGCACCGATGCACGCCTCAAACGGCAAATGCGTCAACGCCGCCATCAGAGCGCTGGCACTGGTCGTGTTGCCAATCCCCATCTCACCCAGGGCGATCAGATTGCAGCCGTCGGCATGGAGTTCCTCGACCAGCCGTCGGCTATTGTCAAAACCGGTATCGAGCTGCTCCAGAGTCATGGCAGGCTCCCGGTGGAAAGGCGCTGTCTTCTCGCCCAGCCGGTGGCTGACAAGCTGTGGGTGCGGCTCATGCACGGTGAGCGTCCCACAGTCGATGACCTTCAATGCCAGGTCGGCCTGACGGCAGAAAACGTTGATGGCGGCACTCCCCTCGAGGAAGTGATGCACCATCAACTGGGTGGTTGAGGGCTCTACAATGGAAACGCCCTCGAACGCCACACCATGGTCGCCGGCAAAAAGAAGCATGGCCGGTGCATTAATGGTGGTGCTTGAAGGCCCCAGAATACGCACCAGCGACGCCGCGGTAGCCTCCAGCGTACCCAGTGCCCCCGGGGGCTTCAGTCGGCTATCGATATGGGCCTGAATACCGGCATCTTTGGCATTGTCAGGGGGCGAAATATTAAAGGTCATGACATTGACTCGGGTAAACATGTACAGACGCTACCAGGCACCCGGCAGTGGGACAACGATAAAGGGATACACCCCTGTACTGCCCGCCCGAACACACCCTCGTGCCGGACTTGACTCCATCATTGCCCCGGCTCACGATGAGCAGCGCTCGGGTGCCCGTGCAGTCTGCACGGGATAATCGGGAAAGTGATGCAAGTTCACTGCTGTCCCCGCAACGGTAATCGAGTGGCTTGAAGCAGACGCCTTGTGCGTGACCACTGACTCCAATGAGTCGGGAAGGTGCTTCAGCCCGGCAGACATCGTGTCCGCCAGCTCGTCAGCCCGGAGACCGGCCCGGCGATGATACAGGGTGGTGATGCCCACGGCATCATCAGTAATGACTGCCACGCGTACGGGTCGATACGCAGGAGCACACAAGTGACGTATTTCCTTATCAGGTGGCTGCCCGTGCCGACAGCCGCTGCGCTTATTGACGCCCCCTCATCATGTGAGCAGGTGGCGGACAGTCATGTCGCGTTATCACGTCTCTGCGTTTATGGAGATGACATGACCAGCACCCCACGCCCGCTCTTTCCATTCACGGCTGTCACCGGTCATGACCGCCTCAAGCTGGCCCTTATTCTGGCAGCACTGGATACCCGACTGGGGGGGGTACTTGTAAGCGGTCCGCGGGGCACAGCCAAATCAACGCTGGCGCGAAGCCTTGCCGAGCTGCTGCCCTTTTCACGATCTTCGCTGGTGACCCTGCCGTTGGGGGCCGACGAAGCACAGCTGACCGGCACGCTGGATCTGGGCCGCGCCCTTGGAGAGCGCGAGGTCGCCTTCCAGCCCGGGCTGCTGGCCCGTGCCCACGAAGGCGTGCTTTATATCGACGAGGTCAACCTCCTGCCCGACGCGCTGGTGGATCTGCTGCTCGATGTAGCCGCCAGCGGCATCAACCATGTCGAGCGCGACGGTATCAGCCATCAGCATCCCGCGGACTTTCTGTTGATCGGCACCATGAATCCCGATGAAGGCGAACTACGTCCGCAGCTGCTGGACCGTTTCGGGCTCGCCGTACTGGATCACCCCGCACCGGATATCGAGCAGCGCCTGCAGATTGTTGAACGCCGGCTGGCCTTCGATCGTGATCCGGATACTTTCATGGCTGACTGGCAGGAAGAACAGGCGCTGCTGCGTGAGCGACTGTCTACTGCCCGCCACCGCCTCTCGACAGTCACCCTGCCATCGGATCTCGCCCGAATTATTGCCACACGCTGTGTTGAGGCCGGCGTGGAAGGCGTTCGCGCGGATCTGGCCTGGCGTCGTGGCGCGCTGGCCCATGCCGCCTGGCAGGGACGACAGACCGTGACGCTGGAAGACATCGATGCGCTGGCCGCACTGGTCATGGCGCATCGTGCTCCTCAGTGGGCAGCGGACACCACGCCGGAAGGCGGCTCTGATGGCAATCAGGGGAATGAGGGTAACCATCAAAAAGACAACGCTGGCTCCGAGCACGAGTCATCATCTGACCAGACGCCTTCCCCTCGGACAGGACGCTACCCGGGCCGTCGTCCCCCTACCGATGCCCCTCATCGTCCGGATCTGACCTCCAGCCACGATGCGTCGACCACCCGACCCGATAGCGGGCCGGAACGGCAACTGCCCTCGGCAAACAGCGACGAGCAGCGTGGCGCTGACCCGGATCGTGATGATCATGATCCGGGCAGCGGTGACTGGGGCAACCTGCCGGCCGATCACGCATCGTCTGCTCTGGACACCGCCACCGGCTGGCATATCAAGCTTCCGTCCCCCTCAAGTAGTGCACTCCCGAGTAGATCGAAAATTCGACAGCAGGGGGCACGAATAAAAGGCCGTGACGCCATTGGGCGACCGCGCATCGACTGGCCTGGAAGCCTGCGCAAGGCAGCGATGCCCTACGCCGGTTCGCCGCTTGATTCATTGCCGTCACTGGTCTGGCAGCGCGAACGTCGCCGCCCAGACAGACTGACCTGCATTGTTCTCGATATCTCCGGCTCCAGCCTGAACCGTCAGAACCACAGTCAACGAACACGTCAGCTCGAGAAAGCAATGGCGCTGGTCACACAGATTGCCTCCAGCGTTTATCTTGCTCGCGAACAGCTGATGCTGATAACCCTGGGCGGCGATGGCGTCACCGAAGTCATGGCCCCCCGGCGCGCGCCACGCACGATCACGCCTTTGCTCAACAACCTCGTGCCGGGCGGTGGCACCCCACTACGACGCGGACTGGATGACACTCGCCAGCGCCTGACCCGACTTCAGCACCAGACACCTGAAACGACGCGTCTCTGGATACTGACCGATGCCCGCAGCCGGGACGATCTTGAACTCACCCCGTTTGGCTGTGAGACACACGTCGTGGACTGCGCCCCCCAAGGCGACACACTGGGCAGGGCGCGGGAGCTGGCCACAACGCTGGCCGCCACCTGTCACATCCTTGATGCCCTGAGTGTAGATACCTCGAGCTCATCGCCTTCTCAACCTGCTACGACAACAGCACCCGGGAGAACACCGTGAATCAGCACCCTGGTGATGATACCAACAGTGACAACAGCAATAGCGACGATAGCACCGGCGATCAGGGCATCGATCGCTATCAGCAACTCATGGCGACCAAAAAGCGCATCGTTGATGAGCGTATCGCTCGCGCCGATCAGGAGCGCGGCGTTTTGATCGTGCTCAAGGGCAATGGCAAGGGCAAGAGCAGCTCGGCCTTTGGCACCATGGCACGCGCCATGGGTCATGGTCAGCGCTGCGCGGTGATCCAGTTCATCAAGGGGCGACGCGCCACCGGCGAATATCTTTTTTTCAACGACCACCCGCAGGTCGACTTCCACGTCATGGGCCATGGCTTCAGCTGGGAAGTGCGCGACCCCGAACGGGAATGCCAGGCTGCTCAGGAGGCCTGGGCACTGGCAGAGACACTGCTCGGTGATCCGCAGTATCACTTCCTGCTCTTTGATGAGCTCTCCTACATGATCAAGTACGGCTATCTTGATGCCGAGCAGGTCGCCCGGGCACTCAAGGCGCGTCCCGAGCATCAAAACGTGATGATCACCGGGCGCACCATGGCCCGCGAGATTCAGGACATCGCCGATACCATCAGTGTCATTCACGACGAGCGCCATGCCTTCCGACTTGGCGTCAAGGCGCAGGCGGGGATCGAATACTGATGCAGGATATCGCGTACTGCCCCGCACTGTTCCTCTCTGCCATGGCCTCGGGTCAGGGCAAGACCACCATGACCGCCGCGCTGGCGCGCTATCACCGCCGTCAGGGCCGCCGAGTGGTGGTCTTCAAGACCGGGCCGGATTATCTGGACCCACAGATCCTGGCGCTGGCCTCGGGGGCGCCGGTTGAGCCCCTTGATCTATGGATGGCAGGCGACGCCTTCTGTCGCGAGCAGCTGTATCGCGCCGCCCTTGAAGCAGATCTGATTTTGATCGAAGGCGCCATGGGGCTCCATGACGGTACGCCCTCAAGTGCCGATCTGGCGGTTGCCTTTGATATCCCGGTGGCCTGTGTCATCAACGCCCGCGGCATGGCCCAGACCGTCGCCGCCATCGGGCTGGGGCTGGCGCGCTATCGTCCGGAAATGACCTTTCATGGTCTGGTGGCCAATGCACTCGGCAGCGAGCGACACCGCCAGCTGATCGAAGACAGCCTGCCCGACGATGTCCAGCTGCTGGCCGCCATGCCCCGAGAAGAGCACCTTGCCCTGCCCTCGCGTCATCTGGGTCTGGTCCAGCCCGGCGAGCAGGATGATCCTGACAATCTGTCGCTGGAAGCCCGACTCGATGCCGCCGCCGATCTCCTTGAAGGACAAAAGCTGACCGAACTGCCCCCGGCTGTCGCCTTCAAACCGCAGAATATCGACACGCCGCCTCAAGCGTTGAGCGGCCAACGGATCGGCGTTGCAGAGGATGCTGCCTTCAGCTTTATCTACGCGGCCAATACCCGACTGCTGGAAGCCATGGGCGCCGAGCTCTGCCGGTTTTCACCACTTCATGACGCGACGCTCCCGGATAACCTTGATGCGCTGTGGCTGCCGGGTGGCTATCCGGAACTACATGCTGCAGCGCTTGGCACCAATCATGGCATGTGCGAGGCCATTCGAGACCTTGATGCCCGCGGCCTGCCGATTCTGGCCGAGTGCGGTGGCATGCTCTATCTACAGCAGACCCTGACCGACCAGCACGGCACCTGCCATCCCATGGCCGGCGTGCTGCCAGGACATGGCGAAATGCGCACCAAACGGGGCTGTCAGGGCATGCAGAGTGCGCCCCTGCCGGAAGGCGAGATTCGGGGGCATGCTCACCATCACTCGCGAAGTCACGACACGCTGACACCGATCGCGCACGGTCGGCGCGCCAGCCATCCGGCACCGGGCGAGGCGATCTTCCGCCGAGGCCGACTCACGGCCAGCTATCTGCATCTGTTCTTTCCCTCCAATCCCGAGGCCATCGCAGCCCTGCTGGGCGCAGAAGAAACCACACGCTCTCTGGAGCAGAATGCTCGAGGCCCGCATGTCCGCTGAGGTCGGTCCTATCGCCATGGGGGTGGGCTGCCGACGCGACTGCCCACCTGACGCACTCATGGCACTGGCCATGACCACACTGGCCATGGCCAGGGCACAGCCGGGCCAGATCACGCTGTTGGCAACCCTGGCGGGCCGCCAGCATGAAACGGCCATCGCCTCACTGGCAAAAGCCTGGCGCTGCCCGTTGATCGCCCTGCCGGCGCAGGCCTTGAGAGACAGCGAGCCCGCCATGAGCCATGTCAGCGACACCACCTGGCGCCTCCATGGCGTGCCCGGTGTCGCCGAGGCTGCAGCACTGGCCGCCATCCGCCAGCAGATGGGCACGTCGGCCCGACTGCTCATTAACCGGCAACAGTGCGCGCAGGCCACCTGTGCGCTGGCGGTATCAGCGTCAATGACCGCCCTTGCCGAATAATTTTTATTGTCAGGAGAACCTCATGTCCTCTATCGAATCACGCCCCGAGCTGCACAAGATCCCTGCTACCGTCGTCACCGGCTTTCTCGGCAGCGGCAAGACCACGCTGTTGTCACACCTTTTGCGCAACGCCGGCGGCAAGCGTATCGCCGTGATCGTCAACGAGTTTGGCGAGCTGGATGTCGATGCCGAGCTGGTGCGCAGCTGTCAGATTGAAGGCTGTGAGGAAGATGCCGTTGAGCGCGAACAGGGCGTTTTCGAGCTCGCCAATGGCTGTATCTGCTGCACCGTGGAAGAGGAGTTTTTACCGGTGATGCAAAAGCTGGTCGAGCGACGCGACCAGATCGATCATATCCTGATCGAGACCTCGGGCCTTGCACTACCCAAGCCGCTGGTACAGGCGTTCAACTGGCCCGACATCAAACAGTTCTGCACGGTCGACAGCGTCATCACTGTGGTTGATGGCCCGGCACTGGCCGCCGGACGGGTCGCTCATGATCATGAGCGTATCGAGGCGCAGCGTCAGGCCGACGAGAGTCTGGATCATGATCCGAGCCTGCAGGAGCTGCTCGATGACCAGCTCGCCTCGGCAGATCTCGTCATCATCAGCAAGGGCGACGCCCTGGACGACGAGGCGCGCCGGGTAGTGGAGCAACAGCTACGCGGGGAGCTTCCCGAGCGGGTCAAAACGCTCTGGGCCACGCATGGCGAAGTGGATGTGGCTGCCGTTATGGGTCTGCAGCTGGCCTCGGAAGGCCGGGCCGACGACATTCACACCCATCATGATGATCATCACGCTCACGGGCGCGAACACCATCATGCCCACGATGATTTTGATTCCTGCGTGGTGACGCTGGGCAGCGTGGACAGCCCCACCCTGGTCAGAGCGCTGGAGCAGGCACTGATCGAGCAGACCATCTATCGGGTCAAGGGATTTGTCGATGTCGACAAGCCCATGCGTCAAGTACTGCATGCCGTGGGCAACCGCCTCACTCACCACTTCGACCGGCCGTGGCGCAGCGACGAGACGCGCCAGACCCGGCTGGTAGTGATCGGCAAGGGTCTGGATCGTGATCGCCTGCAGGCCGCACTGTCCGAAGCCGAGCACCACGAACACACTGGTTGATATCAGCCAGCGCCGAAAACCTGAAAGCCCCGTAGCGGAGTGTGATGAATGCACCTTTTCGCCGCCCAGCCCGGCGGGTTCAGCGATGACAATGGCATTGTCGATCTCGGTCAGTCGCCTGCCGAACTGGTGATGCTGTCCGCCGCTGACAGCACCCTGGCCCTGCTGGCCACCGTGATCGAGGCCGATGACGTCGAGCACGACACCAGTATTCGCCTGGCCAACTGGATGAACCTGTTAAAACCCGCCGCGTTTGATCTCTATCGCGACCGGGTGCTGGACAGCCGGGGCGATGAGGCACCAAAGGGCGCCCGCGTAGTGGTGCTCTCCCTGCTGGGTGGCGCTTCCTACTGGACCTATGGTCTTGAGCAGTTAAAGGAGTGGGCACAGCGGGATGGCCGCACACTGATCGTGGTGCCCGGTGAAGACGTCGAGGATGAAAGCCTGCTCGAGGCCGGCACGGTCAGCTATCAGGACGCACGCCGGGTATGGCGCTATCTGCGTGAAGGCGGCATCGACAATACCCGCGCCCTGCTCGCCTGGCTGGATGATCGCTTCCTGGATCGGCCCCGGACATGGCGGGAGCCCCAACCGCTGCCGCGAGTAGTTCTGCACGCCCCGCTCGATGATCACAACGCCTCTCCCGGTCACGTCACTCTGGCTGACTGGCAGGCGCACTGGCAGCCGGCGCGTCCGGTGGCAGCACTGGTGTTTTACCGAAGCCATCTCCAGCAGGGCAACACCAGCGTTTTCGACGGCCTGATCGGTATTCTGGAAGCAGGCGGCTTCAACGTATTACCGGTCGCCGTGGCCTCGCTCAAGGAACGCCTGTGTCTGGACACCCTTGATGAACTGATCGAGCAGAGCAATGCCTCGATCATGCTCAACACCACCGGCTTTGCGCTGGCCGGCAGTACTGATGCCACGCATGCCGGCTATCAGCACCCCTGGACGCGCCACATCCCCATTTTGCAGCTGATCATGGTGGGTACCACGCTCGAGGACTGGCAGGCGCAGCCCATTGGGCTCCGGCCGCGTGATATTGCCATGCAGGTCGCCCTGCCGGAGCTGGACGGACGTATCATCACCCGCCCGATTGCCTTCAAGTCAGCGCACTATCACTCCACGCGCTGTCAGCACGATATCGTGATTCATCAGCTTCATGAGGAACGCGCCCGCTTTGTCACCGAGCTGGCCCGACGCTGGGTCCGGCTTGCCGAGAAAGCCAACCAGGACAAGCGTATTGCGCTGGTGCTGGCCAACTATCCCTCAAGCGATGCTCGTATCGGCAATGGCGTGGGACTTGATACGCCGGCCTCGACGCTCAACATTTTGCATCGCCTGCGCGAGACAGGCTATCCGGTCGGACAGGCCCTGCCCCACGACCCGACGGCGCTGATCGAATGGCTGACGCAGACCGTGACCAATGACGCGACCGGCATCGAGACCCGGCCGGCGGCACAGAGCCTGGCGCTTGAGACCTACCGTCAGCATTTCGCGCACCTGCCCGCCGTCTGTCAGCAGGCCGTACTTGAGCGATGGGGCACCCCGGAAAATGATCCGCTCTATCGTCAGGGGCGCCTGATGATTGCCGGCATGCGACTGGGCGAGACCTTTGTCGGCGTGCAGCCGGCGCGCGGCTTTGATATCGACCAGAACGCGGCCTATCACGACCCGGACCTGCCGCCGACCCACGGCTACCTGGCGTTCTATTTCTGGCTGCGCCACGTCTATGGCGTCGATGCCTTCGTGCATGTCGGCAAGCATGGCAATCTCGAGTGGCTGCCCGGCAAGGGTACGGCACTGTCAGAAACCTGCTGGCCGGATATCGTGCTGGGTCCCATGCCGCATCTCTATCCGTTTATCGTCAACGATCCCGGGGAAGGCGCTCAGGCCAAGCGTCGAACGCAGGCCGTGATTATCGATCACCTGATGCCGCCCATGACGCGTGCCGGCATCCATGATGACCTGGCCGAACTCGAGCGATTGACCGATGAGTATTATCAGGCCCTCGGCCTGGATCAGCGCCGCGAGCAGTTCCTGCGCGAGGCGATCATCGAGCGGGTACGCCATACCCATGTGCTTGAGGAACTGAGCCTGTCCCCTTCAGCCAGTGCAGGCACAAGGCCTTCGATCAATGAAGCGCTGGAAGACGATCAGACCCTGCTGGACGCGCTGGACAACTATCTCTGTGACATCAAGGAGGCTCAGATTCGTGACGGGTTGCACGTGCTCGGCGAGCTACCCGAACATGCCTCACTGCGTGACACCCTTATGGCGCTGGTGCGCCTGTCGCGGGGCAGTAAGCCCCACGAGCAAAGCCTGTTGCAGGCGATGGCCAGGGATTTGGGGCTTTTTAAAATACATGAAGATTTCGACCCGCTGGCCGTTGAAGCCCGGCCCTGGCAGGGACCATGGCCTGAATGCCTCGCCGATCTGGAGGCCACCAGCTGGCGCAGTTCAGCGCACACTCGCGAGCGCCTGGAACTTCTTGGCGCGCAGCTGATCGAGCAGCACGTGCTTTCTTCGGAGGCCGGATTGCCCTGTGAGGCTGACTGGCCCCGGACGCACGCCGTGATCCACTTCATGTGCGAGACGCTGCTGCCGGTCCTGCATCAAAGCGTGGACAATGAACTCTCGGCGCTGATGGATGGCCTTTCAGGCAAATTCGTGCCACCAGGCGCCAGCGGCGCGCCCAGCCGCGGGCGACTCGACACCCTGCCCACCGGACGCAATTTCTATAGCGTGGATAGTCGCGCCATGCCCACCAGAACGGCCTGGACGCTGGGGCAAAAATCGGCCGAGGCGCTGGTCATGCGACATCTTCAGGAGCATGGCGACTATCCGACAAGCCTTGGACTCTCGGTGTGGGGCACCGCCACCATGCGCACGGGGGGCGATGACATCGCCCAGGCCTTTGCCCTCATGGGGGTACGCCCGATCTGGGCTTCGGGCTCACAGCGTGTGATCGACTTTGAAATCATCCCGGGCTTTCTGCTCGGCCGCCCCAGAGTAGACGTGACCCTGCGGGTCTCGGGCTTTTTCCGCGACGCCTTCCCGGGGCTGATGGCGCTATATGACAGCGCGGTGCAAAAGCTTGTCGATCTCAACGAGCCCGGCAATGGCAACACCATCGCCGCTAACGTCGAGGCACGGCGCGAGGCACTGCTGGCGGAAGGCGTCGATGAGGCCACCGCGCGGCGCCAGGCCGGCTTTCGCATTTTTGGCGCCCGCCCAGGGACCTTCGGGGCCGGCGTGCAGAAGCTGCTGGATAACGGCCACTGGCAGGATGAGGCGGATCTGGCGCGCGCCTATGTCAACTGGGGCGGCTACGCCTACGGCAAGGAAGTCGATGGAGAGCCTGCCATGGCGGCCTTTCAAAAACGGCTCTCAACGCTTGAAGGCATCGTCCAGAACCAGGACAACCGTGAGCATGACCTGCTCGATTCCGGCGACTACAGCCAGTTTCAGGGCGGCATGAGCGCCGCTGCCCGCCAGCAGGGTGCCACGCCCGCGCTTTATTTCGGCGATCACGCCAACCCCGCCAGCCCGCGCATGCGCACCCTCAAGGAAGAACTCAACCGGGTCATGCGCTCACGGGTGACCAATCCAAAGTGGATCAGCGCCATGCAGCGCCACGGTTACAAGGGTGCTTTCGAGATGGCGGCCAGTGTAGATTATCTCTTTGCCTGGGATGCCACCACGGCGCTGGTCAGTGACTACCAGTACGAACAGATTACCGATGCGCTGGTACTGGATCCGGACAATCAGCGTTTTCTCAACGATCACAATCCGCAGGCACTCAAGGAAATGGGCGAGACGCTGATGGAGGCCATCACCAGAGGCCTGTGGCAGTCTCCCGAGCAGTATCACGAACGCCTGCGCGACCTGCTGCTGGGCATCGACGAGCAGGAGGAACGTGCATCATGAGTCAGCCGAAGCGTTTTCGGGCATCCCGCACCCTGATGGTTCAGGGCACCACCTCGGATGCCGGCAAGAGTGCGCTGGTGACCGCCCTGTGTCGGATACTGACGCGCCGCGGGCACAGGGTTGCCCCCTTCAAGCCGCAGAACATGGCCCTCAATAGTGCCGTGACGGTGGATGGTGGCGAGATCGGCCGCGCCCAGGCGGTACAGGCCATGGCGGCCGAAGTGGACGCCCACGTTGATTTCAATCCGGTGCTGTTAAAGCCCACCTGCGATCAGGGTTCTCAGGTCATTGTGGCGGGTCAGGCCATCGGCCACATGAAAGCAGCCGAGTACTACGCCTATAAACCTCAACTGCTGAAACAGGTTGTGGCGGCCCATGGGCGGCTCGTTGATCGCTATGACAGGGTTGTGGTGGAAGGCGCCGGCAGCGCCGCCGAGATCAACCTGCGCGCCCATGACCTGGCCAACATGGGCTTTGCCGAAGCCGTCGACTGCCCGGTCATTCTGGTGGCCGATATTGACCGCGGGGGCGTATTTGCCCATCTGGTGGGCACACTGGACATCATCAGCGCCTCGGAGCGCGAGCGGGTCGTGGGTCTGGTAATCAATCGCTTCCGTGGCGACATCAATCTGCTCAAACCCGGCCTTGAATGGCTCGAGGCACGTACCGGCAAGCCGGTGCTGGCCGTGGTGCCCTGGCTTGAAGACCTGCACCTGGAAGCCGAAGACGGCCTGTCCCGCGCCGGTGACAGTACCGGCGCTGCGGACGGGCTCAACATTGTGGTCATCCTGTTGCCGCGCATCAGTAACCACACCGACTTTGACGCCCTGCGCCTGCACCCCCAGGTCAATGTGCGCTTTGTGCGCCGTCCTGAAGAGCTCGACACAGCGGATCTGATCCTTCTGCCGGGCAGCAAGAACGTTCGCGCCGATCTGGACTGGCTGCGTGAGCAGGGCTGGTCCGCGGCACTTGCCCGCCACCTGCGCTATGGTGGCCGGATCATCGGTATCTGCGGCGGCTATCAGATGCTGGGCACACACATTGACGACCCGGACGGCGTGGAAGGCTCGGCCGGCAGCAGTGCGGGCCTGGGCTGGCTGAACCTTTCCACGACGCTCAAGGCCACCAAGCAGCTGCATCGCGTGACCGGGCACTGCCTGCTGGGTGAGGCGCGGGCCCCGGTTACGGGCTACGAGATTCATGTGGGCGAAAGTCTGGGCGAAGGTCTTTCCCTCGGGGTATTTGCGCTTGATGACGGCCGGCTGGATGGCGCCATTTCCGAGGATGGTCAGATTCTGGGCACCTACCTGCACGGGGTGTTCGATCATCCGGCCACGCTGAACGTGCTGCTGGCATGGGCCGGGCTTGCAGCACCGGCGCATTTTGATTACGACGCCCATCGCATGAGGGAAATCGACCGACTGGCCGATCACGTCGAGGCAGCAATTGACTGGTCCCGCTGGCCGATGCCGGAGGATGTTTTGACATCGGCCGATTCGGTAACGCCGGTTCAGGACTTTTGATCCCGAGGCAGCAGGAAATTACCCTGATTGCCGTCCCCCAGCTCGGAGTCCACAACCGAGTCGTCCTTGAGCTCGACGCCCGAAAGCTCACGGCGGCTGGCTTCATCCAGCAGATACAGGACCAGTTTTGCCGCCGCGTCAAACGACTGGCCACGCGGGCGAATATTGGAGATGCAGTTACGCTCGCTGTCGCGCCGACCATCCCGCGGGCCCCAGGTGAAGTAGACGCCCAGACTGTCCGGTGAGCTGAGTCCCGGCCGCTCACCGATCAGCACCAGCCCCATGCGCGCCCCCAGCGCCTGGCCTACCGGATCACCAATGGCCACACGCCCCTGCTCGACAAGCGCTACCGGCCCCACCGACCAGCCGCGCGATTCAAATGCCGGGATCAGGTGATCCAGCAGCGTTGCGGCATGTTCGTGCACGGCGCGCGCCGACAAACCATCCACAACCGTGATCGATAGATCGCACTGCGCGACGTTCATGCCGGTGAGCTGCTCCACACTCTCATCACTGAGCTGTCGCCCCAGATCCGGGCGACGCAGATACTCGCTGCGATCTCCTGCCTGGCTGTGCAGGCGAACGACGCTGTCAAACCGCGATTCGAGCTCGGCCATCATTTTCTCGGTGTCGAGTGCCAGATGAACGGCATCACGTGCCTGGGCATGGGCCAGCTGAAAGGCCAGATGTGGCGCGGTGGGCAGGCTGCCGCCGGCACGACCGAGCCCAATACGGGCATCGGTGTGCTCACGCAGTGGCTGCCAGGGGTTGGTGATCACCGTCCGCGGCGTGCCTGTCTCGGGGGGCTGTGACTTGTCTGTCATGGTGGCTCTCCGATCAGTTCGCTCGTGTCAGGGCATGGGCAAAGGGGGCTGGCAGGCTTTGATCCACGATGATTCTGCCCTTCCGGTCGGTGATCGCCATGGTCTCAAGCCAGGCTTCGAACTCGGGTGCCGCGCGCAGCCCCAGCACCTCTCGCACGTAAAGGGCATCGTGAAAGGAGGTGGTCTGATAATTGAGCATGATGTCATCAGAACCGGGAATGCCCATCACGTAGTTACAGCCGGCGGCGCCCAGCAGGGTCAACAGGGCGTCCATGTCATCCTGATCGGCTTCGGCGTGATTGGTATAGCAAACATCACACCCCATTGGCACACCCAGCAGCTTGCCGCAGAGATGATCCTCCAGCCCTGCACGCGTGATCTGCTTGCCGTTGAAAAGATACTCGGGCCCGATAAAGCCCACGACCGTATTGACCAGCAGAGGATTGAATCGACGCGCCACCGCGTAGGCCCGCGCCTCAAGTGTTTGTTGATCGACCCCGTGATGAGCGTTGGCCGACAGCGCGCTGCCCTGACCCGTTTCAAAGTACATGACGTTATTGCCGACCGTACCGCGCCCCAGCGATAGCGCCGCGTCCTGGCCTTCCTGCAACAGGGCCAGATCGATGCCAAAGCCCTGATTGGCCGCCTGAGTGCCGGCAATCGATTGAAAGACCAGATCCGTTGGTGCGCCGCGGTTGATGGCCTCGATCGCGGTGGTGACATGAGTGAGCACACAGCTCTGGGCGGGAATCTCGTAATGGCTGATGATGTCGTCGAGCATCTTCAAAAGCGTCACGACCGCGCCGGTATTGTCGGTCGCCGGATTGATGCCGATCACCGCATCTCCGTTGCCGTAGAGCAGCCCATCCAGAATACTGGCCGCAATGCCGGTTGGATGATCGGTGGGGTGATTGGGCTGTAGCCGGGTCGACAGCCGTCCCTCCAGCCCGATCGTATTGCGAAAGGCCGTGACCACTCGACATTTGCGCGCGACCAGCACCAGATCCTGCAAACGCATGATCTTGGCCACGGCGGCCACCATTTCAGGGGTCAGCCCCGGCGACAGGGCCGCCAGCACATCACTGTCGACTTCATGAGAGAGCAGATAGTTGCGAAACTCGCCCACGCTCAGGTGGGCAATGCGCCCAAAGGCTTCCCGGTCATGGCCATCAACGATCAGGCGCGTGACCTCATCGTCTTCATAGGGCACCAGCATCTCTTCGAGAAATTGCGTGAGCGGGACTTCCGCCAGCGCCAGCTGCGCTGCAGCCCGTGTCTCGCTGTCCTTCGCGGCAATGCCTGCCAGCTGATCGCCGGAGCGCTCGGGCGTGGCGCAGGCCATCAGCGTTTTCAGGTTTTCAAAGCGGTAGCGTTTGCTGCCGATATCATGGTGATAGCCGCTCATGGGTGCCTCCGGATCGTTATTGGTCTTGTCGTGATGCCGGCTTTCAGCATAAACGAGACAGACAGAGACTGACCACAGGAACACCTGCCAGCGACACGCGCACAGCGATGTGCTCTGCGTTATGATCAAACCCATCTCATCCTCAAGGCGAGAAAGGCATGACGCTGACGCTTTTGCTCATTGCGGTGACCTGCGCGGTCTCCATCCCCTGCTTTACCAATCACCGATTGATTGAGAAGCTGCTTTTCTGGCCGCCGGCCGTGGTGCGAGGTCAGGTGTATCGATTCGTGACCCACGGCTTCGTGCACGCCAATAGCGCGCATCTTTTTTTCAACATGTTTACGCTTTTTTTCTTTGGGCGCGCCATCGAGCGCTTTTTTGTTTCCTACATCGGTGTGGCCGGCTTTATCGGGTTTTATCTGGGCGGCATCATTGCCGCCATCGTGCCCAGCTATCTGGCGCATCGCCATGACCCGAACTATCGAAGTCTGGGGGCTTCAGGGGCCGTGTCAGCCGTGCTGTTTGCCTTCATTCTGGCCGCCCCCTGGACCACGCTTTATGTTCTGGTGATTCCGGTACCGGCCATTGTCTTTGCCATTGTTTATACCGGCTGGTCGATTTATGCCGGCCGTCGCGGGGGCGATAACGTCAATCACAGCGCGCACCTGTGGGGGGCTGCCTACGGCGTCGTGTTTGCCCTGATCATGGAGCCGGCGCTCGGGCCTCGATTCCTGGAGCAGATTGTGGCGTTCTAACCCGATTCACCTATCCGTCCGGCATATAAAAAGGGCCTCTTCTTTGGGAAGAGGCCCTTTTTTCAAGGGAGATTGCCCCGGACATCAGGGTCAGGGCTGTGGCTGCCAGCCGGTCGGGTCTTCGCCCGGCGTATTACTGGCGACCTTTTCCAGACAGGACTGCATTTGATCGGCAACCGCTTCAAACCCCTGGCTTGCCTGAAGGGGTGCGGCGCTGCTCCAGGCGCCAATCGGGGCAAACTGATTATCCTGCCCGGTGCTCGCTTCACCGAGACGGTCGAAATAATAATAGTTGGCTTCCGGCAGACGCTGAATATCCAGCCGATAGGCCAGATCACGTCCCTCGTAGTGCGTGACGCCAGTAACGCCCGACACTTCGTTATTGCCATCATCGGACATGCCATTAAAGGCCATCTCATCACTCTGGTCTGTCAACTGACGCAGCTTTCCGGCTGCAAGAGTGACCTGACGCTGCTCAACGCTTGCATTCAGACACTGCTCAAGCTGCATGGGCGTCACTTCCGTGTAGGGCCTGCGTACCGCGAAGGACCCCAGATAGTTGCCATCCGCTCCCTGCACGGGATGAATCTCCCGGCTCTCGGAGACCTGATCATCCACTATATATTGCCCGGAGACGCACCCTGTCATCAGGGTCAGCGCGGCCACGCCCATCCATGTCTTTGTCATCATCTTGGTTTGCTTCCCACGAGTGTCAGTCTGTCAGATTCTTTGATTGTAACGGATGGCGGGCCGGTCTGCCTGATACGCCATTACGGCAATGGCCCTGCAGCGGGGACAAGTCATCGCTGATGGTGCATCATTCGATTTTAGCGCCGTGACAGGCCATATTTTATTGGCCGGGCTGGCGAGAAGCGCTGTGTATCGGCAAGATAGCCCCCGACACTATTATTGGCCGCGAAAACAGGGATGGATGTGACTTCAATCTTAGAGGAATACCGGCACTGGCAGCGTTTTTCCAGACAGGAAAAACTGGATCAGGAACATCGCGGCGCCGTGCAAAAGCTTGCAAAGTCAGGCGCCATGGCGACAAGGATGGCGGCCTCTTACAAAAGCATGGCCGAGCGGGCCGCCGCTGAAGGTGCCTGCTACCGTACGCTGTTCAGCCGCCGTCAGGACAACGGTGAAGAACTGGCCTGCGAAGGCTGGCTTTTCGTACGTCGCGTCATCTCGGAAGGTGGCACTACCCGAGTCAGGGCTTCCCTGCTTGAAACCTTTACGCTGGAACACGGGGCCATCACTCCAGGGTCAAGGCCGGCCAACGCGGTGACGCTGGATATTTTTGATGAGCTGTTGGTCAAAAACACCATGCAACTGGGCTGTCGGGTCGATCGCAGCGATGATGATCGCGATACCCGTTTCATTACCTTTGTCGATGCGGTCCGGGGCGATTTAAAGGCCCATCTGTAATCGAGTCATGCCGGTTTCGGTCTTTCATGTTTGAGTAAAATGCCTGACAAGGCTTGCACAGGAGACGCTCATGAACACTACCCCTACGCCCTACAGTCCTCTGCCTCTCAAGGAAATGGACAGCGTCACCAGCATCTGTCGCCCGGGCCACCATACGGCTTCTGCCTCGCTGAACATGGACAGCTCGGCGCTGGCGCTGTTGACAGACTTCCAGCAGGTCCGTGCCTTCACTGTCTCGTCGGAAAGCGGCGTTGATGATGCCCTGCAGACGATGAAGCAAAACAACATTCACATGCTGCTGGTGCTCAACGATCAGGGCGAGTTTACCGGTGTGATCAGCGCACGCATCCTGTTTGGCGGCAGCGCCGTGACACGCGCCATGCAGGAGCGTGGTATTGCCAGGGCAGATGTGACGGTCGACATGATCAAGCTGGCACGTGAAGACATGCACTCCATCGACTACGAGCGCATTGAACGCGCCACGCTGGGCGATCTGGTGCAGACCCTGAAAACGTCAGGAGATCGTCATGTGCTGGTGACCGATCATGATGAACATGGCGGCCTTCGTATCCGCGGCGTGATTTCTGCCCGCGAAGTCAGTAACGCACTGGGGGTTAATCTGGATCATCCGCCCGAAGCCCACAGCTTCTCGGCCATTCGCTCGGTCGTACTGGGGCACGATCTTTAAATGCCCTTCAAACACAGGGTCGCTTTTCGACCCTGTGTTTACTGATGGTGCTTGCTCGTCCCGTTCGTCATTAACGCCATTTCTTCCAATATTTTGCCCGTCACTCCTTTGTGTAAACAGCACACCAAAGATAACGGTATAAAATATATTGCTGACACACTCCCGGTTTGGCGTTAGAATGCCGCCCCTCATTCGCCCGGACCGGATCCCGGGCGTCGATTCCCATCGGCAAAGAAATTCTCCGTCATGACATTACAGAACGCATCACGCGCCGTCGTTATCTATTCCGGCGGCATGGACTCCTACACCGTTTTACATCGCGCCCTGCGCGAGGGGTATGACGTTCACGCCCTCTCCTTCCATTATGGTCAGCGCCATGCGCGCGAACTCGATGTTGCAAGTCAGGTCTGTCAGACTTTGGGCGTTGCGCATCAGGTCGTGGATATACGCGCCATTCATGGACTTATCGGTGCTTCGGCCCTGACCGATGCCAGCCAGCCCATGCCGCGGGCCGATTACGCCGAAGACAACATGAAGGCGACCGTCGTCCCCAACCGCAACATGATCCTGCTGTCTCTGGCCATCGGTCATGCCGTTAATCTGGAAGCAGAGATCTGCTATTACGGCGCACACGGGGGCGATCATGCCATCTACCCTGACTGTCGCCCCGAGTTTGTGGCGCGCATGAACGATGTTGCAGCGATTGCCAACTATACGCCCGTTGAAATACGTGCCCCCTATCTACATGCCAGCAAGGACGACATCCTTGCCGAAGGGCTGCAAATGGGCCTTGATTATGCCCATACATGGACCTGCTATCTGGGTGAAGCGCTTGCCTGTGGCGAATGTGGCAGCTGTCGCGAGCGTCTTCAGGCCTTTGCATCACAAGGCCTTGTGGACCCGCTGCCCTATCGCAGCCAGACCAGCCTCACGCGGGAGGTGTAGCCATGTACAGCGTCAAGGAAGCGTTTTACACCCTGCAGGGTGAAGGCGGTCAGGCCGGACGTGCTTCGGTGTTCTGTCGTTTTACTGGTTGTAACCTGTGGTCCGGGCGCGAGAAGGACCGTGCCAGCAGTATCTGCCGCTTTTGTGATACCGATTTTATCGGCACCGATGGCCAAAATGGCGGTCGCTTTCGAACGGCCTTTGAACTGGCAGACCATATTGCGGCCCTGTGGCCTCGGAGTGACGATCACGCGCGCCCCTACGTGGTCTTTACTGGTGGGGAACCCCTGCTCCAGCTGGACAGTGCCCTGATTGAGGCCATCCATGAGCGTGGTTTTGAAATCGCGGTGGAAACCAATGGCACGCTGCCGGCCCCTGAGGGTATCGACTGGCTCTGCGTCAGTCCCAAGGGGCGCGCCGAACTCAAGCAGCTGTCCGGCAATGAGCTCAAGCTCGTTTATCCGCAGGCCGATGCGCTCCCCGAGCGTTTCAGGGCGCTCGAGTTTGACCACTTTTTTCTGCAGCCCATGGACCTTGCCCCTCGCGGTGAGACAGGCAATACCATGGCCGACACGGTGGCGTATTGCATGACCAACCCGCAGTGGCGCCTTTCCCTGCAGACACACAAGATTGCAGGTATTGATTGATGATTCTTTTCGTAAACGCGCTCAGCGCGCTGGATGTGTCCATCTGGTGTCCACAACGAGGCCTGGTCGGCGCCAGCTACCATATCGATGTTGAGCTGGAGGGGTCGCTGGGTGAAGACGGCATGCTGTTTGATTTCGGGGATGTCAAACCCTGGGTCAAGTCACGTATCGACAGCACCGTGGACCATACCCTGCTGGTACCTACCAAGGCACATGACATCACGGTCATTGAGTGCAATGAGGGGCTTCGCCTGCAGACCCGTCATCCGTGGCCCATGGAGCTACGGGCACCACGCCAGGCCTATACCCTGCTGCCCTGGCAGCAGATCACCCCGGAACGGCTGGGGGACTATCTGTCCGCGGAGCTTTCCCGGCGCCCGCCGGCGCAGGTCGAAAAAATACGCGTGACCCTGCGGGAAGAGCCCCATGAGGCCGGCGGCTACACGTACAGTCACGGCCTTCGACGTCACAAGGGCAACTGCCAGCGCATTGCGCATGGTCATCGCTCCCGTCTGGCCATCTGGCATAACGGGCAGCGCAGTGAAGCGCTCGAAACACAGTGGTCACAGCGTCTTGAAGATATCTACCTGATTGATCGGGCCGATCTGATGGATACAGACAACGATATGTATCATGTTGGATATGAATCGGCACAGGGGCGTTTTGCGATACGGCTGCCACAGGAACGGGCCGAAATTCTGCCGACCCCCACCACGGTCGAACAGATTGCCCACTGGATGGCGCAGGAGATCGCCTCATTGCATGGTGGCAGTGTTCGAGTGCAGGCTTTTGAAGGGATCGACAAGGGTGCCGTGGCCACCGCACATGGTGCTCGGGACCTGACATGAGCATGAGTGATGGGCTACATGGTGTGATCGCGACAAGCCAGCAGACCGGGTGCCGCCCGGGCTGCGGCGCCTGCTGCATTGCGCCCTCCATCAGCTCTGCAATACCCGGCATGCCGCAGGGCAAACCGGCAGGCATTCGCTGCATCCAGCTTGATGATGACAATCTTTGCCGGCTTTTTGGTGATGCTCGCCGACCGAAGGTCTGTCACGACTTCAGTTATGACCGCGAGCTTTGTGGCCATACCCGAAATGAGGCGCTTCACCATATTGCGCTGCTTGAAGCAGGCAGCACGCCGTAAAACAACTGAACCCGCACACGGCGGGTTCAGTCATGGCATCAAGTGCCCGCAAGTAGCCAGAGATCAGTCCAGCCTGACCAGCATCTTGCCCTGATTGCTGCCTTCAAACAGGGCCAGGAAAGCATCCGGAGTTCGCTCCAGCCCTTCTTCCACGGTTTCGCGATATTCGATGCTGCCATCGGCCACCAGCGGACCCACCTGCTTGTAGAACTCCTGTTCGTGTCCCTTGATCCATTCATAGACAATAAAGCCCTGCATGCGCAGACGTTTGGTCAGCACGGCGGCAATATTGGCCGGCCCCGCAGAGGGCGCCGATTCGTTATAGCGTGAAATCATGCCGCACACCGCTATGCGACCGAAATCATTCATGACATCCAGAGCTGCCTCAAGCATGGGGCCGCCCACGTTTTCGTAATAGACATCGACACCCTGCGGTGCGGCTTCCTTCAGGGCCTTTTTGATATCATCAGCACTCTGGTGGTGATCGACGGCCTTGATACCGCGCGCTTCAAGCCACTCACGCTTTTCCTGGCTGCCGGCACTGCCAATGACCGTGCACCCTTTCTGATGCGCCAGCTGTGCTGCCAGCGAGCCCACGGCGCCGCTGGCAGCCGAAATCAATACGGTGTCAGACGACTTGAGTTCGGCAACAAGGGTCAATCCGGCCCAGGCCGTCATCCCCGGCATACCCAAAACGCCCAGAAAGGCCTGCGGCGGTACATCAATGTCCGGCAGCGGCTGCACCTGATCACCATCAAGCTGCGCCACATCGCGCCAGCCACCCATATGAATGACCCGATCGCCTTCCTTGAGCGTATGGTGACGTGATTCGATCACCTCGCCGAATGCCCCACCCTGCATGGGTTTATTCAGCTCAAAGGGCTCAATGTACGTTTTGGAACCACTCATGCGCCCGCGCATGTAAGGGTCCACGGAAAGCCAGTGATTGCGAACACGCACTTCCCCTTCCTGTAGCTCGGGCAGTTCCTGTGTTTCAAGCTGAAAAAGAGACCGCTCGGGCAGACCCTCGGGATACTCACTGATCGTAAAATAGCGTGACTGGGTCATAAAACGCTCCTGCATGCCCTGAAAGGGGTGCCAACAATGAGGTGAATAAATCACCAGATATAAAAAAAGGCGCAACACGAGTTGCGCCCTGAGAAAGATAGCAGACTATTTAATTTGTCGAGATATCGGCATGGTTACGAATTGCATCTGTCATGACGCTGATCGTTTGTCCTGCCTGGGCATTCCAGAGGCCATCCGACATGGCCGAGACCTGATCGTCGCTGACATCGTCGTCCACATGATCGATGGCAAAAATCACCTGTTTCTCATCTGTGGCGGCATGACCATACCCTGGCTGACCATCATGCGGCTGCGGCATGCCGAAAGCTGCATTGACCAGATCGGCAGAGAGATCCCCCTGCCCGTCACGCGTCATGCCACTGACCTTTTGCCACTCAAGTCCTTTGGGAGTGTCTCCACGACGAAGGGCCACCAGCATTTTTTCAGCCTGGTCGGCAAGTGCCTGACGACGTTTTTCCTGAAGTGCCGAGCCCCTGACCTGGTCACGGACCTCATCCAGCGCCAGCGTAGTGGCCGGACGATGTTCGGTGACACGCAGCACCACGCGGCGATCCTGACCCAGCTCTACAGGCTCGCTGTTGTAGCCATTGTTGAGAACGTCATCGGTAAAGGCAGCATCCATGACACCGGCTTCACCCAGCACGGCATTGTCATCCTCGAACTCATCATCCCGTGACACCCAATCGGTGTGCTTCAGCGGCAGCTTCAGACGGTTGGCAACTCCCTTGAGGTCATCGGCCGAAAAGCTTTCGTCACTGAGCTGCTGGGCAAGCTGCTGGAAGCGCTCGTCATGCTGCTCCTGTCGAACCTCTTTGGTGAGCTCATCGCGCATGTCATCAAAGCTTTCGATCGCGATGTCATCAACACGGATGATATGAAAGACACCGTCGCTTTCCACGCCCTGAGATACCTCACCCGGTGCCATGGAGGCAACGGCCTCATCAAAGGGTTGGCCAAAGATGCCTTCACTGACGGCGCCCATTCGACCGCCCTTGTCGGCACTGGACGGGTCGTCAGAGTACTGTTTGGCCAGCTCGGCAAAATCCCCACCCTTTTGTAGGCGGGCTTCAACGTCGTCAACGCGTTGTTGCGCCTGCTCACGCGTTCGCTCTCCACCGAAGGTCACTACAATGTCTGACACTTCACGTGGGGCTGTCGCACGGTGCTGCTCATAGCGCTGGCGCAGCTGCTGCTCATCCACGGGCTGATCATTCTCGGGCAGCTGGCGACGATCGAGCACAACGTATTCAAGCTTGACCTCTTCAGGACGCTGATAGGCTTCCTTGTGGGCATCGTACCAGGTCTGCACTTCCTTATCGCTGACGTTGACCGGCTGCTCGAGCGCGCTGTCATTCAACGTGGCATAACGAAAATCGCGTTTTTGATAGCGAAGCTTCGCCAGATGCCTGATTTCCGAAGGCAGCAGGAAAGTACCTGTAATCAGGCCATTTTGAAGCTGCTGGGTAAGCATGTCTTCCTGAAGCTGGCGACGAAACTCTTCAGGGGTATAACCGGCGCTACTCAGCCTTCGCTGAAAGAGCTCGGCAGAAAAGTGTCCGCTGCTGTCCTGAAACTCCTGTCGGTTGACCAGAAGCTGATCGACCTGCTGATCTGAAAAGCTCATGCCACCCTCTCGGGCATACTGCTCGATGGCCGTACGAGTAATCAGGGAATCCAGAATGGCTCGTCGCGCTTCATTTTGCTGTTCAGGCGGTACGCGCCCTGAGCGTACGGCGCGCTGAACCTCAGTATCTAGCGTCTGACGGCTGATTTTCTCACCATTGACAGAAGCAGCTTCGTCACGCTGGCTACCATTGAAATAGCTCAGTAACGACTCTGCGCCAAATAGCGTAAATGTCAGCGCGATCAGAGCCACGATTATTCTGGCGATCCAGCCCTGTGCCCGATCTCTGATCTTTTGCAGCATGCAGCAGGCCCTTGAAATTGATGGATGATGGAGGGGTGTGGCGAAGGATTATAACGACACATGACGCAAACCGACACGCCATAAGCCGGGATCTGACTGAAGTCACTCTCAGTCCGGACCTGCCCATAAAAAAACGCATCGTTTTCACGATGCGTTTATTTCATACAGGGAAGGCACTTAAAAACAAGCCTTCCATTGCAGCTAACACCGCTATCAGTTGACAGCGTCCTTCAGCGCCTTGCCGGCCTTGAAGCTGGGCACGTTGGCAGCGCTGATTTCAATGGTCTTGCCAGTCTGCGGGTTGCGACCAGTACGTGCAGCCCGCTCCTTGATGCTGAATGTTCCGAAACCTACCAGTGCCACGGAATCACCCTGCTTAAGGCTATCGGTAACGGAATCGATCATGGCATCTAAAGCCCGACCGGCCGCTGCCTTGGGAATATCTGCAGAAGCAGCAATAGCCTCAATCAGCTCGGATTTATTCACTCTTCACCCCTTGACTATAACAATCGTTGCTAGGATTAAGCGCGGCAATCGAACAGCATACGCAATCATAACGAGCCGCATTTTATATCAACGACCATAAATACCGTCAAGCAATGTTGGCAACAAAGCCCGTCATTTCAGGCTTTGCCGGCCAACATTTATCAAAAATAACCCTAATGAGTATTTACAGACGCTTGAGAAGTATTTTTTTCTTCTACCCGAGTCTCTTCAAAATCGTCATCGCCCTTTTGTACCAGAGCAACTTCAAGGACTTCATCGATCCAGCGCATGGGTCGAATATCAAGTGCATCCTTGATGGCATCAGGGACTTCCTTGAGATCGCGGCGATTTTCTTCAGGTATCAGTGCAATCTTTATACCACTGCGTCGGGCGGCCAGCAATTTCTCCTTGAGGCCTCCTATCGGCATGACTTCACCGCGCAGATTGACCTCACCTGTCATGGCAACGTCGGCGCGCACAGCCCGATTGGTATAGGCAGACACCATCGCCGTGACCATGGCGATACCGGCACTCGGACCGTCCTTGGGCGTGGCCCCTTCCGGCACGTGGATATGAAGGTCTTCCTTCTCAAACCGTTCGGGGTCGATTTCAAACTGGGCAGCTCGCGAGCGCACAACCGTATGCGCAGCGCTGACCGACTCCTTCATGACATCACCCAGGGAGCCTGTCTTGTTGACACGGCCCTTGCCCGGGGTAACCACGGACTCAATGTTGAGAATCTCACCACCCACAGACGTCCATGCCAGACCGGTCACTCGACCCACCTGAGGGGCCTGATCAACCAGACCGTAGCTAAAGCGCCTCACACCAGCATAGCGCTCGATGTCGGCGGCTTCCAGGTGCTGAGCCTCCGTCTGGCCAACCTTCGAGACCTCGTTACCGATGCGCTCGCGCAGCACCTTGCGCGCCACCTTGGCAATCTGGCGCTCAAG
Organism: Kushneria sp. Sum13; assembly: GCF_052692355.1. Taxonomy (NCBI): domain Bacteria; kingdom Pseudomonadati; phylum Pseudomonadota; class Gammaproteobacteria; order Oceanospirillales; family Halomonadaceae; genus Kushneria; species Kushneria sp. Sum13. The sequence goes on from NZ_CP199847.1 coordinate 1,794,909, forward strand.
CTCGCGAACACCCGCTTCACGAGTGTAGTAACGAATAAGTTCAAGCAGTGCTTCATCTGTCAGCACCAGCTCATCCTTTTTCAGACCATTGGCCTTGAGCTGCTTCGGAGCCAGATACCGTCTGGCGATGCCAAGTTTTTCGTCTTCCGTATACCCCGGGATACGAATGACTTCCATGCGGTCCAGAAGCGGGCCGGGAATATTCATCGAATTCGCAGTACAGATGAACATGACATCCGAGAGATCGTAATCCAGCTCCAGATAATGGTCGCTGAACTTGTCGTTCTGCTCGGGATCCAGCACCTCAAGCAGCGCTGAGGAAGGATCACCGCGGTGGTCCATACCCACCTTGTCGATCTCATCCAGCAGGAAAAGCGGATTACGAACGCCGGTCTTGCTCATGCGCTGCAATACCTTGCCGGGCATGGAGCCAATATAGGTGCGTCGATGACCGCGAATCTCGGATTCATCACGAACGCCGCCCAGTGCCAGTCGCGTATATTTGCGGTTGGTCGCTCGGGCAATGGACTGACCCAGCGATGTCTTGCCAACGCCGGGAGGGCCGACCAGACACAGTACCGGCCCCTTCAGCTTGCGCACGCGCTTTTGCACGGCGAGATAGTCAAGAATGCGCTCCTTGACCTCTTCCAGCCCATAGTGATCTTCTTCCAGCACCTGTTCGGCATGAGCAATATCATGGCGAACGCGAGTCCGCTTTTTCCAGGGAACTGCCAGAATCCAGTCAAGATAGGAACGCACTACCGTGGCTTCAGCAGACGCCGGCGCCATCATCTTGAGCTTGTTAAGCTCCTGACGGGCCTTCTCTTCGGCCTCGGCCGACATGCCGGATTCGGCGATCTTCTGCTCGTACTGATCCGCCTCGTTGGGCGTATTTTCAAGCTCACCCATTTCCTTCTGGATGGCTTTCATCTGTTCATTGAGATAGTACTCGCGCTGGGATTTCTCCATCTGCTCCTTGACCCTGGAGCGGATACGCTTTTCTACCTGCAATAGATCAATCTCGGACTCGATCAGCGTCATTAGATGCTCAACGCGATCACGAACCTTGTCCATCTCGAGCAGGGACTGCTTGTCGCCAATCTCAAGAGACAGATGAGCACTAATGGTATCAACCAGTCGGCTGGCATCCTCGATGCCCTGAAGCGAACTCAGCACCTCATTGGGCACCTTGCGAGAAAGCTTCACATATTGCTCAAACTGATCGAGCAGCACACGTACCAGAGATTCCTGCTCGCGCTCATTGAGAGGCTCGCTTTCTCTCAGGGTAACACTGGCCACCGGATAGCCATTTTCTTCATCACCGTCATCAACATCCGTGATGTCAGCACGAGAGCTGCCTTCGATAAGCACCTTCACGGTACCGTCGGGTAGACGCAGCAGCTGCATCACACTGGCAATGGTGCCGATGTCGAAAAGATCTTCAACTTCGGGATCATCCTGACCGGCGTCACGCTGAGCGACCAGCAATACCTGCTTGTCCGACGCCATTGCCGCTTCCAGGGCACGAATCGATTTCTCGCGACCCACGAACAGCGGTATGACCATCTGCGGGTAAACAACAACGTCTCGCAGCGGCAACAGGGGTATGTTTAACGTCTGTGCGGGGTTACGCTCCATCGCAGACAACCTCGAATCTTGTGTGTGGGCCGCACGAAGCGACTTTGATGGCATCAATATGGGGATGACGGCAGGAATTACAACCGCTTACCGGACAGGAGTCTGACATGACTGGGGGGCCATGGCGGCCCCCCGGTCAAGCGTCATCTTGCTGACTATCGATCGTCGCCAACGACCAGCTTGCTTTCCTGCTGGTTGGCATAGATCAGCAACGGTTTGCTGTCGCCATTGATGACAGTCTCATCGATGACCACCTTGACAACATTCTCGGCGGAGGGGATTTCATACATGGTATCCAGCAGTACGGATTCCAGTATTGAACGAAGCCCACGAGCGCCCGCTCTTCTTACCATGGCCTTGTTGGCCACAGCCTTGAGCGCATCCTCACGGAAGTCCAGCTCAACGCCTTCCATTTCGAAAAGGCGAACGTACTGACGAATGAGGGAGTTCTTGGGCTCGGTGAGAATCTGAATCAGCGCCTGCTCATCAAGCTCATTGAGCGTTGCGATGACCGGCAAACGGCCGACAAACTCCGGGATAAGTCCGTATTTGACCAGATCCTCGGGCTCAACGCTTGCCAGGATATCGCCAACGCCCTTGTTGGTATCCTTGCTTTTGACCACAGCGTTAAATCCGATACCACCACGCTCGGCACGATCACTGATGACCTTGTCCAGCCCGGCAAAAGCACCGCCAACGATAAACAGGATATTGCCGGTATCAACCTGCAAAAATTCCTGCTGCGGGTGCTTGCGCCCACCCTGAGGGGGCACGGAGGCAGTGGTACCCTCAATCAGCTTGAGAAGTGCCTGCTGCACGCCTTCACCTGACACGTCACGTGTAATGGAAGGATTGTCCGACTTGCGCGAAATCTTGTCGATTTCATCAATATAGACAATGCCACGCTGTGCCTTTTCTACATCGTAATCGCATTTTTGCAGGAGTTTCTGGATGATGTTTTCAACATCCTCCCCTACATAGCCGGCTTCGGTCAGCGTTGTGGCATCAGCAATGGTAAACGGAACATTCAGCAGGCGAGCCATTGTTTCTGCCAGCAGCGTCTTGCCGCTACCGGTCGGACCGATCAGCAGAATATTGCTCTTGCCCAGCTCAACGCGATCATCGCCTTTTTGCTGACCTACCTTTAAACGCTTGTAGTGATTATATACGGCAACGGAGAGCACCATCTTGGCGCGGTCCTGACCGATCACATAATCATCAAGCGTGTTGCGAATTTCCCGCGGAGCAGGAAGACGCTCGTCGTCGGAAGACGCTTCGGACTCCACGACCTCTTCGCGAATGATGTCGTTGCATAGATCAACACATTCATCGCAGATGTAAACAGAGGGTCCAGCGATCAGCTTGCGTACTTCATTCTGGTTTTTGCCACAAAATGAACAGTAAAGCAGCTTGCCGCCTTCGTCCTTGCCTTTGCCGTCAGCCATTCGCGTACCTCTTGAAGATGGCGGCGCACTGGCACGCCATCATGGTCAGACTCTGAATCAACGCTATCAGGATACCGGGCGATGTGCCAGCGTTGCGTCGATCAGGCCGTACTCGACAGCCTGCTCGCCGTTCATGAAATTATCGCGATCGGTATCACGCGCAATCTTGTCGATATCCTGCCCGGTATGATGCGCCAGAATTTCGTTAAGACGCTGCCGAATCGTCAGGATTTCACGCGTATGAATTTCGATATCGCTGGCCTGGCCCTGGAAACCACCCAGCGGCTGGTGAATCATCATGCGTGAATGCGGCAGACAGTAGCGCTTGCCTTCTGCGCCACCGGCCAGCAGCAATGCACCCATGCTGGCGGCCTGACCGATGCAGACCGTTGAAACATTGGGCTTGATAAACTGCATGGTGTCATAGATCGACATGCCGGCAGTCACTGAACCACCCGGAGAATTGATATAGAGATGAATATCCTTGTCAGGATTCTCCGACTCCAGAAAGAGCAGCTGTGCCACAATCAGGTTGGCACTATAGTCTTCGACCGGGCCAACAAGAAAAATGACACGCTCCTTGAGCAGGCGGGAGTAAATATCGTAGGCCCGCTCGCCACGTGCGTTCTGCTCCACCACCATGGGGACCAGCCCGCCAGCATTGGTAATATCAGACTCGCTTCTCATGTAGCAACCTTACAGTGATGTGGGCCAATGATAGAACCCGGCTTTCGCCGGGTCCTGACTGCCAGCCTGAGTATGGCTGTGACGCCAGATATCAGCCGGCCTGCTCTTCGGTTTCTTCGGCTTCGTCAGCTTCTTGCTGTTGCGCGGCCTGAAGTGCTTCCTGATAACTCATGGGCGTCTCAACGACATTTGCCTTTTCCAGCAGACTGTCGATGGCCTTGCGTTCCAGCACAGCAGATTTCACCTGATTTTTCATCTGCTCGTTGCTCATGTACTGCTCGACAACCTGTTCAGGCTGTTCAAACTGACCGGCCTGCTCTTCGATGAAGGCACGAATTTCGGCATCATCAGCATCCAGTTCGAAGTGGCTGACCACCTCTGCCAGAAGCAGGCCAACTTCAACGCGACCACGAGCCTGCTCGGCAAACAGCTCATCAGGCAGCTGAGACACGTCGAAATCATCGCCCAGACCGAACTGCTGTGCGGCCTGACGCTTGAGACCCTCGACTTCCTGAGAAATGAGAGAGCTGGGTACCGATACTTCGTTGCGCGCCTTGAGGGCATCAATCAACTGCTGACGAACACGATTGTCGATCGCGTTATCCAGCTCGCGCTGCATATTGTTGCGAATCTCGGTACGGAAGCTGTCGCTGTCGCCATCTTCAACGCCAAAGCGGGACATGAACTCGCTGTCGATTTCAGGAAGTTCCTGAGCCTGAACCTTGTGCGTTTTGGTCTTGAAACGCGCTTCCTGACCTGCCAGATGTTCGGCCTGGTAGTCTTCGGGGAAGGTAACCGTCACTTCCCGCTCGTCTCCAGCCTGAACACCGACCAGCTGCTCTTCAAAGCCGGGAATAAAGCTGTTGGAGCCCAGCACCAGCTGATGGCCTTCGGCGCTGCCGCCTTCAAAGGCTTCTTCACCGAGGAAGCCTTCAAAATCGATGGTCACCTGATCGCCATCAGCTGCCGCACGTTCAACGTCGTTCCACCGGGCATTCTGCTTGCGCAGTGTCTCGATCATCTCATCGATATCGGCATCGTTGATCTCGGCTTGAGGACGCTCGATCTGCTCGTCTTCAGGCAGCGTCAACTCAATGGAAGGATAAACTTCCAGAGTTGCGACAAACTCAAGGTCCTTGCCCGCTTCATTAACGGTGGCTTCCAGTGAAGGATAGCCCGCCGGGTTAAGCTCGTTTTCGGTGATGGCGCGCACATAATGCTGGCGCATGACTTCATCAACGACTTCATTGCGTACATCACGACCAAAACGCTGGCGAACAACGCTCATGGGGACGTGCCCTGAACGGAAACCATCCAAGCGTACACGACGAGCAGTATCCTTGAGTCGCTCATCGACATTGTTGTCCACTTCTTGAGCCGGGACCTGAACGGTTACGCGACGCTCGATCGGTGAAGTCGTTTCGACTGAAACTTGCATGAATGATCCTCTACCCACTCAGGTGGCGTGTTCGAAATAAAAAACTCAAGGGCGCAGATTTTAAGAACCCCATCAGATGCTGGCAAGCTCGAAGCCTTAATTGGCACCGATTAATACGATTTCAAGGGGAAAATTGGAATTTCTTTACTCACTGAACGTCAGTAAACCACTCCGATTCCCGAACAACCCTTCGACAGATGACACGCAAAGCAAAAGGGCGACCCCACAGGGCCGCCCTTTTCAATGCAAACACTGACAATCATCAGTGTTTAAAAATAATGGGGTGGATGATGGGTATCGAACCCACGACCACCGGAACCACAATCCGGGGCTCTACCACTGAGCTACACCCACCATTTTAAACACAAACACTTTAGATACATACACTGCCAATCCAGCAGTGCTTAAAAATAATGGGGTGGATGATGGGGATCGAACCCACGACCACCGGAACCACAATCCGGGGCTCTACCACTGAGCTACACCCACCATTACTTTTTTTGACTTCACTTGCAGCAAGATGCTGCACTTCAATTGGCGCGCCCAGCAGGAATCGAACCTGCAACCTACGGCTTAGAAGGCCGTTGCTCTATCCGATTGAGCTATGGGCGCATTCTATTGACCGTGGCTTTTGCTGTCAACCTGCGATCCCAAAAACCCTACTGAAATCAAAAGGTTGGTCGGGATAGAGGGATTTGAACCCCCGACATCCTGCTCCCAAAGCAGGCGCGCTACCAGACTGCGCTATATCCCGATACGCCAGCACCTCTGCCGAGGCCGCTGCCAATGCGAGGCGCATTTTACCTGATAACCGGACGGGGTCAAGCATAACTTGTCAGAGAGTGCTTTCATGGCTTTCGTCGACCCTGCAAAGAACATTCATTGACTGCACCCGGCGGGATGCGACAATTGCAGCACTAATGAGCGAAGCTCGCTTGAATCGTCACCAGGACAGAATATAGATGAGTGCACAGTTGATTGATGGCAAGGCCACGGCACAGAAGGTGCGTGAAAGAGTTACCCAGCAGGTGGCCGAACGGCGCCGGGAAGGTAAAAGAGTGCCTGGTCTGGCTGTGGTACTGGTAGGCGATGACGCAGCATCAGAGGTTTATGTCCGCAACAAGCATCGCGCCTGCGAACAGGCCGGCATCCTGTCATTTCAGCACCAGCTTCCGGCAGAGACCACACAACATGCGCTGGAAGCGCTGATAGATCAGCTCAACGCGGATACCAGCGTGGACGGCATCCTGTTGCAACTGCCCCTGCCCGGTCATCTGGATGCGCGCCCCCTGCTTGAGCGCATTCACCCCCACAAGGACATTGACGGCTTTCACCCCTATAACCTTGGCCGTCTGGCACAGCGCATGCCCACCCTGCGTCCGTGCACCCCGATGGGCGTCATGACACTGCTGAACGAACACCAGCTTGATGTGCGAGGCATGACAGCCACCATTGTTGGCGCCTCCAACATTGTTGGTCGCCCGATGGCGCTCGAACTGCTACTGGCAGGCTGTACCATTACCGTATGCCATCGCTTTACACGCAACCTTCAACAACATGTTGAGAGCGCAGAATTGCTGATCGTGGCGGTGGGCAACCCGAATCTGGTCAAGAGTGAATGGATTCGCCCGGGCGCCATCGTGATCGATGTCGGCATCAATCGCACCGCTGACGGCAAACTGACCGGCGATGTGGAATTTGAAGGCGCCAGGGCGCGCGCGTCTCATATCACTCCGGTGCCGGGCGGGGTCGGTCCAATGACCGTAGCCTCACTGCTTGAAAATACACTGATGGCTGCCGACCTGCACGACAACAGCTGAGCAAGGCCGACCTTGTTATATCGGCCCATCGGACATTAAAAGGCCCCGCCAATGGCGGGGCCTTTTAATTGGGCTCAGGACCCTTTCAAACCGGATCCCGCGTCGCCGCTACAGGGTCTCGCTGACCCATGTCGTGCCTTCGCGACTGTCCTTCAGGATAATGCCCTGTGCCGCCAACGCATCGCGAATGCGGTCGGCTTCAGCAAAATCCCGCCCCCGGCGCGCTGCATTTCTCGCTTCAATCTGACCAGCAATATACTTGTCATCGATATCGGACGGTACTCCCTGGAGAAAGTCTTCAGGCGAACGTTCCAGAAGTCCCAGAATATTGCCAAGACGCACCAGTTCGAAGGCCAGAGCCCCGGCCTGAATGGCGTCATCGCGATGACGATTGACCTCACGTGCCAGTTCGAACATGACGGCCAACGCCTCGGGCGTATTGAAGTCATCATTCATGGCCTGGGTAAAACGTGCATCAAAATCACCACTGACCTCGCCTTTAACGACCTTCACACCCTCCAGCGCGTTATAAAACCGCTCCAGTGAACGTCGGGCGTCCTTGAGGGTGTCAGGGGCGTAATTGATGGCGCTGCGATAATGACTGGCCACAAGGAGGTAACGCACCACTTCAGGATCATGCTCCTTGAGCACGTCACGCACCGTGAAAAAGTTACCCAGCGACTTGGACATCTTCTCGTTATCAACACGCAGGGCCCCGGCGTGCATCCAGGTGTTAACGTACTTTTTTCCGGTCGCCGCCTCGCTTTGAGCAATCTCGTTTTCATGGTGAGGAAAGGCAAGATCCGGTCCACCACCATGAATATCGAAGGTATTGCCCAGACAGCAGGTCGACATGGCCGAGCATTCGATATGCCAGCCCGGCCGCCCTGCTCCCCACGGCGATGGCCAGCTGGCCTCACCCGGTATGGCGCTTTTCCAGAGCACGAAGTCCAGCGGATCTTCCTTGGCCTGATCGATATCGACCCGAGCGCCGGAACGCATGTCATCGGGATTGCGATTGTTAAGCGCACCATATTGCTCGAAACGGCGAACGCGATAGAACACATCGCCGTTATCGGCATGGTAGGCGTAGCCACGCTCGATCAGCGTCCTGATCATGACAATGATGTCATCGATATGTGCCGTAGCACGCGGCTCCTGGTCCGGCGGCAACACGCCAAGCCGGCGCTCATCTTCATGCATGGCATCGATCATGCGCCCTGTCAGCGCCTCGATCGATTCATCGTTATCCCGGGCGCGAACCAGAATCTTGTCATCAACATCGGTAATATTGCGAACGTAGGTCAGGCCATAACCGCTGGTACGCAGCCAGCGGGTAATGACATCAAATGCCACCAGCATGCGCGCATGCCCAAGGTGACAGTAGTCATAAACGGTCATGCCGCAGACATACATGCGCACATTGCCGGCATCGATGGGAGCAAAGACTTCTTTCTGACGCGTCAGGGTGTTGTAAATCTGCACGCGGATACTCCCCTTCAGTTTGTCTTGTTCTGTGCCTTCGCCCAGCCATCCTTGAGGCTGACCGTACGATTGAAGACCAGCCTGTCACCGCTGTGATCATGGCGATCGGCACAGAAGTAACCAACACGCTCGAACTGAAAACGCTGCTCGGCGCCAGCCTGTGCAAGCGAAGGCTCGCCAATGCCATAAACCGTTTCGAGGGACTGAGTGTTGAGGTGCTCAAGGAAATCAACGTCCTTGTCGCGGTCCGGTGCTTCGACCTGAAACAGGTTGTCGTAATTACGCACTTCAACCTCGACACCGTGACGAGCACTGACCCAGTGGATGACCCCTTTCACCTTGCGGCCTTCCGGGTTCTGACCCAGCGTCTCCAGATCGACACTGCAGTGCAGTGCTTCTATCTCGCCCTGCTCGTTTTTGATCACATCATCACAGCGAATGACGTAGGCATTGCGCAGGCGCACTTCCTTGCCGGGCGCCAGACGGAAGAACTTCTTCGGCGGCTCTTCCATGAAATCCTCATGGTCGATCCAGATTTCACGATTAAGCGGCAGTTGACGCATGCCCATGTCTTCGCGTGCCGGGTGGCCGGGCACTTCAAAGATCTCTTCATGATCTTCGGGCAGGTTGGTCAACACGACCTTGAGCGGCTTCATGACACACATGGCCCTGGGGGCGTTGTCTTCCAGATCCGAGCGAATGGCGTGATAAAGCATCTGAATGTCGACAACACCGGACGCGCGGGAAACGCCAACCATGTCGCAGAATTTACGAAGCGAGGCAGGTGTATAGCCACGACGGCGCATGCCGGAAATGGTCGGCATGCGAGGATCATCCCAACCGTCGACAACGCCCTGATCTACCAGCAGCTTTAACTTGCGCTTGGAGGTAACGGTATAATTAAGATTGAGACGCGCAAATTCAATCTGCCGCGGGCGAGCCGGTACTGGAAGATTGTCCAGAAACCAGTTGTAGAGCGGCCGATGGTCTTCAAATTCCAGCGTGCAGATGGAGTGTGTAATGCCCTCGATGGCATCAGACTGCCCATGCGTAAAGTCATAGGAAGGATAAATCTTCCACTTGTCACCGCTCTGGTGATGCACGGCATGACGAATGCGGTAAAGGGTCGGGTCGCGCAGATTGATATTGGGTGAGGCCATATCGATTTTGGCACGCAGTATCTTCTCACCTTCTGCGAACTCACCGTTTTTCATGCCCTCGAACAGGGCCAGGTTCTCTTCAACGCTTCGATCACGCCACGGACTGGGCCGACCGGGCTCTGTCAGCGTGCCGCGATATTCGCGCATCTGTTCGGCATTGAGATCGTCGACATAGGCCAGTCCATCGCGAATCAGCTGGCAGGCCCATTCATGAAGCTGGTCGAAATAGCTGGAGGCATAACGCACCTCACCGCTCCACTTGAAGCCAAGCCACTCGATGTCTTCACGAATGGCATCGATGTAGACCTGCTCCTCCTTTGCGGGATTGGTGTCGTCAAAGCGCAGATGACACTGCCCACCGAGCTGCTCGGCAAGGCCAAAATTGAGACATATCGACTTGGCATGACCGATGTGCAAAAAGCCGTTGGGTTCGGGCGGGAAGCGCGTCACGATGGTATCAACGCGCCCCTGCTCGATCTCTTCACGAATCTGTGTACGAATGAAATTCGGTGCGCTGGTGCTTTCTGAGCTCATGGGGCGTGATCAGACCTTGTTGACAACGGATACCGGCAGGCGCGGTTTCGCCTGCCCGGACAAAGCCGCTATTATAGCGTGAGCGCCCGGGACCATGCCATGCAGGTATCAGTACCGACGTCACGAGTAAGCGCCAGCCCGATGCGCGACACTCCTGCGTAGCTGCCCTGAAGCTGTCCTTTTATTGCTTTTTCAGAGAATTTTTCATGATCATTTTGTCTACCAGTGCCGGCGATATCAAAATCGAGCTTTTCCATGACAAGGCGCCCGAGACGGCGGCCAACTTTGAGCGTTACGTCCGTGAAGGCCACTATGACAACACGCTTTTCCACCGCGTGATTGATGGCTTCATGGTCCAGGGCGGCGGATTTGATACCGACTTCTCTCAAAAGCCGGTTCACGAGCCTATCAAGAACGAAGCCGACAACGGCCTCAAAAACGCCCGTGGCCATCTCGCCATGGCCCGCACGGGTGACCCGCACTCGGCAACGGCCCAGTTTTTCATCAATGTGGCCGACAATGACTTTCTGAACCATACCTCTCCTACCCCTCCCGGCTGGGGCTACTGCGTCTTTGGCCAGGTGATTGAAGGCATGGACGTCGTGGACAGCATCAAGGGTGTGGCCACTACACGCCGCCATGGTCACGCCGACGTCCCCGCAGAAGACGTTGTCATCGAATCTGCTCGTCTGGTCGATGCCTGATCCGATCACCGGACAATAATGTTTCAGGCGCAGCACAACACTGCGCCCTTCAAGCAGGAGAGGTCATGACGACACTGTTTATTGCCGATCTGCACTTGCAGCAGGACGCTCCGGAGCTGACCCGCGCATTTCTGAACTATCTGGAATATCGTGCCCGGGATGCTCATGCGCTCTATATCATGGGCGATCTCTTTGAAAGCTGGATCGGCGATGATGCCATCGGCGAATTTGAGCAACAGATCATTGATGCCCTGCGCCGCTTCAGTGACAGCGGCAGACATCTATATGTCATGCACGGCAATCGCGATTTTCTGCTGGGTGAGCATTTTGCCGAACTCACCGGTGCCGTACTGATCGATGATCCCGCCATCATGACCATTGATGACAAGACACCTGCCCTTTTGATGCATGGCGATAGCCTTTGCACACAGGACAGTGAGTACATGCAGTTTCGCGCCATGACGCGTGATCCGCAGTGGCAGCAGAAAACCCTGGCCCTGCCGGTGGAACAGCGCCGTCTGCTGGCAGATCGCATGCGTGAAGGCTCAGGCAGTGCCAATGGCAGTAAATCCGATGACATCATGGATGTCAGTCAGGATGCCGTTGAAGACATCATGCAGCAGTACGATGTTCGCACGCTGATCCAGGGCCACACACATCGCCCTGATGTGCATGACCTGTCCCTGCAAGACGGTCAGAGTGCCAAACGCTACGTGCTGGGTGACTGGCATCATGGCAGGGATGAAGGCTGGGAGATTCGCCTGGACGACACGACCCTGACGCTGTCGAGCTTCCGTCTTTCGAAACTATCTCAAGACTGACAAAAAAGACGCCCCGTGATGGGGCGTCCTTTATCTGACAGCCATCCTGCGCAACCTGTCAGGCAGCAGCCGGAACACCGCTGTGAAAGCGAAACTCGCTATCCGGCGACTCGATCAGCGATCTTTCAACCTCGCCAAAAAACGCCACCCGCACATCGATGGGCTCATCGGCATACTGTGCGGCCAGCTCAAGATAGTCTTCAAAATGTCGGCCTTCGGATTTCACCAGGCTGCGATAAAATTTCGCCAGCGTGTCGTCAAGGTGAGGGATCAAACAGGCAAAACGCTCACAGGAGCGTGCCTCGATATAAGCGCCCACGATCAGTACATCAATCAGCCTTCCCGGCTCCTGCTCTCGAACATGCTCACGCAGGCCCTGCGCGTAGCGTGACGCCGACACGTGTTCATAGGCAATGCCACGCTCGCGCATCAGCGTGACGACCTGTTCGAAATGAAGCAGCTCTTCGCGCGCCAGCTGGGACATCTTGGTCAAAAGATCTGCACGACTGGTATAGCGATACATCAGGCTCATGGCCGTGGAGGCTGCCTTTTTTTCACATTGGGCGTGATCGATCATTAAAAGACGCTCATTGCCAAGCGCTGCATCCACCCACAGCTGGGGAGTTCGGCAAGGGAGAAAGTCGAGCAGTTCGGCAGGCATCAGGTCGTCAGACATATCAAAACCAGGCAAGAGGACACGAGAATAAAGGCGATACTGTGGAGGCAGAACCGCTAAGAAAGACATTGTACTGATGAATTGTACCGGTGAAAGGATGAGCTTCCCCACTGTCAGTACGTCTGGAAACGCAATACGGACCGACGCCGGGCGAAAACGCAGACTGTTGCTATACTGTCAGCCCGTATTGAGTAGAAATTTTTGCAAACGTCGTCATCGAACAGACTGATGCATTCTAGTCTTTACGTGAATCGATTCTCATGCTAAAAATGTTTTTGAAAACACTGTTCGAGTAATAACAGCTCACCGAATCGATTTTGTCATGGAGCAGGACGCTCCAGTCAATAAAGGTTTCATGCAAGGAGATCATCATGAAAAAATTCGCACTTTTCGCAGCACCGCTGTTCGCCTCTTCCCTGGTCGCCGCTCCGATGGCCATGGCTGACACCAACTCCGGCATCTATTCAGGTGTTGGCGTGGGTAGCGCGCAGGTCCATGATGCTGACGTCAACAGCTTCAGCAGTGGCAACCTGTCAGGCGATCGCATCACTGACAACAACGACACTGCTCAGAGCGCCTTCGTTGGTTACAAGTTCAACGACTGGTTCTCTACCGAAATCAACTACGCCGATCTGGGTGACATTGATTACGGCACCGATCAGGGTAACGGCCGTTACCAGACCAAGGCCTACAGCCTGAGTGCCATCGGCGAGCTGCCCCTGTTCTACGGCGTATCCGGCTATGCACGCGTTGGTGCTGCTTACTGGAAGGCCAATGCTCAGGAAGGTCCGGCCAGCAACCAGTACGGCACTGACCCGGTTTACGGTCTGGGCCTCAAGTACCAGTTCGAAACCGTTCCGGTCTTTGCACGTGCTGAATACACGCGCTATGACATGGACAGCGACTACAAGATCGACGCTGCCATGGCTTCGGTTGGCGTACAGTTCTAATCGACGATTGTCGAAAGGTTCTGAACAAACGGCACCTTCGGGTGCCGTTTTTTTATGGGCCACTAAGCCGGCATTAAAGACGATCTGTCAGTAAAGGCTTTATCGGTTACAGCTGCTGGGACCGTCAGGCCCTGGCATACAGGCCCTCTGACCTGCCTGAGTGCCCTGATCATTGACCCTGGGGGGCTGCCAGACAAATTCCGTATCATCCCTTCCCGCGCATCCTGCCAGCATCAGCATCAGAACAGTCATGACCACACCGAAACATCGACGCTGCATGGTATCTCCTTGTCTGTTGTCATCAATGCACGCTCAATGAGCGCTCCTGCTGTCTGATTGAGCGCACAGCATGAGTAAACACATACCATCATTGCACAATACTGGAAACGCATTTTGCCGACAGGCAACGAATACTCGTACAATGCGGTTCATTTCATCCGGCCCAAGGGAAACATTCGGTTCATGCGCGCCAGTCAACTGTTGCTATCCACGCTCAAGGAAACGCCCGCCAACGCTGAGGTTGTCAGTCATCAACTGATGCTGCGTGCCGGCATGATTCGAAAACTGGCTTCCGGCCTTTACACCTGGCTGCCACTTGGGCTGCGAACGCTGCGCAAGGTAGAGCAGATCGTACGCGAGGAAATGGACCGAGCCGGTGCCCAGGAAGTATTGATGCCGTCGGTACAGCCCGCCGAACTCTGGCAGGAATCAGGCCGCTGGGACAAGTATGGCAATCTGCTGCTTCGCCTTCGTGACCGCCACGATCGTGAGTTCTGCTATGGCCCCACCCATGAGGAGGTCATTACCGATCTGGTGCGCAACGAAGTGCGTTCCTACCGCCAGCTGCCCTGCAATTTCTATCAGATACAGACCAAGTTTCGTGATGAGACAAGGCCCCGTTTTGGCGTCATGCGGGCACGTGAATTCATCATGAAGGATGCCTATTCCTTCGATATCAGCCAGGAAGCGATGGCGGCCTCCTACCAGAAAATGTATGACGCCTACGTTCGCGTCTTCACGCGTCTGGGCCTTGATTTTCGTGCCGTGCAGGCTGACAACGGCGAGATCGGGGGCAGCGGCTCTCATGAGTTCCATGTGCTGGCCGACTCGGGTGAAGATGCCGTGATCTTTTCCACGGGCTCCGATTACGCCGCCAATATCGAGAAGGCCGAAGCACTGCCTGATCGTCAGGAACGGGCAGCGCCTCAAGAAAACATGCATGAGGTCGATACACCGGATGCCAAAACCATCGCAGCGCTGGTGGAAAAACACGGCCTGCCGATCGAGAAGACTGTCAAGACCCTGATGGTTCATGGCACCGAAGGCGGACTAGTGGCGTTGATGGTGCGTGGTGATCATCAGCTCAACGAGATCAAGGCGCTGCACCTGGAGCAGGTGGCATCTCCGCTGGTCATGGCCAATGAAGAAGAAATTCGCCAGGCCGTCGGCGCAGGTCCCGGGTCACTTGGACCGGTCGGCCTTGAAATACCCCTGATCATCGATCGCAGCGTGGCGGTCATGAGTGATTTCGGTGCAGGCGCCAACATTGATGGCAAACACTTTTTTGGCATCAACTGGGAGCGCGACCTGCCCCTGCCGATAGTGGCCGACATTCGCGATGTTGTCGCCGGCGACCCGTCACCGGATGGCCAGGGCACGCTCTCGATCGCGCGTGGCATCGAAGTCGGGCATGTTTTCCAGCTCGGCACGAAGTACTCAGAGGCACTGGGCGCGACCGTTCTTGATGAGAACGGAGACAGCGTACCGCTACAGATGGGATGTTATGGCATCGGCGTCAGCCGCGTGGTCGCTGCTGCCATCGAGCAGAACCATGATGAGCGCGGCATTGCCCTGCCTGCCACCCTCGCCCCCTATCAGGTGGCGCTGGTACCGATGAATGCACACAAGTCGCAGGCCGTTCGTGATGAGGCCGAGCGCCTCTACAACGCGTTCAACGAGAGGGGCGTCGAAGTCCTGCTGGATGATCGTGACGAGCGCCCGGGCGTCAAGTTTGCCGATCTCGAGCTGATTGGCATTCCCCACCGTATCGTGATCGGAGATCGCGGCCTGAAAACAGGTGAACTGGAGTACAAGGGAAGGCGTGACGACGATATTACAATGGTGGCGCAACAGGAGGCCATCGAGTTCATTTGTCAAAAGCTGGCCTAACGCCGGCTTTCGAGCATGCCTATGGGGCGCCTGTCTGGTGACAGGCGCCCTTTTTGCGCCCATGACCCAAGCAGCCGCAGTGCCGGAAGCGCATGTATCAGCGCAATTGATCCGACAGCTTTCCAGCGCCGTAGCCAATGATCAGCACTTTGATGATCATTTTGAAGCCGAGGTCTGGATGACGGACATGAATCGGCGTCTGGCCATCTACCTTTCCGACCCGCATCAACGCCTTGAGTTGCTAAAAAGCATTCAGCGTGAAGCCCTGCGCGCCTCACTGGACCTGCAACTGGTACTGTCGGTGATTGATGTAGAAAGTCGTTTTACGTCACGGGCACGCTCGAGCGCCGGCGCACAGGGGCTCATGCAGGTCATGCCCTTCTGGAAAAAGGAGATCGGCAGGGACAGTGACAACCTCTTCGACCCTGATACCAACCTGCGCTATGGCTGCACGATTCTGGCGTGGTATCTCAAGGTCGAAAAGGGAGACATTACCCGCGCTCTGGCGCGATATAACGGCAGTCTTGGCAAGACGCGCTATCCGGAGCAGGTGATGACAAGCTGGGATGCCCGCTGGTGGGTAGACAGCTAGAGCCTTCTTCGTGACACAACCGCTTCAGGACTTTGGCGAGCCCTGAATCTGACGGGACTGAAGGGTTATACGGTGTTCCTGCTGCAGGATATTGAGCAGAACCACGACGCGTTCATCTTCCTTGCCATGAACAAACAGCCCCTCCAGCGCCTTGAAAGGCCCGTCGGTAATTTCGATCCGCTCGCCCGCTTGAAAACGAGGCTCTTTTGAAACCATCGCCTGATCACTGACCTGCTGGCGCAGGGTATCGATCAACGCATCCGGCACCGGCACCGGCTCTCGACCAAAGGCCAGCAGTTTGATCACCCCTCGCGTGGAACGAACGGGCGCCCAGTTATCCTGAAGCGGATTCATTCGGATAAAGAGATACCAGGGAAACAGGGGCTCAAGTACCTGCCCGGTTTTGCCGCGCTGACGCTTTTCCCTTTGCATGACAGGATGAAAGACCGTGTAGCCCTGATGGTTCAGGTGTTCGGCAGCACGAAAGGACTCGCCTGACTTGCATTGAACGGCGTACCAGCGCAGTCCTTCAGGTCCTGTCGTCTTCATTAAAACCATCCCCGGTCAGTAGCCGTCAGCGCACCGGTCTGAGAGAATCGGCGCGCCATTTAAATGCCCGCGACTTTCTGGATAACACCGTTGACTTCGATTGCTACAGCCCGGGCCGCCGTTGCGCGCCATGGTATCACGTTCCTCATGGGGCTCGCGTCAGGCCTGCCCCTGTTGCTGACAGGCAGTGTGCTTCAGGCCTGGATGACGGATGCCGGCGTCTCTCTGGACGCCGTCGGCCTGCTGGCGCTGATCGGCATTCCCTACACGCTCAAGTTCCTCTGGGCGCCGCTGTTGGATCGCTTTGAACTGCCTTTTCTGGGCCGGCGTCGTGGCTGGCTGCTGCTGACCCAGCTGCTGCTGACCGCCTTGATTGTGGCGCTGGCCCTTTCCGACCCGGGGCTGGCGCCGTTGACCGTGGGTGTTGTGGCGCTGGGCATCAGCTTTTTCAGTGCCACGCAGGACATCATCATCGATGCCTATCGCCGCGAGCACCTGCCCGAGAAGGAACTCGGCATCGGCTCCAGCCTTTACACCTATGGCTATCGCACCGGGATGCTGTTTGCCTCCGGAGGTGGCCTGATGCTTGCCGACAGCATCGGGTTTCGTGCGACCTACCTGACCATGGCGGTACTGCTGGGCGCCTGTATGCTGGTCACCCTCATGGCACCCGAGCCGAGCGCGCAGCGTTCCATGCACCCGCAAAACTGGCGGGATACCTTCCTTGATCCCATTCGCAACTTCCTGACGCGCCCGGGCGCACTCTGGCTGCTGCTGTTCATCCTGCTCTACAAGCTGGGAGATTCAGTTGCCGGCAATCTAACCACCCCCTTTTACAAATCGCTTGGATTTTCCAACGCCGAAATTGGCGCCACGGTCAAGATCTTTGGTTTCTGGCCCTTGCTGGGCGGTATCTTTCTGGGCGGTCTGGTGATCCTGCGCATCGGTATCTACCGCTCGCTGTGGTGGTTCGGACTCCTGCAAATGGCGTCCACCGCCGGCTTCATCTGGCTCAATCATGTCGGCCACTCGATTCCGGTACTGGCAACGGTGGTCAGTCTTGAAAACGCCGCGGCCGGCATGGGCACCGCTGCCTTTCTGGCCTTTATGGCCGCCCTGACCGACAAGCGATTCACAGCAGGCCAGTATGCACTGCTGTCTTCGATCATGGGGCTGCCCAGAGTCGTGATTTCAGCTCCCGGTGGCATCCTGTCAGACGCTGTAGGCTGGGATGGATTCTTTTTGATCTGCACGCTGGCCGCTATTCCGGGGCTCATGATCCTCTGGTATTTTCGCCAATGGCGCGACATTACCGACCCGCCCACCCGGTAATGCTTTTTAACGCCTTTACTGTTCCACGGGCGAAAGGCCCTGGCCACGCCCCCAGAAGAGACCCTGATCTTGCCTTTTGTATCTGATAACACTTCTCGCCCTCAGGGCCTTTTACGGCTGACTCGTCTGGTTGCCCGAGGCACCTGCCTGATATTGACAGGCGCGGTGCTGGCCGCCTGCTCCACCGGCCAGACCGGCTTTCAGCCCGCCAAAACGCCTCAATACACTGATTCGAGCACGCCCATGCACCCGACCAGCTGGCAACAGCTGCCCGGCTGGCAGGACGACAATCTTCTGAGTGCATGGAGTGCCTTTCAAACCAGCTGCGAAAAGCTTTCACGCAAGCCTGACTGGGCCTCGGTCTGTAACGATGCCCGCCATGTTGATCCGCTGGACAGTCGCGCCATCCGACGCTATTTCGAACAGCGCTTTACGCCCTTTACCCTGAGCAACAGCGATGGGTCCACGGTCGGCACCATTACCGGTTATTACGAGCCGGTCCTTCGAGGCTCACGTACGCGGCATGGCCCTTATCAGGTGCCCTTGTATCGCAACATGGGAAGCAGCAGCCTCATGGCCGCCAGCCGCAGCCAGCTGATCAAAAGCGGCGTGTTGCATGGCCGGGAGCTGGTCTGGGTGGATGACCCGGTCGAAGCTGCCTTTTTACAGATTCAGGGGTCGGGTCGCATCAAGCTGGCTGAAGGCGGCGAAATGCGCGTCGGGTTTGCCGGTGCCACCGACCAGCCCTTTCAGTCCTTTGCCCGCTGGCTACTTGATCACGGCGAGATCACGCCGGCTCAGGCCACTCTTCCGGGCATCAAGGCATGGGCCAATGCCAACCCCGGCCGAGTTCAGGAGATGCTCAACGTTAACCCCCGCTTCGTCTTTTTCAGAGAGCTTGACAGCACACACAAAAACAGCGATGGCCCGATCGGCGCGCAGGGTGTGCCGCTGACCCCGGAGCGCAGCATCGCCATCGATCCCAAACAGATCCCGCTGGGTGCGCCGGTGTTTCTTTCCACCACGCGCCCGCTGTCCAATCAGCGCATGCAGCGACTGATGCTGGCGCAGGATACGGGCAGTGCCATCAAGGGCACCGTGCGCGCTGACTTTTTCTGGGGTCATGGTGACGAGGCAAGCCTCAATGCAGGACGCATGAAGCAACCCGGTCAGATGTGGGTGTTTCTACCCAATCGGCAGTAGACACAAGCGCGGACAGGTAACGCCATGGCCGCCATGGCGTTACTTAACGCTCGTTATTCAACGCTCGTTTTTAGTCTGGCATCCACCCAGCGCAGCGCGCCCTGCGTCGCGACCCAGTGAGGCCGCATAAGGACGCGGTACTGCCATGCTTCAGCCCGTGACCCCGGGGCCGGTGAGTTACCGGTGACGGGCTCTCGCCTAGGATTATCGCGAACCAGCAGCTTGAGCATCCAGGGGTTGGCCTGCTTAACCATGATCAAGGCATGGCGCGCCTCTTCAAGCCGCGCCAGTCGGTACAGCGCCAGCGCCTTGCCCAGCAGCAATCCCAGCCAGGGCTCGTCCTCGTCGCAGGTGCGCTCGATCTCCTCGATAAGCGTCAGGGCTCGCAGATTCTGACCATCGCTTAGAAGCTGCTCCAGCAGTAGCTCACGTAGCCCCATGCTGTCCTCACCATCCAGGCGAATCAGCCGTTCAGCCAGCTGTCGTGACTGCTCACGAGCGCCGCGCTCCATGCCGATGATCAACCCGAGCCCAAGCCGGAACAGGACATGGTTATCACCGTCGCCCCAGACAAAAGGGCTTTCGGCCCGCTCGACGGCAGCAAGCCATGTCTCGAAGCGCTGCGCCAACGGTGAGAAAACGGACTGAAACATCCATGGCAGATTGCCAAAACGTCCGGCCAGCGCCATGGCAAGCTCCTGAAGGATGGCCGGGGTCGACAGCCACTCCGGGTGAAGACACAGCGCATCAAGCCAGGGCCTTGCATCACGCCAGGGGTCGCCCTGAAGTCCACTGCCGGGCGCTTCTTCATTCTCGCTCGTAAAGTGCTGCTGCCACATCCCATAGCGGGCGTGATCCAGATCGTCCTGCTGGTACTCAAGACGTCCGTCAGCATTGATCAAAAGCGACAGCCGCGGCCCCTCGGTAAACTCCTGCAACAGCCGAGTCAGTGTCTCCAGAGGCTCGGCAAGTTCCTCGTCAGCGTAAATCATCTGCTCGGCAAGGGTGGCTTCGGGGTCTTCAGCGAGCTGTTCGAGAAAGGCCTGCTGATCTTCATCAAGGTCACTGCGATGCAGTAATCGACGGCGCCAGAAATCAGCGCGCGCGCGCGCCTGCTCGGGCCGCCCCTCATGCAACAGCAGCATGCTTTCGAGATAGGCAAGCGCCGGCTCGTTGGGCATGGTTTCCAGGGTGCGTATGAACGTCTCGCGCGCACTGGGCAGATCGTCGCTGTCCAGATAGCGCAGACATAGCCGCTTCAACGCTGCTCCACGAAGAAACCCCGGGCCGTATTCAACGGCACTGTCCATCAGGGCCGCCTTTTTACGCGTAAAGCCGCGTTCCTGATAAACATCGCTTAAAAGCTCAAAGGCCGGTTCACTTTCCAGCGGCAACCCTTCCCAGTCGGCGTTATTGAAAAGCGCCTCCAGGATGGTTTGCGCCCGCCCAAGCTGTCCGCCCTCGGCACTGACGATACCAGCCTCAAGCAGCGCCTGAGCCGGCACATGATCGGAGGCCAGCGCCTCATTCAGCGCCTTGCCGCGAAGGCGCTGAAGCAACAGCATCCACATGAGATGCGGAGGGACCTGTCCCGGCAGCATGACCCCATCACAGCAGTCGGCATATCGTTTGCCGGAGTCGCACCAGCAGGGTTCCTGAGGTGACGGGACCGCCAGCGTCTCGATGTGATAACCAAGGCGCTGCAGGGGCATCTGGTTCCAGAGCACCGGCGCCAGGGCCTGCGCCAGGGCCACGTCTCCACCAAGCAGCTCCGCCCCTTCCTTTCTTGCCCAGCCCATCAGTGAGGGATAGCGCTCTTCACGACGTATGGCTTCAAGTGCTCCCGTCGAAAACCCAAGGAGTTGGTCCACCCAGGCTGCCAGCATATTGTTCCTCCACCATGATCACGCTTATGCTATCACGCTGACTGCCTGCGTCTCATGATAACGCCACCATGTTTGCCTGACTGACTACCCGACGGGGATCAGCCAGACCTTCCATGCATGTTTTGGAAGCAGCCCCTGCGTCACGACGCCCACTTCAGTTTCGGAAATACCCGCTTGTTTTCAGCCCGTTTACTGCTTCGCCGACGCACAAATCCCGATGAGCCTCGCGTTCGCCTTGAGCGCGAAGGACGCGACCGCATCCGCCGCATTACCCAGGCGATGAACAAGGTCCCCTGGACCAACAGCGCCATGCAGATTCTGTGGGTCAGTGGCCCGGTGACGCTGCTGGGCGCCTGGGTCGGCTATCTGCTCGGCTATGGTCGCGGCCCATCGATGGAAAACTACGTATTTTTCATCAGCTATGCCCTGATCACGGGTCTTGCCGGGATCATTGCCAACTTTGCGCACCACCTGACCCGAGGGCGCAAGCATGAACGTGCGGCCGCCCGGGTATCTCAGGTGCTCGATACACTCCCGGAACTGGTGCTGATCACCCGCAATCTGATCGTTGAAAGCCTTGAAGGCGACGCCCGGCGGCGTGAGGCCGCTGCCATGCTGCTTCGCAAGCATGATCTGGCTCCCGAAGGCGTCCAGCTTGCAGCGCTTGAACTGCTCGATGACGAGGAAAGCGCCCGACGCATTGCACAGATCGACGTTTACCGCCGTATCGGCATGCAGTCCCGCATTCGTGATCTGGTCGCCCTGTATCGTGACCATATCGACCCACGGCTCAACGAACTGGCCGACGTGGCACCGGAGGCCATTTCCCTGCTGCGTGACCGCTTTGCTGGACGCGCACCGGATCTGCACCAGGGTGTGGCGCGCGATGAGAACTTCATCGAACGCGTGCTGGCCGCCATCGAGCAGGACAACGCCCTGCTCATGACGCTGCAGGACGTCGAGGAAATGATCATTCTGGCTTTTGAGCTGCTCTGCGGTCGTCGCATTCCCATGCTGACCTTTGAGTATCGCGGACGGTGGCATCTGGCCCGAGCGCTCGATGCCCTTGAACAGACCCGCTCTCGTTATCGCATCCAGCAGGCTACCGGTCTTTCCCGTCTCAAGGCGTTGACCGTATATCTTGCAGAGCAGTCGGGCACGCTGGTCGAGGATGCTGCCGCCGGCCTTCGCGCCGAGACCCTCACCGCCCGCTGTCGCCAGGCCATGGATGCGCTTGCCGAACAGATCGAGCATCTGGCCAGTGGCGTGCAATACGGTCGCAGCGACCTGCGCCCGGAGCTGCGCGAGCGTGCCGAAATTTTAACCAATGCCCTGAAGCTCTTTCGCAGCGTGCAGGAAAACTATGGTCAGATCGCCCGCAGCCATGCCACGCTCATTCGTCACTCACAGCGCTGGGAAGCCATTACCGAACAGATGAACGACAAGGCCACCCATCTGCAGGTTGGACCGGGCAAGCGAGGGCTTCGTATTCATGAAAACCATATCGAACTGACCGATGGCGAAAAGGCACGCGTCTGCCGCCACCTGGCGCGCTATCTCAATAACACTCGCGCAGACCGTGAACGTTACCACCAGCAGGACCATGGTCCGCAGGAGACCTCCGCCAGCGGCCATATCGCCATGGCCAAGCACCTGGCCATCGAGATCGCTCTGGCCCTCGAACCGTATATTCATCTGTCACGCCCGGAAGTCCAGCGGGCCATCAATGCCACCAACGCGGCCTATTTCGGTCATCTTGAACCAGACCTGTCGGCGGCGGCCAAGACCGCCCTCGGGGCCGCCATGGTCAACGAGATCAACGATGATCTGTCTCGCAGCGCCGAATCACTGGCGATTGCTCTGGTGCGCCATTACCGGGTGGCCCTTGAACCCGAAGCGATCGAGTTTCTGATCCGACAGTACGGGGCGCGTCCCTCAACGCTGAACATATTGTCCAACATCGACCAGACCGCCCATCGCAACATCAGCCTGCTCAGCCAGCGCCCGGCGGGCATTGGCACCGTACCAAGGCGCTGGTACCGGGCACTGATCAAGGCCAAAAGGGCATTGAACTGAAATTATGCAACTGATTATTGCCGAAAAACCCTCGCTGGGTCGCGCCATTGCCTCGGCGCTTCCCGGGCGCTTCAGTCAATCGGAAGGCGCCTTGAGCAGCACCGACATCACGGTCAGCTGGTGCTTTGGCCATCTACTCGAACAGGCCGCACCGGAAGCCTACGATGAGCGCCTGAAGCGCTGGCGACTGGATGATCTGCCCATTATCCCCTCGAAATGGAAGCTGACCCCTCGACCAAAGGCCCGCGGGCAGCTTGCCATCCTGCGCCGCCTGATCAAGTCGGCAGACCGGGTTGTCCACGCCGGCGACCCCGACCGCGAAGGCCAGCTGCTCGTGCAGGAAACCATTGAGTATCTGGGCTGGAAGGGACCGGTCGAGCGCCTTCTAATAAGCGACATGAATACGCCCGCCGTGAAGCGGGCCTGGCAGGCACTCGAAGACAATGCGCGTTTTCAGCCGCTCTATCAGGCCGCTCTGACCCGCTCCCGGGCCGACTGGCTATATGGCATCAATCTGACCCGGGCATGGACGGTGACCGGCCAGCAGGCCGGCATCAAGGGCGTGCTCTCCATCGGTCGGGTACAGACACCACTGCTCGGCCTGATCGTGCGCCGTGACAGAACCATCGAGAAGTTTCAGCCGGTCGACTTCTATCCGCTATGGGCCGATTTTGCCACGCGCAATGGCACTGTCCGCGCCTGGTGGCAGCCGGGCGAACAACATCGCCTTGATGATCAGGGTCGCCTTCTGGATGCGGCACCCGCTCAGGCCCTGGCAGTGAAACTGCCCGACCAGCCCGCCATCATCAAAAGCGTTGAACAAAAGCATCAGCGTCAGAGCGCGCCGCTGCCCTACTCGCTCTCAACACTTCAAATCGATGCGGCGCGACGCTATAAAATGTCGGCGCAGTCGGTGCTCGACTGTGCCCAGCGTCTGTATGAAAGGCACCGTCTGATTACCTACCCGCGCTCGGACTGTCGTTATCTGCCACGAGACTATCTCAAGGGCATCGATGCCACGCTGCAAAGGGCCTGCCAGGGCGAGGACACCCTCAAACAGTGGCATGCGGGCATTGATACCACGCGCGTATCACGTGCCTTCAACGACAAGCAGATCGGCGCCCACCACGCCATTGCACCGACCGGACAGACGCCGAGCTGGCAGACCCTGAGCCGAGAGGAGCAAAACGTTTATATGCTGGTGGTACGCAACGTGCTGGCCCAGTTCTATCCCCCTTTTGAATACCGGGATACCCGCGTCACGCTAGAAGCCCTTGAAGAGCTCTTCATGACGAAGGGCCGCGAAATTCTTCAGGTCGGCTGGCGCGCGCTTTTTAATACGCCCGATGACGATGCCACCCTGCCGGCCATGACGCAGGGCGATAACGCTCGGGTCACGCAGTGCGAGGTCCAAACGCGCCAGACACGGCCGCCAGAGCCCTTTACCGATGCCAGCCTGATCAATGCCATGACGCATGTGGCACGCTATGTGACCGATGACACCGTACGGGCAACGCTTAAGGAAACGGACGGTCTGGGGACAGAGGCCACGCGGGCCAGCATGATAGAGACACTATTGACCCGTGAGTATGTTTACCGCCAGTCAGGCGCCATTCGCGCGACCCAACGCGGTCGTGGCCTGATCGATGCCCTGCCCGAAAGTCTCTCCGGGCCCGAGCGAACGGCGCTCTGGGAGCAGCGCCTGTCACGCGTGCGAGAAGGCAGCGATACGCTGACCTCCTTTCTTGATGACATGGCCGCCGAACTCAACACACTGGTCAGTGCCGTCGATGCCGCACGCCTTGATCAGGCCATGCAGCAGGCCGGAGGTGAGCAGCCCACCTCGAATGGCCACCAAAAAACGCCGGCTCGCCGCAAAAAGAGTGCGCGGCGTTCGACGTCAACCGCCCGTAAAAGCACTGGACGAAGCACTTCAAAAGGTCGTACCAAACAATAACGACCGGTGCAGGGCGTCGGGTCACGCCTGGTCTGTCACGTCATCAATGAGTGCCCCATCCAACGAGTGCCCATAAAAAAACCCGCTCTGGCGATGGCCAGGGCGGGTTGCAGACAGACGGGTCTGTCAGCGCATCAGGTGCTTACTTCGCAGCGTTGTAGCGCTTTTCAACTTCTGCCCAGTTCACAACGTTCCAGAACGCCTTGAGATAGTCAGGACGACGGTTCTGGTAGTTCAGGTAGTAGGCATGCTCCCACACGTCTACACCCAGAATCGGCGTGGCATCATGGCCACCGTAAGTGGCGGAGGCCAGCGGGCTGTCCTGGTTGGCAGTGGAAACGATTTCCAGCTTGCCATTTTTAACCACCAGCCATGCCCAGCCAGAGCCGAAACGGCCCTTGGCAGCCGTTTCAAACTTCTCTGCAAAGGCTTCGACGCTGCCGAAGGTCTTTTCGATGTCATTCATCAGCGTCGGAAATTCCTTCAGGCCCTGCGCGTTGGGCGTCAGGATTTCCCAGAACAGTGAATGGTTGGCATGGCCACCGGCATTGTTGCGAAGGGCGGTGCGCTGCTCTTCCGGAACGCGATCCAGCTGTTTGAGCAGCTCGGGCGCTTCGAGTCCTGCCAGATCTTCAGGAATCTTTTCCAGCGCAGCGTTTGCATTGGTCACATAGGTGTTGTGATGCTTGCCATGGTGAATTTCCATCGTCTGCGCATCGATATGGGGCTCGAGTGCATCAAATGCATAGGGCAGTTCGGGAAGCTTATAAGCCATGGTCAAACTCCTTATTCGCTCGCTGAGCGGGTTTAAACTGACGACTGCATGTACCTGCCCGCAATCATCATCAAGTTGAGGGCACAGGAAATGGCGGGCCACCCCTGTGCACGTCCTATAAGACATTAGGTGCCAACGCCGGCTTTTCAAGGTCAACAACACAATTCTTTATCCATGCTTCGTGTCATTGCCCCTGCAGCGATGCTTAACCTGTATTGCGAAGCCCTGCCGAAATGCCGGCCATGGTGACCATCAGGGCCCGCTGCAGATCCGGCGACATATTGCCCTCATGCTCCCGGCTTCGGTACAGGAGTTCGGCCTGCAGGCCGTGCAGCGGATCAATATAGGGATTTCGCACGTCTACGGCCTGACGGATCATCGGCGCATGTTCCAGCAGATGTTCCTGCTCACGGATACGCAAAAGTGTTTTTTCAAGCCCCTCGAGTCGCGCTCGCAGTGAGGTGCCCAAAGCGCGAGAATCGTCATCATCGATCAAACGCTCCTCATAATAGGCATTGATTTCGGCATCGGCCTTGGCCAGCAGCATTTCAAGCATGTCCAGAAATGTGCCAAAGAAAGGCCACTCGTTCATCATTTCGCGCAGCCGCGCCATGCCCTCCTCGCTGTCACTGCGCTCGGCAAAGGCCGCATCACTGCCCAGCCAGGCCGGCAGCATCAGCCGTGTCTGTGTCCAGGCAAAAATCCATGGAATGGCTCTGAGCGTTTCAACACCGCCAGAGGCACGACGCTTGGCCGGTCGAGAGCCCAGCGGCAGGCCGGAAAGCGCCGTCTCCGGTGTCACGGCCCGGAAATAGGGCACAAAGGCCGGATCTTCCCGCACGATGCCCGAGTACACCTGGTGGGCGCGGCGGGCCAGATGATCCATCTCTTCACGCCATTCCTGCTTCGGCTCGATCGGTGGCAACAGTGTGGCTTCAAGCACCGCGCTGAGATAAATCTCCATGGAGCGCACCGCAATTCTGGGCTGACCGAACTTGAAGCGAATCATCTCGCCCTGCTCGGTCACCCTCAGACTGCCCTGCACCGATCCCGGTGGCTGGGAAAGGATGGCCGCATGCGCCGGACCGCCCCCACGTCCGACCGTACCGCCACGGCCGTGAAAAAGCGTCAGCGTCACGCCGTGCCCATCGCATACCTTGACCAACCGCTCCTGAGCACGATACTGCGCCCAGGCTGCCGCCAGCTGCCCGGCATCCTTGGCCGAATCCGAGTAGCCGATCATCACTTCCTGACGGGCATCGATCAGCGCCTGATATTCCGACATGCCAAGCAGGTCATCGATCACGTGACCGGCACGATCAAGATCGTCAAGCGTTTCGAAAAGCGGCGAGATGGGCAGGCTCACCCGCCCCCCCACTGCCTTCATGAGCAGTGCCACCGCGAGCACGTCGCTGGCCTGACCGGCCATGGAGATCACGTAGGAGCCCAAGGCCTCGCTGTACTCCGAGCCAATGACCTCAAAGGTATCGAGCACCTCGCGCACATCGCCCGAGCAGGGCCACTGCGCAGGAATCAGCGGGCGCGGCGAGTTCAGTTCATCAAGCAGGAATTTGCGTCGGGCCGGTTCGTCCCAGTCGGCGTAGTTGCCCAATCCCAGGTATTGGGTCAACTCTTCGAACACCTGCGTGTGACGCGTAGATTCCTGGCGGATATCCAGACGCGTCATGGTGGTGCCAAAGCAGGCCACCCGGCGCAGGGTATCCAGCAGTGCTCCGTTGGCGATCACATCGAGGCCACAGGCCATCAGAGAGTGATAACAGGCCTCCAGTGGTGCCTGCAATGCCTCACGGGTATCCACCGTGGGCCGCTCGCCGCTCCAGCCGTGCCCTTCCCAGATCATCTGGGCCTTGTCACGGGTCGCCGCCAGTCGCTGCTCCAGATCGCTGAGCACCTTCCGATAGGGCTCGGGACAGGGGCCGCCCGCCAGCTCTATCAGCTCGGGCGTGGCCTTCCACATTGAAAGCTCAAGGCGCAGTTGCTGAACGTCGCGCCGAAAGCTTTCCGCCGCGCGGTGACGCTCGAGCAGCAACACTTCACGTGTCACGCTTGAGGTCACATTGGGATTGCCGTCGCGATCACCGCCCATCCATGATGCAAACCGAATGGGGGCAGCCTCCAGCGGCAAACGACGGCCGGCACGCGTCAGCAGCAGCTGATCCAGCTCGCGATAGAAGGCCGGTACCGCCTGCCACAGCGACTGTTCGATGACCGCCAGCCCCCAGCGCGCCTCATCGACCGGCGTTGGGCGCTCGGCGCGAATTTCGCTGGTGTGCCAGGCCTGACTGACCAGCTCGTTCAACCGGCCCTGCAATTGATCCACACGCTCGGGATACTCTTCACTGCCATTGATTTCCCGCAGGCAGGTCTCGATGGCATCGTACTTGCGAATCAGGGTCCGCCTGACGACTTCGGTCGGATGCGCCGTCATCACAAGCTCAATGCGCATTGAGGCAATCCGCTCAAGCAGCGCCTCACCGTCATGTCCGGCCTGAGTCAGACGTTCGAGCAGCTCGTCCAGGCGTGGCTGCGTGCCCGGGCGATAATCCTCGACCCGCCGAAAGCGGCCGCGATAGTGCTGCTCGGCCAGGTTGGCCAGATTCAGAAACTGGTTGAAGGCGCGCGTGACCGGCAGCATGCGCTCCTCAGGCAGGGCTCGCAGATAGTCGATCAGCTCGGCACGCGCACCGGCGTCCTTGCGACCCTTTTTGGCCAGTGCCCGAATCTTCTCGATCTGGTCGACAAACTCGGTGCCTAGATCGTCGGCAATGGTATGTCCCAGACTGTCGCCGAGCAGACGCACATGCTCACGCAGGGAGGCATGAAGCACATTGTCTTCCAGCGCTTGATCGTTAGTGGGGGCCTCCCCTGAAGAGACACCTTCAGGGTCAGAAGAAGAAACGTGTTGCATGAAAGACTCCGCGAGGCTCATGACAGGAAGCAAGAGCCTGACGCGGTCGGGGAACAACAACAACACTACAACAATGACTTACGACCAAAGTCGAAGTCGCAGACCATCATCATCACGACTCGCGTTCGATGCGCTTGGCGTCCTGCCAGTAACGTTCCAGGCGATCGATTTCGGTGCTTTCGATGGCCTGTCCACTGGCGCGCACGGCATTTTCGACATGGCGAAAGCGGCTTTCAAAACGCTTGCCGGTACCCCGAAGTGCCTGTTCCGGATCGATATTCAGGTGGCGGGCCAGATTGACAACGGCAAAGAGAAGATCGCCGAGCTCTGCACTCATGTTCTCCTGATGACCGGCGTCAATTTCAACTTCAAGCTCGGCCAGCTCTTCTCGAACCTTGTCCAGCGCACCGCGATGATCGGGCCAGTCAAAACCCGCCCGGGAAGCACGACTTGAGAGCTTGCCGGCCCGCGTCAGTGCCGGGA
Organism: Kushneria sp. Sum13; assembly: GCF_052692355.1. Taxonomy (NCBI): domain Bacteria; kingdom Pseudomonadati; phylum Pseudomonadota; class Gammaproteobacteria; order Oceanospirillales; family Halomonadaceae; genus Kushneria; species Kushneria sp. Sum13. The sequence goes on from NZ_CP199847.1 coordinate 1,824,218, forward strand.
GTGCCAGCGGAATATCATCAAGAAGCGAGGTTGCCGCCCGCGCGTCACGCTCATCGGCCTTGCGACGCTCCCAGCGCTGCCCGACCTCGGAAGTGTCCACGTTGGCCGCGGGCATGCCCTGTCGGCGCGAATCGAGATGGCCATCGGGAAAGACGTGCGGGTGGCGGGCGACCATCTTGGTCGTCAGTACATGGACGATATCGTGGAAATCAAAGCGTCCTTCCTCACGGCCAAACTGGGCGTAATAGAGGATCTGAAACAGCAGATCTCCCAGTTCACCCGGTAACTCGTCAAAGGCGCGCCGCTCGATGGCGTCGGCCACTTCATGAGCCTCCTCAATCGTGTGAGGCACGATCGATTCCCAGTGCTGGGCAACGTCCCACGGACAGCCCTGTTGCGGGTCACGCAGTACCTGCATCAGTGTCAGCAGATCATCAAGCGTATAGCGGTGTGTGTCTTGCATCAAAGGATCCTTGTATCCCGAAAATGGCAGCCCGCCGAGACTACTGCAGGTTGCCCCCGCCCTGACGCAGTCGACGAATATCGGTCACATTGGTCAGCTGCCCGATCCGGTTGACCACTTTTGACAGCACATCCAGACCGGATACCTCGAGGGTGATTTTCAGTGTGGCCATGTGATCGTCACGGTTGGTCGACGTGTTCACACCCAGCACGTTGACCTTTTCATTGGAGAGAATACCGGTGACATCGCGCAGCAGATTGGAGCGATCCCATGCCTTGATTTCAATATCCACCGGATACTGAATCGGCTGCTGCTGGCCCCACTCCACCTGAACCACACGGGCGGGCTCATCACTTCGAAGCTGCAGGATATTGGGACAGTCCTGGCGATGTACCGTGACGCCGCGCCCCTGGGTGATAAAGCCTACGATGTCGTCACCCGGCACCGGATGACAGCAGTTGGCCATTTGCGTCTTGAGGTTGCCCACCCCGAGCACGGTGATGGTATCGGTGCTTTCACGCACGCCCTGGCGCCGCGGTCGCGCCAGCAGACGATCAAGCTCATCGACGTCTTCGGTTTCACCGAAAAGATGCTGCGCCTGGGAGAGCACCTGGCCAATACGCAGATCGCCGGCACCAATGGCGGCGTACATGTCTTCGGGCGTGTTGTAATTGACCGCCTGGGCCAGTCGCGTTCGATCCAGACGCTCCAGGTCCAGACGACGAAACTCGCGCTCCAGCAGAACCCGCCCTTCTTCCTCGTTTTGTTCGCGTGCCTGCAGCTTGAACCAGGACTGGATCTTGGCACGCGCCCGCGAGGTACAGACATATCCCAGCGAGGGATTGAGCCAGTCACGACTTGGCCCGCCCTGGGTGGCATTGAGGATTTCCACCTGCTGCCCGGTCTTCAACTGGTAGGTCAGGGGTACGATGCGGCCATCCACCTTCGCGCCACGGCAGTGGTGGCCTACTTCCGTATGCACCCGGTAGGCAAAGTCGATCGGTGTGGCCACCCGCGGCAGGTCGATGACATGGCCTTCCGGGGTAAAGACGTAGATGCGATCCGGGGCGATATCCGAGTTGAGCCCTTCGGTGAGATCGGTCAGCTCGCCCACTTCTTCCTGCCACTCCAGCACCTGACGCAGCCAGGCAATCTTTTGCTCGTAGCTGCGGCTTTTGGAGTCGACATCAGTGCCCTTGTAGCGCCAGTGCGCGCACACCCCAAGCTCGGCATCCTCATGCATGGCGAAGGTACGGATCTGGATTTCCAGCACCTTGCCCTCGGGCCCGAAGACGGCCGTATGCAGCGACTGATAGCCGTTTTTCTTGGGATTGGCGATGTAGTCATCGAACTCGTTGGGAACGTGATGCCAGAGGGAGTGCACGATGCCCAGCACGGTGTAGCAATCGGTAACTTCCGGCACCAGCACCCGAACGGCGCGCACATCGTAGACCTGTGAAAAGTCGATGTGCTTGCGCTTCATCTTGCGCCAGATCGAATAGATGTGCTTGGCACGTCCGGAGAGGTCGTAGCGCGTGATGTTTTGCGCCTCGAGCAGTCGCTTGAGCGTGTCCACGACATCATGGATGTAGCGATTGCGATCCAGCCGCTTCTCTGCCAGCTGTTTGGCGATGGTCTTGTAATCACTTTCATGCAGGTAGCGAAAGGAAAGATCCTCGAGCTCCCACTTGATCTGGCCAATCCCCAACCGGTGTGCCAGCGGCGCATAGATATCAAAGACTTCGCGCGCCACACGCAGGGCGCGCTCGCGAGAGCCATCCTTGACCTGACGCAACATGCTGGTGCGCTCGGCAATCTTGATCAACGCCACCCGCACGTCATCGACCATGGCCACCAGCATCTTGCGCAGGTTCTCTTGCTGATTGTGCTGCGTCATGGCCTGATCCGGCGCCTGCAGCTGAGAGATGGCGGCCATGCGCAGCACGCCATCGATCAGACTGGAGACTTCAGAGCCGAACTCGCGCTCGATCACTTCAATGCGCGTCAGCCCTTCGCGCACGCTGCGATACAGCACGGCAGCCGTGATGGCCTGCTGATCAAGCTTGAGCTCACTGAGGATATCGGCCATTTCAAGGCCGATACGAAAGGCGGAATAGATGTCACGCCAGGCAGGCTGCTGGCTGGCAGCCTCCTGATTGATCTTCGCGGCAAACCGACAGGCGCGTTCAAGCTCGGCCGGGTCCTTGAGGGTGACTTCGCCTTGAAGATGGGTCATCCAGGTCGTGATATCGACCCGTCCATCGGCATCGAGCGGCTGATCTTCGCGAACCTTGACCATGTAACGCGATTCCCGTCATGTCTTTTATTTAGGCTGACGCTCGAGCAGCACCAGCGATTCAAGATGTGCCGTTTGCGGAAACATGTCGGCCACTGCTGCCCTGACCAGACGATAGCCACCGCTTACCAATAGATGCACATCGCGTGCCAGTGTGGCCGGTTCGCAGGACACATAAAGCACCCGCGACGGCCCGCTTTCCGCCAGTGCCTGACAGATGCCCTGGGCACCGGCACGGGGCGGGTCCAGCACGACCAGTGATGCCGTCTCAAGGCCCGGCGGCGCACTGGCAAGATCCGTACAGCGCGCCTCGATGCGTGCCGACACGCCAGCGCTTTCGGCATTATCGCGCAGGCGCTGCACCATGGATTCTCGACCTTCGTAGGCGATTACCTGCGCTCCGGCAGCGGCAAGCGTCAGGGAAAAGTTACCCACCCCAGCAAACAGGTCCACCACCGGCATATCCTGGTGAACCTCGGCCCAGTCAAGCACCTGCGCGACCAGCTGATGGTTGACCCCGGCATTGGCCTGGAGAAAATCGCCGCTTTGCACCTGGATGCTCAAAGCATCATCACCAGGCAGCGCTCGGTAGTGCGGCCAGACGTCAGGCTTGTCGTCCAGACGCTCTGCCACCGGCTTTTCACCTTCGCCGCACAGAAGACTCAACAGCAGATCCTGCTCACGAGCAAACTGCTGCCAGCGTGCCAGATCACCGGGAACACGACGAAGCTGGCGCAGGGTAATCATGACATGATCATCACCGGCCACCAGTTCGATATGCCCTACCCGCCGCGGCACTTCCAGCGTTTCGAGCAGGGCTCTGAGCGGCTGAAGCAGCGCCTCAAGGCGTGGATCGAGAATCGGACACTGCTCGATATTGAACAGACGATCCTGTCCACGGACGCGATAGCCCATATGGATGCGATCATCGCTGCCGACCCGAACCCCCAGCCGTGCGCGTCGGCGATATCCCCACGCCTCTGCCGCCAGTGATAACGGGTCGGGCAGTGTGATGTCATGACGCGCCAGATGCTCACGAAGCACCTGTTGCTTGTGTCGACGCTGGCCTTCGATCGCCAGATGCTGCAGATCACAGCCACCACAGCGGCCAAAATGGGCACAGCCCGGCGTCACGCGCTCATCGGATGCCTTGAGGATTCGGCGCACGTGGCCTTCATCATACCGACCGTGCTGGGTATGCACGGCCACCTCGACTTCTTCACCAGGCAGCGCCTGCTCGATAAAAAGTATCTTGCCATCAAGATTGTGCGCCACGCCTCGTCCATCATGTGCCAGACGCTCGATCACGACACTGCCTTCGTCGTCACGTTTGGCACCCGGTGATTCCAGACGCTTTCGCGTCGCGGGGCGCTGCTGACGACGCTGTCCCAACATGGCCATGATCAGTGCTGCTCCGGGGCATAAAGACCGGTGGAGAGATAACGATCTCCCCGGTCACAAACAATAAAGGCAATCACGGCGTTGTCGACTTCACGCGCAATACGAAGGGCACCGGCCAGTGCACCGCCCGAGGAAACCCCGGCCAGAATGCCTTCTTCACGCGCCAGACGCCGCATGTGTTCTTCGGCTTCCTGCTGTCCGATGTCGAGAATTCTATCGACCCGTGCCTGTTCAAAGATGCTCGGACGATAGGCTTCAGGCCAGCGCCGGATTCCGGCAATGCTGGCTCCATCCTCGGGCTGAAGGCCCACGATCTGGATTGCCTCATTTTTCGACTTCAGATAACGCGACACGCCCATGATGGTCCCGGTCGTGCCCATGGAACTGACGAAATGGGTGATATTGCCCCCTGTCTGCGCCCAGAGCTCGGGACCAGTGGTCTCAAAGTGCGCCAGAGGATTGTCGTGGTTGGCAAACTGATTGAGCGGTTTGCCTTCGCCACGGGCAATCATTGCATCGGCCATGTCTCGTGCGCCTTCCATGCCCTGATCCCTTGTGACCTCGATTAGTCGGGCGCCGTAGGCTGCCATGGCCTGCTTGCGCTCGCTGCTGGCGCTATCCGGCATGATCAGGATCATGTTGTAGCCGCGAATGGCGGCGGCCATGGCCAGCGCAATACCGGTATTGCCTGAGGTCGCCTCGATCAGCGTGTCACCGGGGGCAATCTCACCACGCGCCTCGGCGTGGGTGAGCATCGACAGTGCCGGGCGGTCCTTGACCGAGCCGGCAGGATTGTTACCTTCAAGCTTGGCCAGCAGCGTGTTGCTGCCCACCTGGATGCGCTTGAGGCGCACCAGCGGGGTATGCCCGATGGTGGATTCAATTGTGGGGTAATCCATGCAGCGCTCCAGAATCAACGGGATGCCAGAAAAGAGCCTATTATAGCGCGGCCCGCTTAACGCATTGTCTTGGGGATTGACGTCTTCAGGTCGGCTGCTCGAACGTGCTGAAGGTGCGCGCCTGAACCATCAGACGCTTCATCTCGCGAACGGCATCATTAAGACCAGTCAATGCCGCACGCGACACAATGGCATGGCCGATATTAAGTTCATGAAACCAGGGCATGGCCGCGATGGCTTCTACATTGTGATAGTGAAGCCCGTGGCCGGCGTTAACGGTCATGCCAAGGGTGTGGGCCATTTCCGCCGCTGCAGCAATACGGGCAAGCTCGACATCACTGTCTTCACGTGACGCTTCCACCCAGGCACCGGTGTGCAGCTCGATGACAGGAGCCCCGGCATCAAAGGCGGCTCGAATCTGATCAGGCTCGGGGTCGATAAACAGCGATACCTCACAGCCGGCGGCCTTGAGCCGCTGGCAGGCATGGCGAATGCGCTCACCGCCAGCGACCACATCAAGTCCGCCTTCCGTGGTCAGCTCTTCGCGCTTTTCAGGCACAAGACAGACATTGGCGGGCTTGAGACGCTCGGCCAGTACGATCATCTCCTCGTCCACGGCCATTTCAAGATTGAGGCGCGTATTGAGCATCTGCATGGCAAGCTCGATATCGCGGTCCTGAATGTGGCGGCGGTCTTCACGCAGATGCATGGTAATACCATCAGCGCCGGCCTCTTCACTGACAAGGGCAGCCTGCACCGGGTCAGGAAACCGTGTGCCACGTGCCTGCCTCAGCGTCGCAATATGGTCGACATTCACGCCCAGCAGAATTCGGGGTGGCAGGTTGTTGGCGACTTGGTCAGACATGGGGTTCTCCTTCAGTGCACGCCGGTTCGGCGGCGACGCATCAGTTCATTCATCAGTTCACGCGATCGCAGCGCTCGACTTCCCAGCAGTGGCGCCAGCGCCTGGCGCGTCAGCACGCGCGCAGTACCGGCAAGCCCCGGGGAATCCCAGTCTCCACGGGCAAGCCAGCCCAGTGCACGCGCATCAAAGGCAGGCCCGTCCGGGGGCGCCGGGTAAAACCGCTTCAGGGAAGGGTTATAAAGATAGCGGCCTTCACGCGCCAGCGGTCGATCCTGCTCATCAAGAAAGACCGGCTCACTGTCGAGCGCCTCAAGCAGCGTAATCTCAAAACGCCTGAGCGCACCGCTGCGGCGTTCGGGAAAGGGCAAGGCCTCAAGCAGCGCGGCGTAAAAGGCAAACAGGGTATCGACCGGCAACGATAACGGTAAAAGACGGGTCATCAGCTCATTGGCGTAAAGCCCGCAGATAAGCCCCTCTCCTGCCAGCATGGCCCCGGGCCCCTGGGATTCGATGACTCTCAGCGTCTTCAGCTCGCCTTCCCCCTGCCAGGTCAAATGCAGCGGTGTAAAGGGCTGAAGCCGATGGCGCGTTCGACTGCCCGGACGCATGACGCCGCGTGCCACGGCACGTATACGGCCATCACGCAGCGTCAGAATATCGGCCAGTGCGCTGGTTTCACGCCAGGCCTGGCGGTGCAGCAGATACGCCGGCTGCAGTTCCATGATCAGTCCAGATCGTAACCAAGGCTTTTCAGAGCACGGGCATCATCGGACCAGCCACGCTTGACCTTGACCCAGAGCTTGAGCATGACCTTGCAGTCAAAGGTCTTTTCCATCTCCAGACGGGCTTCCTGACCGATCTTTTTGATGCGCTCGCCCCCCTCACCAATCAGGATCTTTTTCTGACCATCGCGCTCGACCAGCATCAGGGCATGGATGTGAATGATGTGGCCTTCATCGCGAAACTGTTCGACTTCCACGGTCATCTGGTAGGGCAGCTCGTCACCCAGCTGGCGCATGACCTTTTCACGAACCAGTTCGGCGGCCAGAAAGCGCTGGCTGCGATCGGTAATCTGATCTTCGGGGAAGAAATGAACATTTTGAGGCAGATGTTTGGCCACTTCGGCTTCAAGTGCCTCAACGTTGGTGCCATGACGCGCCGAGATCGGCACGATGGCGGCAAAGTTGCGGCGCTTTTCAAGCTCGGCAAGCCATTCCATGAGCCTGGCACGGTCCTCGATCCAGTCCACCTTGTTGACGGCCACGATGACCGGTGCCTGCACGTGAGAGAGCTTCTCGAGCACGACATCATCTTCATTGGTCCATTTCGTGCGATCCACGATGAAGACCACGCAGTCGATGTCCCTCAGCGCCTGAGTCGCCGCCTGATTCATGAAGGCGTTGATGGCCCGATTGCGATCCTTTTGCATGATGTGAATACCGGGCGTATCCACATAGATGGTCTGCATGTCGGCTTCTGTCTTGACGCCCATGACCTGATGACGGGTTGTCTGCGGGCGCCGTGAGGTAATGGAAATCTTTTGACCCAGAATGCGATTCATTAGGGTTGATTTGCCCACGTTGGGGCGGCCGACAATGGCCACAAATCCACAGCGCGTGGTCGCACCGGATTCGGGAGAGTCGTCCGTGGTGATATCGTTCATGAAATGCTCCACGTTAACGTGTGTCCGGTGTTGAAAGTATGGCGTGTGAGGGGTCAGGCGTGTCAGGGCGAGCAATCATCGCCTGGCCGACTCGATCAGTGCCAGCGCCTGCTCGGCTGCCTGCTGTTCGGCGTGGCGTCGACTGGCACCGGAGCCACTGGTCGGTGCCTTGAGCACGTCTACATGGCAGCTGACCGTAAACTGCTGGGCGTGAGCCTCCCCTTCAATATTGAGCACCTCGTAACGCGGCAGAGGGATCTGGCGAGACTGCAAAAACTCCTGCAGCCGGGTCTTGGGGTCCTTTTGGGTATCCTCAAGATTGAGTGCGTTCAACCGAGCCTCATACCAGGACAGCACACAGCGTCTGGCAATGACCATGTCACTATCAAGATAGATGGCGCCGATGATGGCTTCCACAGCGTCAGCCAGAATGGAATCGCGTCGGTGGCCGCCGCTTTTCATCTCACCCGAGCCCAGGCGCAGAAATTGGCCAAGTTCGAATTCGCGTGCCAGTTCGGCCAGCGTTTCTCCCTTTACAAGCCGCGCTCTGAGTCTTGATAGCTGCCCTTCGCGTGCCTGTGGAAAACGCGCATAAAGCGCCTCACCCACGACAAAATTGACGATGGAGTCGCCCAGAAACTCGAGCCGCTCATTATTGGCACCGCCGTAGCTACGGTGCGTCAGGGCAAGTTCAAGACGGCTCTTGTCGTCAAAACGATAGCCGAGACGGTCGCTGAGGATTTTGAGGGAACTGCTCACGAGATAGTCGCTTTGATCAATGAAACAGGCATAAATGATAACAGAAGCTGTCCTTCGACAGCTTCTGTCAGATGGGATTTTCCATCAGAACCTTCCGACGGAAAGAAAGGGAGACACTTTTAGTGCAGCAGTCTGGCCTTCGTGAAGTCCGGCAGGCCACCGTTCCAGTGCATCCAGACGCCAAAGGCACGTCCCACGATATTCTCCTCCGGCACGAAGCCCCAGTAGCGGCTATCGTTGGAGTCATCGCGGTTGTCGCCCATCATGAAATAGTGACCGGGCGGAACGGTGACTTCACTCATCTGCGGACCGGGCGCATCCAGATTATTGAAAATGTGATGCTCGGCGCCCTTGAGATACTCTCGGTAAAGCGCCTGGGTATCATCAACGCTATTGTCATCCAGCAGGTCCTTTCGAACCGGCTGACCATTGATGTAGAGCTGCTTGTCCTGATAGCGAATGCGATCTCCCGGCACGCCGATCACGCGCTTGATGTAGTTGACCGAGGTATCTCCCGGAAAACGAAACACCATGATATCGCCACGCTCGGGCTCGCCGATATCCAGAATTTTGGTGTTGATCACCGGCAGGCGCAGGCCGTAGGAGAACTTGCTGACGGCAATGAAATCTCCCACATCAAGCGTTGGCTCCATGGAGCGCGACGGGATCTGGAAGGGCTCAATGACGAAGGAGCGAAGTACCAGCACCACCAGAAGCACCGGGAAAAAGGCTCTGGAATAGTCCACATACCAGGGCTCCTTTGGCGCCCCGGGCACTGCAGTGTCATGGGTCACTTCTCCCGGCGGCCGGCTGCCCCCCGGAGAGGGCTTGCGCCTGCGGCGCAGTACAACGATATCGAGCAGCCAGATCGCCCCGGTCACAAGGACGGCTACCACCAGCAGAAGTGAAAAATCCATTACGTGCTTTCCCGACTCACGGGAGCGAAGCCTGCGCTACGCTCAATCATTGACTTTCAGTACGGCCAGGAAGGCATCCTGCGGGATCTCGACCTTGCCGACCTGCTTCATGCGCTTTTTACCCTGCTTTTGCTTGTCCAGCAGCTTGCGCTTTCTCGACACGTCACCGCCATAACACTTGGCCGTTACGTTCTTGCGCAACGCCTTGACGGTGGAACGTGCCACGACATGCCCCCCCAGTGCTGCCTGGATGGCCACATCAAACATCTGACGCGGGATCATTTCCTGCATCTTTTCGACCAGAGCGCGGCCACGATGATGCGACTGATCGCGATGCACAATGGTGGCCAGCGCATCAACGCGCTCGCCGTTGATCAATACATCAAGGCGTGCAAGCTTGGCAGCCTCGAAGCGCTCGAAACTGTAATCCAGCGAAGCGTACCCTTTCGATATGGACTTCAATCGGTCGAAGAAATCCATCACCACGTCACTCATTGGCAGTTCGTAAACCAGCTGCATCTGACTGCCCAGCACCTGCATGTCGAGCTGGACACCGCGACGAACCACACATTCGTTGATGACGTTACCCACGTATTCCTGAGGCACCAGAATATTGGCACGCACGATAGGCTCACGGATTTCCTGAACCGAAGACATGTCGGGCAGCTTGGAGGGGTTGGAGACGTACAAAAGCTCTCCGCTCTCCATCGCAAGCTCATAGATAACGGTCGGCGCTGTCGTGAGCAGATCGAGATCGTATTCCCGCTCCAGACGCTCCTGCACGATCTCCATGTGCAATGTGCCCAGAAATCCGACGCGGAAACCAAAGCCCAGAGCATCCGAGTTTTCCGGGATGTAATCCAGCGAGGCATCGTTGAGCGCGAGCTTTTCGAGCGCATCACGAAAATCTTCGTAGTCATCGGAGCTGATCGGGAACATGCCGGCGTACACCTGCGGCTTGACCTTCTGAAAGCCCGGCAAACGCTCGACCTGGGGTGTCTTGGCGTGGGTAATGGTGTCGCCTACCGGGGCACCATGGATATCCTTGATACCGGCAACAATGTACCCAACCTCGCCGGCACGCAGCATTCCGGTGCTGGTCTGGCGCGGTGTGAAGATGCCGATATCGTTGATTTCCCACTCGCGCCCGGTGGATTTCATCAGGATCTTTTCGCCCTTTTTGAGCGTACCGTCAAAAAGACGAACCAGTGAAACCACCCCCTGATAATTATCAAACCAGGAGTCGATGATCAGCGCCTGAACGGGTTTGGTAATATCACCCCTGGGCGGCGGAATGACCTGGACGAGCTGCTCAAGCAGACCTTCCATGCCAAGACCGCTCTTGGCCGAAACGCGAGACGCGTTGGCGGCCTCGATGCCGATGATCTCTTCGATCTCGTGGATGACCTTTTCAGGGTCGGCCTGAGGCAGATCCATCTTGTTGAGTACGGGAAGTACTTCAAGCCCTTGCTCGATGGCGGTATAGCAGTTGGCGACCGATTGCGCCTCGACGCCCTGCCCGGCATCCACCACCAGCAACGCCCCCTCACAGGCATACAGCGAGCGTGATACCTCGTAGGAAAAGTCAACGTGCCCGGGAGTATCGATAAAGTTGAGCTGATAGACCGTGCCATCCTCGGCCTTGTAATCCAGCGTGACCGACTGCGCCTTGATCGTGATGCCGCGCTCACGCTCAATTTCCATGGAGTCGAGCACCTGCTCCTTGAGCTCGCGCTCGGTCAGCCCGCCGCAAATCTGAATGATACGATCGGCCAGTGTCGACTTGCCATGGTCGATGTGGGCGATGATCGAGAAGTTGCGGATGTGTTTCAGCGTCCCGTTGCTTGCGTCATTCGTCATTCGAGGTGATCACCTGTTAAAGCGTCGTAAGCCATGAAAGGTCAGTGCCGGATTGAATGCCGATACTGTCCATGGCCGAAAATGGGCGCATTGTAGCGTGTTGGCGTATCAGGTGATAGGCAGTGCCTTGATGGACGCCCTGAAAGCAATACGCGTCAGGTGACACATGAAGGGGCCCACCCGGGGCCCCCTCGATTGAAACGAACGATCAACGCGAACCCGGCCTCAATGGAACAAAAAGCGTGGCGCCGTCGCGATTGATACGCACGGGAACCGCCTTTTTGTCGTTGAGCTGACCGACCAGCTTGCGCAGCGTACTGACGGAATCCACCGGCTTGCCTGCCAGCTCAACCACCACATCACCCGGCTGTAGCCCGGCACGTGCAGCTGCGCTGTCCGGTGCCACCTGCTGAACCAGCACACCGGCATCGATCCCCAGCTGCTGGCGCTGTTCGGCGCTCAGGCCAGAGACGGCCAGCCCAATGCTGTCATTGCCGGCCTGAGTGACGTCATCGGTATTACCGTCAGTGTCAGGCCACTGTCCCACCGTGACCTCGATCGTCTGCTCCTTGCCATCACGCTGTACCTGCAGGTCGACACTGTCACCGGGAGATACACGACCGATAAGACGCGGCAGCGCATCAGAAGTATCGATGTCGCTGTCTCCAGCCTTGAGGATGATATCGCCGGAGCGCAGGCCCGATTTTGCCGCCGGACTGTCCGGCGCCACATCGGCAATCAGGGCACCGCGGGCACGGTCCAGGCCAAAGGAGTCGGCAAGGTCATCGGAAACCGGCTGAATGACGACACCCAGCCAGCCTCGATCAACGTGGCCGTTGTCCTTGAGCTGGTCGGCGATATCCATGGCAACGTTGATCGGTATGGCAAAGGACACGCCCATGAAGCCGCCGCTGCGCGTGAATATCTGGGAATTGATGCCGACAACTTCACCATCAAGATTAAACAGCGGCCCACCCGAATTGCCCGGGTTGATGGCCACATCGGTCTGGATAAAGGGTACGTAGCTGTCGGTCGGCAGGGTACGGTTGATGGCGCTGACGATCCCGGCCGTCACGGAGTGATCAAAACCGAAGGGAGAACCGATGGCGGCAACCCATTCACCGGTTTCAAGGCCGTCTGAATCCCCCATCTTGAGCGTGGGTAGACCGCTGGCATCCACCTTGATCAGGGCGATATCCGTTTTCTGGTCCTGCCCGATCACTTTAGCCTTCAGCTCGCGACGATCGTTGAGCCGGACCGTGACAGTATCAGCACCATCGATCACGTGAGCGTTGGTCAAGATATAACCATCATCACTGATGATAAAACCCGACCCCAGTGAGCTCAGCGTTCTGCTTCCCCCCTGGTCAGGCATGCCGCCGAATCCGGGCGGCATTTGATCACCAAAGAAATGACGAAAGATGTCTGGCAGTTGCTGATTGGGCGGCATCATGCCGGCGCGCGCAGCCGCCTCCCGGGTCGTTGAAATATTAACCACGGCTGGAGCAGCGCTTTTAACCAGTGCGGTAAAATCCGGCAATCCATTTTTCTGCTCAACGGCTCTGGCCGGCAAGGACAGGAACATGAGCGCTGTCATCAACAGCATCAATAAAAACAGGGCCTGCCAGCGATAGACAGGCGAGCGACGGGAAGAAGCATCAGTAGCGGTCAGGTCATTAAATAAGAGATCGGCCATCTTGGGACTCCGGATACTCATATTGGCTATGGCGGTAGCAGAGACAGACATCATCAGAAAGAGCAGGCTCGCCCTGTAACACCCTGTAGACCCTTAAGGATGAATTAAGTTTCTTGATTTCGGCAATTTGGCGGATCTGTTCCGGCTAATCTGACCATGTTCTCTCGGGTAAGCTCAGCGTGCCCCACCTGACCACTCAGGGAGACGTCTCACTACTGGCTGGCTGTCCGCCATCCTCTGCCGGTTGCAGATGTACCTGAGACACGACATGGGTAAGCACACTTGCCGGCATGGCCCCCACGGCAATGACCTGCCATGACTGGCCATCGTGTTGCAGATGACGTGCAGCGGCACGGAAGTTGCCCAGTTGATGAACCCCTTCACGCAGGGCCGTGTTGTCCTTGACCGGGCCGGCAAAGATACTGAGCGTTGCCAGACCATCGCTATAGATTTCGCGCTCAATGCTTGCATCATTCAATGTGACATCAAGTGCTGCCGGCTGGCGATAAAATCCCTGCGGCAACCAGTCCGGCTGCCAGGCAGCATCCAGCATGTCATCGCTGTCAGGTTCCTGAAGATAAATTTTCCCCTGAGCGCGTACCAGCGAGTCGATGCGCACAATCTGCACGGTATCCACGGCCTGTCCCTGAGCATTCAACAATTGCTGTCGAAGCGGTAACCCACTGGCAATATCCAGCCATAGCCGATGCGGCAGGCGCTGGTCATCGCGAGGCGTTACATCAAGCACGACGGCCCTGCGACCGGCGACAACATCGCGCGCAATCAGCCTGAAATCATAATGCTTTTGAAGCTGCTCCACGGTGTCATCAATCGAGGCCAGATGCGCAGAACCATCCGGGCGCTGCGTCCACCAGAGTCCGGGAGAGTGCCCCTGGTGCTCAATGGTTTCAGCAGGACCGTCAAGAAACTGGATGCGCTCCTGCTCCTGGCCGTCATCAATACGATGCTCAAAGAGAAAGGTGCGAAGCGACCCCATGCCCAGCCGCAGTGCCACCGCCTGAAAGGCATGACAACGCTCGGCCACCAGGCTGCGCCTGAACCATTGATCCCCCTTGTCACCCACCTCCTGGTCCAGTTGACTGCAGGAGATCTGTGCCCTGCCATTGCTGCCAGGCTCGCCGGCATCAGCCTGAACGGCAGACAGGGGAGAAAACAGCACAGCGCCCATCAGAGAAGCACAAAACCACTGTCGCATTGCTTAAAGGTCCGCCTTACTCGCCGCTGGCAGGTGCCAGCCCCTGCATGTTCGCCATCCAGACATTGCTGCGATAGCCTGCCTGTTCGACATGTCGATTCAGATAGTTTTGAAGCACTTCAGCCTGCTGGCGATCGTTGCGCGCCGCATCCTCTTCGCCCGGCGCCATGAACCAGGACGTCTGTGCACCGATGGGCATCACGTTACCGCTCTCGGCACCGGTGCCACGAAAGGCCGCCAGCGACGCCATTGCCCCATCACCGCCAACCACGGCCCCGTTATTGAGGGTCGCGTCACTTGACGCCAGGCTGCTGGTACCGCCGCTGCCGGGCACGCTTTCCACGCCCGTATTGGCCCGATACACCTGAACCCCGGTCATGACCATCAGGCTGACAGCGGCCGCAATGGCAGCGCTGCCCATGAAGGAAAACGGCACCGTACGCCGGTGTGTTTCCTGACTCACGGCGCCTTCTTCCATGTGTTCCTGCTCAAGGCGCGCCCGGATGGAGGCAGACAGGTCGGTCGATACATCAATGGCGCTCTCACGCTGCATGACGCTGCGCATGAGATGATAACGACGCCAGGTATCGGCCTCTTCGGACGCATCTTCAGACAGCGACTTGAGCACACGGCGAGTTTCAAACTCGCTGCACTCGCCGTCCATCAATGCCGAAAGGGATTCCCGTACTTTCTGATTCATACCCAGACACCCTCAAACCTGTCGTGACGCATCGTCACGCTATGGTAGACAGTCCAAAATCGATTAAGTTTTACCAATGGCTCACTTCTCAACAGCCATTCTCCTGTTCATGGATCCTTTCATGGCAGGCATCAGTGTTCACGTACCATGTCGTCCTGCTGCTCCGGATAAAGCAGCGGCCTGATTCGGTTGTCCACGGCCTCTCTGGCACGAAAGATACGTGAGCGCACGGTCCCTACGGGACACTGCATGATGCTGGCAATGTCCTCATAGGAAAGGCCGTCGAACTCACGAAGCGTGATGGCCGTTCGCAGATCCTCGGGCAGATTTTCGATGGCCTCGAATACGGCCTTCTCGAGCTGGTCACGCGCAATGGCCGACTCGGGCGTGTCGATATCTGCCAGCCGCCCGCTCTGATCCAGCACTTCTGCATCACTGATATCCATGTCGCTGTTGGGTGGACGACGTCCACGGGCGACAAGGTAATTTTTCGCCGTATTAATGGCGATGCGATACATCCAGGTATAAAAGGCGCTTTCGTTACGAAAGCGTCCCAGTGCCCGGTAAGCCTTGATGAAGGCTTCCTGTGCCACATCATGTACTTCTGCCTGGTCGTGCACGTAGCGACCTATCAGACCAATCACCTTGTGTTGATACTTGCGTATCAAAAGATCAAAGGCCTGGTTGTCCCCCTTTTGTGCCCGCTCGACCAGCTGGTGATCCGTTTCCTTTAACCCCATTCGCGATCCCCCGCAACGACAGGGTTCAACCCCTTCGAACCTGTCTTTTCAGGCCCGTCAGGAAAGTAACAAACAATTAAAATCATAGTGATAACCTGAAAGCTCCGGGCCTTGATCCATGGCGTAAGTGTTCCCCTTTATCGACGCCTCATCAAGTCGACATCCCTCTACCGGATACGAAACTCCCGGAAACTGTAAAGTATTGAGACCACAAAAAAGTGTCCGGGTTCCATGGTAGTATTCTCCACCAGCCACGTATCATGCAGATCACACTTCGTTTTGACTCCCAAGCACTGCCGGATTGCACGCTCATGTCACAGCAACAGGTCAACAATCTAAACGTTCTCTCTCAGGATGTGCTCATCACGCCCGAGGCGCTCAAAAGCGAGATTCCCCTGTCGGAGGAAGCCGAGCGCACCGTTATCGAGAGCCGTCGCACGATCGAACGTATTCTCAGCGGTGAGGATCCTCGCCTGCTTGTCGTCATCGGCCCCTGCTCCATTCATGACACAAAAGCCGCACAGGATTATGCCAAACGCCTGAAAGCGCTGGCAGAACGTGTCAGTGACTCGCTGTTTATCGTCATGCGTGTCTATTTTGAAAAGCCCCGCACCACGACAGGCTGGAAGGGACTGATCAACGACCCGCACCTTAATGACTCCTTTGACATCCAGAAAGGGCTTCACCTGGCGCGCAACCTGCTCGTTGAACTCTGTGAAATGGGCCTGCCACTGGCCACCGAAGCTCTGGATCCGATCTCGCCGCAGTATCTGCAGGACTGCATCAGCTGGTCTGCCATCGGCGCACGTACTACCGAGTCACAGACGCATCGCGAGATGGCCTCGGGTCTCTCGGGTCCGGTCGGCTTCAAAAATGGCACCGATGGCAGCCTGGATGTGGCCATGAACGCGCTATGCTCTGTCGCCTCGCCGCATAATTTCCTGGGGATTGATCAGAAGGGTCAGGTCGCCGTCATTCGTACCCGCGGTAACGCCAACGCTCATGTCGTTTTGCGGGGCGGCAACGGCAAGCCCAACTATGACAGCGTCAGCGTGGCTCTGGCCGAGAAGGAGCTGGAAAAGGCAGGCCTCAAGACCAATATCATGGTCGACTGCTCCCATGCCAACTCCAACAAGGATCCGGCCCTGCAGCCGCTGGTGGTTGAAAACATCACCCAGCAGATTCTGGAAGGCAACACCTCCATCATGGGGCTGATGATTGAATCCCACATTAATTGGGGTGCCCAGAAGCTGACCAGCGATCCGGCACAGCTTGAATATGGCGTGTCGATCACCGATGCCTGCATCGACTGGGAAACCACCGAGAAGCTGCTGCTGGAAGTCGACAACAAGCTGAGCGAGCCGCTCAAGGCGCGCCAGCGCTAGGCAGCACTGCTCAAGCACACAGCGCACATAAAAAACCCGGCCATGGCCGGGTTTTTTATGTCCTGTTGTTGATCATGATCAGAAATGTTGATCAGGAAGCAAGGGGGGCGGCAGGTGCGCCCGCCCCTTCAATCTCCCGCCGAAACGGCGGCAGGGCATCCAGAAGCGCCCGGCCATAGCGACGGGTCAGAACGCGCCGATCGAGCAGCGTGATCCGACCGGTATCGACTTCCTTGCGAATCAATCGCCCGCAGGCCTGCACCAGCTTGATCGAGGCATCGGGCACTGAAATGCGCATAAAGGGATTGCCCCCTCGCGACTCGATCCATTCCGCAAGCGTCGCCCCTACCGGGTCATCAGGCACGGCAAAGGGCAGGCGCGTGATAACCACATGGGTCAGATAGTCACCCGGCAGGTCAATGCCTTCAGCGAAGCTGGCCAGTCCGAGAATGATGCTGCCCTTCCCTTCATCGATGCGCTTTCGATGGCGCTCGATCAGCTCCCGCCGCGGCATGTCATCCTGGGACAGCGTGCGCGCGAGCGCCTTGTCGAGTCTGGCCACGACTGCGCGAAGCTGCTTGCGTGACGAAAAGAGCACCAGTGCCGCCTCACTCTCACCCAGGTTTTCAATAAAGTTGACGATGGCACTTTCGTGCGCATCGCGATCCCCCGGGTCAACGGCCTCACGCGGCACTGACAGCACGGCACGCGAGTAGTCAAACGGGCTGGGCAAACTCTGGTAGCGATAGCGATTCGCAAGCCCCGCCCGCTCCTGAAGGCGGTCAAAGCGCCCCAGTGCCGTCAGGGTAGCGGACGTCAGCACTGCGCCGTGACAGCTGCCCCACAGATAGCGGGCCAGTGTTTCGGCAGCACTCACGGGGCTGGCCGAAAAGGTCAGCTCCGCCTCGCCCGGGCGCTGCTCAAATGTCAGCCAGCGCGCCTGCGGAGGGGCATCCTCGACCTCATCAGCACCAAAGGCCTGCCAGAGCGCGTGCGCCTCAAGAGCGCGACCATGCACCAGCGCGATCAGCGGTAACCAGGCCTCGGCCTGCTCCCGGGCAAGCCCCGTTGACTTGTCCGGATCAAGGCTTTCACGAAGGATATCGCTGATGGTCTCCAGATGCCGCGACAGCTCGGCAAAGGGCGTGACAAGCTGCTGGGCCAGATCACGAAAGGCCGCCGGCAACCGGCCCATGGTAAAGCGATAGTGCAGCCGCTCGTTGTCCTCGGGCGTGCGCTCGGCCAAAGGCTGTGCCAGTCGAAAGGCGTCGCCGAGCCGGGGCTCGATGCTGGCCAGAAGCTCCGGGAACTGCCCCAGCAGACGGGCAATCGTGTGCTGTGCGCCAAGCCCTGTGTTGAGGTCCGTCAGTGACTTCTTGAGCTGGCCCAGCCAGCGCATCGCCGCATTGACCCCCTGACGGTGATAAAAGTGCTCAAGCGCCTTGTCCGGGAGATGGTGAGCCTCGTCAAAGACGTAGATCGTATCCTTCGGGTTGGGCAACACAATGCCGCCACCCAGCGACAGATCGGCCAGCACCAGATCGTGATTGGCCACGATGATATCGGCCTCATCCATGCCGCGCCGGGCACGGAAAAAGGCGCAGGCGCCGAAGTGCCCACAGCGCCGATTGGTACACTGGCGATGATCGACCGTCAGGCGGCGCCACTGCGGGTCAGCAATGGCCTGTGGCCAGCTGTCACGATCGCCCTGCCACTCACCGCTGCCATAGGCTTCAGCCAGTTCCCGGGCCAGCTCACCAATATCCTCCTGACTGCTCACCAGGCTCTGCTCGAACAGCGACATGGTCGGGTTGTCTTCTACCCCATCCATCAGCTGATCAAGCTTGGCCACACAGACGTAGCGCCCGCGCCCCTTGGCCAGCGCATACTCGAAATCGAGCCCGCTGCTGGCCTTGAGCATCGGCAGATCCTGATGGAGCACCTGCTCCTGCAGGGCGACAGTCGCCGTGGACACTACCAGGCGTTTGCCCTGTGCCTTGGCAATGGGCAGTGCCGCCAGCAGATAGGCCAGTGTCTTGCCGGTACCGGTACCGGCTTCCAGCACGCAGACATGCTCCTGACTGACACGCTTGCCCTGCTCGTCGGTCTTGATGTCACCAAGCGTTCGGGCGATTTCAGCCATCATCAGGCGCTGACCATAGCGGGGCCTGAGCGAGCGCGCTTCAATCACGCGTCGATAGGCCGCCTGAATATCGCGTTTAAGCGCGTCGTCGAGCACGGTGCCTCTCCGCCTTGTGGTACACGGCGTGGTCAGTCATCGGTAAGAAGATGGGCCGGTGGCTGCTGACAGGGGAGCCGATCCTTGATGTAGGCTTCGATTTCCGGCAGTGCATAGCCGTCTTCTTCGCCAACAAAACTGATCGAGGTCCCCTGTGCACCAGCACGGCCGGTTCGTCCGATACGATGAACGTAATCTTCCGGGTCATCGGGCAGCGTGTAGTTGACCACGTGACTGATATCGTTGATGTGAATGCCACGGCCGGCAACATCGGTGGCGACCAGCACGGCAACCTTGCCTTCACGGAAACGCTCGAGTGTGCTCACACGTGTTTTCTGCGGCACCTCGCCTGACAGCATGGCCACATTGATGCCTGCCTTGCGCAGACGATCATCGAGCTTTCGCACCAGATCACGTCGATTGGCAAAGACCATCACCTTTTCCAGCTTTTCCCGCTCTATCAACCGCCTGAGAATGGTAAATTTTTCGGCGTCGCTGACGAGATATACCCGCTGGTCAATGTTGGCCGCTGCACTGGCATCGACTTCGATTTCGACATGCGCAGGCTCATGCGTCCACTGACTGGCCAGGTTGAGAATGTCCTGGGTGAAAGTCGCCGAAAACAGGAAGGTCTGGCGCTCCTCGGTTTTTGGCGTGGCTCGAATGATGCGCTTGACGTCCGGAATGAATCCCATCGACAGCATGCGATCGGCCTCATCAAGCACCAGCACCTCGACCTGGGAAAGGTCGGCGTCGCGCTTTTGATGAAAGTCGAGCAAACGTCCGGGCGTGGCCACCAGAATGTCCAGCGGCTTTTCAAGCTTCTGACGCTGTTTCTGGTAATCCATGCCGCCCACGGCGCTGGCCACCCTCAACGAGGTATGGGTCATCAACGCCCTGGCATCCTTCTCGATCTGCAATGCCAGCTCGCGCGTCGGCGCGATGATCAGCGCTCGGGGTGCCCCGGGCTTTTGGCCATCCGGCGCCGGCTCTTCCAGAAAATAGGCCAGAATCGAGATCAGAAAGGCCGCGGTCTTGCCGGTGCCTGTCTGGGCCTTGCCAACCACGTCGCCACCCAACAGCGTATGGCGCAGCGCTTCGGCCTGAATCGGGGTGCAGTAATGGAAGCCCTGCTCGGCAATGGCCTGCATCAGCGGCATCGGCAGGTTAAAATCCTGAAAACGCCATTTGCCGGCCACGGCGGTGACTTCCGGCAGGGCATTCGAGCCTTCGCTGCCTGACGCCTGGTTTTCCTGCACGCTGCCGGTCTGAGCGTTGTTACGGGACTGGCTGCGCCGGGGCTTGCGACGGCGGCGCTTGGGCCGACGATTGGCATTGGCGGGAGCCTCCGCCGACGTCTGTGCCGGCTGAGAGTTTTCCGACTCACTCATATGCTGCGATCACTTTGGCTTGAGATGAATAGACAAGATACCGAGCCATTGTATCAGCACCGCCGACCGAGTTGTGCATCAACCGTGTCAGGGGCAAGCCAGCGCGCGCGCAAATTGTTAAACTGCACGCCACTGCAGCACACTGCTTCAGGCGAGACACGAGAGGTTTTTATGACCCGTCGCAAGAAGACGCGCTCGCTGGCCGACAAGGTGACCATCCGTACCGGCAAGCGCAAGGATTACCGCCGCTGGCGGCATGACAATCCGGACCAGTTACAGTCCACGCCGCG
This sequence comes from Kushneria sp. Sum13, assembly GCF_052692355.1. NCBI lineage: Bacteria > Pseudomonadati > Pseudomonadota > Gammaproteobacteria > Oceanospirillales > Halomonadaceae > Kushneria > Kushneria sp. Sum13. The sequence goes on from NZ_CP199847.1 coordinate 1,844,998, forward strand.
ATTTGCGGCCAAAAAACGCGACCAGCGCAAGGCGCAGGCCGCCAGCAAGCTGGAGCGACAGCGCCGTGAGGCCATGACCCTGCCGCTGCACTCGCAGGACACCAACGCCTCGACCGATTCATCACAAGACAGCTGACATGCGCCTGGTTTCATTCAATATCAACGGTATTCGCGCCCGCCAGCATCAGCTTGAAGCGCTGGTCGAGGCTCATGCACCCGATGTCATCGGCCTGCAGGAGACCAAGGTTCAGGACAGCGAGTTTCCCCTCGATGCCGTGGCCGGTCTCGGCTATCACGTGCACTATCACGGTCAAAAGGGTCATTACGGCGTGGCGATGCTCACAAGGGCGGCGCCAACGCAGGTGCAGCCTGGACTGCCGGATGATGACGATGAGGCGCAACGCCGCATGATTGCGGTGACCCTCGATACGCCTGCCGGGCCATTGACGGTCTACAACGGCTATTTTCCGCAGGGCGAGAGCCTTCATCACCCGACCAAGTTTCCCAACAAGCGTCACTTTTATGACCAGCTCTCGCGCCATCTGGAACAAAACCACCAGCCGAATGAACTGATCGCGGTCATGGGCGACTTCAATATCTCGCCTGCCGACATCGATATCGGCATTGGTGAGCCCGCCCGCAAGCGCTGGTTAAGAGAAGGCAAGACAAGCTTTCAGCCCGAGGAGCGCAGCTGGCTCGAGCGTTTGACCTCATGGGGGCTTGAAGACAGCTATCGTCGCTGTTATCCGCAGCGCGACGATCTGTTCAGCTGGTTTGACTACCGCTCAAAGGGCTTTGAGCGCGATCCCAGACGCGGGCTTCGCATCGATTACATCCTGACCAGCACCGGGCTTTCGCCCCGCGTGCAGGATGCCGGCATCGATTATGAACTGCGCGCCATGACGCGGCCTTCCGATCATGCCCCGGTCTGGACCACGCTGGCAGTTGAGTAGCGCTTCCGGCGGCGTATCAAAAGCGATGACCCACTACCCGGCCCGCCCTGTTGCGGGCCGGGTGTCTTTCAACGCATGAGCCTTCATGAAGACCTGTCGGCCGCCCGCTGATCATTATCGATCAGCGCCAGCCACTGGCCTGCCTGATCGGCACTGTCATCAAACCTTTCGGCCTGACGAAAAACCTGCTGCGCCTGATCAAGATGGCCCTGCTCGTAAACCGCAACCCCTTCCATCAGCAATAACTGGCCGGGATTGTCTGCCCCTTTCTCACGCGCTTTTGCAAATCCCTGCTCGGCCTGCGACCAGATTCCCCAGCCATAGGCGAGATCCCCCAGGATGTACCAGTCGTGGGCGTCATCGGTGCGCTCGGCAACCACCTGCCAGGCCTGTAATGCCTTTTGATGATCGCGCGTCTGCGCCCAGGCCCGTGCCACCAGCCGACGGTGTGCATCACTGTCTTCGAGATCTCCCTTGTCGAGCGCCTGCGAGAGCATCTCGGCAGCACGCGCCGGCGTCCCACCGGCCATATGCAGTTCTGCCCGCGTCAGTAACGCTTTCTCGCCCGTGAGAATACCCCGTTGCCAGCCAGCCTCCCAGAGCGCTGCGGCCCGGCCGGGCTGGCCGATGCGCTGATACAGGGCAGCCGCCTGCTGCCAGCGGGCCGGGTCACTGTCATCCTGATCAAGCTGGGCTTCGACCACATCAGAGGCTGCTTCAAATTGCCCGGCCTGCTGATAGATGCTCGCAGCCAGGGCCAGTTGATCACTGTCCGACATTGAGTTCCCCTGGCGGGCCAGGGTGACCCAGTGAAGGGCGTCATCCCACTGTTCAAGACGAGCATGAATGCGCGCCCCCAGCCAGAGATCATCCACCGTCAGCGATGCCTGACCCTGCCAGCGATCAAACAGCGCCGCCGCCTGATCAAGCTGGCCGGCCTTCAATCGCAGCTTCGCTTCCTGCTCGAGCCATTGCAGGCGCTGTGTCAGAGGCGCCGTATCGATACTACGCGCCTGATAGAGCAGATCGGCCGCCCTGCCGGGCTGATCCATGCGCTGTGCAGCACTGGCCGCCAGCTGTAGATACAGTGCACGAGCCCACTGATCGCTATGGCGGCTGCCAGCGCTGGCGGCGCGAGAACGCGCCGTTTCCACAACCTGCTGGTAGTGACCGGCGGAAAGCTCGCGCTCAAGCCCCTGCAGTCTGTCGATGCTCTGCTGGGAAAGTGCGGGGCCTGCGGCCAGAGCCCGCTGCTCGCCGCCCAACAGCATGGCAAGGCTGATGCCCATGGCCATCAGCGCTTTTAAACGGCCCTGCCGTTGATTCACACGACGAAGGCAATAGTGTCGAAACATGGCATTACCTCAGCTTGAAGACCAGCCGCTGACGCGTACGAGCAGGCGCATCACGAGATGGGAACTGCCACTGCTCGATGGCATCACGGGCAGCGCTGTCAAATACTCCGCCGGGCTCTGATGCCGTGACCTGAATGGAGCTTTCATCGACACTGCCATCGGCATTGATGATAAAGCTCATCTCGACGAAGCCCTCTTCACCCCGCCGTCTTGCCCGCATGGGGTATTCCGGCTGCACCCGGCTGGTAGGCTGTGCCTGTACCACGCCGCCGCCCTGAGCCGTTGCCCCCTCCGGCGTCCCCCCACTTTGCTCACCCTGCTGCTCGCTTTGCTGCGCGCCCTGAGACGATGGCGTGGGCGTGGTCTGCTTTTTGGGCGGCGTCGGTGTCGGACGTGGCCTGGGCTCGGGTTTTGGTTCAGGTGTCGGCTCGGGCCGCTCGACGTCAAGTTCCGGTAGATCATCATTCATCTTGACGTCCGGCGCTTGAGGTTCACTGATCTTTTGTGTCTTGAGCTGGATATCACTTTGCACGTCCTCGGCCGGCTGGGGCGCCGGCGCCGGTCGCGCCGGTGCCGCGGGTGGTGGCGGAGGCGGTGCGGCCGCAGCGATATCGGTCGAAGCCTCGGGCGCTTTGGCAGGCGCGGCCACGTCGTCAACGATCGACATGGTCATGGTCTCCTGAGGCGTTTCACGTGGCTCGGGCGGGGCGACCATCAACGCCAGCCCCCAGAACAGCAGCAGTGCAAGGGCCAGCGCGCCCAGCAGCGCAAGCGCCTGACGCATCAGTTTTCTCCTCGCGACGCCGCCACCGCCACATTTTCAACACCCGCCTGACGGATGCGGTCCATGGTCTGGATCAAAAGTCCGGTCTGTGAGGCGCGATCGGCCTGGATGACCACGTTGCCGTCACTTCCCGACAGCGCTTCCCGCACGCGATCACCTACGGCATTGCTGTCCACGGCCTGACCGTCTACCCAGACCGCCCCTTCCGAGGTAATGGCCACCAGTACCTGCGTGTCATTGCGCTGCGTCGCTTCACTCGACTCGGGGCGGTCAATGTCTACCCCGCTTTCACGCACAAAGCTGGTGGTGACGATAAAGAAGATCAGCATGATGAAGACCACGTCCAGCATCGGCGTCAGGTCGATAGCGGTCGTGTCTTCTTCCATGCGAGTTCGCCGTCTACGCATGATCGATCTCCGTGGCTCGGGTCAGTCGATCGTGAAGATACTGATCTTCACGTCGCACGATATGTTCAAACCGACTGGTAAAAAGGATGCCCACCACAGCCACCGCCATGCCAGCCAGGGTGGGCAGCGTGGCACGGGCCACACCATCCGACATGCTGCGCGCCTGGCCCACACCGGTGATGGAGAGCGTATCAAACACCTGGATCATGCCGGTAACGGTACCCACCAGCCCCAGCAGCGGGCACAGGGCCACCAGCAGCTTCAGCCACGGCAGTGAGGCTCTCAGCGCACTGATGAGTTCGCCGCACCAGCATTCACGCAGCGTACGGGCACTCCAGCTGACATGCTCATGTCGCTTTTGCCAGCGGGTAATCAGTGCCTGGCGCTGTCGCCGATAGCGCCACTGCCAGTAGATCAGCCGTTCAAGTGCAAGCGTAAACAGCAGCACGGCGACAAGGGCAATGACCACCAGCACCGGGCCACCGGCGCTGGCCAGCCGTGCAATGGGATGCACCAGCGCCTCAATCATGTGGCACTTCCATGCAGACGGGTTTCGGCTTCAAGCCCTGAGTGCTGCTCGTCCATGCGATCCGCCAGATGGGCGCTGGCCTGTCGCTCCAGCAGGTTCATCAGGCGGCGGCTGCGGCTGTTGAGGGCGGTGTTGGCAAACAACAGCGGAATGGCCACGACCAGACCCAGCACGGTGGTCACCAGTGCCTGACTGATACCGCCGGCCATCATCTTGGGATCGCCGCTGCCGAACACCGTGATGGCCTGAAAGGTACCAATCATGCCGGTGACCGTACCCAGAAGCCCCATCAGGGGAGCGATGGCAGCAATCACCTTGACGACCGCCTGACCGCGCTCAAGGCCTGGCTGCTCGGCCAGCAGCATTTCATCCATTCGGGCCTCGAGCACTTCCGGCTCATGGTAGCGCTGCTGTTGCCCAAAGCGCTTGAGCACGCGCCCCAGCGGATTATCGCTGCGTAGATCCTCGAATTGGTGCATCTGGCGACGAGTACGCGCACTGACCAGCGCCAGCCATACAAACTGGGCCAGGGCAATCAAAAGACCCACGCCCCCCAACGCCAGCGTGATGTAGCCGATCACACCGCCCTGCTTGATGCGCTCGAGCAGCGAAGGCTGCTGCGCCAGCGCGTCAAGCACCTCACCATTGGTAGGATCAAGGGCCATGATATCGCTCTGACCACCGGCCAGCGCTTCGAGCTGGCTTGAGACACTGCCCGGCGTATGCGCTGCCACGGCCAACGGTCGATCATCTGCTGGCGCCCGCAACAGGTCGCCTTCACTGAACGCGCTCATGCCCCCCAGACGCACCACGTCAAGTTGGGTAATATCGCCGTTTTTTCCGGCCACGGGCAGTTGCAGGTGTTCGCCCTGAGCGCTGCGCGCGATCAGCTGGCTCATCGACTGCGCGTACTGCTCGAGATCCTCGGTGGAGGCAATGCTTGAGTCGTCCAGCGACGGCAGGCGAATATCACTGCCCAGCGTCAACCAGCTGTTGTGCAGGCTTTCCCGGGTATCGTCGATCTCATGGTGCAAGCGATCAAACATGGGCTGAAGATCGTCGCCTTCACTGCTGCGCCGCTCGTTGATGTCGGCAATGGCCTTTTCCTGACGCTTTCGGGTGCTGTCGAGGCTGTCGCGACGCGCCTGCGCCTTTTGCTGACTTGCCTCGGCGTCTGTCACGGCCTGTTTTAATTGCTCCCGATCATCCAGCAGGGTATTGAGACGCGACAGATCACGCTGCTGCGCCTGGGCAGAACCCTGCTGATAGTTCTGGACAATATCTTCCAGTGAGGGGGCTGACGGTTCGGCAGCAGACACCGGCAGAGAGATGCCCACCATCAGGGCCAGTGCGGCACCAACCAGAGGCCCGTTCATATGTTTGACCACCTTCATGAGGATGCCCCCTGCGACGCGGATTCGGACGATGCCTGCCCCGGTTCAATGGAAAGCGGTAACGACAGAAGCTCGGGAGCACGCTGATCATTGGCAATGCGAATACCGCGGTTGACCTCGGCACGTTCGGCGTTGTCCAGCGGATGCCACTGCTGATCCCGGTTTTTCCAGACACCGCCCTGCTCGCCATCGGGGGTAAGGTAATAAAACCCGATACGGCCCATGCGTAAAAACTGGACATCGCGCTGTTGATTGCCCTGTGTCAACTGGCCACGCCAGCTGTCCATATTGCGCCCGTAGTCAAGCTCTGCACGCCAGACAGAAAGGAGCTGCTCCATGCGTTTCTCGTTGGAAATGGCAGGATCGACCAGCGTTTTCTCAAGGCCGTCAAGGCGGGCCACACGCTCGGCATGGCGAAAGGGAATATCGGCCTCTACCAGGGCTCGCAGGCGGTCCAGCATGTCCTGCAGGGTGTCTGGCAGCGCCTCACGGGTCTCGCCCAGTGTTTCCAGTGCATGCTGCTGGCGCTCGATTCGCTGCTGCTGCTCCTCCAGTGTCGAGGAAAGCTGATCGTTGTAGCGTTCCAGCCGCTGCGTTGATGACTGCGCGTCGCGAAGGCGGATCAAAAGCTCGCGGGTCTCGTCATCTGCCTGATCGATACGCGTCTGAATGGCCTGCTGCTGTTGCTGCTGCTGCGCGGTTTCATCACGAAGTGACGACGCCCCTGCCAGTGTCGGTAATGCCATTATCGTCAATAGGGAAAAGGCAGCGCCTCTGAGACAACAATTACGACGGTGGGTCCTCACATGATTCTCCAGGAAGAGGCGTACAGTAAAAATGGGGACAATCCGAATATGCGATATCGGATAACCAGGGCAACTTAATAGAAACAAGAACAATTATCAAATGATCATCGCTAACATCGCCATGCCGGGCGGCTTTTTAGTGGCCCGATACGCCATCCACAAAAAAGCCGGCACGAAGCCGGCTCATGATCATTGTTCAGACCGCGGATCAAAGCTTGCGTTCAAGCTCGGGCAGCGCCTGAAACAGATCAGCGACCAGACCGTAGTCGGCCACCTGAAAAATCGGAGCTTCCTCGTCGGAGTTGATGGCCACGATCACTTTTGAATCCTTCATGCCGGCAAGATGCTGCACTGCCCCGGAAATACCGGCGGCGATGTAGAGCTCAGGCGCGACCATCTTGCCGGTCTGGCCGACCTGAAGGTCGTTGGGCACGTAGCCGGCATCCACGGCAGCGCGCGAGGCGCCTACAGCCGCGCCGAGCCGGTCTGCCACACCTTCGATCAGGCGGAAATTCTCGGCACTGCCAAGGCCTCGACCGCCGGAGATAATCACACGGGCGCCACCCAGCTCGGGGCGCTCACCGCCAGCCAGCTGTTCATCAATAAAGGTCGCCAGCCCCTGATCACCGGTACTGGCCGCGCTTGAAACGCTGGCCGCGTCCTGCTCGCCGACCGGCTCAAAGGCGGTCGGGCGAATGGTAATGACCTTTTTGTCATCCAGACTGCGTACGGTGGCCAGCACGCTGCCGGCATAGATGGGTCTGACGAAGGTGTCAGCGGACTCAACGGCAATGACATCAGAGATCTGCCCAACACCCAGCAGCGCTGCCACGCGCGGCATGACATTGCGCCCACTGGTGGTCGAGGCGCACAGCAGATGGGTGTAGGGCTCGGCCAGTGACACGATCAGCGCCCCCATGTTTTCCGCCAGCATATGATCAAAAGCGCTGTCTTCCACGCTGATCACACCGGAAACGCCGGTCAGGCGCGCCGCCTTTTGAGCCGCCTCATTGGCCTGATTGCCGGCCACCAGTACATCGACCACGCCACCAAGGCGTGAAGCAGCGTCCATGACGCGCGCCGTCGCGCTGGAGAGATGGCCCTTTTCCTGCTCGGCGATGACCAGAATACGTGTATCGCTCATCAGATCACCTTCGCTTCGTTCTTGAGTCTATCAATCAATTCATCCACTGAATCCACGCGCACTCCGGCCTGGCGCTCTCTCGGGATATCGACCCGAATCAGCGTCTGGCGTGGGGTCACGTCAACTCCCAGCGTGTCAATTTCCAGACTTTCAATGGGGCGCTTTTTCGCCTTCATGATCGCCGGCAGCTTGGCATAGCGCGGCTCGTTGAGACGCAGGTCCGTCGTGACAACAGCCGGCAGCGACATGGCCAGCGTTTCCAGCCCGCCATCGATTTCCCGAGTGACCTCCAGCCGATCACCATCAATGGTGATTTTTGAGGCAAAGGTGGCCTGCGGCAGTTGCGTCAGCGCGGCCAGCATGGGGCCGGTCTGACTGCTGTCGCTGTCGATGGACTGCTTGCCCAGCAGTACCAGACCCGGATTTTCACGCTTGACCACTTCGGCCAGCACCCGAGCAGCGCCCAGTGAGTCGACCGCGGTGTCACTGTTGACATGCAATGCGCGGTCGGCACCCAGCGCCATGGCTGTGCGAAGCTGCTCCTGCACGCTCTTGTCGCCGATGGAAACAGCCACCACCTCATCGGCGATGCCCTGCTCCTTGAGACGGACGGCTTCTTCAAGCGCAATCTCACAAAACGGGTTCATGGCCATTTTGGCGTGCGTCAGGTCCACATCGCTGTGGTCTTCCCTGATGCGCACCCGGACGTTGTGATCAATCACGCGCTTGATGGCGACGAGTACTTTCATGCCTTCCTCGTGGTGTCGGATATCTCGAAATTCGTAAACATGACCGCCCATCTTCTATGCACGGGGAGCTTCGGGGCGGTTCTCTCAGGATGACAGTCAGTCTACATGGGGACCAGAACAGCTCAAGACAACAGATTGCCTCTGAAAAAAAGGCTTCGAATTGGGCCGGACCCCGACTTGATGCGATAATCAGGCATTATCCAGCCCCCAGGCTGCTCCCGAAAGCGGCTGAGAATCATTGCCATCCAAAAGCGTTAGTGTAACACGCCATACGTCATCAGGATGGGGGGATGAATCACGCAAGGAGTTGCTCAATGGACAGAGAGTCCATGTCATTTGATGTGGTAATTGTCGGCGCAGGCGTTGCCGGTCTTTCCGCAGCCTGTCGCCTGATGCAGGCCGCCAATGCGCAGGCGCATGAGCTGAGCGTCTGCGTACTGGAAAAGGGTGCCGAGGTGGGCGCACACATCCTGTCAGGTGCCGCCTTTGATCCGCGCGCACTTGAGGAGCTCTTTCCCGACTGGAAGGACCGTGGTGCGCCCCTGCATACCCCGGCGCTGCGCGATGAGGTGCTGTATCTGCGTGACAGCGAGCGGTCGATACGCTTTCCCGAGGCGCTGATCCCGCCTTCCATGCTCAACGAGGGCAGCTATCTGATCAGTGCCGGCGATCTGTGCCGCTGGCTGGCTGAACAGGCAGAAGCACTGGGCGTTGATATCTTCCCGGGCTTTGCCGCTCAGTCATTGATGTTTGGTAACCATGGGGAAATTACCGGCGTCATTACCGGCGATATGGGCCTTGATCATGACGGCAATTCCAAACCTTCACATGAGCCGGGTATCGAGCTTTACGGGCGCCACACCCTCTTTGCCGAAGGCGCGCGTGGCCACCTTGGGCAGGAACTGATCAAGCATTTTGATCTGGCAGCCGGGCGCGATGAACAGCACTATGCCATCGGCTTCAAGGAACTCTGGGAGGTGCCTGCCGAGCAGCACGAGCCCGGGCTGGTAGTACATACGGCAGGCTGGCCGCTGTCTTCCGAGGCGCACGGCGGCAGCTTCCTGTATCACGGCAGTGACCGCCAGGTCATGGTCGGGCTGATTGTGGATCTGGCCTATGACAACCCCTGGCTCTCCCCGTTCGATGAATTTCAGCGCATGAAGCACCATCCGGAAATCGCGCGTCATCTCAAGGGCGGCACGCGACTGGCCTTCGGGGCACGTGCCATTACCAAGGGTGGCCTTAACAGTCTGCCGAAGATGACCTTTCCCGGTGGCCTTTTGATCGGCTGCGATGCCGGCACGCTGGATTTTTCGCGTATCAAGGGGCTTCACATGGCCATGAAGTCCGGCATGCTGGCCGCCGAAAGCGTGGTCGCAGCGCTTTCTGGCGGCGAGGAAGGTGGCCAAACGCTCGACGACTTCAGCAAGCGCTTTAAAGACAGCTGGGCCCATGAGGCGCTTGCCAGACATCGCAACTTTGGTCCGGCGATGCACCGCTTCGGAATGGTTATGGGGGGCGTATGGAATTTTGTGGAGCAGAAACTGCGTCTGCCCCTGCCCGTGCTGCATGACACCACTGCAGACCACGCGCAGCTGAAAGCTGCTGACACCGTAGAAAGGATCGACTACCCGCGCCCCGACGGCGTGCTCTCCTTTGACAAGCCTTCCTCGGTGTATCTTTCCAATACACATCACGAAGAAGATCAGCCCTGTCATCTGCAGCTGCGCGACCCGAGCATTCCGATCAGCGTTAATCTGCCCCGCTACGCAGAACCCGCCCAGCGCTATTGTCCGGTCGGCGTCTACGAAGTGGTCGAGGACAGCGACGGCACGCCCCGTTTTCAGATCAACTTCCAGAACTGCATTCACTGCAAGACCTGCGATATCAAGGATCCGTCCCAGAATATCCGCTGGGTCACGCCGGAAGGCGGCAATGGCCCCGGCTATCCTAATATGTAGAGACTTACCCGACCGGAAATGACAAAAAAGCCCCCGATGTTTGAAAACATCGGGGGCTTTTTCATGCATGCTTCGTCGATCAGGCTATCGGTGCACTGGTATCGGTGGCCACCGGACGCGCCGGATCACGGCTCCACTCGCTCCATGACCCTGGATAAAGTCTTGGCAACGGCCGGCTCAGCGCGGCATGCGCCAGAATGATCATGCAGGCGGAGATGCCGGAACCACAGTAGGCGATGCTTGACTGCCCGGTGGCCGGTATCAGCCTTTCGAGGACCTCACTCTCTGCCATGCAGTTATCTCCGCCCAGAAGCGAAGCGCCCGGAACGTTAACAGCACCCGGAATATGGCCGGCCACCTGATCGATCGGCTCGCTTTCGCCGCGATAGCGCGCCGGCGGTCTGGCATCGAGCAGCAGGGCATCGCCTGCGGCCACATCATCGGCACTGGCCACCATCTGATGCTGAAATTCACACTGCCAGTCGCTGGGCGCCGGTAACTCGGCCATGTCATGCTCCAACGCGCCACCGACGGCCTGCCAGACCTGGAGTCCACCATTGAGCACAAACACATTGTCGTGACCGGCCCAGTGCAGCATCCACCATGCGCGCGCCGCGGCCAGCTGTCCGCCCAGATCGTCATAAACGACGACCCGGGTCTCGGGCGTAATGCCCCAGTTCTGAAGCGTCTTCTGCCAGGCGTCAGGGGACGGCAGCGGATGACGCCCCCCCTTGGCACCGCCCGGCGGCGCGGAAAGATCCTGATTCATATCCGCCAGCAGCGCACCGGGTAAATGACCTTCCTGATAAAGTCGTGACGCTGCCTGGGCGTCATCCAGTCGCGCCCGACAGTCCAGAATCACCAGCGGGGTGCTGTCTCGCTGCCACATCAGAAGTGTTGTGACATCTGTCAGTGCAGTGGTCATGAAAACTCCCTGAATTTAACTGACGCGCTCGATCGGCGCGCGTGAAGCAATTAACCGGCGACGGCCGGCCCGATGAAACATGACTTCCAGCACACAGCGCTCACGCTCGCCTTCCACCAGCTCGATGCGCCCCTCTCCGAATACGGCGTGACGCACCTGCTCTCCGGGCCGCCAGTCCTCGGCCTGCGCAAGTATTGCCGGTGTCTTCTGCCCGGCACTGGCACGACATGAGGCATCAGCACCGATACCCTCAAGATAGCGATTAACCAGCGCCGGGTCGCGCACCCCGGGGGCAGCCTCCGGCTCTGCTGCAATGGCACGGGTCACTTTGACACTGTCTTCAAAGGCGGCCTCTTCCACAAATCGGCTGATGCGATGGGGCGCCGGATCAGACAGCAGCAGCAGCCGTTCGCGGGCCCGGGTAATGCCGACATAAAAGAGCCGCCGCTCCTCTTCCAGCGCCTGAGGCGTCAGCGGATTTTCTCTGGAATAGAGAGGAAAATCCTCCTCATTAAGCCCGGCCAGCGCCACCAGCGGCCATTCAAGCCCCTTGGCACCATGAACGGTCGACAGCAACACGCCCTGCTCCTGATTAATGACCGGATTTTTGAGCAGTGCAATAAAGGCATCCGGGTCGTCAGCCAGCTCCCCGGCCTGCTCGATCAGAACATCCAGCAGGCGGATATCCTCTTCACCCTTGTCGCGCCGGGCTGCAGCACGCCGTAAAAGCTTTTCGGCCTCCAGAGTGTCGACGACATGAGACAGTACATCAGCAGGCGCCTGCTCACGCATGGAAGGCAGTTTCTGCAGCAGTGCCCAGCGCTTTTTAAGATGTCGACGCTGAAAGGGTTTCAGGCCGTCCAGAACGATGTGCTGCTCGGGCCAGCGATTGGTGCGGGCAAGTTCAGCCGTCAGCGGGGCAAGGCGCTCCTGGCTGACAAAGGCGCTGGGCTGACTATAAAGCAACAGCAGATGCTCGCTGTCCTGTAAAAGCTCCGGACGACGGGTCAACTCCAGATACCCTGCCAAGGCCTTTACCAGCGGCAAACGAAACACGAAACGATCCTGCTGTCCCAGCTGAAAGGGAATATTGTCTCTTAAAAGACGCAGCTGCACGGGGACACTGAGCGACCAGCTGCGCACCAGCACGGCACATTCCTTCAGATCACGCCCCTGCGCCTGCCATCCCTTTAACACATTGATCAGACGTGCGCCGCCGCTGTCGCATTCAACCTGCGTCTCGGGATTGTCGGGGGCCGATAGCGTGAGCTGGTTAGCCGCCCCCTTGTTGGCGCGAATCACATGATTGGCCATCAGCGACACGGCATGGCCATGACGAAAGGTCCAGCTCAGTGGGTAATCGGTCGGCGCCCCGAAAAGCTCGCTAAAGCGGGCGTTCATGGCATCCGGACGCGCCCCGCGCCACTCATAGATACATTGGTTGGCATCGCCGACCGCCATGACGCTGGCACTATTGCCCGCCAGCATCGATAAAAGACGCAGCTGAACCTCATTAATATCCTGGTACTCATCGACAATGATGTGATCAAGCCGCCCCTGAATACGCCCTCGCGCCGTTTCATCGCGAATCAGCGCCCGCAGCGGTCGATACAGCAGGTCGGCATAGGTCATGACGCCCTGCCCGTGCATCTGGCGCTCCATCTCCAGAAAGGCCGGCACGAAGTGCTCGGTATCGGCACCGTAATCACCACGCTCGTGGAGTCTGGCCGGTGGCAGGCATTCCGATTTGACCAGATCACAGAACTGCAAAAGCGCTTCGATTCGCTCTTCTTCCAGTGCCAGCGCCAGCTGTGCGGGCTCGTCAACGAGCAGCTGTTGCAGCACCTGACGCGCCAGACGCTCTCGCTGCCACTCTCCCTCGATCAACCGACGCGCTGGAAGCGCCCCCCAGCGCACCAGACTCTGTCCCAGCCGATGCCCGATGGAGTGAAAGGTGCGCACCTGAGGCAGTCGGCTTCCAGCGGGCGCCAGCATGCGCAGTCGCGCAGCGAAATCTTCACGCGCCGCGCGATTGAACATCAACACCATGATCCGATCCGCCGGCGTCCCGATCGCCATGAGATGCAGCACTCGCGCCACCATCGTCGATGTCTTGCCGGCACCGGCCACGGCAAAAACCCGCGCATGCCCCTGGCCGTGCTGAACCACGGCCTGCTGCTGTTCGGTCAGCCTCATGATGGCGATTTAGGGATATCGTCTGGCACGACCGGTGACCCGAGTGCATGCCAGTGGCCGCCGCTTTGAAGCCCCATGTGCAGGTGCCCCCGGGCGTCCTCAAAACATTCGGCCTGTTCGACCAGGTAATACCAGCACTGGCGCGACAGGCGTGCCGAAAGACCATGACGCCAGATGACTCGGGGAATGTCCGTCTCGTCATCCGTGATCAGGCGACAATGACTGTCCAGCGTAGCGTGCTCACCGGTCTGGGTGGTCAGCTGCCAGCAGGCGCCGGCATCCGGGTCTTCCTGACAGACTGCCGTCACAATCAGCAATGGATAATCCTCGACCCGGATTCGCCATTTTTCAGCCGGTGTGACCAGATAGTAGTGACCGTCGGCCTCACGTCGAAGAAGGCGTGACAACGTACGCAGCACCCGTGGATGCGCGACCTTCGCGCCCTCGTGCCACCAGATACCCGAACGATCCACCCGGATGTCCAGCGCCCCCGACAGCGCCGGATCCCATTCTTCCAGCGGCAGAGGCTGATCATTGGTCTGAACCGTCAGCAGGCGCTCCAGTGACATGGCAGGCTCCTCAGGCATTGGTGAGCTGTGCAGCGGCGTCGTGCAAAGGCGCAGTCCGACGAAACAGGCGATGAAAGTTGGCCGTGGTCTGCATGGCCACTTCATCAAGACTGATATTGCGCTCGCGAGCGATGACGCGGGCCACTTCGAGCACGCGCGCCGGCTCGTTCGCCCGCCCTCGGTAAGGCACCGGCGAAAGCCACGGGCTGTCGGTTTCCAGCAGCAGTCGATCCAGAGGGAGCACCCGAGCCAGCGCACGTACGTTTTCGGCACTGGCAAAGGTGACAATACCGGAAAGTGAAATCATGAAGCCGTGAGCGACGGCGCGGCGTGCCATCTCCACGTCTTCGGTAAAGCAGTGCAATACGCCGCCCACATTCGGGTCGAGATATTGCTCAATCATTTCCAGCGTTTCTTCACGCGCTGAGCGTGTGTGAATGCTGACCGGCAGTTCAGCGTCATGGGCAGCACGCAGATGATGCTCAAAGCGGCTTAACTGGATCTCCCGAGACACGCGAAGACTACCCTGCTCGTCGGCCTGAAAGTCCAGCCCGATTTCGCCAACGACCACCGGCTCGAATCGATCGATGCAGTCCTTGATCTCTTCAAGCGTAGGCTCGCGCTCCAGACGCTGCATCGGATGGACACCGACACCAAAAAAGACGTCATCATGACGACGGCCAATCTCGGCCAGCGCCGGCACGCCCTCAAGCGTGGTGGCAACGGCAAGAAAACCGCGTACACCAGCGGCGCGCGCACGTGACAGCACATCATCCACGCTGCCGCTTTCAGCATCAAGACGATCAAGATGACAGTGAGAATCGATCAGTACCGAAGGCCACGACAATTGTTCGGTTAACTGGCTCATTGAACCTACCCGGTTGGAAGCTATACAGACCGGGTATTATCGCAGATCATCGACTTTTACGGGGATCAAAGATGCCGTTTCGCCGCTTTCAGGTTCAAGCAACCTTGAACAACAAGATAACGGTATAAATAAACACGCATTGGGCGAATCGAATTGGGGGCGTCGTCAGGCCAGCAGCGCTTCAATGTGTTCGCGCAGCACCTGCTCTTCAGCATCGAGATGAACACCCACACCGCCTTCTCGCTGACCGGCCATCCCTGACGGCGATATCCAGGCAACGATTCCCGATGCCGGGCGCGCGTCAGGCTCTTCCGGCAGTGTCAGCAGCAGATAGACCCGCTGCCCCAGCCGATGACGCACACGGGTGGGAAGGAACAGACCGCCGCGCTCGAAAAGCGGTATCCAGGCTGTTCTGAGTGCATTGGTGTCGTTGAACGTAAAAGACAATGCTCTGGCGCTCACGCAAACCTCCTGATGGGAAAATGACGCTTCCCTTATCGGCCGTTTGTGCGAGAAGTTGCGCTCTGGATCAGGAACGCAACAGGGCCGACCATCGGATCAACCAGGATTCGATGACCAGTTGCGCATTGGGGTTGCCTCCCCCTGCCAGCAGACGCCGCTGTTCATGAGCGTAATCCAGCAGGCGAAACCAGTCGCGAACGCGGGCATTTTTGAGGGCCTGACGGTATAGCGGCAAAAGATCCCGATTGCGGACACTGTCCATGTCACCGGACACGCCCAAACGAATCAGATCCTCAAGCCACAGTACGCCGTGCCATAAAATATCGGGCAGGGCCTGCTTGTCCAGACGGGCAGCTTCTGCCACCGGATCCCCGCCACGTACCAGCGATTCGAAAAGTTCCCGCAGCTCCTGGCGCAGCTGGCGAGCCTCAGGTGCGGCCAGATCGCGTGCCAGCAGCGGGCGACCGCCGGCCACCTGCCACCAGAACGCTGCCTGCTCCTGATCTTCAAGCTCGTGTGCCAGCCACGCCATGGATACATCACGCCCCGGCTGAGGATGAGCCCACTGCTGGCAGCGGCTGCGAATGGTCGGCAGCGTTCGAGAGGGAATATCGCTTTGCAGGATAAACAGTGTGTCGTTACCCGGCTCTTCGAGACTTTTCAGTAGCGCATTGGAGGCCGCCACCGTCATCGCCTCGGCAGGCGCCAGATGGATAATGCGGTATCCCCCCTGCTGAGCCGTCTGAGACGCGAAGGCGTTAATGTCACGAATGGCATCAATGCGAATCTGCTTGCCTCGGTCGGCAGGCAGGATCTCCAGAAGATCGGGGTGATATCCCGACATCAGCATTTGACAGGCGTGGCACTGGCCACAGGCCGTGTCGCCCGGTGAGTGACAGAGCTGACGCGCGATCAGTGCCTGTGCCAGACGCTCCTTTCCCAGCCCGGACGGTCCGGTCAGCATGAGCGCATGCGGCAGACGCGATTCATCTGCCAGCGCGGTCAGGCGCTGCCAGATGGAGGTCTGCCAGGGCCAGGGCGTTAGTTCCATGTCGTAAGCTGTTGATCAAGTCGTGTGGCAATATCACGCTGGACCTGCTCGAGCGGCTGG
Source organism: Kushneria sp. Sum13 (assembly GCF_052692355.1). NCBI lineage: Bacteria > Pseudomonadati > Pseudomonadota > Gammaproteobacteria > Oceanospirillales > Halomonadaceae > Kushneria > Kushneria sp. Sum13. The sequence continues at coordinate 1,861,211 of NZ_CP199847.1, forward strand.
GCGGCATCTACCGCCACCATGCGCTCCGGGGCCTGCTCGGCACGCGCGCGGTATCCCTGGCGTACCCGCTCAAAGAAATCACCGCGCTCACGTTCAAAACGATCACGCTCGCCACCTCGCGCCACCAGACGATCGGCGGCATGGGTGATCGGCATGTCCAGCCAGAGCGTGAGGTCAGGTGTCAGTCCCCGCTGCACAAACTGCTCGAGCATGGCAATACGCTCCTGAGCAATCCCGCGAGCACTGCCCTGATAGGCAAAGGTGGCATCGGTAAAGCGGTCACTGATGACCCAATCCCCCCGGGCAAGCGCAGGGCGGATCACCTGCGCCAGGTGCTGGGCACGACCGGCAAACACCAGCAACAGCTCTGCCAGATCGTCCAGTGGCTCCTGTGCGTCATCGGCAAGCAATAGTGCGCGAATACGCTCGGCCATGGGCGTGCCACCGGGCTCACGCGTGGTGACCACACGGATGCCACGGGATTGCAGATAATCGCGAACGAAGGAAAGATTGGTGCTCTTGCCGACACCTTCCCCGCCTTCCAGAGTGATAAATCGGCCTTGCTGGGTCATTACAACTCTCAACGATTGAGGATATAGCGACGCACCGCCGCATTGTGTTCTTCAAGCGTGGCAGAAAACTGATGCTCTCCATTTCCCTTTGAAACGAAATAGAGGGCATCACCGTCTGCCGGATTGACCGCAGCTTCCAGCGAAGCACGCCCGGGCATTGCGATGGGCGTGGGCGGCAACCCATTGATGACATAGGTGTTCCAGCGCGTGGATTCGGTCAGATTGGCACGCGTCAAGGACCCGCTGTAGGCCTGACCCAGCCCGTAAATCACGGTAGGGTCCGTCTGCAGACGCATCCCCTTTTCAAGGCGGCGAACGAACACACCCGCAATCCGGGTACGCTCATCGGGAGCCCCGGTTTCCTTTTCAATCAGTGACGCCAGAATCAGCGCCTGATAAGGGCTATCGAGCGGCAGATCAGGCTGGCGCTCGGCCCAGATGTCATTGAGCGTGCTGACCATCCGGTCATGAGCGCGCTTGAACAGCTCAAGATCCGAGGCGCCCTTGAGCCATTGATAGGTGTCCGGGAAAAACCAGCCTTCCGGGAATTCACCTTTCTCCCCTAGCGCGGCCATGATGTCTTCATCGCTCATGTCACGGGTCTTGTGCTCAAGCGGTTCGGCCTGATTCAGAATCTTGCGCATCTGGGCAAAGGTGCGCCCTTCAGGAATGGTCAGTCGATGTCGAACAACATCATTACTGGACAGCTTGCCCAGCAACGCATGGGCATTCATGTCAGGCAGGATTTCAAATTCACCGGCACGCAGGGCTCTCAAACGGGCAGGCTCGATGACGCCCAGCAGCTGATACGGCCAGCGCTCATCAATGATGCCACGATCCTGAAGTTCATTGATGATTTGTCGGGCGCCCATGCCGGCGCGCACTTCATAGACCGTCGACGATTGCAGCGCAATCGGCGCATCCAGCTTGTGCTGCCACCAGAGCCAGCCCCCGCCAATGGCTGCCGCCATAATGACCAGTACCAGAAGCACACCCTTTAACCATCGCATACATGAAACTCTGATCAGGAGGTTGGAAAATTGGATTGATAGCCCATCAGCGTGTGCGCGCTATCCTGAAGACGGCGAACCGAGCCATCGATGGGCCATTGACCGGGCACATGCTGATGATCCGAATCGAAACACTCAACGATCGGCCACAGGCCCTGTACGGAATTGAAAAGGCACGCACTCTGCGAATTCAGAAACCTGGACAGCGGAGCATCCCCTGCCCTAGCGATGCTCAGCAGTCCCTTATCGATCAGGGCACGACGCAGCGTGCCCTCTACGCCACATTCGGTGAGCTCGGGCGTCCACCACTGCCCCTGATCAAACCAGGCCAGATTCATGGCCGTTGCTTCGATGGGCTGATCACGGTCGTTGAGCAGAATACCCTCGGCAATGGCATCATCCTGCCATTCCTGCCGAGCCAGCACGTTTTCCAGCCGATTGAGGTGCTTGAGGCCCGCCAGCGCTGGTTGACGCGCAAGCCGCAGGCGGCAAAGTCGAACGCTCACGCCCTTCTCCCACCGCTCGGGCATGGGCTTGAAAGGAATGAGCTGCCAGTAGCAGCGCGGTTCGGCCGGTATTGGCGGGCGATAACCACGCCCACCGCTGCCGCGAGTCAGCATGATCTTGAGTACATGCTCCCCCTGCGGCGCCTGCCCGGGCAATGCATCCAGCCACGCGCGGGAAGGCGCCTCAAAACCAAGGCGCCCAGCGCCCCGCGACAGGCGAGCACAGTGCTCATTCCAGAGCAGAGGCACACCATCTCTTACCAGCACGGTCTCGAAAAGGCCGTCGCCGTACGCCAGCCCTCGATCGGTCACGGCAACCATGGGGTCACCGCTATCCGTGCCCGTCATGCCAGCGTCCCCTGTCATCAGATGCGCGAGAACACCAGCGAGCCGTTGGTGCCACCAAACCCGAACGAGTTGGACAGCACATGCTCGATTTTCATCTCACGTGCGGTATGCGGCACATAATCCAGACGGCACTGCTCATCGGGATTGTCCAGGTTGATGGTCGGTGGTGCGACCTGATCACGCAGCGCCAGAATGGAGAAGGCCGCCTCGACAGCGCCTGCAGCGCCCAGCAGATGCCCGATCATGGACTTGGTCGAACTGATGGCCACATCGCGTGCTGAAGCACCAAGGACCTTTTCAATGGCAAGACTCTCTGCAACATCCCCTACCAGCGTGGAAGTACCGTGGGCATTGATGTAGTCAATGCTTGAGGGATCAAGCCCGGCATCACGAATGGCGTTGCTCATGGCCATTGCAGCGCCGGCGCCGTCACTGGGCGGTGCTGTCATGTGCCAGGCATCATCACTCATGCCAAAGCCTGTGCATTCCGCCAGAATGTCGGCACCACGCGCTTTAGCGTGCTCATACTCTTCCAGCACCAGAATTCCGGCACCATCGGAAAGCACGAAGCCATCACGGTCGCGATCCCAGGGGCGACTGGCGGCCTGAGGATCATCATTACGAGTTGAAAGCGCGCGCGCGGCAGAAAAGCCGCCCACGCCCAGTGGCGTGCTGGCCATCTCGGCACCACCGCAGACCATCACATCGGCATCGCCATAGGCAATCGTGCGGGCGCCATAACCAATATTGTGCGTCCCGGAAGTACAGGCCGTAGTAATGGCGATGTTGGGCCCACGGAAACCAAATTGAATGGCCAGATTGCCAGCGATCATGTTGATGATCGAACCAGGCACAAAGAAGGGAGAAATACGACGTGCCCCCGACTTCAACAGCGACTGGTGATTGGCCTCGATCATTGGCAATCCACCAATGCCGGAACCGATGGCAACCCCGATGCGATGGGCGTTTTCTTCACTACAGGTAATCCCCGAGTTCTGAACCGCCTGAACGGATGCCGCGATGCCATACTGGATAAAGAGATCCATCTTCTTGGCATCCTTGGGATTAAACCAGGGCGCTGGATCAAATCCTTTTATGGCACCGCTGAAGCGGGTATTCAGACCACTGGCATCAAAGTGCTCAATTGATCCGATACCGCTTTTACCGGCCTTGATACTTTCCCAGGTAGCATCCGTTGTATGACCTACCGGTGTTACCAGACCGATGCCGGTCACCACGACCCTTCTGCGAGGCATCGTTTTTCCTCCAAAAAAGACAGATGAGTGCGCTCGAGAGCCTGAATTCCTGCTGGATACCCGACCGCCTGCTGCATGATATATCCTGGCCATTATACCGATTCTGTCGTCTCGGTCTCTGACTGATACACCCTTGATGAGCTTGAAAGGGCCGGCGCAGCATGTGCCATTCACCGGTCAATACCATCTAAAAATAAAGCCGCTCCCAGAGGGGGCGGCTTTACGGGTCAACCCTGGCCCAAAAGGCCGGATCGCGCCAAAAACTTACTGATGGGCAACGATGTAGTCGATCGCTTCCTGAACGGTCGTGATCTTTTCAGCTTCTTCGTCGGGGATTTCAGTATCGAATTCCTCTTCGAGAGCCATTACCAGTTCCACGGTGTCGAGCGAGTCGGCGCCGAGATCTTCAGTGAAGGAAGAGCTGTTCTGGATCTCTTCTTCCTTGACGTTCAAACGTTCGGCAACAACTTTTTTAACGCGCTCTTCGATGGTACTCATTTATCATCACTCCTGGTTTACGAGTCGCCAGATCAAAACTGGCGGTAGTTTATAGACCGTCTTTCTCGGACGCAACAGCGTCCTTTGCCGGTTCTAGCGCATGTTCATACCGCCATTGACATGCAGCGTTTCACCGGTGATATACCCGGCGACATCACTGGTCAGAAAACACGCCGCCGCTGCAATCTCTTCGGGTTGCCCCAGACGCGACAGCGGAATCTGATTCAGCAATGATTCCTTGTGTTTCTCTGGCAGCTCACTGGTCATGTCGGTGGCAATGAAACCGGGCGCCACGGCGTTAACGGTAACATTGCGAGAGGCCAGCTCACGCGCCAGTGAACGAGTAAAGCCTTCCATGCCGGCCTTTGCCGCAGCATAGTTACTCTGACCCGCGTTGCCCAGCGTGGCGACAACAGAGCTTATATTGACGATGCGACCAAAGCGCGCACGCGTCATGGCCTTCAGACATGCCTTCGAGACACGATAGACGGAGGTAAGGTTGGTATCCAGAACCTCATCCCACTCGTTATCCTTCATTCGCATCAACAGGTTATCACGAGTGATACCGGCATTGTTGACCAGAATCAGGGGCGCGCCGAAACGCTCGGTGATCTCGCCGAGCACCTGATCGATGGCCGCACTGTCGGTCACGTTGAGCACCATGCCCGCACCGGCAATTGAATGCGCGGCAAGATCATCTTCGATGCGGCGTGCGCCGTCTTCGCTGGTGGCCGTACCAATGACCGTATGGCCCTGTCGACCCAGCTCACGAGCAATGGCCTGACCAATGCCGCGTGTTGCACCGGTAACCAGTGCCACTCTTGCTTCACTCATGCTTACTGTCCCTTTTGGGTGTACTGCATTGACACGCCATTAGCGGCTTTCCGGCATCTCTTTTGCCAGCTCAATGGCGGCCGTCAATGATTCGGGGTCATTCACCGCCAGCCCGCGGCTTTGACGAGCGATGCGCTTGCCCAGCCCGGTCAGCACCTTGCCAGGGCCACACTCGATAAAGATGCTGGCGCCCTGCTCACAAAGTGTCTCGACGCAGCGCGTCCAGAGCACCGGGCGATACAGCTGCTGAACCAGGCACGCCTTGATGGTATCAAGATCATCATGCCATGCGGCATCCACATTCTGGATAACACGATAGCGGGGCTGGCGAAGGTCGATGTCGGCCATGGCCTGTTCAAGACGCTCGGCGGCGGGCTTCATCAGTGCGCAATGTGAAGGCACAGACACCGGCAGGGGCATGGCACGACGAGCGCCGCGCTCCTGGCAAAGGGCAATGGCCCGCTCGACCGCGGTCTTTTCACCGGCAATCACGACCTGTCCGGGCGAGTTATAGTTGACAGCAGAGACCACGCTGCCCTGAGCCGCCTCGGCACAGACCGCCTCCACGACCTCATCATCAAGGCCGAGGATGGCTGCCATCCCGCCCTGACCTGCCGGCACGGCGTCCTGCATGGCTTCGCCGCGCAAACGGACCAGTCGAACGCCATCAGCAAAACTCATCGCACCGGCACAGACCAGGGCGCTGTATTCACCCAGACTATGACCGGCCATGGCCGCCGGCCGCGGGCCTTCCAGCTCCTGCCACACACGCCAGATGGCCACGCTGGACGTCAGTAACGCCGGCTGCGTGCAGGCAGTGGCGTTAAGCGCCGCCTCAGGGCCTTCCTGAGTGACATGCCAGAGGTCATACCCCAGCGCATCAGAAGCCTCCTCGAAGGTCGTTCTTACGACGCTGTAACGTTCGGCGAGCTCTCGCAGCATGCCCAGCTGCTGAGAACCCTGACCGGGAAAGACCAGGGCGAGGGCATTGCTCATCTGATTCACCTGTACTAACTCATTGAAGATTAAATAAGCGAAGCTTTATAAACACCATGATGCCGGCTCACTTCAGGCTTCGCCATACGAAAATGACCTTATGGCATCAGTCTTTCCGGCAACTTCATCGTGGCTTCATCCACGGCACGGCGCACAGCATAGGCGAACCCTTCGGCTTGTGCACTGCCGTGACTTTTCACCACGGTCGCCTTGAGCCCCAGAAAGCTGGCGCCATTATATCGCACAGGGTTGAGCTCCTGCATGAAACGACGCAGCACCGGTGTGGCCAGCCAACCTACCATTCGGGCATACCAGCCGGTCTGAAACTCTCCACGAAGTCGTGTACCCAGCATTCGAGCCAGCCCTTCACTGCTTTTAAGCGCAACATTGCCCACCATGCCATCACAGACGGCAACATCGGTATTGCCGGTAAAAAGAGCATCCCCTTCCACATAACCAACATATTCAAAATGTGAGCGTTCATGGGCGCGAAGCAGGGCATCCGCTTCTCGTACACGACGCTCTCCCTTGCTGCTTTCCGTGCCCACGTTCAAAAGCCCGACACGTGGCAATTGAATGCTGTCCACGAGTCTGACCATGGCCGCGCCCATGAAGGCAAAGTCCACGAGATGCTCTGCGCGGACATCCACATTGGCGCCAAGGTCAAGCATGTAGCAGGGTCTTTGAGAGATGGTCGGGATGGCGGCACTGATGGCAGGACGCGCCACATTGGCCAGCATACCAACATCGCGCCGCGCCAGCGCCATGATGGCACCGGTATGCTCAGCGCTGACACATGCCTGTGCTTCACCGGCACGCAGAGCCGCCAGGCATGCATGAAGACTGCCAGAGGGAGCATCGCGCAAGATACGAGAAGGAGTCATGTCGACAGGAAGACGGTCACCGGCTTCAATGAAATCGATGCGATCACGGACATGATGAAGGGTAGCGGGCAATCGGGAGAGTTCGACATCAATCAGATGGCGCTTGCCATAAAGCGTTGCGCTTGCATCCGGCCTTTGCGCCAGGGCAAGGGCTGTTCCCGGAACAGTAGCGCGGGGACCGTAGTCCCCGCCCATGGCGTCGATGGCGATACGCAAGGGCGGCATCGCCCGAATCATTTATTCTTCGACGTCAATGACCTTGCGGCCACGGTAGTATCCATCAGGTGCAACATGATGACGGAGATGGGTAGTACCGGTTTCCTTGTCCTGGGACAGCGCCGGGGCAGTCAGTGCATCGTGTGCACGACGCATACCGCGCTTGGAACGGGACTTGCGATTCTTTTGGACAGCCATTGGGTTGTCTCCGGTTGTAACGTAACGTCAAAAAAGACTCAGTGATCCTTCAGGGAACGAAGCACACTGAACGGGTTATCGGCTCGCGCCGGCGTTTGCTCGACTTCGTCACCACTTTGCAGTGCATCACGAGAAACGGCGCAATCCGCATCATCGTGATAAACCACCTGCGGAAGTGTCAGAAGCAGTTCGTCCTCGACAACCGGCAGCAAAGCCAGATGCTCGTCTTCCACAAGTACCGGCTCGTAACGTGCCGGCAGCGTCGCTGCACGCTCATCACTGGTCACCATACCAAGCAGAAAAGTGCTTTCCAGATGAACCGGCATGGCCTGCAAACATCGCTGACAGGGCATCTCGACATCGGCCACCAGTGAGCCTTCGATATAATGCTGACGCTGGGCATCAAGATCAAACGTCATGACAACATGACATTCGGCCTCCTGCCGGCCGATGGCATCGACGATACGAGGCATGGCAGAGAGAATGATTCTCCCTTCCAGACGTTCGCCGCTGGCAGCAAGCCGATAGGGCTCGACCGTTTTGGGTAGTCGCGTGGTTGACATAGGCGCGCAATAATAGGGATTGTCTGTGAAAGTGTCAAAAGAGTTGTTGCAAATGATGTGCCTGGAGCGGCCGACGCTATTTAAAATGGCGATGGTATCCTTGAGTCCATTTCACGGACCACCATTTCAGGAGAGATAATGTCCCTGCTTGTTCTTGCCTCCGGCTCTCATTCACGCCGTGAACTGCTGGGCCGTCTCGGACTGCCCTTTCACCACCACGCACCCGATATCGATGAAACACCCCGGGACGGCGAAACGCCCTGCATGCTGGCCGAGCGTCTGTCGCGTGACAAGGCCCGGGCGCTGGCAGAGCACTATCCGCATCATCTGATCATCGGCAGCGACCAGGTCGCAAGTCTCGACAATGATCTTCTGGGCAAGCCGGGCAGCCTCGATGCGACCCGCCAGCAGCTGCAACGATTTTCAGGGCGACGCGTTCGCTTTCTAACGGGACTGGCGGTGCTGGACACACGTTGCGGCCACTGCACGACGCATCTCGATCTCACAACGGTCGATATCAGAACCCTGAGCCCAGAGGAAATCGAAGGCTATCTCACAAAAGAGCCGGCCATCGATAGCGCTGGCGGCTTTTATATGGAGAAACTGGGCACAGCGCTTTTCGAGCGTATCGAGACCACTGACCCAAGCGCCCTGATCGGACTACCCCTGATCGCCCTGTGTCGATTGCTGCGTGAGGCCGGCGTCAACCCGCTACTCGAGTAACAGGGCGCAGGTGACGCCAGCCTGTTCGGCGATGGCTCAACGCAGACGAACAGGCGATTCTCCTGCATGGAAATTGATGCCGAGATACTGTGCCGCCATTCGGCCAAGGTGACGCGAGATCTGCTCCAGCGGATCGCCGCTCTGGGTATAGTCCGTCGTCTCTGCACTACCGGTCATGTCACGCGCGATATCACCAACACTTTTGAGGCCGTCCGTCAGCCCCTTGTCCACGGCCTCTTCCCCGGTCCAGACCAGCCCCGAAAAAAGCTCGGGATCGTCTGACAACCGATCCCCACGGCCGGCCTTGACGGCACTGATGAACTGATCGTGCGTTTGATCCAGCACATGCTGCCAGAAGCGCCGCTGTGCTTCACTGACGGGCTGAAACGGATCAAGCATGTCCTTGTTGTCGCCTGCGGTGAACACGCGCCGCTCGACCCCCAGCTTCTCCATGGCCCCTTCAAGTCCGAAACCCGAATAGATCACTCCGATGGAGCCGACAAGACTGGCCGGCGCTGCATAAATTTCGTCAGCCGCGGAGGCGATATAGTAGGCACCGCTGGCACCGATATCCTCGATGACCGCAATGATGGACTTGTCACCGGTACTGCGAAGACGACGAATCTCGTCATAAATGCGCTGTGACTGCACCGGCGACCCGCCGGGACTATTGATGTCCAGCACAACAGCCTTCTCCGATCCCTGCCAGGCGTTGTTCAAACCGCGAATGACCCTGTCAGCACTGGCCGGCGACTGACTGTCGATCACGCCTTCAATCCTGACCACCCCAACCTGCCTGCCGGTCAGCGATTCCTGCTCACCGGTCGCCATGAATGCCACAGTGGCCGCCACCATGATCCAGAACGTCCAGAACAGCAGGCGAAAGAAAATCTTCCAGCGTCGGCTGCGCCGCTGCTCGCGCACCATCTCAAGCAGCCATCGCTCCATCAGGGCCTCACGACTCACGCCCTCGTGAGACTGACCTGCCGTCGCTGCGCCCTCGCCCGCCCGTTCACGACCCGTCCATTGATCCTTTTGATCACTCATGCCTTTTCTACCCCTGTGCGCTGGCAGTCTGCTGTCTCCAGCCAGTCCATCAGCTCATGAAAATCCTGCACCACGCATATGGGCGAGAACGCATTCAACTGTCTGGCATCGTGAACCCCCCAGGTCACGGCAACCCGGTCCATGCCCAGCGCCTGTGCCATGCCCATGTCATGAACGCTGTCGCCAATCATGACGGCATCTTCAAGCGCCATATCGAGCGTCTCCAGCAGCTCAATCAGCATAAGGGGATCAGGTTTCGACCGGGTCAGGTCGGCCGTGCGGCTGCCATCAAACCAGTGACCACAGTCCCGCTCGGCAAAAATGCGATCCAGCCCTCGCCGACTCTTGCCGGTGGCCACGGCCATTTTGACGCCGGGGGCGGCTTTCAGCCGAGCGAGTCCTGCCTCCACGCCCTCAAAAAAAGGCAGGACAGGACCTTCCCGCTCGGCGGTTACAAAGTGATGGGCATAACACTGGCGAAGATGCTCGGCCCTTGCGTCATCAATGCCTGGACACAATCGGGCAATGGCCTCAGGCAACCCGAGACCAATGATATCGAGTACGGCCTCACGGCTCAGCGCAGGCCAGTCAACATCCAGAGCGGCCCGCTGCATGCAGTCCACGATTCGATCCGCCGAATCCATGAGCGTGCCATCCCAGTCAAAGATGATCAGACGATAACGCATCACTGTCGTGCTCCATTTGTACTCTCGGGGAAATCCGCCTGATCACTGTGCTAGCGCAAGCGTGCCAGTACGCCTTGCAGGTCGTCGCTCAAGGGCGCCTGCATCTGGACGAGCTGTTTTGAGGCGGGGTCGGTGAACCCCAGCATTCTGGCATGCAGAAAAAGACGGGACAGCTCACAGCGTTTGGCCAGACGCTCGCCGGACACACTGCCGTATTTGGTGTCACCGAGCAGCGGATGCCCGGCATGGTCAGCGTGCACCCTGATCTGATGGGTGCGCCCGGTCACGGGTTCCGCTTCTATCAGCGAGGCACCCTTTAACGACTCGATCAGCATAAAACGCGTTTTGGAAGCCTTGCCGGTTTCATCCACACGTACGCGACGCTCCCCATTGGGCAGCTCAAAGCGCAGCAGCGGCGCATCCACTTCATTTTGCTTAACGGACCACGCCCCCTCGACCAGAGCGAGATAATGCTTTTGCATTCGATGGCCGCGCAGCTCATCGCTGAGGAAATTTAGGGCATCGCGAGATTTGGCCACCAGAAGACAGCCCGAGGTGTCGCGGTCCAGTCGATGCACCAGCTCCAAGTAAGGCAGGTCATCGCGTATCTGGCGCAGCGCCTCTATCAACCCGATCTTGACCCCGCTGCCACCATGCACCGCAAGCCCCGAAGGCTTGTTGAACACCATCCAGTCCGGCGTCTCCTTTAAAAGACTACGCTCGATAACATGACGCAAATTGTCACTGACGTCCTGCACAGCCTCCTGAGGCGTTAGCCGAAGTGGCGGTACCCTGATACGGTCCCCGATAGCCAGGCGTTGACTGGCCTTGCAACGCCCACCATTGATGCGCACTTCGCCACGACGAATGATGCGATAAATCAGGGTACGAGGCGCGCCCTTGAGATGGGCAAGAAGAAAATTGTCCAGTCGCTGTCCATCATGATGCTCGTCAATTTCAAGCCACTGAACTCCACGCCCCTCGGCCATGTCTGCTTCCTCTTTTACCGGCTGTAAGGGGCGGCATTGTAGCGAAATAACGCCGTGATGACCCTGATTGTGGGCACCAGGGTTTACTGTTATATTCCGGGGGCTTCCTTAAGGTTTAAAAGACCTGATAGCGCCTGCAATAGATGACACGCAGGCCGAAGCAACAGAACAGTCGTCGGGTTATCAATGCCTGACACCTGGCAGTATTGAAGCACCCGGATTTTGCATCACGGGATAAACCATTTCCGTACCGAAAGCCGGTGCTGTTGAATTGATGGTTACCAGGTGTGACCGCCCTACTGGAAGACCGGTTAAGCAACCATGCTGCCGCGACATGTCTTCAGGCGGTCACGTACTCAACATGATCATGAAGCCTTTCCGGGGCCTGTCTGTATGACGCCCGTGGAATTGAAACATACTTGTAGACATGCGCTGAGCACAAACACTCTGGCCCGCGATTCGGCGTCACCGATGCCCGGCGCCACAGGCACTCAATGACAAGGTTTAACAACCCCTGTGGCACGGCATTTGTCTGACGGTACGCTCAGTCAGTGAGACAATATGAAACGCATGCTTATCAACGCGACGCAGCCCGAAGAGCTGAGAGTCGCGCTGGTCGATGGTCAAAGACTTTATGACCTCGATATCGAATCCGGTGCCCGCGAACAAAAAAAGGCCAACATCTATCGCGGACGCATTACCCGTGTTGAACCCAGCCTTGAAGCTGCCTTTGTCGACTTTGGCGCTGACCGCCACGGCTTTTTGCCGCTCAAGGAAATCTCGCGCGAATATTTCTCGAAAGAGCCTTCCGGCAACGGTCGCCCAAATATTCGTGAAGTGATCAAGGAAGGCCAGGAAGTCATTGTCCAGGTCGACAAGGAAGAGCGCGGCAACAAGGGCGCGGCACTGACCTCCTTTGTCAGTCTGGCCGGTCGTTTTCTGGTCCTGATGCCCAACAATCCGCGAGCCGGCGGTATCTCTCGTCGCATTGAAGGCGATGAACGTACCGAACTCAAGGAGGCCATGAGCCAGCTCAACATGCCCGAAAAAATGGGCGTGATTGTTCGTACGGCCGGCATTGGCCGCTCCTCCGAGGAGCTGCAGTGGGATCTGGACTATCTGGTGCAGGTCTGGGAAACCATTACCGAAGAAGCCGGCAAGCGCTCGGCCCCCTTCCTGATTTATCGGGAATCCAACGTCATCATTCGTGCCATGCGCGATTACCTGCGTCAGGACATCGGCGAGGTATTGATTGACCATACCGACGTACACGAAGAAGCCATTAACTTCGTCAAGCAGGTCATGCCGTCGTATCAGCAGAAGATCAAGCTGTACAACGATGACGTGCCGCTGTTCTCTCGTTTTCAGATCGAATCCCAGATCGAGACGGCCTACGAGCGTGAAGTGAAACTGCCTTCAGGCGGCTCGGTGGTCATCGACCATACCGAAGCACTGGTCTCCATCGACATCAACTCCTCACGCGCCACCAAGGGTGGTGACATCGAGGAAACGGCACTGCAGACCAATCTCGAGGCTGCCGACGAAATTGCCCGTCAGCTGCGTCTTCGTGATATTGGCGGCCTGGTAGTGATCGACTTTATCGACATGACCCCGGCCCGCAATCAGCGCGAAGTCGAAAATCGCGTCCGGGATGCCCTCAAGCTTGATCGCGCTCGCGTTCAGATTGGTCGCATCTCGCGTTTCGGTCTCATGGAAATGTCACGTCAGCGCCTGCGTCCATCGCTGGGCGAAACCAGCGGCGTGGTGTGCCCGCGCTGTAACGGTCAGGGCACCATTCGCGATGTCCGCTCACTGTCACTCTCGATCATGCGACTGATCGAGGAAGAGGCAATGAAGGATCGCAGCTCACAGATCCGTGCCATGCTGCCGGTACCGGTTGCGACCTACCTGCTCAACGAAAAGCGCAACGTTCTGGCCGACATCGAGCGTCGTCAGGGGGTACGCGTCATGCTGCTGCCCCAGCCCGAACTTGAAACACCGCATTACGACGTGCAGCGCTACCGTGATGATCAGGTCGACCCTGAAGAGGCCGCGCGCTCGAGCTTTGAAATGTCGGACGACTTCGAAGCCCCTGAAGACGAAAGCGAAACCTATCGCAAACCCGTCAAGCGCACTGAAGCCGCGGTTCGGTCGGTGGCCCACCGCACACCGGCCCCCGAGCCCGTGGCAGCCCCGGTCGAAGAAGAACCTTCAGGCTTTTTGAGCCGTCTGATGAAAGGCTTCAATCGCCTGATGGGCAGCGATGAAAGCAGCAGCAAGCAGGAAACGACAAGCGCCGAGCCCCAGAAGGAAAGCACCCGGCAGGCACCAAACGCGCGAGAAGAAAAACCAAAGCCGGCCCCGCAGGACAATATCGCCCGCGATGAGCAGAAATCTTCATCCAGCAATGGCGAACAGCGCAATAACCGTCGTGACAGCACAAAGCGTGACGACAGCGCTGGAAGCAGAAACGGTCGTAACGAAAAACGCACCGCTTCTGACAAGGGCCGTGATGACAAGAGCCGTCGCGACCGACCTTCACGCGAGTCCGACAAGGGCGATAACGCGAGCGGTCGTAATGACAAGCGCCAGCAAAACAATGCCCCGGACAAGTCAGATAACGCCAGTGCCGAGCGCAATGACAAGCGTCAGCAAAGCGCTTCAACTCCAAAAAGCGACAACACCGCTCCCGAGCGTAGCGACAAGCGCCCGCAAGGTGCCGCGACAGAAAAGAGCACTGACAAGGCGAGTGAAGACAGCGAGCGTAAAAAGCCTGTCTCCGAGGCCCCTGCCAAAACGGAGGGTGCCCAGGATGAACGTGCCCAGCCCTCGCCCGCTGCGTCTCAGGACAGCGATGACGGCAAGCCGCGTCGTACCCGCAACAACCCGCGTCAGCGCAGCCGCAAGCAGGCGTTGAACCCGGAAGCGGTCGCTGAGCAGGAACGCCTGCAGGCTGAAGCCGACCAGTCGGCAGCCTCTGCTGCTCCTGAAGACGCTGCGAAAGAGGTGGCCACGAAAGAAACTGCCAGTCAGGCAAACTTGAGCGCTGCGACGTCCAGTGAGCCCACCAGCACCAATTCGAAAGTGGCGGCTCAAACCAGTGACGCTTCCACCACGGACGGCGCCACTTCCAAAGCGCCAAAGCCTGCGCCGGAGAAAACAGCCTCAGGCTCTGACGACAAGGCGCCGGCCACTGAAGACAAGACACCGTCTACCTCAGGAAATGGTCGCAAATCCGTCAGCGCCACCTTTGGTCGTGAACCGCTGCCCGCCGAAACCACCTCTGATCAGAAAGGTGTCAAGACGAGCAAGGCTGCCGAGACCACAGGGTCTGCCGCCAATACGGTCCAAAAGGCTGATACGGAGCAGCAGGACAAGGTCGCTGCCAAAACGTCGCCAAAAGGCGACGATGTGACCGGTGACAGCCCCTCCGGCGAAGCGGCCTCTGCAAAGTCGGATAAAGCTGCGGCCATGACCGACACGAAAGCCGTCAGGGAAAGTGGTCAACAGTCTCCGGTAGATGCAACCGCAACGGCTGCAGACAGCACCACTCAAAAGCCTGGTGATAGCGTCAAGGAAGCATCATCTGCCAAACCGGCTTCCAACGCCAAAAAGGAAGCGACCGACGCAGGCAAGCCGGCTGTTGCCAATGAAGCCACTCCGCGTGAGCAGCCTCATCTGGTATCGCAGGAAGCCAAAGCGTCCGTTACGGCCAAAGCTTCAAGCGAGGCGCCGACGCGTGACATCAACAAGCAGAGTGTGACCTCGCGCGAAAAGGCCGCGGAAACATCCGCACCGAAAAGCCCGACAGCGCCTGAAGCCGGACAGGTAGCAGAACAGAAGCCCAGTGCTGCCACTGCCAAAGACGCTGAAAAACCGTCGTCGATCGATGCCACCAGGCCTGCAAACGTTGAAGCCTCCACGGCCTCGTCCAGCAGCAAGCGCGAGACCACTACCGGCGCCAGTGACAAAGCATCACCCAGTGCTGAAAAAAACGCCGACAAGGCGACAGGCTCTGACACCACGTCAGTGAAAGACGAAGCCACCGCCAGGGAAGCCGCTTCTCAGCAGCGTCAGCGTCGCCGCGCACATAATGATCCGCGTGAACGTCGTCGTCAGCAGCAGCGCGAGCAGCGTGATAACCAGACTTCTGGTGAATAACGCCTGACCCGCATCGAAAAGGCCCACTCCAATGGAGTGGGCCTTTTTTGTCTGCAGAATCCGGGCCTTGTCTGCAATTCCCAAGTTTGCATCTTACTGTCCAATAATACCGGGCTCCATCTCGAGCATAACGCCAAAGCGTGCTTCAACAGACGCACGGATACGTTTTGCCATATCCAGTAGATCGCTCACGCTGCCGTCACCGTAATGCACCAGTACCAGCGCCTGCTGTTGATGAACCCCAACCCCATTGCTGCGATAGCCCTTCCAGCCGCATTGATCGATCAACCAGCCGGCGGCCAGTTTGGTGCCCTGATCGGTCGACCAGACCGGCATGGCAGGCCACTGCGTCATCAGGGCTTCAGCCCGTTCGGTGGGTACCACAGGATTTTTGAAAAAGCTTCCGGCATTGCCCAGCCTGCGGGGGTCAGGCAGCTTTTCCTGGCGAATGGCCGCCACGGCCGTGGCCACATCACTCGGACCGGGATTTTCCGGCAGACGGCGAGCAAGATCGCCATAGCCGACACGCGGTTTGCCGTCGAGATGAAGTCTAAGGACAACCCTGACGACCATGACCCTTCCAGCCAGTGTCGTCTTGAACACGCTGTGTCGATAACCGAAGTCACACTTCGCCCGATCCAGTATCTCGTAGCGGCCATCATCAAGGTGCATGACATGCACGCTGTCGATGACATCACCGATTTCGCTGCCATAGGCGCCGATATTCTGTATGGGCGCCGCGCCCACCGATCCCGGAATCAGCGCCAGATTTTCGATGCCCCACCAGCCAGCCGAGGTGGTTTTCTCAACCAGCGCGTGCCAGTCAACGCCCGCTTCTATATGCCAGAGCGCCTCATTCGCGCTGACAGGCTCCTGCCAGATGCGCTGCCCCGTATAGCGCACCACCAGTCCATCAATACAGGGGTTCATGACGACATTGCTGCCGCCACCCAGAGGGATAATGCGACTGAATCGGTGACGGCCGGCAGAAAGGACACGACGAAGGGAAAGCAACGAGTCGGCTTCGGCAAGTGCCTGCGCCCGGGACTCAAAACCCAGCGTGTTGCGGGACTTCAGGGAAACGCCATACTGCATCCTCAACCCAGTGCTTCCCGACGTTCGATATGCTCAAGCAGCCCCTGACAGCCGGCAGCGATCTGATCAGCCACCTGCTCGAAATTATCGGTATTGCCAAAATAGGGATCACCGATCTCCACACCTGTCCCCTCGTGTGAAAAATCCATCAGCAATCCCACATGGGCGCGTCGATCCCTTGGAGCCATCCTTCTCAGGGCAGACAGATTGTCCGCATCCATGCAGAGGATGTAGTCAAAGCGCTCGAAGTCATCCGGGCGAATGACGCGGCCACGCAGATCCGAGATATCAGCATCACGCTGATGGGCTTCGCGCTGGGCTCGGGGGTCGGGCGGTTCCCCCACGTGGTAGTCGCCGACACCGCAGGAGTCGACCTCTATACGATCCTCAAGGGCCTTGCGCTGTACCCCCTGGCGGAAAAGACCTTCTGCCATGGGAGAACGACAGATGTTGCCCAGGCAGACAAACAGGACTCGAATCAATCTGAGCTCCTTGTCAGCAGCTCACGCACACGTGCCAGATCCTCTGGCGTATCAACGCCGGCAGGATATTGCTCGGTAGCCACGGCCACCGAAATGGCGTAACCATGATAGAGCGCTCGAAGCTGTTCGAGCTGCTCACAGGCTTCAATGGGCGCAACTGGAAGATTTCGATAATCGCGCAAAAACGAGGCGCGATAGGCGTAAATACCGATGTGTCGAAGCCAGCCCTGCCCCAGGTCGTGCTCTCCCGGTGGGTGAGCAGAATCCGACGGATCAAAGCGATCACGGTCCCAGGGAATGGGCGCACGTGAAAAATAAAGGGCCCGCCCCTGCTGGCTGCAGACCACCTTGACCACGCTTGTGCGCATCAGGGTAGCTCGATCGGCAATGGGTTCTGCAAGCGTTGCCATCGCCGCCCCATCGTCTGCCTTGAGTGATTCGGCTACGCGATCAATCAGGCCACTGGGTAGAAGCGGCTCGTCACCCTGCACGTTGACGATGCAATCGTCATCATGAAGATCAAGCCTGTCGATGACCTCTGTCAGCCGCGACGTACCGTTGACATGATCCTCACGGGTCATGACAACGTCCGCCCCAAAGCCACGCGCAACGCCAGCAATCTGCTCGTTGTCAGTGGCAATCAGCACCCGAGAGGCCCCTGATGTCATGGCACGCTGCCAGACATGCTCGATCATGGGCCTGCCGGCAATCTCAAGCAGCGGCTTGCCGGGCAGACGCTGCGAGGCAAATCTGGCCGGAATGATGACGGTAAAGGCCTGACTCATAATGCAGCCGATGTTCCAGGCTGTTTGCCCAGCGACTCTTCAACACTCAAGCGCCGTGCCCGGCTGACAAGCATGACCGGAATGCCATCGGTCACCGGATAGGCCAGCCCGCTTTCGCGACACAGCAGCTCATTGGTCTCGCGGTTGTATTCAAGCTTTCCGCCACTTTCAGGGCATACCAGCATGGCAAGCAGTTCCTGATCCATTCTCTTTCTCCTGCATCAAAGTTTTTCAAGACGCGAGGCCAGCCACTTGATCAGGGCAGGCTCCGGGCACGCTTCAATATCCAGCGACCAGCAACGCTCGTTGGCAAAGGCACGACACTTGACAGCATCCTTGGCGGTCATGACCACCGGGCGATTATCGGCAAAGCGCACATCCTGCGCCGAAAAACGATGATGGTCCGGCAGCGGATGTTGATCAAACACCACGCCCAGCGTCTCGAGTGTTTTAAAAAAACGCTGGGGATTGCCAATGCCGGCAATGGCATGGACTCGCCCATCGAAAGGACGAGCGTCGATACTATAGCAAACCCCATCATTGAGGTGACGCCATGCACTGGGCACCAGTGACATGGAATATTGCGCGACCGTACCGGAAGACTGTAGATCGCCGTTGGAGATAATGGCATCCACCTCTTCCAGTCGGGAAAGTGGCTCGCGCAGCGGGCCGACCGGCAGGCAGCAACCATTGCCGAACCCACGCATGCCATCGACCACGACCAGCTCGATATCGCGTCCCAGCGCATGGTGCTGCAGCCCATCGTCAGACAGCAAAATATTGCAGCCGGCCGCAATCAATTTACGTGCCGCACGAGGACGGTCCGGGTCCACCACGACAGGTAACCGGGTCTGCTGCGCCAGCATGACAGGTTCATCACCGGCATGGGCCACATCACTGGTGTCGCTGACATAGAAGGGATAGCGCGGTGCATGACCTCCATACCCGCGCGAGATGATCCCGGGCTGCCAGCCCTTATCCTTCAGCCAGCGCCCCAGCCACGCGGTCAGCGGGGATTTACCGGTGCCTCCGACAGTAATATTGCCCACCACGATCACCGGTACCGGCGATGTCCATATTTCACGTCGGCCGCTCTGGTAGGCCTGACGCCGGCGAGCCGTGACGTTTTTATACAGGACTTCCAGTGGTGTCAGCAGACCCGGCCATCGGGCGCCGCTGTACCACGCCCGTTCGAGGCGCTTCATGGCGCCATCAGCCCAGCTGAGCTCTCACACCGGGACATTGCTTCGCTCCTCACTGAACTGAATGCGATGCAATGCGGCATAGGCACCGTCCTGCTCCAGTAGCGCGGCATGACTCCCGGATTCGATAACCTCACCGTTATCCATGACCAGAATGCGATCAGCCTGTTCGATGGTCGACAGCCTGTGGGCTATCACGAAGGTGGTACGTCCCTCGCAAACCTTTTCGAGGGCCCGCTGAATGTAGCGTTCGGATTCGGTATCCAGCGCCGAGGTGGCCTCATCCAGTATCAGGATCGGGGCATTCTTGAAAATGGCACGCGCAATGGCGATACGCTGGCGCTGTCCACCGGAGAGCATGACGCCATTGTCACCGACCAGGGTGTCATAACCCTTTGGCAGACGCTCAATGAATTCATCGGCATACGCCGCCTGTGCGGCAGCCACGACCTCTTCACGTGACGCATGATCAATGCCGTAGGCGATATTATCGGCAATGGTGGCGTTGAAAAGCGTCACATTCTGGGTCACCAGCGCGATCTGGCGGCGCAGGGCCTGCATCGAATAATCGCGGACATCCACGCCATCAATGCAGATACGACCGTCTGTCGCATCATAAAACCGCGGCAACATATTCATCATGGTGCTCTTGCCGCTGCCCGATCGCCCGACCAGGGCAATCATTTCGCCGGCATGAACCTCATGATTGATGCCCTTGAGCACATCCGGCAGGTCGCTGCCGTAGCGAAAGCGGACATCTTCAAAGCTGACCCGCCCCTGAACACGGCCCGGATCGTGCGTGCCATTGTCCGGTTCACGCGGTCTGTCCATCAGTTCAAAAAGCTCCTGAGCGGCGGCCAGACCCTTTTGAATAACGCCATTGATTTCCGTCAACGACTTGATGGGCTTGATGATCATGCTCGCAGCGGTGATGAATCCGATAAACTGCCCCGGGCTCATATTTCCCAATAGTTCAGGGGCCAGTGCCAGCCATACCAGCACTGCCAGCGACACGGCCACCAGTGTCTGAATGACTGGTGCGCTGATGGACTTGGTCAGGGCCTCCTTGAGACTCTGGTCACGATTGTACTGGCTCGCACGGTTAAAGCGCTCGTATTCGTGCTGCTCTGCCCCGTGCGTGCGCACCACGCGATACCCGGTGATGGTTTCGGAAGCCACATGCGTCACCTCTCCCACCGACTTCTGAATGCGCCTTGAGAGCTTGCGAAAGCGCTTGCTGCACCAGGCCACCACCAGACCGATCAGCGGCGTGATCGCGATAAAGATCAACATCAGCTTCCAGTTGACCCAAAACAGATAAAACGTGAGCCCCACCACCAGCATGCCTTCCTGAAGCACGACGTTCAGGGCCTTGGTTGCCGCACCGGTGACCTGCTCAACGTGATAGGTCACTCGAGAAATCAGGTGGCCACCGCTGTTTTCATCGTAAAAGCGACCCGGTAGATGCAGCATCTGGTCGAAGACCGAAACGCGCAGACGATGGACCACATTGCGCGCCACATACTCCATGCCATAGGTCCCCAGAAAGGTACCAAAGCCACGGGCAACAAAGATGCCGATCATCATCAGGGGCAAGGCCTGACGAAAATCGGCATCGGGATTTTGTATACCGTCTGTCAG
This sequence comes from Kushneria sp. Sum13, assembly GCF_052692355.1. Classification (NCBI taxonomy): domain Bacteria; kingdom Pseudomonadati; phylum Pseudomonadota; class Gammaproteobacteria; order Oceanospirillales; family Halomonadaceae; genus Kushneria; species Kushneria sp. Sum13. The sequence goes on from NZ_CP199847.1 coordinate 1,881,903, forward strand.
AAACTCCATGATACGTGCCATGAGAGTACTGGACCCGGCATAAATGGCGTTGCCAATCAATGCGATCGCAAAAGCCTTCCAGAAAGGCTTCACATAGGTCAGCAGACGGGCGTACAGCGTCAGGCTGGCGTTTGACTTCACGGGCTCTCCTACCTGGCTGATGGCGATAGCGGATGAACATGTCACAGCGCGGACGGCGCCTGGCTCCATGATGAGCCGTGACCAATCATGATCGAAGACTGCCCCCTGGCAATCACCGGCCGGATTCTACCCTAGGTCGACACGCTTCGACACCGCTGACCGGATGCGAGGAAACAACCCGAACTCCAGAAGCACGACTTGTCACGGCAATGGCACCATCAAAGGCGGTATTCCACTGACAGCTTCCAGCATGGTGAAACCGCCTGACCACGCTGTCAGCGGGATGCCCATAGGCATTGAGATAACCGGCACTATAAATCACCCGCGCCGGCTCAAGCATGTCGATCATGCGCTGGGAAGAACTGCCATGACTGCCGTGATGGCCTGCCACGAGGACATCAACCGGTTTTTGATAGTGAGCAACGATCCGGGACTCAACATCCTGGCCCGCATCACCGGTGATCAGAACACGATGGTGGGGCGTTTCGATCAGCAGTACGCAAGAACGATCGTTTTCGCCCGCCGGCATGGTGGCCCTGCTGCGCGGCCAGAGGAAAGTAAAATTCACGCCATCGACCCGCCATGAAGCGCCAGCACGACAGGGGGTGATTTCTTCGACGTCAATGGTATCCGACAACGGTGACCACCAGCGGCCCACCTGGTGCAGGCTTTTGAGTACCGGCACCCCGCCAGCATGATCCGTATCCCCGTGCGAGATGATAACGCCGTCGAAATGCTGTGTCTGATCCCAGAGCGTGGTCACCGGCATGAACCCTGACCGTGATCGCGGGCCGCTGTCGTAAAGCCAGCGGCCATGGGCTGTGCGAATATCAATCAGCTGCCCCTGACCGACATCATGGATGACCAGCGACAATTCGCCGCTACGAAGCGCCAGGGTGTTGCTTGCGCCAAGACACAAGGAAACCGTCAGGACGCTGGCCATCCATCGCCACGACCGCGCAAGGCCCGGCACCAGCCATACCAGACAGATCAATAACGCCATGATGGCAAGCGGCCATATCTGATCAGAGTCAGGCTGCCAGTGGGGCTGCCACTGCCGTACCTGCTCAAGAGCGCTTTCAAAAAGATGAGCAGTTTGCCCAAAGAGCCACCAGAGCAGCTGACCGACGCCCGGGACGGGGGACAGCAACCAGCCCAGCAGGGCCAGAGGAACCATCACCATGGAGACCCAGGGAATGGCAATGAGGTTGGTCAGCAGCGAAAAACTTGCCAGCTGTCCGAACAAAATCAGCGTTGCGCCGCCGGTGGCCAGGCTCAAAAGCGCCTGACTTCGAAGGATGGTGTACCACCAGACACGTTTTTCCCGCCAACGCCACGCCAAGATCAAAACGGCCACCGCCCCAAAGGAAAGCCAGAACCCGGCATGCAGCAATGACAGCGGCGCACTCATGACCACCACCAGAAACGCCAGCCACCAAGCCTGCCATACGCCGGGCGCATGACGACCACTGGCAGTCCACAGGGCAATAAGCGTCATGATGGCCGCGCGGACGGCCGGCGGCGCAAACCCGGAAAGACCGGCATAAGCCACGGCAGCCAGGCCCGCCAGAACCCATGGCCAGATCACCATGCGCCAGCGATAAGGCTGACAAAGGCGAGCCAGAAAACGGCCAAGCAGCAGCACCCAGCCCGATACAAGCCCAACATGAAGACCTGAAATCACCGCCAAATGCGTGGTGCCCGTCTCCCTGAGCAACGTCCACTGCGACGCCTCAAGCGCCTTGCCGTCCCCCAGTGTTAACGCCTGAAGCCAGCGCCGGGTAAAATCATCGTGTACCCGTGAAGTCAGCCAGCGCTCGGTCAACGCAGGCCCGTTTCCCTCATGAAGGCGCATCGCGTTGTCTGCATCACGCACATAGCCGGTGGCCCCAAAGCCCTTCTCCATGAGCCAGTTGCCATAATCGAATCGACCGGGATTGAGAAAGCCATGCGGTGGTTTCAAGCGCGCCGTCAAACGCCATCGATCTCCCTTCTCCAGCACCGGGGGGCGATACCAGTCAAGGCGGACGTTTTTGAGATGGTCACAGCGTGGCAGCTCAGGCGCACCCTGACAGCGCGTGACCGCCAGGCTCAGCCGTATTCGCCCTTCGAGCCTTTCCAGCGAGACAATACGTCCACTCAGCGTGACATCCTGTTTGGCCAGACCATCCGCCAGAGGTTCGGGCCACTGAACGAGGCCGTGATACAGCACAACGGTCAGGACCGCCGCCATGAGCAGCAATACCCGGTGATACAGCGCCGCCGCCAGCAGCCAGATCAGGGCAAGCGCCCATAACCATATCTCCTGCGGCACACGTACCAGCAGGGCACCGATCATGGCCGCAAGACACAGCAGCGGAAGGCGTATACCTTCTACACAGTCAATCAGTTCACGACGAATGGGCACAAGGCGCTCATGATTTTCAGAAAGATTTTCCTCACCCATGGGGTTCAGGGATAATGGTGACCTCGTTCTGTCTGGACGCTGCCTGATGCTGCGCCGATTTATTCAACGCTATCTACCGGACCCGGAGACCATTCGGCGCCGAAAATCGCTCCGACTGATTCATCCATTGCTTGGCAACCCTGCCCTCTGGCTGGTCACGCGGCGAAGCATTGCCAATGGCATGTCCGTGGGGCTTTTTTGCGCCCTGCTGCCGATTCCAGGGCAGATGCTGGTGGCAGCGCTCGGCGCCTGGTGGCTGCGTGGCCATTTGCCGCTGGCACTCGCCCTGGTATGGCTGACCAACCCGCTGACCATGCCGGTGGTCTTCTATGTCACCTATCGCGCCGGCGCCTGGATACTGCATACCCCGCCCCGCGCCCTGCCTGACGAGGTCAGCGTCAGCTGGTTTGCCAATCAGGTGGTCGACATGATGCCGGCCCTGATTATCGGGTCACTGGTCTGTGCGCTGGTTATCGGCATTGTGGCCAACATCTTGACGCGCCTTTGCTGGCGATGGCATATCCTGCGCGTTTTGCGCAAGCGTCGTCAGCGCCGCCGCCAGCGATAACACCTGCCCTTGAAGGGCCCTGTCCTTGAAGCAGGCGCCCTGTCGACACCGGACAAGAGACATGAACATGTCTCTGTGGCGTTTTTTAAACTATGTTAATGCTGCCTGCCCTGCAGGCACATCCATCCATTATCGACAGGGAAGCCGACATCATGGATCTGGGAATTACCAATCGCGTTGCCATCATTACCGGTGCCAAGGGTGGCCTGGGACTCGCTGCTGCACGTGAGCTGGCCAATGAAGGCGTAAAGCTTGTGCTGTCTGACATGGATATAGAGCAGCTTGAGAAGGACGCCGCACTGATCGACGGTGACGTTATCTGCTACAAGGCCGACATCACTCGTCAGGAAGATGTCGATGCACTGGCTCAGGCCGCCATCGAACGTTTTGGTACCATCGATATTGTGGTACATACGGCAGGCATTACCGGCGCCAAGGGCCATCCACTCGACATGAAGGATGAAGACTTCGCGGACACCTGGCAGATCAACTTCATGTCCGCCGTGCGCATGGCGCGCGCCACCTTCCCCACCATGCGCGCCAAGGGCTGGGGACGTTTTGTCTGTATTACCTCGGAAAACGCCGTACAGCCCTACTGGGATGAAGCGGTTTACAACGTGTCCAAAGCCGCGCTGGCGACATTTGTCAAGAATCTGGCCTATGGAGAGGCGGAAAACGGCATTCTCTGCAACACGGTGTCTCCTGCCTTCATTGAATCTCCCATGACCGATGGCATGATGGAAAAGCGTTCAAAAGAGAACAGCTGCTCCCTTAACGAGGCAGTGGAAAGCTTTCTCGCAGAAGAGCGACCCGGCATCAAGCTCAAGCGTCGCGGCCAACCGGAAGAAGTCTCTGCAGCCATTGCTCTGGCGGTCTCCGAACGTGGCTCGTTTATCAGCGGCGCCAACATTCGTGTGGATGGCGGCGCGGTCATGTCGGTTCAAAACTGACCCGCGGCTTTACACACAGTAGAGTGTCCAGACGATAAAAGGCCCGCCAGCAATGCTGGCGGGCCTTTTTAATGCGCATCAAATCAGTATCAGATCATGACATCAGGTGCCAGGCGGCCCTTGTCCAGACGCAACACCCGATCCTGATGCCGGGCAATCGCCATGTCATGGGTCACGACCACAAAGGCACTGCGGGAACGCTCGGCCACCTCATCCATCAGATCCAGAATCTGGCGCGCCGTCACCTGATCCAGATTACCGGTCGGTTCATCCATCAACACCAGGCTGGGGTCTGTAACCAGCGCTCTGGCAATGGCCACACGCTGGCGCTCACCGCCGGAAAGCTCACCGGGCTTGTGTGCGCCTCGGGGCGCCATGCCGACTCTTTCCAGCAGTGCATTGGCTTTTTTGGCCGCTTCACTACGGCTCTGACCGCGGATAATCAACGGCATGGAAACATTTTCAAGCGCCGTGAACTCTGCGAGCAGATGGTGAAACTGATACACAAAGCCAATGTGCTGATTACGAAACCGACCGATGGCCGTCTCGGAAAGCCCCTTGATGGGGCGACCGCCAATCAGGATTTCCCCCTGCGTTGGGTGATCCAGCCCTCCCAGCAGGTTAAGCAGCGTGGTCTTGCCACTGCCCGAGCTGCCCACCACCGCAATGCGCTCCCCGGCAGCCACCGTCAGCTCAAGATTGTCCAGCACGGTCAGGTCCTGCGGACCTTCCTGATAAACGCGGCTCAGTCCTCGGCAGACCAGCATGTTGTCGCGCTCTGTCATTGTCGCATCGTGTTGACTACTCATAGCGCAGCACCTCGGCCGGTTGTACCCGCGCAGCTCGCCACGCCGGATAAAGGGTCGACAGAAAACTCAATAGCAGGGCCACCCCGGTCACGACCATGACATCCGAGAACTCAAGGCGTGAAGGCAGATAGCTGATGAAATAAACGCTCGGATCCAGAAACTGAATGCCAAAGACGGATTCAACCCAGCTGATGATGTCGGCAATCGATAGCGCCAGCGCAATACCGGCAATGACGCCCAGTACAATGCCGATGATGCCGATGGTAATGCCCTGCACCATGAAAATGCCCATGATGGAGCGTGGTGTGGCCCCCAGCGTGCGCAGGATCGCGATGTCGGCATGCTTGTCGGTCACAACCATGACCAGAGTCGAGACAATATTGAACGCTGCCACGGCCACAATGACCATCAACAGCAGACCAATCATGCGCTTTTCCATCTGGATGGCCTGGAACAGGTTGCCCTGCGTGTAGGTCCAGTCGATCCCACGATAGCCGGGCGGCATGCCATTGATGATGTCACGGGTCACGCTGTGCGCCTGAAACAGATCATCAAGCTTTAAACGAATGCCCTGGGCCTCTCCCTGCTGCCGCGCCAGAGTTTTCATGTCCCCCAGGCTGGTATAGGCCAGACTACCATCGAGCTGCGCGCCAACCTGAAAGATGCCGGAAACGGTAAAGCGCTTCAAACGCGGGAACACACCACCGGGCGTGATCGATGCCTCAGGCACCAGAAGGGTCACGCTGTCGCCGACGCCAACGCCCAGATTTCTGGCCAGAAGGCTGCCGAGAACGACGTTCCAGCTGCCCTTTTGAAGAGACGCCAGCTCGCCTCCCACCATGTGATCACCAATGATGGAGACCTTCTCTTCCGCCTCGGGCAGGATGCCTTCAATCATTGCCCCCTGCGTCTGACCATTGGAAGAAAACATGCCCTGCTGCTCGATATAGGGTGCCGCCCCCACGACATGATTGTGTCGTTGCATCTGCTCTGCCAGCGCGCGCCAGTCATTGACACCGTTTTGCGCTTCAATGCGAGTGTGCGGGACCATGCCCAGCACGCGTGTTCTCAGCTCATGGTCAAAACCATTCATGACCGAGAGCACCAGAATCAGTACTGCCACACCCAGCGTCAGGCCGAGCATGGAGGTCAGCGAGATAAAGGAGATGAAGTGGTTACGCCGCTTGGCTCGCGTATAGCGAAGCCCGATCAGGAAAGGAATTCGATCAAGCATTATTGGCCTGGGATCCAGTGACAGGAGCCGATATGGTACGGACTTTTAAGTCACCCTGCATCAGGCGTCGCCTTAATCCCTGTCGGTGGTAAAATATCGTCTCAGGCCATGCGCCAACACCTGCAGATTCCTGCCCCACCGATCGAGCGGATAACACTGTTGCCATGAATCAGGGTTCTTCACCCCGTCAGTTTCTACCCGAATGGGCCCCCCAGCAGGCCATCATGCTCAGCTGGCCCGGTCGTGACAGCGACTGGGCATCGCTGCTGGATGCCATTGAAACCACGTTTATCACCCTGATCGAGGTGATCGCGCGCTATCAGCATGTACTGGTGACCCTGCCGGACGACAGCACGCGTCAACGCCTGGCCATGACACTGGCCAATCTTGGTGTGCCCGACAACCGGCTGTCGCTGGTCATCGCTCCCAGTGACGATACCTGGGCGCGAGACCATGGCCCCTTGAGCGTCATCGAGCATGACACACCCCTGCTGCTGGATTACCGATTTACAGGCTGGGGGGGTAAATTCCCGGCCGAACGTGACAACGCGCTGAATAAAGTCCTCGCAGATCAGGGTATTTTCAAACCCGGGCTACACAATCTGCAGCAGGTGGTCCTTGAAGGCGGCGCCGTCGAGACCGACGGCTGCGGGACACTTCTGACCACTCGCAGCTGTCTTTTGAACCCCAATCGCAATCCGCATCTTGATCAGGCGAATGTCGAGAAACTGCTGGAAGAGCAGCTGGGCGTCCACCGTTTTCTATGGCTCGAAAATGGCTATCTCGAAGGCGATGATACCGACAGCCATATTGATACGCTGGCGCGCTTTTGCGATGAGCACACCATTGCCTATGTCCGCTGCGATGATAAAAATGACCCGCATTTTGAAGCCCTGAAGGCCATGGAGCGTGAGCTCAGGTCATTTCAACGCACTGATGGCGAGCCCTACCGCCTGATTGCGCTGCCGTGGCCGCGAGCCTGCCTTGACCCGGAAGACGGCCACCGTCTACCGGCGACCTATGCCAACTTCTTGATCATCAATGGGGCGGTCCTGGTGCCCTCCTATGCCGACCCGGCCGATCATGCAGCGCTCAAGGCATTGTCGGAGGCCTTCCCGACGCGCGATATCATCCCGATAGACTGCAGGCAGGTGATTCGACAGCACGGTAGCCTGCACTGCCTGACCATGCAACTGCCTGCCGGGTCGCTAAACGCGATCAACCACTGATGTGCGGAGAGATGGAATGAAGGAAAGCATTGAAGTCGGCATCGTTCAGCAAAAAGCCTGGAACGACAAGCCCAGAAGCCTGGCGGAAAGCGAGCGAGGCATTCGTGCACTGGCCGCGCGAGGCGCGCGTCTTGTGCTGTTGCAGGAACTGCATGCCACGCGCTACTTCTGTCAGTGTGAGGACACCGATGTCTTTGATCTGGCAGAACCGCTGGAAGGCCCGACCACACAGTTTCTGAGTGAGCTGGCCAAAGAGCTCGATATCGTCATCGTGGGCTCCATTTTCGAGCGCCGCGCACCGGGGCTTTATCACAATACCGCTGTGGTACTGGATACTGACCTTGGTCTGGTCGGTACCTATCGCAAGATGCATATTCCGGATGATCCGGGGTTTTACGAGAAGTTTTACTTCACCCCGGGGGACGCCGGTCACAAGAAGGGCTTTACGCCCATCGATACCTCTGTGGGTCGTCTGGGCGTGCTGGTCTGCTGGGACCAGTGGTATCCCGAAGCCGCTCGCCTGATGGCTTTGGCGGGTGCCGACATGCTGCTTTATCCCACGGCCATTGGCTGGGACCCGCGCGACGAGTCGGATGAAAAGCAGCGTCAGAAGGATGCCTGGACGCTGATACAGCGCTCCCATGCCGTGGCCAACGGCATTCCGGTACTGGCAGCCAATCGGGTAGGCCACGAGGAAGACCCCAGCCAGGTGGGCAGCGGTATCGATTTCTGGGGAGGGAGCTTCATTGCCGGCGCTCAGGGAGAAATTCTGGCACTGGCCGGCGAAGAGACCGAGGAGCTGCTGGTCACGCTGTCTCCCACACGTAGTGAACAGGTGCGCCGCATCTGGCCCTATCTTCGTGACCGCCGTATCGATGCCTACGCAGAGATTACCGAGCGCTATCTGGACCGCTAGTCTGGTGATCGGGTCATCAGCAGTTCGTGACATCCCCTGCTGATGATCCACCTGTATTGTTGCCAGCACAGGTTCGTGCTAAAAGATAACGGTATATTCAACAAGGCAGAAAGGGAGACGGCCATGTCACTGCAATATCAATTGATGGCAGAGCTTGAAAAGGCCTTTGATGAGCTTGTCGAGGCCACAGAAGCCCTGATGACATCGGCCAGACAGCATCCTCCTGCCATGTGGCGCTTTGACGGTGAAGCCGATATCGACTGGTTGATGCGGGCACTGACCGACTATTGGTATCAGGATGGCCAGGATGGGCGCGCAACGCGTGATCACGTCGGCGTTGTGATCGCCAATGACGAGCTGATGGAACACGCGCTAAACGTGAATCAATGCAAGGATGCTTTCGCACGGCAACTTGGCGTGGCCCGAAAACAGCACCCTGCCATGATTGCCGAACTCAAGGCCACACTGCCCTTTCGCCACCCCGTCTTGCATGATCATCTCAAGGGCAGCGGCATGGCACGTCTGCATCTCAAGCAGTGCTGGCGACGCCTCCCCATCGCCGATGCCCCGGTCTCCCGCATTCGGCTGGCTTGGTATTCCAGTGGGCGATCGATAAAGCGCATGAGTGTCGCCGAGGTAGAAGCCAAACTGGCCAGATTGAACAACGAAGCGGCGCATGTTCAGATCCAGTATCGACTGCTGGCTTCGCTCCCCGACGGGGAAATGCTGGCACAGGTACAGACTCAGGCACCGCTGATGCGCGCCAACCTGTTTTTTCGTGAACCACTGGAAGATGGACATACCCGACGCGCCATGAATGTGGCTCTGCCGCTTTTTGTACCAGCCCCGGATAACCGGCTACCTCAGATCAATCAGCCGGCACCCAACCCGCCCGGGAAACGAACGCGCGCCCTGCGGGGGGACTCAAAACTTGAAAGCGAGCCGTTCATTCCCAGCCTGCGCATTTATCGTTATCGCTTTTGATAACGCCTAAAAATCGCCGCTGGACTGTGGCATTCGCTGCAAATGAAAGTGTCGGCTCAGTCGGATGACCGGCCTGATCAGCATTTGCGCACTGCCAATCACAAACAGCCAGGTGCCGATCATCATCAGCGATGAATAGAAAAAGCAGATACTGCCTGCCAGAAACCAGATGCCGATCAATATGTCATTGATGATACTGATGACTTCATAGCGACGATGCACCACCAGCATGTCGTGGTTGAAATGCAGCGTCAGGTCTCTTGTATCAGCGTTACTTTTCTTGCGAGACAAGGCTGTCGCCTCCTGTATGAACGTAGGGCCTATAAAAACGCCGACTCAATGGTCGGCGTTTTTCACAAAATTCCATATGCCGCTAGTGTAGACGGTTGAGTCCGTTATGCGCCGCAATACGGTAGGCTTCCGCCATGGTCGGATAGTTGAAGGTGGTGTTCACGAAATAGGCCAGCGTGTTCGACTCTCCCGGCTGGTTCATGATCGCCTGCCCGATATGAAGGATCTCGGACGCCTGATCACCAAAGCAATGAATGCCATAGATCTCGAGCGTTTTCGGATTAAACAGGATCTTGAGCACGCCGACCGTGTCGCCGGTAATCTGCGCGCGCGCGGTGTCCTTGAAAAAGGCCTGCCCCACTTCATAGGGCGTTCGCGCATCTGTCAGTTCCCGCTCGGTCTTGCCCAGCGAGCTGATCTCGGGAATGGTGTAAATCCCCGTGGGGATATCGTCCACAAAACGCGAGTTCTTGCTCAGCGCATCACCGGAGGCCGAACGCCCCTGGTCATAGGCAGCACTGGCAAGGCTTGGCCAGCCAATGACATCACCGGCGCCGTAGATATGCTCGACCCGAGTGCGATAACTCGTATCCACCTGAAGCTGTCCGCGGGAATTGGATTCAAGCCCTGCGTTTTCAAGCTTGAGCGTATCGGTATTCCCTGTGCGGCCATTGGCCCACATAAAGGCATCGGCGCGCATCTTCTTGCCTGACTTGAGGTGCAGGGTCACGCCTGTCTCATCCCCTTCGACGCGGGAATATTCCTCGTTATGGCGAATCTGCACGCCGCTGTGGCGCAGGTGATAGGACAGTGCGTCACTGATTTCATCATCCAGAAACGACAGCAGTCGATCACGAGTGTCGATAAGGTCTACCTTGACACCAAGGTTGGAAAAGATCGAGGCATACTCGCAGCCGATAACGCCGGCCCCATAGATCATGATGCGCCGGGGCGTATGCGACAGGCCAAGAATGGTGTCAGAGCAATAAATGCGGGGATGTCTGAAATTGATATCCGCGGGTCGATAAGGACGCGAACCGGTGGCAATGACAATATTGTCAGCTACCAGTGATTCTCTGGACCCATGCCCATCAGACACATGAATGGTGTGAGGATCGGCAAAGGAAGCGGTACCAAAGAAGACATCGATGCGGTTGCGGGCATAAAAACGCGTACGCATGGCCACCTGATCCTCGATGACGCGCCGGGAGCGCTCAAGCATGCGAGGAAAGGAGACCCAGCGAGGCTCGCCCAGATCCCTGAACATGGGATTATTATTGAACTGAACGACCTGCTTGACCGCGTGTCGCAGGGTCTTGGAAGGAATCGTGCCCTTGTGAGTACAGTTCCCTCCCACGGAGGACTGCAGCTCGACAATGGCTACGCGCTTGTCATGTTTGGCGGCGTTGACTGCAGCGCTTTCACCGGCAGGACCTGCTCCCAGAACCACAACGTCATACTGATAGGTGGGCATTATTCGCTATGCTCCAGGCTTGCGACTTGCATCAAGCGCCAGCTCGGGTCGGTAAGTGACGCGCCGCAGCTTTTCCTTGCGCTGCTGCTCTTCACAGACCTCATCCTTGCCGCCACAGATGTCACATCCCTGCTTGAGCCCCAGGTTATTAAGACCACCGCATGAACCGCTGATGGGCTTGCGCCCCAACAGTACGCCTACCGACATGACGCCCACGACAATCAGCATGACCGCCAGAACCATTAACCATAACAGCATGGATTGCTCCTGTTCGTTATCAGTCCTCATCGACCCGCGAGTGACCGTTGCCCCCATTTTAACCGCCATGGGTGTACAAGTACCAATGCCGGTAAAACAATCGATGGGATAGCCCTGAACCAAAAACGGCACCGGGGTTACCGGTGCCGTCAAAAAAGCGCCAGATCAGCCGCCGAAATCATCCAGCAGGATGTTTTCCGGCTCGACGCCCATATCCAGGAGCATCTTGACGACCGAGGCGTTCATCATCGGCGGCCCACACATGTAGTACTCACAGTCTTCAGGCGCCGGATGGTCCTTCAGATAGTTTTCATACAGGACATTATGGATAAAGCCTGTCTTGCCAGTCCAGTTGTCTTCGGGCTGCGGATCCGACAGGGCCAGATGCCACTCAAAGTTGGGGTTTTCTTCCTGTAGACGATCATATTCATCGTTATAAAACGATTCGCGAACCGAGCGAGCGCCATACCAGAAAGAGATCTTTCGATCGGTCCCCAGACGCTTGAGCTGATCGAAAATATGGCTGCGCATGGGCGCCATGCCCGCACCGCCACCGATAAAGATCATCTCGGCATCAGTATCCTTGGCAAAAAACTCGCCGAAGGGACCATAAACCGTGACCTTGTCGCCCGGCTTGAGGCTGAAGACCCAGCTCGACATGAGACCCGGCTGATGACTCGAGTTGGGCGGCGGCGTTGCAATACGAATATTGAACTTGAGCGTACCCTTCTCTTCCGGATAGTTGGCCATCGAGTAGGCACGGATCACCGGCTCGGTCGTTTTGGTTTTCAGATTGAAAAAGCCAAACCGGTCCCAGTCCCCCCGGTACTCTTCGGCAATATCGAATTTGCTGAAGTCCACTTCATACGGCGGCGCTTCGAGCTGCATGTAGCCACCGGCGCGAAAGGCGACATTCTCGCCTTCCGGCAGACGCAGCGTCAGCTCCTTGATGAAGGTGGCCACGTTGTCATTATCAACAACGGTGCACTCCCACTTCTTGACGCCGAAGACGTCTTCGGGCACCTCGATTTTCATGTCCTGCTTGACCGGTACCTGACAGGAGAGACGCCACCCTTCCTTCTTTTCACCCATGGTGAAATGGCTCTCTTCGGTCGCGAGAATCGACCCGCCACCTTCCTGCACGCGACACTTGCACTGAGCGCAGGACCCGCCGCCGCCGCAGGCGGAGGACAGGAAAATGCCCTGCCCGGCGAGGGTCTGCAAAAGCTTGCCCCCGGCCTGGGTCTTGATGGTGCTTTCAGGATCACCATTGATTTCAATGGTCACCTCACCGCTGCTGACCAATCGGCTGCGGGCGGTAAGGATAATGGCCACAAGGCCCAGAATAATCAGCGTGAACATGACCACGCCAACGATGATGACAGAAGTATCTACCATGACTCGTTTCCTTGCTCAGTCGATGATCCGCCGCTTACAGCTGAACGCCGGAAAACGACATGAAGCCCAGTGACATCAGGCCAACCGTCAGGAAGGTAATGCCCAGTCCCTGAAGCCCGGCCGGTACATCGCTGTACTTGAGTTTTTCCCGAATGCCCGCCAGAGCCGCGATGGCCAGTGCCCAGCCAACGCCGGCGCCCAGCCCGTAGACGACCGACTCGCCAAAGGCGTAATCACGCTGCACCATGAAAAGAGCGGCACCCATGATGGCGCAGTTCACCGTAATCAGCGGCAGATAGATGCCCAGCGTGTTGTAGAGAGCCGGCACAAACTTGTCGAGAAACATCTCAAGGATCTGAACGATGGCAGCAATGACGCCGATGTAGCTCAGAAGCCCCAGAAACGACAGATCAATGTTTTCCGCACCCTCAACGCCTGTCCATGACAGTGCGCCCGCCTTGAGCAGGTAATTAAGGATCAGGTTATTGGCCGGTACGGTGATGGTCAGAACAACGATGACCGCCACACCGAGGCCGATGGCCGAGGACACCTTTTTGGACACGGCCAGAAACGTACACATGCCCAGAAAGAACGCCAGCGCCATGTTTTCAACAAATACGGCCTTGATGAAAAGGCTCAGGTAATGTTCAAACATTACACGCTCCCCTGTGCAGTGTGCGGTTTGGTATTGGTCGTGATCCTGAATTCGCTGGTCTCGACCTGCTGAGGGCTAAGGCTTCTGATCGCCCAGATCAGCAGACCAATCACGAAAAAGGCCGAGGGCGGCAACAACATGAGACCGTTGGGCACATACCAGCCACCATTGTTAATGGTCGGCATGATGGTCATGCCAAACACCGAGCCCGAGCCCAGCAGCTCACGGAAAAACCCGACGGCCAGCAGGATAAAGGTGTACCCAAGACCGTTGCCAACACCATCCAGAAAGCTGAGGACAGGGCCATTTTGCATGGCATAGGCTTCAGCACGACCCATTACGATACAGTTGGTAATGATCAGGCCGACAAACACCGACAGCTGCTTGGAGAGATCGTAGGCGAACGCTCTCAACAGCTGATCCACCACGATGACCAGCGATGCGATGATGGTCATCTGGATGATGATACGAATCGATGACGGCATGTGATTGCGAATCAACGAAACGAACATGTTCGAAAATGCCGTCACCGCAATCACCGCCAGCCCCATGACCAGAGAAGTGCTCATGGAGTTGGTGACCGCCAGCGCACTACAGATCCCCAGGATCTGCAGCGCAATGGGGTTATTCTGAAAAATGGGAGTTATCAGCAGACCTCTGGCCGTATCAGTTTTTGCCATGATCAAGCTCCTTGTGAAGTGTCACGAAAGCGTGCCAGATAGTTGGCAAAACCTTCGTCGCCCATCCAGAACTGCAGCAGGTTGGTGACACCTGTGCTGGTCAGGGTGGCACCGGAAAGCGCATCCACCTTGTGTTCGGCATCAGGCGTATTGCTGCCAACACCGCCCTTGACGAGTCGGATAGCGGGTTCGGTACTGTCTTCAGGGTAAATTTCCTTGCCCGGCCAGAGCGATTTCCAGCGGGGATTATCGACCTCGCCTCCCAGCCCCGGCGTTTCGCCCTGATCATAAAACGATAGACCCACGACCGTATTGCCATCGCCTTCAAGCGCCAGATACCCCAGCATCAGCGACCAAAGCCCCTGCCCGCGTACCGGCAGGATGATCTCGTCAGGCTTGTCGGGATCGCCCACCAGATACACCGTCGCGTAATTTTCAACGCGGCCACCCAGTCCGGCCCTGTCCTGAGGACCGCTCAGGGTCCTCGACATGGCCGGATCCTGAGTGGAGGCAATCTGATCAAAGCGGTCAGGATCAATGTCATCGGCATACTTGCCGCTGCGAAGATCCACTACCCGCTGGGTGATCTCACCAAACTGCTGTTCAACGCTTTTGCCCGGTTCCATCAGGTTGGCGACCTGCAAAATGTTGGTCTTGCGATCAAGCTCCTGATTTTGCTGCTGGGTAGGCCTGAGCGCCACGGCCGCCGTGGACACTACCACGGAGCAGACCACGCACAGCGACAACGCCACCGTCAGCGTCTTCTTGATCGAATCATTATTGGCCATCAGGCAACCTCCTTATCCCTTGACGGCATAAGACGCTTCTGCCGACGTTTGATATTGGCCTGAACGATAAAGTGGTCGATCAGCGGTGCGAAAAGATTGGCGAACAGGATGGCCAGCATGATGCCTTCTGGAAAGGCCGGATTGGCGACCCTGATTAGCACCGTCATGAACCCGATCAGTGCGCCGAAGATCAGCTTGCCTGTATTGGTCATGGAAGCGGAGACAGGGTCGGTGGCCATGAAGATCATGCCAAAGGCAAAGCCGCCGATAACCAGATGCCAGTACCAGGGCAGAGCAAACATCGGGTTGGTATCGGAACCGATAAGATTAAAGAGCGTGGCCGTGGCCACCATGCCCAGAAAGACACCCAGAATGATGCGCCAGGAGGCCACTCGGGTCCAGATCATGATCAGGCCACCCAGCAGAATCATCAGCGTGGAGGTTTCACCGATACTGCCCTGAATAAAGCCCAAAAAGGCGTTGAGCCAAGGGGTTTGGGCAACCAGCTGATCCATTCCGCCCTGCGCTGCGGTGGAAAGCGCCGTGGCCCCCGTATAGCCATCTGCAGGGACCCATACGGAGTCGCCCGACATCTGTGCCGGATAGGCGAAGTAGAGGAAGGCGCGCCCGGTCAGGGCCGGGTTCAGGAAGTTCTTGCCGGTACCCCCAAACACTTCCTTGCCGATGACCACACCAAAGGTGATACCCAGTGCGACCTGCCACAGCGGCACGGTGGCCGGCAGAATCAGCGCAAACAGCACGGAGGTGACAAAAAAGCCTTCGTTGACTTCATGGCCACGACGAATGGCAAACAGGACTTCCCAGAAACCGCCCACGATAAACGTCACGGCGTAGATGGGAACAAACCATGTCGCCCCGAGCACGAAATTGCCCCAGATACTTCCGGGGTCATGCCCGCCGGCCAGTGCCATGACGACCGCTTCACGCCAGCCGGCCAGCGCGCCATAGTTGTCGGCAATGGCCACGTTGGCCTGAAGCCCGACGTTATACATCCCGAAGAACATGGCCGGGAAGGTACACATCCAGACCGTGATCATGATGCGTTTGAGATCGATACCGTCACGCACATGAGAAGTCGAGCCGGTCACATGACCCGGCGCATAAAAAATGGTATCTACCGCTTCATACAGTGCATAGAAACGCTGGTATTTACCGCCCTCATGAAAATGGGGCTCGATATTATCCAGTAAACGACGAATCCCCATCATCAGACCTCTTTCTCGATCGTTGTCAGATTGTCGCGCAGGATCGGGCCATACTCATACTTGCCGGGACAGACGTAGGTGCAAAGCGCCAGATCTTCCTCGTCAAGTTCCAGACAACCCAGCTGCATGGCCACTTCTATATCCCCAACGATCAGCGAGCGTAAAAGCTGGGTCGGCAGGATATCCAGAGGCATGATCTGTTCGTAGGAGCCGATCGGCACCATGGCACGCTCGGAACCGTTGGTATTGGTATTGGGCCGAAAGGAAGCCGGTCGCGTCAGGCGTGACAGATAAATGCCGGTCGCGGAATGCCGATCAAGCCCCAATGACAGCCAGCCAAGCAGGGCCCGCTTGTGGCCTTCCTCGATCAGGGACACCTGAAGATGGTAACGACCGAGATAGGCCGTTTGATCCCGAGCCGTATTACCGCCAAACACCGATCCCGAAATCACGCGAACATCCTGATCACGCTCGACTTCACCGGCAAGCAGCTCGTCAAGGCTTGCACCCAGACGCGTGCGCACCAGACGCGGCTTCGTGGCTGCCGGGCCACCCAGGGCAATCACACGGCGCGTATCCAGACGACCTTCAGTGAACAGCGTACCGATGGCCATGACATCCTGATAGTTCAGGTGCCACACCTGACGACTAATCCCTACCGGTGACAGATAATGGATGTGAGTACCGGCCAGGCCTGCCGGATGAGGGCCGGCAAAACTCTCTTGCTTAATCCCTTCAAGCTCGGCTCCAGGCACGTTGGCGGCGGGTGCAGTGCAGACATACACCTGCCCCTGCGTGAGCTTGCGGATAACCTTCAGGCCATTGATGAAATCTTCGCTGCGCTCGGCAATGATAGCCTCGGGATCAGCACTCAGAGGATGCGTATCAATGGCGGTTACGAAAATATTGAGCGGATGCTCGGACACCGACGGCACACGCGAAAAGGGGCGCTTGCGAAAGCTGGTCCACAGCCCGGCAGCTGTCAGCTGATCAACAACGCTCTGGCGTTCCAGAGCATCGAGACGATCAGGCGCATGACGTTCAAAGGCTGTTTCATCGGTATCGCCGCTGTCATCCACCCGAATGACCACCGACAAAAGACGGCGCTTCTCGCCACGGTTAATGGCGACCACCTCACCAGCAGCCGGCGCTACATAGCGAACGCCTTCGGTTTTCTTGTCAGTAAAAAGTAACTGACCAAGCGATACCCGGTCTCCCTCGCGGACTTCCATGGTTGGCCGCATGCCGATGTAATCAGGGCCAAGAACAGCCACATGCTTCACCGGCTGACCATTATCGATGGTCTGGGAAGGTGAACCCGCGATGGGGAGATCCAGGCCTCGTTTGACTTCGATCATAGTCTCGCCCAGTAGTCGAATCTGATGCAGTCATGCAGGGTTTGATAACCGTTTGACGCAAGCTATTGATAGCAACCGTTATTACCGGTGATCCCCTTGGGTGATGATCAATCAGATGAGATGTTTCGGTGATCCGCAGGAGCGGACATGATTTAACACGGTTTAAAAACCAGCCGTATTATAAGGAGCCGGAACGTGAAAAACCACATGAGTTACAAGGGATTCACGTTGGACTCGAGGGACTCCTGGACCAAAGTCCAGGAGGAAATGCAATCATTTCAGTTTGGCGAAGGAAAGGAAGGGAGTCGCGCATGTGCCATATGCTGCACCAGTCGAATCACCTGAGCGCTATAGCCAAACTCATTGTCATACCATACATACAGCACGATGTTTTTGCCGTCAACAATGGTGGCCTTGCCATCCACGATGCCACCGTGACGGTTACCCACGAAATCCGACGACACCACTTCAGGCGAGTCAACAAAATCGATCTGACGACGCAGTTTCGAATCGATCGACATCTCGCGCAGATAGCCGTTCAGGGCTTCCCGATCACACGCCGTTTCAAGCGTGAGATTCAAAATGGCCATGGAAACGTTCGGAATGGGCACTCGAATGGCATTGCCGGTCAGCTTGCCGGCAAGCTCCGGCAGTGCTCTGGTCACCGCTTTTGCAGCCCCCGTTTCGGTCAACACCATATTCATTGGCGCGCTGCGTCCACGACGCTCGGCCTTGTGATAATTGTCGGTCAGGTTCTGATCGTTGGTATAGGCATGAACCGTTTCGACATGACCACGCTCAATGCCATAACGATCCGACAGGCATTTCAGCACCGGCACAATGGCATTGGTGGTACATGACGCCGCCGACAGGATCTGCTCATCCTCATCGGCGTCCTGCTCATTGATGCCGTAGACGATATTCTTGATATCGCCCTTGCCCGGCGCCGTCAGCAGTACGCGCGCCACACCTTTCGAGGACAGATGCCTTTCCAGCCCTTCCCGGTCGCGCCAGTTGCCGGTGTTATCCACCACAATGGCGTTATCGATCCCGTAGGCCGTGTAATCGATGCTGTCCGGAGATTCCGCGCGAATGAACTGGATATAGTTGCCGTTGGCGATAATGGCATCGTTTTCGTGATCCAGCGTCAGCGTTCCCGGAAAAGGCCCGTGAATGGAGTCACGACGCAGCAGGCTGGCCCGCTTTTCCAGATCGGAACTGTCTCCGCGCACGACAACTGCACGCAATCGCAGCGTTCGCCCGCCACCGATGCGCTCGATCAGCAGCCTGGCAAGCAACCGGCCGATACGGCCAAAGCCATAAAGCACCACATCGCGCGACTGCGCTGGAGCACCCTTGTCCTGCTGGCCCACGATGGGATCAAGCGCTTTTCTTAAAAAGCCCATCACATCGCGTTCGCCGCTACGCTTGTAAGCCACGGCCAGCTTGCCGATATCGATATGGGCAGGGCCGGGCTCAAGCTCAATCAGTCGTTTGAGCAGCGCAAAGGTATCGCCAACCTCCAGCTCGACGTTTTCAGCATGACGAGCGTAGCGATGATGCTTCAATAACTGAATGACCGACTGATTAACCATGGAGCGGCCATACATCAACGGCACCACCTGACAGGTCCGATAGAGACGCCCCAGCAGCGGGATCATCTCTTCGGCCAGTGCTTCCTGTGCCTGCCACTGCTGCAGACACATTTCTTCTTTTTCCATACTCACGTCAGGTTTCCTTGCAGTGATCGAAAACCTGCAGCGCCTGCCCTTTTTTTAGGTGATATCCATTGCGGTATCGTGGGCACTCTCTCGGCAGCTGCAATCTTAAGGTGGCGGCATTATCAAAAGAGCATCGCCTTGTCACAATGGTTGTGTAGTCGCAAACATGTAGCCCGACTACACCAAAGGATCGGTTGACAAGCGTCCCGTGCGGCACCATGACTGGTCACAAGCGTTTTATCGATACCCGAAACCACATCATGAGCGCCGCCACGACAGGACGTGATACGGCACAATAGCCAACTCAAATGTACCGGGAATGACAGACTTCAAGGCAAACCTCTTTCATATCGACGATACTGTCCGCATTTTGTCATTGTGCCCATCGATCTGAAGTGAACCATGCCATCGCATAGCCACACCATCAGCCCTCTTTCGCCCCCAGCACTTGCCTCTGCCCGGGAAAACACACGCTGGCGACTGCCCGAGGGCAGCGCTGATGCGCTTGCCATGGCTCATCTGGCCAGCGCCGAAAAGACCCCGCTGCTCGTCATCACGCCGGATTCGGCCAGCGCCCAGCGCATGGCACTGGCGCTGCGCTTTTTCAGCGATCAGGAAGTATTGGTCTTTCCCGACTGGGAAACCCTGCCCTATGACAGCTTTTCACCGCATCAGGACATCGTCTCTGAACGGCTTCGCACCCTGAGACAGCTTCACCATCAGTACCAGGCGGTCATTCTGGCGCCCATCAACACCCTTATGCAGCGCCTGCCGCCAACTGATTATGTCGCTGTCCAGGCCCTGCATCTGGAAAAGGGCATGTCGCTGAACCGTGAGCATTTTCGCGGTCAGCTTCATCGTGCCGGATATCGCGCCGTTGAAACCGTCTATGAACCCGGGGAATACGCCTTTCGTGGCGCCTTGATCGATCTTTACCCGGTCGGCAGCGAGCAGCCACTTCGCATTGACCTGTTTGATGACGAGATCGACACACTGCGTCATTTCGACCCGGACACACAGCGCTCCAGCGATCGTACCGAGCGCATCGAGCTCCTGCCGGCGCACGAATACCCCCTGACGCAGGACGCCATTGCCCGTTTTCGCGAAGGCTTTGAGACACTTTTTGATGTTGATCCGCGTCATTGTCCGCTCTATCTGGATGCGCTGCAGGGCATCCCCTCTCCGGGGCTTGAGCAGTATCTGCCGCTGTTTTTCGAGCACACGGCAACGCTTTTTGACCATATTGGCGATCAACTGCGCTGCGCCTTGATGCCGGGCAGCTTTGAAGCGGCCGAAAGCCACTGGCAGTCCATCACCGGACGTTTTGAAAATCTTGGGGTGGATCCCACTCGACCGCTACTGCCCCCGGTAAAGGCCTTTGTACCGGTGGCCGAGCTCTTCGGACAGATCAACCGCTACCCGCGACTTCAGTGGCGCACCGATGAGGAAGGCGCCCTCGTGGAAGGTGCGGCGCTGCCGGAGATTGCCATCGACGCGCGTGCCGCCAAACCGCTGGCGTCGCTGGAACAGTTTCTCAAAAGCCATGATGATCTTCGTGTGCTGTTCGTGGCGGAATCGAGGGGCCGGCAGGAAGCCCTGCACGAGGCTCTGGCGCCCTTGAACCTTTCTTTAGGGGATACGGACAGCTGGCAAAGCTTTCTCGAGGCCCGCCAGACTCATGCGCTCGTTGAGGGCGGCCTTGAGCGCGGCCTCTGGCTTGAAAGCGAAAAACTGCTGGTACTGACCGAAACCGAGCTGTATGGCGAGATCGTACGTCAGAGCCGGCGGCGCAGCCGTGCCACGGACGACAACGAGCTGGCCATACGCCATCTTTCCGAACTCAGGGAAGGCGCACCGGTCGTTCACAAGGCGCACGGCGTCGGTCGCTATCTGGGCCTTGAAACCCTGCACGCCGGCGGCATGCCGGCTGAATTTCTGACGCTGGAATACGCCAGTGGCGCACGTCTTTATGTGCCGGTCGACAGCCTTCACATGATTTCGCGCTACGCCGGTGCCAGTGATGAAAGCGCCCCCCTGCACAAGCTGGGCAGCGATCAGTGGGAAAAGGCGCGACGCAAGGCAGCCGAGAAGGTTCGCGATACAGCGGCCGAGCTGCTGGATGTCTATGCCCGACGCGAGGCGCGTGAAGGTTTTGCCTGCGAGCCGCCCGGGCAGGAATACGCGCGCTTTGCGGCCACGTTCCCGTTTGAGGAAACGCCGGATCAGCGCATGGCCATTGACGCCGTCATCCATGACATGACCTCGTCACAACCGATGGACCGCGTGGTCTGCGGTGATGTCGGCTTTGGCAAGACGGAAGTGGCGATGCGAGCGGCCTTTCTGGCCGTCCAGTCCGGCCGCCAGGTGGCCGTGCTGGTGCCGACAACGCTGCTGGCCCAGCAGCATTTTGACAACTTCCGTGACCGTTTTGCTGACTCGGCCATCAATATCGATATCCTGTCGCGCTTTCAGGGCGGCAAACTGCAGTCCCAGACGCTGGAACGTCTCAATGATGGCCGCATCGATATCGTCATTGGTACGCACAAGTTGCTGGGCAAGGAACTTGAGTTTGCCAATCTGGGGCTGGTCATCATTGATGAGGAACATCGCTTCGGTGTGCATCAAAAGGAAAAGCTCAAGACGCTTCGTGCCGAGGTCGACATTCTGACCCTGACCGCCACACCAATCCCGCGAACGCTGTCGATGGCCATGAGTGGCATGCGAGACCTGTCCATCATTGCCACGCCCCCGGCGCGCCGGCTGTCGGTCAAGACCTTCGTGCAGCAGCGCAATCAGGCCGTTCTCAAGGAGGCCGTGCTGCGCGAACTGCTGCGAGGGGGTCAGGTCTACTACCTGCACAATGAGGTCAAATCGATCGAAGCCACGGCTGAAAAGGTGCGCGAACTGGTGCCGGATGCCCGAGTGGGCGTCGCCCATGGCCAGATGGCCGAGCGCGCCCTGGAGCGTGCAATGTCGGACTTCTATCACAAGCGTTTCAACGTGCTGGTGTGCTCCACCATCATTGAAACCGGCATCGATGTGCCCAGCGCCAACACCATCATCATCGAGCGTGCCGACAAGTTCGGCCTGGCCCAGCTCCACCAGTTGCGCGGTCGTGTGGGTCGTTCACACCATCAGGCCTACGCCTACCTGCTCACCCCGCCGCCCAAACAGATCACCACCGATGCGACCAAGCGCCTGGAGGCCATTACTCAGGCAGAAGATCTGGGCGCAGGCTTTACGCTTGCCAGCCACGATCTGGAAATTCGCGGGGCCGGGGAACTGCTGGGCGAAGAGCAAAGCGGTCAGATCGAGACGATCGGCTACAGCCTTTACATGGAAATGCTCGACCGCGCCGTCAATGCCATTCGAAGTGGCAAGACGCCCAACATCGAAGCACCCATGTCGGAAGGCGTGGACATCAGTCTGGGACTGCCGGCACTGATCCCCGAAGAGTACATGCATGACGTTCAGCAGCGTCTGGTCATGTACAAGCGGATCAGCAATGCCAAAAATGATGGCGAGCTACGTGAACTGCAGGTCGAAATGATCGACCGCTTCGGGATGCTGCCGGAGCCGGTCAAGCATCTCTTCCGCCAGGCTACCCTTCGCTTCAAGGCCGAGCGTCTGGGGATTACACGACTGGAGGCAGGCGACAAGCGTGGCCGTATACAGTTCGGTGCCGACACATCGGTTGACCCGATGACGCTGGTCAAGATGATGCAGAAAGCGCCCGACCAGTACCGCCTTGATGGTGCTGACACTCTGCGCTTTGAAAAGCCCATGGAGAAGGCCGAGACCCGCTTTTCCGCTGTCGAATCCCTGCTGGAGCATTTCAACCAGAAGTCATGATGCACTCACTATGTCAGTCGGGCACAGGGTGTGACTGACGCATACGAAAAAGGGCCGGCCCTGATGCCCGGCCCTTTGGGCGTCATGTCTGCAGCGCGCTACTTCGCATGCCGGAATCGAGTGCTCTAGTGCTCTGACACTTGAGAGGCTTGTCCGCCGAGGTTAGAGACCGCGCGGGGCAAAGATGCCCGGGGCGTTACGCCAGTAGCCCTTGTAATCCATACCGAAACCGAAGACATAACGGTCCTCGACTTCCAGGCCACAATAGTCCGCCTTGAGGTCAGGAACCGCCTTGCGATCGTGCATCTTCTCGACCAGCACGGCCGATGACACACTGGCCGCCCCTGCCTGATGGCAATATTCGAGAATGGCGGCAAGGGTTGCCCCCTCATCCAGAATGTCATCCACGATCACCACGTGACGCCCTGCCATGGGCACTTCAGGGGAGACACGCCAGAACAGCTCACCACCGCGCAGACCACCGCGATAGCGCGTCGCGTGGAGATAATCCACTTCCAGCGGAAAGCCCAGACGGGTCAGCAGATGGCCGGTCGTAATCAGACCGCCATTCATCACGCAATAGAACACCGGCATGCTGTCAGAGAGAGACTTTGTCAGTCGCTCGGCCATGTCATCCAGCGCCCTTTCAACCGCAGGAAGATCGATCAGGCAATCTGCCTCATCCATCAAAACCTTCATATCGTTGTGATACTGGGCTATCTCGAGGTGACCATCATGCTGTTCAGGCATCGCCATCTGACTCACTGTTGTGTTCGGTATCAAATGGGGCAGGCTGCCCCTTGTTTTGCTTCCCCGAACGGCTTCTGGAGGTCGACCGGGAATTTTGAGGGGCGCTATCCTGCCGGGAATCCCTTTCAGACTCAAGGTCTTCCTGCTGCGCCCTCTGACCGAGGCGCACCTCATCGGGAACATAAATTCTTGAAGCAGGCAGGGCCAGCTCTGCGCCATGTCGATAGATGATGTCGCGCACGGCGAGCAATATGCGCTGGCGAGTCTCGTTATAACGCTGCCAGTCAGTGACACTGCTCAATGCGTAGATCATCAGATTAAGCGAATAGTCGCCATACTGATTGAACGTCACCGTGATCAGCTCATCGCTGTTGATCTCGTCATCCTGGTCGAGCATCTCACGTATGTCGCCGGTGATCGCCTCAATGGCATCGGCATCCTGATAACGGATGCCAACGTTCTCCCAGAGAAGGCGTGCCTGCATGCGGGAAGGCGTCTCGATGGTAATCCGACTGAACGCTGCATTGGGCACATAGATGGGCGGCCCGGCAAAGGTACGAATACGGGTCAGACGCCAGCCGATATCTTCAACCACGCCCTCTATTTCCCGATCGGGCGAGCGAATCCAGTGCCCTACCTGAAAAGGCTTGTCCAGGTGAATGACCATTCCCCCGAAGAAATTGGCCATGACATCGCGCGCGGCAAAGCCCACCAGCAAACCACCGGCACCGCCGACCGCCAGAATGCTGGACATGTTGACCCCCAGCATCTGCATGGCCAGCAGCAGGACGACGATCAGCGTGATAGCCCCGACAATCTTGGTCACCGCCGAGGCCGTGGTCTGATCCACAGGGGTCGACTTCGAGCTGCCGGGCGGAAAGACCAGTCGCTGCTCGAGACGCTGCATCAGCCGGGTTTCGCCCCAGAACACCAATACCAGGGTGATCATGCCAAACGCCAGGGCCATATAGCGACTGAACCCTTCGAACTCGATTTCCCGAGCCACCAGGGTCAGGATCATGCATAACGCACCGCTCCAGAGCCACACCCGAAAGGGCATCCGAAAGCCATGCACCAGGGCATCATCCCAGCGCCTTGGGCTATCACGCAGACGGCGCTCCAGCCGACGCAGCAGTATTGCCGACACGATATCGACCACTACGGTCAAAAACGCCAGACCGATCAGCATGGCGGCCCAGCCAGGCAGGCCGGTCAGCTGATCCATGCGGTCGCGCATATCGGTGAGCAGGTCCTGCCAGAGTGCAGTGGCTTCCATAAAGAGGGACCTTTCAGGTCATGGGTGCGTTTGGTCGTTAGTCAGACCGTGTGTCGATCTGCTGAAGGCTGTCATATGTGCGCTGCCAGCGCGGCAGCGCCCTGAGCGCTTCAAGCGTCAAACGCTCGCCGCTGAAATGAAGCCTGCCCAGACGCTGACGGGCTGCCGGCGCCATCTCATGCCGGGCCAGCCTGTCGCGAGCACGGGCAGCGGCTTCAGGGTCGTTGCATAAAAGGGTCAGGTCACAGCCGGCCTCCAGCGCCGCCATGACACGCTCACCGGGGCCCCCGGCCATCGCTGCGCCTTCCATGGAAAGATCGTCGGAGACAATCACGCCCTCAAAACCGATGTCGTGACGAAGATATTCCAGCCAGCGCTTTGAGAAGCCGGCGGGACGATCATCGACCTGGGTAAAACGCACGTGCGCCGGCATGATGCCGGTCAGGCGATCAGACAGCGAACGAAAGGGAATCAGGTCGTGTGACTCGAGTGCTTCCAGCGTTCGGGTATCTTCCGGCATCACAAGATGTGAATCGAGCGTGACCCCGCCATGACCCGGAAAGTGCTTTCCGACACTGGCCATCCCGGCCTCTTCAAACCCTTCAATAAAGGCACCGGCCAGCGCGGTGACATGATGCGGATCATCGGAGAAGGCACGATTACCGATGGCCGGGCAACGGGCATCGTCCAGATCCAGTACCGGCGCAAAGGAAAAATCAGCGCCGCAGGCCGCCATTTCCATGGCCAGCAGCCAGCCGGTATCCCGGGCAAGCAACAGCGCCTCATCGGGCAGGCGACGATAGTACTGCCCCAGCTGCGCCATCGGCGGCAGCGTAGTGACGCCATTGCGAAGACGCTGAACACGCCCACCCTCCTGATCAATGGCAATCACGATGTTCGAACGGCAGCGTCGAATATCATCACACAGCTTTCGCATCTGCTCGGGCGACTCGACATTGCGCGCAAAGAGAATGATTCCCCCCACGCAAGGGTCGGAAAGCCAGCCTCGCTCCACGTCATTCAGACGCGTGCCCTCGATATCGCACATGAGAGGGCCACCAAAGGTTTCAGCCCCGGAATCGATCATGAATGCGTTCCTGTTCTGGGATGGGAAATCGTCTCGTGGTCCGGACAGGACGCCGGCATGCCACTGGTATTAACCTCGGTCACCGGGGCACGCAAGGCATGCAGGGCGACCGGTTTCAACCGCTGAGCCAGCTCTCGGATGGTGATGCGCTGATGATAGTCATGCTCTGCGATATCGCGCAGCGTATTGAGACCGGACAGGGTAAAGATGACCGACCCCAGCATGAAA
Source organism: Kushneria sp. Sum13 (assembly GCF_052692355.1). Taxonomy (NCBI): domain Bacteria; kingdom Pseudomonadati; phylum Pseudomonadota; class Gammaproteobacteria; order Oceanospirillales; family Halomonadaceae; genus Kushneria; species Kushneria sp. Sum13. Next base: position 1,908,222 of record NZ_CP199847.1, read on the forward strand.
TGCAGCCGCCAGAAGCGTTCATCGTCGGCCAGCTCCGGGGTCGCCTGCCTGAGAAGCTTTAAAAATCGCGAAAAGATATCACCATAACGGCTGCGAAGCTCTTCACGAAGATGGCGCTGAGCCTGCGAATAGGCGAGCCCCAGAAGCTTCATGAAGGTTCTGAGATCATGGCTTTCAGAGGGCATTTCCAGCACGCTGATAAAAAGCGTATCGAGAAGCCTGTCAAGATCCGAGGATTTTGCCTCGTCTGCCTCCAGCCTATCCAGCCGCTGATGAAGATCTGCACTGAAAGGGTCCAGATATCGGAAAAACACCGCCTGTATCAGGGCCTGCTTGGAGCCGAAGTGATAATTGACAGCGGCCAGATTGACTTCGGCACGACCCGTGATCCGGCGCAGGGAAGTTTCGGAAAAGCCATGTTCGGCAAACAGTACTTCCGCCGCATCAAGGATTCGGGTCACGGTATCGGATGGCACCATGGAAAATATCAGTTCTCTATCATGAAATGAAAACGTGCAGACCAGCTCATGATGGTAGCACCATTGCCGGCTGGCACCTGCACGGGAGACAGTATCGAAGCGCTTGCATTGATCTGATGACTGGATACAATCACATACTGTATACATCAACAATGGCCACTGCACATGACACGACCGTTGACCGCACGCCAACAGGCCGTATTCGATTTCATTGCCAGGACCATCAGTGAACTCGGCTACCCCCCTACGCGTGCCGAAATTGCCGGCGCACTGGGATTTCGCTCGCCCAATGCTGCTGAAGAGCATCTGCGCGCCCTGCGCAAGAAAGGGGTCATCGAGATGATCCCTGGAACATCGCGTGGCATTCGTATTTCTGCTCAGGTGCAGGTTGCTCAGGAACAGGAAAGCATCACTGCAGGACTGCCCGTTATTGGCGAAGTGGCCGCCGGGAGCCCGATTCTTGCTGCCGAGCACATTTCACGTTACTGCCCGATGCCTGCCGATTTTTTCAATCCGGGCGCCGACTACCTGCTTCGGGTCCGCGGTCTTTCCATGCGTGATGCCGGCATTCTGGATGGTGATCTTCTGGCCGTTCATCGCACTCATGACGCCCGCGACGGACAGGTTGTGGTGGCACGACTGGGAGACGATGTCACGGTCAAGCGTTTCAAGCGACAGGGCAGCATTGTCAGCCTGATCGCTGAAAACCCTGACTTTGAACCCATCACGATTGATCTGACGCGCCAGAGTCTGGACATTGAAGGCGTTGGCGTGGGTGTCATCCGCGGTGGTGACGGTAACAGCCTTTAAACCTTCCTCTTGCCCCATGCGGTGATGCGCCAGAGGCGCGTCACCGCACGCGCGGTAACATGAGCCGGTCCCTGTCCAGCGCCATTCCGGCACGCTGATAGATATCCATCATCAGATGGCACTCATCGTCGCGCATCCCCATTGGACGTGCATCCCCAAAAAGACGCGTCAGATCACGCATGGCCGCCAGGCGAGCCGACGGTCGGCGCTGGCACTTTTCCAGATCTACCAGGGCCGTATGAGCCTTGCCATCACCATCCAGGCGCACCAGCACTTCCTTGGGATAGAGGTGTCCATGCTTGCGGCCACTTTGATGCAGCCTGATCAGATTTTCCGCCAGTGCCTGAAAAATGACAGCACGCTGTTCCAGTGTATATCGGTTGGCCAACAGCATGGCCTGCAGACTCTCATAACCAAGTAGTGCTTCGGTCACCAGCACGGCCTGCCAGCCCTGGCTGCCTTTGCGGGCTCTGAAAAAGACGGGAACCGGCGCATTGACGCCAAGCTTTCGACATCGATTGAGCCCCTGCCATTCACGTACTGTCGTGGGCCGACCCAGCGGATAGCGCAGGCTGTGAAAGAGATGGCCATGCTGAATCTTGACGTAAAACGACGGCCCCTGCGGGTCAGGACTTACAAACCGAACACCGCTGAGGCCGCCCTTTCGCTGATTGGGAGGCTCTACCCATTCTCCCGGTGCCTGCCACCAGAAGTCAAAATCGCCCTGCAGGCTCTGTGACATAACAAATTCATTCCGGTTTTTCAGATACAAGGATCTGAAACGCCGATACCCGCACATGGACGGGTATCGAGCGATTAATACATCGACACCGGATCAGTGAATGGCAGCAGGCTCGGGCGCATCAATAGCATCATCTTCATCGGCCAGTACAGAGCGCGAAATCAGGTGATCCAGCATCTCACGGGCAACATCAAATCGATGATGGCGTAAAAGCTCCAGAGTCTGGGATGAAAACCGAATGCTGGCCAGAGGCTCGTTCTTCTCGTCGCTGTCGGCGGCCCGCAGCACAAATTGCCCGTCTTCCAGCTCAACAATTTCAAATACGGCCGCTTCAGTCATGTGCCACCTCACTGATCCGATCAGCGAACAACATTAAAGCAATGTTAAGGGCACCTGACGACAATGTCACGTTTATCAAATACAAGGTATTACCATTCATAACTGGTTTCACGAAGTCTTGGGAGCAGTGTCCGAAAATCATCAAGGCACTTTGCCAGCTCCCGCTGAAGGGGCTCGCTCTGGCTGGAAGCAATCATGTTGTCATGGCGACGAAGCTGTGCCGCGCCGCCTTCATCATGGAGACGGTCCAGCAGCTGCATCAGACGGGCCAGCCAACTGTCGGGCTGGGCCACAAGCGCTCGCAACAACTCGATTTCAGCCACCGGCGCCGGAGGCTGATCCAGCACCGTGCGCCAGTGCATCGAGGGCCAGCGACAGGTATGGGCAATCTCCTTGATCGCGCTTTCAAGTGCCATTTCAATCATTGAAAGCGCTCCCTCTTCGAGGGCCCGACGTCTGGCATCGGCATGCTCGTCATTGCCCGGCGACTGCTCCAGCAGCAGCAGGGCCTGATACAGCAGCTGATTGGTACGACCCTGATGACTCATGAGGCCTGCTTCCCACCCTTGCTGCCCTTTTTGGCGCCCGGACTCTTCCGGTTGTCTTCGACCTGCCAGCGATCTCCTTCCCACAGCGCCTTCCAGCCAGTGGCCTTGCCATCCGCTTCTGTCAGCACGTACTGACTCTTGGTCTTGCGCGAGAACCGGATCTGCGCCGGATGACCGTCCGGATCATGGTCCGGTGCCTTCAAAAGAAAGTGATACTTCTCCGGCAGCACTTCGGCATGAGGCCTGATTTCACTGACCAGCGGCGGTCGCGTTTCACGATTTTTCGGGAACTGGCTGGCCGCCAGGAAAAGACCACTGGCGCCATCACGAAGCACATAGTGGTCGTCCACTTTCTGACAGGTCAGTTCCGGCATCGGAATCGGATCCATCTTGGGCGGAGCCGGTTCGCCGCTTTTCAAAAGCTTGCGAGTATTTTTGCAATCGTCATTGGTACAGGCGAAGTATTTACCGAAACGCCCCGTACGCAGCTGCATTTCCGAACCGCACTTGTCGCACTCAATGGTCGGGCCTTCATAGCCCTTGATGCGAAAGTGGCCCTCTTCGATTTCGTAATAGCCGTCATCATCATTGCTGATGTGGATCTTGCGCGTTTCATCGATGAGATAGCTGTCCATCGCCGTACCCGTATTCGGGTTGCGGCGCTTGGCGCGCAGGGCATCGGTTTCGGCATTGTCATCGGCATCTGCGGGCACGGCTTCATCACCGGGCAGCAGATCGATGGTGGTCTTGCAGCGCTCCTTGGGCGGCAGGTTGTAGCCCGAACAGCCCAGAAAGACCCCGGTCGAGGCAATACGAATCTGCATCGGCCGCCCGCAGGTCGGACACTGGATATCGGTCTCGACCGGCTGATTGGGGCGCATGCCTTCCTCACCCTCGGCATGCTCGAGACGGGCACGAAAATCACCGTAGAAGCTGTTCAGCAGCTCGCGCCAGTCACGTTCGCCGTCGGCGACGTGGTCAAGCTCATCTTCCATGCGGGCCGTGAAGCCATAGTCCAGCAAGTCTTGGAAGGACTCCGTCAGTCGGTCAGTGACGATCTCACCGAGCTTCTCGGCGTAGAACCGGCGGCTGTCCAGCTTGGCGTAGCCACGCTCCTGGATCGTGGAGATGATCGCGGCATAGGTCGAAGGCCGGCCGATGCCGCGTTTTTCCAGCTCCTTGACGAGGCTGGCTTCGGTATAGCGCGCCGTCGGCTTGGTAAAATGCTGCTTTGGTTCGAGCGTTTTGAGTTCAAGACGCTCTCCCTTGCCCAGATCCGGCAGCTGCTGATCCTCTTCCTTTCTGGAAGAAGGCTTGAGCACTCGGGTATAGCCATCAAAGCGCAGCACGCGCCCTTTGGCACGCAGCTCGAAATTCTCGACTTCGATGCTCAGAGTGGTCGACAGGTACTGGGCCGGCACCATCTGGCAGGCCAAAAACTGGCGCCAGATCAACTCATAAAGACGCTCGGCATCACGTTCCATGCTGCCCAGGTCATCCGCCCGTCGGCTGACATCGGTCGGCCTGATCGCCTCGTGGGCTTCCTGAGCACCCGCCTTGCTGGAATAGACGTTGGGCGATTCGGGAAGATAGTTGCTCCCCATTTCCGCTTCGACGTAGTCACGCGCCATGGTAATGGCATCGGCCGACAGGTTGGTCGAATCGGTACGCATGTAGGTAATGAAGCCTGCTTCATACAGGCGTTGCGCCAGGGTCATGGTCTTTTTGACCGAAAACCCGAGGCGGCCACTGGCAGCCTGCTGCAGGGTGGACGTTATAAAGGGCGCACCGGGCTTGCTGGAAGTCGGACGATCCTCCCGTCCGGTAATGGTGTACTCGGCCGTCTTGAGCGGCGCAATCAGCGAGGTGGTCTGCGATTCACTGACCGGACGGAAGTTTTCACCGCCATGGCGTGCCACTTCAAAGCGCACGATGTCGCCGCTGCCGGCTTCAAGATCGGCGTGAACGTCCCAGAACTCTTCGGGCGTAAAGGCGCGAATTTCGCGCTCTCGCTCAACGATCAGACGGACGGCCACGGACTGGACGCGACCGGCGGAAAGCCCCCGGGCAACCTTGTTCCACAACAGTGGCGAGACCATGAACCCCACGACCCGGTCCAGAAACCGGCGGGCCTGCTGGGCATGCACACGATCAAGCTTGAGCTCACCGGGTGTCTCAAACGCCTGAGCAATGGCATTTTTGGTGATTTCGTTAAACACCACTCGACGATAGCGTGACTCATCGCCACCGATGGTCTCACGCAAATGCCAGGCGATGGCCTCCCCTTCGCGGTCAAGGTCGGTCGCGAGATAGACGGCATCTGCCTTCTCGGCGAGCTTTTTGAGCTCGTCAACGACCTTTTCCTTGCCCGGCAGGATTTCGTAGTTCGCCTGCCAGTCATTTTCAGGGTCAACCCCCATGCGGCGAATCAGCTGATCATGACTCTTGCGCTTTTTATAGACCGCCTTTTCTTCAGCAGACATCTTGCGCGTGGCAGCCGCCTGTCGCGCACGCTCGGAGGGGTCAGTGGCATTTTTGCCACTACCACTGGTCGGCAGGTCACGAATATGACCCACACTCGATTTCACGATGAAATCGTTGCCGAGGTACTTGTTGATGGTCTTGGCCTTGGCCGGCGACTCGACGATCACCAGTGACTTGCCCATAGATCTCCGTCTCTTTTGCCGGCCCTGCCGGCACTGTCATGTCAGAAAAGCAGCGTGTGTGAGCGCCCGTTGATCCGGACCGATTCAGACACCCTGAAAATGCGACTACCCTACCCTGGCCTTACCCATGGCGCCACCGGTTAAAAAACGGTGCACGACAACGACCCTTGATCGCCGACATCAGGTGAGCTTTCCAGGTCCCACCGAATACCTCGACATTTTTCAGGGCGTCGTCAAGACTTTACCCCGGGTTCCGTCAACACCTGGCCATGGTCTCTGGGCCAGAGTCTCCAGGACTTTAACGCACAGCCGTCGCACCCAAAGGGGTGAAGAAGGTATAGTGAATACATTCAGCCACCGCATCAGGAGAATGCTTCATGACGAAAGCGACTGCCGGTCCGATTCGCCGCACCAAGATTGTCGCCACCCTTGGCCCCGCCAGTGACAAGGAAGGCGTTCTCGACGCCATGGTGCACGCAGGCGTTGATGTCGTTCGAATCAACTTCTCCCATGGCAGCGCCGAAGACCACCGTCGCCGTGTCGTCGCCGTGCGCGAAGCCGCCAAAAACCAGAAGCGCAACGTAGCCATTCTGGGCGACCTGCAGGGTCCGAAAATTCGTATTGCCCGTTTCGCCAACGGCTCGGTCGAGCTTGAAAACGGTCAGGACTTTGTCCTCGATATCAATCTGGGCCGCGATGAAGGCAACCAGCACCAGGTCGGCTGTGACTACCGGGAACTGGCCGACGACGTTAAAGGCGGCGATGTTCTGCTGCTGGACGACGGCCGCGTCGTACTGGAAGTCAAGCGTGTCGACAGCGGGCGCATTGAATGCACCGTCAAGGTGGGGGGCAAGCTCTCCAATAACAAGGGCATCAACAAGCAGGGCGGCGGCCTGTCGGCAGCAGCATTGACCGACAAGGATCGCGAGGACATGAAAACCGCGATCGATCTGGAAGTCGATTTCCTGGCGGTTTCCTTCCCCCGCTCCGGCGCCGATATGCAGCTGGCACGCGATCTGCTCGGCGACGCCGGCAAAAACATCGCGCTGGTGGCCAAGGTCGAACGCGCTGAAGCCGTGGCCAACGAAGCCACGCTCGATGAAATCATCATGGCCTCTGATGCCGTCATGGTCGCCCGTGGCGATCTGGGCGTAGAGATCGGCGATGCGCAGCTGATCGGCGTTCAAAAGCGCATGATTGCCCGCGCTCGTACGCTCAATCGCGCGGTCATCACGGCCACGCAGATGATGGAATCGATGATCGAGTCGCCGCTGCCGACCCGCGCCGAAGTCTTCGATGTGGCCAATGCGGTCCTTGATGGCACCGACGCTGTCATGTTGTCTGCCGAAACGGCAGCCGGCAGCTTCCCGGTTGAAACCATTGAAGCCATGAACCGCTGCTGCATGGGTGCCGAGCGCGAACGTGCCGCCCAGGAATCCAAGCACCGCATGGCCGATGAGTTTCATCGCATCGATGAAACCGTGGCCCTGTCGGCCATGTACGCCGCCAACCATCTGGAAGGCGTGGCCGCGATCGCCTGTCTGACCGAAACCGGTTATACGCCTCTGATTGCCTCGCGTATTCGCTCCGGCCTGCCGATCGTTGCGCTGTCATCGCATCCGCGCACGCTGCGTCGCATGGCGCTTTATCGCGGTGTGTTTGCCATCGAGTTCAATACCGATGACATGCCCAATGCCGAGGTCAACCAGCGCGCCGTGTCCGAACTTCAAAAGCGTGCACTGGCCAACCCGGGTGACTATGTCATCCTGACCCGCGGCGATCACGTCAGCGCTCAGGGCGGCACCAACGCCATGAAAATTGTTCAGGTCGGCGAACACATTGGCTGATCGGCATTTTTAAAATGGCTTTCCAGCCTCAAAAAAAGGCCTTCATTTGAAGGCCTTTAGTATTTTCCGGCACCGGCACTGCGCAGAATGTGCCTGAAACCTGTTGTGCTAAAGGCCCAGTATCCACCCTTCGATATGACGCGCCTCGCTCGACAGGGTCGATGACACCGGCAACTGCCCCTCTACCACGGCCACCATCATCAGGATGCCCAGCAGGGCATCAAATGCATCCTCACCGTCGGCCCGCTCGCCAAACCCTGACAGCAGCGATGCTTTCGCCTGCGTCTGCCATTGAACCGGCAGCTGGCTGTTCATGAGTCGCCGACAGGCATCGAGTCGATCGGCTTGCCGTCGTTTGCTCTGGCGCGCCGACAGCTCGGCGCCTACCAAACGGGCCGCCAGCGTGGGCCAGGTTTCACATAAAATGCAGTGACGTGTCTGTCCCAGCGCCGTCAGATCGCCATCAAAGGGCCAGAGCGCGGCCCCCTGCGCCACAGCCGGTCTAATCACGTCCCGCCAGCCGGTCTGAGCGGCCTTGCCGACCTGATTGGCCCCCAGTGTCCAGAACAGTGGACAGGGCTTGCGACCCGGCATCTCCCGTTCGCACTCTCGACGCAGGGCGTCAAAACTTTCAACATTGAGCGCCTGCGTCAGATCCGACTGTCTGACCCCCTTTCGGGCATGACGGGGATAAAAGGGCCGAGTCAGCGAGATGTCGTCACAGGCGCCCGCCGTGTCAAAAAAATCCCGCCATCGCGGTGATTCAAGTGCGTCGAGCCATGACCTGAAATCGGTCACCTCCACCTGTCTGGCCCACTGCCCCGGGACGCCAATGGGGAAATCAAATCCGGCAAGCGTTGCTCCCCGTGAAGGCGACAGCAGAACGTCGTCACGCCAGGCATGAATATTGTCGATACGAACCGGATCATGGATCTGCCACAGGCCATCCATGCGCCGGGCCTCGGCGTACCAGCGTTTTGAAGGAGACAGACTCCAGTCGGCATGAAGCAGCCGATCAATTTTGGCCATTATCAGTCGCTGTAGATTCCCGGCGCACCGGACGAGGCAAAGGCCCAGCACTCTTGGATGTCCGCGGGCAGTGTGCGTCCCTCGGACAGCGGCGGCAGATCGTCAAGATCAAAAAAGGCCGCGGCATCTGTCTCGTTGTTGGGCACGAACTCACCGCCCTCATGGGTACAGACATAAAAGAGCTTGTAGATATGATCCGGCGAATAGTAGGCATAAGGATGCAGGCTGCGATCCTTGAGCATGACCAGGCGCGGCTGACTTGCCCGGTGCCCGGACTCCTCGAAAATCTCTTTTAACACGTTGGCACTGGGGCCTTCGTTGATGTCGGCCCAGCCGCCGGGCAGCGTCCAGAGCCCGTCCTTCATTTCCCGGACCAGCAGGACGCGGCCACTGTCATCAAAAACGGCCCCGCGGACATCCACCTTGGGCGTGGCATACCCCTGATCCGGAATGATCAGGTTTTCGATTTTTTCGATGGGCACATCGCCGAGCACGGCAAACATCTGGTTGGTCAACGCCTCCAGCTGATAATAACGCTCCAGCTCATACTTGTTGTCGGTATAGGTCTGCCCGGTCTGGGCAATGGATCTGAGGGCCTTTGCAAAGGCTAACCAGTCATGTGTCATGCCATATCTCTCTTGCTTTCCATCATGCCCGTATCACCACAAGCACAGCGACTGGCATCGGCTGTCATCATGGTCCAGATTGATGGCTGATATTCTAGTGGATGACGCATCAGTGTGCGTTCGTTAATCAAGGGAGAAACCATGAAAGCCATTGCCACACGCGGTGCCAGCGACATTAATGCACCCGGTGCCTTCGAAGAAATCGAGATCGAGCGGCCTGCGCCCGAAGGTGAGGACGTTCTGGTTCGCATCGAGGCCATTTCGGTCAATCCGGTGGATACCAAGGTTCGCGCCGGAGCCCTGGGCGAGCTTGGCCAGCCCACCATTCTGGGCTGGGACGCCACGGGCATCGTTGAAGCGGTTGGCGAGCGCGTCAGCGAGCTTTCCGTCGGTGAGCGCATCTATTACTCGGGGGAGGTTAACCGACCCGGCTGCAACGCCCAGTACCAGTTGATCGATTCTCGTCTGGTGGCCCGCGCGCCTCAATCGCTTGATATCGAGGAAATTGCCGCCATGCCGCTGACGGCACTCACCGCCTGGGAGGCCCTTTTTGACAAGCTGCGTCTGGCACAGGACAGCGGTGACCATGGCGATCAGACGCTATTGATCATCAATGGCGCCGGTGGCGTGGGGTCGATCGCCATTCAGCTGGCCCGTCAGCTGACCGGTATCCGCGTGATAGCCACGGCCTCGCGCGAACAGTCAGTGCAGTGGTGTCGTGAAATGGGCGCGCATGACGTAATCGATCATCACGATCTGGTCAACGAGCTCAAGCGGCTCGATCTTGAAGAGGTCGACTACATCTTCAACTGCCATGATATTGGCGTGCACTGGGACAACATGGTGTCCCTGATCAAGCCACTGGGAGAGATCGTGGCCATTGCCGAGACGAAACAGCAGGTGGATCTCAATGCCCTGCAGGGCAAGGCGGCCAGCTTCCACTGGGAGTTCATGTTTGCTCGCCCCTTGCATGATGTACAGCGCGAACAACAGGGTGCTGCGCTGGCCACTCTGGCGCGCCTGCTCGATGAAGGCAGACTGCGCAGCACGCTGGGGGAAATCGTGGGCCCGCTCAGTGTCGAAAATCTGACCCGCGCCCATCAGATGCTGGAAGAAGGACACACCATCGGCAAGCTGGTCCTGACCGCCATGGACTAACGCAAATCTATGATTTGAAAACGCCGGCTCGGGGCCGGCGTTTTCAAAAGGTGCATCACACTCTGGGCGCACTGCCCTTCGCGCGACCGTTGCGGGGTCGCACCCTGCCAAGCGCGCGCGAGATCACGGGGATGCGCAACAGCATCAAGACAATACCGGCCAGCGCATAGCCACTCCACTGGGTCATGTCAGCACGCACCACCCAGAAAAAGTGCAACAGCACTAGTATCAGCGCGATATAAACCAGTCGATGCAAAAACTTCCAGCGTTTGCCGAGGCGCTTCATCGAATATTGGTTGGAGGTCACCGCCAGCGCCAGCAGCATTAAAAGCGCGGCAAATCCGACAATGATATAGGGCCTGCGCTGTAGATCCTCACCCAGTGCCGAGAAATCAAGGCCGAGAATGAACAGCAGATAGCTGGTCAGATGCAAAACGCCGTAGCTGAAGGTCCATAGCCCCATTTGCCGACGAATAAGCGCAAATCCCTTCCAGCGGGTCAGCTTCATCAGCGGTGTCAGACTCAGCGTCAACAGCAGCAGTATCAGCGCACACTGACCGAAATTGAGCAGCAGATATTGACCGGGTTCCGGGCCTGCCTGCCCCATCGCTACCTGTCCGGCCCACCAGAGAAAAGGCAGCAGCGCTGCCACAAATACCGCACATCGCCAGAGTCGCATTAAAAGTACTTCCGCAGGTCCATGCCTTTATAGAGGGACGCCACCTCGTCTCCATAGCCGTTGAACATTTGCGTATCGATCATGTTGGTACTGAACAGGCTATTGGGCAGACGACGCTCGCGCGCCTGACTCCAGCGCGGATGATTCACATCCGGATTCACGTTGGAGTAAAAGCCGTATTCATTGGCATTGATGGTCGGCCAGGCCGTGGGCGGTTGCTCCTTGACCAGCGAGATACGCACGATCGACTTGATGCTTTTGAAACCATATTTCCAGGGCACCACCAGGCGCACGGGCGCACCGTTTTGATTGGGCAACACACGCCCGTACATGCCCACACTCAAAAGCGTCAGCGGGTGCATGGCTTCATCCATGCGCAGCCCTTCCTGATAGGGCCAGTGGATGAGCCCGAAGCGTGAGCGTTGCCCCGGCATCTCCTCCGGTCGCATCAACGTCTGAAAGCGCACATATTTCGCATCGCTGGTGGGCTCGACACGTTTGAGAAGGGCAGACAGCGGCACACCCATCCATGGAATGACCATCGACCAGGCCTCGACACAGCGCAGACGATAGATACGTTCTTCAAGCTGTTGTTCGCCCAGCAGCTGGTTGACGTCCAGCGTACCGGGTTTGGCCACTTCCCCATCAATCTCGATGGTCCACGGCTCGGTGGTCATCTCGCTCGCGTGCTTGTAGGGATCATCCTTGCCGGTGCCAAATTCGAAGAAATTATTGTAGTGTGTGGCATCATTGAAGGGGGTGAGCTTGTCGTTTTCTCCGGGTGTCACTGCCTTCCATTTCGTCTTCTCGAGACGCGAGGCAAACCATTCGGGACGAGTGCCCTGCTCGACCTCGTCATATTGAGAGGCCGCCCAGGCGCTGCGCGGCAGCGCTGCTGCCATGCCAAGGCCTGCCACCCCGGCCATGAAATGGCGGCGCGCATGATAGACCGATTCTGATGTGACCTCGTTTTCACCAATGTGGTGAGGCTTTCGTGTCTTGATCAGCATGGCATCCTCTACTTGACGATCGTTATGGTTACTGACCGTTACATCAGGGAATAGTTTCAGGCATCCAGACAGGATATGCCACTACCGGATATACCCTTCCCGTATACAACCTTTTCCGTATACAACAACGCCCGGCAGTGCCGGGCGTAACAGGTGATTCATGACAGGTGTTTGACCCTGATGGCTCAGGACACCCTTTCACCGTGTGCCTGCTTGTCAGCATGATAGCTTGAACGCACCAGAGGACCTGACGCGACATGCTTGAAGCCCAGCTCGCGACCCTTCTCGGCAAACCATGCGAAGGTGTCGGGGTGCACCCAGCGGTCGACCGGCAGGTGATTGCGCGACGGCTGCATGTACTGACCCAGGGTCAGCATGTCGACATTGTGGGCACGAAGATCACGCATGACCTCAACCACTTCTTCGTCGGTTTCACCGACACCCAGCATCAGACCTGACTTGGTCATCACTTCCGGGCGGACTTCCTTGTAGCGCTTGAGAAGATCCAGCGACCACTGGTAGTCGGCACCCGGACGGACGCGACGATACATCGACGGTACCGTTTCAAGGTTGTGATTGAACACATCCGGCGGCTCCTGGCGCATGATATCGATCGCCTTGTCCATGCGACCTCGGAAGTCAGGGACCAGCACCTCGATTTCAAGATCGGGACTGCGCTTTCTGATCTCTTCAATGCAGTTGTTAAAGTGCTGCGCGCCACCGTCACGCAGATCATCACGATCCACGGAAGTGATCACGACATACTTCAGACGCATCTCTGCGATGGCTTCTGCCAGTTCGCGCGGCTCGTCTTCATTGAGCGCGTTGGGACGGCCGTGCGCCACATCACAGAAGGGGCAGCGGCGCGTGCAGATATCGCCCATGATCATGAACGTTGCCGTACCGCCATTGAAGCACTCGCCAAGATTGGGGCAGGACGCCTCTTCGCAGACCGTGACCAGCTTGTGACGGCGCAGGGTTTCCTTGATGCGGGTCACCTCTTTCGAGATGGGCATGCGCACCTTGAGCCAGCTCGGCTTGGTCGGCAGGGTCTCGGTCGGAATGACCTTGACCGGAATACGGGAAACCTTGTCGGCGCCGCGCAGCTTGACGCCTTTTTCGGCCCGTTGTTTGGGGGTGGTAGCAGTCGTCTCGGTCATCAGTTTGATCCTGTTACTCGAGAAATGTGGGTCAGCACCCCGGGTGCGCTCACCATCTCCTGAAGCTCGGGGTTGCCGAGTTCAGCGGCAAAGGCTCCGAGCAATCCTTGTGCTTCACGCGCCATGTCCGGTGGTTGCGACAAAAGATCGCGAAGCTGTGTCATTCTGAGCCCTGCGTAACCGCAGGGGTTGATATGGCCAAAGGGTGAAAGATCCATATCGATATTGAAGGCAATACCGTGAAAGCTGCTGCCTCGTCGAATACGCAGCCCGAGTGAGGCAATCTTGGCCCCATCGACATAGACACCCGGCGCATCCGATTTCGAACCGGCGTGGATACCGTGTTCGCCAAGCACACGAATGACGGCATTTTCGAGGGCATTGACCATGGCACGCACCCCGATGCGTCGCCTTTTGACATCAATCAGCGGGTACATGATCAGCTGACCGGGCCCATGATAGGTGACCTGTCCACCGCGGTCACTTTGTACCAGCGGAATATCGCTTGAACTCAGCAAATGTTCAGGCTTGCCGGCACGCCCCTGAGTAAAGACAGGAAAATGCTCCACCAGCCAGATCTGATCCCGGGTCGTTGAATCCCGCTCATCGGTAAAGCGACGCATCGCCTCCCAGATGGCGGTGTAATCACATACACCCAGACGATATACGCCAATGGGCTGATCATCCAGGCTTGTATCACTCATTGGTCCTACCTCTGGGAGCGCCGGCAACAACGCCTGTCAGTTGCTGGAGATCAAAGCACCATCTGAACACGGCCGGTCGCCTTGAGCGCCACGAACAGGTCGTTGAGCTGTTCTTCGCCGGTGGCGTAGATGGTGACATGCAGGGAACGGTACTTGCCATTGCGGCTATCGCGATGCGTCACTTTCGAACGGTCAAACGCCGGCGAAAAACGCTCCACGATATCGAGCATGTCACGATCGAATTCGACATCGTTGTTTCCCACGATCTTGATGGCGTAATCACAGGGAAACTCGATTTTGGGCGCCTCCTGCGTCTTGTTGGCATCACCGGGAGACGACAGGATAGCGGCAGGCTTTTGGGATGAAGGCCTGGACATGATAAACCTCTTGATCATTGCAGGCTGAACGTTCGCCCGATTGCCTGACATTTTACTTAAAAAGGGGGGATTCGTCAGCCGAATCCCCCCTCATGGTCATGACTCAGTCCAATTTTCAGCCTTTAGAACAGACCCTGAACAAACTTCAGAAGACCATCCCATAGACGCTTGAACAAGCCACCCTGCTCGATGCTTTCCAGCGCGACCAGCGGCTGCTCGTCGATGACCTCATCGTTTTGCACGATCTGAACGGTACCGTACTGCTGGCCGGCCTCGATGGGCGCCTGCAGGTCGCCGTTGATATTGATGCGATTGGACAGCCCGCCTTCATCCTGCTTGGAAGCCGTCAGATAGACATCGTTGGCCACACCGAAGGCGCCTTCATCCTGCGTGCCCCCCCAGACGCGCGCACGTGTGAGCTCCTGCCCGGCGTCATAGACTTTCTGGGTCTGGAAGTATCGAAAGCCATAGCTCAGAAGCTTCTGGGTTTCCTGCGAGCGAGCCTCTTCCGAATTGGTTCCCATGACCGCGGCAATCAAGCGGGTATCGCTTTGCTGCGCGGAGGCCACCAGGCAGTAGCCCGCCTCATCGGTATGGCCGGTTTTCAGACCATCCACTGTCTTGTCACGCCACAGCAGCAGATTGCGATTGGGCTGCTTGATGCCGTTCCAGGTGAAATACTTTTCGGCATACAGTGAATAGTGATCGGGAAAATCATTGATGATATGGCGAGCGATGATGGCCATGTCATGCGCCGACGAGTAGTGCTCGGGGTCCGGCAGACCGGTCGGGTTCATGAAATGCGTGTTCTGCAGGCCCATCTGGCGGACATGCTCGTTCATCAGGTCGGCAAATGAGGACTGACTTCCGGCGATATGCTCTGCCATGGCCACTGTGGCATCATTGCCCGACTGCACCACAATGCCCTGCATCAGGTCCTTGACCGGCACATTGCTGTTTACCTTGACGAACATGCGTGAGCCGCCGGTCTGCCAGGCCTCCTTGCTGATGCGAACTTCATCGGTCGGCGACATGTTACCGCTTTCAATTTCGCTTTCGGCGATGTAGGCGGTCATCATCTTGGTCAGACTGGCCGGCGGAACACGCTTGTCGGCATCATGATCGACCAGTACACGGCCGGATTTGGCATCCATCAATACCCACGATTTCGCAGCAAGCGCAGGCGGCGAAGGAATAAAGCTGGAAGGTGACGGACCATCGGATGCCATCGCGGGCGCCGCCGTCAGCGTCAGTGCCAGTGAGGAAAACGCGACAAGGTGGCGCCAGCGGCATACGTTTACTGCAAAAAGGGTCATATTGCCTTTCTCTGTTTGCTTGTATTCAGTCCGAGCCAGTTACCCGATGTAGCTGGTCATAGCCTGCTTCATGCAGTTCGGACCTGACTGATTCCACCATGATCGGATCATCGAGCGGGCCCACCTGTACCCGATGCATGGCGGCATGTCGTGTTACCCGAACCGGCCTTGAAAGACGCGTTTCGAGCTTGTCCCTGAGCGCCTGAGCGCTCGCATCCGATCCCAGGGCAGCGACCTGCAGATAGACGGCGCTCCCATGATCGCTGCTGCCAGGCACAGGCGTGGAGGTCTCCCCTGAAGAGAGATCAGCTTCTCTGCGGGCAGATGTCTGCGCTTTTGACGCTCCCGGAGAAGCCTCGGTTCGCGCTGCAACCTGTTGATTATTGTTATGTCGGGCCTGCCATTGACGCGGATCGATGGCGGTCACCCGCACCCTGGCAGTGCCATCGCCGAGCATATCCAGTCGAGACGCCGCTGCATAGGAGAGATCAATCAAACGATCGTCATGAAACGGCCCGCGATCGTTGACTCGAACAATGACAGAGCGGTCATTGGCCAGGTTGGTCACACGCACGAAGGTGGGCAACGGCAGAGTGCGGTGCGCCGCCGACATGGTGTACATGTCATATTGCTCACCATTGGCCGTATCGTAGCCCTGAAATTTCTGACCGTAGAAGGATGCGCGCCCCGTCTGACTATATCCGTCGCTCGAAGAGAGCACGTGGTAGCGCTTGCCCAGCACCTGATAGGTGGACTGATTGCCGCTGCGGGACAGCGGCTCTACCTGCGGCACGGCATCAGGCACTTTGGAGACATCGGTGTGACGGTCAGGATAGGCATCGCGGGACATGGCATATCGCCCGCCCGACCCGCCACTGCCGCTGGCACAGCCTCCCAAAAGCGTGGCCATGACGATCAGCACTATCAGATGTCCGGCATTTTCGGGCAACAAGGCTTTCAAGGCCGACACGCTAACTCTCCCGTTGAAGCGCCGCCTGAATCTGCTCGGCCAGTGTCGTGACGGCCATGGCATAAAGATGGCTATGGTTGTAGCGCGTAATGACGTAGAAATTATGCAGCCCCAACAGGTAGTCGTTGTGGCCATCGGCATAATCCAGCGCCAATGGAATCACGTCCTGGTCACCGGAAATGGCAATGTCTGGCGTAATCCCCTGTGCTTCGAGATCAGCCACGCGCATATAGGGCGGCTTTGCCTGATTGAAGTCGACGTTTGCGGGTTTTTCCGCCCCTTTCAGATGTGCCGCCACCGTCAGCGGCTGCCCCGAGCGCCAGCCATGCTCGGCGAAATAATTGGCCACACTGCCGATGGCATCCACCGGCTCCTTCCACAGGTCCTTGATGCCATCATTGTCGAAATCGACCGCATAGGCCTGGTAGCTGCTGGGCATGAACTGTGGCAACCCCATCGCCCCGGCATAGGAGCCCTTGAGCTCCATCGGGTCGAGCCCCTGCTCACCGGTCAGGGTCAAAAAGGCTTCCAGCTCACGACCGAAGAAATCACTGCGCGGCGGGTAGTCAAAGGCCAGCGTGCTCAGGGCATCGATCACGCGATAGCTGCCGGTATGGCGACCATACCAGGTTTCCACACCGATAATGGCGGCGATGATTTCGCGCGGCACACCATATTCCTGCTCAGCACGGGCCATGGCGTCACGATGGGCACGGATAAATTCGACCCCGCCGGCCACACGCTCGGGCTTGATGAAGATGTTGCGATACTGGTCCCAGCGCAAATGGTGCTCGGCGGGTTTTGAAATCGCATCGATGATCTTTTGCTGACGACTGGCCCTTGCAAGCGTTGTGGTCAGCTCCCGACGATCAAGCCCGGACTGCGTCAGCCTGTCGACCATGGCGCGCGCCTGTTCATTGGTGCTCGGGTCATACTCACCGGCTGCATTGACCAGCGGCGAAACCGCCAGCAGCATTGCCATGGCCCAGCGCCATCTCCTGCCTGAATGACATCGATCCGACTTCATCCCGTCTCTCTCTAGCGTGGCGTGGTCTTGTGATGGGTAAAAACGGCCATCAGCATACCGAAGCCGGCCATCAGGGTCACGCTGGCCGTTCCGCCATAGCTGATCAGCGGCAAGGGCACGCCAACGACCGGCAGCACCCCGCTGACCATGCCGACGTTGACAAACACATAGACAAAAAAGGTCAGAATCAGGCTGCCGCCCAACAATCGGCCGAAGGTATCGTGTGCCTGATTGGCCATGTAAAGGCCGCGCCATATCAACAGCAGGTAGCAGCTCATTAATACGGCCATGCCAATCAGCCCGAACTCTTCCCCCAGCACCGCCACGATAAAATCGGTATGGCGCTCGGGCAGAAATTCAAGCTGCGACTGCGTGCCCTGCATCCAGCCCTTGCCATGGATGCCTCCCGAGCCGATGGCCGTCTTGGACTGAATAATGTTCCAGCCGGCACCCAGCGGATCGCTTTCCGGATTCAAAAAGGTCAGTACCCGCTGTCGCTGGTATTGGTGCATGTTGAACCACAAAAGTGGCATGGCAGCGATGCCCAGCCCGCCACATACGGCAATAAAGCGCCAGGAAAGCCCTGCCAGCAGAATCACGAAAACGGCAGAGGCCGTCACCAGCATGGAAGTGCCCAGATCGGGCTGATTGGCAATCAATGCCACCGGAACGCCCATCAATAACAAACAGACCAGCAGATCCAGCCATCCAGGCGGCAGCACTCGCCGCGACAGGTAAGCAGCAATGGTCATCGGCATGGCAAGCTTCATGAGTTCGGAGGGCTGAAAGCGTATGACGCCGGGAATGGTAAGCCAGCGCTGAGCCCCCATGGCATGGGTGCCGATCACATCCACGGCCACCAGCATCAGGGTCACCACGACGTAGAAAAACCAGGCAAGGCGCTGCATGGTGCGTGGTGAAAACTGCGCAATCAGCAGCATGACTAAAAAGGCGGCACAGAATCGAAGCGCCTGGGCTTCGACCAGATAGGTGGACTCTCCGCCAGCGCTGTAGAGCACGATCAAACCGCCGGTAACGATGGTGAGCAGCGCCAGCAACAGCCAGGGATCCAGATGCAGGGTGCGCCAGCTCAGACGCTGGTACTGCCGACGGCTGCGACGGTAAACCCGCTGCCAGTAGTCGATCATCATCGTCAGTCTCCCGTCGCAATCTGCTGAGCGGTACTTTCATTTTGCCGGGCATGACGCTGCGCTTCCTCGCTGGACTTCATGCTCGGCAGTATCCAGGCATCGAGCATTTCGCGCGCAATGGGGGCAGCCACCCTGCTGCCACCGCCGCCGTTTTCAATAATGACCGCCACCGCGATTTTGGGGTCATCCACCGGCGCAAACGCCGTAAACAGGGCATGGTCATGCAAACGCTCTTCAAGCTCGGAGGCGTTGTACTTTTCCTTTTGACCCAGCGTAAAGACCTGCGCCGTGCCTGACTTGCCGGCCATGCGATATTGAAGATTACGCCCTGATGCGCGACCCGAGCCTTCACTGCCACTCATGACATTTTCCATGGCGTCATGGATCAGATCCCACCAGTGCGGGTTATCCAGCTTGATGTCATCGGGAGTATTCTTGAAAGGCGGTGCAATCTCCTGGTCGCCGACCTGCATGGCCAGATGAGGGCGCACCCATTTGCCATTGTTGGCCATCACGGCCACTGCAGTGGCCATCTGCAAGGGCGTTGCCAGCCAGTAGCCCTGCCCGATACCTACCGACAGGGTTTCCCCCGGATACCAGACCTGGTTGTAACGACCGCGTTTCCAGTCGCGACTGGGCATCAGACCACTGCCCGCCCCCCAGACATCCAGACTGTGATCTTCACCGAATCCATACTTGTGCATGAAGTCGGAAAGCCGGTCGATGCCCATGCGGTGGGCAAGCGTAAAGAAATAGGTGTCGTTGGAAACCGTGATGGCACGTTTCATGTCGACCCGGCCATGGCCCCAGCGCAACCAGTTGCGATAGCGCCTTGAGTCATTGGGCAACTGATAGTAGCCCGGGTCATAAACCGTATCGGAAGGCTGAATCAGGCCATATTCCAGACCCGCTGACGCCATATAGGGCTTGACCGTCGAGGCCGGCGGATACTGCCCGCGAGATGCCCGGTTATACAGCGGCATATCTATATCATCACGAAGTGCGGCGTAGGATTTCGTATCGATGCCGGTCACGAACTTGTTATTGTCAAACCCGGGCTCTGACACCATGGCGAGGATAGCGCCAGTGGCAGGCTCAATGGCGACAATGGCCCCACGCTTGCCCTTCAAAAGATCATGTCCCAGCTTTTGCAGCTTGGAATCCAGCGTCAGCGTCAGGTTCTTGCCAGGCTGCGGGGGCGTTCTGTCGATCTCGCGCAGCGCACGGCCACGGGCATTGGTTTCGACCCGCTTCACTCCGGCATGACCATGGAGCTCGTCTTCATAAAACCGTTCGATACCGGTCTTGCCAATAAAGTGCGTGCCGGCGTAATTGCTGGTATCGATGCGCTGCTGATCTTCCTGACTGATGCGCCCGACATAGCCCAGCACATGGGACATCCACTCCCCGTCCGGGTAGTAGCGGATGAGCTGAGCCTCAACCTCTACCCCGGGAAGCCGATACCGATTGACCGCGATTTTGGCAATCTGATCTTCATTGAGATCGCTGAGCAGCAGCGCCGGCTCGTAGGAGCGAAGTCGCTCGCGCGAGCGCTGCGTCAGCACATCATGCTGATCCTCGGGAAGACCCAGAATAGTGATCAGGCGGTCTATGGTCTGGCCGACATCACCGGCCTGCTCACGCACCAGAGTGAGATTATAGGTCGGCCGGTTTTCGGCCAGCACCTTGTGGTTACGATCAAAGACCAGGCCGCGGTTGGGCGGCAGCGGTTCAACGCGCATGCGGTTCTTATCCGAGCGCGTAATGAAGATGTCGTGTTGAACAACCTGCAGCCATACCATGCGCCCGATCAGGCCGGAAAACATGATAAGCACAAGCAACGCCGCCAGAATGCTGCGGCGTCGAAAGATGCGTGCCTGTTGTTCGGAATCCTTAAGCGTGGCGCGACGTGGGCGCATTGACAATATTGCCCAAAAACGATAAACGGATAAGTCGCCCAATGGGCGCAAGACGATACACGCTCAGACCCCGTTAGCGATGATAGGGATGCCCTGTCATCAGGGTCCAGCCACGATAAAGCTGCTCGGCCAGCAATACGCGTACAAGCGGATGAGGCAGCGTCAACGGCGACAGGGACCAGCGAAGATCGGCGCGTGCCAGGCAGCGTTGATCAAGGCCGTCCGGCCCGCCAATCAGCAGTGACACATCACTACCGGACATCTGCCACTCGCCCATGCGCTCGGAGAGCGCCGGCGTCGACCATGGCTTGCCTTCGACATCAAGCGCTACGACGAGTTCACTGTCCCTGATTTTTGACAGCAGGCGATCCCCTTCAACGCGTATTGCCCTGGCAGGATCAGCGCTTTTCTGACGCGGGCCGGGTGACAGCTCAACAATTTCAAGCGCCATTTCCCGCGGCAGGCGCTTGCGGTACTCCTCAACGCCCTGCGTGACCCAGCCCGGCATTCGCGTGCCGACAGCAAGCATTCTCAACTTCAAGAGTGATGCTCACCGACGGCTTCATGGCGCCCCAGATCATTGGGCAGCTCGCTCCAGAGCCTTTCCAGATCATAGAGTCTGCGGGCCTCGGGCATCATGACGTGGACCACCACATCGCCCAGGTCTACCAGCACCCAGTCGCTGCCGGCCTCACCTTCGATGCCCAGCGGGCGAACGCCTTCATTCTTGGCGCGCTCTACGACATTGTTCGCCAATGCCTTGACGTGTCGGCTGGAAGTACCGCTGGCCACCACCATGACATCGGTCACGCTGGTCAGTCTGGAAACATCGAGCTCGGCGATATCACGCCCCTTGAGCTCTTCCAGGGCGTCAACCACCAGAGATGAAAGTACTGTCTGCATAGCTCCTCGGAGATAAATGGTTCAGAGCGCATTGTACCGCTGTCAGGCGCAGGCACCATAGACATTTGAAGCTTTTGGCCTTTACAGGCCTCACTCTGACGTTTCGAGATAAAGTTCGTGGCGAGCAATAAAGGCCTCAACGGCCAGTGGCATCAGATATCGCACGCTGCGCCCTGCGGCCAGCGCCTGTCGAATGGCCGTCGCGGAAATGGCCATGGCCGTCGTCTGATTGTAATCCAGCACCCGGCCACAGGGCTCAGCCATGAGGGCGTCAATGCTGTCGACACGGCGTGCCTCGACCAGCGCCTCGAGCGCCGGGCGCTGCACTTCATCACTTTCCGGACGTCCGATGACCAGAATGTGGGCATGATCAAAAAGCGCCTCGGGCTCGTGCCATTCATGCAGCTTCAAAAAGGCATCACGCCCCAGCACCATGAGAAGGCGCGCCTGATCACCGTACTGCTCGCGCAGCGACCTGAGCGTATCCAGAGACCAGGACGGTCCATCGCGGTGAATCTCGCGATCATCCGCCACCAGCCCCGGAGTATCCGCCAGCGCCAGCTTCAGCATGCTCAGGCGATCCTCGGAGCTGACCCCCGGCGCACTGCGATGTGGCGGCAGATGCGCCGGCACCATATGGACGATATCCAGCGACAGTGCTTCTCGAAGCTCGACGGCCGCGCGCAGATGCGCGATATGAACCGGATTGAAGGTGCCGCCAAACATGGCGACACGGGCATTACGTTCTGACATGACCATCGCCCAGCACGATATATTTGCGCGTGGTCAGTCCCTCGAGTCCGACCGGGCCTCTGACGTGCAACTTGTCGGTAGAAATGCCGATTTCGGCGCCCAGACCATACTGCGCGCCATCAGCAAAGCAGGTCGGGGCGTTGACCATGACAGAGCTTGAGTCCACTTCCAGCATGAAACGCTGAGTATGCCCAAAGTGGTTACTGACAATGGCATCGGTGTGATGAGAGCCGTAGTGATTGATGTGCTCGATGGCAGCGTCCATGTCTTCCACAATCCTGACGGACAACTCCGGCCCCAGGTATTCGGTCCACCAGTCTTCTTCCGTGGCAGGCTCGACATCGGTTAGCGCCTGCACCCTGTCACAGCCATGCACCGTAACGCCGGCGTCCTGAAACTTCGTAATCATGGCCGGCACAAAGGCCTGTGCGATCTCCTGATCCACCAGCAGCGTCTCCATGGCACCGCAGATGCCATAGCGAAAGCACTTGGCATTGAAGGCGATGTCAAAGGCCATATCGAGCGAGGCATGGCGGTCCACAAAGACATGACAAAGCCCTTCCAGATGTTTGATGACCGGAATGCTGGCTTCCTCGGAGATACGCTTGATCAGTGACTTTCCGCCTCGCGGAATGATCACGTCCACATACTCGCGTGCCGTGATCAACGCGCCTACCGCGTTGCGATCGGTGGTCTCGATCAGTTGCACGGCGTGGCCCGGCAATCCGGCCTTTTCAAGGCCTGACGCGATACAGCGAGCAATGGCACAGTTGGATTCAAAGGCCTCCGACCCGCCGCGCAGGATAGCGGCGTTACCGGCCTTGAGACACAGCGCAGCGGCATCGACCGTCACATTGGGGCGAGACTCATAGATGATTCCGATCACACCGAGCGGCGTGCGCATGCGGCCGATACGCAGCCCATTGTCCTGGGTGCGCAGATCATCAATGCCGCCCACCGGGTCCGGCAGCGAGACCACGGTTTCAAGCCCGGAAATCATGGCATCGATGCGTGCAGGCGTAAGCAGCAGGCGATCCATCAGCGCCTCTGACAGCCCTTCTGCCTTGCCCCGTGCCATATCGCGCGCATTGGCTTCCAAAAGCGTGTCGCGCTGATGCGAAAGCTCCAGAGCCATGGCGGCCAGCGCGGCATTTCGCTGCCCGGTGGTACTGCGACGCAGCAGCCCGGACGCCTGGCGCGCCTGCTGCCCCAGCAGTGCCACGTGCGCAGCGATATCGATATCCCTTGTTTGCACCTCAGACGTCATCTGCGCTGTTCTCCTGTATCCCAAATGCGCGGCCGCGCGTATCTATCGTCGACTCCTGACGCTATCGGAGTGCACAGCGGCTGACTATACTGGCCGACGATTTTACGTTTGCCTATCCGATACTTATGAATCGCTACTATAAGCCAGTTGCCGGCAGCAGTAAAAACTGCGCCGGGCAAGGCAAGCCACCGTGTGGAGTCGCTTTTGATGCACCCCGTTGCCCTGATTGATCAGTGGGCCCATAACCCGACGGTTTTGATTTTGATCGTGGGTATTGTCGCCCTGCTCGAATCGCTGGCACTGATTGGTCTGGTCATGCCAGGCGTTGTCATGCTGACAGCCGCTGCATCACTGGCAGGCCATGACCAGGTCTCCATCATTATTTTAATGGTGAGTGCCTTTATTGGTGCCGTGCTGGGCGATGGCGCCAGCTACTGGCTCGGTCGCACCCAGCGTGATCGTCTTCGTGGCTGGTGGCCGTTCAACCGCTACCCGCAGTGGGTCGACCAGGGAGAGCGCTTTTTCACTCGCCATGGCGCCCTTTCGGTGGCGTTTGGGCGCTTTGTCGGACCGGTGCGCCCCATCATTCCCATGGTGGCCGGCATGATGCACATGTCTCCGGCACGTTTTTTGACCGTCAATGTGATTTCGGCGTTGCTCTGGGCGCCGGCGTATCTATTGCCCGGTTACTATCTGGGGCGCAGCTGGCAGCGGCTGGTACACCTGCCAGCCGGGACAGAACAGTGGCTATCGGTATTGATGCTCATGTTCGTCGTACTCGGCTTTGCCCTGTCATGGCTGCGTCGTCGCATGGATCGTGACAGCCGGCTTTATCGCGGCCTGTTGATGCGGGCACGGCGTTACAGCGCGACGCGACGACTGTGGCTGAGCCTTCGCCAGCGAAAAATCGGCGGTGAAATCCCGCTGGCCTCCATCGTGCTGCTGCTGGCAGGCATTGTTGCCTTCATTGGCTGGACGTGGCTGGTTGCCGGTCTTCAGCAGCCGCTCGCACTGGATACTGCGGCGCGAAGTTTCTTTTCACGGCCTGACAACATGGCATTGATGCGAGCCTCAACGGTGGCGGATCGTATCGGGGATGCCATAGGCATCGGCGCCATGCTGCTGCCCTGGCTTGCATGGCTACTGTGGCGAAAACGACTGGCGGCCCTGATCCACTGGGGCGGTGCACTGGCCCTGCTGGCGTTCAGCAACACGGCCCTCAAGCAATGGATTGGGCGTGCCAGACCGGACACGCCGGAACATTTGATCGGCTCGTTTTCTTACCCGAGTGCCCATGCCTCGACAGCGGTTGTCTTCTGGGGATTGAGTGCTGCGTTTATTGCCGAAGGGCTTTCAAGTCGCGCCAGACGATGGCCGTACTGGGTGGCCATCGTGGCGGCAAGCGTCGTGGCCCTGTCACGCCTGACCTTTGGTGTGCACTGGCTCAGTGATCTCATTGGCGGTGCGTTATTGGGACTGATCGTCTGTGGGGCTACCCGCATCAGCTACCACTTTTTTGCCCATCGCTATCTGGCAGGCGCCGTCCATCGCCGCCAGCTGGTACTGCTGACGCTGGCCTCCGTCGTGCTGGTGATCGCGCGCATTGTGTGGCTGCCCGCCTTCTGATTGATCTGTTTGCCCCTGCTGCTATATCAACATCAACGGGGCCATCTTCCACAGGAAGATGGCCCCGCCAACCTCTCAGCCATCGATGTCTGCCGTTTGCCCGTAACGCTGCTCAAGGGCATTCAACAAGCGCTCATGGACGTTATCAAAGCCGCCGTTGCTCATGATGACAATTCGATCTTCCGGACGCGCCTGTTCCACCAGTGCCTCAATCAGCTGCTCGGTGGTGGTCACGGCATGGGCCGGCACCGGGCAGGCCTGCGCTACCTCAAGCACGGACCATCCCAGCGTCGCCGGTTGATACCAGTAGACCTCATCGGCGCTGGCAACGCTGTCAGGTAGACGGGCCTTCATGGTGCCAAGCTTCATGGTATTGGAGCGTGGCTCAATGACAGCAATCAGTCGCCCGCGGGGCGTCACTGCTCTGAGCCCTTCCAGCGTCATGGCAATCGCTGTCGGATGGTGGGCAAAATCATCGATCACCTGGATGTCATTGACGCAGCCGCGCAGCTCCTGACGCCGGCGCGGAGAAGCAAACGTGGCCAGTGCCGCAGCGGACTGCTCAAGCGTGACACCAACAGCACTGGCGGCGACCATTGCTGCCAGTGCATTGCGCCGATTGTGTTCACCGCTCATGGCCCAGCGCACCACTACTTCACCCTCCGGCGCCCTGACAACAAACTGTTGATCATCAACGCCATCCCCAAGCTGCCACTGCGCCTGATCCGTGCGCCCAAAGCGAGCAATCGGTGACCATACCCCCATGTCGAGCACCCGTGACAATGCCGGCTCATTGTCCGCCACCACCAGCTGTCCATTGCCCGGCACCAGCCGCACCAGATGATGAAACTGTCGCTCGATGGCCGCCAGGTCAGTGAAGATATCGGCGTGGTCGAACTCCAGATTATTGAGCACGGCCACTTCCGGCAGGTAGTGAACGAACTTGGAGCGCTTGTCGAAAAAGGCCGTATCGTACTCATCGGCCTCGATCACGAAGACATCGCCGGACGAGCCGGCACGCGCCGAAACGCCCAGATTGCGCGGGATACCACCAATCAGAAAACCCGGGGCCAACCCGGCCTGCTCAAGGATCCACGCCAGCATGCTGGCCGTGGTGGTCTTGCCGTGCGTCCCGGCCACTGCCAGTACGCGGCGCTTTCGCAGCACGTTATCGGCCAGCCACTGAGGTCCTGAGGTGTAGGGGATGCGCTGATTGAGAACGGCCTCGACCTCGACGTTACCGCGAGACATCGCGTTGCCGATGATCACCAGATCGGGACGGGGATCGAGATTGGCCTCATCAAAACCGTGCCCGGCATCGATACCGTGTGCGGCAAGCTGTGTGCTCATCGGGGGATAGATCCCCTTGTCCGACCCGGTAACCCGATGCCCGAGTTCACGTGCCAGCAGCGCAAGGCTGCCCATGAAAGTGCCACAGATGCCGAGAATATGAATATGCATGAAAAATAGGGCTCTCCGTCAAAAGCCGGATCAGCCTAGCATGGCCCGTGAATCGACGTCAGGCTCCGGTTCACCTGCAATTGATGCATCTCTGACTGGATCAGGCCTGCAGGTAATGGATATGATCGCCCCACGGGCGATGCCCGATGCCGGCCATCGATCCGCTGATCGACCAACAGCAGCGCTGCCCACAAGAGGCGCGCCACGTTGCCGAGAGACAGCTCGGTCAGCCCTCACGGCGTTGGCCGACCTTCATTCATAAGAAGCAGGAAGCTCATGACCTCCAGTAACGCCTTTTACGCACAATCAGGTGGTGTGACGGCCGTGATCAATGCCAGTGCCTGCGGCGTCATTCAGACATGCCGCAAGTACAGCGATCGCATTGGCACCCTCTATGCCGGACACAATGGCATCATCGGCGCATTGACAGAGGATCTGATTGATACCAGCCTGGAAAGTGACGAGGCCATCGCAGCACTGAGACATACCCCGGGCGGCGCCTTCGGCTCCTGTCGTTACAAGCTCAAGGATATCGAGACCCATCGCAGTCAGTACGAGCGTCTCATTGAAGTCTTCAAGGCACACGACATTCGTTATTTCTTCTACAACGGTGGCGGTGACAGTGCCGACACCTGCCTGAAGATCTCGCGTCTTTCCGAGCAGATGGGGTATCCCCTGCAGGCCATTCATGTGGCCAAGACCGTTGATAACGACCTGCCGATTACCGACAACTCTCCCGGTTTTGGCTCGGTCGCCAAGTACATTGCCACCTCGACGCGTGAAGCGGCGCTGGATATTGCATCAATGTGCTCAACGTCCACCAAGGTGTTCATTCTGGAATCCATGGGACGTCACGCGGGCTGGATCGCCGCTGCCGGCGCACTGGCCAGTGAAACCAACGATGGCCCGCCGCACATGATCCTGCTGCCGGAAGTGCCCTTTGACCGCCAGCGCGTGATGAACCATATCGACGCGGCAGTCAAAAAGCATGGCTACTGCGTGGTCGTGGTCTCCGAAGGCGCCCGCTATGAAGACGGCACCTTCCTGGCCGATGCCGGCAACACCGATGCCTTTGGCCACCGCCAGCTCGGTGGTGTCGCACCAACACTGGCCGGCATGGTCAAGCAGGACCTGGGCTACAAGTATCACTGGGCCGTGGCCGACTACCTGCAGCGCGCCGCGCGTCATCTGGCTTCCGCCGTCGATGTCGAGCAGGCCTACGCCGTGGGCCAGCGCGCCGTTGAATGCGCCCTTGAAGGCAAAAATGCCGTGATGCCTGCCATTCAGCGTGACAGCGAAGATCCATACAGCTGGTCGATCATTGATGCGCCGCTTGAGCAGGTCGCCAATCAGGAAAAGTTCATGCCGGCGGAATACATCCGTGAAGATGGCTTTGGCATCAATGATGCCGGCCGGCGTTATCTTCGCCCCCTGATCCAGGGTGAAGACTTCCCGCCGTTTGAAAACGGTCTGCCGAAGGTGGCCAGCCTGCGGCTGGAGCGTATCGCCAAAAAGCTGCCTGAATATCACCTTTAAGGCCAGCGCCTGACCATACGGTATTAACACCGATGGCAACAAAAACCCCCGGTCACTTGATGTGGCCGGGGTTTTTAATGCACACGGGCATAAAAGCGCCTATTTGATCACCATGACCACCACCAGCACCACCATCAGGGCCGCGGCAATGCCCTGCCACAAACGCAGTGACTTCTGCCGCGACGGCGTCTCCAACGCTTTATCAGCCGGCAGGGAAGATGCGTCATCGTCCTCATCGTCAGTAAACGTTGTGGCGTAGCGCAATGCCTGAATCAGCTCGGACAGGCGTCTGAAGCGCAGTGCTCGACGCGGTGATAATGCGCGCTGCAGGGCGTCATCCAGCGCCGCCGGCACCTGAGGATTGATATCACGAGCGCGGTGGTAGGTGAGCGTCGACAGCGCCTGTTCATTTTTCAACGTATTGGGAGCCACGGCATAAGGCATGGCGCTGGTCAGCAGCCAATAGATGGTCGAGGCGAGCGAATACTGGTCGCTGCGGCGACTGACGCCCAGCCCCAGGGCATATTCCGGGGCGCTGTGCATGCCAAGGCGGCCATCGCGCGCCAGCGCCAGGGCAGCATTGTTGTCGTCATCAAGTCGGCGCGCACAGGCGCCAAAATCAATCAGTACCACCTGATCATGCTCATCAATCATGATGTTTTCAGGACGAATGGCCTGATGAAGAATGTCACGCCGATGCAGGGCATGTACGGCGCGAGCAAGCTGACGTGCAATATCAAGACGCTGCTCGATACCGGCCTCGGGATGCTGTTCAAGCCAGTGATCCAGCGGCTGCCCCTCGACGGGGCGCATCAAATAGTAAAGATGACGCCGGGGGCGCGGAGGCGTGACGATGCGCACCACAAAGGGAGAGCGCACCCGTTCGCCAATCCACTGCTGGAGCAGAAAGTGCTCCAGGTACGGATTTCTCGATGACATCTCGGGACTGGGGACCTTCATCACCATTCGTCGCAGCGAAGCCTCATCCCTGACCGCGTATACGTGTGCGCGCGACGTTTTCGAGATAATCGATTCGATCAGAAATCCGTCAATACGATCCCCCGCCTCAAGCTCGGCCGGAATCGGCAGCTGTCCGGGAAGCTGCTCGGGCAGGCCTGCGTCTTCACTGGGCAGTCCTTCCACCCGGACCAGCTGAAAGCAGAAGGCATCGGCACCATAGCCGCGGGCCCCGGCACGCTCACGCGCCATGCCGGCCAGGCGCTCGCAGGCCGCATCAAGATCGTTATCCTGCTGGCGAATGGCGTGCACGTAGTCCGTAGGTGTGAGCGTCCCGCGCACGGCCTGAGAGGTAAAAAGAAACACATCTCCGGTCTTGAGCTGCAGGCTCATGTGATCGATATCAATGTTATTGTCCATGCCCAGCGCCCGGGAGGGATAGCGATACCCGCCCAGATCCGTGACATGATCGCGTGAAAGCTGTTCGAACTCGGCACCACGCAGGCGAAAAACGAGGGTATCGCCCATATGAAACAGAAAACTGTCCCGGCCACGGAAGACAATGGCGGACAGGGAACTGATATAACTGCCGCCCTGGACGTAGCGGCTCTGGCTGTAACACCAGCCGTTGAGTGCCCGCAGTACTCGTGTTGCCGACGTCTTGATGTCCCAGTGATCAGGTGTGGAATAGTAATCGGCCAGAAAGCCACGAACCGAAATATCGCCGGCCTGACGGGCGATGGCGTTACGCCAGGTAGAATCCGCGATGATCGCACAGGCCCCCTTGATCTCGAGCTGGCGGGGGTTATCGGGAATCTGGACCGACATCGATGAACGATGACGACGTTGATCAGGCGCCACGAACGCATGTCCGAAACTTAAAGACAGGCCATTTTGCACGTCACTGGCATCCTTTTTACGAGGCAACGGATTTGTCGTATTGTGCGGATCGGGAGCTACCGATCAACCGGATTGGTAATCGTCCTGCCTGGTTCGTATAATTTTCCACGATTTTCACTCTCGAATTTTCAACCCGCAAACGCAAGGACTCGATCGATGAGTTTCGACAAGATCCCCGCCGGCAAGGATGTTCCCCACGATCTGTTCGTGGCGATTGAAATTCCTGCCAACCATACGCCGATCAAGTATGAAATCGACAAGGATCTCGACGCGCTGCTGGTCGATCGCTTCATGCCGACTCCGATGTTCTACCCGGCCAACTACGGCTTCATCCCCAACACGCTGGCCGATGACGGGGATCCGCTGGACGCCCTGGTTGTCACGCCCTATCCGGTGCAGCCTGGCTGTGTTATTCGTGCACGTCCGGTGGGCATCCTGCACATGACCGATGAAGCCGGCGAAGATGCCAAGCTCATCTGCGTACCGCATCAGAAGCTTTCTGCAGCCTACGACGATGTCGAGGAAGTTACTGACCTGCCCGAACTGCTGCGCCAGCAGATTGCGCACTTCTTCGAGAACTACAAGGATCTCGAAAAGGGCAAGTGGGTCAAGATCGACACCTGGGGCGACAAGGCCGCTGCCATCAAGGCCATCGAAAAATCCATCGATGCCTACCAGAAGGACAACCACTGATCACCAACATGATCGCGTGGCCTCTGAAAGACTGATTGGCGAACCCCTTCGCTGAAAAAATGTCTTCATACCTGCATGTCGCGGCGCCGTTGCGCCGCGACATGTTTTATTCAGGCACTTTTTTCTTTCACTCTCGGCATTTTGATATGCCAGCGCTGCGGAGTTCATGATGTCGCGCGCCCTGTTTTTTTTAATGGTCACCCTGCTGGGAGCCATGCTGTCAGGCACAGCGCCGGCCAGTAATTTCTTTTCCTCGTCCAATGATGATGCTGCCGTCGAAGGCGCCAGTCGTGTGGACAGCGCCACGACCTCTGCATCGCCCTGGCAGACATCGTCCGACGATGCTTCGGGCAACGGCGACTTCCTGCCGGTTGATCAGGCATTTACCTACAGAGCATGGCGTGAAGGCAATACGATCAAGGTGGGATTTGATAGTGCCGAAACCTACTATCTCTATCGCCACCGTTTTGATCTCCAGAGTGAGCGGGCAGATATTGCGCTGAGCGCAGCCGACATTCCACGCGGCGAGCCCATTCATGATGAGTTTCTGGGAGATGTTGAGGTCTTTCATCACCCGCTGATAATCACGGCGACGCTGAAAGACCCGCTGCCTGACGATGCGTCGGTGCCGATTAGCATCAGTTTTCAGGGCTGCGCCGAGGCCGGCCTTTGCTACTCCCCCGAGACACGTCATCTTGAGGCAGCGCCCGGCACCACGCCCGAGCGCTTTATCGGCGCGCGGACGCCCAACGGTCCGGTCCCAGTCACCGACACGGCGCCCTCTGATCAAAAGCCCAACTCTGATCAAGGGCCCAGGGCAGAGGTGTCAACGCTGCCCGGCCAGTCCAGCCTTGTGATCATGATGGGCATTTTCCTGCTCGCAGGGCTGGGGCTTGCCTTTACCCCCTGCGTCCTGCCGATGCTGCCCATCGTGACGACCCTGGTGGTCGGCCAGAACGCCAACAAGCGCCGCGCCCTGATGCTGTCAGCGGCCTACGTGGCGGGTATGTCGCTGACCTATGCCGCGCTGGGCACACTAATGGGAATTTTCGGCGCCAGCCTCAACCTGCAGGCACGGCTGCAGTCGCCATGGGTGCTGATCCCCTTTGCCGCCCTGTTCATTCTGTTTGCCCTGTGGCTGCTGGATGTCTGGCAACTTCCCACCGGTGGGCGTTTTCAACAGCGCATCGGCGCCTGGCAGGACCGGCTTCGCCAGGCCGGTCTGCCGGGGGCTGCGCTAGCAGGCGCGCTCTCGACCCTGATCGTCTCTCCATGCATTTCTGCGCCCCTGGCCGGCGTTCTGGTCTATCTCTCGGCGGGAGCAGACCCACTGGCCGGCATGCTGGCCCTATTGGCCCTTGGCATTGGCATGGGCATTCCCCTGATGCTGGTCGCCACGCTCGGCGCCGGCTGGCTGCCGCGCAGCGGCCCTTGGATGGAGAGCATTCGACGGCTGTTTGCCGTGGCGCTGGCAGGCGTTGCCCTGTGGCTGCTTGACCGTCTGGTGCCCTCAACGCTGTCGCTTGCGCTTTGGGGCAGTCTGGCCGTACTGACCGGGGCGGGAATGGGAGGACTGTCACGCACTGAACCGGCGCTCTGGCCGCGTCTTCGCCAGGCACTGGCCCTGATGGTTCTACTCTGGGGTGGGCTGTGTCTGATCGGGGCCGCCATGGGTCATGATGATCCGTGGATGCCGCTGGCAGGTCAGCGTGCCACATTAGACAGCAGTGCCACATCAGACAGCAGTGACGCAGCCGCCCCCGACATGACTACCGTGACGACCCGCCAGGCGTTTGACCGTGTCATCAGCGATGCTGATAAACCAGTCATGATTGACGTCTATGCTGACTGGTGTATCAGCTGTCGTCATTTTGAGCGCGACGTACTGGGGGACCCGGAGATACGCCGGCAGCTGCAGGCATTTGCCATGATCCGTCTGGATGTCACGGATAACGGTCCGGAGGCGCGCGCGCTGCTCAAGCGCTATCACCTTTTTGGTCCGCCGGCGCTGCTGTTTTTCAGCAAGGGACAGGAAATGCGCGCCCAGCGCACGCAGGGTGAAATCGGCCACCAGCAAATGCGCAATCTGCTCAAGCAGGTCGCAGAAAACGGCTGACCGAATTTCGCCCGTATCATCTGGCGACTTTCTGGACACCGTTCGCTTTTTTCGGCAAACTCCCCCAACACATTTGCGGCGACGTGATCGTCTGAGATCATGTCGCTATCTTGCCGGTTGACCTTCAGGTTAACCATGAGGTGTTTGAAGGCACATACGCTGCCTGACAACAGAGTTTACTTTCCGGGTCCTGTGCCAGACGAGACCCGATCTATCAACAGGTACTGCCATGGACATTCGCAAGGTCAAGAAGCTCATCGAGCTGCTGGAAGAATCCAACATCAGCGAAATCGAGATTCAGGAAGGCGAGGAGTCCGTCCGCATCAGTCGCAATCTGCCCGGCCAGCAGGGCCAGATCATGATGCCTCAGGCACCGATGGGCTATTACCCCCAGCAGCCACAGCCGCAGCAGGCCGCTCCCGGCAGCGCACCGGTTGCCACCGAAGAAGCCGCTCCTGCCGTACCCAGCGGTCACCAGGTACTCTCGCCCATGGTGGGCACTTTCTATCGCTCACCGGCACCCGGTGCCAAGTCGTTCGTCGAGATCGGCCAGAGCGTCAAAAAGGGTGACACCATCTGCATCGTTGAAGCCATGAAGATGATGAACCAGATCGAAGCGGACAAGGATGGCGTGATCGATGCCGTACTTGTTGAAGATGGTGAGCCGGTCGAATTTGACCAGCCCATGATCATCATTGCCTGACAGGATTTTCAGCATGCTGGAAAAGGTACTGATCGCCAATCGCGGCGAAATCGCACTACGTATACTGCGCGCCTGCAAGGAACTCGGTATCAAGACGGTGGCGGTGCATTCAAAGGCTGACCGTGATCTGATTCATGTGCGCCTTGCCGATGAAGCCGTGTGCATTGGCCCGGCCCCCTCCCCGGCGTCCTATCTCAACATCCCGGCGCTGATTTCAGCCGCCGAGGTAACCGATGCGACGGCAATCCATCCGGGTTATGGCTTTTTGTCCGAGAACGCCAATTTCGCCGAACAGGTCGAACGCTCGGGGTTTGTCTTTGTCGGCCCCACGGCGGATGTCATTCGCCTGATGGGGGACAAGGTCTCGGCCATCGAGTCCATGAAAAAGGCTGGCGTACCCACGGTTCCGGGTTCCGATGGCCCGCTGCCCGATGACGATGCCGAAATTCTTGAAATCGGGCGTCGCATCGGCTTCCCGGTCATGATCAAGGCCGCAGCCGGCGGCGGCGGTCGCGGCATGCGCGTGGTTCGTGAAGAGTCCCAGCTGGTCTCGGCCGTGGCGGTGACGAAATCGGAGGCCAATGCCGCCTTCGGCAGCGATGTCGTCTACATGGAGAAGTATCTCGAGCGTCCTCGACACGTCGAAGTTCAGGTACTCGCCGATGGTCAAGGCAATGCCATTCACCTTTATGACCGCGACTGTTCACTGCAGCGTCGCCATCAGAAAGTGCTGGAGGAAGCCCCCGCCCCGCATATCGATGAAACAGCGCGTGCCAACGTGCTCAAGGCCTGTGTTGATGCATGCATCGAGATCGGCTACCGCGGCGCCGGCACCTTCGAGTTCCTGTATGAAAACGGCGAGTTTTTCTTCATCGAAATGAACACCCGTGTTCAGGTGGAGCATCCGGTCACCGAGATGGTCACTGGCGTCGACATTGTCAAGGAACAGCTCAAGATTGCTTCCGGCATTCCCCTGTCGATTCGACAGGAAGATGTGGTCATCAATGGGCACGCCTTTGAGTGTCGCATCAATGCCGAGGATTCTCGCACTTTCATGCCCTCGCCCGGCAAGATCACGTTTTATCATGCCCCGGGCGGGCTGGGTGTGCGCATGGATTCGCACCTTTATACCGGCTATACGGTTCCCCCCAATTACGACTCCCTGATCGGCAAGCTGATCACCTGGGGTGAAAACCGTGAAAGCGCACTGACACGCATGCAAAATGCGCTGGACGAGCTGCTGGTAGAAGGCATCAAGACCAATACCGATCTGCAAAAGGATCTGGTCCGCGATAGCGAATTCCAGCGCGGCGGGGTCAATATTCACTATCTGGAAAAGAAACTGGGCCTGCACTAACGCCCACGGATAGCGACGATACCCATCAGGGGGCGATTGCATCGCCCCCTGATGCTTTTAGACAGTCATGACTGTCTCTCACCCGTCCTGCAGGAGGCCTTATGGCCTGGCTTCAACTCAAGGCGCACATCGCACCGGAACACGCCGAACTGCTCGAAGAGCTTCTGACCGACGAGGGTGCTCAGGCCATTACGCTTGAAGACGCCGTCGACGACCCGGTATTTGAGCCCGAACGCGGCACCACGCCCTTATGGAATCAGACCGTTTTGACCGGGCTTTATGACGATCTGGAAGGCGTCAGCGACATGATCGCAAGGGTGCGCGAGCACTGGGCAAGCGTTGCCAGTGACGAGCCCTGCCCCGAGATCGAGTACGAAGTGCTTGAAGATCGCGACTGGAGTCGCGAATGGATGGACGGCTTTGAACCCATGAAAATGGGCCAGCGCCTATGGATCGTACCCAGCTGGTTTGATCCGCC
Organism: Kushneria sp. Sum13; assembly: GCF_052692355.1. Taxonomy (NCBI): domain Bacteria; kingdom Pseudomonadati; phylum Pseudomonadota; class Gammaproteobacteria; order Oceanospirillales; family Halomonadaceae; genus Kushneria; species Kushneria sp. Sum13. The sequence goes on from NZ_CP199847.1 coordinate 1,943,529, forward strand.
GGAAAGCGACGCGGTCAATCTGATGCTCGACCCGGGCCTGGCCTTTGGGACCGGTACTCATCCAACCACGGCGCTGTGCCTGCAGTGGCTGGATGAGCTGGCCGTGACCGGTGAGCTTGAACAAAAGCGCCTGATTGATATCGGCTGTGGCTCGGGCATCCTGGCCATCGCAGCGCTCAAGCTAGGCGCGGCCCACGCCATAGGCACCGATATTGATCCGCAGGCCCTGCTGGCCAGCCGGGACAATGCCGGGCGCAATGAGATCGCTGAACAGGATTTTGATCTCTACCTGCCCGAACAGGCTCCGGACGACCGTTTTGAAGTGGTGGTCGCCAACATTCTGGCCGGGCCGCTGGTGGAACTTGCCCCCATGATTGCCGGATATGTCGTGGCAGGCGGACGCCTGGCGCTCTCGGGCATTCTGTCGCACCAGGCCAACGATATTGTTGAGGCCTATCGCGACCAGGGGCTTCACATGAACGAGCCCCGCGAGCGCGAGGGCTGGGTTTGTGTGGAAGGCTATCGCCCGCGTGAGGCCGGCTAAAGCCCGTTCTTTCGGCGAAGCAACGCGACCTGGCCCTTCAAGATCGGCGCTCAGGTCGCTATCATGTCTCTCCCTTTTTCGGATAAAGCTTTCAATGGTTAGCGGACTGCCCTGTATCGGCCCTCACCGGCTGGCCGGGCGCGTTATTCTTGCGCCCATGGCGGGAATCACCGATCGCCCCTTTCGCCAGCTGTGCAGGACGCTGGGCGCAGGACTGGTGGTTTCCGAGATGGTGACGGCCGACAAGCGACTGTGGCACACGCCCAAGTCACGCCTGCGCCTGGACCACAGCGGCGAGCCCGGCCCGCGTTCGGTCCAGATTGCCGGCGGCGATGCTGACATGCTGGCAGACGCCGCTCGCGTCAATGCCGATAACGGTGCTGAAATTATCGACATCAACATGGGCTGCCCGGCCAAGAAGGTCTGCAACAAGGCAGCGGGTTCTGCCCTGATGCGCGATGAAGCCCTGGTCGGCGATATTCTTGAACGCGTGGTCAGCGCCGTGGACATTCCCGTCACGCTCAAGATTCGTACCGGCTGGTGCGACCAGACCCGTAATGCCCTGGCAATCGCGCGCATGGCCGAGAACGCCGGCATTGCAGCACTGAGCGTTCATGGCCGTACCCGCGAGCAGCGCTACCAGGGGCGGGCCGAGTACGACACCATCGCCCGGATCAAATCCGAGCTTTCCATACCGGTGTTTGCCAATGGCGATATCGACGGGCCCGAAAAGGCCCGTCAGGTGCTGGACTATACCGGTGCCGATGCCGTCATGGTCGGCCGTGCGGCACAGGGCAATCCCTGGATCTTTCGCGAGATCGAGCACTATCTTGAAAGCGGCAATCTTCTGCCACCACCGACTGCCGTTGAGCGCGCCGACATCATGACCGGCCATCTGGAAGCCCTTTATGCGTTTTATGGCGAGCACATGGGCGTGCGCATCGCGCGCAAGCATATCGGATGGTACCTCGCCTGCGCAGAGCAGGGCGAACAGTGGCGTCGCGAGTTCAATACCCTTGAAGACTGCGATGAACAGCAGCGCTACCTGAAAGCGCTTTTCGCCGAAAATTCTCCGTTCGCCCATATAGATGGAACGCGTGCCGCATGACTAGTCATCCATTGTCTGATCACCCGGGTGAAACCCCCATTCAGCTTCACCAGCATCCGTCACAGTCACGGACGCTGCGCGAGGCGGTTGACCAGGCCATGTCGCTTTATTTTTCCCATCTTGATGGTGAAAACGTAACCGACCTTTACAACATGGTCATGGCCGAAGTCGAAGCCCCGCTTCTGCGCTCGGTCATGAGCCATACCCGCGGCAACCAGACCCAGGCCTCACAGATGCTGGGACTCAATCGCGGAACACTGCGCAAGAAGCTGAAACAGTACGATTTGATCTGAGCCTGATGCGCTGTTTGCGCACGACACGCTTAACTGCCTGCCACGGAAACCTCATGACTCATCAAGACGAGACTGCAATGTCCAACGCCTGCCTGCCGATTCGCCGTGTATTGATCAGTGTCTCCAACAAGGAAGGCATTGTGGACTTCGCCCGTCGCCTTGCAGCACTTGGCGTCGAGATCCTGTCTACCGGCGGTACATGGCGCCTTCTCAGTGAGCAGGGCGTTGCTGTCACCGAGGTGTCCGAACATACCGGGTTCCCCGAAATCATGGATGGCCGGGTCAAGACCCTTCACCCGCGCATCCACGGTGGCATTCTGGGCCGTCGCGGTCAGGATGATGCCGTCATGGCAGAGCATGACATTGCCCCGATCGACATGGTGGTGGTCAACCTCTATCCCTTCGAGGAGACCGTGGCTGACCCTGCGTGCACGCTGGAGCGCGCCATCGAAAATATCGATATCGGTGGTCCCACCATGGTGCGTGCCTGCGCCAAGAACCACGCCTATACCACCATCGTGGTCGATCCAGCCGACTACACTCGCGTGCTGCAATCCCTGGAAGGCTCAGAAGGTGGCACCGATGGCGCCCTGCGCTTTGATCTGGCCGTGAAGGCCTTTGAACATACCGCCGGTTACGATGCCGCCATCGCAAGTTATCTGGGAGGCATCGTCGAAACCGGTGATGCCGGAGCCCCTGCTCTGCCCCGCACCTGGTCGACCCAGTTCCACAAGCGTCAGCAGATGCGCTACGGCGAAAATCCGCACCAGCAGGCGGCCTTTTATACCGAACGTGAGCCGGCACCGGGCAGTATTGCCAGCGCCGTTCAACTCCAGGGCAAGGAGCTGTCCTATAACAACGTGGCGGACACCGACGCCGCACTGGAATGCGTCAAGAATTTTGACGCGCCCGCCTGTGTCATCGTCAAGCATGCCAATCCCTGTGGCGTCGGCATCAGTCGTGACGGTCAGTTGAAAAGTGCCTATGAACTGGCTTTCGCTACCGATAGCGAATCCGCCTTTGGTGGCATCATTGCCTTTAACCGCGAACTCGATGATGAGACGGCTGCCGCCATCGTCGAGCGTCAATTTGTTGAAGTCATCATTGCTCCGGCCATCAGTGACGCTGCACGCCAGACGGTGGCCGACAAGAAAAACGTGCGTCTGCTGGAATGCGGCGCATGGCCTGACAACAGTGGCGAGAGCTTTGACTACAAGCGCGTCACCGGTGGCCTTCTTGTGCAGTCACGCGATGATGGCATGGTCACTGAACAGGAACTTCGCACGGTGACGCAGCGCGCGCCGTCGTCTGAAGAGCTTGAAGATCTGCTGTTTGCCTGGAAGGTTGCCAAATTCGTCAAGTCCAATGCCATTGTCTATGCCCGCAACGGCCAGACCGTAGGTGTGGGTGCCGGGCAGATGAGCCGCGTCAACTCTGCACGCATTGCAGGCATCAAGGCAGAGCACGCAGGTCTCGAGGTCAAGGGCAGCGTCATGGCATCGGATGCCTTCTTCCCGTTTCGTGACGGCATCGATAACGCCGCGGCAGCCGGCATTACGGCGGTAATTCAGCCGGGTGGTTCCATGCGCGATGAGGAAGTCATCAAGGCCGCCGATGAGGCCGGCATGGCGATGGTCTTTACCGGTATGCGCCATTTCCGGCATTAAATACCCCGCTTCAGCCGTTGTTTAAAAGGGGCCGCCATCATGAGATGGCGGCCCCTTTTTTATATCCTGTTGTGACGATTCGGGCGTTAAACCTGTTTGAAAAAATCTTCTGACGACATTGAACTTAATCCGAATGGCACAATGTCATTGCGTTCTTGCGAGTAATAATGCGTAGCCCGGGCAGTGTCGGCAGCAATGACCTGCGATGGCAAAAAAATTAAAAAAATTGTCCGGAGTAAACCCGCATGTGGAAGGTACTGTCTCTCAAGGGATTGACCATCAAGAAGATCACCCTCGCCGTCGCAATCACTATTGTGACCACCGCCGGCACCTACGGATACGCCAGCGAGCAGAGCTGGTGGTTCACACCGGCCCAGGGCAGCATGTGCTCCTGAGCCTCGAATACCGAAAACCCCGCCATGGCGGGGTTTTTTTAATGGCTCGGATCATCGCTGCCACCAATCGGATCATTCGATGGTCATGCACAGATACTTCGTTTCCATATATTCCTCCAGGCCATAGTGTGACCCTTCACGACCGAGCCCGGATTCCTTCATGCCGCCAAAAGGCGCCGCTGCGTTGGACACCAGTCCTTCGTTGACGCCCACAATGCCGTATTCCAGCGCCTCGCCCACGCGCCAGATGCGCCCGGCATCACGCGTATAGAAATAGGCAGCCAGACCAAACTCGGTATCATTGGCCATGCTGATCGCCTGCGCCTCGTCATCAAAGGGAAAAACGGCAGCCAGGGGCCCAAAGGTTTCTTCAGAGGCCACCTTCATTGACGCATCAGCGCCATTGATGAGCGTGGGCTGATAGAAGCGCCCGCCCAGCGTATGCTGATGGCCGCCGATCATGAGCTCTGCGCCCTTCTCGATGGCATCCTGAACATGCTCATGCACCTTGTTGACGGCGCTTTCATCGATCATGGGGCCAATGTTGACGCCCTCTTCCATGCCGTTACCCACGACCAGATCGCCGTTCATGGCCGCTGCCAGCTTTTCGCAGAAAGCATTGATGACGCCCGACTGCACCAGAAAGCGATTGGTGCAGATGCAGGTCTGTCCTGCATTACGAAACTTCGACGCCATCGCACCGGCCACTGCCGCATCAAGATCGGCGTCATCAAACACGATAAAGGGGGCATTGCCGCCCAGTTCCAGCGACACCTTCTGAATGTGGGTTGAGGCCTGGGACATCAGCTGACGGCCAACTTCCGTGGAGCCGGTAAAGGTAATCTTGCGTACCAGCGTTGATTCGGTCATGGCCTTGCCAATGTCGCTGGCGCTGCCCGGCAGTACGTTGAACACCCCGTGCGGCACACCGGCGCGCTCGGCCAGCACCGCCAGCGCGGTTGCCGACAGCGGCGTCTGTCCGGCCGGCTTGATCACGATCGGACAGCCCGCCGCCAGCGCGGCTGCCGCCTTGCGGGTAATCATGGAGGAAGGAAAGTTCCAGGGCGTGATGGCCCCGACCACACCCACCGGCTGCTTGAGCACCATGATGCGCTGGTTGGATTTTGCCCCTGGAATGGTATCGCCATAGACACGTCGTGCCTCTTCGGCAAACCATCGCATGAAGCTGGCCGCGTAGACGATTTCCCCTTCGGCCTCGGCCACGGGCTTGCCCTGTTCGAGTGTCATGATGCGGCCGAGATCGCGCTTGTGCTCGATCATCAGCTCATACCAGCGATAGAGAATATCAGCCCGTTCAATGGCCGTTCGGCGGCGCCAGTCAGGAAAGGCAGCATGGGCTGCCTGGATGGCACGCTGCGCCTCAACGGCACCCAGCCGGGGTACTCGGGCGATGATTTCGCCCGTGGCAGGATTGTCGACCTCGATCTGCTCGCCGCTATCGGCCGCCACCCAGTTGCCGTCAATGTAGGCAAAGGGTCTAAAAAGGCTTTTATCGTTCAACGTATCCATGTCGTTCTCCTGTCAGCTTGAAGTCCCTGGAGCATTCGGGATAGGCCCAAGCATAGGACATGCCACTGAACAGGAGAACCGTTACCCCGGGTCAGAAGACCGATGGCGGCAGCGTCATGAAGATCAGTTATGGACGAGGGTCAGAAACTCCTGACGTGTTGACAGGTTTTCACGAAAGTCCCCCAGCATGACCGAAGTCTTCATGCTGGAATTCTGCTTCTGAACCCCACGCATCATCATGCACATGTGACGCGCCTCGACAATGACACCAACGCCGCGCGCATCGGTAGCATCCAGTACGGCATTGGCGATCTGGCGCGTCAGCTCTTCCTGAATCTGCAGGCGACGGGCATACATGTCCACGATTCGGGCAAACTTGGAAAGCCCCAGCACCTTGCCGCGCGGAAGATAGCCAATGTGACACTTGCCGATAAAGGGCAGCATGTGATGCTCGCACATCGAATAGAGCTCGATGTCCTTCACGATGACCATCTCATCGGTATCCGATGAAAATACGGCGTCGTTGACAATATCGCCAAGACTTTGCTGATAGCCATGCGTCAGGTACTGCATCGCCTTGGCAGCACGTGCCGGCGTGTCCTGAAGTCCTTCGCGCTCGGGGTCTTCACCCAGCGCCGAAAGGATCTCGCGATAGTGGTTTTCCATCTCCTGACTCATGTTTCTTTCCTGCGTTTCGGGTATATCCAGCGCCTGATAAGGGCACCGTGGCATGGTTCAATTCCGGTCAGACCGGAAGCCGGGCCGGCACTGCATCACGCCAGCCAGCGGGGTGATGACAGCGCGACACGTTGCTGTTCGAGGGTTCTGATATGCTGATCCCAGTAATGCTCACTGGCAAGCCACGGAAAGGCCCGGGGAAAGGCCGGGTCGCTCCAGCGCTCCACCAGCCAGGCACTATATCGCACCAGGCGAAGTGTTCGTAGCTGTTCGATCCATTCAAGCTGACGCCTGTCCAGCGGGCAGTGTTCTTCATACCCTTCTATCAGTTCTGCCAGCTGCGACTTCCATGACGGCTCATCCTCTCCGGTCAACAACATCCAGAGATCCTGAACCGCAGGGGCCATGACACAGTCGTCGAAATCCACCAGCGTGAAATGACTCTCCCGTCCCAGCATATTGCCCAGATGGCAGTCGCCGTGAACGCGCTGAAAGGCATTATCCGGCCAGGCCTTTTCAGGCAGCATGTCCAGCAGCGCCTGACTGATCCGCTCATGGGCACGACGCTGACGCGCCGTCAGCCACTGGCTGGCCCGAATGCTTTCAAAACTTTCCTGCGCAATGGTGTGCGGTCGCAGGGTAGATCGATGCATAAAGGATTTGCGCCGCGCAACGGCGTGCATTTGCCCGATCATGCCGCCCAGGGCAAAAAGATGCTCGGGGTTATCCAGCTCGGGCGCCTGCCCCGGCACAAAATAAAAGATGGCAAGGCGAAAGCCGTCATGATGATGCAATGTATCGCCCAGGTCATTGCGCCAGAGCCGATTGACCGGACAACCCGCCGCATGCAGCTCATCGACAAAGGCATGCTCCTCCAGAATGGCGGCATCCTCAAGACGATCGGGGCGGTAGAACTTGACAATAAAGCGCTGATTTTGATCATCGCGCCATAAAAAGACCCGATTCTCGTAGCTGTTGAGGGCAAAGGGCTCGCCTTCGGTACAAAAGCCCTGCGCCTCTATGGCGGCAACAATGCGCGCCGGGTCGAGCTGTTCAAAGGGATGCGCCACCATTAACCACCTCCACATACAGAAGGCGCCATGCTATCAGATTGCGCGCCCGGCCGGGGTACGGGCAAGCGCGGCGGCGGTCACATGGGCAGCCCCCTGTTCTCGACACGCACTGGAAAGCGCCTCGAGCGTGGCCCCCGTGGTCATGACGTCATCAAGCAGCAATACCTGTGCCGGCAGTGGTGACGTCACCTGATAAACGCGGCGCACGTTACGCTTGCGCGCCGGTCGCGATAGCCCTCTTTGGGTTGGTGTCAGGCGACGTCGTGTCGCCTGGTACAGGGGCAGATCAAGTGCGCGAGCCATTCGTTTGCCCAGCCACAGGGTTTGATCAAACCCGCGCTCGCGTGCACGCCCGGAATGAAGATCCGCCGTCACGATGGCCTGAACGTGGCAAGACCCCTGATGCGCCCTGAACGCCTGCACCATGAGTTGCAGGAGAATCTGACCGGCCCGCCGGTCAGCATTGAACTTGAAGCGCTGGATCAGACCTGCGATGTCGTCTTCATAAAGAAAGGGCACCCAGCTTCGGTCAAAGTCAGGCCGCTGTTTCAGACAGTGCCCGCATGGCATGTCGGCCGCCACCGATGAAGGTCGTGGCTCGCTGCACAAGGGACAGGCGCCGGTATGCCATGGCAATTCGGTGAAGCAGCGCTCACACCAGGGTGTATCACCCAGCGTACCGCCCAGACAAAAACAGCAGTAACCGGGCATTGCCCAGGCCAGAGTGCGATTTAACCACTCAACCAGCCGCCGCCCTTTTATTGGTAATGAATTGACTGTCCTCATTTTGGTGCCATGCCTTTTGATCGTATTAGAAGGCTATCGGCAGACAGGAAGCGTCCTGAACGCATTGATCGATGACATCTTCAGCCAATTTCAAGCGCCGTTAACACCCGGGGTACGACCATTGGTCCAGCCGTCAGGAGTGCCTTGGGGGTCACTCGCATCAGTTGCCATGCTTTCCTTTGGGCAATAAAAAACCCGGCACCATGGCCGGGTAAGGAAAATCATCCATCGACATCAGAGTGACGCTAATAGCGCTTAGTTCATCACCATCTGATCGTTATCCTGCTCGAACTCAACCTGAACGGCTGATGCAGCGTTCATCGACTGAGAAGTGCTGGCAAGCGCGTCTGTCATGGCTGGGCTGTGGCCATGATAGCCAAAAGGAGAGGCGTGATTGGCATCAGCTTTAGCAGCGCTTGAGTGAGCCTGGCGATTCAGCGGCTGATGCAGACTCTCGTATGTCTCGGCCATGGCCACGCTATGACCGTTGGATGCAGAAGGAAGACCTTTCGACTCTGTGTGATGCAGGACAACAGAAGTATCGAGAGACTGGGTGGTATTGGCATCGGCTTGCGCCATGGCGGTGCTCTGACCATTCGTCATGGGGGCAACCTGAGAGGAGGCCATGGCCGTGCCGGTCGTGGTAGCAATCACTAACGCTGAAACGATGGAAAGCAGTGAAGTACGCATAATAAACTCCTTTATATCTTCCTGATGAAAGAAAAACGGAGCTTCTCGCTGTGTCTATAGCGGAACATTTCGTCTTTCTCTCTGTGTGGGAAGCATTATGCGACTTAAGTCGAAAACCATAAATGCACGAAACGACACAAGCTTGTTGTCGAATATGCACCAATCATCTGAAAACCCCTGCTGCAAGGATTTTAAAAAAACAGCTAATCACATGAATTAACTGAAATAAATTCGTTGTCCTCACTGGCGGTGTCTTTTCATCGCCCGGGCCTCTGAACCATTTGCTTTCTTCTTGCTCTGAAATACCTGCTTTCCATGGCACGCTGAAATTCCATCATCGTCATGTCATTGACCCACAACAATATGCCCGGGCGTGGCTGAGCAATGCCTGAGCGCTTTAACGGGTATTTATAAGGCTGGAAGCGTTACCTGAAGGGCAAGGCGCACAAGTACCTGACGATGAAAGCCCTTCGATGCTCACCGCTTCTCCATTACCCCTTGGGCTTTGGCGATAATTCCAGGCAGCAGGTATCAAAGCAGAACTCGTTATCGGGTATCACGGGGACGGGAAGAGTGAATGCGGGCATTCACGAACGCAAGGATACGCCAGCATCAAGAATGATAAGCGAAAGGGGCGTATTTGGAGGTCGTAGAGAAACGATTAGAAGTCGTAGAGGAACTACCAGGAGGTGCCCGTCGATCAGAATGACGAAGCGATACGTGTATCTGGCGCCGCGCCGAGTGAGGCAGGGATAACCGTCAATTACTGATTATTCAATGGTGCGGAAGGAGAGACTCGAACTCTCACGCCTTACGGCACTGGAACCTAAATCCAGCGTGTCTACCAATTCCACCACTCCCGCGAGTGCGGCGTATTGTACGCATTGCGCCGTGGCAGTCAATCAGCAGAAGCATACGTCTGTCCGTTTCGTGAATTGCGGACAAAGAAAAGCCCCTCTACAAGGAGGGGCAAAGAAACCCAGAAGGATGTCTTGCACTATCTCTGACTACGGTAGTCGGAATTGGTTCCACACTTTCTGAATTAATCACGGAAATCATGTCCACAGCATCATGGGGCTGCCCGTAACTACTGCCTTACCCAAATATTCAAAACATTAGATCAGGCTTAATTTAAGGCTCTACTCGCCTATTTGCCAATACAGGCAGGCCTGTACAGGCCACTACATTGTGCTAGAGTCTGCGCCGCATCGAGGACAAGGAATGCCTTCGAGCGCAGACATCACGTATTGCCATCCATACCGACAAGGGAAATGTCATGAATCCGACCGGCTCTCGCAGTGGTCCGCGTTGCCCAGAATGTAATATCACGCTTTCCTGGCCCGGGCGCACGCCGGACCACCATGAACTACGATGCCCTAATGGGCATTACATCTGCACCATGCAGGAATTTCGTCAGGCCGCCTTTGATCTTGCCATGGCCGAGGAGTATCAGCTTCACCGTACCGGCATGGCGCGCAAGGCAGGTTAGCGTCATCGACCAGGGCGTGTCCGACAACAGGAGCATCATCATGCGACATTATCGCGCTGGTCTTCTTTCATTGTCTGCCGGTCTGGTACTGGTCATGGTCACGACACAGGGCATGGCAGCTTCACAGGAGCGCGCTGGAAGCGAGGCGCAGCAACGCTTTGAGCGCGCTCAGCAGCATTCCCGTATCCAGTCCGGTGAAGCTCGCGTCAATCGTCAAAAATCCAGTCTGCGCAACCAGCAGACCATGTCTGGCAATGAGCGTCCCCTGCAACAGCAGCAACTGCGGCAATCACAGCGTGAACTGCAGGCAGACAAGCGTCGTTATCAGCAGCGCAGCAACACTTCCGCCACTGGCGCTTCCAGCACAACAGACAATGACCGTGATAGCGGTGTTCGCTGATACACTATCATGAACCAATCTGTTCTCGATGGAGTTGCTCACGATGACCCGTCCCTGCTATCCGGAACATCACACGCCCTGTCAGGCATGGGCATCGCGCTGGGTGGAATCCTTTCTGGAGTGTCCTGACGAGGCGTGGAACACGTTTGAGTCTGCACATCGGACAGCCTTTATCATTTTGCGAGTCACCCGCCCGGACATGGGCGCGGAGATATTGATCGACTCACTGATTCAGGCTCAGATGGTATCGTAATGTCCCAGCAGGAAAGCGGTGTGCCGACAGACGACCAATCAGAAGACACGATGCCAATGGGATATCGCTCCCTGCGCAATCCGTTGCCTTCCAATCGACGTTATCGCAATGTGCTGTGGTATGAACGGTTCAATTGGCTGGTACTGACCCTGTTTGCCCTGTTCAGTCCAATCGTGCTGGCCCTGGTGATTGGCCATGTGCAACACATCCCCATGCCCTTTTCAAATCTTGCCCTTCCCTTTTTGCACTGAGCAAGACTTCAAGGCCTTGCAGACGCTTGATCACTGATTGATCAGCGACTATCGGCCAGCGGGAGCGGCGAAGGATGCTTGCCGGTTACCCAGCCCAGACTTTTTGCCGTTTGCGTGGCAAACCAGCCCAGCGTCTCATGCAGGTTCACGACCTCACCCACGATGATCAGGGTGGGCGGTGCCGCTTTTAGATCCGCCAGCCGGCCCGGTAGATTCTCGAGTGTGCCGGTATGCAGGCGCTGTCGGGCGGTCGTGCCCTGCTCTATCAGCGCAATGGGCGTTGAGCCGGATAGACCATGCTGAATCAGCTGTTCGCACAGGGTGTCCAGCGTCCCCAGTCCCATATAAAACACCAGCGTCTGTCCGGGCGCTGCCAGTGTCTGCCAGTCAAGGTCGCAGGTACCGTTGCGAAGATGGCCGGTCACGAACCGTACCGACTGGGCATAATCCCGATGTGTTAACGGAATACCGGTATAAGCCGAAATCCCCGTGGCCGCCGTAATGCCCGGCACGACTTCAAAGGAAAGTTTTGCGGCGGCCAGCGCCTGCAGCTCCTCTCCGCCCCGACCAAAGATGAAAGGGTCGCCCCCTTTCAGTCGAACGACCTGATACCCACCGCGCGCCCAATCCACCAGTGACTGGTTGATGCCTTCCTGAGGCACGCTGTGGGCCGAGCGCGCCTTGCCAACGTAAAGACGGCGCGCCTGCGGGTTGGCAAGCGCCAGAATTTCCGGGCTGACCAGCCGATCATGAATGACCACGTCTGCCTCACGCAGTCGCTCCAGCGCCCGCAGGGTCAAAAGCCCCGGGTCTCCCGGCCCGGCACCCACCAGAGAGACATGGCCGCGCCGCAGGGCACTGGGCGTCTCGGGCGCCAGCGCCCGGGTTCGAACGGGCAGTCGTACGGTCGATAATTCAGGACAGCCCGGCACATGCACACCAATGTGGCTTTGGCGTGCGGTCTCTGCCCAGCGCGCATCTTCGGCAGCACTGCCGGTAGCCACAACCCAGAGCTGACCGGTCCGTGGCATGTCATCAACACAGCGCCAGCCCTCTTCACGCGCAAGCGTCGCCAGCGCCGGCATCATCTCACCGTGCAGGGTCAGGTTCAGGTCAAGCCCCTGGAACTGGCGGGCCATCATCAGGGCGGCCTGACCGGCACCGATCAGGTGCGCATCCAGATGGCGAGGATCAAACTGAAGAGAAAGCAGTTCCATAAGCGCTCTGAGAGTTGTCGTAATCGCTTCATGATGACATGCGCCGGAATCCACTCCCGAATACCGACGCACGCACCCTCACTTCTGATTAATGCGCTCGACGCCCCCCATCCAGGGACGAAGGGCTTCAGGGACGATGATAGAGCCATCGGCCTGCTGATGATTCTCCATCAGTGCCAGCAGACAGCGACCGACGGCAAGCCCCGAGCCGTTGAGCGTATGTACCAGTGACGGCTTTTTCTGACCCTGGGCACGAAAGCGGGCATGCATGCGCCGTGCCTGAAAATCTTCCATGTTCGACACCGAAGAAATTTCACGGAAAGTGTTCTGGCTGGGCAGCCACACCTCAAGGTCGTAGGTCTTGGCAGCGCCAAAGCCCATGTCGCCGGTGCACAGGGTCACCACGCGATATGGCAGCTCCAGTGCCTGAAGGATCGCCTCGGCATGGCCACGCATCTCTTCGAGCGCTTCATAGGAATGCTCAGGGTCAACGACCTGAACCATCTCGACCTTGTCGAACTGATGCTGACGAATCATGCCGCGGGTGTCGCGGCCGTAGGCGCCGGCCTCGCTGCGATAACAGGGCGTATGCGCGGTCATGCGAAGCGGCAACTGGGCGCCATCAACAATCTCGTCACGCACGATGTTGGTCAGCGGGATCTCGGCGGTCGGGATCAGGTAGTACTCCTGATCGCCTTCCAGACGGAAAAGATCATCGCCAAACTTGGGAAGCTGGCCGGTACCAAACAGGGAGTCGCGGTTGACGATATAGGGAACGGCCACTTCTTCGTAACCGTGCTCAAGCGTTTGCTTGTCGAGCATGAACTGTGCCAGCGCCCGGTGCAGCCGCGCAATCGGCCCGCGCATCACGGCAAAGCGTGAACCGGTAATCTTGGTGGCCAGTTCAAAATCAAGATAGCCATGCATGCCACCCAGATCGGTGTGATCACGCACGGTAAAATCAAACTCACGCGGTGTGCCCCAGCGATGCAGCTCGACGTTGTCTTCCTCATCGCGCCCATTGGGCACACTGTCATGCGGCAGGTTGGGGATGGCGGTAGCAATGGCTTCAAATTCAGCCTGCACCTGAGCCAGTTCACGACTGGCGCTGTCGAGTTCATCGCCCAGATTGCCGACCTTTGCCAGCAGCGGCTCGATATTCTCGCCGCGGGACTTGGCCTGCCCGATCTCTTTTGAGCGGGTATTGCGCTCGTTTTGAAGCTCTTCGGTACGCGTCTGAAGTTCACGGCGACGTGCCTCGAGCGTGCGGACCTGGTCAACATCAAGGGCATAGCCGCGGCGTGCGAGGCTGGCGGCAACGCTGTCGGGATCGCTGCGCAGCAGTTTGGGATCGAGCATGACTATCCTGTCGGTTCGTGACAATAATGTCCGCCAATCGCGAGCACACGAGGCGGAATCAAGATAAGGAACACATTGTAAAAAATAACGCTGCCGGACACTATTGGCCGACAGCCGACAACGACACTTTATCTGCCGCAGCGACATGACTGCCAGTGCATTATGCGCATACCGAACCACAATGGCGACCGTCGCCTGCCCGCGATCGCTGGACAGTCCATGTACACTGCCCATTGATCGAGCCGAACGCGCAGCCCATCCCGCATGCTTCTGACAGACCATGGCCACAAGACCTGATCATGACCGAACAGCTTAAGACCCCAGCGCTCGAGCAGTGCTATCAGCAGTTTCTTGATGCCCTTGATGCCCGCGGATTCAAGGGCGACATCGCGGCAGATGATGCCAACCGCGTGGTACTGGCCACCGACAATTCGATCTATCAGCGCCTGCCCCGGGCCGTCATCTATCCACGTGATGGCGATGACATTACCCTTTTGGCCACGCTTGCCGGCGAGTCAGCCTTCGCCGAGGTAGCACTGGCCCCGCGTGGCGGCGGCACGGGGACCAATGGACAGTCCCTGACCGATGGGCTGGTAGTGGATGTGACCCGCTACATGCACCACATCATCGACATCGATGTGGACAACCGGCGAGTGCGGGTTCAGGCGGGCGTGGTGAAGGATCAGCTCAATGCGGCGCTCAAGCCTTACGGTCTATTTTTTGCCCCCGAGCTGTCGACCTCCAATCGCGCCACCATTGGCGGCATGATCAGCACCGACGCCTGTGGCCAGGGTTCGCGCGCCTATGGCAAGACACGCCATCACGTGCTCGAGCTCGATGTGGCACTGCTGGGCGGTGAGCGCTTTGTCAGTCAGCCGCTGGATGATGCCGCGCTCGAGGCGCAGTGCGCCCGCACGGACAAGGTCGGTAAGGTGCATCGCTGCGCCCGTGAGATCATCGAGACCCGACAGGAACAGATCAAACGGGTTTTCCCGCCGCTTAACCGCAGCCTGACCGGCTATGATCTGGCACACCTGCGTACCGAACAGGGCCTTTTTGATCTCAATAGCGTTTTGTGTGGCAGCGAAGGGTCCTTGGGCTTTCTAATTGAAGCCACACTCAATGTCCTGCCGCTGCCGAAATATTCGGCCCTGATCAATGTCCGCTACCCGGGCTTCATGGATGCCCTGCGCGACGCTCGCGCCCTGATGGGCAGTGATGACAACAGCGATGCCCCCACCTCGATCGAAACCATCGACGACCGCGTTTTAATGCTCGCCATGGAAGACATCGTCTGGGATGGCGTGGCCGAATATTTCCCTGACGGTGCAGAAGGCAGCGCGCCAGTGCGGGGCATCAATCTGGTGGAGTTCAACGACAACGACGAGGCGTCTCTCAAGCGTCGCGTCGAGCGGTTTACCAAAGCGCTGGCAGACAACAGCGACGTCGAGCGCCTGGGCCATACCATCGCCTGGGGCCGCGAGCGCATTACCACGGTCTACGGTATGCGAAAGCGTGCGGTCGGGCTTTTGGGAAATGTGCAGGGCGAGAAGCGCCCGATTCCCTTTATCGAGGATACGGCCGTCCCGCCCGAGCAGCTTGCCGATTACATCGGCGAATTCCGCGCCCTGCTCGACGGTTACGGTCTCGAATATGGCATGTTCGGCCATGTGGATGCCGGCGTGCTGCACGTCCGACCTGCCATCGACATGAAGGATCCCGAACAGGCCGCTCTGATTCGTCCGTTATCCGATGAAGTGGTCGCCCTCACCCAGCGCTACGGCGGGCTGTTATGGGGAGAGCATGGCAAGGGGATCCGTTCGGAATACACCCCGGCCTTTTTCGGGGATCTTTATCCGGCCCTGCAGCAGCTCAAGGGCGCCTTTGATCCGCGCAATCAGCTTAACCCCGGCAAGATTGCCACTCCGCCACAAATGGATGCTACGCTGCTGAGTGTGGATGGCGTCACGACCCGGGGTGAGCTGGATCGCACCATTGATGAACGCGTGTGGCAAAGCTATCACAGCGCGGTCTACTGCAATGGCAATGGCGCCTGCTACAACTACGACCCCAATGACGCCATGTGCCCCTCCTGGAAGGCGACGCGTGAGCGTATTCATTCGCCCAAGGGCCGGGCCAGCCTTATGCGCGAATGGCTGCGCCGCGAACAGGATGCCGGCAACGATGTGCTGGCCGAGGCTCGTGAGCTGCGCCAGGCCGGAAGTTTACAGCGGCTTAAAACGCTGCCCGCACGGCTGCGGCGCACATTTAGTGGCCATGATCGCTTTTCTGACGAAGTTCACGAGGCGATGGCCGGCTGTCTGGCCTGCAAGTCCTGCGCCGGGCAGTGTCCGGTGCGGGTCAATGTGCCGGATTTTCGCAGCCGTTTTCTGGAGCTTTATCATGGCCGACGCATCAGGCCCCTGCGCGATCATCTGATTGCGCGCATGGAAACCCTGATGCCCCGGCTCAAACCCGTCGCGCCGCTGTACAACGCCCTGCTGCGCCAGAAGCCGGTACAGCACGTCATGGCGCGCTGGGTCGGCATGGTGGATGCCCCGAGCTTTTCACACAGTGACTTTCATAAGCAGCTCGGCGCCTGGGGCATCGCCGAAGCGACGCCTGTTGCGCTCGGGCTTTTGAGCAAGCAGCAAAAGGCGCGCAGCGTTGTGCTGGTACAGGACGCCTTTACCTCATGGTTTGATGCAGGCGTTGCCCGTGAAGTTGTCGAGTGTCTGAGCCTTCTGGGCCTTCGTGTGTTCGTCGCACCTTATCTGCCAAACGGCAAGCCCATGCACGTGCAGGGCTTCATGGGCGATTTCACCCGGGCCGCCACAAGGCAGGTCGAGCAGCTTCGAGCGCTGGCACGTCTTGACGTGCCGCTGATCGGTATCGACCCCGCCATGACCCTGACCTACCGTCAGGAGTATGTTGACGCGCTGGGAAAGGACAACGTACCCGAGGTAATGCTGCTTCAGGAATGGCTTTTGTCCATGGCCAGTGCGCTCGCGCCGTCTTCGGCAGGGACATCACAGCCGTCAGGGCTACGCTACCGGCTTTTGAGTCACTGCACCGAGAAGACCAATGCCCCCGGCAGCGCCAGGGCGTGGCAGCAGGTTTTCCATGCTTTTGGTCTGGAGCTTGAACTGGTGCCCACGGGCTGCTGCGGGATGTCCGGCACCTACGGCCACGAAGCACGTCACCTGGACACCTCCCGCATTATCTACAGCCAGTCCTGGCAGCCGCTGGTGGATGCCGCTGACGACCATACCCGACTGCTGGCGACCGGCTACTCCTGTCGAAGTCAGGTCAAACGCTTTTCCAGCGTGACCCTTGAGCACCCTCTTCAGGCGCTGCTGGCCCATCTTCGCCATCAACAAGCGTCACGATAATGATCAATGGCCGCCACCTTAAGGCGGCCTCTTTTTTTGCCCGTTGCAACGGCTATCGCCTGCGTCTAGGCTGCGCCCTCATTATTGCCCCCTATCGGAATCTTCCTGCATGGAAAACGCTGCGCTTTATCTGGCCCTGATCGGCCTGCTGTCCCTGATGTGTCAATGGGCGGCGTGGCGGGTTCACCTGCCTGCCATTTTGCCTCTTTTGATTGTCGGCCTGATTGCCGGGCCCGTGACCGGCTGGCTGAACCCAGATGCCATTCTGGGAGAACTGCTGTTTCCGCTGGTGTCGCTGTCGGTGGCGGTGATTCTGTTTGAAGGCAGTCTCACCCTCAATTACGAAGACCTGCGCGGTCACGGCCGCACCGTCATTCGTCTGATTACCTGGGGGGTCATCATTACCGGCGTCATTGGCACGGTGGCGGCCTGGTGGCTTTTGAACATGCCCCTCGAGATTGCCGCCGTTCTGGGTGGGCTGCTGGTGGTGACCGGACCCACCGTCGTCATCCCGCTTTTGCAGACGCTGCGGGCCAAGGCCAACCTTTCCCAGATCCTGCGCTGGGAAGGCATCCTCGTGGACCCGGTCGGTGCACTGCTGGCCGTTTTGATCTACGAATTCGTGGCGCTGGGTCAGGAAAACGGCGCGGCGTCACACACTGTTTTGCTGTTTGGCCAGACCGTTGGCCTCGGATTCGGACTTGGTGCACTGGGCGGCTGGCTCTGGGGTCTCATTCTGCGCCATCACTGGTTGCCGCAGCGACTGCATAACTTCGGCACCCTGATGATCATGCTGACCCTGTTTGCCGGCTCCAACGCACTGTTTGAAGAATCAGGCCTTTTGACCGTGACCGTCATGGGGATCTGGCTTGCCAACATGCGTGGCATTCCGGTGCGCCCGATCATCGAATTCAAGGAAACGCTGACCGTTTTGCTGGTTTCCGGACTTTTCATTCTGTTGGCGGCGCGCATTTCCACCGAGCAGCTGATGACACTGAACTGGCCGGCCTGGGTCTTTCTCGGCGTGCTCATGTTTGTGGCTCGCCCCATTACCGTCTGGATATGCACCATTGGCACTGAACTCCACTGGCGAGAAAAGGCGCTGTTGGCCTGGCTGTCGCCACGCGGCATCGTGGCCGCCGCCGTGGCCTCGCTGTTTGCCATCAAACTGGAGAAGGCCGGCGTTGAAGGTGCCGAAATGCTCGTCCCCATCACCTTTCTGGTCATTATCGGCACCGTGGTCATCCAGAGCCTTTTCTCAAAACCCATCGTCAAGGCATTGAAGGTCAACGAACCAGAGCCCACCGGCTTTCTCATTCTTGGTGCCAACCCGGTCGCGCGCGCCATCGCCAGCGAACTGATGACCATGGGATGGACCGTTCGATTGACCGACACCAGCTGGGACGCCGTGCAGGAAGCCCGTATGGCCGGCCTGCCGGTGTATTACGGTAACCCGCTCTCGGAGCATGCCACCCAGCATCTGGAGCTGACCGGCATTGGCCGACTGCTGCCGCTGTCGCCTTACCGTGAACTCAACAATCTGGCCGCCCTGCACTTTGAGCATATTCTCGGCCACGGCAACGTTTTCCGCCTGGCCGAAGAGTCGGGCAAGCACGCCAAGCGCCAGCAGGATCGTGCGCTGGGTCATCTGCCGCGGCTTTTCAGTGACGATGCCACCTTTGCAAAGCTTGCCAGTCTTGTCGCCAACGGTGCCGAGATTCGGGTGGCCAGAATGACCGACAACTTCGGGCTTGAAGAGTATCGCCGCATCCATGATGCCCGTTTGATGCCGCTGTTTTGTATTGCGGCCAACGGTCGACTGCGCGTGGCCCATACCGATGCCGCTCTGGCGCCCAAACCGGGAGAGCGCGTGGTCAGCCTGATCTATGCAGACTCCCCCGAGATGCAGCCTGGCGAACGTGAAGAACGGGCACGTGAGGAGCAGCGTGTAACCCCGACACGCAGTGACAGCAGCAACCCGGGGCGACTGCCTTCCTGAGTATTGATAGCGGCCGTGACCGACAGCGCCCGCCCTGGTCATGCCACCGTTCCGACACAAAAAAAACCTCGCGGTTACGAGGCTTTTTTCATGGATGCGTCAGGACATCAACGCCTGTGCCATCAGGTTTTGGAGGGACGTTTCTCGGTCGCAATTCCCTGCTCGCGCGCCATGGCATAGGCCGCCCTTGGCCCGGTCCACAGCAGTGGCAGCAGCAATAGCGATACCGGTACGGCGGCAATCACGATCACGGATTGCAGTGCATTGATCCCGCCTTCTCCCATCATCAGAAGCAGTGCCGCAACCACGCCAAAGGAGATGGCCCAGAAAATACGGACAAACGCCGAAGGTCTGGCATCGCCGGTGACCGACATCGCGATGGCGTAGGCCATCGAGTCACCGGTCGTGGCCACGAAGATGGTAGTCAGGACCAGAAAGGCCGGGACGATAATGAACGACAGCGGCAGCTGACTGGTCACCGCCAGCAGTGCAGCAGGCAGGCCACCGGCGGTCAGCGAATCCGACACACTGCCGGGCGATTGCAGCTCATAGAAGATGCCTGAGCCGCCAAGCGTTGCAAACCAGATGTTGGTGGCGATCGGCGCGGTGATGGCCAGTGCAATGACCAGTTCTCTCAGGGTACGGCCCTTTGAGATACGCGCCACAAACATCGCCATGGACGGCACGAAACTGATAAACCAGCCCCAGAAAAAGAGCGTCCACTGTCCCAGCCAGGTCTCGTTTTCACTGCCTCGCAATAGCGACATATCGATGAAATGATCAAGATAGCTGGCAAAGCCTTCCATCATGGAGTGAATGATGAAGGTACCAGGCCCCACCACCATGATCAGTACAAACAGTGCCAGCACGATCCAGACGTTGCAGTTGGACAGCCATTGAATACCGCGGGACAGCCCGGTTGCGGCAGACAGGGTATAGATGACGACCAGCCCGCCGAGAATAGCCAGCTGCAGCATATAGCTGTCGGCCCAGCCAAACAGCGTATTAAAGGAATAGGCAAGCTGGGTGGCCAGAAACCCGATGGGGCCGATGGTGCCGGCTGCCACACCCAGGATGCAGATCACATCCGCCACGATTCCCAGCCAGTGTGTTTCCACCTTCTGGCCCAGAAAGGGATATAGCAGCGCCCGCGGACGCAGCCGGATACCGCCGTGGTAATGGGCATGAATCATGACCAGCGCTGACAGCGTGCCCAGACAGGCCCAGGCGCTGAAGCCCCAGTGGAAAAAGGCCTGTGCCAGCGCCGGGCCAACGGCGGCAGGCGTACTGCCTTGTACACCGTCAAAGGCCGGCGGCGTCGACATGAAATGATAGATCGGCTCGGCGGTCGACCAGAACACGCCACCCCCGCCCAGCAGGGCGCAGAGAATGACGGCGTGCCAGTTGAAGGTCGACATGGCGACCTCACTTTCATTGCCGCCCAGACGCACATCGCCGTAACGTGTTAACGCCAGTGCCAGCGCAATGACGAGATTGAGCAACATCCAGAGTTGCCAGTAGGCCCCGAACCAGTGGGTAGACCAGCCGAAGGCGGTATCAATCCAGCTACTGACCTTGTTGATATCGATGAGTGCTGCGACCACGAACAGCACAAGCAGGCCGCCACTGAGTGCAAATACGATACGTTGACCGCGCACTCGAGCAGAGTCGGAGGAGGACATGAAGGAGGGTCACCATTGGAATCAAAGGTGCTCACCCTACCAATCCATTCCCTTCAGGTATATTCAAATTTCAAATCCATACATAATTGTCCGATCGGCAGGCAATCGGCCTGCCCTGCCGACCAATGGCCCGTGCGTCCGGGGTTCAATCTGGTAAGGTGTGCGCCATATCGCCCGGGCAACGCGACAGAGCGCTGTTCCCTGGAACAATCAACAATACATACCGGGAGTTGCTGAACATGCAAATTCTGATGGGACTGGTCGGCATCGTGTTCGTGCTGGCCGTCGCCTTTATCTTTTCCGAAAATCGCCGCGCCATTCGTTTTCGCACCGTTTTCTGGGCTTTTGTACTGCAGGCGGGTTTTGCCCTGTTTGTCCTTTATGTGCCGGTGGGTCAACACATCCTGATGGGCATGTCGGGTGGCGTGCAGGCCGTCATCGACAGCGCCGGCGATGGCATCGCCTTTCTGTTCGGGTCTCTGGCCGGCGGCAACAATGGCTTCATCTTTGCCATCCAGGTGCTCTCGGTCATTGTCTTTTTCTCCTCGCTGGTCTCCGTACTCTATTACGTGGGCATCATGCGCTGGGTCGTCAATATTCTGGGGGGTGGTATCCAGAAACTGATGGGCACCAGTCGACCGGAATCCCTGTCCGCAGCGGCCAACATCTTTGTCGGTCAGACAGAGGCACCGCTGGTCATTCGCCCCTTTATTGCCAACATGACCCGCTCGGAGCTTTTCGCCGTCATGGTCGGTGGCCTTGCAAGCGTCGCCGGCGGCGTGCTGGCCGGTTATGCCGCCATGGGGGTCAATCTTCAGTATCTGATTGCCGCCTCTTTCATGTCGGCGCCCGGCGGGCTTTTGATGGCCAAGATGATGCTGCCGGAAACCGAAACGCCCCAGCATGACACCAACGTATCGACTGCTGAAAACGATGAACAGCTGGCCAACGTCATTGATGCGGCTGCCACCGGCGCCAGCACCGGGGTACAGCTGGCACTCAACGTCGGCGGCATGCTGCTGGCCTTTGTCAGTCTGATTGCCCTTGCCAACGCCATTCTCACGGGCATCGGCGGGCTGTTCGGCTTTGAAGACCTTACCCTGCAGCTGATTCTGGGTTACATCTTCTCGCCGGTGGCATGGCTGATCGGGGTTCCCTGGTCGGAAGCAGTGGCGGCCGGCAACTTTATCGGTCAGAAAACGATTCTTAATGAGTTCGTGGCCTTTGCCTCCTTTACAGGGTTTGAAGGCAATCTCAGCGAACACACCCGCGCCATTATCACCTTTGCCCTGTGCGGCTTTGCCAACATTTCCTCCATCGCCATTTTGATGGGCGGGCTGGCCGTCATGGCGCCTTCGCGCCGTGGTGATGTTGCACGGCTGGGGCCAAAGGCAATTCTGGCCGGCACGCTCTCCAACCTGATGAGTGCCTCGCTTGCAGGCCTGTTTCTATCGCTTTAAGACTGCGACACCACGACAACATGCGCTCAGCCAACAGGACGCCATGACATGAGCAACGACGAACAGCGTCAGGCGCGCCATCAGCGCGCCATGGAAAAACTGAAAAGCCACGTGGATGAACGGGTGGCCAACGCCAGTGAAGAGCGCGGGCAGCTGCTGGTCTTTACCGGTAACGGCAAGGGCAAGACCACTGCCGCCTGGGGCACGGTGACCCGGGCACTGGGCTACGGCTATGGCGTAGGAGTCATTCAGTTCATCAAGGGCGAATGGGAGTGTGGCGAGCGTGAACGCCTGCAGGAAGATCCGAACCTGCAGGTGGCCACCATGGGCACCGGCTTTACATGGGACACCCAGAATCGGGAGACCGACCGCCAGGCCTGCGAAAAAGTCTGGCAGGATGCCAGCAGAATGCTGAGCGACCCGACGATCTATCTGGTCGTGCTCGACGAGATCACCTATATGCTGAAATTCGGCTATCTCGATATCGAGGCGGTGAAGACTGCCCTGCAACATCGCCCGACCGAGCAGAGTGTCATCGTCACCGGTCGCAATGCCCATCGCGAGCTGATGGCCATGGCCGACACCATCACCGAAATGCAGGAAACCCGCCATGCCTTCAATAACGGTCTGAAGGCACGACGCGGCCTCGACTACTAACCCCAGGGCTCCCTGCAGCGGGCCGCTCTAGCCTTTCAGATCAATCCAGAGCGAGCCCGTGAACGGGTCACTGATGTAGTTCTCGTTGATCTCCTCAAGCGTTTTGTGGGCATCGATATCCTGAAAGCGGTCGGGATAACTCCATTTGGCCATCTCTTCGAGCACCAGAATATTGAGCGGTGTATTGATGAGGTGGTGATACAGACCGTGCACCCTGCCGTTTTCAACAGCGCTTAAATGGCCAATGAGGGGTCGCTCAAGGATGTGCTTCAAGGATTGTACGGCTTCCCTGTCACTCACATCCGGCCCCAGTACCAGACCGTTGACGCGACGCAAATAGCCTCCACCGGTGGCAATATAGACATCGGGGTCACGTGTCAGAACATATTCGGGGTCGATACGCCCGCTTTTCCCCTTGAGCACGTCAGCACCGATATTGTCCACGTTCAGCCGTTTGGCGAAGTAATCAAAGCTGCCCTGTCCGGGGGAGTTACAGCACTCGTTCATGCCGGCATGGGCCTCGATCATGACCGTTGGCCTGGCGGCTTCCGGTACCGTCTTTACCCGATCCAGTACGGTCTGGCGTTTTTTCTCATAGAAGCTGATATAGCGCTCTGCCTGATCCTCACGTCCAAGCAGCGTGCCCAGCGCGCGCAGGCTGGGGACGGTGTCATCCAGCGGATCGGTAGCAAAATCGATGAACACGAC
Organism: Kushneria sp. Sum13; assembly: GCF_052692355.1. Lineage (NCBI taxonomy): Bacteria > Pseudomonadati > Pseudomonadota > Gammaproteobacteria > Oceanospirillales > Halomonadaceae > Kushneria > Kushneria sp. Sum13. The sequence continues at coordinate 1,967,160 of NZ_CP199847.1, forward strand.
CGGGATGCCCGCCGCATCCAGCTGATGCATGAGCTCCTGCCCCTGAGAGACCGGTATCTGTGAGCGGCTCAGCACGACAGCGTCGGGATTCATCGAGATGATCTTTTCAACCGAAATGCTGCCCGGCCCGGGCCCGTCTCCGACAATGGGCAGATCATCAAGCTGTGGCGCACGCTGGTGATAGATATCATAGAGTTCGGGCGAGCGTTTCATGTCACTGCCCCATCCCAGCAGCCAGTGCGCCGGGTTCTTGTCCAGCAGCGACAATGCAATCAGCTGACGCCCTTCGGCCAGCACGATATGTTCTGCCGGTTTTTCAAGGGTGACATCCCGGCCTTCGATATCATGCACCGTAATATCTGCCTGCGCCGACAGTGAAAAGACGCCCAGCGCGAGACCCGCAAGCCATTGTTTACTCAAGTGCATCCTGATGGTTTGTCCTGACTGATCAAAAAAAGGGAGCGTGGTATAGAGGCGGTGTCCGCCATGCCTATCATGATCCTGCCTCCTTGATGAGGCAAATCTTACGCTGGCTCGACAGGCGCTTTTCTTAAGTATATTGAGAAATCCTGCATAAAGAGCGTTGTACTTCATGCGACAGCCTCTTTACTATCTCAAGCAGTATTGTCCTTCAGGGTCATTTCGGATCCCTTTTGACACCGTCACCACCCTTTTTGCGTGCTGATGGCGCCTTTTATGGAGTCTTAACCCAATGTCTGTTTCACTGCGCCTCCCGACGCTTCTGGCCCTGCTCGCCATGAGCCTTCCCGTACTCCCTGTCACGGCAGCAGAGGCTCCCGCTTCCAGACAGATTGAGGTACAGGCCAGCGCCAGTATCGATGTACTACCAGACCGCGCCACCCTTAGTGCGGTCCTTGTGGAAGCAACCCCTCTGGTCGAGATGGGCGGCCAACGCGATAATGATGCCACGACCGGCGCTCGTGAAAAGCTTGAAAAACGCAGCACTGCCCTGATCAAGGCATTGCGCAAAATGGGTATTGATAATGACCGCCTTCATGCCGGCAATCTGAGCGTCTACAACGAACAGCAGCTGCAGGGCGATGATCAGGCAGCGCCCTTGAAAGAGCGCGTGGTCATCGAGCGCAAGCTTGATATCGATATCAACGACCTGACAGCGTTGCCCGGTATCATTGATGCGCTGTTCACCAATGGGATTGATCGCCTGGAAGGCATTCGCTACGACGTCAGCGACCGGGAAGGCGTTGAGGACAAGGCCCTGAAACAGGCGCTGGCAAGGGCTTATCAGAAGGCAGAGCTGATGGCCAATGCCCTGTCAGTGACACTGGGGGATGTCGAGCGCATTCAGGAAACCCGCTCACCCGTTCTGCGCCCGATGATGATGGCCACAGCACGTACCGAGCAGGCCGACAGTGCCACTTATACACCGGGCACCATTAGTGTGGATGCCGGCGTGCTGGTGAACTGGTCGCTTGACGCGTCACCGACGAAAAACACGAACTGACACCTCGGGCACCTGTTGCCCCTGATGCCCCCGACCTGCTGGGGCCAAAGGCCCGTCCTGTCAAAGGACGGGCCCATGGAAATATGTGGTGTACTCAAGGCACGTCCTTGTTGCTTCCCGCGGCGTTGTTCACAACGCCTTTGGACAGCACTACGGCACCGTGCTCATGAGCAGCCCCATATTGCATGCTCTATTCTTTAGGGCTGTTGGATGGAACCACTGGACAATGCGGCTTGGCAGGTATGCTCGACTATAAACTTCTTGAGGCGCTGGGCGCCGTTGTAGACCAGGCAGGATTTGAGCGCGGCGCTCAGGTATTGGGGCTGACCCAGTCCGCCGTATCGCAGAGAATCAAGCTGCTGGAGGCGCGTCTGGGCCAGCCGGTGCTTATTCGCGCCCCGCGCATTGCGCCTACTGATCTGGGCAAGCGCCTTCTCAATCATATTCAGCAGGTTCGACTGCTGGAACATGACCTGCTCGATTATGTGCCCTCACTTGGCGATCGCGAACAGCGTCTTCGTATTGCACTCAATGCCGACAGCCTTGCCACCTGGTGGGCCGAAGCCGTCGAAGATTTCTTTCGTGATCATCGGGTCATGTTCGATCTGGTCGTTGAGGATCAGGAAACCGCCCTCAAACGTATGCGAGACGGTGAAGTGGCGGCCTGTCTGTGCATGACGCCCCGCTCGATTCAGGGCGCCCGCGCCCGTCCGCTGGGTGGCATGCGCTATCGGCCGCTGGCCACACCCGAGTTCATGGCCCGCTATTTTCCCAACGGACTGGACCGAATCGCTTTGGCCGAGGCGCCAGCCGTGGTTTTTGGCCCCGATGATCGACTGCAGCAGCGCTATATTGCCAACCATGGCGTGACAGCGCCTTTTCCGCATCATCTGTGCCCGTCTTCAGAAGGGTTTTATCAGATGATTCGATCCGGCATTGGCTATGGTCTGGTACCTGAAATTCAGGCTCAGGCCGCCATCGATAAAGGCGAGCTGGTCGACCTTGAAACCAGTTCTGACGTTATCGTACCGCTGTACTGGCATTACTGGCGTCAGGGTGGGAATATTCTGGAAGCGTTGACCCAGCATTTGACCCTGCATGCGCGGCGCTGGCTGACCGACCTTGACGGTTTTGACAACCCATCAGGAGTGCTCTGATCATGCGTATCCCTCCTGTGGTGAAATTTGTAGCGGCCTGTGCCTGTGTACTGCTGCTGCCCGGCCTGCTGTCGTCCTGCAGTACTGCCGGGCAGGACAACAGCCAGGGAGGGGACGCTCTGGTCGTCACCGCCGGCGCCACGGATGAACCCACTGCCAGAGCCAATGCCATGGAGACCGGCCAGCACCTGTGCCTGTCGCGCGGCGGCCGACAGGCCAGCATGGTGGATATGCAGACAACGCCGCCGGCCATGACCACCATGGATGATGACTCAAAGGCCAGTTCCACCACGGATGCTCTTGAAGCGGCCACCTCGGAAGGTGATATCTGGCGCGCTAAACTGACCCTTCGCTGTCGCTGATACCTGCCCTTTTGCCTTGACGATGCGCCTGCACGCTCTCGACCTTGTCTGACAGGCTCTGTTCACGATCCGTTCGCGTGCCAATCCGCATGGAGGTCGTGATTCGGGGCGCCCCCATCTCATGCACGACCTCGTGACAGCGCCTGACCACCTCAAATACCGCCGCCCACTCCCCTTCGATGTTGGTGCCATAGGCATGCATCTGATGCGAAAGCCCTGCCTGCTCGATGACCTCCTGGCAGGCAGAGACATAAGCACCGACCGACACCCCCACGCCCAATGGCACCACACACAGATCAACCATGACCTTCATGACGCTCTCTCCTGACAAGGCTTGGCAATATGAGTTTTGCGTACAAAACCAACTAAAAAATCGTGAATGACGGTCTGGATTTTAAAACTCCGGACCAGAAAAGCATCTTGAGGCTGCCCTGGTCTCTGGTGTATGACCCGCCCACGGTAGCGGGAAGCCTCGTCGGAATAATGCACCATCACCAGGGGAGAATGGCATCCCCGGTAACCCCTTCAATGATTTTTCAGCCCTGCCAGACCCTCTTTCCCAAACGCTCGAACGGTCGTTTCGATGCAATGCATCAGGCGTTTTCCAGCCTCATCCGTGAGCGCTGCGTATATGCGGTAGCCGTAGCGGCGCCGCGATGGCATTATTTCCCAAGTGTGATCCGTATGCCCATCCATTGTGGACCGTCAACCCGACGAGGTAGTCATTGAAGATGTTCGAGCGTATCGAGCGAGTTCCCGGGGACGCCATCCTCGGCCTGATCGAAGCCTATCAGCAGGATTCCAATCCCCAAAAGGTTGATCTTGGGGTTGGTGTCTATCGTGATGACCAGGGCCGCACGCCGGTACTTGCGACGGTCAAGAAGGCGGAAGAGCAGCTTTGTCAAAACGAGGCCACCAAAAGCTACATTGGCTCTCATGGCGATTCACGCTATACCGAGGCGGTCACCAGGATGGTGGTGGGTGAAGACTCTGCCACATTGAAAGCCGGGCGCATCAGCACGACCCAGACACCGGGAGGCACCGGTGCCCTGCGTCTGGCCGCCGACTTTTTGAAGGCGCATTTGCCAAACCGCGCCATCTGGCTGAGTGACCCGACCTGGCCCAATCATCCGGCCATCTTTGACGCCGCGGGCATCGAGGTCAAACGCTACCCCTACGTCAACGCCGATAATCGTCTGGACTTCGAGGCCATGCTGGCCGCCTTGAAGGAAGTCCCCAAAGGCGACATCGTGTTGCTGCATGCCTGCTGTCATAACCCGACCGGTTTTGACCTGTCCGAGGGGCAGTGGCATGAGATTCTTGAAGTAATCAAATCACGCGGGCTGCTGCCGCTGATCGACTTCGCCTACCAGGGCTTTGGTGACGGGCTCGATCAGGACGCCTTCGGCGTACGCCTGTTTGCCGAAGCCCTCGACGAAATGCTGATCACCACCTCGTGCTCGAAAAACTTCGGTCTTTATCGTGAGCGTACCGGGTCGCTGATGGTGCTGGCAGCCGATTCAGAGCAGATGCAGAACGTGCGCACCCAGGTCGCCATTGCTGCACGCGAGAACTACTCCACACCGCCCTCTCACGGTGCTGCCGTGGTGGCCGAGATCCTGAGTTCGCAGACACTGACCGAGCAGTGGAAGCAGGAACTTGCCGACATGCGGGGGCGCATCAACGGCCTGCGCAGTGACTTTGTGGCAGCCTTTCGCCCGCACGGTCTTGAAGAGCGCTTTGCCTTCATTGCCGAGCAGCGTGGCATGTTCTCCTACACCGGCCTGAGTCAGGAACAGGTCAAGCGACTGCGCGATGAGTTCAGTATCTATATGGTCGGTTCCGGGCGTGCCAACATCGCAGGCCTTTCCGGGGACTCACTGGACTATGTGGCTCGCGCCATCGCCACGGTCGTGAAATAACGATCCGGCGTCAGCATAAAAAAGCGAGCCCGAGGGCTCGCTTTTTTTATCTGCCTGTCTCAGGGAGAGGCTGAATCGCCGGAACTGTCTGCCGGTGCGGCAGGCTCGGCCGGCGCCTGTTCCTCTGAAGCCCCCGACACCCCCCATGCCGCGGCCGAAGGCGTACTCGGAGGTGCACTCAATGTAGCAGGGGTCGAAGACGTGTTTGAACGCTGCCACGTCTGGGAAGGCGACTCTGGCGGCAAATGCCAGGCAGAAGACACGGCCTGCTCCGAAGTCTCTCCTGCCGAGCCCTGCGCCAGGGCATGAAGCCGCTGCGAAATGGCAGGATCATCAAGACGCTGGTGAAACTCCTGACGTGAAATCTGGCCGTCACCGTTTTTATCCAGCGTGTTCCAGTGATCCCCCAGCCCCAGACGCTCCAGATCAAGTGCACTGAGACCACTACGCGCATCGGTATTGGCCTGATCAAAGAGCGCATCGACATTTAAACCATCATCGGATGACGTGCCTGCCCGTGCAGCATCGCTGTCCTGTGTCGAGTGCTGCGCACACCCGGCCAGCATTGCCACGATGACAAGCCCTGACAGCCTGTCACGATATCTTGTTGGCCCTCTGCGCATAGAACGTCTCCGAACCATCAGTCATGAAAGAGTACTAATACTATAAACGCAACGCAGCCACTCTTCACGAAAGACGTTCATGCTGCTGGCCGGAGATCATGTCACTCGACTCGCGTCCCTTGTCACCCAGTATGCGACGATAATTCCACCAGGCCAGCACGCCGGCCAGCACGTTGCCAATGGCCGCGCCGATACCCAGCCCCATGAGTCCCCCGAGCCAGGCGCCGAGACTCAGGCAGGGCAAATAGCAGACAAAAAGCCGCATGAAGGAAACCGTGACGGCCCGGCGTGGCCAGCCAAGCGCATTGCACGCCGATACCACCAGCATGCATATCCCTAAAAAGGCGTAGCTTGGCAGCATGAAATGCAAAAGCATGGCCAGCATACCTCTCACTTCCTCATTGCCCGCCAGCAGCCCCGCCAACGGCATGGCGGCGGCACTGAGCACAATGCCAAGCACCAGCTGCCAGACCAGCACCACTCTTGCCGCCAGATTCATCAGCGCGCGAATTTCCTGCCAGCGCCCTGCCCCAAAACTACGGCCAAGCCAGGGTGGCAGAGACATGGTCAATCCCAGAACCACCAGAATGACGAAGGTTTCCAGACGCGCAGCCAGTCCCCAGGCCGCGACAGCCGCCTCGCCAAGCCTTGCCACGATACCGGTCGCTGCCAGCGCCGACACCGCCGGCAGCAGCTGCGAGGCCATGGCCGGTAACGCAATGCTCATAAAGCGCGCAAGCGAGGCACCGGCTTCCTGACGAAGGCCGGAAGCGCTGAGCCAGTCACGCCTGGAAAGGCTTTGTGCCAGTACCAGCAGACCGATGACAAAGGCAATCAGCGTTGCCCATGCCGCACCCGCCAGCCCCCAGCCCTTGAAAGGCCCCACGCCGAAGATCAGTACAGGGTCCAGCACAAGATTGATCAGACTGGTCAGCACCATCATGCGACCGGGGAGACGCGTTTCCCCATGCGCGCGAAAGAGGCTATAGCCCAGATACAGCAGCGCCCCGATCCAGCTGGCCAGCAGCCAGGGCCCCCAGTACTGATGGATCAGCACCATGGTGGCTTCATTGGCCCCCAGCAGGCGGAAAATGATCGGCTCCAAAAGCCAGAGCACCAGCAGCAGCAACAGCATGGCAGCACTGCCGCCCAGCAGTACAAGACTGCCCAGCCGACGAGCGCGGGCCGGCTCATCAGCCCCCAACGCGCGGGAGATCAAGGCTGCAATGGCAATGCCAAAGCCGACCTGTACCCCAATGATGACCGTCGCCACCGGAAACGTGAACGACTGTGCCGCCAGTGGCTGGGTGCCCAGGCGCGCGATAAAGATACTATCAATCAGATTGAAGCCCAGAAGCGCCATCACGCCCACGGCCATCGGCAGTGTCTGGTGCCACAGGGTTTTACCCATTTCTCGGGTTTGAGGCGATGCCACAGCACCTCCAGAGTTGATGGGATGAAAGGGAATGCGGCGCGCAGTCTAACCTTATGCACAAAAAAAAGCAGGCAATGCCTGCTTTCCCGGACCGTCGTTTTCTGGCGGCGTACGGGCCGGCAGAGGCTTTCGGGTTACATCGAGGTGAGGATCTCGTAGCTGCTGTCCGAGCTCGAGGGGCTCTGGGTGGTGTGACCATCCACTACCAGCGTGTACTGCCCGGCCGCCAGGTTGCTATCGATGTTGAAATTGCCCTGTGCATCGCTGGCACTGCTGGCCACGATCTGGCCCTGCTGATCAAGCACCATGGCATTCAGGCGATAGGCCGTATTGTGTGCTCCTGCCGGATGACGACTGGCCAGCTGAATCTGACCGCCATTCTCGACATTGAACTGGAAACGATGCGGGGCACCCTGAGCCGTATAATAGGTGCCGGTCAGTCCTTCGGCAGTGGCAACCGCGGAACGCGACAGCGTACTGCTGCTGGTGTTGAGCGTCGCGCCATTGTTGGCCTTCATGAACTGGCCTTCAGTAGTGGAAGCCATGGTTTGCTGTGCCATCAGCGTGGTCAGTGAAAGCGCAGCGATCAGAAGTGTGCGTGTCATGTCATGTCCCTTTTCAGTGTGGTATATCTCGGGCTTGTTTTGTCAGCGCCCGTGTTGATAGATATATCTTCCGCCTGAAAGCACTTCTGATCGATGCACCCTATAACAATTTCATGTTGCCAAAAACGCAACATTCGAGCCGGGAGAGCGTAAGCAGTCATGGATCTGTCCAGCCGTCTTTTACTCCTTGCCGAAGTGGTCGAGGCCGGAAGTTTTACGCGTGCCGCTGACCTGCGCCACGTTGACCGTTCGGTTATTTCACGCCAGATCCGACAGCTGGAAAAGGAACTGGAGGTGCGACTTTTCAACCGCTCGACCCGTGTGGTGCATCTCACGGATGTCGGACGGGAGATCTATCATCGCGCCCTGCGCCTGCGCACCGCTCTTGAAGATGCCCGCCATGTGGCGGAGGCCCATCAAAGCGAACCGCGCGGTGTTTTACGCATCAATGCCCCCACGGACTTTGGCCGGCGCTATATCGGGCCGGCAGTGGGGCTTTTCATGCGACGCTTTCAGGACATGCATGTCGAGCTGCAGCTCGATAACGCCTATGTCGACGTGATCGCCGGCGGTTACGATCTGGTCATTCGCATCAGCGAGCCGCGGGACTCATCGCTCATTGCCCGCCCGCTGGCCAGCAATCATCGGGTCATCTGCGCCAGTCCCGAGTTCATTCAACGACACGGCCTGCCTGAAAGTGTCGAGGAGCTACTGCAATTACCGGCCGTGACTTACTCGCGCGACGATCTGACGCTGGACTATCTGCACTATTACAACGAGCACAACACGATCGTCCGTGGCGCATTCAACTCGCACTTTCGAACCAATGAACCCGAAATCATGGTCAGAGCCATGCTGGTGGGGCTGTGTTATGGGGTAATGTCTGCCTTCATGCTGGAAGACGCCTTTCGCGACGGCAAACTGTTTCCCATCCTGCCCGAGCTACGACTGGCGCCGAGCCCCGATATTTATATGGTTTATCCCCATCGCGAGTTTCTCTCGCTCAAGACCCGACGCTTTATCGAGTGTCTGCAGGAAGTCGTGGGAGAGCCGCCAATATGGGAGCGCAACATGCCACGAATCGGCATGCTGCAGGGCTATGACCCGATGGCCTGAGAACAGACCCATCAGCGCCCAGGCAAGCGCCTGAGGCCCTGATGGGTGGACAGGCTATGCCTTAAAGGGCGTCGAGCCCGCGGGTCAGATCCTTTTTGATGTCCTCGAGATGCTCAAGGCCCACTGCAATCCGGATCAAGCCTTCCGTAATGCCCGCCGTGGCCCGCTGTTCATCGCTGAGGCGCCCGTGCGTCGTGGTGGCGGGATGGGTGATGGTGGTTTTGAGATCGCCCAGATTGCCGGTAATCGACAAGAGCCTTGTGGCGTCAATCACCGACCAGGCCCCCTCACGTCCGCCCTTCACTTCCACGCCCAGCACGGCGCCGAAGCCGCTTTGCTGACGTGCGGCCAGCGCATGCTGGGGATGGGACGTCAGACCACTGTAGTGCACCCGTTCCACACCGGGATGCGCCTCGAGCCATTTCGCCAGTGCCAGCGCATTGTCACAGTGCGCGCGCATGCGTAGTCCCAGCGTTTCAAGACCCTTGGTAAAAATCCAGGCGTTGAAGGGACTCATGCTCGGGCCACAGGTACGTACCACCCCGTGCACTTCCTTGACCAGATCGGCGCGACCGGCCACGGCGCCGCCGATGGCACGACCCTGCCCATCGAGATACTTGGTCGCCGAATGGATAATCAGATCGGCCCCATGCTCGATCGGGCGCAAAAGCGCCGGCGTGCAAAAGCAGTTATCGATGGCAAGCCAGGCGCCGTGGTCATGGGCAATATCGGCCAGCGCGCGAATATCGGCAATCTCGGACAAGGGGTTGGAAGGCGTCTCGGCAAACAGCAGTTTCGTACGCGGCGTCATGGCCGCCTTCCAGCTCTCCAGATCGGAAAGCTCCACGAAATGGGTCACCACTCCGAACTTGCCAAAATATTTGGCAAACAGGCTGACCGTGGAGCCAAAAAGCGCCCGCGAGGCGACGATCTCGTCACCGGCTTCCAGCAGTCCGAGCACGGTCGACATGATGGCGGCCATGCCTGATGACGTGGCTACACAGGCCTCGGCCCCTTCCATCGCTGCCAGCCGGGCTTCAAAGGTCTGCACGCTGGGATTGGTAAAGCGCGAATAGACATTGCCGGGCTCTTCGCCGGAGAACTTGCGCGCGGCTTCAGCGGCGCTTTCATAGACAAAGCTTGAGGTGGGAAAGATCGGTTCGCTGTGTTCCTGCTCATGGGTGCGCTGATGGCCGGCCCGAATGGCCAGCGTATCCGGATGCAGATGGTCGCTCTGGGCGTCTTTTTCAAACATGGTGGCTTCCTTGAATGGTCGAAGACCGTGACATCATTTAAAACGGCCCGGGGCAGCTTCGCCCGTCATCGTCATGAACAAAATGACCGGGCGCATGGCCCGGTCATTCAATGAATACCCTTTAGCGACACCTTACCCTGCCGCGACCGCGGGGATCAGTCAACTTCCTCGACATCGTTGTGCAGATCCACCTGCGCATGGCCACCGCTGGATTGCTGCTTGGCAGCGTCACTACGGGAGATTTCAAGCCGGGCAAGATAGTCCGGATCGATATCACCGGTCACATAGCAGCCATCAAAGACCGAGCAGTCAAACTCTTCAAGGTCCGGATTGATCTCTCTGACCGCCTCCTTGAGATCGTCAAGGTCCTGATAGATCAACCGGTCGGCACCGATCATCTCGGCCACATCATCGCTCGTGCGGTCAAAGGCAATCAGCTCCATGGCCACGGGCATATCGATGCCGTAGACATTGGGATAGCGCACCGCAGGGGCTGCAGAGGCGAAATAGACGTTTTTGGCGCCAGCCTCGCGAGCCATCTGAATGATTTCATTACAGGTGGTGCCGCGGACGATGGAGTCATCCACCAGCAGAACATTCTTGCCGGAAAACTCGATATCGATGGCATTGAGCTTTTGACGCACCGACTTCTGACGCTGGGTCTGCCCCGGCATGATGAAGGTGCGCCCGATATAGCGGTTTTTCATGAAGCCTTCGCGATACGCCACGTTCAGATGCAGCGCCAGCTCCAGCGCCGCCGTGCGACTGGTATCGGGAATGGGAATCACGACATCGATATCCTGCTCGGGCCAGTCACGCTTGATCTTCTCGGCAAGCTTTTGCCCCATGCGCATGCGCGTGGCGTAGACATTGGCCCCATCAATGATCGAATCCGGGCGGGACAGATAGACATACTCGAAGATGCAGGGCGTGAGCCGGGCTTTTTCAACGCACTGCTGTGTGTGCAGGTTGCGCGCCATATCGATGTAGAGCGCCTCGCCCGGTGCCAGGTCGCGGATCAGCTCAAAGCCTGCCACGTCCAGCGCCACGGATTCAGAGGCAATCATGTACTCCGGCCCTTCCGGCGTATCGCGCCGACCGAAGACTACCGGACGAATGCCATGGGGATCACGAAAGGCGACCAGTCCCTTGCCATTGATGATCGACACCGCTGCATAGCCGCCCTTGCAGCGACGATGCACCCGACGAATGGCATCAAAGATGTCCTCGGCTTCCAGCTGATGCCCCTGCTTGCCCAGCTCGTGGGCAAAGACATTGAGCAGTACCTCGGAATCCGAACTGGTATTGATGTGGCGCAGATCGGCATTGAACAGTTCGGCCACGAGCTGTTCGGAATTGGTCAGATTGCCGTTGTGGACCAGCGCGATCCCATAGGGAGAGTTGACATAAAAGGGCTGGGACTCCGACTCGCTGGCAGAACCGGCGGTCGGATAGCGCACGTGACCAATGCCGATATTGCCCTTGAGTCTTTGCATGTGACGCGTATGAAAGACGTCGCGCACCAGGCCATTGCTCTTGCGCAGCAAAAAGCGCCCATTGTCCCAGGTCATCATGCCGGCAGCATCCTGGCCCCGGTGCTGTTGCACCGTCAGCGCATCATAAACTGCCTGGTTTACCATCGAGTTGGCCATCAGGCCCACGATACCGCACATGCGTTACATCCTCGCTGTCGGTGATTGCCGGTGTATTGCCGGCCGTACTGATCGCTTGATCATTGCGACATCTGCCGTGGCAGACGCCCTTGCAGTTCACGAGCGCGCTGCGATGCTTCATCCATGAGGGACTGATCCCTGTCGAGCTGCTGATACTGGCGAATGGCCAGATCACGTCCCTGCTCGACCCAGGGTAAAAAGGTCGACTGCTGCCAGTCGTCGGTCTGGCTCAACGGGGTCAATCCGACCACGGCCACGATCACCACAAGGACAAAGCCACCTCGCAGCAGGCCGAATCCAGCGCCCATCAAACGATTGAAAAACCCCATACCTACCCATTCAATCATGGCGTGCAGCAGTCTGATCACCATATTGGCCAGCAGCAGCACGACAAATACCACCAGCACAAACCCGACCACCAATCGAATTTGCTGACTGTCGATATGGTCGGCAAAAAGACCGGCGGCAGGTTCTGCCAGGGCCCGGGCCGTCAGCAGCGCGGCAATCCACGCGGCCAGCCCCAGTCCTTCGCGAATGAAGCCACGCGCAAAGCCCGACAGGACAGAAAATCCCAGAATGATGACAAACGCCCAGTCAATCCAGGTCCAGCTCACTGACCACCTTCGCGGCGAACAATCAGCCCCTTGATGTTGGCCTTTTCCTGTAGCGCGCTACGTGCCTGCTCACTCTCTTCGGTCGAGCCAAAAGGACCGACGTAGACCGTATTGAGCTCGCCACGCGGCTGCTTGTAGGCCGAAAAGCCCAGCGACTTGAGCTGCTCGATCAGGCGATCTGCGTTACCGGGCTGCCCGAAACTGCCGGCCTGAACGGCCCAGCCACCACTGGCGGAAGGCTGCGGAGCACTGTGGCTGTTACGGTTGGCAGCGGCCATGATCGGGTCTCCCGAGGAATCATCACTGCGGGCCGGTGTCTGACGCGTCGTGCTGGCGCTACTGCTGTCTCGTGAAGGCGTGGCCGGCTTGTTGGTACTGGCTGAAGAATGACGGGTCGAGCCGGTACTGGTTGAAGAGGTCGTGTCGGCGCGTGACGCCGTGCTGTCGCGTGATTCGGTCGGCGAAGAGGACGGCTCGCTGGAGGTCGGCGTCCGTGTCGATGCCGGTTCACGCTCGTGGTCCGGGAAGAGCTGATTGCTTTGACTGGCCTGGCCGGATCGATCACTGGTGGCGTCGTCAGTGCTGACGTTGTCGCTGGGCAGCGGTGACTGCGGCTCGGACACCTTTGGTTGTGACATCTCGATGGGCTGCTCGATAACCACTGACGAGTCATCGCCGGCCTTTTCCTTGTCCTTGTCTGATCCGCCAAACAAAATGGGCAGCAGGATCAACGCCAGTGCCACGATAATGACGATACCGCTAATGCGCTCACGCATGCCGTATTTCATGCGACTCTCTCCCTGTTACGCGGTTCCCTCGCCCCTTTCGAGCCGAGCCAGTACTTCTGCCACGGTAAAAAAGGAGCCACAAACCAGTACGTCATCATGTTGTGAATGTTGTTCAAGCCAGTCGATCCCTGCTGCCGGACCATCAGCCACGGCCATGACCTGCCCGCCACGAGCTCGAATGATCTCTGCCAGAGCGTCGCCCGGGCGCGCGCGTGCCCCCGAAAGCGTCACCACCAGCCAGTCATCAACCACCGGCCAGAGCGCATCGATCACCCCTTCGGCATCCTTGTCACCCAGCATGCCCAGCAGGGCCACCCGACGTGTGACGGGCCTTTGCGCCAACTGATCGGCCACATAGCCGGCGGCATGCGGATTATGTGCCACATCGAGGCAGTAACGCCCGATGCGCTGCATGCGTCCTGCCAGTCGAATGCCGGAAAAGGCCTGCTCAAGCCTTTCGGTCTCAAGCGGTATGCCCAGCACTTCAAGCGCCGTCAGAGCACTGGCAGCATTGTCCAGCGGCAGGCCGGGGTCGGGAAGCGATGTCAATGTAGAAGCCAATGCACCGGCCGGATGCTGCCATAGCCAGCGACCACTCTCTTCACGCTGCCAGTCAAAATCCTGCCCCAGTACCAGGCAGTGGGACACCGGTAGCGCAGCAGCATGTGCCGCAACGCTTTTAACCATGTGTCGACTGCCCAGAATGGCCGGCCGACCGGCGCGCAAGATGCCGGCCTTCTCGGCGCCGATTTTTTCGATATCGGTGCCGAGAAAATCGGCATGATCAAGCGCGACGCTGGTCACAATGCCGATATCGGCATCAATGATGTTGGTCGCATCCAGCTGACCGCCCAGCCCGACCTCAAGAATGGCCATGTCCGGGGCACGATCACGAATAATGACCAATGCCGCCAGCGTTCCCATTTCAAAATAGGTCAGCCCGGTATCACCACGTACAGCCTCGATGCGCTCAAAGGCGTCAATCAGGGCGTCATCGCTGACCTCGTCACCGTCAAAAAGAAGGCGTTCGTTATAGCGCAGCAGATGGGGCGAGGTATAGCAGGCCGTGCTCAGGCCGTGGGCACGCGCCACGGCCTCCAGCATGGCCACGGTCGACCCCTTGCCGTTGGTGCCGGCCACGGTGACCACCTGGCGTGCAATAAGGCCGGACAGCAGCCCCAGACGTTCGGCCACGACGCGAATGCGATCAAGCCCCAGGTCAATGGCGACCGGGTGAAGCTTTTCCAGGTGGGCCAGCCACTGTGTCAATGTGCAAGACATGATGATCAGCGCGCAGCCTCGGCGCTGTACGGTGTCCCATCATCCCCTTCCACGTCTTCCAGCATGGTCACGGCAGGCTCGGAGGGACGATCGGTCAGCGTGCGCAGAATACGACCCAGACGCGTGCGCATCTCGCTGCGGTGAATGATCATGTCGACCGTGCCGTGCTCCAGCAGAAACTCGCTGCGCTGAAAGCCTTCGGGAAGCTTTTCACGCACGGTCTGCTCGATAACGCGCGGCCCGGCAAAGCCGATCAGGGCATTGGGCTCGGCCACGTTCAGATCGCCCAGCATGGCCAGCGAGGCCGACACACCGCCAAAGACCGGATCTGTCAGCACCGAGATATAGGGGGTACCGGCTTCACGCAGGCGCTCCAGAGCTGCCGAGGTCTTGGCCATCTGCATCAGCGAGAACAGCGCCTCCTGCATGCGCGCACCACCGGAGGCCGCAAAGCAGACCAGCGGACGCTTCTCTTCCCGGGCAAGCGTTGCAGCGCGCACGAATTTCTCGCCCACGACGCTGCCCATGGAGCCGCCCATGAATTCGAACTCGAACGCCACCGCCACGACCGGCAGGCCATCCAGGGTCCCCTTCATGACGATCAGGGCATCCTTTTCTTCGGTGGCCTTTTGTGCCCCGGCCAGACGGTCCTTGTACTTCTTGGAGTCACGAAACTTGAGGCGATCTACCGGCTCGAGCTGAGCGGCGATCTCTTCGCGCCCCTCACTGTCGAGAAACCAGGAAAGGCGGCGACGTGCGTTCAAACGCAGGTGGTGATCACACTTGGGGCAGACATTGTGATGCCGCTCAAGCTCGGGCCGATAAAGGACAGCCTCACAATTGGGACATTTGCGCCACAGGCCGTCGGGAATGTTATTGCGACGATCGGTACGGGCAGTACGCCCCATTGAAGGAACAATCTTGTCGAGCCAGCTCATCGAGAAAGGGCTTCCATATCGTTGATGGTCAGTCTTTAAAATGGGCGCGCCGAAAACAGCACATGGCGCATGGCCCCATTATCAATCATCGACGGCAGTGAGGGCCAGCCCGGCGTGCATGTACACCGGCATAACCCTGCTTACCGCCTGTCAGCATCAGCGCGAGGCCGGGGCCACATCGGCCGCCTGTACCCCGTCAATAAAGGCCTTGATCAGGTCATGATCCTTGCACCCGGCAGCGACCTCCACCCCACCGGAGACGTCCACCCCGTGAGGCGCGACCTGATCGACGGCCCGCGCGATGTTATCCGGCGTCAGACCACCGGCCAGTATGATCGGCAGCGCCAGATCTCCTGGCACCCGCGACCAGTCAAAGATCTCGCCGGTCCCTCCCGGCACGCCGGGGCGATAGGCATCCAGCAGCAGGCCACGCGCTTGATGATAGCGCCTGGCCTGCTCATGAAGATCAATATCATCGCGCATGCGCAGGGCCTTGAGCCAGCTCATGCCGTAAATCTCGCAGGCTTCGGGCGGCTCCTCGCCGTGAAACTGAAGCATGTCAAGCCAGGGCGCGCAGCCGGCAATGAGATCCGGCGTCTGATCAACAAACAGCCCTACCCGGGTCACAAAAGGCGGTACCCGAGCGCTGAGCTGCGCAAGCCGCTCGGGCGTCAGCGCCCGCTTGCTGCCGGGCCACATGACAAACCCCAGTGCATCGGCACCCGCCGCAACAGCGGCATCGACATCCGCTTCGCGCGTCAGTCCACAGATCTTGATTCGGGTTCGCATTGGCAAAGGTCCTGGTAATTACACACGCCCTGGCGATGACAAGTGCCCGGCCGGTTCCCCGCGATAGACAGGACGCTGATAGTTCGAGGCCGGCAAAGTGCGCTGACCGGTCCATTCGCCGCTGAAATAAAGTCCGGCCGGACCCAGTGGCTCGGCCGGCAGTTCAAATCGTGGATCATAGTACACATCGACGAAGTGCAGCCCATGCGCCGGCGCGGTCGCCTCGGAAAGCGTGCGATCGCGGCCTTCCAGAAGGTTACGCGCGCGAGACACCTCGCGCCGCCCGTCGCCCACGGCGATCAAAACGCCGGCGATATTGCGCACCATGTGATGCAAAAAGGCGTTGGCCTGAATATCGATGACCACCAGAGGCCCTACACGCGTCACCTCGACAAAGTGTACATGACGCCAGGGCGTACTGGATTGACAGCCGGCCGCGCGGTAGCCGGAAAAATCATGCTCGCCGATCAGCGACTGCGCGGCCTCGTGCATGCGTTTTTCATCCAGCGGGTGTCGATGCCAGGTCATGTGCTCGGCATCAAGCGCCGGTGGCATGGGCTGGTTGAGAATCACATAGCGATAGCGACGGGCAAGGCTTGAGAAGCGGGCGTGAAAGTCATGCGGCATGACACGCGCCCAGCGCACGGACATGTCACGCGGCAGGTTGACATTGGTGCCCATGACCCAGGCCTTGAGCGTACGCGCGCTGGTCGTATCGAAATGCACGATCTGCCGGGTAGCATGCACGCCGCTGTCAGTACGTCCGCTGCACATGACTTCAATGGGAGACTGCGCAATGCGGGAAAGCGCAGCCTCGAGAGAGGCCTGAAGAGAAGGGCCATGGTTCAGGCGCTGCCAGCCCTGATAGGCCGTACCACGGTACTCAAGGCCCAGTGCAATACGGCCGCTGACGCGCTCGTTTTCATCCAGTCGTGTAAAAAAGGACATGTGACTCGGTAATGCAGGGACGGCCGGCAGCGAAGGCATGAACGCCCAGGCCGGTCGTCTTCATGTAAGAGACGGGCAAATCAACCCTGCCTCATGCCCTTTCAGGCACGGCGAGAAAGTCGATCTGCATCGGGGCGCTCATTATCCGTATCGGCGCCCTCAAATGCCACCTCTTCGAGTGCCCAGTTGCGAGGGAAACTGGCCGTCGGTGTGGTGGAAAAATCCACACGATGATCGACCATATCCTCGGAGACCGGCCACTGGGCGGCGTCGACAACGTCATCCTGTGGCCAGGAAGAGGACAATGACCAGACCGGTGCCAGCGTCGGCGACGTCTCAAGCGCGGAAATCGAGGCCATCGACGGATGCCGGTCGTCATGGCCCTCATGCGCCTCACCGTTGTCAGAGGCGGCCTCCAGCGCGGCCAGCGCCTGCATCAGCTGAAAATCGCTTGGATAATGCGCCAGCCCTTCTTTCAACATGGTGATGGCATGCTCGCGCCGGCCATGGCGATGAAACACCTCGGCTTCCGCGCAGATCGCCTCGATCTGAGCACGATGGGCCGTCCACACCTCGTTTTGCTCGGCACCGACAATGCCGGTCTCATGAGCGCTGCGCCCTTCTTCACCGGCAAAGGCCACCCCAGCAAGAGAAGAAGCCGGCCCTGCCCGCGGCGAAAGTTCTTCGGCGCTGACCAGACGATAGCGCCGCTGCCGCCAGCGGCGCACCCCTGCCCACGCGCCCGCCAGCATCAACAAGAGCGCGGCCAGCGCCCAGGTCCAGATGAAATCACCCTGACGCCCGGCACCATTGTCGAGGGCGGGTGCCGGCGATGGAGACGAAACCTGCTGCAGCGGCGCGTCAGGTTGGGAGACGCCAGAAGACACCACAGCACCGGCGGCCGTCACTGCCTGCTGATTCAGCTGGTACAGACGGCCTTCCAGCGCCTGCTGACGCTGAGCCAGCGCCTGCAATTCAGCGTCATCGTTGGGCGTCTGGCTGACTAGCGACTGCGCCCTGACGGACTCGAGATCTGCCGTCAGTGTCGCCTGAACCTCTTGACTGGTACGCAGCTGCTGCTCCAGTCGATCAAGTCTGTCTTCAAGCGCGGCCATGCGTCGGCTGTCCTGTGCCGCTGTCTCCGGCGCACGTGTCTGGCGCTCAACGCGCTGATCACGACCTGCATCGCTGGGCCCAGGTATCCTGCTGCGTGCTGTCTGTGCGAAGGCGGGCGTGGCGTCAGCCAACGTCGCTTTTTCACCGGTGGCGGCATTTCCCGAAGGCAAAAGCGTTAGCTGAGGCGTCAGCTCTCCCTTCGGCCAGCTCAGGGTGAGCACCACGTCCAGCCAGGGCGCCTCCAGTGCGCGACTCCCCAGAATGTCCAGATAGAGGTGACCGGGCGTACCGTTGACCGCCAGTCGCAGGGTATCGGTATCGGCACTTCGCTCAATGTTCATGGCCTGCCAGCGGGCACTGTCTGCCAGCGCGACCCGAAGGTCATCAGCACGCAGGGTACCGGTATCCAGCAGCGCCACGCGTGCCTTCAATGGTTCATTGAATCCGGACATGACCTGCGGCGCGGCAATGCCCACCGCATGGGCCATCATTGAACCCGACATCAGCAGCGCACCCAGCAGGCAGTTTCGTAAACGCAAACGACAGGGCCGTTCGGCCATCATGCTCTCCAGTCATACTTGTCAGGGCAGCCAACAAAAAGGGCGCCTCAATGAGGCGCCCCGGCGTGCATAACGATGACGGATGCGTCAGTGGCGTTCGACCAGCAGTGCCAGCATGCGGCGCAGTGGCTCCGCGGCCCCCCACAGCAGCTGATCGCCGACCGTAAAGGCGGAGAGATACTCCCCGCCCATGGCCATCTTGCGCAGACGACCCACCGGCACATCCAGAGTGCCGGTTACGGCGGCCGGCGTCAGGCGCGCAAGCGTCGCGTCCTTGTCGTTGGGCACGACGCTGACCCAATCGTTATGACGTGCAATTCGATCCTCGATCTCGTCTATCGGCACATCGCGCGTCAACTTGATCGTGAAGGCCTGCGCATGAGAGCGCATGGAGCCGATACGAACGCAGAGGCCATCGACCGGCACCGTATTGGGCGCCATGCCAAGGATCTTGTTGCTTTCGACGCCGCCCTTCCACTCTTCCTTGCTCTGGCCATTATCCAGCTTCTTGTCGATCCACGGCAGCAGACTGCCACCCAGTGGCGCACCAAAATGCTCCGTGGGGAAGTCACTGCCACGCATGGTCTCAATGACCTTGCGATCGATGTCAAGAATGGCCGACGCCGGATCATCCAGCTCGGCGCGGGCTGCATTGCCGACCAGCGACATCTGATTGAGCAGCTCGCGCATGTTTTGCGCGCCGGCCCCGGAAGCCGCCTGATAGCTCATCGACGTCATCCACTCGATGAGCCCGGCCTCATACAGCCCGCCAAGCCCCATCAGCATCAGACTGACCGTACAGTTACCGCCGGCAAAGGTTTTAAAGCCATCGTCCAGGCGCTGATCGATGACCTGACGATTGACCGGATCCAGCACGATGACCGTGTCGTCGTTCATGCGCAGGGTGCTGGCCGCGTCGATCCAGTAGCCCTTCCAGCCGGACTCGCGCAGCTTCGGATACACGTCGCTGGTGTAGTCGCCGCCCTGACAGGTCACGATCACGTCCAGCTCGGCCAGCGCCTGGACATCAAAGGCGTCCTTGAGAGGCGGTACGTCAACGCCCACATTCGGGCCGGGCCGGCCTGCCTGAGAGGTGGTAAAAAAGACCGGCTCGATGTTTTTGAAGCCGTCCTCTTCCAGCATCCGCTGCAGCAGTACGGAACCCACCATACCGCGCCAGCCAACAAATCCGGTTCTCAACATTTTGTGTCCCCCTGTTGTGATAAATAATGGGCCTGAGTTTCATCCGGCCTGCCCTGCACCTCAAGTGCCTGCTCAAGACGAGGGTGCAGGCGTGCCATTTCCAGACTGTCAAGATAGCGGCCGTGACCAAAGGATATCCCGCGACTCAGGCCCTCTTTGACAAAGCCATGACGCTCGTAGAGATCGATCGCCCGGTGGTTGTGGCTATAGACCCCAAGGCTTAACCGGGTCACGTTCAACCAGTTGTCTGCAAGATCGATGGCCGCCCTTAAAAGCTGACTGCCGATGCCCTGACCGGCGTAGTCGGGATCCACGGAAAGACCAATTGTTCGGACATGCGCCACGCGCGCCGAGGCGGCGACAGGATGCAACCCGATCAGCCCCAGCAGTGTCTCCGGCGCTTGCGGATGGCAGGCGGCGAGCATGTGATGACCGCGGTCCATGCACTCAAGGCGTTGCTGCCAGTAAGACTGCGAACTGAACGGCAGCTGCATCGTGTTGGGAAAAACCTCTTCATGATTGAAAATGCGACAGACGGCCTCGGCATCCTCCATGCGCGCCTGACGAATCAACCAGCGCCGCCCTTCCTGTTTCAACGACATCCCGCCTCCTCTAAACGCGCATCATCAGGTTTTAGTCTACCATCCGCGATGCGCATGACCAGCCACGTCAGCCTTCAGCGAATGTCATGACAGACGCCAGACAGCAAAACGGCAGCGAACCGTCACGTTCGCTGCCGTAGTCGGGGTCATGGACCGGGGCATGTCTCACCCTTCATTCAATGGGCGCGACAACCCTGCCTCTTCAGGCGTTCGATTCGAACGCGGCCACCACGGCGTCCCCCATCTCTTCAGTAGTCACCTGGCGTGTGCCCTCATAGGCGATATCGGCGGTACGCAGGTTCTGATCCAGCACGGCCCCTACGGCGCGCTCGATACGCTCGGCCATATCAGGCTCGTTGAGGGAGTAGCGCAGCATCATGGCGACCGACAAAATGGTGGCCAACGGATTGGCCAGCCCCTGGCCTGCGATATCCGGCGCGCTGCCATGACAGGGCTCGAACATGCCCTGACCGCTTTCATTCAGCGAGGCCGACGGCAGCATGCCGATCGAGCCGGTCAGCATGGCGGCAGCATCAGAGAGAATATCGCCGAACATGTTGCCGGTGACGATCACGTCAAACTGCTTGGGCGCGCGCACCAGCTGCATCGCGGCGTTATCCACATACATGTGCGACAGCTCAACGTCCGGATACTCCGGCGCCAGCTCGTTCATGATGTCGCGCCACAGGATAGTGACTTCCAGCACGTTGGCCTTGTCGACGCTGCAAAGCTTTTTACCGCGCTTTTGCGCCATCTCGAACGCCACCCGACCGATACGACGAATCTCGTGTTCGTCATAGATATAGGTGTTGTAGCCGTAGCGTGTGCCATCTTCGCGGGTCTCGCGCCCACGCGGCTGACCGAAGTAGATACCGCCGGTCAGCTCGCGCACGATCATGATATCAAGGCCTGACACCACTTCCGGCTTGAGGCTCGAAGCCTCGACCAGCTGCGGATAGAGCAACGCCGGTCGCAGGTTGCCAAAAAGATTCAGCTCCTTGCGCAGGGCCAGAAGCCCCTTCTCCGGACGGTTGGCGATATCGGGCATGGTGTCCCACTTCGGCCCCCCAACCGCGCCCAGCAAAATGGCATCAGACGCTCTCGCCTTTTCAAGCGTTTCAGGGGTCAGCGGCACACCGGAACGGTCGATCTCGGCACCACCGACCGGCGCTTCATCAATCTCGATATCAAGACCTGCTGCGTGGCAGACCTCGAGCACACGGCGCGCCTGGCGAGTAATTTCCGGCCCGATACCATCGCCTGGCAGTACCAGAATCTTCTTGCTCATGTCTTTTCCTTAAAACGATTCTCTGGTCGCCCACAGCACCAGCATATCGGTCGTGAACGAGCCATCGGAGGCGACCTCAAAGGTGTCGCGCACTTCCTGACCCACCTGACTCTGGAGATGGCGAATGGCGTTGCGCATCACATCAGGCGTGCGCATGCGCGCAATCCATGTCTCGAAATCCAGTCGCAGGCGCTGACGCGAGCTGGAGGTCACCACAAGCCCTGCCTCGCCGACCATTTGCGCCCATTCGCTCGGGGTATAGTCACGAACATGACTGGTGTCGCGCAACATCTCGATGGTTTGTAGAAAACTGTCGAAAAGCGGCTGCTCGGACGAGGCGACATCAATAAACGCCGCCAGCCCGCCGGGCTTCAGGACACGTCGCGCTTCGCGCAGTGCCAGCCCGACATCACGCCAGTGGTGGGCAGAAAAGCGACTGCATACCACATCAAAACTGTTGTCGGCGAATGGCAATGACTCGGCAACGCCCTGCACCGTGCGGATGTTGCCCAGCCCACGCTCGGATGCCGCAGCCGCCACGACCTCGAGCATCCGCGGCGACAGGTCATAGGCGACCACCTCGTCGGCCAGATCTGCCACCCTGAAGCTGACGTGACCGGCGCCGCAGCCGAGATCCAGCACGCGCGCAGCGGCAATCCCCTCGACACGTTCACGCAGCTGAGCAAATTCCTGTCCGTCAGCGTGCACGCTGCTGCTCAGATAGGCGGCCGCCTGACCGCCAAACTGACGCTCAACGACGGCGTCGTGATTGTTGTTCACCTTCGACTCAGGCATCCCGGAACAGCCACGGCTGCGAGGCACGGTGACGCGTTTCGAACTCGCGAATGGCGTGACTGTTATCGGTCAGCGTCAGGCCGATATCATCCAGCCCGTTTTCGAGGCAGTACTTGCGAAACGCATCCACTTCAAACTCGATCGCCTCTCCTTCCGGCCTCAGGATCTTCTGCTCGACCAGATCCACATCCAGACGGTAGCCCGGTGTGCGCTCGACGGCATCAAACAGCCGATCCACCGTGGCCTCATCAAGCTGGATCAGCAACAGACCGTTCTTGAACGCATTGTTGAAGAAGATATCGGCAAAGCTTGGCGCGATGATGACGCGAAAGCCGAAGTCTTCCAGCGCCCAGGGGGCGTGCTCACGGGAGCTGCCGCAGCCAAAATTCTTGCGCGCCAGCAGAACGCTTGCGCCTTCATAGCGCGGCTGATTGAGCACGAAATCCGGATTGATCGGTCGATTCGAGCAGTCCTGTCCCGGATAGCCTTCATCGAGATAGCGCAGCTCATCAAAGAGATTGGGGCCGAAGCCGGTGCGCTTGATCGACTTGAGAAACTGCTTGGGAATGATCAGGTCGGTATCGACATTGGCACGATCCAGCGGCGCGACCAGACCCTTTTGACGAATAAAGGCTTTCATGATGGTTTCCTTGAAGATGGCGTGGACGAGCGTTTAAAGCCCGGCAGCGCGCCGAGCCGGCGCAGGCGTGTCGACGAACTCGCGAACATCGACAAAATGGCCGGCAATCGCGGCCGCCGCGGCCATCGCCGGGCTGACCAGATGCGTCCGCCCGCCATAGCCCTGACGCCCCTCGAAATTGCGATTCGAGGTCGAGGCGCAGTGTTCACCGGCGCCCAGCTTGTCGGCGTTCATGGCCAGACACATCGAGCAGCCTGCTTCCCGCCATTCAAATCCGGCGTCACGAAACACCTGATCCAGCCCTTCCTGTTCGGCCTGACGCTTCACCAGTCCGGACCCCGGCACCACCATCGCCTGCTTGATCGTACCGGCGACCTGACGACCTTCCACCACGGCAGCCGCGGCACGCAGGTCCTCGATACGCGCGTTGGTGCATGAGCCAATGAACACGCGATCCAGCTGAATGTCGGTCATCTTCTGACCGGCGTGCAGCCCCATGTATTCAAGCGCACGGGTAATGCCACGCCGCGTGGTGTCATCCGTGGCCTGCGCCGGGTCCGGCACGCGGTCATGAATGCCCACGACCATCTCGGGGCTGGTCCCCCAGCTGACCTGCGGCTCGATGGCAGCAGCGTCCAGTGTCACCACCTTGTCAAAGACAGCGTCATCGTCAGACACCAGCGAGCGCCAGTTCTCTACCGCGGCGTCCCACTGCGCCGGAGTCGGCGCAAACGGGCGGCCCTTGACGTAATTGATGGTGGTGTCATCGACCGCCACCAGCCCGACGCGAGCGCCCGCCTCGATCGCCATGTTGCAGATCGTCATGCGGCCTTCCATGGAGAGGTCGCGAATGGCACTGCCGGCAAATTCGATGGCACAGCCAGTACCGCCCGCCGTGCCGATCTTGCCGATAATGGCCAGCACGATGTCCTTGGCGGTGACGTGAGGGCCCAGCTGCCCTTCCACGCGCACCTGCATGTTCTTCATCTTGCGCTGAATCAGACACTGGGTCGCCAGTACATGCTCGACTTCGGAAGTGCCAATACCGTGGGCCAGCGCCCCAAAGGCACCATGAGTAGCGGTATGGGAATCACCGCACACCACGGTCATGCCCGGCAGTGTCGCGCCCTGCTCGGGACCAATGATATGCACGATGCCCTGGCGCACGTCGTTGATGCCAAAGGTTTCAATGCCAAAGCTTGTGGTGTTGTCATCGAGCGTCTGCACCTGAATGCGCGAGACGTTGTCCTCGATCCCCGCAATCCCGGCACTGCGCTCCTTCAGAGAGGTCGGCACGTTGTGATCGGCCGTGGCGATGTTGGCATCGATACGCCAGGGGCGACGGTCAGCCAGGCGCAGTCCTTCAAAGGCCTGCGGTGAGGTCACCTCATGCAGCAGATGGCGGTCGATATAAATCAGTGATGTCCCGTCATCGCGGCTGGACACCAGATGCGATGCCCAGAGCTTGTCATAAAGCGTCTGTCCTGCCATGTCGTCTCTCCTTGCGCACGAGGCGCGTTCACGGTCCAAGGGGACACTGGAGCTCTTGTGGTGTGTCATTGTCATGACGGCTCATCAACCCCCTGTCTGGCATCTACCCTACGCCGCGATATACCATGAAAGCAATTCATCCTATTCATGGCATGCATTCCTGTGAGGAATCGATGGAAACCGAAAGCCTGCGTGCCTTTGTGGCCGTGGCCGAATGCGGCTCGTTTTCGCTGGCCGCCGAACAGATCCACCTGACCCAGTCTGCCGTCAGCAAGCGCATCGCCACGCTTGAACATCAAACGGATGCACGCCTGTTTGATCGCATCGGCCGACGCATTGCCCTGACCGAAGCGGGTCATCTGCTGTTGCCTCGTGCCCGCGAGATTCTGGGACTTTTCGAGGACACCCAGCGCGCACTGACCAGCTTGAGCGGTACGGTGCGTGGCCGACTGAGTCTGGCCACCAGTCACCATATCGGCCTGCATCGTCTGCCCGCTGTTTTGCGTCGCTATACGCAGCGCTGGCCACAGGTCACTCTGGACATGCGCTTTCTGGACTCGGAACAGGCCTATCAGGGCGTCATGGATGGCTCGCTCGAGCTGGCCCTGGCCACCCTGGCACCGCACACAGCCAAGCCCCTTGTGGCCACGCCCTTATGGATGGACCAGCTTCATTTTGTCTGCGCACCGGATCATCCACTAACGCGGCAGCGCTCGCTCACTCTTGGCGCTTTGAGTCAGGTCGATGCGGTGCTGCCCGGCGAGCAGACCTTTACCCGGGCCATGGTGATGAGCGCCTTTAACCGAGCGGGACTGGAGGTCAGCGTGTCCATGTCCACCAATTACATGGAAACACTCAAGATGATGGTCAGCATCGGGCTTGGCTGGAGCGTGCTGCCTGAAACCCTGCTGGATGACAGTGTTCACAGACTCGATATCGACCATCCGCCGATCGAACGCCCGCTGGGTTATCTCTTTCACGAAAACCGCACGCTTTCCAATGCGGCGCGCGCCATGATCGATCTGCTCGAAGCCTCTCGCCAGCCACCTTCCGGCGCCTGAACCGTGACCGGAAAGCCACGCAGGAGTTGCATCAAAAGGCCCGGCGTGGTGCCATCCCGGTCTGCAGGACGCCCCTGCCTACACAACGATAATCCGACCAATAACAACACAACATCTTGCAAGGAATCATCATGTCCCACTCTTCGAGCATGCCTGCCTCATGCCGGGCGAGCCTGCGCACGTCTTTTGCCATGTCCGGCGCCCTGGTCGCGACCATTCTGCTGTTACCGCTGATGGCCCATGCCGACCAGCAGAGTGGCGAGATACCGGCCGCCTCCGGTGAAACCGCCAGCTATGACACCACCGATGAGTCGCCGCGCAGCGCCTACCTGTCAGACTGGTACAACCAGAACGTTACCGTCATCGGCAGCAAGGACATTCGTTTCGGCCCGCAAAAAATCGATGATATCTATCTGGAATATGAGTTTTTCGGTCGCAAGGGGCCGCTGGATCTTTACGGCTATATCGATATGCCCAAATTCTTTGGCATCGGCAACGCCGCCGACAGTGGCGCCTTCGATGACGGCTCGCCGATCTTTGCCGAAATCAAGCCACGGCTGTCGTTTAACGAGCTCAGCGGCCGGGATCTGAGCCTTGGGCCCATCAGCGAATGGTATCTGGCGGCCAACTGGATCTATGACTGGGGGCACAACAGCGACAATCGCCAGAACACGCTGTACACCGGTCTGGGCACGGACATCGATACCGGGTCACCGCTGGGGATGTCCTTTAACTTCTACGGTAAATATCAGTGGGAGAACTACGGCGCGGAGAATGAAAACAGCTGGGATGGCTATCGTGCGCAGCTTGAGTACAACTACCCGCTGGCAAGCTTTGATAATGGGGCCAGTCTCTTTTACGCCGGTTTTACCAACTATGACTTTGGATCAAGCCTGGGCGATGGTGATTCAGCGCGTACCAATGAAGCGGTGGTGGCGACCAATGCCTTTGTCTACTCCTTCACGCACCTGCGCTTTCTGGCGGTGGCCCGCTACTTCCATAACGGCGGCCAGTGGAACGACGGCAGTGAACTGAATTTCGGCGATGGTGATTTCCGTGTGCGCAGCACCGGCTGGGGCTACTACCTCGGCGTTGGCTGGCAGTTTTAATGTTTTGCAGAACGCACACAGCAAAAGGGCCGGTCACATGACCGGCCCTTTTTGCAGCAATGTCGCCTTCGATTCAATTATGTGCCCTGCTGATACCGCTGAACTCTGGGGACATGCTGAAAGCTGCCATGCTCCATGGTGACCGACGGACTCGGGCAGCGTGGCCTTCCGGCCTGACGGGCGGGAATACCCACCACGGTAGTGTGCGCCTCCACACCGGCCAGCACGACGCTACCGGCACCAATCTGAGCCCCATGGCCGATTTCGATATTGCCCAGCACGGTCGCACCGGCACCGATCAACACGCCGCTGCGCACCTTGGGATGGCGATCACCGCTTTCCTTGCCGGTCCCCCCCAGCGTGACGCCCTGCATGATCGAGACGTTGTCACCGATCTCGGCGGTTTCACCGATCACGATGCCGGTACCATGATCCAGCATGACACCCCGACCCACCTGACAGGCCGGGTGGATATCGATACCGAAGGCCTGCGTGGTGCGATGATGCAGTGCGCGAGCCAGCATGCGCCGACCGTCACACCACAGGGCATGCGCCAGGCGATGGGCCTGCAGCGCCTGAAATCCCTTGAGATACAGCAAAATGGGCAGGTACTCGCTACTGGCGGCGTCGCGCTCGAAAACCGCCGTCATGTCACAGGCGGCACTCTCGACCATCGACGGGTTCGCCTGATAAAGCCCCTGAAAACACTCTGACAAAGCATCAAACGAGAGCGTTTTATCCGTCAGGGCCGACGCCATGACGGCCGTCAGGGCCCCTTCAAGGTGGGCCCTTGACACTATATAGGTATCGAGCATGTCCGCCAGCAGGGGTTCAGCCTGCGCGGTCACGAGTGCTTCCTGATGCAGCAGGCTGAAAACACTGGCCTGTGCGCTGATCTCATGCAGCATATTGCGTCTCATCGAAGATATCGTATTCGCCGGAGACATATCCGCCGTGCCCCCATGCTGAACCCTGTTGACGGCACCCAGAGTAACGCAGCGTAACTTTTTGTGCCTTCATCGTTTATGGCGACGCGCGTTTCAACACAGTTGTGTGATAAACGCCGTCTCCCTATCGAGGAAAGGCCCGCCAGAAGCGGGCCCAGGGGCGGTCTGCAAGGGCCAAAGCGCGATGCGACAGCCGTGGTTATTGCCGGCTCACACTAGCGCTGCTTGAGGTGCGGTGTGTCGACGCTGACGTCACCGTTTTGTCCGCGCTGGCGCAGCAGGTGATCCATCAGGGTCAGCGCCATCATGGCTTCCGCAATGGGCGTGGCTCGAATGCCCACGCAAGGGTCATGGCGCCCTTTGGTGATGACCTCGACCGGGTTGCCGTGGACATCGATCGAACGACCGGGCGTGGTGATGCTGGAGGTTGGCTTGAGCGCCAGATGGGCAATGATCGGCTGGCCGGTCGAAATGCCGCCCAGCACGCCACCGGCGTGGTTGGAAAGAAAGCCTTCGGGCGTCATCTCGTCACGGTGCTCGCTGCCGCGCTGGGCAATGCTGTCAAAGCCTGCGCCAATTTCAACGCCCTTGACGGCATTGATGCTCATCAGGCCATGGGCAAGCTCGGCATCCAGACGATCGAACACCGGTTCGCCGAGCCCGACCGGTACACCGTCGGCCACCACGGTAATGCGCGCTCCGACACTGTCCTGATCGCGCCTGAGCTGATCCATGTAGGTTTCAAG
Source organism: Kushneria sp. Sum13 (assembly GCF_052692355.1). NCBI lineage: Bacteria > Pseudomonadati > Pseudomonadota > Gammaproteobacteria > Oceanospirillales > Halomonadaceae > Kushneria > Kushneria sp. Sum13. Next base: position 1,995,707 of record NZ_CP199847.1, read on the forward strand.
CTCCGGCACACGATCCGGGTCAGGGCAGAAAAACGGGTTGTCGTCGACGCCCTCCCAGCTTTTGAACTCAATGCTGATCGGGCCAAGCTGGCTCATGTAGCCGCGCACGCTGATCCCCAGCCCTGCCAGATACTTCTTGGCAATGGCCCCGGCCGCCACGCGCATGGCGGTCTCGCGCGCGCTGGAACGTCCGCCGCCGCGATAATCGCGAACGCCGTACTTGTGATGATAGGTGTAGTCTGCATGCGCCGGGCGGAACTGATCCTTGATCTTCGAGTAATCCTTCGAGCGCTGATCGGTATTTTCAATCATCAGACCGATCGGCGTGCCGGTAGTGACCCCCTCGAATACCCCTGACAGAATGCGCACTTCATCGGCTTCCCGACGCTGCGTGGTATGACGCGAACTGCCAGGGCGGCGGCGATCCAGATCTCCCTGCAGATCCGCCTCGCAAAGCGGCAGGCCCGGCGGGCAGCCATCAACAATGGCACCCAGTGCCGGGCCATGGCTTTCCCCGAAGGTGGTCAGCGTGAAAAGTTTGCCGAAGGTATTACCGGACATGTTGTATTCCTGACATTGTGTCGCACAGCCGGCTTCCCGGACTGCACGACAGATCAAAATTCAAACAGGGGCCTGTCAATGCCACCGATCAGAGTGCAAACGACGGCGCCCATTGTTCCAGCTGCGCCGCCGTCAGTGCGAACACGCCATGCCCGCCGCGGGCGAACTCAAGCCACAAAAAGGGCACTTCCGGCCAGGTCTCAATCACGTGACGTTCGGAGTTGCCGACCTCGACCAGCAGCACCCCCTCATCGGTCAAATAATCCCGGGCCTCGCGCAGCATGCGCCTGACGAGATCCAGACCATCGGGGCCGGCCCCCAGGGCGAGTGCCGGCTCATGGCCGAACTCGGCAGGCATGCTGCCCAGATCGCTGGTGTCCACATAGGGTGGATTGCTGACGATCAAATCAAAGCGCTGCCCGGCCACCGGTTCAAAAAGGTCCCCGGCCACCGCCCTGACGCGCGCACCAACGTCGTGACGGGTGATGTTGGCACGGGCCACATCAATGGCATCTTCGCTGATATCGGCGAGCATGACATGGGTTGTGGGCATCATCAGCGCTGCAGCAATGCCGATACAGCCTGACCCGGTACACAGATCCAGCATGTGCGCGGGGTCACGCTCTTCAAACCACAAATCAAAGCCGGACTCGATCAGCTCGGCAATGGGCGAGCGCGGAATCAGGACGCGCTCATCCACATTGAACGCAAAACCGGCATAGAACGACTCCCCGAGCAGATAAGGCAGCGGACGACGCTCGACGGTGCGTGCGCGCAAAAGCGTGATAATGCGTGCACGCTCAATGCGTAACACCCGGGCATCGATAATGGCCGGGTCGACATCATGTGGCAGGCGCAGTGCGCCCAGCACCAGGGCCACGGCCTCATCCCAGGCGCTATCGGTGCCATGGCCGTAATACAGGTCATGGGCATTGAAGACACTGACCGCCAGACGCAGATAGTCACGCACGGTGACCAGCTCATCGATCAGGGTGTCATCATCGAGCGAGAGGGGCGCGGCGGCGGGTACAGGCATGCGGGCAGAAACGTCGCTCATGAATGCGGCGGCCTTGTCGAGTTTGGGTAAAGTAAAGAAAGGTCGAAAGTGTACCCGTTATCCCGTACCGGCGCATCGGTACAGGCCTGCACATCGCCACTCGATTCCCTATAATTACCGGCTGAACTCATGGCGTCAGCGCCACCGTCAGTATGACGGTCACCATTACCCAGCGGAGAAAAGGCATGACCGGTAACCGCCTGCCTGACGATGACGACCGGATAGCCTTTCGCGAGGCCATGCGGGGCAGCGATATTCGCCCCGTTCATCATGACCGTGCCGACCCCGGCCGACCGGCCCCACGCAGCGAGCTGCGCCATCGCCGTGAAGCAGCGGCCAGCAATGGTAATGCGGTCACGGCCACCTCTTCTCGCACCTCCGATGGCCGCGTTGATCCGGTACGGCCCTCGGAAGCCCTGATGTTTGCCCTGAGCGACCTGCCCCATCGAACGATTGCCCAGCTCAAGCGCGGTGCAATCGCCTGGCAGGCAGGACTGGATCTTCACGGTCATGATCTGGAGCAGGCTCGAGGCGAGCTCGAAAGCTTTTTGCATGAAGCCCGGGTCAACCGGGCACGCTGCGTGCTGGTCGTTCATGGCAAGGCGTGGTCAGGCGCGGCCCGCTATCCGGTCATCAAAAGCCACGTCAATGCCTGGCTGCGAGAACTCCCCGAAGTCCTGGCCTTTTGCTCGGCGCAGGACCGGGACGGCGGTACGGGCGCCGTTTATGTACTGCTGCGCCGCACGCGTGAGGACTACGCCACGCCGTAGGCCTTGAGGATGGCCTGGGCCACTCCGACCACGCTATGCGGCTCAAGGTGAAGATGATGCCCGCCGGGCACACGATGGGTCGTCAGGGTGGTCATTTCATGACGCACGCCCTCACGATCCAGATGATCACCGACAATACCGTTCTCTGCCTCGATCAGATCTACCGGCGCCTTGATGGCCAGCAGCATGTCGCGTGACTGCTCGGGGGTCAGCTTGACCTGCGAGGGACGCAGCAGCCGCGGGTCGGTACGGTAGCGCACCCGCGTGTCATCCTGCACCAGGCTGCGCGCCATTAAAGGCTCGGCGGTGTCGTGATCCAGAGGGGTGATGGCGCCTGCCACGCGCGCGTTGAGCGCTGCCTCAAGACTTGCATAGGACGGCGGCGGCGAGAGCGGCCGGCGTACGCCAAGCACGCCATTGCGCAGTTGCCGGGTCGATTGATCAACCGGGGTCGTCAGCGCACCAATGCCATCAATCAGCCACAGCCGCTCAATGCGCTCGGGCAGTGCGGCTGCCAGCAGACAGGACACACAGGCGCCAAGCGAATGGGCCAGCAGCGTCGCGCGCCTGATATCAAGGTCATCGAGGGCATCCAGCACGTCGTGCAGATAATCCCACAGCGCATAATCCGTGCCCCTGCCCTGCCACTGCGATTTGCCATGGCCGGCAAAGTCGATGGCCACGATGCGAATGTCGAGCCTTTCCACCAATAGTGGCGCGAGCCTTGTGAAGGTGGCGGCATTGTCCAGCCAGCCATGCAGCGCCACCCAGGTCGGCGCCTCTCTTGGCAGTCCTTCCCGCTCCCATACCAGACCGGCCAGACGATTATCGGCCAAATGGCACTCTCGCGGTCTTGCGCTCATCCTGCTCGCTCCATTGTCATCAAACTGAAGACAATACGACGACCGCCGCCGCGATGCACTCCCTGCAGGCATTGAACCCTTTAAACAGGGCCGAGGATTTCCCGGAGCCTGTCATGCCAACACCTCGCGACCGAGCGTCACAGGGGGCTGGCTCGCCGCTTTCGCTCTCAAGGCGTATGATGTCGCGATCCTTATTACGCCATTACCCCGGAGCCGTGAATGTCTGCCTCTTCCCGTCGCCTGCGAAACCGCCTTTTTTTCGTTGTCGTTCTGGCCGGTCTGATTGCCGGATTTGCAACACTCTAGATTCCTGCACCATCATTTCTTCGAAGTAATATCCTTCACCGATACCTGTCATGAACGCGCTTGAAAGCGCCCACCTCATGACAGGCATCTCAAGGTCATGGCGCCTGTCGCCATATGGTGCCCCTGCATGAACCCGTCTGCCCTTTTCGCTGAAACGCTCAACGTCACGTTTCCCGTTTTTGCCATGGTGCTTTTAGGGATCGCGCTCAAGCGTCTCAAATGGATCGACACCGCGTTTATCAATACCAGCTCGGCGCTGGTATTTCGTGGCGCCATGCCCACCCTGCTCTTTTTGTCTCTGGTGGATGCCGACATGTCCCAGGCGCTGATGCCAGGTCTTATGATCTATCTGGCGCTGGCGACAGTGACCAGCTTTTTGCTGATCTGGTGGTGGGCAATACGGCGCGTCGCCCGTGAGGATCGCGGCGTCTATGTACAGGCAGCCTTTCGCGGCAATGGCGGCATTATCGGACTGGCACTGGCCGGCAGCATGTATGGCTCGTTTGGCCTGTCTGCCGGCAGCGTACTGGTGGCCACCATCATCCCGCTCTACAACGTGCTTGCCGTCATTGTACTGGCCTGGTATCAGCCTCAGACAAGCGTCAGCTGGCGCAGCATTGCGCTCAAGATCCTGAAAAATCCGCTGATCCTTTCGGTCGTGGCAGGCCTTTCCTTTGCCGCCAGCGGCCTTGACCTGCCTGACTGGCTGCATACGTCAGGAGAGTACTTCGCCAACATGACGCTGCCACTGGCTCTCATCAGCATTGGCGGCACCATGTCGATGGCTGCCATTCGTGAGGCGAGCGGCGCAGCGCTGGGTGCCAGTGTGATCAAGATGATTTCCATGCCGGCCATGGCGGTCTTTATCGCCTGGCTTGCAGGCTTTGAGGGGCGGGAGCTGGTACTGCTCTTTTTGTTTATGGGCAGTCCGTCAGCGGCTGCCAGCTTTGTCATGGCCAGAGCCATGGGCGGTAATGCGAGGCTTGCCGCCAATACGGTTGCCATGACCACACTGGCCAGCAGCGTCACGATTACGCTGGGCATCTTTGTCCTGCAGATCACCGGGATGGCGGGCTGAGCGCCCGCCATCATGCCGGCATGACCCTCTAGGCAATGGCAGCGTTTGCGGGGGTGACATGACGCACCAGCGTTGCACACCCGGCCGCCCAGACCTGAGCGTCCAGTTCGACCACGTCGGCAGTGCCCATGGGGAGTCGAGCATTGGGGCTGCCATCCACCAGCTGGCCGACCAGCTCGGCGACCAGCGGCATATGACTGACAAACAGCCAGGGCGCATCATCTTCACGGGGGTCGACATTATGCGTCAGCCATTCGATCAGCGTGGCCGGCGGAGCATCGGGCGTCATGATGGGCAGCGTCATGATGTCATCCAGCTGCAGCGCCTGACCGATGATCCGCGCACTTTGCTGAGCACGGTCATAGGGACTGGCCACTACCCTTAACTGATGTCCCTTGTCGCCCAGAATCGAGACAAACCAGTCGGCGATACGCGCGACCTCCTGCTGTCCGGTAATGTCGAGCGGGCGGTGAGCATCAGGCGTTCCGGAAGCGGCTTCACCATGGCGCATTACATAGATTTTCATGACGGGATATCCCTGGCTGCGGTTTGCTGCTGAGCACGCCGCGTGTCCTCTCGCGGCAGCGTGAATTCAACGTCACTGCTTTGTTCACTGCGCATGAGCGCCGTGGCCATGTCTCTTGGCGCCACGCCTTCAAACATGACCCGATAAAGTCCGGTGGCCAGCGGCATGTAAATGTTCTCCTCGCTGGCCCGTTTGACGATCAGCGACACCGTATTGACCCCTTCGGCCACCTGTCCCAGCGCGTCAATGGCCTCCTCAAGCGTGCGCCCTTCACCCATCGCATAACCGACCCGATAATTGCGTGACAGGTTGGAGGAACAGGTGACGATCAAATCGCCAACGCCTGCCAGCCCCAGAAAGGTCATCGGACTTGCGCCCTGGGCCACCGCAAAGCGGCTCATTTCGGCCAGTGCCCGCGTCATCAGCATGCTGCGAGTGTTTTCGCCCATGCCAAGCGCTGCTGCCATGCCCACGGCAATGGCGTAAATGTTCTTGAGCGCACCGCCCATCTCAACACCATAGCGGTCATTGCTGGCATAGACACGAAAATGATCGCATGACAGCGCTGCCTGCACCCGTGAGCGGGTCTGTTCGTCGTCGCTGGCAATCACGCTGGCACTCAAGTGCCCCTGCGCGATTTCAGCAGCCAGATTGGGACCTGACAGCACCCCGATATGCGCACTTCCGGTTTCCTGCTCAAGGATCTGGCTCATCAGCAGAAAACTGTCGGTTTCAATGCCCTTGGTCGTGCTGACCAGGATGGCATCGGCAGAAAAATGGGGCGCGGCCTGACGCACCACCTGACGAAAGCCGCCCGAGGGAATGGCGATCAGCACCAGCTGCGCCTGATCAAGCACCCAGGCCAGGTCGCTGGACGCCACGACATCGGGATGAATCCTGAACTCGGGCAAATAGCGATGGTTGATACGATGAGTATTGACATGATCAACAAGCGTTGCATCGCGCATCCACTGGCGCACCCTGGCCCCGCCGCTGGAGGCAATGCTGGCCAGTGCGGTACCAAAACTTCCGCCGCCCAGCACGGCCACCGGAGGCACATGAATATCATCTGTACTGACCTGAGACGCAGGCTCGACTGCCATTGATAATCCTTGTTGATCGGCGATGGACAGGGTTTAGTGTAACGCTTGACGTGGCACGCAGGTAACGCATCTCACTGCCTGCCTGCGTAGAATGACAGGGATCTGTCAGGCCGTGCCATCTCGGCTACCTGCCACGGAAAAACTTAACGATGTCGTCATGGGCACCAATGATGGCTTTCAGAGTCTGAAGGTCGAATCAATGACTTGCACCAATACATGGGTCAGGGATCATGAGAGCATTGAACCAACATTCATCATTGCATTCGGAGGGCGCCAGGCTGTCCGTGCAACGTTTTGACCAGGAACTCAATCACATGAAGGTATTGTTTGTCGAAGATGATCTGTTGCTGGGCGATGGCGTTGAAACCGCCCTGCGCCGTGAAGGCCATCAGGTCACCTGGCTGACCGAGGGCGAGAGCGTGCTCGAGCATGTCGAGCAGGGTCAGGCCGAGGCCGTCATCCTTGACCTTGGGCTGCCCGGCATTGATGGCATGGAAGTGCTGCGCCGCATTCGCGCCGCCCACGATATTCCGGTGTTGATTTTGACGGCGCGCGACAGTCTGGAAGACCGTATTCAGGGTCTGGATGCCGGCGCCGATGACTATGTGCTGAAACCCTTCGATGTCGACGAACTTCAGGCCAGACTGCGTGCCATCAGCCGCCGCCAGGGCGGACGAACACAGCCAAGCATTCGGGTCGGGCCGTTGCATATTGACCATGCTCGCCATGAAGTCAGCTGGAAGGATCGACTGGTCAAGCTCAGCCGGCGCGAATATACCCTGCTGCATGAACTGGCCCAGCATCCCGGACAGGTCTTTACCCGCCCTCATCTGGAAAAGCTGCTTTATGGCTGTAGCGACGAGATCGAGTCCAATGCCCTGGAGGTGCACATTCACCACCTGCGCAAAAAACTCGACAGCAATCTGATCGTGACCCTTCGCGGCATCGGCTACCGCCTGGACGATACGATCGAATGATCTCGATTCGTCGCTACCTGACCCAGGCCGTCATGGGCCTGGTACTGATGGGCGCCCTTCTCTCGGGTCTGGCGGCGTGGCTGATTACCAAACATGAGCTCGAGGAGATGTTTGACGCGCAGCTGTCCCAGTTCGGGCGCATCGTGACCGGCATGATCGACATCAACATGGACTCGCAGGACTATCAGGCCCTGGCAGATCGCCTGACACAGCCCGGCCATGCCGCGCGCTTTTACAGCATGGAAGACAGCGATGATGCAGGGCTTGTCATGGACACACACTCCGTGAATACGCCGCGTCGCTTCCGGGAAGAAGAACGTCTTCTGTCACTGGGTTTCTGGAACAGTGACCTGACGCCCCGCATGCTCAGTGCCGAATGGAATGACAAGGGGCCCTTCCCGCCGCCTCAAAAAACCGGCTACCGCTGGGTCCGCTATGACAATGAAGAGTGGCGCGTCTTTAGCATCTACGACAAGGAGCATGGTGTCTGGGTCTCCACCGGGCTGCGTGACGACTTCCAGCAGGAACTGGTCAACAAGATCCTGCTGGGTAACAGCATCCCCTTTTTGCTGATTCTGCCGCTGCTGGGCATTGCGCTCTGGTGGGTCATTCGCCGTGGCCTGCGCCCCATCGACAATCTCTCTGCCGAAGTGTCGCGGCGCTATCATCAGGATCTCACGCCGATCGAACAGGATCCGCCCCGTGAATTGACCGGACTTCGGGATTCACTCAATGCGTTCATTGAAAGACTTCGCATGGCGCTGGATCGCGAAAGGCGCTTCACGGCCGATGCAGCCCATGAGCTGCGCACGCCGCTGGCGGCGCTCAAGATCCATCTGGACAACGCCCGCGCCAGTGAGCAGGACCATCAAAGCTCACTGGACAAGGCCCGTCAGGGCATCGAACGCCTGCAGCGCGTAGTGGATCAGCTGTTGACGCTGGCACGCGTGGAGCGAACGCCGCATCGCCAGCTGGATGTGGTCGATTTGTACCCCATTGCCTCAGAGCTGGCCGGCGAAATGTGGCCACTGGCCGGTCGTCGACGCCAGCAGCTGGAGATGAGTGGCCTGTCCTCGCTGGAGCTTCGGGCGGACCCCACGGAGCTGGGCGTACTGCTGCGCAATCTGCTGGACAACGCGCTGCGCTACACCCCCGATGGCGGCACCGTGACGCTGCATCTGGATCGAGCCAACGGACAGCCGATGATTCAGGTCATTGATGATGGCCCGGGCGTCCCGGATGAATCGCTTGAAAAGATCACCGAGCGTTTTCACCGTGCCAATCAGCGCATGACCGGCAGTGGTCTGGGGCTTTCGATCGTCAAGCAGCTGACCCAGCGTCAGAAGGCAACGCTTGCCATCGACAATCGCCAGCCGCACGGGCTGATCGTGACGGTGATCTGGCCGGCGCTGCAACCGTCCTGAACCGCTGCCCATCGTCCAGAAATGAAAAAGTCGCCTCTCGGGGCGACTTTTTCATGCATGCTTTTTCATGCACGGTGACTGCGATAAACCAGAAACAACGGCTAGGCGGGATCGTCACTGTCCTGCACGCGCATCTCTTCGATCAGCGGCGCATTGGTATCGAGAAGCGATTGCAGGGCTGCCAGATAAGCGTCTCCGCGGATCGAGTAGTTCTGCAGCGAAGGAATCAGCGCCAGCGCGTTAACGTTTTTACCCTTGTCACGCAGCGCAGCACGGCGCTCACGCAGGTGCCCATAGGCACGATGGGTATTAAGGTTGCGCATATAGGCTTCGATGCCGTCATAAACCGTGGCAAAACTCTGATAGCCACTGCCGGTGCCGGTCTGCTCCAGACCACAGCTATCGCCAAAGCAGCGCATGCCAAAGAGGTTGTTGCCTTCGCGGGCAAAGCGCGAGGTGCCCCAGCCGGACTCCTCCACGGCCTGAATCAGTACCAGCTGAATCGGTACGGTATCCACACGGGCCAACAGGGTGGACCAGTCAGCATCCTTCTCGCTTTGGCAGCTCAGCCCGTAATTCTTGCAGATGGAGGCGAGGCGTTTGCGCGAATCCGGGGTCCAGCGCTTTTGATCACGCATATGGGTCAGCCATACGCGATCGTTTTGAATCTCATCGTTGGCTTTTTCGATGAGCGGAATCATGAGGTTGAAAAAGGCAATCTTGCGATCACTGCCGGCTGCATGTTCTCGCAGGTCCGGCATCTTGAAACTGGGCTTGCTGGTATCGGCGTGAGAGGGTGTGAACACGCTGAAAACTGAGAGTGCAAGCACGAGCGTCAACGTCGTCAATGGGCGATGCGTTCGTGTCATGTTACAGGGCTCGGTATCAGGACAAGGCGGCAGACTAACATGATTTGCCTGCCGTGTCGTCATAAGCGACGACCTGAGGCTAACATCCGTCATCTTGCATAATTATGCAAAAGACATGTTCGGGAAAAAATCCATATACAAGAAGGGAATGACGACCAGCGGCCGTCATTCCCCGATGGCCAGACGCCGTTAGTGGGTCAGCATCGCATTAAGGCGACGCACATAGGCGGCAGGGTCATCCAGCTGGCCACCCTCGGCGATTACGGCCTGATCAAACAGCACATGGGCCAGATCCGTGAAAGCATCGCCTTCACTGCTTTCCAGTCGTGATACCAGCGCATGGTCGGGATTGAACTCGAGAATCGGCTTGACCTCCGGCACCGGCTGGCCGGCAGCTTCCATCAGCCGACGCATCTGATAGCCCATCTCGTTTTCGGGCAGCACCACGCAGGCCGGTGACTCGGTCAGGCGATGGGTTACCCGCACTTCCTGAACCTGATCGCCCAGCGCTTCTCGAAAACGCTCGGCCAGCCCTTCCTTGGCCCTGGCGCTTTCCTGCTGCGCCTGCTTTTCCTCTTCGCTGTCGATATCACCGAGATCCAGATCACCACGAGTGATGTCGATCAGCGACTTGCCGTCAAACTCGGTGAAATGGGTCATCAGCCATTCATCGATGCGGTCGGACAGCAACAGGACTTCGATGCCCTTCTTGCGGAAGATCTCGAGATGCGGGCTGTGCCGCGCGGCATTGAAGCTGTCAGCGATGATGTAGTAAATCCCCTGCTGACCTTCCTTCATGCGGGAGATGTAATCCGCCAGCGACTGATTCTGGGCCGAGCTGTCCGTATGGGTACTGGCAAAACGCAGCAGGCCGCCAATTTTTTCGCGATTGCTGTGGTCTTCTGCCGGGCCTTCCTTGAGCACGCCACCGAATTGGTTCCAGAAGTTCTGATAGGTGTCACTGTCCTTTGAAAGTTTGCTCAGCATGTCGAGCGCACGCTTGGTCAGCGCCCCTTTCATCTTCTCGACCTGCGGGTCCTGCTGCAGGATTTCGCGCGAGACGTTGAGCGACAGATCGTTGGAGTCGACCACACCCTTCACAAAGCGCAGGTACAGCGGCAGAAACTGTTCGGCATCATCAATGATGAATACCCGCTGGACGTAGAGCTTGAGCCCGCGAGCCCCCTCGCGCTGATAGAGATCAAACGGTGCACGGGACGGCACGTAGAGAAGGCTGGTGTACTCGAGCTTGCCTTCAACCTTGTTGTGGCTCCAGGTCAGCGGGTCACTGAAGTCATGGGCCACGTGCTTGTAAAACGCCTTGTACTCGTCGTCGCTGACCTCAGTACGCGGACGTACCCAGAGCGCCTGAGCCTCGTTGACCGTTTCCCAGGTGACGGTGACCTCGCTCTCGTCCTCGCCTTCCTGAACGGTGGGCATGCGCACCGGCACTTCGATATGGTCGGAATACTTGCGCACCAGCCCCTTGAGGCGATGTTCATCGGCAAACTCGAGCGCGTCTTCCTTGAGATGCAACACGATTTCAGTGCCATGCGCGTCGCGCTCGATATCGACAATGGTGAACTCACCCTCGCCCTTCGAGCGCCACTCCACACCCTGCTCCTGCGGCGTACCGGCCAGACGCGTGCGCACCACCACTTCATCGGCCACGATAAATCCCGAGTAGAAGCCGACGCCGAACTGTCCGATCAGTCGGGCATCCTTTTGCTGCTCACCGGACATCTGCTTGAGAAACTCGGCCGTTCCGGAACGCGCGATCGTGCCAAGGTTGGCAATCACGTCTTCGCGATTCATGCCAATGCCGTTGTCACGCACGGTGACGGTTTTGGCATCCCGATCAAACTCGATCTCAACGCGAAGCTCGGGGTCGCCCTCATACAGGGCGTCGCTTTCCAGGGCACGATAGCGCAGCTTGTCGCAGGCGTCGGCGCTGTTGGAAATCAGCTCACGCAAAAAGATTTCCCGGTTGGAATACAGGGAATTAATCATCAGGTGAAGAAGCTGTTTGACTTCGGTCTGGAAACCGAGCGTCTGCTCTTGCGCACTCGTCATGGCAACATTTCTCTTCTGACAATAATCAACAGGGTGAAACACACCGCGCAACCTGACACCTGGTCAGGCCACGCCGTGCTGTGTGTTACCCGTTATGGGGGGAGTTGCCGGTTTTTCAAGAGAAACGGCGTCATATCCATCAACGCCGTGCTGCTCATTTAAAGGGAATGGCCCCTTACGCGGCGGGTGTGTTGGCGCTTTCACGCCAGCGTCGATAGCCGTCGAGCTCTTCGTCGAGCTTGGCCAGAAGCCAGCCGCCGATGACGAGATCATCGAGCAGTCCCCAGAAGGGAATGAAGTCCGGGATCAGATCGATGGGACTGACCACATAGACGATGGCCAGCGCCATCAGTCCCAGCGCCTTTTTGGGCAGCGGCCGATAGCGGCCCTTGCGCCAGTCGTTCATCATGGGAAAGAAGGTGCGTAATGCCTTGAAAATTCGCCAGTAGACACGACCACGGCCGCGAATCAGCCCGATGGGATTGAGTCGACCTTTTGCCATGGATGGATACCCCGCATAAAGGATGTTGTTTCAAAAAGGCCGTTTGCTGCCTGCATCTGTTCAACGCCGCAGGAACTCGATAACGTCCTGTCGGGATCGTTAATTTTAAACGTCTGGATTAGTCTAGGCCTCAAAGACGCAGTATGCCTGTCCCGTGCAGGTTCATATCGATGGCTGACAGGAGTTTTCGGGTGAGGGTTACGTACAGATTATCCAGGCGCTGGCTGGGCGTTATGCTGGTTGCCGGCATTGCCGCACCGGCGTGGGCCAGCGACCAGGGCTTTACTCAGGCCTTTGAGGCCGCTCGTGCCCACCAGTGGGATCAGGTGGATCATGATGCTATTGAAGGTCATGTGCTGGAAGGCTATGTCGAGTATCACGAACTCAAGGCACGCCTGCCGGGGGTATCGCCGGCCGTCATCAATGACTATTTAAAGCGCCATGAAAACTCGGTACTGTCCGAGTGGATGCGCGGTATGGCCCAGGACACATGGGGTGCGCGCCAGCAGTTCGATGATTTTCTGGCCGTGAGTGATGGCGTCCCGCAGGGCACCACACGTCAGTGCTGGTACTATCGAGCGCTGCTGGGCCAGCAACCCCAGCGCGCCGCCATTGGTGGCCGCGAGCTGTGGCTGGTCGGACACTCCCAGCCTTCGGCCTGCGACCCCCTGTTTGATCAGCTTCGTGCCAACGGCACCATTACCGGCGCCGATATCTGGTCGCGGCTGATGCTCGCATGGCGCGCCGGGGAAGACACCATGGCGCGCTACCTGCCGGACGAATTGCCTCTGAGCTGGCAACCCCAGCGGGCCCTGTTCGAGCGCCTGCAAAATGACCCGAGCCGCATTACCGAGCTACCCGCTTTGGTCCACCACGATATGCCGGGCGTGTCTTCGCTTTATAGCACCGCCATGGCACGCCTTGTCCGCCAGGATACTGCCCGGGCACTGACGGCCTGGCGTGAGGTCAAATCCCGCGCACCGCTGACCGACGAGCAGCGCCATGACATCGAACATGACCTGGCCTTCTACTCGCTGGTACGCGATATCGACGCCAACGCTTCATGGGCCAATGCCGCCGCGGCACAGCTGGGTGACCAGGATCTGCTGGAGCTTCGTACGCGCAAGGCACTCGAGCACCGTCAATGGCACGATGTAGCGGCATGGATCGAGCGCATGAAGGAAGACGACCGTCGCGACGCCCACTGGCAGTACTGGCTGGGTCGCGCGCGCGAGCAGCTGGGCAATGACACCGGCGCCCGTCAGGCCTGGCAGATCGCGGCCGGCCAGCGCAGCTTTTTCGGCTTTGCCGCCGCCGATCGTCTTCATCAGCCCTATGCGCTTGAAAACGAGCGGGTCACGATTGCCGAGCATGATCTAAAAGACGCCGCCAGCCTGCCCTCGATGCGCCGAATTACTGCGCTATATCGCATCAACGAGCCGGGCCTTGCTCGCGCCGAGTGGTACTACCTGATGCGCCACCTGCCCAAGGCGCAGCACCCGACGCTGACACAATACGCGCTCAGCCAGGGCTGGTATGACCTGACCATTTACGCCGCCATTCGAGGCGATCACTGGGATGCTCTCGACTGGCGCTTCCCGCAGGGCTACGTCGACCTTTTCCAGAAATGGGGACAGGCACGCAACGTCGACCCATGGCTGCTCATGGCGCTGGCAAGGCGCGAGAGCTCCTTTAACCCACAGGCGCAGTCACCGGTGGGCGCTCGCGGTCTCATGCAGTTGATGCCCGGGACGGGGCAGCATGTCAGCCAGCAGCTGGGCGTGGCCTGGCAGGGTGTGACAAGCCTTGAAGACCCCAACACCAATGTCATGCTGGGCAGTGCCTATATCCGTGACATGGCGGCACGCTACAGTGGCAATCGCATTGCGGCAGCGGCAGCCTACAACGCGGGGCCGGGGCGCGTGGATCGCTGGCTGGCCAACAGCGATGAACCCTTTGATCTCTTTGTCGAGGAGATTCCCTTTCGCGAGACGCGCGAATACGTGCAGGCAGTCCTGACCTATCGCGCCATCTTTGAAGGACTGGCAAAAGGCACGACCCAGGGCGTTTACATGATGAGCGAACACGAGCGCACGACACGATATAACAGTGATCTGCAGCGCTGAAGGATGCACTGCAAACAAAAGGGGCCCTGTTGCAGGGCCCCTTTTTTATAACACGCACTTTTTGACAACCATCATCTTGATGACAACCACGTTTATGGCCGCTGCCGATTTATAGCAGCAGCAACAGTGATGCCATGCCCGCCACGGCAACCACCAGGCCAATCAAAACGGCCAGCCCATCACGCATTAACATACCCAGCGCCACCAGCATCAGCATGGCGCAGGGCAACGCAGGCCCCATCGGCAGTGGCTCGACGAAAGGAATGGACAGGCTGATCAAGACGATAAACATCGCCACGACGCGATGAATGACCTCATTGTCCATAAAGGCCAGACGAGGCCTGAAAAGCCGCTCCAGCCGCATCACCCAGGGATTGATCTTCTCCACTGTTCGATGAAAGCGCTGGCCATTGATCGAAAGCTGACGCAGACGTCGAGGCAACCAGGGGTTGCTGCGGCCCATGACCTGCTGAATGGCCACCAGCGCCATCACCACGCCACACAGGGTCGGCAGCCCGAAAATGGGCAGTGCCAGCGCAATCAATGGCGGCGTGACGAGCAAGGGGCCGAAGCTGCGCGAGTGAAAGATCGTCATGAGATCATCAAGGCTGACCTCACTGCCCTCGTGCTGCTTATCCAGCGATGTCATCAGCTCGCTGAGTCTGGTGGTTTCTGCCATGAATGTCCGTGCTGCCCTGTCATGAATCCGGTGCCAATGCGCGCCACCCTAAGCGACATCATTGGCGCCCTCGTGGTCATGCTGATCGCGGGATACTGCGCCTAAATCAGCATGGCAAGCCATCCACCACCAACGATGGCCACGGCCAGTCCTGCCAGCACCACCAGACCATCACGCGCGATCATGCCCAGTGCGATCAGCAGCAGCATTCCGGAAGGCAAAGCGGCTGCAAAGGGCAAAAGCTCCAGCGGCGCCATCGACAGGCTCAGCAGTGTGATCAAGACGGCGACAACGCGTCGAGCGGCGTTGGTATTCATGAATTCCAGCCGCGGCTTGAACAGGTACTCAAAGCGTTTGGCCCAGGGCTCGATGCGAACCACCATGCGATGGAAACGATCGGCACCGATGGAGACCTCTCGCAGGCGCGACGGGAGCCAGGGGTGGGTGCGCCCGAAGACCTGCTGAATGGCGATCAGTGCCATGAACAATCCGCAGGCAGTCGGAATGCCGGGCACCGGGCACACCAGTGCCAGCAGTGAGGGAATGACCAGCAGCGGCCCGAATCCACGGGACTCAAAGGTTTTCAGAATGTCATTGATACTGACATCGTTGCCCTCGTGCTCATCGTCCAGCGACGTCATCAGCTCGCTGAGTCTGGTAGTTTCTGTCATGACTATCCGTATTGCCGTCGTGAATGAGAAAACAGGCGTCAAGCCTTTTCCCCTGGAGCTGACGAGCTGCCTTCAAGGCTTGATTCGGCCTCGATAAAGATCCGTTTGATCTCGTCATGCTGTTGCTTGAGGTTTTTATCCAGCTCGGCAATTACTCGCTCGAGCCTTTCCGCCGGCATGCTGCGATTAAAGCGCACGCTCAAATTGACCAGGATGAAATCCGGCCCCATATGCATGGTCAGCACTTCATTGACCACTTCGACCTGAGGGTGGCGGCCAACAATGTCGCGAATATCATCCACGACCCGGCGATTGGCGCTTTCACCGATCAAAAGGCCCTTGGTTTCAATGGCAAGCCACACCGCCGTACCCGCCAGTATCAGACCGATGACGATAGAAGCCACGCCATCAAAGACCGGATTACCGGTGACCTGACTCAGCCAGACACCGCCGAGCGCGACCACCAGCCCCAGCATGGCCGCCGAATCCTCAAACAGCACCATAAAGAGCGAGGGGTCCTTGCCGCGCTGTACGGCCTCGACATACCCCCATTTGCCCTTGGACTTGCGAAAGCCGTGCAGGGCAAAAAGCCAGGAAGCGCCTTCAAAAAGAATGGCCAGCCCCAGCACAATGTAGTTGATCAGGGGCGATGACATGGGCTCGGGCGACATGACATGTACCACGCCTTCGTAAAACGACACCCCTGCCCCGATGGCAAAAATCAGGATGGCGACCACGAAACTCCAGAAGTACACCTCCTTGCCATAGCCAAAGGGGAAGTCACGGTCCGGGGGCCTGCGAGCACGATGCATTCCAAACAGCAGCAGCACCTGATTGCCGGTATCCACTACCGAATGAATGCCTTCGGAGAGCATGGCCGAGCTGCCTGTCATGGCAGCGGCCACAAACTTGGTAATGGCAACGGCCAGGTTGCCAGCCATTGCCGCATAAATAACGGCTTTTGATTCAGAAGCCATGCAAAAAATTCCTTTACTGGAGACTATCGCTCACGTTCGTGTCTGGTCGACAACTGATCGTTGAGCGTCCAGAAATCATAGAGCACGCCCAGCAGAAAAAGCCCGCCGGTCAGCAGATAAATGACCCCCGTGATCCACTTGCCCATATACATGCGATGAAGCCCCAGAACTCCGAGGAAAGTCAGCAGTATCCAGGTCACGGTGTAGCTTCTGCTGCCGCGCTGAAAGCGAAGATCCGCCTGACGATCCATGAGCGGGATAAGAAAGAGATCGACAATCCAGCCAATCAGGAAAAGACCAAAGGTAAAAAACCAGATCGTTCCCGTAATGGGCTTGCCGTAATAAAAGCGGTGCGCGCCGGTAAAACCGAAAAGCCACAACAGATAACCCATCAGCATGTTATGGGTGCCCTGTGTGGCAGCGTTGGCGTGCGTAACGTGGTTGGGTGCAGACATGACATTGCCTTTCAAATGAGGAGGACTGCACCCGATATGGTGGCAGGCACTGAAACAGTCAATGCCGGACAGGACAACGACACAGGATCACGAGCGACGCTCCATGTGCAAAAGCCCTGATATGTCACTTGAATTTGTCATGGGCTGAAACCCCATGCGCTCATAGAGTCGACGCGCAGGGTTTTCGGCAAAGACCTTGAGGCGCATCCGTGTGGCCCCCAGCGCCTCCTGTCGTTCAATCCAGCGGATCAGCACCTCCCCTCCAATACCCCGACCTCGCCAGGGTGCTGTCAGGTGCAGTTCGCGAAGGTGGTGAATGCCCTCCTCCACATCCCAGGCAATCAATCCGGCCCTTTGCTCATTGCGCATGATGATGGCCGTTTCAAGCCGCACCCACTGCTCCCTGAAAAGCTGACGACTAAAGACCATGCGTCGCTTTTGCCAATAGGGCGACATGGTCTCCTCGACCAGCTGCTGGGCAAATCGCAGATCATCCGTGTGATTACCGGGTCGCCAGTCCAGCGGCCACGGCGGCTGTGAAGTGACAGCACTCATGACACACCCAGCTCCCTGAGTCTTTCCTTGAGATAGCCATCGGCGCTGTAGCGCTCGGAAAGCACCACCTCGGGACGGGGATGCAAAAAAAGCGGCAGGGAAAGCCGCGCGCGCTGGCGTGATGCCCCTTCAGGATTGACCACCCGATGGGTAGTGGACGGAAAATATCCGTTGGAGGCTTCCTGCAGCATGTCGCCCACGTTGATGATCAGCTGTCCCGGATCACAGGGCACCGGCAGCCACTGGCCGTCACGCCCCTTGACCTCGAGACCGGCTTCATTGGAGGCCGGCAATACGGTAATCAGATTGATGTCCTCATGAGCGCCTGCGCGCACCGCACCTTCCCCTTCGTTGCCTTCAAAGGGCGGATAGTAAAGCACGCGCAGCAAGGTCTGCTGACTGTCGGCAATCATGCTGGAGAGCGCCTCACTAAAGCGCTTTGAGACCTCTGCAGGCGTGTTGGCTTCAATCCACCCCAGAAGCGTTGTCGCCACGTCCTGCGCGATCCGGTAATACTCATCGATATCGGCCTGCAGGCTGTCGGGTACGCGGGTGCCCGGATAGATATGAAAGTATTCCTTGAGGTCCTTTTGCGTTTGCCCCTTCGCCGTTTCAGAGATGCTCGCCGGAAAAAAACCGGCGTGCGTTTCAGGGTCAAAGCGCCACTGCTGCTTGTCCTGACTTTCAAAAAAGGCAGCCCAGCCAGCATAGATTCGCTCAACAAGCGCCTGGGGCACCGGGTGGTTGCGTACCACACCGAAACCGGTCTCGCGCAGCGACTGCGTAAACTGTTGTGCTGCCTGTGCATCCTGATAATCGACGTTCTGGACGTTCATCAATCCTGCTCCAATGCTGATCGTTCCCATGCATAATGGCATGCACCTGAAGATTGGCAAATTGCCCTTGACCTTTCTCAGGATCCTGAATCATGCTTCAAGAGGTAGCTTTACAGAAGGATTCCCTGATCGATGTATCGATCATTTCCTTTTGAAAGCCCAACGCATAAACGGGCTGCGGCTCGGTATCACTGCAAATAAAGCAAGGACATCAAAGATGGCAACCGGTACTGTCAAATGGTTTAACGACACAAAGGGATTCGGCTTTATCTCTCCCGATGACGGTGGCGACGATCTCTTCGCGCACTTCTCCGAGATTCAGGCTGAAGGCTTCAAGTCACTTCAGGATGGCCAGAAGGTCTCCTTTGAAGTTACTCAGGGCAAGAAGGGCCTTCAGGCCGCCAACATCAAGGCCGTTGACTGATCACCGCATCAGCATAGCCGCCTTGCAAAAAGCCCGCGCCATGGCGCGGGCTTTTTTATGTCCAGTGGCCGGCAAATAATGAAAGCCACCTTCACCTACCGAGCCGGCAGACCGCATCACGGCCTGCCCTGCCCATTTACTGCGTGTTGCTTGATGAGTCGTTGAACTGATCAGCTTCTCCGGCCTGGCTCATGGCCGCCGATGAACCGGTATTGGTGGCCGTGTGGCCTGTGCCGCCCTCACGAGCACCGGTGCTCTCATCCGTGCTGTCTTGAGACTCGTTCATGCCCTGCATGGTGCCGGCATCCTCATCGCCACCCTCTTCAGGCATGGTGCCGGTGTCGCCGCTATCGGAGCCCATGGTGTCATCGCTCATGTCATCACCGGCCTGGTCAGCAGCACCTTCAGAGGTCGCGTTGGCACCTTCACCGTCCATGGAATGGCTGTTCTGATTGGCTTCCTGAGCCTGGTCGCTTGCCTCATCGGCCGGATCATCCTGACCGCAGGCACTCAGACCAAGCGCCATGGCAAAGGCAAGGCCTGCTGCCGCAATTGTTTTCCCTTTCATGAATATCTCCCTGAACACTTCAAATTGACGACTTTAAATTAACGATTTCACACAAGCATTGCGCTGATAAAGCGGCACCGGGGCAATAGCCACTACTGCCCGTCACGGCCCGGGTCTATCTGCATGCGCCGGCAATGGCAGTCATGCTCATGAAAACAGACTTCGTACCACTGCCATGCAGCATTAAAGCGCCTACTACTTATAGTCATGCCGTGACCAGCGTACCGTCGTCATTTTGTAACGTTCAGGTTAATGCCAGCCATCATGAAAGACCGCCGTTTTCAGGTTAGCGCCCTCGCCCCTGCCGGTCTGCCGGCTTGCCTTCATACATGAGCTGGCACTCATCAGGAAGAATGATCGTCAGAGCCCCCGGACAGACCTCTATTCTTGCCTGAGTAAACTCGTGAAATTCACCGTCCAGATTAATGGGCAGTGGCGTTTCACTCTGAAAATCCATCGAGGTCAACTGATGGTAACGCACAAGCTCTCCATTGGTCGGCAGCTCTCGCAGCTCATGAATGGCGTTGCCGACCCGGCTCAACGAAAAGGATTCAACGGTCAGCACATCCAGCAGGCCATCATTGAGCAGTGCGCGCGGCGTCAGCTCCTGCCCGCCTCCTGCCTGTCGGCCATTGCCGATCGCCAGCACAATCAAATCACGCTCGTAATTGCCGTCGCGGGTCTGTAAGTGGCAGCGAAAGGGCTCAAAGCGCCATGCCTGCATGATCCCTACCAGCGAATACGCGCCGCCGCCCAGCAGTTTTTTCAGGGCAGGTGGTGTGTCGCTGGTCACCTTGGCCCCAAATCCACCAGAGGCCATGTTCAGAAAATAGAGATCGTTAATGCGAGCAACATCAATGGCACGCGGCGTGCCGTGAATTGCCAGAGAAAGGGCATCAAGGGGCGGGCCCGGAATACCTGTTGCGGTAGCAAAGTCGTTTGCCGTGCCCATGGGAATGATGCCCAGCGCGGGCCGTTTCGAGGACTCGATGCCCATCAGCGCATTGGTAGCCTCGTGAAGTGTACCGTCGCCGCCTGCCACAATGATGCGATCGAGGCCCTGATCCACCGCCTCTTCCAGAAAGCGGGCAATATCACCACTTTCCCAGGTGACGCGAACCGAAAGATTCACGCCCTCATTTCGAATGCGATCCACTGCCTCGCGCAGCTCAGGATTCCCGACCCCCTTGCCATTCACAATCAGCCAGAAATTCAATCTCGCACTCCTTTTCATGTCATTGAAAGACATCGGTACAAAGATAGAGGTACAAGGATAGATGCCCCCTATTTTAGCAGGCACTCACCGAAGCGATGTATACCCTCGCAGCCATGGCAGCATCGCTGCGGCGAAATAAAATAAATCTTGATCCACCGGGACGTTATTGCCCCTGCCAAAAACAGTGAACGCTACCCTTCCCGACAGTTTACATGATCCTGCCATCGATGATTTTTGACGCTCATCAGCGCACAGGGTTCGTACCGCCTACTTGATGCAGGTATACTCCGTCGCTTTTATCATCCGGGCGCACGATCACAATTTTCGCTCGCAACGGCCTGATATCGAAGGTCGAAGGCATGCTACATTCCCCCTCGTTTTCCCGGCACCCGCTTGAGAAACGCCGGTTCAAGGGTCATGTCATGTGCCATCGAATCATGCAGACCTGCCATCGGGTGCTACTGGCATGAACAGGGTTGTCATGATGCTGTCATGGCCCGGGCAGCCCGAGCGAGAATGACGGCAGTCCTGACCTGCCTTTTTAATTCCTTTAAATTATAAAAGCATTATAATTTATACCTTTTAATTCATTGGGGAGGTCGCTAGCATTCGCCTTCCTCCCACGGGGACAGATGAGGATATCCACGATGTCACAAGGCCCCCTGCTCGACACCAACAGTCCTCTGAATGGCGATCAGGCCCAGCGTCTCAATGACGTACTGGGCGGCATGGATCGCGATCAGATGACCTGGCTGAGTGGGTATCTCGCCGGACTCAACGCGTCCGGCGGCCAGCTGAGCGCTGCGTCACCTGCAGGTGCACCACAGACCGCCTCCGCACTACCCGAAATTACCGTATTGTATGGCAGCCAGACCGGCAACGCTGAAGGTGTGGCCGAACAGGCCCGCGATCGCGCCAAGGCTCATGGCTTCAATGTTCGCCTGCTCGACATGGCCGACGCCACCAAAAAGGATCTCAAGGATCCCACCAACATGGTGGTCGTGGTCAGTACTCAGGGTGAAGGCGATCCGCCGGATACGGCGATCGGCTTTTACGAACTGATCAATGGCCGCAAGGCCCCCAAACTCGACGGCCATCGCTTCGCCGTTCTGGGTCTGGGCGACTCAAGCTATGACCAGTTCTGTCAGATGGGCAAGGAATTCGATGCCCGTCTGGCCGAACTCGGCGCTGAACGGATCAGCGATCGCATTGATTGCGACGTTGACTATGAAGAGCCGGCAGAAGCCTGGATTGAAACCGTGCTGTCTCGCTACGCCGAGCTCTCAGGTGCGACGACGGCAGCCGCCGAGCAGGGTTCGCCCGCGGCATCGACCGGCGAAAGCCAGTGGTCCAAGAAAAACCCCTTCTATGCCGAGATTCTCGACACGGTGGTGCTCAATGACGACGGTTCCAGCAAGGAAACCCGTCATATCGAGCTGTCGCTGGAAGATTCAGGCCTAGTCTATGAGCCCGGCGATGCGCTGGGGGTCGTGCCGCAAAACGATCCGGACTATGTCGATGAGCTTCTGGAAAAACTCAGAATCAGCCACGACACCGAGCTGGACACCGGCAGCAAGGTACGCGATGCGCTGCTGGCCGAGTTTGAAGTCACCACGCTGACACGACCGTTTCTCGAAAAATGGGCCGAACTCAGCGATGACGCTGAACTGCGTCGTATTCTGAGCGATGAAGCGCGTGATGAGTTCAAAAACTGGGTCTATGGTCGTCATATCATCGATGTGATCGAGCAGTTCCCGGTCGACAATCTGGATGCCGCCACCTTTACCCAGGCGCTGCGCAAGCTGCCGCCGCGGCTTTACTCCATCGCCTCAAGCTATAATGCCGAACCCGATGAAGTACATCTGACCGTTGGTGTCGTTCGCTACGAAGCGCACGGACGGGCACGCAACGGCGTGACGACCGGCTATCTCTCCGAGCACGTACAGCCCGGTGACAGGATCCCGATCTATGTCGATCGCAACAAGAACTTCAAGCTGCCGCACGATCACAGCACGCCGATGATCATGGTAGGTCCGGGAACGGGTGTGGCACCCTTTCGCGCCTTCATGCAGGAGCGTGACGATGCGGGCGCCGACGGCGACAACTGGCTTTTCTTTGGCGACCAGCATTTTCATACCGACTTCCTGTATCAGGCAGAATGGCTGAACTGGCGAGAGAAAGGCCTGCTGACCCGTCTGGACGTGGCCTTTTCACGCGACCAGGCCGAAAAGGTCTACGTGCAGGATCGCATGCGGGAAAAAGGGGCTGAACTCTACGCCTGGCTTGAGCGTGGCGCCCATTTTTATGTCTGTGGTGATGGCGAGCGCATGGCAGCCGATGTCCATCAGGCGCTGCTGGATATTGCGCGTGAGCACGGTGGTCTTGATGAGGACGCCGCCGCTCAGTACATCCGCGATCTTCAGCAGTCCAAACGCTACCAGCGGGACGTATACTGAATATGACCGATATTATTGCCAAACTCCGTGATGAATCGCTTGGTGACTACGCCGCCAACGAAAGCCTGAAGGTCAACAGCGACTATCTCCGTGGCCGGTTGATGGAAGACATGGCTGACAACGCCACCGGCGCTGTCAGCCCTGACGATACCCAGCTGACCAAGTTCCATGGCTTTTACATGCAGGACGATCGCGACGTTCGTGATCAGCGCCGCAAGAAAAAGCTGGAACCGCTCTACTCCTTTATGGTGCGCCTTCGCATTGCCGGCGGCCGCATGAGCAGTCAGCAGTGGCTGACGCTGGATGAGGTGGCTCGCAACTATGCCAATGGCACGCTGCGCATCACGACACGCCAGACCTTTCAGTACCATGGCGTGTTCAAGAGTAACCTGCGCGCGCACCTGAAAACCGTCAACGACGCCATGATCGACACCATCGCCGCCTGCGGCGACGTCAATCGTAACGTGACCTCAACGGCCAACCCTCACCGCTCCGCGATTCACCGACAGGTCTATGATCTTGCTGCCGAGATCAGCAATCATCTGCTACCGCGCACGCGTGCCTATCACGAGATCTTTCTCGGTGAGGAGCGTGTCGCCGGCGGTCCGGAAGAGGTCACCGAGCCGCTTTATACGCAGCACTATCTGCCGCGCAAGTTCAAGATCGGCCTGGCAATTCCGCCGGACAATGAAACCGACGTGCTGACCAATGACCTGGCCTTTATTGCCATCGTTGAAAACGGTGAACTCAAGGGTTTCAACGTGGCAGTCGGTGGCGGCATGGGATCCACCCATGGTGAGCCGGACACCTATCCGCGTCGTGGCTCGATTATCGGTTATTGCGATGTCGACCAGACCGTCGATGTGGCCGAAAAGGTCATGCTTGTACAGCGCGACAACGGTGATCGCAAAAACCGCAAGCATGCCCGCCTGAAGTACACCGTGGATACCATGGGTACCGAAGGTTTCAGAGCCGAGCTCGAGAAGTATCTTGGCTACGCGCTGGGTGAAGAGCATGCGTTCGAATTTACCACTACCGGCGATATTCTCGGCTGGTATCAGGGTGAAGATGGCCAGTGGCACTTCGGGCTTTTCGTCGAGAACGGTCGTATCCGCGACTACGCCGATGACAACCCCATTCATGCCGGTATGCAGATCATGAGCGGCATGCGCGAGATTGCCAGCATTCACGACGGCGATATCGTGCTGAGCTGCAACCAGAACCTGATCATTACCAACGTGAAGCCTGAACTTCGAGAACAGATTGATGGCATCATCGATCGTTATCGCATGCTCAAGGACGTCACGCCCCTTCGCCAGCATTCAATTGCCTGTGTGGCCTTCCCCACCTGCGGTCTGGCGATGGCAGAAAGCGAGCGTTACCTGCCCACGCTGCTGGACAAATTCGATGCCATCATGAAGGACGCAGGTCTCGAAAACGATCCAATCATCGTTCGCATGACCGGCTGTCCCAACGGTTGTGGCCGGCCCTTCATGGCCGAGATCGGCTTTGTAGGCAAGGCGCTTGGCCGTTACAACCTCTATCTGGGTGGCGACTTCACCGGCACACGGCTCAACAAGATGTATCGCGAGAACATCGATGAGAAGACCATTCTCGAAGAGCTGACACCGATGATTCATCGCTACGCCAAAGAGCGTGAGTCAGGCGAATCCTTCGGTGACTTTGTCGTTCGTGCTGGCATCATCAAGGCCACCGAGAACGGGCTGGACTTCCACACGGCCTGATCCATGCCTTGTTGTATCAGGGGGCTCGACCATGTGTCGGGCCCCTTTTTTTATGGCCGTTCTATTGATGACCGTCCTGCCTGCATGACCAACAACATGCTGCCCTCACCGGTCTGCACGCTCATCCTCAAGGGTTACCCATAAAAAAGGCCCCGCCAGTTGGCAGGGCCTTTAGGGTTTAGACGTTAAACGTCAGACCGTATACCTGGATAAAGCGTGGCTAGATAAAACGAGGAGGCGGGTCATCAGCATAGGCCTCATCAATCCAGGCAGGATACTGATGGCTACGATCCCAGACCTGATAATGCAGTCTGGACAGCATGACCGGATCATCCAGTACCAGCAGCTTCTCCTTGTTGGGCATCTTGTCAGGCCCACCCACCAGCGCCTGGCGAACCATCGTCTGTCGCTGCGACTCGATCGCCTCCGACTTGTTGTGACGTGCCACACCCATGGCACATCCCAGGGCGTTATCGATGGGATCGACCACCGTTTGCACAAAAGTCGGTGCCGGCGGTTGATGGCGCGAATTACGCACAAACCGCCAGGTTGCCCGCAGCTCTCGCGGCGGATTGGACTCTTCAGGAATCAGGAACATGCGGCCTCTGAACGCCGCCCGACCCAGATCCACCCTGCTGGTAATGACCGATACCGGAATCGATAGCATCAGTGCCCCGACGATGGGCCACAGCCAGAGCAGAAACAGCGGGTCCAGCCACAGCACGAATAGTGTCCAGATAATGCCGAACACGGTCTGACCGCCGTGACGCATGAAGGCATCCTTCCAGGTCGTCTCGCTGAAATCACGCTGAGGCGATTTCCACTTGACCTCGATCCCCATCAGGGCCGCCAGTACAAAGCGCGTATGAAACAGCATGCGGACCGGTGCCAGCAGCATCGAAATCAGCGATTCGATGACCATCGAAAGCCCCAGACGCATGGCCCCACCGTAGTAGCGCGGACCCTTGGCCCAGATCACGATCACACTCAGAATCTTGGGCAAAAACAGCAGGGTCAGCGTGGTGGAAAAGAGCGCCACCGCCCTGCCCGGATGCCATTCGGGCCAACGCGGAAACAGCTGCATGGGCTCGGTGAAATATTCGGGCGTGGTCAGGGTATGCACGGCCAGAAGCGCCGTGGACAGCATCAAGAACAAAAACCACAGCGGTGCCGACAGATAGGACATGATCCCGGTCAGAAACACCGCGCGGTGTACCGGGTGCATGCCGCGCACCAGAAACAGGCGGAAGTTCATGATGTTGCCCTGACACCAGCGACGATCCCGCTGAAGCTCGTCGAGCAGGTTGGGCGGCATCTCTTCATAGCTGCCCGGCATGTCATAGGCAATCCAGACGCCCCAGCCGGCACGACGCATCAGTGCCGCTTCGACAAAGTCATGGGAGAGGATTTCACCCGACAGGGCGCCCTTGCCCGGCAGTGGCGCCAGCGAGCAGTAATACATGAAGGGTTCAACGCGAATAATCGCATTATGCCCCCAGTAGTGGGATTCCCCCAGCTGCCAGAAGTGCAGGCCCGCCGTGAAAAGCGGCCCGTAAACCCTCGTGGCAAACTGCTGCAAACGTGCATAGAGGTTGTTACTGCCCGCGGCCAGCGGCGCTGACTGAATAATACCGGCGTCCGGATTGGCTTCCATCAGCTGTACCAGTCGAGTCAGGCAGCGACCACTCATGACACTGTCGGCATCCATGACCAGCATGTAGCGATACTTGGCGCCAAAGCGACGGCAGAAATCATCGATGTTGCCGCTCTTTTTCTTCACTCGGCGCGAACGACGACGATAGTAGATCCGACCAAACCCGCCGACCTCTCGGCAGAGCCTCAGCCAGGCATGGTTCTCTGCCACGCAGGTGTCAGGGTCATAGCTGTCACTGAGCACATAAAAATCAAAGTGCTCGATGTTGCCACTGCGCTGGACGGACTCATAGGTCGCCTTGAGCCCTGCAAAAACGCGATTGACGTCCTCATTACAGATCGGCATGACAATGGCCGTTCTGGCCGAGGGGTCGATCGGCTCATCACCGGTACTGGTCCCCGAAATACTGTATTTATCCCGCCCCTTGAGAAGCTGGAAAAATCCCATCAGTGCCGTCCAGAAACCGGCCGACACCCAGCAGAACAGCAGCGCAAAGAGCACAAGCTCCACCACTTCCAGCAGCTGCGCGCCCTGATAGGGCAAAACGGTGCTCATGTACCAGACCGCCACGGAACTTTGCACCATGACCAGCAGCAGCAGCGTCCAGCGACGCATGGTGCCGACCATCTTCCAGCGCGGTGCCGTAGGAGCTTCGGGCGCCTGGGTCTTGCGCACACGCGGCTTCAGATTGCCGCGACGCAGGTGATACCCCTTCCTCAAGCGCTTGATCGGGCTGGTGGTCCAGGGATGAGGGGCAATCGAGGTACGCTCGATGGGCGGCATGGTCTTGAGACAGACACGGCCGACCTTGTCAGTTCCAAGCACCTCAGGGGGTGCCAGAGGTGCTGTCCCATAGGCAAGCTCCAGACGCCGGAGTACAGAGGCACTGGACGGATCATCCTGCAAGAGACTTTGCTTGCCGATCTCGTCATGCACCCTGAACAGCGGCGTATCCTGAGAAGCCAGTTCCAGCAGCTCTCGTCGATTACCCAGCTCCCGGGTCCCGAGCGCCAGGCGCTCGAGATACGCCCGGGCCGGGCTTGAGTAGGCGTCATCACTCATTGGCAGGCAACACGTAGTTCCAGGTTTCTGTCAGGCGCGAGTCACCATTTTTCAGGAAAGCCTTCATGTTGACCGGCTTTGAGGTGTCATTGGCCTTGACGCTCAGCTTCAGGCGATAGCCGCCCATGGCAGGGTTGCGAGTCACTTCACTGCGTACGATCTGGCCATTGTCACCGGCATTGACGTCCGCCTGAATGTTGTCATTGCTGCCCGGCGACTTGAGGTTCGGGCCCACAAAGTCGATCACGTACAGCGTACTGTCATCGCTTTTACGTACCAGATTGTCCTGGACGGTTTCACCACGCGCACGACGGGTCTGAGCCACCCAGCCCAGATCAGGTGTGTGGTAGCGCGATTCGTTGAGCGTCCAGTTGATGGTGTAGTTGAAATCCAGCGGCTGATTGGTCGGCAGTTCCTGGGTCGGACGCCAGAAGCTGACAATGTTGTCGTTGGTTTCGTCCGGGGTCGGAATCTGCACCAGCTCTACCTGACCATCACCCCAGCTGTTTTGCGGCTCGATCCAGGCACTGGGACGCAGCTCGTAGCGATTCTCAACGTCCTGATAGTTGTCGAACTCGTGATCACGCTGCAAAAGCCCGAGCCCGCGCGGATTGTTGGCCGGGAAGGTATCCACGGAAAGACGCTTCGGATTGGCCAGCGGACGCCACAGCCACTGCCCGTCACCGGTCGCCAGCTGCAGGCCATTGGAGTCATGAATGGCAGGACGATAATTGCTGTCGCTGGAGGGCTGCTCGGGACCGAACAGGTACATGCTGGTCAGGGCGCAATGCCCAGCTTGGTGACCTGGCGACGCAGGAAAAGACGCGACTGCACATCAACCACGCTGTCCTGACCCGGACGCAGGATGAAGCGATAGGCGCCGGTGGCACTGGGTGAATCCAGCAGTGCGTAGATGGTCAGATAACGATCATCACCCTGCGGCTTGACGACCCAGAACTCCTTGAAACGCGGAAATTCTTCGCCCGAATTGAGTCCGGTGTCCACGGCAAGGCCGCGGCTTGAAAGCCCGTAACGCTGGTTCTGGCCGGCCACGCGGAAGTAGCTGGCGCCAAGGAACACCATCGACTCGTTTTTCTTGTCGGGGTTATCCCCATAATTGATCTTGAAACCGGCAAAGCCAAGGTCCTTGAACTTTGACTTGTCGACATCAAGATTGCCGTAGTTGAAATTGTCCGGAGAGAATTTCAGCTCCTGCACATCATCGCCATTGACTTCATTGATGGTCACGGGCGTGTTGTAGTGCATGCCTTCGTGAAAGAACCCCAGATCAAATCGCAGGTTATCACTGCGCCAGTGCGACTGGGCAGGCTTGTACTGAATCTGCTGATACTGCTGAAAGTTCAGACCGGCAAGGGACCCCGGAAGATTGCTTTGAGGCGCAGTGTATCCACGCTGTGCAAGCTCCTGAGCCTCCTGACTGACATCGTTGAAGTCAAATGCGAGCACGGCCTGAGCGGAGAACAGCGAGGCTACCCCGAACGCCAGCATGGCACTTTTTTTCAGGGTAGCGTAAGCCGCGAAACTACCGGAGGTTTTCAGATAAGACGTCACAGCAACATTCCTCATAAGCATCCTTGAAGTGCCCTGATATTTAAAAAAGGTCTGGTTCATACGGTCACCACCATGCAGGAAAAAAGCTCAGGGCAGCCCTGCATGACAGCGTATGCTTTATTGAATTTCGCAGGCCTGTTTACCACGACCCTGCACCTTTATACCAGCAGCTCAGGTGCAGCATTTTACGCCACTTCCCGGCGCACAATATGGCTCAGAATGCCGCAGCATTCCAAAATATGTGCCTGAGCGAGCGCACACTTGAACGCCATTCTAGCGCCCGCGGCCCTTTTTCTCAGTAGTCATAATGAAACGCTGTCTTTTTTTACCGCTCGGTGACATGCCGACAATAGACTTAACCTGTCATGCCAGCGCCTGACGCCGATGAAATGCCTTCAATGAAGTCAATAAAAGTCCCCCTGCGCCCACAATGCCGGTCAGCGCCAGTATCCATTGGGGAGAAATCGGCAAAAGCGTCAAAAGCGAGGCCAGCAGCGCCCCGCCGCCCATCTGGCAGCATCCCGCCAGCGATGAGGCAAGCCCCGCCCTGTCCGCATATGGCTCAAGAGCCAGACTCAGCGCTGCGCCAAGCGTCAGTGAAAAACCGGTCACCATGACGGCGTTGGGCAGCATGAAGGCGGCCACACCCGGGCCTGCAAGACTATAAAAAAAGGCATGCAAAAAACCGCCAATCACCATCACGGCAAGCCCCGCGTGAATGGCCCGGTGCTGGCCCAGACGCTTAATCAAACGGGGCGCCAGAAAATAAGCCACCACATTGATGGCCGCCACGGCGCCAAACCAGCCACCAAAGGCCAGCTCGTCAAGGCCGGCCTGATCCATCAGTAATATCGGCGCCGTCGTGACATAAATGAGGATGACCGTCATGCCGGTCATGGCAATCAGCACATGAAAGACAAACTGGCGGTCTCGCAGGATGGTAACCACATCACGCCCGTAGTGGGAAAGACGACTTTTATGCTTGCCGGATGGCCGGGTCTCTTCCAGCCCCCAGAGACAAAACAGCGCAACCCCCAGCGCAAACACCACCATGAACAGAAAGCTGGCCCGCCAGTGCCAGAAGGCTGCCAGCAGGCTGCCCAATAGCGGCGCCAGAGCCGGCACCACGCACACTGCAGCATTCAGAAAACTGTAGATACCGGCGCGCCGGTCACCGTCAAAACGATCCCGCACACAAGAAAAGGCCACCACGGTCGCCAGAGAGGCACCGAGCCCCTGCAGCAGCCTTCCGAGATAAAAAAGCGTGATGTGATCGGCCATCAGGCACAGCGCCGCGGCCAGCCCATAAATCAGCGCCCCCGTGATGGCCATGGGCCGCCGCCCCAGACCATCGACCAGCGGGCCGGCCATCAGCTGCCCTGCTCCCATGCTGATCAGATACAGCGTGATGGACCACTTGATGCCGGCGGTATTCGTGGCAAAGTCCTGCGCCACCAAAGGCAGCGAGGGCAAAAAGATATCAACCCCCATGGGAGTAAGCACGATCAGCGCCATCATCATGGCAATCAGGCGGCGACTGGCGAAGGAAGTGCCCATTATCAGACTCATTGAGAAGACGAGTCGGCACTGTACAGACTACATCAGAGCCGGCCAACACCTTCTGTCAGTTTGGAAAGGGCGCAGCTACGCTAAGCTCATTCATCATTGTGATAACAAAAAGGCACGCTCATGAACCAGGAAAAAAACCAGACCGCTGAGGATGACTTTGAAGGCGGTGTAGATACCGAAGCGCCGGAACAGGAACAACAGGATTCGACGTCAGAGGCTGATTCTGATGATGGTCAGAAAAGTGAAGAGGAGGAAGCCCGCGAGCTGCCTTCCCAGGCCGCAGCGGTTCACCAGCGTCTTCGCAAGGATGGTCAAAAGGAACTGGCACGAGACTCGATGGCGCTTTTGTGGTCAGCCGTTGCCGCCGGCATCTCCATGAGCTTTTCCATGGTGGCGCGCGGTCTCATGCACGCCCAGCTGCCGGACTCCGGAGCCGGCTTTATGATCGAGTGTCTGGGCTACACGGTCGGCTTTATCGTCGTGATCCTGGCCCGCCAGCAGCTCTTTACCGAAAATACCGTCACGGCCGTTTTGCCGGTCATGAGTCATCCCACGTTTGCCAATTTCGGCGCACTGGGGCGTCTTTGGGGCGTGGTTCTGATTGGCAATATGATAGGAGCGGCTCTTTCGGCCATCACCTTTCTGAACATGCCGATGTTCGATCCCGCCACACACGATGCCTTTATTACGCTGGGCAAGCATCTCATGGAAAAAACGCCATTTGAGATGTTTTCAAGCGCCGTTCTGGCCGGCTGGATGATTGCCACACTGGTATGGCTGATTCCGGCCGCCGACCAGGCCAAGGTCTGGATTATTTTGATCATTACTTACGTCATGGCCATTGGCGGCTTTGCACATATCGTTGTCGGTGCCAGTGAAATGTTTTACATGGTGTTTTCTGGCAATGCCGACTGGAGTGATTTCCTTTTACGCTTTGGTCTGCCAACGCTTGCCGGCAACGTGGTGGGCGGCACCTTTATCTTTGCCCTGATCAGCCACGCCCAGATCCGGGGCGATCTGGAAGCCCAGAAGGAGCGCAAGCAGGGCCTGATTCAGCGTCACCACAAAAAAAAGCAGGCCGACAGGAAGGCGCAGGACTGATTCAGCAGCAATAAAGCGGTCCTATTGCCATCACATTAAAAAGGCGGGCTTGAACCCGCCCTTTTTCCATTCGTCAGATCCGTGCTATCAGCACCATTCAAGCACTCATCAAAAGGATTGCGTACCATGACGCCTTCCAGAAGCAGCAAGGTTGTGTCAGGTAGCACATGAAATATATCGGAGCACACGTCAGCGCCGCCGGCGGCGTTGACCAGGCAGTCAAACGCGCCGTGGACATTGGCGCCAACGCCTTTGCCCTGTTTACCAAAAATCAGCGTCAATGGCAGGCCAAACCGCTGGATGAGCACGTTATTGACGCTTTCAAAACGGCGTGCCGGCAGCAGGGTTTCACCCCCGAACAGATTCTTCCCCATGACAGCTATCTGATCAATCTGGGCCATCCGGAAGCAGAAGCGCTGGCCAAATCACGCGCTGCCTTTCTCGATGAGATGCAGCGCTGTGAACAGCTCGGCCTGACCCTGCTCAACTTCCACCCGGGCAGCCATCTGCGCAGGATCAGCGAAAGCGAGTGCCTGAAGATCATTGCCGAGTCCATCAACGAGGCGCTGGCGCAAACCCGCGGCGTTACGGCCGTGATCGAGAATACCGCCGGTCAGGGCAGCAATCTGGGCTATCGTTTCGAGCAGCTGGCCGAAATCATCGAACAGGTGGATGACAAGTCACGGGTAGGCGTGTGCATCGACACCTGTCACGCCTTCGCCGGCGGCTATGACCTGCGCACCGAGGCCTCAACACGTGCAGTGCTGGATGAACTGGGCGCCGTGGTCGGTTTCCAGTATCTGCGCGGCATGCATCTCAACGATGCCAAAAGCACATTGGGCAGTCGCGTGGATCGTCATCACAGTCTGGGTCAGGGCAACATCGGCAGTGACGCTTTCAAAGCCATCATGCAGGATGCCCGGATTGACGGCATCCCCATGATTCTGGAAACCGTTGAACCGGCCATCTGGGATCAGGAAATTGCCTGGCTGCGCGCGCAGGCAGGCATCACCAGCGCCTGACGCGCGCTCATTTTTTAGCGGAAACTTCACCATGCAGTCAGACGGTTTTTTCAGCTGGGTCGGCGAAACACTGGGCAATATCATTCGTGCCATCGTTGAGTTTCTGGCCTCCATTTTTGCCAACCTTTTCGGCGCCATGGATGGTTTCATCGATGGACTCACCGGCTCGCTGGGCATCAGTCCTTCCATGTTCAGTCTGGCCATTCTGGTCATTGGCCTTTTGCTGCTGGTCAATGGCGTACGCGCCCTGCTGCGTGGCGGCATCATTGGCGGCTTGATCTGGCTGGTACTGGGGCTTCTGGTGCTGTCCTGGCTGATTCCCTGATGCCACTGGCCACGCAGTGGCGGCCCTTTCAGTCGATGGCTGCAGGGCCATGAAGATCGACAAACCTTGCGGCCAGCCTCAAGCCGGATGCCCTGTGGCCGATAAGACCTTCCTGATCAACCATGACGCAGGCCCGCCGGGCCTGCGCCACCAGGGGAAGGGAACTGATGTCGTTACGGATCTGGGGGGCCATCTGCCTGGCAGCCACATTAAGCGGCTGCTTTGAAGTCAATACGTCCCAGGTCCCAATGGCGACCACCTGGGAGATGAGCGATCAACAGCGCATGCAGGCGGCCCATCACTGGGAAGTGCTGGCTCGCAACGAAGCCCACGGCATCATGGCCAACCAGCGCCTTCGCAGCAGGCCCCTGTACGTCTTCTCGCCGCAGCCGGCCACCCCCTTTGAACGTGGCTATCATTCGCTGCTGGAAAGCCAGCTGGTACAGCAGGGGGCACTGGTCAGCACGCAGCCCGAAGGCGCCGTAATCATTAATCCTGCAGTTCAGGTCGTCGCCCATAGCGACCGCGGCTACATCCGCCGCCCGCCGGGGACCTTTACCTTCCTCGCCGCGGGCGTTGCATGGGCCTTCCAGCCTCTCAAGCACTGGTCGGAACCTGCTCTGGCACTGATTCCGGGTGCGGCGCTGCTTGACGCTTTCGGCGGCAACATCACCGAGGTGGGCAATACGGAAGTCATCATTACCACCCGGGCAAGCGAATTCGATACGCTGCTGTATTCGTCTTCCAACATCTATTACATCAATGCCGGTGACAGCGAGCATTACGAAAGCCGGAACGGGCTGAGGGTCTCATCGCAATGGTAAGCCAACGACTGTCTGGACTCTCCCTGATGCTGGCACTGCTTTTATCAGTACTGTTGACCGGCTGTGCTGAACTGCCGAGCTACAATCGAACTCCAGAACGACCCACCCTGCTTTCTCAGGTTGATACCGCTGCCGAGCGGCTGGTCAAGAATACCCATGGCCGGCTGGCACCCAGCGATACCATCATCGCCACCACGTTCGTTGACGTGGATCAGCTGGGGCGCTCCTCCACGCTGGGACGTACGCTCTCGGAGGCCATGACCTCCAAACTGGTCGAACAGGGTCTGAACGTCATTGAGGTCAAGCTGCGCGACAGTCTTTATATCGAGGAGTACGCAGGCGAGATGATTTTGTCTCGCAATGTGCAGCGCCTGGGCAACAACTACAATGCCAGCGCTGTTTTGCTGGGCACCTATGCGGTGGCCCGCGGCGAAGTCTTCGTCAATGCCCGACTCGTGCGTCTTGCCGACCAGCTTGTCCTTGGCGCCAGCAGCTTTCGGATCCCCATGGACGCCGATGTCCAGATGCTGCTGACCTCGCCCTATTGAGTCAGAAGACGTCGATGGATTCAAAAGACAGATTGAGACAAAAGACCCAAAAGACCTGTTGCCACTCGGGCAACAGGCCTTTTTTAACGCTTGATGCTTCAGGCTTGTCAGGCGCTGGCGCTATCGGCGATGGCCGTCAGACCATCCCGGGCATGAGTGGCTTCATTGCACAGGTTGATCCCTGCAATCACGGCCTTGAGCGAGGCACTGACGGTATCGCTGTCTTCGGCCACGGCACAGATTCGCTGACCATCCACGTTAAGCTGCACAAAGGCAATGGCATTGGCATCACTGTCCTCGCCCAGCGAGTGTTCGCTGTAATCAAGAATGCCGACCTGCTGGCCACTGTGGCGCTGCCATGCATTCATGAAGGCCGACATCGCACCGTTACCGCTGCCTTCCAGCGTCAGGCGCTCGCCGTTTTGCTCCAGCGTGATCGACAGCCCCTCTTCACTGGCACGTGACAGGCGGTAATCGACCAGTGACAGCGGGCCTTCGCGCATGAACGTGGAAAACAGCATTCGACGGATGGACTCGCTGGAAAGCTCACCACTCAAACGCTCGCTTTCCTTTTGCACGTAGGGCGCCAGCGCCAGCATCATCCAGCGTGGCAGGCTGATGCCATAATCACGCTCCAGCAAAAAGGCCATGCCGCCCTTGCCCGACTGGCTGTTGACGCGAATCACGGCCTGATAGTCGCGACCAATATCGCGCGGGTCGATCGGCAGATAGGCCACCTGCCAGGGCTCGTCATCGCCCTGCTTTTTAAGCGACTTGCGAATGGCGTCCTGGTGGCTGCCGGAAAAGGCGGTGTAGACCATCTCGCCGACCCAGGGGTGGCGCGGATGCATGGTAATGCCGGTGCACTCGGTCACCACCTGAATGATCTCGTCCGGACGTGACAGGTCAAGCCCCGGGTCGATGCCCTGACTATAGAGATTCATCGCCAGCGTGACGATATCCATGTTGCCGGTACGCTCGCCGTTGCCGAGCAGCGTCCCTTCAACGCGTTCAGCACCGGCCAGCAGGGCAAGCTCTGCAGCGGCCACTGCACCGCCACGATCATTGTGCGTATGCACCGAGATGATCACGCTGTCGCGACGGCTGATGTTCTGACAGAAATATTCGATCTGGTCGGCGTGATGATGGGGCCCTGCCACTTCCACCGTATTGGGCAGATTCAGGATGCAGCGGTTATCCGGTGTAGGCTGCCACACGTCCATGACGGCTTCACAGATGGCCAGCGAAAAATCGATCTCGGTGCTGGAAAAGCTTTCCGGCGTGTACTCAAAACGCCAGTCGACCTGAGGATAGCGCTCGGCATGCGCCTTGACCCACTGTGCGCCGCTGACCGCGATGTTGATGATGCCATCACGGTCCATTTCAAAAACGCGCTCGCGCTGGGTGGTCGAAGTCGAGTTGTACAAGTGGATAATGGCGCGTTTGACGCCCACCAGCGCTTCAAAACTCTTCTCGATCAGATGCTCACGACACTGCACCAATACGGCAATGGTGACATCCTCGGGAATCTGATCTTCCTCGATCAGCCATCGTACGAAGTCATAGTCGGGCTGACTGGCAGAGGGAAAGCCGACCATGACTTCCTTGATGCCGACGCGAATGATCTGCTTCCAGAAGCGCTTTTTCTGCTCAACGCTCATCGGTTCCAGTAGCGCCTGGTTGCCATCGCGAAGATCTTCACTGACCCAGATTGGCGCGGATTCAAGATCACGATCGGGCCACTGGCGGTTGAAGGCGGGCACACGTGGCGCAGGGCTGTACTTGCGATGATTGAAAGCAGTCATGTCTACCTCTGATTAAGCGCTGAAGGGATGTCTCATGCCTGAACAGGGACGTCATCGGGATCTGCTCTTGTGAAGCCATCCCATGCGCCGAATCGGCACTGCTTGTGGCAGTGAGAACAGTATAGCGCCGTCATCCTGACAGGTCCTTGCGATTATCGTGGCAAACCGCCCCTTTAAAGCAATATAATGCCAATATTGAATATATTTTTAGCAAAAGGCACCAATAAATGTCCGAAAGACAACCCGGAATTGCGATTGATCGCTATGATCGGCATATCCTTGAAATACTGCAAAGCGAGGGCCGTATCAGCAATCAGGCACTGGCCGATCGTGTAGGCCTGTCACCGTCGCCCTGCCTGAGACGGGTCCGCACGCTTGAAGAGAGCGGATTGATTACCGGCTATCAGGCCCAGGTCGACGCCCGAAGGCTGGGCTATCGTCTGATGGCGCTCGTCCACATTTCCATGGATCGCCATACGCCCGAGCGCTTTGCCAATTTTGAGCAGCGAGTCGCGGCCCTGCCCGAGGTCATCGAATGCTTGATGATTACCGGTCAGGAAGTCGACTACCAGCTCAAGATTCGCGTTGAAGACATGGATGACTACCAGCGCCTGCTGCTGGAACACATTACCCCGATCGAAGGCGTCACCGGCGTACACTCCAATTTTGTGCTGCGCCCGGTCTTTGGTAATCGCCCCATCTCCACGGATCTGGTGGCACACTGATAATTCGCGTCGGCCCCTGCCCATCTCGTCAGACAAGGCATCCATCTTCTTCGCCAGCGGCAGGACTTTATAAAACGCTCGTCAGGGCTTAGTGTGTAGCGCTTCGGGTTGGGCGACATGCGAGGCCATCCCCGTGCCCGTCATTTACAGGAGAGACTGCACATGCTGTTACGCCGCATTTCGGCTTCAGGGATTATGGCCCTGATGGCGACGCTATTTTCCCTTTACATGGTGCCCACTGCCCAGGCGCAGCCACAAAACGCACCGGATGCTGATATCAAGCAGTTCAGGGACTGGGAAGTACGCTGCCCGAAAGGCGGCGGCAATGATGCACATTGCACCATGACACAGCTGGTCAACAGCCCCAGCAGCAACCGGCCTGTCATGCGGGTGGTGGTGGCCTATCCGCCGGAAGGCAGCGATCCGGTCATGGTCTTTTTACTGCCGTTGGGCGTACGCCTGGCACCCGGCATGCAGCTTCAGGTCGACAACGGCAAGGAAATTCCCTTTCCCTACCAGGTCTGCATGGACGATGCCTGCCGCGCCGACCTACCCCTGCAGGGTCAGCTGCTCAGCCAGCTGCGTGGCGGCACGAAGGCAACGGTCAGCATGTTTGATCCCAACGGCAAGCGTCTGGACACCAATATTTCACTGCTGGGCTTTACCGACGCGACTCGCGCCATCACGCCCTGAGTCGATGCCGGACACTGACGGCGCCCGACACGGCTCGGCCGCTGGCATCAAAAAAAACGGCGCCCCATCGGGCGCCGTTTTGCATGACCATCAAGGCAATCTCAGGCCAGCGCCTTCTCCACTACCTCAAACACATTGCGTGAGAGGTTTTCAGCGCGAATGCGTTCGAGCTCACCTCGCATCAATGCCTGACGCTTCTCATCCAGACGATGGTAGCGCGTCAGTGGCACAATCATGCGCGCGGCAATTTCCGGATTGAGCCGGTTGAGCTCGATGACCACGTCCGCCAGCAGCCGATACCCCTCTCCATCGAGACGATGAAAATTGACCCGATTTTGCTGGGTGAAGGCACCAATCAGCGCCCGTACCCGATTGGGATTTTTGATGGAAAAGGCCGGATGGTCCATCAGAAAGCGGACGCGCTCCAGCGCATCCGCCTGCGGACGTGTTACCTGCGTGGCAAACCACTGATCCATCACCAGTGAATCATGGGCCCAGCGCTCGCCAAAGGCGCGAATGGCCGGATCCCCCAGATCGGCTCGATCGGAATGCGCCAGCAGCGTCAGCGCCGCGCGCACGTCCGTCATGTTGTCGTCGGCCTCATACTGGGCCCGGGCCATGTTGAGCGCCTCAACCTCACCATTGGCAACCAGATAGGAGAGCGCCACGTTTTTGAGGCTACGCGAGGCCATCTGCTCGGGCGTGGGCGCGTACGCCTCGCTTTGCTGATTGGCGTGATAGACGCTTTCGAACTCGGGGAAAAGGTTATCCGCCAGCTGTTCGATCGCTGCGCGACGGGCGCCGTGAATGGCATCGATATCCACGCGACGCTGCTGCTCGGCAATCCATGCCTCGCTGGGCAGGCGCAGCATTTCGGCCAGTACCGCCCTGTCATCGGTGGGCTCACGCAGCAGATAACGAAAGGCCTCGATCAGCCGCGCATCCAGCGCCATGAGTTCATTACGCTGATGAGCCGCCATCATCTCTTCGATCGCGATCAGCGCCAGTCTCTGGGTGGCGTCCCAGCGATTAAAGCCATCCTCGTCAAAGCGCATCAGATGCGAAAGCTCATCGCGCGACCAGGGATACTCAAGACGCACCGGCGCCGAGAATCCGCGTAGCAGCGAGGGCACAGCACCCGCATCGACGTTTTCAAAGACCCACTGCTGCTCGGCCTCACGCAGATGCAGCACGGTATCGGTACCGTGCGATTCACCGTTGATGATCAGCTCGACAGGTTGGCCATCAGCCGCCATCAGACCCATGCGCACCGGCACATGCTGAGGCTGCTTGTGCTCCTGCCCGGGCGTGGGCGGCGTTTGCTGAGCGATGGTCAGGGTGAAACGGCGCTTTTCGGCATCGTAATCACTGCGCGCTGTCAGCTGCGGGGTCCCTGCCTGGGCGTACCAGCGCATGAACTGGGTCAGGTCTTCGCCTGACACTTCGGCCATGGTCTCGACAAAATCCTCGACGCGTACGGCCTGACCATCAAAGCGCTCAAAGTAGAGATCGCTGCCGCGGCGGAAGGTCTCTTCGCCCAGCAGATGGCTAAGCATGCGCACGATCTCGGCACCCTTTTCATAAATGGTCAGGGTGTAGAAGTTCGAGATCTCGATAAAGTGATCGGGCCGCACCGGATGCGCGGTAGGACCGGCATCTTCTGCAAACTGCAGCGTGCGCATCAGCGCGGCGTCCTCGATGCGCTTGACCGGTGCCGAGTTGATGCTTGAAGAAAAGCTCTGATCACGAAAGACGGTAAAGCCTTCCTTGAGCGCCAGCTGGAACCAGTCGCGGCAGGTGACCCGGTTGCCCGACCAGTTATGGAAGTACTCGTGCGCCACGATTCCTTCAATGCGCTGGAAGGTGGCATCCGTCGTGGTCTGCGGATTGGCCAGCACCGCGGCGCTGTTGAAGATATTGAGCCCCTTGTTTTCCATGGCGCCCATGTTGAAGTCGTCCACGGCGACGATCATGAACAGATCCAGATCGTACTCGCGCCCGTAGGCCTCTTCGTCCCACTTCATGGCACGCTTGAGCGAAGCCATGGCCCAGTCGGTCTTTTCCAGATTCTGCGCTTCAACCCAGAGTTCGAGTGCCACTTCGCGCCCGCTCATGGTGGTAAAGCTGTCGCGCACGCATTCCAGCGAGCCGGCCACCAGCGCAAAAAGATAAGCGGGCTTGGGGTGTGGGTCTTCCCAGGTGACGAAGTGGCGGCCATCCGGCAGCTCGCCGCGCTCGATGGGGTTGCCGTTGGACAGCAGCACTGGCTGGCGCTGCCTGTCCCCAATGACCGTGGTGGTAAACACGGCCATCACGTCAGGTCGATCAGGGTACCAGGTAATGCGACGAAAGCCTTCGGGCTCACACTGGGTGCAAAACATCGGCCCGGAAACATAAAGTCCTTCCAGCGCCGTATTACTGGTCGGATCGATGATCACTTCCGTATCCAGCACGAACGTTTCCGGCACCTGGTCGATGATCAGCTGATCCGCTTCAATGCGATATTCACTTTCCAGCAGCGCCTGGCCATCAATGGCAATGCGCTCGGTGGTCAGCCCATGACCGTGTAACGTCAAGGCTGCCTGCGCCTCGGACTCGGGATGACGCGTTACATGAAGACGCGCCCTGACCCGCGTGGCCTGCGGGTCAAGGTCAAAGGTCAGCTCCGTTTTGTCGACGTGGTAGGCCGGGGGGCGGTAATCGCTTAGATAGATGGCTTGCGGCTCGGCCATGAAAGGCTCCTGAAATGGGTCGATCGTGGTCCTAGTGTACGCCGCAAGCCCTCACCGGCTCAAAGCGCATGCGCTCGGAAAAGCGGGCTCAGGGTTTATGGCGCTGCGAGGGGGTGGCCCGTGTGACAAGCCAGCTGCCAATCCCTACCAGCAGCAGAGTCACACCAATACGTACGGCCAGAGAAGGAATGGTGATCCAGATCACGCCGGCGCTGAAGACCAGGGTCACCACTGCCAGCCCCTTGGCCCGCGGCGAAATGGCGCGCTCATGCTCCCAGTGTTTGATGGCAGGGCCGGCCAGCCGGTGCTGTCGAATCCAGCGCGCGAAACGCGGTGAGCCTTTTGATGCCAGCGCCACGGCGGCCAGCATGAAGGGCGTGGTCGGCAGCAGCGGCACGATGACGCCCGCCGTACCCAGCGCAAAGCAAATGCCCGCAAGACCTATCCAGAGATAGCGCATGGCACCTTCCCGCAAGACGGTCTGCTCGGCGAGGCAACCACGTACAGGCGTACCAGCCCGGCAGTGGCGCGCCCGATAACCACGGAGGCACACAGGGCATCTGAAGCACAAAGAGCATCTGAAGCATCAGTCATGGGAAGCATGGGGCTTCCCGGAAGGCAGCGGCCGCGTCGCCACGAACGTTCCCACGACCGTCAGTACCATCAACAGCAGCCAGAAGACCCAGTTGAAACCGGTATGAATCCAGATGACCCAGGCACTGAAAAACATCATGGCGATCGACACGAGTTTGGCCGGCAGGGGAATGGCGCGCTCCTCTTCCCATGCCCGGATCAATGGCCCAGCGAAACGATTGCGCCGAATCCAGCGCTCAAAGCGTTTTGAGCCCTTTGAGGCACAGATCACCGCCAGCAGCATGAAATCAGTGGCCGGCAGCAGCGGCAAAAAGATACCCAGTATCCCGATCCCGAAACAAAGCGCCGCCAGCACGATCCAGAGGGCACGATTGACCGGAGAGCGCGCGCGATGATCCGCGGCGGGATCCGGAGAAAGACCTGACATGCCACACTCCCGCGAAAACGTGAACTGCCGATCATAGCGTTCGAAACGCCTGTCACCAACCCTGCCTCGACTGCCCGCAAGGCCTCAGGGGGCTAGGCGGCCGCGCCGTCGCCCTCACCCAGACTGCGCAGCATTTTCCAGGCCGCACAGCCATCGTGATAATAATCTTCCATCCAGTGCAGGACCTCATAGCCCATGCGCCGATACAGCGAAATGGCAGCACGGTTATCGGCACGCACTTCCAGATAGATGCTGTCACAGCCACGCGTCAGGGCCACCGCCTCCAGCGCCAGCAGCAGACGCTGCCCCAGCCCCTGACCGCGAACGTCCGGATGCAAACAAAAGGAGTAAAGACGCGCCTTTTTCTCGTTGCGTCGAAACAGCAGCGTGCCGTACCCCATCAGGGCCCCGTCGTCATCGATGATCAGACGCGTCTGGGCGTTGGCCTTTGTGACCAGATATTTCAGCTGCGAGGGGCTGAAGCTGTCTTCGTCATCACCAAAACAGATGCGTTCCAGGGCATTGAGTGCCGTCGCATCCCTACCCTCCGCTGCACGCAGCGTGAAAGCCATGCGTTGTTCTCCAGGTCAGGATCCAAAAGGCGGCAATCCTATCATCTCCACGGCGCAAGAACCCTGCCATGTGGTGCATTTGTACCGCAACCCCCCGCCTCTGCCTTTCGTGACTGCCTTTTGACCGCTCATGAACCGCCTGACCGCTGGCCCGTGCTGCCGTCATGATCAAAACTGTCTCTTCCGAGTCCTCGGTGCTATTCCACGATGACCGGTGGCGTCCTATGATGCGCATATTTCCATTGGGCTGCGGAGTGCGTCATGTCACGTTTGCGTATTGTTGTGGATCACCCCAGCGACTGGCGTCCCTACTATCCCAGTGATGATCTGGTCAGCGCCGATGACTTTCTGGCACTGGAAGAAACCACCGATCAGGATCGCTCCACGCACGTCATCAACCTGTGCAGCGGGCTGGACTATCTGGAAACCGGCTACTACGTCTCGCTACTGGCCCAGGCGCGCGGACAGCGCGTGCAACCTGATGTGGAAACGCTCAATCAGCTCAAGCGCAAGGCATTGATCGATCTGCAGCTGGACGGCCTCAACGACATGATGGCCGACCTGGACCGCCGCGGCGCCCTGCAGGGAGATCGACTGGATCTGCGACTTTTCTTTGGCGATACCGGCAATGAGGCGCTGGCAAGACTCGGACGCCGGCTCTTTTCGCATTTACCCTGTCCGATCATGGAGGCACGGTTTACCCGGCGCCACGGTGACTGGCGACTGGCGCGGCTGAAAGCGCTGTCGCTGAGAGACATTGCACCGGACGAGGAAGACCGCTTTGCGCGGGCCCTTAACGGCCACTCGCGCCAGGTCTGGCGCACACCTGCCGCCAAACGACGCTATCGTTATGACTTGGCCATTCTGGTTGACCCGAAGGAGGCCATGCCGCCCAGCAACAAGAGTGCGATCAAGCAGTTCATTCGCGCAGGGCGCTCGATGGGCATTGATGTCAGCCTGATCACCCGTCGTGATGAAGGCAGGCTGGCCGAATTCGATGCCCTGTTCATTCGGGAAACCACGCAGCTCGATCATCATACCTGGCGCATGGCGCGGCGCGCCGAACACGAAGGGCTGGTCGTGATTGATGATCCTCAGTCGATCCTTCGCTGTACCAACAAGGTCTATCTGCATGCCCTGCTGCGCGCCAGGGGTATCCCGGCGCCCGAGGGCCACCTGCTCAACCGCAGCGACCTTGATCGTCTGGACACGCTGGCCGATACCCTCACCTTCCCACAGGTACTGAAAATACCGGACGGTGCCTTTTCCCGCGGCGTGGTCAAGATCAGCTCCAAAGCGCAGTTGATCGAGGAAGCCCGGCGGCTTTTCGAGGATTCGGCCCTGCTGCTCCTGCAGGAGTGGATGCCTACCGAGTACGACTGGCGTATCGGCATTCTGGATGGACAGGTGCTGTTTGCCAGCCGCTACTACATGGCCCGCGGCCACTGGCAGATCTATGACCACAGTGGCGGAAGAGTACGCAGCGGTGGATTTGAAACGATGGACCCGGCCAGTGCACCCGAGAAGGTGATTAAAACCGCGCTCAAGGCCACGCGTTTGATTGGCAACGGGCTTTACGGGGTCGATCTCAAGCAAAGCGGTGATCGGGTAGTGGTCATCGAGGTCAACGACAATCCCAATCTGGATGTTGGCGTAGAAGATGTCGTGCTGGGGCCAGAGCTTTACCGGCGCATCATGGCGTGGTTTCTGGAGCAGATGGAGCGCAAGCGCCAGCCCAGGCAGGTGACGGGCCGCCAGCCACCGAGCTCATGAACGTGCCGAGAGCGTCACGCTGACCTGATAGCCGGTGTATTTGCGCAGATTGATAACACCGGTATCCAGGATCAGATACTGGCCTTTCATGCCCATCAGGCGCCCTTCAACCTGCGGCGTGCGGTCCAGGTTGAAGGCGCTGACACGTTCGGGCCAAGCCAGTACCGGATAATCAAATCGGGCAACGGACTGCTCGCCATGCGCCTGAATATTGTCTTCACCGAACTGCGCCCTGAGCGAGGCAATCCCCGGGGCCAGCCGGGTCATCAGATCATCTCTCAAGGCGATGAGATCAACATCGGCGACTTCGCCCTTGAGCATGCGCTGCCAATGGGTTCGATCGCTGATTTCGCTTTTAAACAGCGTCTCGACCATACCCGACTGTCGACGCGACGCCACTGACAGAATCGGCAGGGCCTGAACCGCCCCCTGGTCGAGCCAGCGCGTGGGCATTTGAGAGGGTTTGGTAATGCCGACCTTGGCCCCCGAGCTGCTGGCCAGATACACCACGTGGGGTGCAAAACAGTGTCGCTCGCCCCATTCGGGCTCGCGACAGGTGCCCTGAAAATAGTGGCAGCGCTCGGGGGCCATCATGCAGGTATCGCAGCGCGCCAGACGCCGAAAGCAGAGGTAGCAATGGCCCTGGCCAAAACTCTTGCGGGTGGGCTGCTGGCAGTGAACGCAGGTGATACGGCCTGTGGACTGCAGTGCAATGTTGTGACCCAGCCAGACGTTGAGCGGCTGACTGTGCTCACCGACACGCAGCTGATAGTGCGCTCGG
Organism: Kushneria sp. Sum13; assembly: GCF_052692355.1. Taxonomy (NCBI): domain Bacteria; kingdom Pseudomonadati; phylum Pseudomonadota; class Gammaproteobacteria; order Oceanospirillales; family Halomonadaceae; genus Kushneria; species Kushneria sp. Sum13. The sequence continues at coordinate 2,040,303 of NZ_CP199847.1, forward strand.
CCTGCGGCGTCCACCGTGATGACCATGCGGGACAGCCCCCCGGTGCATTCACGTCGGGCATCGGGTGGCGTTTGAAGACACCAGAGCGTCTCGAGGTCTAATTGACCCATTTAATGCTGTCGCCCTGGGCCTCGCCATGCTGGTCACTGCCGCAGCCATGACGGTCGATGTGTCCCGTGCGCTGCTCGGGCGATACATTGTGTCTTGCCTCAAAACGTAGAATCGCCTCGAGACACAGCTCGCGCTGCTCACTGCTCAGGGCGCGACCATCAGGCCACTTGCCCAGCTCCACACCCCGCTTGAGCCCTTCATACATTTGCGGCGTCAGCTGCTCGATCATGCGCTCGAAATTCATGTCGCTCATGGTTTATCCGTCAATATCCCTGTGTTTGTCTCCGGGCACTACCTGACGCGGGTGAAAGCGCGAGCCCAGAAGCCCGGCTGCCAGCCCCAGCAATAGCCCGCCAAGATGGGCCTCGTTGGCCACGTTCCCAAAACCGAGCCAGTCGGCCGCCGGCGTCATGCACAGCACCAGCCACCCCACCATGAACACCATCAGCATGGCCGGGAACTGGAAGCCACTGTCAGGCACCAGACGCGAATAGAGCCAGACAAATCCGACCAGTGCATAGACCACGCCGGACATGCCGCCAAAAAGCACCGTGCCGGTGGCGTACTGGGCAAGATTGGACACCAGCATGCCCGAAATCAACAGGGCCAGCAGCCGCCAGCGCCCCTGCAGGACCTCCACCTGCCGGCCAAAATACCAGAGCCAGAGCAGGTTGAAGACCAGATGCATCAGGCTGAAATGCAAAAAGGCCGGCGAAAACAGCCGCCAGATCTCTGCCTGTGACAGGGCATAACCCAGAGTGGAGGCATAAAGCTGCTGCCCCTCGATGGCAATGGGGGCAATGGCCAGCGCCGTTAGCGCCTGAATATTATTGATCCCCTGCCATGCAAAGACGGCCACGCACATGACAATCACAAGGGTGGTCACGGGTGCCGAGCGCAGTGCCCCCATGACCGAACCTGCGCGAGCGACCGGCTCATGAGGCTCATCCAGCGTCATGGCGACGCCCTGATGCCACTTGTCGATCAGCTCACGCGCCTGGTCGAGCTGAACATCCTCGATCAGCCAGAGCACCTGCCCGCTCTGGTCACGCGAGTAGTGGTGGCCGATGCGATGCTTCCAGAGTGCGTGACGCAGCCCGTCAATATCGGCATCGAGAGGAAAACGCAGCGCCTGAGGCATGCTGACTCCCTTTGAGGCTGGAACCTGCCAGCCTGTCATGCTCATGGATTCAAACGTTAAATGACAAACACAAAAAGAAGTCCGGCGGAGAGGGTCCGCCGGACAAGAGCAAGGGATCATTCAAGGGAACACTTACTCTGACGACAGTGTGACTCAAAAGTTCCGGACGCATTCAAAAAATCCGAGTTTTATTTAACGACTCTCTTTATCTCTCAGGCACTAACCCAGCAAAACCGCCCGGCATCCAGCACTGACTCGCCGTCAAAGCGGTAGGCGACCAGGCGCCCGCCCCTGACAGCACTATAATCCAGACAGGCGATATTGGGCGTTGCCAGACTTGGAATACCTTCACACCAGTAATGACCGACAAACAGCGGGCGCTGTGAAGGATCATAATGTACCAGCCTGCGCCGCTCGTCGTCGCGAAGCGGCCGGTCCTCGAACTCAGGCGGCAGCGGGTCGGGCTGAAAGACCACATCGCCATAGGTCTGCGGGGAGCGTGCCCAGAAATGCGTGCGAAACAGGCCTCGCCGAGCGCCATCCAGCGAGCGAATCATGTGCCCGTTGGGCAAGCGCAGCTGTGTCCCGCGGGTCGTGCGGTCAAGCACACGATGTTCGGGGCTGCCCGCCTCACTTGCCGCCAGCAGAAACCGTCGATCAATCCGACCATCCGGGCGTTCTGCCAGAAAGGAACGCAGCAATGCCTCGTCCCAGCAGGCATGCGCCACACGAAAGTGCTCGAATTCAAGGCATAGTGGCATTTCCAAAAACCACTCAAGATATGAGGCCCAAAGCCCGGGCGCTCGCTCAAACTGCTTGAGCGTTTCATGCATGACCCGTTCACTGCGGCCCCCGACACGCGGCAGGGTGAAATCGCGCCCCCCTTCTCTCAGGCACTGTTTCAGGGCATGGGCTTCATGATTGCCCATGACCACCAGCGCGGTGCCCGCATCCACCATACGACGCACGATGTCGAGCACCTTCTGGACATGAGGGCCGCGATCGATCAGATCGCCCAGAAAGATGGCGCGCCGGGCGTCATGGGTGTACACCCCGTCCTGTCGCCGATAGTCCATCCGCTCCAGCAGACATTCGAGCAGGTCACCGCAGCCATGAACATCGCCGATCAGATCAAACCCCTGACCGGCCTGCGAGGCAGACACTTTTTGAGTCGGCTCAACCAACAAGGCCACTGCTCCAGCCCAGCTTGCTGCGACAGGCTTCGAAATAGCTGTATCCCGGCGGATGAAGCAGCTTCAGGTATTCAGGCTTGCGCCGAATGGAAATCATGTCGCCGGGCTGTACCACCACCTTCATCTGCCCGTCGCAGCTGACCTGAAGCTCGGCATCGTGGCTGTCCACGACCTCCAGCAGGATGTCACTTGCAGCGTCAACCACGATCGGTCGACTCGACAGGGTATGCGGGAACATCGGCACCAGTACGATCGCCTCGAGCCGGGGATGCAAAATGGGGCCGCCCCCGGAAAGCGCATAGGCCGTGGACCCCGTCGGGGTTGCCACGATCAGACCATCGGAGCGCTGGCGGTAAACAAACTGGCGATCGATATAAAGCTCAAACTCGATCATGCGTACGGCCGCAGCCGGATGGAGCACGACATCGTTGAGGCTGCAGGCCGACCCGATGACCACGCCATCACGCCTGACCTCGGTATCCAGCAGAAACCGCCGCTCCACCTCATACTGGCCGTTGAGCACCTCATCAACGCGATGCTCGACCTCATCGGGATTGATGTCGGTCAAAAACCCCAGTCGACCGCGATTGACCCCCAGAATGGGCGTATTAAAGCGACACAGCATGCGCCCGGCACCCAGCAGACTGCCGTCACCGCCGACCACAATGGCCAGATCACACTGTCGACCGATCTCTTCAAGCGAAAGACTGGCACCCTGTTGCAGCGAGCAGGTCCTCGCGGTCTCCGTTTCCAGAGACACCTCAAGCCCGCGCGATGTCAGAAACTCCGTCAGACGCTCAAGTGTTTCAACGACCTTGTCACTGTCAGGCCGCCCCACCAACCCTATCCGGTTGAACTGTGTCATGCCCCGTCCAGACTGTTTCATCGAGCCGGCATTATGCGTTCAGCACGACAGAGGGGTAAACCACACCCTCATGAAAATTCAGCCGATGCAGAAGGTGACGGGGCTGAACGCCGGCGCCACCATTCGCTGCCCAGCAGGGCCAGCAGCATGACAGCGCCTCCCAGCGCGATGCGGGAAAGGTCCGCCTCGCGATTCCAGATCAACAGATTGACCAGAAGTCCTGCAGGAATCAGCAGATTGTTCATGACGGCCAGCGTTGCAGCATCGACGCGTCGAGCGCCCTGATTCCATAAAAAATAGCCCGCGCCCGAGGCCGCCATACCCAGCCATGCCAGCACACCCCACTGCACCGATGTCGTTGGCAGATTGGAAGCATCCCCCAGCCACCACCAGGCCGGTACCGCGACCAGCAGCGCCCCGATGTAGAACCAGCCGAACACATTCAGGGCCGGAAACGATCCTTCAACACCGCGCATGAGATGTCGGTAGCCGACCTGGCCGATGGCAAAGCACAGGTTGGCGCCCTGCACCATGAGAAAGCCGGTCCAGAAGGCATCGCCAACGGCCTGATAGCGAATCAGCGCTGCACCCAGCACGGCAAGTACGGCCATGGCCAGCTGGACCAGATCAAGGCGACGACACAGAAGGTTATCCAGCAGGGCGATATAGATGGGCGTGAAAATGGTAAACAACAGGATTTCCGGCACGGTGAGCAGCACAAAGGACTGGTAATAACACACATACATCAGCCCCAGCTGTACGGCGCCCACGCCCATCAGCCCCAGTGTTCGCCGCCGGTCCAGCAGGCGCGGACGAAGCCAGGGCAAAAATACCAGACAGGCAAGCGAAATACGCGTTAATACGGCAAAATAGCTGTCCACCTGACCGGCCAGATACACACCGATCAGACTGAACGAGAAGGACCACAATAGTGTGACCCCGAGTAGATAGCCCATATGCTTTGTCAACCAGATAGATTTTCAAGGTTAACAACAATTATACGCCTGACCGAATGCCTCAAGGCAACCCGGCAGCTCACCTTTACGGCCTCACCCGGCCCGCAATCCTCCAGTGACTGGTCGGGCCAGGGCATCGGAGAGGTCCTTGTCAGCGGTGACGACGCCACTTTTCGCTTTCATGAACAGGGCCATTTCACTCATGCCAACGGCCGCAGGATGGCCTTTAGCAATGTCTACCGCTTTGAGGTTATCGAGGATCGCGTAGAGCTTTATCACGAACGCCGCGGCCAGCAAGAGGCCGTGTTTCTGTTTCCGCTGATCGTGGTAGAGGACAACCGATTGATCAGCCTCTCCCCGCATCTGTGCGTGCGGGATCTCTACAGCGGCGAACTGATCATGAAAGACGGCGGTTTTGATCTGACCTGGACGGTTGAAGGACCACGCAAACAGGAGCACATCCACTACTGCTATCGATAGCAATGGATCATGCATGGGTAGGCGATGAGTAGATAAAGACAGGGGGGTCTGGCTTGCGCCATAACATTAGCCAAACCTTTCCAATTATCCCTTTCTATTACGACCTTTGTCTTATTTAAATATCATGATGAGACTCGACCCCATACACTGCAGGATGTTTTCTGGCAGCGGTGTTTTTACCGCAGTATTTCAATAATACATGGAGCAAATGATGGAATTGCAAAATCGTGAAGGACAGTATGTTCCGGAAGTGACCCTCAAACAGCGCAAGGGCGGCGAGCTGGTTGATGTCCAGACCAAGGATATCTTTGCCAATCGCACCGTCGCTGTGTTCTCCCTTCCGGGCGCTTATACCCCGACCTGTTCCTCCACGCATCTGCCGCGCTACAACGAGCTGGCAGAACAGCTTTTTGCCAGCGGCGTTGATGAAATCCTCTGCCTGTCCGTCAATGACGCTTTCGTCATGGAAGCCTGGGGCGAGCATCAGGAAGCCGAGCATCTGACCCTGCTGGCAGACGGCAACGGCGACTTCACCGAAGGCATGGGCATGCTGGTGGACAAGACCGATCTGGGTTTTGGCAAGCGCAGCTGGCGCTATTCGATGGTCGTTCGCGACGGCAAAATCGAAAAGATGTTCATCGAGCCGCAAAAGCCGGGCGATCCCTTTGAGGTTTCCGACGCCGACACCATGCTCGATTACCTCAACCCTGAAGCAGATCGCCCCAGCTTTGCTACCATTATCAGCAAGCCGGGCTGCCCGCACTGTGCACGCGCCAAGCAGGCGCTGGCCGATAACCGTATTGCCTATGAAGACATCACCATCGGCAATCGCGACATTACCAGCCGCTCACTGCGCGCCATGACCGGCCATGCCACCGTACCGCAGGTATGGATCGATGGCCGCCACATCGGCGGTGCCGAGGATCTGAAGGCGCATCTCGAGAAGGCGGTTGCCTGATCGTTTTGTTGCCTGCCTGATCATGACGGCCACCCACGGGTGGCCGTTTTTATGTGTACAGTTCCCTACTGTTTACCCAGGCAATGGAGCCTCAGCATGCAGGAAAGACGCGTAGACGTTGCCATTATTGGCGCAGGAAGCGCCGGTCTGGGGGCCTATCATGCGGCCCGCGCCCACACCGACAGCGTCATCATGATCGAAAGCGGCCCCTACGGCACCACCTGCGCCAGGGTGGGCTGCATGCCCAGCAAGCTCTTGATTGCGGCTGCCGATGCCGCGCATCACGCGCGTGACGCTGACGCCTTTGGCATCCACATTGATGGACACCTTCGTATCGACGGCCGTGATGTCATGGCGCGCGTCCAGCGCGAACGCGACCATTTTGTCGATGGCGTTATCGACTCGGTGGAAGGTATTGACGCCGATCAGCGCCTTCGGGGCCATGCCGCCTTTGAAAGCACCAACACGCTGATCATCGACGATCATACCCGCGTTCATGCCGAGCGAATCGTGATTGCCACCGGTTCCAGCCCCGATTATCCAGACTTTCTCAAGGCTGCCGGCGACCGCCTGATCACCAACAACGACCTCTTTTATCTGGACGACCTGCCTGAATCAGTGGCCGTATTCGGCCCAGGCGTGGTTGGCCTGGAACTGGGACAGGCGCTGTCACGACTGGGCGTTCGAGTACGCATGTTTGGTGTCAGCGGAGGCATCGGCCCGATCAGCGACCCCGCCATTCGCGAGCATGCCGATCGGCAGTTCAATACCGAGTTCTATCTCGATCCCGAAGCCGAGACCCGCAATGTGGCACTCGTCGACGATCGGGTGGAAGTCACCTTTATTGAGCGCGATAGCGAGCGCGAGGTGACCGAGCAGTTTGACTATCTGCTGGCGGCCACGGGACGCCCGCCCAATCTTGAAGGTCTGGAGATCGCAAACGCGGATCTGCGCATGAATGAGGGGCTGCCGGCCTTTGATCGCTATACGCTGCAGTGTCAGCGCCAGGATGGCACGCCGTCCTGCATCTTTATCGCAGGGGACGCCAATGCCGAGCTGCCGCTGCTGCATGAAGCCTCTGATGAAGGCCGTATTGCCGGTGACAACGCCGGTCGCTATCCGGACATCCGCGCCGGCCAGCGTCGCTCCATGCTGACGGTGGTCTTCACCGACCCACAGATTGCCATTGTCGGACTGTCATGGACCGAGATAGACAAGCGCCCTCGCGACAGTTACGCCATCGGTGAGGTCAACTTTGAACATCAGGGGCGCGCTCGGGTCATGCGCCAGAATCAGGGTCTGCTACGCGTCTATGGCGAACAGGGCTCGGGACTGTTTCTTGGCGCTGAAATGCTGGGGCCGGATGCAGAACACCTTGCCCATTTACTGGCATGGTGTCACCAGCAGCGCATGACCGTGGCGCGGATGCTGGAAATGCCCTTCTATCACCCCTGCGTTGAGGAGGGACTGCGCAGCGCGCTGCGCGACCTTAATGGCAGACTCCGACTGGGCCCGGCCATGGCACAGCACTGCATGGACACCGGACCCGGCAGCTAAACGTACTCATGGCTCTGGATGCCCTCGTCCGGATGTGCGAATCAACCCGACCCATCGATTGATCGAGGGTCCATGACACAGTGGCTGCCGGCACAATTTTTCGACAGCCCTCAGGAGCCAGACATGGCCGACTATATGATTACCTGTGATCTAAAACGCCCGGGGCAGGAATATCACCACCTGATCAGGGCATTGGGGCGCTATCCGGACAGTCTGCACATACTCGAGACGACCTGGCTTGTCAGAACCATGGCCACGCCCGACCTTGTTCTGGCCGACCTTGAGCAATATGTGGACGTTGACGATCAAATGTTCATTGCCGTCATTCAGACCCCGGCGGCCTGGTCGGACAGTCTGGGAGTCAATCGGGTGCTGGATTTTTTCAGCAGGGCCTGAGGTCAAAACGACCATGCATCGACGTTTACCGGCAGTCTGAAAACACGTTGGCCATACAGCGCTCAGCAGGTGATGAGCCACATGAAAACGCGGTTGGTTCGGCTTGCAGGATTCTGGACAGCGAAAGGGGAAATACAGGAAGAAATGGAGCGGGCAATGGGACTCGAACCCACGACATTCAGCTTGGGAAGCTGACGCTCTACCAACTGAGCTATACCCGCATGGCGCTCATCATAAAAGCCCCTATCGGTAAACACAAGCAGTGCGCTACAAAGCGCTGTTTTTATGGCAAAAAGACAGCGCGTGAAAAAAATTTCCAAATTTGGGGATCAAACCGGAAACACCACGGTCCTAGTATGCAAGACGTTCTTCTTCAGTCGCTGAGGAATGCGTTTTGGTTTAACTGTTCCTTGCATGGCCGCCACCTCGTTGTGGCGGTTTTTTTATGTCGGTCCAAAGCCCTCAAGAAAAGGCCTCTTTAGGTAGGGCCGTCTCTCTTCCCCCTGCCACCACATGTTTACTTCCCGGATTGCCTTTAAAAGCAGCCAGCAAGGTCAGAACACGCACTAGCCTGTCATGACCTCATTGAGGCCATGCTCGGTAATCCGACCACAGCACTGATCAAAACAGGGTCTGCCAAACAGACGACGCACCCTGTGACGTGAGTCATGCTCCTGCCATATCGCATCAATCAGTCCTCTTCGGGACAGATAGCGCACGGCGCGGGCGAACTCGACATCCGTGACGCCAAATTCGATCGCCTTGACATACACGCGTTGATATCGGCCTGTACTGAGCAGGCGAGTCAAAATGGCCAGCTCAAGTGAGTCAAGGGATTGCATGCCGAATGAGTAAGCCTTTTACCATTACATGGGTTAATTATTTGCCACTTACAAGGATTATACCGATCGAATACCAATGCTAAAGTATTAAAAGAAACAAATTTTGTGATCAATTTATTTAATTTCGAAAACCCTGCATTAAATATAATTTACTAATGTCGCAAAATAGCGACATTTTGCCGGTAACATCGACGTTAGAGTCCGCCAAAGCAAGTCAAAAGCCAGTCTTAATATTTACGTAAAGTTACCAAAACCCTGCCATCTTAATTGTCCGTTAATTCATTGCCCTGCCAGAAATGTCATTAATGATCTCCTGACCCTCACACAGAGCCTCCATGATCCTCCTGATCGTTTTTGCCCTTGCTGCCATTGGCATCTCCTTTATCTGTTCGGTACTTGAAGCAGCGCTGCTTTCCCTGACTCCCAGCCATATCGCACGCCTGCAGGAATCAAAACCGGCACTGCATCGTTCCCTGAGTCATCTCAAGGACAACGTCGACCGCCCCCTGGCCGCCATCCTCACGCTCAATACCATTGCACATACGGCAGGTGCGACAGGTGTGGGCGCACAGGTGTCGGCCGTTTTCGGCGAAACATGGATTGGGGTGGCCTCGGCCATCATGACGCTGTTGATCCTGATTTTGTCGGAAATCCTGCCCAAGACCATTGGTGCCCGTTACTGGCGTCAGCTGGCTCCGATTCTGGCGCCCACGCTCAAGGGCATGATCTGGCTGCTGCTGCCCTTTATATGGCTGTCGGAACAGATCACGAGCCGAATTGGCAGCGGAAAGGAAGATGACGTCGATGTTCGCGAAGAGATCAAGGCACTGGCGAAGCTGGGCCAGGAACGAGGGGTGGTGGACGCCGATGAAGGCAGGACCATCGTCAACATTCTCAACCTTCACAACATTCCCGTTCGGGACGTCATGACACCGCGCACGGTATGCACCACCGTGACACCCACAATGACCGTCAACGAATTTGATGCCGGCTATAGCGACCTGCCCTTTACCCGCTACCCCGTCATGACGCCGCCGGAACAGACCATGGGTTATATCCACAAGATGGACGCCTACCACGCCGACGACGACGCGACGCTTGAGTCGATCATGCATCCCATCGATTCAGTAGACAGCAAGGACAGCGTCGAGCAGGTGTTTATCCGCATGCTCAATGACCACCATCACATGTGTGTGGTGTATGACGATCATGGCAACTGGGTGGGCGTTTTGACGATGGAAGATATTCTCGAGACCATTCTGGGTCAGGATATCGTGGATGAAACCGACGATGTCTCCAATCTTCGACATCACGCCAGACAGCTCTGGCTCAAGCGTATTCGGCGCAGTCGCGAAGGCGCTGTCAACGATATGCTACCCAAACGCTGACCCTCTCGGCCGAGGATCGGGGCATGCTAGAATGACGTTCCGATCCGGCCACCGATGACCCCCATGGCTACCTTTTTACTGACCTTTGTCGTCTGCCTGCTGATCTGCGGCTTCATGGTCGCGGCGTTGCTGTTGTCGCGAACGCCGCGATATCGCACCAGCGCCGACGACCTGCTGATCCTGCTCGACGAGACGCTGGAAAACCGTGTCTCCGAGGCACGCTGGCACACCATTGTCGGCTATCCGATTCGCCACGACCCTTACCTTGAAAATGTGCGCCGACGCTGTCAGGCCATCATGGATGAATATGGTCAGCCCTGGCGCTTTGAGCAGGGAGGAGCGCTCTTTTCAGTGACCGGGCTCGAGGAGATTCGTGCCCTGCGCCAGCATCTGACAGCGCGACTGTCACTCAATGACCGCCGCGCCTTTTGAGTCAGATCCATGAGCGTCCTCTGTCCGGATATTGAACTGCCATGACCATCGCGCTGACCAGTACCAACGTCATTCGCCGTGCACCGCTCGAGGAGATTTCCCAGGCGCACTCTCACCCCTTTCACCAGATCGTGATCGGGCTGGAGGGTGAAGCGGAAATCATCATTGACGGTCGCCCGCTGCATATTTCACCGTTTCATGGCTGCACCATCCCGGGCGATCGGGAGCACTGCTACCGCGGCATTGGCAACAACTCCCAGCTGTTGCTGGATCTTTTTGATGACGCGCCGGGACTGTCAGGCGCCTATCGACATCACTTTCAGCTGTTCTCTCAACCTCTGCACTTCGAGCTCGACAGCGCAGCCTGTGCCTATCTCACCTTCATGGTGGAAGAAATCACGCATCAGCCGGACGTCGATCGCGATCTTTTGATTACCACCCTGCTGTCGATCCTCTCCCATCGTCTGCTTGATCGGCAGGCGACCCCACAGTCGCGACTCGACCTTGTCATGCTGGACCATTACATCGAACAGCATCTGGCCCGCGGCATCCGTGTTGAAGACCTCGCCGGCCTGGCCCATCTCTCCAGTGCCCACTTCACCGAGCTTTTTCGGATACGTACGGGACTGCCGCCCTATCAATACATCCTGCGCAAGCGCCTCAATGCCGCCCGCAAACTGCTGCTGGAATCCCGTTTGCCATTGATTGATATTGCCGAGCGCTCGGGCTTTGCCAATCAAAGCGCCCTGTCACATGCCTTTAGACGCCATTTCGGTCACGCCCCGGGCGCACTGCGCCAGACGGCCGGCTCATAGGCAAATCGATACAGCATCAACCATTACGCTCCTGTGTTTAAAACCAACGTTCAAGACCAGCGTTTAAGACCAAAGGCGAATTGCTGATATAGTCGCTTTTTTGCCTTGTTGGCCGGCCTGCACAACTCCCGTCAATCTGACAATCCTTCCCGGCAAATCGACAAGACGGCGCTGCACGAGGCAGCCTAAAGTCAAAAAAGTCACCATCCTCTTGTAACCGCCGGCCATCGGGGCGCTGCTCGTTCGCGTGCCCATCACCTGCGCTGGCTGCCCGTCGCGGCAAGGAACTCCACTATGCTCAAAAGCCAACAAATACTGGATGCCAACACCTGGCAGCAGACGCCTGAAGCCCTTTTTGACCGCATCAGCGATCACTACATCGTCAATGAAAATGATCTTGTGCGGGAGTTCATCGAACTCCTGCAGACCGATGAAAAGGATTTCAAGCGGATTGCTGATCGCACCGCAGCGCTGGTACGCGAAGTTCGCGCCATGGATACCGCGGTGGATTCCATTGATGAGCTTTTGCAGCAGTACAGCCTGGGCACGCAGGAAGGCCTGATGCTCATGTGTCTGGCGGAAGCCCTGCTGCGGGTGCCCGATACCGCCACGACCGATGCCCTGATCGAGGATCGTCTCAGTGTCGGTGACTGGGAAAAGTACGCCGGCCAGAGCGAATCCTGGTTCGTCAACGCCTCGACCTGGGGGCTTTTGACCACCGGTCGCGTGATCAAGCTGGACCATCCTCAGGATGGGCGCCCGGCGGGGTTCATTAACCGTATGGTCAACCGCATGGGCGAGCCGGTCATTCGTCAGGCCATGCGCCAGGCGATGAAGGTCATGGGCCGCCAGTTCGTACTGGGTCGCGATATTGACGAAGCGCTCAAGCGTTCAAAGCCGCAGTTCGACAAGGGCTACACCTATTCATATGACATGCTGGGGGAAGCCGCGCTGACCCGTCAGGATGCCAAGCGCTATTTCGACGACTATGCCAGCGCCATCCGCGCTGTTGGCAAGACAAGCCAGAAGCTTTCTTCAAGCACGCCGGCGCCCTCGATCTCCATCAAGCTCTCGGCGCTGCACCCCCGCTATGAATCCGGTCGCCGCGAGCAGGTACTTCAGGAACTGGTCGGCACCGTTCAACAACTGGTCGAACTGGCGCGCGGGCTGGATGTGGCCCTGACCATTGATGCCGAAGAAGTGGATAGACTCGAGCTGTCCTTCGACGTTTTCAAGGCGGTCTATACCTCAAGCGCCTGCCAGGGCTGGGGCAAATTTGGTCTGGTCATTCAGGCCTACTCCAAGCGTGCCCTGCCGGCACTGCAATGGCTGACGCGTGTGGCCGGCGATCAGGGCGATGAGGTGCCCGTGCGTCTGGTCAAGGGCGCCTACTGGGACAGCGAGATCAAGGAATCCCAGCAGCTCGGCGTCGACGGCTATCCGGTCTTTACCCGCAAGGCCTGTACGGATGTGTCCTACCTGGCCTGTGCGACCTATCTGCTCTCTGACAATACGCGTGGCCGCCTTTTCCCGCAGTTTGCCACCCACAACGCGCATACCATTTCGACCATTATTGATCTGGCCCATCAGGGCGATCGCGGTTTTGAATTCCAGCGCCTGCACGGCATGGGCGAAGCACTTTACGAGGCCGCCCTCAAGCAGGCCCCCAAAGGCACCTGGTGTCGCATCTATGCCCCGGTAGGTGCTCACAAGGATCTGCTCCCCTATCTGGTACGCCGCCTGCTGGAAAACGGCGCGAACTCTTCGTTCGTGCACCAGCTCGTCGACCCGCGCGTACCGGTAGACTCCCTGTGCGTTCATCCGGTCGAGAACCTGACAGGCGTTGGCCAGTACTTCAATGCCAATATCCCCATGCCGGCGGCGATTTTCCCCGACGGTCGCCGCAACGCCCGCGGCATCAATCTCAACGTCAGCAGCCAGTTCAAACCGCTGATGGAGGAGATGGCGCCCTTTTTCAAGCGCGACTATAGTGCGGGGCCGCTGGTAGGGTTTGACCTGAAGGATCAGGACGGTGAGCGACACGACGTCATCTGCCCATGGAACCATGGACACACCATCGGCCGGGTACGCTGGACCAGCGCCGAGGAAGCCTCGCGTGCCATCGATGTGGCATGGAAGGCCTTCCCGGACTGGAACGATACCCCGGTCGAGAAACGCGCCGCCATTCTGGAGCGTTTTGCCGATCTGATGGAAAAGCACATGGCAGAACTGATGGCCATGTGCTGCATGGAAGGCGGCAAGCTCTTGCCCGATGGCGTGGCCGAAGTCCGCGAAGCGGTGGATTTCTGTCGCTATTATGCCGCGCGCGCCCGGGAAATCTTTGAGGCGCCCACGGTTCTGCCGGGGCCGACTGGGGAATCCAACGAGCTCATCATGCAGGGCAAGGGGGTCTTTGCCACCATCAGCCCGTGGAACTTCCCGATCGCCATCTTCTGCGGTCAGACCGTGGCCGCTGCCGTGACCGGTAATACGGTGCTGGCAAAGCCCGCCGAACAAACCTCATTGATCGCCCATCGCGTCATCGAGCTTTTATATGAAGCCGGCATGCCGCGTGAGGTTGTGCAGCTGCTGCCGGGCGATGGCGCCACGGTAGGCGCCGTGCTCTCGAGCGATCGTCGCATCACCGGCATTGCCTTCACCGGCTCCACCCAGACAGCGCAGCTGATCAATCGCTCGCTGGCCGCCCGGGAAAACGCGCCGCTGCCAACCCTGGTAGCAGAAACCGGCGGTTTGAATGCCATGATCGTGGATTCCACGGCCCTGCCCGAGCAGGTGGTCAAGGATGTGGTGGCTTCGAGCTATCAGAGTGCCGGCCAGCGCTGCTCGGCGCTGCGTGTGCTGTATGTTCAGGAAGACATCGCCGAGCGCGTCATCGATACCCTCAAGGGGGCCATGGCCGAACTCAGCATTGGCGATCCAACGCATCTGTCCACCGATGTGGGCCCGGTCATTGATGAAGACGCTCGAAAAGGCCTGCAGGCCCATATCGACCGCCTCAAGGGCGAAGGTCGCCTGATTGCCGAGACCGCCATTGATGCCGACATTGCTGCCAAAGGCACCTTCATTGCCCCGACGGCCTTTAAAATCGACGGCATTGATGCGCTGGAGACCGAGCAGTTTGGCCCCATCCTGCATGTGGCGACCTTCAAGGCCAGTGAGATTGACCAGGTCATCGACACCATCAACGAGCTTGGCTATGGCCTGACCTTTGGCGTGCACAGCCGCAACGAAACCTTTGCCAATCGGGTGGCCAGTCGTATCCGGGTCGGCAATGTCTACGTCAATCGTAATATCATAGGTGCGGTGGTGGGCGTACAGCCCTTTGGCGGGCAGGGCTTCTCCGGCACCGGTCCCAAAGCCGGTGGCCCCCACTATCTACTGCGTTTTGCCAATGAAAAAACGCGTACGATCAATACGGCAGCCCTGGGGGGCAATGCCTCCCTTCTGGCCATGGGTGACGGTTGATCCAGAACTCATGAGACATGCGCGCGATGGAAAACCATTTGTGGTTGAAAACAACGTCAAAAACGGTTTTTCATTCGCGCGCGCCCTGCTCATGACCCTTGCAGGAAACCTTCCGGCCTAATAATCAGAACACAGGAGAAATTTATGGCTATCGGTGTCTGGATCAGCCTTTTCGCTTATTTTGCGCTCATGATCGCCATTGGCATTTATGCCATGCGCACGTCTACCTCTACCTCCGAAGACTATATGCTCGGCGGCCGAACCCTCAGTCCGCAGGTGGCGGCCCTGTCGGCCGGCGCCTCGGACATGAGCGGCTGGCTGCTACTGGGTCTGCCCGGCGCAATGTTCGCCTCGGGCCTTGGTTCGGCGTGGATCGGCATTGGCCTGCTGGTGGGCGCTTTCTTCAACTGGTTGCTGGTCGCACCGCGTCTTCGTGAGCAGACGGTGCACTATGGCAATGCCATTACCATCCCGGCCTTTCTGGCCAACCGCTTCCCGACCCGAGCCATGTCCTTGCGGGTGGTCTCTGCCATCGTCATTGTGATCTTTTTTGCCATTTACACAGCCTCGGGCCTGGTCGCTGGCGGCAAGCTGTTCCAGAGTGCCTTTTCGGGTCTGATCAACATTGGTGGTCTGGGCGATTACGGTACGGGGATCGTCATTACGCTGGGCGTGGTGCTGGTCTATACGGTCGTCGGCGGCTTTCTGGCGGTCAGCCTGACGGACTTTGTTCAGGGCTGCATCATGATGCTGGCGCTGGTGATCATGCCGGCCGTGGTGCTTTTTGGCGAAGGCGGTGGCGGTTTCACTCAGGCCTCACAAACCCTCAACGAGGTGGACCCCACGCTGTTGTCCTGGACAGACGGCCTGACCTTCATCGGCTGGCTTTCTGCCGTGACCTGGGGGCTGGGATATTTCGGACAGCCTCATATCATTGTGCGCTTCATGGCCATCCGGTCTTTGAAGGACGTGCCTGTGGCTCGAAACATCGGCATGAGCTGGATGCTCATTTCCATGATTGGTGCGGTATCGCTGGGCATCTTCGGTCGGGCCTATGCCGTTCGCAATGGCATGCAGGTCGATGATCCGGAAACGATCTTTATTATACTCGCGAACCTGCTGTTTCATCCGCTGGTAACCGGTTTCCTTTATGCCGCGCTGCTGGCCGCGATCATGAGCACCATCTCCAGCCAGTTGCTGGTCGCCTCTTCCTCACTGACCGAAGACTTCTATCGCCTGTTTTTGCGCAAGCAAGCCTCCGAGAAGGAAGCAGTAACCGTCGGTCGAATCAGCGTGTTGCTGGTAGGCATCATCGCCGCCGTCATCGCCTCTGATCCGAACTCACAGGTGCTGGGACTGGTGAGCAACGCCTGGGCAGGCTTTGGCGCGGCATTCGGTCCGCTGATTCTGCTGTCCCTGATGTGGTCACGCACCAATGGCGCCGGTGCCATCGCGGGCATGGTCGTGGGCGCAGTGACGGTCATGGTCTGGATTGCGCTGGGCTGGAACGCCGAGTTCATGGGTGGCCCGGGCATTTATGAAATCATTCCGGGCTTCATCGCTTCCATGCTGGCTATTGTGGTTGTCAGCAGAGCCACCAGTGATTCCGGCGAGTACAAGCAGATATCTCGCTGATCGCGCGCTGGCAGCGCCATCGAACGTTAAAAAGGGCTCCCGAGGGAGCCCTTTTTGATGGCATTCAATGACGGACGTTGTGAGGATTTTGGACTGCTCAATCGCTCGCCGGCCACTGTCAGCCCTACCGAACGGTCTTAATGCACCTTGCTCAATGCAAAGCGGATGATGGCCCGTACAACAAAAACGATCAGGGCAATCAGCAGCAGGGTCAGAAGCATTGAAGCAGGGTTGGTCATCAGCGTGGCCAGCAGCACCCCTGCCACGACCGACCAGGTGATGCGGTTGCCCTGCTCGTCATCAAGGCGAAGAATGGCAGGCACCCACCGATTGACCATTTTGCCAAAACCACTCTCCCAGCCCTTCCAGGCCAGTGCGGTAGCAATGGCAAAAATAACGATCCAGATGACAGCAATGGTCATAAGCTCTCCTGCGCGAATGTTTGAGTGTCTATAATTCAGTGTGACCCCGGGCGAAATGCCTGTCCCGCTGGGCCCTCATGACGCCGGCCTGCACACAGGTAAGCACCATGCTGGCATGATATCGTAAAAAAAGCGCGATTGATGAGTCACTCGGGGTTGAAAAACATATGGCCGTCGCCATCTTGGTGGGTAAGCACGTCGGCACGCATTCATGGAGGCCATCCATGGAGACAATGCCCCGACAGTTTCAAAGCAACCAACACGTACCGACGCAAAAGGACCCTTATCATGCAGATCGCAGAGAACACGGTAGTAGCGTTTCATTACACCCTGAAAAACGATGCTGGAGAAGTCCTCGACAGCTCTGAAGGTCGTGATCCGCTTTCCTATCTGCACGGTTCAGGCAACATCATTCCTGGCCTTGAGAAGGAACTGTCAGGTAAAACGACAGGCGATACCCTTCAGGCGCGCGTTGAACCAAGCGAAGGCTATGGCGAAGTCCAGCCCTCTCTGGTGCAGGAAGTACCGCGCGATGCCTTCCAAGGTGTTGAAGACATTCAGCCGGGCATGCAGTTTCAGGCTCAGACCGAAGGCGGCCCGCTGCTGGTCACCGTCACCAAGCTTGAAGGCGACACCGTGACTGTTGACGGTAACCACCCGCTCGCAGGTGAAACCCTGAACTTTGACGTCAGCGTTGAATCCGTACGTGAAGCCAGTGCCGAAGAGCTCGAGCACGGCCATGTACACGGTGAAGGCGGCCATCAGCACTGATTGCCAACGCACAGCGTTTAAAAAGGCAGCCCACGGGCTGCCTTTTTTTATGCCGGCTTTTGTTGTTTCGTACCTGGTGAGACCGCATCGCCCGGCACGTCATCGCAAGCAAACTCGGCGGCGTTGGAATGTCGGCCAAGCGCTCGATAGTTAAAGATCAGTCGCCAGATCAGCACCACCAGACAGAAACCGGCAAACCCGAAGCCGCTCCAGAGAAAAGGGGTCGGCCAGTAGCAGGCCGCAATCAAAAGCAGTGTTCGCCCTGCACTGCCTGTCACAACATCGATCAGGCGCTCGATTCTGCCGACATTGACGGTCATTTTTTGCGCTTCTCGAAGCAGCGCGACCAGTCGCCGTTCAAGGTCGAACACAAGCGTTACGATCACCAGCGCAAGCGCTGGCAACATCAGCCGCTCTGGCTGATAGAGCGAAAGCCCGCCCATGACCGACATGATCAGGATGATTTCCATAAAGGGCCGCAGATAGCGCTGCCTGACATCAAAGTGTCCAAGCGCGCTTGAGACCCAGCCTGACAGCATGCTCAACAGGCGATAGATAACAACGAACAGGGCAGCCAGAAAAGGCTGATGTGCATACAGCAAGGGCATTGTGGCCATGCCAAACGCGATGGCGGAAAGGGCAAGCCCTGCCGGTGAAATACGCAGGGTAACCAGCTGGTGCGCCGTCCATGCCATGACGGTGTGACAAAAACGACGCAAACGAAAAATCAGGTGAGACATCCTCGGTACCGGCAGGCAAAAGAGGCGTCATTGTAGTGATGGGCCGCAACGACGTCGATGCCGGTTGAGTCAGACCTTCCCTGACTCAGCCGCGACCGCACTCAAGAACGGCCAGAAAGCGATCATCGCGGCCTGTTTCATCGTCTACATAGAGGGTTCTGGCAATCCTTGGATCCAGCTGCTGACCACTACAGAAGGTACTGCCCGGGCTGCCGGCCAATGCAATGTTGTTCAGGGCAACCCCCTTGTGGGCATCATTGATCACCTGGTCGACCACCCTCTCATTGTTCTGCATCAGATGACCGTGCGTGACGTACACGACGCGCCCACCTTCGCGACACAGGGTAATGGCACGCAACAGCAACGACACAAGACGCTCTGAACGCTGACGTGATGACAGATGCCGACCCATCAGGGCCGGGATATCCAGCAGGACACGATCAAAGGTGCCCACGTCTTCCAGCGACAGACGCTCGTCATCAAGGCGGGTCATGATGACATTGTCCGGAACAGGGCAAAGCTCGGTGCTTTCAAGCGACAGTGCTCCCGTAATATTGGCGACCAGTTCCCCTCGTTCATCGAGTTTCTCGGCCATCAGGTGCATGCGCTGTCGATTGGCACCATACATGTCCAGTACGCGGTGATGGGGTGCCATGTTCAGCAGCGATATCGCGTGAGGGTTCGCGCGCGTGCGCGCTGTCTGAGGCGCTAACGTTTCATCGATTCCGAACGATGTCAAAGAGGTGGGCATTGCTTCAGCCCTGGGCGCTGAAAGTCCTGAGCACTGGGTATCCATACCTGATACATCCTGAAATCAATATTCAGGCCGGCATCCTGCCAGCCGCTTACAGACGTCATCGTACAATATTTTTATACGTCTTGTACAAGAAATGCCGATTGATAACGTATTGGTTTCGAAAGCCCCTGGACAGCCTGATGCAAGAGGCCAAAGGCCAGCGACATGGAAAGGAACCTGTACAGGTCAGCTCACTGTCATCACCGCCAGCCCATAAAAAAGCGGGCCGATACTGTGGCAGTATCGGCCCGCTTTAACCTTTCATACGATCAGGGCGTGCGCATGGCCAGCGCGTTGGCATCAAGCGCCCGACGCGACTGCCAGTAATGCCGACTCCAATAGGGATTGTCCAACCGCGAAATCTTGACGCCTCGTGAGCTTGAAGCATGCATGAAGCGACCGTCACCAAGGTAGATCCCGACGTGACGATCGCCTCGCCATGGTCTGAAAAAGACCAGATCACCCGCCTTGAGCGCTGTTTTTTCGATGCGGCGACCAGTCAATACCTGCCCGGCCGTGGTTCGAGGAAGATCAAAGTTGAAGCTGTCACGAAAAATCTGCTGTACCAGTGCCGAACAGTCGATACCACTGCTGCTTTCGCCGCCGAACCTGTAGGGCGTTCCTTCCCAGGTGTCGTACTCGGCCATCAGTGCCGCTTCTACATCGACCGGGTTGGCATCTTCAGGTGACATGTAATCATATCGAGGCGCCTGGCCGGCATTTCTTCCCGCTTTCGCTTTCGACGTTTTCACCGTCGAAAGCGAAAGCATTGCCGTGTCCTTTGCACCATCCTGTGAACCGGGCTGCGAGGCCGCACACCCTCCTAAAGCAAGACAAACCAGACCACTCATGATTATTCGCCGCATGTATACGGCCCTTTTTGTTGATCGAGCACTGGAAGCATCCTGAAATTATCACGTACAAATGGGAGAAAAGGCGTCGAAAATGACGCTTTCAGGATGTTAAGGAATTTGGCCTTGCCTGGCGAGTATTAAAAATTAATCAAACCACCCTTGTTATGACCAAAGTATTAATCGAAAACCATACGGAAGTAACCAAAAAACACCAAAAAGTTACCTTTTGTGGCCCTAGTGCAGAATGCGTGCATCGCCCGGCAGCGTATCGGCGTGCAAGGGCGGCCAGCGTCTGGGTTGCGTGCCTGGAAAATCAAGGCTTGCCCAGCATCCTGCCAGCGGTGGCAACCCTGTCTGCCAGGCGGTCATGGCATGATTGAACTCCGCCAGGAAATGATCGCGTTCGGGCGTGGCCACCATGAAAAAGCTGTACCCTGCCAGCATTCCCTTTCCATAGGCCCACCAGTCGCTATAGTGTCGCGATGCCAGCTGTAGAGCCTGATCCAGATAGTGATGAAACTTTTCCGCACTCAGCCAGCCAAGCTGGCGCCCGGCCGCTGCAAGGTCTACCAGCTGCGCGATGTCCCACGCCGCCATATCGATATCGTTGCAGTGATGATCGTTTTTCAACACTCGGCGCAGCCTCTCCAGATGTACGCCTTCATCTTCGCTGCGCTCGGCAGACTCCAGCACGGCAATTTCCTGGCGCAGGCGGCGCTGGTTGAGCGTGTACGGTCCGTAATTGATCAAATACTCCTGGCGATCCCCTGCCTCGACCAGAAAGTCGAGAAAGCGAATCAATGACGCCGTGCCCCCGAGACCGTAATGGCTGTCGAGCCAGTCCCGGATTTCGCTGGCCTGAACACCGTATTGTCTGTCGGGTTCACCCCAGAGCACGGCATTGAGCGGTCCTGACAGCGAAAGTGCGGTAAATCGCGACAGGGGCGGACGCCTGCCCGGCTCCTTTTGAAATCCGGTCGGTGCCGTCAGCCAGTGAAAGGGACTGCCGGGGTCATGGCGATGCCATTCGATGTCCTCGACCAGAGACTCCTGAGTGCTGTCCTCGGGCAGGGTCTTCTCCCATCGCACCCAGGCTTCCAGCATGGCATCCACGCAGAGGTAGTGACGATCAAGCGTGGCGGCAAGTCTGGTGTAATAACGCGTCAGCAGCTCGTCTTCACCATAGTCGGCGCTTTCGAACATCTGAAGATGAAAGGCATATTTTTCGGCCATGATGATGGTGGCCGAAACTGAAGCACAGGCAGCCAGTTCCTGGCGATAAGCCAGCAGCTCGGGAGATGGCATACCAAAGGGGGTGTCGATTTCCGGCAGCCTGTCATGCAGCGCATCGGAGGCCAGTTGATTGAGATGATGCACCTGTCCCGGCATCCAGAAGCGTGAAAGTCCTGCCAAGCCCTCTTCCGGGCGCCAGTCCAGTATCTCATAAAGATACTCCCGGCTCTGGCGACGCTGCTCCTCACTAACGGCCGGCGCCGTTGACTGACGATACAGCAGATCCGATTCCCTGACCGAGGCTACCGCCAGTGCCCAGTGACGAGCACTGCTGCGCAGTCCGCGGATCATGGCGCGCGAGCGATCTCGCAGGTCATCATCCAGCAGCTGATGCAACGGCCTTTGCCATGGGCTGTCGCTCGCGTCCAAAAGCAACTGCCAGTCTTCAACGAAGTTCTCCATCAAATCGAGCCCTTCATGCAGACTGCGGCCGCGCTGCCAGGCCAGTGCCACAGCATGCCAGTTGTCATAACGGCGGGTCAGCAGGTCTACCCCATGTGCGGCAAAGTTTCTGGCCTCCTCCTGATCCAGCCACCCCATGGCCATCCCGGCCCAGGCCAGATCCACCAGACGCAACCAGTCCCATGCGGCCACATCACATGGCTGCCCGTGCACGACAAAGGCCTCCAGTGTGGCAGCGTAGGTCGCCTGTGAGGCCATGCGTGCGTGCCACTGCAGACGCTCGGCCGTGCTCATGGCCTCGAACCGCTGATGATCCAGCTCCCAGCCATGGCGATGCCCCTGTCCTGCCAGCCAGAGCAACATGCGGATGAGCTCATCGCGCTCATGAATCGACCAGACCTGGCTCAGGAAATGTCCGGTACGCTCGCGCTCCAGCCCGGCCGCCGCCATGCTGTCGACCATGATGGGCGCAAAGGGCGCACGGGCGCGCCATATGGCGCTGTCGCCGTCATCGGGCCATGGCGCCTGTGCACCACCACCTTCCTTGAGCCAGGTCAGCCACTGAGAGAGCGCCTGCTCATCCAGCCACTGCGCGTTGAAGGCCAGCACCAGCATGGTGACAGCTTCATCACGCTGCGCCTGATCAAGGCGCCCTATCATTTGCCACCCCAGTGCACCGGGCTCCTCAATCTCCATGCTGCGCAGACGAGCAAGGGCACGGGGCACACTGATGCCACGCTCGGGTGGCACCTCACGATGCCAGCCATGGCTGGCCAGACGCTGGGCACACCAGATCTGCAGGCTCTCTTTCAAAAAATACCTCATGAAACAAATATTCGGTCACGCCGTTGCGGGGGCAGCCCTCATTGTAACCTGGACGGCCCCCTTTCCCTCAGCGAGGTTCCTGCGGATCGGCCATTCGCTCGGCATGCGTTTTGGTACGCACCGGGACCTTTGGCAGCATCCAGCTCAGGATCCAGCGACGTATGCGCACGACAAACTGCTCCTGAAAGAGAATGCACAGGATGATGGTGATCAGCAGGTAGACCGGATAGAGCCAGATGGAACTGGTGCCGGCCGCTGCCAGACACAGGCGCAGGTTATCAGCGCACAGGGAGGGCTCTCCCTTCAGGATCTGCTCGCTTCGAGTGAAGATGACATAAAGCGGCACATGCAGGGCAAACATGGGCAGCGATGCACCGCCCAGACGTCCGGCAAATTTGGTCAGCCGCGCGCTGTCAGGGGTAGGAATGTGCACGCACAGATAGATCAGCGCCATTTCAGCCGTGAGCAACAGCCCGTTGTGCAGGAGATAATACCAGGCGCGCCCATGTTCCAGCAGCCAGATCGCCACCAGACAGCACGCCGCGATATACAGCATCAGCGTTAGCTTGCCGCGCAACTGCAGCAGCCTGCCGGCGTTTTTCTGCTGCATGTAAAAGGCGCACAGCAAAATGCCGGCAATAAACTCGGGCAGTCGGATAATCGGGTTACGGTGCAGGATCCCCGTTTCCGGCATGTCATAGGGCGTAAAGGCCACGACCAGCAATGGCGGGACCAGATAAATCAGGTTGGTGAGCAAAATCGCCAGCCGGGTCCTTTTGATCTTCATGAGCCTGGGCGCGACGAAGGGAAAGGTCAGATAAAAGAAAAACAGCGCCGAAATGGACCAGGACGGCGGGTTGAACGTCAGGTAATACGGGTTCCAGGCGTGCAGCATGAACACGTTGAGCACGACGTTAAACCAGAGCTCAAAATCGCCCATGGTGTGGCGCAGGGCCTCGGGATTGACGATACCGGTATCATTGTTGACGTCATAAAGCACAAAGCGCAGTGACGTGCCGGCATCCTGCGCCGTCAGAGCCAGATAGCCAACGCCTGCCGAGACCGCCATGGCCAGAAGACACGACCCGATATGAATCGGATAGAGATTGGCAAATCGCTTGGTCATGAAGCTTTTGGCCGGCTCGCGCATCTCTTGTTTGTCATTGAGATACACATGCGCCAGCAGAAAGCCTGACAGGATAAAAAAGGTACTGGTCGAGAAAAATCCCAGATCCGTGACATAGCCCGACCAGCTTCTGATGGACGGATAGTTATGCAGGGTATGAAAGATGACGATGTAGAGACCGAGAAAGAATCTCAGCCACTCAAGTCCAATAAAACGCTCTTTGGAAGAGGCCATGATATCCACTCAAAGCACTGACGTAAGCGGGGCAAATCCGCCATGCCTTTTGGCAGATGACTGACAGATGCCGGTTTGGCAAGCAACATACGCAGCTCTCGTGCCAACGTCCACTCCGTAGGGTCATAATATGTTAATCCGCAGGCCTATAAAAAACCCCGGCCAGGCCGGGGTTTTTCGTTGTAGAACCAATACGATCCGTCAATTGTCTCAGGCCGGCTGAGTATTGGCTTCCGGATTACGGCTCCAGACACGGTGCTGACCCAGCGCCTTTTTGAAGTCATCAAAGATGGCATCAACGCTGTCACCGGTCAGGACACCCTCATCCATCTTGATGTTGGCCGCTTCCAGCAGCGCCTTGCCCTCACCTACCGCAGCGATCACCTTCAGGTGCTTCCAGGCTTCCTGCGGATAGTAGCGACCCTGACCGCTGGCCTTGAGCGTTTCAATGCTCCGGGCACCACCGGCAATCAGTACCGCATCCATGGTGACTGACGGCAGACCATTGAGCATGGCATCAGGGGTAAGGGTATTGCCATTGCTGGCCTTCACCGGTGCCATGGTCGGCGCAATGATCATGCCCTTTGCCCCTTCCGCCTTGAGCTTCGACTGCAGCGCCGTGACCTGATCAAGATCAACACCGTCCGCCACCAGAATGGCCACCTTGCGGTATTTGATGTTGCCGGGCAGACGCGCCATCAGACTCAGTGCCGGCGACTCGGTCAGCGTGCTCTTGCCCAGCTCTTCTGCCGAGGCCGGCTTCTCCGTGGGCGCATCAATGCCATGAATCTCGCCAACGCGACGGGCCAGATCCAGATCGATGTTGGGCAGAATCTGCTGGATCACGCGTTCACGGATCCAGGGACGCTCGACCTTGGAGAGTTCAAAACCGTAGGCCTGAACGATGTGTTCCTTTTCCACATCTGTCTGGCTGTTCCAGAACAGGGTGGCCTGCGAATAATGATCGGCAAAGGAGGCACTGCGCCCGCGAATCTTGTGGGCATCGACGCGTTCGTTGATCGATTCAAACCCGCCATTTTCCGCTGCCGGCGGCGTTTCACGCGGCCAGCCGTCATCGATCGAGTTGGGCTCGTAGGACGCCTGCCCCTTGTTGATCGTCATGCGGTGAAAACTGTCACGCTGGTTGTTGTGCACCGGTGTGACCGGACGGTTGATCGGGATTTCCTTGAAGTTCGGTCCGCCCAGACGCAGCATCTGGGTGTCCAGATAGGAGAACAGACGCCCCTGCAGCAGCGGGTCGTTGGTGAAGTCGATGCCCGGTACGATATGGCCCGGGTTAAAGGCGACCTGCTCGGTTTCGGCGAAATAGTTGTCCGGGTTGCGGTTGAGCGTCATCTTGCCCAGCGGCGTGACCGGCACCTGCTCTTCGGGAATCAGCTTGGTGGCATCCAGGATATCGAAATCGAACTTGTGCTCGTCTTCTTCCTCGATGATCTGGACCCCCAGCTCCCATTCCAGATAGTCGCCATTGCTGATATCGGTGGCCATCTCGCGGCGGTTGAAGTCCGGGTCACGCCCCCACAGCAGCTGAGCCTCATCCCAGATAAAGGAATAAGTGCCGGCCAGCGGCTTCCAGTGAAACTTCACAAAGCGCGACTTGCCCTGCTTGTCGACCAGCCGGAAGGTATGAATGCCGAAACCTTCCATGGAACGATAGCTGCGCGGAAAGGCGCGATCCGACATGGTCCACAACACCATGGCAGCGGATTCCGGCATCAAGGACACGAAATCCCAGAAGGTATCGTGTGCCGACTGACCCTGCGGAATCTCGTTGTGCGGCTCGGGTTTAACGGCGTGCACAAAGTCGGGAAACTTGATCGCATCCTGAATAAAGAAGATTGGCATGTCATTGCCAACCAGATCCCAGTTGCCTTCTTCGGTGTAAAACTTGGTCGCAAAGCCGCGCACGTCACGAACGGTGTCGTTGGAACCGCGCGAACCCTGAACGGTGGAAAAGCGTACAAAGGTCGGGGTTTGCTGACCGGCCTTGAAAACCGCCGCCTTTGAATACTTCTCGGCCTCCGGATAGGCCTCGAAAACACCGTGTGCAGCAGCACCGCGAGCATGCACGATGCGCTCGGGAATACGCTCATGGTCAAAGTGATTCATCTTCTCGCGGAAGATGAAGTCTTCCATCAGCGTCGGACCACGCTCACCGGCCTTCAGGGAGTTGTGGTTATCGGCAATGCGTACGCCATTGTTGGTACGCAGATCATGACCTTCGGCATCATTGCGAAACTGCTCGAGGTTCTCGTTCTTGCTCTGATCACTGGTTTTGAAATCAGTATCGTGCGGGCCATCCGTATTGGATGCGCTATAAGGATTATTTGCCACGGTCCATGCTCCTCATCGAATTCGGCAATGAAACATTGCCGTCTGCCTGTCCATTGGCGGCGCATCAAAACTGCGCTCGATTACCATCCGGCCAGCGCCCAAAAGCACTGGCCCATCAATTCATGGCGCCTTGCGGCTCTTAAGCGTAGATAAATTTTTCGGTTTAAAAAAAGCCGATCCCCGAGTATGTGGTGAAAACTTATCCTGTGACGGTTTTTGGCCCCGGAACCTGTTGCTGGTACCCCATATGCTCTGGCGTTCTGTCAGGCTGGCGTGGTGTACACATGAAAAAAGGCTGCCGGGCAATGCCCGGCAGCCTTTGATTGTTGTTGAACGGCAACGATTTTGGGAGACAACGACTATCGATCGAGCAGCGCCTTGAGATGTCGCTCGACGCGCTCGCCGTAATCGCGGTCAGCAGCGTGACACTGCGCGATGATGCGCGCCCGTACGCTCTCATCGACCTCGGTCAGGTCCTGGGCAATCGTGTTGGTCAGACGATCGCGCTCACCGTCATCAAAGAGGCGATAAAGATGACCGGGCTGGGAGAAGTTGTCTTCCTCGGTATTATCGTAATACCCCACCCAGGCGTTCTCTTCCAGCGGCATGGGCGGCTCGCTCACTCGGGCATCCGGGGCCGGGGCGCCCTGCATGACTCGATCATTGGGATAGAAGTTGGTGCTGGAATACTGCCCTCCGTGACCGTTGTCCCGCAGGGTGCCCGCCATGAAACCATCGCGCTGGTAATTGTTGACCGGGCAGCGCGGCTGATTGACCGGAATCTGCTGATAGTTGACCGTCAGGCGATAGCGATGCGCATCGGCATATGACCACAGTCGTGACTGCAGCACACGGTCCGGTGAGGCACTGACCCCCGGCACGAAGTTCGATGGGCTGAACGCCAGCTGCTCGACCTCGGCAAAGTAGTTGTCCGGATTGCGATTGAGTTCGAGCTGGCCAATTTCCATGAGCGGGAAATCGGTATGCGGCCAGACCTTGGTCAGATCAAACGGGTTGATGTGATAACCGCGCGCCTGCTCTTCTGTCATGACCTGCAGCTTCACCGTCCAGGCCGGAAAGTCGCCCTGCTCGATATGGCTGAAAAGATCAGCCTGATGATGATTGACCGGCAGCGCCTGCGCCTCTGCAGGGGTCATGTTGCGAATGCCCTGATTGGTTTTGAAGTGCCACTTCACCCACACCCGCTGCCCGGCATCGTTATAGAGGCTCAGTGTATGAGAACCGAAACCATGCATGGTGCGATAGCTGTAAGGCATACCGCGGTCGGACTTGAGGATCGTCACCTGATGGAAGGACTGCGGATGGTTGGCCCAGAACTCCCACTGATTCTGCTGGCTGGGCAGATTGGTGCGTGGATCCTTCTTCTGGGTATGAATGAAATCGGGGAACTTGCTCGGCTCGCGAATGAAAAAGACCGGCGTATTGTTGCCGACCAGATCAAAATTGCCTTCACGGGTATAGAACTTGACGGCAAATCCGCGCACGTCACGAATGTTATCCGCCGAGTCCTGACCGCCGGCCACGGTTGAAAAGCGCAGGGCGACCGGAGTTTCGGTGTCCATACCACGCAGAAAATCAGCAATGGTCAGGTCGGACAGATCACGGGTAAGGCGAAAGGTACCAAAGGCAGCGCTGCCGCGCGCATGCACGACCCGCTCTGGGATCTGTTCACGATTGAAGTGGGCCAGCTTTTCAAACAGACGCCAGTTGTCAAAGGTCAGCGGCCCATTACGGCCGGCGGTGATGCTGGCATCATCATTGGGGACGGGCGCACCGTTGGCCGTGGTGTAGCGAATGGGAGCTGAGTCGGTCATTGATTGCTTTCCTGTATGAGGCTTCAACAGGTGATAAATTTACACAATCGAATGACAGGGTTTTAATCGGCTTTCCCAATTTGAGCGATTGCCAATACTGTATGGACACTGGCTGTAAAAGCTGAGCAGCAGGGCCTGACACAACGACGCCCGGCATTGCCGGGCGTCGAAGGGAGAAAGCGTTCGGCAGGGTCAGACCTTGCCGTTCCCCTTGCCCTTGATCAGAGAGACCAGCCACAAAAGAATCACTGAACCAATAATGGCGACCACCAGTGATCCAATGATGTTGTTGGAGCCAATGCCCAGCATGCTGAAGATGGCACCACCCAGTACTGCCCCCACGATACCCACGACAATGTTGCCAAGGATACCGAAGCCGCCACCACGCATGATCTTGCCGGCAATCCAGCCAGCCAGACCGCCAATGATCAGCCAAAGAATAATGCTCATGGTCTTCTCCCTGATAACCACCCTGCTTGAATGTTTTGCCATTACCCTGGCCGGGGAGCCTGCAGTTAACCTGCAGTACTGCCTAGACTATAGACGCTATGCGCCATGTTACCAATCACATTGCTTTCAGGCGGCGTGACATGCAATTCGCTACAATCGAGACCACTCATTCGACAACGACCGTGAACAAGGACGACCATGCCGCTATCGCTGCCCGGTTATGCCGGTGACTGGCTTGAACGCAGCCTTGACCGGCAGGTGCGCCTGGCGGTTACCGGGCTGTCGCGCGCCGGCAAGACCGCCTTTCTGACCTCGCTGGTCAACCAGCTGCGCCATGCAGGTCTTGATGCCCGTCTGGACATGATGAGCTGCGCCCGTGAAGGCAGGCTGCTGGGAGCACAGCGCCAGACCCAGCCGGACCTTTCCGTCCCCCGTTTTCCCTATGATCAGGCGCTGGCAGCCCTTGAGGCCACGCCCCCCGACTGGCCCTCACCGACCCGAGGCATCAGCGAACTTCGACTGCTCATCCGCTACAAGAGCCGTACCAGCAGCCGCCATTTTCTGGGCGAGCAGCGCACGCTGACGCTGGATCTGATCGATTATCCCGGGGAGTGGTTACTGGATCTGCCCATGCTGCGCCAGAGCTATCAGCAGTGGTGTGAAGCTCTGAGCGCCCAGCTCACCGGCCGCAGACGCCGTTTTGCTGAAGGCTTTCTGGACCGGGTCAGTCGCCTTGACCCGGCGGCCACGGCCGACGAACAACAGCTGGCCGATATCAGTGCCGAATACGCGCGTTCGCTTAACAGCGCGCGAAATGAAGGCGGCTATACCTGGGTGCAACCGGGACGCTTTCTATTGCCCGGCGAGCTTGATGGCGCGCCGGTGTTGCAGTTCTTCCCGCTGCCCATGGCACAGCTTGGCGACCCGGCGGCCCTGGCAGAGCTACCGGCCGACAGCAATTATCAAACGCTTGGACGGCGCTTTGAACACTACAAACGCACCGTTATCGGCCCCTTTTACCGCCAGCACTTTCGCCGCTTTGACCGCCAGATTGTGCTGGTGGACGTGCTGTCAGCCCTCAATGCCGGTCCCGATGTCTTCGATGACCTGCGCCACGCCATCGCCACCCTGATGCAAAGCTTTGACTACGGCAGCCGCAGCCTTCTATCCCGGCTTTTCAATCCGCGCATAGATCGGCTGGCGATCGCGGCCACCAAGGCCGATCACGTCACCCCCGAGCAGCATGACAATCTGCTGTCCTTGGTACAGGCGCTGATGGCAGAACCGCTGCGGGATCTGCGCTATGCCGATGTCCCGGTCAGGTCGCTGTCGCTGGCCGCCATTCGTGCCACTCAGGCCCGCACGGTCGAACATGACGGCAAGCGTCACCCGGCCCTCAAGGGCACCACCGAATCAGGCGAAGAGGTGCTGATGTTCCCGGGCGAGGTGCCCTCAAAACTGCCGGACGCCGATTTCTGGCAGCGCCAGGGGTTTGATTTCACGGCGTTCAGGCCGGCGCCTCAAGGCTCGGGAGAAGCCCTGCCCCACATCCGTATGGACAGCGCGCTGGACTGGTTACTGGGAGATAAACTGCGATGAGTGATCCACGTCCGGGCAGGCGCTTTGATGTCCAAAACGACGCCAAAGCGGCCACCGCCGCAGAAGCACCGGCGTTCGAACAGCACTTTGTGCCGGTGGACCCGGCCCCCGGCGCACGCTATCAGCTGGACAGCGTGCACCATGCGCTGGAAGAGGAAGCGCCGCCCGAGCAGATCGACAGTGCGCTGGACCACGCCCTGGCCAGACCCAAAAAGCGGCGCTGGGGGCTTTTGAGCGTACTGGCGGGCACGCTCGTCATGGGCGGCGTTCAGGCCGTCGACACCTTTCAGAACGCCTGGTTTGGCGGTGACTGGGTCAGTGGGGCCTGGAGTGTGCTGGGTCTGGGCGTCGTGACGCTGGCCGGCACCTCGCTGGCGCGTGAACTGGTGCGTCTCAAGCGACTGCGCCGACATGCCCGCCTGCGCGAGGACATCGATGCCCACATCACGGACACGCAGATGGACGGCGACCGGATGCAGAGCCTGTGCAACCGCCTGCGCCTTCAGATGGGGCTGGGCCACCGTGACCCACACTGGCAGGACTTTCTGCGCGCTCGCCAGGCCCATCATAATGCCCGCGAAACCCGCGACCTTTTCAGCCATTATGTGCTGGCCCCGCGGGATGCCAGCGCGCGCAGACTGATCACTCGCATGTCGAGCGAAACGGCCCTGCTGGTGGCCATCAGCCCGGTCACGCTAATCGACATGGGCCTGATGGCCTGGCGCAATCTGCGCATGATCGATCGTCTGGCGGCGCTCTACGGGCTGGAGCTGGGCTATGCCAGTCGTCTGCGCCTGTTCCGGGCGGTGCTGGCCAACATGGCTTTCGCCGGTGCCAGCGAACTGGCCACCGAAGTCAGCATGGACCTTCTCTCGATGAATCTGGCCAGCCGCCTGTCCGGTCGCGCCGGACAGGGCATGGCCAGCGGCCTTCTGACCGCACGCCTGGGCATTCGCACCCTGAAAATGCTGCGACCGCTGCCGTTTGAGGATGACCGCGCGCCGAAGCTTGCCGACCTGCGCCGCCAGCTCTGGCAGCAGATGAAGCGTGTCGATGACGGCAAGGCCGATCGGAAAAAGGGCGAGGACATCTGATATGCCCCATTCGGCGTCCTCGATGATCGCAAGGCCAGGGCGTCAGGTCGGCAGATCCTGACGCAGCAGCGCTAAAACACAAAGCGTGGCGCCTAGAGAGCAAACAGCTCGCGCAGCTTCACGGCCACACCGGCTTCGGTGTGCGCCCTGATCAGTTCGGCATCGGGCGCTCGGGTCAAAAGCTCCGGATGGGCGTTGCCCATCGCAAAGGCACGGCCGGCATTTTGCAGCATGTCGGTATCGTTGAGGTTGTCCCCGAAGGCGACGGTACGGGATACCGGAATATCAAGCTGGGCGGCCAGACGGTTAAGCATCTTTCCCTTGGAAGCCTCGCGTTCCATCACTTCCAGTGAATTTTCCAGTGAATAGGTGATGTGGGTGCGATCCTCGAAATGGGCACGAATGCGCGTTTCGATTGCCTTGAGCAACCCGGGATCGCCGATAAAGAGCACCTTGCCCACCTGCTGCCCATCAACGCCGGCCATGTCGACCACGTCATAGGTAAACCCGGTACTTTCGTGAAAGGCCAGCAGCTTCGGCTCGGGGGCATCGATCAGCCAGCGATCGCTGGTGTAAAGATTGATGCGCACCTCTTTGGGCACATCCATGTCCAGCACCGCACGCACGATGTCGCGGGGCACCAGAATTTCATGGATCAGTTGATCGTCAGGGCCGTGAAGATGTGCCCCGTTGGCCGAAATGATATGCGCATTGACCCCGAGCTGGCGCCGGACCTCGCGGATGTCCTGATAATGGCGCCCCGAGGCGATGGCCAGCGAGTGACCCTGTCGCTCGAGCGCCTGAAAGGTCTCAATGGTGATGTCATCAAGGCCATGGTCGGCGTTGAGCAGCGTTCGATCCAGATCGGTCACGATCAGATGAGGCGTCATGCAATCTCCTGTACATGGTAAAAGCCGGCATGGCAGACCTTCATTGTAACGTCTGCCTGCCCTGTAATGATGTGCACAGCTCACCCGCCAGTCGTAACGCCCCTTCGACGCTGCTGCCTCTGGGATGAACCAGCACGTGGCCGAGTGTCTGCGGCACTCGGGAGGCCAGTGTCGGGGCCAGCCCGCCACAAAGGGCCAGCGGCAGCTGCTCTCCCTGATCCAGCGCCTGATACATCAGCGCGATATCCTCACCGGCCTGATGCAGCAGTACCTGGGCAGCCGGATGATCACCGTGTTCGATAACCACTGGCGCCAGCGCGGCAAACCGGGTCTGATCGGCACTGGAAAGCCAGTGCGTCAGCGTGGCCGCACAGGTGACAGGAGCGTTTGCCAGCGTTGACATCATCTCGCACAGCGCGCGGGAAAAGTCATCCGGCGCGACGCGCCCATCAAGCGCGTGCTGTGCATGGCGACTGGCTCGAAGCCCCAGCCAGGCACCGCTTGCCTCATCGCCCGAGGGAAAGCCGTAGCCGCCCACGCTGACACGCCGGCCATCGCCATGCAGCGCCTCACCGACACTGCCGGTCCCCAGCGCCACGATCGCTCCGGGCTGCCCCTGATGCGCCCCCACCAGCGTGGTGAAGGCATCGCTTTCAAGTCTCAGACCTGCAAGGGCTGGCGCCGCCTGGCAAAAGGCGTCGCGCCACGACCGCTGATTGGCACCGGCCAGTCCCAGCGCCATATGGCACTGCTCAAGGGGTAACGTGGCGCCCAGCGCCTGCCGAGCCTCATCCAGCAGTGCAAGGATGGTATGCCAGGCCTGCGTGACGCCCAGGGCCAGCCCCGACGGGCCGCCCGAAACCTCAACGCAGTGGCCCTGCCACTGCGCCATCAGTCGAGTGCCGCTGCCGCCGCCGTCCACGCCCACTACCAGCGCCTTGTCAGCGGCCATCGCGCTGAATCTCCGCCTGCAGCTGCTGCGCCACAATCCAGGCCTGCTCGCCCAGAATCAAATGCAGGCAATGGTCACCGATGCGCTGCACGCCCGCGGCGCCCAGCAATGACAGGGTGTCGTGGTCAAGACGTGACAGTTCACTGATCTCAAGACGCACGCGCGACAGCGCCACCAGCTCGCTGCGGCGAAGATTGTCAACGCCCCCCAGCGCTTCGAGCCAGCGGGACAGGTCTGCATCCTTCAGAGCACTCTGTCCGGACCTCTCCTGCTCGGCCGACGGCGCCATGGTTCGGGCGATATCCGGCGCCTCCACCGGCTTGCCGCGTGCCCTCAGTGCCGTACGAATATCTTCGGCCACCCCATCGGCAATCGGCCCCATGACCACCTGCAGGTGGCCCCCCTTGAGCCTGAGCACGCCTCTGGCACCCAGCCCCTTGAGCGCGGCCTCATCGATCTGCTCAACGTCCTGAACCACCAGCCTCAGTCGCGTGGTACAGGCCCCGACCGAGGTCAGGTTGTCCCCGCCGCCCAGTGCCGTAACAAAGGCCGGGCCGCGTGCCTGCACCTCCCCTTCTTCAGGCGCGGCCGTCTGGGTGACGGGTTCACGCCCCGGCGTTTTGAGATCAAAGCGCACGATGGCCCAGCGAAAGATCATGTAATAGAGCGCCGCGTACAAAAGCCCGACCGGGATCAGCAGCCAGCCGCGACTGGAAAGGCCATAGGAGAGCAGGTAGTCAAACAAGCCAGCGGAGAAAGTGAAACCGAGCTTTACTCCCAGCCCGCTCATCAACGCCATCGACACGCCGGTCAGCACGGCATGCACGGCATAGAGCGCGGGTGCCAGAAAGATAAAGGTAAATTCCAGCGGCTCGGTGATACCGGTCAGAAAGGCGGTCAGGGCCAGCGAAAAGAGCATGCCCCCCACCCGAGTGCGCTGATCCCTTGCAGCGGTGTGATACATCGCGAGTGCCGCCGCCGGCAGGCCGAACATCATTACCGGAAAAAACCCGGTCATGAAGCTGCCGGCGTTCGGGTCGCCGGCAAAGAAGCGGTGAAGATCACCGGTGGCGCCTTCATAGTTGCCAAAGACGAACCACACCAGCGAGTTGAGCACGTGGTGCAGCCCGGTAATAATCAAAAGCCGATTGAGCGCGCCATAGACAAAAAGCCCCAGCTCGCCGGAGTCGATCATCCACTGTCCGCTCTGATCGATGGCGTGTTGAACCGGCGGCCAGACCCAGCCAAGCCCCCACCCCAGCGCCAGCGCCGTTAAACCGGTCACGATCGGAATAAAGCGCCGCCCGGCAAAAAACGCCAGGTAATCGGGCAGCACAATGTTCTTGCAGCGGTTGTACCAGAGCCCGGCCACCACCCCTGCGATAATGCCGGCCAGCACCCCCATGTTGATGTCGGGATTGAGCGCTTCAAGCACCGCGGTAATGACCAGATAGCCGATCGCCCCCGCCAGGCCCGCAGCCCCATTGCTGTCATTGGCAATGCCCACCGCCACACCAATGGCAAAGATCAACGGTAGATGTTCAAAGATGGCATTGCCGGCCTGGGCAATGAAAGCAATGTCCAGCAGATCGGGCTGGCCCATGCGCAACAGAAGGCCGGCAATGGGCAGTACCGCAATCGGCAACATCAGGGAGCGCCCGAGCTGCTGAAGCGCCCCCATGAAATCAAATCGCATTGCGTGGTGCTCCCTGATGGGTTGTTGTAGAGGTCGCCACCTGATCGTTCAACCACTGCTCCAGACGCTGTCGCAGGGTGGCACTGTCGATAGACTCATCAAGCCATTCGCGCAACCGGCGCGCCAGAGCCGCGCGGTCCAGCCGTCGAATACCAGCCTTGACGGGAGCCACGCGCGCCGGCTCCACTGAAAGCTCATCCA
The DNA here is from genome assembly GCF_052692355.1 of Kushneria sp. Sum13. Classification (NCBI taxonomy): domain Bacteria; kingdom Pseudomonadati; phylum Pseudomonadota; class Gammaproteobacteria; order Oceanospirillales; family Halomonadaceae; genus Kushneria; species Kushneria sp. Sum13. Next base: position 2,075,093 of record NZ_CP199847.1, read on the forward strand.
CCCCGAGTGCGACCAGCGCCGCCCAGGCCTGCGGGTCGCCCGCGGCGGCACCGCACACCCCCACCGGACAACGGTGACCGGAGGCGCCCTTCACGGTCATGTCGATCAATCGCAGTACCGCGGGATGCAGCACATCGGCGCGACCGGCCAGGTCAGGGTCCTCGCGGTCCATGGCCAGGGTGTACTGGGTGAGGTCATTGGTGCCAATGGAGAGAAAATCCGCCACGCGCGCGATCCGGTCGGCACACAGGGCGGCGGCAGGGACCTCGATCATCGCCCCCAGCTCGGGCCGACCCTCAAGATTCATTTCACCGGCCAGAACCTCGATGCGCTCGCGCACGGCCACGAGTTCAGCGGCCTCGGTCACCATGGGTACCATGATACGAAGGCGGTCCAGCGGTCTGACGGAAAGCAGCGCACGCAGCTGAACGTCCAGCAGCGCCTGATGGCGCGCCATCAAACGTACGCCGCGCGTACCCAGCGCCGGATTGGGCACACGAGGCAGTGAGAGATAATCAAGCTGCTTGTCGGCGCCGATATCCAGCGTACGGATAATGACCGAATGGGCGCCCATACTGTCCAGCGCCTGCTGGTAGATTTCACGCTGTGTTTCCTGATCCGGCGCCTGCTTGCGTGCCATGAACAGGAACTCGCTGCGCATCAACCCGATCCCATCGGCACCGGCCTCATGGGCCAGACGGGCGTCCTCCGGATCTGCAACGTTGGCACACACCTCGATCAGCACATCGTCCTGCGTGCGGGCCGCTTCATGGGCGACCTCGCGCTCGGCCATGGCGCGCGCCTGCGCCTGCTCGATCTGCTGGCGCGCGTCATCCAGCTGATCCGGCGTTGGCCTGAAGGTCAAGGCCCCCTTTTGCGCATCCAGAATGGCAGTGGCGCCTTCATGGTGGCCCAGGGCCTCCATGAGTCCGGCGCCCATGGCGGCCAGACAGGGCAGGCCGCGGGCCCGGGCCAGCAGTGCCACGTGCGAGGTCGTGCCACCACCGGCCAGGCAAAGGCCGGCAGGTGCCACGCGATCCAGCGCCAGCAGCTGCGACGGTGTGATCTCCTCGGCCACCACGATGGCGCCTGGTGCCATCTCGACATGACTGTCTGCCGCGGCGTGTGGCACCAGCAGCGCGACCAGTCGCTCCTGTAAATCCCGCAGGTCATCGGCACGCGCCGCCAGCAGGCGGCTCTCACTCTGACGAAGTGTCATGACGCGGCTTTCCAGCACCTCTCGCCAGGCAAAGGCAGCACTGCGCCCGGCCTGGATATGCGCAAGGCTCTCCTCACGCAGGGCCGGGTCATCCAGCCAGGCCTGATGCGCTTCCAGAATATCGGCTTCTTCCTGACGCCCGTTGCCCCGCGCCTGCTCGATGTCAGTGAGCAGCGTGTCGTTGAGCGTATTGATGGCGTCGGCCAGCTGCCGCTCGGCGACCTCGGCACTCTCTTCACGGTCAGCATTGATCTCAATACGGGAACGTTCAAGGCGCACCAGCGGACCCACGGCGAGGCCCGGGCTGGCCATCAGTCCGTAGCCGGTGGTGTCATTGCCGATGGGCACCGGCGCTGGCGCCTCATCGGTCTGCTCGCCCTGCATGGGATCATGCTCGGCGGCTTCCGGCGTGGTCAAAAGCGCGGCGGCCTCACCCAGAGCGGCGGCAGCATTGGAGCCACGCGCAATGATGGCCAGCGTATCGCCATGACGCAGGGAAAGCCCCATCAACGCTGTCAGACTGGCGGCGTCGGCCTGATGCTCGCCGCGCTCAAGCACGAGGGTACACTCATGCTGGCGGGCAATGCCGCGAAGACGCGCAGCCGGACGTGCGTGCAGCCCGGCGGCCAGTGCCAACGTGACCTGCTCGCGGTATTCGTTGTTGGCGCCCTCTGTCATACCGGAGGACGCATCTGCAGACAGCGCCACAAGTGTCATCAGCGCCGCACCGCGCTCGATCACACTGCCGGGTGTTGCCTTCTCGAACTCACAGCGCCATTGATCATTGCTGGTCACGACCAGTGGCGTGATCAGGCTCAATGCCCGGCAGGCCAGAAGGTCGGCATCGAAATCCCACAACAGATCGCCCTGCTGGACGCGATCGCCCGGCGCCACATGAACGGTGATGCCCTCACCTTCCAGATCCACGGTATCCAGCCCAAGGTGAATCAAAATATCGCAGCCCTGATCGGTCTTGATCGTCAGGGCATGGCGCGTGCGTGCCAGATGCACCACCTCGCCGTCACAGGGGGCGAACAGCTGTGACTCCAGCGGCTCCAGTGCAATGCCCGGCCCCATGGTCTGCTGGGCAAAAACGGGATCGGGAACCTGATCAAGCGGCACCAGCACCGCTTTAAGAGGGGCATGCAGCAGCGTCTGCACAGGCGTCGGATCAGCAGTCTCGGACATGAGAGGGTCCTGTTGTCATTGTCATGGCGTCATGGCCGTTCTGTCAGTTGGTTCACACCGACACGCCTTTAGCGCGTCTGCGTGACCTTGTTAAGAAATTCGGGGCGGTCGGGATCATGCCCTGTAACGCGCGACAGTGCTTCAATCATCAAATAAAAGCTCTGAATGGCACAAAGGGGCGCCAGGGCGTCGTGTGGCGCCTCGGCAATGGTGAGATCTCGCGAGGCCACCGCGGCATCGGCCGCCAATAGCACTCGCGCTCCGCGCGCACGAAAGGTGTCGGCCAGCTCGACAAGTCCCTTCTGTGCATTCCCCTTCGGTGCCAGAACCAGTACGGGATAGTCGCGCCCCACCAGCGCCATCGGCCCATGCTGCACCTCGGCGCCGCTGAAGGCTTCGGCCTGAATCACGCAGGTTTCCTTGAACTTGAGCGCTGCTTCCTGAGCGATCGGCAGGCCGGCGCCGCGGCCGATCACCAGAAGCCTGTCCACATCGCGCAACGCGTCTACGCCGATGTGCCACTCATGGCGACAGGCCTGTGCCAGTGATTCGGGCAGCGCGGCCAACCCTTCCAGCAAAGTGCGGTCCTGCTGCCAGTGCGCCATCACCGAGGCACTGGCTGACAGCGTGGTCAGAAAGCTTTTGGTGGCGGCCACACTTTTTTCTTCCCCGGCCTGCAGATCGATGACGTGATCGGCGCCGTGGGCCAGCGGCGAATCCACGGCATTGACCATGGCCAGGCTCAGGGCCCCGCCGCCTTTCAGGGCCTTTTGCGCCTCGATCAGATCAGGGCTGCGCCCGGACTGCGACACGGCCAGCGCCAGGGTATGTTCGACCTGCCAGGCGGTATCATCCAGCGTGCACAGCGACAGCGGCAGTGACGCACAGGGCCGACCGGTCATCTGCATCATCAGCCGGGCAAAATAACCGGCCGCGTGATCGGAGCTGCCGCGCGCCACGGTCATGGCATCATGCAGGGGTCGATGACGCAGCACCTCGCCCAGCTGCGCCATGGTGTCGCGATTGACACGCCACTGCTCGGCAATACGTTGTGGGGCACTCAGCGCCTCGTCGCGCATCAGGGACATGATCACTCTCCAGCGTCAGCATCGTAAAAAGGATAGGCCGCCGTGCAGGTCATTCGATTACCGGGCACCCGGCAACCCATACCTGTTCGACATCAAGGGTTGAGGAGAGCGTCACGATATCGGCGCGACAGCCCGGTGCGAGCATCCCGCGATCATTTAACCCCAGATACTGCGCCGGCCACAGCGACAGGCGCTGGGATGCTTCCGAAAGCGTAAGCCCCAGCCCGGTCAGATTGCGCAGTGCCACATCCATGGTCAGGGCGCTGCCGGCCAGCCCGCCATCGGCCAGACGTACGCTGTCACCGTGCTTGAAGACCCGGTGCTCGCCCAGGCGATATTCGCCATCGGGCATGCCTGCCGCGGCGGTGGCATCGGTGACCACATAAAGATGCGGTATGGCGCGGCGTGCGGCCAGCACGGCGCCCGGCTCAACATGAACCAGATCCCCGATCAGTTCGGCGTAGTCGGCGTGTGCCAGTGCCGCGCCCACAACACCGGGCGCGCGGTGATGCAAGCCGCCCATGGCGTTATAAAGATGGGTAAAGCCCCTGGCGCCGAGCTGAAGCGCTTCAACACACTGATCATGCGTGGCGGCCGTGTGCCCCAGCTGCACCCTGACGCCGCGGGCGGCCAGCGCCTCGATCAAGGCCATGTGTCCCTCGATTTCCGGTGCCATGGTAATCACGCGAATGGGCGCCAGCGCATCAAGCTCATCAAACGCTTCAAGCGTTCCCGGGCGGGCATAAGGCGGCTGGGCACCCAGCATGTCAGGGCTGATAAAGGGCCCTTCAAGGTGAATACCCAGAATGTCGGCTGCCCGATCAGGCGGCGTGGCCATGACACTTCCGGCATCACGAAAGGCCTTCAGCAGTGCCTCACGGGAGGCCGTCATGCTGGTCCCCAGAAGGCTGGTGGTGCCAAAGCGCGCATGCGTGCGGGCCAGCACGGCCAGCGCGTCGCCACCTTCCATGAGGTCCGCCCCCCCGCCGCCATGAACGTGCAGATCGATAAAGCCGGGGATGATTCTTGGCGCATCATTGTCTTTGGGGTCCACCGGCGTCCCGCTGATCCCGGCGATTCGGCCCTGTCGAAGCGTCAGCTCGCCCTTGAACCACCCTTCCGGCGTCAGTATGTTGCCTTCCAGTGTCATCACCCGTTTCCCTGTCTGCCCATGCGTGGTCTACCCGAGTGGAAGTGCCCTGATTGATATCCCGTCACGACACCCCAATTCAATACCGTCATATCTTCAGCGCTGCATTGTCTTCAATCAAGCGGCGCTGTCCTGTCATCACTCAAGGTCTTCACTCAAGGTCTTCAGACAAGAGGTCTCGGTAATGACGACATTGATCATCGGCGCCAACGGCAAGATTGGCCGCCGTCTTTGCGAGCAGGCCGCGCGCCGCGGTCACCCGGTGCGCGCCATGGTGCGCAATGAGCAGCAAAAGGCGTTTTTTGAGTCACTCGGCATTGACACCATCATGGGCGATTTGACCGGTGAGATGGCGCATGCCCTTGAAGGTTGCGATCAGGTGGTCTTTACGGCCGGCTCCGGCGCCTCGACCGGGCTGGACCAGACGCTGATGGTGGATCTCAATGGCGCGATGCGTGCCATCGACCTTGCAAAGGCAAACGGTATCCGGCGCTTTTTCATGGTCAGTACGTTGCATGTCGATCCGCTTGAAGGCCCGGAAAAGCTGAGGCCCTATCTGGTCGCCAAACGCGCTGCCGATGCCTATCTACAGTCTTCAGGCCTTGAGCAGGTCATTTTGCGTCCGGGTCGACTCAGCGACGACGCCGGCAGCGGTCACATCGAAACCGATACAGAGCAGGCCACCACCGCAGACGTCTCGAGAGACAACGTCGCCACGGCGCTTTTGACCCTTCTGGAGCGCCATGCGCCTCTCCCCACCGAGATTGTTTTGCTCGATGGCAACAGGCCCATCGAGCAGGTGCTGGGATAACACGTGTCTACCCTGCCACCCCCCGGTGGGCAGGGTGCCTCTTTCACCGGGTCGTATGAGGCCTTATAGTGGGCCCCCGATTCCCCAACCGATTAACGAGATGCTCTCGAACAACAGCCAGCTCGCCCAGCTCAAGCAAAATATCCGTGAAAAAACGCCCCGTGTAACCGGTGTGATCAAGGGCACCGACAAGGGTTACGGTTTTTTGGAAACCGACGACGGCCAGTCCTTTTTCGTGCCGCCCCCCGCCATGAAGCAGGTTGTACACGGTGATCGTGTCGAAGCCGTGCTCAACGAGGAGAAAGAACGCAAGAGTGTCGAGCCGGAAAGCCTGATTGAAGCCGGCCTCGGCCGCTTCATCGGTCGCGTCAAAAAGCGTGACGGGCGTCTTTCTGTCGTTCCTGATCATCCCTCCATCAATATCGCGCTGCGTGCCCGCACCCATCGCAATATCGAGGAGAACACGCTCAATGAAGGCGACTGGGTGGTGGCGCACCTGTTGCGTCACCCGCTGCGTGAAAATGATCGCGGCTTTTTTGTCCAGGTCGATGACGTCATCGCGGAAGGCGCACATCCTTCGGTGCCCTGGCGTGTGACCCTGGCGCGTCATGCGCTGGAGCAGGCCTCACCGGAAGCCGGTAGTGACTGGCCCCTGCACGAAGAAGGCCTTGAACGCACCGACCTGACCGATGTGGCCTTCTTTACCATCGACAATGCCACCACCACCGACATGGACGATGCGCTCAGCGTTGAGGCACTGGATGACGGCCGCTTCCGCATGAAGGTCGCCATTGCCGACCCCACGGCCTATGTCGAGCAGGGTGACAGGGTCGACCAGGAAGCGCGCCAGCGTGCCTTCACCGTCTATCTGCCGGGCCAGAACGTGACCATGCTGCCCGAGCCGCTGGCCGATGATCTGTGCTCGCTCAAGCAGGATGAAGACCGCCCTGCGCTGGTCTGCACGCTTGAAGTCGGTGCCGACGGCGTGATCGGTGAGTACCACTTTGAGGCCGCCACCGTGCGCTCAAAGGCCCGTCTGAACTACGAGCAGGTCTCTGATTACATCGAGGCGCTCGAAGCCGGTACGACGCCGTCATGGACGCCGGACTTTGAACAGGGCGAAGCGCAGATCAAGGCTTTGGCCGGATTGACCAAAGCACGCCAGACCTGGCGTCAACAGCACGCGCTGGTCTTTGGTGACCGTCCCGATTATGTCTTCAAGCTTGATGAGACCGGCAACGTGCTGGATATCGTCACGGAAGAGCGCCGTGTCGGTCATCGCATGGTGGAAGAAGCCATGATTGCCGCCAACGTCTGCTGCGCCAACCTGCTGAGCAAGCACGTCGGCCATGGCATCTTCAATGTGCATCAGGGCATTGCCACTGAAAAGGCCGAACAGGCTCAGACCTTTCTGGCCAGCCAGTCGGTCGAGGCCACGCCAGAGCAGTTCAACGACATTGCGGCCTGGCGCGCACTGCGTCACCAGCTCGATGAGCGCAAGGATGCCTGGCTTGATGCCCGCCTTCGCCGCTTCCAGGGCTACAGCGTCATGCAGAGTGAGCCGGGACCGCATTTCGGCATGGGTCTGCCGGCCTATGCCACCTGGACATCTCCGATCCGTAAATACGGCGACATGATCAACCACCGCCTGATCAAGCAGGTACTGCGCGGCGACGCCGAGCATGACAAGGCAACCGATGTGTCGGTGACCGATCACCTGAGCGAGCGTCGACGCCTGAACCGCATGGCAGAACGCGACGTCAAGGACTGGCTCTACGTTCGCTATCTGACCGATGCCGTCACCAGCGAGACCGTCTTTGAAGGCGAAATCGTCGATATCCGCCGGGGTGGTCTTCGCGTTCGTCTGCCGGCCAATGGCGCCTCGGCCTTCGTGCCCGCCTCCATGCTGCATACCGATCGTGACGCCGTGGCCATTGATGACAAGGAAGGTCTGATCAACATTGGCGACGAACTGCGCTATCGGTTGGGTGACGTTCTGAACGTCGTGCTGATTGAGGCGCGAGAAGAGACGCGTTCGCTGGTAGCACGCCCTGCCTGAACCGCATGCTCGCCCTGATCATCAGGGCGAGCTGCTCGCGGGCATGCAGGCTACAGTCTGTTACCCGTTACAGCAGCAGTCATCCGATTGACACATTATACTGGGGCGTTTGCCGGCGACCTGTGCCTTGCAATGAGTTGTCCGATTCAATACGTGCGGTTCGAGGAGGGTTCGGCGTAGTGCATATTGCCGACATGACCATGTTTTATGCGCCATCCAGCGGGGGTGTGCGCACCTATCTCGATGCCAAACGCCGTCGCTTGAACGCTACCGCCGATATTCGACATACGTTGCTGGTGCCGGGGGAGGCCTATACGCATCAGGCAGATGACCACCGTGTCAACGTCCCTGCCGCGCCCCTGCCGTTCAGCAATGGCTATCGCTTTCCCCTGACCCGCGGTCCGTGGTGTCGCGCCCTGCGCGATGTCAGGCCGGATCTGATCGAGGCCGGCGATCCCTATACGGTAGGCTGGGCGGCCATTGCCGGTGCTCGCGAGCTTGATATTCCGCTGGTGGCGTTTTATCACTCGGACCTGCCCACCATGATCAGCAACCGACTGGGCAACTGGTCCCGGCCGCTGATCAATACCTATATCAAAAGGCTTTACGCGCACTATGATCGGGTACTGGCACCCAGTAACGTCATGGCGCAGCGCCTTGAAGGTCTCGGCATTCAGCACGTTCGCGTACAGCCACTGGGGGTGGATCTGACAACCTTTCACCCCTCACTGCGCGATGACAGCGTCAAGACCGAGCTGGGGCTTTCCGAAGATACCCGCCTACTGGTATTTGCCGGACGTGGCTCACAGGAAAAGAACCTTCATATCCTGCTGGAGACGATGCAAAAGCTTGCCGACCGGGGCGTTCAGCCCTTCCATCTGCTGCTGGTCGGCTCCTCCATGCCCACTCAGGTGCCGGACAACGTCACGGTGATCAATCACTTCTGTCCGACCGCCGAGATCGCGCGCTATTTCGCCAGCAGCGATGCTCTGCTGCATGCGGGCACGCAGGAAACCTTCGGCCTGGTCGTGCTTGAAGCCATGGCGTGCGGTATACCGGTTGTCGCCACGCGCGCCGGTGCGCTGGCGGAAAACGTACCGGAGGGCTGTGGCATGCTGTGTCAGCCGCTGGACAGCGATGACATGGTACAAAGCATTCTTGCGCTGTTTGAAAACGACGCAAGAGCAATGGGTCAGAAGGCGCGCGCACACGTCGAGCGCCATCATGACTGGAACATCGTGGTGCAGGGCGTCACGCATCATTATCAGGAACTGCTGGGGATCAGCACGACGGCAGGGGTAAGCGTACAACATGGCTGACCGGGAATTTGCACTGGTACTGCATGATATTGCACCGGCCACCTGGCCCGATTATCGCTCCTTTGTCGAGCAGATTGATGGCATGGGACAGATTCCCATGACCTGGCTGGTCGTGCCGGACTTTCATCATCGCAGCAACACCTTTGAAGATGCCGGCATGCTGCGCCTTTTGCATCAGCGCATGGCACGAGGTGACGAGCTGGCGCTGCACGGCTTCTATCACTGTGATGATGCGCCGCCGCCCCGTACGCCACGCGACTACTTCATGCGCAGGCTCTATACCTATGAAGGTGAGTTCTACCCCATCGAGTACGATGAGGCACTTCAACGCCTGGAGCGTGGCGCCGAACTCTTTCGTCGCGAGGACTGGCCCCTTGACGGGTTTGTGGCGCCTGCCTGGCTTCTGGGCGATGGCGCGCGCCGTGCGCTTAAAACGCAAGGGTTTACCTATACCAGTGATCCGGAGCATCTTTACCGGCTACCGGACTATACGGCCATCAAGGCGCCCTCGCTGGTCTGGAGCGCCCGCAGTCGCTGGCGACGCGGCATGTCGTGGGTGGTCAATGAGCGCGCTCGGCGACGCCATCGCCATGAACCGCTGATTCGACTGGGTCTGCATCCGGTCGATATGCGCCATGACATTTCACGCCGCTACTGGATTGATACGATCCGCCGTTTGCTTGAGGAAGGCTATCGGCCCACCACCAAGATCAGCTGGCTGCATCGTCAATCCAACTCGACGCCAGAATCCATGGCGATGTCATCATCCTGAACGGTGTGGCGCATTACGCGACAGCCCTGTTCGGACATGAATCACCTCCTGATCAGTTAACGTCATGAAAAGAACACTCTGGCTGCTGGTCGCAGGCCTTTTTGCCGTCATGGCCATTCCTGTCATGCTCGGCGGTCGCGATCTGCTGCACCTGCTTCCCGGCTTTCCGCCCGGCATTTTTGCTCTGATGCTGGGCATGGTGCTTCTGTGCTGGCTGCTCAACGGCGCCAAGCTGAGGGTCCTGCTGGCAGGACGCGCCGGTGAAATGGGCCTTATGCGGGCTACCGGCACGGTCGTTGCCACGGAATTTGCCATCTGTGCCACCCCCGGTGGCAGCGGCGGCCCGTTGACACTGATCGCCCTGTTGACACGACGCGGGGTTCGTCCGGCACAGACCACGGCGATCTTTGCCGTGGATCAGATCATCGATCTGCTGTTTTTTTTGTGCTCGATGATCGCGATGATGATCTATGTCATTACCCGCTCCATTGATGCCCGTCTGGGATGGATGCTGGTTTTGCCAATGACCCTGCTGTGCCTGGCGCTGCTGGGAGTGGTGTTGATGAGCCGCTATCACCGACGCTTTCTGGTGGTGTCCGGCAGGCTGCTCAGCAAAATGAAGGTCAGTCCGCGATTTCAGCAGACCATGGTTCGGCGCATTCTGATCTTCAAGAAGGCCTTTACCGAAACCCTGCAACTGCCTCGCTCGGCCCTGGCACTGGCGTTCGGGCTGGGGATCGTACACTGGATCGTGCGCTATAGTATCTTGTTCGTCACGCTTTATGGCCTGAATCAGCATCTGGACTGGGCATGGACCTTCCTGGTGCAGATGCTGTCCATGGCTGCTGGTCAATTGACGCTGCTGCCAGGCGGCGCCGGTGGAGCCGAACTGTCTTCATCGGCGCTACTGGCCCCCATGGTGGGACAAAGCACTGCGGCAGCGGCCATTCTGATCTGGCGCGCGGTCACCTACTATTTTTATCTGATCGCAGGCGCTCCGGTCTTCATGCTGATGGCCGGCCGCCCTCTGCTGAAAAAGGTCTTCGAAGGGCGCAAGGCCGAAAAACCCTCCAATATCTAATCTTTCAGGTTTTAGCCGCGCACAAAAAAAGGGGGCCATATGGCCCCCTTTTTTGCTCACAAGCCAGCACTGTTTTACCAGCCGGTCGCTTCCTTGAGCTTGTCACCGATTTCTGCCAGCGAACGCACCGTGCGAACACCTGCCGCTTCAAGGGCCTGGAACTTGTCGTCCGCAGTACCCTTGCCGCCGGCAATGATGGCACCGGCATGGCCCATGCGCTTGCCCGGAGGTGCAGTCACGCCTGCAATGTAGGCAACCACAGGCTTGGTCACGTGCTCCTTGATGTACTCAGCCGCTTCCTCTTCGGCCGTACCGCCGATCTCACCGATCATGACGATGGCTTCAGTCGACGGGTCCTTCTCGAACATCTCGAGGATGTCGATGAAGTTGGAGCCCGGGATCGGGTCACCGCCGATGCCAACACAGGTGGACTGACCAAAGCCGTGATCGGTGGTCTGCTTGACCGCTTCATAGGTCAGCGTACCGGAGCGCGAGACGATACCCACACGGCCGGGCTTGTGAATGTGGCCGGGCATGATGCCGATCTTCGACTGGCCGGGCGTGATCACGCCCGGGCAGTTGGGACCGATCAGACGAACGCCCAGCTGGTCGCACTTGACCTTCACATCCAGCATGTCCAGCGTCGGGATGCCTTCAGTGATGCAGATGATCAGCTTGATGCCCGCATTGGCCGCTTCAAGGATGGAATCCTTGCAAAAGGCTGCCGGTACATAGATGACCGTGGCTTCAGCACCGGTCTGCTCTACCGCTTCACTGACCGTGTTGAATACCGGCAGGCCAAGATGCGTCTGGCCACCCTTGCCCGGCGTGACACCGCCGACCATGTTGGTGCCGTATTCGATGGCCTGTTCCGAGTGGAACGTGCCCTGACCACCGGTAAATCCCTGGCAGATTACCTTGGTGTTCTTGTCAATCAGGATACTCATTATTTGCCCTCCGCTGCTTTAACCACCTGTTGCGCCGCATCGGTCAGGCTGGTTGCTGCAATGATGTTGAGGCCGCTTTCGGCAAGCTTTTGCGTGCCCAGCTCGGCATTGTTGCCTTCAAGGCGAACCACCACGGGCACGTTGACGCCAACCTGCTCTACTGCGCCCATGATGCCTTCAGCAATCATGTCGCAGCGCACGATACCACCGAAGATGTTGACCAGAACGGCCTTCACCGAGGTATCGGACAGGATGATCTTGAACGCTTCCGCCACGCGCTCCTTGGTAGCACCGCCGCCGACATCAAGGAAGTTGGCCGGCTGACCGCCAGAGAGCTTGATGATATCCATCGTGCCCATGGCAAGGCCTGCGCCGTTCACCATGCAGCCGATGTTGCCATCCAGCGCGACATAGTTGAGCTCCCACTTCTGGGCATTGGCTTCACGCTCGTCTTCCTGGCTGGGATCGCGCATCTCTTCAAGATCGGGATGACGATACAGCGCGTTGCTGTCCAGGTTGATCTTGGCATCCAGGCAGTGCAGATCGCCGCTTTCAGTAATGACCAGCGGGTTGATCTCCAGCAGCGCAAAATCCTTGTCGGCAAACATCTTGGCCAGACCCAAAAAGATCCTGGTGAACTGCTTGATCTGGTCCTTGTTCAGGCCCAGCTTGAACGCCAGCTCACGCGCCTGGTAGGGCTGCGCGCCGACCAGCGGATCGATTTCGGCCTTGAGAATCTTTTCCGGTGTCTCTTCAGCCACCTTCTCGATCTCGACGCCACCTTCAGTAGATGCCATGAACACGATACGACGTGAACCACGATCCACAACCGCACCCAGATACAGCTCGGTGGCGATATCGGTGCAGTTTTCGACCAGAATCTTCGTGACCGGCTGGCCCTTTTCATCTGTCTGATAGGTGACCAGATTCTTGCCCAGCCACTGCTCGGCGAAGGCACTGGCGGCCTCCGGGCTTTCTACCAGCTTGACACCGCCTGCCTTGCCGCGACCACCGGCATGCACCTGTGCCTTGACGACCCAGCGGTCCCCGCCAATTTTCTGGCATGCCTTGGCTGCTTCTTCGGGGGTATCTACCGCGTACCCCTTGGAGACCGGCAGGCCATAATCAGCAAATAACTGTTTTGACTGATACTCGTGAAGATTCATCGTCTCATGCCATTGGTTGCATTGGACTCGATCGATGGAGCGGTCGCCATTGGCAGGCCACCCCATCCCGATTCACCTCGACCACAGCCGAGGTGAGGTTCTACGTCAATGTCGATGCATTAACGCTTTTTGCGGTTTGCCATATGGATGGCGTGACCATCCACTGCCAGCGCTGCTTCGTGAACAGCTTCGGACAGTGTCGGGTGGGCAAAGCAGGTCAGCGCCAGATCTTCGGCACTTGAGCCAAATTCCATGGCAATCACACCCTGTGCAATCAGCTCACCGGCATGCTGGCCGATAATATGGACACCCAGAATGCGGTCAGTGCTGGCGTCAGTGACGACCTTGGCCATGCCTTCGGTGGCATTGTTGGCCATGGCGCGGCCGCTGGCCGAGAACGGGAAGACGCCGGACTTGACCTCAAAGCCTTCCTTCTTCGCCTGCTGCTCGCTCATACCTACCCAGGCCACTTCGGGGGCGGTATAGATGACGCTGGGGATGGCATCGTAATTCATCTGGGCCTTTTCGCCGTGGATGATATCGGCGACCATCATGCCCTCTTCCGAACCCTTGTGCGCCAGCATCGGGCCGCGAACCACGTCACCGATGGCAAAAACACCCGGCGCGTTGGTCTGGCAGGTGTCATCGACCTGGATAAAGCCACGCTCGTCCAGCTCAACGCCGGTACCGTCAGCCAGCAGGCTCTGGGTATAGGGACGACGACCGACGCAGACAATCAGCTTGTCGAACGTCTGTTCCTGTTCACCGTTGCTGTCGGTATATTTCACGACAACTTCGTTGTCCTTGATATCGGTACCGGTGACGCGTGCGCCCAGGCGAATATCAAGGCCCTGCTTGCCCAGAATCTTTTTGGTTTCCTTGGCGATCTGGTCATCAACCACCGGCAGGAAGCTGTCCATGGCTTCAAGAACAGTGACGTCACTGCCCAGACGGTTCCATACACTGCCGAGTTCAAGGCCGATTACGCCGGCGCCAATCACGCCAAGACGCTTGGGCACTTCCTGAAACTCCAGCGCGCCGGATGAGTCAACGATCAGGCCCTCGGTCAGCGGCGCCGGCGGAATTTCAACCGGAACACTACCCGAGGCGATGACCACATTTTCGGCTTCATACGTCTCGCTGTTGCCCTCATGGTCGGTCACTTCGACCTTCTTGCCGGGCAGCAGCTTGCCGGTACCTTCAAGCGCGGTAACGCCGTTGGCCTTGAACAGGGCACTGATGCCGCCGGTCAGATTGGCAACGGTCTTTTCCTTGCGGGCCATCATCTTCTTGACGTCCATCTGAACGTCACTGACCTCGATGCCCAGTTCGCTGTACTCGTCGCGAGCTTCGACATACTTGTGGGACGTTTCCAGCAGCGCCTTGGAGGGAATGCAGCCCACGTTCAGACAGGTGCCACCGTGTACGGTCTTGCCACTCTTGTTGACCCACTTTTCAACGCAGGCCACTTTCATGCCCAGCTGGGCAGCACGAATTGCGGCAACATAGCCTCCGGGGCCAGCGCCGATCACGATGACATCAAATTTGTCAGCCATGTGTATCCCTGTTCGGTTCATTGTCGATCACCCGACACGCAGTCGGTGATCGTTATAAAACAACCCGCCCGGTACGAGACCGGGCGGGGTTAACAAGCTCAAACGTCAAGCAGGAAGCGCGCAGGATCCTCAAGCAGGCTCTTGATGGCCACGAGGAACTGGACGGCGTCCTTGCCATCGATCATGCGGTGATCGTAGGACAGCGCCAGATACATCATCGGGCGAATCTCGACCTTGCCGTTGATCGCCATCGGACGTTCCTGGATCTTGTGCATACCCAGAATTGCCGTTTGCGGCGGATTGATAATGGGCGTCGAGAGCAGCGAGCCAAAGGTACCGCCATTGGTAATGGTAAAGGTACCGCCCTGCATGTCTTCGATGCCAAGCTTGCCGTCACGGCCACGCTTGCCGAAGTCACCGATATTCTTTTCGACATCGGCCAGCTTCATCGAGTCCGTGTCACGCAGAACCGGCACAACCAGACCACGCGGCGTGGAAACGGCAACGCCGATGTCCTGATAGCCGTGGTAGACAATATCAGTACCATCGATGGAGGCATTGACGTCCGGGAAGCGCTTGAGCGCCTCGGTGGCCGCCTTGACGAAAAAGCCCATGAAGCCGAGCTTCACGTCATGTGCCTTCTGGAAGTCATCCTTGTACTGGCTGCGCAGCGCCATCACAGCGCTCATGTCCACCTCGTTATAGGTGGTTAGCATCGCGGCAGTCTGCTGGGCCTGTACCAGACGCTTGGCAATGGTCTGACGCAGGCGGCTCATCGGCACACGCTTTTCGGGACGTTCGCCCTGAATCGCAGCGGTGGCAGGCGCGGCGGCCTTCTGGCTGACGCCGCTGCTGCCGGACGTGCTCTGCTTGTTGCCACCGCCCTTTTTGGCACTGCCGGCGTTAATGGCCTTTTGTACGTCTTCCTTCAGAATGCGGCCACCCTTGCCGGTGCCCTCGATCCTGTTGACGTCAAGATCATGTTCGGCCACCAGCTTGCGGGCCGCCGGGGCCAGCACCTTGTCACCGACCTTCTCGTCCTGCTCGGCGTTGGCATCGCCCGATTCGGCCTGACTGTCATCACCGCGGGATTCAGCAGAAGCACCTGCCGCATCGCCGCTGCCTTCACCAAAGCGCGCCAGTACCTGCTCGGAGGTGACCTGACTGCCTTCATCAGCAAGAATCTCGGTCAGGGCACCATCCGAAGGCGCCACGACTTCCAGTACAACCTTGTCGGTTTCGATCTCTGCCAGCACTTCATCACGCTTGACCGGATCGCCTACCTTCTTGTTCCAGCTGGCAACGGTGCCTTCCTGAACAGACTCGGGGAAGGAAGGCGCCTTGACGTCGACAGAAGCGCCTGACGTCGAGGGCTTTTTACCGCCACTTTCACAGGCTTCGGCAGGCTTGTCGGAAGAAGAGGTGCTTTCAGCAGCCTTTTCCTGCTGGCCCTGGTCGGCCTTTTTATCTTCCTGCTTCGCGGACTGGCCACCCTCGCCCAGACGGCCCAGCACCTGCTCGGACTCACAGGTCTCACCTTCCTGAACGGTAATTTCTTCTACCGTGCCATCGGCCGGTGCTACAACCTCGAGCACCACCTTGTCGGTTTCGATTTCAACGATCAGTTCGTCACGCGAGACACTGTCCCCCGGCTTCTTGTGCCAGGTCGCGACGGTCCCTTCTGCGACGGATTCGGGAAAGCTTGGCGCCTTGATGTCTGTTGCCATGATTATTCCTTAATATCCTCTTCTCGGTAGCCGGCAATCGCGGCACTCATGTTCCTGAGCTTTCAGGCGCTCAACCGTTGAACGCCTTGTCTACCAGCGATCGCTGCTGCTCACTATGTACTGCCATGTATCCAGCCGCCGGCGCCGCTGACTCGGCACGACCAGCAAAGTCGAGCTCACCGCCCAGTCCGGGATTCACCTGATCAGCCACCTTGCGCATGTGATGCTGACTTTGATACCAGGCGCCCTGATTTTTGGGCTCTTCCTGACACCAGACCACACGCTCGAGGTTGGTATAGCTTTCGATGGCAGCCAAAAGTGACTCTTCCGGGAACGGATAGAGCTGTTCGATACGAATAATGGCCGTATCGGAACGCTCATTTTCTGCACGCCATGAGGCAAGATCATAGTAAACCTTGCCGGAGCAGAAGATCACACGCTTGACCTGCTCGGCTTCAAGCTTGCCCTGGTCGGGAATGACCATCTGGAAGCGACCATCAGACAGGTCTTCCAGCGAGGAGGTCGCATCCTTGTGACGCAAAAGACTCTTGGGTGACAGGATGATCAGAGGCTTGCGCAGCCCACGAATGACCTGACGACGCAGCAAATGGAAGATTTGCGCCGGCGTGGTCGGAACACAGACCTGCATGTTCTCTTCAGCACACAGTTGCAGGAAACGCTCCAGACGCGCCGAGGAGTGCTCCGGACCCTGACCTTCATAGCCATGGGGCAACAGCAGAGTCAGGCCGCAGAGGCGACCCCACTTGGTTTCACCCGAGGAAATGAACTGATCGATGACCACCTGAGCGCCGTTGGCAAAATCACCAAACTGCGCTTCCCAGGCAATCAGGGCATTGGGTGTGGTTGTGGCGTAACCGTATTCAAAGGCCATCGCCCCTTCCTCGGACAGGAAGGAATCATAGATCGTGAAGTCCGGCTGATTGGGCTTGAGATGACAAAGCGGCGTCCAGATCGAACCGTCTTTCTGGTTATGCACGACCGCGTGACGGTGAGAGAAGGTGCCACGCCCGGTATCCTGCCCCGTCAGACGCACGGGATGCCCCTGATCAATCAGGGTTGCATAGGCCAGAGTTTCGGCAAACCCCCAGTTAATGCCCAGGCTGCCGGCCACCATCTTGCGACGATCTTCATAGACCTTGGCGACCTGGCGCTGTGTGTCGACATCATCGGGGATGTCACACATCTTGGTCGCCAGCTCCTGCATGCGCTTGAGGTCAAAGGAGGTATCGGATTCACCGGTCCAGCGATGCCCCAGATAAGGTGTCCAGTCAACAAAGAGATTGCTGTTGGGCTCCTGAACCAGCGCATTGGCAACATGATTGCCGTTATCGAGATCTTCTCGATAGCCGTCGATCAGGCCTTTTACCTCGTCCTCATCCAGCACGCCTTCTTCAACCAGACGACGGGCATAGATCGTGCGCGAGCTGTCATGGCTCTTGATCTTTTGATACATGAGCGGCTGAGTACCGGAAGGCTCATCCGCTTCGTTGTGACCACGACGTCGGTAGCAGATGAGGTCGATGACCACATCCTTCTTGAATTGCTGACGATAGTCGATGGCTACCTGCGTGGCATGCAGCACGGCGTCGGGATCATCACCGTTGACATGGAAGATCGGCGACTGAACCATCTTGGCAATATCGGTGCAGTACTCGGTAGAACGGGCATCATCCTGACGGGATGTCGTAAACCCGACCTGGTTGTTGATGACAATGTGGACCGTGCCACCTGTCTTGTAACCACGCAGCTGCGACATCTGGAAGGTTTCCATGACGACGCCCTGACCGGCCACTGCCGCATCACCATGTACCACCAGCGGTAATACCTGATCACCTTCGCTGTCGTCACGACGGTCCTGACGCGCCCGCACCGAGCCTTCAACCACCGGCATGACGATTTCGAGATGTGACGGGTTGAAGGCCAGCGCCAGATGCACTTCGCCACCTGGCGTCATGACATTCGAGCTGAAGCCCTGGTGATATTTCACGTCACCGGAACCATGCTCGATCATCTTCTTGCCATCGAACTCGTCAATGAGCTCACTCGGGCTCTTGCCCAGAATGTTGACCAGAAGATTGAGACGACCGCGGTGTGCCATGCCGATAACGACTTCGCGCACGCCGTAATTGCCAGAGCGCTGAATCAGCTCATCCACCATGGGGATAAAGCTCTCACCGCCTTCCAGACCAAAGCGCTTGGTGCCCGGGTACCGGCTGGCCAGATAGTTTTCCAGACCTTCAGCCGCCGTCAGACGCTCCAGTACGTGCTTGCGCACCTCTGCCGAATAATCGGGTTTGGAGCGCACTGATTCAAACCGCTGCTCGAGCCAGCGCTTTTCTTCAGTGTTGACGATGTGCATGAACTCGCAGCCGATCGAGCGACAATAGGTCTGCTCAAGCGCCTGAATAATTTCCTTCAGCGGCGCGCTGTCCTTGCCAATAAACAGGGAACCGGTCTGAAACTCGGTATCCATGTCGGCATCAGAGAGCTGATGAAAGGAGAGTTCAAGGTCGGGAACGGTGTCTGCAACCCGCAGTCCCAACGGATCAATGCTGGCCTTCTGATGACCTCTGAACCGGTAGGCGTTGATCAACTGAAGAACGCGAACCTGCTTACGGTTGGTTTCTTCGTTTTCAGCGGTACCTGACACCACCGGCGCCAATGAACGACGCTCACGGGCGAGGTGATAGAACTGATCGCGAATCGGGGCAAGGGGAACGTCCCGGGAGGGGCCACCATCATAGCCGGGGAGGCTGTCGAAGTACTGTCGCCACTCATCGGGGACAGACTGAGGATCGGAAAGGTACTGTTCGTAAAGCTCTTCTACGTAATGGGCATTGCTCCCGCTCATGTGCGAGGTACGCCACATCAACTCCATTATGCCTTCTTGCATCGCTCGATCACCCTGGGTCTGGGGTGGGGTCAGTGATCGCAGTCGGTGCGACCACCTTGATGTAAGTCACGAGTCTCGCCGTATCACCATTGACCCGATCTACCGGGCCACTGTCGAAGCTCGGACTCGAAAGACTGCCGCCGCCCCGCGAGGCGACGGCAGGCTGTCAATGATAACAAGCAAGGCCTGTCATATTAAGCAAAAACCGTGCATCAGGCGGTATTGCGCACCAGCATCTCACGGATCTTGCCAATGGCTCGAGTCGGGTTGAGCCCTTTCGGACAAACGTTGACACAGTTCATGATTCCGCGACACCTGAACACACTGAATGGATCATCAAGTTCTGACAAACGTTCCTGCGTATGCGTGTCGCGCGAGTCCGCCAGAAAGCGATAGGCCTGCAGCAGACCGGCAGGACCCACGAACTTGTCCGGATTCCACCAGAACGATGGGCACGACGTCGAGCAACAGGCGCACAAAATGCACTCATACAGACCGTCGAGCTTGTCGCGATCTTCCGGCGATTGCAGACGCTCGATGGACGGCGGGCGCTCGTCATTTTGCAGATAGGGCTGAATGCGCTCGTACTGCTTGTAGAAGAGCGACATGTCGATGATCAGGTCGCGAATGACGGGCAGACCCGGAAGCGGGCGCAGCACCAGCCGGTTATTCTTGACGACTTCCGACAGCGGCGTCACGCATGACAGACCGTTCTTGCCATTCATGTTCATGCCATCGGAGCCGCAGACACCTTCGCGGCAGCTGGCGCGATACACCAGCGAACTGTCCTGTTCCTTGATCATCTGAAGCACGTTGAGCACCATCAGATCGCGGCCCTGCGTATCAATCTGGAAATCCTGCATCCAGGGTGCATCGTCGCTTTCAGGGTTATAGCGGTAAACGGAGACCTGTAATGTCGACATATGGGTCATCCCCTCATCAATAAGTACGAATTTTAGGCTGGAACGTATCGACGGTCTTCGGAGAGAAGTTGACATCACGCTTGCTTAGCGTTTTTTCCGCCGGATGATAGATCGAGTGTTTCAGCCAGTTTTCATCGTCACGATCGGGGTAGTCCTCACGTGAGTGAGCACCACGACTTTCGCGTCGCTCAAGGGCCGCGATGGCGGTCGCCTCGGCAACTTCCATCAGGTTATCCAGCTCGAGTGCCTCGATACGGGCGGTATTGAACATGTCCGACTTGTCAGGCAGCCAGGCATTGGCAATACGCTCGCGCAGCTCTTCGAGCTTTTTCACGCCTTCCTGCATGTTGTCTTCCTTGCGGAAAACACCAAAGTTGTTCTGCATGATGGTCTGCAGGTCCCGCTTGAGTTCGGGAACGGTTTCCCCGTTACCCGACTCGTTCCAGCGGTTCAGACGTGCCATGGCGCCATCGATGTCCGACTGCGAGGCTTCCATGTATTCGATACCCTGATTCAGGGTCTCTTCAATATGCATGCCGGCAGCGCGACCAAAGACCACCAGATCCAGCAGTGAGTTACCGCCCAGGCGGTTACTGCCGTGAACCGACACACAGGCCACTTCACCACATGCAAACAGACCATTGATGACCTGGTCGTTGCCATCGGCGTCAACCGTCAGTGCCTGGCCGTGCACATTGGTAGGAATACCGCCCATCATGTAGTGACAGGTCGGCACGACCGGAATCGGCTCCTTGACCGGATCCACATGCGCAAAGGTACGAGAAAGCTCCACGATGCCAGGCAGACGCTTCATGAGAACATCTTCGCCCAGATGATCCAGCTTGAGCATGACGTGATCGCCATGTTCACCGCAGCCACGGCCTTCCAGCACCTCAAGGACCATCGAGCGGGCAACAACGTCACGGCCAGCCAGATCCTTGGCGTTGGGCGCATAGCGCTCCATGAAACGCTCGCCATCCTTGTTGATCAGATAGCCGCCTTCACCACGACAGCCTTCTGTGACCAGCGTCCCGGCGCCATAGATGCCGGTCGGATGGAACTGCCACATCTCGATGTCCTGCACCGGAAAGCCTGCGCGCAACGCCATGCCAATGCCATCACCTGTATTAATCAGGGCATTGGTTGTGGAGGCATAGATACGGCCGGCACCGCCTGTGGCCAGTACGGTGGCCTTGGCCTTGATCATGACCGTCTCGCCGGTTTCCATGCAGATGGCAATGACGCCGACCACATCGTTATTGGCGTTACGCACCAGATCAACGGCATACCACTCGTTGAGAAAGACCGTATTATTTTTCAGGTTGTTCTGATAAAGGGTATGCAACAGCGCATGCCCTGTACGGTCAGCGGCTGCACAGGTTCTGGCCGCCTGACCGCCCTTGCCGTAGTCCTTGGACTGACCACCGAACGGACGCTGATAGATGCGTCCATTGTCAAAACGCGAAAACGGCAGGCCCATGTGCTCAAGCTCGAAGACAGCCTTGGGCCCTTCGTTACACATGTATTCGATCGCGTCCTGATCACCGATATAATCGGAACCCTTGACGGTGTCATACATGTGCCAGCGCCAGTCGTCATTCGGGTCGGCACTGCCGATGGCACAGGTGATACCGCCCTGAGCGGAAACGGTGTGGGAGCGCGTGGGAAAGACCTTCGACAGCACCGCTGTCTGTTTGCCGGACTGCGCCAGCTGCAGCGCAGCGCGCAGACCAGCACCACCACCACCGATGATGATGGCGTCAAAGGTCAGGGTACGTAACTGTGTCATGTCAAACTCCCCAGATAACCTGCACACCCCAGACCACAAACACGAACAGGGCCAGGATGACGAATAGCAGCGCGCCAAAGCGAATGGCGGCGGGCTTGATGTAGTCGGTGGCCACGATCCAGAGACCAACCCAGGCGTGGGCTGCCACGGAAAGCAGCGCCAGCAGCGTGAACACTTTCATCCAGATGTGGCTGAAAAGCCCTGACCAGGCGGCATAATCCAGATCGGGGTTAAACAGCAAATACGCCACCATAAAGATGGTATAAAGGCCCAGGATCACGGCCGAAGCACGCTGGATCATCCAGTCGGCTACCCCATTGCGCCCCGGATTCAAAATATTGATTACCATACCCAGACTCCTGCCATAACAACCAGTAATGCACTGATGATGATGGTCAGCTGTGCTCCGCGCTGACCGCCCTCCAGTGTTTCGCCATGTCCCATGTCCATGATGAGGTGACGCACGCCTGCCACGAAGTGAAAGCCCAGAGCAGACAAAAGCCCCCACAGAACCAGCCTGGCGAAAAAGCCGTGGGCCATCGCCTCACGAACAGTGTCGAACCCGGCAGGCGATGACAGGGAAACCTGAAAGGCCCACATCAGAAAGATCAGACCGATAAACAGCATGATGCCTGACACTCTGTGCGAGATGGATACAAGAGCAGGCAAGGGAAACTGGATACTTGAAAGGTCCAGATTCACCGGACGCTTGGCAGTCGACAAGGGTCGTTGACTCTTCACGGCGCTTTTCTCTCCCGGCCCGCATGAATAGACCACGGGCAGTTTTTGGTAGGATTCGATTATCATCAGGTCAGGTCGCCTGGACAGGCGATGAATCGCCCGTCGCGCGGCCATTGATTATATGTCCCCGACGTTCGGATGACAAATTGACGCACATTTTTGTAAACGTTTGGAAAGTTCAAAAAACGAGGGAAAACAGGCTACAGTCATGGCCTATAGACATTAAAAAAAGCTTTTTGTTACGCGCTGATGAAATGAATGCATTGCGCCCGGGCCCGGGCATGCATGGAATTGAC
Source organism: Kushneria sp. Sum13 (assembly GCF_052692355.1). NCBI lineage: Bacteria > Pseudomonadati > Pseudomonadota > Gammaproteobacteria > Oceanospirillales > Halomonadaceae > Kushneria > Kushneria sp. Sum13. Next base: position 2,097,839 of record NZ_CP199847.1, read on the forward strand.
AAACTGTCGCACCCGCTCAATAGTGGGCCCCAACGATTTGGCGGACATACCTGATATAACAGTATTTTATATAATTCGAGGAGGCCTCATGGCTGACAGAAAGGCACAACTGACAATCGACGGCCTGGATACTCCCGTCGAGCTGCCTATCTATTCGGGCACCACTGGCCCCGATGTGATTGATGTCCGCGGCCTGATAGATCACGGTTATTTCACCTATGATCCCGGCTTTGTTTCTACCGCATCATGTGAATCCGAAATCACCTACATCGATGGCGCCAATAGCGTTTTGCTGCACCGCGGCTACCCCATCGAGCAGCTCGCCACCCACTCCAATCACACGGAAATGAGCTATCTGCTGCTCAACGGCGAGATTCCCGACAAGGATGCCTACGAGGCATTCAAGGAAAGTGTCTCGCGCCACACCATGGTGCACGAGCAGATTGTCAATTTCTTCAAGGGTTTTCGCCGCGACGCTCACCCGATGGCCGTGCTGTGCGGCGTCGCAGGCGCCCTGTCGGCCTTTTATCACGACAACCTGGACATCACTCAGGAACATGACCGTCAGGTCTCTGCCATACGCTTGATTGCCAAGATGCCGACGCTTGCGGCCATGTGCTACAAGTACAACATCGGACAGCCCTTCGTCTACCCGCGCAACGATCTCGATTACGCTGAAAACTTCCTCTACATGATGTTCAGCAATCCGTGTGAGCCTTACGAGATCAACCCGGTGGCCGCCAAGGCGATGGACCGAATCTTCATGCTCCATGCCGACCATGAGCAGAATGCCTCGACCTCAACGGTACGACTGGCAGGCTCTACGGGCGCCAATCCGTTTGCCTGTATCAGTGCCGGTATCGCTGCACTCTGGGGACCGGCCCACGGCGGCGCCAATGAGGCAGTCCTCAACATGCTTGCCGAAATCGGCGACGACTCCGAGGAAAATATTCAGCGCTTTGTCGATCGCGCCAAGGACAAGCAGGATGCCTTCCGCCTCATGGGCTTTGGCCACCGCGTGTACCGAAACTTCGACCCGCGCGCCAAGGTCATGAAGGAAACCTGTGACGAAGTACTCGAAGAGCTTGGCATGGGCGATGACCCACAGCTCAAGATCGCCAAGCGGCTTGAACAGATCGCACTCGAGGATGACTACTTCATCGAGCGCAAGCTGTATCCCAACGTCGACTTCTACTCCGGCATCATCCTGCGCGCTCTGGGCATTCCGAAGAACATGTTTACGGTCATTTTTGCGGTGGCACGTACTACAGGCTGGATTTCTCACTGGAACGAGATGATTACCAACGGCAGTCGCATTGGACGCCCAAGGCAGCTTTACAAGGGATATACACAAAGGGACTATCCCGAGCAGTCATAAGCAATGGCACAAACCTCGAAAAGGCCGTCAACAACGGCCTTTTTTGTATCCATAGAACTCCCTTACGACACTCCTGCCCTACTCTCCATTATGCTTTTTATTGCTTGACAATGGATGGCATCTCTCCATCTCGAGACAGGATTTTTATTGTCCACACAATCTGTGGATAAGCCTGTTTATAACGTATGAAGAAGGTCTCAAAATCGCCATATTCAGGGCGCTTCAGACAGATTGGGTATTTTTTGATCAGCTTCAAGTAACTGAATATAAAGAGTTTTTTATAAAAACAATGAGATAGCCACCGCATTTGAACCTGTCTTGAAGACAGATTGGCGAAAGCCTGAATCGGTGGACAATTAGAGAGGGTGTCAAGACCCTGACGCAGAAAATTCTGGACGCTTCGGGAGGTGATCAAGCGCAATGCTTGCGCGGTGCAATGACTGAAATGGATCAGGGAGGAAGTGGCGTCCCATAGGGGGTTCGAACCCCTGTTACCGCCGTGAAAGGGCGGTGTCCTGGACCACTAGACGAATGGGACGCAAAAGGTGGTGGAGCCTAGCGGGATCGAACCGCTGACCTCGACACTGCCAGTGTCGCGCTCTCCCAGCTGAGCTAAGGCCCCACTGCCCCGACCTGTGCAGGTTGACTGCGGTCAGGAACGGGGCGCATCTTACTGATTGTACTGGAAAGCGTCAAGCCCCTTATGCATCAGTGGCAGGCAAGTCCCGATATTCCTTTTCCAGCGATTTGGTCTGTTTTTTGGAAACGCCACCGAGAATGGCAATGGCATGACGAAGCCGCGCTCGGGTCATGTCCGAGCCCAGAATCACCATGGCGTCCATGACCGAGGTCGAGGTCTGGCTGCCAGTGACCGCAATGAATACCGGAGCCAAAAATGCCTTCATCTTGAGCTCGAGATACCCTGACAGCAGCTTGACCTCTGAAAGAAGCGCTTCCTTGTCCCAGCTGGGCACGCCTTCCAGTCGCCAGACCAGAAACTGCAGGAGTCGAACTGTCTGCTCGCGCGCCATGCCGGTATCATCAAACTGAACAGCCTGCAGGTTCGGCAGCCCTGCAAAGAAATGGCCGGCCAGCGGCATGACTTCGGAAAGCGTCTGCACGCGAGGCCTGACCTGGGGCAGAATCTGGCTGACGTACTCTTCGTTAAAGGCCCACTGCATCAGTTTGCGCATCAGGGCTTCATCGTCGAGGTCTTCACGGATATAGACCCCGTTGAGCCAGGTCAGCTTCTCGAGATCAAACACCGGCCCGCCCAGCGAGATGCGATGAATGTCAAAGCTTGTCATCATCTCATCGAGGGTGAATTTTTCGCGTTCATCGGGCATCGACCAGCCCATGCGCCCCAGATAGTTGGTCACGGCCTGAGGCAGATAGCCCATGCGCTTGTAGTAGTTGATCGACGTCGGGTTCTTGCGCTTGGAAAGCTTGGACTTGTCCGGATTACGCAGCAGCGGCAGGTGGCACAGTACCGGCATTTCCCAGCCAAAATACTCATAAAGCAGGATGTGCTTGGGCGCAGAATTGATCCACTCCTCACCACGCAGCACATGGGTAATACCCATCAGATGGTCATCGACCACGTTGGCCAGGTGATAGGTCGGCATGCCATCCGACTTCATCAGGATCTGGGCATCTACCTGGGCCCACTCCACCTCGATCTCACCGCGCAACAGATCGTTGAAGCGGCAGCTGCCCTCTCCGGGCACCTTCATGCGCACGACATGCGGCCAGCCTTCCTGCTCACGCCTGGCGTGCTCGGCCTCATCAAGGTAAAGGTCTTCGGGCTTGAGCGCGACAAACAGCCCCTGTGCCTTGCGTGCCTCACGCATCTCATCAAGCTCTTCACTGGTGCGATAGCACTTGAAGGCATGACCACTGTCCAGAAGCCTTTGAGCATGCAGGGCGTAAATGTCACCGCGCTCGCTCTGACGATAGGGGCCGTGCGGCCCACCCACGTCAGGCCCCTCGGACCACTCAATACCCAGCCAGCGCAGCGAATCCAGAATCATCTGCTCGGATTCGGACGTGGACCGCACCCGGTCGGTATCCTCGATACGAAGGATGAATTCGCCGCCGTGCTGTTTTGCAAAGCAAAGATTGAAAAGCGCCACATAGGCAGTACCGACATGGGGGTCCCCGGTCGGCGAAGGGGCAATACGCGTGCGTACAGTCATGAAAACGGCCATTGGCTGGAAAACGTGCCACTATTATACGCCAACTGAGCCCCGCACTTAAGGTGGCACATGGCGCTGTTCGGGCACGGCTGCGACGAAGTACCGCTGTGCGTGTCGGCGCATTTTTGTTGATATTGTATGCCCGCTCTCGATGGAGCCGTCATGGCCTCGAATGAAACACCGCGCCAGTGGCTACAGCGCACTGCCAGTCGAGGCGCTCGCTGGAGCCGACTTTCAGTTCTTGCAGGCACTCTTTCAACGCTGGTTTTGCTGGTACAGGCATGGTGCATTGCCACCATTGCCCAGCGCATGGTGATCGACAACACCGACTTTTCCGCACTTGTCACGCCACTGCTGTTGCTGCCGCCGGCATTTATCGCTCGAGGACTATTGGTGCGAGCCCGCACCATCTGTGGCGCCCGCGGCGGTATCGAAATACGTCAGTCAGTACGTCGAGAGCTGCTTGAGCGTATCGCCGTTCTTGGCCCCCTGTGGGCGCGACGCCAACACAGCGCCACGCTGAGCAACCGCATCTGGGATCAGGTTGATGCCCTGCAGGGCTTTTACGCCGACTACCGCCCCCAGATGCTGCTGTGCGGAATTATCCCGATCATTATTTTAATCGCTGTTGCCCCCCTGAGCTGGGCGGCCGCCCTGATTCTGATCGCCACCGGCCCGTTGATTCCCATCAACATGGCCATGGTAGGGATCGGCGCCAAAAAGCGTCAGGAGGATCAGTTTCTGGAGATGGGCCGCATGAGCCGGCACTTTCTGGATACGCTACAGGGGCTTTCCACGCTCAAGCTTTTCGGGGTCAGCAAGCGTCAGGCCGATGAAGTCCATACCACCTCCGAGAGCTTCCGACGTCGCACCATGCGCGTTCTGCGCCTGGCCTTTTTGTCCTCGGCCGTGCTGGAGTTTTTTGCCTCGGTCTCCATTGCCCTTCTGGCGCTCTATCTGGGCTTTGTCTATCTGGGCCAGTTTCATTTCGGCATGTATGACCACGGCATCAATCTGTTCATGGGCCTGTTTATTCTGATTCTGGCCCCCGAGTTCTATCAGCCCCTGCGCGACCTGGGCGTTCACTATCACGCCAAAGCCGAAGCCGAAGCCGCCGCCGAAGATCTGATGCCCATCCTCAACCGGCGCGTGTTCGAGCGCGATACCGATCTGCCTGCATGGGAGCCGAAAGGCAGCATTGCCCTGTCGCTTGAAGGGCTGACAGCGCGCTATGCCGGACGCTCCTCTGCAGCGCTTGATGACGTCTCCATCGAGATTCGTGCTCAGGAAATACTGGCCGTTATCGGGCCAAGCGGTGCGGGGAAATCGACGCTGCTCAACGTGCTGATGGGGTTTATGCATCCCGAAGCCGGCTCGCTGAGCGTTTTGGAGAGTGACCAGCCGCCGCGCGCGCTGATCGATATCCGCGCCGATGACTGGCAGCAACAGATCGCCTGGGTCGGCCAGACGGCAGTGATTGTCTCCGGAACGCTGGCCGAGAACCTGCGACTGGCCAACGCCGAGGCCAGTGGTCAGGACCTGCTTGACGCGCTTGAACAGGCCGCGCTCCAGCACTGGCTGGCCGGCCTGCCCGATGGGCTTGACACAAGACTGGGAGAAGGCGGGCGAGCCGTCTCCGGTGGTCAGGCACGACGTATCGCCCTGGCACGCGCCTTTCTGCGCGATGCGCGCCTGGTGCTGCTTGATGAGCCGACCGCCAGCCTTGACCAGGCCAGTGAGCGGCTCGTCATGGAAGCACTGGCACGCCTTTGCAAGGGGCGCACGGTGGTCCTGCTGACGCACCGCATGGAGCTTCTGGCACTGGCGGATCGGGTCCTGATGCTGGATCAGGGGCGCGTTCAGGCGCTGGAGACACTGGATAACCTGCGCGCGCCGGGCGGACCGTTGGCACGCTCGGTATCAGCCCACCCTTCGGAGACGCGCGATGTTTAGACAGCTGTTGCCCTATGTGCGCCTCATGACGCCCTGGACCTGGCTGCTGGGCATGGGCATTGCCCTGCAGCTGATGGCGCTGGCCTCCAGCATCGGTTTGATGGCGCTTTCCGGCTGGTTTTTATCCGCCTCGGCACTGGCAGGATTGAGCATTGCCACGGCACATACCTTCAACTATCTGCTGCCATCAGCCGGCGTACGCTTTTTTGCCCTGTCACGTACCGGTGCCCGCTATGGCGAGCGACTCGTCACCCATGATGCGACCTTTCGTTTACTGTCGCGACTGCGCAAGCATGTCTATGAAAGCCTTGAGCCGCTCTCACCCGCCCAACTGCAGCGCCACGGGGAAAGCGAGCTCATGACGCGTCTAACCGCCGACGTGGATGCCCTCGACGGTCTTTACCTGCGGGTACTGGCGCCCTCCATTGTGGCGCTTCTAGGCATTGTGATCTGTGGCGTGGTCATCGGCGTCTTTGCGCCAGCCATTGGGCTTTTTGCCGCACTGGCCCTGCTGCTGTCGGGCCTTTTGGGGCCATGGCTTGCCTGGCGCGCCGGTCAGGCCCATTCCGATGCCTGGCATCAGGACAACACCCGGCTGAGGGCACGCCTGCTGGAGCGTTTGAATGGCCTTTCGGAACTGATGATTTATAACCGCTGGCATGGCGAGGTCGACAGTCTCATCGAAAAACAGCAGACCCGGGATGCCCATGAATACCAGCTTGCCCGCCAGTGGGGCAGCTCGCAGCTGTTGTCCCAGACGCTGCTGGGTCTGACGCTGACCGGGGTACTGGGCATGGCCGGCTGGGCGGTCACCCGGCACGAGCTGGATGCCACCCTGGTGGCCCTCATGGGCCTTGCCATCATGGGCGCTTTCGAGGCCATCGCCCTGCTTCCACAGGCCTGGCAAAACCTGGGTCGCATTCAGCGTGCCGCAACGCGTCTTGATGATGTCCGCCAGCGCGTATCGGAAACCGATTTTCCGGCAGAGAGCGAGCAGTGCCTGCCGGAAGGTCATCATCTGTCCATCGATCAGCTCAGCGTGCGCCTTGATGCAAGTATCGCCGCCCTCTCCTCGGTCAGTCTGGAGGTCGAAGAAGGCGAGCACCTGCTGATTCTCGGGCCTTCCGGAAGTGGCAAGACAACCCTTTTCAACAGCCTGGTGCGATTCGTTTCTCCCAGTGAAGGCACCATTATGCTGGGAGACGCGCCCCTGAATCAGCTGAGCGAGGCGACGCTGCGCGCTCAATTTGCCGTGGCCCAGCAGGAGACGCATCTTTTTACGGCCAGCTACCGCGATAATCTGACCATGGGCCAGCCCATCGATGATGAGACCATCATGGCAGTGCTCGATACTCTGGCGTTGCGCGACTGGCTGGAACAACAACCTGACGGGCTATCGGGCTTTCCAGATGAGCGCGGCAGCTCGCTGTCCGGCGGACAGCTCAGACGCTTTGGCATTGCTCGCGCCCTGCTTCGCAAGGCCCCCATCGTCCTGCTGGATGAGCCTACCGAAGGGCTTGATGAAGCCACCGAGCAGCAGGTATGGCATGCGATTCGCAACCATTGCCAGGGACGTACACTGATCGTGATCACGCATCGTCTGACCCAGCTTGAGGATTTTGATCGGATCGCCATGCTCGATGAAGGACATCTGGTCGAATACGACACCCCCCACCGCCTTCTGGCAGATCCCGATAGCCGGCTGGCCGTCCTGTGTCAGCGCATTGATCCCGAGCTTGCCGGTCTCATGCGCCCCGCCTGATATCTCTGAACCCGCTACGCTTGTGAGAAAGCTTCATCATCTGATGATCATTTCTCATTGATCAAGTGAGCCACGATATGCCTGACCATCTTCCTGATCAGTACACCGCCGTCATCACCGGCGGCGGTGGCATTGGCCGCGCCCTGCTGGCAAGGCTTTGCCGTGACCCGCGTGCCGGCCGGCTGATTGCCGTCACCCGCCATCGTGCACGCCTGGAGCAGGATACGCAGCTCGAGATCGAACGCCTCGAGATCGTTGAGGCGGACGTTACCACCGAGCCGGGGCTTCAAACGCTCAGCGATTACCTCGACCAGACACCGATCCACCTGCTGCTCAATACCATTGGTGTCCTGCACGATGGGCAAAATGATCAGTCCGTGGCCATTGCGCCTGAAAAAAGGATTGAAAGACTCTCCTTTGAAGCTCTGCATCACGCTTTTCACGTCAATGCAGCGTCAGCCGCCATGCTGATCAGCACGTTGATTGATCGCATGACACGTCATCCGGCCATTATGGCCACGCTATCGGCACGGGTAGGGTCAATTGGAGATAATGAACTGGGGGGCTGGTACGCCTATCGCGCCAGCAAGGCAGCGCTCAACATGCTGATGAAAACGGCATCGGTCGAGTTTAAACGGCGTAATCCGCAGGCCATTGTGCTCTGCCTGCACCCGGGTACGACAGATACCGAACTGTCACGCCCCTTTCAGACCAGAGTGCCGCAGGAGAAGCTGTTCACCCCGGAATTTGTCGCCGAGCAGCTGCTGGAGGTGATCAATCGACGCACCCCGGAAGACAGTGGTGCGTTTTACGACTGGAACGATACGCCCATTGAGTGGTAGGCAGGCACACGTTGGCCGCCTTCTTCTCTCGAAGGCGGCCAGCGCAGGTCCTGTCCCGCCTTGTCCCCGAAATGCCTGCTCAGGGAATCAGAATGGTCGAACCGGAGGTGCGGCGTGAGGCCAGGTTTTGCTGCGCCTCGCCTGCCTCATCAAGGCGGAAGCGACAGCCAATATTGACGTGCACGCTGTCATTGGCAATGACCTGGAAAAGCTCCTGACTCATCGCTTCCAGTCGTTCACGGGTATCGGCGTAGCCGGCAAGACTGGGGCGCGTCACAAATAGCGACCCCTTCTTGTTCAGCGTGGCCAGGTTAACCCCTTCTACCGGGCCGGAGGCATTTCCAAAGCTCACCATCAGACCGCGCGGCGCCAGGCAGTCCAGTGAGGTTTCCCAGGTGTCCCGGCCCACCGAATCATAAACCACCGGGCACATTTCCCCGTCGGTCAGCTCACGCACGCGCTCTACCACGTTCTCTTCGCTGTAGTTGATGGTCGCCCAGGCGCCGTTTTTGCGGGCAAACTCTGCCTTTTCCGGCGTGGATACGGTGCCGATCAGACGTGCGCCCAGACTTCTCGCCCACTGACAGGCGATCAGCCCCACACCACCGGCGGCGGCGTGAAAGAGAAAGGTATCGCCGCTTTTGATCGGATAGACCTGGCGCAGCAGATACTGCACCGTCAGTCCTTTAAGCATGGCCGCCGCCGCCTGATCAAAACCGATGCTGTCCGGCAGCATCACGACCTTGTCGGCCGGCAGGGTGTGATGGGTGGCATAGGCGCCCAGCGGTCCCGTGGCGTAGGCCACGCGGTCGCCTTCCCTGAACTCCTTTACCTCCTCCCCCACGGCCTCGATAACGCCGGCCCCTTCGGTACCCAGACCAGAGGGCAGCTCACTGACCGGATAAAGGCCGGTACGTACATAAATATCGATAAAATTGAGGCCAATGGCCCAGTTGGTAACACGAACGTCTCGCGGCCCGAGCGCTTCAGGCTCGAACTCCTGCATTCTGAGCACTTCCGGCCCGCCGGTTTCTGCAAATTCAATGCGTTTTGCCATGAACCATTGCCTCAATCGAAGGTATGTATAAAGCGTCGTCAATATCCGTCAGGCAGGCGAGCTGATGCCAGAGAGCATTCACGATTTATCACTGCATTCCCTTATATCATTAGCTTATCATTAGCCCAACCCCAAGCCTGCCAGACCGACAAGGGCTGCCAGTGGGAGAGATATTGATTCGCTTATTCCAGAGGCCGTGATGTTAAAGGGGTTCATGTGGCTGATGATCTTTCTGGTCATCGGTAATCTTTTACAGACCATGTTTTCGCTACCCGTGGTCGGGAGCGTACTGGGCATGCTGATACTTTTTATGGTGCTGATTGCACGCCAGCGCTCCTCCCGCTCGATGGCCGTCGCCGCCAGCCATCTTATTCATTATTTCACCCTTCTGATTCTGCCCAGCGCGGCAGGGCTGTTCTTTCTGGGCACCACCCTGACCGATAACTGGCTCAAGCTCCTGATTGCCATCGTGCTGGGCACACTGATCAGCAGCGTGGTCACGCTTTTGACCATGCAGGCCATGGTGCGCTGGCAACAGCGCCGGGACGATGCAGCAGGCACTTCATGAATCTCCAGGCACTGGCCCATGAGATGATGGCGACGCCGGCCCTGGCCGTGGTCATTACCCTGGCCGCCTATATGCTGGCCCTGTCGCTGCACCAATGGATGCGCTACCCCAGCTGGGCACCCCCCATGCTGACCGGCAGCCTGATGCTGGCGTTTTTCATTGTGATCCTGCCGATCAATTACGATACCTATTATCTCGATGCCCACTGGCTGACGCTGTTGCTGGGGCCGGCGACGGTTGGACTGGCGATTCCCCTTTATGAGCAGTTTCAACACATCAAGCGGCTGCTGATTCCCGTCACGGTGAGTCTTGTCATCGGGTCGATCACTGCCTGCGCCGCGACCCTTACCATTGCCTGGGCGCTGGGGCTTTCGCCTGCCATTCTGGCCTCACTGGCGCCCAAATCGATCACAACCCCCATCGCCATCGGCGTCTCGGAAGGGCTGGGAGGTTATCCCGGCCTGACAGCAGGCATTGTGACCGTGACCGGAATTCTGGCCGCCTCTACCATTCCGCCGCTGGCGGCCATCCTGCGCTGTCAGGACCCCCGCGTCATCGGCCTGGCGCTCGGACTCAACGGGCATGGCCTGGGCACCGCACGCGGGTTTGGCATCGATCCCCAGACCGGGGCCTTTGCCAGCCTTGCCATGGGACTTAACGGGGCCCTTAGCGCCATCGTCCTTCCGCTTCTGGCCGGCTGGCTGAATCGATGACAATGCATCAGGTTTAACTGATGTCTTTTTTTGAAAAAGACTTCCACCTTTTTCACTTTTACGAATAAACCGGCTAACACTAAAAAATTAAATCAACCGATCGCCCTTGTGTTCAATTAGTGACAAACTACTAAACATACTTAACACCTGGATCGCTATGCTGGCTCGCTTATGAGACATGTGAGGCCACGCATGAACGAGTTGGGCGAGCGCATTCGCAAATTGCGAGAACAGGGTGGATTAAGCAAGGCGGAGCTGGCCCGTCGCGTAGGTGTTTCAGATGTCACCATTTCCTACTGGGAAAATGGCACCATCAAACGCGTCGGACACTCGCGCCTTGAGCCTTTGGCCAGAGCACTGCGCTGCAGCATCGGGCATTTGCTGGGCAATGATCAGGATGCTCATGGCAGCAGCCATACCCCAATGTCGTCACTGCCCCTTTATCCACTGACACCATCACCCGAGGCGATCGGCATCGATGCCCTGCCGATCTCGCATTTTCCCATGGGGTTTATCGATAATGACCTGATCAAAAAAGACGACTATTTGCTGACGCCTCAACGCCCCGAACGCTTTGATTTCTGCCCGCCAGGCACCCTGATACTGGCAAGAAAATGCGCTCGATTTGATGGCAATGGTCTCTATCTTGTTGAAAAAAACGCCCGTCTGATGGTCAAGAGAATCGAGCAGGATTTCAACATGACCCTGAACATTTTCGGTGACACCGGCACACGTCATCCCGAAGAGAGAACACTGGGCAATACGCTTGTCTTTCATGCCACCATCCCTGCCCTCTGGCCGATGAAAATCATGAACTTCTGACGTCACGCCAGACCATGATCTCCTACACTGAATGCGTTCATTCAAGAATCGGGAGGTCATGACATTGGTCGATGTGGTCGACGCTGAGACACGCTCTCGCATGATGGCGGGTATTCAGGGCAAGAACACAAAACCCGAGCTTCTGGTCAGGCGCTATCTACATGCCTGTGGGTATCGATTTCGACTGCATCGACGTGACCTGCCGGGCACGCCCGATCTCACCCTGCCACGACATCATTGCGTGGTGTTTGTGCATGGCTGTTTCTGGCACCGTCACGAGCACTGCTTCTATGCCACCTCACCGGCGACGCGAAAAACCTTCTGGCAGGAAAAACTGGCGGGAAATGTCACACGTGACCGACGCCAGCTGGAGCAGCTTAACGCTCTGGGGTGGCGAGCAGTCGTTATATGGGAGTGCGGGCTTCGTCATATGCTCGAGCAGCTTCACGAGGTCGTGCCACTGATTGAGCAAGGCGAATGGGTTGAGGAATGGCCTCCTCAACCGCCGAGGACACGCAGGGCGCCGCAATAGCAGCGCCCCGCATGAGGCCTAGAACGTGGCCAGTACCGAAAGACCTGCTATCCAGGCATTGTCGACATCGTTATTCGTGCCGGGATGACGCACGTACTGCAGATTGGGACGAAAGGCCATCCACGGCGTCGCCTGAAGAGAGTAATAAAGTTCAGCGTTGTACTCCTCTCCCTGACGCGGCACATAATTGAGCGCAGAGGACCCGCCCACGAGCGACGCGTTGTCTGAACGTGACCAGTCATTGTAGTCATCGTTGACATGGACATAGGCCAGACCAAGGCCGATCTCATCCTGCTCGCGACCATCGAAGGGCCCGGTATAGGTCACACCGGCCGACAGGTAGCGATCAAAGGTGGCCGTATCGCCATCGTTCCATGTCCCCATGCTGAACACGCCAAGACCGCGGTTGCGATCGTTTTCATGGCTGGTGACCTGCTGGTCGATGACGTAGTAAAGCCCGTAGCGATGCCCCTTTTCGGCATCCGAGTTCTTGTCACGCGATGAGTAATCGTCGGCATCGGCACTGCTGTAGTAATACCCCAACCGATAATGCCCCGGCAGGTCGTTGAGCCCGTGCTCCGGCTCAAAGCCATATTCAACCGGGATAAGCGTGCCGCTGGTGCCGCTGTGCTTCAGATCCAGCCCGTGGTCGCGATCAAGGTTGGCTTCATTGAGATTGAAAAAACCGATCTGCGCATACTGCTCACGGGTGATGTTCCACTTGCCGACCAATGCCCACTGGGAGATCGGCCAGTTGTACCAGATGCCGCCGTTCTGGTTACCGGGTTCGCCGCTGCCCAGATAGAGGTTCTGGAAGTTGCTGTCGATGACCGCAAAATCATCCCCTACCGGCACTCGTCCCGCCTTGAGTTCAAACGTGTCGTCCATATAGGACTGGCCGTACCAAAGCTGGGTAATACGCGTCACGCTGCCGCGTCCATAGACTTCCTGGCTGGAAGAACCACCGCCACTATTGGGATTGTTGATGACGTCGTTGGTCAGGCTCTCACCATTACGATCGGTCAGGGTGAGCTGAAACTGGGCATTGGGCACGCCAAACAGTCGATCAAGGTCAAAATTGGCACCAGCGGTCCACTGGTCGGCGTAGCGGCCGGTGTGCTTGTCGCGAAAGCCGCCATCGACGGAATAGGCCATCTCGGAGATGTATTCAAAACGAAAATTCACGCCCTGATCGGCCAGATCAGTACGCGCCCCCCCCCAGTCACCGAACATGAAATCGCCATCGGGATCGAAGGCACCTGTGGCCCAGCCCTGTGATGACAGGCTCATGCCCATAAGCGCCAACGTGCAACACAATCCCTTCTTCATGCTCGATCCCTTTACAATGTCATATTCAAATTAAGTTAAAGCAAAGGGATTTTCACCTTGAACGTTACGAACAACAATAGTTCCTGGACCATAGTCGATAGTCAACATTCATCGGAATGACTGAATCCGCTAACGAATCCGTCATCAGAGACAGGGCCGGGCGGATCGTTTAGGCTGCACGACAGTGGCAGCGCATGGGGTTATGGTCGTCTGCTCGGGACAAGGCTTTTCAGGACAGCGAGGGCATGACATTGACACGTTTTAGCGCACTGGCGCTGACAGCAACGCTTCTGGGATTTTTGATGACAGGCTGTGATACGGGCGATGAAAACCCGGCGACCAGCTCGTCACAGCGCAGCTCCGGCACCAACCAGATCTATGGCGGCTCGCTGCCATGTGATCATTGTGACGGCATTGATACCGAGGTGGCACTGAACTTCAGCACCGACAGCGCCGGCGGTGTCTACACCCTGACCGAGACCCCTCACGGTGGTCCCGCAGACGGCCAGACACAAAAGCGCAAGGGGAATTGGAAAGTCATCAGTGGCAATGCCGTGCCCGGTGGCGGTACGGTCTATGTGCTACACCCGGCTCGCGGCGACGAAGCGCATGCCCCCATCTATCTACTGATGGAAAGCAACGCCACGCTGCAGCTGGTGGATGAGCATTTCAAGCCGCTGGAGACGTCACACAATGACGAGCTTCACAGGCTCTGATATGTGAACAGGCCTTGAGTCACCAGAAGATATCCTGACATCTCAGCGTCGGCCGCGCAGGGTATTTTCGGCCTGACGCTGGGCCTCTTTTGCAGAGAGCCCCTGTTCCTTCTCGAGTCGGGCGGCCAGCTGCTGGACCTCGCCCTCATCGCTTAGCGCCTCATCATCGCTGAGCGTTCCCCACGCCTCCTTGACCTTGCCCTTTAAATCTTCCAGCGGTGGACTCTTGTCACTCATTTAAATGTCTCCTGGCCATCAGGCAGATGACGTCGATCATAGCGCCTGAGACTATCGTGGGGTATCGCCCTTTAGCACCCAATGACAATTTTTAACCCTGCATCAACGTGGCTTTCCGGGCAGACAGGCTACATTGAAAAGGCTTATTGATGATGGAGGTCATGGAGAGGCAGATGAAACTCAACGAACTGACTGAAAGGGCGCACGCCGGCCAGCTTGATGAAATTGTCATCGAGTCGATGGAAGGCGATATCTTTACCCTGCACATCACCACTCAGGGAGAAGTCGATACCCTGCTCAACGAAGATGGCACGATCCTGACGCCGCAATCTCTCAACGCTGCCAAGACCATGCTGCGTGATATCGGCGGCATGAAAGACGTCCCGATCTACTTCAAGCACAGTGTCACACATGATGAGATGATGGGCTCTGAAGCCGAAACCGCTGATGATCGCATGCCTATCACGCTGGAAGGTCAGCCCCAATAGGCTGACCCTCAACAACCTGATCCATTGATTCTTCGAGCGTAGCATCAAACATGACGCTCATGGAGGCCAATGCTGATCGAGGCTGATATAGTGTTTTCAGGGTCGACGCATTGTCGGCCCTTTTCCTTTTTAAAAAGAGCCTATCGTGACAACACATCCTCTGGAGACCACCCGACGCTGGGTCAGGGACTGGGTCATGGCGCAGGATCTGTGCCCGTTTGCCGCAGCCGAATTCGAACGAGAGCGCATTCGCTACCGCCAGCTCGACGCCGCTGACGACGCCACCCTGCTCATGGCCGTGATCGAAGAGTGCGAGCACCTTGAACAGCATCAGGACACGGAAACCACGCTACTGGTGCTTACGCCCGGGGCCGAGGATTTCTTCACCTTTCTGGACAAGCTCGACATGGCCGAGCGGCTCATGATCAGTGAAGGCTACGAAGGGGTCTATCAGCTGGCCAGCTTCCACCCTGATTATCTATTTGGCGACAGCCAGGCCACGCCCGGTCACGAGGACGCCGCCGACTACACCAACCGCTCTCCCTTTCCGCTGTTTCATCTGTTGCGCGAAACCAGTCTTGAAGCCGCACTGGCGCGTTTCCCGCATCCCGAACGCATTCCCGAACGCAATCAGGCACATCTGAGACAACAGGGTGTCACGTGGTGTCGCCAGATCCAGGACGCCATTGCCAGTGAGACCCCATCGTCCCGATTGGGCGAATGGCCGGGGCTGTGAGAAAATAACGCCCTGTCTCCAGACCGACCCGTAACGCCGGAAAACATCTGTCATGCCCGCCACCACTTCGTTTCACGCCGCTGACGCCGCGCGCCGTTTTTCCATTGCCCCGATGATGGACTGGACGCCCCGTGATCAGCGGGCATTTGCACGCACCCTGACCAAACGCGCCCTGCTCTATACCGAGATGGTCACCACCGGTGCCATTTTGCATGGCACGCCGCGCGAGCGCTTTCTCGGCCACGATGCGCTGGAATATCCGCTGGCCCTGCAACTGGGGGGCAGTGATCCGACAGCGCTGGCCGAATGCGCCGCCATTGCCGAAAGCTGGGGGTATCAGGAGGTCAACCTGAATGTCGGTTGCCCGAGTGATCGCGTGCAAAACAACATGATCGGTGCCTGCCTGATGGGCCATCCCGAGCTGGTGGCACGCTGCGTGGCGGCGATGCAGGCGGCGGTATCGATTCCGGTCACGGTCAAGTGTCGCATCGGCATCGACGATCAGGACGAGGATGAGGATCTGGCGCGCTTTATTGATACTGTCGCTGCCGCCGGCTGTACGACCTTTACCGTGCATGCCCGCAAGGCCTGGCTCGAGGGACTCTCCCCCAAACAGAACCGTGACGTGCCGCCGTTGAACTATCCACGCGTGCATCGTCTCAAGACGACTCATCCCGAACTGCATATCGGGATCAACGGTGGACTCAAGACCATCAGCGACTGTCAGCGTGAGCTTGAGCATGTCGACAGTGTCATGGTCGGTCGCGAGGCCTATCAGAATCCGTTTTTACTGGCCCATGTCGACCGCGACATCTTCGGTGAAGACACTACGCCACCGACCAGACACGACGCCATGCAGGCCTTTCGTCCTTACCTGATCTCGCGTCTTGAATCGGGCGTAAGACTCAATCACATCACGCGCCATCTGCTAGGTCTCTTTACCGGCTGCCGCGGCGGTCGCCGCTTTCGGCGCTATTTGTCAGAAACCGCTCACCGTCCGGATGCCGGCATCGACGTTTTCGATCAGGCACTCGCTCTGGTGGACGATATTGACGCCGAACGCGAACTGCCGGCACATATGCCGGATTGACATACAGCGTCTCAAGCACGCGGCCCTGCCTCTTTTCGGCCCGGCAGCGAGCGCCTTCCTGCCTTTCCGATTTGTCCTTTCAGTCACCCTGGCCATACTTGACCCACCGCCCGGGGCAGTCCCGGGCACATCATGATCGTCAAGGAGGCGCTATGCGTTTTGAACTGCCAGGCAAGATGGGGCTGGGCACAGCACCTCTGGGTAACATGTTTGAGGAAGTGCCGGATACACGTGCCATCGAGACGCTGCGCACGGCATGGGACGCCGGTATTCGCTATTTCGATACCGCGCCACAGTACGGCGCCGGACTTTCGGAGATGCGTCTGGGGGAAGCTCTGGCCGACGAACCCCGTGGCACGTATGTGGTGTCTACCAAGGTGGGGCGACTGATTCTTGATGAGCAGGAGCCCAAACAGGGCATCTTTGCTCACGGGCGCACCAACAGGGTGGCGTATGACTATTCAGAATCCGGGACCCTGCGCTCCATCGAAGAAAGCCTTGAACGCCTGAACATGGATCGCATCGATATTGCCTGGATCCATGACTGCGCGGCTGATGCCCACGGTGAGCACTGGGAAGACGTGCATGATCAGGCCATGAACGGTGCCGCGCGTGCATTGACGCGACTGCGTGAGGAAGGCGTGATTCGTGCCTGGGGACTGGGGGTCAACCGAGTGGAGGCCTGTACGCGCGCCCTTGAAAAGGCCGACCCCGACGGCTTTTTGCTCGCCGGGCGCTATTCGCTGCTCGACCATGAAGGCGCACTGGATACCCTGTTGCCGGAATGCGACCGTCGCGGCGCGCGTCTGGTCATCGGTGGAGCCTATAATTCGGGCATTCTTGCCGGCGGAGATCACTATGACTACAAGCCGGCCTCCAGCGACATACGTGAGCGCACCCGGCGTCTTCGCGACATCTGCGACCGCTTCGGGGTCGATATTCGCGCCGTGGCGCTGCAGTTCAGTGCGGCGCCGCGTGCCGTGGCTGCCGTGATTCCAGGCACCACCCGACCCGAACGCATTGCCGAAAATCAGGCGCTGATGACCACTGCCATCCCCAATGCCCTGTGGCAAACCCTCTGGAATGAAGGGCTGGTGTCAATGGATGCGCCCATTCCCGGCGCGGCCTGAGACCGTATTGACAGCCTGTCCTGACGCTTCGGCGTCAGGATTGTTGCGATTACTCGACGCGCGCCTGCCAGGCTTCAACGGCCTGCTCTGCGTCCTCGATTTCGTGAAAACGGGCAATATGAAAGACCGCCTCGCCTTCATTGACCAGGGGCAGGTTGCTCATGCCGATGACAATGCCGTCACTTGATGCCAGCACATCCCCCTCTTCGTTACCAAATGGCCCGGCCACGATCCCCAGCCGCTCGCCCTTGACCACGCGCGCGCCAAGTCGAACACGTGGACGCAGCACGCCATCAATAGGTGCGCGGGCCCAGCTTGAACTGCGGGCCACTTCAGAGGCCGGCACCTTGCTGCCACGACCGGCCGGCAGCATGTCCAGCAACCGCATGACGCGCAGTACGCCGCGCACCCCGGCACTGATGGCCCAGTCATCAAAGCGCAGCGCCTCCCCGGCCTCATAGGTCAGCACCGGAATCCCGCGACGCTCGGCGTATTCACGCAGACTGCCGCCACGCAGCTCGGCATTGAGAATCACCGGCGCACCGAAGGCATCGGCCATGTCGCGGGTCTGTTCATTGCGCTCCAGCTGAGCGCGAATCTGCGGCAGGTTGGTGCGATGAATGGCACCGGTATGCAGATCCAGAATGTGTGTGGCCAGATCCACGACCTGTTCGCGAAAGAGCGCCGCGATACGCGAGCCCAGAGACCCGGATTCACTGCCGGGAAAGCAGCGATTCAGGTCCCGGCGATCCGGCAGATAACGACTGTGCTGCACAAAGCCGAAGACATTCACGATCGGTACGGCAATCAACGTGCCGCGCAGACGCGACAGCGAACGCGTCTTGAGCACCCGCCGAACGATCTCAACGCCGTTGATCTCGTCACCATGAATGGCGCCGCATACCAGCATGACCGGGCCCTCACGTCGGCCGTGAACCACCTCGACCGGGATGTTGAGCGGCGTATGGGTATAAAGGCGAGCAACCGGTACATCAATCTGGCGGCGCTGGCCGGGAAGCACCTTCTCTCCCGCCAGTACAAAGGCATCACGGGCCATACGAATACTCATGAAAGCGTTTCAGAAAAGTCATGGCAAGCCAGGTCGTTATCGGCGGCCACGATTAGAAGTACAGTTCTGGCGAGCAATCGCGCCCCTGTAAAGGTAAGCGATATCCATGGCAAAGGAGATCACCAAAAGCAGCAGCGCCAGTGCCAGCGCCAGATTCGACCAGGGGGGCGTCACCCAGGGCGTTAGACACGTCATCAGGGTACTGACCTGCCAGACGCAGATCGTCTTGCGCCGATAGCTGACCGGGAGCTCCTCCCCAAGCCAGGGCCACCCCCAGGCGGCGGCCACAAACAGATAGCGCATGGCACCAATGGCCATGATCCAGAAGCCCGCCTTGTCCTGGATGACCATCATCAAACACAGCATCAGGATAAAAAAGGCATCAAGTTCCATATCCAGACGCGCACCGAAACGGCTTTCACAGTGTGCGTGCCGTGCGACCCAGCCATCCACGCCGTCAAGCGCCAGTGCTGTCAGCGCCATGCCGAACACCAGCAGATGGTGTTCATTGATAAACCCCGGCAGCGGCAGCATGGCCGTGAGCAACACGATGGGAAGCGCTCTCATCAACGTGACGCGATTGGCCCAGCCCAGCCCCTGCTGACCTGCAGGCCAGCCCCACATCATGATTGTCGCCAGGACCAGATACACGCCACCGGCAACGGGATACAGTAACGCGGGGGCCATATATGTCAGATGCAGCACGCCCACCAGCAGCATCAGACCAGCACCTGCGATCAGAAGCTCCCTGAGCACGCTGGAGGCAGGCCATTCAGGCTGGCGCATGACAATCCGTTGCTCACTCATGTCAGAGCCCTCCCCGTGCGCCGGCATCTCTGGTGAATCACGTCTCATACGATCCCAAAAAAGCATTAAAACTTCATCAGGAAGTCATCATACAGCAGGAAAACAACGTACCGTTATGATAAACCGTGTTATCACAATAGCGCCTGATCTTTGGTTGTAACGGATCAGGGGCGACAAGAACGGTGCGGCTTAAGCTTTGCAGGACACGGCGAATTGACGGACAGGGTCTATACTACCCGACGCGCTTTTGGCGACGCGGTGTCTTTTTCACAACGCACAAGGTCATGAATGAGCTCGGAAAACACAGCCCGCGCCTTCTGGGTCGAAGCACCCGGTCAGGGCGCCATTCGAACACAGTCGCTGGCAACGCCCGGACCGGATGAGGTCAGAATTCGAGCCTGTTACAGTGCCATCAGCCGAGGCACCGAAACACTGGTCTTTCATGGCAGGGTGCCCGAAAGCGAATATGCGCGCATGCGCGCCCCTTTCCAGCAGGGGGACTTTCCGGCGCCGGTTCAATATGGCTATTCAAGCGTGGGCATGGTTGAAGAAGGCCCGAATGATCTCAAGGGCCGCTACGTATTTTGCCTGCACCCCCATCAGGATCACTACGTTGTTCCGGTCTCCATGGCCATGCCTCTGCCGGATGCCCTGCCGCCCGAGCGTGCCGTGCTGGCTGCCAACATGGAGACGGCGCTCAATGGCCTCTGGGACGCAGCACCCCGCATCGGTGATCGCATCGCCGTCATCGGTGCCGGCGTGGTGGGCACTCTGGTGGCCTGGCTGTGTCGTAATATCCCCGGCACCCGGGTCGAGCTGATCGATATCGACGATTCGCGTGAGACGCTGGCCCGGGCACTGGATATCGATTTTTCGACACCTGAACGGGCACAGGGGGAATGCGATCTCGTCATTCATGCCAGTGGCAGTCAGAGTGGGCTGCAGCAGGCCCTGTCTCTGGCCGGTCAGGAAGCGACCATTGTGGAAATGAGCTGGTTTGGTGCGCAGGCGGTCAGTCTGCCGCTGGGCGAGGCCTTTCACTCCCGACGGCTGACGCTGCGCGCAAGCCAGGTCGGCACCGTTTCTCCTGCACGTTCAGCACGGCGTACCCATGGCGAGCGCATGATGCAGGCGCTGTCATTGCTTGACGATGACCGGCTCGACGTCCTTATCGATGCAGAAAGCGCCTTTGAAGACCTGCCCGACACCATGGCACGCATCACCACTCGGCCCGGCGCCCTGTGTCACCGCATTCGCTACAGTTTTTAAAGTCGCATCCCCTTTCCGGAGTATTGCCATGTACAGCCTTACCGTTCGCGATCACGTCATGATCGCCCACAGCTTTAACGGCCAGATCTTTGGCCCGGCCCAGAAGCTTCACGGCGCCACCTACATTGTGGATGTCACCTTCAAGCGTCCGGATCTGGATCAGGATGACCTGATCGTCGATATCGGCCTGGCAAGCCAGACGCTCTCGGACGTGCTGAGCGATATCAACATGCAAAATCTCGATGAGATCGAAGAGTTCAAGGGGCGCAATACCACCACCGAATTCATGGCCAGAGTCATCTTTGACCGCATGGCGGCCTCGATTGAAGCCGACCAGCTCGGCGAGACCGGCAAGGGGCTGACGGCGCTGAATGTCACCCTGCACGAATCCCATATCGCCTGGGCCAGCTACGAAGGGACGCTATGACCGTTGAGAGCCCCCTTCGCCGCCTGACCCTGATTGTGGCCGGCCGCCCGGATCAGCTGACCGGCGGCTATATCTACGACAGGCGTATCGTCGAGGCACTGCGCGAGCTCGGCATGGCCGTCGAGGTCATCGGGCTGGACGGGCGCTTTCCCTGGCCGGATGACATCGCTCGCGAGTCGCTGCAGCGTGCACTGGGCGGCTGTACCGATCGCAGTCTGGTCGTGGTCGACGGCTTGGCCGCCAATGCCATGCCCGAGGTGCTGGAAGTGCATGCGCACCGACTGACGCTGGTGGCCCTTGTTCATCATCCGCTGGGCGATGAAACCGGCCTTGAAGACCACCAGCGAGAAACCCTTTTGAAGCTTGAATGCCGATCGCTGCAGGCACCCGCCGGCATTATTGTGACCAGCACCTTTACCCGGCGACGTTTGATCGAGCTGGGGATCGAGCCCTCACGCATCAGCGTGATCGAGCCCGGTATCACACCGGTGCCAGTGGCCACGGCAGACAACGCCACGCCGCAGCTGCTGTGTATTGCCACACTGATCCCGCGCAAGGGACAGCATCTGCTGCTCGAGGCACTGGCGGATCTCAAGGCGCATGACTGGCACTGTCACCTGATCGGTGATGACTCACGCGACGAGCGCTATACCGCAAGGCTGCGTGATTTGATGGTCGAGCATCAGCTCGAACAGCGCGTGACCCTGCATGGCGCACTGCCTCCCGAGGCGCTTGAAACGTATTGGCAGCAGAGTGATCTGTTTGTGCTTCCCTCCTTCTACGAAGGCTATGGCATGGTGATTACCGAGGCGCTGGCCCATGGACTGCCGGTGCTGACGACCACCGGTGGCGCCCTGGCCGACACCCTGCCTGCCAGTGCCGGTCTTCATGTGCCACCCGATGACGCCCCGGCGCTTCGCGATGCCCTGCGCACGATGCTGTTTGAAGATGGCACCACGCGAAGCGCGCAATATCAGACACTGCGCCAGGGGGCGATTGACGCACGTCAGACCCTCAATGACTGGCCAGGGGCCGCCGAGCATTTTCTGGCCTGCCTGAAGCGCCTGCATGCCACCCCTGCCTTTTGATCGGAGTCACCGTCGATGACCCAACCATCGCCTCCAAACGGTATGGCCGCGCACAGTGACTTCAGCTCATCGTGGCTGGCCCTGCGCGAGACAGCCGATCATCGGGCACGCGACGTTCAGCCGCTGAGCACGGCATGCCGACACTGGCTCACATCGCGGGCGCATTCGGGCCCCTTGGCGCTTCTGGATCTGGGCTGTGGCAGCGGCAACAATCTGCGCTACCTCGCCCCCCGCCTGCCGCCCCATCAGCACTGGCGCCTGATCGATCAGGATGCCAGTCTGCTGGCGCATGCCGGCGGTGACACGCCCCCGCCATGACCATATTGATGAACTGACATGCCTGCAGCGTGATCTCTCCTGCCTGGATCAGGCCCTGAACGGGGACATGCTGGCAGGCACCGACATCGTGACGGCCTCTGCATTGCTCGACCTGGTTTCCGAGCCGTGGCTTGAAACACTGATCAAACAGTGCGCCTCGCATCAGTGCGCGGTCTGGCTGGCCATGAGCATCAACGGAGACAACGCGCTGATTGACCCTGATGATGCCAATACCGATACCGCGTTGCTCAAGATGGATCAACACGTACAGCAGCTGATCAAGGCCCACCAACAGCGCGACAAGGGGTTCAACGGCGCGCTGGGTACGCACGCACCAGCGGTGGCTCGGACGCTGCTGGAAAATGCGGGCTATCAGGTCACCACGGCAGAGGCGCCCTGGCAGCTGGACTGTCGTCATCACGAAGAGGCGCTGCTCGCGAAGGCACTTGTCCAGGGCTGGCTTGACGCCGCACTGGAGCAGGCCCCCGACCAGCGAAAGGCCTTGATGCAGTGGCATGAAAGCCGCCAGCAGCATATTGCCCATGGACGTCTCAAGGTCAGGGTGGGACATACCGATCTTCTCGCCATTCCCGACGCGCCCGGGATGACATGAAGGCCCAAAAGCCTTCGCAACCGTCGATCACCAGACGTGGCTATCGCCGGGTGCTGACGTCTTCGCTGGTGCGCTGGGTGCTCACACTGGTCATTCTGGCCAGTGTGGTGTGGCTGGTGGATATTGGCGCACTGCTGACGCGCATGAGGGATCTTTCTCCAGGATGGATGGCTCTGGCCCTGCTGATTTCAATTCCCCAGATCATGCTGTCGGCCTGGCGATGGCAACTGACCGCGCGTCACATGGGAATGTCACTGTCGCTGCCCACGGCCATCAGCGAATACTATCTATCGACCTTTCTCAATCAGATCCTGCCGGGTGGCGTGACAGGGGATCTGGGACGCGCCTGGCGACACGGTATCCGGGACGTGTCCTATGGTGCCGCCCTGAGGGCGGTCATTATTGAACGTGCCTCCGGGCAGGCGGCACTCCTGCTGGTGGCCGTCACTACATTACTTGTCTTTACGCCGCTACGGCATGGTGTGATCGAGCGATTCCGTCAGGCCAGCCTGATGCTCAATGCGCACACCAGCGTGCCCTATGCTCCGTTTCACATCACCCTGCTGGCGCTTTTGCTGATCGGCGTGTGGATCTGTCGGCATCCGCCCAAATGGATGGGTGCGCTGCGGCGGGATCTAAGGCGTGGCCTGTGGAATCGACGTCTGTGGCTGCGCCAGCTGCTGGGTTCGCTGGCCATTGTCCTGAGCTACATGCTGGTCTTTGTCTGCTGTGCCAGAGCGCTGGGGGAGCCGTTATCGACAACAACCCTGCTGGCACTCACGCCGCCGGTACTGATGGCCATGGCCATTCCATTATCGGTGGCCGGCTGGGGAATCAGGGAAAGCGCTGCGGCGCTGATCTGGATACTGGCGGGGTTGTCTGCTCAGCAGGGGGTGGCCATTTCAATGACCTATGGGGCCGTCATACTGATCTCGAGTCTGCCGGGCGCCGTGGTACTTCTGGCGGGACGACACACGATACGACGACAGGCCCCCGGCTAGGCTCAGGGCAACATGTTGACGATGCCGCTGTTGTCGTCTTCGCTGCTCTGCTCGCCGGTGCCGGCAGTGGCTTCATCACCGGGAAGCTCTCCGGGGATAACGCCGTTGGCGGCATCCTTTTGAAGGTTCCACTGTCGTTCCTGCTGTGCCTGATCAAGCGTCAGCCAGATGCCTGACGCCACCAGCAACACACAGAACAGCAGCGATACTAACCCTTTCACACTCATTTTCAGGCTCCGTTCAATGGCGGGGGGACTTTAGCATTTTCCCAGAGAACTAGTCATTGAAGGCGCTAAAAAGAAAGGTTAATTAATGCCTGTTTCTGCAACAGTTGTAAAATCCAGATCAAAAAGCACATCATCGCCCAGCGTGTAATGACGCGCGGTCGGTCGCATCGCCTGGCTTAGACATTCAATGACCGGCAGGGTCAGCGTGGGCCTGCCAGAGCCGATAATCATCGGGGTGACCATGCTGTGCAAACGATCCAGGCACCCCCCTTGTAGAAAACGGGAAATGGTCATGCCGCCGCCTTCCACCAGTATGCGGGTCAACCCCTGGCGTTCCAGAAGATCGACGACCGCACGCGGATCGACCCCGTCCTCACCCACTTCCAGTCCGCAGACGCTGACATCATGGCCATGCTGCTCGTGACAGGCCTGCCAGCGCGCCACATGCGCCTGCCCCACCAGATGCAGTGTGGGGGCGCTGTCATCTTCAAAAACAAAGCGCTGCTCGGGAACGCGACCCCGCGGGTCCAGCACCACCCGAACAGGATGATCCCCGGTAACATGGCGCACGGTCAGTTTTGGATCATCCATGGCCACGGTACCGGCGCCGACCACCACGGCATCGACCACCGCGCGCAGGGCATGCAGATGGACAAGCCCTTCCTCCCCCGTGACGTAATAGGACGCCCCACATTCCGTGGCGATACGTCCGTCAAGACTTTGCCCCAGCTGTGCCATGACCAGAGGCGTGGCGCGGGCCACCAGCGGCAGCATGATATCCAGTAGCTGTGAGGCACCAGCCTCGATGTCGTCACTACAGTGCCACTCTCCGCCGGCCGTTATTGATATCGAACCGTGCTGATACGAGAAGCCGCGCTGCCAATCAAACCGGCGGACGCGCAATACATGTTGCCAGGCCTGCGCTCTGGACAGTGTCGCTGCTGCCATAAATCCCCTGCCACCCCGGTGCGTTGCTGATCAAAATTCTGGCAATAGTGACTCTTCAGTCAGCATTGCCGCTTCAAAAGCGATGTCGTGCAGTCAGGTCACGTTTTTATAAGCACATTATTGTACAAGTTTATCGGACCCGCTGCCGCGTTCTGAAAAGCATCATGGAATGAGGAACCTGCAGCCTGAAACCCCTTTAAAAGCGGGCTTTAAAAAACAGTGTGCAGAAATCCTGCGTTTTGTGATTGTGAAAATTCATGAACATTGACTGGCAAGCCACAGAACCTTGTACCGATAATGTACAAGAATTTGAACCATTGAATGGTCGCTCAAGCCACCCCATGGTGGTGTGTCGCCATCAGCACATGTCGATCGCCCGGAGAGGAGATGTTGTCATGTCTGCAAGTGATTATCTGCGTGTTCACAATACCCGGCTGGCCGATATGAACGCCCTGCCCCGGGAACTGCTTTGTCGCTATCTGGCGACCTGCCCGGCCGTGGTGCGCGAACGGCTTCTGGTTCGTCTTTGTCATCACTGACCGCGTCTCAAGCCTTGTATGCCTTGTTATTGCGCCGGCGTCAGCACACCAAGACGCTTGCCCACGCCGGAGGCTCGCCATGTCTGCCGCAGGGCGGCACTTTCGATGGCACCGGCAAAGGCTGTCATGATCAAACAGTGTGATTTTGCTCGCGTAATACCGGTATACACCAGCTCCCGGGTCATGATGGGGTTGGGCCGGTCGGGCAATACCAGCAGGATTCGATCAAACTCGGACCCTTGAGACTTGTGAACGGTCATTGCAAAGGCCGTTTCTACACCGCCCAGTCTGCCGGGTAATACCGCACGAACCCCCTGCCCGGAAGGATGCGGAAAGAAGACGCGCAGTCGTCCCGAGGCACGTTCATGATTCGGGTCTTCTTCGGGCACAAACATCGCAATGCCAATGTCGCCATTATACAGCCCAAGCTGTGGATCGTTACGGGTGACCATCACCGGCCGTCCGGCGTACCAGCCGCGCGTACCGCCCACCAGCTTCTCTCGAAAAAGCGCCTCGACGATGGCGTCATTGAGTCCTTCAACGCCCCATGGCCCACGGCGCAGGGCACAAAGCACCTGAAAGCGTGAGAAAAGACCCAACACTTCTTCCGGCCCTGCGCCGTTGCCGATGGCCCTGAGGGCTTCTCGATAGCCACTGACCGCTCGCCGCAGCAGTGCGCCGCCATGTTCCCTGACCGGCTGGAAATCGATGTCCTTGAAGCCGGCCTGCCAGCACTGCCGGATCTCCTCCAGACTGCCGCGATTGACGGCGCGGGCCAGGGCACCGATGCCGGAATGTTCATGAAAGCGATAGCTCTTTTGGAGCACGACCACATGATCGGCCAATACAGAAGGAACCTTGCCCGACAGCGGTAATGGCTGCCCGGCCGCCCGCTCCATCAGCCTGCGTACCGTGTCACTGCACTGTCCTTGCTCAGCGCCTTCGCAAAGATCGCCCAGCACCGCCCCGGCTTCCACCGAGGCCAGCTGATCACGATCCCCCAGCAGGATCAGCCGCGCATGCGCAGGCAGCGCCGCCAACAGCGAGGCCATCAGCTCCAGATCCACCATGGACGCCTCATCGACGACCAGCACATCCAGTGCCAGCGGATGATCGCCATTGTGTCGAAAGTGGCGGCTATCTCGCTGAACGCCCAAAAGGCGATGAAGCGTGGTGGCCTCACGCGGCAGGGAGGCGCGAACGGCCTCGGAGACCGCCAGCGCCGCTACGGCACTTCCCAGTGACTGTGACAGCCGGGCAGCCGCCTTGCCGGTCGGTGCAGCCAGATGCACGATCAGCGCCCGCCCCTGCTCGTTCAGCGCACTTTCCTGCAGCAATGCCAGAAGCCGTGTCACAGTGGTGGTCTTGCCGGTCCCCGGCCCGCCGGAAATGACGGTCAGACGGTTACGCAGGGCCATGGCACAGGCCACTTTCTGCCAGTCGGGCCCGGAGGCCCCCTCCGGATGATCAAAAAGAGTGTCCAGACGCGCCATCATCTCGTCGCTGACGCCCTGGTGGCGCGCCATCAACCGTTGAAGACGCGCCACCACACTGCATTCATGCTGCCAGAAGCGGCGCAGATAAAGCCTTTGATCTTCCAGCACCAGCGGCCGGGAATGCTCATCCCCTTCTCCGCGACCCAACACGCCGGACGTACGAAGGCGCGAGCGCCAGAGGTCGACGTCGTGAACCCCCATGCGTAAGAGCAATGCGCCGGGCGTGACAATCTCTGCCGCCTCACCCGAGGCCTGAAGGTCATGAGGCGGCAGTGACAACACCGCATCAGGCTCACGCAGGGCATGCTCGAGATCCAGGCAGATATGCCCGCGACCCAGCTGATGACTGACCAGAGCCGCGCTTAACATCACCAGCGGATCGCCCTGCGGCTCACGGTCGCTCACAAAACGCGCCAGATGCGCATCCAGCGCGCGCAGCCAGCCGGTTTCAACCCAGCGTTCCAGCTGATGGGCGATAAAGTGCGCGTCGATCACCCTTTCCGAGGGAAGCGGCGGCGGTATCTGCCCGGCCTCCAATGAGGAAGGCTCGTCCAGCGGATCGACGCCTTCCGGCGTTGGCAAGGGGTCATCAAAAAGGGAGAACTGCCCACTATCGAGGCTTTTGTCGCGGCGCGTCATGATATCTCTCCTGCACCAGCGCCTTGCGCGTCAAAAGACGCTCTCTCCTGGGCGCGCTCGCCCTGTGCCAGCAGTTCATCAAGCTGCTCGATCAGCGCACGGGCCGGTTTGCGATATAACACGCCCCGGCCGCCTTCCGCCGTCATGCCGCGCAAAAAAAGATAGAGCACGCCGCCAAGATGTTGATCGTAATCATAGTCTGGCAGTCGACTTCGCAGGTGGCGATGCAGGGCCAGGGTATAGATAACGTACTGTACGTCATAACGATGCGAGACCACCGAGGCCACCATGGCGGCCTGATCATAGGCCTCAAGGGTGTCCCCCAGATGATTGGACTTCCAGTCGACCACGTAAAAGCACCCGTCATACTCGATCACCAGATCGATGTAGCCCTTGAGCATCCCGGCAAGCGTTCTGGGCGCCAGCTCTGCGCGCACGCCCGGCAGCGTCTCGTACTGGCAAATCAGGGCGTCCAGCCGCCGACTGCTGATGCCGCGGGCCGGCAGCCAGAACTCGAGCTCGGTGCGCCAGCCTGCAAGCCTCTCAAGAGACAGTCCCGGCAGGGCCGGATGCAGCGGCGCTGTCAGTACCGCGCAGCACCAGTCATGCAGCACGTCCACCCAGTGTGGGTCCAGGTTGGCGCGCTGCACGCGCTGACGAATCAGGCGATACAGCTCTTCGCGATAGCCTGACTCCGGCACTGCCAGCTCGCTCAGGCGGTCAGGGTCGATGTTTTCCAGCAGCGCATGCAAAAAGGTGCCCGCGCGCGGGCCGCGTGGAAAATCGAGCAGACGTCGTACCGGCGGCAGCGGAATGGGACTGGTTTCCGTCAGCACTTCCAGATCAAGCCCCGGCCCCTGAGCATCAAGCATTGTCTCACGCGCCTGAGTGGTCATGTCGCCGGGCTGGCGCGCGCCTTCAACCAGCGCCGTGTAGGACGCCACCCACCAGTCGCGATCGATGCGACCTTCAAACCGGCGTGCACGGCCCATCTTCGATGGATCATGTGGCGCCAGCATCGGCTGCTCGTTCATGGTGGGCGGCGCGCTCAGGGCGAGACTGCCCGGGGTAACCAGAGACTCAAGCACTTCTCTCAATGTCGCGGTATCCAGTGACGCAACCCCACCGTGCTGACACAGCAACGCACCGAGCGCCGCACCGGCCAGCGTCGTGGCCCCGCTCGGCGTATCCTTGCGCGGCGTCCCCTTGTAGATGGGCCCTACCCCCAGCCGACACAGATAACGGGCGCGGGTCAACGCCACATACAACAGGCGCAGATCCTCCTGAAGGCGTATTCGGTCGGCACGAGCCCGCTGCTCATCATTGACCTGCATGATCAACGACGCGCCGTGGACCTCATCGCTCAGCATCAGTGTCTTGCTCTTGCTGTCTACCTCGCGGTGGTCGGCAATAAAGGGCAGATAGACCAGCGGATACTCAAGCCCCTTGGACTTGTGAATGGTGATGACCCGCACCAGGGTATCGTCGCTTTCCAGGCGCAAAATCAGTGACTGCGGGTCCATACCGCTGTCATGGCGCCCGGCCAGCGACTGATGCCACCAGCGCAGCAGTGCCTGCTCGCCATCGAGTCGGGCACTGGCCGTCTGCGCCAGCTCGCCCAGATGCAACACATCGGTCAGCGCTCGCTCACCGTCGGACTGCGCCAGAAGCCTTGTCGGCACGTCAAAGTCACGCATGATCACGCGCAGCATCGGCAGCACGCCCTGACGCTGCCAGAGACGATGGTAGCCATCAAAGCGCTCCACCATGGCCTCCCAGGCCAGCTCATCGGCTTCCAGACGCGCCACTTCCGTGAGTGAATCACTCATCAGCCGGGTGGCCAGCGCCGCTCGCAGGGAGCGGTCATTACGTGGATGCGCACAGGCTTCGAGCAGCTGAAGCAGGTGAAACGCCTCGCGCGACTCGAACACCGAGGTCTTCTGACTCAGGTAGACCGAGCGGACGCCGCCTTCCAAAAGCTTCTGGCGCACCCGGAGGGCCTCGCTGCCAGTACGCACCAGAATGGCAATGTCGGCTGGCTTGAGTGCCCTGAATGCCCCGTCAGTACTGCGAAAACCAGTCTCTCCACGATGCGCCCCGGCCAGCAGTCGGGTGATATCGGCACAGGTGGCCGTCGCCATGGTCTCAAGATAATCATCGCGCCTTACCGACTCGTTACCGGCCATATGCCAGCAGGTCAGCGCCTCGACCGGCTCCCCGGCCTCGACGAATACCTCATCACGCCCCTGAGCCGTGACCGCTTCATAGGGAATCTCTTCCAGCTGAAAAGGGGCTTTGGTGGCGAACAGCTGATTGACGGCGCTGACCATCGCCTGAGTCGAGCGAAAGTTGCGATCCAGCGTATAGCGCTGATCCACACGACGCCGCGCCTGCAGATAGGTCTCGATATCGGCGCCTCGAAACCCATAAATGGCCTGGCGCGGATCGCCGATCATCAAAAGCGCGACAGGCACATCAGAGGTATCCGGCGCCGCCGTACCTGCTTCAAGCGCCTCATCACCTGCCGGGGCAAGGCCCGTCATCTGCTGCGGCAGCGCGTAGATGGTAGAAAAGATGCGGTACTGAACCGGGTCGGTATCCTGAAATTCATCGATCATCGCCACCGGCAGGTTGCGGCGAATGCGCTCAGCCAGCCTTGGACCGGCCGGCCCTGCCAGCGCATCATCCAGACTGTTAAGCAGATCGTCGAAATCCCACATGCCGCGCCGGCGCTTTTCCTGGCTCAGCGCCTGCGCCAGCGCATCGCGGGCATGCGCCAGCACCTGTGCACGCACGGTGCTCTGCTGATCGCGCTGCCCCTCCATCAGCGTCTCGAACTGCGACAGCGCCTCGAAAAAGGCATGTTCAGGCGGGGCATGATTTTTTTTGACTCCGTCTTCCAGACGCACATGCGAACACCAAAGCCGCCCCCTTGAGTCCCGAAGCGTTTCATCGGGCGTGTCGTGCTCGCCCGTCATCCATTGCGCCAGAGCGCCTAGACGGGCGTCCAGGTCTGCCGGTCGAAACATGTTGGCCTTGAGCGCCCCGCCCTCGATGGCCTCTCGCAGCAGCGCCGCAATGTTGTCTCTGTCGGTTTGCCACAGTTCACGCAGGCGAGCCAGCTGAGCATCGCTCTGCGCCAGGCTCCGATCCAGCCGGCCCAGCGCATCATCCAGCGTCGCTGGCGCATCAATCGGTATTTCCCCCAGCATGAGCGCCCGAGGGCGCCCGCCGTGCAGCAACAGACTGATCTCCTGTTGCAGCTTATCGGGGGTCTCCCACCACTGGGCCAGCAATCGCTGACGCGTCGTGGACTGTCGATAGAACTGACGGCGCCAGTAGTCCTCTACCAGCGACTTGAACAGGGCACTACTGTCGGGCACCAGCTCGCTGGCAAAGAGCGCGCCGCTGTCAAAGGCATGACGCTTGAGCATGCGCTGGCAAAAACCATGAATGGTAAAGATGGCGGCGTCATCCATCACCCGCGCGGCAGCATCAAGCCGCGACGCCGCCCGTTCACGGTGATCCACCTCGATATCATCGAGCAACCGGTCCAGCACGGCGTCACTGTCGGCACGCCCCAGCAATACCTCACGGGCCTGGCGCAATCGCGCACGAATACGATCACGCAGCTCCTCGGTGGCGGCCTCGGTGAAGGTCACTACCAGAATTTCCGGCGGCATCAAGGGACGCGGATAGGCAGCGTCTCCGCCATGGCCGAGCACCAGGCGCACATAGAGTGCGGCCAGGGTAAAGGTCTTGCCGGTGCCAGCGCCGGCTTCGATCAGGCGGCGCCCGTTCAGCGGCAGCGTCGGGATATCAAGAGAGGTCGTCATGAACGCATTACACCATCGCCGCGCCCTGTGTGCCATGGGTCACTTCCAGCACTCAAGGCATCCCGCCCTGCCTTTGCTGTCGCATGGTGTCGCGCATCGACTCTTGTCGGATACTCGACGAATCGACTTCTGAGGCTCATGCTGAAAGTGAAACAGGTCGGATAACAACAGGAGCGCGACGTGGTCAAACATATCGATGTTCGAGGCACCCATTTCGAAATCGGTGAAGCACATGGCCGACAGGCGGCTTCGGAAATCGCCATCAGCCTTGCCACCTATCGTCGAATGTTTCAGGACATGGCCGGACTGGACTGGGATACGGCGCGCTATGAAGCCGAACGCTTCAAGGCCGCCATCGAGCATGTCTGCCCCGAACTGCTGGAAGAAATGGCCGGGATCGCCCGGGGCGCCGACATCGATCCGCTCGACGTGCTGGTGCTCAATGCCCGCAGCGAAATCGCCCTCACCCACGCCGGCGGCCCCATTCAGCCTGACGGCTGCTCGGCGCTCTCCCAGCGTGATGCCAAGACCGGTGCCCAGTGGCTGGCCCAGAACTGGGACTGGAAGGCCTCGCAGCGCGACGCCCTGATCTGTATGACCCTGCGTGCACCAAACAAGCCGGCCATTACGATGGTCACCGAGGCCGGCATCATCGGCAAGATCGGCTTCAATGAGCACGGTGTGGGCGTGTGTCTCAATGCGCTGCGCTCGCAGATCTGCAGGCCGAAGCTGCCCGTGCACGTCATGCTGCGCCGGGTACTGGAAAGCGATGGTGTTGAACATGCGCTCGACATGATCGATGAGGTTGGCGTGGCTTCCCCGGCGCACTTTTTGATTGCCGATGCCAGTGGCCAGGCCGCCGGGGTTGAAGTCTCACCGATGGGCGACAGCGCCATGACGCCGCGCCACGGCAGGCTCTGTCATACCAATCATCTGATTGCCAAACATCTGCCGCCGGGACTGGAGGACTTTCCGCGCGAGGATTCCTTCACGCGGCTTGAACGCCTGCGCGCGCTGGTCGCAGAAAGCGAGCCATCGTTTGAATCGCTGCGGGCACACCTGAGCGATGAGCAGGGCGCGCCGGATGCCATTAACCGCCGTGAGAACCCGGATATCCCTGCAGGCGAGCGCATGGAGACGCTTTTCACCATTGTCATGAACCTGACGGAAAAACGTGCCGAGTTGAGTATGGGCAAGCCGGCCGATCACCCCGAGATTGTCACGCTGAGTCTGTGAGGTTTCACATTCCTCGTCTGCTGCGCCAGCCTGTGGCGTAGCAGACCGGCAGTGTCGAGGTGTCGCCTGCACACGGTCGTCGTGAGCCATTGAGACGCTAAAAGGCCGTAAAACGTTAATTTGACGCGTTGGAAGGCGACTTCAGACGTGGTTCAGGCTTCATGTTGAATCCTGCGGGCTCTGGTCGCATATACTGCTTGAAGGGAAACATCCCTACACCCATGGAGGGAGCATCATGAAACGCGCTATCGGAGCATTCATCGCCAACTGGCTGCGCAAGCCGGAAAACCGTCGCAAGGCCAAACAGACCGCCCAACACGTCTGGAGCCGCTTCCAGCAGGGTAGAAACACGACAACCAAAAGTGGTCGCACCCCGCCGCGCCAGCAGCGCTGAGGTCATGGCACTGCCATGCGGTCATTGACCCTCGCCCCGCCCCTTTTTAAACGCGTGATGGCCTGACCGCCATCACGCGTTGTCATGTCTACCGGCATTTCTGAATGCGTTTAAATATATACGTCGTTGTTTCGACGAAGTTACCGGCCAGAGGCCTGCATGAAAGCCACAATGGCCTGCGCCGTTTGATCCGCCTGATCGATCACAAAGCCATGACCGGCGTCAGGGATCAGCTGTATTTGCCCGGCAGGTGACAGATGCTCTGCCACTACCTGCCTCGTCGGTGCCGGAATCAGCATGTCGTGTTCGCCAAAAAGATGCAGCTGCGGCATGGTCAACCGGAGAAGCGTCTGACGCAGATCCATGGCGCCCAGCAGTGCCAGCTCCACGGCTGATTGCCTTGTGCCGGTACGAGGCAGCGTCTTTAACAGACGTTTGCCCAGATGCCAGACATCATGTCGCCCCTGATCCAGCAGAGCGGGCCAGGCTTCCGGCGGCGGCAGGCTCCCGACCGCCGGTTCTGAGGGCATCACCCGCGCGCCTGCCCCCATCGTAATCAATCCTGGTGTGCGCAGGCCGCGCCGTTCGGCCAGCGCCGCCGCCAGCATGCCCCCCATTGACCAGCCCCCCAGCCAGGCATCATCGGGCAGCCGCGCATCCAGTGCATCGAGCCACTCATCAAGATGGTGGCTTTTCAGTTGGGGATAGGGGGCACACTGCACGCGGATGGTGTCATCGCAGCGTTCAATAGCCTGTGCCAGCGGCCTCAGCGGTTGAGGGCCCAGCACCCAGCCGGGCAGCAGTACCAGTGTGGTTTTCCCTGTCGCGCTCATGACCGATTCTTTTCGAAAAATGAAGCCGTATTGTCGAGTGCGAAACGCCGGCTGTCACTGTAAAACCTGGGCGTCTGAAACCGGGGGCCACAAGCCACAAGCCACAAGCCATGGTAGGGGGCCCTACTGATCGCGCATGACGTCACTGTATTTTGGCGCCAGTCGACCCAGCAGCGCATTGCGCGCGCCGATGTCGATATCCTGCGCCATCATGGCGTTTTGTAGATCGTCGACCAGCGCATTGAAGCTGGCATCGGTCAACCCCATGTGCTGATGCGCGCGCGCCATGGAGGGCCCCTGGTAGGTGCAGGGTCCGTCGCTGATGTCACAGATATACTGCTCAAGCGAGCCCGCCAGGTAGTCGATGTTGGTATGGGCGAAATAGCCCACGATACGAGGGTCATCAGCCACGTTGATCAAAAAATTCGTGACGATGTCATGCACACCCGCCTCACCGCCCAGGCGCTGATAGAGCGATGGCGACGCCACCGGCTGGCCGGCGCAGCCTGACACACTGCCGATCAGTATCGCGATGACAGCAATCCTGCAAAATGTACGCATGTTGCCCCCGAAACGGATTACAGCGACAGCTGAAGTGATAGGTAAACGCCACGCTGCTGCTCAAGACCTGCAATGCTGCCCAGATCCAGCAGAGCCCCGGTCAGCGACACATGTCTGTTGATCAGCCACGCGACGTAAAGATCGCGCCAGTCATCCTCGCCGGCAAAGCCAAGGTTATCCGGTTTCTGGCGATACTCGACGCCCACGACCCAGTCCGGATTCAGAAACAGCCCGACCGAGGTCTCGATCATCAGCTCGCGATGATCGCCTTCGTCACCACCAAACCCCAGCAGACCGCCCTGGTTGGCGCGGGTTGAACGCAGCGTCGTATTGACCAGCAGATTGCGCCCTGCCAGCGCATCGAAAAAAAGCTTGCTGCCGGCCAGATAGATATCGTTGCCCTGGGTGTCGCGTGCTCCCACGGCGCGGGCCAGTGCCTGACCCTCAACCAGCTGCTTGTGCTGGATACCCAGACTCCAGACCCCCCAGGGGCGATAGAGCACATCGCCAAACAGGCGCAGCTTGGCCCCGTAGATGTCCTGGGCCTGATGCCCGCCAAGGGTATCCAGCGCCAGGCGCTGATGGGCATAGGAAAGCTCGACGCGATCATAAAGGTTGGCCGCCACGCCGCTGACCACCAGATGGTAGTCGTCCACATCGGCGCGTGTAGCGCCCAGCGTCACGCCGATCTCATTGTCACTGGCCGTACCTGCCAGCACGCCCCAGGGAGAAAGACCGCCCCCGCTGGCGCCCTCGATCTGCATGACACCACCCGTGCCCGGCAAACGACTACCCGCCAGCGCCGGATTGCCCATCAGCAACCCGCAGACCCCGATCAGCAGCATGATGCCTGGTTTGGCCCTCATCCGTGCGCCCTCCGGGTCGTGGTATCCCCTTTACGATACTGTGTCATCCAGTCGATCACCTGATCGAACGGCAGCGGCCGTGAAATCAGATAGCCTTGGAGCACATCACACCCCATGGCCAACAGCAGTGCCTGCGAGGCATCGGTTTCGACGCCTTCTGCCACCACGCTCAGCCCAAGGCTATGGGCCAGTTCGATGGTGGAGCGCACGATGATGCGATCTTCCGAATCGTGATCGAGCTTCAGAATGAAGGACTTGTCGATCTTGAGCTCCTGCACCGGGAGGCGCTTGAGCTGGGAAAGCGAGGAATAGCCGGTGCCGTAGTCATCCACCGCAATATGCAGACCGGCATTGCGCAGTGCGATCAGATTGGCCTGAGCCAGAGCGGGATCCTGAATCAGCGCGCTCTCCGTCACTTCAAGTCGCAGTCGTTCAGGACCGAGCTGATAGTCCTGCAACAGCAGATGAATACGCTCGGGCAGGGTGATATCCATCACATCATGTGCCGACAGATTGACCGCCACCGCCACGACTTCCCCCTGCTGCGCCCACAGATCAATCTGGCGACAGACCGTACGCAGCATCCACTGTGTCAGCTGCGTGATCCGCCCCGACTGCTCGGCCAGTGCAATGAATTCATCCGGCGGCACAAACCCGAAGCCCGGATGGCGCCAGCGCATCAGAGCTTCAAATCCCATGACCTCACCGCTGGCGGCCAGGATCTTGGGCTGATAGACCATGGTGAGCTGATCCTGCTCCACGGCAGTTCCCAGATTGCGGGCCAACGCCAGCCGGCGCTGATGCTGCTCGTCCTGCCCCGTTTCATAGCGCATATGGCGGGTATGCCCATGGCGGGCACGGTCCATGGCGATTTCAGCGCAGCGCAGTAAAAGATCGGCACTCACACCATGCTCGGGGTAGCTGACCTCCCCGACGATCAGCGTCAGGGCAATCGGCGAGTGTTCATGCTCAACGGGATGGGACAGCTGCGCATGAAGGGTAACAATGTCCTGTGGTGCAAGGCCCTCTCCCGGCAGTATCAGCAAAAACTCGTCGCCACCCAGCCGATAGGTTCGCTGATCCGGTAGCGCAAGCTCCTCAAGGCGCTTTGCCAGCATGCGCAGCACCCCATCGCCCACGGTATAGCCAAAGGTGTCGTTGATCTGGCGAAAGCCCACGATGGAAAGACGCAGCAGTGTAAAGGGCGTGCCGCGCTCAAGGGTATCGGCGATATCCTGTTGGGCACTGTCGCGATTGGCAAGCCCGGTCAAACGGTCATGACGGGACTGATACATCAGGCGCTGTTCACGCTGGTCAATATCGTCCTGCATGCCCATGAGGGTATCCGCCAGCAGACCGATCTCGCGATGGCGGCCATGATCCAGCGCCGACAACCGCTCGCCACGGCCGATGCGACGGGCCGAGGCCACCAGTCGCAACAGGGGGCGGGTCATGCTGCGGGCGATCAGCGCCGCCACTATGGCAGTCAGCACCAGCATGGCGGCAAAAATCCACAACAGCTGCCAGCTCAGGGCATCGTACACGGCCAGCAGATCGCTTCGACCATGCTGAATGATGACCCAGGTGCGGCCGGAATCATCACCCTGTAATTGCATGGCCCGTGCCAGCGTATCCGTCATCTGCTCCATGTCGCTGTGATCGATAAAACGCCCCTGCATCAGCGCATCTCGAAAAGCGTTCAGAACCGATACGGGTGCAGGCTGGAGAGCACCGACCACAAAGGTCGGCTGCGTGTCGTTACGCCCGGGTTCATCCACCAGAAAACTGACCGATAGACGTGTCAGTGCGCCAAGCTCTCGTGCAAGCTGGTCATCCAGCATAAAGCCCATGCCGACCCAGCCGATCAGCCCCGGCGCACGCACCGGCATCAAAACCATTTGATAGGGCACGCCATCCTGCAGGACAACGCCTACGGCACTGTCATGACTACCGGCCTTTTGCCACAGGGCCTGGAAAGGCATTTCGGTGCCCACGTTCTGGTGGCTGCCGGCCAGAATACGGCCCTCGGGATCAGTCAGCAGCACCATGTCCGCACCGGCACGCTCGCCGTGATTGAGCAGCACACTGCTCAGGGTATTGGTGTCCTGAGTCGCCACGGCGGCCCTGAAACCGTAGTCGGAGGCCAGTACTGCCACGTTATCGCGCAGATGATGGCCTCGCTCGGCCAGCAGCCGTCGGCTGACATCGAGGGCCACATCGATCTCCCGACTGCCCTTGTGCAAAACGTCGCGCCGAATGGTGTCAAGCGTGGCCATGGCCGTGCCCAGCTGTGCCACGACCAGCACGGCCAGCATGACCAGCAAAAGACGGCGCCGAAAGGACATTACGGATGCTCCTGATGCTGGAGGCCGCGCTGAAAGCGCTGCTGCAAAAGAGAGGGCTCGGAGGATGGCGCCGGCGTGGCGGCCAGTGTCAGCGCCACGCGATTTTCAATTCGGGTATCAACCTCGCCTTCCCACCACTGCTGATGGGTGTCTTCAAGGCGCGGATGCCATACCCGCATCGGATAACGCCCCGGCGGTAGCTGATCCAGGCTGATTCGACCGCTCTTGTCAGTCATGGCAAAAAACGGCGCTTCGCTGATCACGATAAAGGCCTCCATCGAGTCATGGATGTTGCACCCCAGCACCTCAACCCCGGGCGTCTCGAACGCTACCGGCGCCGGCGTCTCCTTGAGATAAAGGTCCAGGCTGAACACCTTTGGCGGCGAGAAGGAAAAGACCTGATGACGGGTCGTGTCCTGATTGGGAAAGCTGACGCTGGCGCCAACGGGAATTACGGTCACCAGCGGCTCAAAATGCGCGTTGCGCTGAACGATCTCGTAGTGGTCCTGAGGCGTATTCAATGCCCCTTGGCCGGGAAGCATGATTTCCACTACGGCCTGATCAAGAGGCGTGTCGTGGCCTGCCTGCGTCATCTGTAACGACCCGCCGGCCATTGCTGTCATTGAAGACAGTAAAAGCAGTGTCATCACATACCACTTCAGGGAGTGCGCCATCCCGATTTCCCCGCCTGCTAAAGGCCCTGAATCCACACGACGTCATCGCATCGCCCGGATATGGCCTCACGCCATGAGTGACCCATTGAATACCCATCATCATCGGCGCAGCGACGGGAAACTTTACGACCCGATGCCCTGCCGAACAGAAGACGCCGGATTCCCTAAGCGAGGTTTAATTAGCATAGGTTAATAGGCTTGATAGGATTTGTAACCTTGAGTAAATATCGCAGCGGTCGATATAAGCCCCCGAGAACAACCGTGATTATTTCAATCTACTCCGTCATGTCAGGGTCTGCGCCGGGTGCGCGACCGACTCGCACGGAAGCGATCGGATCAACCCTTCGAGGAAGGCATCAAATGATGAACCCCAAAAAAAGCGTCCGACTCCGGCTCTCGGGCAGTCTGGCGGTCTGTATCGCGCTGCTGCTGGTGGTGGGCGCACTTGGTATCTATAGCGCGCACAAATCCCAGCAGGCTCTGGAAGCCACCTATAAATACAACGTGACGGCCATCGAAAGACTGGGCGCCGTACGTACGGCGCTTTTGAGCAATCGTGTCAAGATGGTGGCCGAACAGCGTGACCGCACTGCTGCTAGTGCCCTGACCACAAAGGCTGAGCTGGCCCAGAATGATGCTGGCATCAACGCTGCCATGACCACCTACCTGGGCGCCATTACGAACGCCGAGGAGCGTCAGCAGGCGCTGCAGTTACAGCAGTCCATTGCAACGCTGCAGTCCAACCTGCAAAACATGATGGACATCATGGCCACCGGCGATTTTGACGCCGCTGAAGCCTTTAATGACGCCGCCATCCGTCAGGACTACAAGGTGGTGAGCGCGGGAATCGACGAGCTGCTCGCACAAGAAGTCTCCAATGCCGGCCTTTATTACCAGCAAAGCAATACGGCCTATCACACCCTTAAAAATATTGTGCTCGGTGTCATCGCTCTGGCCATCGTTCTGGCACTGGCCCTGTCGGTCTGGCTGGTACGCGGCATCATGACGCCGCTGGGCAAGGCAAGACACTTCGCCAATGAGCTGGCCGAGGGCAACCTTGCCGTCGAGACCAATGTGACCTGTCAGGATGAGTTTGGCGACATGCTGCGCGCGCTGACCGCCATGCAGCACAAGATGTCAGAGGTCATTCGCTCGGTTGGTCATAATGCCGTGGCCGTCAATGACGCCGCGCAGAACATTACCCGCGGCAATGAGGACCTTAACCGCCGTACCCAGGAGCAGGCGGCAAGCCTTGAAGAGACCGCCGCCTCAATGGAAGAGATCACGACCACGGTGCGCCACAACGCCGACAATGCTGCTCAGGCCGACCGTCTGGTGCGTGAAGTCAGCCAGCAGGCTCAGACCGGTGGCGATGTGGTACAAAACGCCGTGTCTGCCATGGGCGATATCAGCGCTTCGAGCCACAAGATCGCCACCATCGTTACCCTGATCGATGAGATCGCCTTTCAGACCAATCTACTGGCGCTCAATGCCTCGGTAGAGGCAGCTCGCGCCGGCGAACAGGGCCGCGGGTTTGCGGTAGTCGCCAATGAAGTGCGCAACCTTGCCGGGCGCAGTGCCAACGCGGCGCGCGAAATCAAGCAACTGGTAGAGGAAAGTGTCAAACGTGTGGATACCGGAGCCGAGCTGGTCAATCGTTCGGGTCAGACGCTGACCGAAATCGTCTCAAGCGTGAAGCGCGTGACCGATCTGGTCAGCGAAATCGCAGTGGCCGGGCGCGAGCAGGCCACGGGCATCGACCAGGTGAATGCGGCTGTCTCACAGATGGACGCCGTCACTCAGCAAAACGCCGCACTGGTAGAAGAATCCAGCATGGCCAGCCGCGCCCTGCGCAACCGCGCTGCCGAACTTCAGCAGGAGATCTCGTTTTTCAGGGTCGATGCCATGGCGCCGGTGGGGACATCCAGAGGGAGCTCCAGCAGACCGGTCAGTGCACCCGAGGCACAGCCCGCCCGAACGTCGACAGCGCCTGCAGCCCCGGCACGCACCGAGCTCAGACGCCCGAGCGTACAGCGTCACACTGCCGAAGAGTGGGCCGAATTCTGATCTTCACTCTGCTCACCAAAACCCCGCCTTTCGGCGGGGTTTTTCTTTTCATATGTTCGGCCATGCCCCCTGATGCACAGAGCCTCAAGGGTCAGTGCATTTCCATCTCAACGGCCTTTTCAAGCAGTGTTCTGGCACGCCCTTCCAGCGGAATCTCACCCGCCAGCCGGTGACCGTCGGCGGACATCTTGCGCAGGGTCTTGCGCAAGATGCCGAGCACCTTGTCGTCTTCATGCTCGGCGGCAAAGGGGGCGTAATAGTCCTGCAGGAAGACCAGACAGGCCGCATCCTCAAGTGCACGCGTTTCCTCGTCGTTTTTCAGATCTTCCTTTCTCACCATCGCCGCTACCCGCGTGCAGTCTGTCTCGTCGTAGCCTGCCTGGCGCAGCACTTCCGCGGCCATGTCGGCCTGCCGGGTCTTGAGGCCGGTACGCCAGGCATGATAGCCGGGGCGATCCATCGGATAGCTGTCACGCGGCACTTCCCAGCGTTTCAGGTGCTGAGCCCGCACCGCCAGCTGCAGCGTCTCGCCGGCATCGGGTCGGAGCCGTTCCAGCCAGTCACTCATGCGCTGGGCGTACAAAAGCTCGTAGGGCACCTCTTCGCCATCGACCGTCTCCGTGCGGGGGTCCTGAGCGTGTAGCGCATCCAGCTGCGCCATTGCTGCATCAAACCGATCACTGTCTGCCATGTGGAGCTCTCCTCTTTATTATGGGTTCCGAAACTGTTTGCGCTCATGAGGCCGACCCGGGGCCCTTGCCGATGATCTCGCCGGATACCTGTGCAGTCAGCGGGTCTTCCTGCTCGGCCAGTCGCCCCTTTTGCCAGTCACCGCGCATAAAGACAATCAGCGAGATCAGCGCCGTGATCATGTTGGTGATCGGGAAGGCCCACCAGAGACCATCCACGCCCAGTACGGTATCGCGGGACAGGATAAAGGCCAGCGGAAACTGCAGCACCCACTGCGACACCAGTGCCAGCAGCATCGCCACTACCGTCTGTCCGGCTGCCCGGAAAACCCCGGTCAGCGCCATCTGGGCACCGATAAACCCGAAGGTCAGCGCCGTGATATGAAGAAAGTGGCTGCCTGCCTCGATGATCGCGTCATCCCCCGGCACGAAAAAGGCCACCAGCTCGCGGGCGAACACAAAAACCAGCACTCCGATGGCGCTCAGGGCCACCAGCGCGATCAGGGCAGACAGACGCGCAATCCGGGCGGCGCGCTCGATCTGGCCGGCCCCGATGTTCTGCCCCACCAGGGCCGCCGTGGACATGGAAAGCCCCAGCGCCGGGATGATGACAAAGGCCATGATATTGGTACCCACGCCGTAGGCGGCAATGGTGACCGTGCCAAAACCCGTGACCAGAAAGACCATCACGTTCATGCCCAGCGCCCGGGCCGACAGCTCGACCGACGCCGGCAACCCCAGCGACAGCGCGCGACGAATGAAGACAGGGTCAGGGCGCATGTCATGGCGCTTGAGCGCGATGCCGTGGCGCCCGCGCACCAGCAGCCACAGCCCGGTGCCCAGCGCCATCGCCTGGGTCACCAGCGTGGCCAGCGCCGCACCGCCCACCCCGAGGTTGAAGCCAAAGATAAACAGCGGGTCCAGCACCACGTTCAAAAGCACTGTCCCGGTCACGATATACAGCGGTAGACGCACCTCACCGACACCGCGCATCAGCGCCTGGAACATGGAAAAGCCAAAGGTAAAGACCGTGGCCGCCATCGAGATGCGCAGAAAGACCAGTGCCGCGTCATACACGGCCTCCTCGACCCCCAGCAGGCCCAGAAGCCCCGGCGCCAATAAAATGCCGATGACCGAAAGAAACAGCGACGTGATCACCACCAGCAAAATGGTCTGTCCCGCCACCTGATTGACCCGGTGATGATTGCCTGCACCCATATGCTGTGCCACCAGCGTGGAGCCGGCCATGCTGAACCCGGAACCCAGCGCAATCAGTAAAAACGTCACCGGGAAACTGACCGAGACGGCGG
Source organism: Kushneria sp. Sum13 (assembly GCF_052692355.1). Lineage (NCBI taxonomy): Bacteria > Pseudomonadati > Pseudomonadota > Gammaproteobacteria > Oceanospirillales > Halomonadaceae > Kushneria > Kushneria sp. Sum13. The sequence goes on from NZ_CP199847.1 coordinate 2,140,639, forward strand.
CCACCGCGTGTCCGCCCAATCGCCCGACCCAGAAGGCATCGATGAGCTGATAGCCGGACTGCAGGATGTTGGCCAGCACAATGGGGACAGACAGTTTTAAAAGGGAGCCCAGAACCGGGCCTTCCAGCAATGACGCCTGATAGCGTGAGGCACTGCTTGTATTGATCGGTCGTGCCAAGAGAAACGCCTTTTGTGTGGAGACATGCGCCAACGATAGCGGGACACGCCCACGCCTGCAGCCCTCACAAGCAAAAAGCATATAAAAAACGCCTGACCGGGAAACGGTCAGGCGCTGATGAGCGGCTCAGGGCGCTAATCGGTGGTTCAGGGCCTTGATCAATAGCCCCAGAGCTCCTCGGCAAGATTAACGATCAAATCCAGCTTCTCCCACTGCTGCTCCTCGGTGAGATTGTTGCCTTCATGGGTCGAGGCAAAACCGCACTGTGGACTCAGACAGATCTGATCCATCGGCACGTATTCGCAGGCCTCGTTCAAGCGCGCCTGAATCTGCTCACCGGATTCGAGCTCCCCGGTCTTGGTCGTGATCAGCCCCAGCACGACCTGCTGAACTCCGCGCGGCAAAAAGCGCAGCGGTCGGAAATCACCGGCACGGTCCGTGTCGTATTCGAGGAAAAAGGCATCAACGTTGACGCTGCCCAGCAGCGTTTTGGCGACCGGCTCATAGCCCCCTTCGCTGATCCATGTCGAACGGAAGTTGCCGCGGCAAACGTGCAGGCTGATGTGCATGTCGGCCGGACGGCCCTCCAGCGCTCGATTGAGGATGTCGGCATAAACGTACTGAAGGTTCTCGGGCGATTCGATGCCGCGCTCACGGGCCGCTTCAATTTCACTGTCGGAGCAGAGATAGGCCCAGACCGTGTCATCGAGCTGCAGATAGCGACAGCCCGCCTCATAAAACGCGGCAATGGCCTCACGCCAGGTGTCGGCCAGATCATTGAAGTAGCTGCCCCACTCCGCATAGACACTGCGATCGACCTGACCGGCACCGCGAAAATGCAGCACGCTGGGGCTTGGAATCGTCATCTTGGCGACAGAACCGGTGGTCTGCGCATTGAGATAACGAAAATGCTCAAGCATCGGATGATTCGGGTTGAACCTGACACGATCCACCACGCGCACGCCGTGTGACGGCGTCTGGCGGCCCTGAAACTGGATGCCCTGCTCGGACTCGAAGCCTTCAACACCGGTCAGGTGTTCAAGAAAATCAAAATGCCACCAGGCGCGTCGCAGCTCGCCATCGGTGACGGCCTTGAGCCCCAGGGACTCCTGCTTTCTGACCAGCCGTGTAATTTCCTCATCTTCAATGGCCTTGAGCGCCGCCTGGTCGATGGCGCCCTGAGCCAGCTGTTCCCGGGCGGTCTTGATGTTATCGCTGCGCAGCAGACTGCCCACCGTGTCGGCGCGGTAGGGAGGCATGGGTAAAGACATGATCATTCCTTAATCAACGAGTGCTGCATAACAGCGTTTTCGGCACGCAATATGCCGTGGCGCCGGTGTGAATACCACCGAGGGTTATTCACCCGCAAGATGAACGATATTCAACCATAGTCGGGCAGCCACCCATTGAGGGGATTTTTTAAGGATCTCAACGCATCATTCAAACGCCATGGGCCATATCAGCGACACCGCCACACCCCACATCAAAAGCGCCATCGCCCCATCAAGCATCTGCCAGACACGCGGCCGGGCCAGAACCCTTCGAAGCCGCTTCGCGCCATGGCCGAGGGCAAAAAAGAAGGCAAAGGACGCCACAATGGCCCCCGCCAGAAAGGCATTTTTTGAGGTCTGCCGGGCCGACACCGCCCCTACCAGCACTACCGTATCCAGATAGACATGGGGATTAAGCCAGGTCAGCGCCAGACATACCGCGAGCGTTTTCCCCAATGAGGTCTGCGCCTGCCCGGCCGGGTCCAGCGCATGACCACCACAACATGACGCGATCAGACTTCGCCCACCATACAGCAGTAAAAAAAGCGCCCCCATGAGGCGCATCACGGGATCAAGGGCCGGGAAGCGCGCCATCAGCGTGGCGGCGCCATACACCCCAAGCGTCAGCAATAGCGCATCGCAGAGTGCACAGGTGAGACAGACCCACCACACATGCTCGCCGCGAATGCCCTGACGCAGCACAAACGCATTCTGGGCACCGATCGCCATGATCAATGAAAGCCCCAGTCCCAGCCCTGTCCAGAAAGCCTGCATGCCGCGTGCCCTCTCTGCTGATTCAGCCCTTGAGGGTACGCCGTTGGCAAACCCCTGCCATGAAAGCTCCTGATGCCCCATTCGCAACTTTCATGAGGCCTGCTTTGACAGGGGTAAATACCAGCGACTTTGACGGCGATTACTCCCCGCGCGGAAAGCGCTGCGCTTCCTCCAGCACGTTAAGGTCCATGTGGTTGCGCATGTAGCGCTCGGAGGCCACCTGCAGCGGCTGATGATCCCAGGGGAAATAGTGGCCGTTGCGCAGGGCTTCATAGACGATCAGACGCCTCGCCTGGCTTTCACGCACGTCGGAGTCAAAACGCGCCATGTCCCAGCGCGCACGCATCCTTCGGGTAAAATCCTCAAGGGTGGCGGCGTGGTCGGGATCTTCGGCCAGGTTGTGCTGCTCAAACGGGTCATCTGCCAGATTGAAAAGCTGTGGCGGGTCGATCTCACAGTGATTGAACTTCCACTGACCGTCGCGAATGGTCACGAGTGGCGCCTGAGTCCCTTCGGCGGCGTATTCCATATAAACCGGCGTATCGCGCGTGCCGCCGGTCATCAGGGGCACCAGCGATTCGCCATCCGTCCAGGGGGCAATGGCGCTGACATCAATGCCGGCCAGCTCGGCCAGCGTCGGATTGACGTCGATCGAGGAGACCGGCGTGTCGATGCACCGCGGATCAACCCCCGGCGCACTGATCATCAGCGGCACGCGTGAAGAACCTTCAAAGGGGCTCATCTTGAACCACAGCCCGCGCTCGCCAAGCATGTCACCATGGTCGGACACGAACATGACGATGGTATTGTCCTCCATGCGCGTGCGCTTGAGCACATCCAGGAGGCCACCCACCTTGTCATCCACATACGACAGATTGGCAAAATACCCCTGCCGTGCGCGGCGGACATTTTCCGGCGTGATATCGAATGCTGTGTAGTCGTTGGCCTCATACAGGCGCTGCGAATGCGGGTCCTGCTCGGCGTAGGGAACCTCTGAAAGTGTCGGCTCAAGGTGCTCGCAGTCGTTATACAGATCCCAGAACCGGCGCCGGGCCACGTAAGGATCATGAGGGTGGGTAAAGCTTACACACATCGCCCAGGGGCGCTCGTCATGACCACGCGAAAGATCAAAGAGCTTCTGCTCGGCATGAAAGGCAACCTCGTCGTCATACTCCATCTGATTGGAGATTTCGGCCACCCCTGCTCCGGTGACCGAGCCCAGATTGTGATACCACCAGTCGATGCGCTCGCCGGGCCGGCGGTAGTCCGGCGTCCAGCCGAAGTCAGGCGGGTACACGTCGGTGGTCAGACGGCTTTCAAACCCGTGCAGCTGATCAGGCCCGACAAAATGCATCTTGCCGGACAGGCAGGTCTGATACCCCGCCCGCCTGAGATGATGCGCCCAGGTCGGCACGCTTGAGGGGAACTCGGCGGCGTTATCGTACACGCCGGTCCGCGAGGGCAACTGACCGGACATGAAGGCCGCTCGTCCCGGTGCACAGAGATAGCTCGGCGTGTAGGCATTTTTAAACCGCACGCTGCGCTTTGCCAGCGCTTTCAAATGAGGCATGTGCAGAAAGTCGGCCGGGCCGTCCTCGAACAGCGTGCCGTTGACCTGGTCGGCCATCAGAATCAGTAGATTGGGGCGCGTCATCAAATCCTCCGAAGATGAGTGAAGGTGTATCGACCCTTGACAGCATGCGCGCACCACCCCGTCTCAGGCGAATGATTTATGACGGGCTCAGGCCAGGCTCAGCTGGGCCTGAAGAGCAACGGTACTGCCGGGCGGCGGCCATGAAGATGCGCCACACTTGAGTCACCCTGCCTGATGGAGTGGCCTCTCATGCAACAGCCCGGACATCTGCGCCATATCCTGATAATGGCTATCCTGTGCTGCTGGCTTTTGTCGATGCCAACGCTTGCAGCACCCATGACGCCTGACCCGTCAGTACTGGCCAGACTTGCCGACCACGCCGGCACCCTGCCGCGTACTCATACCCTCATGGTCGCCATCGACGGCAACACCGTCATCGAGCGCGGCTATCGCGGGCATCGCACGAATCAGACGACCAACATCAAGTCGCTGTCCAAGACGCTGATGTCGGCCCTGGTGGGCGCTGCGATCGAGCGCGGTGTCATCAAGAGTGTCGATCAGCCGGTGGTCGCGCTTCTGGCGCCCGACCAGATTCCCGCGCAGGCCGACCCGCGCATACGCGACATTACCGTGGGCCAGTTGCTGTCCATGCAGGCAGGGCTTGAGCGTACTTCAGGGCAGCACTATGGCGCCTGGGTGGCCAGTCACCACTGGGTGCGCAGCGCCCTTTCGCGGCCTTTCGTCTCGGCGCCGGGCGGTCAGATGCTTTATTCCACCGGCAACAGCCATTTGCTCTCGGCCGCTTTGACCCACACTACCGGACGCTCAACGCTTGCGTTGATGCGTGACTGGCTGGGGACGCCGCTGAACATCAGCATTCCGCCCTGGACACGCGACCTACAAGGCATCTACTTCGGTGGCAACGAGATGGGGATGACGCCACAGGCACTGATGGCGTTTGGCGAGATGTATCGTCTCAATGGTGCCTACAACGGCCGGCAGATACTGCCATCAACATGGATTGAAGCATCATGGCAACCACGCACGCAGTCGTTTTATAACGGCGATGATTACGGCTACGGCTGGTTTTCCGGCGAGATTGAAAATGAACCGGTGTATTACGGCTGGGGTTACGGCGGGCAGGTACTGTTTGTGGTCCCGGGGCGGGACATGACGATCGTATTGACCTCCGACCCTGCGCCGCCCTCAAGCGGCAGCTATCTGGGCCACCTCAAGACGCTGGTGGGCGAGTTGATTACGGCGACCCGATAGAGCAAGGGCCCGGTACGATAAGTCATGCCGGGCCCACTCTGCATGGCACGACGGATTCACACCGGTCAGAGCCATGCACATTCGCTGCCTATTCGTTGCGAAGCTTTTCAGCGGCTTCCTTCTCGGCCTCATCCTGCGTCAGCCCTTTTGTCTCCATCAGACGTACCATCAGGCGCTGTTTTTCCGCGTCCTCATAAAGACGATCACTGTTGGTCGCGACAGCAACCTGTTCCTTGAGACCGCTTTTGAACTTCTCGAACTGCTCACTGCTGTGCTTGCTCATGATGTGCCCTCCTGGTTGGCATGATAGCCCTTGGGCTTCAAACACCCCCCGATAGTTCCCGGCATGCCGGGCCTGCAGAGCGTTATAGAGGCCTTGATCACCGGGCATGGTTACGTGTCATTACAGCCCTCAAACGCCCTGCCCAACGATTGTCTTTTGGATCACGGAATGCGCTAATCAGGGTTATGAAACACCGGCCTTTGCGTTAATAAAACACGTTGATTGCGTAACCCGGGATAATCGAGTGCAACCGAAGGGTGACGATCAAAAACAGTCATCACGGCATAAAAAAGCACTACGTTTGACAGCTTGTAGAGTGGCTCAGCGCCCGTATTTTTATTGTATGAACGTTCAAAATAAAATAATGTCATGGCTGACGTTATTCAAAACCACAACAATTCAAGGATTTTCATGCGACGTCTGACTGATCGATATCTGCCTGTCTCTGCTCTGGTGGCTGCCTGCATCACTCTGTCCTCAGTGGCGCAGGCCAGTGCGCCGGCGACGCCTGACAAGGCACTCTCGAACTGCCCGGTGGCGGCCTATACCATGGGGCTGCGCTATCAGCAGCAATCGGCAGAGATTCGCGCTCTACAGCGCCAGTCCTGGGCACTGGCCACCTATCGCCTCAAGGATATTTTGAGCGAGCCGCAGGAAGGTAAACCACTGGCCATCATTACCGATCTGGATGAGACCGTCATCGATAACAGTGCTCTGCTGGTGCGAGACCTCAAGGCCTGTCATGACTACACGAGCTGGGATACCTGGGGAGACTGGGAGAAGGAAGGCGAGCCGACCCTGATTCCGGGGGCCAGGGCGTTTCTGGACTATGCCAGCGATCATGACGTGGCGATCTACTACATCTCCGACCGGCTGGAAGAGAACCATGCCCATACCATGGAGACACTGAAGGCCCTGGGCCTGCCACAGGTCGACAGGGAACATGTCCTGCTGCTTGGCCCACCCAAGCAGGCGCGTCGTGCCAGCGTCGAGAAGGATCACCGGGTCGTGATGCAACTGGGCGATACCCTGCATGACTTCTCGGAAGACTTTGCCAAAAAATCACTCAACGATGAATATCAGGCGGTTCAGGACAATACCGAGCGCTTTGGCAATGACTGGATCGTGCTGCCCAACGCCACCTACGGCAGCTGGAGTGATGCCACACTCGATGGCTGGGACAAACCGCTCACGCCATGACGCCCGTCCACCCGATAACAAAAAGCCCCGTCAATGACGGGGCCTTATTGTATCGATCGCGTCAGAATCAGCCGTAGATGCCCTGACTGCGCAGGTAGTCTTCGTAGCTGCCGCTGAAGTCGACGATACCGTCATCCTTCATTTCGATGATGCGCGTGGCCAGCGAGCTTACGAACTCGCGATCGTGACTGACAAAGATCAGCGTGCCCGGATAGTTGTACAGCGCGAGGTTGAGCGCCTCGATCGACTCCATGTCCAGGTGGTTGGTCGGCTCATCCATCACCAGCACATTGGGCTTTTGCAGCGCCAGCTTGCCAAAGAGCATACGGCCCTGCTCACCACCGGAAATCACCCGCACCGACTTGCCGATATCGTCATTGGAAAAGAGCATGCGTCCCAGCGCCGAGCGTACCTGCTGCTCCCCCTGGGTGGTCCACTGCCCCATCCAGTCAAAAAGCGTGTCGCCACGTTCAAAGTCCGCGGCGTGATCCTGAGCGAAGTAGCCAACTTCTGCGGCATCGGTCCATTTCACCTCGCCGCTGTCTACTGCCATGTCGCCGGTCAGACAGTTCAAAAGCGTGGTCTTGCCGATGCCGTTGGGACCGATGATGGCCACTCGCTCACCGGCCTCGACCTGCAGGCCGAAACGCTTGAACAGCACGTTGTCGCCCCACGCCTTGCTGATGTTTTCAACCGTCAGTGCCTGGCGATGAATCTTCCTGTTCTGCTCAAAGCGAATAAACGGGCTCACGCGCGAGGACGGCTTGACCTCATCGAGCTGAATCTTGTCGATCTTGCGCTGGCGCGAGGTCGCCTGCTTGGCCTTGGAGGCATTGGCAGAAAAGCGACTGACGAACTGCTGAAGCTCGGCAATCTCGGCCTTTTTCTTGGCGTTATCGGAATGCAGACGTTCGCGCGCCTGGGTGGCGGCAATCATGTACTCATCGTAGTTGCCCGGGAACAGGCGCAGCTCGCCGTAATCCAGATCCGCCATGTGCGTGCAGACGCTGTTCAGGAAGTGGCGGTCGTGCGAGATGATGATCATCGTTGCGCGGCGTGCCTTGAGGATATCTTCCAGCCAGCGGATGGTGTTGATGTCCAGATGGTTGGTCGGCTCATCGAGCAGCAGCACATCCGGGTCGGCAAAAAGTGCCTGCGCCAGCAGCACACGCAGCTTCCAGCCCGGTGCCACGGTACTCATCAGATCCTGATGCTGTTCATCACCGATCCCCAGCCCCTGCAGAAGCTCGCCGGCCCGCGCCTCGGCAGTGTAGCCATCCAGCTCGGCGTAGCGCACTTCAAGGTCGGCAACCTTCATGCCGTCTTCCTCGGTCATTTCGGCCTGGGAATAGATGCGCTCGCGCTCGGCCGCGACGGCCCAGAGCTCTTCATGGCCCATGATGACGGTGTCGATGACCCGCTCGCTCTCAAAGGCAAACTGATCCTGGCGCAGCTTGCCAAGCCGGGTGGTCGCATCCTTCATGACCTGCCCACCGGAGGGCTCCAGATCGCCCCCCAGAATTTTCATGAAGGTGGATTTACCGCAACCGTTGGCGCCGATCAGACCATAGCGATGGCCGTTGCCGAACTTGACAGAAACATTTTCAAACAGCGGCTTCGGGCCAAACTGCATGGTGATATTGGCAGTAGAGAGCAAGGGGAGTATCCGAAAGGGCGCCCGAGCCGGAATACCGGCTCGGGCGTGAATGATGACGTTTGGCGGGCGATTGTACGCGTATGGCGGGATACTTTACAGACAGCACCCGAATCAGGAATTCAATCCGGGCGGGTTTCTCCCAAAAGCGCCGGGGTATGTTCAGCTCCCATACCGACCGCCAGCTGACCGGCCGTCATGCCGCGACTCTCTCGCCGAGCCGGGTCAGCGCCCTGTGCCAGCAGATATTCAACGATTTCGGCGTTATCAAACATCGCCGCAAACATCAGCGCCGTCTTGCCGTCCGGCGCGTAGCCGTTGACGTCGGCGCCGTTTTCCAGCAGCAATTTGACCATGGCCAGATCATTTTTAAACGCGGCACCGGCCAGCGGGTTCTGCCCGTTGTCATTGCGCATTTCAGGGTCGGCGCCATGCTCGAGCAGTACTTTTACAGTCTCGAACTGACCGTGATAGCTGGCCAGCATTAAAAGACTGTCGCCCTTGTGATTACACAGATTGGGGGGCAGACCATGGGCAAGCCAGTCACCAAACAGCTCGGCCTTGCCGGCCCGGGCAGCATCAAAGATTTCACCCGCCAGTCGAATCGTCTCTTCGTCGATCTCGCGGGGCTGCTGAGGGTTGTTGTCGCTCATTGTCTACTCCGGTAAACCGATGGCTCAGTACAGGCTGAGGTTGATACAGGACAGATCACGAATCATAGTATAAAACAATTAAAATTTAAATCCCATTAACCAATAACTATAAAAACGTGCATGACCTGTCACTCATGCCTCCCAGGATAGACGTTACTGGCTGGCTTTCCGAGAGAGAAGTTCGGCGCGTGCACGCCGTTTGATCGAGATGGTGTAGAGCACAGCGCACAGCGCGAAGCCTGCTAGGCTACACAGCGCTGCCGCAAGGAAAATGGCCGAGTAGCCGGCCCGGTTGGCGATAAAGCCTGCCAGTGGCCCGGTCAGCCCCACGGCAGCATCCAGAAAGACCGAATAAGCACCCAGCGCTGCGCTGCGACTGGTCGCGGCAATCTTGGTCACTGCGACCACGCCAAGCGCCGGATAGATCAGTGACACGCCAAGCCCTGCCAGTACTGCCCCCAGCAGGGCAACCCCCGGATGGCTGGCCTGCCATAGCGCCAGAAGCCCTGCCAGTTCGACCGTAAAACACACCAGGGTCACACGGTAGCCGCCAAAACGACTGATGGTGCCGGCAAACAGCACCCGCGCCGTGATAAAGGCCATCCCGAAGGCGCTGAGCCCCCAGGCCGCATGTTCCCAATGCTGCTCGGCGTAATACAGCGTAATGAAGGTGGCAATCACGCCATAACCGACCGAGCTCAGGGCCAGCGCGCCCCCATAGGGCGCCATGACCCGAAAGACACGTGCAAACGGCACCCGCTTGCCGCTGACAATGGGTGAAGCCGGCCGCCGCCAGGCCAGCGCCAGGGCCAGCGCGCCAATCACCGTGATAAAAATCCCTACGCTGATCACGCCGAAACCCTGTGCCAGCACGGCGCCCAACGGAGCGCCGATGGCCAGTGCGCCAAATCCGGCAATACCGTTCCAGGAGATCACCTTGCTCATCAACGCAGGCCCGACTAGCCCGATCCCCCAGCTCAGTGACCCTGTGCCGATCATGCCCTGAGAGATGCCCAGCATCAGCCGGCTCAGGATCAGAAAAACCAGACTCGCAAGCGGCCACTGAACGCTCAGCGCCGCCAGCAGAATCAACGCCCCATTGAGGGCGCAGCCGGTCATGCCCAGCAGCACCACGCGTTTGGCGCCAAGCCGGTCGGCCATTTGACTGGAGAAGGGTCGCGACAGCAGGGTCGCCACAAACTGCAGACTGATGACGGCACCGACCGTCACGGCATCAAAGCCCAGCGGGCCGTGCATCCAGGGCGGCAACACCGTCAGCGTCATGCCGATGCAGAGCATGCTGACAAAGGTCGAGCTGACAATGGCGATGATGCGAAGGTTAGTGCCGGCAGGCGTGGCGCCCGCCAATTGATCAGAGGACATGGTCTTGTTCGGTGGTGGTCACGGGTAAGGTTGTATGACATTTACCATACGCCTGCCAGCAGACTTGTAACAGTCCCGGCGCCCGATCCTTTCAGGCTCTGGCACAGGCCGCCTCAAGGGCCCGATCAAGAAGACCGCTGCCCATCATCTCTACCCGGGAAAGCCCCAGAAAACGCGCCAGCCGGGCAAGCTCCTCAAACAGCGCCGGGGCCAGTGTCTCGATGGTCACGTCAGATTCCGGGTGGGCCGCCATCACCTGCAACACCCCCTGCGTGCGCTCGGCCTTGAGATCCACCCGGGCAACCATCTGCCCGGCCAGCATGAAGGGCAGCACGTAGTAGCCGTACTGGCGCAGATGTGACGGCGTATAAATCTCGATGCGGTAGTGAAAGCCAAAGACCCGGGCGGCACGTTCACGATCCCACATCAGCGGATCAAAGGGTGACAACAGTGCGCTTGCATCGCTCGCCCGCCGACTGGCCTTCGCCTTGATATGCTGCCAGGCCGGCATGGACCAGCCCTCCACCTCAACGGGCACCAGCTCGCCGGTCTCGACCAGCTCATCGATACGCGCCCGTGTCTCGCGCCCATCGAGGCGAAAATAACGTTGCATGTCGCGGGCACTCGCCACGCCCATGGCGCTGGCCGCACGTGCGACCAGCGTGCGTTGGGCGGCCTGCGGCGATAGCATCGACGCCTCGACGGCGTCGCGCCCGACCACGCGCTCCGGCAGATCATAGACCCGTTCAAAATTGCCGCGCCGATGGGACACCAGCACCTGACCGCTCCAGAACAGATACTCAAGCGCCGACTTGCCGTGGCTCCAGCCCCACCAGCTGCCCTGCCCGCGTCCGCCGTCGGTCAGATCGGACGCCGCCAGCGCCCCATGATGGCGAATCTCCTCAAGCGCAGCGGCAATGAATGCTGGCTGCTCCCGGGAAAAGCGCGCAAGACGCTTATAGAGGCCACCGCCGCCCTCCCGGGCGCGCTGCATGCGAAAGCGATAAAGCGGATAGTCTTCCACGGGAATCAGCGAGGCTTCATGTCCCCAGTATTCAAACAGCCTGCGCCTTGATGCCGGGCCCTGATTGAAGTGCTCGAGCCAGCTTCGATCATAGGGCCCCAGCCGCGAATAAAGTGGCATATAGTGGGCCCGACACAGCACATTGACGCTGTCGATCTGCAAAAGCCCAAGCCTTCGAACCAGGCTCAGGATGGCCCGACGGCCAGGCACCGGGCCGTCTCGATCCGCCCCGAACCCCTGCGCTGCAAGCGTGATGGCGCGAACGCGCGATGCTGATAGATAACGGGTCATGGCGCTGCGTGCTCCTGTCGTATACCCTGGCATAACCTCAAAGGGCACCTTGCGGTGCCTTTACGCGTCATGGAGCCGCTTCATGGTCAAGCCCCTTCTGTCTCACTGTCTGATCCGTGCACTGCTGCCCGCCCTGCTTTTGGGCGCCACATGGGCTCAGGCGGCATCGCCGTCTGTCGAGCGTGCCGGGCTGCCCGGCGATGCCCGTCCGGTCTGGATCGGCGATCAGCGCTACTATCTGGCACGCGACACCTGGTTTTTGGCATCCGGCAGTGACGCGCGTTACACCCCGGTACCCGCGCCACGCGAGATCCAGATGGCCGGTGCCGACATGTTTGATGTCATCGCCTATCCGATCAATGATCAAACGCTTCGCCAGCAGCAGCAGGACCACGGCCTGTGTCATCACTGGGCCATTGATCAGAGCGGCTTCAACCCCACGAACACGCTGGAACCGCCTTCAAGGGCACAGACTGGCACCTATCGGCGGGCGCTGGCCGCCTGTCTGGCAGGCCATCACTACAGCGTGCAATAAACCGATCCGGCTCAGCGCCGACTGTTCTGTAACAGCGCCCCTTCAATGGGCACAAAATGGTCGGCCGCCTGCCGCAGGGCCTGCGCGGTCAGCGCCTGAACGCCGTAGACGTCGGTTCTGACGCCAAAGCGCTGCTGGATGCGGGTGAGCAGCTCGGAAAAATCGCCGTCTCCGGAAATCAGCACGACGCGATCAACCTCATGGGCCGTTTCGAACACATCCAGCGTAATCCCGACATCCCAGTCGCCCTTGGCACTGCCGTCACGGCGCTGAATGAAGGGCTTGAGCCTGACGTTAAAGCCGATATCACGCAGCGCATGCTGAAACTGCTGCTGACGCGGGTCATGGCGCTCGATGGCATAGGCATGGGCGGCCACGACCGTATCCTCCCCCACGGCGTGACGCCAGAGCGCTGCGTAGTTGACCTGACAGCCAAAGATTTCGCGGGCGGTGTAATAGATGTTTTGTACATCGGCAAAAAGCGCAACTCGAGCCATGAGATCTCAAATCATTGAAGGGAAGACAGGTCATCCAGCGTATCAACATCGGTGAGAATACCCGGGTCGTTCACATCCAGCACCACAACCCGTGACGGATATCGCTTCAACAGTGCCCGCGCGCCCTCATCACCTTGAAGCTCGGCCAGCGCCGGCCAGAACGCCCGCCCAAAGATCACGGGGTGGCCTGCGCGGCCCTGATGATACGGCCGCACAATGTTGTCATGGCGGGCACGCCCTGCCAGTGCCTGAAGGGTTTCGGCACGCACCCCGGGCATATCCCCCAGCATGAGCGCCAGCGCCTTGCACTGCTGATGGCGCGGCTCAAGCGAGACCAGCAGTGCGGAAACCGCGGCAGCCAGGCTGGTCCCCATGCCAACGGGGGACGAAGGCGCCTGCAGAGTATGTGTTCCTGTCGGCAATCCAAAGGCCCTGGCGTGTTCGCCATGCCGCAACATGACGACCACGGACGACACATGCGGTGCCAGCCTCGCTGTCGTGGCGGCCAGCAGCGTCTGCCCGTCAAGCGCCGCCAGACGCTTGTCGCCGCCAAAGCGACGGCTGTAACCCGCGGCCAGAATCAGACCCAGCACGTCGGGCGTGCTCTGTGAGGGGTTGTGTCGGGAAGGCGCCATCAGATCGCGGTGGCCACCGGTGCGGCAGCGATATGCGTTTCACCGGCCTTGCCGTTGAACACGCGCATGACATCAGCGACCACGGACAGGGCGATTTCAGCGGGCGCCTTGCTGCCAAGGTCCATGCCAATCGGCATGTGAAGACGTGCAATCTGGTCGTCATTCAACCCGCCGGAGCGCTTGAGCCGCTCGGCGCGCTTTTGCGAGGTTCTCTGTGAGCCCATCACGCCGATATAAAACGCCGGCGTTTTGACCGCCTCGACCATGGCCGGATCATCGATGCGCGGGTCATGGGTCAGTGCCACCACGGCGGTCGCCTCATGACAGGCGCCCGAGGCAATGAACAGGGCCGGCAGCACGGCCTGCACTTCCACACCCTGGGCGTGACCGGCGGCGATGAAATCACGTCGCACGTCATCACGCGGGTCACAGACAATGACTTCATAGCCCAGCGCACGGGCAAACTGGGCACAAAAGCCGGCGACCGGCGAGATACCGGCCAGAATCAGACGCAGGGCCGGCCCGACGCGGATCTGCACCAGGCCCTGCTCATCACGGGAAACGCTCGGCCCGTTGGGCGACTCATCGAGTACGACGCGATAGCGCCCTGTCCGGGGGTCTACCCGACGAATCAGACGCTTGCGGCCCAGCAGCGTGGCCTCCAGCACTTCAAGATGCACCATCAGCTCATCGGTAACCTCAAGGCGCTCGATGAGCACTTCCAGCACGCCGCCGCAGGGCAGTTGAAGCCGCTGGCTCTCTTCCTGGCTTTCACCGTAGCGCACGATGGTGGCGGGCTGTGAAAAGGCACCATCCTGCAGGCTCTCGATAAAGGCCTCTTCAACACAGCCACCGGATAGCGAGCCAACATGCTCGCCTTCGCTGGTGGCCACCAGCATCGAGCCGGGCGCCCGGGGGGAGGAGCCGTAGGTGCCCAAAACGGTACACAGCCAGATCGTGGAATGGGTGCTGGCCCACTCACGAGCCTGCTGAATGACCTGCAGATCAAGATGACGCATGCCGGGGACTCCGAAAGGAGAAAAAGGGAATAATGCCCACAAGGATAGCAGCCTCATGATCCCCCCGCCGTGTCAGGCGAAGCCTTGATGAACATGCTAGCCTGAGCTTCCCTGTACCTTCATGTGATGGAGTGCCCGCATGGAAAGCCGCCCGCCGCTTCCCCCGTTTGACATGGACAGTGCCCGCGCCAAGGTGCGTGCTGCCGAAGATGCCTGGAATAGCCGCCAGCCCGAACGGGTCGCCGGTGCCTACAGCGAGGATTCACGCTGGCGTAACCGTACCGAGTTCTTTCAGGGCCGCGAGGCCATCACCGCCTTTTTGCATCGCAAGTGGCAGCGCGAGATTGATTACCGCCTGTGCAAGGAGCTCTGGGCCTTTACCGACAACACCATCGGCGTGCGCTTTCAGTATGAGTGGCGCGATCGCTCCGATCAGTGGTATCGCGCCTACGGCAACGAGATGTGGGAATTCAACGAGTACGGCCTGATGGTGCGCCGCGAAGCCAGCATCAACGAGATTCCCATCGAGGTCGATGAGCGCCGTTTTCGCTGGCCCGCGCCCGGCCCGCGCCCGCAGGACCATCCGGGACTCAATCAGCTGGGGCTTTAAGCCTGGGCCTCGCCCCCGGCATGGCCGCCGCCCTCCACCAGCGCGGCCAGCATGGCCGTAAACGGTGCATACAGTGCCCGGGTGGCGGGTTCGAAACCGGCGTCGCACAGCGTGTCAAAGCGTGACCACAGCTCACCCATCATGGGCTCACGCTCGCGCAGCGGCGCCGGCCCGTTGAATTGAGCCTCTTCGTAGCAGGTCCGTGCCCGGGCAAGCCCCGCCTCTCGATAATCGCGCTCCTGCGTGTCATCCGCCTGTCGAGGCCAGCCGGCAAAGTACTCCATGGCTGGCTCCAGTGCCGTGGGCAGCGGTGCGTCAGCGGCCTCTCGCCACTGCCGACACAGTGACAAGAGCGTGGTGCGCGCCGTCTCGTTCGAGACCACGGGCAGCGTGAGTTCACGATCCTCGAACAACACCGTGGCCCTCACCTGCTCGCCCGTGGCGGCAAGCGCCAGCTGCTCAAGCCAGGCGCGAATCAGTCGATGCGGCTTGCCGTACTGCGTCAGCCGTCCGCTGCGGTCGCGCCGCAGGTGCCCAAAGTGGGCCGGGGCCAGCACACAGCGATAAAGCGCGCCGTCCTCCCCGCGCCATAGCCCATCGATGCGTTCCGACAGCACGGCCATGCCGCTCTCATCGATGATCTCGACCCGCATGGCCTCGACCGGCGTCAGGCCCTCTGTCAGCGTGTGCCACTGACCGAGCTGCTGTCTCAGAGGCTTGATCAGATCTTCTGCCAGTCGCTCACCAAACCCCAGCGCCGGCAGCATGCCCTTGCGGCGCGCCTCTTCTGCCATCTCGCTTAAATCGCGCTCGCGACAGGCGCCTTCCAAAAGATGTTTTTTAAAGGAAAAGCGCTCAAGCCCGTCCATGGCAAAGGGCTCGGCGTCCTCTTCCTGCACGGCGACGGGATGAAAATGAATGCCCAGGCGTCCGGCCGTACAGATCGACCAGGGGCGCCTCAACAGTCTCTCCAGATCATCGAGGCTGGCAGCCTCCTGCGGCGCAGATGCCGCCTCCAGCGGCTCGACTTCGATCGGGGGCGCAGGATGATGGACGCTTTCCCAGCTGCGCTCAAAGGTAAAGAGCCGCTTAGAGGGGCCTGATGACATCTCCTGCATAAAATAGGCGCGCGCAAAGGGCTGTAACGGGTGGGTGGTGATCAGGCGCTCGAACAGCGCAGTCTCGGTATCATCGTCTCCAGCCTGCCAGCCCATCGACAGGGTATCGAGCAGTTCGCTGACCAGAATCGAGGGGGCGCGTTCGCTGTTGTCGCGCTGGTCACGCCCGACCCAGGAGATCATCAACGCCTCGCGACTGGCCAGCATCGCCTCGAGCATCAGATAGCGATCATCATCGCGGCGCGAGCGGTCACCGCTGCGATGGCGGGTGGCCATCAGGTCAAAGTCCTGTGGCAGCCGTACCCTTGGGTAGTCGCCGTCGTTCATGCCCAAAAGCCAGGTATGGCGAAACGGAATGGCGCGCATGGGCATCAACGTTGCGAAGTTGACCCGCCCGGCCAGAAAGCGCTGGGCCAGGCCACCCTCATCCAGTCGATCGGTCAGTGCCTCGCGAAATACCGCCAGCGGCAGCCTCTCGCCAAAGTCGGCACAATCGCCTTCCTCGGCCAGGGTGCGGGCCGCTTTGGAAAGGCGCTCAAGAATATCGAAATCACTCTGCTCGATGGGAGCAAACAGCGCACTCAGCATCGCCTCCAGACGCGCGACCCAATCATCGACCACAGCCGAGGTGTTCAGGTACTGATACCAGTGCCGCAGGCGGGTCATCAGCTCGGCCAAACGGCCGGCCAGGTCCGCCTCCAGCCCGCCGATTTCATCGTAGGCCTGAATGCCGTCAAAGCTGCCCTCACCGATGGCAAACCCCAGCAGCATGCGATCCAGACCGAACTGCCAGGTGTTTTCGTCAAGCCCCGGCAGGTCCAGCGTGTCGCGATGTTCGCCATCGAGTCCCCAGCGAACGCCGCTGCCGGCCAGCCAGTGCGACAGCTTCTCAAGCTCCTCTTCCTCGATGCCAAAGCGCCGACGAAAGGCCGGCACTTCCAGCCAGTCAAGCACTTCGCTGACGCCCAGACGCCGCTCGGGCAGCTCCAGCAGCGACAGCGCCGCACTCATCAGGGGGCTCGCCCCCGAAGCAATACGATCGGAGACCGTATAAGGGATGTAGCGGGCATCGTCGCGGGGAATCTGTCCGAACACGGCATCGATCAGGGGGGCATAGCGTTCGATGTCAGGCACCAGCACCACCATGTCCCGCGGGCGCAGACTCGAATCGCGGTCAAAGGCATCCAGCATCTGGTCATGCAGGATCTCTACCTCGCGCAGCGGTGAATGCGCCCGGGTAAAGGCCAGTGAGCGGTCATCCGCCTCGATATGGCGTTTGCCGCCCTCCTGTTCGGCCCGCCTTGCCGGGTGCACCAGATCCAGCACCTCCTGCTGAAGCTGATGCAACAGGCTGGCGCCCGTTTCAGGCTGTGGGTCACGAAAAATGTCGTGCTCCATGTCAAAGGCATTGTCGGCCTCGAAATCATAAAGCGCTTCGATAAAATCGCGCCCCTGCGCGCCCCAGCCCGCCAGCAGCGGATTGGCACTGAGATGCAGCGTCTCAACGTCCAGCCCTTCAAGCGTGGGTGCCTCCTGGTGGCGCTGACGATGACTGTCGCGCTTGAGTTGGGCCCGCAGCGCCTCACGGTCGGCCACGATGTCCCCCCAGTAAAAGCGACACGGGTTGGCCACCATCAGGACCACATCCATTACCCCGGACAGGGCATGCAGGGCTTCAAGCAGCTGAAACGGCAGCGCCGAAATACCAAAGACAAACAGCCGCCGCGGCAGCCCCTTTGGCACGGATTCCAGCGCACGGGCC
Source organism: Kushneria sp. Sum13 (assembly GCF_052692355.1). Lineage (NCBI taxonomy): Bacteria > Pseudomonadati > Pseudomonadota > Gammaproteobacteria > Oceanospirillales > Halomonadaceae > Kushneria > Kushneria sp. Sum13. The sequence goes on from NZ_CP199847.1 coordinate 2,158,392, forward strand.
TCGGTCAGAAAACGGTCATGCAGCGCCGCGCGATGATGCCGCTGCGCCTGACCGGAGGCGTCTTCCAATAGCGCGCGCCAGAGCACCGGCTGCCAGTGATCCACCGGGGCGATATCGGCAGGCGCCGTCTCTCCCCGCGCCCAGGCAGCCATCCAGTCGGGTCGATATACCAGGTACTGATCAAAGAGATCCGCCAGCCGGGAGGCCAGCTGATAGCTCTTGCGTTCGCCGCAGGGCGCCACGCCATCAGGCTGATCCGGGCCGGACATTTCGTCATCGAGATAATGGGCCAGTGGCGCAAACTCGCCTTGGCGCAGCAGTCGCGGCAACAGACGCATGAGCCGCCAGGTCATCGGCCCCTTGTCAAAGGGAGAGCGCTTGGGAATGTCATCGCCCAGCACGGCGCGATAGGCCCGCCAGACAAAGCTTGAAGGCAAGGGGAAATCCAGCGACGCCGCCACGCCATGATGCTGGGCCAGGCAAAGCTGCAGCCACTGCGCCATGCCGTTGGACTGAACCAGAAAGGTTTCACTTTCAAGAGGTGCCAGCGGGTCGCGCTCGGACAGCGCCGTGGCCAGATCGCGCAGATCTTCGAGATGATTGGCATGAAGGACGGTAAACATCGCGCTCCCGGTGGCACAGCAGTCGGAGGGGGCTGACTATCCTACCTGTACCGCCGGGAGCTGCGAAGCCTTCACGTCATGAGGGTGAGACTCGTCATGAGGATGAGACTACCCTCACTGGTCAGGGGTGTCCTTTACAGGCTCGATGCCAAGGTCATGGTCCGGGCGCATGTCATAGCGCATGACGTTGTGCATGAAGGCGCCATCAACATAGAGCGTGGTGCCGGTGATGTAGCGCGCCTGCTCCGAGCACAGAAAGACCGTGACGCCGGCCACATCCTTCGTCTCGCCAATAAAGCCCAGCGGTATCCAGCTGTTCATGTTGTCGATGCCAAGCCGCTCGTTGTCTTCCTGGTTGATATCGGTACCAATGGCGCCCGGCGAGAGCCCGATCACGCGAATGCCGTACTCGCCCCACTCCACGGCGGCGGCGCGTGTCAGGGTCTTGAGACCGGCCTTGGCCACGCTGTAGTGCGCCACGCCCTTTCGGACCACCTCATCATGAACGGACTGCACGTTGATGATGACACCGCCCTGCCCGGCCTTTTTCATGCGCCGCGCGGCGTGCTGCGAGCAGTAAAACGGCGCGTTGAGATTGACGTTCATCAGGGCCAGCCAGTCTTCGCGCGGCATGTCCTCCAGCGCATGGGCATTTTCGAAACCGGCATTGTTGATCAGGATGTCGATCTGCTCGAACTGGCCGTCAAACTGCTCGAACATGTCATCAATGGCCTGCGGGTCGCTCAGATCCGCAACCACCACGCCGGTTTTGACGCCGCACTCTTTGGCCAGACGCTCGGCAGTGTCATTGACCTCGTCACGCGGCTTTCGCGTATGAAAGGCCACATTGGCGCCGGCACGGGCGAGCGATTCGGCCATGTGTGCGCCGATACCGCGATTGGCGCCGGTCACCAGCGCCGTTTTGCCCTTGAGTGTGATCTCCATCGGTTTCTCCCTGAGAGGTTGTCCCTAAAGTGGTGGCCATCAAAAAAGCCAGGCTCCCATGAGCCTGGCTGATAAGCGTCTGACAGGAAAGGGCGTCTTAGTGCACGGGCTGGGCGCGGTAGTGATAATGGCGCCTGGCCAGCATGGTCCCCATGACCACGCCCACGCTCATGACACCGGCCACATACCAGGCAGGCGACATCGGCAGGGTTTTAATCGATGTGGTCACGATCATGGGGGTCAGACCACCTGCAATGGCATAGGCCACGTTGTAGGAAAACGAAAGCCCCGTAAAACGAATGGCTGCCGGAAACGACTTGACCGCAATGGCCGGCACGATCCCGGTCAGACCGCCGAAAAAGCCCACCAGCGCGTAGAGCGGAAACAGCATGCTCACGTCATGGTGCATCAACCAGAAGAAATAGAAGTACGTGATGCCGAGTCCGGCGCAGGAGATGACCAGCACGATGCCATCGCCAATGCGGTCCGCCAGCGCCCCGGCACTCAGACAGCCGATGATCAAACAGACGATCGCCACGCAGTTGGCCTGCAGGGTCAGACCACGATCGACGCCGGCAAAGCTTTGTAAAAGCGTCGGTGTCATCAGGATCGTGACCACCACCGCTGCGGTCAGAAGCCAGGTGGCAAGCATGGAGATGGCCACCCCCGGCAGGTAGTCACGCAGCAGGGTCCGCATGGGCAGCTCCTCGGAGAGGGACTGGTTTTCCTGCATTTCGGTAAATACCGGTGTCTCATGCAGATAGCGACGCAGATAAAGCGTCACAAAGCCCAGTACGCCGCCGACCAGAAAGGGCACGCGCCAGCCCCAGCTGTACAGGGTTTCCTCGCTCATGACGTAGTTCAGTCCGGTGGCCATGAGTGAGCCCAGCAGGATGCCGGCGACCAGCCCTGCTGACAGGGTGCTGGTGGCAAAGGCCGTGTGGCGGGCCGGCACATGCTCGGTCACGAACACCCAGGCGCCGGGCGCCTCGCCACCGATGGCCGCGCCCTGCAGCATGCGCATCGCCAGAAGCAGAATCGGGGCCAGATAGCCGATCGTGGCATAGGTGGGCAAAAGGCCCATGAGCAGGGTCGGGAGGGCCATGAGCATGATGGAGAGCATGAACATCTTCTTGCGACCCAGCCGGTCACCGAAGTGCGCCATGATGACGCCACCAATGGGACGAGCGATGTAGCCGGCGGCGAAGATGCCAAAGGTCTGTACCAGACGCAGCCATTCAGGCATGTCGGGTGGGAAAAAGAGCTGACCGACCACGCTTGCAAAGAAAACGAAGATAACGAAATCGTAGAACTCAAGCGCACCACCCAGTGCGGAAAGCCCCAGTGTCTTGATATCACGGGCGCCCAACGGACGCGTCACGGACGTCGATGGTCCGTTTGAATTGGTATTGTTCATGGGTAGGGTCGCTATCAAATAAGCAGTTGACGTGGCACATACAGAGTCAATCTGATCGCGGATCACGCGACCTGAACCACCGGCATTTGCGGATCACGCAAAATGAGGGCCGGCTGAACCGGGTTTGATCATATCAGAAAAATCACGCACAAAAGTCGACAGAAGTTCCCCGGACAAGGCGATATTTCATGTTGCCGGAGCTGCGTTACACTTCCTGTCAGGACCTGCCTTTTTGATGTCCGGCAGGTCATCCCCTTTTGCCTGGATGCCGAGAACGCCATGACCACCACTCCTGCTTCACTGCCCACCACTGCCCGGGACATTCTGGCCACACTCGTGGGCTTCAACGTGCTGTCCCGGCAGTCCAATCTGGCCCTGATCGAGTGGGTCGAGCAGTATCTCGACACGTATGACATCCATCATGAACGCATCCCCAGCGATGACGGCGAGCGTTTCAACCTGCTGGCCCGTATCGGCCCCGACGTGGCCGATGGTGTGGTGTTGTCCGGCCATACCGATGTTGTCCCTGTCGAGGGCCAGAACTGGCAGAGCGACCCCTTCACCCTCACCGAGCGGGACGGGCACCTTTATGCCCGGGGCAGCTGTGACATGAAAGGCTTTCTGGCCTGTGCCCTGTCAGGCGTACCGGACTGGTCCCGGCGCGACCTGAAACGCCCCATCTGGCTGGCATTTTCCTACGACGAGGAGATCGGCTGTCTGGGAGCACCGCGCATGATCGAGCATCTGGTCAAGCACCACCCCACCCCGTCCGCTGTCATTGTGGGCGAGCCCACCCTGATGGCGCCGGTCATCCTGCAAAAGGGCATCACGACGCTCAAAACCGTGGTCCGTGGCGTGCCGTCTCACTCAAGTCAGGTCAACCAGGGCATCTCGGCCATTCATGTGGCAGCACGCCTTGTCAGCCGTATCGAAGACATCATGAGCGAGCTTGCCGAAGACGAGCATCTCAATGACGCCTTTAACGTGCCTCACTCAAGCCTTCATGTCGGCACCATTCACGGTGGTAACGCCATCAACATCATGGCGCAGCACTGTGAGTTCGACTGGGAAATTCGCCATCTGCCCGAGGAAGGGTTCGAGACGGTTTATGCGCGCTTTCGCGAATACAGTGACGAGCTTGAAGCCACGCTCAAGGCCGTCAATGCCGACTTTGCCATCGAGACCACCACGCTGACCCAAACCGTGCCCGGCCTTGAAAACCGTGATAACGATCAGCCCATGGCCCTGCTCGAGCGCCTTGGCGTTTGCGAAGAGGGTCAGGCCGTTGCTTATGCTACTGAAGCCGGACAGTTCCAGCAGGCCGGCCTGCAGGCCGTCATCTGCGGTCCTGGCAGCATCGAGCAGGCCCATCGGGCCGATGAATTCATCTCGATTGAGCAGCTCACCAGAGGTGAACACTTCATGAAGACCTTGGGAGAGACGATGGCAGAATAGAGTCGTCACGGCATTTGAGGCTTCCCCCTTCGAGCCCGGCTCGAGGCGGTGATGACAGCAGAACCCGGAAGACAGGCAATGCGCATCAGTACTCATGGAGCGCTCTGGTAGAAAGGTTGATGCAAAAGCGTGAATTTTGCTGATTCAACCATCTATACTGTCACATAACGTAACGGCACAGCCAGGGAGCAGGCCGATGCCGATACTGTACAGATGATAAAAGAAACACTGCTGTTACAGTTCAAGGGAGGGAGCCTCATGAAATTTTTCAAACGTGGTTCGACATCTGCCGACACGTCACAAAACTGCTATGCAGAACTTGCCTCGTCTCCGGGGCGGGCTTCCGCCCTGCTGATCGATGACAGCGAATACGATCGTCACGAAGGATTTGTTCAGCTCAAACATCGCCTTCAACGTGCAGAATGGCGCCAGCGACAGGCATACTATGAAAAGTATGGCGCTGCGCCGGCGCCAAGCATTATTCGCCCGGGACAGGACTGGTTGGTGCATTGAATGTTGGTTGCACCCTCGTTACCGTCTCGTTCGTCTGGCGGGGCCGCTTTCAGGAAAGCGGCCCCTTGTGTATGCCACAATAAAAAGCGTCCCTTAACAATTCTCATGAGGATTACGCCGACGACACGCTCGTTGTCCCGGGGTAATCCGGCATCAATATTTTGCTGGAAGGAAACTGGAATGCGTATGTGTCCAGCGTTTGTGAAAGTCTCCCTGAGCCTGGGCCTGCTGCTGGCACTCTTTCAGGGCCAGGTGCAGGCGGCACCACAGACCCAACAGGGCTATCAGGCCTCGCCGGGAGCGAGTGCCACCCGTGAGCCCCAGAGCGGCCCGAAAGTGGACCGTCGTCTGGTGTTGAGAACCCTTGCAGCCCATCGGGAAGACTTCAAGCGTCAGGCCTTTGACGCGGTTGTTCCGCCGCTGGAAATGGGGGACCGGTTACCGGAAAACGTTGAAAGCGAGCAATTGCCCGACACGGTCAAACAGGCCCTGCCCCGCTATGAGGGCTATGCCTGGCGTCGACTTGGTAACGATATTGTTCTGATCGGCATTGCTTCCGATACCTTTTACGACATTTTTCCTGGCGTGCTGAAAGACCCCGACACGCCATAAAAGTGTTGAGCCGGATCAAAAAAAGGGCCCCGCCAGAAGCGGGGCCCTTTTTTGATTCACCATCAGGCTACCGAACCTGAAACATCAGCCTTCGAGCGTGGCTTCAAGCGTGATATCGGCATTGAGCAGACGCGAGATCGGGCAGCCTTCCTTTGCGTCGTTGGCGGCCTTTTCAAAGGCCTGCTGATCGGCCCCTGGAATGCGGGCAACCGTTTTCAGTGCCACCTTGCTGACATAAAAGCCGCTGTCATCCTGATCCAGCGTCACAGTCGCTTCAGTCTGGATGCTTTCAGGCTCCAGATCCGACTGCCCCAGAATCATGGACAGTGCCATGGAGTAGCAGCTGGCATGGGCAGCCCCGATCAGCTCTTCCGGATTGGTGCCCGGCTGACCTTCAAAGCGGGTGTTGAAACCGTAGGGATTTTCCTTGAGTGCGCCACTTTCAGTGGAGACGACACCCTTGCCCCGCTTCAGGCTTCCCTTCCATTCGGCAGAACCTTGCTTCTGAATGGCCATTACATGCCTCCCTGGTGCAGATAGTCTTCAAACGTTCCTGTATTCAGCTGGACACCTTGCACGGTTATCCGGCGGGATACTCTTCACAGGATAGCCAGTCCTGCCACACTGGCAACTTCCTCACGGATGGGGATTGTTACAGGACCGATAGCGCAGCCTCATAGTCAGGCTCATTTTTGATCTGATCCACCAGTTCGCTGTGCAGTACCTGATTGTGTTCGTCCAGCACGATCACGGCGCGCGCGCAGAGCCCGCGCGGGCGGCCGCTCTGAATATCCACGCCCCAGGCCTGAACGAATTCTGCATGATGGCGAAACGTTGAGAGCATCAGCACGTTATCCAGCCCTTCCGCGCCGCAAAAGCGACCGGCCGCAAAGGGGAGATCTGCCGAAACCACCAGGACCACCGTATTTTCCAGCCGTGACGCCTGCTCGTTGAATTTGCGCGTGGAGGTGGCACAGGTGCCGGTATCAATGCTGGGGACGATCGAAAGCACCTTGCGCTGTCCGGCAAAATCCTCCAGAGAGACCTCATTCATCTCCCGGCCCGTCAGGAAAAACGACGGTGCCGTGTCACCCGGTGCGGGAAAATGGCCACCCACTTCAACGTGATCATCGCCATAGCCTACTGTCGTCATGAAAACACCTCGCTTGTGTGGTTGCCTTCGATACAGGCGTTTTGAAAAATGGATTCGGGTGGGGCGTTCGACTACGCCTGCCAGGGCGTGAGCTGCCAGTGCTCATGCTCCGATCCCGGCGGCTGACACCACACGGGCGCGACATTGCCGATACGGGCGCCATAGGGATGCCCCTGGGTCACGTTGCAGATCACTCGAAAGATGCCGGAATGCGCCACGACCAGCGGGCATTCAAAGCGTGTCAGCAGCTCATTGAGGCTATCCACCACCCGGCCCTGAAAGTCTGCCCAGGCCTCGCCCCCTTCCGGCGTCTCAAAATAGGGCATCGGGTCCTGAATGGGTGTTTTTTCCAGCTCGCCCCAGTGGCGCTCTCGAAGCCCGGCATAAAAGTTCAGTTCACTGTCAGGCAGCGCCAGGCGAGCCGTTTTGCGTGCCCGAAACATGGTACTGACGGCCACATGCGACCATGGCCTCTGATCCAGCACGGTGCCGACCTCTCGCGCCTGTGACTCGCCGCGCGGCGTCAGGGGCACATCCGGACTGCCGGCAATGAGATAGGCACGATTGTAGAAGGTTTCGCCGTGGCGAAGAAAAACAAAGGGACGCGGTAATAGCTCGGTCATTGAAAATTCCGGCACTTGTCAGTCAGCGGTCAATCCTTTCAGTGTACGCCTCGCAACAGGCAGGCGTTACCCTTCAAAAACACCGCACAATAAAACGGACCCCGCAGGGTCCGTTGCAAACGATTCACGCCTTCGGGTTCAGCCGTGGCGATCCCAGTTGCGCTCACCCGGTGCCGGCGGCACAAACTGATAAAGCCAGGTTTCGCTCAGCGTCTGGTCGCCCTGACGCAGATAGACGCGCAGCGTCACCGGATCGGTCTGCTCGCTTTTGGGATACCAGTCAAACTGCGCACGCCACATTTGAAGCGGCCCGCCCAGCTTGATCACCGAGACCACCTGCGTCTCACCGCTGGAGGCAGACAGAACGGCCTCCATTTTGGCATCGGCCGGCATATCGTTGATCGGCGCACCGCGGAAATCGACCGCAAATCGACGTGCCCATGTCTCGGGTGAATGCTCACCGGGAATCCAGCCATCACGTACCGCACCGATACCACTCCAGGTCTTGTCGACCTGACCGACGGAAGGCTTCACGGGAGGACGCGGACTCCAGTACAGATTGTAGCTGTAGCTTAGCGTCTGCCCGGCCTCGACCGGCTCTGCAGGCTGCCAGAAGGCAGCGATGTTATCGACCGTTTCTCCCATGGTCTGAAGCTCGATCAGCGTGATCGAGCCCTTGCCCCAGTCACTGGTCGGCTCGCACCAGAGACTCGGACGGGCATGATAGTAGTTGACCACGTCGCGGTAGTGTTCGAAGTCGTGATCGTCCTGAACCAGTCCAAACCCGCGCGGGTTTTCGTCTTCAAAGGTGTTGTACTGCAGGGCATCAGGGTTATACAGCGGTCGACAGATCCACTCACCGTCCCCGCTCCAGATCGAGAGCCGATCGGAATCATGCACCTGCGGAATGATGGTATCGCGCCGCATCCGCTGGCTGGTGCCATTGAGAAACATGCTGGTCATGGGAGAAATGCCCAGACGCTCGATGCTCTTGCGCGGGTAGACATTGGCCTCTACGCCCATGACCACGCGCTCGGACTGACAGTCGATATCGAACTTGTACGCCCCGGTCGCGCTGGGGGAGTCCAGCAGGGCATACACGGTAAACCGGGCGCGGTTGGCCGGTGGCTCATCAAACCAGAAATGCGTGAACACCGGGAACTCTTCCTGACCTTCTTCCGGCGGCATGGCGGTATCGATGGCCAGCCCGCGTGCCGATAGACCGAACTGATTATTCTTGTCGATGGCGCGGAAGTAGCTTGCCCCCAGAAAGGAGACCACGTTGGCAAGTGCCGAAAAGTCCGGATTGCGGGATACTCGCCAGCCGGCAAAGCCCAGATCATGACCCTTGAGCTGATCGACATCGATCCCCGTTCCTTCATAGGTGAAAAGCTCGGGGCGAAAATGGATTTCATAGGCCTTGTCATCGACCACGCTGTACATGCGCACCGGCTGGTTGAACTGCATGCCGACGTGGAAGAACTGCGCCTGGACGGCCGAATTGCCGCGGTCGGACCACAGGGCATGGCTCTGATCGTACTGAATGGCCTGATATTCGAGCGGATCAAGATTGTCGAGTGTCAGCGTCTCGGGCAGCTTCTCGGTGGTATCCTTGTATTCGGATTTGGCCATCTCCCGGGCATGTGACTTGAGCCAGTCAAAATCGAAATCGGTGCCCTTGTCATCCAGCGCTACCTCGACCCCCTCACCCGGGCCACGGTTGTTGTTGCCGCTGGCGCGTGCCATCAGGGATTTGGTCGACATGCCAAGCGCAGACAGCGCCGCAGATGCCTTGAGTAGAGTTCTTCGATCCATGGACAAGACTTTCCTTTTGAGACGATACGACCCTGCCCGAGCCGCCATCCAGTATTGAGTTGATACAGAGTCAATCCATCATGAGGCTTTTGGATGACCCATGGTTAACCAGAATCGACCATCGCACGCACTGGCAGTTCCCTGCGCCTGCGTAAAACATGGTGACACCGTGTCAGCGGCGACCCCCTGTTTCACCTTCTGTGCAGACGGCCCAGCCTTCATGAAAGCACATATCTTCGACCCTGCGATGGGCAGAAATATACCCGTATTGATCGGTCGTTCCTATTATGTCGAGCTTGAGACGCTCAAGCGTGACACACCACTTTCACGATCACACCCGGGCTGACCCTGTCCTTACATTTTTAAGACCCTCATCATTTCTCGAATTGCTCGATCACCCCGGCGTGATCCCGATACCCTTGGCCATCTCTTACGTGACGGTAGCGCCTGATGAAATTGATCCATACCGCTGACTGGCATCTCGGCCAGCGCTTTCACGGCCAGTCGCGCCACAATGAGCACCGCGACTTTCTTGACTGGCTGGTGATGACCCTCGATGAGCGACAGCCCGATGCCCTGCTGATCGCCGGTGATATCTTTGATGTCATCAACCCCTCCATCGCAGCCCAGTCCCTGCTGTATGACTTTTTGATCAAGGCGCATGAACGCCTGCCGCAGTTGACCATTGTCATGATCGCCGGCAACCATGACAGCGGCACCCGCGTCGAGCTGCCCGCCCCGCTCCTGCGCCGTTTGAACACTCATGCGCTGGGACGCATCCTCTGGCATGACAGCGGCGAACCCGATGTGGATCGCCTGATCGTCCCCCTGCCGGACCGACACGGCGTGATACGCGCCTGGTGTCTGGCCCTGCCTTTTCTGCGCCCGGCTGAAGTGACCGGCGGCCTAGGAGATGCGGTCTCAACCGAGACATCGCAGGCCCTGGCACCAGAGGCCCGAACGGCCGGTGACAGCTACGTCCGCGGTATGGTGCGTGTTCATGAAGCGCTGTTTGAAGCCGGCATTCAAAAGCGCGCCCCGGGCCAGGCGCTGATCGCCATGAGTCATGCCCATCTTCACGGGGCCAGCGTGTCTGAACACAGCGAACGCCCCATCGTGATCGGCGGTGAAGAGTCACTTTCGGCGGCGCTTTTCCCGCCCGAGGTGGCCTATGTCGCCCTCGGGCACCTGCACAAGCCCCAGCGGGTAGGCAGTGACCATATCCGCTATAGCGGCTCGCCGCTGGCAATGGATTTCTCCGAGACCCACTATCCGCATCAGGTGCTTGAAGTCATCCTTGAGGGCGAACACGTCAGTGAGGTGACGTCGTTGCCCATCCCCCGCAGCGTTGCCATGCACCGGGTCGGGCCTTTATCACTTGATGAGGTGCTCGACGCGCTGGCAGGCGCCGATTTTCTGGAGGACACGCAGACCGATCTGCCGCGCGAGCAGTGGCCCTGGCTTGATGTGCGCGTGATTCTGGAGGCGCCTCGGGTAGATCTGCGTCCTCTCATCGAGCAGGCCCTCAAGGGCAAGGCCGTGCGCCTGGTCAGCATCACGACTCGAATGGCGCGCAACTCGACGCCGGAGCACACAAGCGAATCACTGGACGCGCTGGGGCCGGCAGAGCTTTTCGCCCGCACCTGGGCCAGAGAATTTGGCGATGCCCCACCCGATGAGGTCATGCAGGATGTTCAGGCACTGCTGCAGACGCTGCATGACGATGAATTGTCCGAGGACACCCCATGAGAATTCTGGCCCTTCGCCTTCATAACATCGCCTCGCTGAGCGGCCCGCACACCATCGACTTCACCGCCAGTCCGCTCGACAGCGCTGGCCTTTTTGCCATTACCGGCCCTACCGGCGCCGGCAAGAGCACGCTGCTGGATGCCCTGTGCCTGGCGCTTTATGGCAGCACACCCCGCCTGCGCGGCGCGCCCGGCCGGGACTCCGTCTCCCCGGATGTCGGGGAGGAAACCCTGACCACTGCCGACCCGCGGACTCTGCTGCGCAGAGGTGAAAGCAGCGGTTATGCCGAGGTCGACTTTCGCGGCCGGGATGGCGCGCACTACCGCGCCTGCTGGCGAGTGCGGCGCGCCCGCCACAAGGCGGATGGCAAGCTTCAGGGCGTTGAGCAGAGCCTGATGTCACTGCCGGATGAGCGGGTCATCACCTCGCAAAAACGGGAATTCGATCGTCTGCTGCCGCAGCACCTTGGTCTGAGTTTCGAGCAGTTCACCCGGGCGGTGCTGCTGGCGCAAAGCGAGTTCAGTACCTTTTTAAAAGCCGACGACAATCAGCGCAGCGAACTGCTGGAGAAGTTGACCGACACCGGCATCTACTCGCGCCTCTCAATCGCCGCCTTTCAACGCACCCGCGACAGTGAACGCGAGGTCGCTGCGCTGGAGGCGCAGCTTGGGCATCAAACGCCGGCCGACCCCGAAGCGCGCCAAGCGCTTGAGCAGCATGCCGCCGAAACGCTGGCACAGCTTCAGAAGCTTCAGACACAACAGCAGGCGATTGAGCGCGAGCAGACATGGCTGGCCACCGATGAACGCCTTGAGTCCCACTGGCACAGCGCCTGCCAGGCGCATGAAGACGCCCTGAGCGCACAACAGGCACAGACCGGGCAGCGCCAGTGGCTGGCCCGGCTCGAGGCGCTGGCCCCGGCGCGGCATCTGTTTGTGCAGCACGAGGCGCTGGCGACCTCGATCCAGACCCTTGAAAACCGCCTGGGTACAGCGCGCGAGCATCTATCGGCCGCCAGCCGCCAGCGCGATGACATGGTCAGCCAGCACGAAACACATCGAGCGCATCTGGAGACCAGTCGCCAGCAGCACCGACAGCAGCAGCCCCTGCTGGCCCAGTGCGCCCTGGATGAACAGCGATATCGGGATCTGCATCAGCGTGTCCTGCACACCGAGCAGCAGCTTGGAGAACACCGACAGACCCTGTCGGATCAGGAGAAAGCGCTTGCCCACTGCCGACACAGGGAACACCAGCAGCGAGCGTTCCTGCAGGAACTGGATGCACGGCTCAAGCAACTGACCGAAGGTGCCCCCTCCTTTACGCAGTGGCGCGAAGCCACTCAGAACCAGCTGGATCAGTACCGGCAACAGCGTCAGGCGCTGCGCGACCTGAAACATGCCCACGACCACTGGCATCAGCTGGAGCAGTGCTTTCAGGCCCTGGAGACGCAACAGACCACCGATCGGCAGACCCTTGAAACGCTGCGCGAGGAAGGCACTCAAACCCGCACGGCGCTTGACCGGCAAAGGATCACCCTTGAGCAGCTCGAGAAAAGTATCGCGAGTCTGCGCGCTGCCCGCAGCGACAGCGTTCTTGCCATGCGTGAAGGGCTTGAAGCCGATACGGCGTGTCCGGTGTGCGGCAGCCATGACCACCCTTACACCCGTCATCCACCGGCTCAGCCGGCCCATGACATGCTGGTGGCGACCGAGCGCGAAGAGCAGCGCCAGCTTGATGACGCCCGCCAGGCACGCGATGGTCTGGAGCAGCGCTGCGCGGAGCTTAGAGGCCGCTACGGCGAGCTCCAGAGCCAGATCACACAGCGGGATGACGCGCTCGACACCCTCAACGCCCAGCGACACGAGGCGCGCCAGCGCCTTGATGCCTGTGCAGAGAGCGAGACCATGCTGGAAGTCGCTCCGGAGGATCGTCACACGTGGCTCGAGCGGCGCCTGACGCGCATCACGACTGCCCACGATCAGGCCTGCGAGCATCTGGCGCACTTTGACCGGGACCATCAGACCAGAGCGCCGCTTCAGGAGCAGCTGCATGGCCTTGAGATCGAAGCCGTACGCCTTGAGGCCGGCGTCACGTATACCCACGAGCAGATTCAGGCACTGGACGCCGCCTACGCACCGCTGATCCACGAGCGCGAGACGCTGGCCAAAGCACTGAAAACACAGCTCGGCCCTTATCCGGATGTCCATCACTGGCGGGAGGCGCTCGACCATGAGATTGAGACTCGTGAGCAACAGCTGGCCGCCACCCAAAAGCAACGAGAGGCCTGTGACGCGCAGTGTCAGAAGCGCCATCAGGAGGTTGTGCAGCTGCAACAGCAGCATGATGACCAGACGCTTGCCCGCCAGACTCTCTCAGAGGAGATGGCGCAGTGGCGCAAGGCACATCCCGACATCGGTGATGACACTCTGGCAGCGCTTCTGGCCGTGACGAGCGAGCAGCATCAGGCGCTTGCCCGCGATATGGCGGCCATGGATCAGCGTCTCAACGATGCCCATCTATTGGCTCAAGAGCGTCTGGAGGTGCTGGTGCGTCATCGCCAGCACTACAGTGAACATGCCAGGTCGGCGCAGGCTGCCCTTCCCGAACAGGACGCGTCGCGCACCCTGAAGGCATGGCGTGATGAGCGACTTGCCGAACTTGCCCGCCATCAGTCGGACCTTGAAGCCCATCTCCCCCAGGCCCAGCGCTTGCGCGATGACGCCGACCATGCCCTGCGCCATGATGACCACTGTCGCGCCCAGGCCCGCGAGATCGAACAGGCTCTGGAGCAGCATCGACGTGAAGTGACGCGCTGGGGCCGCATTTCAGGACTGATCGGTGCCGCCGACGGCAAGAGATTTCGTCGCATTGCCCAGGGCTGGAATCTGGAGCGGCTGATCGAACATGCCAACATCCATCTCCAAAGCCTCGCGCGGCGCTATCGACTGGCGCGTGGCGGCAGCGAGCTGGGGCTTCTGGTCATCGATACCGACATGGGCGATGAGCGGCGCTCGGTGCATTCGCTGTCCGGCGGGGAAACCTTTCTGGTCTCGCTGGCGCTGGCGCTGGCGCTGGCCTCGATGGCGTCCTCGGAGCTTCAGATCGAAACCCTGTTCATCGATGAAGGCTTTGGCAGCCTGGACCCCCAGTCGCTGTCACAGGCCATGGATGCCCTCGACGCGCTGCAATCGCTGGGCCGGCGGGTGGGCGTCATTTCACACATTCAGGACATGCATGAGCGCATACCGGTGCAGATCAGGGTGGCCCCGCGCGGCAATGGACAGAGTGACATCACCCTGAGCTGAGCGGCTCCACGCTTCTTTTTCCCGGCCACAACCAGCGCCGCCTTCTCCCGGCCACAAAAAGGGCCTCCGCAGAGGCCCTTTTCATGTGTCGTTTGGCAAAAGCTACAGGGCAAGCCAGGCGGCCAGCACCAGAATGGCCATAAGGCCCACATACAGCGCCACCCGGATCAGCGGCTTGAACTCAAGCGCCGGAATGCTGACCAGCGACAGACGCGAGAATCTCAGCAGACACCAGATCACCCCCAGCACCACCAGAATAACGATGAAAAATGGCAGGCTGATACCAATGAAAAGTGCCTGCCACTGCGGCACTGTATTGACTGCGCCCGGGCTCAACATCAAAAAGAGCGTCCCGCCCAGTGCAAAAAGGCCGATATCAAAGGTAGTGCTCAAAAGCCGTGTGCCGATCACTTTCAGAGACCGCGTCACCGGGTTGTCACGCATCAGATCACGTGCCATGAAGGCAATCACGGCGAAAAACAGCGAGACCAGCCCCAGCGCGCTCCAGTAGGAGGAAAAGCCGACGCCTTCAGCCGTGCTGCTGCCGGTGGAAATGCCGGTCATCGCTGCACTGCCCTCCCCGCCATTGAGCTGGTGCTGCATCAGCCACTGAGCCAGACCACCGATCAGGATCCATAAAACGATGGTAAAAAAGAAATCGCCAATACCTTTTTTCTGCATGGACAGGGGTCCTTTCATTGCGATGGGCGTAGTGGGTTCAGGGGTCATATCATGGCAAACAAACGAACACTTCGACAGCACCGAGTGCCGACCATGCCGGGATACAGGGCCTGCATGTCGCCTGTAGTGAAGGATCATGACAGGTCAAATCCTCCGGGGCCGTGCCCGACCGTGCGCTACGGGTCTTGAGAGGAGCTTAAAATGTCGTGTCGGCCTCTTGGCGAGCGGTCATTTTTTGCCAGACTGGAGAGCGCCATCCAACGATAAATGTCTTCACTCCCATGACATCGCCCCACGATGTCTGACAAGGAAATATGTCATGCGCCCTCTTTTGCTGGTGCCACTACTGGCCTACCTGACCCTGCCTGCCATGGCCGGGGACAACACCACCGATAACGCTCCGGTCTATGGCCCTCGGCTGGAAGGGTTTGACTACCCTTGGCCCCTGCACCGCTTCGAACTGGACTCTCAGCAGCAGTCCCTTGAAATGATGTATATGGACGTGGCCCCGCAGGGTAAATCCAATGGGGAAACGGTCGTGCTGATGCATGGCAAGAACTTTTGCGCCGCCACCTGGGAGAGCACCATCCAGGCGCTGACGCAAAAGGGGTATCGCGTGATTGCCCCGGATCAGATCGGCTTTTGTAAATCCAGCAAGCCGCAGCACTATCAATACAGTCTTCATCAGCTGGCCGCCAACACGAATGCCTTGATGTCACGGCTGAACATCAACAATGCCACCATCATGGGCCACTCGATGGGCGGCATGCTGGCCACCCGTTACGCCCTGATGTACCCCGAGGCCACGCATCAGCTGGTGCTGGTCGACCCCATCGGTCTGGAAGACTGGAAGGCAAAGGGCGTGCCCTGGCAGTCAATCGACGACTGGTATGAAAGCGGCAAGAAGGCCAGCGCCGAGAAGATGCGTGCCTATCAAAAAGGGACCTACTACGCCGGTCAGTGGCAACCCGAATATGACCGCTGGGTCGAGATGCAGGCCGGCATGTACCGCGGTGAAGGGCGTGACATCAATGCCTGGAGTCAGGCGCTGACCTACGACATGGTCTTCACTCAGCCCGTCGTTTACGAGTTCGGCGACCTCAAGGTGCCTACGCTGTTAATTGTTGGAGACAAGGACAACACCGCGATTGGCAAGGCTCTGGCCCCCAAAGAGGTTCAAAGGACGCTGGGCCATTACGATGAGCTGGGGCCAAAAATTGCCGAGCAGATCCCGTCATCGACCTATGTGCATTTTGAAGATCTGGGCCACTCGCCGCAGGTACAGGCTCCGGAGCGTTTTCATGCGGCACTGCTGAAGTGGCTCAGCCAGAAACACTGAGCCACTGAATAAATATAACGGTATATTTCAGAACGACAGCGTATCCTGCTCGGGCGTGGCATCACTTTCAGGGCCGCGCGTCTCGGCAGTGCGGCGAGAGGCAAGGCGGTCGGCCTGTCGGGTCGGCTCGGGCAGCTTGTAACGGGTCAGACACTGCATCACCCAGTGAATCGAGCTTTCAAGCGATATCCGGTGCCCGGTCGAGATATAAAGCGGCTTGACCCGCTCACGCGTGCGCAAAACAGCCCCGATGGTCTCATTGCGATGGGTCAGAGGGACCCAGCTGCCGCGCGCTTCGGGCACCTCATCATGCCGGCCGCACAAGCGGCTTTTGCCGACACCGATGGCCGGTATGTCGAGCCAGAGCCCCAGATGCGCGGCAATGCCCAGCCGACGTGGATGCGCAATGCCCATGCCATCCACCATCAGTAGATCAGGCGTGATGGAAAGCTGCTCAAAGGCTTCAAGCGCCGCCGGCAACTCTCGAAAGCTCAAAAGCCCGGGAATATAGGGCATCTTTGTGGGGGTGCGATGCAACACGCGCTCAACGATCTCCAGCGACGGCCAGCGCATGACGACGATTACCGCACGCGTGGTCTCTCCGCCCTCTTCAAAGCCAATATCCACACCGGCGATATGGCTGATCTCTCCCATCTGATCACGACATACGATGCGCGGTGCCAGTGATTTCTGTAGTGCAATGGCGCTGGCGGGATCAACGGTCCATTCATGCAACGGCTGGCGTTTTGATGCCATGCTCCCTCCTGATCATTGTGCCTTTTGACTGTGGTGTGAGCGTAGACAACGCCTGTCATGACGCGCCACCGCCGTGGACTCCGCCTTTTCCTGACGCACCACGAGACCCGGCATACAAAAAGGCCCCCTGCCGGTGGGCAGGGGGCCTTTCGTCATGCCTGTCATGCGGGTGCGCCTGTCAGCGCACCGCCATCACGACCTCAGGAGGCCTGCTGGCGACGATCATCACGACGCGGACGCTCGGTGCGACCTTCGCTCTGACCGCCTTCGGGGCGACCGCTGTCCTTGCTGATCTCGAGCGGACGGCCACCGACACGCGCACGTGCCATCTTGGCCAGCACGGTCTCGGGCAGGCTGGTGGGCAGCTCGACGAGGCTGTGCGTCTGACGGATATCAATGCGACCGATGCGGGCGCCCTCGATGCCGCCTTCATTGGCCAGTGCACCGACCAGCTGTCCCGGCTTGATGTTGTCGCGATGGCCAACGGCCAGACGATAACGGGTCATGCCTTCTGTTGAACCGCCTTCGCGACGACGCGGTGCACGACGCTCACCGCCACGCTCCGGACGATCGCCACGTTCAGGACGTTCGCTACGCGGATTGGACTTCGGCAGCGAGCGAATCGGCGGCTCACCGGCACGGGCCAGACTTGCAAAGACACAGGCCAGATCGATCGGATCGAGGCCCTCTGCCATCAGCGATTCAACCATTTCACGCTGATGCTCATGACCGCGCTCGAGCATGGCTTCGGCTCGCGCCTTGAACTTCTCGTCACGGTGCGCACGCATGGCCTTCTCGTCGGGAAGCTCCATGATCTCGATTTTCTGGCCGGTAGCCTGCTCGAGCCAGCGAATCTTGCGGACTTCACGCGGACCGGCAAAGGTAATGGCCGTGCCTTCACGGCCCGCACGACCGGTACGGCCGATACGGTGAATGTAGGCTTCGGTGTCGTGGGGCATGTCAAAGTTGATGACGTGCGTGATGCGCGGGACATCAAGGCCACGAGCGGCAACGTCGGTGGCCACCAGCACATCGACCTTGCCCTTTTTCAGGCGCTGTACGGTGCGCTCACGCAGGCTCTGATCCAGATCGCCGGACAGCGGTGCGGCGGCGATGCCACGAGCGACCAGCTGATCGACCAGCGTGGTGCAGGAGGCACGGGTTCGCACGAAGACGATGGCAGCATCAACGGCCTCGACTTCAACGATTCGGGCCAGTGCTTCAATCTTGGCCGGACCATCGACGCGACACAGGCGCTGCTGAATGGTGGTCGTGGCCGCACGCGCTTCGATTTGTACGGTAATCGGGTCCACCAGATAGCGGCTGACGATGCGCGAAATTTCCGGCGGCAGCGTAGCGGAGAAGAACACACGCTGTGCGTCGGTCGGGGTATCCTTGAGAACGCGCTTGACGTCATCAATGAAGCCCATGCGCAGCATCTCGTCGGCTTCGTCGAGTACCAGTGCATTCAGGCCGGTCAGGCTCAGTGAACCGCGGTCCAGGTGATCGATAACACGACCCGGCGTACCCACGACGATCTGGCCGCCGCTTTTCAGGCCGCGCATCTGTTCACGGTAGTCCTGACCACCGCACAGCGTGACGACCTCAAGACCCTTGATGTTCTGACCATAGCGGCTGAAGGCTACGGCAACCTGCTGGGCGAGTTCGCGTGTCGGGGCCAGTACCAGCACCTGCGGTTCGCGACGCTCAAGATCAAGTTTGGAGAGCAGCGGCAAGGCAAAGGCTGCCGTTTTGCCGGTGCCGGTTTGCGCCTGACCCAAAAGGTCAGCGCCTTCCAGAAGCGATGGAATGGTCTGCGCCTGAATGGGAGACGGTGTTTCGTAGCCCAGAGATACAAGAGATTCGAGAACAGCAGGCAGCAGCGCCATGTCACCGAAAGTCGGCGAGGCAACGGAAGTAGAAGTCATGTCACACCTTATAAGCCGGCATTGGGCCGGCGGGGGAAAATGTCTGGTCGGGAGACACTCATCGGACGATAGACATATCGGATGGTTCCCGGACCGGTCGCACTCGTATCGTCACGATTTGTCCGCACAACAGGCGAACAAACGACGACATCCGTGGCATGTGGCGACCGTTATTGCATCTGGGCAACACGTCATACGCGGCGACCGACAGGTCGTGGCAGTCACTGCCGTCGTATGGTGCCCAATGCTCCATCGATGCGTGGGCGCTATGGCGCCTTGGAGAATCGTCCCCTACGCAACGGCAGTCTCAATGGGGGCGAATCAGCAGAGATGGCAGGGTCTTCACAAGCGAGGTGGACATAATCTATCACAGCCGGGTCGGTAGTGCACGCCGAAAGTCGAAGACATGCCAAATGACAGGGCGCCATCACATCGATGGCCCCTGCTGACGGGGGTGATTTACGGTGCGTCAATTGGCCGTTTAGTCGTGATGGGACTGCCAGATGCCCTTGCCGGGCAGACGCTCGCGATCGTGCGGACGATCAAGATCAAGCTCGGGGCCCAGCGGCACAATGGCGTTGGGATTGATTCCCGGATGGCTGCCATAGTAATGGCGCTTGATGTGCGCCATGTTGACGGTCTCGGCAATCTCCGGCCACTGGTAGAGTTCACGCAGATAGTTCGACAGCGCCGGGTAATCCTCGATGCGACGAAGATTGCACTTGAAGTGGCTGTAATAGACGCTGTCAAAACGGACAAGCGTTGTAAAAAGGCGGATGTCGGCTTCGGTCAGATATTCGCCGGCCAGGTAACGGCGCTCGTCGAGCAACCCTTCCAGTCGATCCAGCGTTTCAAAAAGCGCAGTGACATGCGTTTCATACACTTTCTGATCAGTGGCAAACCCGGCCTTGTAGACGCCGTTATTGACCCGGTCGTACACCTCATCATTGAGACGATCGATCTCGTCACGCAGTGCCACGGGATAAAGATCAAGATGATTGCCGGTCAGCTCATCAAACGCCGTATTGAAGATACGCATCAGATCGGCAGATTCATTATTGACGATGCGCGATGTCTTCTTGTCCCACAGGACAGGAACCGTGACGCGACCCGTATAGTGCGGGTCCGTCAACGTATAAAGCTGATAGTGGCGACGCACACCATTAACCGGATCACCACTTGATCCTTCATCGAGCTCGTATGTCCAGCCTTCATCCAGCATGTACGGACTGGTAATGGACACGCCCATCAGCTCGGACAGCCCTTTCAGGCGACGCATGATCAGCGCACGATGCGCCCACGGACAGGCCAGCGAAACATAAAGATGAAAGCGATTGCTGCCGGCGCTGACGCTTTTCTGCCCCTCCGGACCCGGGTCACCGTCAGGCGTCACCCAGTCACGCAACTTTGCCGACTCGCGAACAAACTCGCCGTTATTGCCTTTGGTGTCATACCAGCGGTCTACCCACTGCCCTTCAACCAGTAAACCCATGACAGTCTCCTTGCCCGGATCAAGTTCTCTCCGGGAAACGCATGTTCGGGCCGTGAGGATAGTCGCTCCTGGCGTCGTTGACACCCCAATAGGCCAGCCCCTGCCCTGCCTTTAAACCCTCAGGTCCGAAACTCAAGACGCAGCGCCTCTGCCATGGCCTGAACGGCCGGCCCCGCACCCTCTACATCATTGATGTACAGCGAAAGCGGCACTTCCCGGATGCCACCGGCCTGCAGCGGCAGCGCCTTGAGCTGTCCACTGTCCAGCAGGGGCTGAACCCGGGGCTGCGATACCCACGCAAACCCCAGTCCACGGGTCAAAATATCCAGACAGGTCGCAACATGAGAGACCGTCCAGCGCTGCTCGGCCTTGAGCCAGCCACTATCGTTTTGTTCGCGCAGACCGGAATCTCGCGTCACGATCTGACGGTGTTGTCGAAGATCACGCAAATCCAGCGGTCGATTCAGCTGATGCAACGCATGATCGGGGTGCGCCACGGCGATGAAGCGGATGGCGCCCAAAAGCTCGCCCAGGTAACCCGGCACCGGCAGACCGCAAATCAAAAGATCCACGCGATTGTCCAGCAACATCTCTATTCCGCCGTTGAGCACCGCCTCATGAAGCTGGATCCGCGTATGCGGATACCGGGCAGAAAACCGGTCAAGGGCATAACACAATGTTTCAGGCCCAAGAATCTGATCAATGGCGATGGCGATCTCGGCCTCAAGCCCTCCCGAGAGGCTGTCTGCAACGGCTTCAAGGGTATCGGCACTTTCCAGCAACTGACGTGCCCGGCGCAGCAGCATCTCTCCCGACTCGGTCAGGCGCAGCTGTCGACCGCTGGTATCAAGCAGCTGCACCCCCAGCTGGGTTTCAAGCTTGTGGACGGCATGATTGATGCTTGAGGGGCTTTTATGGATCGCTTCTGCAGCACGCACGAAGCCACCATGATCCACCACTGCTGCCAGCATTTTCCATTGAACCAGCGTGACTCGAGACATGTTACATCCTGTCAACTCAAGAGAGCATCGATACGTTTTGTATGACTGATTCGCTCAATTCTGCACTGAAAAATTCTTTCCAATCATGCAGCTAAATGCTTCGATCGGCACAGTCCAAGGCTCAGCCGCTACGTAAGAGCTCATTAATATCAGGTACAAAGAAGCGAAACAAAAGCGCTTTTGAACATAACAAAAGAATACAATCCGGATTAAATCGGCGCTTAAAGCATCTTTTAAATTTGTTTTTCAAGTCGGTCATTTTTAAAAAATGGCATACCTTTTTAAAGTCAAATTTTATAAAAAGAGCTCATCATTAAAATGATTGATGCAAAAATAAGGCATTCACCGCATTTCGGGCTTGGCACCAAAAACTGTTCATTTATCCAGTATAAAATGGCCGTAATCGATAGCGCTTATACAGCCATATGAAGGGCCATCATGGAGCGTCAGCACGACAGCCATGCGGCGGCGGCAGGAAAAGCCATGCCATCCAGGTATGTCACACCTCTAATTCAAAGGATTACTCCTGTACAATAATTTCACAATGACTTGCAGCACAATCAAGCGCATGTACAGGACATATTAACCTGCAATAAAGGTGACCAATTAATGGTATTCGCACTAGGCATATCATTGCCCTTGAGGTAAGGTAATCCGGCCTTTATCCCTTTTATCTATCTGTATACGGCGCTCACAATCATGTTGCGAATTTTTAGTTCGCTACCCCGCACGCACAGGCTCTTATTGTTACCGGTTACCGCCATGGTTGGCGTGTTGGGTGCGCATCAGCTTTACCAGAATACGAACACCTCAGCGGCGACCGATGCCACGGTCGCAGAATTTCAACAGGCGACACAGCCCATTAGCATTGCGCTTGCGGACACACAGGAGCAGGCGCGCGCCTTCAGCCAGCCAACGCATCTCGAGATTGCCGGCGCACTGGCACTGGCGACACCTGCAACAGAACGGGTTGCCAACACCAGTCGGCTCAACGTCAAACAGGCGCTGGCCGTGGCTTCCAACCTCTCTGCCATGAATGCCGGGGCAGTGCTGGGTAGCGAGCTCGCCACCGATAATGACGAGATGGCCATTGCCCGCGCCGATCATGTCACGGGCATGGGCAACGGTCTGAGCAGTCATACGTCCTACGTCGATAACTTCAACGACGACGACACCGGTGATTACACCGGCTCCGACGATGAAGGCCTAAACGACCAGTTCTCACTGAGCAGCCAGATCGAGACCCGCGAGCCCTATACGCCTGAATGGCAGACCTACAAGGTTCAAAAGGGCGATACCTTTGCAGAGCTTGCAGAGCACAGCCTAGGGCTGGGTTACAGTGAAGTGCTCAAACTGATTGATGACTCGCCTGACAAAAAGGCGCTGACCAATCTTCGCGTTGGCAACGAGCTGGACTACAAGGTCGACAAGGATGGCCATCTGCTGGCGCTGCGTGTCATGCAAAATACGCGCCGCGGCTATCTGTTCGAGCGCGACAGCGCTGATGAAAGCTTTGCCGTCAACGACATTGAACGTACCGGTGAAGCCACACAGCGGCTTTTCGCCGGCACGGTCAGTGGCAGCTTCGGCTCATCGGCACGCGCCACCGGCCTTTCCAGCGGCGAAGTGGCCGAGCTGATCTCGGTGCTGGGCAAAAAGCTCAACTTCAGCCGTTCGGCTCGCGCTGGCGACAAGTTTCAGGTTCTGGTCGAGTCGGATGTGATCGATGGCCAACCTTTCGATTCCCGCATTCTGGCGGCCCATTATGAAGGCCGCGACGATATCACGATTGTGCGTCATGACGGCGATTACTATACGCCCGACGGCAAGGGCCTTGATCCGGCGTTCAACCGCTACCCCTTCAAAGGGCACTATCGCATCAGTTCGCCGTTCAACCTCAAGCGGCATCATCCGATCACGGGGCGCATCTCTCCCCACAAGGGGACCGACTTTGCGATGCCGGTGGGCACTGCAGTTCGCGCCCCGGCCGATGGTCGTGTCACAAGGGTGGTGAGCCATCCGCTGGCCGGCAAATATATCGTGATTACCCACGACAATGGCTACCAGACCCGCTATCTCCATCTTTCAAGGCCCGAGGTCAAACCCGGCCAGCGTGTGAAGATGGGGCAGGAAATTGCCAGGTCAGGCAATACCGGCCGCAGTACCGGCGCGCATTTGCACTATGAGATCATCGCCAATGGCTCACAGGTCAACGCCATGCGCGTCAAGCTGCCGGGCGGACGTTCGCTGACCGGCAAGGAGCTGGCAAGCTTCAAGACCGAGTCAAAAGAACTTCTGGCCAAGCTTGAAACGGCCGATAACAACCGCGCCGTGGCTCAGGTCCATCATGATGACAAGAAGGACAAGGACGACGAGTCCTGATCCTCCTCCTCATCCCATGATGCACCGCCATAAAAAACGCCCCTTCATGGGGCGTTTTTTGTTGGCAGCCTTTCTCAACAACCAGCTCAGGAATCCGATGGGTCAGAAGACCTGCCGGTTGTCTGTGGATTGGGCGCGTGTGGATAGCCTCCAGAAGCGTGCGGCACATCAAGCCCCTCATGAAAACCACCGCCCAGCGCCTGTACCAGCTGGATCGAGGTATCCACCAGCAGGCTGTTCAGGCTGACCAGCGACTGCTGGGCATCGAGCAACTGCTGCTGGGTACTCAACACCTGTAAATAATTGGTGATGCCGGCCTGAAAGCGCTCAAGTGCCAGATCAAAGGCCTGCTGAGCGTTATCGCGCGCTTTTTCAAGCGACTGACGCTGACGATCCAGTGATTGGACGGACGTAATGGTATCGGCCACGGTACCCAGCGCCGAAATCACGGTCTGGTTGTACTGCGCCACGGCCAGATCGTAATCCGCTTCGGTGCTGTCCAGATTGGCACGAAGGCGTCCGCCCTCAAAGATCGGCAGTGACAGCGCCGGGGAGACACTCCAGCTTTTGGCCGGTTCCGCGAAGAAATAGCTGCCCAGTCGTGAGCTGAAACCGGCCATCGCACTCAGGTTAAGGTTGGGATAGAACTGCGCCTTGTCCGCCTTGATCTGCTGGGTCTGGGCTTCCACGCGCCAGCGCGCCGCGACCACATCCGGACGCCGCCCGACCAGTTCGGCCGGCACGACCGAAGGCAGCGACAGCAGCGCCGGAGACAGCGACCGGGGGCGCTCGATGCCAAACCCGCGATCCGGGCCCTTGCCCAGCAGCACCCCCAGCGAAATTCGATCACTTCGCACAGCCTGCTCGGCCGATTCCAGTGCCTGGCGTGCCGTAGAGACACTGGAGCGTGACTGCAGCCGTGCCGACTGATCGCTCAGACCGGCCTGCTGAAGCTGCTGATTGGTGTTATCGATGGTTTGCGCCCGTTCAAGCTGCTGCCGAGCGATATCCAACAGGGCGTAATCGCCTGCCAGCTGTACATAGGCGCGAGCCACATTCACCGACAGCGTCAGCGCCGCCTCGTGCAAATCGATCTCGGTGGCGCGGGCTTCCCCCAGCGCGGCTGACCAGGCGGCGCGACGTCCGCCCCACAAATCCACGTCGTAGCTGAAGTTCGAGGACAGCCCACGGCTCGTACTATAGATATTGCCCTGACCCTGAGGGTCATCGACTTCAGAGACCCGCGAGCGCGACAGCGTGGCAGAGCCATCCACTGTTGGCAGACGCTCGGCCCCGGCCTGACCAACGGCTGCATTGGCCGAACGCAGACGCGCCAAGGCAACGTCCATATCGGGAGAATCCGCCAGCGCCTCCTGAATCAGGGCCTCCAGATGCGGATCACCCAGCGCATTCCACCACTGACGATCCGGCCAGTTGGCCGAGGAGATGGTGACATCCCTTACAGCCTGAAGGGCCGACAGCCGATTGAGCGACACCATTTTGCCCTCAGGCTCGATACCCTCATAACTGGCGCACCCGCTGATCAGCGCAGCAAGCAAAAGCGCTGATGCCCCGGGTCGTACGCCATGGCTCCATCGGGGCCACTGCCCATTATCCGTTTTCATGCCGCCTTCATATCCTTGTCCAGCACTCAATCATCGTGCGGCTCGGTGGCCACCTTTGACAGGGGACCATCGGTATAGCGCCCGGACGATTTATCCGCCGTGTCATCGTCATCCCCATTGATCATGGCATCGAGCGTCTCGATGGGCGATGTCACCATGTTTTCCATTGCCTCGCCGATAACCTGCCAGATGACCTTGCTGACGTCGACGCCTGCGCCTTCTACCGATGCATTGATGGGAATGTCGAGATTGATCACGCCATCGTCACCCTTCAAGACACCGATCAGCTTTTTCAGCGGCAGTGAGGTATCGCCCTCGGGCACTTCCTCGCCCAGATCAAGCTCACGCAGGACCACGTGGTTATCGGCATCAAGATGGCCATCACGAAGCCGGTAACTCAGATCCAGATCCGCCGTCCCCTGCTCGATCCGGTATCCACCAAAGCGCTGGATATAAGGTGCAAACCGTTCAAGCGGCAGTCGATCGACGACCAGATGCATCACACCCGAGGGCTCGGAAGCATTGAACCTGCCCTCGATGATAACGGGCGTTCGCTGACTCTCGAACCCCTTGAAGGAATAGCTGGTCGACGTATCGCGGCGAGTATCAAAGCCCTCCATGGTGCCCTTGAGCGAGTCGATCCCCAGGCTCACCGTTGGTGACATGTTCCGATCCTCGAAATTGAACACGCCATCGGAAACCTCCAGACGCCCCAGCGCAAGCGCCATGCCATCGCCCTGTGAACCGTTTTGCGACGAGTCACCCTGCTGTGAACCCTGTTGAGAGGAATCGTTCTGTTGCGGTTCGTCCTTTTGCGCATCATTCGCTTGCGCGCCATCACCCTGGGCATCCCCCTTTGGTGCAGACGACTCTTCTGACTGCAGTCCAAGCGAGTTGGTCAGGTTGAATTCTCCCTGCTCATCAATGATGGCCATCATTTTTGACCCGGACATTGAAAGTCGATCAGCGCTCAAATGATCACCGGTCAACAAATCCATGCCCGTAAGCCGGGCCTGGTTGACGCTGAATAACGGTCGATCACGGCCATCCAGCATGGACACTGCGTTGGTATCCAGATCCCCCTGCCATTGGACCCTGCCCTGCCTTGCCTCGCCAAAGGCGAGCGTGCCATGACCGCTTAAAGTGCCCTTGTCGACCTGCACGTTGCTCATCTGCGAAAGCCAGGGATTGATCAGATCAAGACCGATCTGCTGGCCATCCATCTGCAGATCACCAGTCAAGGGACTTAAACCAAACTGCCCTTTGGCACTGAGCTGACCGCCATTCAGCGTGCCGGTCGCCTGTCCTTTCATGGGAGAAGAGATCTGGCTGTCGTAACCTTCAAGCGTCAGCGCCAGGTTAGTCACCGCCAGCTGTGTGGATGGCGACTGACTCTGATTGACCCATTCGATCTCCCCCTGATGCGCCTTGATACTGTCGATGCTCAGCGCGGTGCTCTCGCCGGAATCTTCGCTGCCGCTCAGCTGGGTGATGTTGAGATCACCTTCAGGCGTTTGCACCAGATGCAGCAGAGGACCATTCAGGTCGACACGCTTGATATGAATGCCGGACTGCCACAGCGTGCGCCACGCCAGAGTGATCTCGCCCTTGTCGACGTGAATGATCGGCGACTCACTGTCACCGATCGTCAATTGCGCCAGCGAAGCAGTTGCTGTGAAGGGATTAAAACTTAGATGCTCCATTGTTACCGGCTGTCCGGTTGTTTCGCGAAGCTTGTCGACCGTCCAGCTTCTCAGTGCCCAGGGCCCGGCAAAATAGAGACTGCCTACCATCACCACGGCAATGCCGGCAGCAATGCTCAAGCCTTTGCGATGCCCAATAGCCATGACCTATGCTCCTGCGTCGTTGAAAAAGCGGCGTATGGGCGCAAAAAGTGACCCGTATATTGACGGGCCCTTGATACCGCTATTGGTGATAAGGATAGCATGCCAGCGCATGATGCCGGCCTCTCGGCGGCCGCTTGCGCACAGGATGTTCATGCCCTCGCTTGCTCGGCAGTGATTCACCATGATTTGGGATCTGGCCACCTGGCGACCCATGGAAAACCACCATGCGACGGCACTAACTCTACATGTTGTTCCGAGTCAGTCTTGTTGGGGGGACACGTATCCTGAGGGGGGCACACTTACCCTGAAACACCATAAATGCCGGCCGTCGCCACTCCGGCCCGATAGAATGACGATATTTTGATTCATGACTGTCAGTCTTTGACGTGTTTTTGTCACAAAATGCACTAAAATCATCGGTGCACATATATGGGGGCATGAGGCGCCCATCAAAAGTGAGCGTGACATTATGATCAGTCTGCTATGGATAGCATTTCTTGCCATTACCCTGGGGGGCTACGGGCTATGGCGAGGGTTTTCACGCGATATCTGCCTGGCCGTCATGCTGATTGCACTGGGGATTGCTGCCGGTGCACTGGTCATCATCAGCAGTGTGACCAGCCTTGTCATGGCAGGCGTGGCCGTGATCGCAAGTCTGGGCGTCTGCATACGAGAAGGCATGCGCGATATACCGGCGCCACGCCAGGGGCGCGCCAGGCGCCAGACAGTCAGGCCGCTGATGCCCTCATTGACCCATCTCTGGCAGGGCAACATCAGAATGCGTCGTGCCCCGCGTCAGGGTGCCACTCCCCGCAAGCGCTCACGTCAGACCTTCTAATGGCCGTTTGATCATGCCTCTTGCTCGCCTCAAACATCGCCTGGCCACCGTGCCGGGCGATTTTTTCAATGTCTTTCGCTATACCCACCGGGCACTGTTGCTGGTCTGGCAGACGTCGCGTCTGATGATGCTCGGGCTTGCACTGGCCACGCTGGTGGCCGGGGTCCTGCCGGCCGTGGTGGCCTGGGTGGGTCAGCTGATCGTGGACGGCGTGGTGCAGGCCATGGCCGCCTGGCCTGAAAGGGCCACGCCCCTGTCGAGCGTGCTGTCACCGGTGCTGTCTCTGGTCATTATCGAAGGGGGACTGATTGCCCTGATCGCCCTGGCGCAGCGAGTGCTGGATGCCCAGCAGTCACTCCTGAGGGCGCAGCTGGGCCAGAAGGTCAACGTCATGCTGCTCGACAAGGCCGGTGAGCTGTCACTGTCGCAGTTCGAGGACTCCGAGATTTACGACCGGCTGACCCGTGCTCGCCGGGAGGCCTCGACGCGACCACTGTCGCTGGTGACCCGAACCTTTTCACTGCTGCAAAATGCCATTTCGCTTGCCAGCTTCAGCGTGCTGCTGGTGCAGTTCTCCCCCTGGGCACTGCTGATTATCGTGGGCGGTGCCCTGCCGGTATTTGTGTCCGAAGCCAAATTCTCGGGTGAGGCCTTTCGCCTTTTTCGCTGGCGCTCCCCGCAGATGCGCGAGCAGCGCTATCTGGAAACCCTGCTGGCGCGCGAGGACAGCATCAAGGAGGTCAAGCTCTACGGGCTGGAGCGCCTTTTTCTGGCCCGCTACCGCGCTATCTTCGACAACCTCTACAGTGAAGAGCGCCGCCTGACACTCAGACGCACGCTATGGGGATTTCTGCTGGGGCTTCTGGGCACGCTGACCTTTTACGCCGCCTACGGCTGGGTTGTGTTTGAGACTATTATTGGCGCCCTGACACTGGGCCAGATGACCATGTATCTGCTGGTGTTCAAGCAAAGCCAGGGGGCACTCTCGGCCAGTCTCACGGCCGTCAGCGGCATGTTCGAGGACAACCTCTACCTTTCCAATCTCTATGAATTCCTTGAACAGCCCACCGAGCGGGAAGCCGGCACCCTGACCGAAGGCGAGTCACCCGGCGACGGCATCCGCTTTGAAAATGTGG
This sequence comes from Kushneria sp. Sum13, assembly GCF_052692355.1. Taxonomy (NCBI): domain Bacteria; kingdom Pseudomonadati; phylum Pseudomonadota; class Gammaproteobacteria; order Oceanospirillales; family Halomonadaceae; genus Kushneria; species Kushneria sp. Sum13. Next base: position 2,187,627 of record NZ_CP199847.1, read on the forward strand.
GGTTTGCCTACCCGGGGGGCGAACAGGTGCTCGATGGCATTTCGCTGCACCTGGCACCCGGTCAGAGTCTGGCTCTGGTCGGTGAGAACGGCTCCGGCAAGACAACCCTGATCAAGCTGCTGACCCGACTCTACCACCCGAGTGGCGGGCGCATTCTGCTCGATGGCAGTGATTTACGCGACTGGGACACACAGGTCCTGCGCCAGCGGATCGGCGTCATTTTCCAGGACTTCGTACGCTATCAGCTGTCCGTGGGCGAAAACCTGGGGGTGGGCGATACCCATGCCTTTGAGGATGAGAGACGCTGGCAGGCAGCAGCGCAGCGTGGATTGGCCGATGACTTCATCAACCGTCTGCCCTCTGGCTATCACACCCAGCTCGGGCGCTGGTTCAAGGATGGCCAGGAACTCTCCGGCGGCCAGTGGCAAAAAATTGCCCTCTCCAGAGCCTGGATGCGTGAAAGCGCCGACATTCTGGTCCTTGATGAGCCCACCGCCGCCATGGACGCGGCGGCAGAAGCGGCTGTCTTCAACCGCTTTCGCGACCACAGCCGTCATCAAACCTCGATTCTGATCTCACATCGTTTCTCGACGGTCAGAAGTGCCGATGTGATCGTGGTCATGGCGCGCGGGCGCATTATCGAGCGCGGTAGCCACAGCGAGCTGATGGCCAGCGGCGGCCGCTACGCCGAGCTTTTCGAGTTACAGGCCGCAGGCTATCGCTGACATCGTATTCCCCTGCTACTGACAAGACCCTGGGCAAAAGTCGTAAAGACACCTGTGACAGCGACCCATACAGTGGCTGTGACAACGTTGTCAAAGCTATTGACAGGCTGATTGTTTCGCTTGCTGCCCGGAGAGACTGGCTTGAGACACTTCCTCGGTATTTCACTGACTCGCGCTTACCTGCAGAGCTCTTTCAGCCTGTTACTGTTTTTTGCCTCCTGGGGCATCTGGTGGTCCTTTTACCAGATCTGGCTGACCAGCGAGGAAAACGGCCTGGGTCTGGACGGCACCTCGGTCGGTATCGTTTATGCCGCCAATTCGCTGGCCACGCTTTTTTTCATGATCGGTTACGGGACCCTGCAGGACCGCCTGGGAACGCGTCGGCATCTGGCGATTCTGGCGGCCACGGCTGCGTCTTTGGTGGGCCCTTTCATGATCTGGATTTATCGCCCACTGCTGGAAAACAGCTTTGTCCTGGGCGTGACTGTAGGTGCCGTGTTCCTGTCGGCCGGATTTCTGGCCGCCTTTGCGCTGTTTGAGGCGATCGCCGAGCGCATCAGTCGCCGCAGCGGCTTTGAATACGGTCAGGCGCGGATGTGGGGCTCGGCAGGCTACGCTGTAGTGGCGCTGCTGGCAGGCTTTCTGTTTACCCTTGATGCGCGCCTGATCTTCTGGATGGGCTCGCTGTTCGGGGTTGCCCTGCTGCTGATGCTGCTGGTCTGGAAGGCACCGGTAGAAGCTCGTGCGCCTACCGAGCAGGAACAGCAGGTCCCTTCCCTCGGCGACATGATCGATGTGTTTAAAATTGGCGCGCTGTGGAAGCTGATCGTTTTCGTGTTCTTTTCCTGGACGTTCTACACCGTCTACGACCAGCAGATGTTTCCCGAGTTTTATACCCGGCTATTCGACTCCGCCGCGCGTGGCCAGCAGTTCTACGGCATGCTCAATGCCGCTCAGGTGTTTCTGGAAGCGGCCATGATGGGGCTGGTTCCTCTGCTCATGCACCGCATCGGCATACGCAATACCATCCTGCTGGGGTCGATGGTGATGTTCCTGCGCATTCTGGGCAGTGCGGTATTTGACGATCCTCTGCTGATCTCGATGGTCAAGATGTTTCACGCCATTGAAGTGCCCCTGTTCGTGCTGGCGATCTTTCGCTACTTTACCCTGCACTTCAATCCGGCGCTGTCGGCCACGCTTTATCTGGTCGGCTTTCAGATTTCGGCGCAGGGCGGCAACATCATTCTATCGCCGCTGTTGGGCATGCTGCGCGACAATGTCGGCTATCAGACCACCTTCTCCATCATCAGCGCCATCGTACTCATCGCCGGGGTTTATGCCTTTTTCGTGCTCAAAAGAGACCACGAGGATGTCTACGGCGAGCCCTTCACAAGCGATACCCCCAAAGCCCAGGCGGCCTGATGCAGTGAGAGATGAAGATCGCAGGAACAACACCATGGTGTCGATCAAGGACGTGGCACGTCACGCCGAGACCTCTTTCAAGACCGTCTCACGCGTCATCAACGGCGATCAGCGGGTAAATCCGGCCACCCGCGAGCGCGTGAGCGAGGCGATCCGCGCGCTGGGGTATCGGCCCCACAGCGGGGCCCGCATGATGCGCAGCAATCAATCACGCATCATCGGTTTTTTGTCCGACCGCGTCACCACTCAGCCTCACTCGGGAGATATCCTGCGCGGTGCCCAGCAGATGGCAGACGCTCATGGACGCCTGCTGATGCTGTTCAATATTGATGCCGACGCCGGTGACGATCACCGCCGCCGCGCTTTCGAGCTTTTGATGGAGCAGCGTGTCGACGGCCTGCTCTACGCCTGCGATTACCATCGCGAGGTCACCCTGCCTTTGGAAATGCAGCAGCTGCCCTCGCTGCTGGTCAACGGTTTCAGCACGACTATGGCCCTGCCCGCACTGGTGCCCGATGAGCGCCTCGCCGCGCAACAGGCCACGCACCTGCTGCTGGCCGAGGGGCATCGACATATCGCCTTTCTGGCCCCCAATCCACGCTCGGTGGCCACACCACTGCGCATCGCGGGCTTTCATGATGCCCTGCTTGAGGCCGGTATCGAACCATCATCAATGCCGGTTATCACCGCCTGCGTGGGTACGCCGGGTGGCGAGGAAGAATATCTTGTCGATTCCGCGCTGGCGCAGCTGATGACCGGAGAGACGCCACCCACAGCGATACTCTGTGGCCAGGATCGCATCGCCCTGCAGCTCTATCTGGTGCTGGCGCGTCGCGGCCTCAGTCCCGGACGAGACCTGGCCGTCGTCAGCTTCGATGACCAACAGCCCATCTCGGGCGCGCTATCACCGTCACTGACCACCATGGCGCTCCCCCATCTCGAGATGGGACGTCAGGCCATGAAGCTGCTGCTGGACGGCAACGCGCCTTCCGGGACGACGCCCATGCCCTTTTCAATAGTGCTGGGGCAATCGCATCGCCACGGCTGAACACGTCGTGGCGGGCGTCCCGTGACACCTGCTTTTATCAACCCCTGACAGGATGACGACATGACCGGCTCCGCCCCCCAGGCGTCCCCGACCGAACGACCGATGCGCCACTTTACCCCGCCACAGGGCTGGATGAACGATCCCAATGGGCTGGTGTATCACGACGGCGAGTATCATCTGTTCTACCAGTACCATCCGGACAGTCTTGTCTGGGGACCGATGCACTGGGGCCATGCGGTCAGTCGCGATCTGTGCCACTGGCAGCACCTGCCGGTGGCGCTGGCACCGGATGAGAACGGCATGTGCTTTTCGGGCAGCGCCGTGGTCGACCGCCATGACGCCAGTGGCCTGTTCAACGGTAGTGAGGGGCTTATGGCCTTTTATACCGCTCATCGTTTCATGGACGACGGTGAGGAGCACTACGAGCAGGAGCAGCACCTTGCATGGAGTCGCGACAACGGTCGCAGCTGGCAAAAATACGCCGGCAATCCCGTGATCGCACCGCCGGGGTTTCGCGACTTTCGCGACCCGAAGGTGATCTACCACGAACCCAGCCGTCGCTGGGTAATGGCGCTGGCCTGCGGTCAGCACATCCGCTTCTACACCTCTGCCAACCTGCTCGACTGGCAGCTGGCCAGCGAATTCGGTGATGGGCAGGGATGCCATACCGACGGCCCCTGGGAGTGTCCGGATCTGTTCGAGCTACCGGTCGAAGGCGACCAGGCAGAAACCAGCCGCTGGATACTGGTGGTGGGCGTGGGGATCGATCACGAAGGGCCGCAGGACACTCTGGGCTCTTTCACCCAGTACTTCATCGGCCACTTCGACGGCGAGCGCTTTCACAACGACTATCCTGACGAGCCGCTGTTGCTGATGGATCAGGGGCGCGATTTCTACGCCGTGCAGAGCTTCTCGGATGTCCCCGACCGGCGACTGGCGATCGCCTGGCTCAACAACTGGCAGTATGCCGGCCACACGCCCGAGGCCGGCTGGCGAGGCGCCATGACCCTGCCTCGCGCGCTTTATCTGGCCGCCACTGACCAGGGCGTGCGCCTGCACCAGCGCTTTGCCCCGGAACTGACGCGCTCGGTCTTACCGCTTGAGGTAGCGCTTCCCGACGCACCGCTGGGTGAAGGCCAGCATCTGCTGGCCACGCCCGAGGCGGATCTGGTGCGCGGTGAACTGACGCTGGAACTGAGCGCCGACAGTCGGCTGGCACTCTCGCTGCAGCAGGGTGGTCAGCAGCAGCTGCATCTCACCGCAGGCGATGACATCACCAAAGTGGCTTACCGGCGTGAGGGCCACAGCGGCGTGGCACGCTTTGATCAGCACTTCCCGGGTGAGCGACTCGCTGGCGAACTCGATGGGCGGCGCATTCATCTTCAGTGGTGGGTTGACCGCGGCAGCGTCGAGATGCTGATCAACGGCGAGCGGCGCCAGCTCTCGGTCACACTGGCAAGCTTCGTGGCGCCGCACCACCACTCCATCACCATGGAAGTGCATAGCGGCAGCGCAGAAATCCACGACTTCCGCCTTGACGCCGGCTGAGGTTCGCCGTCAGGCCGACGTACCTTCAACAGGCTCCTCGCGACGCTCGGTCTGCGCCGCGAGGAGCTTTTTGAGTTCCGGAATACAGGAGCCACATTGCGTCCCGCAGGCCAGCCGTTCTCCCAATGCCTCAACGCTTTTACACCCGCCGGCGATGGCACGGCCGATGGTTTTCTCCCCGACCTGATGGCAGCTGCACACCGTGGGCCCGCCATCTTCACCGCTGGCCGCTCGGCCGGCGAGCAGCCGACGACGCTGTGGGGACTCAAGGGTTTCAAGTGCAAAGCAGTCATCCAGCCAGCCGATCTCCCCCAGCATCGGATTAAGCGTGCCGACCGGTGCTACCGCCAGCCACCAGAGAAGCCGGCCGCCATGCAGGCAGGCTGCACGAAAGTGACCGCGGGTTTCATCCTCACTCCAGAGCGTGGGCGCCTGGCCCAGCATGCGCTCGCACCACACCCGCCAGTCAGGCACCTTTTCACCTGCCATCTGCCAGCGCTGACAGTGCGCCTGTGGAATGCGCGCCCACCAGTCACACGCCTCTAGCGGCGCACGCGCGTCACGCTTCAGCAGCAGGCAGGCTTCCCACTGCGCGGTCACCGGTGACAGTGCCACCCGCCCCTGCTTGGATTCGGGCTGGCCGGAGACCGGGTCACAGACGGCTGCAATCAATGCCGACGCCCGGGCCTGCCGGGCAAACTGATCGTTCCAGTGGATGGGCACGAAAAGCGATCCCTGCGGCTGTGCGGTGGTCACACGCACGCGGCCCAGATATTCGCCCAGCGTATTGTGCAGTCGTGCGATCTGTCCGTTGTGTACGCTGGCCTGTCGCGCATCCTCGGGGTGCACTTCGATAAAGGGCTCGCTTCGATGATGCATGAGCCGCGAAGCGCGGGCGGTACGGGTCATGGTGTGCCACTGATCACGGATGCGCCCGGTATTGAGCAAAAGCCTCGTGTCGCTACCGGGTCGCTGCATCCCAGGGCGAGAGGCGACCGCGATCAGTCTGGCCCGGCCGCTGGGCGTCATGAAGCGAGCGTTTTCAAACAGCCGCGCCGTCCCCTTTGGCGCACCGACATTGACCGGCCACTGGATCGGCGCGAGCGCGTCATATTGGGCGCGATCCAGCCCGGCTAGCCCCGAAATATCAAACAGGCGATAGCCCGTCTCCGGCGTGGCCTGCGGGCCGTTTTCAAAACCCGACAGCCGGGCGTGCTCGTCAAAAACCTCATGCACGCCGCTGTAAGCAAAGGCTTCGCCAAAGCCCATGCGCCGGGCCACTTCGCAGATGATCCACCAGTCATGTCGGGCCTCGCCCGGCGGCGGCAATATCCCGCGCTGGCGAGAAATCCGTCGCTCGGAGTTGGTGACGGTGCCGTCCTTTTCTGCCCAGCCGCTGGCCGGCAGGAGAATATCGGCGTGCTCCAGGGTGTCGTTGTGGGCCATGCATTCGGAGACAATCACCAGCGAGCACTTCTTTAACGCAGCGCGGACCCGATTGGCATCCGGCAGGCTGACCAGCGGATTGGTGGCCATGATCCACAGCGCCTGAATCTCGCCGCGCTCGATCGCCTCGACCAGCGCCAGCGCCTTGTGTCCCGGCCCTTCGGGCAGCGTGGGCACAAGTCCCGGGGTGGTCCAGAAGCGGGTAACGCGATCCAGCGCGCCGGGCGTGTGGTAATCCATGTGCGCCGCCAGCTGGTTGGCCAGCCCGCCGACTTCACGCCCGCCCATGGCATTGGGCTGTCCGGTAATCGAGAAGGGCCCCGCCCCCGGCAGGCCGATACTGCCGCCGGCCAGATGACAGTTGATGATCGCGTTGACCCGGTCGGTGCCGCTGCTCGACTGATTGATACCCTGCGAGTAGAGCGTCACCACGTGTAGCTGACTGGCAAACCAGTAGTAGAAAGTCTCCAGCCGCTCGGCATCAACGCCGCACAGATCAGCGGCGGTCTCGATATCCGGCGCTTCAAGCTGCGCAGCGGCAAGGGCTTCATCAAACCCTTCGGTGTGGCGCTCGATAAAGTCGTGATCGAGCCTTCCCTTGCCGGCCATATAGCTCAAAAGGCCGTTAAACAGCGCAATATCGCTGCCCGACGCGATCGGCAGATACAGGTCGGCAATCTCGCAGGTGTCGGTCACCCGCGGATCAATCACCACAATTCTCATCAGGGGATTGCGGCGTTTGGCCGTGCGCAGGCGCTGATAGAGCACCGGATGATTCCAGGCCAGATTGCTGCCGGTCAGTACCACCAGCTCCGCCTCTTCCAGATCCTCATAGCAACAGGGCACGGCGTCTGCCCCGAGGGCGCGCTTGTAGCCCGCCACGGCCGAGGCCATGCACAGTCGGGAATTGGTATCCACGTGCGGGGTGCCGACAAAGCCCTTGAAGAACTTGTTGGCGAGGTAATAGTCCTCGGTCAAAAGCTGCCCTGAAAGATAGCCTGCAATGGCACCACTGCCGTGCTGCTGTCGAACCCTTCCAAGCCGGGCGCCGACCTCATCAAGCGCCCTTTCCCAGCTGACCTCAAGACCGTCGATGCGAGGATGTGTGAGCCGCCCGTCATGACCCAGTGTTTCCGCCAGCGCCGAGCCCTTGACGCAAAGTCTGCCCTGATTGGCCGGATGTGATGGATCTCCCGTCACACTCACGAGCGTGTCACAGCGTGTTGTATCGTGCTCGGCCACTACGCCACAGCCGACCCCGCAGTAGGGGCAGGTGGTGTTCGTTTGCATCAGACACTCCTTTTCGGCAGGCGACGCCCCGATCTACCTGACCGCCTCGACGACGCCTGTCAACGCTTCCACACCACGCCAGCTATCGACTTTGGTCGAGGTCAATGCAGCAAAATCTGACCTCCATCAAAAAAGGGCGCGACCACTATTGATAGCCTGAATCAGCAATATCCGGGCCATGAGACGGGTTTTGCCGCGACAGCAGGCGGCTGGCATTCAACATGTCTTCACCTTTCGTGACCCGTGCACCAAAAGATGGCCAGGCGGATATCGCGCTGCACTCTAATGGCACCCGGTTGGTAAGACTTTTGTCGCTGCGTGCTGCCTGTGGGCGCATATGCCCCTGAAAAGGATTGAAATCAAAGGGCTCCCGCGCTTCTGGCACGGCGTTCGCTTGATCACCTGCAGGGCGAGCCGTGCGTGCCCGCCTTTTAACACGACAGGCATATCGCTTTTTGTACAGGCATCAACTGCGCCATCGACAATCCATCACGCCGGGAGGTCGAGCATGACCAGAGATCACGACACCGCACAGGCCTTCGCCACAAGCACACAGGCCTTCGCCACCAGACGGGTGTTGATTATCGGTAATGGCATGGCCACTCAGCGCCTGCTGGAGCGACTTGTCAGCCGGCCCGAGCGCCCGGCAGAGATTCATGTGTTCGGTGATGAACATACACCGGCCTACAACCGCATCCTGCTCTCGCCCCTGCTGGCCGGCGAGATCGACAAACACGAGATGACGTTACGCACGCGCGAGTGGTTCGAGGCGCACAACATCACGCTGCACTGCGGCCGACGCATCACCGCCATCGACCGGTCGGCGCACCAGATCATTGATGACCAGAGAATACGCCACGACTACGACCGGCTGATCATCGCGACCGGCTCGCGCGCGCGTCTTTTCGATCTGCCCGGCGCGGAGTTTTCGGGCATTCACGGTTTTCGCACTACCGAGGATGTGACGTCGCTGATGGCGGCAGAGCATCACACCCGTCACGCCGTGGTCATCGGAGGTGGTCTGCTGGGGCTTGAGGCGGCCGAGGGGCTTAGAAAGCGCGGCTTTGACGTCACCGTGGTGCATCGTGGCACGCATCTGATGAACCGCCAGCTCGATGAACAGGCGGCGGCGCTGCTGTTGGAAGCGCTTCAAAACCGGGGACTGACACTGCGCCTCGGGCGCCAGCCTGCTGCCTATGACAGCGACGATGGCTGGCGCGTCTCGGGCGTGGTGCTGGATGATGGCGAGCGTCTTAAAGCCGGGCTGGTCGTCGTGGCTGCCGGCATCGTGCCCAACGCTGAACTCGGTATTGAAGCCGACCTGGCCGGTGACCGGGCGATTCGTGTGGACGACACGCTGACCACCAGTGATGCCCACATCATGGCACTGGGCGAGTGTTGTGAATTCGAGCGCACCACCTTTGGACTGGTCGACCCCATCTGGGCGCAGGTCGAGGTACTGGCCGACCGGCTCTGCGGCGGTGATCAACGCTACGCCCTGACGCCCTGTGCGACCCGGCTCAAGGTCAGCGGCGTTGACCTTTATGCCTTTGGCATCCTTACCCCCGAACCCGGTGACGAGGTACTGCGTTATCTCGACGCCGACCACGGCGATTACCGCCGCCTGATTTTACGCCACAACCGACTTGTCGGCGCCGTGCTTTATGGCGACACCCGCGATGGCGCCTGGTATTTCCACCGGAGTCTGGAGCAAGGCGATCTCACGCCCTGTCGTGACACGCTGCTTTTTGGCGCCCCGGACGCCACCCAACAGCTTGAGGAGGCTGCCTGATCATGCAGGACCTGACGATTCATCCAGAGAAAAAGCAGCTCATCATCATTGGCAACGGCATGGTGGGACACCACTGTGTCGAGCAGCTGATCGAGCGCGGTGCCACGCAGGACTACCAGATTCACGTGTTTGGTGATGAGCGCCACCGCGCCTATGACCGCGTGCATCTGTCGGAATACTTCTCGGGCAAGGATGCCGATGCCCTCGCCCTCGGTGAAGCCAATCTGCATGCCACACACGGGGTATCACTGCATCTGGGCGTACGCATCTCGGGCATCGATCGTGACCGACGCGAAATCCTCACCCCCGAGGGTCGTCTGCCCTATGACAGCCTGATCATCGCCACCGGTTCCTGGCCTTTCGTCCCGCCGATTCCGGGTCCTGAGGTCAGCGAACATCCACAGGCACGGCTGGTCTATCGCACGCTGGACGATCTTGATGCCATTCGACACCACGCCACTCATGCCCGTCGGGGCGTGGTGATTGGCGGTGGCCTTTTGGGCCTTGAGGCGGCCAACGCGCTCAAATTCCTCGGCCTTGAAGCCCATGTGGTGGAGTTTGCCTCGCGCCTGATGCCGGTACAGCTGGATGATCAGGGCGGTACGGCCCTGCGCGAGCGCATCGAAGCCCTCGGCGTGGGCGTACACACCGGTTGTGCCACCGAAGAGATCGTCGCCACCCCCGGCCATGACTATGCCTACCGCATGAACTTCAGAGGCGGTGAGCATCTTGATACCGACCTGGTGCTTTTTTCCGCCGGCATTCGCCCGCAGGATCAGCTTGCCCGCGACGCCGGGCTGGAGGTCGGCGAACGTGGCGGCATCGTCATTGATGAAACGTGCCGCACCTCTGACCCGGAGATCTTTGCCATCGGCGAGTGTGCGCTCTGGAATGGCAAGACCTTCGGCCTGGTGGCGCCGGGCTACACCATGGCACGCACCGTGGCGGGCTGTCTGACCGATGTATGTGAACCCTTCAGCGGCGCGGACATGTCGACCAAACTCAAGCTGCTGGGCGTGGATGTCGGCTCGATCGGTGACGCCTTTGGCACCACCGAAGGGGCGAAAAGCTATCGCTGGATCGACGAGGCCGGCAGCGGCTATCGCCGTCTGGTGGTCTCAAGCGACGGCAAAAAGGCGCTGGGCGCGATACTGGTCGGCGACAACAGCTACTACGACACCCTGCTTCAGTACGTTCAAAACGGCATCGACCTGCCGAAGGAGCCGGCCGCGCTGATCCTGCCGCAAAGCGAGGGCGGCGCACCGACGCTGGGCGCCGATGCCCTGCCCGACACTGCCATGGTCTGTTCGTGTCACAACGTCACCAAGGGTGCCATCTGCAAGGCCGTTGATGACGGCTGCGCCGATATCGCCGCGCTCAAGATCGAGACGAAGGCCAGCACCGGTTGCGGCGGCTGTGCGGCCCTTCTCAAGCAGGTTTTCGAGCACGAGCTCGAGTCCCGCGGCATGGACGTCGACAAGAGTCTCTGCGAGCACTTTCACTATACCCGCCAGGAGCTCTACGCCATGGTGCGCGTTGAAGGAATCACTTCCTTCGATGAGCTGCTGGAGAAGCATGGCCACGGCCTGGGGTGCGATATCTGCAAGCCGACCATCGGCTCGATTCTCGCCACCTGCTGGAACCAGCCAATCATGGACCCGCAGAACGTCGCGCTGCAGGACACCAATGACACCTTCATGGCCAACATGCAGAAAAACGGCACCTATTCGGTCATGCCGCGGATCGCCGGCGGCGAGATCACGCCGGACAAGCTGGTGGCACTGGGTCAGGTGGCCCAGAAGTACGACCTCTACACCAAGATCACCGGCGGTCAGCGCATCGATCTTTTCGGTGCCGAGCTGCATGAGCTGCCGGACATCTGGGAGGAGCTGATCAACGCAGGCTTTGAAACCGGCCACGCCTACGGCAAGTCGCTGCGCACGGTGAAATCCTGTGTGGGCAATACCTGGTGTCGCTACGGCGTACAGGACAGCGTCGCCATGGCGCTGGAACTCGAGCATCGCTACAAGGGCCTGCGCACCCCGCACAAGGTCAAGATGGGCGTCTCGGGCTGCACCCGAGAGTGCGCCGAGGCTCAGGGCAAGGACATCGGCGTGATCGCCACCGAAGCCGGCTGGAACCTGTATGTCTGCGGCAATGGCGGCATGCGCCCACGCCACGCCGAACTCTTTGCCACCGATATCGACAGCGCCACGCTCATTCGCTACGTCGACCGCTTTTTAATGTTCTACGTGCGCACCGCCGACAAGCTACAGCGCACCTCGGTGTGGCGGGAAAGCCTCGAAGGCGGCCTCGATTTTCTGAAAGAGGTGATCATCCACGACAGTCTGGGTCTGGGGGACGAGCTCGAGCGCCAGATGCACCACGTGGTCGATACCTATGAATGTGAATGGGCCAATGCCCTGAAAGACCCGGAAAAGCTCAAGCGCTTTAGAACCTTCGTCAACGAGCATGGCGGTGACCCGGACATCGTCAACATCACCGAACGCGATCAGCCCCGTCCTGCCCGTACCGACGAGCTTCAATCCCTTGCCGTGGAGATTCGCTGATGAGTACTGCAACTGCTGTCAAAAACACTGCACAGGTCCTGTGCGGTGTCCGCGATCTGGTCGACTATTCGGGCGTGGTGGCCCTGCACGACGGCCGCCAGATCGCGCTGTTCTATCTGCCCCACGGGCGCGACCGTCACAGCGCCCCGGAGGTGTTTGGCATCGACAACCATGACCCCTTTTCGAACGCCAACGTGATCGGTCGCGGCATCATCGGCGACAAGGGCGGTGAACTGGTTGTCGCCTCGCCCATTTACAAGCAGCACTTTCGGCTCACCGATGGCGTCTGTCTTGAAGACAGCGATGTTCGCCTGGCCACCTTTGATGTCCGGCTCGAGGGCGAATGCGTCGTCATTGCCTGAGGGCGACGATGTGATCACCGGCCCCACCGATACATGGCATAACAACAACACACCAGAGGCCATATCATGTCCTATCTCACCCCTGCAGAATTTGTCACCAAAATGGTCGATTCCGGGGCATCAAAGATTGCGATGTCCACGCGCGACACGCTGATTCGAGCCTTTATGGCCGGCGCCATTCTGGCCCTGGCCGCTGCCTTTGCGATCACTATCACGGTACAGACCGGCCAGCCCCTGATCGGCGCCATACTCTTTCCGGTCGGGTTCGTGATGCTCTATCTGATGGGCTTTGATCTACTCACGGGCGTGTTCATGCTCACGCCGCTGGCGCTGCTGGACCGACGCCCCGGCGTTACCCTCAACGGTATTTTGCGCAACTGGGGCTGGGTGTTTCTGGGCAACCTTGGTGGGGCACTGACGGTGGCCTTCATGATCGCCTTCATTCTTACCTACGGCTTCTCCATTGGCCCGGGCGAGATCGGTGGAAAGATTGCCAGTATCGGCAAGGCGCGCACCCTGGGGTACGCCGAATACGGACTGGCCGGCTGGCTGACCATTTTCATGCGCGGCATGCTGTGCAACTGGATGGTGTCGATGGGCGTGGTGGGCGCCATGGTCTCAAGCTCGGTCAGCGGCAAGGCGATTGCGATGTGGATGCCGATCATGCTGTTTTTCTACATGGGTTTTGAGCACTCGATCGTCAACATGTTTCTATTCCCTTCGGCGCTGATCATGGGCGGCGATTTCTCGGTGTGGGACTACATGTGGTGGAACGAGATCCCCACCGTGCTGGGCAACCTGGCCGGCGGACTCGCCTTTACGGGCCTGACGCTCTACACCACCCATGTCCGCACTGGCCCGAAACGGGAAATGGTCCAGCGCCCGGTCAAATGATTCAGTCCTCCATGACATGCACCAACGCCAAAGGGCCCCTTGTGGGGCCCTTTTATCATGGAGCACCCCCTTCTTTTTGATTTGGGGCAGATGCCATGTACCCCTATCCGTTAAAGTAGAACGTCAGCGCTGAGCATCGATATCGATGCATGGCTCATATCGGTCGGGATGGCTTTAAGGGGAGGGTCAGCATGAAGGCAACCGCCAGCGAGCGCTGTCAGTTGAAGGGATGGGAATCGCGCCTGATGAGCGCAGATGAGGCCGCCGAATTGATTCAGGACGGCATGATTGTCGGCATGAGCGGATTTACCCGCGCCGGGGAAGCCAAGGAGGTACCGCTGGCCCTGGCGCGCCGGGCCAGACATGATCCGTTGAAGATCAGCCTGATGACCGGGGCATCACTGGGCAATGACATCGACCGCCATTTGACCGAGGCTGGCGTACTGGCCCGGCGCATGCCCTTTCAGGTGGATGCCACTCTGCGCGCGGCCATCAATCGCGGTGAGGTGATGTTCATCGATCAGCACCTGTCGGAGACCGTCGAACAGCTGCGCAACAAGCAGCTGGGTCATATCGATGTCGCCATCATTGAAGCCAGTGCCATCACCGAAGATGGCGGCATTGTTCCTACCGCCTCGGTCGGCAACTCGGCAAGCTTTGCGATTCTGGCCGACAGGGTCATCATCGAGCTCAACCTCTCCACGCCCGAGGCGTTGATCGGTTTGCATGACATCTATATTCCCCAGATGCGACCGGCCCGCCAGCCCATCCCGGTGGTAGATGCCAGCACCCGCATTGGTGTGGACCATATCCCCATTGATCCGGCCAAAATTGCCGCGATCGTGCTCACCGAAGGTCAGGACAGCCCCTCCACAGTGGGCATTCCCAACGAAGACACCCAGCGTATTGCCCGGCACCTGATCGGCTTTTTCGAACATGAAGTAGAAGTGGGCCGACTGCCGCCGTCGCTGATGCCCCTTCAGGCCGGTATCGGCACCATGGCCAACGCCGTGCTTAACGGCCTGATGGAGGGGCCGTTTGAAGATCTCACCATGTACTCTGAAGTGCTGCAGGACAGCACCTTCAACCTGCTCGACAGCGGCAAGATGACCTTTGCCTCGGGCAGCTCGATCACGCTTTCCGAAGAGTGCGGCCAACGTATCTGGCCACACCTGGCCGACTATAGAGACCGCATCGTGCTGCGCCCTCAGGAGATGTCGAACCACCCGGGCATTGTTCGGCGCCTGGGGATCATTGCCATCAATACGGCGCTTGAGGCCGACATTTACGGCAACGTGAATTCGACCCACGTTAACGCCACCAGGATGATGAACGGCATCGGCGGTTCGGGGGATTTTGCCCGCAACGGCCATCTGTCGATCTTTATTACCAAATCGACGGCCAAAAACGGTGCCCTTTCAAGCTTCGTGCCCTTTGTCAGTCACGTGGATCACTGCGAACACGATGTCGATATTCTGGTCTCGGAGCATGGCCTGGCCGACCTGCGTGGTCTGGCACCCCGCGAGCGGGCCGACATCATCATCGAGCACTGTGCTGACCCGCTATACCGGCCGGCATTGCGTGCCTATTTCCGCGAGGCATGCCAGCGCGGCGGCCACACGCCACACTGCCTGGAAAAAGCACTCTCCTGGCATCTGGCCGCCGAGCAGGAAGGCTCAATGCTCGGGCTGACCGAGCCCACCTGAGCCGGACATCAACCCCGCCCCCGTGGCGTCAGCGACGACGCCACGGGTTGAACCACTCAAGCCCCGCTGCCGTCTCACCGCGGGGCGTGTATTCACAGCCCAGCCAGCCCTCAAATCCGGCCTGATCCAGCTGCTCGAACAGCCAGGGATAGTTGACCTCACCGGTATCGGGCTCGTGACGCTCGGGCACACCGGCAATCTGGATATGGCCGACCCCTTCACGGTACTCCTCAAAGGTGGTCCAGATATCGCCATCCATGATCTGGGTGTGGTAGAAGTCCATCTGCACCCGAACATTGGGCTCGCCGAGCGTTTCAATGATCTCGTGCGCGTCGTGCTGATGGTTCAGGAAATACCCCGGCATATCGCGGCTATTGATCGGCTCGAGCAGCAGCGTAATGCCTTCCTCGGCCAGTCGACACGCGGCAAGGCGAATATTGTTCAGATACGTATCGTGCATGGCCGAAAGATCAGCCCCCTCGCCGGCCACCCCGGCCATGGCATGCACCCTCGGACAGTTCAGTGCGCGCGCATAGCGAATGGCCGTCTCGACGCTGTCACGAAACTCGCGTTCGCGCCCGGGCAGCGCGGCCAGACCGCGCTCGCCGGCTTCCCAGTCTCCGGCGGGCAGATTGAACAGCACCTGTTTAAGGTCACAACGCTTGAGCTCTCGGGCAATGTCGTCGGCCTCAAAGGCATAGGGGAAGAGATACTCTACCGCTTCAAAGCCCTGAGCCGCGGCCTGTTCAAAGCGCTGCATAAAGGAGACTTCGTTGAACATCATGGTGAGGTTGGCAGCAAAACGCGGCATGAGCGCTCCTTTAAACAATGGATGACAACAGACCTTCATGGCCCGGCGCCCGAAGGCGCCGGAAACACGGCGCCCTACCAGCGGGCGCCAAACTGCTCGCGCAGATCATCAATCTGCGCCTCACTCAGCATGTTGATACTGTGCCCCTGGAGCATCAGGAACAGACGCGCGGTCTCCTCGAGCTCCTCAATGGCATTACGCGCGGCTTCAAGGCTCTTGCCGGCGACCACCGGGCCATGATTGGCCAGCAGTACGGCACTGTAATTGGAGGCATATTCACGCACCGCCTCCCCCATGGCCGGGTCGCCCGGACGGAAATAAGGCAACAGCGGCAGACGCCCCACGCGCATCACGAAATAGGGCGTGATGGGCGGCAGACAGGAGTTGGCGTCCAGCCCCGCCAGACAGGAAACGGCCGTGGCGTAGGTCGAGTGCAGATGGATGACCCCGCCGGCCTCCTCGCGCGACTCATAGAAGGCGCGATGGAGAAAGGACTCCTTGGTCGGCGGTTTGCCGGAGATCAGATTGCCTTCCCAGTCGAGCTTTGAGATCTCGGCCGGGTCCAGCGCCCCAAGACTTGCATTGGTCGGCGTCATCAGCCAGCCGCCCTCGCATTTGGCGCTGATGTTGCCGGAGGTACCGGGCGCCATGCCCAGCTGACGAAAGGCGCGTCCGATCTCGCTGATCTCCTCGCGCAGGCGGTTTTCTTCCGAGTGCGTATGGATATGGCTCATGGCATTGTCTCCCAGGCCTTTGTCATGAAATCTTCCGCGCCAAAATTACCCGACTTGAGCGCCAGTGCCAGCCGCGCATGGCTGCCCAGCGTCACGGTCCAGGGCACCCCCGGGTCGATACTCGGCCCGATCTGAAGGCCTTTCACCTCAAGTGCACTGACCACGGCGCCGGAGCTTTCGCCCCCTGCCACCAGCAGGCGGCGCACACCCAGATCCGTGACCAGGGCCGCGGCAATCTCTCCCAGCGCGCGCTCGACAATCTCGCCGGCTGCCTGCACGCCCAGCGCCTGCTGCGCCTTTTTGACATTGTCAGGAGAGGCGCTGGCATAGATCAGCACGGGTGACGCGTCGAGATGCGCTCGTGCCAGGGCCAGCGCGCCGTCTACCTGCCCCTGATAGTCTTCGGCCAATGCCAGTGCATCAAGGCGATAATGGGGATAGTGCGCTTTGGCGTGTTCAATCTGGGCCAGTGTCGCGCGTGAGCAGCTGCCGCTGAGGATGGCCTCCCGTCCTGAAGTGGCCGGTAATTCGGCAGCGCGGTCACCGGTCAGCTGATTGGCCCAGCGGGCGTGAAGGCCCAGCGCCAGACCCGAACCGGCAGTGACAAGACGCAGGTCTCGACAGGCCTCACCGAGCGTTTCCAGATCGCGCTGCTCGATGGCATCAAGAATCGCCACGCCAACGCCATCCGCCTGCAGCGCGTCAAAACGGCTTCGAACGGCCTCGCTGCCCAGGCGTACGCAATCAAAGTCGACCAGCCCGACCCGGTGGTGGGTCTGACTGCCCATGACGCGCACCACATTGGCATCCGTCATCGGGGTGAGCGGATGATCCTGCATGCCGCTTTCATTGAGCGGCACCCCGTTGGCAAACAGGTAGCCGTTGTAAACCGTGCGGCGATTGGCCGGCAGCGCGGGACAGGCCACGGTAAAGGGCACGTCCAGCGCCTGCATCAGCGCCTCGGTCACCGGTCCGATGTTGCCCTCGGGTGTGGAATCAAAAGTGGAGCAATACTTGAAATAAAACTGCTCGCAGCCGCGCGCCTGAAGCCATTCAAGCGCTGCCAGCGACTGTTCGATCGCCTCTTTTGCAGGGATGGTTCGGCTCTTGAGCGCCACCACCACGGCATCGACGCTTTGAAGGTCATCGGACAGCCCTTCGTCCGGCACACCGATGGTCTGCACGGTGCGCATGCCGACACTGACCAGCTGACTGGCCAGGTCGGTGGCGCCGGTAAAATCATCTGCAATACAGCCCAGCAATGGCATGGGATTCTCCCTGGTTCAAGGCATCAGTCGTTGGCAGCCCGGGTGGGCAGATCGATTCCCGGGAAGATGCGCACCACGCCTGCATCATCTTCGCGGCCATAGCCCATGGAAGAGGCCTGGCTGAACATGGTCAGTGCCTGGGCGGTCATGGGCAGCGGAAAGCGCTCGGCGCGTGCCGTGTCATGCACCAGCCCCAGATCCTTGACGAAGATGTCCACCGCCGAGCGCGGCGTATAGTCACCGTCGATAATGTGCGGCACGCGGTTTTCAAACATCCAGGAGTTACCGGCGCTTTTGGTGATCACCTCATACAGCGTTTGGGGGTCACAGCCACTTTTGATGCCGTAGGCCATCGCCTCGGCCGCCGCGGCAATATGCACGCCCGCCAGCAGCTGGTTGACCAGCTTGACCTGCGAGCCCTGCCCGGGCGCCTCGCCCAGACGAAAGATGGTGGCCGCGATGGCATCCAGTGCCGGCTGGGCACGCTCGAACACGCTTGAGGGGCCGGAGGCCATCAACGTCAGCTCGCCGGCGGCGGATTTGACGGACCCGCCCGAGATGGGAATATCGAGATAGTCGATGCCCTGACCGGCCAGCTCAGCCGCCAGCGCGATCACATCGTCCGGTGCGGCCGTGGCACAACCCACCACGATGCTGCCGGGCGCCAGAGTCGAGGCCAGGCCGTCGTCTCCCATCAGTACCTGACGCATCTGGGCGGCATTGACGACCACCAGAAAGACGATATCGACCTGACGCCCCATCTCGGCGGGATTGGCGACCGGCCTTCCCCCCTCGGCCGTGAGTCTTTCAAGGGCGCTGGCGTTGATATCGCAGCCCAGGGTATCGAACCCGCCACGGATCAGCGATGACGCCATCCCCATGCCCATTGACCCCAACCCGATCACGCCTGCTCTGAGTCTGTCTGCCATGCGATTACTCCTTGATAAAATCAGTCCATGCTGAAATTAATGCTGACCGTCGTTGCCAGTGTGCTCGAACGCCTCGATCAACGATGGCGGTATATCACTCAGGCGCCTGCGGGCCTGATCCATGTGCCACCACGCCGCCTGTCGCGCCGCATCGCCATCCCCTCGGGCGATGGCTTCAAGAATGGCGTCATGCTCGCTGATGACTTCAGCTACAAAGGTGTCACGTCGCGCCTCATTGCGTCGGGTCAGGCTGATGGCCTGATGCAGGAAGCGGTTATAGAAATCCAGAACCGTGATGAAGTACTCATTGTTTGAGGCCTCGGCAACAGCGCGATGAAAGGCCATGTCCTGCTCGACGCCGGACTCGCCGGCTTCCACGGCCTCATCGATATCGACCATGGCATTGCGCAATCTTCGCAGCTGCGCCCGCGAGCAGCGCGTTGCGGCATGAAAGGCTGCCTCGCCTTCCAGCGCACGACGCAGCTCCAGCAGATGCAGCACCGAGGCCAGTGACTCACCGGGCAACGCCTGTACCAGCGAGACCCTTGGCTCATCGGCCACGAAACTGCCGCTGCCGCGCCTTGAGACGACAAGACCGGCATTGCGCAGCATGGAAATGGCCTCGCGTACCACCGAACGACTGACCTCATAACGCTCCCCGAGCGCTGCCTCGGTCGGCAGGCGCTGCCCGGCGTACAGCTCACCGGTATGGATGGCCCGTGTCAGCGCATTGGCAATCTGTTCGGCAAGTCCGGGGGCCCTTTCCGAGACGTTCCTGTCCGAGACTTTTTTGTCCGACACGCGGTTGCCTGATGGCGAATCAGTCATGGTGCGCCCTCCTCCATGTCAGACGCGGCCCTGAAAGAAACGACGCTTCAACGCCGGGTGTTCGACCAATGATCATATTGCCCCGCCCAATAGTTGTCAGACAACATTACAAAAAAAAGAGCAACACTCAATACCTTCTTGAATGATATCGCTCGACGCACTTGTTCATTCAGGCAGGCGGTCACTGATATCGACACCCACAGGGCTTACAGGAAGCTGTCCGACAACTGACACAAGGAAGCAGGCTATGCACATCATCATTACGGGCGCCGCCGGATTTCTGGGCGCACGACTGGCCATGAAACTGCTCGAGCAGGGAACGCTGGCAGGTCAGCCCATCAGCCATATCACCAGCCTTGATCTGGCCCCCTGCCCGGTGGAAGACGCCCGTATCGACTCCATCGTGGGCGATATCAGTGATCCGGCCGTCATTGAGCGCGCCTTTCGTGACGATACCATTGCCGTCTGCCATCTGGCCGCCATTGTCAGCTCTCACGCCGAGGCGGAATTTGATCAGGGCATGCAGGTCAATTTTGATGCCACGCGCTCACTGCTCGAAGCCTGCCGACATCGTGGCAATCACATCCGTTTTCTGTTCAGCAGTTCACTGGCGGTATTTGGCCCCGGCATGCCCTCGCCGCTGACCGAACAGACCGCGCCGCAGCCGCTGTCTTCCTACGGCACCCAGAAAGCCATGAGCGAACTGCTGGTCAACGACTATAGCCGGCGCGGTTTCATCGATGGCCGGGTGTGTCGGCTACCGACCATTGTGGTCCGCCCCGGACGTCCAAACCGGGCAGCGTCCTCGTTTGCCAGCTCCATCATTCGTGAGCCGCTGGGCGGTGAAGAGGCGGTCTGTCCGATCGACCCGGACTTTGCCATCTGGATCTGCTCGCCGGAGACCATCATCAACAATCTTGCTCACGCCCTCTCTCTTGAAGGCGAGCGTATGGAGGCCTGTCGCACCATCAACCTGCCGGGCATGTCGATCAGGGTCACGGAGATGATCGAAAGTCTTGAGCGCGTGGCCGGACCCGAAACAGCGTCACTGATCCGCTACGAGCGTGACGCTCAGATCGAGGCGATCGTGTACAGCTGGGCGCCGCTTTTTGATAACCAATACGCCCTGTCACTGGGCTTTGGGGTCGATGAGCAATTCGATGACATCGTGCGTGCCCATCAGCATTACATGAGCCGCCAGCAGGGCTGATCGCGCGCGGCCTTCAGGGCCGGGTCAATCCGCTCCAGCGCCAACACTTTTCATTCAGGGAAACTCCCGTCATGACAGATGCCACCATTGCAGGTCCCCAGGTCATTATTGGCCTGGGCATTGCCATCTTTGTGATGATCTTTCTGGTACTGAAAACCCGCGTGCACGCGTTACTGGCGCTGGTCACCGCCGCCTCGCTTGCCGGCTTGATCGGCGGCATGCCGGCCAACGATGTCATTGGCGCCATTACGACCGGGTTCGGGGCAACGCTTGCCACCATTGGCCTGGTCATCGGGTTTGGCGTCATGATGGGGCGTATTCTGGAGGTCTCCGGTGCGGGACAGCGACTGGCCCGCACCATCCTGCGTTTGCTGGGCAAGGAGCGCGAGGACTGGGCCATGGCGCTGACCGGCTATATCGTCTCGATCCCGATCTTTTGTGATTCCGCCTACGTCATCCTCAACCCACTGGTACGGGCGCTGTCACGCAGCAGCGGGCGCTCGATCCTGACGCTGGGGATAGCGCTGGGTTCCGGTCTGATCGTGACCCACAGCGCCGTCCCGCCAACGCCGGGCCCGCTGGGCGTGGCCGGTATTTTCGGGATCGATATCGGGTTAATGATCGCCTGGGGGATCGTGTTCACCGCGCCAGCACTGATCGTCATGGTGCTGTATGCCCGATTCATGGGCCCGCGCATCGAGGCCATGATCGAGCGCGACACGGGTCAGGGCCTGGCCCCCACCGAGGATGCGACCACGGAGCAGATGCAGCCCGGCGAACAGGAACTGCCCTCTCTGGTGCGCTCCATCATGCCCATTGCGCTGCCGATCGGTCTGATCTTTCTCAATACGCTGTTTAGTGCGCTGGCAAGCCTTGATGACAGCGTAGCGCCTGGAAGCTCCGTGATCGGTCAATTGATTACTTTTTTCGGTAATCCGGTCATTGCCGTGGGCATCGGGGTGCTGGTCGCCGTGTATGGGCTGGTGCCCAAAATGCCGCGCGAAGAGGTGCTCAATCATCTGGAAAAGGGCGTGGAAAGCGCCGGCATCATTTTGCTGGTTACCGGTGCCGGGGGCGCACTGGGCGCGGTACTGCGCGCCAGCGGCGCCGGGGATTATATTGGTGCGCAGGTGGCCTCGCTGGCCCTGCCGGCATTTTTGATTCCCTTCATCATTGCCACCCTGGTGCGCTTTGCTCAGGGCAGCGGCACGGTGTCGATGATTACGGGGGCATCCATTTCAGCGCCCATTCTTGCCGCCATGCCGGACGTCAACATGGTGCTGGCGGCTCAGGCGGCCTGTCTGGGCGCGCTGTTTTTCAGCTACTTCAATGACAGCTACTTCTGGGTGGTCAATCGGATGCTGGGCGTCAAGAATGCCAAACATCAGATGCTGGTCGTCTCCGTGCCGACCACGCTGGGCTGGGCCACCGCACTTGTGGGGCTTTTCATCGCCAATGCCTTCATGGGTTAGGGGGTCGAGGGCACGCTTTGCTCACAATAACCTATGCTTGAGACAGCTCATGGCGTCATGCGATTTCATTTGAAAAGGAGAGCCTCATGCCACAGCACATCTGTGATTGCCCTTACTGTGAATGCGTTGTTCCCGATACGGCAACCGAGGTGAACGGCAAGTTTTATTGCTGTGAAGCCTGCGCAACGGCACATCCGGACAATCAGTCCTGCCAGGACAGTCAATGTGACTGCCATCGCCGCAACTGGGGCGGCATCAAGAGCTGATACCGGCAAAGCTTGAACGCTGCAACGCAAAGGCCCGCTTCCATGGAAGCGGGCCTTTTTAATACGGTATGAGCGGTCAGGACATCCAGCGTCGTTATGACTGGTCCGGAGCATTGCTCTTTTTGTTGACCACTTCTTCAAGCAACCTTTCGGCTTCGCTTTTTGGCTTGCTCTCAAGCTCTTTTTGCAGATCGGCATACTGACCACGCAGCGTATTGCACGAAGAGCAGAACACCTTGTCATCAGGGTTGTGTGCTTCTGACAGGCGAACACTATGACTGCCGCATTCAGGACACGCCGTTGGCATCCTCATTTCTTCAGACAGATCACCCATGTCAACTTCCTCTATCACAACGTTGAGACCTACAATAAACCCGGCCACAAGGGGCCGGGTTATTTGAACTCAGGCATTGCTTATTGAATGCGCTTGAGTGTCAGGTTGTCACTGGAATCGATACGTGAATAGTTGCGATCCAGCAGACGCATATCACCATTGCCAACCGGCAGCAGGTTGTAAATGGTGTTGCCCTGACCGTTTTTCAATTCATACACCAGTGGGTAGCTGTTGGGCCCCACATTCTGCTTGATCAGGACCTGGCCCTGAGTTTGCAGCGGCTTTTCACTCTGGCCGACACGGGTGCTTTCCAGCATGAAGCTTGCACCAGTGTTGTCCTGATTGCGGATCTCAAGATTGGTCTTGATACCGGCACAGTCAGCACACGGCAGCGTGCCCTGATAACGACCATCAGCCTGCGCATAGGGTGATTGATTTTGCACATCGGCGCCGGAACAACCCGCCAGTCCGATAACAGATGCAAGTACTGCGGTAGTAGCGATACCCTTGAACGTCATTTCGAATTCTCCTTTTCGAAAACAGGCACTTTGCAGACTAGGCAAGAATTTAACCATACGCCAATTTAACCTGTGCCATCTTTTTTTCAGCACAGCGGCCTGGTGTCAAAGCAGCCAGAATATTAGTACATCATCACGATGAGGGTGACATGAACCGAAAATTTTTATCGCTGTTTCTGCTGGTTGGCACTTGTCTATTCAGCGGGCTTTCAATGGCCCAGGCCGAAGCACTTCCGACGGCTCCGTTTACCGACACGCTCGACAGCATGCTCAAGGATGAACGATTGGTGGGCTACGATATTCGCTCGTTGACCGCCGACGATATCAATATCGAACTGACGTATTCAGGCGACCATCACTATAGTGATGCAGAACTTGAACCCTTCAATAATGGTGTATGCTACGCCGTACTGAAAACCGCCGTCAGCACCGGCCTGATGCCCTTCACCGGCCATACCGACATCAGCTGTGAAGCCATGCAGCGCAGTGGCGAACGCGCCGAGGCCGGCACTCTGGGAACAAGCCGCTACCAGCGCGCCAGCGATGACTTTGTTTATCACTCCGCTCGCTGATGCCCTGTTGTTCTGACCGTTTACGGAGATCACCCTCATGGCAGAAGCCATCAGCAATACCCTTCAGCTCCTGCGCGATCTCATGTCACTGTTCACCTGAGAGCACTCATTGAGCAACACCTTCAGAAGCGCGGCTAATAAACTGGATCAATAACCTGAATCATTTTATGCCGGGTATCAGATTGGGCTCTTTTTTGAGTGGCCGCTATGGCACGTTGCCGTCAGGGTGAATAGTCTGAGCAGGTGGAAGGAACCACACCGCGCATGGAATGCCTGAAGCATGGACTGCTTTTACAAGCATGGAAGCTGATCGCGGCTACTGTCTCCAGGCAGTAGTCGCGATTTTCATCATCATCTGCCCTTCTTCCCCCCCCCCTGGTAACGCCTCTTTCAATGCTCTTTCGATCATGCTGGCGCTACCCTGGGGATTCAGTCTGCCCGGCACTGTTATTGTCTGCTCATTTAATCATAATGTTATGACAGAATAACCGTACGTTTGGTTGTACCAATGAACACCTGCCAGAACAGCAGATGCCGGAGCCACAGATCATGCTGAGTCATGTCATGGTAGGAAGTAACGATCTGGCGCAAGCCAGAGAATTTTATGATCCATTGCTGGGGTGCATCGGTCTTTATCGACATGATGACGAGGACAGCGACCACTCATGGCTATGCTACGCCGCCCCACAGGAAAAAATCATCTTCCTGGTCTGCAGTCCCTTCGATCAGAACGCCGCAGCGCCTGGTAACGGAACGATGGTCGCCTTCAAGGCGCACAGCCATGAGATTGTCGATCAGTTTTACGCCATCGGCATAGCCCTGGGTGGCACCGACGAAGGCGCGCCGGCCCTTCGCTCGCAGTATCATGACTATTTTTACGGTGCCTACCTGCGTGACCTTGATGGCAACAAGCTGTGCTGTGTGTGTCATGATCATTTTGATAAGGCTGAAGAGTTATAACGGTGCTTCGCTACTCCAGCATTAGATTCAATAAACGTTCTAAGTCATCAACGAAACTGATGGTACTGCTGGCCACACCAATGCCCTTGCCGATCTTCTCCAGCGCTACACTCGTACTGACCCGGGCCATGGCATGGCTGTTAATTAGACACGATGACCGCTCAGTAGCCAGCTACAGAAAGGGGATAACTAACCAAAAAATTCTCAAATAAAAACGCCGTGGCACGGGCCACGGCGTTTTTGTATTGCTCAAGAAAAATAGATCAGCGATAGCTGCCATCAGGCTGGTATTCGAGCCCACTGTAGCTGGGCCGGAATGCCTTGTGGTCTTCCTGCCACCGTCTGGATTTTGTAATGGCCTCCTTGATCTGATCTTCTGTCATTTCCTGAGCCACTTTTTTCTTTCCCTCTATACCAGCAGTGCCCCCAAGATCGTACATCATGTAGGCCATGACGAGATCTTTTTCAGCACCTTCGCCTGACGCATAAAGAGAAGCTATCTCTCTTTGAGCACTCATAAAGTCCTGCTGTACAGCTTGATTGTACCAATAGAAGGCTTTTTCTTTATTCTTTTTAACACCCACACCATCGTTATACATGTTACCTACTGAAGTTAAAGCATAAGGATCCCCACTTTTCGCCCATTCCTCATACCAATATGCCGACTTTTTTAAATCGAAAAACTCTCTTTTTCTTTTTTTGCTAGAATAAGCTTGAGCCAAAGATTTTTGGGCATCTGGATAACCAGCTTTTGCCGCTCTTTCAGTATAAAAAAGCCATTTACTTGCGTCTTTTTTTACTCCATAACCTTTATAGTAAGCATTACCAAGGGAATAGTTGGCTGCCGCAAAACCTTTTTCAGAAGATTTTTTTAAAAAACAAATACCTTTTTTCTTATCAACGTCGACTTTATTGCCATCGATTTCCACTCCATTTAGATAAGCCAAAGCTGCTACATAAGAGTATTTAGCATTATCGGCCGCCATTTTTTCGATTTCTCTAATATTTTCTTTTTCCAGCACGCTCCTAACATCTGAATAACTAAAAAAATCATCCCCTGCCATAACTGAATATGGCCACAACAATAAAAACACAAAAAGAAAATTAAAAAGCGATCTCATCATTACCATAAATAACCCCATCACCCTCATATTCAACTTTTAAAAAAAGATTAGGATCATAACTATACTCTAAATACCACTTAACTATACTACCCTCACTCCTCACCACTTTTGGCTCGTAAAGCTCTTCACTATCAACCTCAACAAACCTTTCACTATTACTTCGAAACGCACCCTCACCAACCTCATCTATTGACTTAGTAAAAAGCTTACTTTCTTGAGGGCGATAAACATACTGTTGCCCCTTAATCAGTTCTTTTCCATCTCTTTCATCCAAAGAAAAAACTATAACCCCCTCTAAATCAGACACACTCTCAATTGTAATATGCACCGACATATTTTTTTCTGAACTTGGATTGTAAGGGGATGCCATCCTCAGCCATATGTTTTCATCGTTGGTCTTGTTCTTTGTCAGATCGATCGTGATACCGCTGAATACCATTTTAAGGGATTCCTGTTCGCTGACAGCATCCTCAAAGGGCGGCATCCTGAATCCATCCTGCTCTATCCCATACAGGCTTCGTCTCAGCCAGGTTCTTATATTGAGTGGCACCAGCTGGACCAGCATATAAGCACCAACCAGGGTCATCAGCCCGATCACGGCCGGTATCAGTACCAGTGAGCCACAGGCAATGGCCAGTACACCGCCGGCAATACTGATGCTGCCCAGGAAGGTCTTTGTTTTGACACGTGAGCTGAGCTCTCCTCGACGGGCCATGACACCGGCTTCACTGAGCGTTCTAAAGCCATCAATAATGCCGATGGCGCTGCTGGCCACGCCAAAGCCCTTGCCGATCTTCTCCAGCGCTACACTCGTACTGACCCGGGCCATGGCATGGCCACCCGCCATTTGCAGCCCTTTTCTGGCCTGAGAGGCAGCCGCCCTTTCGGTCACCAGCTGAGCCACACCGACGACACTGCTGACCAATCTCCACCAGTGATCAAAACTTGCCGGTTTTTCACTCGTTTCTTTCGCGGCTTCGAAAAAGCCGATGACGGTAAAGAGCGTACTGATGTGCTTGAAGGCGGCATCAGCGCCTGTCAGACGGTCACGCAGGCGCTTGTTGAACGCCTCCGCCATCATGGTCTGCTCATCAAGCATGATGGACCGAGGGTTTCCTCCCTCCCGTATGGCGTCGGCTTCCACATAACTGGCAAACTGGTCGAGCTCTGTATCACGAACAATCCAGAGCACTTTCAGTTGAGTATCATCGGCCAACCGGGCTTCCACGAAATTACCGCCAATACGCTCACCGTTTTCGATATCTCCGATATAGCGATAGGCTCTTTTATCAGAAAGCACAGGGGAACCGTCCCGGTGCGCCAGATAGCGCAGAGTGCGGTCATACTCCCCCATGGTGATCTTCACCTCCACAGCATAAGAGGCCTGCTGCTCAAAGGTACCGTCGCGCGTCATGACCAGGTCATTGACCTGCAATAGACGGGCGAACTGCACCATCGGGCCGGAATTTACGGTGGGGGGCTGCTGGCTGGCGACGCCATCTGCTGCCTCGTGCGCCAAAAGAGCGCTGGAGGTACTTACACCCGTACTGCTTAGCCGATTGATGGCGTCATGAAAGACGTTAAAATCGGGGAGATTCCAGCCACCTTTCTTGATTTTTCTCAACGCCTTGATCTGATCAAACCACTCCTTGAGTTTTAATTGCCCAAAAAAGGAGTGCGTATCCTTTAATGAGGCAGTGTCAGCAACGAAGGCGTCAATGCTTTCACGGTGATTGTGCAGGTAGGCCTTGATCAGAATGGAGTAGTGAAAATAGAGCTGTTCTAGCAATTGCTGCCATAGCCAGCGGCTGTTTTCTGAAAGCACCCCGCCTTCCAACGCACTGCTGATAATGGTGGTGACACACAGGCCATTCCCGGAGTCACGGTCGTCATAGCGACCCAGCGCAGCATTAAGCCCATAAAAAACCCATTGCGCGTAGTCGGCATCAATGAAGGGAACCCGTTCATCTATTGCCTTCTGATACTCAACGATATCCTCTTTTATTTTTTCTTCTTTTTCACCGTCGTAGTAATCGGTAAATTCATTTAGCGTATCATCAAGGTCATTTTCAACCTTTGATCTTTTACTTTGTTTTATAACTTGCAGCTGTCGATATTGAGGCATGTACTCGGAAAAAATAGGATAACCATTTTCATCAACGCTTTGTTCCTTCAAGGCCGTCAGCCTGGCTCTTTCTGACTCGTCTGTAGCTTCGTTGTATCTGTGCTGCCAGTTTCTGTGAAACTGATCCTTTTCTTCTTCAAGGTTTTGACTGACCTCGGCAAGCTTTTCATCATACTCTTCATCGACAGCGTCTTTTTTGTTCTCTGCGGCTTGCTCCAATGCTTCTCTTAGCTGCACGACCGAGGCATACCACTGCGATCGTCTTGCGTTTATTCCACCGTTTTTACCCTGGAATTCGCGCATTTTTTCCAGAGGCTTCTGGCGGGCATAATTCAACTCTTCAATAATGCCGACTTCGTCCTTGATGGCCAGCATGACGCCCTGGCCTGCCTTGCCCTCGAGATCACGGTTGTTCTCAATCCGGGCATTCATCATGGCCATCAGATCTTCATGGCTATCAATGCCGACAGGACGAGAGAAGCGATGTTCTTTCAGGCTTTCACTCACGGGAATATCAGATGCCTGACCGGTATTGTATTCAGGCACCAGCGTTTCGATCTCTTGTTGTGCAAAGGCATAATCGGTCTGACCGCTTCCCAACCACTGGTTAACATCAAAGCATTGCATGTTCTGCTCTCGCCAGGAGCTGTCTCCGGCAACCCGCTCAAGATGTGCTTCGGACCAGGGCGACTCGACATAGGCAAACCAGGCCTTGCCCGTCCGGGTCACATTGGGAAGCGTGACCAGACAGGCACTGGCGCGGTGTGCCGCCTTGTTACAGACGAAGGGTTCCGGCTTTAGATCAGTTGGCGGCGCGGAGGGTGGAAACTGCAAAAGCTCTGATGTATCGCTGATGGCGTAGGCAAACCACTGGGCGTTGCCTTCGTCGTAGACATAGAGAAACCCATTACGCAGTTTGCGCAGAATATATTTACTCTTTTGATGCGTTCCTTTTTGCTGATGACCTTCTTCATTAATCGATGTCTGTAGATCCAGCTCGGCGATTTGTCCTTCATGATCAGTCGGGTAAAGTTCCTTGATGCGGTCTTCAGGCAAAGGCGTAACGCCAAGATTTTCATCCAGCTGACACACCGCATAGCGCACTGGCAGTATGGGAAGCCCCTGACGCATGCAGTAACGGCAATCCTGCGCCAGAAGACCGGCACATCCCTGCCCTCTGGCCGTGCTGTTAGCGGTAGCTGCATTGGGCGTCGTCATACGATTTGATCCTTTTGTAACCTGTTGCCGGCAATGGCTTGCCAATCCGTCTCACCAAGCGCATCTGTCAGTGCCAGATAGCCTGTCTTTTCAAAACGCCTTTTCCGTAGCAGCTTCTGCATGATGGGATGATCATCAAAGTCAGGCTGCGTGGCCAGACCATGTAAAACGAAGGCCACCATTTCGGTCTGCTCTTTGATGTCGTGATGAAAGGCTTTTTCAAGAAGATGATCCACTTTGATGGAGGCATCATCAGGCAGGGAGGCACCTTTGACATTGTGCTGCCATGCCTGAATACAAAGATTGATGGCGGAGAGACGCTCGATTGAGCGCCACTGTTCACCGGTCAGGCCTGGCTGGTGCAACCCTAAAGAGGAAGACGTGAGGCGATTCCAGTTTCCGTTGATATCGGGGTACCGCCAGGATTTTATCGGTCCCAGCAGGCACCCCAACTGCTCCGAAGAGAGGATCTGTCTCAAATGATGGAGTACGCGTGGGTCAAAAAAACGCAGCAGCATGCGCGTGCCATCCGGTACAGGCTGAATCAGCATGCGCTGAAGATGCCTGCCCAGCATGTGCAGTGAATAGTGGGTACTCAACCAGCCACAGATACTCTTCCGGTCTTTTTCCGACACCATCCAGCGCTCTATCTGCTGGTCCAGCTCGCTCCCTTCCGGAACCACATACAGGCGAAGCCGCGCCTCGGGCGCTCTGTCTACGCGTGGATCATCGATTAGATAGACTTCTGGCGGCATGGCTTTTTGCATGGACTGCAACGCACGTCGAGAGGCCTCCAGTGGATCGTGCAGCACTGGATCCAACAGCAAGTACCGATGCAAGGATCTGACGTCTTGAATATTTTCCATGACGCTATACCTTGCTGGTGCCCTGACCAGCGCCCGACGCGTTTTTGGTGCCAGTCGGGCAGTCTGTCAGTTCTGCCTCGGGCAAGTAAGGCATCGCCACCTCCATGCTCGCCGGGCCGTCGAACACGTGCTGCGCGCCCTTCACATCAATATTGCCGGGGCCGTGAATCTCGACGTTGCCGCCTTCGATGCGGATGTAGCCACCGCCGCTGCTGAGCAGAATGCCGTTGGCGGCATTGATCTGTACCCGTCCTTCGGTGGAGGTGATCTTTACATTCTTCTGCGCCGTCAGCGCCATCTCATCGCTCTGAGCCTGTACTTCCACCTTGCCCTTGGCCGCAAAGAGCTTGATGCCGGCGCGATAGACAAACAGCGAGAGCTTCTCGGCAATAGAAGCCACAAGGCTACGGCCAGTGGCAATGCTCATGTCTTCGCCGGTCGACACACTTAGCGAGCGCCCCTGCGCCAGATGGGTGGATTCCGGCGTGCTCATGGTGATGCCCGCCGGCGAGGCCAAATGCAACCATGGGGCCTTCATGCGGGCAGACTCCCCTCGTCCGCCGGATTCACTGGCGCCGCGCGCGCTGTTCTGGTCGGCATCGGCCAGCTGCTCGCTGTTGCCGTAGCGGTCATCGGCGTCATCACCGGCCTTCTTAAGGCCTTCCAGCGTCTCGAAGGGGTCAGCGTTGTGATCCGCCGCGCTCTGGCTGAGCGTGTCGGACAAATTCCAGGCACTCTGGATCTGGTCGCGTGCGGGGGACAGATCGAGCTGATCGCCGCTGGCGCCGAGCTGGCCCCAGCTGGAGAGGTAGAGGCCTTCATTGGCGCGGATGGCGCCATAGGCGTCGGTGCGCAGCTCGAAGCCGGTGCCGCGGAAGGCGCCGCGGTGGTTGCCGTTCTGATGGATCAGGTAGCCGAGGTTGAGCTGGCTTTTCGAGTGTTCCGAGTTGAGCCGCACCCGCTCCTGATCGGTGGCATCATCAAACACCAGTTCGTTGTACTTGCTGCCTCGGTAGGTCTTGCTCTTGATGCCGGAGAGCAGGCCGTTGCTGTGCCAATCGGGGGTCTGCTCACCGTTGTAGATGCGCCCGGTGATCAGCGGGCGGTCGGCATCGCCCTCGAGGAAATCGACCAGCACTTCCTGACCGACGCGGGGCACGAACACCCCGCCCCAGCCGCCGCCGGCGCTGGGCTGGGCCACCCGCAGCCACACGCCGGACTGTTCATTGCGCTGACCAGTACGATCCCAGTGGAACTGGACGCGCACCCGGTTGAGGTGATCGGTGTGGATCTCCTCGCCTTCAGGACCGACCACGGTGGCGGTCTGCGGGCCGCCGATCACCGGGCGGCGATGGGTCAGCGCGGTGCGATAGGGCTGACTGCGGCGCTGAGCCTCGATGTCGACGAGGAAGTGGCCGGTGCCGGCGCTGCGGTAGTTGTCGAGCAGCTCGGCGCTCTGATCACCGTCTTCCTTTTGATCTTCATCCAGACCATGGGCACGACGGGCGACGTCCATTTCGGCCTGCAGACTGCCGGGCAGACGCTTGAGATGGGCCGAGACCGGCAGGGCGTTCTCGGCATGCGTGGTGATGCCCAGCAGCAGGAACTGACGTTCGGCCTCGCCGCCGGTGTCGTGCAGCGGGTGCTGGGTGAGTTCGAACCAGTGGCCGGCCTGCAGCTGACGCGCCCCGCCGGCGCCGTGAAAGCGTTTGGCCAGCGACTCGTGGGCCTCGAGCCGGTTCTCGGTCAGGCGCTCGCCGCGATCGTGGCCGTGGTAATAGTACTCGCCGGCATAGTCATAGACTTCGGTGGCGGGCAGGTTGCCCTGATCATCGAAAGTGTCGAGTCCGGTACGCTTGGTCAGCGCGGGCTGCTTGTAGTCAAAGGTGCCGACGCTGACGCGGGTGGGCTGGGCACGGCGCACGCCGCCCCACTGGTTCAGGGCATCCTCGGTCTCGGTGGCGGCCTGGCGATGGAAGCGGATCGCCTGCGGGCGGACCGGCGGACAGGTGTCGACGTCATCGGTGATGACCAGCCGGTGGCCGTCGAAAGCCTGACGGCCGCCGCTGGCGTTACTGTCTTCCCTGCCCTCGCGCTGCGCACTGCCGTCAGCGTCGCTGACGCCGTCCCCGGCATGCTCGAAATAGTAGAAAAGGCCTTCTTCCTCACACAACCGGCTGATGAAGTTGAAGTCGCTCTCGCGGTACTGGACGCAGTAGCTGCGCGGCGGATACTCGCGGCGCAGGTCGAAGCGGTAGCCGCCGCGGGCGATGGCGTGGCCGTCAAACACTTCGGTGAGGATGTCGACCACGTTGCGGTCCTGAAACAGGCGGCTGTCGCGGCCCAGCTTCAGCATCGCAAGCCACGGCACCAGGGTCAGCTGGTAGTAGTAGACGCCGCCGTCCTCACCCAGCAGCGCGGCCTCCTCGACCAGCGCGTGGCGGGTAAGAGTGCTGCCGTCGGCCTGCAAAAAGCTCAGCTTTGCGGGCTGGGCCATCAGCGACTTGAGTTCGATATCGCCCTGCTGGGCCATGCAGTCGAGGCGATAGCGAAACGGCGCACTGACGTGCTCCTCGCCCACCAGCCGGTGCGGCAGCAGCGCCGCGCCGGCCAGTTCCAGTCGCAGCAGGCGCTGAGACTGCGACAGTGTTATGCCGAACTGTTCCAGTACACTATCCAGTAGCGAATCTGACATCTTCCTGCACCCTTTCCTGCAACCTGAGGTTCGTTGTCCCGCGCGGTAGCGCTCATGGGCCAGGGAAAAGGTCCTCTAGCCCTTATCGCGAAGCGGCTAATTTAACATATGCAACATGGGAGGTCGGCACTCAAGGCACGTTATTGCATACTAATGTCATACTTTTCTCCTTCTCTGCTAGGACTACGGCAAAGCTGAAGGGCTTTCATCTCATACGGCGATCACTAAATGAGACTTTTTATGGCAGGATTATTGTTTCTGAAAGGATGCGAGAGGACTTCTGATGTTGCGTAGTAGCACCGTTTTTATCTCACTGCTGGCACTGGGCATGACGGCTTGCAATGGCAGCCAGGCTGACAGTGAAGAAAACTCACAGGCCGTCAAGGATCTGATCCAAAAGACCAAAGACAACATGATTCTTGTGAAAGGTGGTTCTTTCCAGATGGGGGACTTTGGGCCGGTTGATCCCAAAGCAAATGGACTACCATATAGTTTTTATGATGACAATAAGGTTTTACACAAGGTAAATCTAGATGATTTCTTTATTTCTAGCCGTCAAGTCTCTTATTCTGATTATGACGTATTCACTAAAGCAGTGGGCAAGACTAAAATAAATACAGAAAGCCCAAGCTCTAAATATAGAGCGCCTAATGTCCCAGCCGGAGTCAACTGGCACCAAGCAAATGATTATTGTCATTGGCTTGCACAAGAAACAGATAAACCTTTTGCATTGCCGACAGAGGCACAGTGGGAGTATGCGGCTCGTGACAGAGGGAAATTTATGCCATTTTCTACTAACGATGGAACATTAAAACCGGGTGTAAATCACTCCACTAGAGAGGATAGAAAACAAGCGACCCCCGCAAATGACTCTCTTTCCCCTAGCACCATTGCTAGTTATCCACCCAATCCTCTTGGGATATATCAGATGGGCCTAAACGGTTTTGAATGGGTACATGACTGGTATAGTCCGGATTACTATAAGAACTCTCCAGAAAACAATCCAACTGGTCCTAAAAATGGCGAAGAAAAAATTCGCCGCGGCGGAGAGTTGGCTGGTGAAGATAGAGACTTACTTACGGTAAATCGCCGACATGCAAAACCAGATTTATCGCTCGAAAACAATCCTGTATTATCAAACGAACCATCATATCCAAATACTTTTCGTTGCGTTGTTAAGTCCGACACCATAAAAAAATAAGCATAACCCCCCCTCTGTGATATCCAAGCCTTGACGATACACCGATGAGTGATAGGCGCCTCTCCAAAAACTAATTAAACATCATTTCAGTAGAGCTGATGTGCCTTGTTTTCGTTCCCTTAGTTTGTTTGTTCTCTCCAACCTTCCTAGCTGCCTCGCTTTGTTTCATAGGCTCTATATCGTACCTGCAGGGTATCCCACAACTGGTTTTGAACCACTGCTATTCTCGCCGGGAGTATGCACGGCTCCAGAGGGCACGGGGTTCAGCGGCCATCCAGCAAGGTAGCTGCAGCATTGGATTTATTATAGCGATCACTAAATGAGGTTTTTTGTAGCAGGATTGTCGTTTCCGAGAGGATGCGAGGGAATTTCTGATGTTGCGCTGTAAAACTGCTTTTATTTCATTACTATCACTGGGCATGGCGGCCTGCAATGGTAGCCAGGCCGACAGTGAGGAAAACTCACA
The DNA here is from genome assembly GCF_052692355.1 of Kushneria sp. Sum13. Taxonomy (NCBI): domain Bacteria; kingdom Pseudomonadati; phylum Pseudomonadota; class Gammaproteobacteria; order Oceanospirillales; family Halomonadaceae; genus Kushneria; species Kushneria sp. Sum13. Next base: position 2,222,027 of record NZ_CP199847.1, read on the forward strand.
GGCCGTTAAGGATCTGATTAAAAAGACGAAAGACAACATGATCCTTGTCGAAGGTGGCACCTTCCAGATGGGGGACTTCGGGCCAATTGATCCCAATTTGACAGGCAGCGACAAGGGCCTGCCCTACAGTGCTGAGCAGGATAACAAGCCGCTGCACAAGGCCACCCTTGATACCTTTTACATGTCACCGACCAAGGTGACCTACGCCGATTACGATGTCTTTACGGCGGCGACCGGTCGAGAAAAAATCAATAATACTAATGAGTTTGAAATGCAGTTCCGTCAGGACAATGTTCCTGCCGGCGTGGACTGGCATCAGGCCCACGACTACTGCAGCTGGCTGGCCGACGAAACGTCCTTGCCTTTTGCATTACCTACCGAAGCTCAGTGGGAATACGCTGCACGGTCAGGAGGACAGTTCATACCTTACGGTACCAGCACCGGCACGCTTGAAAAGGGTAAAAGTATTCCAACCAGAGACGATGTAGACAAGGCAACACATACGGGTATAAGAAGTAATCTAGCGCCTTACCCTGTGACGCTTTATCCACCTAACAAGCTTGGTTTTTATCAAATGGGAGATAATGGTAGAGAGTGGGTATCTGATTGGTATCAGGCTGATTATTATCAGGCTTCTCATGAAAAAAATCCTAAAGGGCCTGAAAGTGGAAATGAAAAGGTCGTAAGAGGTTTACCGCGCGGAGAGGGCTGGGGAGGCGCTCTAACGATAGAGCGTTATCATGTGCGTCCCGACATAGGTGAATATTCTCTACATACAGAGTATTCCTTTCGCTGCGTCGTAAGCTCCGAAACCATGAAAAAATAAATATCAAGTCGCTGACGCCGTCCCCGGCGTGCTCAAAATAGTAGAAGAGGCCCTCTTCCTCACACAGCCGGCTGATAAAGTTGAAGTCGCTCTCACGGTACTGGTTCCTGCACCCTCTTCCTTCACCTGACGGTTCATTTCCCGCGCGGTAGCGCCCATGGCCCGGGTGGGCAGACCATGCTAGCCACCCTGCCGACTAATCACGAATCGTCTAATTTAACACGTGAAACTTCATCACTGACGTAACAGTTGGTTATACCGCTTCACCCTGAACATCCCTGCTACTGCTGTTTGCAGCAAAAAGAGACTCGCGATATCCCGGCTGATGTTCAGGTGCCAAGATCGCCAGCAGTTGGTCATCAGCACCTGCGTAAATGCGGCGAAAACGTAAATACCCCCCGCCGAAGATATTGGATTCCCGGCCACCCACATCCTTCATAGCAGGGATTTTTCCTGTCCTTTCATAGAAGTCGGCATATTCTCTTTCCTGATCACTGATACTGATTCCTCTCCTGCTTTCGAAATCGGCAGTATCGACAATATTCCTTCTTGCAACGAGTGATCGAAGATATGTGATGACTTCATCACGGCTTTCCCACTCTGAAAGGAATCCTGCGATCGAATCGTGCACGTACTCATCCATCATCCTGGAAACAGCTGCATCGGGGATCTCCATCTTCTTTTTAAGCTCGGATACTTTTTCCCAGTCATCTTCTACAGAAGGATCAATGCCATGATCAACGACATATGAATACAACGACCATGCTGGAGACATCACCATATAATCCTTGACGGTGTCTCTGGCGCGCTCCCACCATCCTCTATCTCTCAATTTCTCCCATTCATCGAGCCTTTCAATCTCCAGCGTAAATTCTTCGTAAGCACTACGGAGCATGTTCTTTTCAAACTGAGAGGATCGTTGAAAACTATCAAGAATAGAAAAACCACCTTTTCTATAGTTATCAAAACGCCATTCGATGGTTTTTTCCCAATGCTCACGTACAATCCTGCCAGTTTCACCCGAAACGACTTCGCATTGTTCGATATACCGATTGAAGTCTCCTATCATGGCTTCATCAATCTTGAAACTATCCATAACGGTAGAATCAGCCTGTTCAAGTTTTAAAGGCACGCCTGATAGCCGTGCCTGACGATACATTTCGGCCAATGGAATGCGTGACACCATATCCTTGCCCAGAGGATCGACACCCTTGCCCTGACAACCGGGCACATATCCTCCACCGATATCGGAATGTACGCCCGGATACACGATCTCTTCGCCATTGGCTGGTATGGAATGGTCGTTGTAGATGGAATCGAGCGGGAAGGAACGACGATTTTCATGCGCCGCGACTAGGTGCAGGCAGCGCCCGGCGCGTGAGTCGATACTCAGGGTCCTTTCTGCATCGGCCCATGCAAAGTGGCCGTTGGCAAAGGAAATCAGGCTGGGGATACCCACCGAAGCGACGGTATCGAAAAGCCCCAGGAAATCAAACGTGACCTTGAACCCGCCCAGCGTCAGTCCCGAGTTACCGGTCATGCGGGCATCCAGCTCGCAAAGCTGAATCAGCCAGTTGGTAAACACTCTTGCCAGAGCAGAGCCGCGTGAAAAACCGAAGGTCGAGATATAGATGTTTTTAACAATGCCCGGATCCTTGTTGTGCGGCAGTCCCGCGTTGTCCTTGTCCGGCATATGTGGTGCGATGGCTTGGTGTAGGGTAGAGAGCCATCTATGCAGAAAGGTGTATTCTACGTGCCGGGTGTGGCTGCTTAATGAAGAGCTACCCAGCTGCGCCATCTGTCCAAAATTTTCAGCCTGCTGATGGCTGATTAGAAATGGTGATTTAGTAAAATATCGGCTGACCGTATTAATCGCCTGAGCCAATGCCCAGGTAATCCGGACCTGGCCAAGCCGCCCGGTACCGCCGCCCAGCATGGCATCCCAGAAGCCTTCTCCGGAATCATCGACCTGCTCGAAACGCGTACCGATGCCCGGCAGATAAATCCGGAAGTAATTATCATAGTCGGCAGCATTGGTCTGCCAGTCGGTTTCCTGTGGCAGTACCCCGGGCACACTCATTCCGGGAAACGCGCCATAGAGACGTGCCACATTGGACTGGCTGTTATCGCCTCGATCCAGACTGTCTGCGAAATTGTTGCCGGTACCATCGAAGAAAAAACCCAAGAAGAGATTGGTGTCGCAGGGTGCAAGAGGGTTATCGTTATTTTCCCTTTTCTCGTATTTTCCTTGTATATCATTTTGTTCTGCAACACTGAAGAATACGCCTCTATCTGAAGGATTAACGAAGGTGCTTTCTAGAAGACTTGCAACCCTAGCGCTCATTTAAGCAACTCCCTCAGTTCATCGTTTTCTTTCTTTATATTTTTAATATGGCGTTTGTAATCTTCTATTTGGTCAGGAGTTCCTTCTTGATCCTTAATGCCTTGCTCAAAACTTCGAATAACCCCTTCATTCGACTCGATTTTCTCTAATATCAATTTATCCCGATACTCATCCGAAGGCACAGGCCACCCCTTAATGTCGCCCGGCCAGTCTTCATGACTCGGATCGACATCACTCACCACGACCTTGTACTGGTCGTCAGGTAACATCTCGACCCAGAGCATGGCGTTATCAGCGTTCTTATAGTGAGGTACGTCAACCTTTATGTGCTCATTCAACGTGCCGCTCTCCTTGCGTCTTTTATAATCCTGAGCGCGCTCTTCGTAAGTCTCTCCCTGATTGGCACGGCGAATGACCAGTTCGACCTGAAGCCCTTCATGCCACTCTTTCGGCAGGTTGTAACAGCACATGACGCCACCGGCACGATAGGGCCCAAGAGACTCGCCCCCCGCACTACTCTTGTCTGCGCCTGGCTCACGAACACCGTATGCAGCGAATTCCTGATCCGTGTAGTTCACGCCACTGACTCCGACGCCGACACGGTTTCTATCACTGCCTTCATTACAGGCCGCAAGCGGTAATAGCGTCAGCAGCAGTGCTATCAGAGGTCTAAAGGTCATGCGATCTTTCCTTGCGTCATTGGTTCGGCTAAAGCGATAAGCAATCAAGACAGCAGGCCGTCTGCTCGCGCCGCTGCCCGGCAGCACGTCATCTGGTCGGCGTAGCCCTTCGGGGGTATCTCGGCATTGGCAAGGGCCTGTTCGATCCACCGATAGCGACGGGACGGTCGGTCAAAGGCGTTATACAGCCAGGTTTCCTCGCGCCGCATGGTGTCCATCAGCGCATCAATGGTGTTCATGTTCAGCAGCTCTGCAGTTTGCTGATCATCAAACGTCACTCGTCTCGGGGGTTCAGCTACAAACCCGGGGCGTGCCACGCGCTGCCATTGGGTGTCTCGATCCACGTAGTGCCAGGCCAGCGCCGGACCCATTAGCGCTGCATGCTGCTGCTCGTTCAGCATTGCGATGAGCTGGGGAAGCCTGCGGGTGAATCTCGATATTGCCGCCCTTGAGGCGCACGTAGGCGCCGCCGCTGACGAGCAGGATTTCCTCGGCGGCGGCGAGATCGATTTTTTGATCGCGGGAGGTGACGTTGAGATCGCGTCGGGCGGTGGCTTCCAGGTTATCGGACTGGGCCTGAATATCGATTTTGCCGCGGGCGGCAAAAAGCTTGATACCGGCCTTTTGCACAAAAAACGAGAGCTTTTCGGAGACCGAGGCAATCAGGCTGCGCCCGGTGGCAAGCGTCACGTCCTCACCGCTGGCCAACCCAAGCGAGTGCCCCTGGGCCAGATGGGTGGATTCCGGCGTGCTGAGCGTCATGCCCGCTGATGCCGCGGCGTGCAGCCAGGGGGCCTTGAGGCCGGGGCTCTGGCCGCGACCGCCGCTGTCGACGGCGCCGCGGGCGGTGCTCTGATCGCCACCTGCCACTTCGCTGTTACCGTAGGGTGCCTGCGTGTCGTCTTCAGCCTTTTTAAGCGAGGCGTTGCTCTCGAGCGGCTCGGCATTATGGCCGGCGGCGCTGCTACTCAGGGATTCGGCCATCTCGTGAGCAGTATGGAGCTGCTGAAAGGCCGGTCGCAGATCGAGCTGATCGCCGCTGGCGCCGAGCTGGCCCCAGCTGGAGAGGTAGAGGCCTTCATTGGCGCGGATGGCGCCATAGGCGTCGGTGCGCAGCTCGAAGCCGGTGCCGCGGAAGGCGCCGCGGTGGTTGCCGTTCTGATGGATCAGGTAGCCAAGGTTGAGCTGGCTTTTCGAGTGCTCGGAGTTGAGCCGCACCCGCTCCTGATCGGTGGCGTCATCAAACACCAGTTCGTTGTACTTGCTGCCGCGGTAGGTCTTGCTCTTGATGCCGGAGAGCAGGCCGTTGCTGTGCCAGTCAGGGGTCTGCTCGCCGTTGTAGATGCGTCCGGTGATCAGGGGGCGGTCGGCATCGCCCTCGAGGAAATCGATCAGCACTTCCTGACCGACGCGGGGCACGAATACCCCGCCCCAGCCGCCACCGGCGCTGGGCTGGGCCACCCGCAGCCACACGCCGGACTGTTCATTGCGCTGCCCCGTACGATCCCAGTGGAACTGGACGCGCACCCGGTTGAGGTGATCGGTGTGGATCTCCTCGCCTTCCGGGCCGACCACGGTGGCGGTCTGCGGGCCACCGATCACCGGGCGGCGATGGGTCAGTGCGGTGCGATAGGGCTGACTGCGGCGCTGAGCCTCGATGTCGACGAGGAAGTGGCCGGTGCCGGCGCTGCGGTAGTTGTCGAGCAGCTCGGCGCTCTGATCACCGTCTTCCTTTTGATCTTCATCCAGACCATGGGCACGACGGGCGACGTCCATTTCGGCCTGCAGACTGCCGGGCAGACGCTTGAGATGGGCCGAGACCGGCAGGGCGTTTTCGGCATGAGTGGTAATCCCCAGCAGCAGGAACTGACGTTCGGCCTCGCCGCCGGTGTCGTGCAGCGGGTGCTGGGTGAGTTCGAACCAGTGGCCGGCCTGCAGCTGACGCGCCCCGCCGGCGCCGTGAAAGCGTTTGGCCAGCGACTCGTGGGCCTCGAGCCGGTTCTCGGTCAGGCGCTCGCCGCGATCGTGGCCGTGGTAATAGTACTCGCCGGCATAGTCATAGACTTCGGTGGCGGGCAGGTTGCCCTGATCATCGAGAGTGTCCAGCCCGGTACGCTTGGTCAGCGCGGGCTGCTTGTAGTCAAAGGTGCCAACGCTGACGCGGGTGGGCTGGGCGCGGCGCACGCCGCCCCACTGGTTCAGGGCATCTTCGGTCTCGGTGGCGGCCTGGCGGTGAAAGCGGATCGCCTGCGGGCGGACCGGCGGACAGGTGTCGACGTCATCGGTGATGACCAGCCGGTGACCATAGAAGGCGGCGCCATTGTCACCGCCCCGCTCACTGCCGTCAGGGTCGCTGACGCCGTCCCCGGCATGCTCGAAATAGTAGAAAAGCCCTTCTTCCTCACACAGCCGGCTGATGAAGTTGAAGTCGCTCTCGCGGTACTGGACGCAGTAGCTGCGCGGCGGATACTCGCGGCGCAGGTCGAAGCGGTAGCCGCCGCGGGCGATGGCGTGGCCGTCGAACACCTCGGTGAGGATGTCGACCGCGCTGCGGTCCTGAAAGAGGCGGCTGTCGCGGCCCAGTTTGAGCATGGCCAGCCAGGGCACCAGAGTGAGCTGGTAATAGTAGACGCCGCCGTCCTCGCCCAGCAGCGCGGCCTCTTCGACCAGCGCGTGGCGGGTGCGGGTGCTGCCGTCGGCCTGCAAAAAGCTCAGCTTTGCGGGCTGGGCCATCAGCGACTTGAGTTCGATATCGCCCTGCTGGGCCATGCAGTCGAGTCGATAGCGAAACGGCGCGCTGACGCGCTCCTCGCCGACCAGACGATGCGGCAGAAGCGCGGCGCCGGCCAGTTCCAGACGCAGCAGGCGCTGCGACTGGGAAAGCGTGATATCGAACGCGTCCTGAATGCGCTCCAGCAATGAAGTTCCCGCCATCTCTCTCTCCCTGGCACTGACCGCTTGTGCCACACCTCTGGCAGTGGCTAAATTAATCTTCCTTCACGCACCCGGTTCGGGGCGTTTTCCTTCACTCTTTTCGGGGAACTGCGACCACATGAAAGGCATCGTTGTACTGGGTGACGCCACCAGCCATGGCGGCAAGGTGATCACCGCGCAGAGCAACTATCTGGTGAACGGCAAGCCGGTCGCCTGTGTCGGTGACAAGGTGACCTGCCCGAAGACCGGTCACAGCACCAATGCCATTGTCGAAGGTCACCCGACCATGACCGTCAACGGCAAGCCGGTGGCCATGCATGGCCACAAGACGGCCTGTGGCGCCACGCTGATCTCCTCGCATAATGGCGATCACGGTCATAATTGATTCGCCAGTGCTGTTGGGCCGGCGCAAGCCCGCAGCACCAGCGCCCGGCTTTGTGTTTCCGCGGCAATCTCCAGCACCAGGGCACTGTCACCTTCTTCAAGGGACGCCATTGCCAGCACCAGCTGCAGCGCGCTCATGGCCTCTCCGGGCCAGCCGCCGTGCACATCTACCCCGATACCATCATCGATCAGGTCCAGCATCTCCCAACGCGCCATCAGGGCGCCGCCGGCTTCCACTGCACGCCCCGGCAGCGTCAGGCTGTCCACCACCAGCCGCGCCGGTGCGTTCGGAAGCGACATGCTCTCCCCTGTAGGCTCGGGATCGGCGGCCGTGTCGGGCCAGGCCTCACCCAGCAGGGCGAGGAGCTTCTCGCGACGGGGATAGTCACGCTGATCGGATCGCCTTGCGTGGGCGCGGGTCGTGGCCGTCCCGATCAGCCAGCCCCGGTCAAAGGGGACGTCTTCCGGCAGTACACGCTGAAGCAGCAGTGCACTCACCGCCTCGCCGGGGTGCAGGCCCGGTCCTTTTGACGAGCGGCCCAATACGCCACGAGCGTTGAGGCGCCCCACATCATCGTCGTTGAGCAGGGAATCGGCACTCAGCCAGAGCACCCGGGGTGCGCCGCCCGCCTCCGACACTGCCATTTGATCATGCAGCTCACCCTGACAGGGCACCAGCCGAGCGCCTTCCAGGCGATCACCATACTGAGTCTCCATGATGGCCTCACGGGCCTGCGCCAGCATAATCTCGCCGGCCTGTGGCGACCTGAGCGGCAACGTCAGCACCAGATCGAAACCCGCCGCTTCCGGCAGGGCTTCCAGCATGATCAGTGCCTCGACCATCAGGGTCTGAACCAGGGCATTCAGCCGATGTGCCTTGTGCTCAAGCCGCTTCAAGCGGTTGTCCTCCAGCGGCATGACATCCGTAATGGGATGCACCAGCAGACGATAGCCATCGGGACCATAAAGGGATTCGGAAAGCACCGGTGGCACGGCCTCGGGCAGCACCCCGCGCGCCACGAAGCCGGCCGGTGTCAGTGCCACACCATCGATAAGGAGCAGACGATCGGTCAGGTAGTCGCTGCGCGCTGTGGTCTTCTCGACAACAGGGGCGGCATCCTGCTGGCGCTGATGGAGCAGATCAAAGATGGAGGCGCGAGACATGGTCAGTCATCATCCCGTTGCTGGGTGCCCAGGGTATCGCGGATGTTGTCGATGACACCGTCGTCCTTGATGACATCCTTGAGCCACTCCTCAAGCGGCATACGCCCCCACTTGATGGCGCGCTCGACCAGATAGGGCACGGGGCTATGGGGTTCGCGCTCCTTGAAGTAGCGGGCTACGCCGTTGAGCATTTCGAAGGCTTCATCGCGGCTTTGCGGATGTTTGCGAAGGCTACCGGCCGGCGCCGCGCTCACAGACGCTGGCGACACGTCGGATTCCGGGGAGGCCGCTTGCGCGTCCGACATGGCCATTGGGGCTTCGAACGGCGCCTCATCGCTTTCGCTTGAGATGCTGGCACCGCGATCGCGCAGCAATCGTTCGGTGAGGTCGCGGCATTGATCCATGACCTTCTGCAGTGCGCCATGGCTGGGAGCATCACGCCCGAACCGCCGGTCACAGATACTGTCCAGCTGATGCAGGCCGGCCAGCGCCTCAACAATATGAGCGTGGCGGCTTTTCAGGAATTCGGTACTGCTGAGCACCACGGAGCGCTGAAAAATCTCGTCGTTGATCTTGCCTTCGCCAAGCGCCGTGTCCATGGCATTGGGATCATTGCGTGCCTGGTTTTCGACCTGACGAGACTCTTCGTAATCGGCAAGCCCGTAACCCTCACCTGCCACCAGCGGTAGCGTACGTACAACGCCGGTCAGGGTGTCACTCAGCCAGCTCAGTCGAGCGGAGCGCTCTTCAGGATCATCTTCCTCGAGCTCCGGATAAAGGCTTTCCCAGTACTCGTCGACCAGCCGGGCCGTCAGGTGCAGACCAAACCGAATACCGGCAAATCCTTCACGGTGGGCAAGCCCTTCACACAGCCAGCCCGCCAGCTGGATATCCTTGCTTTGCTCGGCCAGGGCCTGCGCTGCCAGGCGAATGACCAGCCCCCAATCGGCCTGCTTGAGTTCGGTTTGCCATTCTCCCTGAGGCAGATAATCAGGGTCAGCACGACGTGCTTCCTTGATGTCGTCAAACAACAGGGAAAAGGTGAGGTCTTCACCACTACCACCGTCGATGGGCGCCAGCAGCGTCTCGACGGAAAGCTCACCCAGTTCATTCATTGCCTCTCTCCCGGTCCCTTGTATCTGACGCCCATCATCTTTCAGGTCGCGCTGTATTAAAACAATCAATTATACAGACTGACAAAACGTAATACGCCCACCAGAAGCATCATTGATGCCAGCTGGCGGGCGCAAAAGGATCGATCAGGCGGCCCTCGTGCCGAGGGCTACCCTGCTGCTCTCAATGAGCAACGCTCGACCTCAGGAGTAGACCTTGTTGCGAGTACGATCCCAGCCGCCAGCAACATTGCCGCCGCCCTGACCATCGGAGCGCTTCTGCTGGGTATAGGTGATCTTGATGCGCGCATAGTTGAACTTGATGGTTTCATGCGGCAGATCGTGACGGTCTTCGCTCTGATCCTGCTCGAAGCCGGTCGATACGGAAGTACCTTCCATGTTGGTCGAGGAGACAATGACCTCTTCCATTTTCACTTCCATGTAGCGCACCTTGTCACCACCGGCACGGTTAACGTGCATGGTGATTTCCTTGATGTGCTGGCCCTTGCAGCAGGCTTCAAACAGCTTGGCGGATGCCTTGTCGATGAACTTCTGAACGCGGAACTCGCTCAGGTTCACGCGCTCTGCAGAGGCACCGCCAGCAGAGCTTGCCGTCGCCGATGTGGACTGACTGGCGCCAAAATCAAAGCTCAGCAGCTCGATCCAGTCCTTGTGCTTGTCATCCAGGCTTTCACCAGGGATGCCATCGATCTTGAGATACGTATCAAATGCCATGTTATCCAGTTCTCCTGTGTTTTCAGTCTTTGAAAAAGCGCATCCGAGCCATGTCGGCGCCTTCCTCTCTCCCTGCCGTATGTGCGGCAGTGAGGTGCTGCGCACCCCGTTACCCGGCCGAATGAACTGCTCCAGCACCAGGGCCGCCTGCCCATGGCCAACCAATGGCTTGCTTTGCATCGGTTAACTCAAATTATATCTTTGATGCCTTGTGTAGTGAACGCGAACATACCAATTTTGAAGCAAAATTCTTGATCGCTTTAGACCTGCACAATTTTTTTTCATCGTCAGGACTGCTTGCGCACCTCGATTTCAACGCGTCGATTGGGGGCCATACAGTCGATCAACTCGGCACGTGACTGCTCCCTGTCACAGCTCACCAGCGGGCGATCACTGCCAGCGCCAATGGCTTCGACAAGCTCTGCCGGGACACCCTTGCCCACCAGATACTGACGAACCGTACGAGCACGCTGCAGGGAAAGCTGCCGGTTGGTTTTGGCATTACCGATGGGGTCGGCGTGACCGGTAATCCTGATCTCGCCCAGATCCCGGGTATTGAGCAGCCTCTGGGCCAGCGCATCGAGCTCCTGCTGACCGGCCTGCTGCAATCCGGCGTAGTCACCACGCCCGAAGGCGAACAGGGTGTCCGACTCCAGCACAATGGTTTCAGCAGTAGACAGCGTCTGTTCCAGCAGACTGTCGATGTAATTCCGGCTGCTGGAGATCAAAAACGCATTGGAGGAAATGCGGGGCACGTCCGCTTCGGGCAGCTGTTGGGTGTAGAAATCAATCTGGCGACCGGCTTCGCGATAGTCCTCACCGGCCCGGGTGTCGCTGTTGGCATTACGGGCAATATCGGGATACCAGAATGCCGGCAACTGAGCGCGCAAAAGCGCAGGATCAATGTCGCCACGATCGGTTTCCGAGAGCATGAGATAGGTATCCAGCGTGGCTCGCCCAAACTTCGCCAGTGACTGGGCACTGTTATTGTCAGGGCGAGCAAACGGCGCCACTGTTTCCGGGCCGTCCACCTTGTGCAGCTCGTCGCTGCTGCGACGGTAGACGTCAATGGTGGTCAGCGCATAAAGCGAACGGGTCAGGTTTTGCTCGACCGGTTCGAGCATGATGGGCTTCAACGTCTGAAAATAGGTCTGACGAAGCGCCGGTTCGATCTCCCCGCCCTGATAAAGCCCCCAGCGCATTGCCAGCGGCACGCCTTCATGGCGACGGTCGTAGTAATGCTGACTCCAGTCACGCAGCACATCAAGGCTTTGCCAGCGGGCATACTGCTCTGGCTGCCGGTTATCCCTGTCACGGGCCTTGACCAGAGACTGCGACAGCGTGTCGATCTCATCGTGGTTGCGCAGTGTCGAGTGCACCCACAGCCCGCTGACCAGAAGCCCCAAAAGGGCGAGTGCCATCAGCCCGCCCAGGCGCTGGCGCCGGCCGTGGGTATTGTGGACATGGCGACCAGCCAGATGCTGATCGGCGATAATGACATCGCGAAACAGATTGGCGATGAAATACGGCCGATGCGCACGCTCGGCCGCGGTGACCGGCGCTCGATTCAGGGCAAAGTGGCGACTGACGCGATGAGCGTGCTCGCCTTCGATCGCTTCTCCTTCCTGCAGGGCACTGACGAAATAGAAGCCTCGCAGCAGCGGCGCGCTCTGATAGGGATTGGCGTTGGTCAACGCTGTCACGAATTCACTCAGAGGACCGCGCAGGGCCTCAAATTCCAGCGGAAACTGAAAGGCCGCCACTTCACGTCGCGTATCGGTAATATCGCGCTGAATGATTTCGTCATCTCCGACCTGCTGCCAGTGACGGCAGAGATCGCCAAGCGCCTGGTCGAACTGCTCGCCCCAATTGACACTGGGTGGCTGCTGATGTGGAAAGGTATGGCCCAGCACCTCACTGCGCCGAGCCGGATCAAGCCGCTCGAAAAAGGGGGCAAACCCCTCGATCAGATCGCATTTGGTAAAGACCAGATAGATGGGTACCCGTGACTGCAGCTGCTCGCGGGCTTCCTGAATACGTTCGCGAAGTCGTCGTGCCAGAACGCTGCGCTGACGCTCGTCGGCGCGAATGACATCGCTGATATTGACCGCCACGATCAATCCATTGAGTGGGCAGCGTTTTCGCTGTTCGCGCAGCATGCCCATGAAGGCCTTCCATTTACCGGCCTCCTCCTCACTGTCCATGTAGCGCCCGGCAGTATCCAGCAAAATGGCATCCGCGCTGAAAAACCAGTCACAGTGGCGCGTCCCGCCCATACCGGCCACGCGGGCATTTTCTCGCTCGGCAAAGGGAAAATTGAGCCCGGACTGGTAGACCATGGTGCTTTTGCCCGCCGCCGGCTGCCCCACGACCATGTACCAGGGCAGGGCATACAGCGCATCACTTGAACGCTTGCCACGTCCCTTGCCGGTGCCTTTCAGCCGTTCGATCGATTTAAGCAGGCGTTCGCGCAACAGGCTGATCTCTTCACGATCCTGTGGGCTGGCCTCCAGCACGGCAGCATCGGCGTCATCCATCAACAATCTTTCGAGATTGCGCTTTTGACCCACGCCGCGATAAAGCAGCAGGACATAAAGCGCCGATGCCAGCAAAAATACGAGGATGCCGATGAGCAGACTGGTCAGCGAAGCCAGCCCCAGCGCCACGCCCACGCGCCAGACCAGAAAAATGGCGACAAAAAACAACACGCCCAGGATATAGGGCTGATATTTGAAAAAAGCGTATTTCAGATAGGCCGGTTTGAAACGTTTCATCGCTGTTATCCGCTGAATGCTCACCGCCGTCAGGCGTGACTTGGAAAACGTGCCATGGCCTGTGCCAGGCTCAGGTGCATATCGGGTAATGACAGTGTCCCGGGATGCACTTCGTCCGGGTGAAACGACGCCATCACGTCGATACAGTGGCGATGGTCGCCTGGGTCCGACAGCACTTCATAAAACTGCTCGGCGCTTGACCAGGACGGCATCAACAAAAGACGCGGCAGCATGAAATCATCAATCAGCAGGCTCATTGCCGGCCGGCCGCTCGGGCAGGCACGGCCGACCCACTGCTGCCAGAGATCGGCCACCGGCCGTTTGAGCCCTCGCTCTGCCGGCAAGGGCAGCAACACCGCTATCGTGCTTCCGGCCTGCCAGCACTGCATGACGTAATAGAGACGATGCAGACACGCCGCCGGTACGAATTCGGGCCAATTCCACATCATTGCCGCCGTGACGTCGGCGAGGCTGTAATGATCCAGAAAACGCTCATGGACGCGCTGATAGAGCGCCAGATCCTGATCGTTCCAGCTGCGCAGCTCTGGCAGTGCAAGGGTCGGGTCGACCAGCACCTCCCCATGGACGGCATCCGTCAAAAGCTGTCTGGCCTGCCCGGCAAAGATTTCAGCCAAGGTATGCTGACAGGGCAAGGCACGGGCACGCTCGCCCTTGAGCATCTGATAGACAAAAAAGGGGTAGCGCCTTTGAGAAGCATCCTGCGAGCTGATCATTGCTCCCATCACATCGCTCCCGGTGCGCGCGTGATAGCTGAAATAACAGATCGGCAGCGCATCAAAGCGCTGCTGCCAGTCCGCGTGATCCACAAAGCGCAGCAATGCGCGCTGAAGCCACTGATCAAGCTCTCTAATGGCCTCTCCTGACGCGTTCACCCCTACAAAATCAGCTCTGCCGGGAATCTTGCCAAAGCAGCCAATCATGTTGCTCCGTCTCTGTTCACTGACTCATGCCGGGAATGCTGAGTGCCTTGATACGCTTGAGATCCGAGACCTTGACCCCGCCGAAGTTGCGCACGTCGAAGCTGACCGCGCCCATCCAGGTCTGCCAGCCAAAGCGCTGGCGTGCCCGATCAAGCGACGTGATATGGGCGCTGTCGATCATGCGCAAAAAGCCCCAGCGTCCCGGATAATCAAAGACCGTATGACGCTCACCATTGCGACTGATGATGTCCATGCGGGCACCAAAGGATTTGCCATCACCGGGCCAGACCAGTCGCTCCCAGTGCTGGCTGTTATTGCGATAGCGAATCGTCTGTCCGTCGATGGTCAGCACGATTTCGGTCAGACCGGCTGTCGGGTTCATCTGTAGCTCAAAGCCATTTTGCAGATCGGAAAGGCTATCGATGACCCGTCCCAGGGCCGTGGCGTTGTCGATGCTGCTGAGCATGCGAGGATCCACCATGTCGGAGCGCTGACCGCTACCGGACCCGGCCAGATCGCCAATCTCGTCACGGCGGAATTTCGACAGCACACCGTCTTCGGGGTCGATGAAGTGCGAAAGATCGCGCACCGACGCCTCATTGACAGCATCAGCGACCGGATAGCGACCGGCGACCATCTGCTGCCAGGGCGTATGGACCTGATCGTTCCAGGCACCATTGAGCTGGGCGCGTGCCGGGGCATTGAGCGCCTTCCAGGTATTGTCTACAGGCGTACGAAACAGGGGTTGAAGTGATGCGACCAGCGGCGTTCGCGAGGTATCCACCCGTGCTGCAATAAAGTTGCGCAGCGTATTGATCTCGGAAGACTCCCCTGCAAGGGTTTCCATGATCAGTGCCTTGCTGCTGCGCCCGGTATCCTGAGCACCACGGATATTATCGATGCGACTCTTGAGCTGACGCAGATCGAGCAGGTACTGATTGACCACGGAGTCATCACTGCCAGTGGCTTCATCGGCCGCCAGCAATCGTGAGACCGGACGGAAATGGCGCGCCAGCATGCCGTCGTTGATGCGGGGCAGCGAGGCCAGATCAACCGGCGACCCCTCGGCGTTGTCCTCGCCAAAGACACGGGTTACGCGTGCCCAGAAGCTTTGGTCCTGCTCACGGCCACTCTGATCACTTTGCTCGTCGCGGGCACGCGGTGAATCCCAGCGGGTGTTGTCGTCCACGGCAGCCAGAACCTGGCGCAGCGGCGATGCCTGAAGATCGCTGTACTGGGCCAGTCGGGTGCTGGCCTGATCGAGCGTGTCGAATTGCGAGACGTGGGTGCTGGCCAGAAAGCGCTCCCAGGCTCTGGCATAATCGCGCTTGTAGCGGGCCATCAGCTGACTGACAAAACGCGCCTTTGACTGGACGGCATCGTCGGTATTTTCATCATCGAGCACCCAGTCGGATTCGCGTGCCAGATCTCCGGAAACCGTTTTGATAATTTCAGGGCGCAGATACTGCTCCCAGACCTCACGGGTATAAAAGGCCGGTACGGCGCGACTGGCATACAAAAGCCGGCCGGGCATGTCGGGCGCCATTCGAGAAAGCGTCAGAGGATCGAAGCGTTTGTCGACTTCAAGCTGATAACGCAGGTACTCGCGGTCCACCAGGCTACTGTCGATCAAAAAGGCGTTGAGGTTGCTGCGTGTATCGGCCACCAGCAGGTCACTGCGCTCAAGGGCCGGCGCCTCGCCTCGTTGCAGGAAGTGCACATACAGCGCCGCGTTATCCACGATGCTCTCCCGAGAGAGTGCAATGTCCTGGTGATGCGCCATATCGGTAAGCAGACGCGGCAGCGCCGTGGCCACAAAGTCGGCCTGATCTTCATGAGCCTTCGGATCGGTCAGGATCAGATAGAGCTGCAAAGAGGAGTAGCCTTCAATCAATCGTTCGATATCCGCCTGATCCAGCCGGGTCAGCATCTCTTCGGAAAGCGATGGCCCACGCGCGCCCTCCTGGGTTAAAACGGATGAATCCGCCTCACTGTCATTGGTCCCTGCAAGAGCATCTCCCCCATGACGCATGCCCTCTTCCACGTCGGTGCGAATATCGCTGCGCGCTGAATACCAGGCATCACGAGCACTGTCCGTGGTACGCAAGCGGGCTTCACTGCGGACACGACTGCCCACCTCGGAAAGGCTGGTCGGTGCACTACCCAGCGTCGGGCGCTCTGAAGAGCGCTCCTTCATGCGTGTTACGGCCTTGTTACCAATGGCCTGACCGCGCGCTCCCAGTGCCTGCGTCCGATCATTATGCTGTTCACCACCTTTTTCCTGCGGGGCAGCCTTGCCGTTCGAGGTCGCCGTGGCGGCCGCGTCATCACGCGTATCCAGACCCTCATGATCGCCGGCCAGCGCGCCAAGTTCGCGCAACTGACGAGCCAGTTGAATCTGCAGCGGCACCAGCGCCTCAGCCCGCAACAGCGACCCCCAGGCCTGCATCAGGGCATCGCGCATGTCTTCTCCCTGATAGAGCCCCATGTCCAGTCGCAGCGGCACCCCCTGCTGGCGATACTGTTCAATGGCCGTCAGCTGACGCTGGATATCTTCAAGCAGAGTCAATCGCTGCTTCTGATCCATGCTCATGACGGGATCAGCGCCCTGGCGCGCCAGCGTGTGGCTGATTTCATCGACCCATTGATGATTGTGCCAGGCAGACCAGCCCTGAGCCGCGATAGCGGCCACGCCCAGCAGCCCTGCCGTACCGATCAGAAATGGCGGGAGCGCGCGACGACTTCCCTGTCTTGAGTAATAGAGGCTCAGATTGCGATCGGCAAAAATGACCTCACGGAAGGTATCGGTAATGAAATAGCTTTTCTCGCCCTGCGACGCACGAGTGCCAGCCACCTCGGAGCCTTGCTCAAGGGCAAAGTCATGACGTGTCTTTTCATCCAGCAGGGCTGGTAGCGTCGGGCCGCTTTGCAGGGCGCTGGTGAAATAAAGGCCACGTAAAACAGGCGCGCGCGCGCCATGAAACTGGCTGTCGAACTGCTCGAGAAAATCATTGAGCACGCCCGAAAGCTCGGCAAAGTAATCGGAAAAGCGCAATAGTTCGCTGTCTGCCTCGGTGCCCTCCTCCAGTACGCGTCGATCCACCGTGGTACGAACCTGATCGACCAGATGCGGAAAGCGCTGCTGAAAGGCGGCAATGACGCCCTGCTGGCGCAGCTCTTCAAGAGAGAAGGTAATGCCCCAGGGGCGCTGACGTTCGGTCGCATCAAGTGATTCAAAGGTGCGCGTAAAGCCGGGCAGCAGATCCGCCTTGCTGAAAAAGAGATAGACGGGCGGATTGAGCCCCAGGCAGTCACGATATTCGCCGACCCGATTCACCAGCTGCTCGGCGAGCGCATGAGCCTGCTGTCGAGAATCGTTCAGTAGATCGGGCAGGCTCACCACAAGCACCAGACCATTGATGGCCGGGCGGCTGCGTTGTCTGCGAAGTGTTTTCAGAAAGTCGGCAAATTCACTGGCAGGACGATCATCGGTGAGATATCGACCGGCGGTGTCGATCATCACTGCCTCGCGACTGAAGTACCAGTCACAGTGCTGAGTCCCGCTGACTGCGGACAGCTGGCTACCGCCAGCCATGGTGGCCGACAGCGAGGAGCGGGTCAGCAGTGAGGTCTTGCCTGCCGAAGACATGCCTACAACCAGATACCAGGGCAATTCATACAGTGATGCTCGCCCGCCTTCGACCGAGCGCGAAGCACGCTGCATGGCCAGGGCGTGCTTGAGGCGCTCACTCAGGACCTGATAGCCGCCCGGCTCACTTTCAGCGGCTTCGCGATGAACCTCCAGCTCGACCAGATTTTCAATATTGCGCTCGGCACGGATGCGATGGTACTGGCGAAGTACCACGGCCAGCAGCCACACGGCCGTCACCAGTGCCATGGCGATGAAAATCTGTTCGCGCTCCCTGGTAATCAGCGGCAGCAGCAAAACACACATGGCAAGGCCTGCCAGCCACAATACGATGGCAAGCGACCAGAATCCCTTGAGCGAGCGCAGAAATCGTAGAAAACGCATCATGTCTGACTCACTCTTGACCGGGGGTATTAAACAGTTGCTGAATCTGCTCGATCAGAGCATCGGTCGCACTGCCCAACCACCAGTGAAGGCCGCCATAAACGGCCATGCAGAACACGACAATGGCCAGAAGATACACCCAGAACGGAATTTCATAGCGCAGCAGCTGCCCGACCTGGTCAGGCAGTTTCCAGCTTTCACTGATGCCGGCGTCATGATGGCGATAACGCGCGATATCCTGACCCAGCGTGTTGGCGATGTAGCGAAGCTGTTCCCGATTCTCCAGGCTGTATTTGCCCTCAAAGCCCAGCGCCAGACAGAGGTGATAAACCTCCAGCACATCCAGATTGCCTCGTACGTCCGAGCGAAGCGCGTCCAGACGGTCATAGAACCCTTCACCGGCGAGATGCACGCCAAAGTAGCGGTACTGGAACGGATGCAGCTCGACATGTTCACGAATATTGCCCACGCCCCCCTTGAGCACGCTCTCGTCCAGAAAGGCACACAGCGCATACTGGGCATCCTGTACAGCGTCGGCACTGTAGTTTTCACCGCGGGCACGCTCTTCAAAATCCTTGAGCCACCGGTCAACGCTCTCCAGAAATCGTTCGACGCTTTCAGCCTGCTGGCCGCGCCGGACCATCAGCACCATGGAGATGAAATCGCGGGAGAGATATTTCAGGGTTCGGGGAGCGGCCTCATCGACCGGCCGGGCAAGGGCTTCGTTCATTTCATTACCGCCATGAGTTCAATGCTGAGGTTGGTGAACCCGCTGGGCACATAAAAGGCAATCGCCTGGGCCTGCATCATGCGTTCATAAACGTTGCCCCGGGGTTCAAGGGCAAAATAATGGTTGTCCAGCCTTGCCGGGATGGCACTGGGCAGACGAGAGGCATGGGTCAACGTGCCGCCGGGCATTGCCGTGTTGACCACGACTTCGATGTCCTCCGGGGAGCCAACCTTGAAGGCCCGGGGCACCAGTTCAAGAATGCGCGCGCCGGGCATGTCGGCATGCACGCTGATATAGAAATCAGCGTCCTTGAGGCGAGCATCGTTGAGCCGTCCGACATAGTAGGAGGGGCGAGTCTGCTCAAGCGGAATGGGGATGTACTGGTTGGGCACGACAACATCGAGCAGCTCCCGAACGACCTGCTCGAGTCGCAGCAGCGAAGGCGCCGGATCGTGATGGTCGTATTCAGGAATATCGGCCAGCGCATGCGACATCGAAAAGGTCATTAGACTCGCGGCAAGTTCTGCCAGAAAGTGATAGAGCCTTTCAGGATGAAACCCGGTATGGGTAACGAGATGCGACAGCTGGGGGTAGGCTCGATTAATGGTGTAGAGCAGCCAGAAAAGCGTGACGTCACTGGAACCAAACTCGGCCACCTGGTCGGCGCGTTCGCGCCGGCGTCCTGACAGGGCTTCGCTACGTGCCTGTAGCATGCCGATCAGCCGATTACCAATGTCCAGGGGCAATGACGAAGAGAAAAGATGCAGTGAGGGCGGCATGAATTCGCGCGTTTCAAGGCTGAAGCCCCCGGCGGCATTGCGCTTTAACAGGGCAATCGGACAACTGGTATAACCATCCAGGCTGTCACCTTCCATCAGGAGAGTGACATTGAGCTCCAGTGTTCCCAGCTCATTTTCGAGCGACCCTTCATTCAGATCGACCATCGAGTCAAAGCGCTGAATAAAACGACGATGACCACTGCGCGGTCCATTTTCATTCAGATAGCTGGGCGCCCAGGGCTCTACCACCCTGAGTGCCGCGTAAATCCGCACTTCAGCGTTACGCGACAGTTCATTGAGATCACGCCCGAGAGGCAGCGGGTCATGCTGGGGTGCATCCACCAGCGTGCCGTCAGGGAAAACCAGCTTGAGGCGAGTCAGTCGAAGAGTGCCCTGCTCCAGCGCCCCCTCATCGATGGCAAGCTGCTGTACTCCCCAGTGAAACGGCGTCTGGGACTGTCGCACAGCGGCCTGCTGGCGCTGATGAAATTCGTCCTGATACTGAAAATGCTGGGGAAGAAGGAACATGCCTTCTGACCACATGATGCGATTACGCTTGCTCACTTGAACCTATCCCGAACGCCGCCGCGTTTGCCGTTATGCTGTCAGCACACTGATGCCGGGGCACCAATGCCACTGCCCGATGTCCTGTCAATGAACACTGCTGCCCTGCCCCTGACGGTTGATCAGGTCATCCCCCCTTTCGAGCTCAATCCGATCGTTGACAAGCCGTATCCGAATGCCATCGGATGCGCTTAAAAGACCATCTCGACGCAGCTCATCGGCATCCAGCGCCACATGCCATACGTTCTGTTCCGTATGCCGAAAGAAGGCTGCAATGCCCACGTAGCGGGTCTTTTGATCCAGAGCCGCCACATCAATTTTTTCATCATTGGGCAGTAGTGTGAGCTCGCGCTGAGAAATCAGTGCGCTTCCCAGCGCATCGTCAGCGTCACGCCAGAGCTGGTCGGGAGCAGCCGTTGCAAAGGGCGGCAGCGCCTCAAGCTGATAAAGGCGCACCACAACCGACAGTGGCTCACCCTGAGCATCCGGATTCAGCGAGGTGTCACTGTCGATGACCACTCTCACGCGCTCCTGATTTCCGAGCAGGTCACCTGCCCAGGAATCACTCATTCGATTACTGACCCGATCAGCAACACCACAGCCTGCGATCAAGAAAGTCATGAAAAGTATTAATACCGAACGCATTGCCGACATCACTAACGCCCCGGGTTAAATGGGTACTTGATCGAGGAAAAGACATGGCTGCCATAACCTCGGTAAAATATCATGACGTACTTTATCAGATTAAATCGCTATAATCCGCCAACATATTAACTTAATATTACCAAAAGATACTTTTGAATACACAGAGGACCCATGAAAGCACTAATTCTGATATCGACCATGATGACAGTCCTTCTATGGGTAACCGGCTGCGCTTCAACACCCTCCAGCGAGGTTCATGCCATCAAGGTCGTGGAGCGTTTTGAAGGGACATTGCCCTGCCCGGATTGTCACGGCGTCGTCACCGACCTTGTCATCCGTCGTGATCCCGTCACAGGTGCCCCTGACAATTTTTACCTGCACGAGATCAGGGTCGATGCCCCGGGTGGCCAGCGCGTCAATACCATTTGGGGACAGTGGCGCATCGAACATGATCTCTTTGATGAACAGAACCAGCGCTACCGACTTGCGCCAGAGATTGGCGACCCGCGTCTTATGCTGATTCGTGCAGATGGCGCCCTTCAACCCGCTGACAATGAAGGCCGGGGCATCACCAACGATGAGGGCGAGCCGGCCCTGCTAAAGCCCATGACACCTGACCTTTCCATGGCTGCCATGCCGTCTTCCTGAAGCCTTTGGGCGCTGGATGCCATCGGTCAAAAAGCGAATGGCAATGGAATATCAGCTTAAAGGCATGTCAAAATTAGCCGGGAAAATAACAGAAGCTTTAATGCAGTGGTACATCGATTAGTTATTTTAATAAAAGCTGATGCAAGGTAGCGCCTGTCAGCCCTCGCATGACGCGGCCCATAGGCAAGGTATCTGCAACCATGGTCAGGAAAACGCGATGACTCAGTCCTTCGATGTTGAAACGTTCATTCAGGCGAGAAAACGCACACGTGTGATTTCGGATCTGCTCCGGACGAAGGCCAGTGATCACCTGTCCACACTGGCACCATTGGTCAGGCCGCAACCCTTGTTCGGGGAATATCTACAGGGCGCACCACGAGGCAGCGGGCGGGAAAGCCAGCACCATTTCAAGGCGTTTCGAACCCTGTTTGACAAGCATGCCGGTGCACAGCCCTTCAATCTGATGAATGAGCTGGATATCCCGCTGAACGTGACAAGTTCGACACCGACGCTTTTTGCACTGGAATACGATCTTGCCCTGACGACTGACGAAAGGATCAGTGTTAGTAGCCCGGTACGCTGGGTGGTGGGCTATGCCTCCTTTGAACCGAGTCGCTTTCGGGAGGTGATCGGTGACCCCAATCGCAGCAACGCCGAGCTACAACGCTTTCTGGTGCATTACCTGATGCTGTTTCATTGCTTCAGCAAGGCAGAAGGGCTGGGGAGACTGCTGCGGGATCTGCGTTTTCCCATCAGCTTTCAACGTCTTGAGGGGTTTGGTGACCTCCCCTTTTGCATCATGGGCTCACCCATTGATGCAACACTGCCGGATGAAAGCATTATTCGTCAGAGCACCGAGATCTCAGGCAGCCAAAGCTTTGAAGAGCTAATCGATGAAGACGCTCTCGACACCATGCAGGACGACCTGCGCGAGCAGCTTCTTGTGGCCATGCGCGACATGCCCCCCAAAACATGATTTTTGCCCTATCGAATCGCAATGATCCGTCAACCCCCTTGCCATAACGAGAGAGGACCCCTTTCATGGCCAGAAACGATAGTACTCAGCACAAGCTTTCACGCGTGCGCGCCCCCCGGGTTCACCTGACCTACGACGTCGAAATCGGCGAGAGCACCGAAAAGAAGGAGCTACCGTTCGTGGTCGGTGTCATGGGTGACTACTCCGGCAATCCCCTCGAACCGCTACCGCGGCTCAAGGATCGCAAGTTCGTCAATATTGATCGTGACAACTTCGATAACGTCATGAAGGGCATCAAGCCGCGTCTGAACTATCGGGTCGATAACACCCTGACCAATGACGGGACCCAACTGCCGGTAGAGCTCAATTTCAACCGTATGGAAGATTTCGAGCCGCAGGAAGTTGTGCGTCAGGTCGAACCGCTGCGCAAGCTGCTGGAAGTCCGCAGCAAGCTGGCAGACCTTCGCAACAAGATGGGAGGCAACGACCGGCTGGAAGAGCTCTTGATGGATGTTTTGCAAAACACCGACAAGCTCAAGACGCTTGGCGAAGAGCTTGGCCGTGAAGCGGCCGCCACCAGCCCGCAGAAAGACAAGGAATAACAGGAGCAATCATGGCAGAGAATCAGACTGACCAGCAGACCCAGGGCGAGGCCCACGACGTTTTCGCCCCCGAATCGTCGCTGCTTGACAACATTATCTCAGAAAGCCGTGTGGCTCGATCAGAGTCCGAGCGCAGCCGTACGCGCGACTTGATCGACGAGCTGGTTCATCAGGTACTTGATGGCGAAGTCACGCCCAGCAAGGATTTGATCGCCGTACTCGATTCACGAATTGCCGAAATCGACTCGCTTTTGTCCGAGCAGCTCAACGAGATCATGCACGCCGGCGAGTTCCAGCAGCTTGAATCCTCATGGCGCGGACTCAAGTACCTGACCGATCAGACCGAAACCAGCACCAACATGAAAATTCATGTGCTGAATGCGTCGAAAAAGGATCTGGTCAAGGACTTGAAGTCAGCCTCCGAGTTTGATCAGAGCGCGCTGTTCAAGAAGGTTTATGAAGAAGAATATGGCACCTTCGGCGGCGCGCCCTACGGGATGCTGATCGGGGATTACGAGTTTGGCCGCCATCCTCAGGACATGTACCTGCTCGAACAGGTTTCTCACGTGGCCGCCGCGGCGCATGCGCCGTTCATCTCCTCGGCCTCGTCCGAACTCTTTGGCTGGGATTCCTTTACCGACATGTCCGGGCCCCGCGACCTGTCAAAGATCTTCGACACCGTCGAATACGCCAAGTGGAAATCATTTCGTAACTCCGAAGACGCCCGTTATGTGGGTCTGACCCTGCCGCACGTACTGGGCCGACTGCCCTACGGCGAGGAGACCACACCGGTCGAGGAATTCAACTTCACCGAAAACGTCGATGGACGTGATCACAACCGTTATCTGTGGATGAACGCGGCATACACCATGGGTGCGCGCGTCAATGACGCCTTTTCGAAATATGGCTGGTGTGTGGCCATTCGTGGCGTCGAAGGTGGCGGTCTGGTCGAGGATCTTCCGACACATACCTTCCAGACTGACGATGGTGAAGTGGCGCTCAAGTGTCCGACCGAAATCTCGATCACCGATCGTCGCGAGAAGGAGCTATCGGATCTGGGCTTCATTCCCCTGGTGCACTGCAAGGGCACCGATTATGCCGCCTTTTTCGGCACACAGTCAGCACAGCTGCCCAAGCACTACAACACGGACGTGGCCAACGCCAACGCCCGGCTGTCTTCGCAGCTGCAGTACATCTTTGCCACGTCACGCATCGCCCACTTCATGAAAGCGATCATGCGCGACAAGGTCGGCAGCTTTGCATCACGCCAGAGCGTCGAGGACTACCTCAATGAATGGCTGTCGCAATACGTGCTGCTCGATGACAACGCCGGTCAGGAAGCCAAGGCGCAGTATCCGTTGCGCGAAGCACGCGTCGAAGTCGCCGAGGTGCCCGGCAAGCCCGGTGCCTACAAGGCCGTCACCTTCCTGCGCCCGCACTATCAGCTTGATGAGCTGACCGCGTCGCTGCGATTGGTCTCGGAGCTGCCGCAGTCCACACGCGGCTCATAGTCAGGAATAAATGAAAAGGCATCGGGAGCCTCTCCCGATGCCTGCCTGATAGCCACCGTACTGAAGGAGCGCGCCCTTCATGAGTGACACCCTGCAAATGGTGCCGACCCTGCTGGATCGACTGCTCGATGACGAGCCTGCACGATCGAGTGAATCGCGGCCGGGGCACCTGTGCTCGCTGAACGAATACAAGGCAAGCGTCGTGCGTGACCTTGAGCTGCTGGTCAACACTCGTCGCGAGCTCCTGGCCCGCGAACTGGATGACTGGCCTGCCCTTCAGGGCACTCTGCTCGATTATGGCCTGCCTGACTTTATCAGCCGGGGGCTACACAGCAGCGAGGACCGACGCCTGATCCAGCGCCAGCTTGAGCGTACCATTGAACATGGGGATCGACGTTTCAGCAGCGTCAGGGTACGCCTGCTCAATCAGGAGCATCACGAGCGGGTATTGCAGTTTCGTGTTGAAGCCGTCCTGTCACTGAGCGAAGTCTCACAGCGGGTTGCTTTTGATGCCGTGCTTCAGGTGACCACCCGTCAATACAAGGTATCGAATCTGACCTGATGCTCGACGATCTGCTTCCCTACTACGAAAAGGAACTCTCGCACCTGCGCTTTCTGGGTCAGGAGTTTGCTGGACGTTATCCAAAAATCGCCTCCCGCCTGCTGCTGGAGGGGGATCACTGCGAAGACCCGCATGCCGAGCGCATGATCGAGTCCTTTGCCTTTTTAAGTGCGCGCGTACACAAAAAGCTCGATGACGACTTTCCCGAAATCGTCGAGTCCTTTCTGGACGTGCTCTATCCACACTATCTTCGCCCCACGCCATCGATGTCGATTGTCGAATTCGAGCCGGGCAAGCAGACATCGCTGACCGGGCGCTACCATGTCCCGCGCCACAGCCTGCTGCACTCGCGTCCGGTGGGCGATACCTTCTGCCGTTTTCGCACCTGCTATCCCGTCGATGTCTGGCCTATCGCCGTCACGGATGCCAGCATGAAAAGGCTGGAGCGCTCGGCTTTCAATGCCCACGGCAATGAGCACGTGGCACGCCTGAGCCTCTCTCTGGAAAGTCTTGGCAGTACCGATTTCGCCCAGATGGAAGTCGATCGGCTGCGCTTTTTCCTGGACGGTGAAGGCGGCCTGATGCACACGCTGCACGAGCTTTTGTTCAATAACGTTGCACGGGTCAGTCTGAGTTTTACCGACAATGGCCAGCGCCGCGAGATGGCACTTGATCATGGTGCCATTACCCCGGTCGGTTTCAGCGCCGAAGAAGGTCTGATCGATTATTCATCACGCTCCTTCATGGGCTACCGGCTACTGCATGAATACTTCATATTCCCCGAGAAATTTCTCTTTTTCGATCTTAATGGCATGGCCCGGCGACTGCGTGATCGTCCGATAACTGCCCTTCAGATCAACATTTCGTTTCATCAATATGACCAGGCAGACCAGCTGGCACGCCTGGAGCAGACGCTTGGTCGGCACAACTTCCGCCTGGGCTGCACTCCGATCGTCAACCTCTTCAGCCAGCAGGCCGAACCCGTTCGTCTGACCCATACCCGGCATGAATATCCGGTAGTGCCTGATGTGCGCCATGCAAGCTCAACGGAAATCGTGTCCATTGACGAGGTGACCCGCGTGATCCGCAGCGCGACCCGCGATGAGGTGACGCCCTGTTTACCCTTTTTCGAACCCCGCGACAGCGATCATGGCAAACACCAGAGCTACTGGATCGGCCGGCGTGTCGCCGCCGCCAACGGTCGCGACCCGGGCACCGACATGCGACTGCGAATCGTCGACCGCGAACTGGAGCTTCTGGAAAGCAGCAGCGACACCCTGAGCCTGCGTCTGACCTGCAGCAACCGTGATCTCCCGGGATTGATGACCATCGGTCATCCGCAGGGAGATTTCACCATGGAGCAGGAGCAGGTCGTACAGCGCATCCGCGGTTTGAGAAAACCAACGACACCGGTGCGTCCGCCGCTGGGCAAGGGACGAATCTGGCGTCTGGTTTCGCATCTGTCACTCAACCACATGTCGCTGGTTAATGACGGACGAGAAGCCCTGATGGAGCTTTTGTCGCTGTACAACTACCGCGAGACGTCAGCCACCCGCAAGCAGATTAACGGCATTACCGCCGTAGAGAGTGCCCCGGTCATGACGCGTATCGGTCATCCACGGCCCTCTTTCGTGCGTGGCACCGGCATCACGTTGACACTGGATGAAAGTCAGTTCACCGGCAGCGGCATCTATCTATTTGCCATGGTGCTGGATCACTTTTTCGGCCTGTACTGCTCCCTGAACAGCTTCACCCAATTGACCCTGCGCTCGCACCAGCGCGAACAGCGAGTAGCCCAATGGCCTCCAAGAACCGGTACTCAGCCCCTGGTCTGATCGACCAGGCGCGCGCGGAGCCCTGGCGCTTCGGTTTTTTTCAGCTGGTGCGACTGCTGCGTCTTCACTACAGCCGCAATGGGCGCATCGATCCCGAGAATCGGCCGCATCAGGATCCCTTGCGGTTTCGTAGCCTGCTCTCGCTGAATTTCCCACCCAGCGAGATCAGCGATCTGTGTTTTGAAAGCGTACCGTCCGGACCTGCCGGCGATGCCCCGCTCAGTGAGGTTCAGGTGACGTTCATGGGGCTGGTCGGTCCTTCAGGGGTGCTGCCTCGCCCCTATACCGAACTTTTGATCAATCGCCACATGGAAAAACGTGACGATGCGGCCCACGCGTTCATGGACTTTTTCTCGCATCGCATGACGGCGCTGTTCTACGAGGCATGGCAGAAGTATCGCTTTCATATCGAGTACGAGCGCAAGGGCAGCGCCGCCTTTGAAGATGCCCTGCTGCATCTGACCGGCCTGACCCGAAACACCATGACCAGAACGTTTGCCGATGACGATCCGGCAGCGCTGCGCCGTGAGCTGTTTGACTGGTTCTCGGGGCTCTGGACGCAGCGACCCCGTAATGCCGGCAACCTGCAGGCAATGCTGGAATACACTTTCCGCCAGCCCTGCAGGGTCGACTCCTTTTCCGGACGCTGGATCACACTGGCGCGCGATCAGTACACCTGCCTGGGTCAGTCCAATGCGACGCTGGGGGAAAGTGCCATCGCGGGTACCCGGGTACGTGACTACCAGTCCACCTTTCGCATCACCTTCGGACCACTCACCCTTGAGGCCTATAAGGCGTTGCTGCCAGGCACCGAGCAGTATCGCAGGCTGGTACGCATGGCGCGTTTTTATGTCGGCATCGAACTGGATTTCCAGATTGAGCTGATCCTTGACCGCAGTGCCATTCCAGAGCCGCAGCTCGGCGCAAACGGTAACGCTTGCCTGGGGCAACTGGGATGGCTGACGTCAGGCAGTCGCCCGCCCCGATCACATGGTCATGCAATCTTTGATATTTTCTACGATGGAGCCACGGCGTGAGTCTTAAATCCCTGTTCGACAAGCTCAATGAACCCAGCCGCACCGCCACCGAGGGAGCGGCAGCACTCTGTCTGGCCGAACGTCAGTACGACGTCGATATTGAGCACCTGCTGCTCAAGCTACTCGATAGCGACGACAATGACGTGCTGCGCATTGCACGCCACTACGATGTGGCACTTGATCGTCTGGCCGGTCAGCTTGAAGAGACCATTGCGACTTTCAAGACCGGCAACACGCGCACGCCTGCCCTATCGCCGCGCATTACGAAACTGATCGAACGTGCATGGGTCATTGCCTCCATTGACCAGGGCGTCGACCTGATTCGAAGCGGCCACCTGTTGCTGGCGCTTTTGAAGGATGACGAACTGCGCCGCGTCGTGATGGATGGCGCGCGGGCACTTGAACGCATCAATGTTGATGACCTGCAGGCTCATTTCAGTGATCTGGTCGCCGGCAGCGGCGAGGACCCTCATGCCCACCCAGCCTCAGCCGACCCTTCTGGCCCAAAAAGCGCCCAGAGCGCTGCCGGCAGTGCTCGAAGCCCAAAAACCCCGGCGCTCGACCAATACACCATTGACCTGACCGGCAATGCCCGGGCCGGACGCATCGACCCGGTGCTGGGACGAGAGCAGGAAGTACGCCAGATGGTCGATATTCTGACTCGTCGGCGTCAGAACAATCCGATTCTTACCGGCGAAGCCGGCGTGGGGAAAACGGCCGTGGTTGAGGGTTTGGCCCTTCGCATCGTTAACGGTGACGTGCCGCTACCGTTAAAAAATGTCGAACTGCGCACGCTTGATCTCGGCCTTTTGCAGGCCGGTGCCGGCGTCAAGGGCGAGTTCGAAAACCGTCTCAAAAACGTGATCGAAGAGACGCGCAAAAGTCTCCAGCCAATCATTTTGTTCATCGATGAAGCCCATACGCTGATCGGCACCGGGGGGCAGGCCGGCCAGGGCGATGCGGCCAATCTGCTCAAGCCGGCACTGGCCCGCGGCGAGCTTCGAACCATCGCGGCCACGACCTGGGCGGAGTATAAAAAATACTTTGAAAAGGATGCCGCCCTCGCTCGACGCTTTCAGGTCGTCAAGGTCGAAGAACCCGAAGAGCCGGTGGCCATCAACATGCTGCGGGGCCTGGCCAGCCGCATGCAGGACCATCACGGCGTGACCATCATGGACGACGCCATCGTTCAGGCCGTCCGTCTGTCTCATCGCTATATTACCGGCCGGCAGCTGCCTGACAAGGCCGTCAGTGTGCTGGATACCGCCTGCGCCCGCGTAGCGCTGGCCCAGTCTTCCCAGCCTGCCGCGCTGGAAGACGCCCATCGCCGTGTTGATAATCTTCAAACCGAAATTCAGGTGCTCGAACTTGAGCAGTTCGAAGGCAGTGATCACAGTGACGCCCTGGCGGCACTCAACGAGACACTCGAGGCCACCCGCCAAGAGATCGAGTCGCTCGAATCCCGCTGGCAGTGCGAAATGGACATTGTCAAACGGCTAAAAGCGCTGGAAGCCCGCCGCAACGAGCTGATCAGCAATACGGCGACAGCGGCAGAAGATAATGAGGACGACTCAAAAATAGAGCTTGAGACACTTGGCCGCCAGATCGGTGATACCCGTCGCGAGCTCTCACAGGCTCAGGAGATGGCGTCGCTGGTACATGGTCATGTCGATGGCAATGTGATCGGTGAAGTCATTTCCGGCTGGACCGGTATCCCGCTGGGCAAGATGGTGCGCGACGAGATCACTACGGTTCAGCAGCTTCCCGGACTGCTGGGCGAGCGGGTACTGGGGCAGGATCATGCACTGGCTGAAATCGGCAAACGTATCGCCATTTCACGTGCCCGCATGGAAGATCCCAACAAACCGATCGGTGTCTTTTTACTGCTCGGCCCCAGTGGCGTGGGCAAGACCGAAACCGCCCTGTCGCTGGCTGATACGCTCTATGGCGGTGAACGCAATGTCATCACCATCAACATGTCGGAATACCAGGAAGCCCACACGGTCTCGAGTCTCAAGGGCTCTCCGCCGGGGTACGTGGGTTACGGCGAGGGTGGCGTGCTGACCGAAGCCGTCAGACGCAAGCCCTATAGTGTCGTGCTCCTTGATGAGGTCGAAAAGGCGCATCCGGATGTGCTGGAGCTCTTTTTCCAGGTCTTCGACAAGGGCGTACTCGATGACGGTGAAGGCCGCGAGATCAACTTCCGCAACACGGTTATTCTTTTGACTTCCAATGTCGGCACCGAGGAGATCATGCGGCGCTGTCTGGGGGCCGAGACCCTGCCGGCACCGGAGGATATCGTCAACGGCCTGCGTGACCAGCTCAACACGGTCTTCAAACCGGCTTTTCTGGGACGGCTTAACATCATTCCCTACTACCCGGTTCAAAAGGAAATTCTGGTCAACATCGTGCGCCTCAAGCTTGAGCGCATCAAAAGCCGTTTCGAGTACAACCATCGTGCAACGCTGGTCTACGATCCGAACATTATCGAAGCCATTGCCGAGCGCTGCACCGACACCGACAGCGGCGCACGCAGCATTGACAACATTCTTTCCGGATCACTCATGCCCTCGCTGTCAGCGCAGGTGCTGGATCGTATGGCGCGAGGTGAAGCCATCGAACGCCTCGACATCACACTTGATGAACAGGGCGGGTTTGCCTATGCGCTCCAGTAAAGCTTGATCTTCCGAGACCAGGCGGGTAATAGCATATTCGAAAGCCATTATCCGCCAGACGGTCCTCTGAAGCGCCATCAGCGGGCTTCCACAACGATTCAGACCGGTTGCCAGTGACCTCTGGTACTGTTCGCTTTCGGCCGCTTTTGGCATGCATCCAGATGAGTTATTGCGGACGCATTCTGCGCGCAGTGATCGGGTCTTGCCCCAGCGTGGCCGGTCCAAAACCACTGCGCAGCAATCACGATTTTTCGAGCAGAACCCTGATCAGGGCCGGTCGCGACCGAACTCTATCTGAAGCTCAAGGCACACGGCACTCGAATCGGCCATATATTCCCGGCAGATGCCTGGCAGACATTTCCCCTGCTACTGAACCGGATGACGATTATCTTGCCAAAGGGCCAAGGAACACGCGCACTACGCCCTATGCTCACCTCTCCCCGTAACACTTGCGGGAAGCAGTGAAATTCGGACCAGGATGCGGCGTTGACACCGGGTACAAATGAGGGTGATGAGACAGGCGAGAAATAGCGTAAGCTATTGAAATGATTGGTGGGCCCAGCAGGACTCGAACTTGCGACCAAGGGATTATGAGAGCGCTCCTGAGCTGCACAATAATGCATAACCTTTTGTTCAAATGTCGGTTTTTTATATTCTACTGCATATTGTCTTGTGGTTAGTCATCTATGTTGTTGACACAATGTTGACGGGGTTAGTCGCTTTGATTTTTGTATTTAAGCCTCATTAAATAAATAGATTGCGCATAGTCTCTCATGATTTTACTGGCGCTTTCATAATATAAAAAAAGCACAATTCCAAAAGCCGGAAAAATCATATAAAGGTTTGTATTACTTGTAAAAAACTCGCAAGCTAATGCAAAAAAGCAGAATAAGAGCGACTCAAGAAGATTGTTAATACGTTTGCTTAATTTTAAGAATTTATCTTTTTTAATAATTAGCGTTTCTTTGCTGATGTCGGCATACTCTGCTTCGGCAAAAACTTTATCCATAAAATTGGTTTTATTATTTAAAAAGACACAAATTTTAAAAATCCAATAATTCAAATGCGGACCTACATAAAGGCATAAAGAAAAGAAGAATACTGCAAGATCAAATCTACTGCCCAGTAAAATTTCTTTTGAAAACCCCAAGCCTTCTTTTACATTTAATTCTGAGTAATCCATTTCTAATAATTGTTCAAAACTATTGTCAGACAGTAAAATTGTCAACAGTACGGAAAAGAATAGGCGACGGCTATTCACATAAGGCTTAACAAACTCGAAAATTCCATTTGCAACGCCTTCACCTATCATATTTAATAAAGCCCCACAAATATTGCCGAACCATTGTAAGCATCAAAAGCGCCATATCTTTGCAATGGGCTAGCCCAGAACATTATCTCAGTTCCATGAGGATATTTGGTAATTTTGTCAAGCTCATTCATGGATGAAACATATACATTAACAGTTTGCCCCGAATAAGTGCTATGTATATAAATCTCAAAGCTGGCACCGTTATTTATCTCTTTATAGCCTTTGTATCGCCCTTTATAAACAACTGGTTCCGTAGGTAGCGCTGTAGACACTAGCTTGTTGAAATTCTTGGCCGTGTTTTTGTTGAAGTCATAGACTGCTTGGTGTCCAGGCTTTGCGAGCTGAATATCTATTCTATGCTCCCCGGAAGTCCTCAAAACACTAAACATTTTGTCTAAATCGTTTAGCATGGCTGATCTAGCGTATTTTCTATCTTCTTGTTTGGATCTTTCTAATAAATCTTTTTGAGTTACAGCTTCCAAATCTCCAAATTCCATTCTTTTTTTGTATGTGGCGATTTGTGCTTCCCGATTTAAACCTACTCCTCCATCTTTAGCTTCATTATGTGGCTTTCTTAGTGCCCAATTGAAAAATTTGGCAGTACCCTCTGTAATGAAGCCTTTTAAAGGCAAAATCACTGAGCCTTCTTCAAAGAACTCTAAACTCAGATCAGCTTTAAAATAGTCAGCACGTGTGATGCCCCTGCCACGCTTATACTTCCCTTCTTGGTCGAACAGGACTGCTTTATCAATAGCTCTTTGAAAATGAGGTAGTGTGTGCCCCAGAGTTCTAATAGATATTGATTTGCCATCAATGAAATCGCCGTCATAGCGAAGTCTAAATTCTACATTACCTGCTTCTGACATTACCTTCCCCTATCCCCTGCGATACCAACTCTTTATGATTTTGTATGCTACTTGGTATCCGTGCCTGTCGGCTTAAGCTCGCGGCGCGCCCTCTCTATCTCGGGGCTTATCTGTCCCGCTGCCTCGTCTACCTGACCTGTCATTAGCCAAAGCGTGTACTTGGGCCATTGAGTACAAACGGCCGATAGCATCTCTCCTTTAGGCGCTCTGCCTGTCAGTTCGATGTTTTCAAGAGTTTTTTTGGGCATATCAATCAGTTGTGAAAACTCGCCTCTACCTGAGGTTTCGATTTCACGTATCTGGCGTATTCGCTCTGCCAATGGGCTTGACATATCCCGACTTCTCGGTATCCTGACTTTAGGTGATCCCGATAAATCGGGATACCAGCTCATAAAAAGTTTTGTATCGCATAGGCAATACAAAAAGAACACTAACACAGTGCAGCAGAGTGCAGTGATGGAACTGAACGAAAACACGGCATCGGTGCAGCCGAATGTACCGCTTATGACTCAAGAGCGATTTAGTCAGCTCTCGGGCCTCTCCGAAGAATCCATCCGGGGCATGATCCACAAGGGCCACCTGCCGTCCATGAAGGTAGGCCGTCGCCGCCTGGTCAATGTGGCACTGCTCTCTGCGCAATGTCTCGATGCCGAGGACTGGACATGATCCCCGATTTCTCTTGCGTCCAGCCGCAACCCCGAGCCCACACGGGCACTCTGCTTCACCCGCTCTCGCACCGCCTTCCCGATCTGCAGGGCGGGTGCTTTTTGCCTGACTCCGTACTGACTTCCCGGCCTTCCGGCCTCAACCGCTCGATGTCACCCATTGCGAGGACACCAGACATGACCCAGCGCAAAACTCCGGTTCGCGTCTTTCTGACCGCCGACGATCACTCCCGCCTGCTCATTCAGGCCGGTACTCACAAAACGACGCCTTCCCTTTTGAGTGAAGCCATCGTCAAGGCCGGGCTGGACAGCATCGAGCGCGGCGACAGTTCCGCCCTTGATGCTCTGGCCACCGCCCCTCAGACCGGGAACTGAAAAGATGTTGTTTCTGCCTGCCCGTCACACGTCGCCCTTCGGTCGCACGGCTCCCCGAGTCGACAGCGGCTCCCCCGTCAATACCGCGCAGCGCGTGTTGACGGGGGAGCCGGGGTCGACTGTCGTGCACGCAGACCGAAGGGCCACGAGGGCTGGGCAGGGAAACGCCTGCCCAGAACTCCGAGTCTTGAGGGAGCGGGCGGCCCGCTGCCTCCATGGCCGCGACTACGCCAGCGCCGCGCTGCGTTACAGCCTTGCCGAGTATCAATCCCGTATCACCCAGGGCGAATGCCCCGAAACCACCGAGCTTGCCGTGCTCGCTCACCACTGCGAACAGCGTGATCCCACGCACATTCAAGCCCAGAAGGAAAACTGACATGACCATGATCAACACCATTACCGCGCGCGTTATGGGTGCCTCCCGTTATGAGGTTGAAGGCACCAAAGGGGCAAAAATCATTGCCATGAACCCGGCCCCGGAAGACTCCGAAAACGCCATCGGCTATCAGTTCATGTCGATCTCGGCCCCCTACGACATGCTCGAAAAGCTGCGCGAATACGCCCCCGACATGCCGTGCAATCTGGAGATCGACGCCGAGATGCGCGCCTCGGGCGGAAAAATGACCTTCTACGCCGTTGCCGTTCGTCGCCCCCAGGGCTCACAGGCAGGCAGTGGCACCAATACCGGCGGGGCCGCTGCCCACGCTGCCGAAAGCAACACCAAGAAATAAGGATTACGAGCCATGGACACCACCCAGTATGACGGTCTGTGGCTCCTCGTTTATTGCATCGGGCTCGTGGTGGTTTTCGGGCTTGGCGCAATAAAGGGGGGCCAGCGATGAGCGAAACCCAATTCGTCGTTGGTTCCCTGTTTACCGCCTATGCCCTCGGTTGGGCATGGGGAAAAACAATGCTTGCCTTCAAGCAATTACTGGATACAGCCACATGAAAAACAAACTCGCTCAGCTTCGCGCCCTGTCTCAAAACGCAGCCGGAAAAACTGCCGGGATCGGTGCGCTCATGGTCGCGGGGATCAGTGCTGCACACGCCGAACTGCCGGCAGAAGCCTCTGATGCCATTTCACAGGTGGGCAGCGATGGGGCCGCCATGATCGCCCAGGCATGGGGCCCGGTCGTCAGCATCGTGGGTGGTCTGGTGCTGATCAAGCTGTTCAAGAAAGTGGTCAGCCGCGCGACCTGATCGCGCCCTGACAAGGGGTCATTCGAGGGGCCCGCAGAGGCCCCTTTTTTATTCTGCCAAAGGGTCGGTCAATGTCCTTCAAACCATGGGTAGGCGTGCTGGTGTTCTCGATGCTCATGCCGTCCCTGTCTTATGCCTCGAAAGTGTATACCACCACGCAATATGGCTCCTATGGCGCAGATACAAGCGAAATAGAGGCCCGCGCCGCCGCCTATTTTGCCAACTATGCAGGTTCGGAATATCCCTACACCTACCAGCCTTTTGGCGAAATGAAATGGGCCAATGGCAAATGGAATCAGGCTTATTCGGCCACCTATTACTATCCCGAACCGACCGGCAAACCCACTGGCGGCAGTGGCGGTGGTAATACCCCGATATATAACAGCATCTACAGCGACAGCGACTGTCAGGCCGAATATGGCTCCTCCGGCACGATGCTGGTCAGCAACGACGATTTTGGCAGCGGCACGATTCACGCCGGGGCCTGCAATATTACCTTTGATGGCGTCTCCCTCTGCTCCGGCTATTCCTCCTCCGGTGAAGCCGCCCCGGAAGGCTCCTGCTACCTGACAGCAGAGTGGAAAGCCAGAAGCTCCGGTGACAAGAACACGCCTTCCAACGCCGGAAGCAGCGTTGACACCACCACTCCTGACTATCTGACCGAGACCAGCGACCCCTCTACCTGCTCCGGTGGTTATTACGGCTCGGGCGGCAAGACCTATTGCGTCGACCCTTCCAAGGTCAAGGATCAGAACGTCATCATCTCCGGTGACCTTCAATACCCCGACACGTCCTCCGGCGGTTCCAGCGGTGGGGGCTCAACAGGCGGCGGTACCAGTTCCGGCGGTTCCACCGGCGGTGGCTCCGGCTCGGGTGGCTCATCGGGCGGCGGTTCCGGTGGTGGCGTCATCGGTGGGGGTGGCAGCGGCAGCGGTACCGATCTGTCCGGCGTCATCAGTGCGATCAACAGCGTGCGCGATTCGATCCGTAGCGGCTTTGATGGCCTGGCCGACAGCATCACCGACGGCATGCAGGACAAGCTCACCGAAGAAGGCGAAAACCCTGACGATCTGGTCGAGGGTGCCGGGATTGATGATGCCTTTGACGAGATGGAACAGAGCGCCGGGAGCGTCAACGGGCGGCTTGAGAATCTGGTCAAGGGTAACGAGATCGGCAGCGGGGCCGACTCCGGCCTGACCGATCAGCTCAAGGGATACCTGCCTTCCTTCGGCGGCAGCGGTGGCTGTACGCCGCTCCAGTTTTTCCCCGGCGAGATCTACGCCTTCACGGTCGATTGCGTGGTGTTCGACAAGGCCAAGCTCTACCTGTCGTGGCTGCTCTATGTCTGGACCGTCTACACCATCCTCGACATCTTCTTTGCCACCGCGCCCCGGAGAGCCTGAGCCATGCCCCTTGTCATGCTGGGCATCCGCCCGTTAATGCGTCTGCTGGCCAAACTGGTTGAAGCCATCATTGGCAAGCTGGCCACCCGCTTTACCCGCCGGGCAGCCACCACCCTGACCTTCATTGGCCTGTACATGGCCCTGCTGGCCGGTCTGGCCGCAACCTTTGCAGGCATCCTCGCCGGTATACAGGTCGCCATGCCTGCCGATCTGGCCAGCGCCGTCGGCTATGTGAAGCCACCCAATTTTGAAATGTGCCTGTCGGCCATCTTCTCCGCGAAGGTGGCGCGCTGGGTCTATGACCACAAGACGACGCTGCTCGAATGGCAGCAAAGGACGCTGTTCTGATGGCCGTCTACGTCGTCACCGGCAAGCTGGGTGCCGGAAAGACGCTGGTCGCGGTGGGCAAGATCCGCGACAAGCTCAACGCCAACTGCAAGGTGGCCACCAATCTTGACCTGAACCTCAACCGCCTGATTGGCGAGAAGGCCAGACGCACCACCTGCTACCGGATTCCCGAC
The DNA here is from genome assembly GCF_052692355.1 of Kushneria sp. Sum13. NCBI lineage: Bacteria > Pseudomonadati > Pseudomonadota > Gammaproteobacteria > Oceanospirillales > Halomonadaceae > Kushneria > Kushneria sp. Sum13. The sequence goes on from NZ_CP199847.1 coordinate 2,258,860, forward strand.
AAGCCGAGCCTGGCCGATCTGGAAGCCATCGGCACCGGCACCGATGGCTACGACGAATCGAAAAACGGGCTTCTGGTGCTCGATGAGTGCGGGACATGGTTCAACTCGCGTTCATGGGCCGACAAGGAGCGTCAGGCGGTCATCAACTGGTTTTTGCACGCCCGAAAGCTCGGCTGGGACATCATCTTTCTGATTCAGGATCTGTCGATCATGGACAAGCAGGCCCGCGTCGCGCTGGCCGAGCACGTGGTCTATTGCCGTCGCATGGATCGCCTGAGCGTGCCGTTTGTCGGGGCGATCTATTCCTCGATTGTCGGCAGCAAGCTCCCGATGCCGAAAGTCCATCTGGGCATCGTCAAGTACGGCGACAGCCCCACAAGCCTGACGGTCGAGCGCTGGACCTACACCGGCAAGCATCTTTATCCGGCCTACGACACCAAGCAGGCGTTCTCCGATCACTACCCGCACCAGACCTTCATGATGCTGCCGCCGTGGCATACCCACGGGGCCTTTCGCGTGCCCCGCGATGGAGACTTCTACATGCGCATGACCCGCATCTACTGGAAACGCTTCAACCGTGTGCTGCTGGCCGTGGTGGCCTTTGTGCTCGGCATTCTTCTCACGACTTCCCTGCTGCTGGCTGATCGCGTCAATGCCGATCAGGAGGCAGCCCCCACCGTCGAGCCTGTCGACCTTACCCGCTTCGATAACGCCCGCATCACCGGCTACGCCCGTTACGGCGACCGGCAGCGCTACCGCCTTATCGATGGCAACCAGCAGCCCATGACCTCGGATGACCTCGCCCAGCAAGGGCTCACGCTCACCCCGGTCAGTGCCTGTCGTCTTCGCCTCACTCAAGGAAAAAGCCATGTGGAAATCGGTTGCTAGTCTCTCGCTGGCGCTCGCCTCGATCACCGCGCACGCCACGCCCATCCAAATGCAGGACGCTGACCTGCGTGAGTTCGTCCAGTGGTACGCCGAACACACCGGCAGCCCGGTGGCGGTCGACCCCGCCGTGTCCGGCACCGTCACCGCATGGGCCGAGGATGTCAGCGATGAACAACTGCCCGAGTTCTTCCGGGGTGTGCTGCGCGCCAATGGCTACCAGGTCACGCCGGGCAATCCTCCGGTCGTCGCCCCGATCTCCGGTCCGGTCGATGGGTTCATGCAGGAACTGGACGTGCCACGGGTCGCGCTGGAATCACGCGTGTACACCTTCGACAGCATCCGGGCCGATGATGCCCTGCCGGTACTGGATGCCTTTCTGACCGGCAACACCGGCCCGACCTCCACCCAGGCACAACTGCTGCGCGGTTCGAATGGGCTATTGATCAGTGCCACCCCGGAGCAGCTGGCCCAGCTCGATGGTCTGATACCGGCGATTGATCAGCCCAGTAATCAGGTGCTGATTCAGGCCATATTGTTTGAAACCACCGAAGGCGACAGCCTCGACTTCTCCTTTGCCGCCGGTCGTGCCCGTCCCGGTGCTTCAGTCGGAGGTGGCTTCAACACCAGCGCACTGGGCAGTCAGCTCGGCTATGCCGGGGGCTCGTTCGGGATATTTGACGGTAACGTGCTCGCGCTTGCCCTGCGCTCGATCCGTCAGGACAGTCAGGCCCGGATTCTCTCCACGCCTCAGATTCTGACGCTGTCCGGTCAGCGCGGTCTGATCTCGGTGGGCCAGAACGTGCCTTTTGTCACCGGGCGGGTGACGGGTGAAGCGGCCAACATCAATAGTCCTTTTCAGACCATCGAACGTCGCGATGTGGGTGTCAGGCTCAACGTCCTGCCGGTGGTCTCTCATGACGGCCTGATCGTCATGACCATCAGCACCACCGCCGACAGCCTGAGCAACAGCCTTGCCGCCTCGGACATCATCACCAATCAGCGTTCCATCGAGTCAACGGTGCAGATCCGATCCGGTCAGGCGCTGCTGCTGGGCGGTCTCGTCTCCGAAGAAGAAAGCGAATATGACTCATCGGTCCCGGTGCTCTCCGATATTCCCCTGATTGGCGGTCTGTTTCGCTCAACCTCGAAAAGCTATCAGCAACGAAAGCTCTACGTATTGCTCAAGGCCACCGTGCTCCCCGGCACCACCCAGGCCAATACCGTAGCCGCTGAATCCTGACTGTTGCGCGCGCCCACAGTGACTCTGGCCACCACTGTCGATCGCGCAATATTCAGGATGAAGTGGCCAACCTGAAGCGGGCGAGACCCTCCCTGTAACACGTCTCGCAGAATGACAACGAACCGTCCGTGAACATGTCATTGATGGTCATTAAAGGGTTTTTACAAAAATGAAGCGCTGGGAACGCTATTCGCACGCATCACTGATTGAAGATCGCGAGGACGACCGGGGACGGCTTTTCATTTCACCGAAGGGACAGCGACGACTCGACAACGTGCGCCTGCTGCACGCCGGGGTCGATACCGTGCGACAACTTTATGCCGGTATGCCGTGTGAGTGGCAGTTTCAGCAGATTATCGAGGTTTACAGCGAGGGACGCGGGGCCACCATGGAACTGTTCGGCCACCAGTGGTCGGTCGGGGCCGGTGCTCGTCACTCCGGCTTTCGCTACCGGCTGCAAAACAACGATCTGGGCGTGATCATCTTCTTCTACGCCCGGCACGTGAAACTCGACGCCATCGGCAGCCACCTGAAAGTCGAGCTGTCCCCGCACTTCATCCATGAACACACCCCGGAAGCCTTGCAGGCGTTCATGGACAACGTGGCCGCCCACATGCTGGCCGCGCTGGAGCCTCGGGGCTGTGCCGTGCATCTGGCACTGGACGTACAGGGCTGGGCACCACCTGCGGACTTCATGGAACGCTTTGTGACCCGCTCGAAAAAGGTCATGCGCATCGACGGTATCCAGCAGGCGACCTTTGACGTGGGCAGCATCGCGACCACCTACGGTGAAGGCGAAACGTACATGTTCGGCACTGCTGGGGCGCTCCAGTGCTGCATCTACAACAAGACCAAGCAGGCCCACGCCACCGACAAGCTGCACTTCTGGGAAAGTATCTGGCAGACCGCCACGGGTGATGAGCCCTTCTCTCATACCTATGACCCGGACGAGACGGTATGGCGCATCGAGATGCGCTTTCATCAGTCAGTGCTGCGCGAATACGCCCAGGGCACCCCGTGCAACGTGGACACCGGCGAAGTGCTGGCCATGGATCACGGCTTTGATCGCTATCTGGATACCGTCCCGCACCTGTCCGGACTTTGGCGCACCGCCCTGCAAGGCTATCGACTCGACCACAGCCGCGGCCTGATTGATCCGGTCTGGCAGCTCCTGCAGGAAGATGCCCGCTTCTATGCCATCGCCCCGGACTACTTCTACAAGCGGGCTCGCAAGGCGCCGGGACTGGGCAACGAAAAGAACGTCTGTCTGGCCTTTGGCAATCTGATCTCGATCTACGCCCGGCAGGGCTTCACCGCCAAGCAGGCCATGAAGTGTCTGGTGAAGTCAGGCTTCTGGGACGATCTGGCCGCCTACTATCGACGGCGAGGCATCCACCGGGACGCCTTCCGGCAGCTACTGGAACAGAAGTTGATAGAGCGGCGATTGTTGGGACGGGCTGCATGATCAGGAAGATGAAGACCGGCTGGCAGGTGGACATTCAGCCCGAGGGCCGTGGCGGCCGGCGCATCCGGAAAACCTTTCGTACCCAGGCCGAAGCGAAACGCTTTGAAGCCCATGTGCGCGGCAAGGCGGCCAGCGGTGAAGATTACGCACCACGCAAGCGGGATCGGCGTCGTCTGCTGGATCTGATCCAGCTCTGGCATGACGTGCATGGCAGCTCACTCAAGGACGGCGCGTCACGACTCAAAAAGCTCTATCTGCTGGCCGGTCTCATGAACAACCCCCTGGCCGCCTCCATCACGCCAACCGAAGTGGCCAGATTCAGGACGCAACGTCTCGCACAAGGGCTTAGCGTCAACACGGTCAACCATGACATGGGGTATCTGCGGGCAGTGTTCAACGTGGCCATTCGCATGAAGGAGTGGCACGGCGACAACCCCTTTGCCGCCGTCAAGGCGTTGAGGATGCCCCAGACTGAACTGTCCTATCTCACCCAGGCACAGATCGACGAGCTTTTTGCCGCACTGCATGAGTCGCGCAGCCGTCACGTGGTGCTGATGGCAGAACTGTGCCTGTATACCGGGGCAAGATGGGGTGAGGCCCAGTCACTGCGCGCCGAGTACGTGCGCAACAATACCGTGACCTATGTCGACACCAAGAACGGACGCAAGCGAACCGTGCCGGTAGACAGCGAGTTCTACCTGAAGCTCAAGGCACACGGCCCCCGGATCGGTCGTATATTTCCGACAGACGCCTACGCGGCATTTACCCAGGCATTGAACAGGACAACTATTGTCCTGCCAAAAGGTCAAAGGACACACGTGCTACGGCACACGTTTGCCAGCCACTTCATCATGAATGGTGGGGATCTGCTGACGCTGCAACGGATACTTGGCCATCAAACCATCCAGATGACCATGCGCTATGCTCACCTCTCCCCGGAACACCTGCTGGAAGCAGTGAAATTCGGGCCGAGACGCGGCGTTGACACAACGTTGACACCGGGTACAAATGAGGGCGATGAGACAGGCGAGAAATAGCGTAAGCTATTGAAAAGATTGGTGGGCCCAGTAGGACTCGAACCTACGACCAAGGGATTATGAGTCCCCTGCTCTAACCAACTGAGCTATAGGCCCTGATATTGCGGTTGCGTATGATACCCAAAGCATTGCCGTGAGACCAGTGCTGTTAATTAACAAGGAGTGAGCGCATGCGTGATCGTTTCTGGAAGATGCTGGGGGTTGCAGGCATAACGCTTGCGGTGACCACCCAGGCACAGGCGGCCTGGCAGTTTGTCCCTGGCGACAGTGAAATTACCGCTCATGTATCAGGCCAAGGTCAGCGCGGCCCGATGGAACGCACCTATCACGTCTCCGATCTACAGGGCACCATTGATGATGATGGGCGCTTCGAGATGCCGCTGCGTCTTGAACAGACCGACCTGCTGGGCAAGCAGAGTGGTCTGGGCGGGCTATTGTCGGGGCTTTCGTCCGATTCTGCCATGGTGACCCTGTCAACGAAGGTTAATCCGGCCTGGCTGAGCAATCTGCAGCCGGGGGATTCGACCACCCGTAACGTGACGCTTACGGCCAGTGGCAATCACTTTGAACGAAGCGAGCAGGTGCCTTTGACGCTTGAGCGACTGGATCAGCAGTATTATCACCTGACGCTGGCCGAGCCGATCAGTGTGGACACCCAACAGCTGATGAAGCTGGATAATGCGCAGACCGTCCTGTCGCTGCTGGGCTACCAGCGGCTGGACAACAGCATTCCCATCGAATTCAACGCTCGCCTGATCGAGCGATAAACCGGTACAGACAAGAACGCCCGGCATGGCCGGGCGTTCAGGGCAGGTAAAAAATCTTTCAATCCTGCAGGTCCCTTGGGCGAGGCGGCGCTGCACCCTCCGAATGACGTTCCTGCATACCCATATGCGTCTCCTCCATCATGACACGGCGCTCTACGCTGTTGCCGTGAAGGTTAATGCCCAGAATACCGCTGGCCGAGAAGATCAACCAGGTCATGATATCAACGCAATCCTGAATGCGGTCAGGATCCCTGATGACCGTAATACAGATGGCCACCGACATGAGCGCCAGCATCCCGCATAATGTCCAGCCGACTCCGGCGCGCCAGTCATTGTTGAAAAGCCCCTTGATGGCGCTTCCGGTCGCCTGCGACATTGCAGGCTTTTCCGTGGCTACATCCAGCTGCATTCTGATGCGCTCGACGTCCAGCTGTTTTAGGCGCTCGATGGCATCCGGATTCTGATCCAGCAAATCCAGAACCCCCTGCGCGGAGGCATTTGTCCAGCACTCCAGCGTTGCAGCAACGATCGCGCCCAGAGTGTCACAGTTGCCGGGATTTCTAAAAAGCGCTGCAAGCTCGGGCGCCTCCCTTTCAAGACGTCTGCCGACGTCAGACCATGCCATGACGATTTCCTCGTCGCTCTTCGGATGCTCCATTTCGACCAGTGTCAGGTTCGATGTCATAAATATCCTTCTCAAGCCTGACGACACGGTCGATCCAGCCCTGTGCAAATGCCTGCTGAGAGACATCGCGTCGTGCAAGATCGACCAGCCACGCCAGACGCAGCGCGTTAATGGTACTCGCGAGTGTATTACCCGTGTTTACACCGCGAAGTTTGAACATGGCGTCCATTGCCCTTAGCGTCTGCGTTCCAATGCAACCGTCTATATCGATGGCGCTCCAGCGCCGTCCATTGTTGCTCAATACATTCAACACCTCCTGTAGATGCCGTCCTGCTCGCTTGATACCGCTGTGTACGCCGTAATCCAGCATCATGATTGCCAGTGCGGGCGCACGCGCACTGATCTCATCAAGCTTCATCGCATGCCAGTAGGTTTTCAGATAGATTTTCTCGGCCAGTGCCTGAGGTAAGTCACGCATGCTGCCGCTATAACCATGATCAACAGCCACACGCTGGGTAATGCCATAATTGGTCGCGCCACCCCGATCGCTGGGGTGATCAACAAAGCCACCTTCGCGTTTCATGAGGGCGAGGACAATCCTGCTGCGCTGTGATTCGTTCATGAGACTCTCCATGCTTATAGGTTCTACGTAGCGCGCCATTGGCAAGCCGGGACTCACTTACTTTTCACATGACAATATCCAGTCGCCGGATGCACAATATGCACAATATGCACACATTGGTTAACAAATCCGAGTATGCCCAAGGCATTATTAACCAGCAAGGATAATTTTGAAAAAGTTTTAATACTTTCGACGGGATTCAGTCATGCAAAGGGTTAGTGAAATACGACGTGAAAACGCGCGCGCACTACGCGATCAGGCAGGCAGTAACAAGGCGTTTGCCGAGTGCGTTGGCGTTGAGCCACCGGCGGCCAGTCGGGTACTGAGCAGCAAGGCAACACGCAATATCGGCGATGATTTCGCACGCCGCATTGAAGCAGCCTTTGGCAAGGAAGATGGCTGGCTGGACAGCAGTCATGAACAGCCCTCAGCTCATGGCGACAATGTGGTGGCCATGCCGTCACGCAGTGACAATAGTGTTGAACAGGCCCCCATCATGAGTGGGATGGCCCCTCTGTTGAGCTGGGTACAGGCAGGCGCATGGACGGATACTTCGGCCAGTATCATCGATGCCGGGGATCAGGAGTCATTTCCTCGTCCACCCAACTGTGGGCCCGGCTGTTTTGTGCTGCGCGTGCGCGGGGAATCCATGATGGAAGTCTACCCGCCGGGCACCCTGATCTTTGTAGATCCTGACGTGCAGGCCATGTCAGGTGATGACGTGATTGTTCAATGTGAGGAGCACGGCAGCGCCGAGGCTACTTTCAAACGCTATATCGAGGAACCGGGTCAACCGCCCATGCTCAAGGCACTGAACCGGGGCTGGGCGCAACAGTACATGACGCTGGGACCGCACTGTCGAATCATTGGCGTCGTCATGGCACAGATGATGCTGCGCCGATAGCCTTCAAAAGGACCATTATTAAATTATTGTTTAAAAAGAATTAATTATTTCAACTAAAAATAATTAACCATTTTATACAACTAAGGGTTGACCGTATTAACCAAATGATTAACCATGATTACACGTTATCCAAAAAGGATAACGCAATCACACCAACATGGTCATCTTTGGAGAATACTCATGACAACTATTACCGCTACTGTAATGAAAACCGTCCTTGATTTTGGCGCTGATGCGACCGGCAAGGCCGACAGCTCTCAGGCGTTCATTGATGCTGCTGTGGCCAGTGACACCGCGACAGTCATCGTGCCGCCTGGCGATTACGTCATCGCCAAAACGGTTGATTTGCAGTACAAAAACATCAGTGGCCCGGGCCGTTTACGTGAAAACCAGAAAGGCAGCCTTGCGCGCATTCGCCCGAGCAGTGGCCTTAGTGGCCCCATGTTTATCAAACAGGGGCCGATGGTTGAAAACCTTTTGATCCAGGGGCAGAAGGAAAGCGACGGCAAGACCGCTTTCAGTGCCTACGGTTACAACAGCGTTTTCAGAAATATCCATTTCACCAATATTCAGTACGCCATCTACGTCAAGGACATACTGGTCAACTTTACGATGGAGGACTGTGTCTGCATCCAGGTGGGCTATGGCCTTTACTGCGAGGACAGTCAAAACAGTTATTCGACCACGGCACGCTTTTTGCGCAATGAGTTCAACAATTGCGGCAATGCCTTTGTTTTCCGTCGTCAAATCAACGGCAGCACGTTTCAGGACAACATTTTTGAGTTCCTTAGTGGTGACGCCGTAGTCGCATCGCACATCTATGACTGCAACTTCATGGGTAACTGGTGGGAAAAGCGTCGTGACACCGGGACTGCTGCGGAGGTGCCTCTGGTGGCCCCTACCGATGAAACCGATGACGAGAATGGCTATCCCGCCATTCGCAGTACCAGCTATCAACAGATCATGAACTGTTTTGCTGCAGGCAATAAAGTGACCTGGGGCTGGCGCAACGTGTTCAGCTCTCTTTTACACGATGCGCGTATGGGCGGCGTGTCTGCACACGGAGGTGCCATGGTGGTCAGAAGTGCATCGGGCCGTGCTGTACGTATCACTCCCGACAGCATCATTCAGCAGGCAGACAAGTGGGCCTACCTGCCGCCTCTGGTCATTGAGGCCAGTAAAAACAGCGCAGGTTCGGCCAAGGGCATCACGATGCGCACCAAGGGAGGGCCGCTGACCCTTGAAGACAGTGAAAACGTTGCGTTTTCAGATGCCATTACCATTGGCAAGGGTGACGGGCTCTATGAGCGCTACAGCCTGACGCGCAACGCTGGCGGCAAACCCACTGTAGGCCTGACAGGCGTCAGCGAGATGATGATTGCCGGCAAGCTTGTCAAGCTGACCACCGGTATGCCGCAGCACTTCCTGTGGCGTCAGGATGCACTCAGCCGTGGCCTGGGGTGCTTTACGACCAACCAGGTCACCACGGAGGGCACCATTAAGCTGGTGACCGAATACCTGCTGGATAATCCGCTGATTCAGGTCACCGTCGAAGACCGGGGTATTCGTTTTGATGGGCTCAAGCACCTGTCCAGTTACGTCAATGCCAGCAAGACACGACGCCAGTGCACAGGATTCGAGCTGTATTTTGTCGATGCCCAGGGCAACCCGAAAACGCCGACGGCCTTTTCAATGCAGATGCTGACACTCAATCCGTCTCTGCTGACCTCGTAAGGTAATGGCAGGGAGTGTTCCACCAATAGAAGGGGCGCCCATGAGGCGCCCCTTCTGCTAATCGTCAAGGGATTTTATTCCCTGATCATGCCCCTTCGTTCGCAGGGGTTACTCATCCCAGGCCGGCGCAAAGGAGGGATTGGCAATACGCTCTCCCCGATCCAGCGCGTTAATGCGCTCGATCTCGTCATCACTCAACGTCAGGTTCATGGCTTCCAGGTTGGATTGCTGGTGCGCCCGTTTCGTGGACGAAGGAATTACCACGATGCCACGCGCCGCCACCCAGGCCAGCGCAATCTGTGCCGCCGTCACACTGTGGTTATCAGCAATCTGTTTGAGCGTGTCATCTTCCATGACCTTGCCCACTGCCAGCGGCATGTAGCCCGTGACCCTGACGCCCTTTTCACTGCAATGATTGGCCAGGGCCTTGTTGGCCAAAAAGGGATGCACTTCAATCTGATTGGTAATGAGTTGATCACCACCCTCGACCTCAAGCGCCTCATCGAGCTGGGCCATGGTGAAGTTGGAGACGCCGATGTTACGGGTCAGACCGCGCGACTTTGCTTTGACCAGCGCCCCGATCGACTCGGCTACCGGCACCTCGTTATCGGGTGAAGGCCAGTGCAGCAGCACCAGATCTGCGTAATCGGTACCCAGCCTTTCAAGACTCTCTTCAAGGCTTTTAATCAGGTCATCATGGGTAAAGCGATCCGTCCAGATCTTGGTGGTCAGAAAAATATCTTCACGCGCCACACCACTGTCAGCGATGGCACGCCCGACCTCGGCTTCATTGCCATACACCTGTGCGGTATCGATATGTCGATATCCCAGCTCAAGCGCTGTGGTCACCGAATCGATGACTTCCTGTCCCTTGAGTCGATAAGTACCAAGACCAATATCGGGAATCATGCGACCTCCTGTCAGTGGCGCCCGAGGACGCCTTGTAAACGCCTTGTGGCCATCGGCCATGGGCATTGGATTGCCCAGTACTGACATTAGGCCATGCAGGGCAGCTTTCAAGTCATTAGTCTGCAAACCATATCGACAAGTGAAGCAATCAAAGCGATGATGGCCGCAACCTGAGCCACACCCTAAGACTTTCGTAATGACACCCCCTCACGGACATGCGAGACTGCGCCGCTGGTAGTGTAGAAGCCAACATCATCGACGACGTTGTGGGCAATTATCCCGAAAAAGAGATCGCTATGATCAAATGGACAATCGTGGCCCTGATCGTGGCCAGTATTCTTTATGTACATTTTCGTGGCCGTGTTCGGCACAAACCCTTTCGTCAGCTGTCGGACCATTCGAGCTTCATGGCGCCCATCAATGCGTTCATGTATCTGTTTTCAAAGGTCCCGGATCGCCCCTACCATCGCGCCGAGGACTTTCCGGAAATTGCGGCCCTCACCTCACGCTGGGAGGAAATTCGTGATGAAGCCCTGACCCTTGAAAACCACATCAAGGGGTCGGCCAAAAAGGACGACGCCGGCTTCAATTCGTTTTTCCGGCGCGGTTGGAAGCGCTTTTATCTCAAGTGGTATGGCGAAAGCCACGAATCAGCGCAGCAGCTGTGCCCGCGCACAACCGAGATCCTGGCCGGCATTCCCGGCGTCAAGGCGGCGATGTTTGCCGAGCTGCCCGCAGGCAGCAAGCTGATGAAGCATCGCGACCCTTATGCCGGCTCGATCCGCTATCATCTTGGCCTGCGAACACCCAATGACGACCGCTGCCGTATCAACGTGGATGGCATCGATTACAGCTGGCGAGATGGCGAAGCGGTGCTTTTTGACGAGACCTTCATTCACTACGCCCAAAATGATACCGACCAGAACCGCCTGATTCTGTTCTGCGATATCGAGCGGCCCATGAAGTATCGCTGGGCGGCGGCGGTCAATCGCTGGTTCAGTCGCAACGTCATGGCCGCCGCAGCCGCTCCCAATGACGACAATGATCACACCGGCGGACTCAACCGTGCTTTTAAATACATCTACAAGGTTCGTGAAGCCGGCAAGCGCCTTAAAAAGCGCAACAAGACGCTATATTACGTGATCAAGTGGCTGATTTTCGGTGGTATTATCGTTGGCCTGCTGTCGCTGTAACCCTTGTATCCCATGTCCAACGCCATCGCGCCCCCACAATCCTGCTGGCCCTTTGTTTCCCCGGGCCGGGGGGCGCGACTCAGCCTTGCCACCTTTGATGTACAACGCTTTGATGACAGCGCCTTCGCTGCCTGTGGCATGGCGCTGCCAGAAAACCTTGCGCGCGCGGTCTCCAAGCGCCGCGCCGAATATCTGGCCGGCAGGGTATGCGCCCGTCATGCCCTGGCGGGCCTTGGTATTCATGTCAACGCCCTGCCAAGCCTTGCCGACCGTCAGGTTGACTGGCCGGAATTGACCCGAGGCTCCATTACTCATGCGCGCGACCTTGCGGCGGCGCTGGTCAGTACAACGCCATCCCACCAAGGGGTGGGCGTGGATGCCGAGCGCTGGCTGACCCCCGAGCGTGCCGATTATCTGGCCGCCTCGATTCTCACACCGGGCGAGCAGCAGGTGATTGGCACCCTGATGCCTGAACAACGTGCCCGCGCGATCACCCTGACCTTCTCGCTCAAGGAAAGCCTGTTCAAGGCCCTTTATCCGCTTACCGGCACACGCTTTTATTTTCACGATGCTCGAGTCGAGGCATTGGACTCCATGGACTCACCGGGCCAATGCATACTGGTACTGAACTGTGCCCTGAGTGATACATGGCTGCCTGGCGTGCGTCTGATCGGTGACTTTGCCGATATGGGAGATCATGCGCTGACCGCCGTCATGACCGATGCCATGCCGGACTCGACAGCCACCCGGCGATAAGGGAACTCGCTCACATATCCTGCCGCCACAATGAATGCAATTCAGTTGTTGTTTATGCGCGCCCCAACTACTGTATACAAATACAGTTAAAGGAGTGTTCATGCAGCTCACTGACAAGCTGATCGTTCTCGCGGACGCCGCCAAGTATGACGCTTCCTGCGCCAGCAGCGGCGCGCCCAAACGCTCATCAAGGGGCCAGAAGGGACTGGGGGCGACCAACGGCAACGGCATCTGTCACAGCTTTACGCCGGATGGCCGCTGCGTGGCCCTGCTCAAGATCCTGATGACCAATTTCTGCCTGTATGACTGCCAGTACTGCATCAACCGGCGCTCCAGCAATGTGCCCAGAGCGCGCTTCAGCGTGGATGAAATTGTGCGCTTAACGCTCGATTTCTATCGCCGCAACCTGATTAGTGGGCTTTTTTTAAGCTCCGGCATTATCCGCTCCAACGATTACACCATGGAGGCACTGGTCAGGGTGGCCAGAACACTGCGCGTCGAGCACCAGTTTCGCGGCTATATCCATCTCAAGACCATTCCGGATGCTTCGCCGGACCTGATCCGCCAGGCCGGACTGTACGCTGACCGTCTCAGCGTCAACGTTGAGCTGCCCACGAGCCAGAGCCTCAATCGTTTGGCGCCGGAAAAAAGCGACACCACCATTCGTCTTGCCATGTCGACCATTCGCGATGGGCTGGATGAGGCGACCGCCGAACCTCGAGCCCCCCGCTTTTCACCCGGCGGTCAGAGCACCCAGATGATTGTGGGGGCTGACGATACCGATGATCACACCATTCTGGGCAATGTTCAGTCCCTGTATGGTGATTACCGGCTCAAGCGGGTTTACTACTCGGCCTTTTCGCCCATTCCCGAAAGCCCATCGTCGGTCCCGTTGATCGCCCCGCCGCTATTGCGTGAGCATCGCCTGTATCAGGCCGATTTCCTGATCCGGGGATATGGTTTTCGCGCCGATGAACTCCTGACAGGGCCGGGTAATCTGTCGCTGGATATTGATCCCAAGCTTGCCTGGGCACTCAACCATCGGGAGCTCTTTCCCATCGATCTGGACCAGGCAGACATGTACATGATTGCCCGGGTGCCAGGCATCGGGATTACCAGTGCCAAGCGGATCGAGACACTGCGTCGTGAACGGCGTATTCGCTATACCGATCTGACCCGGCTGGGCTGTTCCATGAAGAAGCTGGCCCCCTTTATTACCACTCAGGACTATCGTCCGCGTCAGGCCGGTCTCGAACGACAGGCACTGCTGGCTCAGATGCAGACCTCAACGCCGGCACAGATGGCCCTGCTCTAGGACTTTGGGAGCCACTACCATGACAATGTATACCCTGCATATGGCACAGGCCGACTTCGTCGCCTGGCGCGATAACGCCCGTCGGCTACTGGCAGCACGGGTATCGCCCGGGGACGTACTGTGGCAGAACGATGACTCGGCAGGCGATCTTTTCGCCAGCGGCGATACGGATCTACCGCCACCGAGCGAGACACCGCTGGCGCTGAAGCTTTCAAGGCAGCACCTTCGCCGGCTCGAGTGTGCTTCGCATTATTGGCCTACTCATCATCAGGAGTGTCGCTGGGCACTGCTTTATCGTGTCGTCTGGCGACTGGCCCAGGGTGAAGGTGAAGCACTGCTGGCAGGGGACAGCGACGGTGGCGTCGTCGAACAGCGTATAAAGGCAGTCAATCATGAAGTGCATCACATGCACGCCTTCCTGCGGTTTCATCAGCAACCTGTGACCCCGGAAGAACAGCACGCCCCGGAGTTCATTGCCTGGTTTGAACCCCGCCATGATGTGCTTGAGGCAGCCGCACGACACTTTATCGATCGGATGGGACAACACCGCTGGCTGATCATGACGCCCGAGGGGGCCATTCTCTGCGATGGCCGACAGTGGTATATCGAACGTCCCGAATCCGGGACCTTTACCGTTCAGGACTATCAGGCGCTATCAACCATGGAGGACGATGCGGAGGACCTCTGGCTGGCCTATTACGCCAGTACGTTTAACCCGGCTCGTCTCAATGAAAAGACCATGGTGCGCAGTATGCCCTCGCGCTTTTGGCGCCATATGCCAGAGCGCGTTCTGATTACCGGGTTGATCAGCCATGCCCGACATGGCGCTCGGCGGCTGGGACAGGACAGTCGGCTGGCCGACAAGCGTGGCCACACCATTACGCTGCCCAAATAGAAATACTACGAAAGTAGAGTATTTTTCCCGGACAGCTTGCAACTGTCCTTATAACCCCGTGAAAATAACGATCACGCTTCGTTGCCGTTACTACGGTCGACTCCACAGGGTTTTTCATGTTTTCACAAATTATGGCTGTCATGGTGCCCATCATGGTGGGTGCTGGCATCGGCTACTTCTGGGTGCGCTTTCGACAGCCCTACCCCACAGGGTTTGTTACCAAGCTGGTCTTCAACGTTGGCACCCCCTGTCTTATCGTCAATGCCCTGTCGAGCACCCATGTCGATATTTCAGCCTTTTCAAGCATGGCGACTGCCACATTCCTGTGTCTTCTGGTACTGCTGGCTGTCGGCCTGCTGCTCTCACGGGTGACCAAAATGGACTGGCGTACCATTGTGCCGTCGGTGCTGTTTCCTAATACAGGCAATATGGGATTGCCGCTGGCCATGTATGCCTTTGGCGAAGGACGCGGCTTTTCATTGGCCATTGCCGTCTTCGTGATCGTCTCGATCGCACAGTTTGTCGTGGGCAGTATCACCAGCAGCTCCCGGCCGGTCAAAAACCTGCTGACCAATCCGACCATCTACGCCAGCATCATTGCCATATTGCTGATGGCTTATCAGATTACGCTGCCCGCCTGGCTTTCCAACAGCATCGAACTGCTTGCCGGCATGACCATCCCCATCATGCTGATTACGCTTGGCGTGGCGCTGGCCAGTATTCGCGCTCGTAACCTGTCGGTAGGGCTTGCCTTCGCGCTGAGTCGCGTGGTGGTCGCCGGTGCAATTGCTCAGGGGATCGGCCTGTTGCTGGGCCTGGATGAGGAAGCGCGGGGCATTCTCATGGTGATGATGTGTATGCCCATGGCGGTTTATAATTACCTCTTTGCCCAAAAGGCCGGGCGCTCGCCGGAATTTGTGGCAAGCCTTGTCATGTGTTCGACACTGGCCTCGTTTATCTATCTTCCGTTGATGTTGATGTGGGTCATCTAGCCCCTCTTTTGGCGGTTTGAACCATGAAAAAGGCCCCACCGAAGTGGGGCCTTTTTTGGATAATGCCATCAGGCTCGAGCCGCCTGCGCGTCACCTTCACGGTACTGTGAGAAATTATTGACCCGCCCCTGACGGAATTTCTCGCTCATGAGCGTCTCCATTGATTCCAGTGGCACGCCTTTCGTTTCCGGTACAAAGCGCCAGACAATAAACAGACTGACAAGTGTCATGGCCCCAAAGAGCCAGAACGGAAAGGCGCCGTTGAAAACATCATTAAGCCATTCACTGCCGCGCATCATCGGGAAGGTTTGCGCCACGATAAAGCCTGCTGTCCACTGCGCGCCCATGGCAAGGGCCATGCCGGATTCACGAATGGCGTTGGGGAAAATCTCCGAGAGCAGCGCCCAGCTGCAGCATCCCCAGGAGATGGCATAGCCGGTCACATACACCATGATGGCAATCATGGCGGTATAGCCCTGTACATCAAACCAGAACACGATCCCCAGAATGGCCATGCTGACAATGCAGGCCAGCGAGCCAATGGTCAGAAGACGCACGCGTCCGACGCGGTCGATCAAAAACATGCCGGCCAGATTACCGACAATGAAAATCAGCCCGATATAGCCGGTCTGTAAAAGCGCGCTGCCGGTGCTGTCCGTAACGCCCGAAAGCACGGTCGGCGCGTAGTACATCACGACATTGATCCCGGAAAACTGCTGCGCTGCCGACAGGAAGATACCCACCAGCGCGATCCCCATCATGACCGGCTTTCTGAGCGCACTGCGTGAGCCGCGCTTTTCCTGGCGAAGCTGACGATTCATGGCACGCCGCCCGGAAGACTTGCCTTCATCGAGAGAGTTGCGCACTTCCTCGACCATCGGCTCGATATCCTTTTGCGGTGTAAAGCGCGCCAGAATTCGTTGTGCCCGATCCTGCTGACCATGCATGATGCACCAGCGCGGCGATTCGGGCACCAAAAGCAATAAACCTGCGAAAAGTACGGCAGGGATGGCCTCGGAGCCCAGCATCCAGCGCCACCCATAGTTATCCAGCCAGCTCTGGGCCACATCGCGGGCGATGAAATAGTTTACGAAAAAAACAATGGTCTGACCCACCACAAGGGACTGCTGAAACATGCTCAGCGTTCTGCCCCGCCAGTGCTGAGGGGCCAGCTCTCCCATGTACATGGGAGACACCACGCTTGCAATCCCGACGGCGACGCCGCCGACCAGACGCAGGATAATGTAAAACCAGAAGGCAGGTGCCAGCGCCGAGCCCAGTGCCGACACCAGAAACAGGGCGGCAGCCGTCATCATGGTCATGCGACGCCCCAGAATATTGGCCAGATAACCAGCCCCCAGTGCCCCCACAATACTGCCAATCACGACACTCGATACTGCCCACCCCTTCATGGTGGCAGAGAGACCAAAATAGGTAGTGATCGAGTCAATGGCGCCTGAAATCACCGCCGTGTCATAGCCAAACAAAATACCGCCCAGTGCGGCGACAAGGCAGATGGAAAGTATGTAGCCTATTCCGCTGGCCCCTTTTTGATTCGTCATATACGTCCGTCTTCATCCCTGAATGTCATCAGCCTTTCGCTGACCTTAATCTAACCAGGGGGAGACTTTAGTAGAAAACCTCGGTTTGCTCGAATCGTCAGGGTGATGTTTTTTTCAGGCACAAAAAAAGGCCGCCTCCGAAGAGGCAGCCTTTTGAGATCACTGAAATGGCTTACTGCTTTTTCTGCGCCATTTGCTGAACCTTTTGCATCATCTGAGGATCGTTCTGAACGGCCTGACCAATCTGGTTGAACTGCTCGACTTCCAGATTGTTGTCCTGCACAGCCTGAACCATTTTCTGGTTGGCTTCTTCACGAATGCTCTGTTGAGCATCGGCATCACCGGCACCCTGAAGCTGCTTGGTGTAATCCTGAGAGATACCTGCAATTTCCTGAGAAGCAGAGGCAAAGTTCTGCAGCTGGTCATCGCTGAAATTCTGTGACTGCTGCTGGCTCTGAGCGCCCTGAGCCGGCTGCTCCTGAGCGGCAAGCGCCGGCGTGGCAGCGAGGCCGGTCGCGACCAGCGATGCGGAAACAACTGCGGCAAAACGTTTCATGAACATCCTCCTGACTACCTTTGCTTTTCAATGCGTACTGTCACTATGACGCCGCACGACAAACTAAGTTCAACTGGATTTGTTACTGCATGTAATTAATTTTAAAGACTTTATTGCCGTGTCTTTCCATGCATACCCTACCCCACTATAGACGCTGTAAAAAGCGCGTGCCGCCCAGCTGTCGCATTTGCTGTCTAACCCATGCAATGCGCTGCGCCACACGGGCACTGGGTGAGGTCGGGCTCCAGCCTCGTGGATTGGGCAATACGGCGGCAAGCCTTGCCGCCTGCTCTGCCGTCACCTGGCTGGCACCGATGCCGTAATAGTGCTGCGCGGCGGCCTCAAGTCCGAAAACGCCGCGATCCCACTCCACCACGTTGAGATAAACCTCAAGGATGCGTTCCTTGGGCCATATCAACTCGATCAGTAGCGTAAACCAGACCTCAAGGCCCTTTCGCAGCCAGCTGCGCTGCGACCACAAAAAGACATTCTTGGCCGTCTGCTGACTGATGGTACTGGCGCCACGCAGGGTCTTGCCCTGCTTCCAGGCCTGGATGGCGGCATGCACCTGATCCAGATCAAACCCATAGTGATAGGGGAACTTCTGATCCTCGGCGGCCATCACGGCAAGCTTGGCCTGATCGGACAGGGAGCGCCACGGCGTCCAGTGATAGTGAATCGTGATGGGCTCGCGATCGAGCATGGCCACTGCCTTGCGCTCCAGCATGACCATTGAACCCGGCAATGGCACGAAGCGAAACAGGGTGACCAGCAGTATTGAAAACACGATCGCGCCCAATACGATTTTGACGCACCAGCGCAGCAGCTGTCCGATCAATGCCCTCATCCCCTTGTGTGTCGGCGACGTGTGCCTGTCCACTGCCCTGCGTTCCGGACAGCGGGGTCGCTCGATCATTGTTAAAGACCACAGGTTACACGCAGCGGATCATGAATGCCCTTGCCATCTCTCCTTGCTGACACGCCTCCGGGGCTCGAAAAAGCGCCCCGGAGATGAAAACGTGCAAGGATACCGAGCCTTGACCGCCGGTAATGACTATGCCTGATCGGCAAAGAGGTGATGGGCGTGGTATTCGAGGTGGTCGTCAATGAAACTCGCCACAAAGAAATAACTATGGTCATAGCCTTCATGACGCCGCAGTTTCAGCGAGACGCCCTGAATATGGCACGCCTTTTCCAGGTGATCGGGCTTGAGCTGCTCCTCAAGGAACTGATCATTCTCGCCCTGATCGATCAACATCGCCTGTTTGGACGCCCCGGCAAGCACCAGCTCACAGGCATCCCAATCCGACCATTCGGCGCGGTCATCTCCCAGGTAACGGCTGAAAGCTTTCTCACCCCAGGGGCAATCCATGGGATTTACGACAGGTGAAAAGGCAGACACACTGGCATAACGACCGGGCTGTTTCAGAGCACAGATCAGAGCGCCATGCCCACCCATGGAATGTCCGCTGATGGCTTCCCGCGCACTGATGGGGAAATGCTCGCGCACCAGCGCCGGCAGCTCATCTGTCACATAGTCATACATGTGATAGTGCTTGCTCCAGGGCGCCTGTCTGGCATTGAGATAGAAACCGGCGCCCGAGCCGAAATCGTAGCTGTCATGCTCGCCCGGCAGATCAGTGCCTCGCGGGCTGGTATCCGGGCAGACAATGGCCATGCCCAGCCTGGCAGCCATCTTCTGAGCCCCGGCCTTTTGCATGAAGTTCTCATCGTTACAGGTCAGTCCGGAGAGCCACCACAACACCGGAACGGGCCCGGTTTCGGCCTGAGGCGGTAAAAAGATGCCAAAGGTCATGTCGCAATCAAGCACCTGCGAGCGATGGCTGAAGCGTTTGACCCATCCGCCATGACTGCGGGTAGCGCTCAACTGTTCGATGGACTGCGTCATGCTCATCTCCACTATAGATTTATCACTGGCGCAACAGATGTATCACTGGCGCAACCCGTGCTGTCAATTACGCTCGGCACAGACTCGACGTGCCTGTCGAAATCCGTCGTACGACATCGACAGACATCAAACAACACTGCGTCGCGACAGTATAGTGGGCCACGAAAAGAGAAAACGGCAACCAATGGAAGCCACAAACCGGGAGAGACTGTTTATTGGCAGTGAAAGTCACGATCGCCATGGCAGCCGTAAGGAACCAAGAGAAACGCGCTGAGGCGGGCAGGTCATCAGTTGACCTGCCCGGAGGGTCATCGGGAGTTTAATAAATTGATGATTTTGGCAATGGAGGCATCAACGCAGCGTATTGCTGTCCCTTTCAAACAGTTTCAATAGCTCGTTGACGCTATCACCCAGATAAATATCCGAGAAATTGGCCACCTTGTAAAAGGCTTCCAAATCGCAAATCTCGATTCGATTGCGTTCACGATACAAAAGCCCTTCTTCCCGAAGTTCGGAAAAGGTCCGGCTGACATGAACGGCCGACAGCCCGAGCACATCCGCCAGCACCTGCTGCGAAAGCGGCAGGTTGAATCGATGTGTAATGTCCGGGCAGGTCTTGCTTAAACGCAAATGCATTTCACAGATGAAATGGGCCACATTTTCACGCGCTGTCCGCCGCCCCATATTGACCAGCCGCTCAGCCATGATGGCCTGTTGCTGGCCTGCCAGCGAGAACAGTACGGTGGTCAGTTTGGGTGATGTCGTGAAAATGTCCGTCAGGTTCTTGATCGGAAAACGGCAAACAATGCCTTCTGTCAGCATGGCCACCGACGTCAAATGACGTCGAGGTGAAAAATCGTTCAGACCGACCACATCCCCCGGCAAAAAGATATTGAGGATCTGCCGGGTACCATCGTCCATCGATCGATACGAACATGCCCAACCCTCGCTGAGGACACAAAGATTTTCAGCGGGCTGATGCTCTTCCCACAGCATCTGGGCATTCGAAACGGTCTGAGGCGTTTTTTCCAGTGCTGCCAGAAGCTCGGCTTCTGTCTCATCAAGCGCACAATAATATTTGAAGTTACGCACCAGGCAGCGATCCCTGTCCAACATGGCATGCACCCCCCGAATAGCCTTGAAAGCACCATCCGGTATTATAGTAATAATTGATGCATTACCGTCCAAAGATAGGCGCCATTGTTGGACGAATCGGGCTCAAATGCCGCTAACCTGGATTATGCAAGTTACAAAAAATCAATCGTTTAGAGGGAAACGCGCCGCAATATTCGGGCCGGGCATCGCTCCGGCGAATCCAAAGGCGCCATACAAGGCATTTTCACAAAGACCCGAATTGTACTTACTTTTTGAGAGGGGAATCCCGAAGGCCCTGAAACAGGGGCTGGGTTTCAAGCAGCGGGGTAATGCGTTCTGCGCGCATGGAGCGAAAGTAATAAAACCCCTGCACCAGATCGACATTGAGTTCGTGAACCAGTTCCAGTTGCTCACTGGTTTCCACGCCTTCTGCAATGACCTCAAGACCCAGACGATGACCAATAAAGACGATACCGGCCAGAATGGCCCGATCCTTCAGGCTCTCGGTTGAATCCATGACAAAGGTGCGATCGATCTTGAGGGAAGTCACGGGGAACTGTTTCAGGTAGGCCAGCGAGGAGTAACCGGTACCGAAATCGTCGATGGCGATTTTCATGCCGCGATGATAAAGCGCTTGCAGATGGGCCTTGACCGTCTCGTCAGCCTGTACCAGAACGTTTTCAGTAATCTCGATACCCACATCGCGCATGGAAAGCTGATGGCGCTGCATGGTCCTTTCCAGCTCTTCAAGCATCGCGGTAGAACGCAGATGCTCTCCCGAAAGATTGATGTCCACACGATAGCCATGAAGCCCCTGGGCTTTCCAGCAGGCCTGCTGACAGCACAGCGCTTCGATGGCCCAGCTTCCCAGCCGCCCCATCAGCCCAAACCGTTCGGCCAGTGGAATGAACTCTGACGGCGACACCATGCCACCCTCGGAGGGGAACCAGCGCAGCAGTGCTTCCATGCTTTCAATGCGCCCGCTGCGCGATATCTGCGGCTGAAAATGCAGCGCCAGCTCCTGTTGATCGATGGCATTTTCAAGACGTTTTAGCAATTCATGCTGGTAAATCAGATCGCGATGAAACTCATGACTGAATATCTGAAACCGGCTTTCACCGGGCGTTCTGGCCCGATTTCGAGCCACATTGGCGGCATAAATGAGTGACTGGGCATCCTCGCCATTGTCGGGGAAAAGACTGATGCCCTGACTGACCGTAATGTGATGAGGCTTGCCATCCAGCATGAAGGGCAGCTCAAACATGCTGTCGACCCGGTCGATCAACTGCAGCGCATGGCGCCTGGAGTCGAGATGAGTACAGGCCATGACGAACTCATCATTGCCAAACCGCGCCAATAGATCAGACGTATAACAGTGCTGGGAAAGGCGCTCGGCGACCTGGGTCAGCAGGTGGTTTCCCTGCTCATACCCCAGTGAATCGTTGATTTCGGAAAAATTTTCGATATCGATGAAAAAGACCGCCAGCGTCGCCCCGTGACGATCCTCATCTTCAAGCAGCCGATTGAGCTCTGCGATGAAGGCCGCTCGATTCGGGAGCAGGGTCAGCGGGTCATAGCGTCGGATGAACTCAAGGTCGCGATGGGCCTGCTTTTGTACCGAAAGGTCAACGTCTACGCAGAACATCAACGGATTATCCGTATGCTGGCCAAGCATGACATGGTGGGAAAATACCGCCACGCTACGTCCTGACTTGTGTACCAGCTCCATTTCGCTGGCGGGTATTTCTACCCCCTCATTGATCCAGCTCTGGTGCGCACGTACCACCGACTCGCGCATCTCCTGCGGAATAATCAGCTCCTCAAACCGGCATCCCCTCACCTCATCGGGCATATAGCCATAGAGCTGTGTGCTGGCCGCATTCCAGTAGATCACGCGTCGTTTACGGTCATAACCCTGCACGGCGACGCGCGGCAGACTTTCAAGCAATGCTCGAAAGCGCTGCTCGCTTCGATCGTAGCGCAGACGCTCGTGGCTGCTGAGGCGATTTGCCGGATGATGAAGCTGCTGATAGAGCTGGCGATTACGTAAGCGGGTGCGATGCCAGGCCAGCAGAACTGCAAGAAGAGCCAGCCCCAGAATCATGATCGCCAGATTGCGCGCACCAATGAAAGGTGTGATCACCAGCGCTGCTATCAGGCCCATTATCCATAGAACCAGGCCATAGCGCGGGTCATTGTGCGAAATGCGCATCTCCGATTAATCCTGATCTGACCCCATAGAGGGTCGGCTGGTCAAAAATACTGGCGTATTCCGTCAGCATAACAGCTTACGCCATGTCACAAGGAATAATTGAGGCGTTACGCGTATCTGCTATTGGCTTTAATTTCCCGCTCTCTTGCGTACTCGATCATCACTCCCTTTCTGAAAGCCCATAACATTTGTCTGCCGAGTGTCTGCAAATGCAGACACTCGGCGTGACTTATTATCCTTTCAGGAGAAACATGATGACCACCACCAACGCACAGTCGTTTTGGCAGCATAATGTACCCACAGCGCTTGCCGAACACGACTGGTGTTTTACCCATGTTCGCGATCATATTGATCTGGAAGCATGGCAGTCCTATACCCGCGACCTTCCCCGCGACCCTTACGTTGAACGCCGCTGGAAGCGTATGTCCTGGTTGGCACTTGATGAACAGGGCCACATGAAAAACCTGGGCGAATGCCCCATGGCACAGGGGGGACAGTACAATGACGCTGAAAGCATGGCGGACAAATTGCGCTGGTACCCGTCGCTGGAACAGGACTTTCTTGATCGTCCCGATGTTCGCGCCTTTGTAGAAGCCTGGGCTGCGCTCTGGGGGCTGGGTGCCAATGAGCCCATCCTGATGCAGATCACCGGCGTCAGAGGCTCGGGAGAGCTTGACCCCCTGCAGGGACAGGGCATTCATGCTGATGGCTGTCGCTATCTGAGCATCATGGTACTGGACCGTCACAACGTCAGCGGGGCCGAAAGTGTGCTCTACGCAGATCGTGCAGGCCAGACGTTGTTGGCCGATCAGGTCATGGTACCAGGCGATGTGCTTCATCTGCGTGACGATCGCCTCTTCCACGGCGCAAAGGCACTGCGCCAGGAAAATTCGAACCAGCCCTATGAGCGGTTTATCATCATCATCAACTCAAGCTTCGTGGATGGCTTTCAAAACCGCATGCTGCGTCGCTATTTTCCCGAAGCCGTCATTCATGAACATATTGCCTGACCCTTTGGGCAGGATTGTTCTTTTGAAAACGTCTTTTCAACCATAAAAGGAGCCGCCGGCCGACGCATGTCGGCCGGCATCCGGTGACCCGGGTCGTCATGAACGACTTATACCGGGCACCTGTCCCATTGCCGCCACGACCTGGCGCCGATGACAGTCAGGCGCATGATCGTTGACCATTCCTGTCGCCTGCATCCAGGCATAGACGATGGTGGGCCCTGCAAACTTGAATCCTCTTGCCTTGAGCGCCTTTGAAAACACGGTAGACAGCGGCGTTTGTGCCGGTACCGGGGGCGAGTTCTGAATCGGCCGATGCTCTACCATCGACCAGCAGAACGTGGCGAAATCCTCGCCCTGATCCTGCATATGCAAAAAGGCCCGGGCGTTGCCGATGGTCGCCTCGATCTTGGCCCGTGAGCGAATGATGCCGGCATTGCCAAGCAATTGCTCAACATCACGCTCGGTGAAACGGGCAATCCGCTCGGGGTCGAATCCTTCAAACGCCTCACGAAAGGCATCACGCTTTTTCAACACCGTCAGCCATGACAATCCTGCCTGAAAGCCATCCAGTATCAGCTTTTCCCATAGCGCTCGCGCATCGAATTCCGGCACTCCCCACTCATGATCGTGATAGTGCGC
Organism: Kushneria sp. Sum13; assembly: GCF_052692355.1. Classification (NCBI taxonomy): domain Bacteria; kingdom Pseudomonadati; phylum Pseudomonadota; class Gammaproteobacteria; order Oceanospirillales; family Halomonadaceae; genus Kushneria; species Kushneria sp. Sum13. The sequence goes on from NZ_CP199847.1 coordinate 2,283,185, forward strand.
CAGCACAGGATTGCCCTGAACCCACGGACAGCGTACTGGCAAGGGCCTGTCCAACATGAGACATCTCCGGTTTCGTGGCGGCAACACAACCTGTCGCACCTGTATTTTCCTGCGGGGATCTGACATCAGGGTCCATCTGCACCTACCCTGAAGGCTCACTTTATATTCCTTCAAAAGGCAGCGCTCATGAACCCTATCATGCACACCATTGTGGTCGGCATTTTAAGCTATCTGGTCCTGATTATCGTTTTACGCCTCTCGGGCAAGCGCACCCTGTCAAAATGGAACGCGTTTGATTTCGTCACCACCATCGCACTGGGTTCCATTCTGGCCACGGCACTGACCTCGACGCAGGTTTCCCTTGCCCAGAGCGTGACCGCTTTCATTGTGATCGTGATGCTGCAGTTTGTGATCACGTTCACTTCGGTGCGCTCGCGTGGCGTGCTCAAGTTGATCAAGTCTCAGCCCACCCTGCTGCTGTTCAAGGGTCAGTACCGTCTGGAGGCCATGCAGCGAGAGCGTGTGGCAAAGGCCGAAATTCTGGCGGCCATTCGTGAAAAGGGCATGGCTGATGTCGAGCAGGTACACGCCGTCGTTCTGGAAACCGATGGCGCCTTCAGTGTGATCGGCACTGCCGGGGATCAGGACTCGGCCCTGGAAGGCGTCGAAGGCGTGTCGAACCAATAACGACAAAATGGCCCCGGTTAAGGGGCCTGATCATGTCATGACATACGATCAACACGGGCCATCATGATGTCACCATTTCCGGCCACGCCCATGACCCTGTCGATATCTACCCATGACGACTCATCGCTTTTTTGCCACCACCCTGCTGACCTGTTGCCTTGCCCTGCCCTTCACCACGCAGGCGCAGGCCTTTACCTGGTGGGACGACATCTCCGAGACGGCCATCACCCAGTCCAGAGCCGAACTGGTCCAGAAGGTACGCCAGCTCAAGGGGCTATCGCAGCTGCAGTACGTCAATCGAGTGGTCAACAGCGCAGCGCGTCAGCAGGAGGAAGACACTGACATCTGGAAAGGATTCGACCGCCTGACTCGTGAGGGCTACGGCGACTGCGAAGACTTTGCCATCGCCAAATACCAGATCCTGCGAGAAGCCGGCATGTCAGCGGACAGGCTCGACTTTCTGGCAGCCCGGGACACGCTGACCCCGACCTATCACGCCGTTTTACGGTATCGACAGGATGATGGCCGCTATCTGATCCTCGATAACCTGACGCCGCTGATACTGCTGCAAGCGCAGCGTACTGACCTCACACCTATCGTGACCTTTGACGAGCAGCACAGCGCGCTCTGGAAGGATCAGCGTTTCGTGCCGATTGCCCCGTCGCAGGTCAGGCTGGGGGGCAAACTGTTGAGTGAGCGCATGGCGAAGCTGATGCACTACTGAGCATCAAGGCCCTTCAGGCTGCCAGCGCCTGCGTTAGGTAGGCCCGAAGCGAGGCATTCCGGAACTGGCATTTCAGATACCAGAGCTGTCGAGTGGTCATGGTTTTCGGCCGGGTCATGTAGAGCACTTCCGCCATGGTAGGCACAAAGGGTTTCAACAGCAGGGCCATACCCGCCTCTTCCGGGGTTCGATTGCCCTTGAGACTGTTACAACGCTGACAGCAGGCGACGGCATTGAGCATCGAAAGTCGGCCACCGCGCGAGCGAGGCAGGATATGATCGATCGTCAGGGCTTGACGCGTCACCGTCACTCCGCAGTAGGCGCAGCAAAGCCCCTCACGGTACTTGCACAGCACCCGATTGAAGCCGGTGTGCTCAAATGCCAGCATGGCATGGACGGGGGGCGATACCCCGATCACCTCGGGAATATCGATAAAGGACTGCCGACCGGTCAGCGAACTGGTACCGCCATGGAGTCGATAGGCGGCCTCACCATCGGACCACACCACGCCCCCTTCACACGCCCGCGACATCAATACCGCCGCTTCTTCAAGCGTCAACCAGTCGATCGGAATGCCGGAGGCATGAAGACGTAACACCATGGGTTGGCGCATAACACGAAACTCCCCACGCGTCGAGACGATAGCCACGATCCTACACCACTATGTCATTACCGTGACAATCCCTTCATAAGTCTCTATCGAGCCGACGGTTACTTGCTGCGGGCATCTACGCTGGCATGCCCCATTGACAGCGCATCGTTGCATATATAAAACGTTCCATATATGGAACAACTCCTTTGCGGACAATGGAACGATAGCTCTCATGGATGATGATGCCCTGCAACGGCTGGGTCGGCGCGTCATAGCGTTGCGACAACACAAAACATGGTCCCTGTCCTTTCTGGCCGACAGGGCCGGCATTGCCAAATCGAGCCTGTCACGCCTTGAGCAGGGCAAGGGCAATCCGACACTCGACACCCTGTGGCGCCTGGCCCTGCAGCTGGACATCCCTTTCAGTGCCCTGATTGCCACTGCCCAGAGCAGTGTCAGCGAGGAGGATGTCTCGGTGTCCCTGCTTGATCGCCTTCAAGGCATTGTGCCCGTCGACATCTATCTGATGACGCTGGCCCCTGATGCCGTGCGCTACGCCGGCGCTCACGCGGCGGGAACACGCGAAACCCTGCAGATCCTCGCTGGCCAACTGCAGGCCGGCCCCGACCGGGCACTCGTCATGCTGGAAGCCGAAGGGATACATCAGTTTGAAGCGGGTCAGGCCCACACCTACCGAGCGGGCCCTCAGGGCGCCACGGTGCTCGTCACCATCTTTTATCCGCAGGGAGATGTGGCATGAATGTGAAGGCCTGGCGAATGGGGGCATGCGAAGCTCTGCCGCTGCTCAGTGGCTATCTGCCGGTGGCCCTTTCCTTTGGACTGGTTGCCAGCCAGGCCGGCTTTAGCGCCTTTGAGGCCACCGCACTATCATTGCTCATTTACGCTGGCGCCTCGCAGTTCCTGTTTGTGGGCATGATCGCCGGGGGCGCGCCGCTGTGGCTGACAGTGCTCATGACGCTTTTGATCAATGCACGTCACCTCATCTACTCCATCACGCTGGCGCCTTGGATGTCACAGAGCCGCCGATGGCCATGGCTGATGCACGGCCTGACGGATCAGGTGTTTGCGCTGGCGCACTATCGGCTGCCACTGCTGAGTGAGCACGATCGCATGAGCTGGTTTTCCAGCACGGCTATCGTGGCGTGGGCTGGCTGGGCGGGCGGGACACTGATGGGTAGCCTTGCCGGTGAGCAGTTGATTCAACAGTGGCCACTATTGGCAAGCGCCATGACCTTCGCACTGCCGGCACTTTTTTTGGTGCTTCTGGCGCCACGCTGTACATCGATACGCTGGTTCATTGCGCTGCTGGCCAGCGTTCTTTCTGCCTTGATGCTGAGCCTTCATGACATGATCAATGTCGCCATACCGCTGGCGGCAGCGCTTGGCGCCCTGTGTTTTTATCTATTGCCGGACAGTACTGCGAGGACACGCGCATGAACGGTGCCATCTGGTGGGCCGCTGCGGCGACGGCCGTGGGGACACTGCTGATTCGAATGCTGCCACTATATGTTATGCAGCGACGTATGAGTCGCGCATCCGATATCGAAAGGGAGAGGCCGCTGCCAAAGTGGCCCGGAGTGCTGGCACCGCTGATGATCGCAGCGCTTCTGGGGCTATCGCTGGCTCCTCATCCGAGCAGTGCTCTGGGCTGGAGCAGCACGGCCGCCGGGAGCCTTGCCACGCTATGCCTGTGGTACAAAACGCGAACGCTAGGAATGCCAGTGGCGGCCGGGGTGGCCGCCTATACACTGGTGCTGTTGATCGGGTCATGAAGGCATCTGCATGACCCGATCAGGGCTTAACACTCGATGGCGTTGACAGCCAGGCCGTAGTTCACGGCCAGCCCGCCCAGCGAGGTTTCCTTGTATTTGCTCTGCATATCCCGACCCGTATCGCGCATGGTGCGAATGGCATGATCCAGCGAAATAAAGTGGGTGCCATCACCGTTGAGGGCAAACTGCGCCGCATTGATGGCCTTGACCGACGCAATGGCATTACGCTCGATGCACGGCACCTGAACCAGACCACCGACCGGGTCGCAGGTCAGGCCGAGATTGTGCTCAAGGCCGATTTCGGCAGCATTTTCTACCTGCTCTGGCGTCCCGCCCATGACCTGACACAGGCCGGCGGCGGCCATGGCACAGGCCGATCCCACTTCCCCCTGGCACCCGACCTCAGCGCCGGAGATCGAGGCGTTTTTCTTGCACAGAATGCCAATGGCACCGGCTGTCAGCAGGAAGTCGACAACACCGCGCTCACAGGCCGTTTCCTCGAACTTCATCCAATAGCCCAGCACGGCCGGAATAATACCGGCAGCGCCATTGGTTGGCGCAGTCACCATGCGTCCACCGGCGGCATTTTCCTCGTTGACGGCCAGGGCGAACAGGTTGACCCAGTCCATCGCTGAAAAGGTAGTGGCGATCAGATTCTTCTCGGCCCGTTCAAGACGCACCAGCAGCGAGGCAGCACGACGCTTCACGTTCAACCCACCCGGCAGAACGCCGGTTTGCTCAAGGCCCTTGGCAATACAGGCCTGCATCGCCTGCCAGATACCAAAGAGCTCCTGACGCACTTCTTCTTCGCTGCGCCAGACCAGCTCGTTGGCCATCATGACCTGAGCGATGTTCATGTTCTCGCGCTTGCAGATCTCGAGCAGCGCATCGGCACTGTCAAAATCATACGGCAAGGTGACGCCGGCTTCGGTATCACCGTTCTCTTCGTCGGCACCATTGATCACAAAACCACCGCCGACCGAATACCAGGTCTGGGTAATGTTGCTGCCATCCCTGAGGGTGGCCACCAGCGTCATGGCGTTGGGGTGGCGCGGCAGTGGCTCGTTGGACCAGTAGAAATCCCGCTCCCACAGAAAGGGGACGCTGACCCGACCACCCAGGCGCAGCACCTGTGACTCCAGCAGCTCATCGATGGCAGGCGCGATAATGTCAGGGTCGATCGATGCCGGAAGCTCACCCATCAATCCCATAATGACAGCGCGGTCGGTGCCATGCCCGACACCGGTAGCCGACAGCGATCCATGAAGATGAATCTCGACACCGGTCACCCGTGAGGTCGCCTGCCGCTCATCCAGCGCATCCAGAAATAATTTGGCCGCACGCATGGGGCCGACCGTGTGCGAACTGGATGGACCAATGCCGATATTGAACAATTCGAAGACGCTGATAGGCATGCTGTCACCCCATAATCGGTGTAAGGAGCGCTAAACCGTCATTGGATTTATGCGCGATGGGGCCAGCATGTATTGCCTTGAGGCGCCTTTCAAAGCATAAATAGGCGACCAGGGTTTAGTTTTACTAAACCATAACACCTATTGCCCTGACATTGGGCCACTGCTGATGACGAGTCTTTCATGCCTTCAGCCACGACCTCCATGCATGCAGGTCTTCATGTCTTCGCCTGCGCAGCACGCCACCTTTCCTTTACCCGTGCAGCGGGTGAACTCAATGTGACGACCGGTGCTGTCAGCCAACAGATTCGACTGCTGGAGGAAAGGCTCGGCTTTCGACTTTTCCACCGTCACCCGAGAAGGCTGTCGCTGACGGCCGAGGGCGAGCGCCTGGCCGAGGCCGTGTTGAGTGCGCACGGTCGTATCGACCAGGAGCTCAAGCGACTGTCCCGCGGTCTGATGAGCGGAGAACTCATACTGCGCTGTGTGCCGTCCTTTTTGACCCGCTGGCTGATGCCGCGTCTGCCACGGCTGCAGGCACAGCTGCCGGCGCTGGATATTTACCTGCACGCTGAAGACAGCGACCGCGCCCTCACCGAGGAGAATTTTGATCTGGCCATCGACCTTGGCAATGATCACTATCCGGGAATGGCCTCTACGCTATTGATGGAAGAGATCATTTTTCCGGTCTGCGCACCGTCTCTTTTCAGCCACCGCCCGGCGCTGAATCACCCTGACAGGCTTGCCCACTATCCCCTGCTGCATGATGTCACCGCCTGGCGCGGCAGCAGCCCGCACGGCGAATGGCATCACTATCTTGAGGCCATCGGCGCCGACCCGGTGGGCATCCAGCGAGGCTACAGCTTTAATCGCCATGACCTCACCATGGAGGCGGCACGTGCCGGCATGGGGATCGCCATCGCCCGACAGACACTGTTACGTGATGAATTAAGCAGCGGCCAACTGATCGCACCGCTGCCGCAGCGAGTCAATACAGGACGTCATTATGCGATCGTCCATGCCTTTGGGGCGCTGGATGACCCCCGCATTCGCGCCGTTCATGACTGGATCTGCGCCGAGGCCAGACGCACCCCGGGGGCGTGACGACCCAATATCATGGCCATAAAAAACGCCCGCCTCCAGAAAGGATACGGGCGTTGAGCGTCAAGGCGATCGCTTGTCCGTCGACGGTTTATTCGTCAATAAAGGAGCGCAGCGACTCGGAACGTGACGGATGACGCAGCTTGCGCAGTGCCTTGGCTTCGATCTGTCGGATACGCTCGCGGGTCACATCAAACTGCTTGCCCACTTCTTCCAGTGTATGGTCGGTATTCATGTCGATACCAAAGCGCATGCGCAGCACCTTCGCTTCGCGCGCCGTCAAACCGCCCAGAACGTTACGCGTGGCCTCGATCAAACCTTCACCGGTGGCCGAGTCGATCGGGGAGACCATGGTGGAATCCTCGATGAAATCACCCAGATGGGAGTCATCATCATCACCAATGGGCGTCTCCATCGAGATCGGCTCCTTGGCAATCTTGAGCACCTTGCGCACCTTGTCTTCCGGCATCTCGAGGCGCTCGCCCAGCTCTTCAGGCGTAGGCTCGCGACCCATCTCCTGAAGCATCTGACGCGAGACGCGGTTGAGCTTGTTGATCGTTTCGATCATGTGTACCGGAATACGAATGGTACGGGCCTGGTCGGCAATCGAGCGCGTGATCGCCTGACGAATCCACCAGGTGGCATAGGTCGAGAACTTGTAGCCGCGGCGATATTCAAACTTGTCGACGGCCTTCATCAGACCAATGTTGCCTTCCTGAATCAGATCCAGGAACTGCAGACCACGGTTGGTGTACTTCTTGGCAATCGAGATCACCAGACGAAGGTTGGCTTCCACCATTTCCTTCTTGGCACGGCGCGCCTTGGCTTCACCAATCGACAGCCGACGGTTGATGTCCTTGAGCTCGGATACCGGCAACAACGCCAGCTCCTCTTCAAAGCCAATCTTGCGCTGTGCCCGTTCAATGTCAGAGCGCAGCGGCTCGATGTTGCTGGCGTGCTTGCTGTTACGCGCCATGAAATCATCAAGCCAGCTCGAGTCGGACTCGCGACCCGGAAAGGAAGTAATGAACGCCTTGCGAGGCACCTTGCCGCGCTTGACGCACAGCTGCATGATGGTCTTTTCCTGCTCGCGGATCTGACCAACACTCAGGCGCAGCTGACCGACGAGCCGCTCGAAGTGGCGCGGCACCAGCTTGATCGGCGAGAAGAGCTCCGCCAGACGTGCCTGCTCGCCGCGCGCCTGTGAAGAAGACAGGCCATGCGCTTCGATCGCTGCCTTGGTCTGCTCGTTCTGTTCGCGGATCTGCTCGAAACGAACGCGCGCCAGCTCCGGGTCCGGACCGCCTTCGGAAGCAGTATCGTCTTCCTCGTCGCTGTCATCATCGCTGTCGCTGTCATCATCACTGTCGCTGTCGTCTGAATCCTCGGCGACAACCTCGGGGACAGGCTCTTCAACTTCAGCCACCCCCGGCACCCCTTCATCAGGATCGATGAAACCGGAGAAAAGATCCGACAGACGACCCGGCGCCTCTTCATCCTGGGTGGCATCATAGGCCTGCAGGATGGAGTCGACAGCGCCCGGCAAACTGGACAGCGCAGACATGACCTCACGGGTACCTTCCTCAATACGCTTGGCGATTTCAATTTCGCCTTCGCGCGTCAGAAGTTCAACGGTACCCATTTCACGCATGTACATGCGAACCGGATCAGTCGTGCGCCCAACGTCACTTTCAACGGCCGCCAGCGCTGCGACAGCTTCTTCGGCGGCAGATTCGTCAGGTGACTGATCCGACATCATCAGCGTGTCTTCATCGGGTGCTTCTTCAACGACCTTGATGCCCATGTCGTTGATCATGCCGATGATGTCTTCTACCTGATCGGGATCTGCAATATCCTCAGGCAGATGGTCGTTGACCTCGGCATAGGTAAGAAACCCCTGTTCCTTGCCTTGCGCGATCAACTCCTTCAGACGTGACTGCGGTGTATTTCCAGCCATAGAAACCTATCTCGAAGAAGAGTGAAGCGCCTGGATCATGCCGAAAGGCATACCAGGCAATCCAGTATAGACCAGCAGGGAGCCGACAGCAGAAGGCTGACGCTTCTCACCAATCCTGTGTATTGATTCGGGCGCCAAAAGCCATGCGACGCCTGTCGCTATATCCCTACTAAATATGGGGGATAAACGCTTGTTTCAACCCCATGGCAGGGCTTTCAGCGCTTGATCTCGCAGACCAGCTGCCATAACCGACCCGCTTCCTCACGTGTGAGCTTCTCACCATTTCGCTCCCGCGCCTGAAGCGCGTCAAGCTCACGCTCCGGACTCAAACGCTGGCGCTGCTGTTCAAAATGCGCCACGAGCACTTCCATTTCCCGCTGACGCAGCGCCGCTGGAATCAACGGCTCGCGTTGCAAAAGCGTCAGCAGTCGGTTGCCATGGCTGCTGCCGTGAAAATGCGCCAGCAGCACCTGAGAGGAGCGATAACCACCGGCGCGCAACAGTCTGACAACGTCCAGCAGAAGCTGACCGTCCTCATCGTCGGGACACCATGCCTCCCCTTCCGGCAATGACTCGACCAGAACCGGAGAATGCACAATCAGGTGCAGGATCCGACCGCTCGAGCTCAGCGTCGCAGTGCCCTTTTGGCGAGGGGGCGGCCCTTTTCCGGCCGATGTATCCTGATACTCGGACGCCTGGGTACGTGCCTGATGCTGCGGTGCCTGTGAAGCACCAGACCCGGATCTGGTGCTGCCTTCGGAAAGCTCTTCCAGCGTGCTGCGCTCAAGTCCCGTACGCTCGCTGAGCTCACGCATCAAAAGGGATCTCAAAAGGCCCTGAGGCAGCTTCCCGATTCCTTCGAGCACAGCACTGGCAAAACGTTCACGATCCTCGATACGACGCAGATCACGCCCTTCGCCAGCATGATCAAAAAGATATTCCGTCAGCGAGCCGGCCCTTACGATGCGCTGCTCGAACGCCTCACCACCTTCCTGGCGGATCAACGAATCGGGGTCTTCTCCGTCTGGCAAAAACAAGAACCGGGCCTGACGCCCGTCAATCATCAACGGCAGCACGGTATTCAACGCACGATGGGCGGCCTGCCGCCCGGCAGCATCACCGTCAAAACAGAACACCACTTCGTCGACCAGGCGAAACAGGCGCCGAAGGTGTTCATCGGTGGTGGCAGTACCAAGCGTTGCTACAGCATAGTCGACCCCGTGCTGTGCAAGGGCCACCACGTCCATGTAGCCTTCAACAATAAGCATGCGCTCGGGGCGTTTTGACTGCACTCGAGTCTCGTAGAGACCGTAAAGCTCTCGCCCCTTGTGAAATACCGGAGACTCGGGCGAGTTGAGGTACTTGGGCTTTTCATCCCCCAATACCCGACCGCCAAAGCCGATGGTACGCCCCTTCCAGTCGCGGATAGGAAAAATGACCCGATCACGAAAGCGGTCCCAGCTACGCCCGGCCTCTTCCTTTCTGACCAGCAGGCCATATTCGACCTGAACATTCTCATCCACGCCCTTCTCGCTCAGATGACGCTTGAGCGTATCCCAGCCGGCAGGCGCATACCCGATGGCATAGCGGCTGACGATGTCGTCACTCAGACCGCGGCGCGACAAATATTCATGTGCCTGATGCGCCGCAGGTGACGCCAGCTGCTGCTGATAGAATCGCGTCCCCAGCTCCAGCAGATTGACGGCTTCTTCCTGGCGTTTTGCCTGCACCCGTGCCTGCTGGCGCTGTTCGTCGCTTTCTCCTTCCCGGGGCACCTCCATGCCCGCACGGCCTGCCAGTGCCTCGATCGCTTCCGGAAAATTCAGGCGATCAAACTCCATGACAAAGCGCAGCGCATTACCGCTCGCACCGCATCCGAAGCAGTGATAGAACTGCTTGTCAGCACTGACGGTAAAGGAAGGAGACTTTTCCTGATGAAACGGACAAAGCGCCGAATGATTGCGCCCTGTCTTTTTAAGCTGTACACGAGAACCAATGAGGTCAACGATATCCGTTCGTGCCAGTAAATCGTCGATAAATCGTTGAGGGATTCTGCCGGCCATAATGTCCTGCACTACCTCAAGAGTCAGTGGTCACGCCTGATCCAGCGCCGTCACCTCGATGAATCGAAATGCAGCCTGCCTCGGGTGTGTCGTGTGGCGTTATTCATGATGGCATCAGCACTCGCTACCCTATCGGCAGCGCCTGACGCATCATTACCTGTAGAATGAACATCTACAAAAACGAACGGCCGCCAATGGCGGCCGTTCGGCATCCCGCTGAAGCGTTGGGCATACGCTCAGGTACGGATCAATACAACCGCTCGAAGCGCTTGCGTTCGCGCTGCAGCTTCTTGGCATGGCGCTTGACAGCTGCTGCTGCCTTGCGCTTGCGCTCGGCCGTAGGCTTTTCGTAGTTCTCACGACGACGGACTTCGGAAAGCACGCCAGCCTTTTCACAGGAGCGCTTGAAGCGACGCAGAGCAACGTCGAACGGTTCGTTGTCACGTACTTTGACGGAAGGCATTAAGCAATCACCACCTTAAGGAGATCAATGAGGTTTGAATGTGCTCAATGCCGTCGATGCGGCACTTAAACCGGTCATGACATGTTTATCACGATTCAGCGAAGGCGCCGCGATCAGCGGCCAGAAGCACAGCCCGGTATTACAGGGACACGCATTATAAACGTCGCGCCTTCGGTTTGCAAAGCGCCTGACGCGAGAAGTACAAACGGGTAAACTTGCACACCTGCCGGCTGCAACCAAAATGAGCTGCAGAACGGCACCCGCCATTGAAAGACGCCCTTACCGAAATCAGGACACACCATGCGCGTACTGGGGATCGAAACCTCCTGCGATGAAACGGGAATTGCCCTGTTTGACAGTGAACACGGACTGTTGGCCGACGCCCTGTTCAGCCAGATCGACATGCATGTCGAACACGGCGGCGTTGTACCCGAACTGGCCTCACGTGATCACGTACGCCGCCTGCTCCCCCTTATTGATCAGGTACTGGCCGAGGCAGGCCTTGAAGCCCGCGATGTCGATGCCATTGCCTATACGGCGGGCCCCGGCCTGGTAGGTGCCCTGATGGTGGGCGCTGCTACCGCTCACGGTCTGGCCTGGGCCTGGCAGGTACCCGTACTGGGCGTGCATCACATGGAAGGCCATCTGCTGGCCCCCATGCTGGAAGAAGAACGTCCCGAGTTTCCCTTTGTCGCCGCGCTGGTGTCCGGCGGACATACACAGCTGGTGGCCGTGCATGCACTGGGAGACTATGAGCTGCTGGGTGAATCCGTGGACGATGCCGCCGGAGAAGCCTTTGACAAGGCCGCCCGCATGCTCTCGCTGCCCTACCCCGGTGGCCCGCATATCGCCCGACTGGCAGAACAGGGTGACCCCACCCGCTTTCGCTTTCCAAGGCCCATGACGGACCGCCCCGGCCTGAACTTCAGCTTCTCGGGCCTCAAGACCCATACGCTGACCACCATCAAGGCGCTTGAAGCCGAAGGGGCGCTGGATGATCAGACCCGCGCCGACGTGGCGCGTGCCTTTGAAGAAGCCGTTGCCGACACCATGGTCATCAAGTGTCGACGCGCGCTTGAGCAGACCGGTCTCAAGCGGCTGGTCGTGGCCGGCGGCGTCAGCGCCAATCAACGCCTGCGCCAGCGCCTGGATACGGCACTGGAAAAACTGGGCGCACGCGCCTTTTATCCGAGAGGACGGTTTTGTACCGACAACGGCGCCATGATTGCCTATGTCGGCGCCCAGCGACTGATGGCGGGTGAGCATGATGACCAGGCCATGATCGCCACGCCGCGCTGGCCGCTTTCCGAGCTCAGCCCGCCGGCACCGCGCCGGGATGCCACCCAATAACCCATGACAGGAGTAACGCCATGGACATGGTCCTGATCGAAGAACTGGCGCTGGAAGCCGTGATTGGCGTATATGAGTGGGAAAAGCGCATCCATCAGCGTCTTTTACTGACTCTTGAGCTGGGCTGTGACATCGCCCAGGCCGCGCGCGACGATGATCTGAAATCAACTCTTGATTATGCCGCCATCAGCCAGCGTCTCCAGCAGTACTGCAGCGAGCACCAGTTCGAGCTGGTCGAAACCTTTGCCGAACGCATTGCAGCCCTGCTTCGAGAGGAGTTCGGCATTGCCTGGCTGCGCCTGACGCTGAAAAAACCCGGCGCCGTGGCAGATGCCGCCTTTGTCGGCGTGCGTATCGAGCGCGGCGAGTACGGTCGCTGACATGTCGTTCGTACTGTTCAGCCTGGGCAGCAACGCCCACCGTCATCGACGCATCGATGCCGCGCTTTCGGCCCTGCATGGCGCTTTTGGTGAGCTGCTGATATCGCGGGTATTTGAAAGCCATCCGGTGGGCTTTGACAGTCCGTGTAACTTCTACAACCTGGTGGTGGGGGCGTCATGCCCCTGGTCGGTGGCAAGGCTCAATCAATGGTGCAAGCAGGTCGAGCGCGACAACGGCCGCGATCACAGCGCCCCGAAGTTCAGCTCACGCGCGTTGGATATCGATATCCTGTGCGTGGACGACCTTACCGGATGCGTTGACGGGGTGACCCTGCCCCGCGAAGAGATCACCTATAATGCCTTTGTCTTGCGCCCGCTGGCGGAAAGCTTTGGCGAGTATCGCCACCCGCTTACGGGAACCGCCTATCGAGCGTTATGGCAGGCGTTCGATGCCGACTCCCAGGGGCTCTGGCCGGTCAGCTTCGAATGGCAGGGAAAACGGATTTCAGCGCCGGAACCCATTGAAGCCGTCACGCTTGCGCCAGCGCGCATTCGATAGCGTCGCGGCGCGCCACATCGATCATGCGACCCAGCTCGGCACCCCGATGCCCCTGGGCCATGAGTGACTGCGGTGACACCTGTCTTGCCTGGTCGATGGCCTGCTCGAGTGCGGCGACCGGCAACCCGAAGTCCCCGATGGCCAGCATATCAAGGACTTCATCCAGGCGGGATGGCCGCCGCCAGGCATCCATGGTCTGGCCCCAGGCCAGCACCTGGTCGGCATCCGGCGCACTCGACAGCAGTTTCCGGCTGCGCACGACCATCAGCGCCCGGTCACGCCACTCTCCCGGCACACGGTAACGGTCACACAGTGCGGTCAGCGCGTCATGAGACAGGTCAGCCGTTAACAGCGCCCAACGCGCCATGGGCGCCTCGGCCGTTCTCATGCGCGAAAGCCCCGCGGCCAGCACGTCATCAAGCGCCGGCATGAGCACCTTGAGCGCTCCGCACTGCTGCAGCAGTTCGAAAAAGGCCGTCGGATCCGGCTCGCCCAGGGTTCGCTCAATTTCCTGCCAGACCCGCTCGGCCACCAGATGGCCCACTTCGCCCTCAGCCACCATGGCCTTCATCAGGGTCATGGTGTCGTCGGCCACCGTGAAACCGCGCGGGCGAAAGCGAGCCAGAAAGCGAGCGGTACGCAGGATGCGCAGAGGATCCTCGCCAAAGGCCTGTGACACATGACGCAAAATGCCGGCGCGACAATCTTCAAGACCATGATAGGGATCCACACGCCGTCCCGAACTGTCCTGCGCCATGGCATTGATGGTCAGATCGCGCCGTACAAGATCTTCTTCAAGCGTCACCTCGGGGGCCGCATGCACCTCAAAACCGGTATAACCATGACCGGATTTGCGCTCGGTCCGCGCCAGTGCATACTCCTCCTGGGTATGAGGATGCAAAAAAACCGGAAAATCCCGTCCGACCGGGCGAAATCCACGCTTTCGCATCTCTTCACTGGTCGTGCCCACGATGACCCAGTCGCGGTCATCATGGGCAATGCCCAGCAGATCATCGCGTACGGCACCGCCAACGCAGTAAACCTCAAGCCCCTGAAGCGCCTCGTCAAGCTCAAAACGAATCACTGCGGCCCTGCCCCCTCGTCACGCACCACCTGATCGGGGTGGTGATGCTGCCAATGGGTAAAGCCGCCTTCCAGACTGTACACCTTTTCAAAGCCCTGCCCGGCCAGCCACAGCGCCGCCTGCTGACTGGAATGGCCGTGATAGCAGACCACCACTACCGTGCTGTCCTGCGGCGTGCGCTCGACAAAGTCACCGACGCTCGTATTGTCCAGATGGTAGCTGCCCGGGATATGTCCCTGACTGAAGCTCATGGGGTCACGAATATCCACCACCTCATGCGCCGTGCCGCTGTCCTGCCACTGGCTCAGGGTGTCGTGATCTAGATGACTAAAGGACATGAAGTCTCCTTTGAACCTGTATGTAACGTCGCACCCGCGTTTATGTGCGCGATCTGGCTTCCACCGTAACAACCTGATCGGTTTCAAGATTCATCGCCATCAGGACACCGCCCCAGACACAGCCCCCATCAAGGGAGCGAACGTTGGCCCGCGCGCCCGGCGCCCGGCCCTCAAGGGCGGCCCAGTGGCCGAAAATCAGCCGCTGGGTATCGCCTCGTTCAAAACAGAACCAGGGGCTGAAGCCTTCGGGTGCACTATCCAGCCCTTCCTTGGCGCTAAAGTCGAGCGTGCCATGCTCATCAATAAATCGCATGCGGGTAAACACATTAATAATGGCACGCAGGCGATCATTGCCACGCAGCGCAGGCTCAAAGCGCGCCGGTTCATTACCGTACATGTGAGGCAGAAATTCGAGAAACTGGCGGGATGAGAGCATTTCCTCCCCTTCCCGCGCATACTGCCGGGCACGCTCGAGCGACCATTGCGGCGGTAGACCGGCATGGGTCATGACACATTGATGTGTCAGGGATTCGACCATCAGCGGCTGACAGCGAAGCCACTCCAGCAGCGTTTCGCGATCAGGCGCCTCGAGGATGTCCACCAGGGTATCCGAGGGCTTGAGGCGACCGTGGCCAAAGGCCACTGCCAGAAGGTGAAGGTCATGATTACCCAGCACGACGCTTGCATGCTCGCGCAGCTCATAAACGCGGCGAAGCGTTTCAAGCGACTGCGGACCGCGGTTGACCAGGTCGCCGGTAATCCACAAATGGTCGCGTCCCGGCACAAAATCAATCGTTTCAAGCAACTCGTCAAACTCATGGCAACAGCCATGCAAATCACCAATGACCCAGGTTGTCATCGTCTACTCCAGAACCATTGAATGAATAAGACACCGCCGCCCCTTTCAGACGCTTTATTGAGACATCAATGCAGGTGCAATGGGCAGGCCAGGCGGAAGGGAGCGATCGAGACATCAAACGTTTCCCCCAGTGCCGGCGCCATGAAGGTATAGCTGCCTTCCATCACCCCGACCTGACTGTCGAGAATGGCGCGACTGGAGTAATTAAAGGGCAGGCCCGGCGCAATCATGGGCTGTTTGCCCACAACCCCTTCACCGCGAACTTCACGCACTTCACCGCTGCCCAGCGAAATCCGCCAGTAGCGGGCCAGAAGCTGTATGGAATATTCCCACTGGTTGCGAATGGCGACCCGATAGCCAAACACAAAGCGCTGCTGCGAGGGATCCGATTCGTGCGGCAGATAAAAGCTTTCAACCTCGACCACAATATCCCGGGCAGGCTCACTCATGACGCATTCTCGAACAGATGATTGGCGATCGTCACGAACTCGCCAACACTCAATGTCTCCGGGCGACGCGTCGGAGCGATCTCGAGCGATTCCAGCGTTTCGGCGCTCAAAACATCACGCAGATTGTTGCGAAGCGTCTTGCGCCGCTGGGAAAAGGCACGACGTACCAGATTGGACAGCAGTTCCTCATCGTGTGCCACGTGAGGCCGTACCTGCCAGGGGATGAGCCTTACAATGCTCGAATCTACCTTGGGCTGAGGAAAAAAGGCTTCCGGCGGTACATCAAAGAGAGACTCTACCTGACAGTAATAGCGGGTCATGACTGACAGCCTGCCCCACTGCCCCGTACCGGGTTCTGCTGCAAGCCGGGCCACCACTTCCTTTTGCAGCATGAAGTGCATGTCGCGCACCGCATCACCGGCACCCAACAGATGAAAAATCAGCGGTGTGGAAATATTGTAGGGCAGATTGCCAACCACTCGCAGCGGCGCGCCCTCTCCACGAAACGCCCTGAAATCAAAGGCCAGCGCATCGCCTTCGGTGATATTGAAATCGGGATAATTGAAAAAACGCGTGCGCAGTCCCGGAATCAGGTCCCGGTCAAGCTCGATGGCCTCCAGCGATCCATGCGCGGCCAGCAACTCCTCGGTCAGGGCACCCTGTCCAGGCCCGATTTCGACCAGCCGGTCACCCTTTTGTGGATGTATCGAGCGCACGATACGTTCGATAACACCGTGATCCTGGAGGAAATTTTGCCCAAAGCGCTTGCGAGCGCGCATGGGGGCCGGTTGTCGTGACATGAATGATCCTTGCGTAAAAGATAGCGACCTGCATTAACGAAAGGCCGCGAGGGTCGCTCGCGGCCTGTCATCAGCGCGGATATCCGAAAGGAGGCAGAGCCTGTTACGGCGCAGTGCCGTCGTCCTGTTTCAATCGATTATCAACGTAGGCCGAGGCGCGAATCTCCTGCGTCCAGGCTTCCAGTTCCTCGTTGACCTTGCGCTGAAACAGCGTACGTCGAATCTGCTCTCGCTGCTGGTCGGCATTACCACCGCCGCGCTTGTCCAGAAGGGTAATCAGGTGATAACCGCTCGGGCTGCGGATGGGCTCACTGACCTCCCCCTTTTCCAGACGGGGCACGACATCATCGAAGATACTGGGCATTTCGGCACCGGAACGCCAGCCCAGATCACCGCCGTCCAATGCCTGAGGGCCATCGGACTGGGCCGCAGCAACTTCCTGAAACTTTGCCTGACCCGAGGTAATGGCCTGACGCAGCTGCTCGGCCTTTTTACGGGCCGCTTCAGCCTGCTGGGGCGTAGGCGCCTGCGGCACGGCAATCAGAATATGCGCCAGATGATACTGCACATTGGCGTTGCTACCGGCCTGTTTCAGGTACTGATCCACTTCGCGGTCGGAAATATTGACCTGGCTTGCCACACTGCGCTGCTGTACCTGAGTGATCAAAAGCTCGCGGCGAACCTGCTCCCTGACCTGGGCATAGCTCATGCCCTCCTGCTCGACCCGATCAACAAACTGTTCGAGCGTCATGTTATTGCGCTGGGCAACGCCTCGCATCGCTTGATTGAGGTCGCTGTCGCTGACGCTCAAATTGGCACGTTCGGCCATCTGCAGCTCGATCTGCTCGGTGATCATGCGCGAGAGCACCTGATCACGCAGCTCACCTTGATCCGGCATGCCGATATTGCGCGACTGCATCTGCTGACGCACCTGGGTGACGCGCTGATCCAGATCGCTGGACATGATGGCCTCATCGTTGACCACGGCGACGACACGATCCAGGGGCTGCACGGCGGCAGTCGCCAGCGGCGAAACGGAAAGACTCAGCGCAAGGCCCAGAGCGGCTAGCGTGTTTGCGTTGCGTGCTTTCATGAAATCTCTCTTCTCATTCATAAAACCGACGTTACGTCAGTAGTGCAGCAAGGTCGTGCCTTCGCTACGGGTTATGGCCCAGTCACAAGCGATCGTGTGGCCTAATTGCTCACGCCGGTATAGGCGCCAAAGTCATCTTCCCGAACCCCGGGGATGGCCTCGGAGAAATAGCCGTCGCTACTGCCCTGCCCGACACCACCAAGCCCCTTGAAGATAAAGGACAAAAAGAGACCCTGCTTGCGATCGTCATCGTCGACACGGGCCGTGTCGTTATCATCGATGTACTCACGCCAGGCGAGCTGAACGCCGTAGCAGCAGTCATTGAAGCGCACACCGGCCAGCGTCTCGAGGGTACGATTATTGGTCTGATCATACAGATAGCGCCCAAGCAGTGAAATTGCCGGGGTCACACGATATGCCGCCGAGAGATCGTACTCTTCACGGTTATAGGTCAGGCGATCGTCCTGATCCCCGAAGGGGTCGAAGTCCTGAACGGTCCAGCGATAGCCCATGTTCAGAATCAGATTGTCCGGATCCTGATAGGTCAGATAGGACGATGTCTTTTCGGTGCGATCGCGATGATCATCATAGAAAAAGGACTGACGCGCCGACCAGCGGTCGCTGATCTGCCAGTCAGCTTCGGCAACAATCGGAGAGCGGTCGCGGGTATTGCGGTAAAAAAGATCGCTCTGCTCATTGATGACACGATCTTCAAAACGGGCATCGATAACACGACGGTCTTCAAAATAATGACTCTGCCCAACCGACAGCCCCAGTCGTTCACGTCCGGTATCATCCTCAAGGAAACGGGTACTGACCCCATAGGACATCTTGTTGGTATCCCCGATACGGTCAGAACCGCTGAACCTATAGGGTGACCACAGCTGTGAATAGGACAGCGGCTGCTCACGGCTATCGAACTGTGGCAGCTCTGACTGATCCCGATACGGGGCATAAGCATAGTACAGACGTGGTTCAAGAGTCTGGCGCCAGTCACGCCCGAAAATACTGGTATCACGCTCAAAGATCAGGCCCGAGTCCACCGAAAGGACCGGCAGTACGCGATTGGGAGAGCGATCAAACCCTGTAGTGTCATCGCGGTCGTGCCAGTCCAGATCATACTGGGTGGCCATGAGCTGAGCACGCGGCTCGAAAAATCCCCAGGAAGGAGACCGCCGGAAACCGACGGCAGGTGCGACGTGAACACGAGCACCGGTGGCGGATTCCTGAGGAATGATCGAGGGGTCACTGTAGTTGACGTCACGCCAGAAATAAGTGGCGCTGGAGTTGAACTCTTCGTAAAGACCACCGGCCTGGTCCCATCGAGCACTCGCCAACAGTGCCGGCAGCTCATAGAACGGCTTGTCGTCATCGCGCAGCGGATCATCAAGTTTTTGATAGCCGCGGGCACGCGCCTGAAGATTCCAGGTGGTGCCCTGATAATTCAACCGCGCCAGACGCTCAAGATTATCGGTATCCTGCTCTTCGAAGGTCTGACCGAAATCGTCGAAATAGTCGCCATCGCTGGCCGCGCCATAGCGCAGGTTATAGGTGGTTCGCGGGGAGAAGCGGCCGTCATGGGCATAGCGTACGAACCAGCGGTCTTCGCCCTCGTAGTCCTTGTCCTCTCCGCCATCATCGTGACCGAGATAGTTGCCTTCCAGCGTGCCGGCATCCTCATCAAAGAGGTAGCGAAACTGCCCGCCGATCGCCTCGCCACGTCGCGAAATATAGCGTGGTGTGATCGTGGCGTCGTAGTTGGGTGCCAGGTTCAAATAAAACGGCTGAGCGTAGTCAAACCCTGACTCGCTACCCAGACTGACAGAGGGCCACAAAAAGCCGGTCAGGCGGCGATCATCAATCGGAAAACGGACCCAGGGCCAGTAAAAGACCGGGACATCCTCGATTTCCATGCGCGCATGCTTCGCCGTACCGTATCCGTTTTGCTGATCCAGCGTGATGTCGCTGCTGACCAGTTTCCAGAGGCTGGACTGTGGCTCACAGGTCGTAAAGGAGGCATCCTGAAGACGGTAGCGGCCGTCCTCGAGGCGCGACAGCTGACCCGCATCACCACGCAGGCGCTGCTGGTGGGCCACATAATGGGCCTGATCGATTTCGGCGGCATCACTGTTCAACGCGACCTGACCCTTGTCGCCGCGCACCAGAAAGCCGGGCTGGCGGTAGGACACCGGGCCCTGCAGCGCCACATTCGTGCGCGCCTCATTGAGCGTGGCACGCTGGGCTTCCAGCTGCTCATCCCCCCGACGCAGAACCACCTCGCCATCAAGCAGGGTTTCACCGTTGCTGCCATATCCGGCGTCATCGGATTCGGTGCGCACCTGTGACGGGTTGCTGCCGGCATCGATACGATAGTCCGGCATGATATAGCGGCCCCGACACAGCGCATTGGCGGGGCGGTCATCCCCCCAGGCCTGCCAGTCAAGTTCGCTTGCAGGCAGTGGCTGGGGCGCCGCCTGAGCCATGGTCGAGAGAAGACCGGTCAGCGAGGCGGCGGTCCAGAAGATACGCTGGCCCATGATCCTTGTTCTTCCTTGCAATGAAGCGATGTGATTGCTTTTAAAAATCGGTATGGTACGCGGCATCAGATACCGCAGCAGCCTGAAAACAGCGACAAAAGTGTCCTGTTGCGGCCCTTGAGCGCTCAGCATGCGGTGCCGCAACCGTACCGTCAACCAGGAGTTCCCATGACAGCGCGCCTTGACGCCCTGCGCCACTGGGCGGCATCTCATCACGACCTTGAGATTACCCCTCCCGAACTCGAGGTCGTGGCAGATGATGCCAGCTTTCGACGCTATTTTCGCCTGCATCTCGACACCGGGCAGTCACGCATATTGATGGACGCCCCACCGGAACGCGAGAACAGCCACACGTTCGTGGACATCGCGCGCCTGTGGCGCCGGCACGGCATTCCTGTCCCCGAGCTCTATCATGTCGATCTGGATCAGGGATTTATCGAACTGCAGGACCTGGGCGATGACACGCTGCGTCAACATCTAACACGAGAAGATCAGCGTGAAGCGCTCATGTCACAGGCCATTTCGACGTCGGTGGCCATCGCAGGCCTGCCGGCCGATGACCTGCCCGAGTACGATGCCCGCTGGCTCGGCGAGGAGCTTGATCTTTTTCCACAGTGGTGTCTGAGCCAGTGGCTGGATATCGCCGCCCCCGACAGCTGGCCGCAGGTCCGAGATCAGCTGGTCACGGCCCTTGCCGCCCAGCCACAGGTCTGCGTGCATCGCGATTTCCATGCACAGAATCTCATGTGCCATGAAAAGCGCATCTGGGTGATCGACTTTCAGGGCGCCGTCCGCGGGCCGCTGACCTTTGACCTGGTGTCGCTGCTGCGCGATCGCAACAACGCCTGGCCCGAAAATGATCAGGCGCGCTGGATCGAGATGTGGCGCCAGAAGGCACAGGATGCCGGCGTGATGTCGCCCATCACGCCGGAAGCATTTAGACGCATGGTCGATCTGACCACCGCCCAGCGCAGCCTCAAGGTGCTGGGCGGGTTCTGCCGGTTGGCCCTGCGCGATGGCAAGCCGCGCTATCTTACCCTGCTGCCACTGTTTGCCGAACACGTCCGCCAGGGGCTCATGGGGCAGCCGGGGTTTGAAACGTTCATGCAGTGGTTTGATACCTGCTTCGTGCCGAAGCTGGATGCACACCTGATTCAGCACCGCACTGCCCGTCATGGGAGCTGACATGAAAGCAATGATTCTTGCCGCCGGTCGCGGCTCGCGCATGCGCGAGCTGACAGAACACTGCCCCAAGCCATTACTCAAGGTGGGGGGCCGTGCCCTGATCGAATATCATCTCGAGCGGCTGCGCAGGGCAGGCATAACCGACATCGTTATCAATGTCAGTTATCTGGGCGATCAGATCATGACAACGCTGGGCGATGGTGCGCGCTACGGCGTTCAGCTGCGCTATAGCGTCGAGGCCACCGCGCTTGAAACGGGCGGCGGCATTCGCCATGCCCTGCCCTTGCTGGGGAACGACCCGTTCTGGCTGGTCAATGCCGACGTCTGGTGTGATATTACGCCCGACAGTCTGGGCCCGCTTGAGGGCGACCTGGCACGACTGGTCATGGTCGATCCGCCCGAGCATCATCGTCAGGGAGATTTTTATCTGGACGATGCCGGGCGCCTGCATGAGAAAGGCACGCCAGGGCTGGTCTATGCCGGCGTGGCACTCATGCACCCGTCACTGGTAGCAGACCTTGACGACGACACTCCCTGCCCGCTGAAGCCCTGCCTTATCAATGCCATGCAGCAGCAGAGACTCGGCGGTTATCACTATAAAGGGCAATGGTCGGATATCGGCACCCCCGAACGACTGGCCGCTCTTGAGCAGCAACTCTCACACCAGGACAGGAATTGATGCCTGTCCCTTTTTCCATCATCCCATGAGAGGGTTCACCTCTTTATTTGTACGGAGCAAGACTCATGGAAGCCAGCATCAAATGGACCGACGGACGACAGTTCGTGGCCGAATCCGGCAGCGGTCATGCCGTTATTCTGGATGGCAATCCGGACAATGGCGGTCGTAATACCGGCCCCCGGCCGATGGAAATGGTCCTGATGGGACTCGGCGGGTGCAGCGCCTATGACGTCATCAACATTCTTGAAAAGGCGCGCGCGAAGGTGACTGATTGCGTGGCACAGCTCAAGGCGGAACGCGCTGACACCACGCCGGCCGTGTTTACCAGCATTCACCTCCACTTCGTGGTCACCGGTGTGGCGCTCAAGGAAGCTCAGGTCAAGCGGGCCGTGGAGCTTTCGGCCGAGAAATACTGCAGTGCGTCATTGATGCTTGCCAAAGGCGGCGTCGACATTACCCATTCATGGGAGATCGTTGAAGCCTGAAGGCCACAACGGCGTCAGGGCGTTTAACGAACCGATATCCTTCGGCGCAGTCCGACTACACTGATGGTCACATGCCCGGCATTACGCCGGGTTTTTTGCGACGGTTACAGGCTCTGCCGATCAGCGCTGCTGACGTCACGGCCAGGCAGGAGAAGGTATGGAAAAACCGATTGAAAAAAGGGCGTTTGAGCTGCTGCTGGTCGTGGTCTCGGTCGCCTTTATCTGGATACTGCTGCCCTTTTTCAGCGCCATTTTCTGGGGTGTCATTCTGGCTCTGGTGTTCATGCCGCTGCAGCGGCGCCTTTTGAGCCTCTATGGCGGACGGCGCAATCTGGCCGCCATGACCAACGTACTCATCTGCGTGTTTATCGTCATCATCCCGGTCACCCTGATTGCCGGCTCACTGGTTCAGGAAGGCACCAGCGTTTATCAGCGCATCCGCTCGGGAGATCTGGATATCGGGGCCTATGTAGAGCAGGCACGCCAGGCACTACCGCCGTCGGTCGATGGCTGGCTTGAAAGTACGGGAATGGGAGATCTTTCCCAGCTGCGTGATCGCGTCTCCGAAGGGGCGGCACAAGGCAGTCAGATGCTGGCCTCAAGAGCCCTGAGCATTGGACAGAACACCCTGCAGTTTTTCATCAGCCTGGGCATCATGCTCTACCTGCTGTTTTTTCTGTTCCGCGATGGCGTGCCGCTGGGTCGACGCATTCGTCAGGCCATTCCGCTGAGTGCGCGCTACAAGTATCAGCTGCTCAACAAGTTCATTACGGTGACGCGTGCCACGGTCAAGGGCAACATCATCGTTGCCGCCACTCAGGGGGCCATCGGTGGTCTGGCCTTCTGGGGGCTGGGCATTGAAGCGCCCCTGCTGTGGGGGGTCATCATGGCCTTTTTGTCCCTGCTGCCGGCCATCGGCGCCGCCCTTGTCTGGGCACCGGTCGCCATCTACTACCTGCTGACCGGCAATACACTTGACGGGGTCATCCTGACCTTTGTGGGCGTGGTGGTCATCGGCCTTGCCGACAACTTCCTGCGCCCGCTTCTGGTCGGCAAGGATACCAAGCTGCCTGACTACGTGGTGCTGATCTCGACTTTGGGTGGCATGGCACTCTTTGGTATCAATGGTTTTGTGATTGGTCCACTGATTGCGGCCCTGTTCATTGCGGCCTGGGATCTTTTCTCTCACGAAAAGGAGGAAGACGAAGCCGGTGCCATTACCGAGCTGTCACCGATCTCGACAGAGCCTGGCAAGACACAGCCCTTGAAAACCCAGTCTCCCGAGCCACGCGACGGCCAATAGTCAGTCGATCAGCCCGGCAGAGGAATGGCGGCGCAGGCGGCGCCATTCGCACACCCGGGCGCCCACCGAGGTCACCCAGCGCCAGCCACCCGGCCAGCGCTGCCCACCGGCTTCAAGCGCCACACGAGCATGACGCGTGCTGTCATCGAGCATCTGACGAATAACGGCACGCGATTTTTCATCCTCGCCCGGCAACGCCGACAGCTGACGTTCCAGCGATTGCGCCTGCAGACTTTCTGTCAGATTGACCAGCCCGAGCCCACGCACGTGGCTGCGGCGGCTGAGCAACATTCCGGCACCCAGTGAGGTCGTGTAATAAAAGGGCGTCAGACGCGATGGGCGTCCTCCCAGCTCACGCAGTCGCGTGTCGCACCAGTCCAGATGATCGACCCCTCGAACCGACAGGTCATCCACCGGCTGATAATGGCTGCTGATGCCCGTGGCAAAACGCTGTCCCTGATAGATGCCCTGACCGATCACCCGACTCCGATGATGATGGCGCATGACATCGATGGAATGACGGGTCTCCTCTGCCGCCATCGGCTTATCCCGCGTCCCCATGCCTGGCCGGGCACGACTGGCCCGGGTTGCGCCCGGCACCAGGGTACGCAGCATGGTATCGAGCTGATCAACAAGGCGATCACTGCGCGTGAATCGACGAGACATGGCATGACTCCTGAAGGGCGTTCATGATGAAACGCAAATGATGCTCTGACTATAGCGGCCATCCTTCAGGCTTGCGACGCTGGATATCAAACGGCGCGACGCACCTCATCGATGCGCCGCGCCGTCTGCAGCAAAAGGAATGATAATCAGCTCATCTGCTCACCGGTACGGTATCCGCCGGCCGGCGCTCGTGGCTGATCATGTACCGGTCTGCCCGCCTCACTGGTCGCCCCCTGCGGAAACCGCACGCTCAATGCAGCAAAGGCAATCAGCGTCACCGCGATCCCCAGAAAGAAAAGTCCCTGCTGATAGCTCAGTGACTCCGATCGAAACAGAAAACCGGCGGCCACCGCGCCCACGTTGCCGCCGGCGCCGACAATCCCGGCCACGGCCCCCAGCGCCCGACGATTGATAAAGGGCACCACGCCATAGGTCGCGCCTTCTGCCATCTGTACACAAAGGCTGAACAGCACCATGGTCATGATGGCGATGCCCAGTACCTGCATCTGGGAGAACAGGATCAACGCCACGCCCTCGCACAGCAGCGTCAAAAACAGCCAGCGCACGCGCCCCTTGAGGCCACTCAGACGGGCAAAGCGATCGGAGAAAAACCCGCCAAGCGCTCGAGCAAAAAGGTTCATCATGCCGAAAAGACCCGCAATCAGGCCGGCCGTGCCCAGCGACAGTTCAAAGTTATCGAAATAATACAGCGCGGCGATATTGTTAATGGTCAGCTCAACGCCGAAACAGGCGCCATAGACCAGAAACAGGGCCCAGACGCGAACATCCCTGATGGCCGAGCCAAAGCTGGCCCGCGCGCCATATTCGTTTTTGGCCTCGACGAGCGCTCCGCGACGGCGCAGATCGGCAAAATTGCCATCCGGGGCGTCCTGGGTGAAATGCCAATAGGCGATACCGGTCAGAAACAACACCAGACCCGGCACGATCATCGCCAGCCGCCAGCCCAGCGTTTCACTCACACCCAGCATCAAAAGCCCCGACAGCACCAGAGGCATGAGAATCTGGGTCGTTCCGCCACCC
Source organism: Kushneria sp. Sum13 (assembly GCF_052692355.1). Lineage (NCBI taxonomy): Bacteria > Pseudomonadati > Pseudomonadota > Gammaproteobacteria > Oceanospirillales > Halomonadaceae > Kushneria > Kushneria sp. Sum13. The sequence goes on from NZ_CP199847.1 coordinate 2,308,785, forward strand.
AGGTTGCCCCAGCCGGCCGTGGCCGCATTGGCCGTGCCCACCACATTGGGACCGAACATGATCGAGGTGTGATACTGGGTAATTACAAAGGAGGCACCAATCGCGCCGATGGCCAGGCGCGCCAGTAAAAAGCTTTCAAAACTGTCGGCAAGCCCGATCGACATGACCGGCAGTGCGCCCAGGCACAACAGCCAGGTGTAGGTGCGCCGCGGACCGATACGATCACATAAAAGCCCGATGAACAGGCGTACCACCACGGTCACGGCGACCGAGGCGATCATCGTATTGCCGATCTGGGTCTTGGTCAGGTTCAGGTCATCTCGTACAACAGCCATCATCGGCGCGATGCCAAACCAGCCAAAAAAGCACACATGAAAGGCAAACCAGGACAGGTGAAATGCACGCATCTGCGGCGTTTTAAACTCGAAAAGCCGAATGCGGGTCGCCTTGTTTCTGATGTCCATGATGCTGCCTCGGTAAGGGGCTTGATGACACCTGCGCGCGTTTCAAAAGGCGTGCAGAGCAGTGACTTCATCGCACTCGCACCGGGTGCAGGCTGATCCGGAATGCCCCGGGCACGTCGTGACACGATTACCGAGCAAGACACGTGCCAGATATAACCAACCCCGGAGGACACAACGGAATAAAGGTGCGTTTTATCCGGTTTGTCATCCGAGGCGTTTGTTCATGACCTTCTGTGTGGCCTTTTATCCGTATCGTGCACCACGATGGCCCATCGCCCTGATGACACTGCCGGCCAGAGCCCCTTGCCGTGAAGCGCCAGGCATAAAAAAAGCGCCAACAGTCAGGCTGCCGGCGCTTTTGAGGGTTCACACAAGGAATTAACCGGCAGGCCAGCTCATTTGGCGCCCGCCCATCAGATGCAGGTGAATGTGGTAGACGCTCTGACCGCCCTGCTCGTTGCAGTTCATCACCACGCGGTAGCCTTCCTCGGCGATCCCCTTTTCACGCGCAATCTGCGCCGCCACAAGATGCAGCTTGCCCACTACCTGCGCATCGGCTTCAGTGAGGTCGTTCAGGGTCGCGATTTCCTTTTTGGGAATGATCAGGACATGCACTGGCGCCTGAGGATTGACGTCGTTGAACGCCAGTACCTCATCGTCTTCAAAGACGATGCTGGCATTGATCTCGCGATTGATGATTTTGGTAAAGATCGTGGACATGAAAACTCCCTGGTCGGAAATGGATCATTATCGTCGGCGCCGGCGTGTCTATCGAAAACGCCGCTGCGCCAGCAGGGCTTCTATCTGCGGCTCAAGAATCAACTCGATGGCCAGTGGCATTTGCGCCCCGGGCACCACCAGCGTATTGGGCCGCGTCATGAAGGCGCCCGACAGCATGGTCAACAGGTAAGGGAAATCCGCGCTGTCCCTATCGCGAAAGCGAATCACCACGAAGGATTCGGCATCAGAAGGAATCGCCTGCGGCTCGAAGGGATTGGAGGTATCCACCGTGGGCACGCGCTGAAAATTGATATGCGTGCGGGAAAACTGCGGCACGATATAACGCACGTAGTCCTGCATGCGTCCGAGAATCGTCTCCACCACCGCCTCATGGGAATGACCGCGCATGTTGATGTCGCGATCGATCTTTTGAATCCATTCGAGATTGACAGTGGGCGTCACCCCGATCAGCAGGTCAACGTGCTGTGCCAGATCCTGACTGGAAGACACCAGACCACCGTGCAGCCCCTCGTAGAACAAAAGATCCGTACCGGTGGGCAGGGGCTGCCATTCGGTAAAGGTCCCGACACGATAACCGGCCTCCAGCATCCGCTTGTCTTCGGAATGGATGTAATGACGGTAGGTGCCGGTACCATGTTCACCGTACTCGGCAAACAAGCGCTCAAGGCGGTCGAGCAGGTTGGCCTCGACCGCGAAGTGTGAGAGCTCATTTTTGCGTTCGGGCTCGTCACGAAAGATACGGGCGAGATCTTCCCGGCTATAGCGGTGAAAGGCGTCGCCATCCACAAAGGCCGCCCTGATGCCCTTGCGCGAAAACATGCGCTCGAAGGCGCGCCGCACGGTAGTGGTTCCTGCGCCGGACGAGCCGGTAATGGCAATCACGGGGTGCTCGCGTGACATGGCGCCTCCTGAGCTACAGACCCGAGACGGGTGTTGTTATTGACGCCGGCCAGCCCTGAAGGCCGGCCGGCGTGCAGCGCTATCGATTGATGGCGCGAGCAGCAATGTCGCTGCGATAAAACCCGCCTTCAAACTGCATGGCGGCCACGCCCTCATAGGCAAGGTCGCGCGCCGCTTTCACATCATCTCCCAGCGCCGTGACACAGAGGACACGCCCGCCCGCTGTCTCGATGGCGCCGTTTTCACTCTCGCGGGTGCCGGCATGAAACACGTGACAGCCAAGGCGCTCGGCGTCATCAAATCCCGTAATGACATCGCCCTTTCGATAGCTGCCCGGATACCCCTCTGCCGCCATCACGACACCCACGGCCGGGCGCGGGTCCCATTGACAGTGATACTGGCCAAGCTGGCCATCAATGGCCGCCTCACACAGCGTGACCAGATCAGACTGCAAGCGCAGCATGATCGGCTGGGTTTCAGGGTCGCCAAACCGGCAATTGTATTCGATGACGCGCGGGGCGCCCTGATCATCAATCATGAGCCCTGCATACAAAAAGCCCGTATACGCATTGCCGTCGGCCTTCATGCCCTGAATGGTCGGCATGATAATTTCACGCATGACGCGCTTGCGCACGCTCTCGGTTACCACGGGCGCCGGCGAGTAGGCGCCCATACCGCCGGTATTGGCACCGCTGTCATGATCGCCTACCCGCTTGTGGTCCTGGCTGGTCGCCATCTCCACGACGTGGTCACCATCGGCCATGACGATAAAGCTGGCTTCTTCGCCGTCAAGATATTCCTCGATGACCACGCGCGCGCCGGCATCACCGAAAGCGTTGTCTTCCAGCATGTCCTGAACGGCCGCGCGCGCCTGCGCCATGTCCATGGCCACGATCACGCCCTTGCCGGCGGCCAGACCGTCAGCCTTGATCACGATCGGTGCCCCCTGTGACTCAAGATAGGCCAGCGCCGGCGCCACTTCCGTAAAGCTTTGATAGCGGGCGGTCGGGATGCCGTGGCGCGCCAGGAAATCCTTGCTGAAGGACTTGGAGCCTTCAAGCCTTGCGGCCGCCGCACTCGGGCCAAAAATTCTGAGTCCTTCGGCCTGAAAACGGTCAACGACACCGGCCACCAGCGGCGCTTCAGGGCCCACCACGGTAAGATCCACCCTTTCATTGAGCGCAACCGCCAGCAACCCTTCAATATCACCGCCGGCAACATCCACGTTACGAAGGCCGGGCGCGCGTGCGGTACCGGCATTGCCGGGGGCCAGCAGCACTTCATTTACCCGCGGTGACTGTGCCAGTTTCCACGCCAGCGCGTGTTCGCGGCCACCGCCGCCAATCATCAGTACCTTCATGCCGAAGCTTTCCTGCGTCATGGTTCAAGCCATTACCCGTGTGCCCGGGTGCGTGTCCGGCGCATTATGTCAGAAAGCGAACGGGTCGTCCGCCCGTGGCCGCTGCGCTATCATCGTCGTCCCCATCGACACGCCCGCGCTTTTGGAAACACCGCCCACATGAATCTTTTGCTGCTCACTCCTGACGACCTTGTGACGCCCGACCGGGCGTGTATCCACGATAGCCGACGCCTGCGCCATTTTCACGAGATACACAAGGCCTCACCCGGCGAGGAGCTGACTGTCGGCATGACCGGTGAAGGCATCGGCCGGGCACGATTGATCGAACTTGAAAAAGAGCGGGCACTGTTCGAGATACTGCATCTCGACACGCCCCCGCCACCGGCTTTGCCGGTGCATCTGTTGCTGGCCCTGCCGCGCCCGCGCATGCTGGCCCGCTCGCTCGAGAACATCGCCACCATGGGGGTCAAGCGGCTGACGCTTTTGCATACCGCCAGAGTCGAGAAAAGCTACTGGCAATCGCCCGAGCTTCAGCCCGAGCGCATCGAGGCGCATCTGCGCCTTGGCCTTGAGCAGGCCCGCGACACGGTATTGCCGGTAGTGGACCTGCAGCCCCGCTTTAAACCCTTTATCGAGGATCAGCTGCCTGCGGCACTGACCGGTCACCGGGCGCTACTGGCCCACCCCGGCATCGGGGAAAGCTGCCCGCGCGGGCTGCCCATGGATCAGCCCGTGACCCTGGCGATTGGTCCCGAAGGCGGGTTTATCCCCTATGAAGTCGAAAGACTGCAGACAATGGGTTTTGAAGGCATCCATCTGGGACCGCGCATTCTGCGCGTGGAGACAGCGGTCGTGTCGCTGCTGTCACGGCTTTTTTAGGAAACCTGGGCCGCGCCGGCACATGCCACCACCTGCCGTCCCTACTGCTGCGCGGCGCGCGGCTGGCTGATCCGCGCACGCGCCAGCGCATCTTCCCGGAGCAGATGACGCAGCGCCTCAAACTGCTCCGGGGTATCGCGCGCCCCTCGAGAAATGTCATCGACCAACGCCCGTGCCCCGGCATGGGAATCTTCAGCCTCCATCGGCAGGGAGAGCTGCTGGGCCAGCGTTTCCCTGACCTCACCCCATATGGAGACACCCCGATACTGCTGGCGAGCAATGATCGACAGCGCATTGGCGACCATCAGGGCCGAATGCCGTGCCTCTCCCTCCAGCGCCGGGATGATCTCTGACTTGAGGGTCTGACGCGTGATCTCCATCAGATCGCGTGCGTCATCATTGAGGGCCGAAAGCGCCTCCCACGCGATGGGAAGAGAATGCTCGGTCGCATGGGGGTCTGCCTGATCCGATGACGACGGCAGGCTGGCCGGGTCAATGCCGGCAGCGACAGGGATCAGACGCAGCAGATCAAGCTCAAGGCCCGGCAGCAGATGCGACGTCAACGCAAGCTCGAGATCCGGCTGGACACCGCTGTCGTGACGCGCGCCCTGCTCCAGGGCGATAACGGCCCAGCGAAGCGTGGCCAGGATAATCCATTTATCGAGCTGCTCACGATCAACATGCTCCCCGCCGGCATTTTCATAGCCGCGTAAAAAGGCGTCGATCGAGCCCAGACCACCGGCCTCTCCCGGCCCGCCGAAACGCCAGCAGGGCGCACAGAACCAGCCAATGTCGGCAAGCGCGGCATTGGGTCCGGCAAACTCCCAGTCCAGCACCGCCTCGAGTCGGCCGTCGTCGATCATGAGATTGCCGGTACGAAAATCGTTATGAGCAAACACGGGCTGTGCGGATGCCGGCGGGTGACACTCCAGCCAGCGCAGCGCCCATGCCAGCACCGGCTGAGGCTGGTCCAGCTGCGCCAGACGAACATGAAAATCGGCCAGCTGAGTGGAGACCACGTCAACACGCTCGTGACCTTCGTTGCTGGTTCGCGGCAGGGCATGAATGCGCGCAAGCTCTGCTCCCAGAGCTTCCACCAGCGACTCGAGTGCACCGTCACCTGCCTGAGCGACGAGCGCCCGGGGCGATGCCTCACCCGCGACATGGCGCATGACCATGAAGGGACGCCCCAGAACGCTGCTGTCCTCACACATCCACAGCGGCTCGGGCACCTGAATGTCGTGGCGCCAGGCACGTTCAAGCACCGCAAACTCTTCCTGACGGCTGGCACTGATGGCCAGCGGCGCACGGGCATCGCTGCGCAGTACCCAGCGTTGCTCTCCGGCCATGGGACCGCCGGTCACAACCACCTCCAGAAGGCGATTGTCCTGCACGGCACCGCCCCCCAGGCGCCGCTGTGACCTGATCACCACGCTGTCGGCGCCGCTGTGCTGTGCCAGCCAGGCACTCAGAACCGAATCCGACCCGTCATCCCTCATTGGTCAGCCACCTCCCAGTGCCAGAAGTCGTTGCCTTCACTGCGCAGCATGCGCGCCAGCAGCATCTGATGAACTTCGGTGGCACCGTCCACGATGCGCGCCTGACGGGCGTAGCGGTAGATCCATTCAAGCACCGTGTCCTGGGAGTACCCCTTGGCGCCATGTACCTGAATGGCCACATCCACCGCCTTGTTGAGCACGTTGGAGACGGCCACCTTGGCCATGCTGACTTCCTTGCGGGCAAAGCTGCCCTGATCAAGCGCCCAGGCGGCCTTCATGACCAATGTACGACCTACCTCGATTTCCATGGCCACTTCACCCAGCGCGGTCTGAATGCTCTGGTTGTCCGCCAGCGCCGCACCGAAGGCCTGGCGCATTTCGACATGCCCCAGCGCCTCTTCCATGGCCCGCTGCGCCAGACCCAGCCAGCGCATGCAGTGCGTCAGTCGCGCTGGCGCCAGCCGGATCTGGGCAACCTTCATGCCCTCGCCGACCCCAAGCACCACCTGATCGTCAGGAATTTCCAGTCCGTCAAAAATCAGCTCACAGTGGCCACCGTGCTCTTCGGGTCCCATGATCGGGATACGACGCTTGATCTCCCAGCCGGGCTGGTCACGATGAAACAGAAAGACGGTCAGGCCCTTGCGCGCATCATCACTGGTTCTTGCCACCAGCATGAAATGCTCGGCAAGACCGGCACCGGTAATGAACCACTTGTGACCGTTGATGACCCAGCGATCACCGCGGCGTTCGGCCCGGGTCTGCATCATGCCGGCCATATCGGAGCCGGAGCCGGGGTGTGGCTCGGTCAGGGCAAAGGCACTACGCACCCGGCCATCAACAATCGGCTGAAGCCAGCGCGCTTTCTGCGCTTCGGTGCCGACCTTTTCAAGCACCATCATGTTGCCGTCATCGGGCGCCACGGCGTTAAAGCACACCGGTCCGAAAATGGAGCGGTTCATGGCTTCATAGCAGGCCGCCATGCCCACCATGGAAAGTCCCATGCCGCCGCGCTCGCGCGGCATTTGTGGCGACCATAGACCTGCCTCTTTCACCTCGCCGCGCAGCCGCTGGAGGTGATGATCCACGATGTTTTCGTGCTCATCGTAATTGGCGCGGTCCTTCTCCAGAGGCATGATCCGCTCCTCCACGAAGGTACTGATGCGCTGACGGTACTGCTCAATGTCCCGGGGGAGTGAGAAATCCATGTGATGTCCAGAAAGGTAGGGAAATAAGCGTCAAAGCGAGCTGACCGTGTGGCCGCCATCGACCGTGAGCACGCTGCCGGTCATGTAGCTGCCGGCGTCGCTGCACAGCAGCAGCAGAGGACCATCGAGAGATTCGGGCGCGCCCAGGCGTCTCTGGGGAATGCGCCGAATCAGCTGCTGCCCCTGCTCGCTCTGGAAAAAGTCGTGATTGAGAGGCGTATCGATATAGCCCGGTGCCAGGGCGTTTACTCGAATGCCGTAGCGTGCCCATTCAAGCGCCAGGCTTTTGGTGAGCTGGATCAACCCTGCCTTGCTGGCACTGTAGGCCGCCACATGACCGGCCACCCGCAGGCCGAGAATCGAGGCCACGTTGACGATCGCACCGCCGGTGCCCTGTGCCTGCATGGCCTGCGCAGCGGCTTTTGAGACCCGCATTGCCCCGTTGAGGTTGGTATCGATGATGTCGGTCCATGCGTCCATGTCGCGCGACATCGCCGGGGTCGTATCGGTAATGCCGGCATTGTTGACCACGATGTCAGGGGGCTGACCAGCCTCAAGCGCCAGCGTCTCGAGCGCAAGACTTACATCCTCTTCATCACGGATGTCCATGGCACACACCCACACCGTAATGCCTTGCGCGCGCAGCTCGGCGGCCTGCGTCTCCAGAGGCTCGCGTCGCCGCCCCGTCAGCATCAATGACGCGCCGGCACTTCCAAGCACCTGACTGAAATGCGCGCCAAGGCCACTGGCAGCGCCCGTGATCAGCGCCGTTCGACCTTCAAGACGTAGACGCCCTTCAATACCCGTCGTCATGACGACTCCATCTTCTGAGGCAACACATGGCCCACACACGACAATGCATCCTTATATTCAATATTAAACATAAGCGATTCAAATAATCGGTGGGTATAAAACAGATAATAACTTTTAAACTACGACGTATTGTTTCATCAGAATGTGCCGTATCGACCATGTTGTTTTTACAAAACAAAAAAGTAGCGAGAGCGTGTTTATATTGTATGGGCAAAACCGTGAACCTGTTAATTCAAACTTAATTTGTTCACCTTGTTAACAAATTATTAAACCGTAGACCGAGTTTGCGAGACTGACATACCCAACATTATTTGTCGGGTTTAAAACTCATTAAAAAAACAAAAAAGCATACTCATGGTCTCGTGGAGATATGGCATTGAATCATCACCGCGCACCAGCATCATCGTCATGCTCACCACAGGGTGAAAGCAATCACGCCCCCCTTTCACCCGTCAGCTTTCTGGAGCGTGCCGTTCGGGTTCATCCTGACCGGGCGGCCGTCATTGAAGAGGACGTCACTCTCACATATCGAGCGTTTTATCAGCGCTGTCGGCAGCTTGGCGGTGCCCTGCAGGCGCTTGGGCTTGCACCGGGCGAGGTGGTGTCGACGCTTGGCATGAACTCGAAAGCCATGCTGGAAGCACACTATGGCGTGCCGATGGCAGGCGGCATTCTCAATGCCATCAATGCAAGGCTCGATGGAACTTCCATCGCCTTCATCATGGCGCACGCCGAAACGCGTGTACTGATCTTTGATCAGGGCCTGCGCAGCACGGTGGCCACGGCACTGTCACTTTTGACAACACCGGCGCCCGTGCTGATCGAACTCAGGGATGGCAGCAGCGATGCATCATCATGGAAATGGCCCGCGCCTCATGACTACGACGCGCTGGTAGACGGTGCCCTGCCGTGCCCTCCTCTGTCGCCAGAGAACGAAAATGACTGTATCGCGCTCAATTACACCTCGGGCACGACGGGTAATCCCAAGGGGGTCATCTATAGCCATCGCGGGGCCTATCTCAATGCCCTGTCCAATACGCTGACGCTCAGGATGGATGACCGCACGGTCTATCTCTGGACGCTGCCCATGTTTCACTGCAATGGCTGGACCCATACCTGGGCGGTCACGGCGGCTGGTGGCACGCACGTCTGCATGCGCCGGGTCGAGCCGGGCCGCGTGCTTGAAATGATCCATGCCAGGGGCATCACGCACATGGCGGCGGCGCCCATCATCATGACCATGCTGCTGGAGCGTCCCGAAGCGGCCATGCCGCTTCCGCGCCCGGTCATGCTGGCCACCGGCGGCGCACCGCCCAACTCGGCCACCATTGCCCGCATGAGCGCGCTGGGATTTGACGTGCTTCATCTCTATGGCATGACAGAAACCTATGGCCCCTCACTGGTCTGTCAGTTCCAGCCGGAGTGGTCAGCGTTGACCGCCGAGGCGCGCGCGCGTCTTCAGATCCGCCAGGGCGTGGGCACCCTTGCCATCGAACGCGTGGCGCTGAAGGACCCGGTCACCCATGAAGATGTCCCCGCCGATGGTCAGTCACTGGGCCATTTGATGCTGCGTGGCAATACCATCATGCAGGGCTATATCAAAAACCCTGACGCCACTCGCGAAGCCATGGGGCGAGGCTGGCTCGATACCGGCGACATCGCCGTGATGCATGAAGACGGCTATATCGAGATCCGTGATCGCGCCAAGGACATCATCATTTCAGGTGGTGAATCGATTTCCTCCATCGAGATCGAGGAAATCATGATGGGCCACCCTGCCATCCGCGAAGTCGCCGTGATCGCCAGGCCTCATGATTTCTGGGGTGAGACGCCACATGCCTTCGTGGTCCTGGCCTGTGATATCGACCAACCCGGTGAAGCCGAACTGTTGGGCTGGTGTCGTGAGCACATGGCCCATTTCAAGGTACCAAGGCATGTCACGTTTCAAACGTCACTGCCAAGAACCTCGACCGGCAAGCTTCAAAAATATGCGCTGCGCGAGCATCAAAAGACCCAGCTGGCCACTGTCTGACCCCGCGTTGACAGGTTCCCTGGTCCCGACAGGGTCGGGGCCAGGGAACCCTGCCGGCTTGTAGCCACACGGGTTTATCAGATTTAAACCGCTGTCAGGCGCTGCCGGTGGAGCGGCGGCGCTGATACCAGTGACGCAGCGCCACGACTCTACCCGCCAGCCAGGGGGTTCGACGCAACAAAAACAGCAGGCGCTGCGGTAACGAGATGGCCTGATGATGCATGCTGGTCGTGATCGCCTCTCGAAAGCCGCGATAGCGACCCGCCTGAAGATATTCCACCGAGGCGTAATACCAGCGCCGCGCCATGGCCAGCGTAATGGCTGGCGTATGAGACGCGTCGAGCTGGCCCGCCAGATGCGTCATGCACTCGGCGTGACGGGCCATGAAATCCTGATGGCGCGCATAACGTTTGTCATCTTCCAGCTGACGCTGTTGCTGCGACCACGAGCCCTGGGCATGCGTGCGATAGACCGCCATGACATCGGGTAGATAAAGCGCGCCGGCCGGACAGGCGGCCAAAACCTGAAGATAAAAGTCACCGACCGGTGCCGTGGTATAAAACCATTCGGGCAGGCGCTCCAGTACGTGTCGATGCAACATCAATGACGGTGACGGACAGTAGTCACCGGTATGCACCAGCAGCTCATCAAGGGGCACGACGCGCTCATGATTGCGCCTGTCCTGATCCTCAATATGCAGGGTTTCCTTCTCGGGGCCGCGCCGTATCACGTTGTGATAACTGATCGCGATGTCCGGTCGGGCTTGCATGGCGCGATACTGCCGGGCGAGCTTTTTCTCGTCACACCAGAAATCATCGCCTTCACACAGCGCCAGATAGGGGGCGCGGGCAAACCCCGCCGCCAGCGGCATGATTCTGTGCCCTTTCTGGTACTGATTGTCATCACGCAGCACGGCGCGAATGACGCGCGGATAGCGACGGGCATATTCGGCGACGATCTCAGCCGTACCATCGGTCGAGGCATCGTCGTGCACAATGATTTCAAAGCAGAAATCCGTTTGCTGATGCAAAAAGCTTTCAATGGTCTCCCGGATATAGCCGGCCTGGTTGAAGGTCGTGCAGATAACGCTGACCTCCGGCGCGTCCGTCCCGGTCGGCCAGTGCCGGACCAGCATCGATTCAGTGGGTAGCGCGGGCATGCTTTCTCTCCTGCAAACGGCGAATGATCATGTCGCGCCCTACCGAGGAAACCACCGCGTTGACCAGCAAAATGGCAATGCCCATGCTCATCAGGCTGACAAAAATCCAGGGTCTGGGCAGCGTCCAGAGAGACAGCCCCAGCCACTGATAAAACAGCAGCATCAGCGCCGTGGCGGCCGCGCAGGGCAAAATGTCCCGGGTCATCCACTCGCGATGAATCCCCGGGGCAAACCTTGCATGCACAAACGGCGTCCAGAGCAAAAACGAGAGAAGGCGAAAGCCACACCAGGCCACCGCCACGCCGATCGCCTGCCACTGCCAGGCGGCCACCACCACCACCGGCACCACGATCAGGACAGAGACCGTGTTGTAGATGACATGCAGGCGCAACTGACCATGGGCGTACTGGAGATAATACTGAAAGGCGCCGATGGCCAGCAGCCCATTGCCCAGTGCGTACCAGAGGAGAATGGGCGCGCCCCAGCGGGCGGCCTCCATGTTACCGGTCCAGGCATACAGCAGCTGCCCGCCGTAAAGGGCGACCATGCCGGCTACCGGCAGCAGGGTGGCCGCAATGAACTGGGAGGCACGGCGGTAAAGGCGCAGCATTTGCGCCTCCTCCTGACTGGCCAGAAGTCCCGTCATGCGGGGCATCAGAGCGCGGCTGATCGGCATGGTCAGCGTCATGATCGCGTTGGCCACCACCACGACCAGGGTGAAATAGCCATATTCCGACAGCGGCAAAAACGAGGACAACAACAGCTTGTCGAGCTGCGTCATCAGTATCCAGATACCGGCCGTATAGGCCACGCCGCCAGCAAAGGGCAGCACCGGACGCAGCACGGACCATGAAAATCCCTGCCACTGTTCGCGCCCGCCCAGCAGTCGATAAAACATCACCCCCAGCACCACAAGCTCCAGCAGTGCGATGGCAATCTGATATTCGAAATAGGCGCTGGGACGGGTGCTGACAAACTGCAGGATCAGCAGGACACCGACGAACTTGAACGTGGCAATCACGACATTGGCCACATTGAGCGAGACCTGACGCTCCAGCCCCTGGATGCCGCTTCGATATAATGATGCCAGCCAGCGCATGCCGATCATGTACCCCATGAGCACAATGCACCAGGCCACCTCATCGCGTGACAGCGTCTTGACCTCGAGCCAGTTCGTGGCGATCCAGTCGCTGCCCAGCACGATCGACACCACCATGACGACCGCCAGCCCCAGAAACACGATTTCAAGGCTTCGCACCAGCCTGCGCAGCAGCTGCCACTGATCGCCCTGATGCGTTGCCGCCCGGGCCGTTTCGCGGGCAAGCGTGGGCGACATGCCCATGTCCAGAAGATTGAGCCAGGCCTGTAAAACGATGAAAAAACCCACCAGACCGTAGGCTTCCTCGCCCATCCAGGCCAGATAGAAGGGATAAACGACAATACCGATCAGCGTGGTGTAAAGCTGACCGGCATAGTTGGCAAGCGCATTAGCCTTGACCGACACGTGGTACTCCTGTCAAACGAAACCGCGGGGCCTGTGGTTCAGGTATTTCTGGCCGATTCAGGGGCCTGCATGGGCACCAGTGCCTTGAGCCCAAAGGTTCCGACACGAGCCATAGAGGGTGCCGGTGACTGTCCCTGAGCCAGACGCACCAGCATTTCAGGATAGTTGGCACCCGCCAGATGCGAGAACGGATACCCACCGCCGAAGCGGGCATTAAACTCGATCACGGCCAGACGATCACCACTGACCATGACGTCGACATCCAGATTGCCCACATGTCCCAGCTGACGCCCCAGTCGCTCGCCCAGTCGTGTCAGTTCAGGCATGTCCACGACCTCGGCCACATCGGTCTCTCCCGAGCGCATGCGTACCTTGCGCTTGACGGTGGTCACTACATGATGGCGCCTGAAGTCGTTAAACACGTCAAGCCCGTACTCCTGACCTGAAATGCCTTCCTGAATCAGTACATCGCCTCGGCCATCCTTTTCGATAACACGCTCTTCCATCAGCGTCAGGTAGCTGCGGGCAATGCCACGGCGAGTATGCTCATGAAAAAAGCGCAACTCATCGGCGTCACGGGCCATCTGCACGCCAATGGAACCCATGCCCCAGCGAGGCTTTATAAACAGCGGCCAGCGCACCTCACCCGCATCCACGGCTTCCAGTGCCGACGACAGTGACGCCCAGGTGCGTGGGCCATCAAAACCGTGCTCCTGCAAAAAGATCTGGGTACGCCATTTGTCGTTGGCAATATCCACGACCGCCTCATCGGAAACAGCCACCTGAATGCCACGCTCGGCAAATCGCTCGCGGGCGGCGCTGAGAAAAGGCAGATCGATATCAAACAGTGACACCACCAGCCCGACCTTCTCCTTCTCGGCAATATCGAGCAACGCATCGATATAGCCCGGATCATTGACGCCCGGCACCTCATAGGCACGATCGGCGCGCCACATGCCATCGGTCAGAGGGTCGCTATTGGCCGCGATCACACGGCCCTGGCCGGCGAGCGCCTCACGAAAATAGTCTACCAGGTAACCGCGCCGGCCCACGCAGGACAGCAGTACGTTCATGAATTCACTCCAGAGTCGCTGCAATGGGCCCACTGCATTACATTAACGGGCATGATCGGACGGATCATTGAGTACCATGTTCAGCTGCAGTGATTCGACGCCCCATTCATTGGTTTCAACACGCTCGACCACAAAGCCCATCTCTTCATAAAAGGCCAGAATCTTGCCACGATGCCACGTTCTTGCCCGCAGATTGTGCATGCCGGCCGCTCGACAGGATTCAATGCCTCGGGTCAGCAGGGGCCTGGCAATACCGCTGCCCCGATAGTTCGGCAACACACTGATGAAGGTGGCATAGGCCTGATGGTGCTCGAGATCGTTGGCATAGCAGGCGATGGCCGCCACGACGTCATCGCCATCGAGCACATAGTTGACTTCGGCCAGGCGCAGCAGCTTGTCCACGTAGTCGGGCAGATGATGCTGAGCTGACAGGGGCGGCTCAAACTCCTTTTCGACCTGCTCAATAAAGCGCAGAAACGCTTCCGGCGAGACTGCGCGGTCGCGATGGTGATAAAAGACAAGCCCTTGGGCATCGTTGCTCATGCGGTCTCCAGTAGCAGGGCTTCTTCGATATGACGCATCACCCTGTCGGCATCTTCCCGGGGCATGGTCACAAAATTGGGCAGGCACAGAACCCGAGCGGCGATATCCTCTGACACGGGCATATGAGCGCCATTACCCTCCACCGCACCAATGAGATTGAGCGAGGGATAAAAGTAGCGGCGCGGATGAATGTCCTGCTCGGCCAGATAGCGAAGCACCCTTTCCAGCTGCGCTTCACTTTGCAGCAGGACGGGATAATAGCCGTGATTGATCTCGGCCCCCGGGACCAGCCCCGGGCGCGTGAGGGGCAGACCATGATGATCGATCCACCGATCATACATCCCCGCGATACTGGCCCGGCTTTCAAGGATGTGATCCAGCCAGGGCCAGAGCGCCAGCCCCATGGCGGCGTGCGCTTCCGAACCCTTGGCATTGATGCCCGCGCCGCCTTCCTGTCCAAAGGCACGCAGTGACGTGATGCGCCGGCTCAGATCGGCGCTGCGGGTAAACAGTGCCCCACCTTCGATGGTGTGAAAGAGCTTGGTGGCATGAAAGCTGGTGATACTGATATCGCCATAATCCAGCAGACTGCGACCGAGATGGCGCGACCCGAAAGCGTGCGCGCCGTCATAAATCACCTTCAGATCATGACGCCGGGCGATGGCCTCGATGGCTTCCACATCACAGGGGTGACCATAGATGTGGGTGGCAAGAATAGCGCAGGTCTCGGGCGTGATGGCCGCCTCGATACGTGCAGGATCCAGCGTCAGGGTCCGGGGCTCGATATCCACGAATACCGGGGTCAGTCCTTCCCACAGCAGCGCATTGAGGGTAGCCACGAAGGAAAACGGTGTCGTGATGACCTCGCCTTCCAGCGCCAGCGCCTTGAACGCCACCTGCAGCGCCAGCGTACCGTTGGCGACAAAGTGACAGTGGTCGATGCCGAGAAAGTCCTGAAGGTGGCCTTCAAAGGACTGCACCAGTGGCCCGTGATTGGTCAGCCACTGCCTTGAAAACATATCGTTGATATAGCGCTGATAATCCGCCTCGGGAGGCAGGAAGGGACGCGTAAAGGGGATCATGGCGACTCCAGTAGCGAGATCAGGTACTGCCCGTAACCGTTTTTCTCCAGAGCGCGCCCTTCTGCCATCAGCGCGTCACTGTCGATCCAGCCGTTACGCCAGGCAATCTCTTCAAGACAGGCCACCTTGTAGCCCTGTCGCTTTTCGATGGTTTCGACAAACTGGGCAGCTTCCAGCAGGCTTTCGTGGGTACCGGTATCAAGCCAGGCAAACCCGCGACCCAGCAGCTCGACATTGAGTCTGCCCCGCTCCAGATACGCCTGATTGACGCTGGTGATCTCCAGCTCCCCTCGGTGCGAAGGCCGAACATCACGGGCAATGTCGATCACGTCGTTGTCGTAAAAATAAAGACCGGTCACGGCATAGCGTGATTTTGGCTCGACAGGCTTTTCTTCCAGCGACAGCACACGCTGTTCACTGTCAAATTCCACGACGCCAAAGCGCTCCGGGTCGCGCACCTGATAGCCAAAGATCGTGGCACCGGTACCGCGCTCGACCGCACGCTTGAGCCGCGGGACAAAACCGTGACCGTAGAAGATGTTGTCGCCCAGAATCAGACAGACATTGTCATTGCCGATAAAGGACTGTCCGATGAGAAACGCCTGCGCCAGCCCATCGGGACTGGGCTGGGCGGCGTATTCGATCGATATCCCGAAGCGCCCGCCATCCCCCAGAAGACGCTTGAACAGGGGCTGCTCGACAGGCGTGGTAATGATCAGTACTTCCCGGATACCGGCCAGCATCAGTATCGACAGCGGATAGTAGATCATCGGCTTGTCATGGATGGGCAGCAGCTGCTTCGACACGCCCAGTGTCAGCGGATACAGCCGTGTACCGCTGCCGCCGGCTAAAATGATGCCTTTCATGCGGTCACCCTCAGGCCCTGACGCTCGCGGGTCTGTTCGACCTCGACGCCATGGCACCAGTCACCGTGCGCCAGAAACCACTGCACGGTCTTTTCGATGCCGCTTTCGAAGCTTTCCAGAGGACGCCAGCCCAGCTCACGCTCAATGTGCGAGGCATCGATGGCGTAGCGCCGATCGTGCCCCGGGCGGTCGGTCACATGAGTAATGAGGTCATGAAAGCGGCTAACGCCGGCAGGATGGGGGACATCAAGGCGCTCGAGCACATCACAGATCGTGGTCACCACGTCGATATTGCGACGCTCTTCATGACCACCGATGTTGTAGCTGGTGCCGATTTGTCCCTGCGTCATGACCAGGTGAAGCGCCCGGGCGTGATCCTCGACGTACAACCAGTCACGGATCTGGTGGCCTTCCCCATACACCGGGATGTCGCGCCCCTGCAGGGCGTTGAGAATAACCAGCGGAATCAGCTTCTCCGGGAAGTGCCAGGGCCCATAATTGTTCGAGCAGTTCGTGATCAGGGTGGGCAGGTCGTAAGTGCGCTGCCATGCGCGCACAAGATGGTCGGCGCTAGCCTTGCTGGCGGCGTAGGGGGAACTGGGCGCATAGGGTGACGTTTCGCTAAAGGGCGCGGCATCAAGGGCGAGATCCCCAAAGACCTCATCCGTTGAGACATGGTGAAAGCGAAAGCGCTCGCGCGCCTCACCTTCGAGCCCTTCATACCAGCTGCGGGCGGCTTCCAGCAGGTTAAAGACGCCAACAATGTTGGTGTCGATAAAGACAGCAGGGCCATCAATGGAGCGGTCAACATGAGACTCGGCAGCCAGATGCACCACCACATCCGGTTGATGGGTCGAAAACAGCCGATCCAGCGCCGGGCGATCACGGATATCTACCTGTTCCAGACAGTAACGTGGGTCCTGGTCGATATCTTTCAGCGTGGCGGTATGTCCGGCATAGGTCAGACAATCAATGTTGACGATACGGCAGGTATCGTGCGCGATAAGGTGGCGTATCAATGCCGAGCCGATAAACCCCGCACCTCCGGTAACGATGACTGTCTGCATGATGTGCTATCCCCTGATCTCATGTGTCGGCCCGACTTTTGTCTATAAGGGTAATCGACACAAGAGAGTATTTTTCGTTGGCCACAAACCTGACAGCAATATTTGTTAATATAAAAATAATATTAATAACAATGAATATTGGCTGGCATTGATAACGTAATAGTTACAGAGGATAGACAAACAAAATGCTCATATGTTGTGCCGAAACCGCCATGAATTATGGTTGCTCAGCACTTCCAGGAAAGACTGTCATTGACTATAAATAAAAGAATGGGATGTTGTAGGAAGTGCCATACAAAAAAACGCCGCTCGTTATTAAACGAGGGCGTTTTCATGAATATGATGACTTTAAATATTGCTCGACAATTAAGTCTGCCAAAAAAATTCAGTGAAAGTTAAGTTTTAATAGGCCCATTGTCATGGCGACCGGAGCGCTGATGCTGATATTTAATGCCTACGTCAGCGTCAATAACGCCAGAATGGACAGATGAGAGACCACTACCACGACCGTCAGCAGGGTACGCAGTGAAGTATACCAGGGCGGCAGGCGCTCAACGCTATCACTCTGGGCCTCATACAGACGAATCAATAAAAATCCCGTCATCAATGCCAACAGCGCAAAGCGGGGGCTGAGCATCAGTGCCGGCCATGCCAGCAGTGAGGGCGCCATGGCCACGACCATGCGAGAAGTGAAGTGATGGCTGCCCTCATGATCAAGGCTCATCGCCACCCCCCAGTGCACGCCCCCCAGAAACGAGAGGATAACGGCGCTGTAGTAGAGAAAGGCCTGAAATGCGACAGCCTGCCACCCCGGCACCGAGAGCAGAATAACGGTGGCAAGCCCCACAAAGGGGATCAGTCCGGCGATACCCAGAAGCCAGGGCAATGTCGCAAATTTTTTTCCAGACAGCATGGCAGGATCAGTATTCAGAAAGTGGTGATCACAAGCATAGCAACGCCCGGTGGCTGACGATATATCCAGCGTCTGATGTCAATCCTCACCCTTTTGACTGTCATGGGCATGAGATTTTCCTGCCTCCTGCCCTCTTGCCGTCTTTTTCAGACCGCTGTGCAGGCGGTGGCTCAACGGATTGTAATTGGGTCGCAGCTCATCCTTGACCGTCCCTTTCCAAAGCTCGATTCCGACGAAATAGCCGGCACGACCAATGGCATGCGCCGCTACCGGCGCGGTCATCAATACAAAAAAGGTGATGGCGATCGTCCGGGCAAACACGACCTCTTCCAGAAAATGCAGTGCCACGCCTGCCATCAACAGCATGACCCCCAGCGAGGCTCCCTTGGTAGAGGCATGCATGCGGGTCAAAAGATCCGGTAGCCGTACAATACCGAGCGCTGCAATCAGCATGAAAAAAGAGCCTGCCAGCAACAAAAACCCCTGAAGCAGTTCAATCATCCCGACGCCCTCCTCGCTCCAGAAAACGTGCAAATCCGACGGTGGCCAGAAACGACATCAAGGCCACGACAATCGCAACATCCAGAAAGCTGGTCTCATCGCTTTGGAGTGTATGAACCCCGATGATGCCGACAATGATCATCGACAAAAGCTCAAGCGCCACCACCCGGTCCGGCAGGCTGGGGCCAATCACCAGGCGCGCAAGGCAGAGGACCATGGAGAGGGCCAGAATGGCAAAACTCAAATGGATCAGTATCTGCATGTGGCCCCCGTCATGTTCACGATGGTCGTGGTCATCTCAGCACCGCCAGTGCACGTCGCTCCATCTCACGAAGATCTCCTCTCAGAGCCTGCTCGTCATCCAGGAACATGGCATGAATGAACAGCACCTGCCGGTCATCGGAAATGTCCAGACTCAGCGTGCCCGGTGTCAGTGAAATCAGATTGGCCACAAACGCGATTTCAAAGTCGGTCTTCGCTTCCAGCTCGAAGGCAATCACGCCCGGCGTCATGTGCCAGGGCGGTGTCAGGACATCAAAGGCGACCTTGAAATTGGCCATGAAAAGTTCGCGCAGAAAATAGAAAACAAAAGAAACCATTTTCGGCAGGCGCGTCCCGTAGCCCTGAAGGCCGGGCAGCTGATTTTGCAGCAGCAAAATGACCAGATAGCCAAAGGCCAGCCCGGTCAGCATGCCGCCCATGCTGAAATCGCCACTCAGCGCAATCCAGGCCACCGCCAGCAGCAGATTGGATAAAAGCCCGGTCATGGCTGCGCTCCCAATACGGCATCGATGTAGCCCTGTGGATCAAGAAGCTGCGCAGCCGATGCTTCTGCCACGTCATAAAGCAGCTGACCGTTGAGACCGATGAACACCGTACAGCCCGCCAGTCCCACGATGGGCAACAGCATCAGCCAGAGATGACGCTGGGACAGCGGCGTGACCCGAAGAGCGGCCCCCTCATTCTCAGGAGGTGCTTTCCAGAACACCTCGGCCCAGATCTTGGTCATCGAATAGAGCGTCAAAAGCCCCACCAGCAGCGCCACCACCGTAATGGCGATATGGCCGGCCTCGATACTGGCGCGAATCAGGACAAACTTGGCAAAGAAACCCGACAGTGGCGGCACCCCGGCCAGGGACAGCGCCGGAATCAGAAAGAGCACGCCCAACAGCGGCCAGGCCTTGTAGACCCCACCCAGCTGCTTGAGGTCATGGGTGCCCTTCAAGCGATATACGACACCACTGATCAGGAACAGATTGGTCTTCACGATGATGTGATGAAGGATATAAAACACCCCGCCCACCAGCGCCAGCGGCGTAAAAAGCGCCAGCCCCATCAGCATGTAGCCGATCTGGCTGACGATATGAAAGGAGAGGATGCGACGAAACTCGAACTGGGCCGCCGCCCCCAGAACACCGGTCAGCATGGTCAGCCCTGCCACCCACAGCAGGATGTCGTGGGTGTAATCCACGGACTGATTGAAGATCAGCGTGAAGACACGAAACAGGGCATAGACGCCAACCTTGGTCAAAAGCCCTGCAAACAGGGCAGACACCGCCACCGGCGGGGTGTGGTAAGCCGCCGGCAGCCAGAAAAACAGGGGAAAGGCCGCCGCCTTGATGCCAAACGAGATCATGAACATCACCGCCAGCACATCAATGAGCGTCTTGTCCTCCACCAGCGCGACGCGACGGGCGATATCCGCCATGTTGAGCGTACCGAGCATGCCGTATAACAGGCCAACAGCGCTCAGAAAAATGACCGATGAGAGCAGATTGAGCGTCACATACTTGATGGCCCCTTCCATCTGAGCCCGCTCGCCACCCAGAATCAACAGCGCGAAGGACGCCAGCAGCATCACTTCAAACCAGACATACAGATTAAAGATGTCACCGGTCAAAAAGGCCCCCGCCACACCGGCCAGCAGCAGATGCATGAGCGGATAATAACCAAAGGTTTCATGCCCCCGCCCGATGGTCGGTAGTGAATACACCGCCACGGCAAACCCGATAATGCCGGTCAACACCACCATGATGGCGCTTAAAAGATCTGCCACCAGCGTAATGCCAAAGGGCGCGGCCCAGCCGCCGGCATTCATGATCACATACCCCTGTGCCTGCACGCTGACAAACAGCCAGATGCTGGTGCCCAGCAGTGCCGCCGTACCGGCTATGCCGATTAATCGCTGCATCATGCGCGAACGCCAGAACGCCATCGACAGGGCGCCCGCCATGAGCGGAATCAGGATGGGAAGAGCGACTTCCGGGCTCACGTGTCGGTCTCCTTCATCTGATCCAGATCATCGACCCCGACAATCTGGCAGGCGCGGCGAATCAGCACCACGGCAAACGACAGAACCCCAAAGGCGATCACGATCGCCGTCAGTACCAGCGCCTGCGGCAACGGGTCGGCAATGACATCTGCCAGCGGATCACCATTCATGGGGATCAGCGGGGGCGCATCACGTGTCATGCCCGCAGTGGCAAAGATCAGCAGGTTGGCCGCGTTTGAGATCAGAATCAGTCCGATCACCAGTTTGACGATTGATCGTCGCAGCATCATGTAAATGGCCGCGGCGTAGATCACACCGATAACCACTGCCATTATGGGTTCCATGAAGCCCCCTCCCCTGACGGTACGCCCGTGTCATGCCTCATCCTTGTCGACCTCCGTCAGCGTGATCACTGCCGTCAGCACTGCCCCCAGTACCACCAGGTACACGCCGACATCAAAGATCAGCGGTGTGGACAGCTTGAGCCCCAGACCCGGCACCTCCCACCACTGCGCGGTCAGAAATGCCTCACCCTGCCACCAGGCCGGCAAGGCCGAACCCACCCCCAGCAGTAACCCGAAACCGATACAGTCACGCGGATCGACACGCAACAAGCGCCGGGTAGCCTCCGGGCCGTTGACGAACTGATGCAGCGCAAAGGCGCCGGCGACCACAAGCCCGGCAATAAAGCCGCCACCCGGCTCATCGTGACCACGCAGCAACAGAAAAAGGGAAAACAGGATCTGTAGCGGCACCAGCGTCTGAGCGGCGACCGAGAGGATCAGGGTGCCTGTTTTCATGGCGTCTTCCTCTCTTTGGCCTGCAGTCTGAGCATGGCCAGCACACCGATGGCCGCCAGCGACAGCACAAAAATCTCACCGAGCGTATCCAACGCGCGGAAATCGACCAGAATCACGTTGACGATGTTGTGGCCGTGTCCCAGCGGCACACTGTTGTCGATCATGTATTCAGAGATGGAGGTAAAAAGATCCTGTCCGAGCACGGTCAGAATCAAAAGGGTCATGAGACCACCCGTAATGATCGCCACAAACAGGTCACGCACCCGCTCCATGGGCGTCGACAGACTTGAAAACTGCGGCATTCGAAAGAGCACCAGAATGAGCAGGATGACCGTCAGGGTCTCGATCAAAAGCTGCGTGATGGCAAGGTCCGGCGCACTGAACAACAAAAAGATCAGTGCGATGCCAAACCCCATCACCCCCGCGGCCGCCACGGCAGCCAGACGCGAGCGCATCATGCAGGCAACGACGGCACTGGCGGCGACGACAAGTGCCACGACCACTTCCTGCAGACGCACATCAAGCGCCAGATCAAATACCGGACCATGGCGCACCAGCAGCGTATAGCCGGTCAGCCCCGTAAAGCTGAGCAGGGTCAGGATCAGGTAATTGCGCATGTAGCCGCTTTGCAAAAGACGTGTCTGCCACCCGGCCACGCGGACCAGCAGATCCATCAGCTTCCAGTACCCCGCTTCAGGGCCACGATCGAGCACCGGACTGAAGCGATGAATCACGCCTCGCACGCCCGGCCAGCGCCAGCACACCAGAAGCCCCACGCCCAGACTGATCATCGACATCATCAAAGCCGTATTCAGGCCGTGCCAGAGATACAGGTCTGCCACCACCTCGGCACCCATGACCGCACTCGCTGCCGCATTCAAAAGACCATCGCCGACCAGCCACGGCATAAAGCCCAGCACCAGTGACAGCCCCGCCAGCACACAGGGGCCGGCCAGCATGGAAAGGGGCGCCTCATGGGGCGTTTTCGGGGTGGTTTTGAGCGCTCCGAAAAAGGGTCGCAGTGCCACAATGCCGGCGGCGGCCACGACCAGAACGGAGGCCAGCAGGCTCATGCCAATGAGAAAGCCGGCATAGCGCGGTGCTTCAAGCACGACTTCAAACAAAAGCTCCTTGGCCACAAATCCAAAAAGCGGAATGACCCCGCCCAGCGACAGAGCCGCAACAAACGCACAGGTCGCCGTGACCGGCATGAGCCGACGCAAACCGCCCATCTCATCGATATCCTTGGTGCCTGTCTCATGATCAAGGGCGCCGGCCACCATGAACAATGCGCCCTTGTAGAGCGAATGCGCAGTCAGAAAGGTCACAAAGGCGATCATGGCAGCCTCGCCTCCGATGCCCAGCAGCATGGTCAGTGTCCCAAGCGCCATGACCGTGGAATAGGCCAGTACCTTCTTGATGCCCGTAAACCGAATGGCCAGAAAGGCACCAACCACCATGGTGATCGCGCCAATCACACACAGGATGGTCATCCAGGCCTCGGTGCCGCCCAGACCCGGCTGTAGACGCGCCATTAGATAGATACCGGCCTTGACCATGGTGGCCGAGTGCAGATAGGCCGAGACCGGCGTCGGGGCCGCCATGGCGTTGGGCAGCCAGAAATGAAACGGGAACTGGGCCGACTTGGTAAAGGCGCCCCCCAGCAGGCACAGCAGCATCGGCAGATAAAGCGCGTGTTCGCGCAGCGACTCGCCATCACTGAGCAGCGTCTGAAGTGACCAGCTGCCGCCCGCCACGTTGAGCAGAATCAGACCGCTCATGAGCGCCAGCCCCCCGGTGAAGGTGACCAGTAACCCCTGCAGAGCCGATTTGCGCGCGGCAGCATCCTCATGATTGAAACCGATCAGCAGATAGGAGGTGATGCTGGTCAGTTCCCAGAAGACGAACAGCGTCATCAGCCCATCCGCCATGACGACCCCAAGCATGGAGGACATGAACGAAAGAATCAGGACATAAAAGCGGGCGAGCTGCGGGTGACCATGGAGATAGCCACTGGCATAAATGATGATCAGCGTGCCAATGCCGCTGATCAAAAGACCGAACAGCAGTGACAGACCATCCAGCCAGAAACTTAAGCTAAGCCCAAGGCTCGGCGCCCAGGCCTGCTCGAAATAAATACCACCCGACTGCAGGACCTCCGGTGCCAGCGAGACCAGCCAAAAGGCAATGGCAGCAGGATAAAGCGCGAGAATCAGTCCAGTACGGCCGCCGCACCAGCGGGACAGAAAGGGAACAAGGATGGCCAGGGCAAATCCGGCCAGCACGGCAATCTGCATGATGCGCTCTCTCCTTTTGCTGTCCTGGGTGATGAGATGACCGCGACGCGTGGCATCAATGATGCCGCTTACATCCTTGCCTGTTTGTGGAAGAAGGCAGCAAATCGGGCTTGATATGCTATGGTAGATTCGCATTACAGCGGGAATGGCATGCCTTTTTCAATCATTTAACCTTAAGATTCGGGTTTGACGGCGAAAAGGGCGTCTGCGCATGACAAGGGGTATTGCCAGCACGTCATCTGCAAGGGAGAATCGCCTAACTGCTTGATGTCATTGCATAGCGCAACATTCTGCAAATGATTAATAACAAGGGCCGGCCCCTCAATGGGAGACGGCTTCCCGCTCATGGCGGGTTTCTGTTCGAGACTTCTGACCGGCCCTGCAAGGAATCAACTGACGCATACTGCACTGCGGGATTTGCTCGCTGTGTCGTCTATTCATGATGCCCGTTATCCGGCTTGCTTCAGCACCTGTGCTGCGGGTCACCGGTCATCGTGGCATGTCGAATAGTCAGTACACTGGAAGCCATTCATCAGGAAACAAGCATTCATGACCCTGCCCTGGATCCCTCTGCTGACCTTTCTGGGCGTTTTCGTGCCCGCGCTTGCCATTCGTGGCGGCAGAACCGTCTGTGCACTGGCCACGGCCGTCGCCCCGGCCATCGCTCTTGGCCTGGTCCTGTTTTTCTATCTGGGGCATGACGGTGAAGAGGTCATGCGCACCTCATTTCAGTGGCTTCCATCGCTGGGCCTTGAAGTGGCCTTTCGCCTGGATGGGCTATCGCTGCTCTTTTTATTGCTGATTCTCGGCATTGGTCTGTTGATCATCCTCTATACCCGCTACTACCTGTCCGAAAAGGACTCGATGTCGCGGTTTTATGCCTTTTTGATTTTGTTCATGACCTCCATGGTCGGCATTGTCATGTCGGACAATCTGCTGCTGATGTGGGGGTTCTGGGAATTGACCAGCATCTCTTCGTTTTTGCTGATCAGCTTCTGGTCACACGAAACGACGGCGCGCAAGGGTGCGCGCATGGCGATGACAGTGACCGGCGCCGGAGGTCTGGCCCTGCTGGCCGGCATCATGCTGATCGGCAAGGTGACCGGCACCTATGACATCGGCACGGTGCTTGAAAGCCATGATCTGATCACGGCAAGCCCGCTCTACCCGGCCATTGTCGTGCTGGTATTGCTGGGCGCCTTTACCAAGTCGGCCCAGTTCCCGTTCCATTTCTGGCTGCCTCACGCCATGGCGGCCCCGACGCCGGTCTCGGCCTATCTGCACTCGGCCACCATGGTCAAGGCGGGCATCTTCCTGATGCTGCGCCTGCATCCGGCGCTGTCAGGTACCGAGCTCTGGACAGTTATCGTGACGCTGACCGGCCTGGTCACACTGGTCTACGGGGCGTGGTTCGCCTTTTTAAAGACCGACCTCAAGGGAATTCTGGCGTTTTCGACCATCAGCCATCTGGGCCTGATCACCTCGCTGCTCGGGCTTGGAAATTCTCAGGCATTGATTGCGGCCCTTTTCCACATCATCAACCATGCCCTGTTCAAGGCCTCGCTGTTCATGGCCGCCGGGATCGTTGATCACGAAACAGGCTCTCGCGATGTGCGAAAACTGGGTGGCCTTTACCGCCTGATGCCGATCACGACGGTACTCACCTGTATTGCCACCATTTCGATGGCCGGTGTGCCACCACTGAACGGCTTCATTTCCAAGGAAATGTTCTTCACCGAAGCGCTGGCCTCCCGGCAGTTCGGTGGCCTGGCATGGATTGTGCCCCTGCTGGCAGGTTTGGGCGGGCTGCTTTCCGTCGCCTATTCGCTCCGCCTGGCCTATGCCACCTTCTTCCGACGCCCGCGTCAGGAGCCACCCAAAACCCCTCATGAGCCCCCCTGGCCGATGCGCTTTCCCATCGAGCTGCTGGTGGTTCTGTGCATCATTGTGGGGCTGGTACCGACCCTGCCGCAGACACCGATCCTGGAAGATGCCGTTCGCGTGACGATGTCTGGTGAGATGCCCGAATTTCACCTGGCGCTCTGGCATGGCATCAACCCTGCCCTGCTGCTGAGCATGGCGGTCATTGCCGGTGGCATCGTGCTGCATCTGCTCCATCGCCACATGATGCGATTCAATCGTCAGTTCCGGCCTCAGGATGCCCGCTACATTTTTGAAGCCTTCGTTCAGCGCCTGGTCGGGCTGTGTCAGCGCCTGACCGACCGGCTCGAAAATGGCTCGCTGCAGCGTTACATGTTCCTCCTGATGGCTGTATCGGTACTGGCCATGGCGCTGGGCCTGGCGGATCTGGACACACTGACCGGCAACCTCGGCCAGCAGCCGCTGGATCCGATCGTGGCCATGGGTGCAGCGCTTTTGATCATGGGGGGCGTGTTGACCGCTGCCCTCCACCGCTATCGCCTGATTTCCCTGTTGATGCTCTCGGTAGTGGGGCTGGTGGTCTCGCTGACCTTTGCCCGTTTCTCGGCGCCGGACCTGGCCCTGACGCAGCTGTCGGTTGAAGTCGTGACCATGATCCTTCTGATGCTGGCGCTCTTTTTCCTGCCGCAGAAAACACCCAAGGAGTCAGGGGGTGCCCGTGTGGTGCGTGACGTTCTGATCGCCACGGGATTCGGGGGGGCTGTTGCAAGTCTCAACTTCGCGGTGCTCACCCGCGATCTCGACAGCATTTCGGAATTTTTCATCCGTCAGAGCGTACCAGGCGGTGGCGGCCACAACGTGGTCAACGTCATCCTGGTGGACTTTCGTGGCTTCGATACACTGGGTGAAATTACCGTGCTTGCCATTGCAGGCCTGGCCATTTTCAAGCTGCTCAACCGGCTTCGCCTGTTCATGCCGGCCACCGATATGGAAGGTCGCCTGTGGTCCGATGATCGCCATCCGACGCTTTTGATGGTGGTGTCCCAGACCCTGCTGCCGCTGGCCCTGCTGGTGTCGTTTTTCATCTTCCTGCGCGGTCATAACCAGCCCGGCGGGGGCTTTATCGCCGGTCTGATCACCGCAGTGGCCCTGATCCTTTTGTACATGTCGCGCGGCGTCGAATGGGCGCAACAGCGGCTGGACTTCCAGTTCCAGCCCATCGCCATTGCAGGCGTTGCCCTGTCGACCTTTACCGGACTTTGCAGCTGGCTGTTTGGTTACCCGTTTTTGACCTCGACCTTTGATCATTTCCATCTGCCTTTGATCGGTGATATCGAACTGGCCAGTGCCCTGATTTTTGATGGTGGCATTTACCTGGCGGTCGTTGGCGCCACGCTGATGATTCTGGCCAATCTGGGCAAGCTCACCACCGCACATCGACCCAACAAGGACATCCCCTGATGGAAGCGCTCTACGCCATCACCACCGGTATCCTGACGGCAAGCGGCGTCTATTTGACCCTGCGCGGACGTACCTTTCCGGTCGTCGTCGGGCTGACGCTGCTCTCTTATGCCGTCAACCTGTTTCTGTTCTCCATGGGCGGCCTCACCACCCATGGCGCGGCGCTGGTCGGCACCACTGAACACTACGCCGACCCTCTTCCACAGGCGCTGGTGCTGACCGCCATCGTCATCGGCTTTGCCATGACGGCCTTTGCCATCATTCTGGCGATGCGTTCCAGAGGCGATCTGGGCAGCGACAGCGTCGATGGCAACCGCACCGATCGTGAAGATCCGCGGGAGAACAAGGCGTGATGCAGCATTTGCCCATTTTTCCGGTTCTGCTGCCTCTGGTGGTGGCCATTATCCTGCTTCGAAAGCGTGAAGGCGTTGACCCGGTCAGACGAACCATTTCCATTACAGCCACGGCACTGCTGGTAGCAGTTGCCTTCTGGCTGGTCAGTCAGGTGGCCGGTGGCGAGACGCTGGTCTATCGACTGGGCAACTGGCAGGCGCCCTATGGCATCGTACTGGTGGCCGATCGGCTGTCTGCCATGATGGTCCTGCTGACGGCCCTGCTGGCACTGGGCAGCGTAATCCACGCCAGTGGCGGTGAGGACAATCAGGGCTCCAACTTTCACGGGCTCTTTCATCTACAGCTGATGGGGATCAACGGTGCCTTTCTGACTGGTGACCTTTTCAACCTGTTTGTCTTTTTCGAAGTCCTGCTGCTGGCGTCCTACGCGCTTTTGATGCACGGCGGTGGCAAGGCGCGCGTTCAATCCGGGCTGCACTATGTGGTGCTGAACCTGGCCGGCTCTTCGCTGTTTCTGATTGCCCTTGGCGTTTTGTATGGCAGCATCGGCACGCTCAACATGGCCGACATGGCCGAGCGCGTCAGCCAGCTGCCGGCCGACAGGCAGGGCCTTGTGCGCGCTGGTGCCCTGCTGTTGCTGGTAGTGTTTGGACTCAAGGCCGCCATCCTGCCGCTCTATTTCTGGCTGCCCCGGGCCTATAGTTCAGCGCCTGCGCCGATCGCGGCCCTTTTTGCCATCATGACCAAGGTAGGGATCTACGCCATCTTCCGCGTGTTCACCCTGATCTTTGGTGAGCAGGCGGGTGGCCTTGCGCATCTGGCCCAGCCCTGGCTGTGGTGGGGGGGACTGGCAACGCTTGGTATGGCAACGCTTGCCGTGCTGTCCGCGCGCGACCTGCGCATGCAGATATCCTATTTCATGCTGATTTCAATCGGCACCCTGCTGTGCGGTCTGGGCATGGAAGGAACGGCGTCGCGCGGTGCCATGCTGTTCTACATGCTGCATACCACGCTGATCAACGGCGGGCTTTTCCTGCTGACCGACATGATTGCCGACCAGCGTGGCAAGGTGGGCACCCGCATCGTGCGCAGCAAGAAATTCAAATACGCCACGCTGCTCAGCGCTTTGTATATGGTGGGAGCCGTCAGTTCCGCCGGGCTTCCTCCGCTGTCCGGCGCGCTGGCCAAGGCGTGGCTGATGTCGACGGCGACCCTGTCGGAAGGTCTCTGGCTGTGGCCGCTGCTGCTGCTATCCGGCCTTGCAGGGGTCGTGGCCGCCTCACGTGCCGGTTCGACCATCTTCTGGCGTCACGGTAACGGCGACCCGGTGGGTGAACGCCTTTCACGCGGCAAGCTGGTTGGCACCGTGGTGCTGTTGTCTGCCGCACCGCTGCTGGTGATACTGGCAGGCCCCATCGGCGGCTACACTCAGGCCACTGCCGAGCAGATCACGGACACCGTGCAGTATCGCAGCGCCGTACTGGACAATGTCACTTCAGACACGTCAGGAGCGTCTGTCGATGCTGATTAAACGCTGTCTCCCCAGACCCATTCTTTCGTCGATCCTGACGATGGTCTGGATCATGCTGTCCGACATTATCACCTATGGCTCCGTCATCATGGGCGTCATCCTGGGGATTGCCATTCCACTGATGACCCAGCGCTTCTGGGATGCGCAACCGGTGGTCAAAAAACCGCTGCTGCTGCTGCGATACACCCTGCGCGTCATGCTGGACATTCTCATGGCGAACCTGGAAGTGGCCTGGCTGATCTCCCGTCCCTGGCGGCGCCCTCGGCCCGCTTTTATCGAGTATCCCCTGACGCTCAAGCGCGATTTCAGCATTACGCTGCTGGCCAGCACCATCAGCCTGACGCCGGGCACCATTTCGGCCAATCTGCGACTCGACGGGCGCAGCCTGCTGATTCATGTGCTGGATACCGACGATGAGCAGGCCATCATCGACGAGATATACAACCGATACGAGCGACCGCTCATGGAGATTTACGAATGATCGGTATTGCGCTGTGGATCAGCTTTTTTCTGGTCGCCATGGCCATCATTCTCAACGCCTATCGGCTGCTGGTAGGTCCTTCCCTGCCCGATCGCATCATCGCGCTCGATACCATGTACGTGAACAGCATTGCGCTGATCATCCTGTACACGATCTGGCTGAGCACGCGGGTCTATTTCGAAGGCGCCCTGCTGATTGCCATGCTGGGATTTATCAGTACCGTGGCCGTGTGCAAGTATCTGCTGCGCGGCGACATCATCGAATAGGAGACCATCATGGCGTGGCTGGACAAGGCATGGGTTGATACGGCGCTTGAGGCGCTAACGGCCTTTTTTCTGATCGCCGGGGCGCTGATCACGTTCATCAGCTCTTTCGGAATGGTGCATCTGCGTGATTTTTACCTGCGCATGCACGGGCCGGCCAAGGCCACGACCCTTGGCGTGGGCCTGATTCTGGTGGCCTGCATGTTTTATTTTCTACTGATCGAGCGCACCTTTCATATCCAGTTGCTGCTGGTCACCATTTTCCTCTTGATCACGGCGCCCATCAGCGCCCACCTGCTGGCCAAGGTGGCGCTGCATCAGAAGCTGCCCAGTGATATCTCGACCACCGGAGCCCCCAGTGAGCTGCGTGAAGAGGATGTCGGCCAGGAACCGGACACACCGCATCCGGAAGACCCCGGCAGCGGTCAGCGCCACAGTCCCTGAGGCGCTGGCCCGCCCAGGGCTCAGCGCCAGTTGCGCGTATTTCTCTCGACCAGCCCCGCCAGCGCTTCAATATGACTTTTGCGGTCATTGAGCGCCGGCACATAGCTGTAGTCTTCCCCGCCGGCTTCCACGAAATATTCCCGGTTTTCCTGCTGAATTTCTTCCAGCGTTTCCAGGCAGTCGGCCGAAAAGCCGGGGCAAATGACGTCGATACCGGGCGTGGTTTTCACGTCCCAGTTCTTGAGCGTCTCATCGGTATAGGGCTTGAGCCACTCCTCCCTTCCGAAACGCGATTGAAAGGTCATGGTCCACTGACTGTCTTCAAGGCCAAGCTCGCGGGCCAGAGCCTCACTGGTCCCACGGCAGTGCTTGGGATAGGGGTCGCCTTCCTCGGCATAACGCTTCGGGATGCCGTGCCACGAGATCAGCAAGTGATTTTGCTTGCCACGCGTGGCCCAGTGCTCCCGAACGCTTTCGGCAAGCGCTGTAATGTAGCCACGGTCATCATGGTAATCGCGGATAAAGTGCATTTCGGGGATATCCGGGCACGGCTTGAGCGCATCGGCCAGACGGTCAAAGACAGCAGCCGTGGTGGTACGTGAATATTGCGGATAGAGCGGCAGCACCACGATGCGGTTGACCCCGGCGCGACGAAAGGTAAGGCCGGCGCTTTCCATGGTGGGCCGGCCGTAGGTCATGCCCAGTTCGACCGGCATGTCACAGCCATACTGCGCATCCAGATGCGCCTTGAGGGCACGCTGCTGACGCTTGCCAATGGCCAGCAGCGGCGACCCCTCTTCTTCCCAGACACTGGCATAAGCCTCGGCCACCCTTTTGGGACGAGTCCTCAGCACAATGCCATTCAGGATGCACCACCAGAGCGGGCGGGAAACGTCAATCACGCGCCGGTCCCACAAAAACTCGCCAAGGTAGCGCCTTACGGCGGAGGGGGTGGGCTCATCCGGGGTGCCAAGATTGGCTAGCAGTACGCCGAAGGGGGCCTGCGCCATGTCTATACTCCTTGCAGTGACAAGAGGGGCTTGATTGTACGAACCCTCAAAACAATCGATTTTAATGAAATTATTCTATCAGCGCTGTTCGGGCAGTGTTGATGAAATGTCCCTATTCGCCATATGCAGGAAGTGTAAATGTCTCGACCCCTGATCGTAATCCTGGGTGATCAATTGACCGATGATCTTCCCGTATTGGCAGGCGCACCGGAAAACGCCGTGGTGGCCCTGTTCGAAGTAGAAGAAGAAGGCCGCTATGTGCCCCACCATCCGCAAAAGATCGCCTTCCTTTTTTCGGCCATGCGCCATTTTGCGCAAATGCTTCGCCAGCAGGGCCGCCAGGTGCACTACACCTGTCTGGACGACAGCGACAACACCCAGGATCTGATCAGCGAAGCCGAACGGGTTGCAGGCCTTTATGGCTGCGACGACATTCGAGTGACCTCTCCCGGCGAATGGCGCCTTTTTGACCGCATTCAGAAAAGGCGAGGCAACACACCTCCCTGGTACATGGTGACCGATGATCGCTTTTTTTGCTCACGTGAAGGTTTTAATCAATGGGCACAGGGCCGTCAGCGATTTCGCATGGAGCACTTTTATCGCTGGATGCGTCGCGAAACCGGCCTGTTAATGGATGAGCAGAACAACCCGCAGGGGAATCAGTGGAATTTCGACCAGAACAACCGCAAGCCTCTGCCCAGAGACATTACCCCACCTGAACCGCCCGAACACCAACCGGATGCACTCACTCGTGAGGTAATGACACTGGTCGAGACGCATTTCGGACACCATTTTGGCACCCTTGAAGGATTCAACTGGCCCGTCACCCGACGTCAGGCACTCAATGACCTGGCTCATTTTATCGAGCACGCCCTGCCCTTTTTTGGCGACTATCAGGACGCCATCAGCGATCAGCACCCTTTTTTGTATCATGCCCGACTGTCCGGTGCGCTCAATGCCGGGCTGCTCAGACCACTGGAGGTCTGTCAGGCCGCCGAAAATGCCTGGCGTGGCGGCAAGGTGCCGCTTAACAGTGCAGAAGGCTTCATTCGACAGATTCTGGGATGGCGCGAATACGTGCGTGGTATTTACTGGCTGAACATGCCGGACTACAAAAGGCGCAATGACCTCAAGGCCGACCGGGGCCTGCCGGCCTTCTACTGGACCGGCGACACCGATATGCGCTGCTTGAAACGCGCCATCGAGATGACACGGGATCACGCCTATGCCCATCACATTCAGCGGCTGATGGTCACCGGCAACTTTGCCCTGCTCTGCGGTGTCAGCCCGGCGGCGCTGTGCGACTGGTATCTGGCTGTGTATATCGATGCCTTTGAGTGGGTTGAGCTGCCCAACACCCTGGGCATGGTGCTGTATGCCGATAGCGGCTATCTGGGCTCCAAGCCCTACTGCGCCTCGGGTAAATATATTGATCGCATGTCGGATCACTGTCAGCACTGCCGCTATGACGTCAAAAAAAGCATCGGCGAGGACGCCTGCCCCTTCAACAGCCTTTACTGGCATTTTCTTGAGCGCAATAAAAAGCAGCTGGCCAGCAATCAGCGCATGAAGCTCATTTATGGCTCACTTAATAAAATGAGTGACGACAAGCGACAGGCCCTGCGTGAACAGGCCATTCGTTTTCTGGATCAGCTTGAGGAGACACCGGCTTACGGACAGGGCGATCATCTGGCGGGATATGAAAGGCGAACCGGCAAGGGTGATGATTGATCCCGGCCACCATGGAAAACGCCGGCAAAAGCCGGCGCAAGGTCATTCAATCAATGTGTCATGTTTTGGTATTTTTAACGGCATGCGCCCCAATCGAATTCGCGATGATCAGATCGCAATGGCCAGCTCGGGCAGGTTGCCCAGCTGCACCAGACGGCGTGAACTGTCACTGCCATCTTCTTCATTCTGACGCACGATCCAGGCGTAGCTGATACCGGCCACCAGCAGTTGGTCGATGGCTTCATCGATCGAGCGGAACAGGCAGGGCTTGCCCCGACGACTGAGCTTTTGGCGATTGCCGCCGCCCGTTTCACATTCAATCTGATAAATATGGCTCAGTGTGTTGCGTACAACGCGTACTTCCATTTCATTGTGATGTGACGCGGCATATCGAAGTTGCTGTAATTCCATGTAACCCTCCCTGGGCTATCTTCTCGTCGCACTCTGGGCGACGGTTATTTCTATGTCTTTTCTATCAGTTGTTAAAAGAATAACAGTGCCGGATGACGATTCCGTGTCAGCGCCGACATTGTCTTTCCAGTGTTGAAACGCTTGATACTATGCTGTCGGACCTGTGCCAAAATCGTCATGGTGATGCACCAGCCAGTCATCAAAGATGGCCCTTTGCGGCGCTGTCATCATTTTTCGGGCACGCGCAAGGTGGTGTTCACCCAGACGTTGCAGTCGTGCCACGATCGTGGCAAGCCAGGTCGTATCGGCAAAAAGTGCATCAGGTAGCGCGATCCGGCGCTCGAGGTCACCGAGATACCAGATATGGTCGATCATGGCAGGGCCGCCCGAGGACTCGGCAGCAGCGGGTATCATTAGACCATTATGACGGACATCCAGCGAAAGGTGATCGCCTGAAAAGACACCCTTTTCCCCATGATAAGGATGAATCAGCTCGATAATCCCTGGCTCGCGCTTAACCAGCCGCTCTGCCAGCGGCCTGTATGGTGCCCCGGGCAGCGAGTGATGGGTCAAATGGCGCAGACCAAACACTAGAACCGCACGCCGCCCGCGATCGAGCACTTCCTGTTCGACCCGTTCAGCATAGGCCCTTTCACGCGCTTCATGCCAGCGTGCAAAGGCGTCACCATCCAGCGTTTCCCAATCAAGGGCAGGTTCTGCCAGTACCACGCGAACACGGCGATCAAGCGAACGCTTCAGGTTGAGCGCACGCAGACGCCTGAAAAAATCGGCATAAACCGGTGGGCTCCACAGCAGAAAATAGAGCGTATCCCGCCAGACGGCTTCAAGCCCGCTCTCCTCCATGTCTTCACCGCCAATATAGCGATCAATCCATGCCTGATGACGTGCACTGCCAAATTCGACAACAATGTCATCAAACGTTCCCTCAAGCGCCGGATTTTCCAAAAGCGCGGTGATTTCAACCATCACTTGTGGGCACCAGTGAATTTCACCAAGCCCCACCAGAGAACGACGCTGAAGAATATCCGCCAGAAGCGTCTCGGGCCGAACGGCCGTCATGACACGCTATCGCAGCAGTCTGTTTGAGGTTCAAGCACTGCCATTAAATGCTGCGCAATCGTTGCCAGATGCGCCGGGTGCATCAGCTCCGGATGCGTGGCCGGCAGGTCCAGATTGAGGATGCGGCCGCCCACATAGGGCTGCCAGGCGCACCGATCCAGCCAGTGTTCTTCACGAGGCGTGGCCGCGGTAAAGAAGTGCATGTCACCGCTGAACACGAGATGGCGACTTTCACGTACCAGACGACTGTTGTTGATGACCACATCCACCAGCGCATCCAGCGTCTGTGATGACAGCTGACCGAGCGCACTGCCCTCACGCTGCAACAGGGCGATCACCTGGGCCCGGCGCGTCCCGCCATCTTCTGACAATG
This sequence comes from Kushneria sp. Sum13, assembly GCF_052692355.1. Taxonomy (NCBI): domain Bacteria; kingdom Pseudomonadati; phylum Pseudomonadota; class Gammaproteobacteria; order Oceanospirillales; family Halomonadaceae; genus Kushneria; species Kushneria sp. Sum13. The sequence goes on from NZ_CP199847.1 coordinate 2,343,778, forward strand.
ACCTGTCGGCAAGCCCTGCAATACGCAGGAGCGCCTCCAGCGCCATGCCCTCATCGGGTGGCGTCATGTCGCGCCAGAGATCGGCCGGATAGGCATCCAGCAGCGCCAGCATGTCCACCGTTTCTCCCTCACCCTCCAGCAGGGCGGCCATGGTGTGCGCAATCATGCCGCCGACCGACCAGCCCAGCAGACGATAGGGCCCATGAGGCTGAATGCGACGCATTCGGGCAATGTAGTCGCGCGCCATCTCCTCCATGGTGTCCGGCAGACGGCTTTCAGGCAGCAGCCCGCGTGCCTGCAGCCCGTACAGGGGATAGCGCGATGGCAGCGCCCGTGCAAGGCCTGCATAGCACCAGGCCAGCCCACCCGCCGGATGAATGCAGAATACGGGAGACGCTGTGCCACTTTCCCGCAGCGGCAGCACAACATCCAGCCCGCCAGCGGCCATGTCCTGCATATCGAGCGCATCCAGCGCCTCGATGGTGGGCGCCTCAAACAGTGTGGCAATCGTGAGCCGGGTGCCCAGCGCCTCGTTTAAACGACGCACCAGCCTCAGCGCGTTCAACGAGTTGCCCCCCAGATCGAAGAAGTTATCCCGAATGCCTACTCGCTCAAGATCGAGTGCTTCGGCAAACAGCTCGGCCATGATCTGCTGGCGTGGACTGACCGGCGCCACGCTTTCCTCATGGGACTCGGGCACCGGCAGAGCGCGACGGTCAAGCTTGCCATTGGCGCTCAGCGGCAGCGCCGCCAGCACCATGATGACCCCGGGCACCATGTAATCCGGCAGCGCACGGGCCAGGTGGCGCTTGAGACCCTCCAGTGATGGCGCATCGCTACCCCGGGGGACGATATACCCGACCAGCCGGGCGCTATTGCCGCTGCCATGGACGCTGACCACCGCGTGCGCCACCCCCTCATGAGACAGCAGGACGGACTCGATTTCACCCAGTTCCAGACGCTGCCCTCGCAGCTTGACCTGATGATCGATGCGCCCGAGATACTCGAGCACGCCATCAAAGCGCCAGCGGGCCAGATCGCCGGTACGATAAAGTCTCGAATCAGCCTCCACCGCCGGGCAATCGATAAAGCGCTCGGCGGTCAGCTCCGGCTGGCCCAGATACCCTCGCGCCAGATTGCGACCGGCAATATAAAGCTCGCCGGGCATCCCAACCGGTACCGGCTGGAAATTCGCATCCAGCACATGCAGGTGCGTGTTCCAGATCGGCGCACCAATGGGCACACTGCTGCCGGTGTCCGAATCATGACATTGCCAGGCACTGACATCGACGGCGGCCTCGGTAGGGCCATACAGATTGTGCAGCGCCACCCCGGGCAGGCGTGTCAAAAAGCGTTGTTCCAGCTCCCGTGACAGCGCCTCGCCGCTGACAAACACCTGACGCAGGGCACCCATGCGCTCGACGTCTCGATCACCGAGTTCATCCAGCAGGATATCGAGCATCGAGGGCACAAAGTGCAGCGTGGTAATCGCTTCATCAATGATGGTATCGATCAGATAGCGCGGTTCGCGGTGGCCGCCTTCACGTGCCATGACCAGTGCCGCGCCGCTGACCATGGGCCAGAGAAACTCCCATACCGACACATCAAAGCCATTGGGCGTTTTCTGCAGCACCCGGTCGTTTTCTCCCAGCGCATAGCTTCCCTGCATCCAGAGAATGCGGTTAACAATGGCGTGATGCTCAACCAGCACGCCCTTGGGCTTGCCGGTCGAACCGGAAGTAAAGAGAACATAGGCGCCCAGTCGTGGGTCACGCTGCGCAGGGCTGCCGGGAATGAGCGTCTGGCCGTTATCGCTTTCTGCCAGGGGCATATTCAGGACAGGCGCCGGCGCAAAGCGGGCACGCTGCGCCTCATGGCTTAAAATCACCCGGGGGGCAGCGCGTGCGATAATATCCGCCAATCGCGCGTCCGGATATTCCAGCGGCAATGGCAGCCAGGCCGCCCCTGCATGATGAATGGCCAGCAGCGCCACCTGCATTTCCAGCGACCTTGGCAGCGCTACGCCGACGGCATCACCGGGCTGTACGCCATTAACGTGCAGTCGATCAGCCAACGCCTGCACCCGTGCCCCCAGCGTTTGATAGTCCAGCACTTTCCCATTGGCCACCAGTGCTGTCGCAGTGGGCGTCTCATGGACCTGACGCTCGAACAGCGTCGCCATATGGGTCTCTTCTACCGGATGATCCGTGGCATTGAACTGCAAAAGCGCCTGGTGATCCTCCGGGAGGATCAGTTTCAGCTCGCCTAAGGGCGTCTCGGGGGCTGACATGAAATTCACAAGCCACTGCGCCAGCCGCGCAAGATGCCACTGGAGCTCGTTCTGGTCATACAGCGCCGGATTACCATCAAGCGCCAGCCGCATGGCCTCGCTGTCGCCGCCAAGATAGACCGAAAAGACCAGGTCATCGACCGGCCCTGCCACCAGATGATGTTTGTGGACCCGGCTTTGCGGCCATTGACCGCTTGAATCAAAGGGCAGCACATTAACGTGCATGCCCAGAAGCGGACGCCGGCCGGGACGACGCCCCAGATCGCGCAGCAGCCATTCATGGCGATAGCGCTGATGACGCCTTATCGCCCCGAGCGACTCTGCCGCGGACCGGCACCACTGGAGGGGGGTAGCGCTGAAGTCATCACGAAGACGCAGCGGCAACATATTGACCTGAGTCATGGGCGTGCGCAGCGCAGCGCCCTGCATACGTCCCATCATGGGGACGCCCAGCGTGACATCGGATCGTTGACACATACGCGCATACCAGGCACCGCTGGCAGCCAGAATGGCTTCGGCCAGTCCCTGCTTTTGTTCGGTGCATCGAGCGTGAAACTGTTGGCTCTGCTCATGATCCAGCGTCATTTCGCAGCGCAGCGCATGAGGCTGCGCCGGGGCAAATCGGCCAGAGGGAGAAACGGGCTCGGGGTCATCGGCAAACATTACCTTCCAGTGATCACGGTCCTGCTCAAGCGCCGGACCGGCCAGATAGCGCTGCTCTTCTTCGATGACGCGCTCAATGCTGCCATACCAGGAGGATTTGACGTTCTCTCCGCTGCCCAGCGCAATATAGTGCTCGGCGGCACGCTGTTGAATCAGCCCGTAGGCCCAGGCATCGGCCGCCACATGGTGCATGTTGAGCCACCAGAGCACGTGATCGTCTGCCAGCCGCCAGAGCGCCTGGCGATAGAGCGGTCCCGGCTGCAGTGCGAAAGGCACCTCACGGCGCTCGGCCATCTGCTGCCAGGCCAGCTCCCGGGCATCGCGGTTGTCGCGTAGATCGATGATCTCGGGGAGATCCGCTCGCTGCGCGGTCTCGCCTTTACGCCTTGCCGGACCACTGTCAGTGGCCACAAACCCTTCAAAAAGACCATCGGCCTCACTGACCGCCATTGCTGCTGCCAGCGCCAGCCGATCAACATCAATGGCACCGGTGAACTCGAGACACTGTGCGGTGGAGTATCCTCCCTGACGGGCACTGCTCTGCTGGCCGTACCAGATACCGGCCTGTGCGCCGCTGACGGGAAGAAAATCGGCCTGACTCATGAGATCACCATCTTCTGCAATACCACCCCTGTGCGGGTTCTGATAACGGCTTGCCGGCCAGAGCAGGTAACCTCGCCTGATCACCGACACCGTATAAACGGATAGATGCCTGAATTTAAATAATAATGCTTCTCATTTCAAACGAAACAGCCGGTATTTCCTGTTACGGCCCGCTTGAATGCAAAACGGGACCGAATGGCATCATTCGGTCCCGCAGGTCTTGAGCACGACGCCGACATCCGGCCCCGAAGGTCTACTCGCGATTGAAGGTCGCCGGATCAATGGCGACACCCAGCGAACGGCGGTCAATCCAGCGCCCGGCCTTGGTCTCCTTGTAGCGAAACACGACATAGTCGCCTATCGCGACATCCAGCGCGGCGTCTTCAACCTGATAGGAGTAGATCTCGCCATCAACGGTCAGGGTGTGCCGGTAAAGGTCCGGCATCCCCAGCCACTCCTTGAAGGGCCCTTCGGTTTCGACACTTTCAAGCGTACCGCGTGCTTCCAGTTTGGGTTGACGACGTCCGCCGCGACGGTATCCAGCCGGCATATTGACTCCTGTCAGGCTTATCAGGAAAAAGGGAAATGGCGCTCGGAGCACCTTGTTTTATCCATCAGAACGCGCACAGCGTGCGGTTTACTCTTCGTACTGGCCGTAACTGCCCGGCGCCAGATCCTCAAACCGGGTGTACTTGCCGATAAAGGCCATGTGTACGGTGCCGATGGGACCGTTACGCTGCTTACCGATAATCAGTTCGGCCAGTCCCTTGTTGTCAGGGTTGTCCTTGTTATACACCTCGTCACGATAGACGAAGGCAATCACGTCCGCGTCCTGCTCAATGGCGCCGGATTCACGCAGGTCCGACATCACCGGACGCTTGTTGGGTCGCTGTTCAAGCGAGCGGTTAAGCTGCGACAGTGCCACGACCGGGCAGTTGAATTCCTTGGCCAGACCCTTGAGCGAGCGCGAAATTTCCGAGATCTCCGCGGTCCGGTTTTCCGACATGCCCGGCACCTGCATCAGCTGCAGGTAATCGATCATTATCAGACCAATGCCGCCGGCATCACGCGCAATACGCCGGCTTCGCGAGCGCATCTCATTGGGTGAGAGCGCGGCGGTATCATCGACGTAGAGCTGCTTGTCCTTGAGCAGGTTGACCGCAGAAGTCAGCCTCGGCCAGTCCTCGTCTTCGAGCTGCCCGTTACGCACCCGGGTCTGATCGATGCGACCCAGCGAGGAAATCATGCGCAGCATCAGCGAGTCAGCCGGCATCTCCATCGAGAAGACCACTACCGCCTTGTCACTGCTGACCACGGCGTGTTCGACCAGGTTCATGGCGAAGGTGGTCTTGCCCATCGATGGGCGCCCCGCCACGATCACCAGATCAGAAGGCTGCAGGCCGGAGGTCATGTCGTCCAGATCGCGAAAGCCGGTCGACAGCCCCGTCATCTGCCCCTTGAGATTGAAAAGCTCATCGATGCGGTCCACTGCCTTGCTGAGTAGATCGCTCATGCCAATGGCCCCGCCGGTCTTGGGGCGGGATTCGGAGATCTGAAACACCAGCCGCTCGGCTTCATTGACCAGCTCGTCCGCGTTACGTCCCTGCGGATTGAAGGCCCCTTCGGCAATCTGATTGGCCGCAGCAATCAGTTTTCGCAGCGTGGCACGCTCGCGCACGATATCGGCATAGGCGCGGATATTGCTGGCAGAAGGCGTATTACGAGCAAGCTCGGCCAGATAGGACAATCCGCCTACACGCCCCAGACGGTCATGCGATTCAAGCTCTTCAGAGAGCGTCACCACATCGAACGGACGGCCCTCTTCTGCCAGACGCACCATGGCCTTGAAGACATCGCGATGCTCGATACGGTAGAAGTCATCGCTGACCAGGCGGTCGGCGATCTCGTCCCAGGCCTGATTGTCCAGCATCAGGCCACCCAGAACGGACTGCTCGGCTTCAAGCGAGTGTGGCGGCACCTTGAGTGCAGCGGTTTCCCGATCAAATTCGATCACTTCACTCATGAGGACGATTAACCATGACGACTTACCAGGGAGAGTAATTCAACGCAGGATCATAGCCTACGCTCGCGGGAAGAACATGTCATGACCTCTTCCGCGCTTGAACAGTCGTTGAAAACAGTCATTAAAAAAAGGGGCACACAAGGTGCCCCTTCTCGTGGCATATCATCGATATGCGCAGTGCCATCAATATGGCTTATTCAGCAACAACGACTACGCGAACGCTGGCAGTAACATCGGAGTGCAGACGCAGTTCGATGTCATATTCGCCGGTCTGGCGAATCGGGCCTGTCGGCATGCGCACTTCGCTGCGTGCGACATCGATACCCGCCTGAGCGATGGCATCAGCCAGATCGCGCGGACCGATGGAACCGAACAGCTTGCCTTCTTCACCGGCGCGAGCAACGAGCGACAGCTCGATTTCGGACAGCTCTTCAGCGCGGCGCTCGGCTTCGGCCTGACGCTCTGCAGCGTTGGCTTCAAGTTCGGCACGGCGCGTTTCGAAGGCGTCGACGTTGGATTTGGTTGCCGGAACGGCCAAACCGTAGGGCACCAGGTAATTACGACCGTAACCCGGCTTGACGGTAACCTGGTCGCCCAGATCTCCCAGCTTGCCGAGCTTGTCGAGCAGAATGACTTCCATCTCGTGGACCTCTTAACGTTGACTGCCGATCAGACGCGTGCGGAAATCCGCAAAGGTATCTATCAGCGCCAGCAGCAGCACAATCACTAACGTGGGCCAGGTGGTCAGCAGCAAGGCATAAAAGCCGACCAGCCAGAACCCTCTCATGGACTTTACACCTACAACACCGTGCACCAGGGCAATACCCGCTACCAGAAGAGGTACCCAGGCCATCAGGACAGCACCCGGCAACGCACCCAGAAGGCCAACGGCAGTCATCAGGACCACCCCGGCAAGTTCCAGCCTCGACAGGCGAAAGCGATGGAACTCTTCTCGAAAACCGCCGGGATTGTACAAAGCCGCCTGCCAGCTGCGCGCCAGCGCAAGGCAGGCGGTCGCGGCCAGCATGACCATCAGACCGGTAACGGCCGAGATCATCAATCGTGCCAGTTGTTCAACCGGCACACCCTGGCTTGCGTACTGCCGAAGCAGCTCGTCAATCTCCGGCGCCTGGGCGCGTACTTCCTCAATCAGTTGCGAGGCATCAGGTGGTGCGAAGACCCCAATCTGGATCAACACGGCCACCACAATGGCCCCTGCCAGCAGGGTTTCCCCCCAGCGAAATCGCTCTCGCAGAATAATGGCCATCACCGTCACCAGCAAAACGCTGGCCAGCGGTATGGCATCTCCCTGCATCCACCACCAGCCTGCCGGCACTGCGGCGGCCAGTACGACCGGTGATGCCGGCCCAAAACCGCGGCGCAGCGTCACCAGCGCGCTGATGGCAGCAGACAGCCAGAAAAGCCATGGGACCAGTGAGCCCAGTAGCGCCACACCCACCGCGCGTGGCGTACTCTGCATTATCCAGCGAGCGAAACCCTGCATGGCGTATGCAGCTTACTGGTGGCTGTCGGTGTAGGGCAGCAGGGCCAGATAACGAGCGCGCTTGATCGCGGTAGCCAGCTGACGCTGATAGCGTGCACGTGTACCGGTGATACGACTCGGGACAATCTTGCCGGTCTCGGTCACGTAGGCTTTCAGCGTGTCGAGGTCCTTGTAGTCAATGTACTTCACGCCTTCGGCGGTGAAGCGGCAAAACTTGCGACGACGGAAAAAACGGGCCATGTCAGTCTCTCCAGTAGGTGGATTCAGGCCAGAGCATCAGCTCAGGAGGCAGCTTCGGTCGACTCGTCAGAGCGTTCGCGCGGGCGATCGTCGTCAGAATCAGAGCGTTCACGCGGGCGGTCATCATCGGAGCGCTCGCGACGGCGTCCCTTCTCATCTGCCGCTTTCATCATCGGAGATGCTTCAGTGACCGCTTCAGTGCAACGCACGACCATGTTGCGAATAATGGCATCGTTGAAACGGAAGATGTTTTCCAGTTCAGCCAGTGTTTCGCCGCTGCATTCCACGTTCATCAGAACGTAGTGAGCCTTGTGGATCTTGTTGATCGGGTAAGCCAGGTGACGACGGCCCCAATCTTCAAGACGATGAACAGTACCGCCGTTTTCAGTCACGAGGCCGGTATAGCGCTCGATCATGGCAGGCACCTGCTCGCTCTGGTCCGGATGGACCATGACCACGATTTCGTAATGACGCATGGTGTCTCCTTTCGGTTTGACAGCTTCTCGATGACAGACATATCCGCCATGGGAAGCAAGGAGTTGATAGAAGGGTATTTTTCGTTACAAGGGCAGGCCCGAGGATGTTGTCTCGATGCCCTGCAAATGCATTCGGCGGCCGTAGCCGCCGCGAAACCGCACAATTGTAGGGAGATGGCCCGCCGCTTGCAAGTAAAAGGATCAGTGGGTGCTTCGCTGACGCACCGCTTCAAACAGACAGATGCCAGTGGCCACCGACACATTGAGACTCGACACCTGACCGGCCATGGGAAGCTTGACCAGCTGATCACAGTGCTCACGCGTCAGGCGTCGAAGGCCCTTGCCTTCGGCCCCCATGACCAGCGCGGTGGGCCCACGCAGGTCGACATCGTGAACCAGAGCCTCGGCTTCTCCCGCGGCGCCCAGAACCTGCATACCGTATTCCTTCAGCCGTACCAGAGCTCTTGCCAGATTGGTGACCTGATACACCGGCACGCTTTCGGCACCGCCACAGGAAATCTTTCGCACCGTGGCATTAAGCGGCGCCGAGCGGTCCTTGGCGACCATCACGCCAATGACGCCTGCCGCATCGGCCGAACGCAGACAGGCTCCGAAGTTATGCACATCGGTGACGCCATCAAGCACCAGAAGCAGCGGTGATTGATCAGCCCGCGCGTCAAGCTGCCAGAAAAGAGAGGCCTCATTGTCGGCGACCAGTGGCTCACAAAAAGCAATCACCCCCTGATGAGCCCCTTCGGCGATCTGATCGAGCACCTCACGAGGCTGAAGCACAAGGCGCGCCCCGAGCGTGGTGGCCTGCTGCTGGATATCGGCCAGGCGTTTTTCTGCCTGACCTTCCTGCACCCAGAGCTCAACGGGCACCTGCTGGCGTGCCAGCAGGGTTTCGACGGCATGAACGCCATGAACAGCATCAAGCCCGCGCGGCGCGCCAGCCCGGGCACCCGAGTGACCACCGCCCTTGCCACGGCCAGCACTCTGCTGCCGGCGTTGCTCCTGTGGCTTGCTGCCGCCGCGTTTGCCACTTTTACCACTGCGCTGATGATCGCCTTTCATGACTTGCGACGGCCCTTGTCAGTCTCACGCTTGCCTTTTTTCTCGCCACTGCTTTTGGCTTTGCCGCTCTTTCGCTTGTCGGGATCACTACCGCTGACGCTGGCAGACTTGTCACTACGTTTACGAGACTTCCGCTCGGCTGCGTCTTCTTCAGCCTTCAGGGTATCGGGTGCCTCTGTGCTGGAGGCCTTCTCTTCCCGACGGCGCAGACGTTCCTTCTTGCCCGGGCGGGACTTGCGACGCTTCTTGCTCGGCGCATCCGTTTCGGCAGGCGCCTTGCTGTCACGGGCCGGTGCATCGGTACCGGGCTTGCGAATACGGCGACGCGACTGGGGTTTGGCATCGGTCAGCATGAAATCGATCTTGCGGTCATCGAGATCGACACGAGCCACCTGAACGGTGACGCCATCGCCGAGACGATAGGTCACGCCGCTGCGATCGCCCTTGAGCTGATGACGCTCGGCTTCATACTGGTAATAGTCGGAAGGCAGATTGGTGATATGCACCAGCCCCTCGACAAAGTGCTCGTTGAGCCGCACAAACAGGCCAAACTGGGTAACCGAGGCGATGGCGCCTTCGAAGACATCACCGACCTTGTCGGCCATGAACTCGCACTTGAGCCAGTCCTCGACATCGCGCGTGGCTTCATCGGCACGCCGCTCGGTCATCGAGCAATGCTCACCCATGGCGACCATCTGTTCGAAGTTATACGGGCACCAGCGCTGCGGTTCGTTGTTGGCCGCACCTTCCACACGCTCCACGTTGGTCGATTCACGCTGACTGCGAATGACCGAGCGAATGGCGCGATGCACCAGCAGATCAGGATAGCGCCTGATCGGCGACGTAAAGTGCGCGTAGGCGGCATAGGCCAGCCCAAAATGGCCCTCATTGTGCGGCGAATAAACGGCCTGGTTCATGCTGCGCAGCATGACAGTCTGAATGATATCGGCATCCGGACGGCCATTGATCACTTCACGAAGCGTCTGGAAATCCTGCGGCGTGGACTTGCCCTTTTCGCCACTGGCGCCCAGCGTCAGACCCAGCTCGCCCAAAAACGCACGCAGCGTGGCGAGCTTTTCATCAGAGGGCGAAGCGTGAACGCGATAAAGCGCCGGCAGCTTGTGCTTTTCAAGAAAGCGCGCGGTGGCCACGTTGGCCGCCAGCATGCACTCTTCGATCAGCTTGTGGGCATCATTGCGGGTCCGCGGCACGATGCGCTCGATCTTGCGCTGCTCATTGAAAACGATCTGGGTTTCGGTCGTTTCAAAATCGATGGCGCCGCGGACAGTACGTGCCTGGCGCAGCGTTTTGTAAAGCCCGTGCAGCGCTTCCAGCGGCTTGACGACGTGTGCGTATTCGCCGCGCAGGGCCTGACCTTCTTCGCTGCCAGCCTCTTCAAGCATGGTGCCGACCTTGTTGTAGGTCAGCCGCGCATGCGAGCGCATCACGCCTTCATAGAACTTGTAGCGGCTGATCTCACCGCGTTGCGAGATGTTCATCTCGCAGACCATGCAGAGCCTGTCGACGTCCGGATTGATCGAGCACAGTCCGTTGGACAATAGCTCCGGCAGCATGGGCACGACCTGACCGGGGAAGTAAACCGAATTGCCTCGCTGCCAGGCCTCGCGGTCCAGCGGCGAATCGACCTCGACGTAATGCGAGACATCGGCAATGGCCACAATCAGCTTCCAGCCGCCGGATTTGGTCTTCCAGGCATAAACGGCGTCGTCAAAGTCCTTGGCGTCTTCACCGTCGATAGTGACCAGCGGCCAGTCACGCAGATCAACACGCTGCTGCTTGTCCTCGTCGAGGACCTCCTCGCTCATGTCGCGGATCTGATCCAGTACCTCGACCGGGAACTCGGCCGGGATATCATGTTCGCGAATGGCGATATCGATTTCCATGCCGGGGTCCATACGCTCGCCCAGCACTTCAGTTACCTCGCCGATGGGCTGCTGACGCAAACCGGGCTGCGTGGTAATACGCACCTCGACCACCTGGCCATCCTCGGCACCGTTGGCAGCGCCCTGCTCGATGATGACCTCATGAGCAATACGGCTGTTTTCGGGTACCACCACGGCAATATCATCGCCGCGCTTGCGATACAGACCGATGAGCGTCGGCGTGTTGCGTTCGAGAATTTCGTTGACGCTGGCCTCTTCCCTGCCCCGTCGATCCTTGCCGCTGACACGCACACGCACGCGATCCCCATCAAAGAGACGGCGCATCTGGCGCGGCGGAATGACCAGATCCGGTTTTTGCTTGTCATCGCGCACAAAGAAGCCGATGCCATCGCGATGGCCGACCACGCGACCATCCAGCAGCAAGTCAGGATCAATAATTTCGAAAGCACCACTTTTGTGGCGCAGTACCTGCCCATCACGCTCCATGGCAGACAGGCGTCGGCGGACCGCTTCCAGGCGATCCTCATCCTCGATGCCCAACAACCTGCTGACATCTTCATGTGCGATGGGCTTGCCGTGCTCGGTCAGAATCTGCAGAAGGTATTCACGACTGGGGACCGGGTTGTCATATTGACTGGCCTCACGTTCCGCTTGCGGATCGTCGGCTGGCGTCCATTGACTCATAGATTGCTTCCCTGAAATGGTTGTCTTGTGATACCGGGCAAGATGGCGAGCAGCGGGCGCGGGATAATAGGGTGTCTTGTCTTCATGGCACCGATTATAGCGGTCTCGACAGGACGACCCAAACCCCTTTATTACCTTGAAAACGTTGCAGGGTGTAAAAAAATGGCTTTTGCTGGCCTTCACCTCTTGCATCACTCAAAAAATTGCGTATTATTTCGGCCCACCTGCCCGGATGGCGGAATTGGTAGACGCGCTAGCTTCAGGTGCTAGTGACCGTATGGTCGTGGAGGTTCAAGTCCTCTTCCGGGCACCATCTCAAAAACGAGACGGTGAAAAGACAGAAAGAAACGCCTGTCGAACTTCAGGTAGCAGTAATTTAACTGTATAGCAGTATCGTATGATCAACGCCCGGATGGCGGAATTGGTAGACGCGCTAGCTTCAGGTGCTAGTGACCGTATGGTCGTGGAGGTTCAAGTCCTCTTCCGGGCACCAGTTGATCAGACATCGCTTTCATCACGGTCTTCGGACTGATGACACCCTGCCCGGGTGGCGGAATTGGTAGACGCGCTAGCTTCAGGTGCTAGTGACCGTATGGTCGTGAAGGTTCAAGTCCTTTCCCGGGCACCATGTTTTTTCCTAGTACATTGCTTCATCCTCGATACGTCGTTATCCCCTCGACACATCCTTGCAGCATCCCTCTCTATCCCGCTGACTTTCCTTGCCTGTATCGGCTTTTTGCCAATACGGTATATCTGCGATTTCGCCTGACGCCATCGTGATCCGCCAGCCGTATCCTGAAACATGTTTAACGCTGTCATATCACCAGCACTTGCCCCGTCATCAGCAACCATACCGCCATGACACCGCCCGTATCGGCGTCATGACAGGCAGGCATCAATAGCGGGCAGGTTGTCTGGCGACACGTTCAAGCCCCCAGCCCCGGGTATTCACTCCGGACTCGAGGCGATCAGCCATTTTATCCGGTAATTCGCTGAAAAAATTAAATCCTGTGCGCGCCTCGATCTCATCGACGCTGACCAGAAAACGGTCGAGCGGCTCATCGCCCCGGACACTTTGGGGCACGATAAAGGCAATCATTTTTGGCGGCGTACTGGCATTTCCCGGCGCCACGACAATCTTGTAAAAGGCATCCGGAATTTCGATAAACGATGACATTCGCTTGATGTCATCATCGAAGATGGGGCCTGTGGTCACCCAGAGCGTGCCAAATCGGTCAGCGAATTCATCGATCACTACCTCTTCCAGCCGCTGCCATACACGCCGGTTGAGGTCGGGCCTTTGCGGCGAAATGTTGCTCATCTGAAAGGTATCGAGCTGCGCCTGACGACCATACACCGCAGCAATGGCGTAATTGGGCGCCTGATGACCGCGGTCATAACCACTGCCGGTATAATCATCGCTGGTCACCGGCCAAAGCGTGCGCCAGTCATCACTGAAATGCCCCGGACGCGCGCCGATGGCGGGATGATTTACCCGGTTGAGGCGATAAACGGTCCATAAGGGATTGGCCCGCAGATCCGACCAGCCTGTCAGGAATCCATCGCTGCGCAGCGTGCGGTTAAGCGTTTTCCAGTCATACCAGATTTCAGCCTGGGGCGTGCCCATCCAGCTCATCTGCTCCCAGTACGTGCGCTCCTGGTAATACCACAGCCCATACATGACCGCCGTTGCCAAAAGCCCGGCACCACTCATGCGCCGCAAGCGCTTTAAAAGTCCCGGACGTCGCCGCGCCATATCCATCCCCTGCCACTGTATGTTCAAAAGCCACTGGATGTTCAAAAATCACTGCATTTTCAACCGTGACCGTATGCTCGAAAACGGCCCTTCCGGGCGGCGGCGAGTATACCGCAGTCAATGACAGGCTGCTGATACGACTAAAAAAAACGAGCCCCGAGGCTCGTCATGAAAAACACTGCACTCCAGTCACGCAAGTGAACGTTTATCCGCCAGTCTGTGGCCAGTCGTGGCGGTCCACCACGTCACCGTTTTCGACCACCTCCAGCACGATGGGAAATCCCCACAGCTGATGGAGATAATGCATGACCGGCGAAAGCGCATCATCCAGCGGTCGTCGCTGCGTTCGCTCATGGCGCAGCACCAGTGACCGGTCGCCGTGAATATTGGCGGCCCAGACCTGAATATCAGGCTCCCTGTGCCCCAGTGAGTACTGCAATGACAGCGCCTCGCGAATTCGCTTGTAGCCACGATCATCATGAATGGCCGAAATCTCGATCATGTCATCCTGATCATCATCAAGTAGCGCAAAGAGCTTCATGTCTCGCATCACCTTTGGGGACAGAAACTGCTGAATGAACGATTCGTCCTTGAAGTTGTGCATGGCAAAATGCACGGTATCGAGCCAGTCGCTGCCGGCCATCTCCGGAAACCAGGCCCGATCCTCCTCGGTCGGGGCAGTACAGATGCGCTGAATATCGCTGAACATGGCAAATCCCAGCGCGTAAGGGTTAATGCCGTTATACCAGGGGCTGTCAAAGCCCGGCTGCGCCACCACCGCCGTATGCGACTGGAGAAACTCCAGCATCACGCCCTCATCAATCAGTTTTTCATCGTAGAGACGGTGCATGATGTTGTAGTGCCAGAAAGTGGCCCACCCCTCATTCATGACCTGTGTCTGACGCTGCGGGTAAAAATACTGCGCCAGCTTGCGCACGATGCGCACGATCTCGCGCTGCCATGGCGCCAGCAGGGGCGCATTCTTCTCGATGAAGTAGAGCAGGTTCTCCTGAGGCTCTGACGGGTAGCGTGAAGGCTTGTCGAGGCCTTGCGCCTCACCATCGGCATTTCGGCCATCGGCCGCGCGCAACTGTGGAATGGTGCTCCAGAGCGTGTTGATCTGCTGCTGCAGATAGCCTTCCCGCTCCTGCTGACGGCGTGCCTCCTCCTCCGCCGATATGGCAGAAGGCCGCTTGTAGCGATCCACACCCTGATTTTGCAGCGCATGACAGGCATCAAGCAGCTGTTCGACGGCCTCGACACCATGGCGCTCCTCACACTCGCTGACATAGCGACGGGCAAAGACCAGATAGTCCACGATGGCAGAGGCGTCGGTCCAGGCGCGGAAGAGATAGTTGCCCTTGAAAAACGAATTGTGGCCATGACAGGCATGCGCTATGACCAGAATCTGCATCATCAGGGTATTTTCTTCCATCAGATAGGCGATGCAGGGATCGGAGTTGATCACCAGTTCATAGGCCAGTCCCATCTGACCGCGTTTATAGGCCTGTTCGACGGACAAAAACTGTTTGCCAAATGACCAGTGGCTATACCCCACCGGCATGCCGATGCTGGAGTAGGCATCCATCATCTGTTCGGAGGTGATGATCTCGATCTGGTTAGGATAGGTATCCAGACGGAATTCACCGGCAATACGGGCAATCTCTCGCTCGTAATGTTCAAGGTCATCAAAGGACCAGTCAGACCCCTGCCCCAGAAAGTCTTCATCATGAATCGGCTTGTAGGATGTGCTCATGAGCGAGCCTCCTGGCTGCCCTGGCGGCTTTTGAAGAGTTCACGAAAGACCGGATAGATATCGCCGGGCTGAACGATCTGACGCATGGCAAACCGTTCGGGATAGCGGTCCTGTACGCGCGTGTACTCCTCCCAGAGGGCCTGGTGAGCATGCGGGGTGATTTCGACATAGGCGTAATACTGAAGCCTGGGCATCAGGGCGTCCGAGAGGATCTGACGGCACTGCACGGAGTCATCATCCCAGTTGTCGCCATCACTGGCCTGGGCCACATACAGATTCCACTGTGCCGGCGGATAGCGCGCCTCGATGATCTCATCGAGCAGATGCAGCGCACTGGAGACAATGGTGCCCCCCGTTTCACGGGAATAGAAAAAGGCTTCTTCATCGACTTCGCGTGCGGAGGTATGGTGGCGAATGAACACCAGCTCGACCCGCTCATAGTCCCGCTCGAGGAACAGATAAAGCAGCAGAAAAAAGCGCTTGGCGATGTCCTTGTGGTTCTGGGTCATGGACCCCGAAACATCCATGACACAGAACATGACCGCCTTGTTGGAAGGCTGCGGCTGGTCGGTGATATGGTTGTAGCGAAGATCATAGGTATCAATGAAGGGGACGGCTTCGATACGCTTCTCCAGCCGTTCGATCTCTTCCTTGAGTTCACGTATGCGCCCGGGATGGCGCAAAACGGGATCCTTGCGCTCTTCTTCCTCCAGCGCTTTTTGTGCCTCCAGCAGGGCTCGCCGGATGGGCGCACGCATGGCAATGCGGCGGGCCTGCGCCTCGCGCATCGAACGCACGATGTTCATGCGGGCAGGCACCCCCTGTCGGGAGAGCCCCGCCCGCACGGGCCGACTTTCTGCCATATCGGCCAGCTGCTTGCGCTCCAGATGCGGCAATTCAAGGCCATCAAAGATGAAGCTCAGAAATTCGTCTCGGGACAGCGTAAAGGCAAACTCGTCGACCCCTTCGCCCTGATTGGAGGCGGATCCTTCGCCGCTTCCTCCACCGCCACCGCTGCCGTGAGGGCGACGCATTCGATCCCCTTCGGCAAATTCGCGGTTACCGGGACTGACCACCGTGCGCCGTCCGCCCTTGCCATGACGGAACACGGGCTCGGAAATGTCCCGGCCCGGAATACTGACTTTCTCGCCGCGCTCCATGTCGGTGATCGAGCGCCGATTGACCGAATCCTCCACGGCGCGCTTGATATGCTTTTGATAGCGTTTTAAAAAGCGCTGCCGGTTGACCGCACTCTTGTGGCGGGCATTGCTGCGCCGATCGATGAAATAGCTCACGTCACCACCTCCTGCAGACCGATCAGGCCGGCTGCCCCGTATCAGGGTGGGAATGGGCACCGGGGCTGCCGGCGCCACCCGCTTACTGGGACTTGCGCACGCGCAGATACCATTCCGACAGCAAACGCACCTGCTTTTCGGTATAGCCGCGCGCAACCATGCGATCGACAAAATCCTCGTGCTTTCTGCGATCGTCGTTGGAGGCCTTGGCATTGAACGAGATGACAGGCAAAAGCTCTTCGGTGTTGGCAAACATCTTGTGTTCGATCACGCCCTTGAGCTTTTCATAGGACTGCCAGCTGGGGTTGAGCCCCTCGTTTTGTGCCCGTGCTCGCAACACGAAATTGACCACTTCGTGACGAAAATCCTTCGGATTGGAGATGCCGGCCGGCTTTTCGATCTTCTCGAGCTCTTCGTTGAGTGCCTGGCGGTCCAGCAGTTCGCCGGTTTCCGGGTCGCGAAACTCCTGATCCTGAATCCAGAAATCGGCGTAGGTCACGTAACGATCGAAAATGTTCTGACCGTACTCGGAGTAGGACTCCAGATAGGCGGTCTGAATCTCCTTGCCGATGAAGTCGACATAGCGTGGCGCCAGATACTCCTTGATAAAGCGCAGGTAGCGGTCGTGTACCTCACGCGGCAACTGCTCCTGCTCAAGGCGCTGCTCGAGCACATACAGAAGATGTACCGGGTTGGCCGCCACTTCGCTGGAGTCGAAATTGAAGACCTTGGAGAGAATCTTGAAGGCAAAGCGGGTCGACAACCCTTCCATCCCCTCATCTACGCCGGCGCTGTCCCGGTACTCCTGAATCGAGCGTGCGCGAGGGTCGGTATCCTTCAAATTCTGCCCGTCATAGATGCGCATCTTGGAGTAGATGCTGGAGTTTTCCGGCTCCTTGAGCCTTGAAAGCACTGAAAACTGTGCCAGCATCCGCAGCGTATCCGGCGCACAGGGCGCATGGGAGAGTGAGGAGTGCTGCAACAGCTTTTCATAGATTTTCATCTCTTCGGAGACGCGCAGTGAATAAGGCACCTTGACCATGTACACACGGTCCAAAAAGGCCTCATTGTTGCGATTATTGCGAAACTGCTGCCACTCACTTTCATTGGAGTGCGCCAGAATCACCCCGTCGAAGGGAATGGCCCCCATGCCCTCGGTCGGGTTGTAGTTGCCCTCCTGGGTGGCGGTCAGAAGTGGATGCAGCACCTTGATCGGCGCCTTGAACATCTCCACAAACTCCATCAATCCCTGATTGGCACGACATAGCCCGCCCGAGAAGCTGTAGGCGTCCGGATCATCCTGAGAAAAGAGCTCAAGCTTGCGGATATCGACCTTGCCGACCAGCGAGGAGATGTCCTGATTGTTCTCATCTCCCGGCTCGGTCTTGGAGATCGCGATCTGATTGAGTCGTGACGGGTAGACCTTGACGACTCGAAAACGGGAAATATCGCCGCCATATTCGCGCAGCCGCTTGGCCGCCCAGGGCGACATGACACTGCGCATGTAACGCTTTGGAATGTTGTATTCGCTTTCCAGCGTGTCACCGTCCTCATCGGGGCTGAAAAGCCCCAGCGGTGACTCATGCACCGGTGAGCCCTTGATGGCATAAAAGGGAATCTGCTCCATCAGCGCCTTCAAACGCTCGGCAATCGAGGACTTGCCGCCGCCGACCGGACCAAGCAGATAGAGAATCTGCTTGCGCTCTTCAAGCCCCTGAGAGGCGTGGCGGAAATAGGCAACGATCTGCTCGATCGCCTCTTCCATGCCATGAAATTCGGCAAAGGCGGGATAGCGACGGATCAGCTTGTTGGAAAAAATACGGGAAAGGCGGGGGGTTTTGGCCGTATCAATGACTTCCGGCTCACCGATGGCTCTGAGCATGCGCTCGGAAGCGCTGGCGTAGGCCTCCGGGTCCTTGCGACAGAGTTCAAGATACTCCTGAAGACTCATCTCTTCCTGGAGGGTGCGCTCAAAGCGATGCTGCACATGATCAAAAATGCTCATGAACTTCTCCTTGAGTGGCGACGGTGTGTCCTGCCGTACGCACGCTCGTCATTTCCGTGAAATCAATCAGCCACTGCGGCACTCCCGCTTATCGAAGGTTCTTTCTTGCTTATCGAAGGTTCTTTCTCGCTTATGGAAAGCACTGTCAGGCGTTACAACGAGGATGGTTGGTCGTGTTGACCCGGGAACACACCGGATAACACCCCTGCTTGATTCAGGCGATGCGGCATGAGGCGATGCCGCATCGGTGTCAGGAAAGATGTCTTATCAATATCACTGTTGATCGTGTTGTGCCAGTGCCTGGCGAAGGTCAGCCACCAGCGCGTCGATCAGTGTCTCGGATGTGTTCCAGCTACAGACAAAGCGAACACCACCCTCCCCTATAAAGGTATAAAACGTCCATCCGCAATCGCGCAAGTACTGTTGTGCCAGGGCAGGCACTTCAAGAAAGACGCTGTTGGCCTGCACGGGAAACATGACCTCAACACCCTCGATATCACGCACGCCATTGACCAGACGCCTTGCCATGGCATTGGCATGGCGGGCATTGGCAAGCCAGACATCGTTTTCCAGAAGCCCAAGCCAGGGCGCACTGACAAAGCGCATCTTGGAGGCCAGCTGGCCGGCCTGCTTGCAGCGGTATTCAAAATCGCGCGCCAGCTCACGATCGAAAAAGACGATGGCTTCACCGAAGGCCAGACCGTTTTTGGTGCCTGAAAAACACAGGACATCCACGCCGGCCTTCCAGGTCATCTCGGCAGGCGTCACATTCAGCGAGGCGCAGGCGTTGGCAAAGCGAGCGCCATCCATGTGGATTCTGAGATCGTGTTGATCAGCCACCTCACGAATGGCCTGCAGCTCCTCAAGGGAGTAAAGCGTACCCACCTCGGTGGCCTGAGTGATGGACACCACCCTGGGGCGTGGATAGTGAATATCGTTGCGTCGTGTCACGACGCTGGCAATGCCTTCAGGCGTGAGCTTGCCCATGGGCGTATCCACCGGCAAAAGCTTTGAACCATTGGAAAAAAATTCCGGCCCACCGCACTCGTCGGTTTCGATATGCGCCAGCTGATGGCAGATAACACCGTGATAGGACTGGCAAAGGGAAGCCAGAGCCAGAGAATTTGCCGCGGTCCCGTTGAAGACGAAAAATATTTCGCAGTCTGCCTCAAAAAGCGTTCTGAAATGGCTCGATGCGCGCTCGGTCCAGACATCGTTGCCGTAGGCCAGATCATCCTGCTCGTTAGCCTGAAGCAAATAATGCATGGCCTCGGGACAGATGCCCGATGTGTTGTCGCTGGCAAGAAAACGCGGAGAGGCAATGGCAATGTCGCTGGTAGCGACAGTATTGCTGAAACCTGGGATAGTCATGTTGAGGTTGTCCTGCTGATTGTTATCGGCTTGCCGATCGAGGATCACTCGATCCATGGCATGACAGTTCAAGCATGCAGCGCGCAGCAGAGACTGGCAAGCCGGTATCCCGTAAACAACGACCGCATGGCGTTACAGGAGCAATGCGTCATCAGGCAGAACGGAATCAGGCAGACATGACAGTGATCATGCAGGAAGGAAAACAATCAATATTCAAGCGAATGGCGGACTGGACGGGACTTGAACCCGCGACCTCCGGCGTGACAGGCCGGCATTCTAACCAACTGAACTACCAGTCCGCATACACTTGCAACATCAGATCATCTTTGGAAGATGATGGTGGGTGGTACTGGGCTCGAACCAGTGACCCCCAGCTTGTAAGGCTGGTGCTCTTCCAACTGAGCTAACCACCCGATAGTACGACAATTTCGATGGCGGACTGGACGGGACTTGAACCCGCGACCTCCGGCGTGACAGGCCGGCATTCTAACCAACTGAACTACCAGTCCAACGACTATCGAAATATTACTGCACCCAGAGATTTGGCGGACTGGACGGGACTTGAACCCGCGACCTCCGGCGTGACAGGCCGGCATTCTAACCAACTGAACTACCAGTCCGCAACCCTGATTACAGCAACATGACCTTATCAAGAATGATGGTGGGTGGTACTGGGCTCGAACCAGTGACCCCCAGCTTGTAAGGCTGGTGCTCTTCCAACTGAGCTAACCACCCGGGTCATGTGGCGCTGCATTCTACCGATCATTGCAGGAAAGTCAAACACTTCCAGAACAAAAGCGGCAAATTCATGACAGCGGCGTATCGGCATCCTGCGCCATGAGGTTGATCGTATCAATGCGATCCCGCTTCATCAGGCGCTGTTTTTCCTCAAGGCCGTGGAAATCGAACAGGTCACGATCCGCCAGCTGAGAAGGCGCCACATTGGTCAGTGCCTTGAACATGGTATCCACTCGCCCGGGATGCTTGCGCTCCCAGTCTGCCAGCATTTCCTTGACGACCTGGCGCTGCAGGTTTTCCTGACTGCCACACAGATTGCACGGAATGATGGGAAAGGCCATGGCTTCGGAAAAGCGGACAATATCGGCCTCCGAGCAGTAGGCCATCGGACGAATCACGATATTTTTGCCGTCATCGGAGAGCAGCTTGGGCGGCATCGACTTGAGCGAGCCCCCAAAGAACATGTTGAGAAAAAGGGTTTCCAGCATGTCATCACGGTGATGGCCCAGAGCGATCTTGTTGGCCCCGATCTCTTCGGCAAAGCCATAGAGCGTGCCGCGACGCAGCCGTGAACACAGCCCGCAGGTCGTTTTGCCCTCGGGCACCTTCTCCTTGACGATCGAATAGGTATCGCGCTCGACGATGTGATATTCGATGCCCTGTTTTTCCAGATACGCCGGCAGCACATGCTCGGGAAAGCCGGGCTGCTTTTGATCCATATTGACGGCCACCAGTTCGAAATTCACCGGCGCATTGCGCTGAAGATTGCGAAGAATCTCGAGCATGGTGTAGGAATCCTTGCCACCGGAAAGGCACACCATCACCCTGTCGCCCTCGTTGATCATGGCGTAGTCGATAATGGCGTTGCCAACATGGCGGCGAAGGCGCTTTTGAAGCTTGTCTAATTCCCGCTTCTGGCGGGTATTCACGGACTGATCAAGTTCTTGCATGGAGATGACTTCAGATTAATGCGACATTGGCGCTACTTTATCATCGCCGTCTGGTACAGGCGAAGCCCCGGCACGTTATGCGGGGCCTGAAGGGGCGATAGCACGCCGGCAAACACCGGAGCGTTATCGGTATTTCAAGGCTGCCACCATGAAGCAGCCGTTACGCGGATCAGGCAAGGATTTTCACGATGTTCCAGGGCTGGTTACTGCTCACCATCTCGCTGTTATACATCGCCACCCTCTTTGGCATTGCCTGGCGGGGTGACCAGCGTGCCCGAAGGCTCGGGCCGGCAAAGCGGCGACCGCTGGTCTACAGTCTGGCCCTGGCCGTGTACTGCACCTCATGGACCTTCTACGGCAGTGTGGGTCAGGTGGCCAACTCGGGCCTTCAGTACCTCAGCGTTTTTCTGGGCCCCATCCTGGCCTTTTTGCTGTTCTGGCCCATCCTGACCAAGATGATTCGCGTCGCCAAGCGACAAAATATCACCTCGATCGCCGATTTTATTGCATCTCGCTACGGCAAGACCCAGGCACTGGCGGCATTGGCCAGCCTGGTCGCCCTGCTGGGCACCCTTCCCTACCTGGCCCTGCAGCTCAAGGCCATGGCAGCCAGTTTTACAGTGCTGACCGCCAACAATGACATTGTGCGCTCTCCCATTCTCGGCGATACCGCCTTTTATGTGGCCGCGCTCATGGCGCTTTTTGCCATTTTGTTTGGCACACGACACACCGATGCCACCGAGCATCACGAAGGATTGATTCAGGCCATTGCCTTTGAGTCCGTGGTCAAGCTCGGCGCCTTTGTGCTGCTGGGCGCCTTGATCACCTGGGGCGCCTTTGACGGTCTGGGCGAGCTTTCAAGCCGCGCGGTGCATGATCTTTCCGCCGGCAGTCATTTCAGCAGCGCCAGCTTCGGCCAGGGCTTCTGGACCCAGACGCTACTGGCCATGCTGGCCGTGTTCTGCATTCCCCGTCAGTTCCACGTCACCGTGGTTGAAAACACCAGTACCGACGACACCGCCCGAGCCCGCTGGCTTTTTCCGCTGTACCTGGTGGCGGCCGGTTTTTTCGTGCTCCCGCTGGCCGTGGCCGCCCTGACCCTGTTTGAAGGCCAGGGGCTTGATCCGGATACGTGGGTATTGCACCTCGCCATGGCACTCGACCAACCCTGGCTGGTCATGGTCACGTTCATTGGCGGGTTTGCGGCCGCCAGCGGCATGGTCATCATGGCCGCCGTAACCCTGTCCATCATGATCTCCAACGAAGTCGTCATTCCCCTGCTGCTGCGCTTCAAGGGATTTGACGCGCGCCACGGCGATTATGCCCGCTGGGTACTGCGTATCCGCCGTCTGATCATCGTGCTGACGCTGGCGCTGGCCTACGGTTTTTACAAGCTCACCGCCCCTTCCAGCTCGCTGGCAAGCCTTGGGGTACTGTCACTGGCCGCGCTGGCGCAGCTGGCCCCGGCACTGATCGGCGGGCTCTACTGGAAACGAGGCAACCGTCTGGGCGTCAGTCTGGGGCTGCTGCTGGGCTTTCTGATCTGGGCCTATACCCTCCTGCTGCCCACACTGGTACGCACGGGCCTTTTCTCCTTTCCCATCGATGCAGGCCCGATGGGTCTGGAACTGCTCAGCCCCGCCAATCTGCTGGGCCTGTCTCTGGATGACCCCATCACTCAGGGGGTACTGCTGTCGCTGGGCGTGAACCTTTTCTGCTACATCTTTTTCTCCCAGGTCACGCGACAGCGCGTGGTCGAGCGCATTCAGGCATCGCTGTTTGTCGACAGCGTGGCGTCTCACCAGACGCTGATCAATCGCCCATGGGGTGGCACAACGTCGGTGAGTGATCTCAAGTCCCTGTCCCGACGCTTTCTCAACGAAGATCAGGTCGAACGCGCCTTCAATGACTATGGATGGCGCCATCAGCAGCGCCTGGAACCGGGCATGCGCGCGTCGATCGATCTGATCGGTTTTACCGAACGGCTTCTGGCCTCGGCCATCGGGGCCTCTTCGGCGCGCATCGTGATGAACTCGGCCCTTTCGGGGCGGGACGTGTCGATTTCTGATGTCGTCTCCATCGTCGATGAAGCCTCTCAGGTGCTCGAGTTCAACCGATCCCTTTTGCAGGCCACCATCGAGAACATCAATCAGGGCGTGATGGTGGTGGATCACAAGCTGCGCATCGTGGTCTGGAACCAGCGCTATCTGGAGCTGTTTCGCTTTCCTGACCACCTGATTCATGTCGGCGAACCCATCGAGCGCATCTTTTTATATAACGCCGAGCACGGTGAATATGGCCCCGGGGATCCGCAGGAACATGTGCGCCTGTTGATGGACAATATTCGCGGCGGCCAGGCGCATCACTATCAGCGCTATCGACAGGATGACAGCGTGCTCGACATCCATGGCAACCCCATGGTGGGCGGCGGTTTTGTTTACACCTATCAGGATGTGACCGACCAGAAGCGCACCGAAGAGGCGCTGATCCGCTCGGAAAACAACATCCGTATCTATACCGACAATGTGCCGGCGCTGATCGCCTATTTTGACCGCGACTGTCACTACCTCTTTACCAATCGCGCCTATGAAACCGCCATGGAGGTGGATCGACTGCAGGCCATCGGCAAGCGTGCTGAAGACGTCATGACCGCCAGTACATGGAAACTGCGTGCCCCCTGGATGCAGCGGGCACTCGGCGGTGAACGCGTCTCTTGGGAGCTCTCCCTGTTCGACCGTGAAGGCGGGACACGCTATATGCTGGCTACCTATACGCCCCATGTCGGAGAAGCCGGTCGGGTACTGGGCTTTTTCGCGCTGTATCAGGACATTACCGAGCGTCGGCTGGCCGAGATCGCCCTCAAGGAAACCAACGAACATCTCGAGGAGCGCGTGCGTGAGCGAACCCGCGAACTGTCCGAGGTCAACATTGCGCTGCGTCAGGAAAACCGGGTGCGCTCGGAAGCGGAACTGGCGCTGCGGCAGGCCAAGCAGGTTGCCGAAACCGCCAACGCTTCAAAGACACGCTTTCTCGCCGCAGCCAGCCACGACCTGCTCCAGCCGCTCAATGCTGCACGGCTCTTCACTTCGGCACTGACCCAGCGCCTGGCAGAGAGCGAACACCACGACACGCTGGTCCACATCGACAACTCACTTCAGGCGGCAGAGGAGCTGCTGGGCACGCTTCTGGACATCTCCAAGCTGGATGCCGGTGCCCTGACCCCTCGACGTCAGGTGTTTGCCCTCAATGAGATTCTGCGCCCTCTGTATGCGGAGTTTTCGGTCATGGCTCTGGATCGCGGACTGGATCTGGACATGGTCGAAACGGGCACCGTGATCGACAGTGATCCGCAGATGCTCAGACGCATCATTCAGAACTTCCTCTCCAATGCCCTGCGCTATACCCAGCACGGTCGTGTTCTGCTGGGCTGTCGCCGCCGGGGCGAGAATCTATCGATCGAAGTCTGGGATACCGGACCCGGCATTCCGGAGTCACGTCAGTCCGAGATTTTTCAGGAGTTCCGACGGCTGGATCAAAAGTCCCGTCACCGGGAAAGTGAAAAGGGGCTGGGGCTGGGCCTTTCGATCGCCGATCGCATGGCACGGGTACTGGACCATCCCATCACCATTCGATCACGGGAAGGCCACGGCACGGTCTTTGCCCTTGGCGTGCCGCTCAAGCGAGGCGCGGTACTCACCCGTCAGGAAACCCAGGCCGCTCAGAAGAGCGCCGGCAATCGCATTCGCGGTGCACGTATCATCTGTATCGACAATGAGACCATGACGCTTGAAGGCATGAAGGCAATGCTGGAAGGCTGGGAGTGCGAGGTGTTTACGGCCACCTCGATCGGCGGTGCCCGCTCGGTGGTACGCAACATGACCGGCGAGCCCGATATCATTCTGGCCGATTACCATCTGGACAACGAAGTCACAGGACTGATGGCGCTGGAGTCGCTTGCCGAGCGCTTTACCGAAGATGTGCCCGGTATCGTGATCACGGCTGACCGTACTGAAGAGGTGGCAGATCTGATCCGCAGAGCAGGCTATCACCTGCTGAACAAGCCGGTGCGACCGGCGGCCCTGCGCGCACTGCTGACCCGAACCCTTCAGGCCAACCGCCGTGTGAACTGAGCCGACACGCCATCACAAGGCACAAAAAATCCCGGTTCATGCCGGGATTTTTAACGATCGAAATTACGTTCAGTTTTCGACACGTGAAGGTTCTACTTCCAGTTTCTGAGCCGCGATCACCGCCTGCGTTCGCGAATGAACACCCAGCTTGCGTAAAATCGCCGTGACGTGCGCCTTGATGGTCGCCTCGGAAACATTGAGGTCGTAGGCAATCTGCTTGTTCAGCAGGCCCTCGGTCAGCATGTTGAGCACGCGAAACTGCTGCGGCGTCAGTGATGCGATCGCCGCGGCAAACTTGGCTTCTTCCTCGTCGCCGTCTCCAAGATAGTCAGCCATTTCAGGCGGAAGCCATATCTCGCCATCAAGGATGGCACTGATGCCACCGGCGATCGTATCCAGTGACGCCGACTTGGGAATAAAACCGGACGCCCCATAATCAAGAGAGCGACGAACCACCTGCGGCTCTTCACTGCCCGAGATCACTGCCACGGGGATGTCAGGCATCTGTCCGCGCAGCTGAATCAGGCCTGAAAAACCATGTGCACCGGGCATACGCAGATCCAGAAGAATCAGGTCAGCATCAGGATGGCGCGTAACGACCTCGATGGTGGCTTCCATGGTATCGGCTTCAACAATCTCGGCATTGGCCGCTACCTGACGCAATGACTGCGTCAGTGCCGCACGAAACAAGGGGTGATCGTCTGCCACGATAAACTTCTGGGCAAAGGCCATGCAGTTTCCTCCAGGATTCCCCGTATCATTCAGGACGGCCCAGCCCCGGTCAAAACGCGGTCAGCCACGTCATCAGCAGTGCAAGGCCGAGCGTCATCATGCCACCTGCCGATCATGTAACCAGCAATCTCAGCATGTTACCCCATGATTTTTTTATTTCCAAAATAAAACGTTAGCAACCGGTTCCCCGGCGCTAACGTCCATTATGCGACAAGATGACGCGCTTGTCGTGATCGAGAATCAGATGAGCATATTCCCTAGTGGTGAACGCGCTCCTTGATCAGGGCTTCCACAACCTCAGGATCGGACAGGGTACTGATGTCGCCAAGGCCATCCACTTCATTGGCAGCAATCTTGCGAAGAATACGTCGCATGATCTTGCCGGAACGCGTCTTGGGCAGACCCGGCGCCCACTGGATGGCATCCAGCTTGGCAATGGCCCCGATGTCGCGGCGCACGACCTCATTGAGCTCCTTGCTCAGCGCCTCGCTGGGCTCTGCTCCCTGCATGAGGGTGATGTAGGCATAGATACCCTGCCCCTTCATGTCATGAGGAAAGCCTACAACCGCCGCCTCGGCAACGGCCGGATGCGCCACCAGTGCCGATTCAATCTCGGCCGTGCCCATGCGGTGCCCGGAGACATTGAGCACATCATCGATACGCCCGGTAATCCAGTAATCCCCATCGGCATCGCGGTGCGCGCCATCACCGGTGAAGTAGGCGCCGGGATGCATGCTGAAATAGGTTTCCTCGAAACGCTCGTGGTTGCCCCAGATGGTACGCGCCTGACCCGGCCAGCTGCCTTCGATAACCAGACTGCCTTCGCCATCACCTTCAATGCGCTTGCCCTCGGCATCCATCAATGCCGGACGAATGCCGAAGAACGGCCGCATGGCCGCGCCGGGCTTGACGTTTTCAACGTCGGTCAGAGGCGCCATCATGTGGCCACCGGTTTCGGTCTGCCACCAGGTATCCATGATCGGGCAGCGCCCGTTGCCAATAATCTGATGGCTGAAGTGCCAGGCCTGCGGGTTTATGGGCTCACCCACCGTCCCGATTAGGCGCAGCGAATCACGTCGGCTGCTGTCCATGACATGATCGCCATGGCCCATCATGGCGCGGATGGCCGTCGGCGAGGTATAGAAAATCGTAATGTTGTGCCGGTCAATCACCTCCCCAACGCGACCGTAATTCGGATAGCTCGGCACGCCTTCAAACATGACCGTTGTGGCGCCGTTGGCCAGCGGCCCATACACCACATAGGAGTGACCGGTGACCCAGCCCACATCGGCGGCGCACCAGTAGACATCGTCTTCACGTAGTCCAAAAATCTCCTGATGGGTCATGGCGGCATACAGCAGATATCCCCCGGTGGTATGCATCAGGCCCTTGGGCGTGCCCGTTGACCCCGAGGTGTAAAGAATGAACAGGGGGTCCTCGGCGCCCATGGCCTCGGGCTCACAGGCTGCAGACTGCTCCTGCATCATCGCGCAGGCATCGATATCGCGGGATTGCCAGTCAATGGGCTTGTCACCACAGGGAACGACCAGCACATGCTCGACGCACTCGGTACCCTTGATGGCCAGCGCCTCGTCGACGTTTTTCTTGAGCGGCACCTGCTTGCCACCCCGACGCGAAATATCGGCGGTAATCACCACACGGGAGGCGCAATCCGATATCCGTCCTGCCAGCGCCTCGGGCGAGAAGCCGCCAAACACTACGGAATGCACGGCACCGATACGTGCGCACGCCAGCATGGCCATGGCCGCTTCCGGAATCATCGGCATGTACAGCGTAACGGTGTCGCCACGCCCTACCCCAAGCGCCTTGAGCATATTGGCAAACCGACACGTTCGTTCATGCAGCTCGCAATAGGTCAGGACGCGCTGGTGATCGGGATTATCGCCTTCCCAGAGGATGGCCGGCTTATCGCCGCGGCTTTCAAGATGACGATCCAGGCAGTTGACGGAGGCATTAAGCACACCGTCTTCAAACCATTTGATTCGGGAATGGTTGTCGCCGAAATGACCATTGAGAATTTTTTCTGGCGTGCGCATCCAGTCAAGACGCTGCATCTCTTCACGCCAGAACGCTTCAGGAGATTCGATCGAATAACGATAGCGCTCGCGGTAGTCCTGCTCGCTGATTGGGCTACGCAGCTTTTGTGCGGCACCTGCCATGGCTGGGGCAGTATGGCTCATGTCGCATCTCCTTGATCTAATGGGTCACGCAGACCCACCATTGGATAGTGTGACCCATAGATTAGCGTCAGGCAGGGGCAGACTGACCATTAGACGATGGTCACTGTTCGACCATTCTCTTTTCGCCTGAATCGCATCACACGCGATCGTCACGGGCTTCAGGACGCAGTGCCTCGCCGCAGTGGCGACAGCGATATCGACTGCCTCGGCGCACGTTGTTATGGCGCCGCCGGGTAAAGTAGTGCCGACGACAGCCACAGAGATAGGGATAGGGGGCAGGACTGGCACGCGAAGTATCAAAGCAATGGGTAACGCTGGGTGGCCGGTCGAACACCTCGATCATGACCCGCTGCCACTGCACGCCATGCGGTCGGACACGCCCGGGACAGGCATGATGAACGACCCAGTGGGCCATTTCATGCGGCACCACCTCGGCAAGAAAGGCCTCGGGCTGCTCACCGTACAGCGTCATGTTAAAGCGCAGACCACCACGACCATAATGCGCCTGACCGGCACTGCGCCCGCGCAGATCGCACCAGATCCCGGGAGATGGCAGCGTCGGATAGTGAGTGCGGGCCGTCACAAGACATTGCTCAACATGAGCCAACAGCCGGGCGCGGCTGGCATCGCCGAGCGGAAAGTCATCAATGTCGCTGGCAGGAAAATCGGTCATGGATGATAAACTATGCACTCTCAACCCGGCGGCCCGGCTGCCGTGCCACGCGCCGCTTACTGTATGGATGCTGATCAATGAATGATATCACGGCCGATACGCCGCAATCGGTACCACTGCTGGAGGATGAGCGTCTTGACGCCCTGTTCGAGTTTCTCGACTCCGAACGCGTCAACGAGGAAGCGCTGGACCTGTTTGGCGCCCATGGGCTTCTGACGGCGCTGGCCATCTCGACCGTGTCTCACGACCGCGATGAGCGCCATGCCCTGATTTTTGACACCACGCCCGACTTTGAAAGCGATCAGCAGCGCCAGGAGACCCTGGACGCGCTGGATGCCCTGCTCGTCAATGCAGTCGAAGTGTTTGAAAACGGCAACCTCCCGGACCTGCCCTTTGACCTCGAGTTTGAAGGCAGCGAAGAAGACAACGAAGAGCATCCCGTACGTCTCTGGTGTGCCGGCTTCATGGAAGGCGTTTTTCTTGATGAGGCGGCCTGGTTCGGCACTCAGGAAGAGACGGCCGCTGAACTGCTGCTGCCCTTCATGACCCTGTCGGGCCTGTTTGACGAGGAAGATCCGGAGCTGGCAGCCCTTGGCCAACAGCCCGCCGAAGCAACCCGTCTGGCAGGTCAGCTGGCCGAGCTGACGCTGGATCTTTACCTGCTGCAGCGCGCACCGGTTGAAAAGCCTGCCCCCGCACCCTCAAAAGGCAGCAAGGGCGCAAAGGGCAACTCAAACAGCAAGGGCAAATCCAGAGGCCCGGGCAAGCGCCAGTAAAAGACGTCTGGCAAAAGCCTTCAGCGCAATCGGGTAATCAGCGCATCCATCATGCCGTAGACCCACTCACGCAGCCGCTGGCGTCGCGACCGCGACGCCCAGTGGACAGCGCTGATTTCATGGCACTGATCGAAACAGCGCTCAAAGAGCTCACCCAGCTCGGTTGCAAAATCGGGATCATCAATTTCCTGATTGGCCTCCAGATTCCACTGCAGGCTCCAGTGATCAAAATTGCATGAGCCAATGGTGGCCCAGCCGTCACACAGGCTGAACTTGGCATGAATAAAACGCGGCTGGAACTCGAAAATGCGCACGTTTGATCGCAGAAGCCGGGTAAAAAACCGCTGCCCGGCGTAGCGCACACTGGGATGATCGTGATCACGCGCGGCCAGCAATAGCCGCACATCCACCCCGCGACGTGCCGCCCGGCGCAGCTGCCTTCTCAACGTGCGCGTGGGTACGAAATAAGGCGTACAGATCCAGATACGCGTTTGAGCCGTACTGACCTGATGCTGCAGTGAGCGGCGGATGGCCTGATAGTGATACCCCTGCCCCCAGACCACGCGACCAACCATATGACCTTCACAGCGCATTGGATTCGGCGCAATCTCGGGCGTGTCGCCCCTGCGACGGGCACCGGTCACAAAATCCTGGGCCTTTCTTGAGCGCCACACTCGATTGAACAATCCAATCCAGTCATCAACACATGGGCCGGTGATGCGGATGGCCACTTCAAACCATGACCCGAGAAACTGATCACTGATCCCAAAGCCCCCCGTAAAGGCGGTATGTCCGTCGATGATGACCAGCTTTCGATGATCCCTGGAAATGAAACGCCCCAGATGTCTGAGCGACAGGACATTGAACTCACGCAGGGAAATGTTGGCATCCACCAGACGCTGCTTGCTTTCATCGGAGAGTGACCATGACCCGCAGGCATCAATTAAAAGCCGCACATCGACGCCGCGAGCGCAGGCCCGGATGAGTGCTTCAAAAAAACGCTCCCCCATGTCGCCGTCCTCGACGATATAGAGCTCGATCAGAATCGAGGCTTTCGCGTGATCGATGGCGTCAAGCAGTGCTGGCACAAAACAGTCTGCCGTCGGCAACAGGGAAAAATGATTGCCGTCATGCCACTGCTCTCTCATGTTGCATCTCCCTGTCTTGCTGCCCTCTGGGCCATGTCGATTCAACCGGCGCTATACTATAGTGCCATGTCATCGGATCGGTGCAGATCTCACTGTCAGGCCATTCAACCTTCCATATTCCCGATTCAGCGAGCAAACCGGCCATGTCTGAAACATCTTCACAGGGATTCTGGCAGCGCCTGGGGTGCCGAGCGCTCGGCGCCTGGCTACGCTTTCGCAGCATTGACCCCGAATGCCCGAAAACACTTTTCACCGGGCATGATCGGCCGATCATCTACATACTACCGGTGTCGGCCCTGTCTGATCGTCTGGCACTGTCCATTTTCTGTCAGCGCCTTGGCCTGCCCTCTCCCGACGGCAATGTCTGCCTGGCCCATGGTCGTCGTTTTCCGGCGCGCATGGCCCTGTTCGATGCAACGCACTATCGCCGTCACCGTGGCCATGTCGATCGCTCCACATCGCTGGATCATCTGATCACGGCACTGGAAGAGTACCCTGACAGTGATGTGGACCTGGTACCGGTCACGCTGTTCTGGGGGCGTGCCCCGCAGCGTGAGCGGGTAGGCCTGCGTCATCTCCTGACTGCCGACGGCTGGTCGCTGGTGGGCCGCCTGCAGCGTCTGGCGGGCGTGATCATCAACGGCCGCTCGCTCGAGATCCGCCTGGGAGAACCGGTATCGCTGCGTACCCTGATGGCCCATGGCGATGTCGATCAGCAGTTCAACCGCACCCGCATCACCCGCTTTTTAAGGCGCTATTTTCGCCGCGTTCGGCTCCAGGCCATCGGGCCCGACCTTTCTCATCGTCGCACACTGATCAGACGGGTGTTGCGCCAGCCCGCCGTTCGGGCAGCCGTGCACGACAGCGCACTGGAGCGCGGCGAACGCGATGGGCACGCCCTGCAGCGTGCCGAGCGCTATGGCTTTGAAATTGCCGCCAACATGTCCGCCCCGGTGCTGCGCTTTCTCTATCAGGTGCTGGGCCGACTGTGGAATCGGCTTTACGATGGCATCGATGTGCACGGCATCGAGGATGTCGAAGCCCTGGCAGGGACCCATGAGCTGGTCTATGTCCCCTGTCACCGCAGCCATATCGACTATCTGCTGCTCTCCTACGTGCTCTATCAACAGGGGCTGATGCCGCCGCATATTGCCGCCGGCCGCAATCTCGACATGCCCCTGATCGGCCCGCTGCTGCGACGCGCCGGCGCCTTTTTTATGCGTCGCAGCTTCAAGGGTAACCGGCTGTACGGCGCCGTGTTCAATGAATATCTGCATCAACTGCTGTCTCAGGGGCACCCGGTTGAATACTTCATCGAAGGCGGACGCTCGCGCACCGGCCGCATGCTCTCCCCCAAACCCGGCATGCTGTCGATGACGCTACGCTCTCATGCCCGAGCACCAAGTCGCGAACTGGCCTTCATACCGATTTATATCGGCTATGAGAAAGTGCTCGAATCCAATGCCTATATCCGCGAGCTGCGCACGGGCAAAAAGCGCAAGGAGACCCCACTGGGACTGCTGCGCGTGCTGCGCCATTTGCGCCAGCCCTTTGGACGCGTTCAGGTCAGCGTTGGCGAACCGCTGGTGCTGGGCAGCTATCTGAATCAGCGCTTCCCTGACTGGCGCTCGCAGAAGCCCGGGCCCGAAGCCGACTGGCTGCGAGAGGCCGTGCCGAATCTAAGCCTTGAAATTGCCACCCGCATCAATCACGCCGCCGCGCTCACGCCCATTTCGATGGTCGCCCTGACGATGCTGGCCACGCCACATCGCACCATCGAAATCGATCTGCTCATGCGCCAGCTCAAGACGCTGTATGCACTACAGGAACGCCTTCCCGGCGGCAAACGCGTTCGACTGCCCGAACAGGGACCACGAGAATGGGTAGAACGCAGTGAATATCTGGGTATGGTCAGTCGTATCGAACATTCACTGGGGGATTTAATCACGGTCAGCGACGAGCGCGCGCCGCTGCTGACCTGGTATCGCAACAACGTACTGCATCTCTTTGCCCTTCACGCGCTGGTTGCCTTTGCCTTTCGCAATAACGCCCGCCTTGAGTTCACCACCCTTGAAAGCCTGCTGGCCCCCATCTGGCCGGCGCTTCAGCAGGAGTTCTTCATTGAGGCCGATGACCAGGCCTTCGCCGAGCATCTGAATGGCGTGCTGGAAGTGTTCGTGGCACTGGGGCTTTTGACACGAAAGGGAGATACCTGGCAGCGTCCCGAGACAGGCGATGAGGCGCGGGAACGACTCTATCTGCTGGGCCGTGCCATTCAGCCGACGCTCGAGCGCGGCTTTATCCTCTTTTCAACGCTGATGCATTATCCCAACGGCACCATCAGCCGGGAAATACTGGAAGCCCAGAGTCAGCTGCTGGCAGAGCGACTGACGCGGCTACAGGGGCTTAATGCACCGGAGTTCTTCGATCGACGCCTGTTTGCCGGACTGCTGGACAGCCTGGAACGCGACGGCTGGCTCTGGCAGTCACAGGAAAAGCTCAACTTTGATGCCCGCCTTCCGGAAGCCCTGATGAAAAGCCGCATGCTGTTTGATCCGGCCCTGCGCCATCGCCTTACAGAGCTGACCGCCGGGCGCCCGCACAGTGAAGCCTCAGCGTGAGGGTTTTAGGGAACGATGCACATAAAGGTCATAGCGACTGTTTTTGGAAACAATCTCATGGCTGGGGGCCGGCCCCTCGATGGGCGGTGCACCCTTTGGCCTTTTAACCACGACCCGGTGGGTCGCGATATCGAGCGCCTGGGCCAAAAGCTGCGGCGCATCCGTGTCATCCCCGACAAGACGGCGAAAAAGGCGCATCTCCTTTTTCACCAATGCCGATTTGTCCTGATGCGGATACATGGGATCAAGATGAATGACCTGAGGCGCAACGTCTGACGTGGCGATCAGTTCCGACAGCGTCTGGCTGCTGTCCCCTTCCGCGAAATAAAGGCGCTGCGTCAGCGCCTTTAGTTCTTCCAGCCTGCAGGCTCGATTCAACGCATCCAACAGCAGGGCTGCCACGACCGGATGGCGCTCGATCATCAGGACCCGCGACCCAAGCGAGGCCAGCACCGCGCTGTCCCGTCCAAGCCCCGCCGTAGCATCAATGATATCCGGTGATACGCCCTGTTTCAGACCGCAGGCGCGGGCAATCAATTGCCCACGCCCGCCACCGAACTGACGGCGGTGAGCCACACCACCGCCCACCAGGTCCGCTTGAATCGGCGCACCGAACTGGCGTTTGTCACCGCCCAGCACCAGCCCCTGCTCGCCGTAATGCAGCCATAGATCATCACTGTCCGGCGTCGATGCCAGAGTCAGCCCCAGCCGGTGTGCCAAGGCATGGCTTTGCGCATCATCGCCCAGCATCACAGGACTGGTCAGGGCGTCAGGTGATGTCATGCCAGAAAGAGAAACAGGAACACGCCCAGAATCATGCGATAGATGACAAAGGGCAGCATGCCGATACGATCCAGCGCGGCCAAAAAGAGCTTGATACAGGCCAGTGCCGACAAAAAGGAGAGAACCACACCCCCGAGAATGGGCAGCCAGTGGGCATCGGCGCCGGTCTCGGCAAGCTCGATGCCCTTGAAAAGCCCTGCCGCCAGAATCAGCGGAATTGACATCAAAAACGAAAAACGCGCCGCGGTCTGGCGGGTATAGCCCAGAAGCAGCGCCGCCGTAATGGTGATGCCTGAACGAGAAGTGCCTGGAATCAGGGCCAGTGCCTGCGCAAAGCCGATCAGCACGGCATTTTTAAGCGTCATCTGCGACATGACGAGCTTTCTGAGGCCCTTGACGTCTGCCCACCACAGCAACAGACCAAACAGGATGGTGGTGGTCGCAATCACAAGCCCGGATCGGGCGTAGCTGCTGATCAGATCATCGCCCAGAAAGCCCAGAATGCCGGCCGGCAGGGTGGCCGCAATCACGGCCCAGCCGATACGGGCTTCCTCGCTCGGGCGACGCTTGAACACATGCGCAAACCAGCCGCCCAGAATGGCGATGACATCCTTGCGAAAGGCCATCAGCACGGCCAGAAGCGTCCCCACATGAACGGCAACATCAAATGCCAGCCCCTGGTCGGGCCAGCCAAACAGCTGTGATGGCAAAATCAGGTGTGCCGATGACGACACAGGCAAAAATTCGGATATCCCCTGAATAAAGGAGAGCACCACCACATGAAACCAATCCATAAAGAGCATCCTTAACGCTTGCTGGAAACAACCTGATCACGCAGATAAACGGGGAGGGCCTCCTGCGGGCTGGTGATCAGCCCCGAGGCAAAATCCATGGCTGCCAGTTGTGCAATGTCGCGGGCTTCGGGTTCGCGATGCTCAAGCGTTGCCCCTACATACGTTCGAACCTCGGACGACAGCCTGTCCATGAGGGCAACCCCGCTGCCGATCATGGTGATCGATCCGGGCGAACACGAGGCCAGTTCAAGCGACTCCGGCGCCATGACGCTATCGGCCATCACGGCTTCCAGCCGCCCCTGCTCGACCCGGTAAAGCGCCACGTAAAGCTCGCCCAGACGGGCATCGAGTACCGGCATGACGAGACTGGCGCCGTCACGCTGCCAGGCATTGTGTGCCAGCGCCCGTAACGTTGAGACACCCAGTAGCGGGCACCCCAGCCCGTAAGCGATGCCCTGGGCCGCCCCGGCCGCAATACGAATGCCGGTAAAGGCGCCCGGTCCATGACCATAGGCGATGGCATCCAGCGAGGTACGGGCAATGCCGGCCTCATCAAGAAGTGCATCGATCATGGGCATGAGACGACGGGTATGACCCCGCGGGGCATGCTCTACCCTGCCGATCACGTTACCGTTCATCCAAAGGGCCACGGAGCAGGCAGAAGAGGAAGCATCAAGGGCCAGCAGGCTAGTCATGGGCTCGCTACGTCAGAGTCGAAAATGAGGCGGCATTATACGTAGGTATCGCAACGCCCGTCCAAAACGTGTTCAAAACCGCGTTCTGGAGACAACCATGAGACCACCGCACGTGAGCGATGAGCGCAGGCCATGGAAGCAGCGCATCATGACACTGCCGTGACAGAGACACCATGCCCGCTCAATCATTCCGTCAACCTTACGAAAAACATGCATAACGGCACAGTTCGAAAGGGAAATCCGGATATAAAAAAACCGCCTGCCCAAAGGCACGCGGTTTTTGTAGCGCCTGTCATGACCTCAATGATCAGGCAGAGAGTGCTGCGACCACCTGGGCACGAATCTCCTCGACACTGCCTACACCCTCTATCCGATGGAAAGCCGGTGCCTTCTCGGGCGCCTGCTCCTGCCACTGCTGATAGTACGCAATCAGGGGCTCGGTCTGGTCATGGTACACGTCCAGACGATGACGCACGGTGTCTTCGCGGTCGTCTTCGCGCTGAATCAGGGGCTCACCGGTTTCATTATCGATATCAGCCGTGAGAGGCGGATGATTATCGACGTGATAGACGCGCCCAGAACCCGGGTGAACCCGGCGACCGGAGAGCCGGTTGATGATCTCTTCATCGGCCACGTGAATTTCAAGCACGTGATCCAGATCGATACCGGCCTCTTTCAATGCATCCGCCTGCACGATCGTGCGGGGGAAACCATCGAACAAAAAGCCGTTGGCACAATCGGGCTGAGCGATACGCTCCCTGACCAGTTCAATGATCAGATCATCGGACACGAGCTGACCGGCAGACATGATTTCCTTGACCCTCAGGCCCAGTTCATTGCCTTCCTTGACGGCCGCCCGCAGCATATCGCCGGTCGAAATCTGGACGATATCGAAGCGTTCGCAGATGAATCGGGCCTGCGTCCCCTTACCCGCACCAGGGGCTCCCAACAGGATCAAACGCATGAAAAACCGCTCCTCAATAAATGACTCATGATCCGGACCGACGCCACCAGACAATCGTGGCTGGCGGGCCACCTGAAAATAAAACGCAACAATAACGACAGGCACCCTGCAGGCACAAGTGAAGTCGACGACTCTGCGACATATTGACGACGCCGACCCACTGCACACTTACAAAAAGGGCGGCCCCGAAGAGCCGCCCCTTGATACTGTCAACCGTTACATGGTCAGTCGACGAATATCGGTCAGAATCGCTGCCAGATACGCCGTAAAGCGTGCTGCATCGGCACCGTTAACCGCACGGTGGTCATAGGACAGCGACAGCGGACACATCAGTCGCGGCTTGAACTCGCTGCCGTTCCATACCGGCTTCATCTGCGATTTCGAAACCCCCAGAATGGCGACTTCAGGCGCATTGACGATGGGCGTAAACGCCGTACCGCCAATCGAACCGAGACTTGAGATGGTAAAGCAGCCACCCTGCATCTCTTCGCGCTTGAGCTTGCCTTCCTGAGCCCGACCGGCCAGGTCGATCACTTCCTTTGCCAGCTCGACAATGCCCTTTTGATCCACGTTGCGGATCACCGGCACCATCAGCCCGTTGGGCGTATCCACCGCCACACCAATGTTGAAATACTTCTTCTGGATCAGCTTGTCGCCATCCGGGTGCAGCGACACATTGAACTGCGGATACTTCGCCAGTGCGTGCGCGGCCGCCTTGATCATGAACGGCAGCGGCGTCAGCTTCGCGCCCTGCTGTGCAGCCTCGTCCTTCATCGCCTTGCGGAAGGCTTCAAGCTCGGTGATGTCGGCCTCATCGAACTGGGTCACATGCGGCACGTTGAGCCAGCTGCGATGCAGGTTGGTCGCACCCGCCTTCATCAGACGACCCATCGGCTTCTCTTCGATCTCACCGAACTGGCTGAAATCGATGGCCGGGATCGGCGGAATACCGGCACCGCCCTGCGCCGGCGCAGAGGACTGAGCGGAAGCACCGCCACCCTTTTTGCGATCGGCCATGACCTGCTTGACGAAGGCATCCACGTCTTCTTTCAGCACGCGCCCCTTCGGACCGCTGGCCTTGACGTCGGAAAGTTCAACGCCCAGCTCACGTGCCATCAGACGAACAGCAGGACCGGCATGAACGCTGCTGCCGGAAGTACTTTCGCCCTGCTTGCGACGAGCCTCGGGACCGGGCTCACCGCCGTAGCTGCCCTCATCCTTCTTCGCTTTGCTGTCCGGCACATCCTGCTTGCCGCTCTCTTTCGAGCTGCTGGACTTGCGCTTTGAATCAGATGATTTTTTGGCCGAATCGTCGGACTTTTTCTTCGAATCAGCCTTGTCGCCTGAAGACTTTTTGGACGAGCCTTTGGACTTGCTGCCGGCCACTTCGATATAGCCGATCAGGTCGCCTTCGGAAACGGTATCGCCTTCCTTGACGCTGACTTCCACAATCTTGCCCTTGAAGGGGCTGGGAATGTCCATGGAGGCCTTGTCGGACTCCAGCGTGATCAGCGCATCTTCTTCGTTGACCTCATCGCCTTCACTGATCGAGACTTCGATGATTTCAACGTTGTCGCTGCCGCCGATGTCCGGAACCCGCAGCTCCTGACGACCGCCGTCGCTTTCCTCGACGTCGTCTTCGCTTTCGTCGTCGGTAGCCTCGGCCTCTTCCTCATGGTCGGCACTATCGTCTTCAGAGGTATCGTCTTCGGAGGTATCGTCGTCGGCGTCATCATCACCTTCGCCGGCAATCTCCATGGTACCGATCAGGTCGCCCTCGGAGACGGTATCGCCTTCCTTGAGCTCCAGAGAGACCAGCTTGCCGCTATAGGGGCTGGGCACATCCATCGAGGCCTTGTCGGACTCCAGCGTAATCAGGGCATCTTCTTCACTGATCTCATCGCCTTCGCTGACCGCGATCTCGATGATTTCAACGTTCTCGCTGCCACCAATGTCCGGAACACGCACTTCTACCGTGCGCTTGCCGCCGGAGGATTTCTTCGGCTTTTTCTCTTCTTCAACATCGGATTCGCCGGCTTGCGCCTCTTCTTCCAGATGTTCGGCATTGCGGCTGTCCTTGACCGATGACGTGTCATCACCGCTCTCGTCTGCCTCGTCATCGCCTTCTTCAGCGTCGCCGTCACCCTCGGATTCAAGCTCGAGAATGTCGTCGCCTTCGGATACCTTGTCCCCTTCGCTGACCAGTACCTTCCTGACCTTGCCGGCCTTCGGTGCGGGGATGTCCATGCTGGCCTTGTCGGATTCCAGCACGATCATGGTGTCTTCAGCTTCGATCATATCGCCGGCCTGGACGGAGATCTCAATGATCTCGACGCCCTCGCTGCCCCCGATGTCGGGTACCTTAATGATTTCACTACTCAAGGTCGCGCTCCTTATCACCTGGCCGTTGCCCGAGCCGGGTGAGCGTGTCACTCACCCGGCGGCACTTTTGTGAGACAGGCGCCTCAGCTCACCAGCGGATTGGGTTTGCTGGGGTCGATGTCATATTTTTTCATCGCGTCACTGACGACTTTGGCATCGATCTCGCCACGATTGGCCAGCGCGCGCAGCGCCAGTACGGTGACAAAGTAGCGATCGACTTCGAAGAAACGACGCAGATGCTCACGCGTGTCCGAGCGGCCGAAACCATCGGTGCCCAGAACGTGGAAGTCAGACGGTACCCACGCACGCACCTGATCAGCATAGAGCTTCATGTAGTCCGTGGAGGCAATGACCGGCCCGTCGCGACCTTCCAGACAGCTCGTGACCCACGGCTTTTGCTGCTCGCCTTCAGGGTTGAGGAACTGCTGACGATCATACTCCAGCGCTTCACGACGCAGCTCATTGAAGCTGGTCACGCTCCAGACATCGGCGGTCACATTGAAGTCATCACGCAAAAGCTCGGCGGCGGCTTCTACTTCACGCAGGATGGTGCCGCTGCCCAGCAGCTGTACACGCGGCTGCTTCTTGTCGCTCTCGCCTTCCTGAAGCAGATACATGCCACGAATAATGCCTTCCTCGCTGCCTGCCGGCATCTCGGGATGAACATAGTTTTCGTTCATGACCGTCAGGTAGTAGAAGCAGCTTTCGCGGTCCTGATACATGCGCTTGAGACCGTCCTGCATGATGACCGCCAGTTCATGGCCATAGCAGGGATCGTAGGCACGACAGTTGGGCACTGTGGACATCAGGATATGGCTGTGGCCATCCTGGTGCTGCAGACCTTCACCGTTGATGGTGGTACGTCCGGCAGTACCGCCGACCATGAAGCCACGTGCCTGCAGGTCGCCCGCTGCCCATACCAGATCACCGACGCGCTGATAGCCAAACATCGAGTAATAGATGTAAAACGGCAGCAGCGGCACATGATGGTTGGCATAGGACGTTGCCGCGGCGATCCAGGCCGCCATGGAACCGGCCTCGTTGATGCCTTCCTCAAGGATCTGACCCTTCTGATCCTCGCGGTAATACATGATCTGGCCGGTATCCATCGGCTCGTACTTCTGACCTTCTGCCGCATAGATACCGATCTGGCGGAACATGCCTTCCATGCCGAACGTGCGCGCCTCATCGGGAATGATGGGCACCACCTGCTGGCCGAACTGCTTGTTTTTCACCAGACCATTGAGCACACGCACAAACGACATGGTGGTGGAGACTTCACGATCGCCTGATCCCTTGGTCTGGGACGCAAACATCTTGTCATCCAGTCCCGGAATCTCGATGGGCTCGAAATCGTTTTTGCGCGCCGGCAGGTAACCACCCAGCTGCTTGCGCCTTTGATGCAGATAGCGCATTTCGGGGCTATCGTCATCCGGCTTGTAATAGGGAATACCCTCTTCAAGCTGCTTGTCGGAGACCGGAATGCCAAAACGGTCACGCATGACCTTGAGGGCATCGGTTTCCATCGACTTGATCTGATGAGCTTCCATGTCGGCTTCACCGCTGCCGCCGCCCATGCCGTAACCCTTGACGGTGTGCGCCAGTACGACCGTGGGTCGTCCGCCGGCATTGTTCACCGCTTCATGGTAGGCCGCATACATCTTCTGCGGGTCATGGCCACCGCGATTGAGGCGATAGATGTCCTCATCGGAGTAGTCCTTGACCATTTCGGTCGTTTCCGGGTACTTGCCGAAGAAGTTCTCGCGGGTATAAGCGCCGCCACGGGCCTTGAAGTTCTGATACTCGCCGTCGACGGCCTCATCCATGCGCTTTTGCATGATGCCCTTGCTGTCCTGCTCGAACAGCGGGTCCCAGAGACCACCCCAGACCACCTTGATGACGTTCCAGCCGGCACCGCGGAACATGCCTTCCAGCTCGTCCATGATGCGACCGTTACCCCGTACCGGGCCGTCCAGGCGCTGCAGGTTGCAGTTGATGACAAAAATCAGGTTGTCGAGCTTTTCACGGCTGGCCAGGTTCAGCGCACCGAGCGATTCCGGCTCGTCGCATTCGCCATCACCCAAAAAGGCCCAGACCTTGCGATCGCCCATGTCCGCCAGCCCACGCGCGTTCATGTACTTCATGACGTGCGCCTGATAGATGGCCTGAATCGGCCCCAGTCCCATCGACACGGTCGGGAACTGCCAGTAGTCCGGCATCAGATAAGGGTGAGGATAGGAGGACAGACCTTCGGACAGCGCTTCCTGGCGGAAGGTATCAAGCTGCTCTTCGGTCAGACGGCCTTCGAGAAAGGAGCGGGCATAGATACCAGGCGTCACATGGCCCTGGATATAGACCAGGTCGCCCTTTTGCTCATCGCTGTCAGCGCGGAAGAAATGGTTGAAACCCACTTCATAAAGCACGGAACAGGACATGTAGCTGGCCAGGTGGCCACCCACTCCCTTGTTTTTCTTGTTGGCGCGAATGACCTGCGCCACGCTGTTCCAGCGGATCGCGGAGCGGATCTTGCGCTCCATGAACATGTCGCCGGGCAGCTTTGCCTCACGATGAACAGGAATGGTATTGCGATGAGGCGTGTTCACGGAGAACGGCGGCAGCTTGCCATCACGGCGCAAGCGATCAGCCAGACGGCTCAGAATATACTGAGCACGCTCCTCACCTTCACGATCCACTACCGATGTCAGGGCTTCCAACCACTCCCTTGTCTCGATCGGATCGTGATCTTCTCTTGCCTCCAGACTCATAGACGTCTCTCCGAATGAAGATAAGTTGTCAGCGGGCCCTTTTGGAGCCTCTGGCGCTTTCAAGGCGGGGGTAGGCACCCGATATTTACAGGGGCCATGGTTTCCGGATACGTCAAACGATGGCATCGGGCGTGCAGTCGCCGGCGCGGATAGCCATAGGGACACTGCAACGGATTCCGACTCGTTAGCCATCAACGAAACAGGCAACACTCGAACATGGGCGCTCTGATTGGACGACGAAGATACCGCAAACATGAAGTCATGCCAATTAACGTCTCCGGACGTGACAGGCATGGCATGCCTCCGGCCGCTCACACCGGGCAGGCCCTCGTCGATACATGTCCGCTCAGTACAACGGATGCTATCGGGTATTTTGCCAGAATAGTCACGTCACTTTGCATGATCCATGCACCCGATGATGCGTGCGCCTGCCCACGTCAGTCGGCCATGAGCCCTGCGAGATACTGATGATCAAAACTCGGCCCCGGATCGGTCTTGCGAAGGGGCGCCACCTGCTCGTGGGTCACCCTCTCGCAGGCATTAATGTGGGGATAGGACGCTTCAAGCGCCGTCAGCACACGGGCCAGGCAGTGGTACTGAGCATGGGTAAAGGGGCGTGCGTCCCCCTCAAGCTCGATGCCGATACTAAAATCGTTGAGTGCCTGACGGCCCTGCCAGCGGGAGCGACCGGCATGCCAGGCACGTCGGTCGAAGGGTACAAACTGCACGCAGCTGCCATCACGGCGAATCAGCAGATGCGCCGAGACCCGAAGCCCGCGGATTGACTGAAAAAAGGGATGTGCGTCCCAGTCCAGGCGATTGGTGAAAAGCGCCTCGACCTCATCCCCACCGAACTGACCCGGCGGCAGACTGATCGAGTGCAGTACGACCAGCGAAATTTCGCTTAAGGGGCGGGCATCGGCATTGGGGGAATCGACGCGCCGGGCATCGGAAAGATAATGGTCAACGATCATGCCGGGGCATCCTGTCAGAGGTCATGAGCCTGATCATCAAGAGCCCTGCGCAGAAACCTGCAGGGTTGGGGTCGCGTCACAGCGCGCATGAAAGCCATGAAGAAAGGCTTCCCTGTCCCGCTTTGATAAAAGCCCGATCGGCACAAGTCTGGCTCGGCGCTCCTGCTGAACATGCAGCGTGATGCCGCTGTTGCGAACCTTGTCGACATGAGTAATGTCACGAAAATTGATCGACACCATGCGCGGCTTCCAGGCCGGCCCTCCAATGTAGCTCAGGCACTGCGCCTCCAGTCTGAGCACGGGCGACAGCCGCCTGCGTACGGCCAGATTGTTACCGACCAGAAGTCCCCAGGCGATCAGGGCAAGCCCAATGGGCCCTACCGGCCAGAGGCGCTCCGTTTGCCAGGCATGTACCAGCAGGGTAATACCGCCGGCCACCGAGAAGGCAAAGGCCACGCCCAAAAGCGTGGTGTTGATTTTCTTCTCGGTAAAAAGCATCGGCGTGTCAAAAGCAGCGCCGTTGTGATCCGTCATGTTGGTTTATCCTTGCCTCAATGCTGCACGCACCTGCCTCGGGTCACGGGTG
This sequence comes from Kushneria sp. Sum13, assembly GCF_052692355.1. Lineage (NCBI taxonomy): Bacteria > Pseudomonadati > Pseudomonadota > Gammaproteobacteria > Oceanospirillales > Halomonadaceae > Kushneria > Kushneria sp. Sum13. The sequence continues at coordinate 2,387,334 of NZ_CP199847.1, forward strand.
CCGATGGTCGTTGGACATCAGGGTGGCGTCATTTATCCCGGCCCGGGCCAGACATCCGCACCGGTCATCACCCCTTGATGACAGGATGTCGCCGGCACGCCCGAATGGCATAATCAGCCCATGACCACACATGATACGTCTTCTCCCATCAGCGCCACGATGACGCTTGATATCATCGGCACCATCGAAAGCTGCTATCCGGACAAGTTTGGTATCCCACGCCAGCCTGGACTGGCACCGGGTGCCACGGCCATCCTTCGACTCAAGGCGCCGTTTGATCATCCCGACTGCGTGCGCGGACTCGAACAGTTCAGCCACCTCTGGATCAGCTTCATCTTTCATCAAAGCCCCGAACGATGGACGCCGCTGATTCGCCCGCCACGGCTGGGTGGCAATACCAGAATCGGCGTGTTCGCCTCACGCTCGACCCATCGACCCAACCGGCTGGGCCTGTCACTGGTCGAACTGGCCGGCATCGAATATACCCCGACGCCCGCCCTGATACTGCGGAGCCATGACCTGGTGGACACCACGCCGGTCGTGGATATCAAACCCTATCTGCCCTGGGCCGACAGCGCCATTGAGGCCAGAGCCGGCTTTGCGCCCGAGCCGCCGCCGCTTCTTGAGGTCCGGCTGAGCGATGATTGCCAGCGCGCGCTAAACGCGCGTTCTGACGGGGAAGATCTTGCGGCACTGATCCGCGAGGTACTGTCGCAGGACCCGCGACCGGCCTATCGTCGCCACAAGCCGGATGAGCGAAGCTATGGCGTGCGCCTTCATGATCTGGACGTTCGCTTTCATGTCGAAGCAAACGCGCCTGCCAGCGGCCCTGATCATGACAGCATCATCGTGGTCGACAGGCTTGTTAAAATCAGCTGACAGGGCAGCGACGATACCTCGTCGCCGCCCGTATCAATTCCGGGTCGCCGCCCGTATCAACGCTGGTCAGTCGATGGCCTGGTCAAAATCGATGCCGATGCGGCGGCCAACCTCTTCATAGGCCTCGATCACACCCCCCAGCCCCTGGCGGAAGCGGTCCTTGTCCATCTTCTCACGAGTGGTGGCATCCCACAGGCGACAGCCATCGGGCGAAAACTCGTCACCCAGCATCACTTCGCCATTGAACAGACCGAATTCAAGCTTGTAATCCACCAGCAGCAGATTGCCCTTCAAAAAGAGTTTTTGAAGAATGTCGTTGATCCGGAAGGTCAGCTCGCGTGCGCGCACCAGATGTTCACGACGCGCCCAGCCAAAGGTTTCGGCCAGCGACTCATTGATCATCGGGTCGCCCTTCTCGTCATTTTTGAGAAAGAGCTCAAAGGTCGGCGGCTCAAGCGCAATCCCCTCTTCCACCCCCAGACGACGACACAGCCCACCGGCCGCGATGTTTCGCACCACACACTCTACCGGCATCATGGTCAAGCGCTTGACCTCACACTCGGTATCCGAGCGCAGCCGTTCAAAATGAACCGGAATACCCGCCTCTTTCAGGGCATCCATGATGAAGGCATTGAAGCGGTTATTGACGCGGCCCTTGCGCGCGAGCTGCTCGACCTTCTTGCCGTCAAAGGCACTGGTGTCGTCACGAAACTCAAGGATCAGGCGATCAGGATCATCGGTTTCAAATACGGACTTGGCCTTGCCCGCATAAAGTTCCTGGCGTTTTTCCACGAAAGTCTCCGGCAGGGAATCAGAGGGTGATAGAAAAGAAACGGGCTGACGTTGGCTGCCTGCCATGCCCGTCATGTCGTTGCATCAGCTGACCGACTGCCAGTCAACGGTGCGCCCCTGCTGGGCAATGACCAGCCGCGACTCATCGTTATCCAGCAAGGGCCTTAACGCCTCAAAGGCAAGCTCGGGCAGATTATTCTTCTCTGACAGATGCGACGCAACCAGTCGCTGCAGACGATCAGTGCCCAGCGTCTGCAAAAACTCTGCGGCCTGACGATTGGACAGATGGCCCAGCCTGCCGCTGACGCGACGCTTGAGACTCGGCGGATAGGGGCCGTAGTCCAGCATGCGTGAATCATGGTTGCATTCGATAAACAGTGCATCGCACTGGTCATAGCGCTTGATCACGTGCGGTGTGACCACGCCAAGGTCGGTCAGAAGACCCAGCCGATGCTCACCGGCCTGTATCAGGTATTGCACCGGCTCGCGTGCATCATGAGGCACGGTCACCGGCGTAATGTCGAAATCACCGATACTCAGGGTATCTTCCGGCGTGATCAGCACCACACTGATGGACGGATCAGGCTTGAGTGACAGCCAGGTTCCGACCGTCAGATAGACCGTCAGGCCAAACCGGCGTGCCAGGGCAAACACACCGCGAACATGATCGATATGCTCATGCGTGACCAGGATACCGGCCAGCGTGGCCGGATCCATGGCAAGTGTCTGCATGCGCCTGATCGCTTCACGGATGCCAAAGCCGCAGTCCACCAGCACCGTGGTTCCGGCACTGCTGACCAGCGTGGCATTGCCGCGACTGCCGCTTCCCAGCGATGCAAATCGCATCAGCGCAAAATCGAGGCCACACCGTCAAGCAGGTCATGGGCCCTTTGCTGATCGACCGGCTTGCCGTCACTGTCGGTCACACTGACGTAGGTGGCGCTGTCCGACGGCGAGAGATGCAGCAGATACTGCTGCGTTTCATCGCTGCTGCCCCGGAAGGGAATCCAGCTGCCCTCGCCCTTGACCGTATATTCCACGGTAAAGACACGCTCGCTGCGATTTTGATCGATCAGATGGCGATTGGGGGTCTCGTAATTGTTCTCCAGCTGCCAGGCAAGCTCTGCCCAGGCGCGCGGAAAATCAAGGGCCAACGCCAGACGCCAGTTGTCATCACGGCTTTCCAGGCGAACCCGGTCATTGCGTGACAGGTTCTGCGCCACCAGAGAAACACCGCTTTGCGGCGCGCTGGAAGACAGATACTGACTGACCTGGTTCAGACAGGCTTCCACGCTATTGCCGCCCTGCTGACAATAGACATCCGTGGTGTTGTTGCGAATACCCTGACGCACTGACAACACGCCACGATCGGTCGTGATCTGACCAGTATTGCCGTCGATGTTTTGTACCTGATAGCCGTTGGCACGCACGAATTCCTGAAGCCTTGGCCAGATGGCACCGGGGGCGGCGCTGACCACCAGCCAGCGATTGCCGTCGGCCTGGCGGGGCTCGACAAACCGCGTGTCACGGTCGCTGGTCGACAGGGTCTGCGGACGCGGCGGCTCGTAGCCGTCACGATCCTTGATAAAATCGTTGGAGGCCTGCGGTACCGGCATCGCATCCTGATAGCGCGTCTGGTCACGCGAGGCCGGAAGCTCCAGCGGCGACGTCATTTCGGCGTCGGCATACTCGCTGTTACGGTCATGGTAATAGCCACTGCCACAGCCTCCCATCACGAGCAACAGTGGCGTCACCATCATCCAGCGTGTCTTGCTCATTGATCCATCACTCCGGCCAGCTGCAGCGCCTCGGCTACGGTGGATTGGTATTTTTCGGAAAGCCAGGTCAGGGGCAGGCGAATGCCGTTTTCCATCAGACCCATTTGATTGAGCGCCCACTTGACCGGAATCGGGTTGGCCTCGATACCCAGTACCGAATGCAGCGGCATCAGTCGGGTATTGATCTGGTGGGCACGATCGTAGTCGCCACCAGTGGCAGCGGTGCAAAGATCGTGCATGGCACGCGGCGCCACATTGGCCGATACCGAGATGGCACCATGCCCGCCGGCAAGCATGAATTCGCAGGCCGTCGGATCATCACCGGAGTACAGCGCAAAATCACGCCCCTTGAGGCGCTCGATCAGATCCTCGGCACGCTCAAGGTTACCGGTTGCATCCTTGAGGCCAATGATGTTGTCGATCGATGCAAGACGCTGTGTGGTCTCGTTGTAGAGATCCACACCGGTACGACTGGGCACGTTGTACATGATGACCGGCAGATCGCAGGCCTGTGCCACGGCCTTGAAGTGCTGATACAGCCCTTCCTGGGTTGGACGGTTGTAATAGGGCGTCACCGACAGGCAATAGTCGGCACCTACGTCCCTTGCATAGCGTGCAAGCTCAACGGCTTCTGCCGTGGCATTGGCGCCGGTACCTGCAATTACGGGAACGCGGCCATTAACCGTTTCAACGACCGTGCGAATCACATCGAAGTGTTCGGCAACGCTCATGGTAGTGGGCTCACCGGTGGTACCGGCCGCCACGATGGCATCAGTGCCGTGCTCGAGATGCCAGCTTACAAGACGCCTGAGGGCGTCCCAGTCGATGGCCCCATAGGCTTTCATGGGCGTCGCCAGAGCGACCATGCTGCCAGTGATCATCCCGCCAACCTCTTGCTTTGAATTCATTTGAAAGCGGCCCTGTCATGGCCGCCGGTACAGACCTGTGCCGGTATTGTCTGCCTGCCGGGCAGAACACTCGGGGTCGGTCATCAGGCTGACGATGGTACTCGGCGCACCCCATGCTGTACAGACACAGCCAGGCAGGAAAACGCGCCCTCGTCCCGCGAGCGGCTGATTTCACCCGCAGTCTCGGTTATTGTCACAAGTCTCGTCTGGCGCCGTACCGCTGGCGCCATCCCCCGCTTCAGGATGGCCGAAGAACGGCCATGCGTTTTATCTTCAGGGAGCACTGACATGAGCATCACCCTCGGCACGCCCGCCCCGGACATCACGCTGGAGGCTACCGGCGAAACAGGCTTCAACCCGGCTGCCTTCAAGGGAGAGCAGGTTGTGCTTTATTTCTATCCAAAGGATGCCACACCGGGCTGTACAACAGAGGGGCAGGATTTTCGCGACCGCATGGCGGCCTTTGAACAGGCCAATACGCGTGTGTTCGGCGTGTCGCGTGATTCGCTGCGCCGACATGAAAACTTCAAGGAAAAGCAGGGATTCCCCTTTGAGCTGGTCAGTGACCCGGAGGAAACCCTGTGCAGAGCGTTTGATGTCATCAAACTCAAGAAACTTTACGGCAAGGAGCATGAAGGTATCGAGCGTAGTACCTTCCTGATCGACCGGGAGGGCAACGTTGCAGCGCTCTGGCGCAAGGTCAAGGTAGCAGGCCATGTCGACGAAGTGCTGGCTGCGGCCCAGGCCTTGAACGCTGAACGCTGAACGCTGAACGCTGAACGCTGAACGCTGAACGCTGAACGCTGAACGCCAGGCCATGATGGCCCTGCATGCCTGCAGGGCCATCGAGGTTATTCGACGGCGGCAGAGCCTTCCTTGCGTAGCGCACTGGCGCCACGCGGCCAGGCAAACATGAGGGACTTGATCAGCGTGGCCAGCGGAATGGCGAAAAAGATGCCCCAGAAGCCCCAGATGCCGCCAAAAAAGAGCACGGCCAGAATAATCGCCACCGGGTGTAGATTGACGACTTCCGAAAACAGCAGAGTGACCAGAACGTTGCCATCCAGCGCCTGAATGATGGCATAGGCCAACAGCACATACATAAACTGCTCATCAAACCCAAAGTGGAGCCCGGCCGAAGCAGCCACCGGCAGCGTGGCCGCTGCCGCCCCGATGTAGGGCACCAGCACGGAAAGCCCTACCACGATCCCCAGCAGTACCGCATAGGGTAACCCCAGCGCCCAGAAGGTAAAAAAGGACACCACGCCCACAATCATGATTTCGATGAACTTGCCACGAATGAAGTTGGCAATCTGAGCATCCATTTCACACCAGACCCGCGTCATCAAAAGGCGTTTTTTGGGCAGCAGCGACAGAAAAAAGCCGATCAGACGCTCACGATCCTTGAGCATGAAAAAGACCAGGATCGGCACCAGCACCAGATAAATGATGACACCGAGCACACCGGCCAGCGAACTCAAGGACAGGCTGACCACCCGCCGCCCCAGCTGCGTGGCCTCCTGACTGGCCGTGTTGATCAGGTGCTGCACCTGGTCGGGTGTCACGATACTGGGGTAGCGCGCCTGCAGATCGCTTAAAAGCTCCTGGCTGCGATACAGGATGGCCGGCAGCCCCTGCACCAGACGGGCAAACTGATCCCACACCATCGGAAAAATGATCAGGGCAAAAAAGAGCATCGCCCCGACAAACATCAAAAGCACCAGGCAGACGGCAGGCAGTCGTGACAGCCCCAGCCGTTCGAGCCAGCGCACCACACCCTGCAGCAAAAAGGCAAAGACGAGCGCTGTCAGAAACGGCGCCAGCATGCCACCGAAAAAGATGATGATGGCAAATCCCAACACCAGCAGCGCGCCCAGGGTGACCGCTTCCTCATCCGAGAGGTAGCGCTCCATGAAATGGTTCCAGAGCTTTTTAAAGGTCATCAAGTTATTGTCACCATAAGGGTCCATCCAGCGGGCGCGGGCATCAGCATCCCTTGATCAATACGTAGTGCCAGGTGTCATCATCATGTCGGCGCGCAGCAAGCTGGTGTGCCGTATGCGCCACAAAACTTTCAAAATCACGCCACGAGCCGGGATCGGTACAGATGACGTGCAGATGCTGGCCCTCCTTCAACGCGGCCAGCGCCTGACGCGCTTTCAAAAGCGGCATCGGACAGTCAAGTCCGCGGGCATCCAGCACATGATCGGCGGCCTGCTCCATCTGCTTGATGTCATCAAGATTTTCCAACGCTACTGGCTCCTCTGCTGGTTGTAATCGGCACGATTTAAAGGCAACTTGATGTTACCGGCAACCATTGCTGCCTGTTGCAAACAGACAGTCACTTCTGCCCTTTCATGTCTCCATCGCCATCCGGTAAGCATGCCATGTCAAGGCGTACGCGTTTTCGATGCATTATTACAGCTGCCCTGCTGCTTGGCACGGCCACCTCATCGGTGACATCACTGGCCGGCCAGCTCCCCACGCTGGGAGACGCGTCCGGAAGCTACAGCAGTCAGGAAGAGTTTCGCCTCGGACGGGCCTGGCTGCGAGAATTTCGTGCTCACGTCGGACAATGGCGCGACCCCATCACGCAGGACTATCTCAACTCGCTGATCGCAAGGCTTTTGCCCAACAGCCAGCTTGATGATGTCACTCCTGTGGTCACACTGGTCTCGAGCCGAACGCTGAACGCCTTTGCCGTTCCCGGCGGGGTCATTGGCATCAATACGGGGCTATTTGCCTACGCGCCCGACCAGGACGCGTTTGCCTCGGTCCTTGCCCATGAAATGGGCCATCTGTCCCAGCATCACTTTGCCCGTGAAATGGCGCGCAACGAACGCACCCAGCTGCCTACCATGGCTGCCATGCTGGCCGGCATGGTGCTGGCTGCCGGCGGCGGTGGCAACCTGGGCGTTGCCACCATGGCAGGCACCCAGGCCGCCGCCATGCAGAGCCAGCTGAGCTATTCGCGCCGCTATGAGCAGGAAGCCGACCGGGTCGGTCTGCAGGCCATGGCGCGCTCCAACATGGATCCCATGGCCATGCCGCGCATGTTTGCCACCATGCAGCGGCTGTCGAGCATGCAGGGCAACACCCCGCCCGAATTTTTGCTCACCCACCCCATGACCGACTCACGGCTGAGCAACACCACCAGCCTGGCCCAGCAATATCGCACCGGCAAGATCAGCGACCCGGGCCCCGAGTATGACCTGATCCGGGCTCGCGCCATGCTGGCAATGAACATGAGCGACCCGGGGTTTGTACGCACCCGACTTGAACAGGACAATGCCCACCCGATTGCCCTGCGCTATCTCGATGCCCTGAATGACAGCGTTAACCAGCGCACCGATCAGGCGCTGGCAGCGTTTGATCAGCTTGCCCGCGAGGCGCCAGATGTTCTGACGCTGGCGGCCAGTGCCGCCGATGCCGCACTCGATGCCGGCCGCCGCGAAGACGCCATTCGTCGCTGTGAACGTATTTTGCGCCTGACGCCCGACTACTATCCGGCGCAGATCATTCAGGCCGAGGCCCAGCTGGGCATTAACCCGGCGACGGCCTTTCGCAGCCTGCGAACGCTGGCCGATACCCACGCCGAGGACCCGGATGTATGGAACCTGCTCAGTGAAGCGGCCGGGCGCAGCAATCGCGACGACTGGGGTCATCTGGCGCTGGCCGAACAGCTTCAGCTCAAGGGCGACATCGACGGCGGACTGGAGCAGCTGACGCTGGCAGAGAAAGCGTCGCAGCAAAACGGTGATTACGCCCTGACCAGCCGCATTCGAGAACGGCGCAAGGATTTCAAACAGTATCAGGAGACGCTGGAGAAATTTCGCTAACCCGACAGATCGATTTTCAGGTCACGGACGCATGCAAAAACGCCTCATCCCCTTGCGGGGATGAGGCGTTTTCAAAACTGGTGGGTCGTGTAGGATTCGAACCTACGACCAATTGGTTAAAAGCCAACTGCTCTACCACTGAGCTAACGACCCGGAAATCAGACATCCAATGTGAAGCCCAAAACAATGACAATGCTTGTGGTGGGTCGTGTAGGATTCGAACCTACGACCAATTGGTTAAAAGCCAACTGCTCTACCACTGAGCTAACGACCCGACAATTCTGCCGACAATCACAAACATGCCATTATTTCTGTCGATATGGTGGGTCGTGTAGGATTCGAACCTACGACCAATTGGTTAAAAGCCAACTGCTCTACCACTGAGCTAACGACCCGCTCGACGGGCGCAAATACTACTTTGAAAGCATTCGCGATGCAAGCGCCTATTGCATAACCTTTGCGTTAACGACGCCCACTACCCTTGCGACCCTGCGGTGCACCCGCGCCACCCTTCTGATGGCTGCCTCGGCGTTCCTGCCCCTTGTCACTGTTGCCGGCCGGACGACGATTGCCTGTCGGGGCGGTAGAGCTCCAGTTCCCAAGGTCGCTGCGCTTTTCGTTGCGCTTCTCGCGGGGCGACATCGGCCGCACTTCATCACGGCGCTCACTGCGGCGGGGCGCGCTTTCCTGACGCTGAGGCGTACTGTCCTGGTGACGAGACGTACTGTCCTGGCGACGAGACGTACTGCCCTGACGAGGTGTGCCTTCCTGAGCATCGCTGCGCGCCGCTTCCGGCGACTTGACGCCGCGTACGGGACGACGCTTGTTCTTGTCGCGGTTCCAGCGGTTTTTTTCATCGGGTGTCAGCGCCGGCACCTTGCGCTTTTCAAGCTCGGCAAGCACGGAGAGGTCATCGACTTCCTGCTGGGTAAGCTCGGTCCACTCACCGGCCCGCGCACGCTTATCCAGAAAGACGCTGCCGTAACGAACCCGCTTGAGGCGGCTGACCGTCAGTCCCTGAGATTCCCAGAGCCTGCGCACTTCCCGGTTGCGCCCTTCCATGATGACCACATGGAACCAGGTGTTGATGCCCTCGCCACCGAACTCCTGAACGTCGGTAAAACGTGCCGGCCCGTCTTCGAGCATCACACCATCGACCATGGCACGAACATGTTCCATGGTCACATCGCCCATGACCCGCACGGCATACTCGCGCTCGATCTGCATCGAAGGGTGCATCAGGCGATTGGCCAGTTCTCCATCGGTGGTAAACAGCAGCAGACCGCTGGTGTTGATGTCCAGTCGACCGATGGCAATCCAGCGCTCTCCGGACAGGCGCGGCAGGTGTTCGAACACGGTGCGACGGCCTTCAGGGTCGCGACGCGTACAAAGCTCCCCTTCCGGCTTGTTGTACATGATGACGCGACGCGACGATGCCTCACTCGACTTCAGCGTGACCGGACGGCCATCCACGGTCACCCGGGCATCCTCGGAGATGCGATCGCCCAGTTTGGCCGTTTCACCGTTGACCTTGATGCGTCCGGCGCCGATGGCGGCTTCCATTTCGCGCCGTGATCCCAGCCCGGCACGGGCCAGTACTTTTTGCAGCTTTTCAGTGTTCATGCGAAGTCTCAATCTTCTGGGTAACTGGTTTGCGTCGATTTCTCATCGGGCCCAGCATCCGGGCCGTCGCGGTCTGCCCTGTCGCGCAGCCGCTCGGCCAGTCGTTGACCGATATCATCAAGACTCGGGCTCTGACGTGAAAGCATCGGCGTCTCAATCGACGAGCGTTCGGATGGCGCCTGCTCGCCTGCGGGCGAATCGGTCAGCGCATCCTCGGTGTTGCTGCTGCCGTCCTCGGCAGCGTCTTCGTTGACAGTGCCGGCGCTGGCACTATCGTCACTGTCAGTCTCTTCCCTGTCCTCATTGCCCGCCTCTTCGCCATCGGCTTTTTCACCAGCAGCGTCGTCTTCATTGCCTGACAACGCGCCAACGGTGGTCATCGAGGAATCTGATGGGTCTACCGAGGCGGACGTATGTGCATTGGGCGTGAGCTGTTCGAGCCAGTCAACGGTTTCTCCCTCTTTTACCGCACTGATCGGCGGCAGTGCATCCAGCGTACGCAGTCCGAAATCGTCAAGAAAGCTTCTGGTGGTGGCATACACCGCCGGGCGCCCGGGCACATCGCGATGCCCGACCACCCGCACCCAGCCGCGCTCTATAAGGGTACGCATGATCGAGGCACTGACCGAGACCCCTCGCACGTCCTCGATATCGGCGCGCGTAACCGGTTGACGATAGGCAATCAGGGCCAGCGTCTCCAGCAGGGCGCGCGAATAGCGCTGCGGGCGCTCATCCCAAAGGCGTGAGACCCAGGGAGAAAGCCCGTCGCGCACGCGAAGACGAAACCCGGACGCCGTTTCCTCAAGCACCAGGGCACTCTGTGTCAGTCGCGCGTCCAGCACTGCCAGCGCGTCCCGCAGCGCCCGACGGCCCGGACGCTCGTTATCATCGAAGACGACCTCGAGGCGCTCGAGCGTCAGCGGCTCGCCGGCGGCCAGCAGCACGCCTTCAAGAATATGATCCAGCGGCGGCGTCATGACATCCCCGCCTGCTCGTCGGTCTCGAACGGCTGCTCGAGGGCGTCTTCCTCGCTATCGGGCTGCTGCACCCGACCCCGTACGTGAATGGGCGACAGCGGCGCGTTCTGTACGATTTCGATCAATCGCTCCTTGCTTAGTTCCAGAATGGCCATAAAGGTCACCACGATCCCGGCCTTGCCTTCTTCGGGATCAAAGAGCGCTTCAAACGCGGTGAACTGTTCCTCGTTGATGCGCTCAAGAATGGCCATCATCCGCTCGCGGGTCGAGAGCACCTCTCGGGTAATCTGATGCTCCTGCTTGAAATCGGCGCGCTGCATTAGACTCGACAGCGCCCCCAGCAGCTCTGAAAGCTCGACATCCGGATGCTGCACGCGAGGCTGCAGCACTGGCAGGCCGACCTCGGCCTGATACCAGTCACGTCCCTGACGCGGCAATTCATCAATGGCCTGGGCGGCCAGCTTGATCTGCTCGTACTCCTGCAGGCGCCGCACCAGCGCCGCCGTTGGATCTTCCTCGTCATCCTCCTCGCTGGCACGAGGCGGGCGCGGCAACAGCGTGCGCGACTTGATCTCGGCCAGCATGGCGGCCATCAGCAGGTACTCGGCCGCCAGATCGATACCGCTGACCTTCATGAGCTCGACATATTCGATGTACTGACGGGTGACGGCCGCCACGTTGACGGCCAGAATATCGAGATTCTGACGCCGAATCAGATACAACAACAGATCCAGCGGCCCCTCGAAGGTTTCCAGAAAGACCCGCAGCGCCTCCGGCGGAATATAAAGATCCTCCGGCATCTCATGCAGCGGCTGACCGCCGACCATGACGGCAGGGGCAGCCTCGGGGGTCGGGCTGTGAAGATCACCGGACTGGGTCATGGAATACGACGTGAAGGCTCAAAATGATACGGGGCGTTGCGCAAGTTTATCAGGCCGCCCCGTTTCAAGCATCTGCATCCTGCTTCTCGGGTCAATGGCCCAAGGCTGCGTTGCTCAGGCGGGCCGTGCGGTTTTCGCAAAGCGCCGATAGGCAAACGGCTCGTCGCGCCCGGCTTCTTCCAGCGTCAGCGTCTGGATATCTTCATGCCAGGGCGAGTGCTGGCATACCGGATCCATCTGGCGAGCGTCACCGGTCATCATCATTGCCTGACAGCGACAGCCGCCATGATCGATGTCGAGTCGATCACAGCTCTGACACGTTTCGGGTAGAAAGTCGGTCCCGCGAAAGGCATTGAACGCCGGCGAGTGGTACCAGATGTCCGAGAGGCCATGCTCACGAACGTTCCAGAACTCAAGCCCCGGAATCGTTTGCGCCGCGTGACACGGTAGTCCCAGACCCGAAGGGGTGACGTTGATCGTTTGCTGTCCCCAGCCATTCATGCAGGGCTTGGGAAAGTGGGCGTAATAGTCCGGCACGACCGAATCGATCGCCAGGCGTCCCTTCAACCGCCCCCTGGCAGCCTCGACCGTTCTCAGCGCCGTCATCACATCTGCCCTTTTTGGCATCAGCGCTCCGCGATTGCGCAGTGCCCAGCCGTAATACTGGGCATGCGCCAGCTCCAGACGCTCGGCGCCAAGCCTGAGCGCCAGTTCGATAAAGTCATCGACCTGATGGATATTGGCCCGGTGCAGCACCACGTTGAGTGTCAGGGGCAGCCCGCGCGCACTTACCTCACCGGCAAAGGCGCACTTTTTGTCGAACGCCCCGCGCATCCCCGAAACATGCTCGGTGACGACATCATCGGCGCCCTGAAAGGAGAGCTGAACGTGATCCAGCCCGGCGGCGTCCAGCGCGGCCAGCCGCTCCGGCGTAATGCTGACGCCAGCGGTAATCAGATTGGAATAGAGGCCTTCCCGGGCACAGGTCTCGACCAGCTCGACCAGATCCGGCCGGGCGGCCGGCTCACCGCCGGAGAGATGCACCTGCAACACGCCCAGCGCCGATGCTTCGCGCAGCACACGCTGCCAGCCGGCAGTATCCAGCTCGTCACTGCGACGCTCGAGCTCAACCGGGTTGGAACAATAGGGACACTGCAGCGGACAGCGATGGGTCAGCTCCGCCAGCAGTCCCATGGGCGGTGCGGCAGTCGTTTCGGCTTGCGGCATATCGCTCATGAGATCACCTCCAGCACGCCACGATCGATCAGGGCATGAAACAGCGCCAGCACGTCATGGCGAATCTGGCGCCGCTCGGCATCATAATCAGCGACCAGCACGTCGACGATCTGCGACGCGGTGCGCTCGCCGTCAACGTGGGTCATGATCGCATGCGCGATCGCATCAAGCTGAAAGATGCGCTCTGGTGCCAACAGTACCCAGCCGCCGCGAGCGGCATCCTCGCGCATGCGTACGCCGCGCGGCAGGCGTACCACGGCGTTATCGTCAAGCGTTTTGCTCAAGGCGTGGCTCCTGCAACCAGACCGCTTTTGCCATCCCAGGCGCCCGGTGGGCGATGGCCTTCGACATAGGCATGCTGTAGCGCGTCCAGCATCGTCCAGAGCACATCGCACTTGAACACCAGCGCCTCCAGCACGGCCTGCTGTTGATCGGCGCGCAGAGCGTGCTCGCGCACATAGGCCAGCGCCCGCTCGGCATCGTGAGGCGCCTGGGTCAGGCGCGGCCGGAAATAATCCAGTGTTTCCTCGGACACAAAATCGTAGTGCTCGAGCATGCCCGACACACGCGACCCGATGACCTTTGGCGAGAACAGCTCGGTCAACGAGGACGCTACCGCCTCCAGCAGCGTGCGATCGCGCACGAAATGCGTGTAGGCCTCAACGGCAAAGCGGGTTGCCGGCAGAATCAACCGGGTCGAGCGCACCATCCCGCGCTCAAGCCCCAGCCCGTCGGTGAGCTTCAGCCAGCGCTCGATACCGCCCTCACCGGGCGCCTCCCCATCGTGATCGACCAGCCGGCTGCGCCACTCGCGGCGCCAGTCCGGGTCATCAAGGCGCGCCATCAGGGTGGCATCCTTGATGGGGATCATGGCCTGATAGTAATAGCGATTGAGCGCCCAGGCGCGCACCTGACAGCGATCGAGCTCTCCCCCCTGCAGGGCGAGCTGAAACGGATGGCGATGGTGATAGCGCGCCTCACCAATCTCGCGCAGACGCGCTTCCAGCGCCTCGGCACTCATCGGTTCAGTCACTTCAGTCAACGGTGCCTGGTGCGAACTCACGGTGTGATCTCCATGCCGTCAAAGGCGATCTCCCAACCGGCGTCTTCGGCCTCGCGGCGCTCGGGGCTGTCCTCGATCAAAACGGGGTTGGTGTTGTTGATGTGAATAAAGATGCGTCGGTCGATGGCAACGTCGGACAGGGCCGTCATGCTGCCGGCCTCTCCTGACATCGACATATGACCCATGCGCTGACCGGTCTTGTGACCGACACCGGCAAGAATCATTTCATCATCGCGCCACAGGGTGCCATCAAAGAGCAGCGCCGCAGCGCCGTCGAGCCGGTCCGCCAGACGCGGCGTGACCGTGGCGCAGCCGGGGATGTAATACAGTCGCTGACCGTCCAGCTCGAACTCGACCCCCACGGTCGATTCGCCCTCGGCACCGATATCCACCTGATCGCCTTCCAGATAGAGCGCGGTCTTGCCGGGCACGGCGAACACGGTGGCCATGAGGCCCGGCAGCAGCTCGATGCGGCTATCAAGTGCGACATCACAGCGCTGGACGCAGTCCGGGGCGAGCACGTTGAAAATCGGGTTATCACGCAGCACGCCATGAATCTCGGGCGTGGCATACAGTCGAAACGGGGAGCGCTCGCGCAGGCTCAAAAGCCCCGCCACGTGATCAACGTCACCATTGGTGACCAGAATCGACTGGATCGGCGTATGACGATCATCGCCCCGGGGCTGAAGCGCTGGTTCACGTTGCAGCTGGGCAAGTACTTCCGGTGCGCAGTTGATCAGCGCCCAGTGTTCGCCATCGACGGAAACGGCAATCGACGACTGTGTCCGGGGGACAACACGCTGGGGTTCGGTGCGGGCAAGGCGGCATACGCTGCAGCGGCAGTTCCATTGAGGCAGGCCGCCACCGGCGGCTGCCCCCAGTACGCGAACGCGCAAACGCCGCGCCCTGTCGTTGTCACTCTTCAATGTCGATTTCAATCTCGGCAGGCAGATAAACACTGGCTTCCATACCAGCACTGATTTCGTTGACTTCGGGGGTGGACCAGCTCATGAAAGGCTCCTTGATCGCAAACGGATCACAAATCGATGGTAACAATGCTGCCGGGCGGCAACGGTCTATATCTTAGCAGAATAACGATATTGGATGCTGCCTCTGCTCAGCTGCCATCGGCACTGTCCGCGCGTCGATAGCGCCCCTCATAATCAAAAAGACGTTCGCGCACCTGCCAGTAGCGCCCCACCTTGCGACCGACCACAAAATCCGGATGGCGCAGACGCTCACGTGACGCGATCACCTCATCGATGGTGGCCGGCTGCCAGTCACTGCCTGGTGCACGCAGATGCGGCTTCAGCCAGGCATGATAAAAGGCTCGGCGCTGCGCGGGCGTTTCCAGTGCATACCATTCCGACAGCGTGGCGCCGTCCTCATCGACGTAGGTCACCTTCAAACGGGCCAGGCCACGACCGTTGACGCTTTCCTCCAGCATCATGCCACTGACCCTGAGGACTCGTGCATCCTTGAGCTTCAGGGCATCACGCAGCTTGTCATCGGCATCGATCAACTGCTCCTGACAGTGATGGCAGCGCCGGGCAGCGATATCGTTTTGCGCCCCGCACTGCTCGCAGACCTTGTAGCGAAAGCGGAAGTCACACTGCACCTGCTCGCCGCGTTCGTTATCGACCAGCCCCTGACAGCGCCGGCCGAAGTGCTCGATCACCAGCTCACCATCGCGCTTGCCCCAGAAGATATTGGCAAAACCGCACTCGGGGCACTCGACCTGTACCGGCTCGCTGTCGCTGTCCGGGCGCGGCGCATCGATTTCAGGGCCGAACAGATCCCACGGGTTCCCTGCATAATCCAGCACCAGGCAGTCGCGCTTGCCGGGAGACAGGCGCAGCCCACGCCCGACGATCTGCTGGTAAAGGCCCACCGACTCGGTCGGCCGCAGGATCGCAATCAGATCCACATGCGGGGCATCAAAACCGGTGGTCAGTACCGCCACGTTCACCAGGTATTTCAGCTCACGATTTTTAAAGGCCTCGATCAGCCGCTCTCGCTCGCGCCCGGGGGTGGTACCGGTGACCAGCGCCGCCTGCGCCTCGGGCAGATAGCCCATGATCTCCTCGGCATGCGCCACAGTGGCGGCAAAGATCATCACGCCCTGACGGTCATGGCCCTGTGCCATCACATCTTCGATAATGACCGGCGTTGCCCGATTGCCGCTGACCACCCGGTTAAGATCGGACTCTGCGTACTGCCCGCCAATGCGGGGCGAGAGCTGTGAAAAGTCATAGCGGGCGATGGCAGCATCAATGCGTCGGGGCTCGGCCAGATAGCCCTGTCTGACCATGACGCGCAGGGGCTGCTCGAATACGCAGTCGCGGAAAAACGAGGTTTCCGGGCCGCGTACCATGCCGTGATAGTGGCGGTAATAGATAAACCCCTGCCCTAGCCGATAGGGCGTCGCCGTCAGGCCCAGCACCTTGATATCCGACCGGCTCGCCCGCAGATGATCAATCACCCGCTGGTAGCTGCCGGGCGACTGTCGACGCTTGCCGTCCGCCCTGTCGTCCACCATGGGCGCGACGCGATGGCACTCATCAATGACCAGCAGCGTGAACTGACCATCATCGAACTCATCAAGCGCGTTGATGACGG
This sequence comes from Kushneria sp. Sum13, assembly GCF_052692355.1. Taxonomy (NCBI): domain Bacteria; kingdom Pseudomonadati; phylum Pseudomonadota; class Gammaproteobacteria; order Oceanospirillales; family Halomonadaceae; genus Kushneria; species Kushneria sp. Sum13. The sequence goes on from NZ_CP199847.1 coordinate 2,403,929, forward strand.
ACTGCACCGAGCCGAAGACCACCTGGCGCTGACTGTCGCGTCGCCCCAGACCGGCGCTGAAGATGTCGGCGCGAAGCCCATAGGCCTCATACTTGGCATGATTTTGTGCCACCAGCTCACGGACATGGGCCAGCACCAGCACGCGGCCGCGGGCAATGCGCGCCAGCTCGGCAATCACGAGGCTCTTGCCGCTGCCGGTGGGCAAAACCACCACGGCCGGGTCGTGACTGCGGCGGAAATGACCGACGACGCGCTCGACGGCCTCCTTTTGATAGGGGCGTAGCTGTGGGGGTGTCGTTAAAGACGCTGACATATCCTTATACTGGTCCTGTAATCCCTGGGTTGCGGGACTGGCTGAATGTTTAAAACCGTCACCTCCGGTGACCAAAGAGGCGCGCAATGCAGGCCAACACACAGATCGAGCACTACATTGAAGGCCTGGGCGCCATGGATTTCCAGGTGGAGGCCATCGATACTCACGCGGCGCGCATCACGCTCGAAAACCTTGAGTTCGTGCTGGTCGTGGCCGAAGACGAGCCGGCCTTTTTCCAGCTGATGCTGCCCGGGGTCTGGCAGGCCGATGCCAGCACGGACCGCGCCCAGTTGCTCGACGTTGCCAATGACGTCATGAATGCCATCAAGGCGGCCAAGGTCGTCATCCACGGTGAAGCCGTTCATGTCAGCGTAGAGCAGTTTGTGGCAGGTCCCGAGCAGGGCATTGCACTGGTGCCGGGACTTCTGGAGCTTTTGCGAAGCGCCGTGGCAGAGTTTCATGAACGCATGGGCATGGGTCCAGCGCCCAGAGTTCACTGACAAGCAATCGTATTAATGTCACAAGGCCTTGTTACCGCTTCGAAAATTTCAATGTCTGCAGGAGAATCATGATGAGCACGACCAATGCCAATTTTGTCGTTCTGGCTGAATTCAACATCCGGGAAGGTCAGCGCGATGCGTTTCTGGCGCTGGCCCACAACGACGCCAACGAGTCGCTGGCCAATGAAAGCGGCTGCCATCAGTTTGATGTGCTGGTGCCGGAAGGCGATGGCAACACCGTCATTCTTCATGAGGTCTATACCGATCGCGCGGCGTTTGACAAGCACATGGAAATGCCGCACTACAAGCCCTTCAAGGAAGGCACCGACCCGCTGCTGGAAGCGGCACCGACCGTACGCTTTTTGACTCCGGCCGCACGTCCGCAGAGCTGAGCTTTTGCTGGCACAAGATGTGCCTGACACACGAAAGGGCCTCGACAAGAGGCCCTTTTTTATCTCCAGTCACCGCTTTCGAACAACGCCTAGCCTACCCACTTCCTTGCGTTGCGGAACATGCGCATCCAGCCGCCGGCCTCCTGCCACTCCTGCGGACGCCAGGAGTTGGTCACGGCACGTGCCACACGCTCGGGGTGCGGCATCATGATGGTCACGCGGCCATCGCTGCTGGTCAGACCGGTAATCCCGGACGGTGAGCCGTTGGGGTTGGCCGGATAGCCGGTGGTCACCTCGCCAAGGTTGTCGACGTAGCGTAGTGCGACCGTGCCGCTGGCCTGCGCCTGACGCAGATGGCTGCCATCGCGGAACTGCGCCTGCCCTTCCCCGTGGGCCACGGCAATCGGCATCCGGGAGCCTGCCATGTCGGCCAGGAAAAGCGATGGCGTGGACTCGACGCGGACCATGGAGACGCGCGCCTCGTACTGCTCGGACAGGTTGCGCACAAAGCGCGGCCAGTGATCGGCGCCGGGAATCAGCGATTTGAGCTGGGAAAGCATCTGACAGCCGTTGCACACGCCAAGGGCAAAGGTGTCTTCACGCTCGAAAAAGTGTGCAAACTGATCGCGCCCGCGCTCACTGAAGAGAATCGACTTCGCCCAGCCGCCACCGGCCCCCAGCACGTCCCCATAGGAAAACCCGCCGCAGGCCGCCGCCCCCTGGAAGTCGGCCAGATCCACACGCCCTTCCAGAATGTCCGACATGTGAACATCGATGGCTTCGAAACCGGCGTTGATGAAATTCCACGCCATCTCGAGCTGTCCGTTGACGCCCTGCTCGCGAAGAATCGCCACCCGTGGCGCGGCCCCCTTGTTGATGAAGGGCGCGGCCACGTCGTCATTAACGTCGTAGCTCAGCGAGGCATGCAGCCCCGGATTGCGGGTTTCATCAAGGCCGTCAAATTCCTGGCGGGCGCAGTCGGGATTATCGCGACGGGCCTGCAGCTGATAGCTGGTCTCCGCCCAGGTGCGAAGGGCATGAACCCTGGTGGTCTCGATCAATACGGCGTCATAAAGCGTGACCGAGAAGCGATCATCTCCGGTCGGCGCACCGATGCGATGTACGCATTCGCCAAGACCTGCCGCTGCCAGCGTGGCCAGTGCGGCATCAACCTCGTCACGGTGCACCTGGATAACGGCGCCCGGCTCCTCGGCAAAGAGTGCCTCGGTCGCCTGATGGGCATCGCGCACCAGCGCGTCAAGCGTGACAGCCAGACCGCAATGACCGGCAAAGGCCATTTCGGCCAGCGTGGTCAAAAGCCCGCCGTCGCTGCGGTCATGATAGGCCAGCAGCTGGTTGTCACGATTGAGGGTCTGAATGGCGTTGAAAAAGCCGGCCAGATCTTCGGGGGCATCAAGGTCCGGCGCGTGGGCACCCAGCTGGCCATAAACCTGCGCCAGGGCCGAACCGCCCAGACGGTTCTTGCCACGACCGAGATCAATCAGGAGAAGCTCGGTCTCTTCACGCGGATCGAGCTGCGGGGTCAGGGTTTTTCGGACATCGCTGACCGGGGCAAAGGCCGAAATAATCAGCGACAGCGGCGCCGTGACGGCCTTGTCGCGCTCGCCATCGCGCCAGGCAGTGCGCATCGACATGGAATCCTTGCCAACCGGAATGGCAATGCCCAGTGCCGGGCAAAGTTCCATGCCTACGGCATGTACCGCGTCATACAGCGCCTGGTTTTCGCCTTCGTGGTCGGCAGCACTCATCCAGTTGGCCGACAGCTTGATATCGCCAAGGGACTCGATGGACGCGGCGGCGATATTGGTAATTGCCTCGGTGACGGCAAGGCGTGCCGAGGCGGCCGGCGAGATCAGCGCGGCAGGCGTACGCTCACCCATCGCCATGGCCTCACCGGCGAAGGTATCAAACGACGCCGTGGTGACGGCGCAGTCCGCCACCGGCACCTGCCAGGGGCCGACCATCTGGTCGCGCACGCTCATGCCGCCCACGGTACGATCGCCAATGGTGATCAAAAAGCTTTTGGAAGCCACTGCCGGCAGTTGCAGCACACGATCCATGGCTTCATTGAGGTCGAGATTGTCCAGCATCAGGGCCGGCTGACTGACCTCACGGCGCTCGAAACTGCGCTGCATTTTCGGCGGCTTGCCGAACAGCACGCTCATGGGCAGATCGATGGGACGGCTTTCAAAGTGCTTGTCGACGACCGTAATCTCATGCGCTCGCGTGGCTTCGCCGACCACGGCAAACGGGCAGCGCTCGCGCGCGCACAGCGATTCGAAATATTCGATCGATTCCGGTGCCACGGCCAGCACATAGCGTTCCTGCGCCTCGTTGCACCAGATTTCCAGCGGCGTCATGCCGGGTTCGGCACTGGGCACATCGCGCAGATTGAACAGGCCACCGCGGCCGCCATCCTTGACCAGTTCCGGCAGCGCATTGGAAAGCCCGCCGGCGCCCACGTCATGGATAAAGCTGATCGGGTTGTCCTCGCCCAGCGCAATGCAGCGATCGATGACTTCCTGGGCGCGACGCTCCATCTCGGCGTTGTCGCGCTGTACCGAGGCAAAATCCAGCGCGTCGCTGGTACTGCCGGAGGCCACGGATGAGGCCGCCCCGCCGCCCAGTCCGATCAGCATGGCGGGCCCGCCCATGACAATCAGCTTTGCGCCTTCGGCAATCTCGCCCTTGAGCACGTGCTCATCCCGTACGCTGCCATAGCCGCCGGCCAGCATGATGGGCTTGTGATAGCCGCGCCGCTCGACGCCGGCCGGACCCACCACGTCGTGCTCGTAGGTGCGAAAATAGCCATTGAGTGCCGGGCGGCCAAATTCGTTGTTGAACGCCGCCGCGCCGATCGGCGCCTCGATCATGATGTCGAGTGCACTCTTGATGCGCTCGGGCTTGCCGTAATCGAATGCCTCCCAGGGCTGCAAAAGCTCGGGAATACGCAGATTGGAGACAGTAAAACCGGTCAGGCCCGCTTTGGGCTTGCCGCCACGGCCTGTGGCGCCCTCGTCACGAATCTCGCCGCCGGCGCCGGTGGCCGCGCCCGGATAGGGGGCAATGGCGGTTGGGTGATTGTGCGTCTCAACCTTCATCAGGATATGGATCGGTTCCTGATGGGTGACAAAACGAAAGTCACGGCTGTCGGCCAGAAAGCGACCCGCTTCATGGCCACGGATAATGGCGGCGTTGTCGCTGTAGGCAGACAGCACATTGTCCGGCGAACACTTGTGAGTGTTGCGGATCATACCGAACAGGGAGTGTGTCTGCGCCTGACCATCGATGCGCCAGTCAGCGTTGAAGATCTTGTGGCGACAGTGTTCGGAATTGGCCTGAGCGAACATCATCAGCTCAACATCGCTGGGATTGCGCCCCAGACCAGTAAAGGACTCGACCAGATAGTCAATTTCGTCCTCGGCCAGCGCCAGGCCCAGCGTGACGTTGGCCTCGACCAGCGCACTGCGCCCGCCACCCAGAATGTCCACATGGCTTTCCGGGGCCGGCGAATGGCGCTGAAACAGCTTCGCGGCGTCACTGGCGTCCACCAGCACGGTCTGTGTCATGCGATCGGCCAGCACCTGTCGAATCGCCTCGACCTCCTCTTTCGAGGGCAGCGTGTCGGTTTCGACAAAATAGGCCACGCCCGCCTCGATGCGACGCACGTCAGTCAGCCCGCAGTTGTGGGCGATGTCAGTGGCCTTGGAAGACCAGGGGGAGACGGTTCCAAAGCGCGGCACGACCAGATACAGCGCGCCTGTCGGCGTCGAGTCCGCACGCTCACTGGCCTCAAGCAGCGCACAGAGTCGCTCGAGCACCCCGGGCTCCGGCGCCTGCTCGACGTCCAGAAAATAGCGGTGCATCGCCTGCACACCGGTCACGCCCGGCATGGCCTCGCGCAGGCGGGCAAGCAGGCGGGCATGACGAAAGGAAGAAAGGGCACTCTGGCCGTGCAGCTCGAGCATGACGAACGAAGCCTCTACTGACTGACAGGAAATGAGGTGTGGTGCGGGAGCGCCATCGAAAGGATCACGCTCCCCGTGTTGAAACAGCGCCAGGCGGCGAGGGCGTCATCATACTGGAAAGCGACTCGCCTGGCGAAGCCCGGAGGGCAGCGCGCGACATGGATCGGCCTCAGTCGAAAGACTGAGGCTATCGTGCAGTTAAGAGCCATCGGCTAGCCGGGGGTATCTGCCATCGGTATCCTGGGTGCTCTTTCAAACGGCCGTTTTCTCCAATGCACAGGCATCTTTTACGCACAACCCGACAGATTGCAGGGCTTGTGGTGGCACTCTTGCTGCTGCTGACGCCTGCCCGCGCGATCTCGACGTGGTCTGCCGCGCTGATGCCAATGGCTTCTCCCACTACCCTCTCCGACGTCAAGCAGCGCGATTTTCTGGAGATCGCCACACGCAACACACCGGCCACTTTCTATGAGGGCCGCCAGGGTCCGACCGGATTCGAGTTCGAGCTCTTTCGCCGCTTCGCCGACGAGCTGGGGGTCAGCCTTGCCGTGGAAGATGATCAACACATCAGTGACGTGCTGGATAACGTTGCCAACGGGCGTACCGATATCGGCGCCGCCGGGCTGGTGCTGGATCGACAGCGTCAGGACGTGACCTACTCACAGCCGATCATGTCCATGCAGCCCATGGTGGCGTATCGACGCGGGACGCCGGCCCCTAAAACGATCAAGGATCTGGACGGGCTGGATATCGGCACGGTGGCTGGCGCCGGCACCAGTCGGGTATTGCATGAGCTTCAAAGGACCCACCCAACGCTGACCTGGCGGGAAAGCCCGGATCTTGAAACCACGGATCTGCTGGCCATGGTCGAAAGTGGCGAACTGGATGCCGCAGTGGTCTATGCTCACGAGTTCAAGTTGAGTCGACTGTTTTTTCCGGATGTGGCAAGAGCGCTGACGATCGGAGACCCGGTCACCCTGGCGTGGGCTTTCCCCGCCCATACCGACCCCTCGCTGGTAGAGCGCGCCAACGATTTTATCGATCGTATGCGCCGTACGGGTGACCTTGCGCTTTTGACACAGAAGTATTTTGGTCATGACGACTATCTTGAATATGTTGGCGCGCGGCGATTTATTGCGCAGGCCCGGTCAAATCTTGATCAATGGATGCCTGACTTCAAGCGCGCCGCCGGCGATACCGGTTTTGACTGGAAGCTGCTGGCGGCCGTGGGCTATCAGGAATCGCACTGGGAGCCGGATGCCGTTTCACCCACGGGCGTCAAGGGACTGATGATGCTGACTCGAGCCACGGCCAGTCACATGGATGTGGATGATCGCGAAGATCCGCAGCAGAGCATTGATGGCGGCGCCCGCTATCTGCGCTATCTGCATGACCGGATTCCCGAGGCCGTCGCCGAGCCGGACAGGACCTGGATGACGCTGGCCGCCTATAATCTTGGGCTTGGCCACCTGTATGATGCACGACGCCTGGCACGTCTTCAGGGTCATGATCCCGATCAGTGGGACTCGGTCAGGCAGATGCTGCCCCTTTTGCAGGAAAGCAGCTGGTATAACCGTGTAGAACATGGCTTTGCACGTGGTAACGTAGCCGCGCTTTATGTGCGCAACATTAAACGCTATGAAGAAATCCTGAACTGGGTAGAACGCAGCCAGCATCAATTTTCATCGCTTGCCCGTGCCACGGCCAGCAATACTATCTCCCCTGTCTTTGAGACCGTGCCGCCTGTTCCATGAAAGCCTTCTTCGCCCGCCATGGTGACCTGCTACTGCCCCTGCTTGCCCTGCCCTGTGTGGTGGCAGGATGGTGGCTGACGCCACCCATGGAGCATCTGCTGCTGGCGATGGTGGGCATGGTCACCCTGTCCAGGCTTGCGATGAACGCCACCCGACGGTGGCGACCTCATCTTCTCAGGCCCTTTGCCATCATCATCACCGTTGTGACGCTGGTACCGCTGCTGGCATTGCTGGGCTCCTTTTTGCTGCCGGACACCGTCATGAATTACGCCCAGTGGTCGCTGCTTTTCGATCACTGGCCAGGCCAGGTGCCCTTTTACTCGCTGCGACCCTCCATTCTGATCACTCTGGCGCTGCTGCTTTTGGCGCTTCTTCCGCTTTTCTCCTCGCGCCCCGCGGAAATTGCGCCTATCGGCCTTGCGATCGCAGCCATGCTGACAGCGATGCATCTTGTCGAGCAGCACTGGTTTGTGTCACTTCATGAAGTGTCCCTGTCAACGCCCACCCTGCTGACGATCGTCCTGTTACTGGGCGCCGAGGTCATGACACAGTGGCCAAAGCGTCGCCCCGGCGACATCGGTATTGCACTGGCCGCCTCGATGGCCGTGTTACTGGTCCTGCTGGTGCTCTGGCATTATCACAACAGCCAGAACATTCGCGAGGTCAACCAGGTGGCGCGTACGCGCGTTGATACCCTCAGTGAAAGACTGGGCCAGGAGATCAACGTCAGCGATCAGGCCATGCAGCGCTTTGCCATCAGCTGGGACAGCGCCGGCAGCGAGCCTTCCAGCAGGGCCTGGACCCATCGAGCCCGCCACCTTGCCGAACATTTTGGCTACCTGCAGACCATCGCCTATGTGGATCGTCAGGGTCCGCGCATCAGACGTGCCTATCCGCTACAGAGCAATCAGCCCCTGCTGGGCCATCATGTGCTCTCCAACGATGATAGTGAGACGCTGGCCGGCGCCCTGCAGGGCCAGGCCACCGCCACCGGCATGGTCAATCTGACCAGCGGTGGTCGGGGCGTGATCTTTTATCAGCCCATTCATGATCTTGATACAGCAGCCATCAGAGGCGTGGCCGGCTTCGTGGTCGATCCCGCCCGACTCTTTGCCACGCTCGATGACGCCGGCGACAGCCATAACTTTCGCATCCGGGTCATGCAGAATGGCAATACCCTTTACAGCTCCGATACCCGTGAAGCGCTGAGCATGCTGGAACACTGCAATATCCTGCGACTGGGTCAGAGCAACTTCACGATCTGCGCCGAGGCAAGCTACGCCAGACTGTTTGACGAGCGCTCCAAGTTGCCGGCTATTGTCCTGATCACCGGGCTGATCTTCACCTGGATGATTTATCTGTTGATGTACTTTCTTCACCGCCTGCGCCGACGTCACAGCGGGGTCAAGGATGCCAACTATCGACTGCGAGGTGAGGTGGAAAAGCGTATTGCCCTGCAGCAGGAAGTGGAGTGGCTGGCACAGCACGACGAACTGACCAAAGTGCCCAACCGGCGCTATTTCAGTCAGTGGGTCGAAAAGCTTGATGCCACCCGCCCCCGAACGATCATCGTTGTGGATATCGATCACTTCAAGCAGATCAATGATCTGCTGGGCCACCCGACAGGTGATCGCTATCTACAGGATGTGGCGCATCGATTACAGGATATCGTGACCACACAGGGTGGGTTGCTGGCTCGATTTGGCGGAGAAGAGTTTATTGCCTGCCTGCCTGACATCACCCCTGAAAAGGCAGCCGAGGTAGGCGAACAGCTGCGTCATGGTATTGAGGCACTGAACCTGACAAGACATGACGGCCAAACGCTTGTCACCATCAGTGTCGGGCTGATTACCACTCGTCGCGCCAGCGACACCCTGCCGGAGTTGATTCAATCCGCTGACCAGGCCCTTTATCGGGCCAAGCTGGCAGGCCGTAATCGCGTGGTTGTAGCAGGCGCTCTGGATGCCCGCCCTCAATCGGTCAGGTAGCGGCGCGTCGGTGGGCAAAAAAGGTTTTCAAAAGCCGCCGGGCAGGCACCGCCAGCACGCCGGAGACGACTTCTACGTCATGGTTGTGCCAGGGCTGGGCAAAAAGATTGGCTTTTGACTGCACCATGCCGGTGCGAGGCTCCGGCGTACCGTAAACAAGCCGGGCAATCCGGGCGTGAATAATGGCGCCGGTGCACATCAGGCAGGGTTCCACACTGACATACAGCGTGCAGCCGGTCAGCCGATAGTTGCCGGTACGCTGGCCGGCATCGCGCAGTGCCTGCACCTCGGCATGCGCGGTGGGGTCGTGTCGTCCGACCGGTGCGTTGAACCCTTCCCCGATGATGTCGCCTTCTGCGCTGACCACGACCGCCCCGACCGGCACCTCCCCTGCCGCCATCGCCTGATGCGCCTGATCCAGCGCCCGGTACATATAGAACTCGTCACTGCGCATGACCGCTTTCCCGTCACCAAATCGAGCCATGATATAAAAAAACCGGCGCCCTGAGGCACCGGTTATCGTGATATTCATTTGCCAATCAGCGACAGGGCTGACCGCAGCACCCCTGTCAGGCGGCGTTGTCGCCCTTGAGAGAGGCCATATCGATCACGAAACGATAGCGGACATCGCCCTTTTGCATGCGGTCCCAGGCCTCGTTGATCTGATCGATGTTGATCATCTCGACATCGCAGGTGATCCCGTGCTCGGCGCAGAACTCCAGCACTTCCTGGGTTTCAGGCATGCCACCGATGAGCGAGCCGGCCAGCACCCGACGACGAAAGACCAGATTGGCACCGCTGACGGCCGGGTCCAGCGGCTCAAGCAGGCCAACCAGAATATGGGTGCCGTCCGGCTTGAGCGCATTGAGATAGGGGTTGATGTCGTGCTGAACCGGGACGGTATCAAGCATGAAATCAAAGGTTTCGGTCATGGCGGCCATCTGCGATTCATCGGTGGACACCACCACATGATCGGCGCCCTGCCTTTTGGCCTCGGCCACCTTGGACTCGGAGCGGGTAAAGAGCGTCACTTCCGCGCCCATCGCACTGGCCAGCTTCACACCCATATGGCCCAGACCGCCCATACCGATGATCCCGACCTTGTCACCCGGCTTTACGCCGTAGTGCTTGAGCGGTGAATAGGTGGTGATCCCGGCACACAGAATCGGTGCCGCAGACTTGAGGTCAATCCCTTCCGGCATGCGCACCACGAACCGCTCACTGACCACGACCGAATCGGAATAACCGCCCTGAGTCAGGGTATTGTCATGACGGTCAGGGCTGCCGTAGGTCATGGTGAACCCTTCGGCGCAGTACTGCTCAAGACCACTGTTGCAGGAGCTGCACTGGCGGCAGGAATCCACCATGCAGCCTACGCCCACGACATCACCGGTTTTGAAGGTGACCACATCACTGCCTACGGCCGTGACACGACCCACGATTTCATGACCCGGAACGACCGGATAGGTGGCCATGCCCCAGTCATCGCGAGCAAAGTGTAGATCGCTGTGGCAAACGCCACAGTAAAGAATCTCGATGGAGACATCATCAGCGCGCAGCGTACGGCGCTCAAAGTTCCAGAGAGCAAGCGGGGTTTCAGCACTATGGGCGGCGTAGCCCCTGGCGGGTGTTGACATGAATACTTCTCCTGCGCATGACGCATCAAAACCGGATACCCACTCTTCTCAAGCGGGTACCTTCAAGTGACGTTAGTCTGACGGCGAAAGCGCTTTCACACCATACACGGTACTGCTTCGTGCTTGCCTATTCCTGCACGACGGGCCGTTACAAGGTATCATTAGCGCATTTTTCATGCACAATCCTGCAACTGCCCGCACCTGCTGCAGATACTGACACGCACCACGGATCTCAACACCATGTCTGATGCCCTGCCTGATATTTCACACGACCCCGCGTCCAATGCCCTTCAGCAGCGCATGTGCGACCTGATCACTCCCCTGATCGACCGCGATGGTTATATCCCTACTGACCTTGAGGGGGTACGGCTCATGGCCCTTCATGGCAGCCATCCGCGCACGCCGCTGGTCTACGAGCCAGGGTTGATCATCATCGCCCAGGGCGAAAAGAGCGGTTATCTGGGAGAGCGTACGATCCACTATGGCGCCGGCCACTATCTGGTCCAGGCCATGCCGGTACCCTTTGAATGTGAAACCCGGGCCACGCCGCAGGCCCCCCTGCTGGGGGTGTTCATCAGCATCGACATGATCATGCTGGGTGAACTGAGCCAGGTCGTGCCGACCGCCGCCACCAATGCTGCACCGCCCGAACCCATGTCGGCCGTGACACTGACCTCCTCGATGGGCCATGGCGTGGTGCATCTGCTGGAATGTCTCCATGACGAGATCATGTGTCGTGCGCTCGGCCGGCAGCGTATTCGTGAGGTATTGTTCGAGGCGCTCAGAGGCCCGCAGGGCGAATCGCTGCGTCAGCTTTTACAGCAGCAGACCCAGTATGGACGCATCGGGCGTGCGCTTGAGACCCTGCATCGTGACTACGCAAACCCGCTGTCTGTCGAGACTCTGGCCGACAAGGTCAACATGAGCCCTTCGGCCTTTCATCATCACTTCAAGCGGTTTACGCGTCTGTCGCCGCTGCAGTATCAAAAGCGCATTCGGCTTTTAAAGGCGCGCGCCATGATCGCGGCCAGAACCCACAATGTCAGCAGTGCTGCCAGTGCCGTGGGCTATCAGAGCGCCTCTCAGTTCAGCCGGGAATACAAGCGCTACTTTGGCCATCAGCCGGCAGGTGACCAGCGTCTGGAATCTCGACAGGCCGGATAAAGGATCATCTATTCGCCGATGATGCGCACCAGGTCCGATTCCTTGCGACGCATGAAGGGGGCATTGATGAAGGCGCCGAAGGGAATAAAGGCCGCCAGAATCATGCGGGCGATATCCAGCCCGCTCCAGCCTCCCATGGAGACAACCCGAAACACCACCGACAGGTAGAGCAAAAAGGCCACCCCGTGGATGGGCCCCATGATGGAGACGGCTAGCGGCAGACCGGCCACATGCTTGAGCGGCACGGCCACCACCAGCAGCAGCAATAACGTCGTGCCCTCCAGAATCGACACCAGTCGCAGGCGTTTCATTCGGGTATGGATCAGCTCGGGTGTGTTCAATGGAGACTCTCTTGAATCGATGCGCGTGGGGAAAGGGTCATGTCGATACTTTAATGAACGGACCCTGCGTTGCGCTACCCGCTGACCAGGGGGTGCGTAGAAAAGCCACGGCCATCGCCAGAATGGTCGCTTCGATATCCGTTACGTCATGTCTTCGCGGGCCAGACCATAAACGGCATGATCGTGTATCACGCCATTGACGCTCTCGGCGCGCGTGATCACGCCTTCAAGCGTGGCCCCCAGACGCTCACAGACCGCACGGCTTCGAGTGTTGCCGGTGGCCGCCGAGATCTGCACCTTGTACAGGTCGTAATGCTCAAAAGCCAGCCGCACCATGCTCTGACAGGCCAGCGTCATCAACCCACGACCCTGCCACTGTTCCCCCAGCCAGTAGCCCAGAGTGGCCCGACCGGTGGCGGGCATGATGTCGTTGAAGCTCACCAGACCGATCAGTCGCGAGCGCCCCTGGTGGTCGTGAAGCCCGCAGATCAGACGCTTTCCTTCGGCGTGATCATGCAGCGTCTGACGAATGAATTCGGCACTGTCTGCCGGTGATGCCGTGTGGGCAACCCAGCCAAGCCACGGGCTCAAATGGCCACGATTGTCGTCCACCAGCCGAAAAAGCTCCGGTGCCATGCGGGGATGAAGCAACGAAAGAGACAGCGTCTCATTGATCGGACGAAAAAACATGTTCAGCCCTTGAGGGAAATTCGTGTCGCCAGCGTCACGCAGCCTCTTGCGGTCGCGCAGCCCATCACTATATGCACAACCTCGAATAACGCCACCCCGGCCGTTATTGCGATGCCGCCGGCAGCCTCTGATTGATTTGCTCGATCATGATCTGCGCCAGATGCCCATAGTCCTGATCAAAATGATGCCCGCCCGGCAGCTGGATCCTTTTGCCTTTCATTTCGGGCTGCAAGCAACCACTGTCCGGGGCCTCCTCACGGCCATAGATACAGACCAGCTTGCCGGGCGGCACACGGGCCACTTCAGGGCCTGTCTGTGTTTCGCCATTGCTCTGGCCCAGCCAGCCGCTCACGGCAATCTCGAAATCGGCCGTTTTTGAAAAGGCCAGCAGTATCATGGCCGACACCGCCTGCTGATCCTGCGGCGAGAGCCGGTTATAAAGCGCCGGGAGGATATCGGCGCCAAAGGAGTAGCCTGCCAGCACGAAGTGCTTCGCGCCCCACTGCTGACGATACGTTGCCATCAGCGCGGCCAGGTCGGCGGCACTCTGTTCGGGACTTCGGTGCTGCCAGAAGGCCTTGAGCGTATCCACCCCCACCACCGGATAGCCATGTGCCGCCATATATTCACCGGAAACCTGATCAAGATCACGCCAGCCGCCGTCACCCGAGTAATAAAGGGTGACCGTCTTCGAATGTGTCTGATCGCCCTGCCCCGGCAACGGTATGGTGGGAAGCGTACTACCGCTGCCCTTGAGCAGTGCCGCCAATCGCTGCGCGGCCAGGGTGGTACTGGCAGCGCCGTAATCACCGATGGTGGTATGTACCTCAATCCCCTCCAGACCACGCACAAACCGTCCGGTCGCATCATCGGGATCATTGTTCCAGACGATGTCCCACTTTCCATGGTGGCCGCTGGCAGGCAAGGGCATGCGACAGTCAATATCTGACACGCTAAAACCTGCCGACAGCGCCTGCGCCTGATCTCGGTCCTGACCGGCCAGCCAGCGCCAGGCCAGCGCACCGCCGCGACCCAGCCCCACGACCAGATCGGTTTGATCACCCAGCGATTTTCGTGCCTGCATCAGACGCGCCTGCTGCATGTCGCAGTCGTCACCGTCATCCAGCATAAACTGCACCAGCTCGGCACCGGTCTGCTCGGACAGCGTCAGCAGTGCGTCATCATCGAAATGCTGATCCGAAGTGGCCGCAATCACAACATGTTTTGTGGGCCTGCCCCCCGGCTGGGCCGTCATCAGCGTTGCCCCGTCGACCTGCGTGGTGGTCACGCTCGGCGCGGGCGGTCTTTGCCACCACCACCCGGCGCCGGCCAGCACGACCAAAACCAGCACGACCACAGCGCCGCGGCGCCACATACCCGGATTTTCTTTTATCATGCTCAACGCCTCACCAGTCCGGTATAGCCGCCGGCGATCAGCGCTGCGGTGTCCTTGAGCGCCACCAGCGGGTCCAGCCCTGCCGGTACCGCCATGTAGCGCGGCTCCCAGCAGGGATCAAACTTGTCCTTGAATCGCTTGAGTCCCTGAAAGTTGTAGAAATGCTCTCCGTAGCGGTAAACCACTGCCCCCAACCGCTGAGCCAATGGCGCGCCGGCTCGCGGTTGCATACCGGCCATGGGCACCATACCGAGGCTGAACACCTCAAGCCCGCGGGCCTGATAGTGCAGAATCAGCCCGATCATCAAAAACTCCATGGCAAGCTTTGGTGCCTGATCCCCGGCACGCATCAGATCAATCCCGGCCTCTCGTCCCCGGTGCGTTTCCAGCAGATTGGCAAAGGCCACCGGCTCCCCGTTGTATCGCACCAGCGCCACAGGAAAGTGCGCCAGATACGAGGCCGTAAAACGCCCCAGCGAGAAGCTTTTTTCTCGAGCGCTCTTGGCCAGCCGCCAGGCATCGGAGATGGCCTCAAGCTGGGCCAGCGGCGCCTCTCCCGGCGCCAGAAACTCGATCGACAGCCCATCGCGCTGCCCGCGATTCCAGGAATAGCGCAAGCCCTTGTGCTGCTTGCTTTCAAGATTGAAGGTGCGCAGGTCAACGCGTGCCTCTTCACCCAGCTTGACCGCGCTCAGGCCGATATCCATGTAGCTGTGCAGGTTTTCTGCCCGTACCTGATAAAACACCGGACGGGCGTGGTGACGATCACAAAGATCACGAAAGCGCCAGATCATCTCGGCACGCTCACTGGCCGGTCCGACCGGGTCAAAAAGCGCCACCATGCTGCGCCCATGGCGGGCATACATGATGAAAGCGCTCTGCGAGTCATTGAACAAAAACGCCTTGTCGCCGGTCATGGCCAGCCAGCCTTCGGGATGGCTGCCCTCGTTGATGATCGAGGCGGCCCGTTGTCGCGCGGCTTCATCGGGCAGGATAATGGCCCCGGGCTGAGTACGGATCAGCCAGGCCAGTGCAATGCCTGCCATTAAAAGCGCGCTGCCAAGCTCGGCACGCAGCGCCCGCGGCACCTGGGCATCAAGGGCAAACTGCCACCAGAGCCGGTTGCGATAGGGCACGTCCTGATAGACAAAAAACATGATCCAGAGTGACGCCAGCACGACACAAAGACAGGCCAGAAGATGGAAGGGAGACACCGGCATCTGCATCAGTCGGCTGGGTCGATAAAAGGCGCGCCGGAAGACAAGCAACAGTCCGGCCACGGCCAGCGCGAGGCCGGCCTCCTCCCAGTCCAGCCCCTTGAGCAGCGACAGTACGCTTGAAAGCAGCAAAAGCCCCAGGGTCAGTGCCCAGGCCGCTGACAGACGCCGGCGCAGACCATTGGCCAACAACAGACACAGCACACCAATCAGACTGGCGGCCAGATGCGAGGCATCCACCAGCCGATGCGGCACCAGCTCGCCCAGGACATCAAGACGCGCACTGACAGCGGGCGTAACGCCTGAAAAAAGCAGCACCACTCCGGTCAGAAACACCAGCAGCGACAGGGTCGGCGCTGCCATGCCGGAAGCCATGGCCAGCGCCGTGCGGGCCCGTCGAGAGCGGCGCGCCTCCATGAACAAAAGCGCCACACACCCCAGCAATAGCGGCAACACCACATAGATCAGTCGATAGAGCAAAAGACCCGCCGTCAGTGGCGCAAGCCCTACCGAGTGGGAAAGCGCTGCCAGCATGATGGCCTCAAAGACCCCGACACCGCCTGGCACATGACTCAACACACCGCCGGCCAGTGCCAGCAGATAAATGATGACAAAGGCCGGAAAGACCGGTGCATGGGGCAGCAACAGATACAGCGTCCCGGCGGCAAGGACCACATCCAGCAGCGTGATCAGACATTGATTGCCCGCCAGGCGCAGGGTCGGCAGGCTCAGACACCAGCGGCGAAAGCTCACATGCACGACCCCGGCGTCGGACTTAACCTCTCCCCGGCGCCACCAGAGCACCAGCACCAGATACAGCGCCAGCACCGCCCCTGCCGCCGACACGGCCACCGCCATCGGCAGGGAAAGCAGCTGCGCCGCCCGGGAGGGGGCCAACAGCACTGCCATGGCCGCCAGCAGTGGCAGCGAGCCGCCCAGTGCCAGACTGGTAAACCCCGACATGCGCATGACTTCCCGACCGCCGACGCCGTGCACGCCATAGAGACGGCTTCTGACCGCCGCCCCCGACAGCATGGAAAGCCCGACGGCATTGCCGATCGCAGGCGCACAGAGCCCGCCTGTCACCAGCACCCGCCATGGCAATGTCACACCGGCAAATCGCGCCGCAGACCACTCATAGCCGATCAGCGATACAAAGCCGAACAGCGTCGTCAAGACCGCCAGCACCACGGCGTGGCTCGGCACGGCCATGATGGCGCCGTGCAAAAGGGCCGGATTCATCTGCTCAAGCAAATGCCAGCAGGCCAGCAGGGCCAGTACAAACAGCAGCAGAATCAGTCCGGCCTGCCAGCGGTGACGATGCTGGTGAAAAAGATCATGCCAGCGTTCATGGACAGCCACCGAGGCGTCCGCTTCCTGCTGCTCGACTGCAGCAGCCTCCTTTCGACCTTCACCCTTGACGCTCAAAACGCACTCCTTACACCACCGGACCGGGTAGCAGAGAACGAAAAAAGCCATGGCCATGTCCTGCCGGCACATGCCTCTTGTCGAAGATGCTGAAGTAGACCTTAATAGGGCAGGCAAGTTCTCGTGAAAACCGGAGCGCCATCGTTGCAATGTCACAGCCTTTGTGCCGTGCTGTTCCACAATCCTCTTTTTCCTGGGACCGGGCAGGCTTTAGACCGTCCATGGTTGGCCGATAAAGGGGACAGACAGCGCATGATCTGGCATGGATGGCCATGCAGGGAGGGAGTCAGGACGTGAAAGGCATCATTTTCAACATGTTCAACGACATCATCGTCACCCGGTTTGATGAGTGTACCTGGGAGGAGATGCTTGAAAATGCTCGGGTCAGCGGCGCCTGGTCATCGCTTGGCAACTACGCCGATCATGACATGTTGGCGCTGGTCAATGCCGCCAGTCATCAGCTGGCCATGACACCGCAGGCCTGCCTTCAGTGGCTGGGGCGGGAAATGCTGCCGCGACTTGGCGGAATTTATCCGGGACTGCTTGAGCGTTTCAGCACGACGTTTTCGATGCTCAAGGCACTCAATAATGTCATCCACCCCGAGGTGGTCAGGTTTCATCCCGATGCCAGCGTGCCGGTCTTTCATTATCATGAGGTCTCCAGCCACAGCATGGTGATGGAATATTGCTCGGCACGCGGTATGTGCAGTCTTGCTCACGGGCTCATGCAGGGCTGCAGCGATTATTTCAACGAAACCGTGGACATCGACCATATACAGTGTCGCCATCGCGGTGATGAGCACTGCCTTTTTCGCATAACGATCTGATGAAAACACCACGCCCCGAAAGCCTGACTGACACCATCGAACGCCTGAAAAGGCAGCTCGCCCGTGAGCGCCAGGCGCGCCATGATGCCGAACAGGTGGCCGAAACCAGCACACGCCGCCTGTATCGCGAGAAGTTAAAGCTTCATGCCATCTCACAGGTCGCCACACAGACGCACGGCAGCATGCGCCTTCGTCAGGCCACTCAGGAGGCCCTGAAGGCGCTTTTGAAACACACCGTCTGGCGTTATTGCCGCGTTGTCTACAAGCCCTTTGACAACATCACCCCGCCGGTACGTGTGTCTGCCCTGTGTGAAGGGGAAAATCCGCTGACCCGACCGGGAGACAGCCTGACCGCCTCGGCACGGGTATGGCTTGAGAGGGCCAGTCCGCTCGAGTTCAGAACCGATGAGCGCATCACGCACGAAAAACGCTGGCCGGAGAACATGCCACGGCGCTTTCTCTGCGGCATTGGCATCGGGGAACAGTGCATGGGTGCGGTGGAGCTTTTCTCCTATCTGGAAGACGACGACGCGGCCTTCAGTCAGGAGATGGTGCTGGCTCTGGTACGCGAGCTGTCTCACGTCTACAAGAGTGAACGTGACCGTCAGGCCATCGAGCGCATGGCCTGGCGGGATGTCCTGACCGGCGCCCTGAACCGGGCCGCGTTCTTTCGTGATCTCGAAACCATCACCATTGATACGCAACCGCTGGCGCTTTTGTATCTCGACCTGGACGGGTTTGGAGAAATCAACGAAGAGCACGGCCATGAAATCGCCGACCGTTATCTGTTCGAGATTGCGCGTCGTCTGGAAAGTGAACCGTTGAGTCGCAGCGTGGCGCGTCTGGGCAGCGATGAGTTCGTACTGCTGCTGCCCCTGATCGATGTCGCCCATGCCGACATGGTCGTCCGGGATCTGCTGTTTGATCTGCAACAGCCTCTGATGCTGGATCACTTTCGCATCGAGCCGAGCTTCAGTGCCGGCCTTGCCGTCTACCCCGACGATGCCAGCGATGGACACGCCCTGTTTTACGCCGCCGATACTGCCCTGAGCCATGCCCGCGAGGAAGGCAGCACCAGCCTGCGCCGCTTTGATGCAGAGATTGCCGAGCAGCTCGAGCGGCGCAAGCAGCTTGCCCTGCGCGTACGCCAGGCCGTGGCGCAGCGAGAGTTCGTAGCGTTCTTTCAGCCCATTGTGTCGCGTGATCACCAGATCGTCGGCGCCGAGGCGCTGCTGCGTTGGCAGGCCCCCGATGCACCGGGCCCTGCCGAATTCATTCCCTATATGGAAGAGCAGGGGCTGATTCGTGAGGTAGGCCGGCAGATGCTGCATGACGTCATCCATACCGCCGCGCGGTGGCGACGTGAACATGACGGCTTTCAAAACATTTCGGTCAACGTGTCACCGCTTCAGCTGCGTGAAGAAGCCTTCGTCAACCATGTGACCCATGCACTGGAAAAAAGCGGCCTGCCGGCCAGCTGTCTCATTCTGGAAATTACGGAGAGTCTCTATATCCGGGCCGAGAAACCGGTCCTCGAGCGACTGGCGCGGCTACGAGCGCTGGGGGTCAGGCTGGCGCTTGATGACTTTGGCACCGGCTACAGCGCACTGAGCTATCTGCAGTGGATGCCGCTGGATATTCTCAAGATCGACAAGAGCTTTGTGATCAAGCTGGCCGAGGCGCACTCGGGGCGGGACATCACGATCGTGCGGGCCATCATTCAGATCGCACAGGCCTGCGGGCTTGATGTGACCGCAGAAGGAATCGAGACGGCCGAGGTCGCACATATCATGTGCGAGCTCGGCGCGCACTGTCTGCAGGGGTATCATTTCAGCCGTCCGCTCAGCGAGGAGGCCATGACGTCACTGTTGCAGTCGAGCGCAACGCCACCCCCTCCCTTCAAGGCCTCGATTACTGGCTGATGTCCCGGTCTTCTTCGTCCTGCTCCTGCTCGCGACGCTGGCGCTCCTGCTCTTCTTCGCGCACGTCCTCGATGACTTCCAGCAGATCACTGACATCCACGCTGGCACTGTCGCGGTCGAAGGTGCCGGTCAGCGGATAGTCGGGATAAAGCTCGCCGGCTTCATAGAGTGACCAGATTTCCAGACCGTAGTCGGTGTTTAAAAGCGACGGGGCATAGCGGCCGAAGCTGCGACGCATGTTGTCGACGTCACGCAGCAGCATCCGCGAGGCGTTGTTGTTGCCGGCTGCATCGACGGCCTGCGGCAGATCGATGATCACCGGCCCTTCACGCCCGACCAGAACGTTGAATTCCGACAGATCACCGTGAACCAGTCCGGCACACAGCATGCGCGCCACATCGACCACGATCCGGTGGTGATATTCGATGGCCTGCGCCTCATCGAGCTTGACGTCATCGAGCCGTGGGGCGGGGTCACCCTCGCCATCAACGATCATCTCCATGAGCAGTACGCCGTCGACAAAACCATGCGGCTCGGGCACGCGCACGCCGGCATCGGAGAGCCGATACAGGGCGTCTACCTCGGCATTGAGCCAGGCCGACTCCTGCTCGCGCTGGCCATAGCGGGTTTTCTTGGACATGGCACGGGCTCTGCGGCTGTTACGCACCTGGCGCCCTTCCTGATACTGCACGGCCTGCTTGAAGCTGCGCTGGCTGGCCTCCTTGAAGATCTTGGCACAGCGCAGTTCACTGCCACAGCGCACCACATAGACCTGGGCTTCCTTGCCACTTTGCAGCTGAAACACGATGTCATCAATCAGCCCATCATCTACCAGTGGCTGCAATCGTTTGGGAATTTTCATGCGACCTCTTTGTTCACTCCTGTCATGACAGTCTGGCACAGTGGTCATGATGACCGTATCGGCACACAACGTACATGATCCGTACCTGATATCGGGGGATCAACGCGATATCCGGCGGGCTCGAAAGCTGCGCCCCTTGAGGCGACCGTTGTTCAAATGAGCCAGCGCGGCATCCGCCACGTCGCGATGCACGGCCACCCAGGCATTGCGCTCCAGCACCTTGATTTTGCCGACCTGAGCGGCATCGATACCGGCGTCACCGGTCAGTGCGCCCACGATATCGCCCGGGCGAATCTTTTGTTTTTTGCCGGCATCGATCATCAACGTCGCCATCATGGGTCTAAAGGGCGTACGCGACAGTACGCTGGCTTCCGGCAGCGCCTCAAGCGTGATGCTGCTTCCCTGTTGCGCTTCATAAAGCGAGAGCCGCGCTCGCTCACGCTCACCGACCAGACTATGGGCAGCGCCCTGCCCGCCGGCGCGGCCGGTACGTCCGACCCGGTGAACATGCGTTTCCATGTCATGAGCCAGCTGATAGTTGAATACCGCATCCAGCGCCTCGATATCCAGCCCGCGCGCCGCCACATCGGTGGCCACCAGCACCGAAATGCTGCCGTTGGCCAGCAGAATCAGGGTGCGGTCGCGGTCACGCTGCTCCATGTCACCATGAAGCGCGGCAGCATCAAAGCCATGATCGTTGAGCGCATCACTTACGGCCTGCACCTCGCGGCGGGTGTTGCAAAACACAACGCTTGAGGTCGGACGATACTTGAGCAACAGGCGCCTTAACGCTTCAAGGCGCATCGCGTCATCCTCGACGGCGTAAAAATGCTGATGGATGCTCTGCTCGTCGTGATCGGTATCCACCTCGATGGTGATGGGATCCTTCATGACCCTGCCGGCGACCGGAGCCAGTGCTTCACTCCACGTCGCGCTGAACAGCAGCGTCTGACGGTGTTGCGGCGTCACCTCGATAATGGCATCCAGCGCGTCCTGGAAGCCCATGTCGAGCATGCGATCGGCTTCATCCAGCACCAGCACGTTCAGTGCTTCAAGGCTCAGTGAACCGCGACGCAGGTGGTCATCGACCCGACCGGGTGTGCCCACAATGATGTGCGCGCCGTGAAACAGTGATTCGCGCTGCGGCCCGATCGGCACGCCGCCGCACAGGGTCAGCACCTTGATGTTGTGACAGCCGCGGGCCAGACGCCGAATCTCTTCACCGACCTGATCGGCCAGTTCGCGCGTCGGACACAGCACCAGGGTCTGCACGCAAAAACGTTTCACATCCAGACGCGCCAACAGGCCAAGCCCGAACGCCGCTGTCTTGCCGGACCCGGTCCGCCCGCGGCCGATCACGTCCCGCCCGGCCAGCATCAGCGGCAGACTTTCGGCCTGAATCGGGGTCATGGTGTGATAGCCAAGCGTTGCCAGGTTATCCGAAAGCGCCGGCGGCAGGGCCAGCGAAGCGAAATCGGTCGCAGCGCCTGGAACATCGTTCGACATGAAGACAAATCCTTGTAGGCTGTAAAGAAGGGACTGCCCGTCATGCCAGGCAATGGGTGCAGGGCGCGCAGCATAACAGAGCCGATGCGCAATATCCGTGAGACGCTTACTTTCAGGGGCCGACACGGATCGTTTCAAATAACGCTATTCGCTCCCCGCAGGGTTAAAGTAAAATCGTCACATAATGGTAATCAAGGAACGGAATTCGATATGGGCAGGGCTTTCCAGAACCGCAAGGAATCCATGGCCAAAACGGCCGACGCCAAGACCAAGGTCTACAGCAAGTATGGACGCGAAATCTACGTCTGCGCCAAGTCGGGCGGCACGGACCCCTCGGGCAACCTGACGCTGCGCGGTCTGATCGAGCGGGCCAAAAAGGATCAGGTGCCGTCACACGTGATCGACAAGGCGCTCGACAAGGCCAGCGGTGCAGGCGGTGAAGACTTTTCACCGGCACGCTACGAGGGTTTTGGTCCCGGCAACTGCATGGTGATCGTCGACTGTCTGACCGACAATCCCAACCGCACCTTCGGTGACGTGCGCGGCTGTTTCACCAAGACAAAGTCCAAGATCGGCACGCCCGGCAGCGTCAGTCACATGTTCGATCATAGCGCCATTTTCGTCTTCAAGGGCGAGGATGAAGATGCCGTGCTTGAAGCGCTGATGGAAGCCGACGTCGATGTGACCGACATCGAAAACGAGGACGGCAGACTCACGGTCTTTGCCCCACACACCGAGTATGCCAAAGCCAAGCAGGCGCTGCTGGACGCCTTCGGCGAGATGGAGTTCGACACTGACGAAATTCAGTTCGTGCCCCAGACCAGCACCCCGGTCGAAGGAGAGGACGTCGCCCATCTCGAGAAGTTTCTGGGCATGCTCAACGATCTGGACGACGTGCAAAACGTCTTCCATAACGCAGAGTTTCCCGAAAACGCCTGACCCAGTGCCCCGGGCCGTGCATGAAAAAAACCCACCAGACGGTGGGTTTTTTCATGCTCAAATGGCGGGCAAAAGCCCGCTCATGAAGCCTGAGCCTAACGGCCTACCTTGGAAATCTTCGCGCCCTCAAGCGACACCCCGCCCTGTATGCCCTGATTGTTCATGACAAAGGCGACCACTTCCTGATTGGCGGTATTGTTGGTGATCTGACCATTGGCACCGACATCGGCCACGGCGACCCCGGCATTGGCGCCGATCGACCAGCCATTGTCACTGCGAACACGATTGAGGGCGCCTTCACTCATCAGGAGATAAACAATCGCCTGCGACTGGGCACCGGCCTGAAAGCCGACCGAACCGCTGGTAGTGGTGTAGTAGCCGGCATCAGCACCATCGATCAGCAGCTGCCCTTCGCCGTGGCTGGCGCCGAACACGAAACTTGCCCCCAGTACGCCCGGGAACACCAACACCCCCTTCGACTGCTGCACCAGACTGCGTGCCTGAGGCGCCGTACGGTAGAGACGATCAAGGGTTTCCTGCACGCTCTGATCAAGCTCTGCACGCTGCGCCGTCTGGCTCTGGCGGTCGGACGGGCTGGTGGTGGTACAGGCAGACAGCGTTGTGGCGCCCAGCACGGCGGCAAGCATCAGGGCACCGGTACGATTGAAACGGGAAAAACGTGACATGAATTGATCTCCTTCCATGGAAGAACACACCGAGCAGAAATCTTACTGTGGCATTAAATGTGTCGCACTACCGTTGAGTTATAGACCAGAAACGCCGCATTAGCCGGCTTCCGTGAAAAATGCTCGTGCAAACACGCTTTTTTCCGATCGGCACTGTCATTAAACGGTCACGAGATCGCTGCAGTTTAGTCAGGACCTGGAACATGACTCGACATCGGGAGCCCTACCCTCATGATGCTGACAGACAAATGCCTTGCGATGGCCTGTGCTGCTTTTCTGATCTACGGCATGATCTTCGCTGGCGGTCATTCATCTTCCAGTGCCGCTGAAGGGCATTACGCGCCGATGCACCGCCAGGCTCAGGGCGACATCAGCCTGCAGGGCCACGTCGCATCACAAGCACCGTGACCGGCACACCCTGATAGAAACCTTCGCGCTGGCCGGCGCGTTGAAAGCTCAATGACTCATAAAGTGTGATGGCCGGTGCATTGGAGGCCACCACCTCCAGAGTGGCGGTCTCCCCCATCCGGGCCAGTACCGCCGCCATCAATGCCCGACCCAGCCCCGCGCCACGCGAGTCCGGATCCACCAGCAGCCCCACGATGCGAGGCGTCTGCCAGTAGATCACTCCGGCAAGACCTTCTTTATTTTCAGCCTCTACCACCAGTGCCTCGGATTTACCAAACGCCTTCAAACGTGTTTCGTCCAAAGGTAACGGTATAACCGAAAAGCGCTCGGGGAAGCCCGATTCAAAGCGAAACTCATCGCCCTTGCTGCGCTCATAGAGGGCCATCAGGGCGTTGAAATCTTCACGGCGGTAATCACGTACAGGAGACATTATCATGCGGTCATCATGACGCCCTGCGTCACCGGCCTCAAGCCATGACCCTGCCCCTGAAGGGTCTGGCGCGGTATCATCGCGCCACATTTTCTGCCGGATGACTGTCATGCCGATTGTTCAAAGCATCGTCCATTACCTAGACAAATCCGCTGATGACCAGAGCACGACCCTGAATCCTGCACCGGCGCCCATGGCTGGCTCGGAAGCAATGGATGCGCTGCTCAACCAGTTCAATGCCACCTTCAACGGCAAGACCAAGGGCTGGGGCCATTTCAACGGCGCCGATGAATCAGGGGCGTTTGCCCATGCTCTGGGAGAGTATCTGGCCGGCAACCTCGATTTTGTCGCGTTCACCCAGAAGGGTGCCGAGCGCTTTCGCGCGCTGATCGATGAACATCTGTCCACCGGTGGGCCGCTGCTGTTTGTTCACGCACGCCAGGGTGAGGCAGAGTTTCTGACCGTAGCGCTGCTGCATTATCGGGAGGGCTTCACGCTTGATGAACATCGCAACGTCACGACCGGCCGCCAGCTCAATCTGAGCCAGATGACGCTGGCCGTGCGCATTGATCTGACCCAGTGGCAGGCGGGCCAGTCAAAACAATATATTGCCTTTACCCGCGACCGCGGCGGCAAAAAGCTCAGCGAGGATTTTCAGGCGCTTCTGGGCTGCACCGAGGGCGTGGACGCCACCAGCGAAACCCGCACCCTGCTCAAGGCCTTCAGTGACTACGTTGAAAACGAGTCGATGGATGAATCGCAAAGCCGCGAGAAGACTGACGCCGTGATCGACTACGCCAGCGATCAGTCAAAAAGAGGCGAATCGATCACGCTTGAAGCGTTTTCGAGCCTGGTGGATGACGAGCGCCCCGACGCTTTTTATGACTATATCCGCAACAAGGACTATGGCCTCTCTCCCGAGATCCCGCCGGACAAGCGCACCCTGCAGCAGTTTCGCCGCTTCACCGGCCGCGCCGGCGGCATGTCGATCAGCTTTGACTCTCACCTGCTCGGCGACAGCATCGAGTACAACGAGGCTCAGGACCGACTGATCATTAAAAAGGTGCCCGACAAGTTAAAAGAGCAGCTGCTCGACAAGCGCAGTTAACGCTCGAAAGATCCGGTGATCGGCAGCACTCTTTTGCCGGTCACTCGATGGCGCTTTTCATGCAATTCCCTGACGGCGTCGACCAGCGACGTCACCGGCCCCTCTACCACTATCCCGGGTGCTACGTCCTGAATGGGCAGCATGCGCACCGGGGACGCCGGTGCCTTGAGCTGCACCAGCCACTCGCTTAACTGCTCTGATGAGCTGATAAAGACGATGCGCCCCAGCCCTGCCCAGGCATGTGCCGCGGCACACATCGGACAGTGCTCACCGGAGGTATAGACCGTAGCCTTCGCACGCGCCTCAACGGTCATGTTGGCGGCTGCCCAGCGCGCCAGTACAAGCTCGGGATGTTCGGTAGCCTCTCTGGTGACCACGCGATTGCGCGCCTCGCACAACACCTGGCCGCTGCCATCGACCAGCACACTGCCAAAGGGATCATCGCCGGCCTCAAGGGCCTCGCGCGCCAGCGTTACACAGCGCTTCAGATGCGCACCGGCCTCTTCATTGATCATTGAATCCACTTCCTTCCCCAGGATTGCGACATGTCGAGTCGGGCCAAAAATGCCCGATTGTAAATTTCAGCAATGATTAAGTGACAATGTCTGTCTATAGTGAGGCCCCGGACACGAGCGTCGTCAAGCCATACCGAACTATCTCGCATCAGGGATCGAGGAGATATGTCCGTGACAGGACAAGAAAAACATCCGTTACATCGAAACAGACTGTCCCCCCTGTTTGTTTCGCTGATATTGCTGTCAGGCTGCAGTGCGAACATGCCCGGCTTCATGAACCCGCAGGGGCCGATTGCCGAGGCTCAGCGTCACCATTTCTGGGTCATCATCGCGCTGGTCATGATCGTGGTGATCCCGGTCATCATACAGACGCCGCTGATCCTGTGGCGCTATCGCTACCGCGGTCATGCGGTCTATCGCCCCAAATGGTACATGTCGCGCTGGCTGGACATCATCATGTGGGCAGTACCGATACTGATCGTCGCCATTCTGGGCAGCTATATCTGGCGCCAGACCCACGAACTCGATCCCTATCGCCCGATTGCCGGTGACCAGCCGCCGCTTGAGATACAGGTGGTGGGCTATGACTGGAAGTGGCTGTTCATCTACCCCGATCAGGGCATTGCCACCATGGGCCAGCTGGTCGTGCCGGTGAATCGCCCGATCTCCTTTGAGCTGACCTCGGCCACGGTCCTGCAGTCGTTTTTTATCCCCGCGCTGGGCAGCCAGATCGATGTCATGAACCGCATGGTGACACGCCTGCATCTCAAGGCAGACCATCCCGGACGTTTTGAAGGCAAGAACATGCAGTACAACGGCGAAGGGTTTCATCGCCAGCGCTTTGTCACCCGCGCCGTGGACGGTGACGCCTTTGACGACTTTGTGAAGCGCACGCGTCAGCAGGGTCAGCCGCTGGACCAGAGCGTCTACAGAATCATCGCGCAAAAGGGTGACAATCGTGATGTGGCCCGCGCCCTTGGGCTGGATACCGATGACAGCGACGCCGTCATTTGCTTTTCGACGGTGCCGGACGGCCTTTTCCATACCATCATGGCGGGCTCGCCGATCGACTGGTCTGCCATGACGATCCCCCCACCCCAGCAGGGTACCACGCGCACCAGCGTCATCGGGGCGCCATCGGATCATGACACCGCCTCTTCCTCCGATCACCCATCGTCTTCCCATGAGCGCAAGGAGGCGCAACCGTGAGTGATGCAATGAGTTCGATATTCGGCCGGCTCGGCTGGGACGCGCTGCCCTTCTGGAGCATGCTGCACGACCATTCGCCCATGACGGTCATCAATGGCGTCATCGCTACCGGCGCCGCCGGCATGGTCGTGCTGGGCGCGCTTGCCGCCATAGTGGTGGTGACCTGGCTGGGCAAGTGGAAATACCTGTGGTCGGAGTGGTTCACCAGCCCCGATCACAAAAAGATCGGCATCATGTTCATCGTGATTGCCCTGGTCATGCTGGCACGCGCCATCATCGAGGCCGTGTTCATGCGCGCCCAGCAGGCGGTGGGCCTTGATGGCGGCTTCCTGACCGCCGAACACTTCGGTGAGCTGTTCACCACCCACGGCACCATCATGGTCTTTTTCATGGCCATGCCGTTTCTGACCGGCATCATCAACTATGTGATGCCGCTGCAGATCGGTGCACGGGATCTCTCCTTCCCGGTCCTGAATCAGGTGAGTCTGGGGCTCACGGCTGCCGGGGCCGCGCTGGTCATGATCTCGCTGGTACTGGCGCCCTTTTCCATCGGTGGCTGGACCGGCTACCCGCCCTTTACCGAGCTCTCCTATAACCCGGGCGCCGGGGTGGATTACTGGATCTGGGCGGTCACGCTTTCCACGCTGTCCTCGACGCTGACCGGCATCAATTTTGCCGTCACCATCTTCAAGAAACGCGCCCCGGGCATGACGCTCTTTCGCATGCCGCTGTTTACCTGGACGGCGCTGTGCACCGCGATTCTGATGATCTTTGGCATGCCGCCGCTGACGGTCGCCACCGGCCTGCTGGCGCTGGACCGCTATCTGGACTTTCACATGTTCACCACCGACCTGGGCGGTAACATGATGAACTACGTCAACCTGTTCTGGGCGTTTGGCCATCCCGAGGTCTATATCCTGATCCTGCCGCCCTTTGGCATCTTCTCCGAGGTCTTTGCGACCTTCTCGGGCAAGCGCATCTACGGCTACAGGATTCTGGTGATCGCCACCATGTGCATTGCGGTGCTCTCATTCACCGTCTGGCTGCATCACTTTTTCACCATGGGCCAGAGCGCGCACATCAATGCCGCCTTTGGTATCGCCACCATGCTGATCGGTATCCCCACGGGCGTTAAAGTCTATGACTGGATGCTGACCATGTACCGCGGACGCATACGGCTCTCGGTCCCCATGGTCTATGCCATCGGCTTTATCATGCTGTTCGTGCTGGGCGGCATGACCGGCATCATTCTGGCCACGCCCAGCGTGGACTATCAGGTGCACAACTCGCTGTTTCTGGTCGCCCACTTTCACAACATGCTGATCCCGGGGCTATTGTTCGGCATGCTCAGTGCCACCAACTTCTGGTTTCCCAAGGCCTTCGGATTTCGTCTGGAAGAGCGCTGGGGGTATCGGGCCGCCTTTTGCTGGATCATCGGCTTCATGCTGGCCTTCTTCCCGCTTTACGTGCTGGGACTGATGGGCATGCCGCGGCGCTCGGTGGCATATTTCGAACCGCAGTACCTGCCCTGGATGATCACCGCCGGTATCGGCGCCCTGGTGATTCTGTGTGCCCTGCTGTGTCTTTTGATCCAGCTGTGGGTGAGCATTCGCGACCGCCATGCCAACAACGTTTTCGCCGGCGACCCCTGGGATGGCCGAACGCTTGAATGGGCCGTCTCTGCACCGCCGCCGGAATACAACTTCCCGGTGCTGCCCGAGATCTACAGCATCGATGCCTTCATGACCGAGAAGGACCGCGGTCAGGGCTGGCAGGCGCCGGACAGGTATGAGGATATCGACATGCCGGCCAATAGCGCGCTCGGGGTTGTGGTGGCCGTGACCGGTCTTGCCATGACCTTTGGACTGGTCTGGTACATGTGGTGGCTGGTCATCGGCGCCGGGCTTTTAACGCTTGTCGCCGTCATCGCACGCGGCTTTGTCCGCCAGACGACCCGGACCATTTCGGCTTCCGAGGTGCAGCGTACTCATGAGCACTGGCTGGAACAGGTCAGGCGCACCACACCCATCAAGCGCTCACAGGAACA
Source organism: Kushneria sp. Sum13 (assembly GCF_052692355.1). Classification (NCBI taxonomy): domain Bacteria; kingdom Pseudomonadati; phylum Pseudomonadota; class Gammaproteobacteria; order Oceanospirillales; family Halomonadaceae; genus Kushneria; species Kushneria sp. Sum13. The sequence goes on from NZ_CP199847.1 coordinate 2,433,197, forward strand.
GTCTACCGCCAACCACGGCCTACCCGTGCCACCGATCGAGGGCGCTGTGCAATGAGTTCACGCAACACACACTCTCTGGAAGGCAATAGTCGTCACCCCGGTCTCAATCTGGGGGCGGCCCACGCTCAGGAGGAGGACACCCGCGAAGAGATGGTGTTCGGCTTCTGGGTGTTCATGATGAGCGATCTGATCATCTTCGGCCTGCTTTTTGCCACCTACGTCACCATGCTCGGTGGCACGGCCGGCGGCCCGGGCCCCAAAGCGCTTTTCGAGATGAAAAGCGCCTTTATCGAAACCATGCTGTTGCTGACCAGCAGCTTTACCTTCGGCATGGCCTCACTGGCGCTCAAGTACCGTGAAGACAAGACCCGGCTGGTCTTCTGGCTGGTGGTCACCCTGCTGCTGGGCGTGGCCTTTCTGTTTTTCGAGCTGAAAGACTTTCACACCATGTTCGACAAGGGCGGAGTGCCCTCGCGCAGCGGGTATCTGTCAGCGTTTTTCTCGCTGGTGCCGCTGCATGGCCTGCACGTCACCGGGGCCTGTATATGGCTTCTGGCGCTGCTGGGTCAGATGGCCGTACATGGTCTGGATGCGCCGGTCAAAACCGGCATTCTGCGTCTGGCGATCCTGTGGCACTTTCTGGACATCGTCTGGATCGGCATCTTTTCACTGGTCTATCTGGGAGGGCTGTCATGAGCGCGCGTCCCCTCAACAAACAGCAGACCCGAGAGTGCAAGGCCGAGCAGCGCAGCTATCTGTGGGGCTTTTTGCTGGCACTGGTGCTGACGCTGACCCCCTTTGCCCTGGTGGCCCTTACCGAGATCGAGCGCCTGACGCTCTGGATCACGATTGGCGTCTGCGCGCTGGCCCAGGTGGTCGTGCATCTGCGCTTTTTCATGCACATTACGCTGGCCAGAAACAAGCGCGAGGATCTGCTCTTGATCCTTTTTACCGTGCTGATTCTGGTGATTCTGTGCGGCGGCACGCTGTGGATCCTGTTTGATCTCTATCAGCGCATGCTGCCGGGCATGATGCCCTGAGACAGGATCATTAAATGCAGGCTTGAGTGCCCTCAAAGCGTCAACGCGCGCCCGGTCATGACCGGGCGCGCGTCTTTTTGAAAGGCAACCTTTCAGACACGGGTGAGCCCTACAGGCGCAGACTGCCGGTGAGCTGCACCTCGACCGTGACATCCAGATGGGCAAGCGCCTCGGCCTTCGCCCGCCCCTCGGCAGTGGCGCGGTAGAGATGCGGCGTCATCACCAGCAGATCAAGAATCTGCTCACGACTATTCAGCGTGCGGGCATAGCGCACGGTCTCGACCGTATCGGTTTTAAACCCGGGCTCGGGCGCCTGACGCGGCTCGCGGGGGGCCTTGAGCGTCGGATAGATGATTTCCCGCAGCTCAATCAGATGGTCAGGGCCGGCCTCGACCTCCAGCAGCAGACCGCCGGGCTTGAGCACCCGAGCGAACTCGGCAGGCGTCGGGAAACCAAACATGCACAGCACCACATCAAGGCTTTGATCCGGTACCGGCAGTGCGGCGTTGCTGCCCACCACCCACCCCATGCGCCGATCGCGCCCGGCGGCGGCCTGAACCGCCCACTTGGAGATATCCAGTCCCAGCAGTGACAGCCTGCGAGCAGACTCGATACCGGCCAGCTCGCGCAGGTAATAGCCCTCGCCGCAACCGGCATCCAGCACGGCCAGCGCCTGATGCGCAGAACCACGGGACAGCACCTGACGGCTGACGGCCTCGGCAATGCCCTGATAGTGCCCGGCCTCCAGAAAGCGCCGCCGCGCGGCGATCATGGCCTTGCTGTCACCCGGATCAAGGGAGCGCTTTTTCTGCACCGGCAGCAGATTGACGTGGCCCTGACGCGATACATCAAAGGTATGGCCCTGCGGACAGCACCAGCTCGTTGAGGTCCGCGACAGCGGTTCGTGATCCAGCGGACAGATCAGTGACGTAAACGGTGCGATCGTCATTGGGCGCTCCCCTCCAGCGATGAAAATCTCGCCAGACCAAACAGGGCCAGCTCCGGCAGGCGGCGCTGCTGATCAATCCAGATTCCCAGTGCCTCGCCCAGTGCGCTGGCAAACTTGAAGCCATGGCCGGAAAACCCTCCGGCCACAATCAGCCCCGGCAGCGGCTCATCGATCAAAAAGTGTTCATCGGGGGTGCGAATGTACTGGCACACCGCCCCGTGACGCAGCGCACCAATGCCCGGGAAGTAGCGATCCACCACCTGCTGAAGCTCGCGGACATCGTCCTCATGCTCGCCGAAGGCCGCCATTGCTTCACCGGGTTCAAGCGGCTGGCCGCTGTCGTGACGGCCCATCTTGAAGCCGGCGCCCTCGATATCGGGAAAGCCGTAATAGATGGCGTTTGATGGCGTGGTCAGGCTAAAGCCCGGAAAGTGACCCTGCGCGTAGCGTGTATCACCCTCATACCAGCCAAAGGTCTTGCGCACTCGCGTGAGCGGCAGCTCCACCCCGAGCCCAGCCATCAGCGGCGCGATGTGCTGACCACTGGAGAGCAGCACGCGCTCGGCGGCAAAGCGGCGGCCATCGGCACAGACCGCTATCCAGCCGCCCTGCTCACCGCCCTCAAGACGAATGACCTGCGCCCCGGTGGCCAGCGACACCTTCGGGTTTTGCTCAACGCGGGCACGCCAGCATTTGAGAATGCGCTCCACAAACATCACGCCGGCCTCATGCTCGAAACAGCCGTGCAGGGTGTCATCCAGCGCCCAGCCGGGCCAACGGCGAGCGAGCTGGTCGCCCGGAAGACTATCAAGCGCCAGACCATGCTGGCGCGCACTGGCCTCGACCTGCGCGATAAAGGGCGCACCCGGAGGGCCGACGTTGACCACGCCGGTGGGCAGAAAAAGCGTCTCGCCACTTTCCGCTTCCAGCTGCTTCCAGAGCTCGAGCGCGCGCCGGGCCAGCGGCACGTAGCTGCTGCCCTCGCCGTAGGCCTGACGCAACAGGCGCGTTTCGCCGTGATGGGCGCCGTGCTCATGGGGCGGGCTGTGGGCATCCAGCAGCTGCACGCTGGCCTCACTGTGGCGGGCCAGCCAGTCGGCGGTGGCCAGCCCCATGCTGCCGGCGCCGATGATCAGATAGTCCGTGGTCGGGATGGTCACAGGCGAGGCTCCCTTTTGGCGGAGTCGACGGGAGCCTTTGCCGATGGCCCGAAACGACTGCGACCCTCGCGCTCGGTGCGCGCAATCAGCGCCGTACCCGCCAGGTCACCGGTCACGTTAAGCGCGGTACAGCCCATGCCCACCAATGCATCGATTGAAGTCAGAAGCGCGACGGTCTCGATCGGCAAACCGACCTGGGAGAAAACGGTCGCGATCATGACGATGCCCGCGCCCGGCACCCCGGCCGTACCAATGGAGATCAGCGTCCCGATCAACACGATCTGCGCCATGGTGGCGATATCCAGCGGCGTGCCCATCACGTTGGCGGCAAACACCGCCGAAATGGCGATCCGAATCGCCGCGCCGTCCATGTTGATGGTCGCGCCCAGCGGCAGGCTGAAACCATACAGCGACTGCGGCAGCCCCATGCGACTGGCGGCGTTAAGGCTCAGCGGCAGCACGCCGGAGCTGCTCTGGGTGGCAAAGGCCGTTGCCATGGGCGTGCGCGCCTCGCGAAAGAAATCCCACAGGCGCACGCCAAAAAGCTTCATCAACACGCAGTAGACCAGCAGATGCACGCCGAGCGCGATGTAGAGCACCATCACCATGTCGCCCAGCGACAGGATGGTTTCAAGCCCCTGCTGGCTGACCGTGTTGGCTACGATCGCGAACACGCCGATCGGGACGACATGCAACACCCCCGCCATCACCTTCATGGTGACGGCGTTGAGCCCTTCCAGCAGGCGATAGAGGTGATCACCCATCTCGCGCTGGGCATCGCTGGTGCGCATGAACAACAGCGCCAGACCAAACACCACGGCGGTGAAAATGATGCCCATCAGATTGGGCTCGGCAAAGGCCGAGACGATGTTGCTGGGCACGATGTTCAACAGCACCTGCACCAGCCCCGGATTTTCCGGCACGCTGACGGTGGCACTGGTGTCCAGCGTCAGGCCCTGACCCGGGTTGAACAGTGTGGCGACTGCAAGCCCCACCACGATGGCCAGCGCCGTGGTCACCACGTAATACAGCAGCACCTTGCGCCCGATGCGACCCATGCTGCCCACGTCGGCCTGGTTGATGCCGACCATCAGCGTAAACAGCACGATGGGCACGATCAGAAACTGCAAAAGGCGCAGCAGCAGATCGCCAAGTGGCGAAAGCCAGGTGACGTACTCACCGCCGAACAGGCCGGCGACCACGCCCAGCACCAGCGCCAGCGTCACGCGCAGGATCAGGGAGGCCTTGAGATAGGCGCGAAACAGGGTTTTCATCAGACATCCTTGAAGACGGGAAACAACCTCGATCACAGCGCCGAACGGGCGCCGGGCGCGGCTGGACTGGCAGCCGCTTTGCTCTGGGCGGGGATTATGCCATTAACGTGCGGGCAAAAAAGGTCATCAAACGGGCATACCAGTCATTTTCGGCCTCATCACTGGGGATATGCCCTTCTCCCTGCATGTAGACCACCTCGGGCGTGCGCCCATGCCGCTTGAGACGCGCCTCCAGCCGGCGAGTCATGGCGACCGACCACATGATATCTGCCGTGCCATGGCTTAAAAAAAGCGGCCCGTCGTAGCGTTCGATCTCGATCGGCGTGGTGGGCAAAAGGCCCTCACTGCTGCCCTGCCATGACCAGGCGCGCTGCGCGCCATCCCAGGCCTGCCAGCCCGGATCGCCGCTGTCGCGAAAAGTGCGGGCATCGAACCCACCGCAAACCACATCCGGGGGTGCATGCGCTGCCAGGCTATCGGGGAGGCCCTCAATACTGTCTCTGGCCATTAATGATGCCACCAGCAGTGCATGCTCGGCGCCTCTCGAGGCCCCATAAAGCCCTACCCCTTGACCCGTGAAGGCAAAGCCGCGCAGCGCCTGCAGGGCCGCCACCGTTCGCTCAAGCGGCACTTCAATGATCTGGCCGGCGTTCCAGGCATTGCCCCCGACAGAGAACCCTAGCGGAAAGGCCAGAAAACCATGGGCGGCCAGCATCACCGCATGGCGATGACTCCAGCCCGACCAGGCGCCTTCAGAGCCGTGCAGTACCATGACGGCCGGAAACGGCTCGTCCCCGGGCGGCCCATAGGTGGTCCCCCAGCCCGGCAACGCACGACGAACAATGGCAGGTGACATGATCAAACGCTCCCTCCTGTTCAAGCATCACCACCCGGCACGGTCCGCCATGGCCTGCCAAACGCGGTGATGAAAATCGATCAACCTTCCGCGGCCAGACGCTCACCCAGCTTTCTGCCGTTTTCCAGGCAATCCCCCACCGCAATACCATCGCGCCAGTTGCCCACCAGTGATAGCCCTTCATGGCGTGCCAGCGCGGCATCCAGGCGCTTGATGCGATCCAGATGGCCCAGCTCATACTGCGGAATGGCCCGCGGCCAGCGGCTGACCTGCTGCCAGACCGGATCACCACGAATGCCGAGTAGATCACGCAGGTCGTAAAGCACCTGCCTGACCTGCTCGGCATCGCTGCCTTCAGCGGCCTCGGGCTGGCGTCGGCCGCCGATAAAGGCGTTGATCAGGCAGTGTCCGTCCGGGGCGCGGCCTTCAAAGATCGTCGAGGAAAACAGCGCACCCAGCGTGCGGCGTTTTTCAATGCTCGGAATCAGAACGCCAAAGCCATCGAGGGCGTGGGTAACATCCTCACGACGAAAGCCCAGGGCGACGGCGTTGACCGGCGGATAGGCGATCTCCTCAAGGGGCACGGTCAGTGACGCATCCAGCGGCGCCAGCAATGTCACCACCACGGGCGCCGAGACGGCCAGCACCAGCTCACGCGTGCGAAAGCATCGCCCGGTGCTGTCGGTCACCTGCCAGTGATCCTCTGTCTTCTCGAGCGAGACAATATCGCAGTCACAGATGATCTCGCCGCCATGGGTCTTGATCTCTTCTCCAAGCCGCTCGGCCAGGCGTTCAAGCCCTGTCGGGAAGCTCACCAGCTTGCCGCGCCACTCGGCGGGGAGCTCGGATGGTGCGCTGCGCGATTGCCATAGCTTCGTCAGGCCGCCGCGAATCAGCGAGCCATATTCCTGCTCGATCGCCACCAGCCGAGGCATTGCGGCCTGTGCCGAGAGCCTTTGCGGATCACCGGCATAGACGCCCGACACAAAGGGATCGACCATGCGCTCCAGCACCCGTCGGCCCAGGCGGCGCTCGACGAATCCGGCCAGACTCTCCTCCGCGCCACGGCTTTTTTTGACGAAAGGCTCGCGCACGATCTGTGACCAGCCCTCACGCCCGATCAGGGCATTGTTCAGCGACCGCAGCGGGTGGGTCGGCAACGCCACCGGGGCGCCATCCATCGCCACGAAACGCTTTTGGGCGTCCGGATTGGCCGACTGCGCCTCGCCCAGCAGATCCATCTCCTCGAGCAGTCGATACAGTGGCGGCTTCATGATCAGCGTATTGGGGCCGATCTCGGTCTGCCAGCCACCGTCACACCGGGTGCTGATATTGCCCCCGACCCTCGATTCGCGCTCCAGCAGCGCGACCCGTTTACCGCCTTTGGCCAGCACCCGCGCGCAGGCAAGGCCTGTGGCGCCGCCGCCCACCACGACCACATCATGAATATCGCCCTTCACGCTGCCCTCTTCCATTGATGCCTCCCCTGCCTGATTCATCCGGTCATGACGTGCTGATCAAACCAGCATACGCAGCGCCGCGGCATCCGGCACGCGACACATCGCCACCGGAGCGTGTCCGAGCACTGGCAGCATTAAAAAGCCCGGCACGAGGCCGGGCTTTTGCGCTCAACATCAGAGACGATCAGCTCTGACCAATTTTGTCCTGCGTCTTCGTATCGAAGTCGCTGGCATCATGGCGCTCATGAAGCTGGGTCTCCGGCTCGCCGAAGGTACGATTGACCATGCGGCCACGCTGTACTGCCGGGCGGGCATCGATCTCTTTGGCCCAGCGCATCACGTGCTCATAGCTTTCCACCTGCAGAAACTCGGCGGCGTCATACAAACGGCCCAGCACCAGCTGACCATACCAGGACCAGATGGCGATGTCGGCAATGGTGTACTCGCTGCCGGCCATGTACGTGTTCTCTGCCAGATGGCGGTCGAGCACGTCGAGCTGGCGCTTGGTTTCCATGGCGTAGCGGTCGATCGGGTATTCAAGCTTCACCGGTGCGTAGGCGTAGAAGTGACCGAAGCCGCCGCCCAGAAACGGCGCACTGCCCATCTGCCAGAACAGCCAGTTCATGGTCTCGGTGCGTGCCACATGCTCTTTTGGCAGTAGCTCACCGAACTTCTCGGCCAGATACAGCAGAATCGAGCCGGACTCGAACACGCGCGTGGGCGGCTCGGTGGTGTGGTCAGCCAGCGCCGGAATCTTGGAGTTCGGGTTGAGCTCGACAAACCCGCTGCCGAACTGATCGCCCTCACCGATGTTGATCAGCCACGCATCGTACTCGGCGCCCTCGTGCCCCAGCGCCAGCAGCTCCTCGAGCATGACGGAGGCTTTCACACCGTTGGGCGTGGCCAGCGAATAGAGCTGAAACGGATGCTTGCCGACCGACAGCGTCTTGTCATGGGTGGGCCCGGCCACCGGACGATTGATGCTGGCAAACTTGCCACCGCTCTCTTTCGGTTCCCACACAGCGGGCGGTGTGTATTGCTGATCACTCATGAATCATTTCCTTGTCGCTTGCATGTGGGCGTCTGACACCCGGCGTCAGGAGAAAAGATAGCCTGTTAACGAAAAGGCATCGACCCTGAATCCTGTGCTTCATCGATCTCACGCTCATGAGCGATGTTTTACCAGGCCAGCGTCTGCCCTTCAAAATCCACAAAACGCTGCTCGATCTGCCCGAGTGCCGCTTCCAGTACGTTCACCAGGCCGGTGACGCTCTGCTCGACCGTCACCGGAGCCTCTTCGCCCCCCATGTCGGTCTGTACCCAGCCCGGATGCAGATTCAACACCCCAACGCCGGCAGGCAGCGCCTCATTGATGGCAAAGCCACGTGACAGGCTGTTGAGCGCCGCCTTGCTGGCGCGATAAAGCTCACGATCGCCTGACTCGTTAAGCGACACGCTGCCCATCCGCGAGCTCAGAAAGCCGATCACGCCCTCGCAGGCCATGGCCGGCAGCAGCGCGCGGGCCAGCCGAAGCGGCGCCATCGCGTTGAGATCGAAAAGCTCACCGACCTCCTCCGGGCTCGCCTGCTCGGCGCGCTGATGGTCCGGCCCCATGATGCCGGCCGAGATCACCAGCAGATTCAGCATGCCGGCCCCAAGCGCTGCGGCCAGCTCGCCGAGACGGGACGAGTGAGCGAGGTCGAGCTCGAGTATCTCAAGCGCTGCACCGTGCGTTTTTTGCAGGTCCAGTAGTGCCTGCGGCGTGCGCGTGGTATCGCGCACCGTAGCCGTTACCTGCCAGCCACGCGCAAGCAGCACCTGTACCAGCCCCAGGCCTATGCCACGGGAGGCGCCCACGACCAGCGCGCGGCGGACAGCGTTTTCAACGGTTGCGGTATTGCTCATGTCCTCTCCCTGAGGTCGCTTGAAGGCGTACTCGAGTTAAAACATCGTGTTGTCGTTGGCGGATTTGTCCGGCACCGGCTGGATCACATCCCAGTGTTCGACGATTTTACCGTCATCGACGCGGAAGATATCCACCACGGCGCTGCCCGGATCATTGTCGCCTTCGGTCGAGTGGACATGCAGCCAGACCAGATCGCCATCGGCGGCGCTGCGCATGATCTCGCTTTTGTAGTCCGGATGCGTTTTGAAATAGCGGGAGAAATACTCGACCACGGGTGCCCTGCCGTCAGGCACGCCGGGGTTATGCTGGATATAGTCGGGGGCCAGCACCTCGGCGCTCCCGGTGTCATGGTCGTTAAAAAATTGGTTGTAGAACGCCACGACCAGTTGTCGGTTGGCATCTTCCTGATCAATGTCCTGCTCAGACTGGGCAAAAGAGATGGCCGGTACGGCCAGCATCAGGGCGGTGGTGACCGCCCCGGAAAATTTCAGTAGCGACATGAAAAAACTCCTTTGAGGGCCATCAGTAGCCGACGGTGAAACGCTGGCGCACGTGGGTGGGGGTTTCAAGCTCATCGACCATCGCCACGGCGTAGTCCTCAAAGGAAATGCTGGAGCCGCCCTCGTGGGTCAGCAGCTCGTCATTGCCAAGGCGAAACCTTCCGGTGCGCCTGCCGGCGACGAACTCGGCCGATGGGGACAAAAAGGTCCACTCCAGATCTTCCACGCCGCGCAGAAAGTCCAGAAACTCGCCGCCGGCGCGCGCCTCAGGCTGATAGGCCTCGGGGAAGTCCGGCTGATCAATGAGCTTTTCACCGGGCGCCACTTCCAGACTGCCGGCACCACCGACCACAAGATAGCGCGACACACCGGCATCGCGCAGGGCGCCGACCAGCGTTTTGACGTCGCTGGTCCTGAAAGGGAGGGCACTGATGACGGCGTCATGCCCCTTGAGCAGCGCAGCGAGCGCCTCGCGGTCACCGGCATCCCCCTGTTTGGCACTTACTCCGGGCAACAGCTCAATGTTGTCCCTGTTGCGGGCAATGGCCGTCACCTGATGGCCTCGATCCGACAGTTCGGCGAGAAGCCGCGAGCCGGCATGACCTGATGCTCCGATCAACGCTACCTGTGCCATGCGCCACCTCCTGGCATGTGTGTATCATGGGTGGTCTAAAAGACAGACCGTGGGATGAACTTAAGCGCGTTGTGATGCCAGCGCAAGACGTCACTGCGCGCTGACCTGGTCACACTCATGTGACCTTCGAGAAGTCCCCGACCGCTGCCCCTCCCTTGATGGTGACCTGAATGACCACGATGCCGGACAACGAAACCTTCGTCTTTGAGCAGCCCTGTCCGATTCGCGACGTGCTCGATCGCATTGGCGATCAGTGGAGCCTGCTGATCATGCAGACCCTGGCGCCGGGCACCCTGCGCTTTAATGCCCTGATGCGCGAGATCGGCGACATCTCGAAACAGATGCTGTCGCGCACGCTCAAGCAGCTCGAGCAGGACGGCTTTATCACCCGCACGCTCTACCCCGAGGTGCCTTTGAGAGTGGAGTACGCCCTGACCGATCTGGGTCGCTCGTTTCTGGAGCCCATGCAGCAGCTGATCACCTGGGCGGATACCCATCACCGCACTATCGTGGCAGCACGCGAGCGCTATCAGTCAACGCAGGACCACCTCAGGCAAAGCCTCCGTTGACGCGCAGGATCTGTGCGTTGACCCAGCCGCCATCAGGGCCGGCCAGAAAGGCCACGGTGCCGGCAATCTCCTCGGGCTGGCCCAGCCGCTCAAGCGGCGCCATACCCGCAATATGCGCCACCTGTTCCTCGCTTTTGCCTTCAAAAAAGAGTTCGGTGGCGACCGGCCCGGGCGCCACGGCGTTGACCGTAATCTCACGTCCGCGCAGCTCATTGGCCAGCACCTTCACAAGCCCCTCGACGCCTGCCTTGCTGGCGATATAGGCCCCGTAGCCGGAAAAGGATTTCGCCAGCACGCTCGATGACAGTGCGATGATGCGACCGCCCTGCCCAAGCACTTCGGCGGCTTTTGCCATCACCAGCCAGCTGCCGCGCAGGTTGATCGCAAGCGTTTGATCCAACGCGTCCAGATTGTCGCTCGTGATGGGGGCCATCTTCATGATGCCGGCGTTGTTGACGACCACATCGAGACGTCCGAACGCCGCCATGGTGGTGGCAAAAAGCTGCTCGACCGCCGCGGCATCACTGATGTCGGCCTGGAAGGCACGTGCCTGCCCACCGGCTGCTTCGATCTCGGCCACAACCGAGGCTGCACGTTCGGCGCTGCCGGCGTAATTGACGACCACGGCAAAGCCATCATTTGCCAGTTTCAGGGCAATGGCCCGGCCAATGCCGCGAGAGGCACCGGTCACCATGGCCACACGCTCGGGTTGTTTGCTCATGACGCTGCTCCGTTTTCAGGGGTGAACTTCCAGGAGGGTGAACTTCCAGGGGGATGAACTTCTCCCGCCCGGCATTGCCACACAGGCAGGGCCAGAAGGCGGGGCTACACTGACCTTAGTCTGTCCCGCCCTGACCGGCCTTCCGGTCATCCATGTCGAGGAGAAGTCACATGATCAACATCACTGCCGCAGGCCGCTATCCGCTGGGCGACGGGCAGGTCTGTCGAATGGGATATGGCGCCATGCAGCTGGCTGGTCCCGGTGTCTTCGGCCCGCCGAAGGATCCGGCCATGGCGCGGCGCGTGCTGCAGGCCGCCATCGAGTCAGGCGTCGATCATATCGACACATCTGATTTTTATGGGCCGCATGTGACCAATCAGCTGATCCGCGAGGCCCTGCATCCCTATCCGGATCAGTTGTGTATCGTGACCAAGGTCAGCGCGCGGCGGGACGACAAAGGCGGCTGGCTGCCGGCGCTTTCCCCCGAGGAGCTGACCCGCGCCGTCGAGGACAACCTGAGACATCTCGGGCTCGAGGCGCTGGAGGTGGTCAACCTGCGCAGCATGATCGATGCACACGGTCCGGCAGAAGGCTCGCTGGAAGGCCCCTGGACCACACTGCTCGAGCTGAAGGCGCGCGGGTTGATCCGCCATCTGGGACTGAGCAATGTCACGGCCACCCAGGTACGCGAAGCGCAAAAAAGCGGCGAGGTGGCCTGCGTGCAGAATCAGTACAATCTGGCCCAGCGTCTGGACGATACGCTGATCGACGAGCTGGCCAACCAGAACATTCCCTACGTGCCCTTCTTCCCCCTCGGCGGTTTTACGCCACTTCAATCAGACGCCCTCGATGAGGTGGCCGCGCGCATTGAAGCCACGCCGATGCAGGTGGCGCTGGCCTGGCTGCTGCAGCGCTCGCCCAATATCCTGTTGATACCGGGCACCGCGTCGCTTTCGCATCTTAAAGAGAATCTGGACGCCGCCAATCTGGTCATTCCTCATGCCGAGCTGGCCGTACTGGATCGGATATCGCGGGGAGACACGCAGGATCGCCCTTGGTCAGGGCATGGGGTCTGACGCCGGCCATCCCTTTGCGACGCCGGGCGGCCCGGCGGTCTCCAACAAAAGTCTCAGAGCTGTCCTGCGCGTTGCTCGGTAAGATATCGCCCCCTTTCGACCCGAAAGCGTAATGTACGGCCCGACCCTCACCGGGGCGTCCGTGTTTGGCACCCGAACACGATGACCGTGCCGCGCCCCTGTTCCCCGTTATCCCGGGGCATTTTAAAACGCTTCTCGAGCTGGAACGTTTCACGGGTTGAAACGCTTCCCCGAGAAGAATGATCGCCACTCCGGGAGCACGACGGCATGACCACCGATACCGTTTCACCTGCGGCAGGTGTCGACACACCGCACCGCGCGCCGGCCAACACGCCGCGACGCGTGATGATTGCAAGCCTTGCCGGCACCACCATCGAATTTTATGACTTCTATATCTTCGCCACCGCCGCGGCGCTGGTGATCGGCCCGACCTTCTTTCCGGGAGAATCCTCGCAGATGCAGGTGCTGGCCGCCTTCATGAGCTTCGGGCTGGCGTTTGTGGCCCGCCCGGTGGGTTCACTGCTTTTTGGTCACTTTGGCGACCGCATCGGGCGCAAGTCGACACTGGTGGCCAGTCTGGTTTTGATGGGTGGCGCTACGGTCAGCATCGGCCTGCTGCCAGGATATGAGTCGATCGGCATTGGCGCGCCGATTTTATTGTGCGTTTTTCGACTGTGTCAGGGGCTGGGCATTGGCGGAGAATGGGGCGGCGCAGCGCTTCTGGCGACCGAAAACGCGCCGCGCGGGCGTCGAGCCTTTTTTGGCATGTTCCCGCAGCTGGGGCCGTCACTGGGCTTTCTGCTCGCCAATGGTGTCTTTCTGGTCATTTTGCTGTCGATCAGCGATGAAGCCTTCATGGCCTGGGGCTGGCGCATTCCGTTTTTATTGAGCGCCGTACTGGTGGTGATCGGGCTATATGTACGTACCACTCTGGTGGAGTCGGAAGTGTTCAACCGCGAGCAGCAAAAGCCGCCCGGCCGCGCACCGATGATCGAACTGCTGCGGGATCATCGCGCGCCGCTGCTGCAGGGCACGCTGGCGATGGTGGCCTGCTACGCGATCTTTTATATCACCACCGTTTTCACCCTCAATTACGCCACTCAGACCCAGGGCATCGACCGCGGTACCTTCCTGGGCATGCTGTGCTTTGCCATCATTTTCATGGCAATTGCCACGCCGCTGTCGGCGCTCGCCTGTGACCGTTTCGGCCGCAAGCCGGTGATCATCAGTGGACTGGTGTTCACCATGCTGGTCGGCCTGCTGCTGGCACCGTTGATCAGTAGCGCTTCCACGCCGCTGACGCTGGTATTTTTGTGCCTCGGGCTGACGGCCATGGGCTGGATCTATGCGCCGATGGGTGCGCTGCTGCCGGAGCTTCTGCCCACGCGGGTACGCTACTCGGGGGCCGGCGTTGCCTATAGTCTGGCCGGTATTCTGGGGGCATCGCTGGCGCCCTATGCCGCCCAGTGGCTGGTCGGTCAGGGCGGGCTGTCATGGGTTGGCTATTACATTGTCGGGATGGCGATGCTGAGCCTTGTCGCCATGTTGACCGTACGCGAGACGCGCGATAACACGCTGTAAGGTTGCCCGACACTCATATCCGACCTGCGATTGATTCGCTGCCGGCTCCCCCCGGGCCGGCAGCGCCGGTGTCCGGCCTACAGGATCAACACACTCAGCACGATATAGCGCAGCGCCTTGCCAACCGTGACCAGCGCCAGAAACCAGAGCAGATTGACCCGCAACACCCCGGCGATCAGCGTCAGCGGATCACCAATGACCGGCACCCAGGCCAGCAGCAGTGACCAGCGCCCGTAGCGGCGAAAGCGCTGCTCGGCGCGGGCCATGATTCCAGGCTTCTGGCGCGCCAGCCAGCCCTGATTGGCCCAGTAACCCATGGCGTAATTCACCACTGATCCCAGCACATTGCCGATCGTGGCCATCACCACCAGAGTGACCGGCGACCCGCCCGCGAGCAGCAATGATGCCAGTACGGCCTCCGAGCCCATGGGCAGCAGCGTGGCCGACAAAAAGGCCGAAATGAACAGTCCAGTCAGACCGATATCCAGCAACATCTCCTCCAGAAGGTCGTTCGGGCAGTAACAGTCGTCACGGGATCCACACCGTTCCACTCGAGCATTTGTCAATAAGTGTTAAACTTGAAAATTCCGTGTACTAATACTGACAATGTCCAGGGCCGGCCGGCGGTGATGCCCTTCAACCCCTGCTGACCGTGACATGAGAAGGCCGGCAACGCCTTGTTCAACGCTGAGCCTGCCGCCCCGCCAGAGGTCATGGCGCCGGCATCAGGCAGCCACAGCAGAACACGACATTGCATTGTGATGACGACATGCCACTCAAAAAAAGACCCGGCCCTGCTCACGGGCTGAACAAGGCACATCAATGATCAATACGATCAAACAGTTCTGGTCGCCCGGCACTTCAAATCACCCGCTCGGGGGACGTCGCCGGATCGCTTTATGTAATCAGGTCGGCATCTTTGCCTGTCTTGCGACCCTTCCCTACCAGCTTTTTTACTATTTCTACGACTTCACCGTTTACTGCGGCGTGTTTTTCGCCAACCTCATCTTCATGACCCTGTATCTGTCGGTTCTGCTGCTGAACTATCTAAGGCGGCACAACACGGCAAGCCATGTCTTGCTGATCAATACCTGCACTCAGCTGTTTGTCGTGACCTTTTTTATCGGCACCGAGGCCGGGGTCAACCTGTTCTATTTCACCCTGGCCTCCATCCTGATCTTTTTGTACCAGCGCCTTCGCATACGAACCTATACCGCCATCATGGCGGCATTTGGCGTGCAGTATGGGCTCACGCATCGCCTTTTCACGGCCGAGACCGTCATGGCCCCGGTGCCATCACCGTGGCGCGACGTGATGTATGGCGTCAGCGTGACCGGCGCGCTGACGCTGTCGGGCATTTTTCTCTACCTGCTACGCCAGCAGATTGATCATGTCGAGGGAGAACTGACGCTGAACAATCGATACCTGGAAATGCTCAGCAATACCGACCCGTTGACGGGCCTTGCCAACCGGCGGGCACTTGATGTGGCTCTTGAACGTGAGTGGGCGCGGCTTGCGCGACGTCAGCTGGCCCTCTCGGTCATCATGTTCGATGTCGATCACTTCAAGCCCTTCAACGATCACTATGGCCACGATGGCGGCGATCGCTGTCTCCAGCAGATTGCCAGAACAGCAAAGGGCATGATCTCTCGGGCATCCGATCTGCTGGCACGCTACGGCGGCGAAGAGTTCGCCGTTGTCCTGCCGGATACGGATGAAGCCGGGGCGCGACTGCTGGCAGAGCAACTATGCACGGGCATAGAAGCCCTGGAAATACCCAATGTGGCACTGGGTACAGGAGGAGTGGTCACCATCAGCGTTGGCGTGTCGACCATCCGCCACGTGACGTCCGATCTCCCTGAATACGGCGGCGACCATCTGTTGAAATGCGCCGATGAAGCGCTGTATCAGGCGAAATCAAACGGCCGCAATCAGGTGGTGTATCGCGCCCATGACAACATGCCAATCGAAACACCGCCGCCCCGGAAGGATCATCAACCCACCCCGTGATGCGGTCCGCCCTCTCAATGCCCACCGCACCTTGCTCATACAAAGACCTGTTTTATCCAAAGACCTGTCTTATCCAAAGACCTGTCTTATCCAAAGACGTATGGTGCCCTGGCAAGCCATGACCAATACTTGGGCACCTCGCTGAGTCACGGGTTTTTTTGATGAAACGTTTTGCCTGCCTGTCCCTTGGTAGCGCTGCTGCCACCCTTTTACTGCTGGCCTCACCGGCAGAGGCCAGAGTCACCGGCTTTGATGTGAACGCGACCACGCCCATGTATGAGGGCCGGCGTTTCGGCAACGCCGGGACCTATCAGCGACTCGAGGGCGTGGCGCATTTTGCAATCGATCCGGGCACCAGGCGCGGCGCTGGCATCGAAAGTCTCGACAGCGCGCCGGTCAACGCACACGGCGAGGTCGAGTTCAGCGCCGAGGTGGTCATTTTACAGCCCACCGGCCAGGGGTCGGGGACGCTCTTCTACGAAATTCCGAACCGGGGCCGCAACCTGAGTTTTGCGCTGTTGAACCGCGCGCCCATCAGCGATCGTTTCAGTGTGGACGACCCGGGCGACGGCTTTCAGATGCGCCAGGGCCATACGCTGGTCTGGGGCGGCTGGCAGACCGGGCTCAGTGATAATCTTCTGGGCATGCACCTTCCTGTCCTTGAAGGGGTCACGGGGCCTTCGCGTGATGAGTTCATTTTCGATAACACCGACGCCGTTCAACGCGAGTCGTTGAGCTATCCCGCCGCCAGCACCGATCACGACGCCGCGACCCTGACGGTGCGCGCCACGCCACAGGCCCCCCGCGCAACGCCGAAAGGGCTGTCCTTTCGCTATATCGATGACAGGACCGTCGAGATTACCCGGCCCGAGGGATATGACGCCGGCGCCATTTACGAATTTGTCTATCCGGCCAAACATGCGCTGCCGTCGGGGCTTGCGTTTGCGGCCACCAGCGACCTGGTGTCCTTTCTGCGCGGCAATCCCGGCCATGACGTCACGCCTCCCACTCATGACATTGATCACACCATTGGACTGGGCATTTCACAGTCGGGTCGTTTTCTGCGCGATCTGATCTATCAGGGCTTTAATGCCGATGAAGACGGCAGGCGCGTTTTTGATGGCGCCATGGTCCATATTGCAGGGTCACGCAAGACGTTTACCAACGCACGGTTTGCCCAGCCCGGGCGCTTTTCGCGCCAGCATGAGGACCACGACTACCCGGGCGATCAGTTCCCCTTCACCTACGCCGAATCCACCGACCCGCTGACCGGTCAAACCGACAGTCTTCTGAAGACCTGCACGGCCTCAAACACCTGCCCGCGCCTGATGCACAGCGACACATCTACCGAGTTCTGGCAGGGCCGGGCATCGCTGGTGTCTTCCACCACCGGCGGTGAACCACTGAAGATGCCCGACAACGTGCGCCTTTATTTCCTGGCGGGCCTGCCACACCTGAACGCCTGGGGGACCGCATCGGCTGAAAAGGCCATGTGCCAATACCCGACCAATCCGCTGAGCCCGGCGCCTGTCATGCGGGCGCTGAGTCTGGACATGCTGGCCTGGATCAAGGATGGCACCACGCCGCCGGCAAGTGCCTACCCGGGGCTTGAGGCCGACACCCTGGTGTCACCCGAGGCGTTAAAGCTGCCGCGCATCAACGGCACCACGCCGACACCGGTGGTGAACGGACTACAGGTCATGCATCACGATACCACGCCGCCCACTTCCGGAGCCGCCTACCCGTTGCGCGTCCCCCGTGTTGATGCCGACGGCATTCCCCAGGGCGGTGTTCGCCTGCCTTATGTCGCGGCGCCACTGGGTACCTACTGGGGCTGGAACCTGCGTGCCAAAGGCTTTGGCGAGGGTGATCTGTGCAGTCTGGATGGCAGCTACCTGCCCTTCCCGAGCGCACCGGCCGCAAGCGACCGTCGGGCCCCCGTCAGCGCCCGTTACAAGAGTCGTGATGACTATCGCCATGCGGTGCAAAAGGCCGCCAGCCAACTGGTCGAGTCACGTCTGATGCTGCCGGAAGATGTCGATTTTGTCGTGGACGACGCACCAGCCTTCCCGACCCGGTAATAGCCCGCCCCGGGGTCACGGGCCGTGACCCCGGGCAGGCCCGCGCCTGAAAACCCGCTACACTGATGCCTTTGCCAGCCCCTTCGCGGCGCGACCTGTGCCCACCAGGCCTGCTCCTGCCAAAGGATGCTGGCGACGTTTCGTTTTTTGCACGGATGCTGCCGAGCCTTTCATGACCGATCGCCTGTCAAGAACACCCATCGATGCCGCACTTACCGATGCCGAACGCATGATGTCCCATGCGTGATCGCCGGCTTTTTCGCTCGCTGAGCGTCTACAACTACCGGCTCTGGTTTGGCGGAGCCATGGTGTCAAACATCGGCACCTGGATGCAGCGTATCGCCCAGGACTGGCTGGTGCTGACCGTGCTGACGGCCAACGATGCCAGCGCCATGGGCATTACCATGGCGCTGCAGTTCGGCCCGCAGCTTCTGCTGCTGCCGCTGTCCGGCTTTGCCGTGGACTATTTTGATCGCCGGCGCCTGATCATGCTCTCTCAGGCACTGCAGGGTCTGCTGGCGCTGGGCCTGGGCATCCTGACCCTGACCGGCATGGTAACGCTCTGGCAGGTCTATCTGTTTGCCTTCGGTCTGGGCTGCGTGACGGCCTTTGATGCCCCGGCACGTCAGGTCTTCGTCAATGACCTGGTCGGCGAGAAGTTTCTGGCCAATGCCGTGGCACTCAACTCCACCTCCTTCAACGCCGCGCGCATGGTAGGACCCGCCATTGCCGGCATTCTGATTGCCGCTGCCGGCACCGGCTGGCTGTTTATCATCAACGCGGTCTCCTTTGCCGCGGTACTGGGCGCGCTGTGTCTTTTGCGCGTCAATGAGCTGCACATCACCGAGCGGGCCACCCAGCGCCGCGGCAGCCTGACCGAGGGCCTTCGCTATGTGCGCCATCGTCCTGATCTGAGCGCGCTTTTGATCATGCTCTTTTTGATCGGCACCTTCGGGTTCAACTTTTCGGTCTTCATCTCGACCATGTCGGTCAGCGTCTTTCACGGTGATGCCCACCAGTACGGCCTGTTGACCACCTGTCTGGCGATCGGCTCGGTGACCGGCGCGCTACTGGCCGCCCGGCGCGAACAGCCGCGCATGAGCCTTTTGCTGGTGTCTTCGCTGTCGTTCGGGGTGTTCTGCGCCCTGGCGGCACTGGCGCCCAGCGTCTGGCTCTTTGCCATTGCCCTGATGCTGACCGGGCTTTCGGCGCTCACCTTCATGACCGCCTCCAACGCCACCATGCAGCTCACCACCACGCCTGCCATGCGCGGGCGCGTGATGGCGCTGCGCATTGCGGTCACCATGGGCGGCACGCCAATTGGCGCGCCCATCGTGGGTGCGATTGCCGACCACGCCGGCCCGCGCTGGGCGATGATGGTGGCCGCCGCGGCCGGGCTCGGTGCGGCCTGTGTGGCGGTGCGGGCCATTTCTGCCGAACGCCGCAAGGACGCGCAACCGGGCGCCGGCTGCGACTAGCGCCTTCGGCACGATCCGTGCATTGATTTCGCTTCTTTTTCCCGAAAGCCCGGCGTATAGTGCGCTCGCTTTCGACCGCCCGGTCGAAGGTCCTGCTTTCGAAAGACCCGTCGGCTCCCCCGCCTGCCGACGCTCATCAGGATCAAGACACTTCATGTCACGTCAGCTGTTCTCGATGGCGCTTGCGCCATTACTCGGCCTTTTTATCTTTGGTATTGGCAACGCCTTCATGATGTCGCTGGTGACCGTGCGTCTGGACGCCGCCGGCGAATCCGCCACCACGATCGGCTGGATATCGTCTGCCTTTCACGCCGGTCTGGTCATCGGGGCCCTTTTCAGTGACCGCATTTTGCTGCGCATCGGCCATATCCGCGCCTATGCCTGTTTCGGCGCACTGGTGGCCGTGACCGTGCTGGCCCAGGGCCTGTGGGTGAACGCCCCGTTCTGGTTTGTCATGCGCTTTCTGTGCGGATGGGCCACGCTCGGCGTTTATCTGGTCATCGAGAGCTGGCTTTTGAGCGCCTCGGACCCGAAGGTGCGTGGTCGCCTGCTGGCGCTGTACATGATCGCGCTCTACGGCGCGGGCGTAATCGGTCAGCTCCTGCTGGGCGTGGCGGATTTTGGCGGCGACACGGCCGCCTTCATGATCATTGCCATTCTCGCAGCGCTGTCGATTCTGCCGCTGGGACTTATCCCGCGCGTCTCGCCGCTGGTCGAACATGCCGAGCCGCTCTCCCCCTGGCGCTTGATCACGGTCACGCCGACCGGTGTGGTGGGCTGCTTTGTGGCGGGACTGGTAATCTCGGCCATCTACAGCCTGCTGCCGCTGTATCTACAGCGTATCGGTCTCGATCTGCAGGATGTTGGGCGGATGATGGCCATCGTGATTCTGGGCGCGATGCTGCTGCAGTATCCGATCGGGCGCTGGTCGGATCGCCATGACCGGCAAATGGTGCTGATTCTCACCAGTGCGGCGCTGGGCGCGCTCAGTTTTGGCGTGCTGTTCATGAAAGACAGTCCGGCGTTGATGGCCGGCATGCTGTTTCTGATCGGCGGCAGCGCGTTCGTGCTCTATCCGGTGTCGATCAGCCACGCCTCTGACCGGGCACCGGCCGGGGCACTGGTGCGCATGAGTCAGGGGCTTTTGTTGATCAACGAACTGGGCGCGACGTTGAGCCCGCCGCTGATCACTCCGGTCATGGCCCATATGGGAGACACGGGACTGTTCGTGGCGCTGGGGAGCCTGGCCGGCACACTGGTGGTCTTTTTGCTGTGGCGACGCAGTCGACGCCCGGCACCGATGCCGGTGGCGCCCTTTACGTCCAGCACGTCGCACTCGGTGGTCGGCGCCGAGCTGGTGGTCACCGAGGCGCTGGTACAGGGGGCGATCGAGCATGAGCACCACGAGGACCTGTCACAGGTGGTGCCGGACGTGGAAACCGCGCATCCGGATCCGATCCATGATCCTTCGCCCCGCACGGCGTAACGCCGATCTAAAACAACATCATGCCGGCCGGGTATTATCCCTGGGCCAGCATGATGTCAGGACGGCTCAGGCCCGCGTCGCTCGTTTAGAACGACGTGCTCAGGGTGACGGTGGCACTACGCGGATTGCCGTAGATGGCGCCGGCATAGAAGCCGTAACGGTCGTAGTAGTGCTTGTCGAACAGGTTGTCCAGGTTGAGGGTCACGCTGGTGGCATCGGTGATGTCGTAGCTTGCCATGGCATTCCAGATGGCATAGCCCGGCCAGTTGACGGCCGTGGACCCGGTACTGATGCCATTGGCAGGCTGTCCGGCGGGGCTTGAGACGGCATGGATGTTGCTCTGGGCATAGACGCCACCCCCGAAGGTCCAGCGATCCAGCAGGCCGGCCGGCTGATACGTCGTTGACAGCTTGAACAGATGCGACGGGTCACTGCGGCCATCGGAGTCTACGCGGCGAAAGTGCAGATACGTATAGCCGCCGTAGACGTTCCAGTTCGGCGTGATGGCGCCGGCGACTTCCAGATCAACCCCTTCCGTTTCATTGCCGGTGCCCGCCTTGTAGGCCTGACCGCCGCTCGGGGTAAGGTTGGCGCCATCCATGACGGCGGCATTTTCCTGGCGGGTGCGGAAAACGGCGGCCGAGGCATTGAGCCGACCCTCGAACCACTCGCCTTTCAATCCCGCTTCGTAGCTGTCCCCTTCCAGCGGCTTGACCCGATCACCGCTGCTGGTTTCGCTGGTCTGCGGGGTGAAGATGTTGGTATAGCTGGCATACAGCGAATAGTGGCGCGAGAGGTCATACACCAGGCCGGCATAGGGTGTGAAGACACCGTTTTCCTGCTGCTCGGCATGATCGCCGCCGTAGTCCTCGCTTTCCGTTTTGTAGTAGCTTGCCCGGGCGCCGAGGATCACTGACAGCGGCTCGGTGACGTTCAGACGCGTGGCAGCGTATACCCCACGAAGGCGTGTGTTGGTTTTCTGGGTGCGACCAGTTCGGGACGCATCAATGCGGAAATCATCGTCGACGCCGCGGCGCCAGTCGGTGATGGCCAGACCGTCGGCGCGGAACATGCAGCCCGGTGAGACCACGGAGGCGGTCGTGCTGGACATGACGCAGTCCTGCTCGGGCCGACGCTCGCGCGTGCGGCTTTCACTGTAGCCGAACATCACATCATGCTCGCGTCCGAGCAGATCATATTTACCGCTTAAATCGAAGCGGGCGGAGCGCTGACGGGTCTCGTTGATCTGGTAAAGCCCATTGAGAATCGCGCCGGAGCCGTCCTCGTTCCAGTAGCCGACATAGTTGCGATTCGAGTCGCGGTTGACCTTGGCCAGCGCCAGCTGGTTGTCGGCATCGGTAGTGCTCTGGGCGATTCGAACGTCAAGCTGCCAGTCGTCATTGAACGCATGCGTGAGCGAGGCAAACCCGGTATTGGTTCTGGACTCGGCATGGCTCCAGTGCGGTGCCAGATTGGTGCTGCGCGACAGGTTGGCCAGATCCCCGTTGCCAAACCATATCGGCACGTTGGCGCCCCAGCCGGACCCACGGGTCTTCTGATATTCATACTGATAGCCCACGCCCAGGGTGGTGTCCTCATCAGCGTCAAACTCAAAGCTGGCCAGCGCGGCCCGATTACGGTTGGACTCGTTGTCCCGGAACGAATCGCCCTCCTGCTGGGTGACCACAAAGCGCGAGCGAATGCTGCCATCCTCGGTCAGCGGCATATTGAGATCCGCCCCGACCCGCGCCCGGTCCCAACGGCCGTAGGAGGTGTAGGCACTGCCGCCAAAATCCTTTTGTGGGCGCTTTCGGACCAGATCGACCGTGGCTGACGGATCCCCTGTGCCGCCCAGCAGGCCGTTGGCGCCGCGGACGATATCCACGCGCTCGTAGAGATCCATGCTGAAGGCATTGCCGACGCCGCTAAAGTCCGAGGATCCCGGGGACTGCAGACCGTCAACGCGCCAGTTGTTGATGTCATAGCCACGGGCACGAAAGGACGTTCGAACGCCGACGTCTGTCTTGTTGGCGGTCACGCCGGGGGTAAGCTCAAGTGCGTCCTCGAGATTGACCACCCTTTGGTCATCCATCTGCTGACGGGTAATGGTGGTCACCGACTGCGGCGTCTCGCGCGGCGACAATGACAGGCCGGTAGCACTGCTGGTCTCGGGCACCGTATAGCTGCGGGCAGGGTCCCCCTGGTAGCTGGCCTCGATGGTCATCGGCGCCAGCTGAGTGGCCGGCTCGGTCTGTTGATCATCGAAAGACGGCTCGGCAAGGACGGCCGTACTGAGCAGGCAGCCGCTGACAGTGGCCGCAATGGCGGCGGCGAGTGGCTTCCCCGGCCACTCAAGGCGTTTCCCGGTGGCCTGTAAGGCGCGATCGTTCATGAATGACCCTTTGTTAAAATAATAATGATTAGCATTTACCATTCTGGGGGCCACGATTATATTGGCGCCTCCGGCTGGGAACCTTTGGCTTTGTGGGGCATATGTAATGGATTGTATTGGTGACGTGACAGACCAGGCGCTGGGCGCCGAACAACACGATGATTGCCCGCTGGTACTGGTGGTGGATGACGATGACGAGATTCGTGAGCTGATTTGCGACTATCTGATGGGCATGGGGTATCGCACCCGCGCCGCCGCCAGCGGCCGCGACATGTGGCACCGCCTGGATGACAGCGTGGATCTGGTCATTCTGGATCTGATGCTGCCGGGAGAGGACGGACTGAGCCTGTGTCGCGCCCTGCGCCATAAAGGCAAGCTGCCGGTGATCATGATCAGTGCCCGCGGGGCCTGCGCCGAGCGCATCATCGGCCTTGAGATCGGTGCAGACGACTATCTGTGCAAGCCCTTTGACCCGCGTGAACTGCTGGCACGCATTCGTGCCGTGCTGCGGCGCAATAATCAGGATCCAAGGCACCCTGCTAGAAACCACCTCGCGCCCGCCCCTGCCGGCGTTGCCGAAGATAGCGAACGACAGATCGCCGGCTGGCGTCTGAATCTACAAACGCGCCGACTGCACGCCCGTGACGGGCGCATCATCGATCTGCCGCGCTCCGATTTCAGGGTGCTCAAGGCACTGAGCGAGCACACCAACCGGATCGTCAGTCGCCACGATCTGAGCCGCTGCGCCTTCGGACGGGAATACGCACCCGACGACCGCTCCATTGATGTCTGCATCAGCCGCCTGCGTCATGTGCTCGAAGATAACGCGCGGCGCCCCCGCTTCATTCGCACCATACGCAACGAGGGGTATCTGCTCGAACTGCCCGCTGTTTCAGCGTGAGGCCCGACAGGACAAAACGTACCGCCGCCATGCCTGCAAGCATCATGCGAGCGCTCGGTCGGGGGCGTCGATGCTGGCCCGATTCCCTGTTTGCCCAGCTGAGCATGATCCTGGTCATCAGCGTTTTGTCGATCCAGCTGCTCTCCAGCAGCATCTGGTATGACGTGCGCTACAGCCAGGTGCTCGAGGCGCCAGCGCGGCTGGTAATCTTTCGAACCGTGGACGTCATGCGCCATCTGGACCATGACCGGCCGATTCAGGCGCTGAATTCCGAGACCTTTCACGTCGAGCTACGTGCGACGCCGCTGCCCATGGCGGCCCGCATGGACACCGCGCAGAAAAACGTCGAGCGGCTGTTGCAGGACGCGCTGCAGCGTGAAACCGGCGATGCACGACAGCTGTCGCTGCTGGACGTTACCCTTGAAGACGATGACGGCCACCCCGGCACCTGGTCGAGCCTGTTCGGGTTTTCCCGGACTGTCGGGCGCTTCAACTTTCAACTGCGGCTCTCCTCCGGACAGTGGCTGCATGTCCAGGCGGTACAGGCCCGGGGCTGGAACGGCCGGCCCGCCTGGCAGGTACTGGGAGACTACGCCATGCGCGTCTATCTGCTGCGCGCGCTGGCGATGGTGGCGGTCGCGCTGGTGATCGTGCGCCTGAGCACCCGTCCGTTGAGACGCCTGGTACGTGCCGCCGCCGCACTGGGCCGCGACATTCGCCAGCCGCCCCTGCCGGTCGAAGGGCCCAGGGAGATGCGCCAGGCCGCCGAGACGTTCAATCTCATGCAGCAGCAGTTGCTCGATCTGATGGGCGAGCGTACCCGGCTGCTCTGTGCCGTCTCTCATGACCTGCGCACGCCGTTGACGCGCATGCGCCTTCGCGCAGAAGGCATCAGCGATGCCACGCTGCGGGCAAAGCTGATTGCCAACATTGATCAGATGGACACCCTGATCGCCTCGCTGCTGGACTCTGCAGACAACAGCGCGACCTCAAGTGCCCATGTGCCGTTTGATTTGACCGAACTGACCCGCGAGGTGGTGGAAGAATTCGTTGATACGGGCAGCGACGTGTGTCGCGACAGCGCCCCGCCGGTCGTGATCTGCGGCCATGCGCCCGCCATTCGGCGAGTGCTGCACAACCTGATCGACAACGCCCTGCGTCATGCCGGCCACGCCCGGCTGTCGCTGCATGTGACCGAGCGCTGGGTCGAAGTGGCCATTCAGGATGACGGCCCGGGCATTGATGATCGACAGCTTCTGGCCCTCATGCAGCCCTGGGCGCGCGGCGATGCCCAAGGCGATGCCGGCACCCTGGGCTACGGGCTGGGGCTGAGCATTGCGCAAAGCATCGTGATGGCGCATCAGGGCCGGCTGACGCTTGCCAATAAACCTGATGGCGGTCTGAAAGCCGTGATGGCACTTCCCTCTGTCCAGTCGTAAAACGCGCCGAGTTGTCAGTAAATGCGATGGCCTGCCGGCTTTTTTATTCAGAATGGATTCAGGTTCGGCCCAGGTCGAAAGTGCTTCATTGATGACGTCGTAAACCGGCTACGCTGTAGTAGTAGAACGAGTAGCTGAACGCTCATGACAATAACGTGCCGACCCGGCACGGGTTTCCATTCGATGATTCAAGGGGCTCTGACGTGAACGCTGTTGCCGAAACGACATATCGACGCGGATTGAATCCGCTGCATGGAGTGTTGCTGGCCGGCACCTTCGTGCTGTTTCTTGCCGCCCTGCTGAGCGATTACGCCTATCTGACCAGCTATCAGATCCAGTGGGCCACGTTTGCCTCCTGGCTGATCGCCGGGGCGCTCGTCTTTAACGGCCTTGCCTTTTTATGTGGCGTGCTCGGACTGTTTCGGGCCGCTGATCGCCGCCGCGGCCTCATCTATATCGCCCTGCTGGTGGTGAGCTTTGTGCTGGGCTTTATCAACGCCCTGATGCATGCCATGGACGCCTGGGCGGTCATGCCTACCGGCTTTATCCTGTCGATCATCGTGACAGTGCTGGCCCTTGTTGCCACCTGGATCGGTTTTTCAAATACTGGTGCGAAGGTAAAACAATGACATTTTCACAACGCTACCTGACCACGCCGCTGGCCATCGCGCTGCTGGCCGGCGCTGCCAGCGCCTCGGCCTCCGAGCAGTTCGGCGCCAACCCGGACCTGCCGGAACCCGAGCGCGGGCTTTTGCCCAACATGACCGTGCCCGAACAGGCCCCGTGGAACGATGAAACCCCCACCGTGCCCGATGGCTATAGCATCACGGCGATTGCCACGGATCTGAAGATACCGCGCCAGACGCTGGTCTTGCCCAACGGCGACATTCTGGTCGCTGAAGGCAGTGGCGGCCATGCGCCGAAGCTCAAGCCCAAGGACTTCATTGCCGGTGTTATCAAGGCCAGGGGCAAGACCTCGGTCAAGGGCGGCAACCGACTGACGCTGCTGCGTGATGCCGATGGCGACGGCACCTATGAGGAGCAGACGGTATTTGCCGACGGCCTCGATGCGCCCTACGGGCTGGCGCTGATCGACGATCATGTTTATGTCGCCAATCAGGGCTCGCTGGTGCGCTTTGACTACGAAGAAGGTCAGACACAGGCCGACGGCCCGCCTGAACTGGTGACACTGCTGCCCTCCGAGATCAATCACCACTGGACCAAGGCGATGACCGCCAGCCCGGATGGCCAGTATCTCTACGTCGGGATTGGCTCCAACAGCAACATCACCGAGCGCGGCATGGAAGCTGAAGTGGACCGCGCCGAGATCTGGCAGATCAATCCCGAGACCGGCGCGCACCGCGCCTACGCCACCGGCGTGCGCAACCCGACGGCGCTGACCTTCCAGCCGGACACCGAGACACTCTGGGCGGTAGCCAACGAGCGCGATGAGCTCGGCCCGCACCTGGTGCCGGACTATCTGACTTCGATTCAGGATGGCGGCTTTTATGGCTGGCCTTACAGCTACTGGGGCCAGCACGTGGACCCGCGCGTCAAGCCGGAAAACCCGGAGAAGGTTGAATCGGCCATCGCGCCGGACTACAGCCTCGGCTCTCACCGGGCGCCGCTGGGGATCGCCTTTTCCAACCCGCAGGTGGGCGGTGAATACAGCGATGGCGTGTTCATCGGTCAGCACGGCAGCTGGAACCGCGCCGACCCGGTGGGCTACAACGTTGTCTTCGTGCCGTTTGAAAACGGTGAACCCGCCGGCGACCCGGTCGACTTCGTCTCCGGCTTTCTCACCGACGATGGCCGCACCCGCGGCCGCCCGGTGGGCGTAAGCGTCGCCCCGGACGGCTCGGTCATCGTGGCCGACGACCTGACCAACGCCGTGTGGCGCGTCACGCGTGATGACGCGGGGTCAACGCCGCCGGCAGCGGCCAATGACGACGGCGCTACCATGCCGGAAAGCGACCCGGCCGGCGCCGATGACAGTGCCGCGACACTCGAGGCGCCTGATGACAGTGCCGCAACGCCCGCGACGCCTGATAACAGCGCCACAACGTCCGACGAGTCGTCCACCCTGCCTGATGAAGGCAATGAAACGCCCGACGATCCGTCCGATAACGCACAGGAAGAACCTGCCACCACGGCGACCTGATCGCGGCGGTCCCGTGCGGCAACATCACATACCCCGGGGGGCCGCTCCCGGGGTATTTTTTTGGGTTAACGAAAGCGTTAAGGGCGCTCCCCTGCATGCTCACCGCGGGCGATATCCTGCTCGCTCAGCACCACCACCTGACGCGGCCACCAGTCGGGGTGATGATCGCGAATAAACGCCATGAGTTTTTCGCGAATGCTCGCCTCTGCCGCCCAGCCGGACAGCGGATCCACCGTCATCAAAAAGCAGGTGATGGTCTGCGCCGAGGCGTTCTGTGCGGTCACGCTGCACATCAGCTTGTGATGCTCGATGACGTTCTCTTCTGCCTTCGCATACTCAAGAAACCTTTCACGCAGGCAGGCCACATCGGCGTTGAGATGCAATGTCAGCTCCAGGGTTCGATACTCCATGGTGCTTTTGGCCGACAGGTTCTCGAACGGGCGCGAGGCAAAGTAGGTGACCGGTACGATCAGGCGCCGCTCGTTCCAGACCCGCAGCAGAATATAGGTATAGAAAATGCCCTCGACGTAGCACCACTGGTTTTCAAACATCACCAGATCCCCGATGCGCAGGGGCTTGGCCAGCGAGAGCTGAAACGACGACAGAATGTTACTCAGCACTGCCTGCCCGGCGATGCCAACCAGTACCGCCAGAACGCTTGCCGAAGCAAGAATTGACATCCCCAGCGTCTCGAACAAACGCACCTGACCCAGCACGTAGATCGTCACCAGTATGACCATGATCAAAATGATGACGCGGCGCAGCGCATAGAGCGTGGTCAGAAGCTTGCGCTCGTCCTGGGGTTTGGAGTCATCGATTTCACCCGCCATGCGCCGGGTCATGTGCAGCATGAAGGTATCGATCAGCCGCAGCGCGATCACCCCCACGCTCCAGGCCATGACGATTGTCAGGGTAACCCTCAGGGTAGTGGCGACCACGGCCGAGAAGGACACCACAAAATCCAGCAGGGTCTGCGTCACCAGCGCCATGACGATCAGCGCCACCGGACTTTGAATCTGGGTAAAAAAGATGCTCGGGGAGCCCGAAGGCAGCCAGCGCGTGATGACGCTCATCACCAGATGCACCCCCTTGCCGATCAGGGCGATCGCCAGCAGCACCAGTGGAATGGCGATCCACTCCCAGATCCTTAAAAGCCCAAAACTCTGTTTGAGCGGCTCGGGGATATACGTTTCAAAGCGTGAGGGGCCGTACTGGTCGTACAGCGCCGGAATCGAAGACACGCTTTCCGGGGTAATCAGCCAGATCGGCTCGTCATCATTTACGCGATAGCGGCCCAGCCGGATGTCATAGGCATCATTACCGGCCTCGAGTGACGCCAGCTGGATATCCCGGCGCATCTTGCCCGCCTGGGGGTCCTTGCCGGAGACGTCCTCGATCATGGCATCCGGGCGCGCCGAGAGCGTGGAAATATTGAGCCATTTGCCGCGCCGGAACACTTCGGCCAGCTGCCGGGCCAGCTCTGCCCCACGCGCACGCTGCTCGCCCGGCGGCAAATTGGAGAGATTGAGGATGTGCGCCGCACCGTCGTAATCTCCGCTTTCGATCAGGTGCATGAAATGGCGCATCGTTTCGCGCGGTGTTCGAAGGCTGTTCCTGTCAATGCGCTTATCAAGGCCGGTGTTTAAAGCGCTGATCTCGTACCAGCTCTCTTCCCCGCTGCTGCTTTCCTCTTCTGCCAGACAAAGGCCTGATAACACCAGCGCTGCCAGCGCCACCAAGCATAGCCACCACGGTCTCTTTATCATCATTCCTGCGTTACCGGGTTCGTCTATCGTCCATGAAAGTACCTGCCGGCGCATTCTACACCGGCCGGCGTCCGGGCTGATGCGACTTCTTTTGACTTTTGTCGCCGCCTTGAATCACGGCCTGCCATCACCTTCTGGCCGACAGGGATCAAACGAGCGCGGCGCGCGCCAATGAACCATGCTGATAACTGAACCATGCTGACAATGACGGTTGTAGACGATCAGCAATGTCCTGACCGCCCCGAGAAACCACAATGGCGAGAAGTGATCATGACCGATGAGACAGGACAGACACGCAAGGCGCTCTATGAACAGGCGCAAAGGCTCGGGATTGCCGGGCGCGCTGCCATGAACAAGGCAGAGCTTGCCGCGGCGCTTGAGCGCGAAGGATCAGGCGCTACCCAGCCGGCCATCGGTACCCGGTTCGAGACCTTTCGCCGGTTGGCCAACGCCGTGGCCAGCGGTGAGTTTGTCCTGCGCCCGCGCGCGCTGAGCGGTTTTGAGCGGCGCATTCATGTGCGCCAGACCCTGCGGGAAGATCACCAGACCCGCATCGCCGATGGTACCGAGGAAACAGCCGTCAAGTTCGATCAGCTCTCCCGCTCGCTGTTCTCCTTTTTTCGCGGCACGGCGCTGCTGTTTTATCGCGACATGGCCGGTGACGACGCCTGGCTGCCCACCGTACTGGCGCTGGGCGATGTGCACCCCGACAACTTCGGCGTCATGCCCAATGTCAGCAACGTGCCGATCTTCTCGGTCAATGATTTCGACGAGGCCTATTACGCCCCCTTCACCTGGGATCTCAAGCGCGGCGCGGTGGGCTTCATGATTGCCGCCGAAACCGAAGGTCAACTCAAGCGCAAGCATCGGGCCAAAGTAGTGCGCCACTTCATCGAGGGGTATATCGAGGCCATGCAGCGCCTTGCCCGGGACGGCACCGAGCAGGAAGAGGAAATGCGCGTGGACAACGCCCCGCCGCTGATTCGAAGGCTTTTCAAGGACGCCCACGAAGCTCGTGCCGACTGGCTCAGGGACGACTATCTCGACGAGACCGGCCGGCGCTTTCGCTCGACCGACAAGCTGGTACCGATCTTCTCCCGCCGTGACGAGTTTCAAAAAATCACCGATCGGATGGTGAAGAACAACCATATCGAGGTGCCGCCGCGGGCTCAATCATCCGAAGGCGCGGGCATGCGGGTCAAGGACGTCGCGATTCGTCGCGGCCAGGGCACCGCCTCGCTGGGGCTGGATCGCTACTACGTGCTGATCGAAGGCCCGCAGAATGATGGCACGGACGATCTGATCATCGAATACAAGCAGGCCCGACGCTCGGCACTGGCCGGGCTGGTGCCCCCCAGCCAGTACGAGATGAACACGCGCGCCGAGCGCATCACCCACGCCCAGGCCGTGCATCTGATTCGCGGCGACCGCTTTTATGGCCATATCGAGTTTGACGGTCGCAGCTATCTATCGCGCGAGCGCGCGCCGTTTCGTGACAGCATCGATCTGGACGACCTGTCCAAAAGCGACTGGAAGCAATACGCCCGCATCTGCGGTCAGGTGCTCGCCGGGGTACACGCGCTCTCCGATGAAGCGGGCCGGCTGGACTACGACATCGAGCCGGCAATTGTCGAGGCGATCGGCCCGGTGGAACTCTTTACCGAGGACATGGTGGCCTTTGCCAAAGAGGCCGCCGAGCGCGTGCGGCGCGACCATGAGATGTTTTGCGAAGATCACGCCCGCGGGGCGTTCACGCATCTGGACCGGGTGTATCGATAAGCCCACAGGCCAGTGCCGGTGAGGATCGCGACGGGCTGGTCAGATGTCCGAGCCGGGCATGGCCTGTCGATAGTGACGCACGTGATCAATCAAGGCACGCAGCCTTGGGGTCACCGTATGGCGGCTCGGATAGTAGAGATAAAAGCCTGCAAAAGGCGGCAGCCAGTCATCCAGCATCGTGACCAGCTCGCCACGCTCGATCCAGGGCCGAAACGTCTCTTCCATACCGAACGTGATACCGCCACCGGCCAGCGCCACGCGGATCATCAGCAGCATGTCGTTGGTGGTCAACTGCGCCTCGACCGCGACGGCAAGCGCTCGTCCGTCGCGTTCAAACTCCCACCGGTAGGGCGCCGTTTCAGGCAAGGGCCGCCAGCCGATACAGCGATGCGCTGTCAGATCCCGAGGATGCTGCGGCCGCTCATGGCGCGCGAGATAGCCAGGTGATGCGACAGCCACCTGACGCTGTTCCCCGGTCAGGGGAATGGCGACCATATCCTGCTCGATCACCTCTCCCAGTCGGACCCCTGCATCGAACCCGGCGGCGACGATATCGAACGTTTCATCGGTGACGGTGACATCCAGCATGATGTCAGGGTATCTCTCGGTAAAACCCGCGATCAGCGGCCCTGACAGAAACCGCTCCGCAATCGATGTCGCCGTGACCTTCAAAAGCCCACTGGGCGCGGCCTGCACATCCTGTGTCGCCTCTAAAATCGCGGTAATCTCGGTCAGCGGGCCGGACAGCGTGTTCAGCAACTGTTCGCCCTCCTCGGTCAATCGCACGCTGCGCGTTGTCCGATTGAACAACGGCCGATCAAGCGCGCGCTCAAGCCGCCCAATGCCCTGGCTGACCGCAGAGCGCGTTACGCCCAGCCGGTCGGCAGCCGCTCGAAAGTTCCCCGCCTTTGCCACAGCGACGAAGAGAGTCAAAAGATTGAGATCCATATCGATTGGCAAGCCCCGCTAACCATTGCGTCCAGCCATCAGCATATTCTGGTTAACACTCCAGCGCCTTATCCTTTGGTTCACCGGAGAGGAACCATCCCTCACACCGGCAACACGGGAGAGCAGCATGAGCATGATGGGCAAAATCATCTTGATCACCGGGGCCAGCAGCGGCATCGGGGAAGGCATTGCACGAGAGCTCGCAGCGGCCGGCGCCCACGTGCTTCTGGGCGCACGGCGTAACGACAGGCTGGAAAAGATCGCCGGGGACATTCGCAAGGCAGGCGGTAGCGTCGAAATACGGTCGCTGGATGTCACGAACAGAGAGGAGATGATGGCATTCGCCCAGGCCGCGCTGGATCTCTGGGGACGAATCGATGTGCTGGTCAACAATGCCGGTATCATGCCGCTGTCACCGCTCTCGGCGGGCCATATGGACGAATGGGCGCGGATGGTTGATGTGAACATCAAGGGGGTTTTGTGGGGCATCGGCGCGGTACTGCCCGTAATGGAGCGCCAGCAGGAAGGCCAGATCATCAATATCGGTTCTATTGGCGCCCTGCAGGTAGTCCCCACCGCCGCCGTTTACTGCGCGACCAAATTCGCCGTCAGGGCGATTTCAGACGGTCTACGCCAGGAGAGCTCCAATATTCGCGTCACCTGCGTCAATCCGGGCGTCGTGGAGAGCGATCTGGCCTCAACCATTACCCATGACGAAACCGCTGCCGTCATGGACGACTACCGCGCGACCGCCCTGCAGCCGGTCGATATCGCCCGGGCCGTCCGCCAGCTGATTGACGCGCCGGCCAGCGTCGATACCTCCGAAATCACCCTCCGGCCGACCGCCTCTGCGCATTGATGTCAGATACTCAAAAGCGCCGAGTGAACGACAGACGTCACCGTAAAACAGGCCCCCCGGGAGGCTGTGGCAGTCGCCCGGGGGGGCATTAACGATCAAGGCGACTCGACCAGCTCAGTGGTATTGGCATCAAGCGCGGCCGGATCAACCACCGGCCAGCCGTCGTCCCAGTCCACATTCACAATGCGCAGTTTCTGAACACCGTCATCGGCAGCTTCATAGGCGTGGAACACCATGACGTCCTGCCCATCGAAGGTGTAGACGCCGTTGTGCCCCAGCCCGGGCCAGTTGTCGGTGCCGCTCAGCACCGGCGTACCGCCGCCTTCCATCATTGGTACGCCGTCCCGGTCGATATAGGGCCCCTGCACGTTATCGCTGCGCCCCACCACCAGCCGATAGGTGCTGTCCACGCCGCGACAGCAGAACCCGAACGACGCGAACAGGTAGTAGTGGCCGCTTCGTTTGAAGATGAAGGGCGCCTCAATGGGGTTTTCCTCGGTGTTCGGGCGGGTGGCGAGATCGATCACCGTCTCCGGCTGCGCCAGGTGCGTCATGTCCTCTGCAAGCTGCACCAGCTTCAGCCCACCCCAGAACGAGCCGAAGCTCATCCAGGCCGTACCGTTGTCATCCTCGATCACCGCCGGGTCGATGGCATTCCAGTTATCGCGGCCCGGCTCGGATTGCAGCACAAGGCCCTGATCCCGCCACTGATAGTTGTCGGCCGCGGGATCGAGCGTGTCGTTGACGGTCACGCCGATGCCCGAGGTGTTCTTGCCAAACGCCGACACCGAGTAATAGAGATAGTATCGGCCGTTTTTTTCGACGATATCCGGCGCCCAGACATGGCCGTCAAACCCCGGCGCCACCGATGTGGCCCAGGGCGGGTCGCTCGGTTCACCGCTAAATACCCGATCAGCGTGGCGCCAGTGCGTCAGATCCCGGGAAGAATAGATATCGATGCCAGGGCCGGTACTGAACACGTAATAAGTGCCGTTATCGCGGGCCATGACGGGGTCATGCACCTCGACCTGCTCAGCATGGGCGGTAGACAGCAGGCCAGGGCCCAGCAGTAGCGAGGTAGTAATACGTATCAACCCTTTCATGAATGCCCCTGGTGATGAATGCCGAAACGGCGGGAGTGATCACGATGAAAGCGTTGTCCATAAGGAGGCGGCGAACAATGCGCCATAGGTATTAACGGATGCTAATTAAATAGCGAAGGCGCCTCCTCATGAGGCGCCTTTTCCACCATACAGGCCTTGATACTCGTGTGACGGTGAAAGCCATTAATCGCTTGCCAGCAAGAGAACCTTGCAATGGGCCCCCATGCCCACAGGCGTTTTGAGAATTCGTTCCGGCGCAGAGGAAAGCGAGAGCAGGTGGCATTGAGCTGCGCGTTTGGCACGCCACTTGATGCAGGCATAAAAAAGGCCCATCGAATGATGGGCCCTTGAGATGGCAGGCTAACGGCCAGAACGTGAGCACTCCTTTTCGCAGTCAGCGCCTGCATCAATAGGTACTCAGGCGAACAGAAAGTCCTCGGGCCCCATGGCATAGTTCAGCTCGCCGGTCGGCGAACCGGGATCGTACTTTGGTACGCCAACCAAGGGTACATAGTGTGATCCTGAGTCACTTATCACTATAAGCTCACTAGCCGCAGTCATATGGACATAATCATAATCAAGCGGCTCGCCATCGCTATTTTTCAACTGCGACAGATCGATCCGATCAACACCCAGTTCGAAATTGGTAATGGTGGCATCCTGCCAGGCACCATCCGTGCCAAAGATAAAGCTGTCAGCAGCGCCATCCGTACCACTGGTCATACCCGCCACTGCCACATCCTCAAGGGGACCTGTAGGTGCCGGCGCCATTTTTGAAATGTAGCCCTGCCGATCCGAAAAGGAGTTAAGGCCGCCAACCATGTCTTCAAGCATCAGGGCGAAGTCGTTTTCATCCAGCCCTGCCGGTCCGCTGTCCTGGTACAGCCAGACCTGATCGTCATAAATAACCGGCATAATGGCATCACCGCTGTCCTGTTCGCCGGCAAGCGTCAGGGCTTCTTCCAGAGAAGACGCGCCATCGGCCACGACCGCGTAGTTGAAATCGAGCGTATCAAAGGACTGCATCACCTCATCATCGACCAGCAGGGTATCTCTGGTAGCGTCGAAGCCGGAAATCGTATCGATGGCATCACCATCGTTGCCATAGCGAGAGGCATCACCTGAAAAATGAAGCACGTCAACGCCGTTACCCTTGCCGCCAAGAAGAATGGTTTCCTGCAACGCGCTGGAAGCGGTGTATTCAAGCCCACCCGAGAGCGCGGTGGCATCGACCCGGCTGACAGCAGTGGTGTCGTCAGCGCTATTGTTCCATTCGACGCGACCGTTGCCGCTGACATCAAGCGCCTCCAATGATGCGCCCTGTACCCCTGCCAATAGCGTGTCACCGGAATTGACCCGATCCCGGGTAAATGCCGTGGTCAGTGACAGTGTGTTGATATAGTCCGGCAGAGAGAAAGTCAGCTCTCCGCCAGCGCTAAAGGAAAGTGATTGAGTGGTATTGGAATACGCCATGAACTCGGTCCTTGAGTGTTCTTGTTCAGAGCCAGCAAACGTGCGACAACCCTGTTCCGCCTTTGCAGCATGACCGGCGTGGGCGCAACACAAACCTCGCCGCATCATCTAATTAAAATTAGATTCATATAGGCCATATAGGTGTAGACCAAATCGCCTTAACCCTCCTGCTTTCATGGCAAAAAAGGGTCTTTTTCTGGAAAAAGACAAAAGAGGCACCAGACATGGATTCAAAAAGCCTTCAAGAACAATAAACCAGCCGTTCACGTCGCCAGCGTGCTCGCTCGGACAGAATGAAGGCGGGAAGCGTTTGCGCGGACGGCACCTGGTCGAGAAAACCGTCATGAAAGGCCCTTATGGGCCGGCCAGCAACACGATGGCCGCTACAATCAAACACCCCACCCCCACCAGTACGGCACGAAAGGTGCGGGTATACCCGCCCACCAGTATCATGCCCGCCCCGACCGGCAGCAGGATCACCCCGGCGAAGAACAGCCAGTCCACCCATAGTGTTTCCATTAAAACCTCCCGGCCTGAGCATGACGACGCATTTACCAAGGATAGCCCCATGCCCGGCAATGCTTTAGGCATTCGCGACTATCGCCCCCGTGATGCCGACAGCACGCTCGCGCTTTTTCAACGCGCTGTGCGTGAAGTAGCCGCACGGGACTACACCCCCGCGCAGCTTGAGGCGTGGGCAGGCGATATGGATCAACGCGTCTGGGCACACAGCCTTGAACGCCAGTGCACATGGGTCGCGATGTGGGGGAGCACCCTCGCGGGCTTTGCCAGCCTGAACGACCACGGACATATCGACATGATGTTTGTCAGCCCGGAGCATCAGCGCCGCGGCGTGGCGAGCACGCTGTTAATGACTGCCGAGCAGGCCGTTCGGCAACGCGGCATGAATCGCATGACGACCGAGGCGAGCCTCACCGCGCTGCCCTTTTTCAAGGCGCGGGGGTTTGAAGTCGTGAAGGCGCAGGAGATTGAGCGACGCGGTCAGGTGCTGCGAAATTTCCGGATGCAGAAGTGTTTGAAAAAGATCAAACCGGTCGGAAAACGCTGCTGATTCAGACGCTGGTGGCCAGACATGTTATGCAAAGGGGTAAGCGAGGAGACACTGCAGGGCCGGGCGAACGCCCGGCCCAAACGGATCAGATCTGACCGATCTTGATCAGTTTATCCTTCATGCTGGCCGGGACATCTTCGATCATGACCAGATTGAGCGACTTTTGATCCCCCTCAACGGCCACCCGGTCAAGGTGAGCGCGGCACAGGTGCCCATAAGGGCGGCAAGGGTTTTGAATCTCATTAAATGATCTCTTGAGGGGCAGGCAGGCTCTTGATAGGCCTTTAGTCGACAGCGCGGGGGTCGCCACGATGCAAGTGCCTGTCCAGTAACGACATTTACCCAGGCTTCTTTAGCAATCCGTGTTAAATAATTTTTTTGGGGCGGCTGGCAACGGCTGAAATGCCCTTAGGTATCGCTGCCTTCCCGCACACTAATTCGCGTGGATTCACGCCATCATCAGCGTGACACTGGGCCCCAGGACAATGATGGGAGAAAGGGCCATCGCTGTTTCCCTGCAAAAAAGGGCGCCTCACAAGGAGGCGCCCTTTTTTCAGTACCGTGTTCTTTCAACACCGTGGCGTCATGTTCAGGTCAGGGCAAATACATCTATCCCCTTTTGCGTGACCTAGCCCTTGAAGCCCTTGCCCACCAGGTACACTTCTCTGGAGCGAGGCCGCGACGCCTCGGGTTTGCGAATGACCACCTTCTCAAAGGAAGTGCGCACATCCTTGAGAAATTCCTCCGAGCCTTCGCCCTGGAACACCTTGACCGCATAGTGTCCGCCCGGCTTTAGCACGCGCCGGACCATGTCGAGGGTCAGCTCCACCAGGTACATGGACGAGGCCTGATCCGCGGCACCCACGCCGCTGATATTGGGGGCAATATCAGACACGACCAGGTCGACCTGCCGGCCGTCAATCTGCGCGAGAAGCTGCTCGAAGACGTCATCTTCCGTGAAGTCGCCCTGAATGAAATCAACGTTTTCAAGGACGTCCATGGGCAGGATATCGGTGGCAATCACCCGGCCCTTGTCGCCCACGATCCGGCCCGCAACCTGCGACCAGCCGCCCGGCGCGGACCCCAGGTCCATGACGAGCATGCCGGGGCGGATGAGCTGGTCCTTCTCGTTGAGCTCGATCAGCTTATAGCTGGAGCGCGAGCGCAGGCCATCCTTCTGGGCGCGTTTGACGAAGGGGTCGTTGACGTGTTCATCCAGCCAACGGCGGCTGCTTTTGGAGTGTTTCATGTTGGTGCCAACTACAAGGATAGGGTGAGCCCCGAGCGCAACGCTGCGCTGCAGGGTACAAACTGGCGGCGATTATAGCGGATACGGGCAGTGAACGCGCGCCGCCCCGACAGGGCATCAACGCCATCTCCTGACAGGCCCACCGCTGCCGGGTACAATCCGCCATCGACTGTCTTTCCCATCGATTATCTTCCCTACCCTTTCTCTGCCGGGGTCACCGGCCAGGACGCCCTCATGATTCGTATCAACGAACTCTCTCTGCCTCTGGATCATTCTGATGATGCGCTGCGCCGTGCCATCGTCAAGCGCCTGAACATTCGCGACGCGGATCTGCTGGACGTCACGGTCTTCAAGCGCAGCTACGATGCCCGCAAGAAGAACAGCGCCATCCTGTTCATCTACATCGTCGATCTGGAAGTCCGTGATGAAGCCAGTGTCCTGGCGCGCTTTGCCAATGACCTGCATGTGCGCCCTGCGCCGGATACCCGCTATTACCCCGTGGCCGAGGCGCCGGCAATCTTGAAGCGCGCCCGCTGGTGATTGGTTTTGGCCCCTGCGGCCTGTTTGCCGCCCTGTTGCTTGCCCAGATGGGGTTCAGGCCCATCGTGCTGGAGCGTGGCAAAAACGTGCGCAGCCGTACCAAGGACACCTGGGCACTGTGGCGCAAGAAGGTCCTGAGCCCTGAATCCAACGTGCAGTTTGGCGAGGGCGGTGCCGGTCTCTTTTCGGACGGCAAGCTGTACAGCCAGATCAAGGACCCGAAGTTCTACGCGCGCAAGGTGATGCACGAGTTCGTGCGGGCCGGCGCGCCCGAAGAAATCATGTACGTCAACAAGCCTCACATCGGCACGTTTCGCCTCACGGGGGTCGTGGCGAAGATGCGTGAAGAGATCATCGCGCTGGGCGGTGAGGTGCGCTTTGAAAGCCGGGTGACGGATCTTTTGATCGACAACGGTCAGGTCGAAGGCGTGGTACTGGCCAACGGCGACACGCTGCATAGCCGTCATGTGATCCTCGCGCTGGGCCACAGCTCGCGCGATACCTTTCGCATGCTGCACCGCCAGGGGGTTCACATCGAGGCCAAGCCTTTCGCCATCGGATTTCGCATTGAGCATCCGCAGGGCATGATCGACAAGGCCCGCCTGGGCAAGTACGCAGGCCACCCGGCACTGGGCGCGGCGGACTACAAGCTGGTTCACCACGCCAAAAACGGCCGCGCGGTCTACAGCTTCTGCATGTGCCCCGGCGGCACGGTGGTCGCGGCCACGTCCGAACCGGGCCGCGTCGTGACCAACGGCATGAGCCAGTACTCGCGCAACGAGCGCAACGCCAATTCCGGCATCGTGGTGGGCATCAATCCCGAGCAGGACTTCCCGGGCGATGCGCTGGCCGGGGTCGAGCTGCAGGAGCGCCTGGAAGAACGGGCCTATGAACTGGGGGGCAGCGACTATTGCGCGCCCGCGCAGCTGGTGGGCGACTTTATCCGCGGTGTGCCGTCCAGCGAGTTCGGCGAAGTGGAGCCTTCCTATACGCCGGGCGTGCGCCTGGGCGATCTTTCCCCTTCCCTGCCGGCGTTCGCCATTGACGCGATTCGCGAAGCGCTGCCGGCCTTCGGCAGGAAGATTCGCGGCTTTGATCGCGACAATGCGATCCTGACGGGTATCGAAACACGCACCTCCTCCCCCGTGCGGATCACCCGCCATCACGACACGCTCCAGAGCCTCAATACCCGTGGCCTCTACCCGGCCGGCGAAGGCGCGGGCTACGCCGGCGGCATCCTGTCGGCGGGCGTGGATGGCATCAAGGTCGCGGAGGCGCTGGCAAAGGCGCTGCTGTCTGACATGGACGCCGCCGCTGCACCGGCCCGGGCCGCCGGCTGATGAAGTT
Source organism: Kushneria sp. Sum13 (assembly GCF_052692355.1). Classification (NCBI taxonomy): domain Bacteria; kingdom Pseudomonadati; phylum Pseudomonadota; class Gammaproteobacteria; order Oceanospirillales; family Halomonadaceae; genus Kushneria; species Kushneria sp. Sum13. The sequence goes on from NZ_CP199847.1 coordinate 2,473,028, forward strand.
CGACGACATCAAGAAACTCCACCAGAAGAAGTATCGCGCCGAGTTCGGCCATTTTCTGGTGGAGGGTGAACATCTGGTTCTGGAGCTGCAAAAGGCGGCAGCGCACAACCCGCAGCTTCAGCGCGCAGCGCTGTATGTCACCGAGACGCATGCCCGGTGGGAAAGCCCGTTCAGGACCCACGTCATCAGCGATCGCCAGATGGCGCAGATCGCCGATACCAAAACCCCACAGGGCATCGTCGCGCTGGTGCCGATACCGGACACCTCGGTGGAACCGTCCGATACCGGGCGTGCGGTGTATCTGCATGAAATTCAGGACCCGGGCAATCTGGGCACCATCCTGCGCACGCTTTCGTGGTTCGGCGGCTTTCGCTGCCTGCTGAGCCCGGGCAGCGTCGATCCTTACAACCCCAAGGTCGTACGGGCGAGCATGGGCGCGATCTTCCATGCGCCGCTGGAGCTGGATGTTCCGCTGGCGTCGCTTGCCGATCGCTTCACGCGCATCGCCTGCCTGGATATGCAGGGCGAGCCGCTGCATTCGTCAGACTTTGGCGCCTGTGACTGCTACCTGTTTGGCAACGAAGCCCGCGGGGTACCCCGTGATCAACTGGGCGCGCTCGGCGCACAGTCCGTTCACGATCCCCGGGAGCGGTGCCATCGAGTCATTGAATCTGGCCGCGACGGTCAACATGTGTGCGTATGAGCTGAACCGCCCGCGGCGCTGAGTGGCACATATATGCGGTCATGGCTGTGGCAGCGCACTCATGACCGCGCGCGAGAACAGCGGCGATGGTCACCTGGCCATGGCCCTTAATGCATCCGCACTCTATATCGATAGCGCCTTGGGCGTCGGGGCCGATGGGGCTCTTTTTTTAAAGCGAGCCAGAGGTGCTTTTACGCCCTTGCCTGCTCGGCGGCCAGGGCGGCCTGCACTGAAGGTCGCTCTTCGATGACCGCCTTATAAGCCGACAGGGCCGGCCACTTCTCCAGACTGATATCAAAAAACTGACACCATCCCAGTACGGTAAACAGATAAGCATCTGCCACGCTGAAAGATGACCCCATCAGGTAGCTGTCGTGCTGTAAACGGCTCTCCAGAAAATCGAAACGCTTGCTGATTCTGTCAGAAAACATCGCCCTGGCTTCATGCGGCAGTTCCTTGTTGAACAGCGGCGCCAGACCGGCATGTATCTCGCTGTTAATAAAGGCCAACCACTCCTGCATGCGAACTTTTTCCCATTGATCTGGCAGCGGTATTAACCCGGCCTCCGGTTTCAGGTCAGCAAGATATTGAAGAATGACTGGCCCTTCCGTAATGACATGTCCTTCTTCAGTCTCAAGTGCTGCGACATACCCCTTGGGGTTGATGCCAAAAAAATCCTGCCCGTCTTCCGTTTGCTTTGTGCGGTTATCAACTCGAATCAGTTCGAACGGTAGAGAGAGTTCTCTTAGCACGATATGAGGAGACAGCGAGCAGGTGTGAGGCGCGTAATAAAGCTTCATAAAGACATCCACAGTTAAAATACCGGCTTGATACGAAGCCATGTTTGAACGGATTCAGTATGTTGCTCGCCTCAATCAGCTGTAAAATCAATGCCTCATCGATAACCCATTAGCCGAGCTACTACCTTGCTGAATCTTGCCCACTGGCGTCTGGTGGTTTTCATTGCCGATACGGGCACCATTTCTCAGGCAGCAAATGACGCCGGAATGACTCAATCAGGGGCCAGCCAAGCACTTGCACAGCTGGAAAAGCATCTGGGCATGAAAATCTTTTCGCGCTCGCATCGCCAGATGGTCGTTACGGCCTTTGGCGAGCAGGTCGTTGAGCATGCTCGCGCCATGCTCATGCATTATTCTGCCATTCGTGATCTGGCGAACAGGCTTGGCGGGCCAGGAAGCGCTCGACTCAAACTGGGCAGCTTTCCTTCCATCATCTCGACGCTATTACCTGCCCTGCTTCGCGGCTTTCACCAGCGATATCCGGATATTGAGGTTGTGGCACTGGAAGGCACCGATGAGGAGGTCGAGAACTGGCTTGATCAAAAGCACATTGATTTCGGCGTCGTGCTCAACCCCGAGCCGGAGCGCCACCCTATTGTGCTGGGTCGTGATGCCTGGGTGGCCTTGTTGCCGACATCTCATCCATTGGCGCGACGAGCTACCAGCAACGGCGTCAGCCTTTCAGAGCTCGTGCATGAACCGTTTATTCTCGCCACCGGTGGCTGCACAACCCATGCTCAAAGTCTGGCCCGTTCACACTCGCTGGAATTGACGGATATTCGCGTCAGGCTACAAAGCTGGGACAGTGCCTGTGCACTGGTGAGAGAAGGTATGGGCATTGCGCTGGTGCCTGAATCGACCCTGCCGGAAAGCATGCAGGGCCTTCGCGCCCTGCCGCTGACACCCTCGATAGCGCGTGTGTTCGGATTGGTCAGAGCAAACCCGGTACCAACCATCAGGGCAGCCGATGCCTTCTGGCAGCATGTGAAGGGAGTAAAGAGTTAGCCGAATTCTTACTCATACGGGAATTCACGCCATCACCATCGTGACGCCGGCGGCGGCCAGAGACTCAATCAGTGACGCCTGCGTACTCTTTTCCACGATGATGGTACTGGCCAGACAAGCGCTCCGATCATGTATAGCGAAGCGGCGTTGATCTTATCAGAAGAGGCCATCATGACTGTTTCGAAGCACAGCTTATCAAGAATACATATCCAACTCTAATACCTAAAATATCAAGGGAAAAATCTTATTCACCTATGCCAAACTTTGGGCCGAAAAATCGATTCTTTTACTTTTCAATTCAGCCGGCAACTGCAAGTTATCAGAAGATATTAATATCTCGTTGCCCATTTTTTTTTCATTCAGGGAATATCTAACATCTATAGAATACTGAGGGTTTTCCGAATAAGCATTCTTAACAACCTCAGAATTATCATAAGTAACGATCCAAGGTTGCTTTAATCTTTTAACAGTATTAGCGACAGAAACATGATCATTTAATGAGTATGAATTAGTGTAAAGCTCTGGACCTTTTTTAACGTATGGCGGATCAATGCAAAAAAAAGTTCTTTCAGAAAAACCCTTGCTTAACATAAACTCGATGGCATCAAGCCGGTACAAATGTATTCGAGATTTATAGCGCTCAACCCTCTTTATCCTTTCAACCAAATTGAACTTATTAAACCTGCAATCCATCTTATAATTTCCAGCTTGTGAAACCCCACCTATAACACCAGCTCCCTGTATAACACCGGAACGATTAGTTCTATTTAAGTAAAAGGCTGAAAACCCCAAAGCCAATGGATTTTCAACACTTTCATTATTATATATATATCGCTGCCTTTGCCATTCGTCTATATCAAGCTTGGCATTTTCTACTAATTCAATAAATTCTTGGTTTTTATTTAAAACTGAATACCAAAAACTCCATATGGCAGGATCTATATCGTTAAGATGAATATCACTCACATCTCCACTATAAAGAAGAGAAAGTGCAAGGCCACCACCTCCTGCATATGGCTCTGCATAGTGGCACCGATAAAGAGAGTTACCTTTTAATATTTTAAACAAAAGCGGTTTTAAACACGACTTCCCACCAGGATAACGTAATGGTGAACAAGGCATCCACATAAAAAGCTTCTCCAAACCACTATTATTTCAAAATTGACTGAATAAGAGATAAAATTAAACAGTTTATAGTTTCAAAATCATTCGCAAGCTGAGGCCCATCAAAACCTGCTGCTGTTTTATTATGTTTTGTTGCATTCCCAAAACTGGAGATTCTTTCTAATGCATTCCTGATAGTCTTTCTGTCTTCCTTGTTTTTAAAACCTAAATTTTCCAATGTGGCGTGACTTAAATATGCCACAAAATCTACATTTTCTCTTCCACACAGTGCTGTCAAGCTCTCCATAAATGACCATGCCCCAACATATAGTAGAGGGCTATGATTTGAAAGATTCAAGTCACACAAAGAGTAGTAAACGTGATCAAGCTTATAACTTGGGATTTTTTGCAATGCTTCTTGAATTTCAGGATTAAAATTGATTTTTTCTCTACGAATCGGTTTTTTTGGTTTATGGTTTTTTACAGAGCTCCCTTCATTTTCTTCAGGTTTGCCCTCAGGCTTGTCTTCAGGCTTGTCTTCAGGCTTGTCTTCAGGCTTGTCTTCAGGCTTGTCTTCAGGCTTGTCTTCAGGCTTGTCTTCAGGCTTGTCTTCAGGCTTGTCTTCAGGCTTGTCTTCAGGCTTGTCTTCAGGCTTGTCTTCAGGCTTGTCCTCAGTTTTGCTAGAGGCCAAGTCGTTATTGCTTGATTCACTACTTTTTTTTCCAAGCGTGTCATTTTTTTCTTCAAGATTATACTTTGCGACTTTGTCTCCAGACAACCCTTCTAAAAGACGCAAAGAGTCTGAATAAGAATTAATTTTCGCCGCATTATCACGAGTTGTAATATGCTTGGAGACAACATCTCTTATAAACTTTTTAAACATTACCTCAAAGTCAGCATAAGCTAAGTTTGTTGTGAGTGGTAATGAACTATCCAGCCCCAAAGTATTTCTGAATATAGGATTCCCAGAATAACGCTGAACAGTCGAAAGTCGACCCTTTCTTTCGTCAACTAAAATAAACCCTCTTCTTTGAGCAAGATCCAGTAAAGAAAGGGCTAAATCATTTTTAGAATAGAGGCTATTCCTTGCTTTTTGCTCAGATTGCCACTGTTTTCTTCCTCGACCCTCATCAGCTCCAGCATGAATTCTATCAAGCCATAGCCTTACTTCTTCACGACTAGAAAAGATTACGGCAAATAAATTATCTATTTTAACCCATGAAGAGCCAATTCTAGAGAAGTCGGCCCTTAAGCTTGGAGTAGGAGCCAATTGAGGATCATTAAGCAACTTAAGAGCACAAAGTCTTCGATTGCCTTCAGCCGAGAAAAAAGTATCCCCCTCCTCTTTAATCAAAGCAAATAACTCTAGCGGATTTAAACCATTGGCAACAATGTCTTTGGCCAAAGTCAAAACCTGCTCATTTTTACAAAGATAAGCAATCGATTCGCTTTCATTATTGAAGGGCTCGTGCCTTGGATTGTTGAGATCTAAAAACACTCTGGATAACTCAACCATTTTCGCGTTCTCTAACCCGTAAAGCATCGAACCCTCCATTTAATTAATAAAAATTATCGATAAATATAAGCATAGCCCTAACACACTGTAAATATTATTACTCCCACTCGATCGTCGCGGGCGGCTTGCTGCTCACATCATAAGTCACGCGCGACACGCCGCTGATCTCGTTGATGATACGACCGGAGACCTTCTCCAGCAGCTCATACGGCAGGTGCGCCCAGCGGGCGGTCATGAAGTCGATGGTTTCCACCGCGCGCAGCGCGATGACCCATTCGTAGCGGCGGCCGTCCCCTACCACGCCCACCGACTTGACCGGCAGGAACACGGCGAAGGCCTGGCTGGTCTTGTGGTACCAGTCGGCGTTGTGCAGTTCCTCGATGAAGATGGCGTCCGCTTCACGCAGAATGTCGGCGTATTCCTTTTTCACTTCACCGAGGATGCGTACGCCCAGGCCCGGCCCAGGGAACGGGTGACGGTAAACCATGTCGTACGGCAGGCCGAGTTCGAGGCCGAGCTTGCGCACCTCGTCCTTGAACAGTTCGCGCAGCGGTTCGACCAGCTTGAGCTTCATGGTCTCCGGCAGGCCGCCCACGTTGTGGTGCGACTTGATGACGTGCGCCTTGCCGGTCTTGGAGGCGGCGGACTCGATCACGTCCGGGTAGATGGTGCCCTGGGCGAGAAAATCCACACCGTCGATCTTGGCGGCTTCGCGGTCGAACACGTCAATGAAGGTGTTGCCGATCAGCTTGCGCTTCTGCTCGGGGTCGTTGACGCCCTCGAGCCGGCCGAGGAACTCGTCTTCAGCATCGACACGGATGACGCGCACGCCCATGTGCTGGGCGAAGGTGTCCATGACCTGGGCGCCTTCATCCTTGCGCAGCAGGCCGTTGTCGACGAACACGCAGGTGAGCTGATCGCCGATCGCCTTGTGCAGCAGCGCGGCGACCACGGAGGAATCCACCCCGCCGGAGAGACCCAGCAGGACGTGACGGTCACCGACCTGCTCACGAACGCGCTCGGAGAGGTCCTCGATGATCTTCGCCGGGGTCCAGAGCTTTTCACAGCCGCAGATTTCAAGCACGAAGCGCTCGAGGATGCGCTGGCCCTGGGTGGTGTGGGTCACTTCCGGGTGGAACTGCACCGCATACAAACGCTTTTCAGCCCAGCTCATGGCAGCGATCGGGCAGCTCGGCGTAGAGGCGGTGATCTCGAAGGCTTCAGGAACGCGGGCGACCTTGTCGCCGTGGCTCATCCACACGTCCAGCAGGGCGTCGCCGCGCTCACCGATGTGGTCCTTGATGCCGCCAAGCAGGTCATCCTCAGAGGAGACGCTGATCTGGGCGTAGCCAAATTCCCGCTTTTGCGAGCCTTCGGTGGCACCGCCCAGCTGGGCGGCCATGGTCTGCATGCCGTAGCAGATACCAAACACCGGCAGCCCCATATCGAAGACGCACTGGGGCGCACGCGGGGAATCCAGCTCGGCGACCGATTCCGGCCCGCCGGAGAGGATGATGCCGTTGGGGTTGTACTCGCGGATCTCTTCTTCGGTGATGTCGAAGGCGCGCACTTCCGAATAGACCCCGATCTCGCGCACGCGGCGGGCGATCAGCTGGGTGTACTGGGAGCCAAAATCGAGAATCAGAATCTTGTGGGCGTGAATGTCGGTCATGGGATCTCTCTACACAGCCGAGAACGGCGAGGATATAAATAAACAAGCGGGAAGCTTTCGCCTCCCGCTCTTCAATCTTGGCAACCCCGTCACCGAGGCATATGCCCTGCCCGCCCCGATACCCGAGGGCACATAATGGCCAAAGGTTCGGGTCAGACAGGGCATGCCATCAGCTCCGGTAGTTCGGCGCTTCTTTCGTGATCTGCACGTCGTGGACGTGAGACTCGGCAAAGCCTGCGCTGGTGATGCGAACGAATTCCGGCACGGTGCGCATGGTGTCGATATCGTGCGAGCCGGTGTAGCCCATCGAGGCGCGCAGGCCGCCCATCATCTGATGGACAATGGCGCTCATCAGGCCCTTGTAGGCCACGCGGCCTTCAATGCCTTCGGGCACGAGCTTCTCGACGCCTTCGTTCTTGTCCTGAAAGTAGCGATCCGACGAGCCCTGGGTCTGGGACATGGCACCCATCGAGCCCATGCCGCGGTAGGCCTTGTAGGTCCGGCCCTGGTAGAGCTCGATCTCGCCCGGGGACTCTTCAGTGCCCGCCAGCAGACTGCCGACCATGACGCAGTGCGCGCCGGCCACGATCGCCTTGGCGATGTCCCCGGAGAAGCGGATACCGCCATCGGCGATCAGCGGGATGTCGTAAGGCTTGAGCGCCTCGGCGACATCGGCAACAGCAGTAATCTGCGGCACGCCCACACCGGCGACGATGCGCGTGGTGCAGATCGAGCCCGGGCCGATGCCGACCTTGACGGCGTCTGCACCGGCGTCCGCCAGTGCCTTCGCCGCGGCAGCCGTGGCGATGTTGCCACCGATGACCTGCAGCTCGGGGAAGTGCTCCTTCACCCAGCGCACGCGCTCGATCACGCCGGCACTGTGGCCGTGGGCGGTGTCAACCACGATGACATCGACGCCGGCCTCATACAGGGCCTGAATGCGATCGCCGGTGTCTTCACCGGTGCCGACGGCGGCGCCGACCAGCAGACGGCCGTCGCTGTCCTTGGCGGCGTTCGGGTAGGTGCGGGCCTTTTCGATGTCGCGCACGGTGACCAGACCGCGCAGATGGAAGTCATCGCTGACGATCAGGATCTTCTCGATGCGATGTTCCTGCAGCTGGCGCTTGATATCTTCCAGCGGCGTGCCTTCCTTCGCCGTAATCAGCTTTTCGCGCGGCGTCATGATGGCCTCGACGCTGTCGCTGTAGTTGGGCTGAAAACGCATGTCGCGACCGGTCACGATGCCGACCAGCTCTTCGCCCTTCACGACCGGGAAGCCGGAATAACCGTACTCCTTGGCCATGGCCAGCAGGTCGGTGAGCTTGGCGTCAGGGCTGACCGTGACGGGGTCCTTCACGATCACGCTTTCGTGCTTTTTGACCTTGCGTACTTCAGCGGCCTGAGCTGCGATCGACATGCTCTTGTGCACGATACCGATGCCCCCTTCCTGCGCCATGGCAATCGCCAGGCGAGCTTCGGTGACGGTATCCATGGCAGAGGAGACAAGCGGAATATTGAGGAAGAGGTTGCGGGTCAGGCGGGATTTCAGAGAGACGTTCTTCGGCAAGACATCGGAATAACCGGGAACAAGTAATACGTCGTCAAACGTAAGCGCTTCTTGAGCTATACGCAGCATAACTGGCGTCCACTGAGTGGGTTGTACAGGCGGCGGGAAATAATTAATCGAGCATTTTAACGCCTGCGGCCCGCCCATACAACGGACATCCCGCCGGCTGCGCGCTATTGCCGCCATATACGCCGTCTTTTGCAGGACACGGCTTAAGGCCATCACACCGGCAGACACCGACACATGCCCGTGCCAGACTGTTGGCATCGAATAAAACCACCCTGCACGGAGCTGCCATGGCCCCCTCTTCCCCGAATGAGGCCCTGAGTGTTTTTGAACTCAACCGCCGCGCGCGCACCACGCTTGAAAACACGATTGGCGAGGTGTGGGTCGAAGGCGAACTTTCACGCGTGTCGCGCCCGGCCTCGGGTCATCTCTACTTCACGCTCAAGGATGATCGCGCCCAGGTCAGCTGTGCGCTCTTTCGCAACCGGGCCCGCTTTGTCGCTGCCCCCATGCGCGAAGGCGACAGCGTTCGCATTCGGGCGAAGGTCTCGATCTTCGAGCCACGCGGCGACTATCAGCTGATCGTGGAGGCCGTGCAGGAGGCCGGTCGCGGCGCCCTGCTGGCTGCGCTGGAACGGCTGAAGACGAAGCTCGAGGCCGAAGGCGTGTTCGACAACGCACGCGAACTGCCCTGCCCGCCCCGGCATCTGGGCATCATCACCTCCGCCAGCGGCGCGGCCCTTCAGGACGTGCTGGCCGTGTTGCAGGCGCGCTGGCCGCTGCTGGACGTCAGCGTGCTGCCGGTGCCGGTACAGGGCGATCAGGCAGCACCTGCGATGATCCGCGCGCTGGCCGCCGCCGAACGCGACGGCCGCTTTGACGCGCTGCTGATCACCCGCGGCGGCGGCAGTCTGGAGGATCTGTGGTGTTTCAACGATGAGCGTCTGGCACGCGCCATTCAGGCAAGTCCCATTCCGGTCATGAGCGCCGTGGGCCACGAGATCGACACGACGCTATCTGATCTGGCCGCTGACGTGCGCGCCCCCACCCCCTCGGCCGCCGCTGAACGGCTGGTGCCGGATCGTCGCGACATTCTGGAGCGCCTGGCCACTCTGACGCAGCGCCTCAACAGCGCCCAGCAGCGCCAGCTCGAGCAGCTTGGGCAGCGGCTGGACCATGCGGCCTCGCGCCTTCGCCACCCCGGCGAACGCCTGAGCACCCAGCGCCAGCGTCTCAAGGATCTGGAAGCCCGTTTGACGCGGGCCACGACGTATCGGCTGGCGCAGTCACGCCAGCAGCTGGCAAGCCATCAGGCCCGGCTGCAGCAGGCCTCCCCCGAGCGAGCGCTGCGTGATCGCCGCGAACGGCTGGACGCCCTGGAGCAGCGCCTGCTGGCCGCCCCCGAGCGCCAGATCAATGCCCAGCGTCAACGACTGGAAGCCGTGATGCGCGAGCTCAATGCGGTCAGCCCGCTGGCCGTGCTGGGGCGTGGCTACGCGATTCTGGAATCTTCTTCCGGCGTGGTGCGCCGGGCGCAGGACACCCAACCCGGCGAGGTCCTCACCGCCCGTCTGGGTGAAGGTCGCCTGAAGGTGGAAGTGAAGCGGCGGTTGAAGCGCTGATCACAGCGGCCCTGCGACGTAGGCCGGCTTGAAGCTGTTGGGATCAAGCTCGTGGCGGGCGAGCAGCTTGTAGAAATCGGTGCGATTGCGCCCGGCAATGCGCGCGGCCTGGGTGACGTTGCCTTCGGTAATCTTGAGCACCTTGACCAGGTAGCCGTGCTCGAAACCGGCTCGCGCGGCATTGAACGATGGCAGCGCGTTGTCCTCGGAAGCCAGCGCCTGCGCCACCAGCGCATGGGCGATAATCGGCGCACTGGACAGCGCCACGCACTGTTCGACCACGTTGACCAGCTGGCGCACGTTGCCCGGCCAGGCATGGGAGGCCAGCAGGTTAATGGCCTCCTTAGAGAAGCCCTTCACCGAAGGCTTGTGTCGATCGGCGGCCAGCTCCAGGTGATAGCGCGCCAGAATCGGAATGTCTTCCGGCCGTTCACGCAGGGCCGGCAGGCGCAGGTTGACCACGTTGAGCCGGTAGAAGAGATCCTCGCGGAAGGTGCCCTCGCTCATTGCGGCGTTCAAGTCACGATGGGTGGCGGAAATGACGCGGACATCTACATCGATATTGTGCGTGCTGCCCAGCGGACGAATCTGGCGCTCCTGAAGTACCCGCAGCAGCTTGACCTGAAGTGACATCGGCATGTCGCCGATTTCATCGAGAAAGAGCGTGCCACCATGCGCGGCCTGAAAAAGGCCTTCATGCGCGTTCACCGCGCCGGTAAAGGCACCGCGGGCATGGCCGAACAGTTCACTTTCCAGCAGCTGTTCAGGCAGCGCCCCACAGTTGATGGCGATGAAGGGATGCTCGGCGCGGGCACTGGCGCGATGCAGGGCACGCGCCAGAAGCTCCTTGCCGGAGCCGGAGGGACCGGAGAGCAGGACGCTGACATCGCTGCCGGCCACCTTGCCGGCCTGCTCGAGCACCTGCTCCATGACCGTACTGCGGGTGATGATGTCGCGACGCCAGGCAGGGTCTGCCTGACCGCTGGCCGGTGAGGTCTGCATGAGCGCCTCGTCCACCAGCGCAAAGAGTTCGGTACGATCGATGGGTTTGGTCAGAAAGCCGAATACCCCCTGACGGGTAGCATTGACGGCTTCGGGGATGGAGCCGTGCGCGGTCAGGATAATGACCGGCAGGCCCGGATGGCGGGACTGAATCTCCCCGAACAACGCCATGCCGTCCATGCCATCCATGCGCAGGTCCGACAGGACCAGATCGGGGCGCTGCTGCTCGACCAGTGACAGTGCCTGGGCCCCGCTTTCAACGGTACTGACCCGATAGCCACGGCTTTCAAGACGCATACCCAATAGCCTGAGAAGGCTTGGATCATCGTCGACCAATAGCAGATGGGCAGTTTTCACGTATGTCTCCTTGCACACCCGACGCGCGAGGAGGGCTCAGGGGGTTTGCCTGGCGTTCATGCTCTCCTCTATCGCGGTCAGGGCGTCCAGTTTCTTTTTCAGCTCGACATTTTCCTGCTCCAGCGACTGAATCTGCTGGCGCTGCCGGCTGTTACCCTGAGTGCTGCGATTATGCTGTGCATCCAGCCTGGATTGAAGTCTGGATTGAAGATCGATGCGACGCTCCAGATCTCTTTGCCACTGCTGCAGCAAGGGCTGAATGCTCTCGGGGGCCTGAGCGGTATAGCGCTTGAACAGGGCCAGCCCTGTCGGCCAGTGCTCGGCATCTTCCTGAGAAAAGACCACCGCACGAGCCAGCCCGCCACGAGGCGTGTCGCTGCTCATGTATTGAAGCACTTCATCACGCCATTGCTGTGTGCCGGTTTGCGCAGAGCGACCAAAGGCGACCCATGTCGGCAGCAGGCATTCATCATCCACCATGGTGGGGATCCCGCGCGTAATGCACTCCTCGGCGGCGCCGGGAACGCGATCGCCCATCATGGCGCATCCGCTTAGCAGCAGGGTCGCTGTTAAAAGACTGCCTGCGATCAGATTGTGCGTCATTGTCATATCCTTGCCAGCGCCGCCTTTTCCCTTGCGGCCCGGGGTAAAGAAGGGTTGTCCTGTGAAGCCTCTTCCACGATCCAGGGAAGCACCAGCTCAAAGCAGACTTCACAGCCGTTGATCGAGTCCTCGATCAGACTCAGCGTGCCGTGCTGCGCGCGCGCACTTTCGGCCGCCACCGACAGCCCGATGCCGGACCCCTTGAGCGGCCCCTTGCGCTGCGAACTGCCCTGATAGAACGGCTCGAACAGATGGTCGCGGTCACGCTCGCTGATGGCCTGACCGCTGTTGGCCACATCCAGCGTCAGGTGCTGCTGATCGGCGCTCGCTGAAATATAGAGCCGACCCTCATCTGCGCCATAGGCAATGGCATTGGACACCAGATTGTCGAGTATACGGGCCGTGCGTGCCCGGTCGGCCTGCCAGTACAGCGGTGCGCGACGCTCCTCGACGATCATGCCCTTTTGTTGCAGGGCGAGACGATGCTTGGACAGCACCTCGTGGATAACGCTTGCCACGTCAAAGCGCGTCACGTTGAGACGCCGATTCTGCTGGAGCAGATTGTAGTCCAGCAGCTGCTCGATCAGCGTTTGCAGCTCCTGACCGCTTTCATCGATCAACAGCACGATTTCACGCTGACGCTGACTCATCTCGCCGACCACGCCATCGGCCAGCAGCCCCGAGCCCTCACGGATGCTGGCCAGCGGTGTCTTGAGCTCATGAGACATGTGACGCAGGAACTGCTGCTTTTGTTCCTCGAGTTCACGCAGGCGCGCCGACAGCCATTCAAGGCGTTCTTCCAGATTGACCAGCTCCAGCGGGCCCTGAATCGGGCGACTCTCCTCGGCATTCTCATTGCCGCCGATACCGAGAATGCGCTGCTCGAGCTGGCGAATCGGGCGAATGATACGCCAGGTAAAGAAGAGGATCAGCATCAGACTGAACGAGACCAGTGCCAGCGTGGCCTGCCACAGTCGGGTGGTCACCTGATCGGCCTGGGCGCGAATCTCATCGATACGGGCATCCACCTGGCGTCGGGTGGATTCGGCCAGCGCTTCTGTCGAGGCCGTAAAGCGGCTGAATTCGGACAGTTGCGCGCTCAGGCTCTCCTCGCCGGGCGTCGGCAGGGTCTCCAGCACGGTCAGCTGCTGACGCAGCGATTGCATCAGGGGGTTATCGCCCATGAAGGCGGCGTGCTCGTTGAGCAGGTCGCTGTAGCGCGCGCGACGCTCGCCATAGATTTCAAGCAGGCTCTGATCATCAAGCACCGCATACTGACGGGCGCTGCGCTCCATGTCCGTAGAGAGGTTGGTCAGCTGACGGGCACGACGGGTTTCGTCGACGGCCTCGCGGGCGCTGACGTCGGCCAGCTCTGAAAGCTGGGAAAAACTCTGACCGGCGAGATGAATCAATACACCGATCGGCAGCATGACCAGCAAAAAGGCGGTCAATACCTGCTGAAGAAGGGATCGAGGACGCCACCGACGCTTTATTCGAGAAGCCATGAGTTGACAATCTCCGACAGGCGAGCCGTTAAATGAAATCGTGAGGAATGCGAGAGAGAATAACCGATATTCTCACCGTTCGATAACGTCCGTACACATTTTTCACTCATTCAGTTTCATTAGCCTCGATGGAATAAAAAAAGAGCCGGCAAGGCCGGCTCTCAACATACGCAGGGAACTGAAGGGTAATGTGGTGAAAGACACTGCACGCCTGACCATGCAGAGCCAAAACACCGTGGGCCTGGAGGGGCCCGAAGCTACGCGATCGAGATTGGCAGTCAGGCTTTCGATAGCGTTTGCAGCTTCTTCATGATCAAAGACACCGACAAGGCGCTGTCTTTGAAAGACGGACCCGAGGTGGCATCCATGCCATGGCCATGACGGCCTGATGCCTCCCTGCAAGGGTCATTTAGCAGGCAGACATCTCAAAATGCTTATCCCGGGAAAATCCTGATGTCCCGAAAAAGCCCTGATGACATGCCGCGTTGCCATGCATCACCCATAGCCAAAGACGTGCCATAATTTTATTTACTCTTCAAAAACAATAACTTGTATTAATGCTTCAGTCAGCGCTATTTTTTTGTGGCGACATGGCAGCATGACCGACATCAAAAACGTCGCCACATGGCGACATGAAAACCCGAAAAAATAGCAAGTGGCTGTTTTTAAAGGTTTTAAACCTGTCTCCCTGAGAAGACAAACCCTTCGAAGGGCTGTCTTGAAAAGACGACAGCCCTGTTTCCGATATCAGTTCCCTGCCTTTGACGGACCTTGAGAGCTCAATGTCTTGAGCAGTACTCTGGAGTTGCGCTGCGGGTTGTAGTGTTGACGCCGTCTTTGAGGCAGTGCGTCTGGGTCGGCTGTCACGAAGCCACGCTCCAGAAACCAGTGCAGGGTGTGGGTGGTCAGGGCAAACAGCGTGGTTAACCCCTTCTCGCGGGCACGCTGCTCGACCCCTTCGAGCAGCAGATCACCGCGCTCACCGCCACGATAGCTCGGATGAACCGCTACACAGGCCAGCTCGGCGCTGCCGGCTTCAGCATAGGGATGAAGCGCTGCACAGCCGATGACCATGCCGTCACGTTCGATCACCACATAGTCATCGATTTGCTGCTCCAGGCGCTCGCGCGAGCGCGCCACCAGCATGCCCCGTTCTTCCAGCGGGCGCAGCAGTTCGAGCAGTCCGCCGATGTCGTCAATGCGGGCCCCTCTTAACTGCTCGTAGCGCTCGCGGGTAATCATGGTGCCGACACCGTCGCGGGTAAACAGCTCTGCCAGCAGCGCGTCGCGGTCCCGCCAGGACACCAGATGCGTTCGGCCAACCCCCTGGCGCGCCGCATCGCAGGCAATGTGCACATGCTCGGCAAGCTCTGCATCCTCATGCTGACAGGCCAGGGCGTGCGCCTCCTGCAGATTCGGCTGGCGCATCAGTCGGCCCTGGGCGTTGTGCAGTCCGCCGGCACGGCCCACGATGATCAGCTTGTCGGCCCCCAGCGCAATGGCAGCATGACGGGCAATATCCGCAGCATCCAGATCAAAGACCTCCCCGGTGCTGGAGTAGCCCAGCGGTGGCAGCACCACCAGCGAACGCTGATCCAGCAGCGTGCGAATGGCATCACTGCGCACCCGGCGTACCTCACCTGCCCGTAGAAAATCGATGCCTTCGCGAATGCCCAGCGGCTTGGCCATGACCAGATTGCCACTGATGGCATTGATCTCGACGCCATGCAGCGGCGTATTGGAAAGCCCCGGCGACAGTCGGGCCTCAATGGCCAGACGCAGGGTCGAGACTTCACGTTCGATCAGCGTCATGCAGGCCTCATCGACCACGAACCGCCCCTGGTGGCGCTGCGGGGTCAGCGCCGCCTCCTCCAGCGCCTGACGCACCTGGGCACGCACACCAAAGACCAGCACCAGCCGGACACCCAGAACATGCAGCAAAGCCAGGTCCTGAATCAGCGGGGCGCGACGCTCGGGCGTCAGCCCTTCTCCTTCGATCAGCACCACGAAGGTACGTCCCCGGTGGGCATCGATGTAGGTCGATGAGTTTCGAAACCAGTCGGCAAAGGGAAATGAGATATCCAAGGGGGCTCCAGGATCAAACAGGCATCAATGGGGCCTCACGGGTGTGAAGGCCCCTTTATCTTAAAGCAGCAGACGTCGCAACGCAGGCCCGGGCAGCGCCAACCTGAATTGACCACAGGAACCGACCATAAAAAAGGCCGCCGTGATTCACGGCGGCCTTTTTTGTCACATCGTGGCAAAGCGCGGTCGAAGGTCTAGCCGAACATGCCCTTGAGCATGAAAAAGAAGATGATCGACAGCGCCGCACCGGCCGGCAGGGTCACCAGCCAGGAGATCACGATGGTGCCCAAAACCCGCAGGTTCAGTGCCTGCATCCCGCGCGCCAGACCCACACCGAGTACCGCACCGACCAGCGTATGCGTGGTGGAAATCGGCAGCCCCGTGCCGGAGGCGATCACCACGGTCGTGGCCGCCGCAAGCGTTGCCGCAAAGCCGCGCGAGGGCGTCAGTTCGGTAATACCGGTGCCGACGGTAGCAATGACGCGGTGACCATAGGTCAGAAGACCGAAAACGATACCACCGCCGCCGAGGATCAGAATCCACCAGGGCAGCGCCGCGTTGCCGCCGATTTGCCCATGGGTATTCACGATGCTGACCACGGCTGCCAGCGGGCCGACGGCGTTGGCGACGTCATTGGAACCGTGAGCAAAGGCCATCGCACAGGCGGTGAACATCATCAGGACCCCGAAGATGCGCTCGACGCCTGTGAAACTGGAGCGATTGCCCCCACGCGGCTCATGCGTGATACGCCTTTCAAGCAAAATGCCCAGTAGCGTAATGATCGCGCCCACGCCCATGGCCCAGAGCAGCGCATCGGTAAAGCTGAGGTTCAGCCCTACATGGCTCAGCCCCTTGAGCAGCGTCACCATGGCCACGATAAACCCGACCAGAAACATGTAGCCCGGCACATAGCGACGCGCTGCCGCCAGCGGATCCTTGTTTTCAAAGATCAGGCTCTGAATCGAGCGGAACAGCAAAAAGGCGATTACCCCGGCGATGACCGGCGAGATCACCCAGCTCGAGACGATCTGGCC
This sequence comes from Kushneria sp. Sum13, assembly GCF_052692355.1. Classification (NCBI taxonomy): domain Bacteria; kingdom Pseudomonadati; phylum Pseudomonadota; class Gammaproteobacteria; order Oceanospirillales; family Halomonadaceae; genus Kushneria; species Kushneria sp. Sum13. Next base: position 2,489,609 of record NZ_CP199847.1, read on the forward strand.
AATGGCACTCCATTGAACCGAGGATGGTCCCAGCCCTGCCACGGCAAAGCCGACGATCGCGCCTACCACCGAATGAGTGGTGGATACCGGCCAGCCCTGCTTTGAAGCGATCATCAGCCAGATGGCGGCGGCCAGCAGTGACGACAGCATGCCATAGACCAGATACTGGGGTTCATTGCTGAGCAGCGTGGGATCGATGATGCCGTTGCGAATGGTGGCCGTCACCTCACCGCCGGCAAGCCATGCCCCCAGAAATTCAAAGACAATGGCGATACAGATCGCCTGACGAATGGTAATGGCCTTGGAGCCAACCGAGGTGCCCATGGCATTGGCAACATCGTTGGCGCCAACGCCCCAGGCCATGAAGAAACCGAAAACGCAGGCGAGAAGAATAAAGAGCTCGCCATGCTGTGCAATGATGGTCATAGGAAAATGTCGTTATCCGAACTTCGGCACCCGATGGTGACGTGCGCCTATCGGGCCAAAAGGATTTGCAGGCGGCTGCCTACGCGTTCAGAGCGGTCGGAAACCTCGCCGATCCAGTCAATGATCTGATAAAGGAACATGACATCGATGGGAGGTAGATCCCTTTCCAGCTCAAAAAGGCGGCGCCGGATCATGACCTGCTGATCGTCGGCCTGGTGTTCAAGTTCATGGAGCTTGCGAATCTGATCGCTCAGAAGATCGGAGACATTGCGTCCAAACCCCGATTCCAGCAGATCATCCAGCTCGGCCAGCGCCTGACGCGCCTGATGTACGGTGGCGACAGCCGTGCGCACGTATTCCTGAAAGATGTCTTCCATCGCCTCGGGAATACGCATGCGCCGACCCAGCATGATCCCGGCGATATCCTTGATCTTGTTGGCTATCTTGTCCTGTACACTGATCAGTTCGAGCAGGTCGGAGCGTGAAACCGGCAAAAAAAGGCTGTTGGGCAGATTCATGCGGATATGGGTTTTCAGCTCGTCGGCGTCATGCTCGCCGGCGCTGATGCTATTGCGAATCTCGCCGGCGCGTGTCCAGTCCTGCTCAAGGGTTGCCTGAAAAAAGATCGGCAGCAGGTCGGCGCACTCGACGGTCTTGTCGATATGTTCAAGCAGCGGCTGGAACGGCGACCGGCCGAACAGTGCTGAAAAGGGATTGGATGACACCATGGTAATTTCACTGCAATGAAAAATGGCCACCCCAGTATATTTATCTGACCCCCCGGCGTCATGAAAATTTAACGTTTGGCCCCCGGATAGAGCGAATTAACACATGAATCCGAGCACGCACGACGACAATACCGTCACAAACGCCTCCAATCCCCCACAGGAAGTGGAGCTCAAGCTGGCCCTGGGTCAGGACAGTGTCGAGACGCTGAAGGCCCACCCGCTACTGCAGGCCACCACCTGTGAGACGTACCGTCTGGCCAATGTCTATTACGACACGCCCGAGCGCGCCCTGGAGCAGTATCGAGTGGCCCTGCGCCTGCGCGGCGACGGCCAGCGCTTTGTTCAGACGGTCAAGACCGCCGGCCACGGCCACGGCGGTCTGCATACGCGCGGTGAGTGGGAAACCCCGCGCGATGCGGAAAGTCTGGACACGGACTGGCTGGCAGGCCTTGGCGTGACCCCGTTTGAGCAGGACGACGTTCGCCAGTCGCTGCAGCCGGTCTATCGCACCGACTTTCAACGCACCCAGTGGCTGCTCGAGCATGAGGGCAGCCACATCGAGCTGGCGCTGGATATCGGCGAGATCATCGTTGGCGAGCATCGGGTCGCCATCCATGAAATCGAGCTTGAGCTCAAGGACGGGCGGGAAAACGCCCTCTGGTCGCTGGCAGAGCAGCTGGCCGGGCAGTGCGCCCTGCGTCCGGCCAATGCCAGCAAGGCAGCACGTGCCGTGTCACTGCGTGAGCAGCAATGGACGCTGCCGGCCTGCGCCCTTGATATGCCGGAGCAGTGCCTTGAACGGGCCATTCTGGCGCTGGATGCCTTTCAGGACAGCCAGCAGCCGTCGTTTTTATATGATGCACGCCAGGCGCTGCTCAATCTGACCCGTCATGATGACCCTGAAGTGGCCACTCTGGCCGGCCGACTGGCCGATCTTTTATCCCGCACCCAGTGGCTGGACTGTCGTTTCGGTCAGCAGTGGCTGCTGTTGATGCAGCACCTGTATCGAGGTTAAAAGCCCGCAATCGACCGCGGGTCGGCCCAATGGTCTAGAGCGATGCCGGCTGCAGGGATACCGGCAATAGCGTGGCATCGAGTCGACCCAGCACGTCCTGAGACGACATGGGGCGGGCATAGATAAAGCCCTGAATCTGCTCGGCCCCCATGTCGCATACCGTCTTGAGCGTGGCACTCTCCTCGACGCCTTCGATCACCACACGAAACTCGAGGCGACGGCACAGATCAATCACCGACGTCATCACGTGGCGCTTGCGCGGCTCACGCTCCAGATCCATGACAAAGCGGCGGTCGATCTTGATGCAATCCAGTGGCAGCTCGCACAGCTGTGACAGCGAAGAGTAGCCGCTGCCGAAATCATCAAGGGCAATGGAGATGCCGTGCTCGCGCAGCCGAACCAGGTTGCGCAGCGCCACCGCAGGCTCTGCCAGCACGGCCGATTCGGTAATTTCCAGATTGACGCGGCGCGGGTCAGCACCGTGCTTGTGGATCAGTCGCATCATGTCATCGACCAGCATCGCGTCCTTGAGCTGATGGCGGGACAGATTGATGTTGATCACGAAGTCGCGACCAAAGCGCTGGGTAAAGGCCGGATCCACCAGAATATGCAGCGCCTTGTCGATCAGTTGCTGGCTGAGCTGATGGATCAATCCGGTGGATTCCGCCGCCTCGATAAAGGCGCCGGGCATGGCAATGCCCTCCTCGCCATCGCGCAGACGCATCAGCGCTTCAAAGGCAACCACCCGCCCGCCCTCACTGACACTGACAATGGGCTGCAAAAAGCAGAGCACGCCATCACAGGCCAGTGCCGCACGGATCAGCTGTTCACCGCGGCGGGCTCGCGCGGCCTGCGTTTGAAGCTCGTCGGTGTAGTAATGAATTCCCCCCACCCCGGCTCCCGAGGCGTTGGTAATGGTCAAACGCGCCTGTTTTCTCAAGGCCTTGACGTCATCACTGCTGCCGGACTCGAAAGGGACAACCCCCACCACATGGGACAGCCACACACGCCCCATGTGGGTTTCCAGCGGCAGGCTCAGCATCTGCTGGATCGGCTCGACCAGGCGCGCCATGGCCTTTTGATCATGAAAGGGAGTGACGAGTGCATAGCTGAAATCGGGCAGCGCCATCAGCCGACCGGCCGGCAGCAGTTCCGCCAGCAGCTCGGCGATGCGGGTCTCGAGTTCGCGGGTATTATTGAAGTGCTCGGACTCGCTCAAAAGCGTGGCGTTGACCAGGGTGATCTTGATCAGTGCGTGGCGCGCGCCCGGCGCATCCCCAAGAGCGTCCTCGAGAAGCTGATCAAGCAGGCTGGAATTACCAAGCCCCGTGACCGGATCACGATAGCGTTCGTGGGTAATATCGCTGAGCACCCCGGTCAGACCCGCCCCTCCGGCCTGATCATGACTGACCGTACGAAGGCGCACGAAACGCCACTGTCCCAGGCCATCCAGAAGGCGGAATTCGATTCGCGACAGCCCATGGGTAGCCGCCGCCCGATGACACAGCGCCTGTACCCGGTCACGGTCTTCGGGGTGCAGCTTCTGGCACCACTGGGCCAGCAGGCGGGGTTTGACGTTGTCGTGATACAGCGTTTCCCAGCGTGATGACAGCGTCAGGGCATCGTTCCTGGCCTGCCAGTGCCAGATGACGTCATGTTCACACAGCAGCATGCGTTCATGTTGAGACAGGGAAATACCGTCCGGCGACGGGCGAAACGCTTCCGGCACCGAAGAGGTTCCAAGCAGTTCCAGCAGGGTGTTACAGCAGGTCGACAGGTGAGCAAGCCTTTTCTCGTCAGGCGACGTCGACCCTGCCGCCAGCTCATCGGCCAGATAACGAATATCGTGACATAATGCCTGCACCGTACGACCCATGGCGCACCCCGTAAATGTTGTTGCTGACTGACGACGGATCGTATCGTGCGGGGCTCGTCACCCCTTTCGACGGGTGACCCGAGACACCACAGGCAATAGCCATCGAGTGTGTTGCCGTGTTTAACGGCGGGGGCTGCGTTTGCTGAAGCGCCGTGGCATGATTTTTAGTGTTTTGCCCGGGCACACACGCGACTGACCCAACAAAAACTTCGGAGCGCCGGTGAGCAGCGAACCCCACACAAAGCAGATGACGCTTCGCGAGCGAATTTTTCAGATCATTTTTGAATCGGATACGCCGGCCGCCAAGGGTTTTGATATTGCCCTGATCATCATGATTCTGGTCAGCGTCACGATCATCATGCTCGATAGCGTCGTCAGCCTGAAAGCGCGCTACGGCGAGTTCTTCTTGATCGCCGAGTGGGTTTTTACGGTGATCTTCACAATCGAGTATGCCCTGCGCCTTTACTGTCTCGATCGCCCGGTGCGCTACGCCCGCAGCACTTACGGCATTATCGATCTGCTCAGCATCCTGCCCTCCTGGTTGAGCCTTTTGATCCCGGGCTCTCAGGCGATGCTGGTGATCAGAGTGCTGCGCGTCATGCGCCTTTTCAGGGTGCTGCGCCTGATGGAGTTTGTCGGCGAAGGTCATCTTCTTCTTGAGGCGCTGGAGCGCAGTCGACAAAAGATATTGATGTTTTTGATGACGGTCATCTCACTGGTGATCGTCTTCGGGGCGCTGGTCTATCTGATTGAGCCGGTCGAAGCCGGGTTTACCAGCATTCCCAAGTCCATCTACTGGGCCGTGGTCACCCTGACCACGGTGGGCTATGGCGACATTTCACCCATCACGCCGCTGGGGCAGTTCATCTCGGCGATGATGATGATTCTGGGTTATTCGATTTTGGCCGTGCCCACCGGCGTGTTCTCGGCCGAGGTCATGCGCTCGATTCAACGAAATCATTACTCGGATGAAGCCTGTCCGGGCTGTGGCCATGAAGGCCATGAACGTGATGCCAAGTACTGTCGGCTTTGCGGCAGCTGGCTTGACGAGGAAGCCGACGACCCTAGGCGAAAGGAGATTGACGATGAAATCGAGGAGCTTCAAAAGGAACGCGAAGCCCTCGACGAGGAGGCCAGACGACTGGAGCAGGAGCGCGATGGCAACCTGCCTTCCCATGATGGCAGTGACGATTCAGAAGCTCCCGACGACTCATCGAAGCCTCGCTGACAGATATTGAGCGCCATGATCAAAAAAACCTGCAGGCGCCCCTGCAGGTTTTTTTTGTGGATCACGCCCGCAATCCGGATCGCGCCTTAGACAAAGGCGCTGGTGTCGCCTCGTCCCTGTCGCAGCACTTCAGGCGGCAGGGTTCGCATGTCCAGTACCGTGGTCGGCTCCATCGAACAGGCGCCCCCATCAATGATGGCATCAAGCTGCGAGCCAAAGCGGTCGCGAATCTCTTCAGCATCCGTCATGGGCTGCGTCTCACCCTGAGCGATAAAGGTCACGCTCATCAAGGGCGCGCCGACGGTTTCCAGAATGTCCCGGGTGATCCGGTGATCGGGCACGCGAATCCCGATGGTGCGACGCTTGGGATGCAGCAACAGCCGCGGGACCTCGTTGGTCGCATCAAGAATGAAGGTATAGGCCCCCGGGGTGTAGGCCTTGAGCACGCGAAAGATCGGACTGTCCATGCGGGCGTAGGTGCCGATCTCATTGAGATCGGGAAACATCAGGGTGAAGTTGTGCTTGTCATCAAGCCCGCGCAGCCGCTTGATCCGCTCCACGCCCTTTTTGTTGCCCGGCAGACAGCCAAGTGCGTAGCCGGAATCGGTCGGATAGGCGATCACCCCACCCTTTTCGAGAATCTCGCGCGTCTGGGTTAAAAGGCGCTTTTGCGGGGTTTCCGGATGCAGGGTAAAGAACTGGCTCATGGATATCTCTCCTGGGTCTGGCAAAAATGGCACTTACGGCCTTTTAAAGGCGGGTATCAGCCGCGGATGCTGCCAGATGGGCACCAGCTGACTGCGAGGCACGCTGCTCAGAGTGCCTGGAGCCAGCGCCCCGCCCTGATAGTGAAAGTCACTGCCCAGCGAGGCATAAAGCCCTCGCTTGACCAGAAGCGAGGCCAGATCGCGACTGCGGTCATCATTTTGATAGCCGCTGATCAGCTCGGCACCCTCGCCGCCGAGTTCGGTGAACTCATCCAGCAAGAGCCCCAGCCGCCGCCGGGTCAGTCCGTAGCGCAGCGGATGGGCCACCACCGCCACGCCGCCGGCCTGGCGAATGCCTTCAAGCGTTTCTTCCAGTGTGGGCCAGTGCACCTTCACATCGCCAGTCTTTCCCGCGCCCAGATAGCGCCTGAAGGCCCGCGTCATGTCCGGCACAAGTCCTGCCTCGACCAGCGCCCGGGCAAAGTCGGGTCGCCCCAGCAACCGGGCGTCCGGGTTCTGTTCGCGCGCGCGGGCCAGGGCGTTTTCCAGACCGACCTTCTCAAGCCGGGCGGCGATTTCCAGTGCCCGGTCATGACGGGCCTGAGCCAGACGTTCAAGCAGCGCCATCATGGGTGCCTGAGCCGTGCCATGCCACAGCGCGACCACGTGAATGCCCACGCCCTGCCAGCGGGTGGACAGCTCCACGCCGGGCACCAGCGTCATGCCCAGCACCCGGGCCTGGTGTGCTGCCGCCTCGACACCATCAATGGTATCGTGATCGGTCAGCGCAGCGCACGAGAGGCCACGCTGATGACACAGGGTCATCAGCGCCTGCGGCGAGAGTCTGCCGTCGGAGGCCGTGGAGTGCATGTGAAGGTCGATATGAGCGGCCTGCTCGAGCGTCATGCCGGGGTCAAAGGATGACGGTTCGGCGTCAGGAGATGACGATCCGGGGTCAGACGATGACGAGATGGTATCCTGCGCGTTCATTGGCCTCTCGATAGCAGCAAAATCAGTGGCAGCGAAGTCTGCATGGTATAACGGCGTCGCCGGCCCATGGCGCGTGACGATCGTGAATGCGGGCATGTTGCGCTGCGTGCCCCAAAGAATCAATGAATGCCCGTTTTTACCCCAAAGCCCTGCCCGCTGGCCCTTTTCAGGAGTGTTGTGTATGAAAATGCTGATCGACTTTCTGCCGATCGCCATCTTCGTTCTGGTCTATCAGATGACCAAGGATATCGTGCTGGCCACGGCCGTACTGATTCCGGCCACCATCGTCCAGGTTCTCTTTACCTGGTGGCGCTGGCGCAAGGTCGAAAAGATGCATCTGGTCACCCTGGCGCTGGTCGTGCTGCTGGGCGGCGCTACCGTCATTCTGGGAGATGGCGACTTCATCAAGTGGAAGCCGACCGTGGTCAACTGGCTCTTTGCCGTGGCCTTTCTGCTGTCACCGCTGTTTGGCGGCAAATCGCTGATTCAGCGGATGATGGAAAAGAACATGACCCTGCCGGCCCCGGTCTGGATGCGTTTGAACCTGGCCTGGGTGGTCTTTTTTCTGGCCATGGGCGCGATCAACATCGCGGTGTTCACGCATTTCAGCGAGGAAGTCTGGGTCAACTTCAAGCTCTTTGGCATGATGGGCCTGACGATCCTGTTCATTCTCATCCAGGGCGTTTATCTGGCCCGCCACCTGCCCGGTGAAGATGAGGCGATCAAGGGCACCGGTACCGACACAAAGGAGAAGTAAGCATGCTGTACGCCATTATCGGAGAAGATGTGGATGAAAGCCTTGCGGCGCGGCAGAGCGTGCGCCCCGAGCACCTGGCGCGTCTGGAGGCCCTGCGTGATGAGGGTCGTCTGGTGCTGGCCGGCCCGTTTCCCGCCGTGGACGGCGTTGATCCGGGCGATGCCGGCTTCAGCGGCAGCCTGATCGTGGCCGAATTTGATTCTCTTGAGCAGGCACGCGCCTGGGCCAATGATGATCCCTACGTCGGCGCGGGTGTTTATGCACAGGTTAGCGTCCGTCCGTTCAAAAAAGTGCTGCCCTGATTTTTAAAGGGTCCGTATTCGCGGGGCTCGCACACGCTTATCCACAGGTTTTCTGTTATGCACACTCTGCGTGGATAAGCCTGTGACAACATTGTGCGATCCCCGCGAACACATTGCGCAAAGCGTGATGGTGACAGGCCTGCCAGAAATCGTTCACTTTTTGATCACTCCTGACCTTTCCCCGGTATTGTCCCTTGTCCTCTACTCATTTCCCGGCACCGTTCGCCCTTCAGCCGGCACAGCTTCACTGGCGCGACGACAATGCGCCTGAAGCCGTTGATTACGGCGACGTCTACTTCTCGCGTGAAGACGGTCGACGCGAAACCGAACATGTCTTTTTAAAAGGCAATCATCTGGCCGCGCGCTGGCAGGACTGGTCTCATGCCCGACCCTTTGTCATTGGCGAGACCGGCTTTGGCAGCGGTCTCAACGTCCTGTGCGCCGCCCACGCCTTTCTGGCGCAGGCGCCGGACAGCGCCCGCCTGCATGTGATCACAACCGAACAGCACCCGTTCACGGCTGAGGACCTGGCTCGCGCGCTGGGCCATCATGAGGACTTCGCCGATCTGGTCAGCGCCCTGATCGAGCAGTGGCCGCCGGCCCTGCGCGGCGTTCATCGCCTCACCCTGCACGCGCGCGTGACGCTGGATCTTCACTTCGGGGATGCGGCCGAAAGCCTCGAGCAGCTGGAAGGCCGGGCGGATGCCTGGTTTCTGGACGGTTTTGCCCCGTCCAAAAACCCCGCCATGTGGTCGGAGGCCCTGTTTGCGGCCCTGGCCGGAGCCAGCCGTGAAGGGACCACGCTGGCCACCTTCACCTGTGCCGGCGTGGTCAAGCGGGGGCTGCGTCAGGCCGGCTTCGAGATCCAGAAGGTGCCGGGCTTTGGCCGCAAGCGCGAGATGCTCAGCGGCCACATGCCGACCTCACCGCCTATGCATACCCGCCAGCAGGCACGACGACGCCTGACCCCCTGGGTAATCGATGCCGCGCCGCGCCCGGCCGAACAGGATGACCATATCGCCGTGATCGGTGCCGGCATTGCCGGCACCAGCACGGCCCACGCGCTGGCCCGACGCGGGCGGCGCGTGACCCTGATCGACCCGACCCCACCCGGCAGCGGCGCTTCAGGCAATCGTCAGGGCGCGCTCTATATTCGCCCGGCGGTCGAGGTCAACGATCAAAGCCGGTTCTATCTCGCCGCGCTTCAATACACGCAGCGCTTTTTAAGCCGGATCGATCCGCAACGTTTGCTGTGGCACCCGACCGGCGTGCTGCAACTGGCCACCAGCGAGCGCGAGGCCGAGCGCCAGCGGCGCTGTCTTGATCACTGGCAATGGCCCGAAAGCGTAGTGCGCGGTGTCTCGCGCGATGAAGCCGAGCGGCTGGCCGGCCAAACGCTGGCAGAAGGCGTGCGCCACGGCCTGTATTACGCCGGCGCCGGCTGGGTGCGCCCGGACCGCCTCTGTGCCCGTCTGGCCGAAACCGACAGAATCATCTGGCACCAGGCAGCACTTGAGGCGCTGACCTCAACGGATGCGGGGCATGATTTGACGCTCAGCGATGGGACGCACCTGCGTGCCGACCACGTGGTGCTGGCCTGTGCCGACGGCGCCACCACGCTACCGGCGGCGTCCTTTCTGCCGCTGCAGGCCGTCCGCGGGCAGGTCAGTCATTATCAACTCGATGAACGGGGCCAGGCCCTGTCGCCGCACTGTGTTGTCTGCGCCGGCGGCTATGCCCCGCCGGCCCGGGAAGGGGTGCAGAGTCTGGGAGCCTCGTTTTCCCCCAATGACCGGGACCTGTCGCTGCGCGACGAAGACGACGCCTTTAACCTCGGCGAACTTGGTCACACCCTGCCCGAGCTTGCCCGGGCGTTACGGGATAGCCCCGCACTGCCCTCACGCAGCGGGCTTCGATGTGCCAGCCCCGACAAGTCCCCCTACGCCGGCGGTCTGCCGCAGAGCGAACACTGGGAGACGGCCTATGCCTGTCTGGGGCTTGATGCCACGCGCGTGCCGGACACGCCCGGGCGCTACCAGTCGGGGCTATGGGTGACGCTGGCCCACGGCTCACGCGGGCTGGTCAGCGCACCGCTCATTGCCGAGCTGCTGGCCTCGCGCATTTGCGAAGAGCCCCTGCCGCTGCCCGGGCCGCTGGTGGATCACCTCAACCCCGGGCGTCGCCTGATTCGCGCCATCATTCGGCGTGAAACGTCGTGACGGCGCCTTGTAAGCGTGCAGCACACCATGCCAGAGCGGGGCGTTAGTTGACGATGCGATCGAGCGCCTCGCGATCCAGACAGCGATAGGAAAACGAGGGCCGCCCGACCTGGCCATAAGCGAAGGATTCGGTGAGCAGCCCCAGGTTGGCCAGGTACTTGAGATACTTGCGTATCGACACCCGGGACATGCCGGCCACCTCGGCCAGCCCCTCGGTGGAAAACTCGTCCTGAGGCAGTGCCAGAATGGCCTCGCAGACCTGCGCCAGGCTGTGAGCGGTCAACCCCTTGGGCAGGCCGTTAAGGCGCCGGGGAGCATTGCTGTCGGCGCGAAACAGGGTATCCAGCGTCTGCTGATCCACCTGATCGCTCAGGATATCGAGCGCGTCGCGGCGCTGCCGGCAGGCCTCGAGCGCCTCACGAAAGCGTTTGAACTCGAAGGGCTTGATCAGAAAGTCGTTGACCCCCAGCCGGCGTGCTTCGCGCACGGTCTCGGTTTCCGAGGCGGCCGTAATCAGGATGATATCGGTGTCAATATTACGCTCGCGCAGCCAGCCGGCGACTTCGAGGCCGCTGCGCTTGCCCAGATAGACATCCAGCAGCACCACATCGACGGTCTCGCGTTCCAGCACCACCAGTGCCGTGGTGACGTCGCTGCAGCGTCCCACCAGCTCCATGTCGCCGACCCTGGTGAGGTAGTCGACATTGAGCTTCATGACCATCGGGTCATCTTCTACGATCAGTACTCTCATGCGTGGTTGCTCTTGCACCTGATGAACACGCAGGCCCTGCCGGCGTGTTGAGTCATTGACGTGCCTGCCTGCTCGCTGCATCCGCAGACGAGGCACCGTTGGCAGGGCGATAGGGGTAGCTGACCTCGATCAGCGTGCCCTGCCCGGGCGATGAATAAAGCGACAGGCTGCCTTCCACGGCGTCGACCTGTTCGCGGACCAGAAAGAGCCCAAGGCCCCGGCGCTCTCCCTTGCTGGAAACGCCATGCTCGAAGATGTGCGCCTGGCGTTCCAGCGCGATCCCGGCGCCGTTGTCCTGAATCTGCAGCGACAGCGTGCGTGATTCCAGCGCCATATGGATGGCCACTCTGGGGTCATCACTGGTGTCGAGCGCCTCAAACGCGTTCTCCAGGAGGTTGCCGATGATGCTGACCAGCGCATGCACCGTGGCGCCGTCACTGGCCGGCGGAATGGGCGTTTCGGCCTCGACGCTCAGGGTAATGCCCTTTTCCCGGGCCTCGCTCTGCTTGCCGATTAGAAAGCCCGCCAGCACCGGTTCACGCACGCGCTCGACGATGGATTCCGAGACGGCGTGGCGGTAGTCGACCAGCTCCTGCAAATACTGCCTCAGCGCCGGCAGGTCCTCGAGCTGGGCCAGCCCCAGAATGACATGCAGCTTGTTCTTGAACTCGTGCGTGGTGGCCCGCAGGGCTTCGGCGTAGCGCCTTACGCCGGTCAGCTCCTCGGCCAACGCCTGCATCTCGTGGCTGTCACGAAAGGTCATGACCGCTCCAACCAGACGCCCATCCGCCTGCATCGGCTGGTAGTTACCCAGAAAGGACTGCCCTCCCAGCTGCATGCGGCGATTGATCATCGCCCGGTCACTAAGCACCTGATGCGCCTGATGACTGACGGGCAGCAGCACCTCGAGCTTCTCGCCCAGTCTGATGTTGTGGGCGCTGATATCCCCCAGCAGCGAACGCGCGGCAGGATTGATCAGCGTGACATGCGCGTTGGCATCCACAGCGATTACCCCTTCGTGGATGGCGTCCAGCGTGACGCGCCGCTCGGCCACCAGTCGGGCAATATCGTCAGGCTCCATGCCCATCAAACGCCGACGGATGGTGCGTGCCAGCCACGCCGAGCCCAGCCCACCAATGATGAGAATGGCCAGAAAGAGAAACAGCAGCCGCTTGTGGGAGGCCGCCCGCAGCGGCGCCAGATGAGAAAGCGTCACGCCGACGGACACCGCACCGATGATGTCACCGGCATCGTTGTGCACGGGGGCAAAACCACGAATGCTGGTGCCCAGCGTGCCGATGGCCACAGACGCGTAGCGCTTGCCCTGCAGCGCAGGCCCCTCATCGCCGCCGCGAAAATGATGGCCGATCCACTGCCGGTTGGGGTGGGTCAGCCGAATGCTCTGCGGGTCGACAATGACAATGAAATTGACGTTGAGCAGTTCCCGCAGCGCTTCCATGCGCTGCTCGATGTCGGAATTCGACGAGGGGGGCGCGTCGCGGCTCAATGCCTCGATCACTTCGCGGCTGCGGGACAGGGTGGTGGCCACATTGACCACCCGGTCCTGCTGAACGCGCGTAATGCCGCGCCAGAGCTGATCGCTGAAGACGCCATAGGCCACGACCAGTGACGCCATGATGGTGATAAAGGCCAGCAGGGCCGCCAGGGTATTCAGGCGAACCGGTGATTTACGCGGCCAGGGGTGTTCATTCACGTTTGCGGGCATGTCCTGTCATGGGTCACTGCAGGGACCGGTGGATGGCGTTTTGTCCATTGTGCCAGAACCCGACCATGTCTCGTCGTCTCCGTTGCCCGAGCCATGCGACCAAAGGAGACTAAACCTTGGTGTTATTTCATAAGGTATCGGCTTGTGACTGAACAAGGCGTAACGTTTTCATTAGTTTCAAAAATATTTTTTTAATTCATAAAACTTGGTCATGGGCGGCGTGTCCGTAATCCTCGCGTCAGCCTGTCAGGGGTCCGTTTAATTCATCGCGATGCTGCCCTGGCACAGCATACCCGTTCTCCCATCCGTTTTTGATCGACACACAACAGGTCATTGCCATGTCACAGTCTGACACTGCGAGGGCAGCCCACACCCCCGCCACGACGTCCGTTGCCTCCTGGCGCATTTTCGGACTCTCCCTGCCCCTTTTCGCCGTTGTTCTGGTCGTCCTGATCGCCGCCATGATGCTGGATGCCCTTCCAAGCGGCATGATTGGTGCCCTCGCTGCAATGATGATTCTGGGGGAGCTGCTGGGCTTTATCGGCGACCGCCTGCCTATTGTGAAAAGCTATCTGGGCGGGGGCGCCATCCTGGCCATTTTCGGCGCCGCCACACTGGTCTATCTGCAGTGGCTGCCGGAAAGCGTCAGCGCCAGTGTCACTGACTTCATGAAAGGCGGTGGCTTTCTTAATTTTTATATCGCTGCGCTGATCACCGGCAGCATTCTGGGCATGGATTCAAAGGTGCTGGTTAAGGTCGGTACCCGCTTTGCCCTGCCGCTTTTGTGCTCGGTGCTGTTTGCAGCACTCTTTGCCATGGGCGTCGGCCTGCTGCTGGGCTTTTCGCCCCAGGACGCCGTGGTCGTGATTACCCTGCCCATCATGGGCGGCGGCATGGGCGCAGGCGCCGTACCGCTGAGCCAGATCTATGAACAGCTGCTGGGCCAGCCGGCCAGCTACTACATCTCGATTCTGGTACCGGCGCTGGCGCTGGGCAACGTTTTTGCCATCATCATTGCCGGACTGCTCAACGGGCTGGGCAAACGCGTTCCGTCGCTGACCGGCAACGGTCAGATGATGCCGGGTGTTGAAATCAACGATCATGAAACCGCCCCTGACCTGAGCCAGCTGGGCGTTGGCATCATTGTCGCCCTGAGCTTTTATATTACCGGTGAGATTCTGGGCACCGTGATTCCGTTGCACCCCTACGCCCTGATGATCATTCTGGTCGCACTGGTCAAGATCAGCGGCCTGCTGCCGGACAATGTCACCGATGCCGCGGCCCAGTGGTTTCGCTTTGTGGCCAGGAACTGGACCTTCGCGCTGCTGTTCGGTATCGGTATTGCCTATACCGATCTGGGACAGGTGATTGATGCCATCTCCATCACCTACGTCCTGATCGTTCTGGCCGTGGTCGCAGGCGCCGCCTTCGGCGCCGGGCTGGTCGGGCGTATGGTGGGCTTTTATCCGATCGAATCCGCCATCACGGCCGGGCTGTGCATGGCCAACATGGGCGGCACCGGTGATGTGGCGGTACTGTCCGCGGCCAACCGCATGCAGCTGATGCCCTTTGCCCAGATCTCTTCGCGTCTGGGGGGCGCACTGATCTTGCTGCTTTCAAGCGTGCTGGTGCCTCTGCTGTTCGCCTGATTGTCAACGCTACCCCGTGCCCGGGGCCAGCCGGACAACAAAACGCCGCTCCCGAAGGAGCGGCGTTTTTTATGCGTTGATTGCTGTCAGCCAGAAACGTTGCCAGCCGGAAACGAGGTCAGCCAGAAGCGCCGCCGGTCGGCTACCAGTCGCCTTCCTCTTCATCATCGGCCACCTGGCGGCCAAAGGCGCGCCATTGCTCCAGCGTCATGACTTCGGTCAGCTCGGTTTGCAGATCATGCACGATCAAAAGCTCACCGCGCTCGAGCTGAGCGCTGACCTCGCCAATCCAGCCGCGCTCGCCCTCGCCGGTATCGGTCGTGTCATAGCCCTGACGGGTGACGAACTCGGCCAATAGCCGATTCAGCGTGTCCGCAGGCAGCATGCGCGAAGGGACTTCCACGAATCTTCCACTGCTCATGACGCGTTCTCCGATGACGGGGCACTTTCAAGCTGGTTCAAAAGCGCCAGCAGGGCCTGTTCACTCATGACCTCAACGCCCAGCTGTTGGGCCTTTTCAAGCTTGCTGCCGGCGGCCTCACCGGCGACCACCGCGTGCGTCTTTTTCGAGACGCTGCCGCTGACCTTCGCGCCCAGCGCCACCAGCCGCGCTTTCGCCTCATCGCGCGTCAGCGTCTCGAGCGTGCCGGTGAGCACCCAGGTCTGTCCGACCAGCGGCTGTTCGCGCTCACCGACCTCGACTTCTTCCCAGTCGATGCCGACGCGCATCAGGTCCTCGATCGTTTCGCGGTTATGCGCCTCGGCAAAAAAGTTGTGAATATGGCCGGCCACGATCGGGCCAATATCGGCCACAGCTTCCAGCGCTTCCCGCGAGGCGTCCATGATCCGCTGCAGCTCGCCAAAGTGCAGCACCAGCGCATTGGCGGTCGCCTCGCCGACCTCAGTGATCCCCAGGGCATAAATAAAGCGCGCCAGCGTGGTATGCCTTGAGCGCGCAAGCGAGGCCACCAGATTATCGGCCGATTTCTGCGCCATGCGCGGCAGCTCGGCAAGCTTCGCCGCCTCGAGACGAAACAGGTCGGCCGGGGTGGTCACCCATTCGTGCTCGACCAGCGCATCGATCAGTTTGGTGCCCAGCCCGTCGATATCCAGCGCTCGACGGCTGGCAAAGTGCTTGAGCGCCTCCTTGCGCTGGGCCGGACAAAACAGTCCACCCGAACAGCGGGCATCCACCTCATCACCCAGACGTTCCACTTTTGAATCGCAGACCGGGCACTGCTCGGGCATCTCGATGGCTTGTGTATTCTCCGGGCGGGCCTCAAGGACCACACTGACAATCTGCGGAATGACATCACCGGCGCGGCGGATGATCACGGTGTCATTGATACGAGCATCAAGGCGTTCGATCTCATCCATGTTGTGCAGTGTGGCATTCGACACCGTCACGCCTGCCACCTGTACGGGTTCAAGACGGGCCACCGGCGTCAGCCGCCCGGTGCGCCCGACCTGAAAGGTGACATCCCGAATGATCGTGGTCTGCTCCTGGGCGGGGAACTTGAATGCCATTGCCCAGCGTGGCGCACGCGACACAAAACCAAGCTCGCGCTGGGCACGCAGATCATCGACCTTGAGGACGGCGCCGTCGATATCGTAATCCAGCTGCTCACGGCGCTTGCCCATACTTTCGCAGAAATCGATCAGCCCATCGGCGCCCGTGACCACATCGATCTCGGGGCTGGCGCGAAATCCGAACTCGCGAAGCTGCTGCATCAGTGCCGAGTGACTGGGCTTGAGCCACGCCTCATCAATACGGGCCACCTGATAGGCGCAAAACTCCAGCGGCCGGGCGGCGGCAATCCCGGGGTCGAGCTGACGCAGGCTGCCGGCGGCGGCATTACGCGGGTTGGCAAACACCTTGCTGTCTTTTGCTCTGGCGTCGTCGTTGAGCTTCTCAAAACCGGAGTGGCTCATGTACACCTCGCCGCGCACTTCAAGAAGTGCTGGCAGGTCGTCGCCCAAAAGTCTGAGCGGAATGGATCTGAGCGTGCGCAGGTTGGCCGTAATGCCCTCGCCGGTACGCCCGTCGCCGCGGGTCGCGCCCTGGACCAGCAGACCGTTTTCATAGACCAGCGACACCGCCAGCCCGTCCAGCTTGGGCTCGCAGCAAAACCGAACCGTTTGCTCGTCGGTTTCAAGGCGCTCGGCCACCCGACGGGCGAAGGCACGCACCTCCTGCTCGTCAAAGGCATTATCCAGCGACAGCATGGCCACAGCGTGCTGCACCTCGGGAAATCCCTCGGCCGGCGGTGCCCCCACGCGCTGGGTCGGGGAATCCGGCGTTACCTGCTCGGGATGCTCGGCTTCAAGCACCTGAAGCCGTCTCAGCAGGCGGTCATACTCGACATCGGGGATGCTCGGTGCATCCTCGACATAATAGCGATAGTTAGCCTGCTCGAGCTGCGCGCGAAGTGTTCTGATCTCATCAATAACCGGGTCAGCGCTTTTTTTTGCACACATGGCAGTGATTTGTTCCGTTTGACATGACCACCGGTGACCGGTGGCCGCAACATGGGTCAGCCTGCAGCAACAGGATCATGATAGACGGCACTGAAATGATCAGGGGGCCCGAAGGCCCCCATGACACGTAGGGTGTTGCTCGCCGCCCTAATGGGGCTGATGGTGCAGCCGCCAGCGACGTTCGAACTCGTGCACCCGTTGACGGGCAAACTCCACGGTCTGCCCGGTCATGACGCTGTGGTTTTCATCCTTGAGCTCGCCGCCCAGGTTGCGCACCAGCACCATGGCCGTTTCAAACATGGCTTCAAACGCCTCACGCGAGGATTCGGCACTGGGCATCGGCATCAAAAAGGTCACCCCGGGCGTGGCGTCTTCTTCCATGATTTCCAGATCGAAGGTGCCGGGCTTGACGACGTTGACCATCGAAAACTGCAGCGGGCTCTGACTGGACTCGGTCTCAAAGCGATGGAAAACACCGCGCTCATCGAGTCTCAGACCGCAGGCCAGCACCAGCTGAAGCAAATCGGGGCCGTGGAAGCCGTCCTCATCGCGGGACATGACGCTGATGACCACGATCTCTTCGGCGTCTTTCAGTGCCATACGCGCCGACTCTCCCTCGATCATGCCGCGCGCGGCACGCTCCAGAACCGGATGACGTGATGCCCAGCGTGCGCTGTCAAACTGCGAACGCGATGCCGGCATTTCCTCGGGCGCCGGCGCCTCGTCAACGGGCGCCATATCCATCTCATCGAAGTCGACATCATCGCGTGGCGGATCACGACGCTCGTGGCGGGCGAACAGCGGATCATCCTCGTCAAAAGCCTCCTCGTGAGCGGCCGGGCGCGCCGGCGCCTTTTCACGCGAGGGCGTGTCACGAGGCATCTTTTCTCGAGCGGGTTCTGCGGCGCGCGCATTCCTGCGCAATTCACGCTGGCCTTCGCCAAACGCAAAGACCGATTTCAGGCGACGGGCAAATTCGTCACGACGACGCGGCGGCAGGTCATCCATCATATCGTCGTCATGGTCATGATCATGGTCCAGTCGATCATCGACCCCACGCGGATCATGACGCTCACGTGAGCGAGAGGCCGGCATGTCGCGCTCGTCATCGATGTCTTCATCGATGTCTTCATGATGGCCACGATCAGGATCGCGATCCCAATCGCGCTCGATATCCTGATCCCGCGCCTCAAGGTCAGGGTCATCGAAACGATCCTCGTGCTCCCCCAGGGAGATCACGCGGGCGCCACCGTTGGGCAGCTCCCAGTTCATGCGCTCTTCACGCTCGACGTCCTGCTGATCGCGTGCCGGTGTACTGGTGTCGATATCTCGTGAAAGGTCCATGCGCAGGCCACGTCGTTGCCGCTGCAGGCGCCGTACACCGTCCACCAGAATAATGGCGACGAGAACCAGCCCCAGGATAATGAGCCACTCTCTCAATTCCATGTAATCATGCCTGTTGTTGGCACCATGCCAAACCCGGACATGGCGCGATCGCCTTTCGAATAAATGGACGAATGTCTTTCACGACCCTGAACCTGCCTCTGTCGGCGTGAAAGCTGTCGTCCGATGACAGCAATATGACGTCAATAACCCATATTGCGCAATCGCCCTTCGATTATATCCCTGCGAGACTTCCCGCCGCCAGGACCCGGCATTCAGGATTCCGCCAGCGTTGACCCTTGACGTCATGCTTCTACAAGCTCGGCGGCTTCCTCCACGCCCACCGACACCAGGCGAGACACGCCCGGCTCCTGCATGGTGACACCCATCAGGCGGTCTGCTGCCTCCATGGCAATCTTGTTGTGTGTAATGTAGATAAACTGCACGTTTTGCGACATCTCGCGAACCAGTTTCGCATAACGCCCCACGTTGGCGTCATCCAGCGGGGCATCCACCTCATCGAGCATGCAAAAGGGTGCCGGATTGAGCTGGAAGATCGCAAATACCAGAGACAGCGCCGTGAGCGTCTTTTCTCCCCCGGAGAGCAGATGAATGGTGCTGTTTTTCTTCCCCGGCGGCGTTGCCATGATGGCCACCCCGGTTTCCAGCAGATCATCACCGGTCAGCGTCAGCCAGGCTGCGCCGCCGCCAAACACACGCGGAAACAGCTCGCCCAGACGCTCGTTGACCTCTTCAAAGACCTTTTTAAAGCGTGTGCGCGTTTCCTGATCGATCTTTTTGATCGCCTGAGTCAGGGTATCGAGCGCCTCGGTCAGCTCGGCATGCTGCCCCTGCAGATAATCACGACGCTCAAGCTGCTGCTCATACTCTTCAATGGCGGCCAGGTTGATGGCCCCCAGCCGACGAATCTTGTCGCTGACCGATTCCAGCTCCTCCTGCCAGACCTGCTCGGAGGCCCCGGCGGCCAGTCCTTCTGCCAGAGTGGCGCTGTCGTGGCCAAGCTCCACGACCTGCTGCTCCTGGGCTTCTGCCTTGAGTCGCAGGGCCTGAACGTCCATGCGCTCGGCTTCAAGCTGCTCACGCAGGGTTTCAAGCTCGCGTTCATGGCCCTGACGCTTTTGTTCCAGCTCTCGCATGGTATTGCCAATGGCACTGGCCTCGTTACGACATTCGTTGAGCAGCTGCTCCTCGCGGGTGCGTTGATGCAGCGCCTCATCAAGGGACTCGCGCAGCATCTCCAGCGGCTCGAACGCTTCTTCACGCTGCTCGCGCAGCATCTCGCGCTTCTCTTCAAGACGCGCGCGCTGATCACCGGCGCGGGCACGCTGGCCTTCGATGCCCTGAAGCTCGGTGCTCAGGCGCTGACGTTCAAGCTCCAGCGTATTGATGGCCTCTCGTGCCGGTGCCAGGCGTGCATTGACGGCCTCGCGCGCCTCGCGGGTGTCACGGCGCGCTCGCTCAAGTTGCTGACGCTGGGCATCGTTGTCTTCGACGGTCTCAAGCGCCTGATCCCACTGCTCGCGCGCCTGCTCATGGTTCAACCGGTGCTCCTCGAGCTGTTCACGCATGAGCGCAAGCTCTTCTTCCAGCTCGCTGTCACGACTTCGCAGGTGCTCAAGCCGGGTTCCCAGCTTCGAGGCTTCCAGCGCCAGCGTCTGACGCCCCTGCTGCTGCTGACGCTGATGCGCATAGAGGGTTTCCAGCGCCTCGCCGTCCCGGGTGCGCTGGCTGCGCAGCTGTTCGATCTGCGCCTCGCGCTCCGCCATTGTCTGCTCAAGCTCGGCAAGCTCCAGGTCGATGCGATCACGGCGCTGTCGATTGGCCACGACACTGCCGGTCTGCGCATCGCCACTTTGAAGATGTGCCCAGTGACGGCCCAGCCAGAGACCGGACGGCGCAATCACGCTCTCACCGGCCGCCAGATGTTCGCGGGCACGCCAGGCACCGGCATCATCCTCGGCCGTGGTGACTCGCGCCAGCAGCGCACTCAGTGCCTCGGCACCGGTCACCCTGGCGGCCAGCGAGCCGTCAGGGGCCACTGATGTCGGCGCATGCTCATCGAGCAGGGTCAGTGCCCCGCCCGGCAGCGCCTGCAGCACTGCCTGAGCGTGCTCATCATCGACCACCCGCGCCGCCAGCCAGGGGCCAAGCACCACATCGACAGCGGCCTCCCAGCCGGTCTCGACGTCAAGACGTTCGGCAAGCTGCGGAGCGTCGGCCAGTTCAAACGCACTCAGATGGGCATCAAGCGCCTCATCACCGCTGTCCAGTGCGGCCCGAATCAGGGCTTCAAGCGACGCGCGCTCGCCCTGCAGCGCACTGCGTCGGTTCTGATGCTCATCCCGTGCGGTGGCCAGCGTCTGAAGCCGGGCTTCCACCTCCTCGAGCGCCTGTTTCAGTTCAAGCCTTCGCGACTCATCACTGTCGATTTCGAGATCAAGCTCGGCCAGCCGTTCGGCGGCCATCTCGCGCTCTTCTACCAGCGCGTTCTGTTCGGGCAGCTCGTCACGCTGCTTCTGGCGCTGGGCGATACGTGTGTTGAGTTCATTGATGACGGCCTCAAGGCGTCGTACCTCGCTCTGGGCGCGCTCGGCGCTACGCGTGGCGTTTTGATGCTGTTCGCTGAAGGCCTCCCAGGCCTCGAGCGCGGCCTGCTCGCGCTCGGAGGCGTCTTCAAGCCCGGCCTCGACCATCTCGAAAGCCTCGCGCGCAGCCTCGAGTTCAGGCGTCAGTGCCGCCAGGCGTGACGTGATGTCCTGATAGCGCACGTCATCTTCACCAGCCAGACGAGCAAGATCGGTCAGGTCCCGATCAATGGCGGCAATGTCGGCCTCGCTTTGCTGCTCGCGCGCCCGGGCACTCTCAAGCTGTTGCTCCATTCGAGCGATGGCGGCACCGGTGTCATAGAAGGCGCGCTGGCGTGTATCCAGCGTCTGGGCCAGATCATCGTGTTGACTGCGGGACTGCTCGAGACGATTTTCGCTTTCGCGCATGCCCAGCACGTTACGCTCGACGCTGTTTTCCAGCTCGCGAACCCGGGTGTCACGCGTTTGCTGCTGCTCGCGAAGGGCGCGGGCACGAATGAGGGCCAGCTCGCCCTTGAGACGATGCTCGCGCCCTTTCAGCTCACGGTAGCGTTTGGCGGCCTCGGCCTGACGCTTGAGACGCTCGAGCTGCTTGTCGAGTTCTTCGCGAAGGTCATCGAGGCGTTCGAGATTTTCGGTGGTGCGGCGCATGCGATTTTCGGTTTCGCGGCGACGCTCCTTGTAGCGCGAGATGCCGGCGGCCTCTTCCAGCGTGGCGCGCAGCTCCTCGGGGCGCGCCTCGACCAGCCGTGAGATCATGCCCTGACCGATGATGGCGTAGGAGCGCGGCCCAAGGCCCGTGCCCAGAAAGAGATCGGCGATATCGCGACGGCGGCACTTCTGGCCGTTGAAGAAATACTGGGACTGCCCGTCACGGGTGACGAGCCGGCGTACGGCAATCTCGGCGTACTGCGCCCAGGCCCCGCCCAGCTTGCCTTCGCGATTGTCAAAGATCAGCTCGATCGAGGCCTGCCCGACCGGCTTGCGCCCGGTCGAGCCATTGAAAATGACATCCGCCATCGATTCGCCGCGCAGGTACTTGGCCGAGGACTCGCCCATCACCCAGCGCACGGCATCGATGACATTGGACTTGCCACAGCCGTTGGGGCCGACAATGGCGGTCATGTCGGTATCAAAGGGGACTGTCACCGGGTCGACAAAGGATTTGAAGCCGACCAGTTTGATCGATGTCAGGCGCATTCCAGTGGACAGCTCCGGGAACAGGTCAATCGGCGGGTGCCGGGCGGCGACACATCGGGGTCGCAGGCGCCGGACAGCGCCGCGGCAAAGCGCGCCACTCTACTACGATTGGCAGGCTTTCTCCATGTCAATGACTACCGTCACCGTATGGTTTCGGTTACCTTTGAAAGGTTGCCCGTGACACTGTTTGCATACCTGCCTACCAGGGTGATGTTCGTGTCACGCGCCCCTTGCGACGACGCATCATGTGTCGCCGGTCATGTGTCAGCCCATCGGATGCCCCTTCAGGGAGTTGCCTTATGTCAGCCCATACCGAGCCACGCTTTTTGCACCGCATGCCCAACATTCCGCTGGTCGAGGATGCCTGGGAGGAGATCGATGCCAGCGAGCTGGTGGATGTTCCGCTGCTGGGCACCGTCTCGGCCGGCATGCCGATGGAAGTCTGTGCCGACAATGAAACGGTGCGCATCCCCTCGCGCATGGTGCGACGCAATACCTACGCCCTGCGGGTACGTGGCGACTCGATGATTGACTGCAACATCCATGACGGCGACATCATTATTATCGAAAAGCTCGAATCCGCCGAAAATGGCGAGACGGCCGTGGTGCTGATCAACAATCAGGAAGTCACCCTTAAAAAGGTCTACATCGACAAGTCGGGCGTACGCCTGCAGCCGGCCAACACCACCATGCCGCCGATCTATCTGAAAAACGATGACATTCAGGTACTGGGGCTGGTGATGGGTGTGGCCCGCCGCCCCGCCAACACGCCCGTCAATGCCGCCTGACATGCGCTACCCGATTCCCTGTCTCGACAACGCGCCCTGGCTTGAAAAGAGCCTTGAGGTACAAAAAAGCCGCTTCATCGCACGCGTGGCTCATGTGACCACGCCTGAACAGGCCCAGCAGTTGATCGACCAGGCACGTCTTGATCATCCGGACGCCTCACATCACTGCTCGGCCTTTATCGCCGGCCCGCCGGGGGAGCAAAACGCCATCGGTTTTTCAGATGATGGCGAGCCCGGCGGCACGGCCGGGCGCCCCATGTATCAGGCGCTGGAAGGCAGCGGCCTGGGGCAGACGGCCAGCGTCATCATCCGCTATTTTGGCGGCACCAAACTGGGCACCGGCGGACTGGTACGCGCCTACTCGAAAGCACTGCTTCAGGCGCTTGAAAGCCTACCCACCCGGGAATATGTCACGCGCCGCCCGCTGTGGCTGACCACGGATTTTGCACTGGAACACGAGCTGCGCCGCTGGGCCGAGCTCAATGACGCCCCTGTCGATCAAGCGCTGCACAACGCCGACGGCGTCACGATCACCCTTGCCTGGCCAATGGATCAGACCCCCGATCTCGAGGGGCTCAATTCGCGCCTCAAGGGCCGACTGATCTGTCACGATGAGCGACCGGGCACACCGGCCTGATGGCCGCACCGCCGACATTTAACCAATAACAATTGCGCCATCAGCGTGGCTGGCAAGAGAGGCCTCATGCATCACGTCTTTTCACACCATAATCCCTATCCTTCCTGTCGCAGTGCGACCTATGCCCGCCACGGCATGGTCGCAGCCTCGCAGCCCCAGGCCGCGCAGGTTGGGCGTGACATTCTGGCCGCCGGTGGCAATGCCGTCGACGCCGCCATTGCCACGGCCGCCGCGCTTACCGTGGTCGAGCCGACCGGCAACGGCATTGGCGGCGATGCCTTCGCCCTGGTATGGATGCAGGATGAGGATGGAAGCGGCCAGCTGCACGGCCTGAATGCCAGCGGCGTCTCCCCGAAGGCGCTGACCCGCGAGGCCGTGATCAGGGCTGGCCATGAACAGATGCCGCTTTATGGCTGGACGCCGGTCACGGTCCCCGGCACCCCTTCGGCCTGGGCGGCGCTGTCCGAGCGCTTTGGCAGGTTACCCTTCGACGCGCTGCTGGCACCGGCCATTCGACTGGCCCGCGAAGGCTTTCCGGTGTCACCGGCGATCAGTGAGCAGTGGCAGCGCGCCGAAAGGCGCTTTCGACCGACGTTCACCGACCCCGCCACGCAGGAATGGTTTTCACTGTTCACTCCCGAAGGACATGCCCCGCAGCCCGGTGAGCTGTTCAAAAGTGAACGCCACGCCGCCACGCTTGAATCGCTGGCACAAAGTCGCTGTGAGAGCTTCTATCGTGGCGAGCTGGCCGAAAAGATCGATGTCTTTTCACGCGCCACAGGCGGCTATCTGCGCGCATCGGATCTGGCAGCGCATCAGGTCGAGTGGGTCGACCCCATCAGCGTGAACTATCGCGGTGTGGAGGTATGGGAGATTCCACCCAACGGTCAGGGCATTGTGGCGCTGATGGGTCTCAACATCATGAACGGCTTTGATGATCTGCATGCCCGCGATGACATTACCGTGCTGCACCGCCAGTGCGAGGCCATCAAGCTGGCCTATGCCGACGGCCATGCCTTTGTGACCCATGCCGAACACATGACCACCCGCATCGAGGACCTGCTCAGCGAGCGCTATGCCACCGGCCGCCGCAACGAGATCACCGAGACCGCCATGACGCCGGCCCCCGGTGCACCGCATGCCGGCGGCACGGTCTATCTGGCCACTGCCGATGGCGAGGGCAACATGGTCTCGTTCATTCAGAGCAACTATCACAACTTTGGCTCGGGCGTCGTGGTGCCGGAGACCGGCATCGCCCTGCACAACCGCGGTCACGGTTTCAGCCTTGAGGCCGATCACGTCAATGTGGTGGCGCCGTCCAAGAAGACCTTTCATACCATCATTCCCGGCTTTTTGACTCAAAACGGCCGGGCGCTCGGCCCCTTCGGCGTGATGGGCGGCTTCATGCAGCCCCAGGGCCACATGCAGGTGGTCATGAACCTGCTCGATTTCGGCCTCAACCCGCAGGCGGCGCTGGATGCCCCGCGCTGGCAGTGGACCGGCGGGCGCCGGATCAGCGTAGAGCACGGCTACCCCACCCACCTGCTGCGCGAGATGAGCCGTCGCGGCCACGAGATCGACTACGCGTTTGACCTGACCGGCTTCGGCCGCGGCCAGATCATCCTGCGCGACCCGGCCACCGGCATTTTATGCGGGGGCACCGAGCCGCGTACCGACTCGGCCATTGCGGTACTCTGAACGTGTAGCGGCCAACCACCTGTTGTTCTCTCGTGATCACCGGCGGCGTCTGGCGCCGGTGAAAACGTGCACGCCGCTTGTCATTGTGATCAACATGCCTATGATGGCGGCGCCAGTCACGACTATCGCGGACCCCCAGCCATGCCAGCCACGCCCTTTTGTGTTTCCACGGCCGATGCCTCACCCCGGGCCGGCCTGATCGGTCTTGCACCCATGGAGGGCGTGATCGATGCCCTGACCCGTGAGCTGCTGACCGAGCTGGGGGGATTCGACTGGAGCGTGACCGAATTCGTACGCGTGACGGATGCCCGCCTGCCACCGCGGGTCTTTCAACGTATTTGCCCGGAGCTGGATCGCAACAGCCGTACACCCAGCGGCACGCCGGTCTATCTGCAGCTGCTGGGCGCTCAGCCTGACAAGCTCGGCGAGAATGCCCGGGTGGCCGCGGCACTTGGGGCACCGGTCATCGACATGAACTTTGGCTGTCCGGCCAAGACGGTCAACCGTCATGATGGAGGCGCAGCCCTGTTGCGCACACCAGAGCGTGTTTATCGAGCCGTACAGGGCGTTTATGGCGCCCTTGAAGGCACCGATGTCCCGGTAACCGCCAAGCTGCGCCTCGGGTTCGAGGACAAGACTCTGGCCCTGGAATGTGCACGTGCGGCAGAAGACGGCGGCGCCCGGCGCCTGGTGGTGCATGCTCGCACTCGTCGCGAAGGCTATCGCCCGCCTGCGCACTGGGAGTGGGTCAGCCGCATTCGCGAGCAGGCCGGCGTGCCGGTCGTGGTCAATGGCGATATCTGGACACTGGAGGCGTACTGGCAGGCCCGCGAGGTGAGCGGCTGTCAGGACGTCATGCTGGGACGGGCAGCACTGGCGGATCCATGGCTGGCAAAACGTATCCGTCACTGGCAACTCACCGGCGAGCGTCTGCCGGACACGCGCTGGCAGGACCGCAGCGCCCTGCTGGCCGCCTACGTGCAGCGCATTGACCCTGCCCTGCCCTCGAAGGTCGTGGTGTCGCTTTTAAAACAGTGGCTCAACATCATGCGCCAGCACGACCCGGAAGCCGGCGTGCACTTTCAAAGGCTTCGCCGGATTACGGCGCTTGATGAGTTCATGACGGCCCTGCAGGAAGAGGTATCGCCCTCGGAAGCCGAGACGTCCTTCTCGTCCTGATGAACTGAATCGAAGGGAAGACATGCCCTGGCGCCAATGACAACGGCGCGGGGAATCTGGCGTTGAAACGCAGAAAGCCCCGTCCTTTCGGACGGGGCTTTGAAATCTGGCGCGCCCGGGAGGATTCGAACCTCCGACCCCCTGATTCGTAGTCAGGTACTCTATCCAGCTGAGCTACGGGCGCAGATAAAACAATTTCCAATTCTGTGTGCTGATGGCGCGCCCGGGAGGATTCGAACCTCCGACCCCCTGATTCGTAGTCAGGTACTCTATCCAGCTGAGCTACGGGCGCAACAAAAGTACAGCAGTTTGAATGTCATGTTCGCCGATTAGAGCGGGCCTTTCGACATTCAATACCAATGATGGCGGAGAGAGAGGGATTCGAACCCTCGATAGGGCTATAAACCCTATACTCCCTTAGCAGGGGAGCGCCTTCAGCCACTCGGCCATCTCTCCTCGATCGGTACGGCGCGCATATTACCTGGTTTGCGCTTACCTGTCCAGCCTCAAGTCAAAAATTCTTTTGATTCAATATATTTGGCCGGATGGCAGCGAAAGCGCGCGCCTTTCAGACAGGATCGTTCTCGCTGTCGATATCACTCTTTTCCAGCTGGATGCGCTGATAAATCTCTTCGCGATGCACGGAGACATTCTTGGGCGCGTTAACACCCAGGCGGACCTGATTGCCCTTGACGCCGAGCACGGTCACGGTAATTTCATCGCCAACCATGAGTGTCTCACCCACGCGGCGAGTCAGGATGAGCATTGCGACCTCCTTTTCATTGCTGCTTCCCTATACATATATGCATATAGATCGTGCACCGGACTGATTTAAGCGGGGCATTATGCGACAAGCCGAACCACGATCCAACCTGTGTTATCCCGACCGCTTCTCTTTACCGGTACACGATCACTGGTTCAGTGTGGCAGAAAGCCTCACAAGCACCAGCATATGACGCAGCATTACCGTGTTTTTTAGTGTTCTTCGCTCACATCGGCCTTATCAAGACCAAAAGCGGTATGCAGCGAGCGCACGGCAAGTTCGAGAAACTTCTCGTCAATAACGACAGAGATCTTGATCTCTGAAGTCGACACCATGCGAATGTTGATGCCTTCATCGGCCAGCACTCGAAACATCCGGCTGGCAACGCCTGCATGCGAGCGCATCCCTACCCCGACCAGCGACACCTTGGCGATCTTGTCATCCCCGCGCACTTCCCCCCCGCCCAGCGACGGAATGACCTGCTCCTGCAGGATGCGCTGCGTCTGACGAAAGTCATTTTTCGCCACCGTAAAGGTGAAATCGGTGTAGCCACCCGTGGGAGCGACATTTTGCACAATCATGTCGACTTCAATATTGGCATCCGAAATCGGCCCCAGAATGCGCGAGGCAACACCGGGAACATCGGGCGTGCTCAAAACGGTCAGCTTGGCTTCATTGTTATTGAAGGCGATACCCGAGATCAGTGGCTCTTCCATGTTGGAAATCTCTTCATCTGCAGTAATCAGGGTTCCCGGGCCATCCTCGAAGGAGGACAAAACGCGCAGCGGGACGTTGTACTTGCCGGCAAATTCGACGGCACG
Organism: Kushneria sp. Sum13; assembly: GCF_052692355.1. Taxonomy (NCBI): domain Bacteria; kingdom Pseudomonadati; phylum Pseudomonadota; class Gammaproteobacteria; order Oceanospirillales; family Halomonadaceae; genus Kushneria; species Kushneria sp. Sum13. Next base: position 2,517,536 of record NZ_CP199847.1, read on the forward strand.
AATCTGAAGCACCTTGGAGCCCAGACTGGCCATCTCCAGCATTTCCTCGACCGTAATGCTTTCCAGTCGACGTGCCTTGGCGCAGACGCGTGGATCGGTGGTATAGACGCCATCGACATCGGTATAGATCTGGCACTCATCGGCCTTGAGGGCGGCAGCCAGTGCTACCCCGGTCGTATCGGAGCCGCCGCGACCCAGCGTTGTGATGTTGCCTTCGCTGTCGACGCCCTGAAAGCCTGCCACGACCACGACCTTTCCTTCATCAAGGTCGGCACGCAGCTCATCGGTCTCGATCTGCTGAATACGAGCACGGGTATGGGCACTATCCGTGCGAATGCCGATCTGGGCACCGGTATAGGACGTTGCTTTGACGCCCAGCTGGTGCAGGGCCATGGCCAGCAGCGAAATCGTCACCTGTTCACCGGTGGAAACCAGCATGTCCATTTCGCGCGGCGTGGGTTCTTCGTTGATCTGTGAAGCCATTTCGATCAAACGATTGGTTTCACCGCTCATGGCCGACACCACCACCACGATCTGGTGGCCCTGATCACGAAACCCCTTGACCTTCTCGGCTACCGCCTTGATTCGCTCGACGCTGCCTACCGAGGTGCCGCCGAATTTTTGTACGTAAAGCGCCATAGATGTCCCTTTGGTTGGTGTATTGAACCATCACCCTTCAAGTGTTTCGGAAACCCACTGACGCGCTGCCTGCAGCGCATTATCCACGCCGCTGACGTCGCTGCCGCCGGCCTGGGCCATGTCGGCACGACCGCCACCGCGCCCGCCTACCATCGGGGCGATGGCACTGACGAGACTGCCGGCGCTGAGTCTATCTACCAGATCCTTCGTGACACCGGCGATCAGATTCACCTTGTCATCGCCGGCCACGGCCAGAACGATCACGCCCGAACCGAGCCGGCTTTTCATTTGGTCCATGACGCCACGAAGCTCCTTCGCGCCCACGCCTTCAAGCTGACGGATCAGAACGCGCACACCGCCGATCTCTTCGGCCGCGTCCAGCAGGTCATTGCCCGCCTGGCTGGCCAGTTTGGCCCGATTGCGCTCAATTTCGCGTTCAAGCTCACGGTTGCGCTCCAAAAGCGTGCTGACCCGTGATTCAAGCTGATCGGGGCGTGCGCGCACCTGGTCGGCCAGGCGCGATACCAGCGCCTGCTGGTCGCGGAACCAGCGCAGTGTTGCATGACCGGAGATGGCCTCGATTCGACGCACCCCTGCCGCAACGCCGGCCTCGCTGACCAGCCGGAACGGGCCGATATCGCCGGTACGCATGACGTGAGTACCGCCACAAAGCTCGATGGAGAAGTCATCGCTGCCCATGGTCAGCACACGCACGCTCTCGCCATACTTGGCTTCAAACAAGGCCTGAGCACCCAGCTTGCGCGCCTCATCCAGTGTCATCAGCTGTGTGGTCACCGGCGTATTGGCCATGACCTGCTCATTGACCATGGCCTCGACGCGCTCGAGCTCATCCGGCGTCATGGCCTCGTTATGGCTGAAGTCAAAGCGTAGCCGCTCATCGCCCACCTGTGAGCCCTTCTGCTGCACATGGGTGCCCAGCACGCGGCGCAGAGCTTCATGCAGCAGGTGCGTGGCCGAGTGATTACGCATGATGGCGTGACGGGTCGGCACCTCGACACGGGCCTCGACTCTGGCCTGCGCGGGCAGGATGCCTTCACTGACCTCGCCCAGATGCACGAAGTGCTGGCCACGCTTTTGCGTATCGCGCACGTTGAAGACGGCGCCCGGCAGCGTGAGGGTGCCGCGATCACCGACCTGCCCCCCGGATTCGGCGTAGAACGGCGTCTCGTCCAGCACGACGGCGCCACTCTGGCCGGCTTCGAGCTGATCGACCTGCCGGCCGTCGTCATCAAGCAGGGTCAGCACCTGTGCTCCCGAGGCCAGACGCTCGCGCCCGACAAACTCGGTGGCGCCATCAAGATTGATATCGGCCTCGATGCGCGCTCCGAACTGACTGGCCGCGCGGGCACGCTCGCGCTGTGCCTCGAGCTCGCGCTGAAAGCCGGCTTCATCAAGGACAATGTCACGCTCGCGAGCAATATCGGCGGTCAGGTCGTAGGGAAAGCCGTAGGTGTCATACAGCTTGAAGATGGTCTCGCCATTCAGCTCGTTGGACTCGAGATCGGCCAGCGCCTCATCAAGCAGGCGCATGCCATGGTCCAGCGTGCGGGCAAACTGCTCTTCTTCCTTGAGCAGTACCCTTTCGATCTGCTCCCGACGCGCGCGCAGCTCGGGATAGGCCTCACCCATCTCTTCATCCAGTGCTGCCACCAGACGATGGAAGAAGGGTTCACGCACGCCCAGCTTGTGACCGTGACGAACGGCGCGGCGGATGATACGGCGCAGCACATAGCCACGGCCTTCATTGGAAGGCATGACGCCATCCACGATCAAAAAGGCGCATGAGCGGATGTGGTCGGCAATGACGCGCAGTGACGGCTGATGAATATCGTTTTGGCCGGCAATGTTGGCAGCAGACGCCAGCAGGCGCTTGAAAAGGTCGATCTCGTAGTTGGAATGCACGCCCTGCATGACCGCGGCGATACGCTCAAGTCCCATGCCGGTATCGATGGAAGGACTGGGCAGCGGCGTCATGTTGCCCTGAGCATCACGATCATACTGCATGAAAACCAGGTTCCAGATCTCGATGTAGCGATCGCCATCTTCATCCGGACTTCCCGGAGGGCCACCAAAGACGTCCGGGCCATGGTCGAAAAAGATTTCCGAACACGGGCCACAGGGTCCGGTTTCGCCCATCTGCCAGAAGTTGTCTTCATCCAGACGCGAGAAGCGCTCGGCGCTGACGCCCACGTCGTTGAGCCAGATATCGGCGGCCTCATCATCACTGACATGCACCGTGACCCAGAGTTTCTCGGCAGGAAGGCCCAGGTTGACGGTCAGAAACTGCCAGGCGTAATGGATGGCCTCACGCTTGAAATAGTCGCCAAAACTGAAGTTGCCCAGCATTTCGAACAGGGTGTGATGGCGCGCGGTATACCCGACGTTGTCCAGGTCATTGTGCTTGCCACCGGCACGCACGCAGCGCTGCGCCGACGTGGCACGCACATAGGGCCTGGGGTCACGGCCCAGAAAGACATCCTTGAAAGGCACCATACCGGCATTGGTGAAAAGCAGCGTGGGGTCGTTGTCCGGTACCAGCGAGCTGGAAGGCACCTGGGTGTGGCCGTGCTGTTCAAAAAAATTCAGAAATGCTTGTCGTATGTCGGCGCTTTTCATGGGCTTCCCGTAAACAATGGGTCAGGTCATTTGAATGAGGCAACGAGCGATGCATCAAACGATGGGTGCACGGCAACCGTCGCCTGTCGTCAACATGCGCCTCGAGGGGTGACCCTCATGGTCTTCCGGTCTCGCCTGTAGGCATGCGACAGGAGCAGGCTCACGGCAAGACGAATTTTGGCGGCTTAATGTATCAGTATGTCGCCTTGTGGTGCGACAGTCCTTATGCGCTCCATTTTGCCTCATGCCGGGCGTGACTGCGAAGCCAAAGGGTCATGAAGGCCAGGCCAGCCGCATGGCATTGTTGCATTGCTGACCGTCAAACCCACGCGATGCCAGAAAGCGCTGGCGTTTTGCCCGGGCCTTCATGTCCTCTCCGGGACCCTCAAAGCGTCGCCTGAGCGCCTCGGCGGCCAATGACGTCCAGTCGGCATCGCTGTCTTCCAGCGCCTGAGCAATCATGTCGCGCTCAATGCCCCGCCCACCCAGTTCTGCGCTGATCTTGCGCGGCCCCTGCAGACGCGCGATGCGGGAGCGAACGAAATGCTCAACAAAGCGGGCGTCGGACTGAAAATCATCTTCAGCAAGACGATCCAGCAGCGCATTGACCTCATCAGGGGCATGATCATGACGCAGCAGACGTTCCTCGAGCTCACTGCGGGTGTATTCGCGCCGGGCCAGCAGCGCGATGGCCTCTTCATAAGGCGTTCTTTGTGACATCACTGCCCTCTGCGTTTCATGTTCATTGCATCAAAAAGGGGCACGCTCCATGAGCGTGCCCCTTTACATACCACAATCAGATTTGGATACCACAGTCAGAAAATAGCGACCTACAGAAGCTCTTCGCCGTTGGCATCAGCATCTGCTGGTGCTTCTGACTCTTCCGCCTTTTCTTCTTCCTTCGATTTCGGCGTCGCCAGCAGCTGACCGCGGATCGCGTCCTCGATCTCCTGCATTACCGCCGGGTTGTCTTCAAGATACTGGGCAGCATTGGCCTTGCCCTGCCCGATCTTGTTGCCCTTGTAGCTGTACCAGGCGCCGGCCTTGTTGACCAGGCTGCACTGGACGCCAAGATCGACCACTTCACCGGCATGGTAGATGCCCTTGCCGTACATGATCTGGAACTCGGCCTGACGAAACGGCGGGGCCACCTTGTTCTTGACGACCTTGACGCGGGTTTCGTTGCCCACGGCTTCATCGCCCTGCTTGACCGAACCGGTACGGCGAATGTCCAGACGCACACTTGAGTAGAACTTGAGCGCGTTACCGCCGGTGGTCGTTTCGGGGTTACCGAACATGACACCGATTTTCATGCGGATCTGGTTGACGAACATCACCATGCAGTTGGCATTCTTGATGTGTCCGGTCACCTTGCGCAGCGCCTGAGACATGAGACGCGCCTGAAGGCCAACGTGGGAATCGCCCATTTCGCCTTCGATCTCGGCACGCGGTGTCAGTGCAGCGACCGAGTCGACCACGATAACATCCACACCGCCGGAGCGGACCAGCATGTCGCAGATCTCGAGTGCCTGCTCACCGGTATCGGGCTGCGAGACCAGCATGTCATCAAGATTGACGCCCAGCTTCTCGGCATAAGCGGGGTCGAGTGCGTGCTCGGCATCGATGAACGCACAGGTCTTGCCCTGCTTCTGCGCCTGAGCAATCACTGACAGGGTGATGGTGGTCTTGCCCGAAGCTTCGGGCCCGAAAATTTCGACGATACGCCCGTAGGGCAGCCCGCCGATGCCAAGGGCAATATCAAGCCCCAGCGAACCGGTCGAAACGGCGGGAAGGGCCACGCGGGGCGTATCGCCCATGCGCATGACCGCACCCTTGCCGAACTGACGTTCAATCTGGGACAGCGCTGCGTTAAGCGCCTTGGAGCGATTGTCATCCTGTGCCATGTTGGCCCTCCTGTCGGGTCAGCCTGACGCTGATACGCCATTAAGCTGTATGCTTATCCAGTATTTTAAACCAAAAAAATGATCTGTCACATCCTTTTGGTGACTTATTTCATCATACGACCGTGACGCTCGGCTCAATACAGGGACGCGTCAGTCGAAGGGACGCTCTTCCAGCCGCTCGATCAGGCCCTTGAGGGCCAGGGCGACCGCTTCACGACGTACATCAAGGCGCTCGCCGTTAAGGCGGTAACATTGAGCCTGGCTCTGGGTAGCATTGCCCCAGGCCAGCCACACGGTACCGACCGGCTTGTCAGGCGTGCCGCCTCCGGGACCCGCCACGCCGCTGATCGCCACGCCCAGGTCCGCGCCGCTGTCACGACAGGCACCGCGCACCATTTCATGCACCACGGTTTCGCTGACCGCGCCGAAAAGTTCCAGCGACACCGAAGACACCCCCAGCAGTCGCTGCTTGGCGCTGTTGGCATAGGTGATATAGCCGGTTTCAAAACATGCCGAACTGCCGGCAATATCGGTAATGGCGCGCGCCACGCCGCCACCGGTACAGGATTCGGCGGTGGTCAGCACCACACGCTGCTGCTGACAGAGCATGCACAGCCGGCTGGCCAGCTCCTGTATGCCTGATGCTGTTGCCATGACGATTCCTGCCCGTTACATCCCATTCAGATAGGTCCATGGTACTTGATTGCCCCCTCGAAAGGGACATGACCTGCCCGCCATCATTCCCTCTGCAAAGGAGAGACATCCACTGTCTGCACTATAGCAATACAGGCAAGGGAGCGGATCATGATAATCTCACGCCCTTTCACCTCACATGTCATTGGACAGGGTCAATTTCACGTGGCAGGCAAGACCGAGTCCCAACCGACGCCGATGATGGCGCAGTATTTTCGTATCAAGCGCGAGCACCCCGACGTGCTGCTCTTTTACCGCATGGGAGATTTCTATGAACTCTTTCATGACGATGCCAAACGAGCGGCGTCACTGCTGGATATCACGCTGACCGCACGCGGCACCTCCAACGGCGCCCCCATTCCCATGGCCGGTGTCCCCTACCACAGCGCCGAAGGCTATCTGGCGCGTCTGGTGCGCATGGGCGAGTCGGTCGCCATCTGTGAGCAGATCGGTGATCCTGCGACCGCCAAGGGCCCGGTCGAGCGCCGGGTCGTGCGTATTGTCACGCCCGGCACCCTGCATGATGAAGCGCTGCTCGATGAGCGCCGCGACAATCTGGTGGCGGCCCTGCATGGCAACAACGACCACTGGGGCCTGGCCTGGCTTGAGCTTTCCAGCGGGCGCTTCAGCGTGCTGGAAGTCGAGGGAGAAGGCGACATGCTCGCCGAGCTGCACCGGCTTGATCCTGCCGAGCTTTTGGTCATGGAAAGCCTGCGCCTGCCCGACCGGCTTGATGGTCGCGCCGGTCTGCGCCGCCAGAGCGACTGGCACTTTGATCTTGAAACGGCGCGTCGCCTTCTCTGTGATCAGCTGCGGGTACAAAACCTGTCGGGATTTGGCTGCGACCATATGACCCGGGCGCTGACGGCGGCCGGTGTCCTGATCGACTACGTGCGCGATACCCAGCGCACCGCGCTGCCGCATATCACCGCCATTGGCGTTGAAAATCGTGACGAGTCGGTCGTGATCGATGCGGCCAGTCGACGCAATCTGGAAATCGACCAGAACATGGCAGGCGGGCAGGACAATACGCTGGCCTCGGTGCTGGACACCACCGCCACCCCCATGGGCGCACGGCTGCTGCGACGCTGGCTTAACCGCCCGCTACGGGATCGTGATCAGATTGCCGCACGCCAGCAGGGGGTCATGCTGCTGGGCGAAGAGGATCACGTTGAATTTTTCAACGACATTCTGCGCGGCATCGGTGACATCGAACGTATTCTGGCGCGTGTGGCCCTGCTCAGTGCCCGCCCGCGTGACCTTGCCAGGCTGCGCGATGCCCTCAATGCCCTGCCCGCGTTGGCCGAGCGGCTGGGCGCCATTTCGCGCGGCAGCGTGCTCGATGATCTGTCCCGCCATATCGTGCCCTACCCTGAGCTTGCCGACACGCTGACCCGGGCGCTGATCGACAGCCCACCGGTCGTGATCCGCGATGGCGGTGTCCTTCGCGAGGGTTTTGACGAAGAACTCGACGAGTTCAGGGCGCTGCAGGAAAACGCCGGTGACTACCTGGTCCAGCTGGAAACCCGTGAGCGCGAGCGCACCGGTCTTGCCGGACTCAAGGTCGGCTACAACCGTGTGCATGGCTATTACATCGAGATTCCCCGTGCCCAGGCACGGGAAGTCCCCGCTGACTATATCCGCCGTCAGACGCTCAAGAATGCCGAGCGCTTCATCATCCCCGAGCTCAAGACCTTCGAGGACAAGGCGCTCTCGGCACGCACCCGTGCGCTGGCGCGTGAAAAACTGCTCTATGAAGGTTTGCTAGAGTCGCTCAACGCAGAACTGGGCGCACTGACCCAGACGGCCCGGGCGCTGGCGACCCTGGACGTGCTGCACGCCTTTGCCGAGCGGGCGCAGAGCCTGTCACTGGTGTGCCCGGTACTGCGCGAGGCCCCTGGCATGACCATCCGGGACGGGCGTCATCCGGTGGTGGAGCACGTCTCGAACCACCCCTTCGTCCCAAACGATCTGCATTTTGATGACGACACCCGCATGCTGATCATTACCGGCCCCAACATGGGCGGTAAATCGACCTTCATGCGCCAGAACGCGCTGATCGCCCTGTTGGCGCATACCGGTTGCTTCGTGCCGGCCGGCAGCGCCGAAATCGGCCCGATCGATCGCATCTTTACTCGCATCGGCTCCTCGGATGACCTGGCGGGCGGGCGCTCGACCTTCATGGTCGAAATGACCGAGACCGCCAGCATCCTTCATAACGCGACCGACCACAGCCTGGTGCTGATGGATGAGATCGGCCGCGGCACCAGCACCTTTGACGGCCTGTCGCTGGCCTGGGCTGCCGCCGAGCATCTGACCGGCACGCGCGCCTTTACACTGTTTGCCACGCACTACTTCGAGATGACCAGCCTGCCTGAACAGGCCGAGGGCGTGGCCAACGTGCACCTCAATGCCACCGAGCACAATGAGGGCATCGTTTTCATGCACCGGGTGGAGCCAGGCCCTGCCAGCCAGAGCTATGGGCTACAGGTGGCGCAGCTTGCAGGGGTTCCCCGCGCCGTTATTGCCCGAGCGCGTGAAAAGCTCATGATGCTGGAAGCCCAGGAACTGGAGCGCCCTGCATCGCCGCTACAGTCCTCGATGCAGGACACGACACCGCCGCAGCAGAACGATCTTTTTGCCAGCCCGCCACACCCGCTGGTCGAGGCGCTTGAAAAGCTTGATCTGGATGCCCTGTCACCGCGAGAGGCTCAGGAGTGGCTGTACCAATGGCGCGATAAAATACGTTAACGGCGGTTACCGCCCGAACGGAGCAGCGGCTTTGCTCACAAGCGGCTTGTCCCCGGGCGGGCGGGCCTTCTAGAATAAGGCCCCTTTCGTGGGCCGCCCCACACCCCTTTTCAACACTGCCTGCCCCTGCATGGGCAGTGACCGCCTGCTACCCTGGAGTTCGTGACATGACCTTTGTCGTCACCGAGAACTGCATTCAATGCAAATACATGGACTGCGTGGAAGTCTGCCCGGTCGACTGCTTCTACGAAGGCCCCAACTTTCTGGTCATTCATCCTGATGAATGCATCGATTGTGCCCTGTGCGAACCGGAATGCCCGGCCGAGGCCATCTTTTCGGAAGACGAGCTGCCGGAAGGTCAGGAAAAGTTTATCGAGATCAACGCCGATCTGGCCGAGCAGTGGCCCAATATCAGCGAACGCGCCGACCCACCGGCGGATGCCGATGAATGGAACGGCGTACCCGGCAAGATCGACAAGCTGGTGCGCTAAAGCGCTTGTCAGGGCCCTGGCGCCCTGACCCGCTTTCCCCTCCCCACCTTCTCGCACGTTCGCTTTTCTGGCACCTGCTGCTCCAAAGGCACTGCCCTTTTGTTGTGCTTAAAGAGCGCACACAAAAAAGGCGGCCCGATGGGGCCGCCCTTGCATCCTGCATCCTTGAGCCAGTCCATTGGCTCTTTATCCATTGGCGTCGTCCATGCGGAGAAATCGGATCCATCCGATACTCTGCGCGCCATAAATCCATGTGGTGTCCGGTGATCCGAGCGACGCCATCCATGGCACCGTCAGCTGAAGTCACGATCAGATTTACTGATCATTAAAGAAGTTTTTAAAAAATAGCTTATCGGAAAAATAGCGATCATCATGTTTTTTCATGAATTGGAAAAACCAGACAGATCAGATATTTAGAAAAGGAAGGTAATTTCAGGCCCGGTACCGGACCGCCTACGATGGAGTCATGTTGGATTCTGCACCCCTGCCGGGTCAAGATAATCGTACAGGATTCGTCGAATATAGAGCAGGGCCATAAAAAATCCGACTACGCGAGGTAGTCGGATTAAATTTAGTGATCAAAAGCTGGCAGAATCAGCCTTGACCCTTTACTTCGGCGAGCCCCTTGTAGGGCGCCTTGCCGGCCAACTGATCTTCGATGACCAGCAGACGGTTGTACTTGGCAACACGATCACTGCGCGACAGCGAGCCGGTCTTGATCTGTCCGGCACAGGTACCGACCGCCAGATCCGCGATGGTGGTATCTTCGGTTTCACCGCTGCGATGAGAGATGACCGCCGTATAGCCGGCATCACGCGCCATCTTGATCGCATCCAGGGTTTCGGTCAGTGAACCGATCTGGTTGAACTTGATCAGAATCGAGTTACCGATCCCCTTGTCGATCCCTTCACGGAAAATACGCGTGTTGGTCACGAACAGATCATCACCAACCAGCTGTATGCGATCGCCCAGCTTGTCGGTCAGCGCCTTCCAGCCGTCCCAGTCGGATTCGTCCAGACCGTCCTCAATGGAGACAATCGGATACTGATCGACCAGGTCTGCCAAGTAGTCGGCAAAGCCTTCACTGGTGAAACTCTTGTTTTCACCGGAGAGCGTGTACTGACCGTCCTTGTAGAATTCGGAAGCCGCGCAGTCCAGTGCCAGCGTGACATCGGTGCCAAGCTGATAACCGGCATCGCTGACGGCCTGCTTGATGGCACCCAGCGCGTCCGCGTTGGATTCCAGGTTCGGGGCGAAACCACCCTCATCTCCCACGGCGGTGGACTGCCCGCGAGCGGAAAGCACCTTTTTGAGGGCATGGAAGATTTCAGCGCCCATGCGCAGACCTTCAGCAAAGCTCTTGGCGCCCACCGGCTGAACCATGAACTCCTGAATATCGATGTTGTTATCTGCGTGCTCACCGCCATTCATGATGTTCATCATCGGCAGCGGCATGCTGAACTGACCAGGCGTGCCGTAAAGCTCGGCAATGTGGGCATAAAGCGGCATGCCCTTCTCGACAGCAGCAGCACGCGCCGCTGCCAGCGAGACGGCGAGAATGGCATTGGCGCCCAGATTGCCCTTGTTGTCGGTGCCATCCAGCTCCAGCATGGCCTGGTCCAGCGCGCGCTGGTCGCTGGCATCCATACCCTTGAGGCGCTCACGGATCACCGTATTGACGGCTTCCACGGCCTTTTTGACACCCTTGCCCAGATAGCGGGACTTGTCGCCGTCGCGCAGCTCCAGCGCTTCACGAGAGCCGGTAGACGCACCGGACGGCGCATAGGCCTGCTCGCGAATACCACCGGCCAGCGTGACCGTGGCCATGACGGTGGGGTTGCCGCGCGAATCAAGCACTTCGAGTCCATGAATATCAACAATCTCGGCCATCTAAAGCATCCTCACTGGTTAAACTTCCGACCCGTACTCTACGCGCCGGACTTGAATGAACGCACCATGAAAGCATAGAAAGCGATTTGTTTGCCTGCCATGCCAGCGTACGTACGCTCATTGCTAGACTAAAGTCAAAACCCCTGCCGACCCAATGGCCCGGCCAAAAAAAACGCCGGTCATCATGACCGGCGTTTTGAGACTAGCGTATGTCGATGGGATCGAAATGCTTGACCACCCCATCGAGCATTTTGATCTGCTCCAGAAAGGGCGTCAGACGATCCAGCGGCAGCGCGCAGGGGCCATCACAGCGTGCATTGTCAGGGTCCGGATGGGCCTCGACAAAAAGCCCGGCAATGCCGGTCGCAATGCCTGCTCTGGCCAGCTCGACGACCTGCTGGCGACGCCCGCCGGCGCTGTCGGAACGCCCGCCCGGCTGCTGCAGCGAGTGGGTGACATCGAAAAAGACCGGATAGCCGGTTTTTTTCATCTCGCCAAAGCCGAGCATGTCGACCACCAGATTGTTGTAGCCAAAGCTTGCGCCGCGCTCACACAGAATCAGCCGGTCGTTACCGGCCTCCTCGAACTTGGTGATGATGTGGCGCATCTCGTGCGGGGCAATGAACTGCGGCTTTTTGATGTTGATCACGGCACTGGTGTTCGCCATGGCCACCACCAGATCCGTCTGGCGCGCCAGAAAGGCCGGCAGCTGGATCACGTCGCAGACATCGGCCACGGCACGCGCCTGATCCGGTTCATGAACGTCTGTCAGCACCGCCACGTTGAAGCGGCTTTTGATCTCCTCGAGAATCGCAAGCCCCTTATCAAGCCCCGGTCCTCGATAGGAGTGGATCGAGCTGCGGTTGGCCTTGTCAAAGCTGGCCTTGAACACGTAGGGGATGCCCAGCGCTTTGGTGGCTTCTACCCAGGCATCGGCCACCTCAATGGCCATGTCCCGTGATTCAAGCACATTCATGCCACCAAAAAGCGTCAGCGGCTGCTGATTGCCGGTCGTAATATCACCGATGGCAATGGTTTTCTGAACGGTCGTCTCAGTGCCTGTCATCGTCACGCTCCTGCTGGTCGCGCGTGCCGGCCTTGTGGGTGCGCGCCGCGCGATGCGCCAGCGCTGCGTTGACAAAGCCGGTGAACAGCGGATGCCCATCGCGCGGGGTCGAAGTGAATTCGGGGTGGAACTGACAGGCCACATACCAGGGGTGATCCGGCAGCTCGACCATTTCCACCAGCGACTGATCCACACTGCGCCCGGAGAACACCATGCCGGCGGCTTCCAGATCGGCCACGAACTGATCGTTGATCTCATAGCGATGGCGATGACGCTCAACGATGGTGTCGCTGCCATAGATGTCGCGCGCCTTCGAGCCTTCCTTCAGCACGCAGCTCTGGCCACCCAGACGCATGGTTCCGCCCAGATCGGACGATTCATCGCGGGTTTCGATCCGCCCTTCCGGCGTGATCCACTCGGTGATCAGACCGACCACGGGGTGGCGGGTGTCGTGGGTGAATTCGGTGGAATTGGCGTCGCGCCAGCCGGCAACATGACGGGCAAACTCGATGACCGCCACCTGCATGCCCAGGCAGATGCCCAGATAGGGAATGCCATGTTCGCGCGCGTAGCGGGCCGTGGCGATCTTGCCTTCCACGCCACGAGAACCGAATCCGCCCGGCACCAGGATCGCGTCCTTGCCTTCAAGACGCTCCACGCCTTCGCGCTCGATGGTTTCGGAATCGATGTAGTCGATATTGACCTTCACACGGGTCTGAATACCGGCATGCATCAGCGATTCATTGAGCGACTTGTAGGCGTCCAGCAGCTCCATGTACTTGCCGACCATCGCAATGTTGATGGTCTTGAGCGGGTTGAGCTTGGCATCGAGTACCTTGACCCATTCGCTCAGATCTGCCGCCGGCGGATCAAGACGCAGCTTGTCGCAGACAATGTCGTCAAGCTCGTGATCGTGCAGCATCAGCGGGATGCGATAGATGGTATCGGCATCCTGCATCGGAATAACGGCGCGCTCGTCCACGTTGGTGAACAGCGCAATCTTGCGACGCTCGCTGGCTTCAAGCTCGACTTCGCTGCGACACAGCAGGATATCGGGCTGGATGCCGATGGAGCGCAGCTCCTTGACGCTATGCTGGGTCGGCTTGGTCTTGGTCTCGCCGGCCGTCTTGATGTAGGGCACCAGCGTCAGGTGCATGAACAGGGCGTGGCTGGAGCCGACTTCACTGCGCAGCTGACGAATGGCTTCCAGAAACGGCAGCGATTCGATATCGCCCACGGTGCCACCGATTTCGACCATGGCCACGTCATAGCCTTCGGCGCCGGCCTTCACGCGGCGCTTGATCTCATCGGTAATGTGCGGGATGACCTGCACGGTACCGCCCAGATAATCACCGCGGCGCTCCTTTCGCAGCACGTGCTCATAGACACGCCCGGTGGTGAAGTTGTTGGCCTGGGTCATGCGCGAACGGATAAAGCGCTCGTAGTGTCCCAGGTCAAGGTCGGTCTCGGCACCATCTTCGGTGACAAACACCTCACCGTGCTGAAAGGGGCTCATGGTGCCCGGATCGACGTTGATATAGGGGTCGAGCTTGAGAATCGTGACCTTCAGGCCACGGGCTTCCAGAATAGCGGCCAGAGAAGCTGCAGCGATGCCTTTACCAAGAGAAGACACAACGCCACCGGTCACGAAAATATATCGCGTCGTCATGGGGAACCTGTTAATGCTGAGCGAAGGTCGACCAGAAAGGCAGACCAGGATGGGTGATCAGTTTACGCGAAAGCGTCGTCGCGCTCAATTTGCATTGTCGGCCTTGAGCCGGATCAGCGGGGATGATGCCTTTTTGATGGACTTGGTCACGATATAGGTGAAGTAGCGCCGGATGGCGAGATTCTCCATCAGCCAGCCATCAATCAGGCGCTGGTACTGATCGATGCTCTCGGCCTCGATCAGTACCAGATAGTCCACCCCGCCCCCTACGGCCACACATTCACTGACCTGGGGCGTTTCGCGCATGACGCGCTCGAAGCGATCGGACACGGCCACACCGTGACTTTCCAGCTCGATCTGTACCCACACCGAGGTCAGCGCCACCCGGACCCGATCACTGATACGAGCGCTGTAGCCTTCGATAATGCCGGCACGCTCCAGCCGCCTGACCCGCTCCCAGCAGGGACTCACCGACAGGTTGATGGCCTCGGCCAGTCGCGACTTGGTGATGCGCCCGTCACGCGACAGGATCTCGAGAATACGAAAATCGTACTGATCGAGCTTCATCATGATCTCCCGTCGCATGGATACCGGATGCCGGCCGGCAGACGTTCGCTGCCACTTGTCGTGACGACTTTAGCGCTCAAGCGTTTCGACCACCTCGCCAATGACGATCAATGTATCGCCCATTTCAACGCGGGCCGGAAAGCGCCGGGCCAGCACCAGGCCGTCACGGCTGGCGCGATATTCCACCGGGTCGGCACCGGTGCGCGTGATATCCCAGATACGTGCGACTACTTCGCCTTCCCTGACCAGCCCGCCGAGTGCGCAGGTCATCTCCAGAAGCCCTGAATGCTCGCTTTGCACGTAGCAGGAGGCATCCGGCATTTCGACATACTGCTGACGTGCCGGGCGCTGAATCTCGCCCTGGGTAATACCGGCAAAAATCAGAAAATTGCGCACGCCGCGCTCGCTGATCTCGATACTGGCAGGCGTTGACGTGCCGCCACCGCCCAGTTCGGTCGTGACCAGCACCTTGCCCTGATTTTCCACCACCGTGTCATAAAGCGCTGCCGCGTCCAGCTCATACATCATGATGGCGGTCGAGGCACCAAAGTCGATTGCCCCCTTGAGGCTCTGGCGCTCAAGGGCAAGATCATCAAGACGATGAGCCGCGGCAAAGGGCAGGATATCCAGCGTGCGCCCGCCGGAGTGGAGATCCAGCGCGTAATCACACATCGGCACCAGCACGCGGGTGAAGTAATCCGCAATCTGCTTCGTTGGCCCACCATCGGGGTCCCCCGGGAAGCTGCGATTAAGGTTGCCGCGATCCATCGGCGACGTGCGTCGTCCGGCCTGAGCTGCCGGCTGATTCATCATCGGCACAATGATCACGCGGCCCTGGACTTCTTCAGCCGTCAGCCGACGGGCCAGCTTCAAAAGCGCCGTAATGCCTTCGTACTCATCGCCGTGGTTGCCCCCGGTCAAAAGCGCCGTGGGCCCTTCGCCGTTTTTGACCACGGTGATCGGGATCATGACCGCCCCCCAGGCAGACTCATCATGGGAGACCGGCAGCTTTAGAAAGCCGTGCTGAACGCCATCGGCATCGAAATCAACGGTGGCGGAAATCGGACTTGGACGCATGGACAGGATACTCCCTGGTCGTGCGCAACGGTCAGTGCCTTTCAACAGGGCACCGGCGCTGGTGCGCTATTTAACGAAAAGCTGCCGAGGGAAATTGCTGAAGGTTTCCACCCCGGTCTCGGTGATCAGAATCGACTCGGTGATTTCAAGCCCCCAGTCGTCCATCCACATGCCCGGCATGAAATGAAAGGTCATGCCGGGTTCCAGTACGGTGTCGTCGCTGGGGCGCAGGCTCATGGTGCGCTCGCCCCAGTCGGGTGGGTAGCTCAAGCCAATGGGATAACCGCAGCGGGCCCCGCCCCGGTCAAAGCCCCACTTGTCCATCGCCGCGCCCAGCGCCATGGCCAGATCACAGCAGCGGTTGCCGGGTTTGGCGACCGCAAGCCCGTTTTCGATGCCTTCCAGCAGCGCCGACTCACCACGCAGGAAATCCCGCGGCGGGCGCCCAAGAAACACCGTCCGTGACAGCGGCGCGTGATAGCGCTTGTAGACACCGGCAATCTCGAAAAAGGTGCCCTCGCCCTGCTTGAACGGCGCGTCGTCCCATGTCAGGTGCGGGGCGGCGGCATCCTTGCCGGTCGGCAGCAACGGCACGATCGCCGGATAATCCCCACCGTGACCCTCGATGCCCTCAACGCCGGCTCGATAGATTTCTGCCACCAGCCGACTTTTGGGCAACCCGGGCTCGACCATGTCCAGAATGCGGGCATGCATTTCATCCACGATGCGACCGGCCACACGCATGTATTCGATCTCGGTGGGCGACTTGATCGCCCGGCACCAGTTGACCAGGCCGTTGGCATCCACCAGCGTCGCTTCGGGCAGGTTCGCCAGAAGGCTGGTATAGGCCTTTGCCGAGAAATAGTAATTGTCCATCTCGACCCCAATGCGCCCCCTGTGCCACTGCCAATAAGGCAGGATCGACTGTGACAGGTATTCCATGGGGTGCATGTCGGGATTTTGTACGTAGTAGTCCGGATACGAGGTCACATGGGTTTCGGGGTTCATCCAGCAGGTGCGTATCGCCCCATTGCTGTCCTGGCGGCGGCCGTACCAGACCGGGTCCTGATCAAGACTGATCAAAACGCACTGATGAACGTAGAACGACCAGCCGTCATAGCCGGTCAGCCACGCCATGTTGGAGGGGTCATAAACGATCAGAAGATCCAGCTCGGCACGCGCCATCGCCGCTCTTACCCGGCTCAAACGCTGAGCGTACTCCTGGCGTGTAAAGGGAAGTGCAATGTCGGTCATTGGCGCTCGCTTTTCCCGGCTTGAAGACCAGGCATTTGTTGTATTCAACGACGTCCCGAAAACAAGCATGGTGCAGAAAGGCGAAGGCTGCCACGCAGTGCCCCTGCCCCGGGTCAGTCTGCCCCTGTCCGATTGTCAGGGTCAAAAGCTTTCCGCAGGCGTTTTTCATCGAAATAAAGGCCCGTCTGGTGGGCTGCAGGCCACCTCTGATGGCACAAAATGATCGTTAATACGAATTAAAGACCTCCCATGGATATGTCGATATGAGCCTCAGGACGCGCACCCATCGTTGCGCACATTTCCATGATGCCCTGAGCCCGGGCCATCAGGACGCCTCCATGAGAGATTGCCGTCACATGAGCGATACCACCCGCAGCGCTGCTGCCCGAGAAGACTACTTTCGCGCCGCCATCGACCGCGCCCAGGCCGTCATCGAATTCACGCCGGAAGGCATCATTGTCGATGCCAACGAAAATTTTCTTTCTGCGGTGGGCTATAGCCTTGATGAGATCAAGGGCAAACATCACCGCCTCTTCTGCGACCCGGAAGAGAGCGCCTCTGCTGAATATCGCACCTTTTGGCAAAAACTGGGGCGTGGCGAATTTGATGCCGGCGAATATCGCCGCTTTGGCAAAAACGGTCGGGAAATCTGGCTGCAGGCCACCTACAACCCCATCCTGGATGACACCGGCAAGCCGGTACGAGTAATCAAGTTTGCCTCTGACATCACCACTCAAAAGCAGCACGATGCCGAGTTCGAAGGCAAGGTAGAAGCCATCAACCGTGCTCAGGCCGTGATCGAGTTCGATCTACAGGGCAATATTCTGGCGGCCAACGACAACTTCCTGGCCGCGGTGGGCTACCGGGCCAGCGAGGTCATTGGCGAACATCACCGCATGTTCTGTCATGAGGCCTATACCCGCACAACCGAGTATCGCAACTTCTGGAAGGAGCTGGCGCAGGGCGAATTTGCGCACGGCGAATACAAGCGCTTTCGCAAGGATGGCAGCGAGATCTGGCTGCAGGCGACCTATAACCCGATTCTGGATGCCGTGGGCCGACCCTACAAGGTGGTCAAGTTCGCGACCGACATTACAGAACGCAAACTGACCAATGCCGAGTTTGAAGGCAAGGTCAACGCCATCAGCCGTGCCCAGGCCGTGATCGAATTTGATCTCGACGGCCATATTCTCAGCGCCAATGCGAACTTCCTCGGCACCATTGGATATCGCATTGAAGACATCGTTGGCCAGCACCATCGGATGTTCTGCGAACCGGCGCATGTCAGCAGCGATCAGTACCGCCACTTCTGGGATGAACTGAATCGCGGCAAACCCATGAGCGGTGAATTCCGCCGCCTGGGCCGCAACGGCCGCGAGGTGTGGCTGCAGGCCACCTACAACCCGATTTTGGACATGGACGGCCGCCCGTTCAAGGTGGTCAAGTTTGCGACCGACATTACCGAAAAGAAGCGTGAGGCTGCCGAACTCGAAGGTCGCCTCAAGGCCATCGACCGCGCTCAGGGCGTGATCGAATTCGACACCCGGGGCAATATCCTGACCGCCAACCACAATTTCCTGCACACCGTGGGCTACGCCCTGGATGAAGTGCAGGGACAGCATCACCGCATGTTCTGCGATGAGGCTTACGTTATCAGTACCGAGTATCGGGATTTCTGGCAGAAACTCGCTCACGGTGAGTTTTTCAGCGGTCGCTTCTGTCGTCAGGGCAAGTTTGGTCGACGCGTCTGGATTCAGGGCACCTACAATCCGATTTTTGATGCCAACGGCGACGTTTACAAGATCATCAAGTTTGCCACCGACATTACCGACCAGGTCTCGCTGGAGGAAAACATTCGGGATCAGGCAACCTCGATGGGTGGCAGCATTATCGAGCTGAATACGTCGATCAATGCCATTGCCGAGAATGCTCAGCTGACCCAGCAGCTGGCACATACCACACAGGAAGAGGCGCGCCACGGCAGCAACACGCTGGCGCGCTCGGTCGAGGTCATGGACGCCATTCGCAAGGCCTCGGAAGATGTCGATGCCATCGTCAAGGTCATCGGCGAAATCGCCAATCAGACCAATCTGCTGGCCTTCAATGCTGCCATTGAAGCGGCTCGCGCCGGTGAACACGGGCTGGGTTTTTCAGTGGTGGCCGACGAGGTCAGAAAACTGGCCGAAAAGTCTTCTGATGCCACGCGTCAGATCAATCGCCTGCTGGGCGAGTCCAGCCGGCGTATCGAGGAAGGCAATATCGTGTCGCGTGATGCCCGAACGTCCTTTGACAAGATTGTCGACGGCATCGAAAAAACCGGTAGTGCCGTGGACGAGATCACCAGAACCACCAAAGCACAGCTCGACAACGCCCATCACGTGGCGCAGGCCATTCAAAAGCTCAATGCCGCCACTGCGAACGACAAAAGCCATAACCCCACCGGTTCCCAGAGTCTCTGACCATGCCTCGGACACACACAATGTCATCGGATTCCTTCGGGGTGCTGGGCATTGGCCAGAGCAACGTGGGCCTGTCCACCGAAGTCATGCGCGAAGTGGTCGCACTCCCCCACGCGTTGACGCCGGCCCCCATGGCGCCGCCTTACGCTCTGGGGGCGTTCAGACTGCGCGATGAGCTGATCCCGGTCATCGACCTGGCACGGCTTCTGCAGCTTGATGATAGTGAGGGGCCTCGCGAGTGCGCTGACCAGGTGGCCATCGTGCGTTGGCAGGACGGCCATTTCGGCCTCCGCGTGGATACGGTTCACGGTATTGCCCATGTGTCATCAGAGCATCTGCAGCCGCTGGACAGCAGCGCATCAGGGACACTGCCCCTGACGCCCGCGGCCTTTACCGATGGCGACAGACTGGTATATGTGCTGGACCTCAATGCCCTGTTTGCGCTTCCCGGCATGACCCTGGCACGTGCATCGCTTGGCGAGACGACCGACAATACCGGTTCACAGAAAGCTGATCGAAGGGTCAACACGGAACGAGCGTTGCTTGTTGACTGCAGCGGCATTCAACTGAGCCTGCCGGCAGCCATGGTCCGGGAAATTCAGCCGCTGGAAACCCTGTCGGCCCCGGTCATGGAGGTGCCCGGTTTCATGGGCACCACGACCCTGCGCAAACAGACCCTGCCGGTCTTTGATCCTCTGATGCTGGCAGGCCTTGATGACCAGCCCCGGCCGCAGGGCCGGCTCATGGTCATTGTCGCCGTACGCGAACAGCCTCTGGCCCTGTGCGTGGATCAGGTGATCCGCATGCTGACCTATAACCCGGATGACGTCATGGCGCTTGCCGAAGCACATGACAACCCCGAGGCCGCTATCTCCGGCATGATCAACCATCCCCAGCTGGGCGAATCCCTGCTGGTGGATGCCACGTGCTTTGCAGGCGGTTCCGACATCCTGACGCTGGCCGCGATGTATGTGGCCCGGGAAAACCATGACCCTCGGGGAGACATCCCCTATCGTCGCTTTGCCTTTGTTCACTTTGATGCCTTTGGCCAATTTGTTACACCGCTGGAACAGCTCAGCGAAGTGCTGGCCATGCCTGAAAACTTCACGATCAGCGCACATCCCGACAAGGGCTGGACCGGCACGATGGCGCATCGCGGCCAGGCGATCTCCCTGGTCGATCTGCGTGAACTCCTGAATACCCCTCATGATACGCCGGCCACGGATATCCTGATCGTGGATTGCGGCGAGTATCGGGTGGGTTTCATGATCGATAACGCCCGCCATATCGAGTATCTCGACGCGCCGGCAGACAGTCTGATCATTCGCTGGCGCGGCGAACAGGAGAGCGGCACCCCGCCCATCGAACAGTGCAAGCGGTTGATCGTGGTCGGCACCGGAGCAGGCAAAAAAATCATGTCGGTGCTGTGTCTGGAGACCCTCGCCGCGCTGCTGGTGGATATCAACGCTCGCCATCACTGCTCGATGATCGACGCAGCCTCGCATGCCCTTCCGGCATAAGGGCATGAGGCCGTGTATCGACACGCCGCGGGACTGGTGGCGCTAAAGTCTTTGGCAATACTGCTGCGCTCTGGGATCATGAGGACCATTTATACCGTGCCGGAATGCCATCATGATCAGGACCTACAGCCTTGCGCAGCAGACCATTCACGAACTGCTTGATGACGATGACGCGCTTGCTGCACGCCTGTCACAGGCCACCTGGATTGATGCGCAGGAGCCCAGTGACAGTGAGCGTGAGGCGCTGGCGCCTTTTCTTGCCGAGGAGCTGCCCGGCAGTACCGATGTCGAAGAGATCGAGTCTTCGGCGCGCTACTTTTCAGACGCCGATGGCCTTCACGTTCACTCCCTGTTTCTGACCCGCAATGAAGGCAAGCACCAGAACACCACGGTGGCCTTTATCCTTCAGCCCCAGCGGCTTTTAAGCCTGCGCGAGGAGGATCTGGCGGATTTCAGGTTGCTGCGCCTGCGCGCCCGTCGTGGCCAGATCGAGGCCGGCTCGCCCCAGGAGCTGATGGTGACCATTTTCGAGCAGAAGGTGGAAAACCTGGCCGACAGCGTCGAGGACATGCACCGCGATCTCGAACAGGTCAGTCATCAGGTACTCGAAGTCGAGGATTCGGATCTCGAGGACGCCATCGACCGTCTGGCCAAGGTCGAGGACAGCGTCGGCAAGATCCGGCTGTGCCTGATGGATACCCAGCGCTCGCTGCACTTTCTGCTGCGCCACCTGCGCCGCCATCCCGAGCTTCAGGAGCAGGCCCGCGAGGTGCTTCAGGACGTTGATGCCCTGATGTCGCACAACACGTTCCTGTCCGACAAGGTCAACTTCCTGATGGACACGACCCAGGGCTTTATCAACATCCAGCAGAACCAGATCATCAAGATCTTCTCGATCGCCTCGGTCATGTTCCTTCCCCCCACCATGATCGCCAGCATCTACGGCATGAACTTTGATGTCATGCCGGAACTGCACTGGCCGCTGGGCTATCCGTTTGCCATTTTTGTCATGTTCATCTCGGGTCTGACGCCCTTTTTGTACTTCAAGCATCGCGGCTGGCTTTGATGGATGGATGCCAACCGATGCTGGTGGGCACGCTCAAGGGGAAACACTATGCGCGTACTGATTCATGCTCCCGAGGCACGACGCTGGCAGGAGGCGCTGACGCATGAACTGCGCCCGGTCCTGCCCGGCATCGAGATTGTAACCACGCAGGAGGCCGGTGAGTGCCCGGCCGATATTCTGGTGGTCTGGAAGCCGCCGGCATCACTACTGGCCTGCCAGCAATCATCGCTGAAGGCGATTTTCAACGCCGGTGCCGGCGTCGACGCCCTGTTGAGTCTTCCCGAGCTGCCGGAGGTGCCCATCGTCCGCCTGCGCGATGCCGGCATGGGGACGCTGATGGCCGACTATGCGCTCTACGGCATCCTGCATTTCTATCGGGACATGGATCGCTACCGCCGCCAGCAGATGGATCACCAGTGGCAGGAACAGCCTCTGGCCGACCGCAGCGCCTGGCGTGTGGGCATCGTGGGGCTGGGAACGCTCGGACAGGCCTGCGCCCGTCGTATCCGCGCTCAGGGGTTCGAGGTACAGGGCTGGAGCCGGTCGGCCAAACAGGTGGATGGCATCGACACGCATCATGGCGATGACGGGCTGACAGCCCTTTTGAAGACTTCGCAGGTACTCGTCAGCCTGCTACCGAACACCCCGGAGACACGAGGGCTGCTCAACGATCAGCGTCTCGGGCAACTGCCGCAAGGCGCGGTGGTCATCAATGCCGGGCGCGGTACGACGCTGGACCCGGACGCCCTGCTCACGCTCATCGAAAACGGCCATCTGCGCGGCGCCCTGCTGGACGTGTTTCCGGAGGAACCCCTGCCGACACAACATCCTCTCTGGCAGGATCCGCGGGTCATCATTACCCCGCATATCGCTGCCCCTACGGATGTGAGCGAGGGCGCCCGGCAGTTCGCCGCCGATATTATGGCCCTGATGCGCGGGGAGCCCATCGATACCGTTGATCCCGCCACGGGCTATTGATCCCGCCACGGGCTATTAGGGTACAGGCCAAATCTCATGTGCCTTGCCCTACTGACAGGAGACGCCATGTTTCGCCTTATTCTGATGCTGACCGCCCTGATGGTGTCCACCTCGCTTCAGGCCGGGGAGATTCAGCCCTTCAAGGCCCAATATCATCTCGTGATCGACGGCTGGCCCAACGCCGACATGACCCATCAGCTCGAGCGCGACAAGGAGGGCTGGCGTACCACCATGCATGCCTCGATCAAGATCGCGACCGGCTATGAATACAGCCGCTTTCGCCTTCGCAATGACACCGACGTAGCGCCCTGGAGCTTTTACAGCCGCTACCGCCTGTTCGGCTTTGGTGACACCTATCGTCTCGATGATCAGCAGCTCGCCGCTCTGCCCGATCGTCAGGCAGCGCTATTTGCGCTCAGCCGGCAGGCGTTTAACGCCCCCTCATGTCGCGGTCGCCAGACAACGCCATGCACCTTTGCCTATGTGGATCACAAGGCGCGCCAGCGTGACATGGCATGGCGGGTCATTGATGATCCGGAAATGTCCGTGCCCCAGGGGCACTGGCAGACACGCCACGTGGAGGCATGGGATGAGGACAAGCCCGACCGACGCATGAACTTTTATTTCACGTCGCGCTATCCGGGCCTGCTCGTGCAGACGGACTATTTTCGCGATGGCAAACTGAGCGCACGCCTTCAGCTGACAGGGCTTGAGACGCCGTAAGCCCCGTCATGGGCATGGCGCTCATCGATCAACAACACCCAACACGAATACCACGGAGGGAACATGCTGGAACCGCACCTGACACTGACCATGGCGCTGGGAGAAGGCCCGCACTGGGATGTCGATCAGCAGCGTCTTCACTGGGTCGATATCCTGAGCGGTGAGCTTCACCAGCTCGACCCGGAAAGCAACCAGCATCACGTCCGGCGCTTTGATGAGCCGCTGGCCTACGCCGTGCCCGACGATCAGGGCGGCTATCTGGCCGCTTTCCGCTCGGGCCTGTGGCGTCTGGACGATCAGGGGCAAAAACAGCACCACCTGGTCGAAGGCCCTCAGAACCCGGACATCAGCTGGTGCAATGACAGCCACTGCGATGCGCATGGCCGGCTGTGGTTTGGCACCAAAAATGCCGAGGAAGCTCATCCCACCGGTGCCTTTTTCAGCTATCAGGACGAACTGGCCTCGCACTTCGAAGGTGTGACCATTTCCAACGGCATCGCGATCAGCCCTGATCATCGCTGGCTCTACTTCAGCGACACGCCGACCCACCGTATCCATCGCTATCCGCTGGATATCGAGCAGGGCACGCTGGGCGAGCCGGAACTGTTTGCCGACACCCGCGCGCTGGCACTGCCGGGTTCACCGGACGGTGCTGCCATCGACGAGGCCGGCCACTACTGGATTGCCATGTATGGTGGCGGTGTCGTGGTGCATTTTGATGATCATGGCAACGTGGTGGAAACCCTGCCGTTGCTGGCGCCCAACCCCACCAAGGTGGTCTTTGGCGACAGCGATCTGCGCACGCTGTATGTCACCTGCGCTCGTCAGGGGCTGGATCAGGCCACCCTGAACCAGTATCCCGATGCCGGCTCGCTCTTTTCCACCCGCGTGGAGACGCCCGGGCTGCCCGGCCATCGCTACCGGAGCACCGTCCGCGATAGCGCCTGAGCAACGCCTGTCCCGATGCGGCACTGGCGTATCGGGGCAGGTGCCCGGACTGTGATATGTTCCACTGTGACGCTGCCGCCACCGAGACTCGCATGAACGATACCGCCTCCCCAGATGCACACCATGTGGCTGATCAGCTGATCAAGGACATTCTTGACGGGCGTTATCAGCCAGGCGATTTCATTCCCAAGGAGCTGGAGATCTGTCGGCACTCCGGTTTGAGCCGCAACGTGGTGCGTCGCCATCTGGGCGCGCTGGTCAGCGGCGGCATCATCGAGCGTATTTCCGGCTATGGCTCTCGTGTGCGCGAGTTCTCACAGTGGCACATCCTTGACCCTGCCGTGACGGACTGGATCACCCGCTTTGCCGGGCCACATCTGGAGATCCAGCGCGAGATTCTGAGCTTTCGCCTGACGGTCGAGCCGTGGGTAGCGATGATGGCGGCCAATAGTGCGACCGCTCGGGATCTGGTCGCCATCGAGGAGGCCTTCGAGGACATGCGCCATCACCATCTTGATGAGGACACCACGCAGCACGATCACTGCGACGTCTCCTTTCACGTCGCCATCTATTACGCCACGCACAACATCGTCTGGTCCCAGCTCTCTCACGTGCTGCGCCCATCGATCCATTTGCTGGTGTCACACAGCAACACTCGCACGCTCGACCCGAGCCACAGCCTTCAAAGCCATTATCGGCTCATGGACGCCATACGCATGCGCCAGCCCGATGAGGCCTATCACGCCGCGATTGCGGTACTGGAAGACACTGCCCGGGCGCTGAACGTCGATATCACCCCTGCCCCGGTGCCGCTGCACCTGCCCATGACAGTGCCACCCGCCGGTTAAGCCTCTTCCCGGACGCGTGAGCTGTTTTTCCGACCATGATTGCGACGCAGCAGTTCCGTGCCTCAGAAATGACTTCGCAAGCCCTTCGTTCTTCAGCGTCAATCAAGACCCTGGACCAAGGTCGAAGCGGCCAAAGTCTATGTTGAGCATTTCCGATAAATGTCCAACATACAAACCCTGTTGTTGATCCTGTGTTTGTCATGCACGCAGTACCATCCTTCGGGGTATTTCATGAAATCATCCACGACTGCGACATCGAGTGAGCCGGGGCGCCGTATCGCGCACCCTTCAATGTCGACCGTTTACATGATCGGCGGCGTTGCGGCGCTGGCGGGTCTGCTCTTTGGCATGGATATCGGCGTCATCTCCGGCGCCCTGCCCTTTATCGAACATGATTTTGGCGTCGGTGACCGCCAACAGGAGATCATTGTCAGCGTCATGATGCTGGGGGCGGCCATGGGCGCCTGCGTCAGCGGCACCCTGTCACGCAGGAAGGGACGCAAGCTCACGCTGACCGTCAGCGGCGTGGTCTTTGTGGCCGGAGCGCTGCTTTCGGCGCTGGCCGTTTCGCCCGAGATGCTGATCGTGGCACGGCTTGTGCTGGGCGTGGCCGTGGGGATCTCCTCCTATGTCGCGCCCATCTATCTCTCCGAGATCGCCCCCGAGCACATCCGCGGCCGACTGATTTCCTTTTATCAGCTGATGATCATGGGCGGCATTCTGCTCGCCTATCTGACCAACACCCTGTTCAGCTACACCGGCAACTGGCGCGGCATGCTGGGCATTATCGCCATCCCGGGTGTGCTGTTACTCCTTGGCATGTTCTTTTTGCCGCGCAGCCCGCGCTGGCTGGCAAGCCACGGGCGCTTTGATGAAGCCCGTAGCGTCCTGATGCGCCTGCGCGGTAATGACCGCCAGGGCGTTGACGAAGAGATGACCCGCATTCGAGAAAATCTCAAGGTAGGAGACGCCGGCTGGAAGCTTTTCAAGCGCAACCCCAACTTCCGTCGCTCTACCGGCCTGGGCGTCACGCTGCAGTTCATGCAGCAGTTCACCGGCGCCAATGTCATTTTGTATTACGCCCCGCGCATTCTGGAAATGGCCGGCTTTGACAGCGCCAGCGAACAGCTCTGGGGGACGGTCGTGATCGGTCTTGTCATGACGCTGGCGACCCTGATCGCCGTGGGCCTGGTCGACCGCCTCGGGCGCAAGCCGCTGCTCTATACCGGCTTTACCATCATGGGATGTTGCATGCTGGCGCTGGGTGGTTTGTTTGAATACGGCCTTGAAGGCGCACTGACCCAGTACCTGGCGCTGGGACTTCTGGGGACCTTTGTTGTCAGTTACGCCATGTCGGCGGCACCGATGGTCTGGATCCTGTGCTCCGAAATTCAGCCGCTCAAGGGCCGTGACTTCGGCGTAGCCTGCTCCACGGTCACCAACTGGGTGGCCAACATGATTATTGGCGCTACGTTCCTCACACTGATCAATGTGCTGGGCAATGCGATCACCTTCTGGCTCTATGCCGCGCTCAACTTTGCCTTCATTGCGGTCACCCTGCTGCTGGTCCCGGAGACAAAGGGCGTGGCCCTTGAGAAGATCGAGCAGGCGCTGATGGCGGGACGGCGGCTTCGCCACATCGGTCAGAAATCACAGGCGTAGCCCGGGCCATTCGGCTGCCGTGCACCGGTGTCTGACCTGTATCGAGTGAGGGCTCTATACTGATCTGCAACCGCTGTGACACAACGCTTTTGTCTTTCATCGACCATGGAGTGATTCATGCCCTTGCACTGTGAAAGCGACCAACCCGGTCAGCACGATGACGGCAGCCCCTTTGAGCGCTTCAGGCTGCGCAACAGTGCCGGCATGCAGGTGGATATTCTTGATTACGGCGCCACCCTGCAGGCCCTGCGCGTGCCCGATCGAGACACCGGTGAGCCAGTCAACCTGGTGCTCGGCTTTGTCGACCCGAGGCAGTACCTGAAACCGCACCCCTATTTCGGTGCGCTGGTCGGGCGCTATGCCAACCGCCTCGGCAAGGGGCGTTTTGAACTTGATGGCCAGACGTTTCAGATCGTGCCCAACGAGGGCCCCAACGCCCTGCACGGTGGGCCACGGGGATTGAGCTTTCAGCGCTTTGAAGGCCGGCTGTTTGAAGAAGCAGACCGGGTCGGCGTGAGTCTGAGCCACCGCTCGCCCGACGGCGACATGGGCTTTCCGGGCGAGCTGAAGGTCACGGTGCATTACAGCCTCGATGAGGACAATCGGCTCACCATCGATTATGAGGCGCAATGTTCAGCACCGACCGTTATCAGCCTGACCAACCACGCCTATTTCAATCTGCGCGGCCGGGGCGACGTGCGCGACCATCTTCTCGAGTGCGCAGCCGGTCACTATCTGGTGCTTGATGAGGCCTCGATTCCGACCGGCACGATCGCCCCGGTCGCCGACACCCCCTATGACTTTGTCACGCCCGCGACCCTGCGCTCGCGTGAGCAGATCCCCAACGAGCAGTTCTCCCGCGCCGGCGGCCATGATGTTGCCCTCGTGCTGGATCGAGTGCCCTCCGGCCAGCCCCGGGCAATGGTCACCGAGCCGCACAGCGGCCGACGACTGGACGTCTTTACCGATCAACCCTCGCTTCAGCTCTATACCGGCATCGGTCTGGATGGCACCCTGCTTGATCACGAAGGCCGTCCGATCGAGGCCTTTGGCGGACTGGCTCTGGAGGCGCAGCAGTTTCCCGATGCGCCCAACCATGACCACTTCCCCTCGACCCGGCTCGATCCGGGCGAGCGATATCGCCAGCACACCTGCTATCAATTGACGTTTTAACCCCCGGCCGGACCGTCGCAACAGACTTACGGCCCCTTCTGGAAAGAGACAGAGTCATGACCACCATTGCCATTGCAGGTTTCGGCAAGATCGCACGGGACCAGCATCTGCCGGCCCTGCGGGATAACCGCGATTTTGAACTGACCGCCATTGCCAGTCGCAATGCCACCCTTGAAGGCGTCGATAATCATCAGGATCTTGATACCCTGTTGAGCGCAGTGCCCGCCCTTGATGCCGTGGCCCTGTGTACACCGCCGCAGGTGCGCTACGCCCAGGCCGTGGCCGCCATCGAGGCTGGCAAGCATGTGCTGCTGGAAAAGCCACCGGGCGTCTCGCTCAGCGAAGTCGAGGATCTGGTGCGCCGTGCCGAACAGCAGGGCGTCACGCTCTACGCGACCTGGCACGCCCGCGAGGCTGCCGGCGTCGAAAAGGCGCGCGAATGGCTGTCAACGCGTCGCGTCACAGGGGTTGATATCCAGTGGCGCGAGGATGTGCGTCAGTGGCATCCGGGCCAGCAATGGGTATGGGAACCGGGCGGTCTGGGCGTTTTCGACCCCGGCATCAATGCTCTCTCGATTGTCACCCGGATTCTGCCGGAAGCCTTTTTCCTGCGGGAAGCGACGCTTGAAGTACCGGAAAACTGCCAGTCACCGATCGGGGCCACACTCGAATTTACCGACGTTCACGACACCCCCATTCACGCCGATTTTGACTGGCGCCAGACCGGACCCCAGACCTGGCAGATTACGGTCGACACTGAAGACGGCAAGCTGGTGCTCGACAGTGGCGGCAGCCAGCTGAGCATCAATGGTGAGCGCATTATCGACGGCGAGGATATCGAATACGCGGGGCTCTACAGGCGCTTTGCCGAGCTGATCCGCACAGGACAAAGCGATGTCGACGTAGCCCCCTTCCGCCACGTGGCCGACGCCTTCCTGCTGGGACGCCGCCAGAGCGTTGAAGCCTTTATCGAATAGATCAGCACAAAGCCGTCAAATGACAGGGGCCCGGCTGCGCATGCACAGCCGGGCCCCTGTTTTTGTCATCGAAAGCTGAAGTCAGTCGAGCGCTTCAAGCTCGCTGACGCACTGATCGATCACGCTATCAAAGGACTTCGAGATATCGATGCTGATGGCCTCATCGGACCCCGGCGCCTGCAGCGTATCGAACTGGGTGCGCAGCATTTGCGGCGAGAAGAAATGCTGACGCTCTTCCATGCGCTGCAGGATGGTGTCGTAACTGCCATCCAGAAAGAGAATGATCAGTTCCGGGTCGCCCTGGCGCAGAATGTCGCGATAGGATTTCTTGAGGCCGGAACAGCCGATCATCACGCTTTTGTTTTCCTGGCGATGCTGCGCAAAAAGATCTGCCAGTGCTTCCAGCCAGCCCTGACGGTCGTCATCCGTCAAGGGAACGCCCTTGGTCATCTTTTCGATATTGGCCGGCGGATGGTACTGATCGCCGTCGATATACTCACAGCCGGTCTTTTCAGCCACGGCCTCGCCAATGGTCGACTTGCCGGATCCGGAGACCCCCATGATCAAAATGCGTCGTGATTGCCGATGACGCTGATCGAACTGTTTTGTCATGCCGGGGCTCTCTTGTTGCAGGGGTAGGGGCGTCATTGCGCATACTGTTGCAACATTCTTGCAAAGCCATCATGGGGTTACAACCGAACCATGGTCCCGGGGCAACTTTCGCATATAAGACCTTGGTATAAATCAGAGGGCTCTTACGCTTTCACGCCCTTTTCATGACTCGCGCCGCTGCAAGGGTGTCAGGCGCGCTAACGTGATGTTTTTCATCAATGAGGGATGCATGTTCAGTCGCCTTGGTTTGAAGCTCTTTGGGGCTATCCTGCTGGTCAATGTCGTGCTTGGTGCGGTGGTCTTTTTCATGGCGGCCCGCAGTATCGATGATGATTTTCTGGATTATTTGCGCCGCACCCAGAAGGAGCGCATCGATACCCTGAGCGATACCCTCGTCGAGGGCTATGCCCTGCATGGCAGCTGGGCCTGGCTTGGCGACAACCGCAATGCCTGGCGTGATGTATTGCGTCTGACGCTGGCACCGCGCGACCGTCCTGACGCCGCAGGCGCTGTTTCGCAAAAGTCGCCACCTGAACACCATGCCGGCGGCCCATCATCGGACCTCCCCCGTTCCATGGTGGATCCACGCCAGTTTGTGCTGCTGGATGCCCGGGGCCAACCGGTTATTGGCGGCGTTCATCAACCCCGTAACGACATGAACTACCGGGCACTGGTGCTTGACGGTACCACCATCGGACAGCTTGGCTATCGCGCGCCGGACAACATGATCTCCTCGATCGATCAGGTCTTTTTGCATCGTCAGCTGCGCAATCTGGGCATCATTACCGGCGTCATGCTTTTGACCTCGCTGCTGCTGGCAGGCGGGCTTGCCTGGTGGCTTGGCCGACGTACGCGGGATATGGCGCTGGCAACGCGCACCATTGCCCGTGGTGATTACAGCATTCGCCTACGCCTGCGGGGCCGCGATGAACTTTCCCGGCTGTCTGAAGATATCAATGCCCTCGCCCAGAGCCTTGAGTACAATCGCCAATCCCGCCAGCAGTGGGTCGCAGACATCGCGCATGAACTGCGCACGCCGCTGGCCATCCTGAAAGGTGAAATTGAAGCGATGCAGGATGGCGTACGCGCACTGGATGGCAAAAGCCTCCAGTCCCTGAACCAGGAAGTCGATCATCTCAGTCAGCTGATCGAGGACCTTCGCCTTCTGGCCCAGTCCGATGCCCGAACGCTTGAGACGCCACTGGATCGACTGGACCTGAGCACGCATCTGCAGAGCCAGCTTGAAGAGAGCCGCGAATGGCTTGACGAACGAGGCATTACGCTGGTCACCCACATTGCCCCGGGTCTCATGATTCAGGGATCCGCCCATCGCCTGCGCCAGCTCTGGCATAACCTTTTGAGCAATACGCAGGCTTATACGGACGCCCCGGGCTGCCTTCATGTCACCCTCCTGCGCCAGGATGACAAGGCCGTGGTGATCTGGGAAGACAGCGCGCCCGGCGTCGCGCCCACCGAGCAGCACCGTCTCACCGAGCGGCTTTTCAGAATCGAGGGATCACGCAACCGCCGCCACGGTGGCAGCGGACTGGGACTTTCCATTGCCAGTGCCCTGATACACCTTCATGGGGCACACATGACCCCACAGGACACGCCGCTGGGTGGTCTTTGCTGGCGCCTTGTATTTATGCTTGATGGCCATGGCACGCCTGCCAAAAACGATCACCGGATCAGTGCCAGCCATCATCACGGAAAAACGCTGCCATGAACGACAACGTGCTGATCGTTGAAGATGAAACCAAGATTGCCGATCTGCTGCGGGACTACCTGAGCAGCAGCGGTTTTACGCCTCACTGCCTCGAACGCGGCGATCAGGTCATCGACTGGCTGGAGGCACGGGCGCCGGAAACATTGCCTGCAATGGTACTGCTGGACCTGATGCTGCCAGGCCTTGATGGGCTCACGCTTTGTCGACGGCTGCGAGAGCGCTGGCCAGCCATGGCCATCATCATGCTGACGGCCCGGGTCGAGGAGGTAGACCGCCTGCTGGGTCTTGAACTGGGTGCCGATGACTACATCTGCAAGCCCTTTTCGCCGCGGGAGGTCGTCGCTCGCATTCGCACGGTTTTGCGACGTACTCATCCCGTGGCGTCCGCCGCCAGTACCGGTGTGCACGACTCATCGCCCCTGACCCTGGACCGCGATGGCTGGCGCGTGCTGGCCAATGGTACGGATCTGGGCCTGACCGCAGTCGAATTCCAGCTGATGGAGGTCATGTTCAATGCCCCCGGGCGCCTCTTTTCGCGCGAGCAGTTGATGGATCACATGTATCGCGACCGCCGCATCGTTTCCGAGCGTACCGTGGATTCTCACATTAAAAAGCTCAGGAAAAAGCTTGCCGACATCTGGCCCGAGCGTGAGGTCATCCACTCGGTGTATGGGGTGGGTTACAAGTATGAACCCCTGAGCTGAGCGCATTCATCTCAGCCGGCGGTGTCGATATCTCCCACCGCATGTTTATCCCCATTGCCTGCACGTTTGTTGCACAAATCGTGGCGATACTGGCGTCAGACCCAGCCACGAGGTATCGCAATGAAGAAATGGATGCTCGCCACCAGTGCCACCGTCGCGCTTTTGACCGCCTTCACGGCCAGTGCTGCCGCGCCGGATCAAAAGACAGCCCACCCAGGCGCACGTCAGGCCATCTATCAGAGCTGGTCGCTGAGCGATCAACAGCAAAATCAGCTGACCAACGAGAACAAGGCCTTTCACGAACGTCTGACAGCGCTGAAGGATCAGAGCTTTGACAGCACCCAGGCACGTCATGAAGCCATGAAGGAAGCGGCGCGCACGCATCATGAGGCACTCGCCAGGGTCCTCGATAACGAACAACGTCGAGTGCTTGAAGCTCTGGATCAACATGCCGCTGCCCTGCAGGCCAAAGGAGCGCTGAGGGCAGCGCTTCTGGATAGCTGGAAGCTGGATGATACCCAAAGGCAGGCGCTCGATGACGCTCGCCGGCAGATGCGTCAGGACCTCGCCGAACTGCGCCATGACAAGGGCGCCATGGACAGTCGAAAAGACCGACGCCAGGCCATGGCAACGCTGCACGAGCAGCAGCATGCACGTCTTTCAAGGGTACTGAGTGCCGAGCAGATCCGGGTACTTGAGATGATGCGCCATGTGGAGCTGCGCGGCCCGAAGGGCAAGCCACCCATTGATGTCCGTCACGCGCTGGTAAAAAGCTGGCATCTTGAGGCGTCCCAGCTTGATGC
Source organism: Kushneria sp. Sum13 (assembly GCF_052692355.1). NCBI lineage: Bacteria > Pseudomonadati > Pseudomonadota > Gammaproteobacteria > Oceanospirillales > Halomonadaceae > Kushneria > Kushneria sp. Sum13. The sequence goes on from NZ_CP199847.1 coordinate 2,550,373, forward strand.
CATGAAGGCAGCGACGAGGCAACTTCACCAGAAGATGACACAGCTCAACGACAGGGACGCGCCACAGGACAGCGATCAACGCCACCGGATGATCGAGGCTCGAACCGCCTTTCATCATTCTCTGGAAGACATCCTGAGCCCGGATCAGCTGGCAGCGCTGGATAGCGTCAGCCGCTATCACCACATCGCAACGGGGCCGCGCCCTCATGGCGCAGACCGGAACGCCCCCTCGAAGCCCGATCAGAGCTGATCCATATCGCCATCATGACCACACCCCGCACTGACGGGGTGTTTTTCATGACTAGCCGCGATCGCGCTGATATCCCATCCGGCTGGCCACCTGACGAAAGGCGTCCATGTCCTGCTGACTGAAAAAGCACAGCGTTGCGGTCAGATCCCCATGGGGCAGTTTCTCCGCCATGACCGTCAGCACGATTTCGCTAGCCTGATCAAACGGATAGCCATAAACGCCGGTGGAGATTGCCGGAAAGGCGATGGTCTGCAGGCCCTGCTGAGCTGCCAGCGCCAGTGATTTTCGATAGCAGTTCGCGAGCAGCTCGGACTTGTCGATCGTTTTGGCATACACCGGCCCCACGGTGTGAATCACGTAGCGGGCCGGCAGATTAAACCCGGGGGTCATGGCCACCTCTCCATCCGGCAGCCCTTCCGGCCACTGCTTTTGACGCAGGTCCTGACAGGCGGTTTTGAGCTCGCCACCGGCAGCACGATGAATGGCACCATCCACCCCACCTCCGCCCATCAGGGAATGGTTTGCCGCGTTGACGATGGCATCTACCTCAAGGGCAGTGATATCGCCCTGAATTACCCGCAATCTCCCGCTCATCCAGGTCATGGCCGTTGTCATGATCTCTCCCCTGACGCCTTTAATGAAAACAGATCTTCAGTATGGTCGACGCCTGTCCGGTTCGGACAATTCTCTCTCCCCTGCCATTGGTCCAGGACCGAACGGTCTACGGAAGGTCAGTTGAAGGCCCCCAGCAAAGCATGTATTTTAATTGAACGACCAATTAACAAAAGTCGGATCAGCGCCCTCGTGGCCCGGGCATCTCCCGGGTCACGAGGGCGACGTTCATGAATTATTCATTACCGCATCGTCAACAAGGAGAATCCTTCGATGAGCGTCAAACACATTGATATGGCCGAGCAACAAAAAGATGCCCTGAACCCGATCGTCTTTTATGGTTCTGCCCTTGGCATCGTGGTGTTTTCCCTGTGGGGAATGTTTTTCACTGACGCCGCCAACACCGTCATCTTTGCGGCGCTTGAATGGATCAGTAACACCTTTGGCTGGTATTACTTTCTGTCAGCAACCCTCTATCTGGGGTTCGTGATTTTTGTCGCCGCCTCCCGCTTTGGCAGTATCCGCCTGGGGCCGGAGCACTCTCGTCCGGAGTTCAGCCTTGGTTCATGGGCGGCAATGCTGTTTGCAGCCGGCATCGGGATCGATCTGCTGTTTTTCTGCGTGGCCGAGCCCGTCACCCAGTTTCTGGCCCCTCCGGTCGGCGAAGGCGGCACACTGGAAGCTGCACGCCAGGCCACGGTCTGGGGCATGTTTCACTACGGGATTACCGGGTGGGGCATGTACGCGCTGATGGGCATGGCGCTGGCCTATTTCAGCTACCGATATAACCTGCCGCTGACCATTCGCAGTGCGCTCTACCCGCTGTTTGGCCGGCGGGTGGAAGGCGCCATTGGCCACACGGTGGATATCGCCGCCGTCATCGGTACGGTGTTTGGCATTGCCACCAGCCTGGGCATCGGGGTGGTACAGCTCAACTACGGACTGACCTACCTGTTCGACCTGCCCCAGAACCTTTACGTCCAGGGGGCGCTGATCGCGCTGTCGGTCATTCTGGCCACCATTTCGGTGGTTTCCGGGGTCGACAAGGGCATCCGGCGCATCTCCGAACTCAACGTGATTCTGGCCGTGGTGCTGCTGCTTTATGTACTGATTGCCGGCGACACGGTCTTTTTGCTCAATGCGCTGGTGCTTAACATCGGCGACTACGTCAATCGCTTCATGGGCATGACGCTCAATACCTTCGCCTTTGACCGTCCGACCGACTGGCTCAACACATGGACGCTGTTTTTCTGGGCATGGTGGGTGGCCTGGGCGCCGTTTGTCGGGCTTTTTCTGGCGCGTATCTCCCGCGGGCGCACCATTCGCGAGTTCGTGGTCGGCACCCTCACCATTCCCTTTATCTTCACCCTGATGTGGATCTCGATTTTCGGCAACAGCGCGATCGAGAGCATTCTCAATGGCGCCACCGAGTTCGGCCAGATTGCGATGACTCATCCCGAACAGTCCATCTACGGGCTGCTCGAGCAGTATCCGGGCGTCACCTGGACGGCGTCTCTGGCGACCCTGCTGGGCATGCTGTTCTATGTCACCTCGGCAGACTCCGGGGCACTGGTGCTGGGCAATTTCACCTCGCGTCTTTCCAGCGTACATCACGATGCGCCGGCCTGGCTGCGCGTGTTCTGGTCGGTCACGATCGGGCTGCTGACGCTGGCACTGTTAATGGCCGGTGGCGTCTCGGCACTGCAGGGCATGGTGGTCATCATGGGGCTGCCCTTTTCCTTTGTGATCTTTTTTGTCATGGCCGGGCTTTATCGCTCCTTTAAAAGCGAAGCCTTCAAGGAGGACAGCCATCGCGCAAGCCTTGCCGGACGTCTATCGAGTCGTACCGGTGTCGGCGGTGAGCGCGGCACACGCCACTGGCGTCAGCGTCTCAATCGCGCCATGCACTTCCCCAGCCAGCGTCAGGCCAGCACCTTTATCAACACAACCGCCCGCCCGGCCATGGAGGCCGTGGCACAGGAGCTTTCCGAGCAGGGCCTTGAAGCGGAAGTCATCAAGGCCGAAGGTAACGAGCTGCACCTGGAGCTCAATGTCGCACTGGGCAATGAGCAGAACTTCACCTATCAGATCTGGCCGCGCGCCTTCTCGATGCCTTCGTTTGCCCGTCGCGCCAACGAAACACGGTCACGCTACTATCGCCTTGAGGTCTATCTGCTGGAAGGCAGTCAGGGCTACAACCTGATCGGTTTCAGTCGTGACCAGCTCATCAACGACATCCTGGATCAGTACGAGCGTCACCTGCAGTTCTTGCACATGACGCGTGAGGCGCCGGGCAACGGCGCCAACATCCCGGATGACCCGACCATGCCGCCTGCGCCCTGAAGACAGTCTGCTGTCACCTCAATAGCGCCGCCCTCCGGGCGGCGTTTTTAATGGGCCAATGTTTTCAAGTTTTAATGGCCACTGTCTTTAAATGGCCGCTGTCTTTAAATGGCCGCTGTCTTTAAACAGGTACTGTCTTTAAATAAATACTGTCTGCAGATAGGCATTATTTATCAACGCCATACCATCAAGTAAAGCCCGTGTCGGCCGTAAATGGGGGGCAGTCGTTAGCTCCCTCATTAAATTACCCTTTTATGGTATGGACATGTTTAAAAGATTCGCTCGAGGCAAGGAAGCCTGGCTGGTGCGTACCAGCAGCGAACGGCCGGACGCACGCAGGAGAGCCTTAATCAGATCAGCGAGGTGATTACTCGGGTGCAGGGGTCGGTAGATGCCGTCAATGACCGGCTTGGCGCCATGACGCACATGGTGGCCGCCTTTTCACAGCAGGGTTTCCACCTGCAGGCCACCATTGACGCCTCAAGGTCACAGGCCGCGCACTCCAGCAGTGACCTCGCGCGCATGTTGACCAGCACCGCGCAGATTCATGAGCGCATGCAGGAAGATGGGCGTCATCTGGAAGAGATCATTCGCCTGAGCCAGTACACCGAGCGCCAGCACGTCTGACTGACTGACTGACTGACTGACTGACTGACTGACAAAGCATAAAAAGGGCCGCCCAAAATGGGCGGCCCTTTTCATGACAGGCTTGCCGACATCACACGCTCATCGACATGAGCGCAGGTTCTCTCAGTGCGCCGGCTGGCGACGCAGCCTCGGGCTCAGCGACTCCCCGACCACTACGAACAGGGCCAGTATGGCCACCCCCCAGGGCCACTGCGTGGACACATTCAGCGTCATGATGCCGAGCGCGTCGATGAAGATCACCACGATCGCCAGCGGACAGACGTAGCGAATCATGAAAAGCCACAGGGCATGACCCACGCCTGCCAGACCCAGCTCATCACGCAACAAACGATCCTTGAGCACGAAGCCTGCCAGCAGTGCGAGCCCCAGCCCGCCCAATGGCATCATGAATCGCGAGGTCAGATAGTCCAGCCAGTCAAAGAAGGTGCGCCCGCCCAGTGTCCAGTCCGCGCCCAGATTGAACGACAGCATCGCCAGCGTACTGACCAGCCATAGAACAATCCCCGTGCCCCAGGACGCGCGATTACGAGCGATACCGTGGCTTTCCACCAACCAGGCGATGGTGGCCTCGATCATTGAGATGGCCGACGTCAGTGCCGCCATGGTCAGCATGACGAAAAAAATGACCTCCAGCAGCGTGCCCATGGGCATCTGGGCAAAGGCCAGTGGCAGACTCATGAAAATCAGCCCCGGGCCGCTGGCCGGATCCATGCCGTTGGCAAAAATCACCGGAAAAATGGCAAGCCCCGCCATCAGCGCCACCAGGGTGTCACAGATCGCCACCATGAAGGTCGTACGGGCAATGGACTTCCCGGCCGGCAGATAGGCGCCATACGCCATGATGGCGCCTGCCGCCAGTGACAGGGTAAAGAAGGCATGCCCCATCGCCGCCAGCAGCCCCTCACCGGAGAGCTGACCGAACTCGAAGGCAAACAAAAAGTGTACCGCCTGGCCAAAGCCGCCGGAAAAGATGCCAAACCCGATCAGAATGGCCAGCATGACCACCATACCCGGCATCATCCAGCGCACACTGCGCTCGATGCCTTCCTGCACGCCCTTGCCCACGATCAGCATGGTGATCAGCGTGACCAGCGTGCTCCAGAAACCCAGATTGAGCGGGTTTTCATTGTTGGCGTTAAAAATGGCCGCCATGCCCTCGACGCTTTCGGCATTGAGACTGCCGCTGATCGCCTTCCAGAGATAGGATAATGACCAGCCGGCCACCACCACATAAAAACTCAGGATCATGAAGCCGCAGATCATCGACATCCAGCCCAGTACCGCCCAGCCCGAGGCACCGCCAGACTCGGCCACCACACGCTTGACGGCCTCGACCGGGCTGCCGCGTCCGCGTCGACCGAAGGCGATCTCGGTCATCATCAGAGGCACCCCGATAGCGGCAATGCACAGCAGATACACCAGCACAAAGGCGCCGCCGCCATATTCACCGGTCATGTAGGGGAATTTCCAGATATTACCCAGCCCCACGGCCGAGCCTGTTGCCGCCAGCACAAACCCCCAGCGCCCGGCCCAGAGCACACCACCGGTGCCATTATTTGTTGTCATGTGCGTCCCTATCGGTTGTCGGCCTTGCGCGGCCCTCTTGTCGATCCGGAGCGCATTGTAATGGTCTCGCCCCCTTTTGGCCCGAAACCGTCATGATTTTCCTGTGAGGCCCACAAAAAAGGGCCCCCCTGGGGGCCCTGAAGCATACTTTCCGCGTTCATGAATCATCGCTGACTCAGGCAGAAGCCCCTTCCGGCACTTCCAGCTTTTGCGGCGCCGGCTTGAGCAGCGCATAGGTCGCGCCAATGAAGATCGAGCCCACGGCGATCGCGAGCAGATAGAGCATCGCCTGATTGACCGCGCCCGGAATCAGCAACACGAAGAGCCCCCCGTGCGGCGCCATCAGCTTGATCTGGAAGTACATCGACAGCGCCCCGGTGATGGCCCCGCCCACGATCGAGATCGGAATGACCCGCAGCGGGTCCTTGGCAGCAAAGGGAATCGCGCCTTCACTGATAAAGCAAAGCCCTAGCACAAACGCCGCCTTGCCGCCGTCACGCTCGGTGTCGGCAAACTTGGAGCGGGCCAGAAAGCTGGCGATCCCCATGCCAATCGCCGGCACCATGCCGGCGGCCATGATCGCCGCCATCGGTGCGTAGGTCTGGGTCGACAGCAGGCCAACGCCAAAGGTATAGGCCGCCTTGTTGATTGGTCCGCCCAGGTCCACACACATCATCGCGCCCAGCAATAGCCCCAGCAGCACGGCGTTGGTCGAGCCCATGTTGTTGAGAAAATCGGTCAGCGCCGAGAGCATGCCGGCGACCGGCGTGCCGACCAGGTAGATCATGACCAGGCCGGTCACCAGACTCGCCAGCAGCGGAATGACCAGAATCGGCTTGAGCGATTCCACACTGGCCGGCAGCTTCAGCTTTTTGGCAATCAGTTTGGCGGTATAACCGGCCAGAAAACCGGCGATGATCCCGCCGATGAAGCCCGCGCCCAGCGTACTGGCCAGCATGCCGCCGATCATGCCCGGTGCAATCCCCGGACGATCGGCAATCGAGTAAGCGATATAGCCCGCCAGTACCGGCACCATCAGGGCAAAGGCCGTGCCGCCGCCGATCTGCATCAGCGCCGCGGCCAGCGTCCCCTCCTCCTTGAACGCCTCGATCCCGAACACGAACGACAGCGCAATACAGAGGCCACCGGCCACCACCATCGGCAGCATGAAAGACACCCCGGTCAGCAGGTGCTTGTAGACGCCCCGTTCCTTGATGCTTTTCTTGCGCTCGCCACCCGCCGGCGCACTGCCTTCACTTTCCACCGCCGCATTGGCCAGCGCGTCATTGATGGTCTGCTGCGACTTCTTGAGCGCCGTACCGGTCGAGGTGCGGTAGACCGGCTTGCCGGCAAAGCGCTCGTCATCAACCTCGATATCACAGGCCAGCAGCACGATATCGGCGTTGGCGATCTCGTCATCGGTCAGCTGATTCTGCGCGCCAACCGACCCCTGCGTTTCGACCTTGATCTGATGGCCCAGTGCTCTACCGGCCTGGGCCAGCGCCTCGGCGGCCATGAAGGTATGCGCCACTCCGGTCGGACAGGCCGTTACGGCGACAATGCGTTTTGACGTGCGGGTCTCGGCGGCCGCTGGTGCGACACTGGCCTCCGCCGGGGCGTCATCAGCGCCCTCCCAGGGTTCGGCCTGCTCGCGAGCCCGGCTTAAAAAGCCATCCGGGTCCGGCAGAGCAGCTTCAAGCCGCTCACGATAGAGCCGCTTGCCGGTAAAGCGCGCCAGCGTGATGGGCCTGCTGGCAGCGACCACCACCATATCGGCTGCGGCAATCTGCTCATCGCTCAAGGTGGTCTGATCAAACTGACCCTGCATTTCGACGGCTGTCTGCCAGCCCAGTCGGTGAGCCGCCTGCTCGAGACGGCGCGCCGCCAGGTAGGTCGTCGCCGTGCCGCTGGGGCAGGCCGTGACGATAACAATATTCATGCAAACCACTCCTGTGCCAGTGCCAACCACTGGTCGCCATGCTGACTGCACCTGTCATCAGCAGGCAGCTCAAAAGAAATCGGGGCCGTGATCATATTGTCAGTGCCTCGATGGAGACGGCATCGCGCAATACGGCGAAGTCCTCGGTATCCGAGCGCCCCACGCCAATCCGGCGCACGGCGTCGGCCGACAGGGCGGTGGCAAAACGCAGCGTTTTTTCGCGCGGCCAGCCTTCCAGCACGCCATGCAGCACGCCGGCCAGCAGCGTATCGCCGGCACATACCGTGCTGACCACCCTGATCCGCGGCGGACGAGCGCGCAGCGCGCCGCCCTCAAACAGCCACACCACGCCCTCGGCGCCCAGCGACAGTAATACGTTGTCGATGCCGCCCTGCTGCAGCTCACGAGCCGCCGCCAGAAGCGCCGCCTCATCCGCCAGGGCGCGGCCGACACATTCGGCAAGTTCATGCTCGTTGGGCTTGATCAGCGCAGGACGTGCCCGTGTACCCTGCACCAGCGCCTCGCCGCTGCTGTCCAGCCAGACCGGCAGTCCACGTGCCCTGAGCCGATCAATCAGCGCAGACAGCCACTCGGGCGTGACACCAGGCGGCAGGCTGCCGGAGATGACCACTGCCTCGATGCCGTCTGCACCGGCCTCGATGTCCTGAAGAAGCTGCGCCATGGCCGCCTCGTCCACCGCCGCACCCGGGCCGTTGATGTCGGTTACCCGACCATCGGCCTCGGAGAGCTTGGCATTGACGCGGGTTTCGCCGGCGACTCGAACGAAACGATCTTCCACGCCCCAGTCCTGAAAGGCCCGCTCAAACGGTGCCCGGTTATCGCGTCCCAGAAAACCACTGACGACCACCCGGTGGTCATGACGGGCCAGCACGCGGGCCACATTGTTGCCCTTGCCGGCCGGGGTCAGTGAACTCTCCTGCGAGCGGTTCACGCTGCCCGGCGACAGCGCTTTCAGCCGAATGGAGAGATCCAGCGCCGGATTGAGCGTCAGCGTCAGGACCCGGCTCATGTCAACGACTCCAGCATGGCACGTACTTCAACCGCCGTCGGACAGGCCAGTGCCCGCAGGGCCAGCGCGCGGCTGTCTGCAAGATTCAGGCTGCGGATGCGCTGTTTGACCAGCGGGATCTGGCGGCTGGAAACGGACAGCTCATCAACCCCCAGCCCCATCAACACAGCGATGGCCTGTGGATCACTGCCCAGCTCGCCGCACACACCGACCCAGCGCCCCTTGGCATGAGCAGCCTCCACGGTCATCTGGATCAGGCGCAGTACCGCCGGATGCAGGCCATCGGCCTGGGCCGACAGGCGCGAGTGACCGCGGTCGATGGCCAGGGTGTACTGGGTCAGATCGTTGGTGCCGATCGAGAAGAAGTCGACATGCTCGGCCAGACTCGGGGCCAGCAGCGCACAGGAAGGAATCTCGATCATCACACCCAGCTGCACGTCAGACGCTTTCACTTCGGCCTGCACGCGATCAAAAATGGCCTTGCCGGCGTGGAACTCTTCCACGTCCTTGACCATCGGGAACATGACGCGCAGCGGTCGATCACCAGCAGCCATCAGAAGCGCTCGAATCTGGGTTTCGAGCACGTCCGGACGGGTCAGGGCCAGACGAATGCCGCGCAGCCCCAGAAAGGGGTTGTCCTCGGCCGGCACCGGCCAGTAATCCAGCGGCTTGTCACCGCCGACATCCAGCGTGCGCGCCACCAGCGCGCGATCGGGGCCCAGGGCATCAAAGGCCTGACGGTACTCGACGATCTGGGTGTCCAGATCCGGCGCCTGCGGGTGGGCCATGAAAACAAACTCGGTGCGCAAAAGCCCCACCGCCTCGGCACCGCGCTCGACGGCATCCGCGGCGTGTGCGGTGTTGCCCAGGTTCGCGGCGACCTCGACGCGATGACCATCCAGGGTCACGGCCGGATCAAAACGGACCTCAAAGGCTTCGCGTTCGCGGATCTCGCGCTCCCGGATGGAAAGCTCGGTGCGGGCACGACGCTCCGGGTCGGGCGCGGGGATCACGCGGCCGCGCTCGCCGTCGAGAATCATGTCGATGCCGTTTTCCAGCGCCATGATGGTTTCACCCGCCCCCACGACTGCCGGGATGCCCAGCGCCCGCGCCAGAATCGCGCTGTGAGAGGTGGCGCCGCCGCGAGCGGTTAAAATGCCGCGTACCCGCGAGGTATCCAGCCGCGCGACATCGGAAGGGCCGACGTCATCGGTCACCAGAATGTAGGGGTGCGTCGGCGGGTCAGGCATCTTCACGCCGCAGAGATTCCCCAGCACGCGTCGACCCACATCGCGCAGATCCGCGGCGCGCTCGGCCAGCAGACGGTCGGCCAGTGCTTCCTGGGCGCGGGCGGCCACATCAATGGCGCGCCACCAGCCACCCTCGGCACTCTTGCCTTCATTGATCGCTTCATAGGCGGCTTCGCGAAGCTCCGGGTCGCCCAGCATCTCTTCGTGCATGGAGAGAATTTCGGCCACTTCACCTCCGGCGGCGCGAATCATCTCCTCGAGCTGCTGCTCGGCCTCCTTGATCGCTTCACCCAGACGCGTTTTTTGCATCTCGCGGTCAGAGGCCGTCTCCTCGTAATGAAACTCCGGCGGGCGCATCACGAACACGGGGGCAATCGCCATACCGGGCGAAGCCGGCACGGCCGTCAGCGGCGTGTCGGCCGCCGGGGCGACCACCGGTTCCCGCGGGGTCTGTCGATTGCGCGACGGACGCGCATCGCTGGTATCTCCCAGCGGCGTGACCTCTTCACCCAGTCCGCCGCGCAGCGCCTCGGCCATGGCCTCGACGGCCTCACGCGCGCCGGGGCCTTCGGCCGAGAAGATCAGCATCTGCCCGCGCCGCGCGCCTAGTCCGATCACCTTGGTCAGACTGGCCGCTGAAACCGCTTCATTGCCGCCTTCGGCAAGCCGCACACGTACCGGCATCCCCTGTGCTCGCGCCACCTGCACCAGCTGTTTGGCCGGACGGGCGTGCAGACCATGGGCGTTACGCACCCTGACCCGGACGGTTTCGGCACTGGCCGACTCACCGGACAGTCGTGCCAGCAGTGCATCACGACCCAGCCGCGCCAGCTCTTCACCCTTGCCCTCCTCCAGCACCTTCACCAGCCGGTCCAGCAGCACGTCGTGAGCGTTGCCGCTCTCGGCCAGACAGAAGATACCGGCCACGCCATCCACATGCGCCTGCGGCAGGGCCAGCCCCAGCGCCGGCTGAGTGACACCCGTGGCGCTGCGCACCAGCCACAGCTGCTGGCCCAGCGAGATGGCCTGCTGGGCCAGAATGTCGGCCACAAAACGACGATCGACACAGCCGAGCTGCTCGAGGCGCGCGGCGGCGGCAGCCGTGAGCTCCAGCGCCGAGCGGGCCGGTACGCCCTGAACAATGGTGTCGCCATCCAGACGCGCCGTGACCGGCGCCTTTGACAGCAAACGCACTACCTCCTCGGCATCGTCAGCGCGGGCCAGCTTTTCTGACACGCCCTCACGGTCGAGCACGTGGGTGAGCTGGCGCAGGATGTCGAGGTGCTCATCGCTTTGCGCGGCAATGGTGATGATCAGATGCACCCGATTGCCGTCATGCCACTCGACGCCCTGCGGGAACTGCAAAAGACGCACGCCGGTGGCCAGCACATGCTCACGGCTTTTCTGAGTGCCGTGGGGAATGACGATGCCGTTGCCCAGCCAGGTCGACGCCTGCTGTTCACGCTCGAACAGCGCATCGCGATAGCCTTCGCGGGCAAGCCCGCCTTCCATGAGCGCCTGACCGGCCTGATTGAGTGCATCACGCCAGTCGCTGGCGTGCTGATCGAGCAAAACGGCATCACTTTGCAGCGTGAGCATGGCGTATTGATCCTTGTGAGTGGCAAATTTGCGCAGATGACGGCATCAGCTTGTGCGGCCCAACACGCAAAACGGCATGAAACAGGTCATGACAGCATGGCTGAATCGTGTCACCTTTTCCTTGCCGTAATGCTGAAAGAGATTAACCGGTGAATCAAGCACCAATGGCATGGACCCACGTCGTATTGACAGACTCCTGCCTTTCATATCGGGAAACAACATCATGACGCTTGCAGAGATTGCGCGCCTGGCGGGCGTATCACGGACGACAGCAAGCTACGTCATCAATGGCAAGTCACGCCAGCACCGCATCAGCGAGGCGACGGTCAAGCGCGTCATGGCGGTGATCGAGGAGCACGGCTACCGGGTGGATGCCCAGGCCGCCGCCCTGCGCCGCGGGGTCAGTCGCACGCTGGGGTTTATCCTGCCGGATCTTGAAAACACCAGCTACGCAAGGCTTGCCAAACTGCTGGAACAGGGGGCACGCAGTGCGGGCTATCAGCTTTTGATGGTCAGCTCCAATGATGATCCGGACACCGAGCGAGAGTTGCTCAGTGCCCTGCGGGCCCGGCGCTGTGATGCCCTGATCGTGGCCTCGAGCCTGCCTCCGGGCGACAGCCGTTATCAGCGCCTGATCGGCGCCGGCATGCCGGTGGTGGCCGTTGACCGCGCACTCGATGACACGCTGATGCCCTGCATCATCAGCGAAAATCGCCAGACCGCCATGACCCTGACGGCGTCGGTACTCTTTCCACAAGGTCCACAAGGGCAGGCTTCGCAGGTACAGGAGGTGTTGTGGCTGGATGCCCTGCCAGGGCTTGCCAATACCCTCGAGCGTCGTGATGGCTTCATGGCGGCGATCGCCGCCTGCAACGCACAGCCACCGCGTGCCTATCACCGCTGCGGCGCGCGCTATGACCGCGAGACCGGCATGGCGCTCATGCAGGCGCATCTTGAGCATCATGACATGCCACAGGCGCTGGTGACCGCCTCCTATACGCTGCTGGAAGGCGCACTGGACGTGCTGCTGACGAAGTATTCGATGGAGAGGCTACAAAAACACCCTCTGCGCATGGCCACTTTTGGCAACGACCGGCTGCTGGATTTTCTGCCCCTCAGGGTCAATTCGATGCAGCAGGATCTTGAACGTATTGCGGCGCTGGCACTGTCCAGCGTACTGGACGCCATCGACGGCCGGCTCAGTCCCGGGACGATCGAAATCGAGCGCACCCTGATTCGCCGGGACTGAGCAGCTCAAAGAGGGTTTAGGAGAGAATCGAGGCCTTCAGGGTTCGGCCAGGTCAGGCAATGGCCTGGCCCTGATATTCATACACGCCGTACTGCCAGTGGGCACGACCGGGTCTTTTGGGTCCCTGCCAGCCACGCGCAAGCAGTTCGCGCGCCAGCAGGTGGTTGATCATGCCATGGCCGACAAACAGCACCGAGCAGTGCTCGCGGGCCAGTTCGACCAGCTTGTTGGCCGCAGCATCGGCGCGATGAAAGACCGCGCGACGCCCTTCGGCATTGCCGTGATAGCCCATCAGCCACAGCGCACGAAAGGCCACCAGCCAGAAGGTGGTCGGCAGCGGCGGCGTCGGCCAGCGCCCGCTGCCGTGAGGCAGGTCAATCTCGCGCATCAGGGGGTCGCTGTAGACAATGTTGCCCGCCTCCAGACGCAGCGCCGATTCCAGCGAGCGTGGCAGGTCGCTGCAGGCCACGGCGGCACACTCCCGGGCAATCGACAGGGCCCGGTCGCAGCGCGTGACTTCATCAAGGCCCGCCAGCTGATAGCGGGCCACCCAGTCTCTGAAATCAGCAGCGGCCATCTTTTCGTCAAAACGCACCCGCGGCGCCCCATGCCGCATCAGGATGATCTTCATGCCCCGCTGCTCCACACCAAAACTTGATTGAAATTAATTCTAATTGGCAGAGTATAGCCACTACCACGCCCATTCAGGCTCGCGCAATATTATTGCCTTTTGTGACCGGTCGTTATCGCCTTTGCCGTTGTCACGTTCAAGGCCCCTTAATCTACAGCGTCATTGTGGTGAGCATGTCGACATCTGCACCTGAAAAAGTGGTATCAAAAACGCCTGTTCTGCACGCCCTGCCCGAGGTTATTGCGGGACCCATGCTGCGCCGCCTGCTGCCCGAGCGAATGACCCTGTGGCTGGTGGCTTCAAAAACGCTGGCACTGACGCTGGTGCTTGAGCGCTCCGTGGAGCGCTCGATCCGCCTGCCCCTTGATCAGCAGCAGTGTCAGCAGCTGCGTATCGGTGAACATGCCGTGGTCCACATGATCGATGTGGCCCTGTGCCCGGCGCTCGATGAAGGCGAGATCTTCCACTACGACCTGTTGATCGAAAGCGAGGGGCAGTATCGCGGCATTGCCGATTGGGCACCACAGCTGTGTCATGACGGAGAAACCCTTCTGACCGTGCGTCATGCCATGACGCTTGCCTCCATTGCCCACGGCTCGTGTCGCCGGCCACATCATGATGCGCCCGACGGTCTGGCTCGGCTGGACCGGCAGCTTCACGGCCAGCGCGCGACGCCCGAGAAGTGGCCATCGCTTTTGATGATGAGCGGTGATCAGATCTATGCCGACGATGTCGCCGGCCCCATGCTGCTGGCCATCAATGCGCTGGTGGCGCGACTGGGGCTTTATCACGAACGTTTTGAATCGGCCGAAATCAGCGACAGCCGCACCCTTTTACAGGACCCCTGGCTTTATCAGCGCAATCGCCTGCTGCCGGCCACGGCCGAGAACCGATTGCTGCAGCGCTATTTCTTTCGCGGCAAGAAAAAACCGATCTTTACCGCGGCAGGCGCCGATAACCATCTCATCAGCCTGAGCGAAATACTGGCCATGTACCTGCTGGTCTGGTCCCCCATTGCCTGGCAGCTCATCGACATCAAGACACCGGCGCTGGAGAACAAGGCCGCCGCGCGCTTTGAAAAGGAGCATCGGGCGCTTGAGCACTTCATTGACGAGCTGCCTGCGGTACGTCGGGTGCTGGCCCATCTGCCGACCTGGATGATCTTCGATGACCACGATGTGACCGATGACTGGAATCTGACCGCACAGTGGGAAGAGGCAGCGCTGGGGCATCCCTTTTCAAGACGCATCATGGGCAACGCCATGATCGGCTATCTGATCTGCCAGGGCTGGGGCAATGCGCCCAAACATTTCGAAGGTGACCTCATGGCGCACCTTCAGACTTACCTTCAAACCCGGGAAGAACGCGACCATGACGCCCTGATCGATGCCCTGCTGGACTTTGACCACTGGCATTACACCCTGCCCACCCGGCCTGCCATGGTCATACTGGACACCCGAACACGCCGCTGGCAAAACGAGCGTGCTCCGCACAAACCGTCGGGACTGATGGATTGGGAAGCACTGACCGAGCTGCAGCAGGAGCTCATGGGACACGACGCCGTCATAATGGTTTCAGCCGCACCGGTGTTTGGCGTCAAGCTGATCGAGACCGTGCAGCGCGTCTTTGTCTGGCTCAACCGCCCCCTGCTGGTGGACGCCGAGAACTGGATGTCCCATCGCGGTGCCGCCCACGTCATGCTCAACATCTTTCGACATCGACACACCCCGAAAAATTTCACCGTCCTGTCGGGAGATGTGCATTACAGCTTTGCCTATGACGTGCAGCTGCGAGGACAGCATCAGCGCCCCAGTATCTGGCAGGTGACCAGCAGCGGCATTCGTAACGAGTTCCCGAACACCCTGCTCGACGTGCTTGACCGGATCAATCGCTGGCTGTTTGCAGCCCGCTCTCCGGTAAACTGGCTGACCAAGCGCCGTCACATGCGAATCAAGCCGCGCCAGCCCGACAACCGCTCTCCGGGTGAGCGGCTGGTCAACAAGGCCGGTATCGGTCTGCTCTATCTGGACGACCAGGGGCGGCCCCGGGAGATCATTCAGCTGGGCGGCGATAATCATGATGTGCGCTTTGAACGCGATGACAGATAACCTGCCGGCCGAGCCTGGTCCTGACAGCGCCCGGCATTCGCCGGGCGCTGTCAGGCCAGCCGGCCCCGATACGGAATCAGTTCGAGGCGTCGCCCTTGTCGTCACCAGCCGGCGCATCGCTTTTTTGACTGATGCCATCTTCTGATGGCGCATCCTGCTCGGAAGAGGCCGCCTTGTCAGACGAGGATGGCGCCTGCTCCGCCTTTTTCGGTACACCCTCTTTCCAGTCGTCCCAGTCAGTCACGATGGATTCAATCAGGGGATAGCCCGCGCGCACCATGTTGGTCAGCGCCGGCGTATAGCCGCCCTGCTTGGCGTAGCCGGTCAGGCCATCGGCATCGGAAAGCCCTTCGTAGGGGCGATTGAAGCTGGAACCAACGCGCACCACAACAGTACGTTCACGCTGAAGGCGCCCTGCCTCATCGGCACGCTTGAGCGCCGTGAGAATGGCGTTGTCTTCCTGCTGGCCGGTGCAGATGCTGGCCTTGTCACCGGCCACCTGCTTACCCAGCTGGCTGGCACGGTCGGCGAGCCGATTGCCATACCACCAGGTGTCACTGGAAACGCTGTCACACTGTACGACGCTCGGGGCCTCGTTGGCGGGCGCATAGTCATAGTGCTTGCGATAGGCCGCTGCGTTGTCGCTGTCGGCAAGCTCAACGCCTTTTGACAGTGCCACGGCCCGATCCACGAGCGCATCATCCAGGTGATAAAACTCGGTGCCGTACTCCTGATGCGGATCCTGGGTAGGCGTGTGGGTATTGATGCTCAGATAGCCCGTGGTCCAGCCGTCGGGAATATCACGGGCATCAAGCTCCCACTGAATACCGAAATCCACCAGATAGCGCGGCCAGGTGGGCGTACCGAGCGTTCCCTGATGCGGGTCAATGCTGGCCACACCCGACACCAGAAACCAGCTGTCGGACAGATCAAACTCCGGTGAGAACGCCAGTGTCGAGATGGAGGTCGCGGCATTGGCATAGCCCTTGCCGGTGGTCATCAGACACACATCGTCATCGTTGCAGCTGACGTTGCCAAACGAGCCGTGCAGCCCGGGAACGGTGATGTCCTGCATCGGTGCCAGTTTCTCGGCCCAGACCTTGCGCTCGGGACCGAAGGTGGTGATGACCATCGCCCGAACATGGCGCGGGCCCTCATCGGCTGCTTTCGTTTCACCAGCGACTTTATCGTCTGCGCGCTTGTCAGCACTGGTCGATGTCGTCTCATCAGACGACACATCCGTGGAGGTGGCACCATCTGTGACCGGCGCCGCGGTTTTTTGCGCAGCACCGGCGTTTTTGTCCTGGCCAGCCTCTTGAGTATCGGCCTGTGCGGGAAGCGACAGCGGCAGGATCAACAGGGTGGCTGCCAGTAAACGGGGATCAATCATGACGTAACCTGCTGTTTCATCGAGATGGCCGTGATCATCTCACATCCGCTCGCCGGGCAATATGGCGTCCAGCAGATGCGCAGAATCCTGCCCGCCCCTTCAGCAGTGACAAGGCCGACTAATTTAATTAAAATTAATGGACAATATCTGTTCGCTCTTCTACGCGCCTGGTCTGCCATGCCCTTCAGGCCGACAGCACGCGTTGACCAAAGCCGTACGTCTCCAGACACGTCGTAAAGTTTGTGGTCAGGGCGCCGTTAAAAACAGGGATCATCAGGTCTGGCGCCTTCCAGCGCTCTCTGCCTGCATCCGCCGGAAATGTCGATGCCCTATCCGAATTCGCTGCGCAACAGATTCATCATCACGCTGTCGGTCATGCTGGTGCTGGTCATGGGCATCCTGGTCTTCATTTTGCACCAGCTGATGATTCCCAACCTGATCAGCGAGGAGCGCCAGAGCGCCCACGTCTACGCCAACGCGCTGCAAAAAAGCATTGACCACAATGCTCGCACCCTCAGTGACATGGCCTGGCAATGGGCCAGCTGGGTCAGTACCCGCAAATTCATGGCAGGCCAGCTGCCAGACTTTCCAGAGACCCACATCACCTCTGCCGTCTTCGCCGATCGCGATGCCGACATGATGCTGATCACCAATAGCCATGACGGTGTTGTCCGGGTGGCCGGTCGCAATCCGGTCACCGGTGAATTTACATCCTGTGCCAGACCGGAAGGCCCGTGCCTGTGGACCCTTGAGCAGGTGCGCCAGATTCAAAGACAGCTGCCCGTTACCGATACCACACCCCGCATCGGCGTCAGCCCTGAATTTGCCCTGCTCAGCACCTGGCCCATCGCACGCCAGAACAGCCCGCTGCTGTCGGGCAAACTGACACTGGTACGTTTTCTGCCCGGGCAGTGGCAGCCCAACCCGGCGGACCACACCTCGACCCTGACGCTGTCTGCCGTTCGACAAGACCTCAATACCGATACTGATCCGACGGCCGTCGATATCGATTCCACCAGCGACGACAACCTGCGCCTGACGCTGTCACGGGACAGTGCCACCCCCGGCTATCTGGTGGTCATGAGTACCCGCCTGGATCGTGAGAGCCTGAGAGACGGCATCAAGCGCTTCAACCTGACCATGCTGGGCGCCATGGGCCTGTTGCTGGCGCTCATGATGCTCATGCTGTGGGTATTTCGAACCATTGTGCTGCGCCCGATTGCCGAGCTATCCCGCTACGCCATGGCCCTGCGTCAGGCACCGGGTGAGCATCTGGAGTCACCGCCCTCCTGGCTGCAGGCGCGCGGTGATGAACTGGGCGTCATGGCACGCGAATTTCAAACGCTCATCAAGGAGCTCAACGAGCGCAACGCGCACCTCAAGGCACTGACCAATCGTGATGCGCTGACGGGGCTGGGCAACCGGCGCCTGCTGGATCGTCAGCTGCCGCGCATTCTCTCCCTGACCCATCGCCTCGACCGCCCTGTCGCGCTGATCATGATCGATGTCGACCACTTCAAGCTCTACAACGACTTCTACGGCCATCCGGAAGGCGACCAGTGCCTCAAGACCATCGCCGAGACGCTCAGCGACATCTTTCAGCGCGAATCGGATCTGGTGGCCCGCATCGGCGGTGAGGAGTTCGTGATCGTGCTGCCCGACTTCGATCTGGACCGTGCCATGGACATCGCCCGCGGGGTCTGTACGGCCATGGAGGCCCAGTGCCTGCCTCATGAGCCCTCGCCGACCCACAGGTACGTGACCATCAGTGCCGGTGTGGCCATTTCCTCGCCCGAGCATCCGCTGCCGGGCGAGATCCTGATCAAACAGGCTGACGAAGCGCTCTATCAGGTCAAGAAAGGCAGCCGCAATGCCGTGGGCTGTGCCACCCCGACCTGAGTCAGCCGCGCATGGCGATAAACGTCCATAAAAGCGTGGCCGCTGCCAGTGACGTGATCTCCTGCGGATCATAGGGCGGCGATACTTCCACCACATCCATGCCGATCAGATTGAACTCCCGCAGGGCTTCCAGAAGCTCCAGCGCCTTCATGGTGGTAATGCCACCGATCTCGGGGGTTCCGGTGCCAGGCGCGTGGGCCGGGTCCAGTACATCGATATCAAAGGTGATGTAGATGGGGGATGATCCCATGCGCTCACGCACCTTTTGCGCCAGCGCCTCACCGCCCAGCCGCATCAGCGCCCTCGAGCTCAGCCACTCCCCGCCCTGCTCGGACAGCCAGTCCCGCGTGGATGGCTCGACCGGCGAGCGAAGCCCCAGACTCAGGGTACGCTCCGGTGCGACCAGCCCCTCGTCGATGGCATTGCGCAAGAAGGTGCCATGGCCGATATCATCCCCGAAGTGGCTGGCCCACGTATCACAGTGAGCATCGAAGTGGATCAGCGACAGCGGCTGCCCCTGAAGGCGACGCTGCGCGCGCAGCACGCCCAGGGTGGTCATGTGATCACCGCCGGCACACAGAAGTGTCTGCCCGGGCGCCTGCTCGTATGCCGCCATGACGCCGGCTTCGATGCGCCGCAGGGCGTCATGCTGGCCGACCTGCATGATATCGAGATCGCCCAGATCGCTGACCAGCGCACAGGGGTCGGTTTCGAACTCGGGATGACGACCGTCGGTCAGCATCATGCTGGCCCGGCGCAGGGCATTGGGCGCCATCCGCGCCCCCGGGCGAAAGGTGACCGAGCAGTCATAGGGCAGCCCCAGAAAAGCAAAGGGCCGCGTGCTGTCCTGCGGCGCTTTCAAGAAGGTGGCAATACCCTGATACGGCAGACCAAACATGACATTCCCCTGTTTCAACGTACAACGCACAAAAGGTGATGACGAAAAGGCGCATCCTGAGGCCGGTCCCCTGATGGGTCAACGGTTTCACGGGATACGCCATCGCGTTTGTTTCAGGGTAGTCAGAGATCAGCGGAAATGGCGATGTCAGCCGGCAAGACTGACGCTTCGGATCAGCGCGATAATGGTCATGCCGGGCTTGAGCCCGAGCGCATCGCCGGCCTCAAGCGTGATGCGTGACGAAAGCGACTGATCACCGAGTGCCAGCGTCACCTCAAGCGTGCCGGGGGCCCCTGGCGTGATGGCGGAAACGACGGCCTCAAGCTGGTTGCGAACGCTGCTGTCCTTTTGATGCGACAGCGCAATGGCCACCTCCCGACGGCGCACCCGCACCCGCAGGACACTTCCCTCGGGCCGGTCCAGCAGCGGCAGCGTCAGGCGCTGCCCATCCCCCAGGATCAGCCGCGTGGCGTGATAGTGATGATCGTGCGAGCACACCTGCGCCTGCAAGAGCGAGCTGGCCTCGAACCCGCCCAGCCAGGGCGTCATGTCGCCGCGTGACAGCAGCGTTTCCAGCCGGTCGCTGGCAACAACGTGCCCCTGATCCAGTACCACGAGCTGCTCGGCCACGGCCATCAGCTCCTCGGGGTCATGACTGACAAATAAAATGGGAAGGTCGATCTCACGGGTCAGACGCAGGATGTAGTCCAGAAGCTCCTGTTTGCGCGCGCCGTCCAGACCGGTCAGTGGCTCATCCATCAGCAGCATGTCCGGTTCGGCCAGCAGCGCCCGCCCGATGGCGACCCGTCTCGCCTCGCCGCCGGAGAGTGCGCCCGGCATGCGATCCAGCAGCGCCTCGATACCCAGCAGGGACACGATACGATCAAACGCTTCCCCACGCGTGATGCGCCGGGCGTAGGTCAGGTTGCTGCGAACCCGGTAATGTGGAAACAACCGCGCCTCCTGAAAGACCACGCCCAGGCGACGCTGATGGGGCGGGATGAAAATCCCGCGCCCGGTATCCACAAAGGTACGTTCATTGAGCACCACGCGCCCCTGATCGGGACGATCAAGGCCGGCCAGCATGCGCAACAGCGTGGTCTTGCCGCTGCCCGAATGGCCAAACAGGGCCGTCACGCCCGACCCCGACGTGGTGATATCGACATCGACATCAAAACCGCCCTGACGGTGTTTGAGGCACATTTCAAGCATGGCGACGGCCTCGCAATGTCGTTGTCATATCGCGCCCCGGTCGCGACCGGCCATGCGCCGACGGGTACGGCGCGCCAGCCATTCAGAGGCCACCAGCGAGACCATCGCCACCACCACCGAGATTACGCACAGACGGGCTGCGGCATCTTCCATGCCGGGCGTCTGGATCAGGGAATAGAGCGCCAGCGGCAGCGTACGTGTCTCGCCAGGGATGTTGGAGGCAAAGGTGATGGTGGCGCCAAATTCCGACAGCGCCCGGGCAAAGGCCAGTACGGCACCCGTGACCAGACCGGGCACCGCCAGTGGCAGGGTGATGGTGAAAAAGACCCGCAGTCTTGAGGCGCCCAGAGTGCGAGCGGCCGCTTCAAGGCGCGGGTCCACGGCTTCCAGCGACAGCCTGACGGCGCGCACCAAAAGCGGGAAGGCCATGATGCCTCCCGCCAGCGCCGCGCCCTGCCATGTGAACGGCAGCGACAGGCCCAGATGATCGAAAAGCCAGCTGCCGACCAGGCCCCGACGTCCCATCACGACCAGCAGCAGATAGCCCACCACGACCGGGGGTAGTACCAGGGGCAGGTGCACGATGCCATCCAGCAGCGACTTGCCGACAAACTCGTGACGGGCCAGAAGCCATGCCATGGCGATGCCGGGCACCAAAATGATCAAAAGCGCCGTACCGGAGACCTGTAGGCTGATCCGAAGGGCTTCGATTTCAAGCGGTGTCAGCACATTATCATCCTTGCGCGGCGAGGGCGCAGGCGTCGATCAGTTCGCATCCGCCGACCCGTTCACCTCGAACCCGTACTGCTTGAAGGTACCGGCTGCCTCATCGCTGCCCAGCCAGTTCAGGAACTCACGGGCCTGTGGGCTCGGCTTTTTGCCGGTCAGGGCCGCCGGATAGGTGATCGGGTCATGACTGTCGGCCGGGAAAAGACCCAGCTGATGCACGTGCTCACCGGCCATGGCATCTGTGGCATAGACCACCCCCAGCGGTGTCTCGCCACGCTCGACCAGTGCCAGTGCGCCGCGCACGTCGCTGGCGCGTGCCAGACGCGACTTGAGCGTCTCCCACTGCCCGAGGCGCTCGAAGGCCTGCCTGGCGTAGATACCGGCCGGCACATGGTCCGGGTCTCCGACCGCGATACGGTCATTGTCCTTGAGATATTGACTCAGCGGGTGCTCGGCATCCGGCGTAAAGTCTTCGATATCGCTCTGGTCCGATGTGATCAGCGCCAGACGATTGTTAAGCAGATCACGACGCGCCTGAATCGCCTCCCCCTGCTGTTCCAGCCAGTCCATCCATTTCTCGTTGGCCGAGAGATAGACATCCGCCGGCGCGCCCTGGGAAATCTGTCGCGCCAGCGTCGAAGAAGAGGCATAGACCGGCACGATGTCCACGTCATGATGCTGCTCGTAGCGCTCGATCAGCGTGTTCATGACATCGGTCAGAGAGGCTGCCGCCTGAACGTCAATGCGCTCGGCAGCCCCTGCCGTGTTGCAACACAAAAGTGCCGCTGCCGTGAGAATAGCGAAGGGTCTGAACATGAAATTCGATCTTCCTTGAGGGGGTAGCCGTGAGCGCGAGACGCGTCATGTTTTCGATGTGCTTATATTTGCACATCGAGACAGTCTGGCTCAAATACCGTTTCAGCTGAGCACTATTCGCCAGCGGGTATTCAGGGCGTTTCATCATTAGAAGATGTCAGCGAGGACTTTAGATCGCCGAAGTGCGTGTCGACCGCACTGCGGGTCTGCTGCTCGACACGTCGATAGCGCGCGATGATATCAAGGCCCAGCGGCGTCAGCCGGGCACCGCCATGACCCGCCCCGCCCTTGCTGGAAAGCACCAGTGGCTGATCAAAAGCGCCATTGAGGGCATCGATCAGGTGACGCGTCTTGCGGTAGCTGATGGCCGTACACCTTGCCGCGGCAGCAATGGAGCCGGTCTCGCTAATGGCCTCCAGCAGTGCAACCTTGCCCGGCCCAAGCACCAGGCCGTTGTCGAAGACCAGGCGCAGCTTGGTCTCCGGGCGGTACATGTCGATGGCCATGAGGCCTCACCTTTTCGCAGTGAACAGGGCCGCTGTTATAACACGGCCCTGTCACTGCCGCAGGTCATGGCGCCATGTCCGCCAGCGAGCCAGACCATCAATTTAAACTTATATTAAGTCTATATTATTATTAACTTTCAATATCTTGACGAATGCTGGCCGTACAAAACAACAGCTTTAGCGCTGTAACGAGTTGTGTTCCAGCGCAGGGCCAACCAGGCTTTTGATGACCAGGCCAAGGGTCTGTCAAACCTTATTCCAGGGACAGGAGAGATACGATGAAAGCAACATGGATGGCCCCTTTTGTATTGGCGCTTGCCGCCACCCCCGTACTGGCCAACGACACGGATACCGATACCGACAAGGGCCAGATGCAGGACAGTCAGATACAGCAGAGCACCTCCTCTGACAGCCTGCATTCCGACGCGGACAAAAATGATGATGACCATGGTGGTCAGATGACGCGCCACAACGATGAAGATGCAGACAGCGACATGGACCAGGGCAAGCTGGAAACGGGAACGCATAGAGACAGTGACATGAGTCTTGAAAAGGATACTGACACCGACTCCTGATCAACGCCTGACTGTTATAAAAGCGCAGCACTCGGTGCTGCGTTTCTGAACCGCTCAAACCTCCCCGCCGATCTTCTCTGGCCACCCCGTGTTTACTCTCCCGAGACATTGTCATGTCTTCAGGCACTTTTTTTACCCTGATCTATAGTGTGACTATCGAGGTTTTGCTTTGTCGCCCTCGATTCCGATTGATCCCGGATGCTCTGACACCAGCCCCTCAGGGCCTTGAACAGCCCATCCGAGTCAGGAGAGACCGCATGAAAGCAGCATGGATAGCCCCTTTTGTTATGGCGCTTGCCACCACCCCGGCACTGGCCTCGGATACCGGCAACAATGCCCAGCAACAAAGTCAGACGCAGGGCAGCGTCTCACCCAACGCCATCAATCCAGGCCAGGGCAAACAGCCGGATGGTCACAGCACCGGTGGTGAGAACCAGAAGCACACTGACGATTTCTCTGGGTCCAAAACGGCCAATGCCGATGGCGATACAGACATTGGTAATGACCAGAATGCCAATAGCGGCGCCAGCGATGAACATGGCTCCAGTGCGGACAGCAGCGCCAGTGCCGATCACGACACCAAGGACGATACGGGTACCTGACACCGTTTTTGGATAACGTGCGTCATGCCAGACGTGCTCGGATCACCGGCGTATTGATACATGTCCTGAAAACAAAAACGGCCCCCCAAAGGGAGGCCGTTTCAATGAACGCCATTTCAGTGACGCCGCAACGCTCAGGGCTTGATACGAATGATGCTGTCAGACTCCTCGGTCTGATGGCTTTCATCCAGTTTCTGCTTGAGGGATACGTAAGCCCCCGAGGCATCCGAGATTGCCGCCAGGCTGTTGGGCATCAGCGGAGTCTTGATGGTATCGAGCAGCTTGTGGCTTTCCCGATCAAAAAGGGTCACCGTTTGTGCCTTGCGATTGGTCACGTAAAGACGATCGTCTGTCAGCATCAGCGCCAGCGCCCCTTCGCCGCTTTTCAACGTGTCTACGACCTTGCCGTTTTGCGTATCCAGCACCGTGACATTGCCGCTGTTGGCATTGGTAACGTACAGCTGATGTGCCTTGCCATCGAGGGCCAGATTCAACGGGCCTTCACCGCCGGTAGGCCACTGCGCAATGATCTTGTGGCTTTTCATGTCGACCACGCGCACGGCGTTGTCCTTCATGGTGGAGACATAGATGCGCTCGGCATCATGATCCACGGCAAGGCCTGTCGCCCAGGTGCCGAAACCTTCGATGGTATCGGTCAGGGTCAGGTCTTCCCCATTGATGACCCACAAAACGCTCTTGTCGCCCACGCCGGTCACATAAAGCGTATTGCTCTGCTCATCGACGCTGAGCTGGCGCGGGTTGGGACCAAAGACATCGTTCTTTTTCGCTTCGGCCTTTTCAGCCCTGGTCGCCAGTGCCAGGTGACGAGTGCTGTTGTCATCCAGATTGATGGCGGTCACGCTCTGGTCCAGCGTATGGCCGACAAACAGCGTATGGGTTTTCTCGTTAAGCGCCAGGCCAAAGGGCTTTTGATCCAGCTTGATGGTGTCCTTGATTTCCAGCGTCTGCGGGTCAAGTCGATAAATGCTGCCGCCCTCGCCCTCACCGTAATTATCGCTGGCGCCCTTGCCAAAGCCCCCGGTCGCTGCGACATAAATTGACTGCTGCGACGGGCTGAATACCAGCTCGTAGAGCCCTCGAGCCACATCCTTTTGCGCCACGATGTGATCGGAGACGCCTTGCTGCTCGACACTTTGCTGTTGAGTCGGCTGCTCGCCTGCTACCGCCCAGGGCGCCGAAAGGGTCACAAGCCCCAGCGCGATCAGCGCACCCTGTAGAACACGGGCGCGACGAGAAGGTGTTTTTGTCATGAACAATTCCCACAATAAAATGCGATGTTGAATGTGCCTGGAAGACTAGCACATGAATGAAAACGATTCTCAACCATCGCCATCATGTCTGCAGCTTCTGACGCCATCCCATTGGCTGGACCGTTGATGCCGGCGCCCAACATAGCGGGCACCGATCAGCCCTGTCAGGGCTGAATCAGCGTGACGGAGTTGCCACGCGGATCGTCGGCCGCCTCTCGTGACGCGCGATTGGTCACGAAAACATCGTGGCTGTCGGGATCGATCGCGATGCTATTGGGATGCGGCCCTGTTTCGAGTGTTTTAATGGTCTCAAGGCTTTTTGCATCAAGCACACTCACCGTGCCCGCGCCGCGATTGGTGACATAGATGCGCCCGGCATCATCATCAAGGCCGATGTCCAGCGCTCCCTCGCCGGTACTCACCCTGTGAAGGGACTTGCCGGTATCTGCGTCGAGCACTTCCAGCTCGCCGCTTTTCTGACCAGTGACCAGCAGGTGTTGATGGCGCTGATCAAAAACAACATTGATGGCCCCTTCAACGTTTAGATCGAAGGTTTTGACCACCTCGCCGCTGTCGGTGTCAATCGCTGCGACCCGGTTCTCTCCCAAAAGCGTGACGTAGAGACGATGATGCCCGGTATCCAGCGCCAGCCCGGCAGGCCGCGACCCGACGTTTTTAAAGGTGTTGGCGAGCGTCATGTCATCGCCATTAACCACCCACACCACGCCCTCATCTGCCACACCCGTGACATAGATCAGATTGCTGTTCTCATCCACGGCGGCCAGACGCGGCTGGGGCGGGCGCTGGTCGCCTTCACGGTCAGCGTCACTCACCAGTGTCAGGGTCTTTATGGTCTTGCCGCTTTTGGCATCCATTGCGGTCAGCGTCCCGCCCCGTGTATTGACCATGTAAAGCACATCGCGCTGCTGATCCAGCGCCAGGCCATGAATCTGCTGGGTCAGCGCGATGCGCTCGACCACGTCCAGCGTGGCGGCATCCAGACGATAGAGATAGCTCTGGGCATTTTTATCCCGACCGCCGGCATCCGCTACCAGCACCTGACGAGTGTTGCTGTCAAACACCAGCTCATAGAGGCTGCCGCCAAGCTGGACATTTTTAGCGATGTGCACACCGGAGTGTGTTTCAACACTGCTTTTATGCTCAGGTTGCGCCAACGCTGAATTGAAGGCGCCAACACCCAGTACAGCAACCAGTGCCCCCGCTGCTGCCAGCACAGCCCCCTGCCGTGAAACCGCTTTCTTGCCCATGATGTTGTTTGTTCCCTTGAGACGTTTAAACCTGCCGGCTATATCGAGCGGCCCTTAACCGTTACAGGGCCTGACTTAATGATGCCTGAACCAGACCAAAATCACTTTACTTGCAAATGATAATAATTAACATTCGATTTCGTAACAATGTGCTGCGAATAAAAACTCTTAAACGCGCAAAGAAAATAAGACCGGTTTGGTGAGCCATCTACATCGACAGTACACAACAGGAAGTCATTCAAGGGATGTCACGCTCAACATCGGGTCCAACCACAACGCTTGCCATTGCATTGGCAATTTCTACACCCATCTTTTATGCCGGCCCGGTCCTGGCTGCGGCTCAATCAGTGGGCGACTCGCGTGAGCAGCTTGAAAGCGAGGCCACCACAGCCGATGCCCCTGCACCGGTTGTCACCGTCGACAATACCGATGACCTGGAAGAAATGGTGGTGCTGGGCACCGCCGAACAGACGCTCAAACAGGCGCCGGGCGTGTCAATCATCACTCGTGAAGATATAGAAAAGCGCCCGCCGGCCAACGACCTTTCCGAGATTATTCGCCGCATGCCGGGGGTCAACCTTACCGGTAACAGCGCCTCGGGGCAGCGCGGCAACAACCGCCAGATCGACATTCGCGGCATGGGACCGGAAAACACCTTGGTGTTGATCGATGGCAAACCGGTCAGCTCACGCAACTCGGTCCGCTACGGCTGGCGCGGTGAGCGAGACTCCAGAGGCGACACCAACTGGGTGCCGCCGGAGATGGTGGAACGCATCGAGGTGCTGCGCGGCCCGGCGGCGGCGCGCTACGGCTCCGGCGCCGCCGGCGGTGTGATCAATATCATCACCAAACGCGCTACCGAGCAGTGGATGGGCTCGGTGACGACCTTCACCAGCACGCCCACCAACAGTGAAGAAGGTGCCACCCAGCGCGCCAACTTCAATTTGGCAGGTCCGCTGACAGACGACCTTAGCCTCCGGCTTTATGGCAGCGCCAACAAGACCGACGCCGATGATGCCGATATCAACGCAGACGCCCTTGATGACAATACGGTGAACACATCAGCAGGCCGCGAGGGGGTTCGTAATCGGGACATCAATGCCGTGCTTTCCTGGCAGGCAACCGAAGACCAGCTGCTGGATCTCGAGATGGGCTATTCCCGCCAGGGTAATATCTATACCGGCGATTCACAGAACAATAACCGCACCGATTTCACCGAAAACCTTGCTCAGAGTGGCGCTGAAACCAACCGCCTCTATCGCCAGAATGTTGCCCTGACCCATACCGGCGAATGGGACGACATGGACACCCGGGTGACGGCGCAGTACGAGCGCACGCGCAATACCCGTCTCAACGAAGGGACTGCCGGACGCTTTGAGGGCACCATCGGCGGTGGCGATGAAGACGCTGAATATGCCAGCAGCGAATTCAACTCATACCGCCTGAGCGCCGAGGCGGATTACTACACCAGCCGAGTATTCGAACAGGTCATTACCTTCGGCGGCGAGTGGAACCGGGATACGCTGGAAGACCCCAGCAATACCAACCAGAGCTTCGGGGAGACCGGCAGCCTCGCAGGCTTTGCCCCCAGCGGCAGCGATAAAACCAGTGCCGAACTCGGCGGCGTTTATGTCGAAGACAACATTGAACCGCGGCCGGGCACCATCATTACTCCTGGGCTGCGCCTTGACCATCACAGCGAAGCGGGCAGTAACTGGAGCCCGAGCCTGAATGCCTCACAGGAACTCAGCAATCACGTCATCCTCAAGGCCGGAGTGGCCCGCGCCTTCAAGGCCCCCAATCTCTATCAGACCAATCCGAACTATCTGCTTTACTCACGCGGCAACGGCTGCCCGGTCGGTTCGCAGAACTCCTGCTATCTGGTCGGCAATGAAGATCTCGACGCCGAAACCAGTATCAACAAGGAGATCGGCATCGAGTATCGCAACAATGACTGGGTGGCAGGACTGACGTACTTCCGCAATGACTACAAGGACAAGATTGTCTCAGGGCTCAACCCCGTTGCCTTAACCGCCAATGGCACGGACGTGCTGCAGTGGCGCAATGCCAAGCGCGCCGTAGTGCAGGGGCTCGAGGGCAACCTTCAGATCCCGTTGACCGACAGTCTGTTGTGGAGCAATAACGTCACCTACATGATCGAGTCCGAAGATCGCGAAACCGGGGACCCGCTTTCCATCATTCCGGAGTTTACGCTCAACTCGACGCTGGACTGGACCCTCAGCGAGCGGCTCAATACCCAGCTCTACTGGACGGCCTACGGCATGCAGGAAGCCCCTTCGCAGCCCAATTCGCGCACTCAGGCAACAAATGGCATCAATGATGACAGCCTCTCGCCCTACAGCATTGTGGGCTTCAATGTGGGTTACACCTTCAATGACCATCTGCGTGGCAGCTTCGGCGTCAATAATCTATTCGACAAGCGCCTCTACCGCGAAGGCAACAGCAGCAGCGCTGGCGCCGCCACCTACAACGAAGCGGGCCGTGCAATCTATTCATCGCTGACCGCCTCATTCTGATAGCCTCATTTCACCAGCCAGACCATTGCCGCGCCATCGGAGCAAACGCCCGATGGCGCGGTCACATGAATATCACGAATCGTTGCGAGGCCATATGATACTGCACCCCGACCATGACGACACCAGACGCCGCCTGCTCAAGGGTGCCAGCGCCACGGCCCTGTTGTCGCTGCTGCCCGGCGCGCTTCTGGCGCGCTCTGCCGATGCGCGACCAGGGCCCGATTTCAACGAACCGCTGCCGCCCGGCATCGTCGAGAAGGGCTCCAGCGTCTACGACTTCCGGGTGCATCGCCTGACAAGTCCCGATGGCCAGCGCCACTACCACATCACCGTGGCCATCCCCAAAAAGGCGGCCCCCGAGGCCGGCTATACGCCGATCTATCTGCTCGATGGCAATGCCGCACTGGCCACACTCGACGAGCAGCATTTACAGGCCATGGATAACGCCACGCCGCCGGTGCTGATCGCGCTGGGCTACGACACGGATCAGCGCTTTGATGTGGTCGCGCGTCAGTGGGACTACACGCCAAAACGTGCAGAACAGGCACCGATCATCAACGATCGTGACCCCAGGCGTCGTGGTGGCGGCGCTGACGACTTCATCACCCTGTTAAATGACACCCTGATGGCAGAGGCCGAGCGCGACCTGCCCATCAACACGTCCCAGCGCGCCATCTGGGGCCACTCCTTTGGCGGGCTGTTTGTCCTGCACGCGCTTTTTACCCGCCCTTCGCTGTTTGATCACTGGTATGCGGCCAGCCCCACGCTTCACTGGAATGGCTATCAGGTCGTTGCGGAAGCGGGTCGGTTTCAGTGGCCGTCGGATCAGCCAGGCAGCGCCCTTTTGATGCGCGGCGACGCCGAACTCAAGCGCCACGGCCCCTACTCCAACGGTGGCAGTGACAAGGAGATTAACGATCAAATGCAAAATCTGGCACAACAGATGGACCGGCTACCCGGCTTTGAGGCACGTTTTGAAGTGCTTGAAGGGATGGGACATGGTGCCGCGCTGGCGCGTTCGCTCAAGCTGACCCTTTCAGACATCAGCGGCGCGGCTTTGATATGACGGGCATGACATGAAGAACCTGACATGAAGAACCTGACGTGACGAATATGAAATGACCGGCTCACCTGGAGCCGGTCAGTCAGAGAGGTCACGCTCGCATCATGCAGCGCGTTTGGTCGGTGCCTGGCGAAGCGTCAGTGCCAGCAGCAAAATGGCCAGAATGCAGGACCCCACCAGCAGTGCGAAGCCGCCGTCCCAGCCGTAGTGGTCCACCGTATAGCCCACCAGCGCACTGGCGGCGACCGACCCCCCGAGATAGCCGAAAAGCCCGGTAAACCCGGCCGCAGTCCCGGCGGCCTTTTTGGGCACCAGCTCCAGCGCATGCAGACCCGATCAGCATGACAGGTCCATAGATCAAAAAGCCGATGGCGATCAGACACAGCATATCGATGGTCGGATTACCGGGCGGGTTGAGCCAGTAAAGTACGGTAAAGATCGTGACCAGCGCCATGAAGCAGATACCGGTCGCGCCGCGATTACCGCGGAACAGCTTGTCGGAGAGCCAGCCGCACAAAAGCGTGCCGGGAATCCCTGCCCACTCATAGAGAAAATAGGCCCAGGAAGACTTGTCGACCGTGAAGTGCTTGACCTCCTGCAGGTAGGTCGGTGCCCAGTCGAGCACGCCGTAGCGCAGCAGATAGACAAAAACGTTGGCAAGCGCAATACACCACAGCAGACGGTTTTTCAGTACATGCTCAACGAAGATTTCGCGAGCGGAAAATTCGCGCTCGTGGCTGTCATCGTAGCCTTCCGGATAGTCGTTTTTGTACTTCTCGATCGGCGGCAATCCACAGGTCTGTGGCGTGTCGCGCATGGTCAAAAACGCAAAGACGGCGACCCCCACGGCAACGGCCGCCGGCACATAAAAGGCCGAACGCCAGTCGTTGAACCAGGCCATGCCCAGAATGAACAGCGGCCCGATCAGACCACCGCCCACGTTATGCGCCACGTTCCATACCGACACCACACCGCCGCGCTCATGCTTTGACCACCAGTGCACCATGGTGCGTCCACACGGGGGCCATCCCATGCCCTGCACCCAACCGTTGAGAAACAGCAGTACGAACATGATGGCAATGCTGGAGGTTGCCCACTCGGAGAAACCGAACAAAAACATGATCAGCGCCGAGCACAAAAGCCCTGCCGGCAGAAAATAGCGCGGGTTGGAGCGATCCGACACCGCCCCCATCAAAAACTTGGAAATGCCATAGGCAATCGAGACACCGGCCAGTGCCAGCCCCAGATCCCCGCGGGAATATCCCTGCTCCACCAGACTGGGGATGGCCAGGGTAAAGTTCTTGCGAACCAGATAGTAACCGGCATAGCCGATAAAGATACCGGCAAATATCTGCCAGCGCAGGCGCTTGTAAGTACCATCGATATCCGCCTCGGGAAGCGGTTTACCGGGACTTCCAGCCTTGAAGATTCCGTACATGAATGCCTCGATGTCTGTGACATGACGCGCCGCAGATTATTGTGTATCCCACAGGCGGGATATATCCCTGTCACGGCGCTGTCATCAAAATGTCACATTTCGTTGTCACCCCCTATCGAGACCTTGGTCGTGACCACCCTGCCGGGCCTTTATTCATTGACCTTAAGACCCTATTCAACTGGCCCAATAACATGAATTCTGGAGGACACGGCGTGAGAACCCTATAGTGCCTGCAGGGTCATGACACAGGAGGCGTTCATGAAGATTGGAGAGCTGGCCAGGGAAACCGGCTGCAGCAGTCAGACCATTCGCTTTTACGAGCGCGAGGGGCTGCTGCCCGCCCCGCATCGCAGTGAAAGCAACTATCGTCACTACGGCCCGACGCATCTCAAGCGGCTGAGCTTTATCCGCAACTGTCGGGCGCTGGCCATGAGCCATGCCGAGATTCACGCCCTGCTGGCGCTGGTGGATGAACCCAGGGGCAACTGTCAGGCCATCGATGCGCTACTTGATGAACACATCCATCACGTTGAAGTGCGTCTCAAAGAACTTGGTCAGCTGCACGGTCAGCTCACGAGTCTGCGGGACAAGTGCGGGCAGGCCAGTCCCGTGAATGATTGCGGCATCGTGCACGGTCTGGAAGAGATGTCATGGGAAGAAGAGCCCGGCAACGCCACGCATCTGGGCTAGCCGGGCAGCAGAGCCTGTGCTGAAACTCAGGTCCGCGGAAGGGTCACGCCACGCTGGCCCATGTACTTGCCACCGCGGTCCTTGTAGGAGATATCGCACACTTCATCGGACTCGAAAAAGAGCATCTGCGCCACGCCTTCGTTGGCGTAGATCCGCGCCGGCAGGTTGGTGGTATTGGAGAACTCAAGCGTTACGTGCCCTTCCCACTCCGGCTCCAGCGGCGTGACGTTGACGATGATGCCGCAGCGCGCGTAGGTCGACTTGCCCAGACAGATCGTCAGCACGTTACGCGGAATGCGGAAATATTCCACCGTGCGCGCCAGGGCAAAGGAGTTGGGCGGAATCACGCAGGCATCACCCTTTACATCCACAAAGCTCTTTTCGTCAAAGTACTTGGGATCGACGGTCGCGGAGTGAATATTGGTGAAGACCTTGAATTCATCGGAGCAG
Organism: Kushneria sp. Sum13; assembly: GCF_052692355.1. Taxonomy (NCBI): domain Bacteria; kingdom Pseudomonadati; phylum Pseudomonadota; class Gammaproteobacteria; order Oceanospirillales; family Halomonadaceae; genus Kushneria; species Kushneria sp. Sum13. Next base: position 2,582,942 of record NZ_CP199847.1, read on the forward strand.
CGCACGTCGTAGCCGTAGCTTGACGTACCGTAGGAGATGACGCGCTGATCACCGGTATGGCGGACCTGATCGTACTCGAACGGCTCGATCATGCCGTGTTCCTGCGCCATGCGGCGAATCCATTTGTCTGCCTTGATGCTCACGAGGGGTGTCCTGTCGCAATGCCTGAAATAAAATAGAGAGAGTCGATACGGCGCCGAAGGACCAGAGTGTCCGGCAACCGTATCCAAAAGCCGGGCATGATACCGGTACGCCCGGAACGACTAAAGCCTTTCTCGGGCTCCGGCCGGTCCGGGCGAGACGAGCACGTGATCAGTCGCCGAAGCTGATCGACGGGCCGCTTTCGCGGGTTTTACCGCCCAGCTGCTCATCGATACGCGCACTGATCGCCATGAAGGCGCGGGCCGCATCGCTTTCGGGGTCGGCGACCACGGTCGGACGACCGCCATCAACCTGCTCGCGAATGCTCATGGTCAGCGGCAGACGCCCCAGCACTTCAGTGTCGTATTGCGCCGCAATGCGCGCGCCGCCACCCTCGCCGAAGACCGCCTCTTCATGGCCACAGTTTGAGCACACGTGGGTGCTCATGTTCTCGACCACGCCCAGCACCGGCACATTGACCTTGCGAAACATCTCGATGCCCTTGCGCGCATCTAGCAGCGCAATGTCCTGCGGCGTGGTCACGATCACCGAGCCCGACACTGGCACCTGCTGCGACAGCGTCAGCTGAATGTCGCCGGTGCCCGGCGGCATGTCGATAAAGAGATAATCAAGCTCACCCCAGCCGGTCTGGGTCAGAAGCTGCTGAAAGGCGCCGGCCACCATTGGTCCACGCCAGACCATGGCGGTCTCGGTATCGACCAGCACCGCCATCGACATCATTTTCAGCCCGTGCGCCTCAATCGGCTTCATGGTCTTGTCATCGACCATGGTCGGGCGAGTGCCCGGCTTGATGCCCAGCATCTGCGCCTGGCTGGGGCCATAGATATCGGCGTCCAGAAGGCCGACGCGATGGCCCTGCGCGGCCATGGCCAGCGCCAGGTTGACGGTCACGGTGGACTTGCCCACACCGCCCTTGCCGGAGGCAACGGCTACTACATGTTTGACTGTTTCGAGCACTGCCTGTCTCCTGTCAATTCCCTGCCGACACCGCCTGCCACGGCTGCGATGTCATGATCGAGCGACAGTATAAACCCTCACCCGCTGACAATCCCAGGTGAAACACTCGGATATGAACATCCCTCACCCCATCCGGTCTTCATCTTTCGTCTCAGTGATCCACGCGTCCACGCAGGCTCTTCTTCTGGCCGCGCTGTTTCTTGCCCTCCAGCCGACGCTTTTTGGACCCAAGCGTGGGTTTGGTCGCCTTGCGCGGTTTGGCGGTGTAGACCACTGATTTGATCAGCGCTCGAAGACGCATGATGGCTTCCTGGCGATTGAGCTCCTGGGTGCGATGGGACTGCGCCTTGATGATGATCAGGCCGCTGGCGGTAATGCGGTGATCATTGAGCCCCAGCAGCCGGTCCTTGTACTCCTGCGCAAGGCTGCTGTTTTGTATGTCCATGCGCAGATGAATGGCCGAGGCCACCTTGTTGACGTTCTGACCGCCGGCACCCTGCGAGCGAATGGCGCGCAGCTCATACTCGCTGTCGTCGATAGTGATGTGACGTGCTATCTGCATGTGTTGTGTTTTCCAAATCGTGTCGGCGCAACAGGCGCCCTGCTGGATGAGCCGCCGCATTGGCGGGATGTTCCGGCGACGCTCGCGGCCTGGCGTCGAAGGTGGCACAGGCGCCGTGGCCTTTCCGGGCGTTTATGCCCTTATCCGCCTCATGACGTTTTCGCGGGCTGATACAGCCCGCGAGCGCGCAGCCAGTGATCCAGCAGCGTGGTCCAGCCATCAAGGGCAGCATCGCCCATGCCCAGCCCGGAGCCATGTGGCCCGTTGCCGAAAAGATGCATCTCCACCGGCACATGGGCATGGGCCAGCGCCGTGTAGAAATCGATGCTGCCCTGTGGCGGCACCAGCTCATCGTTGGTGGTTTGATAAATAAAGGTCGGCGGCGTTTTTTCGGTCACCTGTCGCTCGGGGCGATAGCGATCCCGCCAGGTCTGATCACACTGGTCCAGCCCCATCAGGCGGCAATAATCGATCCGGCTGGTCGGGTCACTGAACATCACCAGCGCCGGGTAGCCCAGCACCAGAAAATCGGGCTGACTGCGCTGACGCGAAACCGGGTCCTCGGCGCTCGCATCGCCCTGATCAAAGCGTGTGCCCGCCAGCGCGGCCAGATGCCCGCCGGCGGAAAACCCGACCATGCCGACCCGGTCGGGATCGATCTGGAACTCCCTGGCATGGGCCCGCACCCAGCGTACCGCACGCTGGGCATCCTCCAGCGGTACCGGCATCGGATAATCCGGCCCCAGCCGATACTTGAGCACAAAGGCCACCACGCCCCGGGTATTGAACCAGTTGGCCACCTGACGCCCTTCGATATTGTCGGAAAGCACCTGATAGGCGCCGCCCGGGGCAATAATGACCGCGGTGCCGTTGGGCTGCTGCCCCGGCGGATAGATCGTCAGGGCCGGCTGGTCATGAAAGCCCTCGCCACGCGCATCCGGCACCGGTCCTTCCCAAAGCGGCACCGTCAGCTGTTCCAGATAACCGTTGTAGGCCTGTGGCGGGAGCTGTCGGGTATCGGGGACATCGTCCGTGGCCACCGCCGGCAGCGCAAATCCTGCTGCCAGCAGGTTCAGACAGACCACTACGCTCAAACGAAAGGATAAAATTGACGACACGCGAAGTCCTGAGGGCGGATGGGCAAAAAAGACGATACTGCAGCCGAAAGAATACTACGCCAGCCCCAGGGACTCCTGCACCTCGAGCTTTTGCATGATGAAATCGGCATGCTCGACGTACAAAAGCTCGGCCAGCTTGCGCACGCGCGCCTCTTCCAGCGGATCCAGCACTCCATCGGCGTAGGCCACACGCCAGAGCCGTCCAATCAGGGCGACCCGCTGCGGATAGTCATATTCTTCCCTGATCAGACGCACGAACTGATAGTGATCGACCGAATCCTCGACCTGCTGATGCGCCATGTCGACCAGCACCTCCACCGCACTCTCTTCAAGATCGAACCGGCGTTTCAGCATCTCGCGCAGCGTCTGCTGCTCGGCCGCCTTCATCTCGCCATCAGCGCGCATGACCTCACACATCAGAGCCGCCACGGCCAGCTCCAGCGTCATCTCGTGGTCCCGGTCACTCGGCGAGCGAGCGCTCAAGCGCTCGAAGAACTCATTGATGGTATCCAGCATGCTGTTGTCTCCGGTAGGGATGGGCACTCATCGTTATGCCACAGGGCAATACAAAAGATACAGGCGCGCGTGCCGCCTCGATCAAGGCTGGAGGATCAGGCAAGACACAGACAGTAATCACTGCGGCATTGGCGTATTCGACGCACTACACTCGGGGTCGTTCCGTCATACCAAAGGAGGTTAACGTGTCGAACACCATTAAAACCGTGAATCCGGCCACCGGCCAGACGATCCGGGAATTCGAGACCATCTCCGATGAACAACTGCAGCAAAAGATCGAGCAGACGCATCAGGCCTTTCTCGACTGGAAGCAGCGATCTCTTGAAGAGCGCGGCAAGCTGGTCCGTCGGGTCGGTGAACTGCTGGTCAAGCACAAGGATCGCCTGTCGAGTCTCATGACTCAGGAGATGGGCAAGCCGATCAGCCAGGCACCGCCCGAAGTTGACCTGTGCAAGAGCATCTGCGACTACAGCGCCGACAACGCCGCAAGCGTGCTGGCCGAAGAAGCCCGTGATCTGCCCGGCGGCCGCGCCCTGGTGACCCATCAGCCGATCGGCATCATCTTCGGCATTCAGCCGTGGAACTTCCCCTTCTACCAGGTCATTCGCTACACGATTGCCAACCTGATGGCCGGCAACACCGTGCTGCTCAAGCACGCGCCCAATGTCTGGGGCTGCGCCGAGGCGCTGGAAGAGATCTTCCGTGAAGCCGGCATGCCCGACAACGTGTTCACCGTGCTCTACATTCGCGATGAGCAGGCAAGCCAGGTCACCGAGCATAAACTCGTGCGCGGTGTGACCTTTACCGGCAGTGCCGCCACCGGCCGCAAGGTTGCCGCCGCCGCCAGCGAACAGCTCAAGAAGACCGTGCTGGAGCTGGGCAGCAACGATGCGTATCTGGTGCTCGAGGATGCCGACATCGACAAGGCGGTGGAAACCTGTGTCACCGGACGCATCACGAACAACGGCCAGACCTGTGTTGCCGCCAAGCGCTTCGTGGTAGTGGACGCCGTGTACGAGCAGTTCCGCGATGCCTTCGTTGAAAAAATGAAGCAGGTGGCCTTCGGCGACCCGACCGACGAAAACACCCAGCTGGGCCCGCTGGCCCGCAAGGACCTGCGCGACCAGCTTCATGAGCAGGTGAAGGAGTCCGTGGAAAAAGGTGCTGTTTGTCTGACCGGCGGTGAGATTCCTGACGTTGACGGTTTCTTCTACCCGGCCACAGTGCTGGAAAACGTCACTCCGGGCATGCAGGCCTACGACGGTGAGCTGTTCGGTCCGGTCGCGTCATTGATCCGTGCCCGCGACGAGGAAGACGCCCTGCGCATTGCCAACGACTCGGTCTATGGCTTGGGCGGCGGCATCTTCTCCAGAGATGAAGAGCGCGCTGTACGTCTGGCCCGCGATCATTTCGATACCGGCATGGTCTGCGTCAACGGCTATTACATCGCCCAGCCCAACCTGCCCTTTGGCGGCGTGAAGGAGAGCGGCTACGGTCGTGAACATGGCGGCTACGGCATGCTCGAGTTCGTCAACACCAAGTCACTGATGATCGGACAGTAATGCCGATAGCGTGTATCCGTCATGACGGGTGCACGTAATACCTGACTCAGGTATCAGCCAGACAAACGAATGCCCCGGGGGTGACGCCCCCGGGGCATTTTTTTGCAGCACGATTGCCTGCAAGGGTCCTTCACCGAGCGTTTAACGCAGGCCCAGAAAGGACAGAATGAAAAGCACCACGACGACCAGACCGATGATATAAATGATATTGCGCATGTATTGCCCCTTGCTTCGTTATGAATGCGAGCCACCCTGGATCGGGGCCGACCGTTAACGCGTTCCTGCGTTGGCATCAGATTAGTTCAGAGCGTGACAGTGAGCCAGGTCCTTGAGGATGAATGACGTCATCCCCGACGAAACACGACCGTTTCATCACCCTGCCACGGGCTACCATGCCATCCAGATGGTATGGCGCGCGCCCTTGCCGGGGCGATGCGCACGCACCATATGCTCCTCGACACACAGCCCGGCACGCTTGAGCCGCTCGCTGAACCCGGGGTCCAATCCTGCTGACCAGACCGCCAGCACGCCGTCAGGCCGCAGCGCCCGCTGAATGCTTTCAAGCCCGCGCGCACTGTAAAGGCGATCATTGTCACGCTGGGTCAGCCCCTCGGGGCCGTTGTCGACATCCAGCATGATGGCATCAAAGCCCGCCTCGCTGCGCTCAATGACGGCCATGACATCATCAACGATGATCTCACAGCGTGGGTCACGAATCGGATAGCCGGCCGCGGCGCCCAGCGGACCGCGATTCCACTCGACCACACCGGGCACCAGCTCGGCCACCACGACCTCGGCTTCAGCGCCGAGCGCTGTAAGTGCCGCGGCCAGGGTAAAGCCCATGCCCAGCCCGCCCACCAGCACCCGCACGTTCGGATTTTCGCGTACCCGCGCACAGGCAAGCTCCGCCAAGGCATCCTCGGAGCCATGCAGTCGGGTATTCATCAGCTCACCGGGTTTGCCGGCAATGCGGATGGAAAACTCATCGTTGCGCTGTAAAAGCCGCAGCTGACCGCGCCCGCCGGGGATATCCGCGGTATCAATCTCACAAAGCTTGGCCATGAAATACCTGTCAAAAAAAGAAGAAAACGAAGCCTGACGATCCCCCTTACAGGGCGCCGGCATCCGTTGACAAGGGCGCGTCGACCAGACCGTAGAGCGCTCGCTCCTCACGGCACTGATAACTGCCTTCCTCGAAGTCACGACAGACCTGCGGACGTCGGGGATGAATACTGCACAGCATGGTGTCGCGGTCGACTGCCGCACACCAGCCCTCTTCATCCTGGCGCATCACCACACCGCCCCATTCATCTTCCTCGAGCAGCCCGTGAGGCACGCCGCGGACCAGATCGTCGTCATCGAGCATCACCAGCAGCCGACAGCAGCATGCCTCGCAGTTGAAGCAGCTGACGCCTTCAGGCGTCTCAATGTTTTCAAGGTGAAGGTCACCGGACATGACGCACAGCCATCCGTCAGAATTGGCCGGCCATTGTACACATCGGCGGCGTGACAACGCCTGCATTTACGACACTACGCGGCGGCAGTGTCCGAGCAGCTGCGTGCTCCAGAGAATGCAGACAATCAACAGAACCTGTAGCGGCAGGCGTACCAGCAGCGCCATCTCGGGCACCTGCGGAAATTTCTCGGCGTGCCACCACATATAGACATTGGCCGGCGTCACACACAGCGTCAGCGCGATTAACCCGATGCCGGCAGCGCGGCGATAGCGTGGCAGCAGGATACCGATGGCGCCCAGCAGCTCGAACGCCCCGGTAATAAAGACCGCCGGCATTTTAAAGGGCAGCGAGGGCGGGATGATTGAGGCAAACGCCGCCGGCCAGACAAAGTGCGCGATGCCGCCGAGACAAAACCAGCTAAAGACAATGGCAAGGCCAAAGTGCTGACGGCGGGTGACAGAGGGAAACGGATCATGCGTCATGGAAATACCTTTTCGAAACGCTCGAGCACCAGCTCGCAGCTCTCGGTAAACTCGACGCCCAGTCTGGCCGCCTCGTGCTGAAAAAAACGGACATGCTCACGATGCCACCAGCCGTAGCTGCCATCTCCCTCGCCCTCCAGGGCAGCGAAGGCCGGCGTCACCTCATCGAATCGACAGATCGTGGCAGAGGTCAGCGTGACGATACATACCGGCGCGTCAAGGCTATCCAGCACGACGGTCAGTTGACCAACCGTCGGCAGGGGCTCATTGGCAGCCGAATACGACGCCTTCAAACCGCAACTGGCACGCTTGATCCCGGCGTTGATCAGTCGGGCGCACTCATCGATCAGCTCGGGGGTATCGCCGAAGGCTTCTGCGATCACTCGACATTGTCGGGCAGGCGCATTGGCTTCGGAAATATCACAGTAACGCTGGAAAAACCGCCACTGGGCAGGTGTCACGCTCAACGCCTCCGATGATCGATGCTACAATCGCCGGTCAAGTTTACAGTCTATCCACCCCTGGGCGCAGTCGATACCGGCGCCCGCGGGTTCGTCACGGGAATCTTCCAGCCACCATGTCGAACAACGCCAAGCGCCAGATTCTGGTCACCAGTGCCCTGCCCTACGCCAACGGCTCCATCCATCTGGGCCATCTGCTGGAATACATTCAGACCGATATCTGGGTGCGCTTTCAGAAAAGCCGCGGTCACGAGTGTCACTATGTCTGCGCCGATGATGCCCACGGCACCGCCATCATGCTGCGCGCCGAGCAGGAAGGCATTACCTCCCAGCAGCTGATCGACCGGGTCAACGCCGAGCACCAGGCCGATTTCGCCCGCTTTGGCGTGGCCTTTGACAACTACTACTCGACCCACTCGGAAGAGAACCGCGTCCACAGCGAGCGCATCTATCGCGCCTTGCGTGACGGCGGCTTCATCGCCACCCGTGACGTCGAGCAAATGTATGACCCCGAGCGCGGCATGTTTCTGGCCGACCGTTTCGTCAAGGGCACCTGCCCCAAGTGCCACACTGATGATCAGTATGGCGACAACTGCGAGGCGTGCGGCGCCACCTACACCCCGGCCGAACTGCTCAACCCGGTCTCGGCGGTCTCCGGCGCCACGCCGGTAGTCAAGAGCTCGACCCACTACTTCTTCGAGCTGCCCAAGTTCGAGCCGTTTCTGAAGGAGTGGACGCGCTCGGAGCGTCTGCAGCCGCAGATTTCCAACAAGCTGCAGGAGTGGTTCGAAGCCGGCCTCAACGACTGGGACATCTCCCGCGACGCGCCCTACTTCGGCTTCGAGATTCCCGATGCGCCGGGCAAGTATTTTTACGTGTGGGTGGATGCGCCGATCGGTTACATGGCGAGCTTTCAGCAGCTCTGCGAGCGTGAAGGCCTCGACTTTGACCATTACTGGAAAAAGGACAGTGATGCCGAGCTGTATCACTTCATCGGCAAGGACATTGTCTATTTCCATGCCCTGTTCTGGCCGGCGATGCTGGAAGGCGCCAACCTTCGCACGCCCACCGGGGTCAACTGCCACGGTTTCGTGACCGTCAACGGCGCGAAGATGTCGAAATCCCGCGGCACCTTCATCAAGGCCGAGACCTATGAGCAGTTCCTGAATCCCGAATACCTGCGCTATTACTTCGCCGCCAAGCTGACCGCTGGTGTCGATGATCTCGACTTGAACCTCGAGGACTTCGCTGCCCGCGTCAATTCGGACCTGGTCGGCAAGGTGGTCAACATCGCCAGCCGCTGTGCGGGCTTTGTGAAAAAATCCGGTGGGCGCCTGTCCGCCACCTGCGCCGAGCCCGAGCTGGTGCAGCGCTTTATTGATGAAGGCGAGGCGATCGCGGCTGATTTCGAAGCCCGTGAATTTGCCCGCGCGGTGCGTCGCATCATGGCGCTCGCCGATGATGCCAACGGCTATATTGCCGAGAAGGCGCCCTGGGCGCTGGCAAAGGAGGAAGGCCGCGAGCAGGAAGTGCTGGATATCTGCTCGGTGGGCATCAACCTCTTCCGCCAGCTGGTGGTCTATCTCGCCCCCATCGTGCCGACGCTTGCCGAAGGCGCGCGCAGCTTCCTCAATCTTGAAACGCTGAACTGGGCCAGCCGCACCACGGTGCTGACCGATCATGCGATCGAGAAGTTCAAGCCGTTGATGACGCGCGTCGAGAGCGACAAAATCGATCAGATGATCGAGGCCTCAAAGGAGGATCTCGCGGTCGAGAAAAAACTCAAGGACGATGCGAAGGCCGCTCAGGGTGAGGCGACCAGCACGCCGGGCGAAGGCGCCAGTGAGACGCCGGCCGCTGATCTCGAACCCATTGCCCCGGAAATCACCATCGATGATTTCGCGAAAGTCGATCTGCGCATCGCTCGCATCACACAGGCCGAATACGTGGAAGGGGCCAAAAAGCTTTTGAAGCTGACACTCGATATCGGCAGTGAAACCCGGACGGTCTTTTCCGGCATTCGTGCCCAGTATGCGCCCGAGGCGCTGACGGGTCGGCTGACCGTGATGATTGCCAATCTTGCGCCACGCAAGATGCGCTTTGGCCTGTCAGAAGGCATGGTACTTGCCGCAGGCGATAACGACGGCATCTATCTCCTCGCGCCCGACAGTGGCGCAAAGCCGGGAAGCCGCGTGAGCTGATCTCCATCCTGTTACGTCGAACGCCAGTCTCCCTGGAGACTGGCGTTTTTGTGCCAGTCCTCATACGCCCAACCTTCATAAATCGCGCCGCACGCCGATATATCCGTACGCTGACAAACGTGCCCCTCCAAATTCCCGGGTGATGTCAGGTGGCCATGGATACCCGACGGCATGCATTCATTACGGTTTCGTTTTTTATTGTCTCTTGTGCTGGTCGCGTGCATCGCCCTGCTGGCGCTGTGGTGCATTGCGCACTTTCTGGTGTATCCCAAACTGCTCTCGCGTGAAGATGACTATGCGGCCATGGAAATGGGGCGGGTAGAAAGTGCCTGGCAAAGCGATCTGAACAAGCTGGGCGCGGAGGCTCGCGACTGGGCCAGCTGGGATGATGCCTATGCATTCATGCAGGGCGACATACCGGAATTCGCAGACAAGAACTTCAGTCGGGAAATGTTTGAAGACATGGACCATCTAATGATGGTCTTCATGCGCATGGACGGCACACCGGTCTGGATGGCCGGCTACAACCCCACCACGGAGGAATACAGCACCTGCCCCTCTGCGACCAGCAGCTGTCGCTGGATGTCTCCCATTTTCTCCGTGATACAGGATCACGTGCGCCAACAGGAACCTGAGCTGGGCAAATGGCTTCTGAGCGTGCCGGCCCCGACCATGATTGCTACCAGCCCCATTGTTCCGACCGAACGGGACAAGGCGCCACCTCTGGGCTGGCTGGCGATCGTGCGCAGCATGGATCGCGCCTGGTTTGAGTCCATCCGCTATCAGACCGGTGTCGACATCTCCATCGAACCGATCCTGCATCCGGATTTGATGGCCAGACCGCCCCCCATTATTCGTCTCAGTGACGATCAGCTGCTGGCGACTCGATGGTTGGATGCCGAGCCCGGCGACGACGTCCTTTCCCTGCAGGCCATACTGGCGCGGCGGGACTTCATGGCCAATGCCGCCTCATTCAATTTCGCCATGCTCTGGACCATCGGCGTACTGTTCGCCGTGGTCATCGTCATTCTGGGACTTCTTGAGTTTATCGTTCTGGCCCCTACCCGGCGCCTTGCCCGGTTTACCCGGGAACAGCGCCGGGAAGATGATTTCTTTGAGATCCTGCCGATCAGCCTTGTGGCGCGCCGCGACGAACTCGGCAGCCTGGCACGCGAATTTCAGCACCTTTTGATGCATCAAAAACAGCGTACCAACTCATTGGAACAGCTCAGCCAGCGCGATCATCTCACCGGCCTGCTCAACCGGCGCTATCTCGATGAATATCTGGTGCAATCACTGACGCAGGCTCATCACGACCACACCGCGGTCGGGCTGATCATTATCGATATCGACTATTTCAAGACCTACAACGACCACTACGGCCATCCGGAGGGCGATCACTGTTTAACGCGGGTCGCCCGCACCCTGGATCGTATCGTGGATGATCAGGGCATCGTGGCGCGTGTCGGCGGCGAGGAATTCATCGTCGTGCTGCCCAATGTGACACGAAAGCGCACCTGGCGCGTGGCCGAGCAGCTGCGCCTTGCCGTGTCAGGTCTGGCACTGCAGCATGAATATTCTCCGATAGCCACCCACGTCACGATCAGTGCCGGCATGGCCATCAGTCTGCCGGAAGCGCCCTGTCAGCCGCCCGAGCTGATGCGTCTGGCCGATGAAAGCCTCTATCGCGCCAAACAGGCCGGACGCAACCAGGTGGGCGTGCGCATCAAGGACCCGCATTACCCGGAGAGCACCACTTGAAGGGCTCATGTCGATGCGGTTCGGCGCCGGGTTCGAAGCGCCGGGGCATTGCGCGTATAATCGCGCCACTTTCCCTGATCACAACGCCCGGGCCTGCCGACAACCTGCATGAGCGCATCTGCCAGTATTACCGTCACCGATATCGACCGCCTGCTGCCTCAGACCCAGTGTGGCAAGTGCGGCCACCCCGGCTGTCGCCCCTACGCCCAAGCCATCGTGGCCGGTGAAGCCATCAATCGCTGCCCGCCGGGCGGTGACGAGACGGTCGTTCAGCTCGCAGCATTGCTGGACCGTCCCGTCGTGCCACTGGAAGTGGACGCCGAATCGCCAAAGGCTGCCGTGATTCGTGAAGCCGAGTGCATCGGCTGCACCAAGTGCATCAAGGCCTGTCCGGTAGATGCCATCCTGGGCGCGGCCAAACAGATGCATACCGTCATTGAAGCCGAGTGCACCGGCTGTGAACTGTGCGTGGCGCCCTGCCCGGTAGACTGCATCGATATTGTGCCGCATCCCGGCTGGCAGGCCGCCCGTGAGGAGCTCGAGCAGAAGACCTGGCTTTCGCGCCGCGCCGAGCTGGGCCGCCGCCGCTTTGAAAATCGCAACGCTCGTATGGAACGCCAGCGTCAGGAGAAGGACGCCCGTCGACGCGCGCGCATGCAGGCTCGCCAGACACCTGCCAAACCGTTGGATCAGAACGAACCGGTAGACCGGCCCAAGCCTGTGACGAGCACAAGTGGCCCCTCGACCCCGGCACCCGCTGGCAATACGCGTGCCCGCAAGGCCGCCCTGAGCGCCACCGTTCGACGGCTGGAAAAGCGCCTGACCGCGGCCCCTGATGACGTTGATACCCAGGCCGCTCTCAAGCACGCCCGTCAGCAGCTGGCAGATCTTCAAACGCAGGGCGAAGCCCCTGCGGCACCGACCGGTGCACATGATGCTGTACCATCCGGCACGCTCAATTCGCTGCGCATCGCCCGCTCGGCGGCCAAGCAGCGACTGGCGCTTGCCAACCGTCAGCTGGCACATGCCAGACGCCAGGGCGGCCCGGAGGATATCGAGGCCGCACAGGCCCTGATCCAGCGCGCCGAGAAGACCTGGCAGGACGCCTGTCAGGCACTGGACAACGCCGAGCGCCACTGACGGCGCCATCGCATCCCTTTTTCACCTGTCGACCGTTTTGATAAGCAGTCCTGATGAACAACGAAAAACGCCGCGAAATCTTTCGCCGTCTTCAAGAGGCCAATCCCGAGCCCACCACCGAGCTTGCCTGGTCCTCCCCCTTTGAGCTGCTGGTGGCCGTGGCGCTGTCCGCCCAGTCCACCGATGTGGGCGTCAACAAGGCCACGGCGCGGCTCTTTCCCGTCGCCAACACCCCTGAGGCTATCGTGAATCTGGGTCTGGACGGCGTGAAGGGATACATCAAAACGCTGGGGCTTTATAACAACAAGGCCAAAAATCTGGTGGCCATGTGCGAGCTTTTGCAGCGGGATCACGCAGGAGAAGTGCCCCGCACCCGCGAAGGGCTTGAAGCGCTGCCGGGCGTAGGGCGCAAGACCGCCAATGTGATTCTCAACACGGCCTTTGGCGAGCCCACCATTGCGGTGGACACCCATATCTTTCGCGTCTCCAATCGAACAAATCTGGCCCCGGGCAAGAATGTCGATCAGGTCGAACAGAAGCTTTTGAAGGTGGTGCCGCGCGACTACAAGCGTGACGCCCATCACTGGCTGATCCTGCACGGGCGCTATACCTGTGTGGCGCGCAAACCGCGCTGTGGCAGCTGCGTAATCGAGGATCTGTGCGAATACAAGGACAAGGTCGAGCTGACGTAGTCTTTGCGTCAGACCGGGCGCTGTAGCCGCGACTGATAACGCCTGCTCATCTGCGGCCATGTCCAGGCACTGATCTCCGGCGGTGCCGGATGCGCCTCCGGTGAGGTCAGCCACTGCGCCAGGCGCTCAACCAGCGCCTCCCGGCTGCCATCATATCGATACGCGCTGGCGTAGTACTCCGGAAAGCACAGCCGCTCCGGCACCAGTGGTATACAGCCATGCTGTACGGCCTCCATCACGGCCAGACCCTGAAACTCATGCCAGGCGGTGGACACCACGATACCGCCCTTTCCCAGCTCTTCGAGATAGCGCTCGCGCGTCTGATGCCCCCAGCAGGTAATGTGCCGCGCCAGACGCGACCGGGCCTGGTCGAACACCTCGGGACGATGTCGAAAGACCTGCCCCATTACCACTAGCTCGAACTCGATGCCTGAATCGGAGAGCGTCTCAAGCGCTGCGAAGAAATCTTCCGGATTCTTGTCGTACTCCCAGCGGTGGTTCCAGACAATGCGGGCCGGCGTCTTGCGATCAAACGATGGCGTCTTTTCGAGCGGCCACAGCGGTACCGGTAAAATCTCCGAGTGCGTCTTCAAGGCTTCAAGTCGCAAAGGGGCGACCCGCTCGGGCATCTTTTTTAAAAAGGCATCAACGCCGTTAAAAAAGCTGTCCCGATTCCACTGACTGTTGAACAGCACCCGATCCGCGGCCAACGCGCTGTACAGATTGACCATCAGGGGCTCGAGCCGCCGTGTTTGCTGCTCTCCCAGCGGATAGGCGAACTGATTTTCATGAAAATAGACCACGCGAAAGGCCCGCCCCAGATGCGGATAGAGCCCGATCAGCGTGGCCAGATCCACCAGTGAGGTGGCCACGATCAGATCAAAGGACTGCGAGAGTGTCGCATCATGCTCGCTCATGAAGCTCAGAGGGTTGCCGCGCACACGCCACTGAAAGTGACGCGGCGCCAGCTCGAGCAGGGTCCAGTCAATGGCATCGAGATGCGCTATCAGACCGCGCGCCCAGTAGCGATGGCTGTCGGCAGCATAGGCCGAGAGTAACAGTGCTTTCATGACAGACGCACCGGCAGTAAAACAGGCATGACGAAGGGCTCTAAAGTCAGAGGGGTCTTGAAATCAAAAGGCCCATTGTAGAGGGTCGCTCGCCATGTGGGGGGCGCTGACCCGACATGGCCTAGATATTGAATTCGATGCCGTCATCCGACAGCGCCTGCCAGGCCGCGGCGCAGGTAAAAAAGACCCGCGGGTGATGGTCACTCATAAAGGCCGTGTGACGCAGCTGGTCACGCACCGGGCCGCGCAGCTCGGCCAGATGCAGGGCGATTCCCTGTGCCGCCAGGCGCTCATCGAGCGTTTCCAGCGCGTGCAGCGCCGCGCCGTCGATATGGGTCACGCTGCTGAGCACCAGCACCATGTCAGTGACCTGCGTTCGCTCGAAAAGATGCTCGTTGATCCAGCGTTCCAGCGCGCCCATGTTGGCAAAGTGCAGGTTGGCATCCGGTCGCACCATCATCAGATGCGGCAGACGCTCGACGTCAAAGCGTTCACAGTTGCGAAAGCCACCGTCGGGCAGCTGGCCGATCTCGGCAATGTGTGGCCGGCTTGAGCGTGCCAGCAGCAGTGCCAGCGCGATGCCCACGCCGGCTAAAAGCCCCTGCATGACCCCCAGTAGCAGCACGCCGGCAAAGGCGGCCAGCCAGGCCAGACCATCGGCGCGGGAATAGCGCCAGGCACGCCACAGCGGGCTCGGATCGACCAGCGGAATGGCGGCCTGAATCACGATGGCGGCCAGCACGGCCTGCGGCAGCGGAGCAAACAGCGACGTGGCAAACAGCAGGACCACCATGAGTGCCAGCGCGGCAAACAGCGATGACAGCGGTGTTTTTGAACCGGCCTGGTCATTGACCACCGCCCGCCCCAACCCGCTGGTGACCGGGAAGCCGCGCGTCAGGGCTGCCAGCAGGTTGGCGGCGCCCAGCACCCAGAGTTCACGCTGCGGATAGAGCCGCTCGCGGTGTTTGGCGGCCAGCGTCTGGGCCACCGAAATAGCACTGACATAGTTGATCAGCGCAATCCCGAGCGCCGGCAGCCACAACGCATCCATCGCACCAAACGACAGCGTCGGCAGTGCCGGCAGCGGCAGCCCGGCCGGGATCTGCCCGACCTGCGCCAGCGCCCGGGGCCACAGTGGCACCAGCAAAAGCGCCAGAATCAAGACGATCAGCGGGCCGGTCTTGCCCAGCACCGTGGCCGCGGCATCTGGCAGGCCCAGACGCTTTAAAAGAGGCGACAGCCCTCGACGCATGGCAAGCAGCAGCACCATGGCGCTGCCGCCAAAAAGCGCCGCCCCCGGCGTGATCTCGCCCAGCGAGCGGGCAAGTGCCAGCAGACGTTCAATGGCATTGCCGGCGGGCCCACTGACCCCGATCAAGTCACTGGCCTGAGAGAGCACAATCATCAGCGCTGAAGCCGTGGTGAAGCCCTGCATGACGCTGGGGCTGACAAAATCAATCAGTCGCCCCAGACGGCAGGCATGAATCAACAGCAGCCAGACCCCCACCAGTGCCGCAAGCAGTGCGGCATGTCCGGCGTAGAATGATAACGGTATATTGGCATTGTGCAGTGTCTCCCCGACCAGCAGGGAGGTGAGTGCCATGGGGCCCATCGCGATCACGCGGCTGGTGCCAAAAAGCGCATACAGCACCAGCGGTGCCAGCGCCGTATAAAGCCCTGCCTGCGCCGGCAGCCCGGCAAGCGTGGCATAGGCCATGCCCTGCGGCACCAGCAGCGCTGCGGTGATCAACCCGGCAATCAGATCGCTGAAGCGATCTCCGGTCGAGAGCTGTCGCCAGCGCGTGATGGCCGGCAGCAGTACGGGACTTCCGGTATCGGACATGCTCATCACTGCTCCCCTTAAATCACGATACTGGCGTGGTCCTGCGCTCAGACCGGGCGATGCGTGTCCTCAAAGAGCCGGTCGCCCTGCTCGTCGATATAGCGCTCGGCCTTGGTACGGGTCATGTCGATACAGCTGTCGCGATCGGGCAGAACATCAGAGCGCTCAAAGCGCAGCTCCAGGGACTCGTCGTTGTCGCAAGCCCTGCGGATCAGGCCGCTGACGCGATACTGCCCGCCAGCGGGTGCCGGGGTAATCACGATCTCACAGCCCTTGTATTCGACGGTATCGGCCACCTCACGGCGTGGCTCGTCAGCGGTCGTGGCGCTGCCAGCGCCTTTCAGCGCATCGAACAGTCTTTTCAGCATGACCCACTCCTGATGATGGTGGTTCGGTGCGCCGCCCGCGCACGATCCCTGTCAGTCTGACACAAAAGGGGCCGCTGAAAAGCGGCCCCTTCTTGATGCAGCCTCTGTCGTTTAGTCGTCGAGACGACCCTTTTTCGCCGCGATACGCAGACGCAGTGCGTTGAGCTTGATAAAGCCCTCGGCATCCTTCTGGTCGTAGGCGCCGGCATCGTCTTCAAAGGTGGCAATCGAGGCGTCAAACAGCGAGTCTTCCGACTCACGGCCGACCACGATGACATTGCCCTTGTAGAGCTTGAGGCGGACCACACCGTTGACGCTGCCCTGGGACTGATCGATCGCGGCCTGCAGCATCTTGCGCTCAGGGCTCCACCAGTAGCCGTTATAGATCAGCTCGGCGTACTTGGGCATCAATTCGTCTTTCAGGTGCGCGGATTCACGGTCCAGCGTGATCGACTCGATCGCGCGGTGAGCACGCAGCATGATGGTGCCGCCAGGCGTTTCGTAGCAGCCACGGGACTTCATGCCCACATAGCGGTTTTCAACAATGTCCAGACGACCAACACCGTTTTCACCGCCCACTTTATTCAGATACGACAGCACGTCATGCGGCTTCATGGCCTGGCCATCAATGGCCACGATGTCGCCACGTTCAAAGGTCAGGTCGATATAGGTGGCCTGGTCGGGGGCTGCTTCGGGGCTGACGCTCCAGCGCCACATCTCTTCTTCGGCTTCGGTCCAGGGGTCTTCCAGCACGCCGCCTTCATAGGAGATGTGCAGCAGGTTGGCGTCCATCGAGTACGGAGACTTCTTCTTGTTCTTGGCGAAGTCGACCGGGATGTTGTGCTCTTCGCAGTAGTTCATCAGCTTTTCGCGCGAGTTGAGATTCCACTCACGCCACGGGGCGATGACCTTGACGTTGGGCTTGAGCGCATAGGCGCCCAGCTCGAAACGGACCTGATCGTTGCCCTTGCCGGTCGCACCATGGGAGATGGCATCGGCGCCGGTCTCGTTGGCAATCTCGATCAGGCGACGGGCGATCAGCGGGCGCGCAATCGAGGTGCCCAGAAGGTATTCGCCTTCATAGATGGTATTGGCACGAAACATCGGGAAGACGTAGTCACGCACAAAGGTTTCGCGCAGGTCTTCGATGTAAATTTCCTTCACCCCCAGCGCCTGTGCCTTGGCACGTGCAGGCTCAACCTCTTCTCCCTGACCCAGGTCAGCCGTGAAGGTCACGACCTCACAGTCGTAGGTTTCCTTGAGCCACTTGACGATCACGGAGGTATCAAGCCCCCCGGAATAGGCCAGGACAACCTTTTTTACATCGGACATACCGGCTCCTTAAGGCGTAGTCATGCTTAGTGTGTATCGTGAGTATATCGTCACCGGCTCGCGGCGAATACCGCGTCGAGTGCGATGGATGGGATTGGTGGTGAGCACAATGCTACACTGCGACCCTGCAAACCGAATCCATCTTCCGACCAGAAGGCTTCCTGTGCCGGTCACCATATCTGCGGGCCCTGCCCGGTTATCTATGCTCCCGATTCCCATGGCGTCTTCTGTTGTCTGCGACAGGAGAACATGCGGATGAACGACATTGTCCCGAAACTCATGTCCGGTCGCTTTCGCGGTTTTTTGCCCGTGGTGGTCGATCTGGAAACCGGCGGCTTCAATGCCCGCACCGACGCGCTGCTCGAGATCGCAGCCGTCACGCTGACCATGGACGAACAGGGGCAACTGATGCCCGATGAAACCTTTTCGTTTCATATCGAGCCGTTCGAGGGTGCCAACGTCGAGCAGTCCGCGCTCGATTTTACCGGCATCCGGCTCGACAGCCCACTGCGCCAGAACGCAGCGCTCAAGGAAAAGGAAGCCCTCGAGGGGATTTTTCGCCCGATTCGCAAGGCGCTCAAGTCTCACCAGTGCAACCGCGCCATTCTGGTCGGTCATAACGCCGCCTTTGACCATGGCTTTCTCAACGCCGCCGTTGAGCGTGCCGGCATCAAGCGCAACCCTTTCCACCCCTTTTCGAGCTTTGACACCGCAACGCTCTCGGGGCTGGTTTATGGGCAGACCGTGCTGGCTCGCGCCTGTCGCGCCTCAGGCATTCCGTTTGACAGTCAGGAAGCGCACTCGGCGCGCTATGACACCGAGCGCACGGCCGAACTTTTCTGTGCCATCGTCAATCGCTTCAAGGATCTGGGCGGCTGGGATCTGGCGCTGCGCGAACAAAGCATGGACGGCGACTGATTCTCCGAACGAATCTGCACCGCCGACATTAAAAAACCCGCCTCCATGGAGGCGGGTTTTTGACGTTCATCGCGCAGCGCTTATCAGGCCAACGCTATCGCACAGCCCATCACGACAGACAGGATCAGGCGTTGTCGCCTTCCTGCGGTGCAGCGCCGACGGCATCCTTGATCATTGGTGCCAGCTCACCGTTTTGATACATCTCAACGATGATGTCGCAACCGCCAACCAGCTCGCCGTTGATCCACAGCTGCGGGAAGGTGGGCCAGTTGGCATACCTGGGCAGCTCGGCACGGATGTCCGGGTTGTCCAGGATGTTGACGAAGGCAAAGCGTTCGCCACAGCCCATCAGCGCCTGTACAGCCTGAGCGGAAAATCCGCACTGCGGCATCTGCGGTGAACCCTTCATGTAAAGCAGAATGCTGTTTTCGCTGATCTGCTGCTTGATGGTATCGAGTGTCTCGCTCATGTCCGGTCTCCAGGAGGGGGCTTCAAGC
Source organism: Kushneria sp. Sum13 (assembly GCF_052692355.1). NCBI lineage: Bacteria > Pseudomonadati > Pseudomonadota > Gammaproteobacteria > Oceanospirillales > Halomonadaceae > Kushneria > Kushneria sp. Sum13. The sequence continues at coordinate 2,602,041 of NZ_CP199847.1, forward strand.
GCCCATGAATGTCTGGCGTCAGTGTACGCCGACATGGGGGCTAAATCAGCCCGGATCAAGGCATCCCCCTCACATGAAGTTGCGCACCCCAAAGGCTCTGGTTAGGATGACCTGGGTAGATGGCGGGCCCAGACGCCCGTATTCCGTCATCAACCATGGCAATATTTCAAAGCGCCGCCAACTATCGTGCGGCGCTTTTTCGTTGGTTTTTCCGACAGGGATGTGGCCTCCACAGCGCAGGATCCGTTACCCGGGGAGACGGGGACAGTTCATGGCAGTGCGCAGCCCTTTTCGAGCGTCACGCCCGGCGTGGCGCTTCGCAACGTTTCAATCACCGTAACGTTATGCACAGACAGGAGCATCGAGACATGGCCCTTCGCCACTTTCTTACCCTGATGGATCTTTCACCTCAGGAACTGGCCTATCTCATCGATCGTTCGATCACCATCAAGCGTGAACTGGCCGAAAACGGTCCGGTCTACACGCCATTGAAAAATCGAACACTGGCCATGATTTTCGAAAAGTCCTCCACCCGTACCCGCGTCTCCTTTGAAACCGGCATGACGCAGTTCGGCGGCCATGCGCTGTTTTTATCACCGCGCGACAGCCAGCTGGGTCGCGGTGAGCCGGTGGGCGATACCGCTCGCGTGCTGTCCGAAATGGTCGATGCGGTCATGATTCGAACCTTCTCGCACGAAAGCATCGAGTCCTTCGCTGACGCCAGCTCCATTCCGGTCATCAACGCGCTGTCCGATGATTACCACCCCTGTCAGCTGCTGGCCGACATGCAGACCTGGACGGAGTGCAGAGGCCCCGTGAAGGGCAAGACCGCCGTGTGGGTAGGTGATGGCAACAACATGTGCCACTCCTGGATCAATGCCGCCCGTCAGTTCGACTTTCATCTGCGCATTGCCTGTCCCGAAGGGTTCGAACCCGATCAGGACATTCTTGAAGCGGCCGGCTCACGCGTCGAGATCTACCGTGACCCGCGTGCCGCGGTAGAAGGCGCCCACCTGATCACCACCGATGTCTGGGCTTCCATGGGCCAGGAAGAGGAACAGGCCGCACGCATGGCGTCGTTCAAGGGGTTTCAGGTCAATGAGGCCATGCTGGACGCGGCTGATGACGACGTCATGTTCCTGCACTGCCTGCCGGCCCATCGCGGCGAAGAGGTCAGCGAGACCCTTCTGGATGACCCGCGTGCCTTTGTCTGGCAGGAAGCGGGAAATCGACTTCACGCCCAGAAGGCACTGCTGGAGTTTCTGATGGTTGGGCGCATCGACTGATACCCTTATTCGACGTCATCGCCCGGGCGATGACGTCGAGGTGGGTCTACTCATTGTTCGTTTTGCTCATCGCCATTCCTGTCTGTCATGGCACTGTCCGTCATGGTGCTGTCTGTTATGCCACTGTCGGTTGTGACCCTGTCGCTGGTCATCGATAATTTCATGCCTTCCCATAGTCTCTGAACACTCTCGCGATCAGTGTTCATGCGCCGTCGAAGCTGTTCGTAGTCCGTCAGCAATGAAATCAGGTCCTGATTGGTACGGATATTGTCGATCCCCTCCGGCGCCGGCAGAGGCTGTGTCAGATAACGGGGCATGGGCGGTGGCGGCACCATCACCGGGGTCATCGGCCCCGGCGAGCTGGCGCAGCCATTGATGTATCCCGTCAGGCACAGCGTGATCAGCCCATTTCTTTGATGTCTGGTCATCATTGATTATCCTCTCCAGCTGTTGTCGTTTTCCGGCCAGCGCCCGCTGATTGGCCTCAAGTTCCTGCTCGCGGCGGGCCCCGATCCTGGCCAGATGCTCGGCGTGAGCCTGCCAGGCACGCGCTACCAGTTGCTGGCGCTCGGCAAGCTCATGGGCACTGCGGGCATCTTCCTGAGCGCTGGAAAGCGCCTGTCGCCACTGATCCAGTCGCTGGGTAAATCCCCACAGACCACCGATCAAAAGCGCAATGGCAACCAGTGCAATCAATACGCGGGCGGGGATTCTGCCGCAGAACCCCCAGAGCACGTTCCACATGAACATCTCCTTGTGAGTCTGTTGGTAAAAGATAACTCATCAGGACAACAATTATCCCTTATGGATAATTATTACGCCAAAGAGGGTCATGAGCAAGCTAAAAACTGTATATAAATACAGTTAAACGCTTCGCAAGATGATCCTCGACCAATCACCTTCGATAACGGGATGACGAAATGACCACAGGCGATGAGCTGGTCGTGGCACTCGAAGAGCTGCCTGACAATGCCGACGTGGGCACGCTGTTTCACTTACGCCTGGCGCGCGATACCGGAGAGCGCGTGACCTGTGCGCTGCTGGTCAGGGAAGTCGGGCCCGTGGAAGCCCTGTGTGAGGTGCTCGCGGTTCAGCCCTCCGAGCCGCCAGTGTCATGAGCTGATCTCTCGCTGATGCCGTGAATCGAGCAGGACTAAAGCGATGGCGCCCGATGCCGATAAGAGAGCCATACGGGTAGCCTGTGCTGCCTGATCAGGAGCGATTTATGCTTGCAACCGGAACCACGGCATGGATTCCCATCGAATTGATGCCACCGGATCTTCATCCGGGCGATGAATGCCACATGATGTCGAGTGTCGTGGCTGGAAAAACGGACAGTGGTAACGATGTCCATTATTACTACCGGGTCAAAATTACCGGTCTTGTGCCCGAGGCGGCAGAGTGCGTAGTACTTGAGACGCTGTCACCCGAGGCCGCCGAAGCCATCATTGGCTGAGGTGCCACCCGCTGCAGGTGCAGCGGTGATCCACTCGATGCAGGAGAACGCCCATGGACATGAGCGTGAATAGCATGGTCAATGCCTCAATGGCACTGCAGCAGCACCAGCTCAGCAGTGACATACAGACCAGTGTTCTGAAAAAGTCACTGGACGGCCAGGCCGATCAGATGGCGCAGCTGATGTCGTCAGTCGACACGATGCCAAAACTTGCCACCGAAGGCATGGTGGGAACACGCATCAACACCACGGCCTGATGGCAGCGGCGGCCGTATCCGGGCCGTCACGTAAAGGCGCCTCCTGCAAGGGAGGCGCCTTTCCTTTCATGTTTTGCAGGTTCTGAACACTTGATGACGACCGTCAGGCTGGCCTCAGCTCGATGATGTTTCCAGCAACGCAACCGCCAGACGAACGAAATCCACTGACGACAGAATGCCGACAAGGTGGCCTTCGGCGTCCAGAACCGGCAGCGCACCCTGACGATGCGCCAGAAACGTTTGCCCGGCGTCGACAAGCGGCGTATCGATGGACAGCGTCAGCACTTCCCTCGAGATCACATCGTTCAGTGAAATACGCTTCAGATGATGACTCAAGCGCTTTGAACCGAAATTATCGGCAATGCGCAGCGCCTCCTTCAGGACCACCTTCTGATCAAGCAATCCCACCAGATGCCCCTGCTCATCCAGTACCGGGAGATGGCGTATGCGGTTCTCCCGCATCAGTTCGTTGCCATCGTGAAGCGTCTGTTCCAGACGCAGTGTCACGACATCCCGGCTCATGATGTTGGCAACCGTGGCCTGTTCACTACTGGTCATGTTCATTTGTCCTGCATCAGGTGTGTGCCCGGGAACAAGGAAGCAAAGGCAATCCCCCCATTGAACCGCCGACAGACGTCAGCCCCCCCTGGCCGGGGCGCTATCGCAGAAGGCGCTACAGCGCGACACATGTCATGACGAGCACCTCCTATACAGTTGTTATCGGCAGCGCGCGGTTAACACGAAGGGGCGTGACAAAATTTCAGGCATAAAAATATGGTTTTTGCTGATGTTTGGTGCAAGGACGCCGGGAGGATATGACGGATACGCAGGGATAAAGGCGGGGGAAAAGAGCCAGATAGAAGCCCGAGAGATGAACAGGCGCGCCTTTTTATTCATTTCTGCCGGACACTATTTATTTCTGCCGGGCACTATCTGTTCCTGTCGGACATTGGCAGGAAAGGTCAAAAAGCAGACACAAAAAAGCCGCTTCAGCGAGGCTGTAAGCGGCTTTTTTGATCATGTTTTTGGTGGAGCCTAGCGGGATCGAACCGCTGACCTCAACACTGCCAGTGTTGCGCTCTCCCAGCTGAGCTAAGGCCCCGAACCGGTGCGTAATTTACGACACCTGAGCGTTGGCGTCAACACCCTTTTTATATTTCCGTGAACATCAGGGTCCCGTGGCCACCATGAGCGCGCAGGCACGCCGCCGGATAGCCACGGTCTTTTCAGGGATATCTGTTAAAATGAAGGCACTATCACTTGCGGAGGCCACCATGAACGATGAGGTGATCACGGCGTTCGATCCACGTCAGTTTCTCAAAACGGTCACCGAATCACCGGGCGTCTATCGCATGCTCGATGAGCACGAGAATGTCCTTTATGTCGGCAAGGCCAAGCGTCTCAAGGCGCGCCTGTCGAGCTATTTCCGCAATACGGGGCTCAATGCCAAGACCCAGGCACTGGTCAGCCGTATCCGGGACATTCAGGTGACCGTGACCCGCAGCGAAACCGAGGCGCTGCTGCTGGAGCAGACGCTGATCAAACAGCAACGTCCGCCCTATAACATCCTGCTGCGCGATGACAAATCCTACCCGTACATCTTTGCCAGCGACCGCCACCCCTACCCTTCACTGGAGCTTCGCCGCGTACGTCAAAAACGCGGCGACGGACGCTACTTTGGCCCCTTCACCAGCTCCGGCGCCGTGCGGGAGAGTCTGTCGCTGATGCAGAAGATCTTTCGCATACGAAACTGTGAGGATTCGGTCTTTGCCCACCGCAGCCGTCCCTGCCTGCAGTATCAGATCGACCGCTGCACGGCGCCCTGTGTGGGCTACATCACTCAGGAAGACTATCAGCGCGATCTCAACCATGCGCTGATGTGCATGGAAGGCAAGAGTGATCAGGTCACCCAAAAGCTCTATACCGACATGGAAGCGGCGGCAAAGGCACTTCAGTTCGAGCAGGCCGCCTTTCTGCGCGACCAGGTCCAGCAGCTTCGCCGTCTGCAGAGCCAGCAGTCGGTAGACACCGCCGGTGGTGACGCCGATGTCTTCGCACTGGCCGAACGCCCGGGCGGGCTGTGCGTCAGCGTGCTGATCATCCGCCAGGGGCGGGTGCTCGGCTCACGTCATCACATGCCCGACAACGGGCTGGATCTAAGCTCCGAGGCACTATTGAGCAGCTTTGTCAGCCAGTACTATCTGGGCCAGAGCAATGAAATGCCGACAGAGGTACTGACCTCCCATGCCGTTGAGGACCGGGAGATTTTGCAGGACGCCCTTTCCGAACACGCCGAGCGCCGGGTACGCATTGCTCATCAGGTCCGCGGCCACCGTGCCCAATGGCTTGAGCTGGCGCAAACCAATGCCGACCAGCATCTGGCCACCAAACTGGCCAGCCGCCAGCAGCTCAACGCACGTTTCAAGGCGCTGGCTCAGGCGCTGGATCTGGAAGAAACGCCTCAACGGATGGAGTGTTTTGACATCAGCCACAGCAGCGGCGAAGCCACGGTGGCCTCCTGCGTGGTGTTCGACCAAAGCGGCCCGGTCAAGTCGGACTATCGCCGCTTCAACATCGAGGGCGTGGCGGCCGGCGATGACTACGCCGCCATGCGTCAGGCCCTGACGCGACGCTACAAGCGCATTCAAAGCGGTGATGTGGCAAGGCCCGACATCCTGATCGTGGATGGCGGCAAGGGACAGCTCAACATGGCGCGCGAGGTGTTCGAGGAACAGGGCGTTTTTGACATCGTGCTGCTGGGCGTGGCCAAGGGGACAACCCGCAAACCCGGCCTTGAGACGCTGTTTATCGATACCGTCGAGCGCAGTATGACGCTGGAAAGCTCCTCCGGCGCGCTGCATCTGATCCAGCACATTCGCGATGAAGCGCACCGCTTCGCCATTACCGGGCACCGTCAACAGCGTGACAAGGCGCGACGTTCGTCTACCCTTCAGGAGATTCCCGGCATCGGCCCAAAAAGACGCCGGGAGCTGCTGCGCCATTTTGGTGGTCTGCAGGGCATCCGCAACGCCTCCCGCGACGATCTCGCCCGTGTTCCAGGCATCAATGCACAACTTGCTACACAGATTCATCAGGCACTGCATGGCTGACAGCGCGTTCAGGCGTTAGAATCCAGAACTCTTGCAGGTACGTTTCACCCCCGGTCAGGACCCGAAGTGCCATGAGCATCCCCAATATCTTGACGCTGACGAGAATTTTTCTCATACCGCTTTTGGTCATCGTATTCTACCTGACGACCGGCTGGAGCAATCCACTGGCCGCCCTGCTGTTCACCATCGCCTCGGTCACTGACTGGTTTGATGGCTATCTGGCACGCCGCTGGAACCAGAGCACACCCTTTGGTGCCTTTCTGGACCCGGTCGCCGACAAGCTGATGGTTGCCGTCGCCCTGGGGGTACTCATCGAGTTCTACAGCGATGTGATCCTGACGCTGCCGGCGCTGGTGATCATCGGTCGCGAGATCGTGATCTCGGCACTGCGGGAGTGGATGGCGGAACTTGGCAAGCGTGCCAGCGTGTCGGTCTCCAGCATTGGCAAGTACAAGACCGCCTTTCAGATGATCTCGATTATCCTGCTGCTGGGGTTTGCGCCCGGTACCCTACTGGCGCAGGCAGGCTTTTTGCTGCTGTATCTGGCCGCCATTCTGACGCTCTGGTCGATGTACAAGTATCTGCGGGCTGCCTGGCCTGAACTGACACGCTCGATGTGAGCGTAACGTGTGACTCAGGTGCGATTTTTACCGGGTTTTGTTTGACAGGTTTCTGTCACATCGGTATATTTCGCACCCGTTGAGCGGGAATAGCTCAGTGGTAGAGCATCGCCTTGCCAAGGCGAGGGTCGGGAGTTCGAATCTCCTTTCCCGCTCCATCCCTTACGGGATCAACGGACAGGTCAACGAGTATCACGATTCGTTTTCCGCAGCGTTTTGAGGCTGGATGGCAGAGTGGTTATGCAGCGGACTGCAACTCCGTGTACGCCGGTTCGATTCCGACTCCAGCCTCCATATCCCTTCTGCCTGACCTCCGGCCTTATCAGATGGCCTCAAGCAGATAAAGCCGTCGACTCCTCGCCCGGATGGCGGAACAGGTAGACGCAAGGGACTTAAAATCCCTCGACCGCAAGGTCGTGCCGGTTCGATCCCGGCTCCGGGCACCAAACCTTTCAGCATGACCGCTTCCCTGCCCTTGTTTTTCAAGTGACTCTTTCCGAGTCCAATACCCTTTTGCAGATCATATTTTTTTATGCCTCCACCAGAGGGCATCGATCACTCACGTCTGTACGCCATGGCCTTTCAGCCGACAATATGTAACCTTCTTCGACAGGCCACGTCTTCATTTCTGACTCTTTATTATGCTGATGTAGAACCTCTGGCGCTGATACCTAACGGTGCTGTATCGGTGCCAATGGCCCGTACCTGCCCTGTGCCGCCCCGTCACAAAGGCGTCCCTTTCGGAGCAATGCATGTCGCTATTAGACTCAGGTCCAGGCCCAGAGCGTGATAGCAGTGATTGACAGCCTGCCCGACCCCGACATAGTTTCAATGCGTGACGTTGTGTCATGACGTTACCCCACGGGCTCGACTTATCGTCGGTCGCGTGGCGACAGCCGGCCTACCCGGCCGGTCACACCAACAATATACAAAAGACGTGCTCATGACCCAGAAAACCTCACGCCGGCTGATGCTGGCAGGTGGCCTGTTGATGGCGGCCACCGGTACTGCCCATGCCAAGACTCTCGTCTATTGCTCGGAAGCGAGTCCCGAAGGTTTTAACCCGCAGCACTATACGGCCGGGACCACCTTCGATGCCTCCTCGCGCACCATTTACAACCGTCTGGTGGAGTTCAAGTCCGGCACAACCGAGATCAAGCCGGCGCTGGCCGAGTCGTGGGAGGTCTCCGATGACGGCCAGACCTATACCTTCCACCTGCGCAAGGGCGTGAAGTTCCAGACCACGGACTACTTCACCCCGTCACGCGAATTCAACGCCGATGACGTGCTCTATTCGTTTAACCGCCAGCTGGAAGACGATAACCCTTGGCACGGGGTCGGCAGCGGCTATGAGTACTTCGAAGGCATGGGCATGCCGGATCTGATCGAAAGCGTCGAGAAGGTCGATGACCATACCGTACGCTTTCATCTGAGCCGCGCCTCGGCGCCTTTCCTGTCTGACATGGCCATGGACTTTGCCTCGATTTTGTCAGGGGAATACGCCGACCAGCTGATGAAGGAAAACCACCCGGAGCGCATGAACCAGCAACCCGTGGGCACCGGACCGTTCCAGTTTGCCGGCTTTCAGCGCGATGCCTACATTCGCTATCAGGCGCATCCGGATTACTGGGAAGGCAAATCACCGCTGGACCGCCTGGTGTTTTCAATCACGCCCGACGCCTCGGTGCGCTTCCAGAAGCTTCAGGCCAACGAATGTCAGGTCATGGTCTTCCCCAATCCGGCCGATCTGGAGGCGATGCGCAACGATCCCAATATCAACCTGGAATCGGCCGAAGGGCTGAACGTGGGCTATCTCTCCTTTCAGACCGAGAAGCCGCCGTTCGATAACCCGAAGGTACGCCGCGCCCTGTCGATGGCCGTCGATCGCGATGCGATTATCAAATCGGTGTATCAGGGCGCCGGCGAGAAGGCCAAAAACCCGATTCCACCGACGATCTGGGGCTATGACGAGAACGTCAAGGAGATCCCTTACGATCCCGAGCAGGCCAAAAAGCTGCTTGCCGAGGCCGGCGTCAAGGACCTGAAGACCCAGCTATGGGCCATGCCGGTACAGCGTCCCTATAACCCCAACGCGCGGCGCATGGCGGAAATCATTCAGTCCGACTGGCGTAAAATCGGTGTCAACGCCGAAATCGTGTCCTACGAGTGGGGCGAGTATCTGCGCCGTGCCTCTGAGGGCGAGGCGATGACCGGTCTCTTTGGCTGGACCGGGGACAATGGTGACCCGGACAACTTCCTCAATACCCTGCTGTCGTGCAATGCCGCACGCGATGGCTCCAACTACGCCAAGTGGTGTAATACGGAGTACGACGACATCATCCGACAGGCAGCCACGGCCACCGATCAGGATGAACGCACAAAGCTCTATGTGCAGGCGCAGGAGATCTTCCGCGACCAGATGCCCTGGCTGCCGATCGCCCACTCGATTGTCTACGATCCGGTTCGCAGCAACGTCACCGGCTATCAGGTACAGCCGACCGGCTCCCACATCTTCTATGGGGTAGATATCAAGGAGTAACGTCCCTGACGTAGGATAGAGCCCCGCTCTGACGAGCGGGGTTTTTCATGCCTTTCGGACAGCTGCCCATGACGTCACCCATCATTGAACCCTCCGCGCTGCGACCGCTGGGCGATGGCCCACGCACCGTGGCCCTTATTGCCCCGGCCGGCGCGGTATTACCCGAGCGCATCGAAGCCACCTGCACACTGCTGACACAAATGGGCTACTGCCCACAGCTTATGGACCACGCCCGGGCGCGGCATCGCTATCTGGCCGGCACCGTCGAGCAGCGCCTTGAGGATTTTCACGCCGCCTTCAATCTGGCAGACGTGACAGCCGTGTGGTGCCTGCGCGGCGGCTACGGCTGCGCTCAGCTGATGGATCACATCGACTGGCAGCACCTGCCCGATGTGCCGCTTCTGGGCTACTCCGACATCAGCGTATTGCTGAGCGCCTTTCATGCCCGGGGCCGCCGGGCGCTTCATGCGCCGGTGGCCACCGAGCTGGCCCTGCTTGAACAGGCCAATGGAGTGGCGCGCGAGGCACGGGCCGCGTCCATGGCCAGCATTGCACCAGTGCTTCAGGGCAGCGCCGGCCACATGACGGTGACGCACGTGGCCGGGCCCGATGCGCCTGTAGAGGGTCCGCTCATCGGTGGCAATCTCACCACGCTTGCCAGTGTTGCCGGCACCTCTGGCGCCCTGCACGTTCCGTACGGTGCCATTTTGATGCTGGAAGATGTGGGCGAGCGGCTCTATCGCCTTGAGCGCAGTTTCTGCCAGCTGCTGGCGAGTCTGGCGCCGGGTCGTTTGAGCGCGGTCTGTCTGGGCAGCTTTACCGACTGTGATACCGGTGACAGCAGTGTCGAGGCGATGGTGCAGGCGTGGCTGGCCCCCCATGATATTGCGCTCTACCACCAGGTGCCCTTCGGCCACGGTGAGCATAACCAGGCCTGGCCGGTCGGACGAATGGCGCGGCTTGCGGCCTCCGGGCTTGACTGGGCGCCCGAATGATCAGCATCGATCCCTGTCCATGCGCCCTTACGAGCATGGACAGGGTCAACACAATCCCCTAGGGTCTATCACTTACTGCATCACTGCCTAAAAAGGCCTGCTCGCTGCAGCAACAATAACAAGTATGGATACATGACCATGACCAATACCCTCTCGACTCGCCGTCTTTACAAGGCTCGCCTGACCCTTCGTGCCACTTCCGTGGCCGGCCCGTGTCGGCCGGATCCCGGCTAGACCGGATCCCGACCTTCAAGCATGAACCCGGCGCAATCATTGCACAGCCCGTGTTCATTGCCTGCCCATCCCTGCTGATCATCACGCGCTCTGGCCTACAGGCCATGTCGGCGTGCTGTTGGCAGGTACGGATTACACGTTCGCGGTGGCGGAAACCCCTATGTTGAGCTTTGTCTTTCGCAAACTTTTAATGCTGATCCCAACGCTTCTGGGCATCACGCTGGTGACCTTTACGCTAGTGCACCTGATTCCCGGTGACCCTGTCGCCATCATGGCCGGCGAGCGCGGCATCTCTGCTGAACGGCACGCCGAGGTGATGGCGGAGCTGGGGCTGGACCGGCCGATGTGGGAGCAGTATCTGAGCTTTCTGGGCAATCTGGCCCATGGTGATCTGGGTCACTCGCTGATCAGCAGCAACCCGGTACTCGATGAATTCATGTCACTTTTCCCGGCCACGCTCGAGCTTGGCTTTTGCGCCATGCTACTGGCCGTGTGTCTGGGCATTCCGCTGGGTGTCATTGCCGGCATCAAGCGCGGCTCGATCATCGATCACACCGTCATGGGCACCTCGCTGACCGGCTATTCGATGCCGATTTTCTGGTGGGGCCTGCTTTTGATCATTTTCTTCTCGGGAATTCTGGGCTGGACGCCGGTCTCGGGACGTCTCTCCTCGAGCTACTGGATCGACACCCCGACCGGTTTCATGCTGATCGATACCCTGCTTTCCGGAGAGCCCGGCGCCTTCGCCGATGCCCTGCAGCATCTGATTCTGCCCACGGTCGTACTGGCCACCATCCCGCTGGCCGTGATTGCCCGCATGACGCGGTCATCGATTCTCGAGGTGCTGGGCGAGGACTATATCCGTACCGCACGGGCCAAGGGGCTTTCCCCTTGGCGCATCATTGCCATTCATGCCCTGCGCAACGCCATGATTCCGGTAACCACGGTGATCGGGCTGCAGATTGGGCTGCTCTTTTCCGGCGCCATTCTCACCGAGACCATCTTCTCCTGGCCCGGTATAGGCAAGTGGCTGATCGATGCCGTCGGACGGCGCGACTACCCCTCGCTTCAGGGCGGTATCCTGCTGATTGCCCTGATCGTCATGATGGTCAATCTGATCGTTGATCTGCTCTATGGGCTGATCAATCCCCGCATTCGCAACAGTCGCTGAGCCCGGAGGCCACACATGACACAGGTTACCCCTCAGCCCCCGGCCGCCGTGCCGGACATCAACGACGGCGCCTCGACCGAGCGTACGACGCAGCGCCCCTCACCGCTTAAAGATGCCTGGCGAAGCTTTCGCCGCAACCGCGCCGCCCTGGCCGGCATGGTCATTATCGCGCTGATCATCGTGATCGCCTGCCTGGCCAACGTGGTCGCGCCCTACTCACCGGTTGCACAGTTTCGTGACAGCGTGCTCACGCCGCCCTTCTGGCAGGACGGCGGCTCCCTGCGCTTCGTGCTGGGCACCGACGACCTGGGCCGCGACATCCTGAGCCGCCTGATTCACGGCGCGCGACTGTCGATGACCATTGGCGTCATCGTGGTGTCGCTGTCACTGGGCATCGGCGTGCTGCTGGGTCTTCTGGCCGGTTTTCTGCGCGGCTGGATCGATACCGTCATCATGCGATTAATGGACATCATGCTGTCGATCCCGAGCCTGCTGCTGGCCGTGGTCGTGGTCGCCGTACTCGGGCCGGGGCTTTTCAACGCCATGCTGGCGATTGCGGTGGTCTATCTGCCCCACTACGTACGCCTGACGCGCAGCTCGGTGATCACCGAGCGTGAGCGCGAATACGTCATGGCCTCACGGCTGGCCGGCGCCGGCGTGTTCCGACTGATGTTCATCACCATCCTGCCCAACTGCCTGGCGCCATTGATCGTTCAGGCCACGCTCAGCTTCTCCAATGCCGTGCTGGATGCCGCAGCACTTGGCTTTCTCGGATTGGGGGCCCAGCCGCCGACGCCGGAATGGGGCAGCATGCTGGCCGATGCGCGCCAGTATGTGCTGCAGGCCTGGTGGGTGGTGACCTTCCCGGGACTTGCCGTTTTGATCACGGTGCTGGCCTTCAACATCATGGGTGACGGCCTGCGCGATGCGCTCGACCCGCGCCTCAAGCGCTGATGATAACGGCCACGGCTGTACAGACACGACAACAACGACAAACGTCGACCATTGCAAAACAGGAGAGCGTCATGGCGCTTCTGGAGATTGAACAGCTCAGCGTGTCCTTCGACACGGATGAAGGGACCTTTCCTGCGGTATCGGATCTGAGTCTGACGCTGGAAGAAGGCGAAGTGCTCGGCATCGTCGGGGAATCCGGGTCCGGCAAGAGCGTGACCATGCTGGCAATGATGGGGCTTTTGCCCTTCAACGCCCGGGTCGAGGCCAGCCGGTTTCACTTTGCCGGGCAGGACATGCAGACCCTGAGTGACCGCGCCCGGCGTCGCCTGACCGGCAACGACATCGCGATGATCTTTCAGGAACCGAGCACCAGCCTCAACCCGAGCTTTACCATCGGCTTTCAGCTGCTGGAGGCCATCAAGGCCCACGAAGGCGGTGGTCGCCGTCAGCGCCGCGAGCGCGCCATTGAGCTGCTGGACCAGGTCGGCATTCCGGCCCCTGCCAAACGCCTGAGCGACTACCCGCATCAACTTTCGGGCGGCATGAATCAACGCGTCATGATTGCCATGGCGATTGCCTGCAACCCGCGGCTTTTGATCGCCGATGAGCCCACCACGGCGCTGGATGTGACCATTCAGGCGCAGATCCTGGATCTTTTGCTCAGGCTTCAGGAAGAGCGCGGGATGGGCATGATCCTGATCACTCATGACATGGGCGTAGTGGCCGGCGCCGCCAAACGCGTGGCCGTCATGTACGCCGGGCAGCTGATGGAAACCGGCACCAGTCACGACGTCTTCCGTGAGCCTGCCCATCCCTATACCGGGGCACTGCTCAATGCCCTGCCGGAGCGTCATCCGGGCACGATGCGCCTGCCGACCATCCCCGGTGTGGTGCCGGGCATCAACGACCGTCCGCAGGGCTGTCTTTTTCATCCGCGCTGCGCCCATGCCCAAAAGGACTGCCGCGCCAGCCGACCGGCGCTTGAGGCCATCCATGCGGAAACCGGCCTCGGCACGCGTCATGTGCGCTGTTATCACCCGCTGAATGAAGAGGTTCTGGAGATCGCCCCATGAGCAGACCCAACATTCTTGATAAATCCTTGCTCGACGCGCCCCTGATGGAAGCGCGCGACCTCGTTCAGACCTATCAGGTGCGCCAGGGTTTTCTGCGCCGCGCCGAACTTCATGCCGTACGCGGCGTCAGCTTCACCCTTCACAGCGGAGAAACCCTGGCCGTGGTGGGAGAGTCCGGCTGTGGCAAGTCAACGCTTGCCCGCATGCTGACGCTGGTGGAACCGCCGTCATCGGGGACGCTTTCGGTGGGCGGGCGTGACGCGGCCAATCCGGACCGGCAGACCCTGGCCGCCCTGCGCCGTGATGTGCAGATGGTGTTTCAAAACCCCTATGGCTCGCTCAACCCGCGCAAGCGCATTGGCACCATTCTGGAAGAGCCCCTGGTCATCAACACTTCGACACCGGCCGATGAGCGCCGTCGCATGGCACAGGATATGCTCGCCCGCGTCGGGCTGCGACCGGAGCATTACGACCGCTACCCGCACATGTTTTCCGGCGGTCAGCGTCAGCGTATTGCCGTGGCGCGCGCTCTGATGCTGCGGCCCAGAGTGCTGGTGCTCGATGAGCCCGTTTCGGCACTGGATGTCTCGGTCCAGGCGCAGGTGCTCAATCTGCTTAACGACCTGCAGGAGGAGTTCGGGCTGGCCTATCTGTTCATCTCGCACGATCTGAGCGTGGTACGCCATGTGGCCGACAACGTCATGGTGATGTATCTGGGCCGGCCGGTGGAGGTGGGCTCGCGCGAGGCGCTGTTTGAAACGCCGCGCCATCCCTACACGCAGGCGCTGCTGTCGGCAACGCCATCGGTCAACCCCGATGAGCAGCGACACCGCATCGCGCTGAGCGGCGAACTACCCTCACCGCTGTCACCGCCGCCGGGCTGCGCCTTTCATCGGCGCTGCCCGCATGCCCGGCCCGAGTGCGCTGACAGACGCCCCGAGCTTCGCGAGGTCGGGGGCGCCCAGGTGGCCTGCCACTTTGCCGAGGAGCTCATGGTAGCGCGCGAAAGCGGCGCGGCATGATACCCATCGGGGCGGTGCAACGCCGCCCCGATCGTCGGTAAAACAGGATTTTTGCTCGAGTTTTCGGATTCTTCGGCGATAAGATAGGGACATTCAATTCTTCAGCCTGGCGCCCCATGGCACGCATACGCTTTCGCGATCCCTACTTCAACTATCGATACCGTCACTATCTTTACACCCTGCGCGCCACCATCGCGCTCAGCGTGACCTTTTGCATCGTGTCTGTTTTCAACATTCCCCACAGCATCTGGGCGCCGGTCAGCACCCTGATGGTCATGGGGAACCTGCCCCATGTCGGTGGCGTGCTCGACAAAGGCGGCCAGCGCCTGATCGGCACCGCGCTGGGCGGGCTTCTGGGCGTCGCTCTGCTGCTGATTCCGTCGGCACCGCCGGGCACCATTCAGGTGCTGACGCTGGCCGCCATTGCCGTGGCGCTGCACGCCACCTTTACCTCACGCTATGGCTATAGCGTACTGATGTTTGGCATCACGATCCTGATGGTCACCGGCGATGGCAATCAGGATCTGACCATTGCCCTGTGGCGCGCCTTTGACGTGCTGCTGGGCACCAGTATCGGCATTCTGATCACGATCATCGTGCTGCCCCAGAAGGCCACGGACCTGTTTCGCTTCATGCTGGCCGATAATCTTGATCGTCTGGCGAGCCTCTATTATGCCCACACGCTGGCCACCGAAGCCGATCACGACCAGGCACTGGAAGAGATGAAAAAGACCACCACGCAGCTGATCAAGCAACGCGGTCTGGTAGATGCCGTTCACAAGGAAGGAAGGCTACGGCGCGGCGAGCTCAACAGCCTGCTGTCGCTGGAGCGACGCATGATTTCGACCGTCGAACTGCTGCTGGAAACCCACTGGGATACCCGCAACGGTCACGAGATCATTGAAAGTCTTGAAGGGCTGCGTATTGATCAACAGCAGCTGGCACGGTCGCTGTCGATGCTGGCCCATCAGGTGCGCACCGGTCAGCAGATCGACATGAATATTGCGGCGCTGGACCTGCAGCGCTACGTTAACCGGGCCTTCTCCGGGCGCTCCTCATCAGGTCGCGCCCTGTTCAGCCCGAGTGGCTATTTATGGCTCAACCGGGAACTGGCGCGACAGGCTCGCGCCCTGGTCGGCTATCTGGGCAATATTCAACGCCTACCCAGTTCGCGGCTCAGAAAACGGGCCAATCGTCATCATCTGGTGGGCGGCAGGCGTCTGAGCGACGAGCGCCCTGCTGACAGTGCTCAGCCCTGAGGCAGTTCGCCCGGGATATTATTGCCGGTGGCGGAGCGGTTCAAAAGCGCCTGACGCAGTCGGCGAAACTGCTCGGGCGGCAGCATGTCATACCAGAGCGCATAACGGCGTCGCTCGATGCGCACTTCACAAAGCAGTGGCCCAAGTCTTGAGACTTCAAGGGCCACACCCCGCCATTGCCCGTCACGATACTGCTCCCACTGGCCACTGTCGGTCGTGCGAAGCGGAGGCGGCAAACGCCTCGCCTGATACTCTCCCAATGCGACTAGCACGAGAAACATCACGCCTGCCCAGAGGGTGGAAAGCCACAGGACACAGGCGAGTGCAATGGCGCTCCCGATCAGACCATAGAGCCCGATTACGACCCTAGAGCGGGCGAACGTCACTTGTACGGGTGCTTTCGGCATAATCCACGATTTTGGTAATAATGGGAGTCAGGGCCGGATCGTCGGGAAGCTCGCGGCGCATCAGCCACAGAAAAAGGTCCTGATCCTCGCAGGCAAGCAGCGCCTGATAGGCATACTGATCTTCATCACTGAGCCCATCGAAGCAGTTCTCGATAAAGGGCACCAGCATCAGGTCCAGCTCCCACATGCCACGCCGGGAATGCCAGTAAAGACGCTTGCGCGCCGTGGCATCAAAGGCTTGTTCTTCGCTCACATCGATCTCCTGTCAGAGGGCGGTTGACCCTGCCCCATTATACGCAGCCAGCGCGCCACGCCCATGATTGTCTGAAACTTTGAAAGCCACCCCTGACACAAATTTTGAGCGGCATGTAGTGCGTTGTTTTATCTCACATTAGCGGCTATGCTGAAACCAAACAAAAAGCCTTGTAAAGGCTCCCGACAGGCCGGATGGAGAACCCCCGATGACGAAGTCCGAATTGATCGAACAGATTGCTGCGCAACAGTCAGAATTGTCCGTCAAGGAGGTAGAGTCGGCGGTTCGCCTGATTCTTGACGATATTACCGATACGCTGGCCAATGGCGGTCGGGTCGAAATACGCGGCTTTGGCAGTTTTTCCCTTCACTATCGCGAACCACGCACCGGACGCAATCCCAAAACGGGAGACGCTGTCAGCCTCAGCGGCAAGCACGTTCCCCATTTCAAGCCAGGCAAGGAGCTGCGCGAGCAGGTCAACTCCAGCCGCGAACATGGGTTCTGATCCCCGCTCGCATCACCCCTGCCTCACGATGACACCTGTTGCATAACGCTTGCGGGCAAGCGCTGTAAACATCGCTGCATGCCATTGCCGGTGTTACACTGCCTGCAATTGGACAAGGAAAATCAGGGATCTGCTATGCGCTGGCTCAAGGGCGTGGTACTTGCTGTTGTCACACTGATCGTTCTCCTTCTGGGCATGCTGTTTGCCGTGCGCAATCAGCAGACTGTACCGCTGGATGTCATCTGGGCAGAATTGCCGCCTGCATCGCTGTCCCTGTGGCTGCTGTCAACGCTGGTGGTTGGCGTGCTGCTGGGCATGGTAGCCATGTCAGGCCTTTATCTGCGTCTGCGTACCACGCTCATGCGTACCCGCCACGACAATCAGCAACAGCGCAAGGAGCTTGATCGTCTGCGCGTTCAGGAGTTCAAGGAAGCCCCCTGAATGCCGGATCCCGTGCTGCTCCTTATACTCGTTGCGGCCATCGGCATCGGCTGGTGGCTGGGCCGCATGGAGCGAAAGCACTATCGCTATCGCCAGCGAACGCTGTCCGGTCAGCACCTGTCCCGCGACTATTTTGTCGGGCTGAACTTTTTGCTCAACGAGCAGCCCGACCGCGCCATCGAGACCTTCGTACAGGCGCTTGAAGTCAACGGCGATACCATCGACACCCACATTGCGCTGGGCAATCTCTTTCGCATGCGCGGTGAAACCGACCGTGCCGTGCGCATTCACCAGAATCTATTGGCACGCCCTGTACTGACCACACAGCAAAGTGAGCAGGTGCAGCTTGAGCTGGCCCGCGACTTCATGCGTCTTGGCGTACTCGACCGTGCTGAACGGCTGCTCGACGGGCTGGTACGACAGTGTGAAAACGAACAGACCGCGACCGCCGCCAAGCGCCTGATGGTGGATCTTTTTGAGCGGGAAAAGGACTGGCAGGCAGCGCTGAACGTGGCGCTGCCTCAGCTGGCAAAACAGGATGAATCGCTCAAGCGCGCCGCTGCGCACTGGCACTGCGAGCTTGCCGAACAAAACATTGAAGAAGGCAGCCCGGGGCCCGCACGACGTCATCTCAAGCAGGCGCTGTCCATTGATTCGGCCTGCGTTCGTGCCAACTGGATTTATGCCGATATCGAGCATCGCGCCGGCAGTTACCGCAATGAAATCCGCGCCCTGCGCCGCATTCGTGATCAGGACAGCGATATGGTGCCCATCACCCTGGCCCCCATTCAGCGCGCCTTTGATCTGCTGGATGATGAACAGGGCCTGATCGATTTTCTGCATGATCAGCTCGAAAAGGCACCCTACGTCTCCTTCGTGTTACTGCTGGCCGAACGACTGCGCACACGTGACGGGCTCGAACACGCTACCCGTCTGGTCAGTGAGCAGCTTCAGCGTCACCCCAGCCTGCGCGGTATCGACTATCTGATGGACCTTTATCTCAAGGAGGTGCCCGAACATGAGCTCGAGCACCTGCGACTGCTCAAGCGTCATACCGAGCAGCTTATGGCTCAGCGCGCTCGTTACCGCTGCAAAAGCTGTGGCTTTCAGGGGGAACAGCTTTACTGGCACTGCCCCAGCTGTCGCCAGTGGGGCGCGATCAAGCCGATCACGGGTCTGGAAGGCGAGTAACGCCGCCGCCATTTCTATCGCCACTGCCCCTTCATCGCTGCTGCCTCCCTTGTCACCCGCTACACCTTGAGTGCCGAAAGCTCCTGTTCAATGGCGGCAAGCGCAGCCATCGGATCACTGGCACGCGTCACCGGCCGGCCAATCACCAGATGCGTACTGCCGGCCTGCATGGCCTCAAGCGGTGTCATGACCCGACTCTGATCATCGCGCTGAGCAAAGGCCGGACGAATGCCCGGGGTCACCCGCAAAAACGCATCGCCACACTGCGCGGCCACTTCGCCGGCCTCGCGGGCTGAACACACCACCCCATCCATACCGCTGTCGCGAGCGAGCTCGGCCAGATGCAGCGCCTGCTCGCCAGCCGTACGCGCTACGCCAGTCTCCAAAAGGGCAGCATCATCCATGCTGGTCAACACCGTCACGGCGATCAAATGCGTGTCGAGTCCGTTTTGAACAAGCACATCGCGCGCCGCCTGCATCATTTGCCGACCGCCCGAGGCATGGACGTTGACCATCCATACGCCGTGATCGGCGGCGGCATGAACCGCGGCGGCCACTGTATTGGGAATATCGTGAAACTTGAGATCCAGAAAGACGTCAAAACCGCGCTGGTGCAGGGTCTTTAACGCTTGCGGGCCACTGCGGACAAAGAGCTCCTTGCCCACCTTGAGCCGACAGCGTCGGGGGTCCAGCTGGTCCACCAGCGGCAGTGCCGCGTCCAGGCTGGCATGATCGAGGGCGATGATCAGAGGGGAAGACATGCGGGCTCCTGTGCTGTCGTTCGAGTGGCCGATTCGAGCGGCCAGTATAAGGGCTGTACTTCATTAGCGGGATAGTCACCGATCATCAAACCTCCCAAAACGATATATAAAAATAAACTAAATAACCAAAACTCCCTGCCGATATTCTGGAAGTAACTCTTCTACAACAAGGAACCGGCATGTCTCGCAAACTGATCGCAATGCTTTTGACCACCGCTGCACTGTCTCTTTCCGCACCGCTGATGGCCGAGCCGCAAAGCGTCAATATCAATACGGCTACTGCGGCCGAGCTGACCGCCCTGCCGGGCATTGGAGAGAAAAAGGCCGATGCCATCATTGCTGACCGTGAAGCCCATGGTACCTATGAAAGTGCCGATGACCTGAGCCGCGTCAGCGGTATCGGCAGCGCAACCGTTGACCAGCTGCGCGATAGCGTCGAACTCTGATCAACACCCGGGCGGCAGTCCTGCCTCTGCCGCCCTGCCTGTTTCCCCTTTTGTTTCTTTCTTCTACTGCCCGACCTTCTTTCTGTTTCCTCTCTCGATTGCCCGACTTTTGTCCCCTGTCATCATCCGGGCATATACCTCTTGCACCTGACATGCCAGTATCCTGTGCTATCGACAGCTGCCGCGTCTGACGCTCCCTGACCGGGAGGCCCGGGCGATCACGGTATCCTTGTGAACACATTGAACGCGAGAGTGCGAAGACATCATGCCCCTGCTGTTACCCATCGGCTTTTTTCTATTGCTGGATCTGATCTCGATTTTTGTACTGGGCAAGCTGATCGGTGCCTGGGTACTGCTGGTCATCGTGCTGGCGGCTGCCTTCGGGATACATCTGATACGTCGTGAAGGCGTGGACTCCTTTCGTCAGGCCCAGCAGAAAATGGCCACCGGCGGTGAGGCCAGTGCCGAGCTCAAGCGCGGTGCTGCCCTGATCATGGCAGGTGTTCTGCTGGTCATGCCGGGCATCCTGACCGATGCCATTGCCGTATTCTGCCTTATGCCGTTTTCTCGCAGCGCGCTTCTGGGGCGTTTCATGCGCAGCAATGTCAACGTGCATCGTTATCATCCCGACCGCGACCGCCAGGGCGATACCTATACCCAGCCCGAGCGCGACACCTCTGCCAATTCATCGTCCAACCCCCGCGTGATAGAGGGCGAAATCGTTGATAGTGAAAAGGATCATCGCAAGTAAAAAAATTGCGTCGACCCCTTGAAACAATCCGATGCGACCTCATTAATCTGCCACGTCGTGATATCGACCCAAATACTCCGGTAACCCGGAACCTGGGGGCGATGAGGCCACCGGCCAGACGCCCCCGAGCAGTCCATGTAACCAGTTAGGGAGAACGTGAGAAATGAACATCCGTCCTTTGCACGATCGCGTTGTCGTTCGTCGCGTGGAAGAAGAACAAAAGACTTCCGGTGGCATCGTTCTGCCCGGCAACGCGCAGGAAAAGCCGACTCGCGGTGAAATCCTCGCAGTTGGCAAGGGCCGTATCCTTGAAAGCGGTGAGACACGCCCCCTCGACGTACAGGTCGGGGACAAGGTGATCTTCAAGGATGGCTTTGGCGTTGAGAAACAAAAGATCAACGGTGAAGAAGTTCTGATCATGAGCGAGTCCGACATTCTCGGCGTGCTCGAAGGCTGATACCTCTTTTACGTCTACGTCATTTTTTACACGAACATAGAATCGAGGAATTACCGTAATGTCCGCCAAGCAGATCAAGTTCTCCGATGATGCCCGCAAGCGCATGGCGCGCGGCGTCAACGTTCTTGCCGATACCGTCAAGACAACGCTGGGGCCGAAGGGTCGTAACGTTGTTCTGGAAAAATCCTTTGGTGCACCGACTGTCACCAAGGACGGCGTTTCCGTCGCCAAGGAAATCGAACTGAAGGACAGGTTCGAAAACATGGGCGCGCAGATGGTCAAGGAAGTTGCTTCCAAGACTTCCGACGTTGCCGGTGACGGCACCACCACTGCCACCGTTCTGGCGCAGGCCATCGTCAACGAAGGCCTCAAGGGCGTTACTGCCGGCATGAATCCGATGGATCTCAAGCGTGGCATCGACATCGCCATCGCCAAGGCCGTCGAAGAAATCCGCAGTATGGCCGTACCGTGCACCGATTCGCGTGCCATCGCCCAGGTCGGTACCATCTCCGCCAACGGCGACAGCACCATCGGCCAGATCATCGCTGACGCGATGGAAAAGGTCGGCAAGGAAGGCGTCATCACTGTTGACGAAGGTCGCGGTTTTGAAGACGAACTCGAAGTCGTTGAAGGCATGCAGTTTGATCGCGGCTATCTGTCGCCCTACTTCGTGACCAACAACGAAACCATGTCGGTCGAGCTGGAAGACCCCTACATCCTGCTGGTCGACAAGAAGATCTCCAACATCCGCGAACTGCTGCCGGTGCTGGAAAATGTCGCCAAGGCCGGCAAGCCGCTGGTCATCATCGCCGAAGACATCGAAGGCGAAGCGCTGGCAACACTGGTGGTCAACAACATGCGCGGTATCGTCAAGGTCGCGGCTGCCAAGGCGCCCGGTTTTGGTGATCGTCGCAAGGCCATGCTGCAGGACATCGCGATCCTGACCGGCGGCACCGTGATCTCCGAAGAAGTTGGTCTGAGCCTTGAGCAGACCACTCTGGATCACTTGGGCAGCGCTCGTCGCATCACCATGTCCAAGGAAAACACCACCGTCATCGACGGCAACGGTGTTGAGTCCGACATCGAGTCGCGCGTCAGCCAGATCCGCACGCAGATTGAAGATACCTCTTCCGATTACGATCGCGAGAAGCTTCAGGAACGCGTCGCCAAACTGGCCGGTGGTGTTGCTGTTATCCGCGTCGGTGCGGCTACCGAAGTGGAAATGAAAGAGAAGAAGGCTCGCGTTGAAGACGCGCTGCACTCGACTCGCGCCGCGGTTGAAGAAGGCGTTGTGCCTGGTGGCGGTACAGCACTGGTTCGTGCCTCGGCTCGTCTGCGCGACATGAAAGGCGCCAACGAAGACCAGACGCACGGCATTCAGCTGACCATTCGTGCCCTGGAAGCGCCGCTGCGCCAGATCGTGACCAACGCTGGTGAAGAAGCTTCCGTAGTGCTCAACCGTGTTCGCGACGGCGAAGGCAACTTCGGCTACAACGCTCAGACCGGCGAGTACGGCGATCTGTTCGAAATGGGTGTTCTTGACCCGGCCAAGGTATCGCGCTCTGCCCTGCAGTCAGCCGGTTCCGTTGGCGGCCTGATCATCACGACCGAAGCCATGGTCGCCGATGATCCGGAAGAGAAGGAAGCTGCCGGTGGCGGTGACATGGGCGGCATGGGTGGTATGGGCGGCATGATGTAATCATCCCCCGAAGCCTGACCCTCCCAGGGTCCCTTCAAAAGCCCCGCTTTATGCGGGGCTTTTTTATATCCATGTTTTTCATGTCCATGATAGGCTTTGCGCACTCATCCATGACCTTCGTATGTGCCCGCTATCATGACGCTTTCCATCCGTGACGCCGTCCCCGATGACGCCGCCACCATCGTTCGTTTCATTACCGAACTTGCCATCTATGAGCGTGCCGAGCACGAAATGAAGGCGGATGAATCGATGATTCGATCCACGCTTTTCGGTGATCGCCCGCATGCCCATGCCCTGATCGCCCTGCAGGATGATCAACCAATCGGCATTGCCGTCTATTTTTTCAACTATTCGACCTGGCTTGGCCATCGCGGCCTCTACGTCGAAGACGTGTTTGTCACCTCAAGCGCCAGAGGTCAGGGGGCCGGACTGGCATTGATGAAGGCGCTGGCAAGGATTGCCGTTAACAACCACTGCCCACGCTTTGACTGGCAGGTGCTGGACTGGAATCAGCCGGCGATTGATTTCTACGATGCCATCGGCGCCGAGCCTCGCAGGGAGTGGCTCTCCTATCGTCTTGAAGGCGAGGCCCTCAGACAGTTTGCAGGTTCGGGAGCGACGCACCATGACTGACCCACGCTCAACGCTTGATAACGTGCGTATCGTGCTGGTGCAGACCTGGCATCCGGGTAATATTGGGGCAGCTGCACGCGCAATGCGCACCATGGGGCTTACGCAGCTGGTACTGGTCAATCCGCGCCAATTCCCCGATGAAGAAGCAACGCGCATGGCCGCCGGCGGCGAATCCCTGCTGGAACAGGCGCGCGTGGTGGAAAGCCTTGAAGACGCCGTCGCCGACTGCGGCGCGGTGGTGGGGCTTTCTGCGCGGCTTCGCAATCTGCCCCTGCCGCAGTTTGAAGAAGGCGACGACATGGCGCGCGAACTGATGTCACTGGCCGAGGATATGCCGGTAGCACTGGTATTCGGGCGCGAGCGTTCGGGCCTGACCAACGATGAAATCGCCTGCTGTACGCATCAGTTGAGCCTGCCGGCCAACCCGGACTATCCGATTCTCAATCTCTCTCAGGCCGTTCAGGTCTGCGCCCATGAGCTTTATCGAGCGTGGCGCTACCGCAACGCAGACGACACCGCATCCACTCAGGCGTCCACTGGCGGACGTGAAAAGGATCTGCCCCCCACACGTGAGCAGATGCAGCATTTTCAGCAGTCACTGGCCGCAGCGCTTCAGGAGGCCGGCTTTTTAAACCAGCCTCATGCCCAGACCCTGGAGCGGCTGCAGAACTTCTATCAGCGCTCCTCTCCTACTCGCAAGGAGCTTTCGCTGCTGCAGGGCGCGCTTCGGGCACTTGTCGACCCGGCCCAGAAGCCGTGACATCGACAACGTGCCTTGCATAAAAAAGTGCCCTACATAAAAAAAGTGCCCTGCATAAAAAAAGTGCCCTGCATAAAAAAGGACCCGGTGATCGGGTCCTTGTCATTAATGCGCGGTTTGTTTTACCGGGCAGGGGATCAGCGCAACCCGACACGCGGTGCGTTACGGCCAAGCCCACCAAAAAGATCCAGCATGCGCTCATGCCACTGCGCGACCGGATCATCGGCCTTGAACAGGGCACCGTCATGGACCACATGGGCCAGCATGAACATCCCGAACACCAGATAGTCAGCGCCGCCCGGATGATCGCCATCAATAAAGGATGATCCTTCAAGCTGGGCACGCAGCGGTGGCAGTGCCTTCTCCAGCATCTCAAAACCCTGCTCGGTATCCTGAAACTGCTCAAGCGTTACCCCAAAGCGCGCCTCCCGGCTTTCCCGGAAGTACGGTTGATCCTTCGGATCAATGATCGAGAACACATCCAGCAGGGCAATTTTCATCAGCGCCGGCCCGAGCTGTGTTTCCGACCAGTGCTTGATAAAGCGGGCACGTGAGCGCGCCATATCATCGCCAAAAAGGACAGGCCCCGGATACTTCTGATCCAGCCAGGTCATGATCTCGAAGCTGTCGGTAACCACCTCATCATCTTCATCAACGATGACCGGCACTTTCTCCTGACCGGAGAAGGCAATGTCCTGCTTGTCGCTGAAATGCCATGCCCGGGTCTCGAAGGTCAGCCCCTTGTGGTGCATGGCCAACGCTGCTCGCCAGCAAAAGGGAGAAAATCGCAGGGCAGTATCTTCGCCACAAAGGTCATACATGATGCGCGCCATGCTTGCTCCTTCTCGATATAAAATCGACAGTCGTGCTGTCGCGGTATCCCTCACTATAGCAGTCAGGGAACACCGCACAGGGACAACGGCTTCTGCCGGCTCAGAGAATCATGGCGGCAATCCAGCCAAAGGCCATCAGCGGTAGGTTGTAATGGATAAAGGTCGGCACGACCGAGTCGCGGATATGGTCGTGCTGACCGTCGGCAGCAAGGCCCGAGGTTGGCCCCAGCGTGGAGTCGGAAGCAGGCGAACCTGCATCCCCCAGCGCCGCCGCCGTACCCACCAGCGCGACGGTGGCCATGGGCGAGAAGCCAAAGCTCAGCGCCAGCGGTACATAAAGTGATGCGATGATCGGGATGGTCGAAAACGACGACCCGATTCCCATGGTGATGAAAAGTCCAACCAGCAGCATGATCAGCGCGGCCAGCGCCTGACTGCTGCCAAAGGTATGGGCACTTTGCACCAGCGCCTCGATCTCGCCGGTGGCCTGCATCACGCTGGCAAAGCCTGCCGCCGTGATCATGATAAATCCGATGGTCGCCATCAGACGCATGCCTTCGGTAAAGACGCCGTCCTGCTCGCGCCAGCGAAATACGCCACTGACCGAGAGCACCACAAAACCTGCCAGCGCCCCCAGCACCATTGAATCCAGCCAGAGCTGTACGGCAAGGGTTGCCCCGATCGATACTACCAGCGCGCCCCACTGCCACGGCCTGAGCCGGGCACGGGTCTCCTGTTTGCCTGTCCCCGACTCGGGCGCGACAGCATCTGCCTGCTGGGCTACGGCGCGATCTTCATAAAGGCGTGGCCGGCGATAGCTGATAAAGACTGCCACCAAAAGCCCCACCAGCATGCCCGAAATGGGCAGCGCCATGGCCATCGGCACCTGCGCTGCCGTGATCTCAAGGCCTGCGGCTTCCCCGGCCGAGTTGATGTTGGCCAGCAGGATATCGTTGAGAAAAATGGCGCCAAACCCGACCGGCAGCAGCATGTAGGGTGCAGTAATGCCAAAGGTGATTACGCAGGCCACGAGACGCCGGTCGAGCTTCAGACGGTTAAAGACCGGCAGCAGCGGAATGACCACGATGGGAATAAAGGCGATATGCACCGGCACCAGATTCTGCGAGCAGATGGCGGCGCCCAGCAGGGACACGATCAGTATCGCCTTGAGGGTCCCGGGATGAGTGCGCTCGCCGTCGAGTGCCCGGATAAAGCGCTGTGCCACACCCTCGGTAATGCCCGAGCGGGCCAGCGCCACGGCAAAGGCGCCCAGAGAGGCATAGGAAAGCGCGATACCGGCGCCATCACCAATGCCGTCATTGAAGGCGTCAAGCACCTCATGAATGGAGAGACCGCTATAAAGACCGCCGGACACTGCCGCCACGATCAGGGCCGCCACAACCGGCACACGCGAAAGGCTCAGACCGACCATGACAAGAATGGAAATGACAATGGCATTCATTGGCGCAGCAACCACAGACAGAGAGTGAAGCCCGACCACGGGACCGGGGATGGCATTGCTCCCTTCAAAAGGGCGCGCGCACTCTATCACAAACACCTGTCAGGAGGATCACAAACACCTGTCAGGAGGATCACAAACACCTGCCGGGAGAATCACAAACGCCGGCCATGGGGCGACTCCGGCATACTCCTCATGGCCGACAGCATCGCTGCCAGGTACTTCTGCCACCCCATGCTAGACTGAAGTCTACCGTGACCGACGTTTTCTGGAGCAAGGATCGCCATGTCGATCGAAGATCTACACCTCAATCTGCGCAATCTTGAAGTCGAGGATTACGCCAAACTCAAGGTGCTGATGGATGTTGTTTATAACGACATTGGCGGGGCCTGGGAAAAGCACACCATCGATCGCTTGATCGCCGAATTCCCGGATGGCCAGATCGTCATCGAGGATGAAGACCGCATTGTCGGCGTCGCGCTGACCGTGCTGGTGGACTATGAAACCTTCTCCAACCCGCACAAGTACGATGACCTGATCGGCAACCGCGAGATCATCCTCAACAACGTTCGGGGCGATGCACTCTACGGCCTCGATGTGCTGATCGACCCGGCCTACCGGGGCTACCGTCTGGGCAGGCGTCTTTATGAAGCGCGCAAGGACCTGTGCCGCTCCATGAACCTGCGCGCCATTCTGGCCGGCGGGCGCATCCCCAACTATTTCGAGCACGCCGCAGAGCTTTCACCGACGCAGTATATCGACCAGGTGTCGCGCAAGGAGATCTACGACCCGATCCTCTCCTTTCAGCTCGCCAACGATTTTCTGGTCAAGCGCCTTTTAAAGAAGTATCTGCCCGAAGACGAGCGCTCGCAGGGCTACGCCACCCTGCTTGAGTGGAACAACATCCTCTATGAGCCGGTGGCGCGCGTGCTGGAAACGCGCAAGACCCAGGTACGGGTTGGCGCGGTTCAGTGGCAGATGCGCGAGTTCGCCTCGGTCGAGCAAGTGCTTCAACAGGTCGAGTTCTATGTTGACGCCATTGCCGACTATCAGAGCGATTTCGCGGTTTTCCCGGAGCTTTTCAACACCCCCCTGATGGGCCTGACCGATCAGTCCGATCAGATCAAGGCCATCCACTTTCTGGCCGGCTTTACCGAGCGCTTCAAGACCGAAATCTCGCGCATGGCGGTGTCCTACAACATCAACATCATTGCCGGTTCGATGATGGAGGAAGACAGCGAAGGCAAGCTCTACAACGTCTCCTATCTCTGTCACCGCGACGGCAACATCGAGCGTCAGGCCAAGCTGCACATTACCCCGCAGGAGCGACGCGACTGGGTGGTCGAAGGCGGCGACGAGCTGCGCGTTTTCGAGACCGACGCCGGACGGGTCGGCATCCTGATCTGCTATGACGTCGAATTTCCCGAACTGCCGCGGCTTCTGGCCGAGCAGGAGATGGACATTCTGTTCGTACCGTTCTGGACCGACACCAAAAACAGCTATCTGCGTGTGCGCCACTGCAGCCAGGCCCGGGCGATCGAAAACGAATGCTACGTGGTCGCCTGCGGCAGCGTTGGCAACGTGCCCTCGATCGAAAATCTCGATATTCAGTACGCGCAGTCCTCGGTCTTTTCACCCTCGGACTTTGCCTTCCCGCATGACGCGGTCATGTCGGAGACCACGCCCAACACCGAGATGGTCATGTTTTCGGATCTCGACCTGACGCGCCTGCGCGTGGTCAGAAGCGAAGGTTCGGTGACCAACCTCAAGGATCGCCGCAAGGATCTTTTCGATCTGCGCTGGCGTGACTGGTCGTGGAAGTCGGGCTCCAATCCGGATTCATATTGATACGAACGGTTGTACACCAACCATTGTCTTTACATGTCATTGTTCTAGACTTTGTAAAGGAACGGCAGGCATACCTGCCGTTCCCCCTATCAGCAGGAGGCGATGATGAAAAAAGTTTTGATGACCGGTGCTACCCTGGCCCTGACCACCCTCTGGCTCGGCGGCTGTGCCGGCGGACCGGATTGGCAAAAGCCGGATGGCACCTCTCAGCAGCTGCATTCCGATCAGGCCGATTGCCAGGTCATGGAAAACAAGGCGGACAATGATCAGACCTATGATGACTGCATGAAGGGCCGAGGCTGGACCCCCAACTGATGCCGGTCTGATGGATACGCCATCGCGTCTCGGGCCTCCCCTGTGGGAGGCCTTTTTCATGGTGCATCCTGGTCGCAATACGCTTTCGGGGTTGTCATGCCTCGTGGGCGCGCCTCTTCTATCCTTGAAGGACCAATGACCTGTCTGCGAGGGCATCATGGGCTGGTGGCAAGAGCAGAAATGGCAGCGCTGGCAGGCGCATCATCCACTGCCCGACGCGGCGTGGCGTAACGTCCCATCGAGTTTGCCGCTACTGGCCGGTCTGTCCGAGCCCCTGCTGGCACGGCTGGGCGAGCGCAGCTGGCGAGTGCTGTTCGAGCTGCGTCTATCACTGCCGGCAGGCGTGGAATGGTCGCTTGAGGCGCATCTGCAAATGGCGTCACAGATCGCGCTGATGGGGCTTGGCTGGTCGGATCGGCAGGCCCTTGCCGCCCTGGGAGATACCCGCGACATTATCGTGGTGCCCGGTGCTTTTCGCCGTCATGTTCAGGAGATGGATGACTTCGGGGTCATGCATGAATTTGACGATGAGCGGGCTGGAGAAACCTCCTGGGGCGGGCCGGTCGTGCTGTCACTGGAGGATATTGAACGCTCGGGAGCGCGGGACGGCTTCAACGTCATCATTCACGAATTTGCCCACAAGCTCGACATGACCGGCAACATGGCCATTGATGGCCAGCCCGCCCTGCCAGCCCACATCAGTGCCAAAGAGTGGTACGACACCTTCATGAGGGCCTGGCATGCGCTGCAGGCCACCCTTGAGCGCGGCGAAGTGCCGGCGATCGATGACTATGCCGCCACCCATCCAAGCGAGTTTTTTGCCGTATGCTGCGAGTACTTTTTCAGCGCCCCCGAGCTGCTTGACGGCGTCTGGCCCGACCTTTATGCCCTGCTGGTGCGCTATTTCAACCAGAATCCGCTTCAACGCCATCAACACCTGGAACCTGCCCTCTAAGTTAGCAGGCCCGAGCGGTCGCCACGTTCATTTCATGACCGCCCGTCGTTCAGGACAGCGGATAGCGCTCAAACCATTCACGCAGATGATCCAGCAGGCTGCGAAGCCTGGGCGTCATCTGATCGCGATGGGCGTACACGCAGTAAAGCCCCAGCACATCATGATCATACTCCGGCAAAACGCGCACCAGCTGTCCGCTGTCGAGTGCCTCCCTGAGCAGAAAATCAGGCTGTAGCGTGATGCCCATGCCGGCAATGGCCATGTCGCGCAGCACTTCACCGCTGTTGGCGGTGACCCCGGCCTGGGTCGTGCCGCTGTGGTGATTGGCGCCGCGCGTAAAATGCCAGCGCTGGCCGTGACGGGCATAGCGATAATGAAGCCCCTGATGCGATGACAGCTCCCAGGGATGCTGTGGTGTGCCCGCTCGTGCCAGATAGTCGGGTGAGGCACACAGCGTGATGCCGATATTGCCGATGCGCCGCGCAATCAGAGTGGAGTCTTCCAGCTTGCCGATACGAAGTGCCATGTCAAAACCTTCATCGACCAGATCCACCTGCCGGTCGCTGAGCACCAGCTCCAGCGCTACGGAAGGATACGCCTGCCGGTAATGGGCCAGAATGGGCCCCAGATAAAGTGTGCCAAAGGCATGAGGCGCGCTGATGCGAAGCCGACCATCCAGCAGGGCCTGATCATCGTGCAGCACGCCTTCAAGGGTGGCCAGTTCGCGCACAATGGCTTCCCCCCGCGTCAGGACTTCCCGACCGGCATCGGTCAGGCTCAAGCGCCGCGTGGTGCGGTTGATCAGCCGCGCGCCGAAGCGCTGCTCCAGAAAGGCAATATGCTTGCTGACCGAGGAGCGTGACATCGACAGATGCTCGGCGGCACCGATAAAGGCCCCCTGCTCTGCTACCTCCATAAAGACCTTGAGTGCTGCAACAGTGTCCATGATTGTTTCCAGATCGAAAACCAATACTCCCTGATTAGCAGGTTTATTCCAAACAAGGAAGTGATCAAACTGCGGGCATTCAAACCTTCAAGGAAAGACGCTCATGCAAACCACCTCTACTGCTGCCGTTCCTGTCAGCACCAGCATCGCAGGTCAAGATATTGCCGCCCTGCTGCTGCGCCTGGCGCTGGGCACCATGTTCATTGCCCATGGTCTGACCAAACTACTGGTCTGGACGCTGGCAGGGACCGGTCAGTTTTTTGCCTCGATCGGACTGCCCGCCTGGGTGGCGTGGCCCATCACCGGTCTTGAGCTGGCAGGCGGAATACTGTTGATTCTGGGCGTTCGGGTACGCTGGGTGGCGCTGATTCTGGCTTTCGAGCTGGCCGGCGCCAGCATGCCGCATATCGCCAACGGCTGGATGTTCACATCCACCGGCGGCGGCTGGGAATACCCGGTGTTTCTGGCGGCCACAGCACTGGCTCTGAGCTTTCTTGACGGCGGCAAACTGACCGTTTCCCGTTTCGTCGGACAGCGCTGACCCTTCAATCACTGGAGTTCATGACATGGCACAGGTTTTGTTCATCTCTCATGGCTCGCCCATGGAAGCGCTGGATCAGGGCGAAAGCGCCAGCGCCTGGCGCGCACTGGCCAGCCAGATCAAGCGTCCCTCGCGCATTCTGGTGGCCTCGGCACACTGGTCAGGCTTTCCCATTCGCCTGACGGGCAGCCAGAACCCGAAAACGATTCACGATTTTCACGGCTTTCCCGCGCCCCTGTATGACCTTCAATACCCGGCGCCCGGCGAGCCCAGGCTGGCACGCGAGGTGGCCTGCCGATTGAGCGCTGCCGGTCTACAGTCATGGATCGACCCGGAGCGAGGGCTGGATCACGGCATGTGGGTCCCGCTTCGTCATCTTTATCCCGAGGCGGACATTCCGGTGGTTGGCATTTCCATCAGCGCCCGCCACGACGCCGACTGGCACTACTATCTGGGTCGTCAGCTGGCGAAGACGCTCGATGACGATACGCTTTTGATCTGTTCGGGCAGCATCACCCATAACCTGGGCGACATGCGCGATGATCGTGATGACGTCTCCGCTTATGTCGACGCCTTCCAGACCTGGATTGGTCAACAGATGGCCCTGCGCAACGATGCAGCGCTGCTGGACTATCGCCGTCAGGCGCCGGCCGCGGTACGCGCCCATCCCACCGATGAACACCTGCTGCCGCTGTTTGTCGCCATGGGCGCAGGCGATACCCGCGCACCGCAGCGTTTCAATGCCGTCGTGTCGCTTCAGGCCCTGGCAATGGATGCCTATCTGTTTGAGCGCACTGCCATTGATGATGCTCCCGAGATGTCGCGCCCGCTGCGCTCGCTGGTCAGCGTTGGCCGCTAGTGTGGGTAACAGGCCGGGGCATTATTCATCAACCCATTCTTGCGTCTGATCGCAAACGCTCATGGTCGCGGTACGCTGACAGGGAATGCCCTGACAACGACCGCGACTGTGCCGATTGGATCATCCGACGACACCCCCATGACAGGAAGCCGACATTAAGATGACAGCATCGGTTGATGCCCCTGCGCGGCCTGACTAGACTCGTGCCCCTTATCTGGCTGCGGACGGCGTTGTCATGAACAGGCGTGTGTGGCTTGTCATTATTGTAATTGTGCTCATGGTGGCGATGGGCGGTTTCTGGCAGTGGCTTGCCATGGGCGACACCCTCACGGCCGAAAAACTCGAGCAGTGGCTGGGCGAGACCATGCGCCTGCGCGAGTCCTGGTGGGCGCCGCCGGCGCTGATGCTGACCTACATGATCGGCAGTCTGATCATGTTTCCGCTGACGATTCTGGTCGGGGCCACCGGGTTGATCTTCGGTCCATGGTGGGGGCTTTTTTACGCGCTCGCGGGCACCATGGTGGCGTCGACGGCCACATGGCTTTTAGGGCGCCTTCTGGGGCGGGAGCTGCTGACCCGCTACGGCGGCGATCGGATTCATCGCCTGGCGGATAGCGTCTCGCGCCATGGCATTCGCACCATGATTGTTTTCAACCTGCTGCCACTGGCGCCTTTTACCTTCACCAACATGATTGCCGGGGCGTGTCGCATGCCCTATGGGGTCTACATGATCGGGTCGGTCATTGGCATTGTGCCCGGGCTGGCGGCGGTCACGGTGGCAGGCAGTCGACTGGGCGAGCTGATTCGCTCGCGCAGCCTCGACGATCTCATCTGGCTGATCGCGGCAGTGGTAGGCGTCATCGTTCTGGGGCTGGTCTTTCGATGGGTCTCACGACACCGACAGCAGATCTGACGCTGTCGGTGTCGCGATATCAGGGCTTTTTGCCGCGGGAGGACGAGACGTTACTTTCAAGGTCGTCCCGAAGCTGCATCAGGGTCACCTCTCCCGGGGTCATCGAGGTGCTGCCACCGGGTTGAGGAGAGTGCCCCTGCGCCATCGGCGTCAGACTGCCCTCCACCAGCGGCACCCTCTGCACGGTGGGCGGTACCGGACGCATGCGCGGCGCCACCCGTTTCGAGCCACCGAACACGCGGCGAAGCACGGTACCGCGGTGACACAGCAGGTTCCATTCCGCCTCCAGTCGCCCCCGCGCCTGGTCCCAGGTCGTCTTGTCACTGCCCGATGACGACTTTTGTGTCTGATGGGCCGCGAGCAGCTCCTGATAGACTGCCAGACACTGATCGGCGCACCGGCAGGTATCAAACCTGGTGGCCGTCTCCAGTGCGCCCTGGCGCAGGCTTTGACAGCGCGCCGGATCCGACAGACTCCCCACCGCCCGGGCAAATGCCTGCTCATCCTGCTCCGCCAGCAGCAGGCCATTGCGTTCGTGGGCGAGCACCTCGCGCACGCCGGTGGCATCAAGCGCCACCACCGGTAGCCCAGCGGCCATCGCCTCGACCACGACCATGCCCTGAGTCTCGCTGAAGGAGGCAAAGGCAAAGCTGTCCATGGCGTGATAGGCATCAATGAGCGACTGCTCCTTGAGCACGCCGGTCAGATGCACCCGCTCTCCCACCCCCATTTGATGGGCCCGGGTCAGGATGGCATCACGCTCGTCACCGTCACCGACCACCATGAAGTGCATGTTCGGGTGATCAATCAGCGCCTGACAGACGCTGCGCGTCAGAAACGGCAGGTTTTTCTCCTGCGCCAGCCGCCCGACATGCCCCACCACATGCGCGTGTTCATCAATGCCAAAATGGGTACGCCAGCGCTGGCGCGTCCCTTTGCCGAACCGCTCGATATCGACCCCGCTGGGCACCACTTCCAGCGGGGTCTGGACGCCACGCTCGCGCAAAATCGTGCGAATGCTTTCACTGGGCGCAATCACGGTATCGCAGAGCTCGGAATAGCCATTGGACAACGCCAGCGCAAAGCGCTGCATCACCGGAGAATTGCCCGGGACATAGTGGGTGTAATGCTCATAGAGCGTGTGGTGGGTAAACACCAGCGGCAGCCCGCGTCCCTGAGCGACGCGTACCGCGGTATCCCCCAGCAGGAAGGGATGGTTGGAGTGCACGATATCGGGCGCAAAGTCCCGAATGGCGTCATCGAGTGAGCCCGGAATCGTGACCGGCAGGGAAAAATCACTGCCGTTGAAACGCTGCATGGCAGGCACACGGATAACATCGGTCTCCGACTCGGGCTGGCCGTTGAGCGTGGGCGCCACGACCAGCACCCGATGACCGGATGCCCTGAAACATTCGACGAATCGCTGCACGGATTCGCTGACACCCCCCACGATGGGGCTATAGGTGTTGGTGAACATCAAAATGTTCAAGCCATTCCTCCTGGTGCTGGCCTGCAAAAAATAGAGCTGACGGCTGCACCTGACAAACCTGACTGCGCATACGTGCCGAGGGCCTCGACACCATGCGCGCATTATAGCCGACGGAGTCTAACAGAGCTGTATGGTGCCGGGCATTCCGGCGTAACGAGAACTACACTGCAGGCGGCATCACAACAGGTTGATCCCTGACACTATAAATTCCTGACACCATAAAACAGGATGCCCGGCCACCTGACGGCCGCGACCATGACCCTGGTCCCAACCCTGACAAGCTGACCGAAAGATGAAGGAGCACGCCCCATGAGTACCATTTTTGAAGAGATCCGCAAGGACCATGACACTCAGCGCACCCTGCTGGACCTGCTGGTCAAGACCCATGGTGACAGCGACGGACGCGAGGAACTTTTCAAGCGCGTCAAGGCCGCCCTGCAGACTCATGAAACCGCCGAGGAGCGCTTTTTCTATCGCCCGCTGATGGCCTATGACACCGGTGTTGAAAAATCCCGTCACGGCATCGCCGAGCATCACGAGATGGATGAAGTCATCGAACAGATGGAAAGCACCGACTTCAGCTCGCCGGCCTGGCTTGGCTATGCCAAAAAGCTCCAGGACATGGCGCTGCATCACTTTGAAGATGAAGAGAAGCAGTTTTTCATCTCGGCCGGCCAAAAGTTTGAAGATGATGAGAAAACGCGGCTGGGTCAGGAATACCGCAGTGAAATGGAACGCCTGAACAGCTGATCCCCCGGGTGCCCGAGCCCTTACGGCAGGCGCCCGCATTGCTGCCCGGTCTGATGTCAGGGCAGCGGCGGTAACCGTTCGGCAAGCCCCGCTGTCATGGCATCAATGAACCGGGCAATGCGTTCCGGAACAAAGCGCTGCTGGCGATGCACCACCATGAAATCCATGCGCGGCGTTTCAAACTCAGGCAGCAGCCTTTCAAGCGTGCCCTGTGCCAGCGGCTTTTGTACCTGCCACCAGGAACGATAGATGACGCCGTGGCCGGCCATGGCCCAGCGCGTCACACTCTCCCCATCGTTGCTGCTCATCGTGCCACCAACGCGCACGCGGTGTTCCTGCCCGTCTTTCATGAAGCGCCAGTCATCAAAACCGGCCTCGCGCTCACGCACGACCAGACAGTTGTGATCGGCCAGCGCCTCCGGGGTGGCCGGCCGGCCGGCGCGCTCAAGATAGTCAGGCGAGGCACAGGCAATACGGCGACTGGCCAGCAGACGCCTGGCACGCAGGCGTGAATCCGGCGCCGGACCCACGATGATGCCGATATCCAGATCATGGGCCAGCAGGTCACGCGGATAGTCGCTGAGATCCAAAAGCACCTCCACTTCCGGATGATGGCGGGTGAACTGCTCGATCAGGGGCGCCACATGGGCGCGACCGAATCCAAAGGTGGCATTGACCCGCAGCAGCCCGGAAAGCGCATGACGCTGAGCGCCCAGCGACGCCTCCAGCTCATCAAGCTCCTGCAAAAGCGAGGCACCACGCTTTAAATAGTGCTCGCCCTCCCCGGTCAGGGCCAGACGTCGCGTGGTTCGGCGCATCAATTGAACGCCCAGGCGCTTTTCCAGCTGTGCCAGCCGCTTGCTAACGGCCGACAGCGACAGCCCCAGCGCCTGAGCGGCCTGCGTCATCGACGCGTGCCGGGCCAGCACCTGAAAAAAATGCAGATCACTGATGGCCTTCATGAGCGCTCCCTATTGATTATCTACCTGGATTCAATAATCAATTGCGTGAGCAATCGATTATAAACGCCGCATGATGCTTTAGAGTACCGGTCATGATGAACACCACGCAGGATCCTTCCATGCTGGAAATGTTCGAAACCTTCGATCTGGACGTGAACGGCGTCACCCTGCACGGCTGTGCCGGCGGTAACGGGCCGCCGTTGTTATTACTGCACGGCCACCCACAGACGCACGTGATCTGGCACCGGGTAGCACCAAAGCTGAAGGATCACTTCCATGTCGTCATGGTGGACCTGCGCGGCTATGGCCACTCCTCAAAGCCATCGGGCGATCCCGAACATGTGACCTACAGCAAGCGCGTCATGGCCCTTGATCTGGTCGCGCTGATGTCCGCGCTCGGATTCGAGCGCTTTGCCGTGCTGGCGCATGATCGCGGCGCCCGGGTCGCCCATCGGCTGTGTCTGGACCATCCCGAGCGCATCGAGCGCGCCATGTTTCTGGACATTGCCCCGACGCTCGATATGTATGAGCGCACTGACCGCGCCTTTGCCAGCGCCTACTTCCACTGGTTCCTGCTGATTCAGCCCGCGCCACTGCCGGAGCGGTTGATCGAGGCCAGTCCCGATGCCTGGATCGAGGAAGTCATGGGCGGTCGTCACGCGGGGCTTGCACCCTTCTCTACCGAAGCCCTTGATGCCTACCGGGCCGCAATGAGGCTGCCGGGCACCGCACATGCCATGTGTGAAGACTACCGCGCTGCCAACACCATTGATCTTGACCATGACCGCATCGATCGAGATGCCGGGCATCGCATCCGCTGCCCGCTCAGGGTGCTCTGGGGCAAGCATGGCGTGATCGAGAAACTGTTCGACCCCATGACGCTGTGGCGTGCCTGTGCCCTGGAGGTCAGCGGCCGTGCCCTGCCCTGCGGCCACTATCTGCCCGAGGAGTGTCCCGACGATGTCATCCGGGAAACCCTTGCGTTTTTCAACGCTGACTGAGCCCGCTCGGTCAGTCTTTCCTGTCGCCCATCAGAGGAGCTCAACATGAGCCATAACATTGCGGTCATCCCCGGCGATGGCATCGGTAATGAAGTCATGCCCGAGGGCGTTCGCGCGCTGGAAGCGGCCGCGCATCGTTTCAATCTGGACCTGAGCTTTTCGGAGTTCGAGTTTGCCAGCTGCGACTACTATGAGCGCCACGGCAAGATGATGCCCGATGACTGGCGCGACCAACTCGGCGGCATGGATGCGATCTTCTTTGGCGCTGTCGGCATGCCCGAGCGCGTGCCGGATCACATTTCGCTGTGGGGGTCGCTTCTGCAGTTTCGCCGCGCCTTCGATCAGTACGTCAATCTGCGCCCGTGCAAACTGATGCCCGGCATCAAGAGCCCGCTGGCAGGTCGCGCGCCCGGCGACATCGATTTCTACGTCGTGCGGGAAAACACCGAGGGCGAGTATTCAAGCGTCGGCGGCAGGATGTTTGAAGGCACCGACCGCGAAGTGGTGATTCAGGATACGGTCATGACCCGAACCGGCATCGATCGCGTGTTGAAGTTTGCCTTTGACCTGGCCATGACCCGCCCGCGCAAAAAGCTGACGTCTGCTACCAAGTCCAACGGCATTTCCATCACCATGCCCTACTGGGATGAGCGCGTGGTAGAAATGGCCAAAGGCTATCCGGACATCAGCGTCGACAAGTTCCATATCGACATCCTGACCGCCAACTTTGTGCTGCACCCGGACTGGTTCGATGTGGTCGTGGCCAGCAACCTGTTCGGCGACATTCTCTCCGATCTTGGGCCGGCCTGTACCGGTACCATCGGCGTGGCGCCCTCGGCCAACATTAATCCTGAAGGCCACTTCCCGAGCCTTTTCGAGCCGGTCCACGGCAGCGCGCCGGATATCTTTGGAAAAGGCATTGCCAACCCGATTGGCCAGATCTGGTCAGCGGCGATGATGCTTGAACACCTCGGTCACATTGATGCCGGCAAGGCCATGGTGGATGCCATCGAACGCGTGCTGGCCGCAGGCCCCGAAAACGCGCCGCTGACGCCGGATCTGGGCGGCAAGGGCACCACCAGCGAGCTGGGCGAAGCTGTCGCCGAGGCCATCAGGGCCGGCTGATCAGCGATTGTCTCGATACAAAAAGGGACCGCAAAAAAAGGGCCGCATCATTTGATGCGGCCCTTTTGTGTCAGAAACAACCCTGCAGATCAGATATTGAAACGGACAACCGACTGATAAAGACGCCCTGACTGCTCTTCCAGCGAGGAGGCGGCAGCCGCTGCTTCTTCCACCAGTGCGGCGTTTTGCTGCGTCACCTGGTCCATCTGGCTGACGGCCTGGTTGACCTGTTCGATGCCGCTGGTCTGCTCCTTGGAGGCCGCTGCAATCTCGGACATCAGATCATTGACCCGACGCGAGCTCTGCGTAATGGTCGCCATGGTGGTATCGGCTTCATCAACGAGTGTGGTACCGCTGGCCACCTGCGACACCGAACGCTCGATCAGCGCCTTGATATCGCTGGCCGCCGTCGCGGAGCGGCTGGCAAGCTGGCGAACCTCACCGGCCACTACCGCAAAGCCGCGCCCCTGCTCACCGGCACGCGCCGCTTCAACAGCGGCGTTGAGCGCCAGCAGATTGGTCTGGAAGGCGATGCTGTCGATCATGCTGATGATTTCACTGATCTTGCTGGAGCTTTCGCGAATCTCGCCCATGGTCGACACCACACGCTTGATGACTTCACGTCCGCCGTCCATCTCGCTGGACGCCGTCTGGGACAGGCGCGTGGCCTGAGCCGCGTTATCGGCGTTCTGACGCACGGTGGCAGTCAGCTGTTCCATGCTGGCGGCCGTTTCTTCCAGTGACGCTGCCTGCTGTTCGGTACGCGCAGACAGGTCGTTGTTGCCGGCGGCAATTTCACGGGCGCCCACATCGATCGACTCACTCGCCTGACGAATGCTGGCGATGGTCTCGGCCAGCTCGGCGCGCATGTGTTCAATGTGGTAAAGCAGACTGGTCCGGTCACCGTTTTTCAGCTCAAGGCGCGTGCCCAGTCGACCGTCGGCAATTTCACGCACGCAGTCGATGGCATAGGCAGGCTCGCCCCCCAGTCCACGATAGATATTACGGGTCAGCAGCAAAAAAGCCACCGTCAGGGCCGCACCGACTGCAAACAGCAGCCCGACATACTGGAAAAGCTTGGCCATGAATGCATGCTGGATATCATCGGTATAGACCCCGGCCGCCAGGTTGATCTGCCAGGGCGCAAAGCGCTCGACATAACCCAGCTTGGGCAGCAGTGCATCACCACTGGCATCGCGGGAATCGTAGTTGACGAATCCGCTGCCGCCGGCCAGCGCCACTTTTAAAAGCTCGCTGTAAACGGCCACGCCACTGGGGTCGGTGTAGGTCGACATGTCTTCACCGGCAGCACGACGCGGGTGGTAAAGCACATGCGCCCTGTCATCAAAGGCAAAGATATAGTTCTGACGGTCATCGCCAAAGCGCAGACCGGCCAGCGCATCCAGCGCACGCCGACGCGCTTCGTCCTGGGTGAATTCGCCGGCACCGGCGCGCTCCTGATAGCGCGCAAATAGCGTATGTGCCACGCCCACGGTCGCCTCAAGGCTGCGCTGGCGCTCTTCAAACATCATCTCGCGCGCATTCCACGCCATGCTGGTCACCAGCACCAGCATACCGACCCACATCAGGGCCAGAATGGCGAACATCTTCTTTCTCAGCGTCCAGTTGCCAAGGCTGAAGCCTGTACGACGACGCTGTGTTGTCTTCGCATTATGGGAAGAGACCGCGTGCTCTCCCGATGTCATTTCCGTCCAGCCTGCCTGCGACGCCATGCTTCTCTCCCTTCGGACCCCACGTCCATCACCGGCACCATAATGGCGCGACTCAATGCACAACATCGGCCGACAGTGACTAGACTTGAGGTCATTCAGGACAACAGCGTATCCATTTGACCGAAGGGAGCATGACATGCCTGACATGGCGGATCTAAAAGGGCTACTGGGCAGCCTTGCCAGTGCCATGGGTGGTGAAACGGGAATGCCCACAGGATGCCAGGCCGTGGAAGGTTTCGAGCTGAGTCGCTATCTGGGCCTGTGGTATGAAATCGCGCGGCTGGATCACAGCTTCGAAAAGGGGCTGGAACAGGTCACGGCGCATTACGCGATGCGAGACGACGGCGGCGTGGCGGTCACCAACCGTGGCTTTAATCCTGATGACAACGAGTGGGATGAAGCCGAGGGCAAGGCCTTTTTTGAAGAAGATTCCGGCACCGGGCGTTTTCGGGTGTCCTTTTTTGGCCCCTTCTACGCCGGCTATAACATCCTGTGGCTGGATGAGGATTACAGGCACGCCATCGTGGCCGGCCCCAATCACGGCTTTTTGTGGCTGCTGGCCCGATCACCGAGCATGACGCCAGAGATGTACGAGCACATGATCAATCTTGCGCGTCAAAACGGCTTTGATACCCGGGCACTCATGTCGGTGTCTCATGACCATGCGTAAGCGCTCTCTGAACATCGCTACCTTCCCTCTCGTCTCACAGGGCCTTTCTCTGACGGGCACCGGCCGGAGGATGCTCTGATGGTGTCAAAATGGTGGCTGATGCTGCCGGCCACGCTGTGTGAAATCGGCTGGGCGATGGGCGCCAAGTATGCTCAGGGGCCTCTGGAGTGGCTGGGCACACTGGTACTGGTCACCCTCAGTCTGGGGCTGGCAACGTGGATGGCACGCACCCTGCCCACCACGACGGTCTACACCGTCTTTGTCGGTCTCGGCGCCATGGGCACCGTTTTAGTGGACATCATCTTTCTGGGTGCGCCCTTCAACGCCCTGACGCTGGTACTGATCATGACCCTGCTGACCGGGGTGGTCGGCCTCAAACTCTACTCCTCCGATCAAAAGGAGGCGTCATGTA
This sequence comes from Kushneria sp. Sum13, assembly GCF_052692355.1. NCBI lineage: Bacteria > Pseudomonadati > Pseudomonadota > Gammaproteobacteria > Oceanospirillales > Halomonadaceae > Kushneria > Kushneria sp. Sum13. Next base: position 2,643,132 of record NZ_CP199847.1, read on the forward strand.
CTGGCTCGCACTGATCGTTTCAGGCCTCATGGAAGTGGTCGGCGTGACCGGCATCGAGAAGTTCAACCGCGGCTCACGCCGACAGGGCCTGGCCATGCTGGTAATCGGGTTTGGTCTGTCGCTGGCGTTCATCTCGTTTGCCATGCGAGAGATCAGCCTGGGCATCGCCTACGCCGTCTTTACGGCCATCGGCACGGTGGCCAGTGCGCTGTTGGGCATGCTGTTCTGGGGCGAGTCGAGAAGCCCGATCCGCCTGGGCTTCATTGCTCTGATCATTGCCTCGGTGATCGGGCTCAAGCTGGTCTCCGGCAGTCAGTAACGCTACCCTTCCTCTCGCGCCCAGGCCAGCAGTGGCCGGGTGCGAGCGTGCATGTCCAGTCGCGCCTTGAGACGCACCATGTTCCAGTAGTGCCCGTTGAGCGTGCGTGACAGCAGCATGGTATCGGCCGGCGGCTGCAATCGGTCCATGGCCGACCAGACCTTCGGGCTGATTTCGCGCAGCCGATAGTGGATGCGCGCATCGCTGAAGTCCTGCTCCCCGGGCTCGAACAGCGGTCGCATGGCGGCCGCCGATTCGCGATACAGCGCCAGCGGTGCCCCTTCGCCCTGGCGTCCGCCCATTGAGCGCAGCGCTTCATCCATGCCCATTGGATCATCCTCGATGGCCGCCCCCAGAAGCTGCATCATCGAGCGCAGCCGCGCCTCGGGCACGCTGATCACTGCCCCCAGGTCATAGACAATCAACCGCCCCTCCTCGTCGGTGGCAAAGTTGCCGGCGTGGGGGTCGGCGTGCAGCTCTCGATGCGTGAACAGCTCCTCGGTCAGCCAGTCGCCCAGATTGGCGGCCAGGGTCTGGCGAACCCTATCCTCCATCCCTTCCGCCTCCCGCATGGGAATACCGGGCAGGTAACGCATGGCGAGCACCCGCTCACCGGAATAGTCCGCCAGCGGCTCGGGAAAGCGCAGACCATCGTTGTCGGCGTAACGCGCTCGATAGCGCACCAGTGCCTCGAATTCGGCTCGGTAGTCGAGCTCCTTGCGCAGGCTGTCGGCAAATTCATCGAACATGGCATCCAGCCGGGCCTGAGGCACCTTCATCCAGCGCATCAGCCGCATCATGCGCCGCACCTGCACCAGATCCTGCTCAAGCACACGCTCAAGGCCCGGATACTGCACCTTGAGCACCAGCGTCTCGCCATCATGGGTGGTGGCGCGATGCACCTGACCCATGGAGGCGCTGGCAAAGGGGGTCGTTTCGATATCGGCAAAGGCCGCTTCGAGATCGCCAAACTGATCCACCAGGGTACGACGAATGTCTTCCCAGGGCATGGGGCGCGCCTGACGCTGGAGCCGGGCCAGCTGCTCTGCCAGCGCCGGCGGCAGCAGATCGTCCCACTGCGCCATGATCTGGGCCAGCTTCATGGCCGGGCCCTTGAGCTCGGAAAGCTCGTTGAAAAGCTGCTCGCCGAGCACTTCCCAGCCTGCGTCACGCCCCATGCGCGAGCGCAACAGGGCCCCGCCGGTACGCGCGCCCATGCCCAGCATCCGTCGGGTTCTGCCTCGCTCTCTCATTGACGTCACTCCTTTCAGGCGTTCATGGCGACCTTCAACACTGCACTGTGTCGATGATGATCACATCCAGCGCTCATCGGCCGTAAAGCAGACCGTAAACCAGCGCTGCTGCGGAGCAATGTCCAGCGCCGCGCCGATCTGTGTGCGTACGTCATCCAGCGTGGCCACACCCTCGCGCGCGGCAAACTCCGGCGTGGTCAGGATGTGAATCTCGATAAAATGTCCGCGGCCGGTTCGGGCCACATGACTGTAGTAGTGCCTGAGCCCGTCGCGCTGCATGACGCTTTCCATCACGGCATGCACCTGTTGATCCAGCTCGCGGGGCGCAATCAGCAGCACCTCTTTCATGGCACGAATCACGATACCAATGGGCACGGGCAGAAAACACAGCGTCAGAACCGCCAGCAGCACCACATCCACATAGGGCGTATAGATGATCCAGGCCGTGCGCTCCAGCACCAGCGACAGGGCAAAGGCTGCGATCAACGCCAGCGTGATCAGGCCCGCCATCAGCCAGCTCTGGGCATCAATGCGAATGAAGACCGAATCAATGCGGTCGTTGACGCGCTTTTCCATGCGGTACATGACAAGACAGATCACGGCCACCACCAGGGCATACCCCAGCGCCGGACCAAAGGCCAGCGTGTGGCCGCCCTTGATGATGCCCTGCACGGCATTGAGAAAGGCATACAGGCATAAAAGCGTCAGAATCGCGCCGTTGAGCGCCGCCACCAGCGGCTCCAGATGCCAGAAACCATGTTGAAACCGGTCACTGCTATCGCGCATGGCCAGACGCGCCACAAAAAGCGACAGCGCCGACATGACCGAATCGATGGCCGAGAACATGCCATCAAACAAAATGGATTCCGAACCCGAGATCAGGCCAAAAACGATCCCGAGCACTGACACGCACAGCGTCGCGGCAATCGAGCGCTTCAGCGTTTGCTGCTCCAGACGGGCATCCATGGCCATTCTCCGAAACGTTCTTCTTCAAAAACACCTCTGCCCTGCGCTACCCGGCGTTAATACGGCCATCCTGGCTTACACTACAGGCTGCCGATTGCATAACAACGAGGGGCGGACATGTCACTGAGCGATTATTTTGCGGAGTTCATCGCCACTGATGAGCTGACAGTGTGGTCGGATTGTGGCGCATTGCCAGGCGTATCGGTGGTCGAGTATGCCCCGGGGGTCATGGCGCTATTACCACAGCGATGTCATGAAACGCCGGGCGCCACCATTATCTCGGCAGGCATTCATGGTGATGAGACGGCACCGATAGAGCTGTTTGGCGAGCTTCTGGCAGCGATTGATGCCGGACAGCTGCGCGTCGGGGCACCTGCCCTGCTGATTCTGGGCAACCGCCGCGCCATTGCCAAAGGGCAGCGCTATCTCGACACCAACCTCAATCGGCTTTTTCGCCGCGAGACCCTGCTTCAGGATGACCACCGATTCGAGTGCCTGCGCGCCCTTGAGCTGATGCGTGCCGTGGACCGCTTCGTGGACGAGGTTGCCGGTCCGGTGCTGCATCTGGACATGCATACCGCCATCCGCGACAGCCGCTATCCGCGCTTTGCCGTCGAACCCTTCAGCGACACGCCAACACCTGACACCGTCTGGCAGCAACTGGCCGATGCCGGTATTCAGGCCGGGCTGTCACAGCATCAGCACAGCTGGACGTTTTCGCACTACAGTCGCCACTATCATGGCGCTCAGGGCTTTACGCTGGAACTTGGACGCGTGGCGCCCTTTGGAAGCAATGATCTTGAGCCCCTCGCTCCCATGCTGGATCTGCTGCGCGCACGCATCGCCGGCACCCATGACAAGCCTTCCGGCAAGACGCCGCTTGTGCGCTTTACCGTGGTCGATGAAATCATGCGCGAAAGCGATGAATTCCACCTGTGCTTTGCCGATGACATTGCCAACTTTACCGAATTCCCCCCGGGCAGCCGTGTCGTCCATGACCGTGCCTACGGCGACTGGATCGTCAGGGACGCCCCGGTGCATGTCGTGTTTCCCAATGCCGGCGTCGAGCGCGGGGCAAGAGCACTATTGCTGGCCCGGCCCGTGGCAGCGGCGTATCCTGGTACAGGATGATCCCATCAGACGGGCGCGCCTCAAGCGGTCCTGTTAACATGCGCCGCCAAACACCTCGGGTCGCCACATTAAAAACGGCCTGTTGCATGATTTCACACCACAAATGACAACATTCAGGAGAGTGCCTTGGCCGACGCCTCCATTCCGCTGATCGTCAGCGACATCCATAAACGCTTTGGCAGCAACGAAGTGCTCAAGGGCATTTCGCTGGAAGCCAGAAAGGGTGATGTCATCACCCTGATCGGCGCCTCCGGTTCCGGCAAGAGCACCTTTTTGCGCTGCATGAACCTGCTTGAGCGCCCTGACAGCGGCGAGATCATCGTTCACGGTGAACCCATCGGTTTTCGTCAGACCCGTCACGGGCGTGAACCTGCCGACCGGAGCCAGCTCCAGCGCATTCGTACGCGGCTGTCGATGGTCTTTCAAAGCTTCAATCTCTGGGCGCACATGACGCTGATTGCCAACGTCATCGAAGCCCCCGTGTACGTGCGCGGCATTCCAAAGGCCCGCGCGATGGAACAGGGCATGGCGCTTCTGGAGCGGGTCGGGCTGGCCGACCGGGCGCACTATTACCCGGCCCAGCTTTCCGGCGGCCAGCAGCAGCGTGGCGCCATCGCCCGGGCACTGGCGATGGAGCCCGAGGTCATGCTCTTTGACGAGCCGACCTCGGCGCTCGACCCGGAGCTGGTGGGCGATGTGCTCAAGGTCATGCGCGAGCTGGCCGACGAGGGGCGTACCATGATCGTGGTCACCCACGAGATGGACTTTGCCCGCGACGTTTCCAATCAGGTGGTCTATCTGCATCAGGGCATGGTCGAGGAGCAGGGTCACCCCTCCGAGGTGCTGGACAACCCGAGCTCGCCTCGCCTGCAACAGTTTCTCGCACCGCGCGGGCGCTAACCTCAAGGAGACTGCCATGATCGATTTTCAGGGCTATGGACCCCGTCTTCTGGAGGGCGCCCTGCTGACCCTTGAGCTGGCGGTACTCTCGCTGCTGGTGGCGGTCGTGCTGGGGCTTGTGACCGCCAGCGCCCGTCTGTCACGCCTGGCCGTACTGCGCCTGCCAGCCATCATCTACACCGTGATCATTCGCGGCGTGCCGGATCTGGTGCTGATGCTGCTGCTTTTTTATGGCGCCCAGATCGGCATCAACCAGATCACCGACATGATCTATGACCGCTGGGGCTGGGACATTTTCATCAATATCGACCCGTTTGTGGCCGGTGTGATCACCATCGGGCTGATCTTTGGGGCCTACATGGCCGAAACCTTTCGCGGCGCCTTTCTGGCCGTGGACCAGGGCCAGATCGAGGCCGCCGAGTCCTTCGGCATGAGCTCATGGCTACTGTTTCGCCACATCCGCTTTCCGCTGATGATGCGCCACGCCCTGCCGGGCCTGGGCAACAACTGGATGGTGCTGTTAAAGACCACGGCCCTGGTGTCGATCATCGGCCTGTCCGACATGGTGCGTGTCGCCGCCGAGGCCACACGAGCAACCCACCAGACCTTTTTGTTCATGATTCCGGTCGCGCTGGGGTATCTGGCCATCACATCACTGTCGGAAATCGGTATGCAGTGGTTGAAAAAACGCTACAACGCCGGCTTTGAGGAGGCGTCATAATGCAGGAGCTTCTTCAGTCTCTCGCCCCATGGCTCAGTGATAACGCCATCTTCACACCGGCCACGCTTGCCCAGTACTGGGGCGGCTTCGTCAACACCGTTCAGCTGGTCTTTATCTCACTGGTGATTGGCCTGTTTCTGGCCGTACCGCTGTCCATCGGTCGCGCCAGCCCGATCTGGATCGTGCGCAAGAGCATCTGGCTCTATACGTGGATCTTTCGTGGCACCCCGCTTCTGATCCAGCTCTACATCGCCTATTACGGTCTGGCCTTCATTCCCGGCGTGCAGGACAGTGCGATATGGCCACTGATCAAGGATCCGCTCTATCCGGCGCTGCTGGCATTTCTGCTCAATACGGCGGCCTATACCACCGAGATCTTCTACGGGGCGATCAAGGCAACACCCAGGGGCGAGCTTGAAGCGGCGCGCGCCTACGGCATGTCACCAATGCTGGCCTATCGGCGCATCATCCTGCCCAGCGCCCTGCGTCGCGCGCTGCCGGCCTACGGCAACGAAGTCATTTTCATGCTGCACGCCAGTGCCATTGCCAGTGTCGTGACCATTGCCGATCTGACCGGCGTGGCCTACAACATCTATTCGCGCTATTACGCGCCCTTCTCGGCGTTCATTTTTGTGGCGCTGTGCTACATGGTGCTGAGCTTTTCCATTCAGGGCATTTTCAGACTGCTGGAAAAGCGCATGCTGGCCCATCTACAGCCCCGCTGAAGTCCGCCAGACATCATCATGATCTTCCTTACATGCGGTTACAGCACTTGCATCCGCCCGGTAGATCATGGTGATAATCCAGCGTCGACCCGGTGCGCCGGGCGGTCCTTTTAAAAAGAGAGACAATGATGAAAAGACTACTGACGGTTTCACTACTGGGGGCAGCCATTGCTGCAGGCTCGGCGCAGGCGCGTGATGACGACACGGTGCGTATCGGGGTGGATATTCCTTATGTGCCCATGGAATACCGCACGCCTTCCGGCGAGCTGGCAGGCTTTGATATTGAACTGGGCAACGCCCTGTGCAAGCAGGCCGAGCTCAAGTGTAACTGGGTCGAACAGGGCTGGGACGGCATCATCCCGGGTCTGATGTCCCGCAAGTTCGACGCCATCATGTCCTCGATGACCATCAACGAAGAACGCCGTCAGCAGGTGCTTTTCTCTGATCCGTACCTGGTGCCGCCCTCGGCCTGGTTTGCGCCCACTTCAACGAAGATGGCAGGCGTTGCCTCCAGCGACCTCAAGGGCAAGAACATCGGCGTGCAGCGTGGCACCGTGCAGGACAATTACGTGACCGACAAGTTTGGCGATGTGGCCAACATTCAGCGCTATGCCAGCGCCGATGATGTGGCCGTCGACATGGAAACCGGGCGGCTGGACATCGCGTTTCTGGACTACCCCACCGGTCAGGCTGCGCTGCTCAAGGGCGGCAAGTACAAGACCATGGGCGAGATGATGACCGAACCGAAGGAGTACTTCGGCGATGGCTTTGGTATTGCCTTTCGCCAGCGTGACAAGGCCCTGGCCGAAAAATTCGACAAGGCACTGGCCACATTGAAGTCCAACGGTACCTACGATGAGATCCACGACAAGTACTTCAATGAAGACGGCACCAACGCTCCGCAGCCCGATCAGAACTGACAGCGACCCGGCAGTCTTTATGCCGTAAACGAAAAAGGCCCCGTCATTGACGGGGCCTTTTCATGAAGGGTCATACCGAAGCGGTCAGGCCGGTACGCCAGTGAGCTCTGCCCCCGGCGAGACCGGCTCTGCCGGCTCGTCCACGGCAAAGATACCGCCGGAGAGTCTGCGTACCCGCTTCATGAACAGCGCCAGTGCCACGGCGGTGCCCAGCGCGGCCACAATATAGGCCACGGTCAGGGGCAGTCCGAAACCGATCGGTGCCCAGGCGATGTAGGTAAAGGTCGCCATGGTCATGAAAAGCGCCGGCAACAGCGTCATCCAGTAAGCCTTTTTGGCCAGAATCAGATACATGGTGGCGACCCACAGCGCGATGACCGCCGTAGTCTGGTTGGCCCAGGAGAAATAGCGCCACAGCAGCGTAAAGTCCATATGGGTCAGCCCATAGGAGATCACGAACAGCGGTGCAGCCACCATAATGCGTTTGGCCATCGGGCGCTGAGCGATGTGGAGATAGTCGGCAATGATCATGCGCGCGCTGCGAAAGGCGGTATCCCCCGAAGTGATCGGCAATACGATAACGCCCAGTACGGCCAGCGTACCGCCTACCGCGCCCAGCAGATTCACCGACACGCTCTGCACCACGGCGGCCGGGCCACCCTGTGCCAGTACCTGAGAAAGGCTGTTGTCGCCATGGAACAGGCTCATGGCTGCTGCCGCCCAGATCATGGCGATGACGCCTTCGGTGATCATCATGCCGTAGAAAATCTTGCGACCGTTGTTCTCATTACCGGTAGTGCGCGAAATGATCGGCGTCTGGGTGGCGTGAAAGCCCGACAGCGCGCCACAGGAGATGGTCAGAAACAGCAGCGGGAAGATCGGTGCATTATCCGGATGCATATTGGAGAAATTCAGTTCCGGAATCGGGGCACCGCGCACGATCATCATGATGCCGATCCCGGCGGCACTGAACAGCAAAAGCGCGCCGAACCACGGATAGATACGTCCGATGACCTTGTCGATGGGCAAGAGCGTGGCGAGCAGATAGTAGGCAAAAATGGCCAGCGTAATGACCGTCAGCGAGACCGGCAGCATGTTGGCCAAAAGCGTCGCCGGTGCGGTCACAAAGACGGTACCCACCAGCAACAGCAACAGCAGCGCAAAGAAATTCACCACATGTTTCATCACCCGGCCCAGAAACTTGCCGGCCAGCTGCGGCAGGTGGGCACCGTGGTTGCGAATCGAGATCATGCCGGTGAGATAATCATGCACGGCGCCGGCGAAGATGCAGCCCACCACGATCCAGATAAAGGCCACCGGGCCGTAAAGCGCGCCAAGAATCGGCCCGAAAATCGGCCCGACACCGGCAATGTTTAAAAGCTGGATCAGCGCGTTGCGCTTGGTGCCCATGGGCAGATAATCGATATCATCGCGCAGGGTATGTGCCGGCGTGGGACGGCGGTGATTGGATTCGAAAACGCGTTCCACAAACTTGCCGTAGGTAAAATACCCCACGACAAGCAGCAGGATCCCGGCCAGAAAGGTCACCATATCAACATTCTCCTTGACCCTTGCGCACGCCATCTCCTGGATCGACTCGATCCGGCCAGCGCGGCCAAGGTTGCCTGTGAGGTTTTTGTAACCTGCAGAGCTTATTCACACGCTGGAGAGGTCAACAGATGGACCTTGGTTGTATAGACCAAGGTCGCAGTCCTGACAGCGTCGGGGCATTGCGCCCGAGAGCGGGCGTCAGCCGGCAGGAGGTACCAGCATGCGGCGCAGCCAGACCCCGCATTCATCAATGGCCTGGTCGGCCTGAATGTGCTGACCAAGCCTTCGAATAAAGGCATGAATCATGCCGTAGTAGTGGCTGTGACGCGTCAGCACGCCCTGCTCGGCCAGCAGCTCGGCATAGCGCACGCCTTCGTCACACACTGGATCAAACTCCGCCGTCATGACCAGTGCCGGCGGCAGCCCCGACAGGTTTTGGTGTTCGAGCAGCGTATTGAACGGATGGGCGCGGGCCTTCTCATCGGGCAGATACTGCTGGATATACCAGTCGCGCGCCTCACGAGTAAAGCCATAGCCGCTGGCATGGCGTGTCAGCGAATCCAGCCCGTCGCGCTGAAAATCCAGCATGGGATAAAGCAGGCACTGTCCGCGCAGCTCCGGGCCGCCCTCATCACGCACTCGCAGCGCCGTCAGCGCTGCCAGAAGGCCACCGGCACTGTCCCCGGCCAGTGCCAGACGGGTGTCGTCGCCGCCAAAACTGCCGGCATGACGTCCGATATAGCGCACGGCGGCCAGCGCATCATCGGGCGCGGCCGGAAACGGATGCTCCGGTGCCAGACGATAATCCACAAAGGCCACGATGGTTTTCGAGGCGCTACACAGCGCGCGACAGATCACGTCATAGGTCGCCAGCGACCCGGTGACGAACCCACCGCCATGAAAGAATACCGTGACGGGTCTTGGCCCGCTCGAGCCGTGTACGAAGGGGTAATAAAGTCGCAGTGTCATGGCACCGCCCGGGCCGGGAATCGAGATATCCCTGATTTCTGCAACCGGATACGCCAGTGGCGGGCGCTGAAGTTTCAGATTGGCCTGATCGGCAACAGCACGGCGCTGGGCAACACTCATGGCGCTGACATCCGGCGCCCTTTCGGCGGCTTCCTGCAGCCAGCGTCCAAACTGCGAATCCAGTGGCATATTCCCCTCCTCTGACGTGGCTCCAAGCCCTCAGCCTAACCTGAATGGAGCTGCGCGTCGCGATGACGCACAATGTATGCGCTTTTCACCACAGTCATGGTCCTGGACACGGACTCACTTCTGTTAATGGTTGCTCATGAACACACGCGCACTTGTCCCCCTTTCCCCCATTATCGCCGCCATGCTGCTGATCGGCTGTGACCGCGTCCCCGAAGTCGAACTGGCTCAGGGTGAGGCTCAGGGCACCACCTATCACATCAAGTGGTGGGGCGAGGATACCCCCTCTCATGGAAACATCGAGGCCGACCTGACCCGGGTGCTCACGAAGATCGATCAGGACATTTCGACCTATCGCGACGACTCCTGGATTTCACGCTTCAACGACAATCGCAGTACCGACTGGCAGGCAGCGCCGCCCGACGTCATTCATCTGCTGCAGATTGCACGCCGCGTCAATGAACAGTCAAAGGGCTGCTACGACCCGACGGTCGCCCCGCTGTTCAGGTTGTGGGGGTTTCAGGACGAAAATTTCCAGGTGCCCTCGGATGAGTCCATCCGTGAGGCCATGACGCATATCGGCCTTGAGCATCTCGAGCTCGACGCCAGCGCCGGAAAAATTCGCAAGACGATCCCCGAGCTCTCCATCGATCTGTCCTCAATGGGCGAAGGCTTTAGCGTGGACCGGATTGCCGCAATGCTGGAATCCCATGGCATTCACGATTATCTGGCAGAGCTGGGCGGCGACATGCGCATCCGTGGCGCCAAGCCGGACGATGAGCCCTGGCGGGTCGGGATCGAGACGCCAAGCCCCGGCGAGCGCCGCGCCGGCCACATCGTGACCGTCAATGACCGCCAGGGGCTGTCGCTCAACACCTCCGGCACCTACCGGCGCTATTTTGACGACAGCGGCCATGCCTATGGTCATATCATCGATCCGCGCAGTGGCCACCCCGCCACGCATGATCTGGTCTCGGCCACCGTCTTTGGCACCGAGGCCGCCGTCAGCGATGCCTGGGCCACCACCATGCTTTGTCTGGGACGAGAGGACGGCACTACCGTGGCCGACCGTGAAGGCCTGCCGGTCTATCTCATCGAACGCCACGCAGAGAACGACTTTACCGACAGCCGCACGAAGGCGCTGGAAAAGAGCCAAAGGCTCACGCTGGAATAGCGCCACCGATCGGCAGAACAGGAAAAGGCAGCCGACCCGCGGGTGGGCTGCCAGCATCAAGAAGGTCTAGTCGGCAGTGCTGCCCTCGCGCATGAAATTGACGATCCAGCGTGCCATGACATGATCATCGACCGGCGCATTGAGCGAGGCCATGGCCTCGCGGCGGCGACGTTCCGGCAGCCTGTCGCCCTTGTCGGCCATCAGATCTGCGCTGCATGCCTTCGAGAACTCGGGATGGCCCTGAACGCTCATGAAGCGGGCACCATACTGCAGCAGGTAATACGGGCAGAACGGGCTTTCAGCCAGCACCTCGGTGTCTTCGGGCAGGGCCAGCACCTGATCCTGATGACTGACGATCAGATCCAGCCCTGCCTGCCCGGGCGTCATCCACGATTTATGATGTATCACCGTATTGAACGAGACCCCCACGCCCCAGCCGCGATCGCTTTTCCCCACACGACCGCCAAGCGCCTGCGCTATCGCCTGGTGGCCAAAGCAGATGCCAACCACCGTTTGATGCTCGGCGTACAGACGGCGAATCAGCGTCAGTAGCGACTCGATCCAGGCATGCCCCTCGTAGACGCCGGCCTTGCTGCCGGAAATCAGCCAGGCATCGACCACGTCAGATTCAGTGGGCAGTTCACCTTCGTGAACCCGCCAGGTGACGAATTCGATGGTGGGGTCCACCGCCTGTAAAAGCCGCGCATATAGGGCAGGATAGTTGCCATGCACGCGGGCCACATGGGGGGCCAGATCATCACACTGCAGCAGACCGACTTTCATGCGTGGTTACACCCTTTTTCTATCAACAGACACTGTCATCAGACGCTTCTATCAAATTCTGTTATCAGATGCGCCCATCGAACAGGGTTACTTTAACGTCGCCTCGGCGCTGGCAATGGCGTCAAATTCCTCTTCCGGCGCCTGTGCTACCAGTCGCTTGCGACTGTAAAGCCCAAACCAGGCCAGCATGATGGCGTAGAAAAGACCTGCCCAGAGCGCGGCCTGCAGGCTGACCACAAAGGTCGAGATAAAGGCGATGATGGAGAGTCCCAGCGCCACCCCGGAGGTCCAGCGCCCGCCCGGCGTTTTATAGGGCCTTGCCAGGTCCGGCTCGCGGGTGCGCAGTAGCCAGTGCGACAGCGTCATCATGGCGTACGAGATGGTCGCGCCGAACACGGCCATGGTGATCATCAAATCCCCCTGCCCGGTCAGTGACAGCAAAAAGCCGATGACCCCGGGCACGATCAGGGCCAGTACGGGTGCCCCACGGCGGCTGGTAATCGACAGTATTCGGGGAATATAGCCGGCCCGCGACAGGGCAAACACCTGACGCGAATAGCCAAAGATGATCGAAAAAAACGAGGCAATCAGCCCGAACAGGCCGATCAGATTCACAAAGCTTGCTGCCCAGTTGCCCAGCCCGTAGACAGCGTTGAGGGCGTCCACCAGCGGCGCCGCTGAAGTACTCATGGCGCGGGCACCGGCACCGCCCGGCGCCAGTAGCAGCATGCAAAAGGCAAAGACCAGCAGGACAGCCATCGCCGCGATAATGCCGCGTGGCATGTCGCGTCCGGGATGGCGCGATTCTTCAGCGGCCAGCGGGACCCCCTCAACGGCCAGAAACAGCCACATGGCAAAGGGGATCGCCCCCCAGATGCCCAGATAGCCGTTGGGCAGAAAGAGGGAAGCGCCCAGCGCCTGGGTCGGGGCGATATCAAAAAGTCGGGCGGTGTCAAAATGCGGCAGCATGCCAACGATGAACACGACAATGGCAATCACGGCCAGCGCCGTGACTCCCATCATGATGCGAAGCGCCTCACCTGCACCCCACAGATGCAGCCCCACAAAGGCGATATAGAACACGGCATAGACCAGTGGCCCGTCGAGCCCGATCAGGGAATTGACGTAGCCGCCAATGAAGATGGCAATCGCCGCTGGCGCAATGGCGTATTCGAGCAAAATGGCCGTGCCGGTGATATAACCGCCCCACGGCCCCATGGCCCGGCGGGCAAAGCTGTAACCACCCCCGGCGGTGGGCAGTGATGAGGAGAGCTCCGCCAGCGACAGCACCATGGCGGTGTACATGATGGCCATCAGAATGGTGGCGATCAGCATGCCGCCAAAACCGCCCACCCCAATGCCCAGGTTCCAGCCGGCAAAATCACCGGAGATCACATAGGACACGCCCAGCGTCGCCAGCAGCACCCAACCGGCGGCGCCCTTTTTGAGCTGACGCTTTTGCAGATAGTCTTCAGCCACGGCGTCGTGACGAACGCCGCTGTCATGCTTCGTTTCATGCATCATGACGACACCTCGCGATTGTTGTTATTGGTCGCATTGTGAGGGGCCACCCACGGGTGGCCCCGTGCCCGGTCACGATTCAAGCGTGCCTGAGCGTCAGGTCATCATGCCCTGCCAGAACGGATCAGGCGAGTGCCTGTCGGCATCGAGTGCTGTCTATTTTGCTTTTTGAGAATCAGGCGAGTCGTCATGCTCGGCAATCCAGCGCTCGAGCTGATCGATTTCACGCTGCTGGGCATCGATGACGTTACGGGCCAGTGACCGCATCTGCTCATCGCTGCCATGCTCGAGCTCGATACGCGCCATATCGACTGCCCCTCTGTGATGAGCCAGCATGCCCCGCGCAAAGTCCATGTCGACATTGCCACTGGTACTGATGGCCATGTCATGATGCATGCGCTGATTGGCCTCACTGAAGGCATGCGCTGCCTGATCGGCCTCGCCCGCCGATGAGCCATGAGCCTCGTGCGTGGCGGGTGCCTCTGCCAGCGCCACACCAGACATCAGCAGCCCTGCGACAAGTGACATACCGCGACCGGATTTCGAGAACATCCCTTTTCTCCCTGTTGAATCAATACGATGGTATTTACGTCATGATCTCGTGACGACGGGGCAGATCCGGCCCACGCTGCTGGCAGGTATGCGCTGCCGCCCGCATGGCAAATTCCACCATGTCACGGCGCTGATCCTGAGTCAGCTGACCGGGGCCTTCGGGCGTGGCCAGACCCTGTTCGTCGAGCCATGCCAGAAGCGCTGCCATGAAGCTGTCGCCGGCACCCACGGCGTCCACGACGCTGATCACTTCGGGCGTGAAGGATTCACTGCCGCTTGCCGTGAAAAGCGTCACGCCTTCCCCGCCACGGGTCATGATGACCATTGGGCAACGGTCATTAAGCCAGCCGCGGATCACCACCTCAGAGTCCCTGTCCGGATAAAGGGACTCAAGGTCTTCATCGCTGATCTTGATCAGATGGGCATGCGCAGCGAAGGTATCGATACGCTCGCGCCAGCGTGCCACGTCGGGCTCGACCTTGAGACGAATGTTGGGATCCAGCGAGATCAGGCAGCGGTCGCGCTCACGTGCCACCAGCGCCTCCAGCGTTTCGCTGGTGGGCGAGACGGCGAGCGCATAGGAACCGACATGAATGGCATGCACCGTCTCAAGGCTTGAGGGCAAATGCGCTGTTTCCAGCATGCGATCGGCGCCGCACTGGTTGTAGAAGACGTAGCGCGGCGAGCCATTGTCATCCAGCGTCACCATGGCCAGCGTGGTCGCGCTGCCCGGGATCTCAACCATGAAGTCGGTCTCGACCGACTCACTGGCCAGCACCGCACGCAGGCGCTCGCCCAGCGCGTCCTGCGCCAGCCCGGTAAAGAAGGCGGACTGACGCTCAAGGCGTGAAAGGCCGATGGCCACGTTCATGGGCGAGCCGCCGGCCACGGCCGTAAACGACAGCGATGAAGCGTCCGGGGCGATCTGCCCCTCATCGGAAAAGAAGTCAAAAAGGGCCTCACCGCAGACCAGAAACATCGAACGCCTCCACAACTGTTTGAAAAGGAACAAGCTTAACGCACCCGGGCCCGGACGTCGTGGGCCTCACCTGCTGTCCCTTTTCGACCGTTCGATCAGTGCCGTTCGTCGGCGGCCACCCTGATCTGTAGCTTGACGTCCGTGGGCCGCGCCTCAACGGCGCGATCAAAGGCCGCCACGCTCTGGTCGAAATCAAAGGTTTCGGCAATCAGCGGCTTGAGATTCACCTTGCCGGAGGCGATCAGTTCGATGGCCCGGTCATAGACGTTGGCATAGCGAAAGACCGTCTCGATGCGCACTTCCTTCGTCTGGGCGAGGACCACATCGAAACTGACCTTTTCGACCGGCATGCCGACCAGCACCATGACGCCGCCCGGACGCACGCAGGCCAGCGCATCGTCATACACGCGCGGGCTGCCGCTGGCTTCAAACACCACATCGGCGCCCCAGCCCTCACCGGTCAGCTCGGTAACGCGCTCGGTCAGCGACTCGTGGGCCACATTGACCGGAATCAGCCCCTTGTACCCGGCAGCGATGGCGAGCTTGTCATCCACCACATCAGAGATCACCACGCGACTGGCGCCGGAGGCCAGAGCCGCCAGGGCCACCATCAGGCCGATCGGGCCGCAGCCGGTCACCACGCAGGTATCGCCCGGCTGCAGTTTTGCCTTGACCACGGCCTGCATGCCCACCGCAAACGGCTCGACCATGGCCCCTTCGGCAAAGGAGACGCTGTCCGGCAGCTTGAAGGTAAACGCTGCCGGATGAATGACCTCGGGCGTAAGACAGCCATGGATGGGCGGCGTGGCCCAGAAGCGTACGGCCGGGTCGACGTTGTACATTCCGAGTTTTGACGCACGCGAGGTCGCATCCGGAATACCCGGCTCCATGCAGACCCGATCACCCGGAGCGAGCGCTTTGACATTGGCGCCGACTTCCGTGACGGTACCGGCGCCCTCGTGACCCAGCACCATCGGCGCCTCCACTACAAAGGGACCGATGCGCCCGTGGGTGTAGTAGTGAATATCGCTGCCGCAGATGCCCACGGTGTGCATGCTGATGCGCACATCATCCGGTCCGACCTCTCCGGGCAGTTCGATCTCACGCAGGGCCAGCTCGTTCTGACGCTCCAGTACCAGTGCTTTCGCCTTCATGTCATGACCTCGCTATGCCGTTATTGGATCGACCGTTGATGGACTGTCCTGAAGTGTCAGCGCTAAACGAGCGTCCTGCCAGCCATAAAGACGCCAGCGCTTTACAACCATGGTCTTATGAAAAAAGGCCCT
This sequence comes from Kushneria sp. Sum13, assembly GCF_052692355.1. Classification (NCBI taxonomy): domain Bacteria; kingdom Pseudomonadati; phylum Pseudomonadota; class Gammaproteobacteria; order Oceanospirillales; family Halomonadaceae; genus Kushneria; species Kushneria sp. Sum13. The sequence goes on from NZ_CP199847.1 coordinate 2,659,068, forward strand.
GCGACGCGACACCTTCCAGCTGGAAGGGATAAATTGATCCCAGCGCCAGCAGATCGGTCAGCTCCTGAAGCGCTGCCAGCGACTCGTGGGCCAGCTGCGGATCGGCAAGATCCTCAAGCGTCAGACGATCGCGATAGTGACGCTCGACCCATTGGACGAGGTCCCGGTACAGGCCATCATCAAGCATGACACGCCCGTTCATCGCCTGACGTTCGGCCTCACCAAGCACCACGCGCAGGCGCAGGCAGGCCGGGCCGCCCCCGTTGCGCATGCTCTGTTTGACGTCGCGTACCACAACCTCGCTGATCGGATTGTTGCCACCCAGCAGCAGGTTCTGGATCGTCATCCAGACGGCCTCATCGGCCTCGCACTCCCCCGGCACCACCAGCGTCATGCTGCCGTCCTCCCGGCTCAAAAGCTGGGAGTTGAACAGATAGCTCGCCACCGCGGCTTCCAGCGGCACGGCCTCCTCGGGCACGCGGATGGGAATCAGCGGCTGTCCATCGCTGCGCGCGGCAAGACGGTCGCGCAACGCCTCCAGCACCGCACGCTCTTCAAGGAAGGCACGCTCGTGATAGAGCAGTACCGGCCCATTGCCGACGCAGATCACGTCGTTGTGAAACACGCCTGCGTCGATGGCCTCCGGATGCTGCTGGGCAAACACGGTCTGCTGATCACTCAAACCGTGCTGGCGGGCCAGCGCCCGGCAGGCCCTGAGGGTCTGTCGCGGGCGATGGTGTATCGGGGCAGCCAGGGTGTCCGGCGCCGGGTCGCCATGCACGAACAGATGCACGCCCGGACCGCTGTGCTGCGCGCACAGGCGGGTATGGTTGGCCGCGCCCTCATCGGAAAACCAGGGCGTGGCCGGCAGTGCCGGGTGATGGGCAAAGTATCGCTCATCACGAAAGATCGCCCTGAGGGTTCGCGCAGTCTGCGACGTCTCGATCGAGCGATGCAGCGCCGACTGCATGTTGGCGGGCGTGACGTGTACGCGGGAATCCAGCGTGTCGCGCGAGGGCGTGATGGTAGCGGCGTTGGCCGTCCACATGGCCGCCGCCGAGCAGGCGGCGTACAAAAGCTCGGGCGACTCGCTGCCGACTCGTGGCAGAACATCTTCCGGGGCGCCGCGATAGCCAAGACGATGCAACAGCCCCATGTCGGGGCGCTGCTGCGGCGGCAATACCGCCTGAGCAAAGCCGGCATCGCGTGAGGCCTTCATTTTTTCAAGCCCCTGCAACGCGGCTTCTCGCGGGTTGGAGATCAGCCCGGCGTGACGTTTCGAGGCCAGATTGCCCTGCGCCAGCCCCGCGTAGTTGTGTGTGGGGCCCACCAGACCATCAAAATTGATCTCGATGGCATCACTCATATGGACTCCTCACCGTCAAAACCGGCCAGCGTAATGCCCGGCGGCAGCTGATCCGGCAGCACCAGCGTATCGCTTTCCATGGAAGCGACCGGCCAGGCACAGTAATCCGCCGCATACCAGGCACTGGGGCGGTGATTGCCGCTGGCGCCCACGCCACCAAAGGGCGCATCGCTGGCCGCACCGGTGGTCTGTCGATTCCAGTTGACCACGCCGGCACGAATGCGCAGCACAAAGTCTTCCCAGACCTCTAAAGTGCCGCCAATCAGTCCGGCGGCCAGTCCAAAACGGGTGTTATTGGCCTCGGCAATCGCATTTTCCCAATCAGGATAACGGTATATTTTCAGCAACGGTCCGAAATATTCCTCGTCCGGCACCTCAATGCCGGTCACGTCCATCAACCCCGGCGACAGCAGACTGGTGCCTTCCTTCACGCACGCCATGCGCGACAGCACCCTTGCACCCATCGCCTCGAGCTGCTGCTGGGCGTCGAGCATTTTCTGCGCCGCCTCTGGAGACACCAGCCCACTGTAGAACGGCTCCTGCTCGCCGTGTCCGTCCATACCATCGAACTGCGGCCCCACCACCAGCGTGGCCAGTGTTTGACGCAGGGCCTCGATCAGCCGATCTCCCGAAGTGCCTTCCGGCACCAGCAGACGCCGGGCGCAGGTACAGCGCTGGCCGCCCGACAGATAGGCGGACTGAATAATGGTCAGCACCGTGGCCTCGATGTCTTCCGGCACGTCATGAATCAGCAGCGGATTATTGCCGCCCAGTTCCAGCGCCAGCATCGTCTCCAGTCGACCGCCCATGCCTTCGTGCAGACGCTTGCCGGTCCCCTCGCTGCCGGTAAAGAGCAGCCCGTCGATCCCGGTGTCGCCGGCCAGCGCCTGGCCGGTCTCGATGCCGCCCTGTACCAGATTGATCACGCCCGGCGGCAGACCGGCTTCCTGCCAGCAGGAAAGCACCAGATCGGCCGTGGCCGGCGTCAGCTCGCTGGGCTTGAAAACTACCGTGTTGCCGGCCAGAAGCGCCGGCACGATATGGCCATTGGGCAGATGCCCGGGAAAGTTGTAAGGACCAAAGACCGCCATCACGCCGTGCGGGCGATGACGCACCACGGCGCGCACGCCGGCGCTTTCACGCACGCGCGTGGGCGTACGCTCATGCCAGGCCGCCATGGAGACGGCTATCTTGCCGATCATGGCCTGAACTTCGGTACCGGCCTCCCAGCGTGGCTTGCCGGTTTCCCGGGCAATGGTATCGGCCAGCACGCTGCGGTGATGTTCCAGGCGCTCACGGAAGGCTTCCAGCAGTGCGATACGGGTCTCGATCGGCTGTCGTGCCCAGCCCGGAAAGGCTTTTCGGGCGGCAGCAACTGCGCGCGCAACCTGATCGGCACTGGCACCACGACCCTGCCAGAGACCTTCACCGCTGACCGGGTCACGCTTTTCAAATGCGCTCCCCTCGCCCGAAATCCATTCACCGCCTACCAACAGCTGCTGCGTGATCTCGATACTCATCTCTTCCTCCATGAACATGGCATGCTCAGGTGGCCAGCAGCCTGAGCGTATCTCCGTTGTCGACCTTCAGCCGCTGCGCCTCTTCCGGGGTCAGGGCAATCACGTCGTCCTGCGGCCCTCGCCCGACCCAGCCGGCCCGGAAATCCACCGCCGCCCCGGTCGTGGCCGCCAGCCAGCCCGGCCGCTCATCGCTTGAAAGCGCCTCCTGAACGCTGACACGGGCGGTTTGGCTATCGCGAATCGAGCGCACGTCATCAATGTAGGCCTCCACGGTCGGGCCGCCGTCAAAGATGTCGATGTAGCCTTCAAAGCGCAGACCGTCACGGTTGAGCATCGCCAGCGCCGGGCGGGTCTGGGTATGGACCTGACCAATGCACGCCCGGGCACTCGGCGGCAGAAAGGAGATACAGATCGGGTGGCGCGGCATCATCTCGCCGATGAAACCCTTCTCGCCCATGCCGGTGAGATGGTCGGCACGCTGAAACTCGATGGGCAGGAATTTCTGGCCCAGTGCCTCCCAAAACGGGCTTTTGCCGTCGTCATCAAAGCGGCCGCGCATCTCGGCCAGCACCCGGTCCGGGAAGCGCTCGCGAAAGCCTGCCATGAACAGCCAGCGCGCTCGGGACAACAGCGTGCCGTTGCGCATCGGTCGTTGCGCCTCGCCGCGCCAGCGCTCTCGCAGATAGAGCGAGCACACCTCGGCCGAGCCGGTGTGATCGGAACACAAAAAGAGCGTATCCAGCGTTCGATGTAGCTCCAGGTGGCTGGAGGAATGCGCCAGCTGACCAATGCGATAGTGGTAAAACGGCGCTTCAAGCCCGACGCGCGACTCGATCGCACAGCAGCCGGCCAGACGCTCGGCACTCTCCAGAGGCTGGCTGTCATCCTCGAGCACAAAGAAATAGAGCGCAGCTTCAGGCGCCTCGTCTGTCGTTTCCTGCGAGCGCTGAAAGCTCTCGCGAGCATGGGCGATCTTGTCGATCAAAAAGTCGCGGCTGTCCGGCAGGGAGGTAAATCCGGGGCCGGTCTCGACGGCGATCGCCTGCAGGGCATCAATGTCGCTTTCCTCGATGGGCCGAATCAGCATGGCTGTCCCTCCGAATCACAGGATCGATCAAAGGGAATCACCAGTACCGGCTCGTCGATCTCAACGGCAAGACGCCGGACACTGTCCGCCTCCATGACGCATTGGCCGCGCTCGTTGAGACTCGCCGTCACCACACAGGCTCTAAAGCTTCCCAGCCGTTGACTGGCAATCAGCACGGGTCTGGCACAGGCGCCCTCAAAAGACACATCACCGACCTGCACGGTCAGCCACTGACCATGAGGCAGATGATCGCGCGACGCTTCCAGCAGCGGTCCACCATCGAGCATGTCGACGTGGCGCGACAGGCGAAACCCCTCCTGCTGCCAGGCTGTCAGAGCGTTGAGGTGATTGTCGCCGGCCCGACCGATGGCGTCACGCGCATGGTCGTCCAGCAGCGGCAGATACAGCGGAAACGGCGGCATGACCTCACCGATAAAGCTTCTCGACCCCAGGCTTGCTGCCCGGTGAATGTCATCGAAGTCACGCGAGAAGAAATGGCGACCCACGCCATCCCAGAACGGCGTTCGCCCGCCCTCACGATAGCCGGACAGCGCCACGAACAGCGTCGCGGCAAAGCGCTCCGGAAACCGGGCGATCAGCGCCAGTCGCGCTGCGCGCAGCAGGCGTCGGGCACTGTCGGCCAGCCCATGATCGGTGGTCGCCAGCGCACACAGCAGCGAGGCATGAGACATCTCATGCGAGATGGATAAAATGTCCACCTCGCGGCGGACATCGAGCTGCTGCGAGGCGTGAATCAGCGTTTCCTGACGATAGGTGTAATAGGCCTCCCGGCCCCCTGCCAGCGCCTTGACCGTGGCCGTAGCGATCACTTCGCCCGCCTCGGTCTCCGCCACCAGCACATACTGTTCATCCCCCGGGCGGTCAACGCTTGCTGCCAACGCCGCCTGGCTCGAGGCCAGGCGCTGCATCAACCGGTCACGATCGGCCGGCAGATTGGTCAGGGCAGGACGCGCCATCGCGGCCATGGCCATGATGGCGTCGACATCATCAGGCGTGGCACTGCGTGCAATCAGTGACATGACAGCGCCCCTCAGCCGTTGGCCATTACCCGCGCCAGGGCACGATCGAGACACGCCATGCCTTCATCAATCACCTCCAGCTCGATGACCAGAGACGGCGCAAAGCGCAGCACATTGGGGCCGGCCACCAGCATCATTAGCCCCTCTTCGGTCGCGGCCGCCAGTACCTCACGCCCCCGCTCGCCAAAGGAGTCATTGAATTCGGCTCCCAGAAGCAGCCCCATGCCGCGGATGTCGCTGAAGCAGTCATATTTTTCGTTGAGTTTTTGCAGGTGCTCGCGAAACCGCTGTGAGCGCGCCTCGACGCCCTTGAGCACCTCGGGCGAGCTGATGGTTTCCACCGCCGCCAGCGCCACCGCCGAGCCCAGCGGATTGCCGCCATAGGTCGAGCCATGGGTGCCGACCACGAACACGCGCGCGATCTCGTCGGTGGTCATCATCGCGCCCATCGGGAAACCGCCGCCCAGCGCCTTGGCTGACGTCAGAATGTCGGGGGTAATGCCGTAATGCATGTAGGCGTACAGATGGCCACTGCGCCCGACACCGCACTGGACTTCATCAAAGATCAGCAGCGCCTTGTGATCGTCACAGAGCTTGCGCAGGCCTTCAAGAAACTCGGGCGTACCCGGGGTGACACCGCCCTCACCCTGCATGGGCTCGACGATGACCGCACAGGTGTCGTCGTTGATCAGCTCGCGGGCACTTTCGAGATCATTGTAGGTGCCGTGTTCGATCCCACCGGGTACCGGGCCGAACCCCTGAGAGTACTTGGGCTGACCGCCGACGCTGACGGTGAAAAAGGAGCGGCCGTGGAAGGACTGGCGAAAGGAGACGATGCGATGCTTTTGTTCGCCGACCGTGTCATGGGCATAGCGCCGCGCCAGCTTCAGGGCCGCCTCGTTGGCCTCCAACCCCGAGGAACACAGAAACACCTTGTCGGCAAAGGTCTTCTCGACCAGCGTACGGGCGAGTTTCAGTGCCGGCTCATTGGTATAAACATTGGAAAGGTGCCAGACCTTCTCGCTTTGCGCCTTCAGCGCTTCCATCAGTACCGGATGGCAGTGTCCCAGCCCATTGACCGCGATGCCGCCGGCAAAATCGATATATTCGCGACCCTCCTGGTCCCACAGGCGGCTACCCTCGCCGCGCACCGGTATCACCTTCTGGGGTGAATAATTGGGCAGCATGTACTGATCAAAGGCTTCACGGGTGGGGGTCCAGCTCATGACAGGTCTCCGTTGACAAACACATCTGGCGACAAGACGTCGCCAACAGGTATATCAGTATACGCAGAGGAGACCGGCAAAAGGCAGGGGGCAAACGTGATCCGTGCGGCAAAGATGCCATCGCTTTGGTAGCAGGGTCAGGGCGACTGCATGGCGCCATTGCGCACGCGCACCTGCCAGTCCTCCCAGCGGCTCAGATGGCTTGAACTGCCGATCGGCGCTTCCTGGCCCGATGCCGTCGATGTCCAGAGGCTGCTGCCGTTGAAGCTATAGATGGGGATCAGATCCCGGCGTGACGTGGCCGGTGCGATGGTTTTATTGATGTTGTCCAGAAGCACGGGCATCTGCTGCGGGGCCGCCGCCCAGGAAAGCACCATGTGGAACTGGTCATAGGGCACGTATTTGACGTAGTGAAGACGCATCTGGTCATCGGGGACCCCCAGTTCGAGCAGGGTCAGATACTTGGCCAGGGCAAAGTCCTCGCAATCCCCGCGCCCGACCCCCAGAAACTCGACCGGCGTGGCCCAGTAATCTTCCTGATGCCAGACGTTGACGTCATCCACAAAGCCCAGCTGATTGAAGAAATCGTTGACGCCGGCCAGCTGCGCCGCCACTGGCTGGCCCTTGAGCCGGGTGATCAGCGCCTGCCAGCGCTGCACCCGCTCAAGACCGGCAGTTCCGTAATGCGACGTGATGGCAGAAGAGGCCGGGGTAGAGGCATTCGACAGCATGCCGGCCGAGACCGGAATGGCGATCGCCAGCAACACTGTCACTCCCCATCGGCCCCATTGCCCCATCACAAGACATTCCCCGTCAGATCATGCTTGTCTATCGGCCGATGCGTCGATCAATTGACCACGGGGTTCAATGGCACGGCCGGTGCGAGATAGCCCTGATAACCATCGGCACCGATGTCACTTACCCGCTGGCGCTGCGCTTCGGACTCGACACGCGTCACGATCACCAGCGCCTCGATCTGATGGGCGGCCATGCACAGGCTGTGCAAAAACTCGTTATCGACGTCATCACGCACGAAAAAGGTCTGATCGATCTTGACGTAATCCGGCCGCAGCCTGGAAAGAATCGGCAGGGAATTCAGATTACGGGCAAACCGGTCGATACCGCCGCGGCCCTCCAGATTCCATGCCACGCGGAAAAGACGCTGAACGTTGTCGGTATGGCGCAACACGCTCTCTTCGGTCACTTCCAGGTCCAGGCGACCGGCCAGCGTCGGATAGGTTTTCAGCCACTCGATGAGGCCGTCGACTTCTGCATCACTGCCAATCAGGTCCTGGGTCAGGTTCACGGCCAGCCGGCAGCTGGTGCCATGACCATGACGACTCAGCCAGTCCAGCACGTAACGGTCCATCTGGGCCCCGATGCCGAAATGACGGGCAATGGGCAAAAAGGCCGAGGCCAGATGCACTTCATCCCCTTCCCTGAGCCGCATGAAAAGCTCTCGATGCAGCTCCTGACCATCATTGAGCAACACCGGCTGCGCTACGAACGATGCTGAATCGCTGGACAGGGCACGGTCGATCACCATGCGCCATTCACCGCGGCTGCGTTCACTGTGGCGCGCCTCGCGTGGTGCGATATACCAGCGCTGATCAGTTTCAATGGCCTGGCGCAGTGCACTGTCAGCCTTGGACAGCATGGCGACCCGCTGAAGACCGGGCTCGCGCAGCACGACACCGGCGCAGGCATGATGGACCCGCGCCTCATCCAGCGGATTGATGTCCACGATGTCGTCAATGCGATCCAGCAGGGTCAGCAGCAGTTCCTCACGGTGATCATAGCTGTCATCGGGCACGATCAGGGCAAACTCTTCCGCCGAGAGTCTGGCCGCCTGAATGGGATTGCCCTGCACGCTGATGCCCAGCAGATAATGACCGATGGCACGAATGGCGTTATCGCGCTCTTCAAAACCGTCGCGTCGATAGATCTCGCTGAGATGGTCGATGCGCAGAATCACCAGCGCCCCGCTTTCGGGCGCCGACAGCCACTCATCCAGAATGCGGGTCAGATAGGCACGGTTCCCCAGCTGCGAGACAGCATCCTGTTCGGCCATGCGCTGTAGACGAATGACCTGCGCGGTCTGTGCAACGAACTGATCATTGAGCCGCGCGCTGAGCTGGTTGACCGCCAGGGTAATGCCCTTGAGCTCGCGAATGCGGGTAGATTCAATCGGCCCGGCATAGCCCTCGATCTGGAGAGTTTCGATATAGCGGGAAAGTCGATGCAGCGGCGTCAACAGTCGCCGGAACCCCAGCGCGCACAGTGCCAGTGTCAGCGCCATGCCGACGGCCAGCCACAGCAGCAGATGAAGCCCCAGATTCCACAGCTGGTTATAGGGCAGCGTGTTGTCGGCTTCGAGCATGATGGTGCCCAGCGGCGACCAGCCGCCGGAAATTTCGCGCCGATTGGACAGCTGTGGCAGCGCGATCAGCGACTGGAACCAGCCAGGCGCCTTGGTGGTTCCCGGATTTTGCACCACGATCGGCTCGTCCAGCCCCACCGCCTCGAGCCTGAGCGCACTGACGAAGCTGCCGTCCGAGGTGGCCTGCAACAGCGTTCGAACGCTGGTCCAGTCCCCCTCCTCAATGAACTGCACCAGTGCCAGGCTCAGCCCCTGAGTCATGTTGGCCGTTTCCATGCGCTGGCTATCAAGCAGCGACTGACGAGCGTGCTGGACGTTGATGGCAAAGATGCCGATCGAGAAGATCAGCAGCAGTCCGGCCACGCCGGCCACCAGACGATGAAAGAGACTCATGACTCGCCTCCAGGTGCCATGCCGCCCACACCGAGCAGCTGTTCACCGTCAACATCGCCCTGCCCCACACGAATCTGAAGGGTGTCGAGCAGATGGCCGGTCACCGCCAGCAGGCGATAGCGTGCACGCATCAGGGCAAAACGCGCCTGCAGCTGATCCTGCTGGGCCCCGTAGAGCTCGGTTTCGCTGTCCAGTACATCCAGCAGGGTGCGCCGACCAATATCAAACTGTTTGCGGTAGTTGACCCGGGTCTGTTCGCTGGCATCAACGTGGCGCGCCAGATAGGGCAACTGACTGGTCACGTAGTCGCGGGCGTTCCAGGCCAGACGCAACTCGTCGCGCACCTCGCGCAGGGCGCGGTCGCTGTCATACTGCACGGCTTCCAGCGAGTGCTGGCGAGCGTGCAGCTGTGCCATGTCGCTGCCGCCGCGGTAGAGATTCCACGACATCACAAGCTCGGCGTTCCAGTCGTTGGCCCGGCTGCCCTCGAAGTCATAATCCCGGCTGGTCATCCGGCTGGCCTGAAAGCGCAGCTCGGGCAGAAAATCACTGCGCTCGGCGCCGACCTCATGACCGGCAGCCGTCACCGAATGACGGGCGGCCACCAGAATGGGGTTATTTTCGTTGGCCATGGCCTGCGCCTGCTCGAGATCGTCCGGAACGGGGGCCAGATCCACCTCGTCGGGCAGCATCAGATCGCGGGGTGGCATACCCACCAGGCGCACAAAGGAGGAGATAGCGTCCTCGCGGTTGTTGTAGGCCGCAATCAGGCTGGACTGGGCCCGGGCCAGACGGCCGTCCACCTGGCTTGCATCAGTGGCCGTGCCGGCACCCAGTTCGCTGCGACGACGGATGTCGGCGGCGATGTTCTGGTGGGTATCGACGTTGCGCTCGGCCAGCTCCACGAGCCGCTGGGTCTGCAGGACATCGAGATAGGTCTCGATGGTGGCAAGCCCGACCCGATTGGCCGCGGCTGCCACTTCCCAGCGCTGATAGTCGATCTGACTGTCGGCGTTGCGCACCCGCTCGAGCGTGCGATTGTTATCCCAGATCAGCTGGGAGAGCGTGATGGAGCCGCGGCGATAGTTGTGCGGGTCGCTCGAGCGATCAAGTCCGTTGACTTCACTTTCGTTACGGCCACGCCCGGCACGCGCCTCCAGATCCACCGACGGCAGCCAGGCGCCTCGCTGCGCGCGAGCGTCGTCTCTGAACTGCTCATAGCGGGCGACTTCCGTGCGCGTTATGGGGTTTTCCATGATGGCCTGCGTCACGGCGTCGTCAAGCGACTGCGCCTGCGCTGCCCCTGTGAGTGAGAGCACAAAACACCCGGCCCACCACTTTTTCATCACAACCCCCTGATCCCTTTGTCATTTTTCTGGCGTGAGCGCACTCAACGTTCCCGCAGAGCCCCCTGCTGCGCTCTCAATATCGGCTTGAGCAGATACTGCAGGATGGTTTGATCGCCCGTGATCACATCAACGCTTGCCTGCATGCCGGGGATGATGGTCATTGCATTGCTGTCACTCCCCAGATGGTTCTCATCGGTCACGACGGTGACCTCGTAAAAACTGTTGCCCTTCTCGTCCTGAACCGTATCCGGACTGATGCGCTGTACCACGCCCTTGAGCCCGCCATAGATGGTGAAGTCATAGGCCGAGAGCTTGACCGTGGCCGGCAGCCCCGGATGGATGAAGCCGATATCACGCGGCGGAATGCGCACATCGATCTGCAGCTGATCCTCGATGGGCACGATCTCCATCAGGCTCGCACCGGGCTCGATGACACCGCCCACGGTATTGACGTTGATGGTGCGCACACTGCCCTGCACCGGTGAGGTCACCAGCGTCCTGTCCAGTCGATCCTGCAGGCTGATGCGTCCCTGCTGCTGGCTCTCGAGCCGGCCCTGGGCTTCGCTCAGGGCATCGGCGCTGCGTACCCGGAACTGTGCGGCCAGATCACGACGCCGGCTGATGGTTTCCTGCAGCTCGGCCTGCTTGGACGGAATCGACAGGCGCGCCGACTCCAGCTCCCCGCGCAGGTCATTGACCTGACGCTGCTGCTCGAGCAGATCGACCCGGGAGACCACGCCCTCCTGCACCAGCGGCGTGGTAATCGCCAGCTGCTGACTGGCCAGCTGATAGCTGCGCGACAGGCTGGCCACGCGCGAGCGCAGCTCGCTGAGCTCCTGAGTGCGCTGGGCAATCTGATCGCGAGCCTGATCGAGCTGGGTGCGCAGCCCACCGATACGCTCGCGATAGCCTTCAGCGGCAGTTGAGGCCAGCGTTGAATTGCCTGAACGAAAGGCTTCATCAAACTCTGGCGGCTGCTGGGTAATCACGACCTGATCCTGCCAGCTGGCGGCGTCAGGATTGATGGTCACCGACGACAGCTCGGCCTGATACTGGGCGATGATGGACTGAAGTCCGGCCAGGGTGGATTCACGCTCGGCAAGATCGGAGCTGGCACGGGTCGGGTCGATACGCGCCAGCGGCTGGCCGGGCTCGACGATATCGCCCTGGCGCACGTAGAGCTCGCGCACGATCCCGCCCTCCAGGTTCTGGATGGTCTGCAAACGGGTCGAGGGTACGACCTGGCCGGTGCCCCGGGTCACGATCTCGACGTGTGCCAGCGCCGCCCAGGCAATAAAGGCACCCAGTACCGCCAGCAGCACCCACAGGAGAATGCGTGAGCGCCAGGGCGTGGCCAGCAGCATGGCGGCGCTGGCATCGTCGGCCAGTTCAAGCTCATGGCTGCCCGGACGCGGCCAGCGCCCCTTTCTAGCCAGCAGTGCCATGGCGCACCTCCGGATCTGTCGCACTGGCCGCTCCCGGCCCCGGGCCGTTACCCGGCGCGTGGACACGACCCTCATTGAGCGCCTTGAGCACGCTGGCCTTGGGACCATCGGCAATGATGCGGCCCTGATCGAGCACGATCAGACGATCCACCACTTCCAGCATCGAGCTCTTGTGGGTGACCAGCACCACGCTCTGGCTGCGCGGCATGTCCATGAGCACCCGCCGCAGTCTGGCCTCGGCGCGGTTGTCCAGATGGGCACCCGGCTCGTCGAGCAGCAGCAGCGGTGCGCGGGTCAGAAGCGCCCGCGCCATCAGTACCGACTGGCGCTGACCGCTGGAGAGCAGTCGACCGCCCTCACCGACCTGGCGGTCCAGCCCGTCCGGATCATGGCGGGTAAATTCGGCCACGCCGGCCACATCCGCGGCGCGTTGAATGGCCTCGTCGCTGGCGTGGGGCTGACCCAGCGTGATGTTCTCGCGAATGGTGCCAAAAAAGAGCGCACTGTCCTGACCGGCGTGGCCGATATGGCGGCGCACATCGGCCGGGTGAAGCTGATTGATGTCCAGCCCATCAATGCGCAGGCTGCCGCTGGTGGCACGATAAAGCCCGGTCATCATGCGCTGCAGGGTGCTCTTGCCGGCGCCCATGCGACCGATGATACCCACGCGCTCGCCGGGCTCGATGGTCAGGGAGACGTCGTGCAGGATCTCGGGAGACTCGGGCGAGTACTGAAAACCGACATGATCAAATTCGATGCGCATGTTTAGCCGGTCACGGTGCACGTAATTCTTGCCCTCTTCGACTTCCTCGGGCATCTGCATGATCTGGTCAATGGCGGCCATGGCGCTGCGGGTTTGCCCCAGGCGCGTGATCAAAAGCGCCATCTGGGCCAGCGGCTGCAGAGCCCGTCCGGTCAGCATGACCGCGGCGATCAGGGCGCCCATGGAAAGTTGCGCATCCCCGATCAGATAAACGCCATAAATGACCAGCGCCACGGTCGCCAGCTGGTTGACGCTCATGGTGAGCGATGACACGGACGTCGAGAGGTTTCGGCTTTTCACACCCCAGCGGGAAATTTCCCCGACCGCGCGCTCGTAGCGGCGCTGGGTGTCGCCCTGAGCATTGGCAAGTTTAAGACTTTCAAGCCCGGCCACGCTCTCGACCAGACGCGCATGTTTTTCGGTCGCCAGACGTGAGCCCAGCTCGATCGAGCGTTTCATCGGCCATTGAATCACGATGCTGTATCCCAGCAGGATCAACAACGCGATGATAGGCACCCATACCAGCGGGCCACCCACAATCCAGATCACCACCAGAAAGAAGATGGCAAAGGGCATGTCCACCACAGTGGTCATGGTCATTGACGTAAAGAAGTCGCGAACCGAATCGAACTCCTGCAAATTCTTGACAAAGGCACCGACCGACACGGGGCGAGCGTCCATGCGAAGGTTCATGACCTTGGCAAAGATTTTCGAGGAAAGTAGCACCTCCGACTTGCGCCCGGCCGTATCGAGAAAAAAGGCCCGCACCTGACGCACCAACAGATCAAACGCCACGATGATGCCCATGCCGCTGGCCAGTACCCAGAGCGTATCGAACGCCATATTGGGCACCACCTTGTCATAAACATTCATGGTGAAAAGCGGCGCGGCCAGCGCAAACAGGTTGATCAGGAGCGAGGCGATCAGGACATCACGGTAGATCGGCGTGGAGAGCTTGATGGTGGACCAGAACCAGTGCCCTTCGGCCAGCTTGACGGTTTCCGGAGCGCGCTCGTCAAAACGGTGCTCACGCCGGATATAGACAACCTGACCGGTGGCCTCCTCACACAGGCTATCCATGAGGATCTCCTGCGTCCCGTCGGCTTCGGGCAGATAGATGGTGGCGTTTTTGCGCTCGCTGTCGCGTGACAGCATGATCGCAGCACGACGGCCCTTGAGAATCACGATACAGGGCAAAAGGATGTCGGCGACGCGGTCAGGGCGCTGGCTGACCAGTTTGGCCGAAAGCCCGGCGCGGTTGGCCGCGCGCGGCAGAAGCGACAGCGTCAGCCGGCCATCTTCCAACGGCAGACCGGCGCTGATGACCTCGCTTGAACGGGGCTCACCATGATGGCGCGATAGAAAGACCAACGACTGCAACAGCGGGTCGCTTTCCTTCTCGCCAACGGGGTCCGGGCGAAGTGGTGTCGGTTCATCTACCAAGCTGCTGCCCCTTCTCTTTCGATTTCACGAAGAACTGACACTGGCGGCAGGCGCCACATGACAGGGCGCATGGTCCTACGCCCGCGTCTTATTGTGGGCCGCGCCGCCGCCGGCTTTTGTCCGAAATAGCGATGATTTATACGGCTATTTCCGGATTCACGATCATTGAAAGCGGCGCGCTGTTCTTCTACCCATCCAGGTTCGTCTTGAGATTGCCGTTGTCCAGCAGCGTCTTGATGATCTCCGTATCGGAATTGCCCAGAGTGGTGAAGTCCACGCCACTGAACACGATCTTCTGGGTCACGCTGCCTCCCGGCCCGTCGGTCTTGATCTCGAGTGTGGAGCTATTGTTGCCTGCCGTGCCCGGCGCCCCACTCGCCTCGCCCTTGACGAAGTGCAGATACTGAGAGGCGAGACTGGCATCCTGGGCGTTGCTGCCGCTGCCGCCGATATCGAGCAGATCTGACAGATCGAGGACATCGCCGCCACTGCCGCGAGTGAAGTCGGTAATGCGATCTACCGCCGGGCTGGCGCTGGTGCCCTGATCTCCTCGCATCCAGGCAAAGGTATCGCTGCCCTCGCCGCCGGTCAGAATGTCGTTGCCTGAGCCCCCTGCCAGCAGATCGTTACCGGTATCGCCCTCCAGCAGATCGTTGCCGGCACCGCCGTAGAGGCGATCGTTACCGGCACCGCCGCGCAGAGTGTCGCTGCCGCTATAGCCGAACAGGAGGTCTTTGCCATCGCCGCCGGTCAGAATGTCATTGCCAATCGTTCCCAGTTCCAGATCATCACCTGCCGTTCCTCCAACGCTACTGCCGGAGACCACGTTGACCGAAGTCCCGGCCCCCAGGCCCAGCAGCTGATTATTGCTGAGCGTGACCGTGTGGTCGCTGCTGTGCTGGCCGCTGCCATCGACCGTGGCAAAGGTGAACCTGTCAGCCTGAGGGCCAGCATCACCGATACCCAGAAAGCCGGGCTGATTTCCGGGGTTGTAGGTCAGCGTAGTGGGATCAAACACCTTGCCGGACAGCACATCATTGACCGTCACGGCGGTGGTGCCGGAATAGAGCACGCCATTGATGGGAATCGAGGTGATGACCACGCCGAGGTTTGAGCCACTTTCCAGATCGTGCAATTTTCCCTGGCGAGCAAAATCGATGTACACCACATCACTGCTGATGCTGGTCGTGGTCAGCATGACCGTGAAATCGGACGCGGTCGGGGCCTGGTTATGCGTACTGCCGGTCACCTGTATGGCAAGCGACGCTGTGGCGGTGCCACCCTTGCCGTCGCTGACGGTGTAGCTGAAGGTGTCATCGGCCGTTTTGCCACCGAGCAGCGCGCGGCTGGTGGGCCGGTCAGGGTCAAGCCGGTAGCTGTAGCTACCATCGGCCCCGAGTGTCAGCGTGCCATAAACGCCCTGCAGGATCGTACTGCCGCCCGCCGCCACTGCCGCCGAACTGCCGGCCACGCTGTTGGTTGCCCCGGTGACACTCAGCCGATCGCCACTGTCGATATCCTTGTCATTGGCCAGCACATTGCCTGTGGCGGTGGGCACGCCCTCGGTCGCCAGTCCCACATTGCCTGCAGCACCATAGAGCACACCGCTTCCCAGGCTTGTCAGTGCTGTCGGCGTACCCAATGCGTGCGTATCCACGTTCATGGGTGTGGCCTTGTTGTCCGTGGTCATGATCAACAGATTGCCGCTGGCATCCTTGGCAAGCCCGTAGACCTGCGCCGGCATGGTCGCCACCAGTGATATCGAGCCACTTCCGATCGTGCCATCACTGTTGATGGGCAGTTCATAGACTCGTCCGTTCTGGTCCGAGCTGTAGAGATGCCCTCCGACATATTGCAGATCGCCCCCTGACAGGAAGGGGCTGGTGGCCACCTGGGTCACTTTCAGTGTTATCGGATTAATCTGATAGAGACCGGTGTTGTTATAGCTGGCCGCCAGCAGCTGGCCACTGGGCATCAGCGTCAGGGCCGCCAGACCCAGCGTGCCCGCCAGATTGCCCAGCGAAGTGGCCACGCCGGTCGTGGCGTTGATGCTGTAGAGCGTGGTCCCCCCCGAGGTTGTCGAGTAACTCACGCCGAACAGTCGCCCGGGCGTATTGCTGGTCGCAATATCCCCAAGCGTCGGTATGCTGCCACCCAGCGGTGTTTTGAGGGTCACACTGGTCTGCGTCCCCGTCATCAGGTTCCAGGCTTCCAGGGTTCCAGTGCTGGTCGATAGATACACCATCTTCTGCTCGCCCTGACCGCTGACCGAGGCGTAATCGGCCATTGCCACCGGCGTATCATTGACGCCAGTGATGGTGACCGAAATCGTCTGTTTCGAGCCGTCGGCGGCGGTGACCGTGAACGTTTCCACCTTTGTGGCGCCGGCGCCCAGCGACTGTACCTTCGCGTTATCCACGCTGTAGGTCCATTTGCCGCCGGCATCGATGGACAGCGAGCCCAGCGTGTTGCCGACCGGCGCGCCGACGCCCGCCTGGAAGGCTATCGGCTGATTGGCGCTGTCCAGAACAACAATCGTATTGCTGCTGGTAAGCGTGGCGGCCGTATCTTCCGTGACCGCCCCGATATGCTGCGATGCCGGGAAGACCAGCACGTTCTGCGTCACGGTGGCGCTTGCCGTACCGCCATTCACTCCGATGGCCGTCGCGGTATAGAGCGTTGCGATGGTGCCGGTATAACCGGTCGGCGGCACCAGACGCAGCGTATCCAGCGACCAGCCGGTCAACGAAATCTGCTGTGTGGGACCGGTCACGGTCACGCTGTTGCCGGCGCTATCACTGAGAATCGAGCCTGCAGGCAGGTTAGCGATGCTCAGCTTCAGCGTCTCGCTGGGCCCCAGCGTATCCGTTAATGCCGCGGTGGGCGTGCCCAGCTCGATGCGTGAACCGGTAACCCCCTGGTCCTCCTTGACGGCGTAATAACGATAACCGCCGCTGTCGGTCTGCTGCGGCGTGAAGGGCAGCGTGGCACTGGAGACCGCCGAAATGCTCGGGTAGAGCGCAAAGTTGCTGTTGTTAAGCGTTTTGGGAATACCGCCGTCCACCGCCACCGTAATGGCAAGGTTGCCCGCGAAACTGTAGTTGGTCATGTAGACGCCGACCGGATAATAGCCGCTGACGGTTGGCGTGATGGTGGCAGTGTCGTAGGTCCCCCACGAGTTGTAGTCTTTACCCAGCAGTGTTTTGTCACCCACCGTAAACAGTAGCGTGTCGTCGTAGCCGCCCGTGAAGCGATAGCTGTGTCCGGCTTCCAGATACATCACGCCCTTGACGCTATAGGCATCACCGGCATTGACGGTGTAATTGATGCCACCGCTGACAGTGCCTTGCGTCGCTGGCGTTTTATCCGCCATGAGTGTCGGCAGGTTTGCCGCCGTGTTCCAGGCGCTAGTGGTGGCCACCTGCTGATAATAGGTGACCTCAAGCCCCTGACTGTTGGCTAGTGCCCCGGTTTCAATCGCTGAAAGCGAATGCTCGACCACGCTGATGAGCGGTTTGTCCACGGCACCGGTCACGGTCACCGTGAGCGTGCTGACCGCCGTACCCCCCTGGCCGTCGCTGACGGTATATTGCACCGAGGAGGTCTTGCTGGCGCCTTCGGTCAGATTCTGGAAGGCCTGACCCGGGTCGAAGCTGTAGCTGCCATCGGCCTTGATCGTGAACGTACCGCCGCCGTTGCCGGCCACGGCAGTTCCCACACCGCCACTCACCCCGTTGACGGCCGCCACGCTCAGCACGGTACCGGCATCGATATCGGTGTCGTTGGACAGCACTCCGTTGGTGGCACTGACGACCAGGCGAGTGTCCTCGTTGGTCATGCCGGTATCGAGACGCGCCACCGGGGCATCGTTGGTACCGGTGACCGTTACCGAGAGCGTCGTGACCGAGGTACCGCCATGATTATCGCTGACGGTATAGCTGACCGTGCTGGTCGCGGTCTGACCGACGGCCAGCCGGTTGAAATCCGCACCCGGATTGAAGCTGTAGCTGCCATCGCCGTTGAGCACGAAAACGCCGCCGTTGCTGCCGGCCACCGCCTGGCCCAGTCCTGTCGAACTGCCGTTGACCTGAGTGACGCGCAGCGTGTCACCGCTGTCGACATCGCGGTCATTGGCCAGCACGCCGCTGGCCGCATTGACCACCAGCGTTGCCTTTTCACCGGTCGTGCCCGCATCGATCGCTGCAAGCGGCGCATCATTAACGCCGTTGACGGTCACACGAATGGTCTGGGTCGAGCCGTCCACCGCCTTGACGGTGAAGGTGTCGACTTTTGTCTGACCCATGCCCAGTGACTGGGTGACCGAGTTGGGCACGCTATAGGTCCACTGTCCCTGGGCGTTGATGACAAGACTGCCCAGATTGCCCTGTGCCGGCGTGACACTGGTCGGGTCGATGGCGACCTGCTGATTCTGGCTGTCGACCAGCAACAGCGTATCGGTTGTGGTCAGCGTATCGGGGGACTGATCTTCCGTCACACTGCCGCGATCCGGACTGGCGGCAAACACCGCTACGTTCTGGGTCACGGAAGTGGACGCCTGCCCTCCCTGAACACCGGTGGCTGTCGCCGTGAACACCATCGGAATCACGCCCACGAAGCCTGCCGGCGGCAGCAGTTTCAAATCGGGCAGCGACCAGCCATCGAGTACTATCGACTGGGTATTTGAAGTGATCGTCACACTGTGGCCGGCCCCATCGCTGAGCACTGACCCCACCGGCAGATTGCTGGCCGAGATCGACAGCGTTTCGTTGCCGATCGTATCGGTCAGTGCCGCCACCGGCGTGCCCAGCTCAATACGGGTTCCGGTCATGCCCTGATTTTCATGTACCGGGTAATAACTGATGCCGGCGTCAACGCTCAGCGGTGAGAAGGAAAGCTGCGCACCGATCAGTGTGTCCGGACTGTCATAAAGGCCAAAATTCAGCGATGACAGTGGCAGCAGTGCGCCGCCATCGACACTCAGCCCGATCGAGAAGGTCTGCGCGGAGGTTGAGGTATTGCCTACATACAGCTCGACCGGATAGTAGCCACTGGCGGTGGGCGTAAAGGACACCGAGTTGTAGGTGCCGCCCAGCGAGGTACTGGCCAGCAGGGCCTGCCCCCCGACCGACAGTAACGCTCCGCCATGAGCGCTGCCGCTGAAGGTGTAGGTATGCCCGGCTTCCAGATAGATCATGCCCTGGCTGGCATAGGCATTACCTGCGGCAATCGAGGTGTTGAGCCCGGATGAAGCGGTCGTTGAGGTGGTCGGCACCAGCGCGCCAAGAAGATCCAGTTCACCGACGTCAACCGAGGAGACCGTTGAGCCTGTCTCGGTAAGGACCTCACCGGTGCTGGTCACCAGCCCCCCAAGCAAGGAGCCACTGCCGCCCAGCAGCGTGCCTGCATCGGTCAGAAGCGTACCGACACCGCCGATGGCACCGCCGAGACTGGTAATGATGTTGCCCAGAGTGTCCGTCAGCAGCGATGCCGCGCCCTGATAGACATCGGCAATCAGACCCAGCGAACCGCCCAGAATGCTGCCGCTACCAGTGCTCTGATCGACGACCTGAATGGTCGGCGCATCCACATTACCGGTCACGGTCACCGTCAGGGTGGTATCGGCCGAGCCTCCCTGACCGTCGCTGACGGTATAGGTAATCGAGGTGGTCTGCTGACTGCCCTCGGCTAGCGCCTGAAACGCCGTTCCCGGATTGAAGGTATAGCTGCCGTCAGCATTGAGAATAAAGCTGCCGCCATTGCTTCCGGCCACCGCCTGCCCGACGCCTGCCGACGAGCCATTGACAGCGCTGACGCTTAGAACGGCCGAGGCATCCGGGTCCTGATCATTGCTCAATACCCCCTGTGCGGCATTCACCACCAGCGCATTGTCTTCATCGATCGTTCCAGTGTCAGCCACAGCCTCGACCGGACTGTTTTTGCCGACAACGGTGACCGTAATGGTATGCGTCGTGCCATCCAGTGAGGACACGGTAAAGGTTTCCACCTTCGTCTGCCCCGCGCCCAGATAGGCAATGACACTGTTGGGCACGCTATACACCCACTGACCGTCAGCGGCCAGCGTGAGACTTCCCAGCGTACCGGCCGGTGATGTCACACTTGACGGATCAAAGGCAGCTTCATCGACGTCAGCATCACGAATGGTCAGTACACCGCTGGTGACCAGCATTGGATCGGCGCTCTCACCGCCAGAGTCCGGCAGACTGATCAGTGCCCCACCGGCCTCGCCAGTCAGATTGACCACGATGGTATGCAGATTGCCGAGTACGTCGGTCACGGTGAATATCTCGGGCTTGACGACCCCGATGCCCAGCGACAGCGTGGCGCTCTGGTCAACGTGATAGGTCCACCTGCCGGTAGCGTCGATCGTCAATGCGCCGAGATTGCCATCGCTTGAGACAACGCTAACTGGATCCAGAGAAACACTGAGCCCAACATCGAGCTGACCGCCCTGAGCCAGCAGCCCATCCAGAACAGGAAGACCGACTGTCGTGCCATTGGCCGTACCCACCAGATTGACCGTGACCTGGTGCAACTGACCATTGCTATCCAGCACGCTGAAGGTTTCCACCTTGATCTGGCCTTCAGCCAGCGTCGGCAGCAGGCCATTATCGATGCCATAACTGATACTGCCCGACACATCGATCGACAGATGACCCAGTGTTCCCAACGTCGGCAGAATGGAGGTCGACAGCAGTGAAATACTGCCCAGCAAACCGCCCAGAAGCCCGCCGAAGGAGGCCAGGCTGCTGCTCAATACCGACGTGTCGCTGGTGGGCACGACCTCCGTGACCACGCCAGTGTCCTGTCCACCGATCACGGCGGGGTTATTGACCCCGTTGATCGTGACGGTGATGGTCTGCGCGGTGCCGTCCACGGTATAAACCGTAAAGACTTCCTCCCGAGTCTCGCCCTCATTGAGATAGCGCACCTGATCGTTATCGACCTGATACTGCCACTGCCCATCGGGCGTAATGGTCAGCGTCCCCAGCGTATCCGGCGCTGCCTGAATGCTCTCCGGGACAAAGGCACTTTCGTCGGTATCGATATCACTGACATTCAATACACCCGAGGTCGTCAGTATTGTCGGAGTACTTCCGCCCGTTTCCCCAACAACCATATCCCCCGGGCCGGCCAGCACGGGAACCCCGCCCGTCCCCACCAGGTTGATTGTGACGCTGTGCGTATTGCCGGCAGCATCCACGTAATTGAAGGCCTCAGCGCGAATTTCCCCTTTCGCCAGCACCGGTGCACTACCACTGAGCAGGCTATAAACAAAACGCCCATCGAGACCGATCGTCAGCGTGCCCAGAGCCCCGAGCGTCGGAATGGCTTCGCCCGGATTCACCGTCACCCCGGCCTCGAGTGACAGCTCGCCGGAGAGATCCAGCGTATCCCCTGCCAGCCCATCGATGATGGGCTGACCAACCACAGTGCCCTGAGCCGTACCGACCAGAGCGACGCTGACCGAATGGGTATTGCCCAGCGTATCGGTGAACTGAAACAGATCGACCCTGACCTGACCTTCGGCCAGCGTGGCAAGGCTTGATCGATCAACCTGATAGCTGAAGCTGCCATCGGTATTGATATTCAAAAGCCCCAGCGTGCCGACGCCCGGGATCACCGTACTGGGCAGAATGCTCAGGTTGAGCAGCCCGGAAAGCGTATCGGTCAACGAGCCGGTCATCGTATACAGCTCATTGCTTGTGACCTGCTCACTTTCCTGAGCCTGCGTAATGGTCGCTTCAGTCACGCTACCGGTAGCTGTACCGGTGATGACCGGCAGATCATTGGTGCCTGTAACGGTCACGATCAGGGTGGTGGTACTGGCATTACCCTGTGCATCGCTGACCGTATAACGGATCTGGGTGGTGGCGGTTTGCCCGGCCGGCAGATAGTCAAAGGCGTCGCCGGGCTGGAACTGATAGCTGCCATCCGCTGCAACCGTAAACTGCCCGCCATTGGAACCTGCAATCTGCTGTCCGACGCTGCCGACGTCATCATTGATCGCCACGACTCGCAGCGTCGCATTGTCGCTGTCCGGGTCCGTGTCGTTGGCCAGTACGCCATTGGCCGCATCCACCGTCAGGATGACATCCTGCTCGGTACTGCCGGTATCCGCCTGAGCCTCCGGCGGCAGAACATCCGTTTGATAATCACGAGTCGTTTCGGCACTACCGACATTACCGGCGACGTCGGTATGCGAAACGGACGCACTGACGGTATTGGTGCCCGCAGCGGCCAGCACCGAGCCGGGTATGGCCACGCTGAACGCACCGTTCTGACCAACGGTCGTGGTGTAGCTCTGACCGCCGACCGAGATGGTGACGATGTCACCGGCTACGGCGTCTCCACCGGCCTGACCGGTGATGGCAACGTCCTGATCGGCTTCCGCGGCGTTAAGAACGTCATCGCCGGCGATGGTATCGAGGCTGATGGTGACCACGGGCGCATCGGTATCGACGCTATAGTTGACGGCGGTATTGGCCGAGCCGGTATTGCCGGCCGCATCGGTGTGACTGATGACTGCCTGCACCGAGTCATTGGCAGCAAGCTGTGAGCCCGGCACGTTGATCGAGAACGTGCCGTCGGTATTCACAGCGCCAGTGTAGTTCTGGTCGCCCACCGTCAGGGTGACGGTATCGCCCGCGGCGTACTCACCGCTGATCGACCCGGTCACCGGGATGCTCTGACCAGCCTCGTCGGCGTTAACGATGTTGTCCCCGGCAACGGTATCGAGTGCGATCGAAAGCGCCGGCAAGGCAGTGTCGACGCTGTAATCGCGCGAGGTGTCGGCGCTGCCGACGTTGCCCGCCACATCCGTATGCGAAACAGAGGCACTGACGGTATTGATTCCCGCAGCGGCCAGTACCGCGCCCGGCAAGACGACGCTAAACGAACCGTTCTGACCCACGGTAGTGGTGTAGTTCTGGCCACCGACCGAGACGGTGACAGTGTCGCCAGCCACGGCGTTCCCACCGGCCTGACCGGTGATGGTAACCTCCTGATCGGCTTCCGCGGCGTTGATCACATCATCGCCCGCGATGGTATCGAGGCTGATGGTGACGACCGGGGCATCGGTGTCGACGCTATAGCTGACGGCGGTATTGGCCGAGCCGGTATTGCCAGCGGCGTCGGTATGGCTGATCTCGGCACTAATGGAACTGTTCTGGGCCAACTGCGAGCCCGGCACGTTGATCGAGAACGTACCGTCGGCATTCACAGCGCCGGTATAACTCTGATCGCCCACCGTCAGGGTGACGGTATCGCCGGCCGTAAACTCACCCGAAACGGCGCCCGTGACCGGAATGCTCTGACCGGCCTCATCGGCATTGACGATGTTGTCGCCGGTAATGGTATCCAGTGTGATCGACAGCGCCGGCGGTGTGGTATCCACCGAGTAGTCACGACTTGTATCGGCACTACCGACGTTGCCCGCCGCATCGGTATGCGAAACGGACGCACTGACGGTATTGGCACCCGCAGCGGCCAGCACCGAGCCGGGTACGGCCACGCTGAACGCACCGTTCTGACCCACGGTGGTGGTGTAGTTCTGGCCACCGACCGAGACGGTGACGGTGTCACCTGCCACGGCGTCACCGCCGGCCTGACCGGTGATGGCAACCTCCTGCCCGGCTTCCGCGGCGTTGATTACATCATCGCCCGCGATGGTATCGAGGCTGATGGTGACCACGGGGGCGTCGGTATCGACGCTGTAATCGCGGGTCGTATCGGCGCTGCCAACGTTACCGGCGGCATCAACATGACTGACCGAAGCCGACACAGTGTTAGTGCCGGCAGCGGCAAGAACACTACCCGGCACCGCGACGCTGAACGCGTCGTTCTGCCCTACCGTGGTGGTGTAGCTCTGACCGCCGACCGAGACGGTGACGGTGTCGCCAGCCACGGCGTCCCCGCCGGCCTGACCTGTGATGGCAACATCCTGCCCGGCTTCCGCGGCGTTGATCACATCATCGCCCGCGATGGTATCGAGGCTGATGGTGACCACGGGGGCGTCGGTATCGACGCTGTAATCGCGGGTCGTATCGGCGCTGCCAACGTTACCGGCGGCATCAACATGACTGACCGAAGCCGACACAGTGTTAGTGCCGGCAGCGGCAAGAACACTACCCGGCACCGCGACGCTGAACGCGCCGTTCTGCCCTACCGTGGTGGTGTAGCTCTGACCACCGACCGAGACGGTGACGGTGTCACCGGCCACGGCGTCCCCGCCGGCCTGACCGGTGATGGCAACCTCCTGATCGGCTTCCGTGGCGTTAAGAACGTCATCGCCCGCGATGGTATCGAGGCTGATGGTGACGACCGGCGCATCGGTATCGACGCTGTAGCTGACGGCGGTATTGGCCGAGCCGACATTGCCGGCTGCATCGGTATGGCTGACCTCGGCACTAATGGAGCTGTTCTGGGCCAGCTGGCTGCCGGGCACGTTGATCGAGAACGTACCGTCGGCATTCACAGCGCCGGTGTAGCTCTGATTGCCAACCGTCAGGGTGACGATATCGCCGGCCGCAAACTCGCCGGAAACGCTGCCCGTGACCGGGATGCTCTGACCGGACTCGTCGGCGTTGACGATGTTGTCGCCGGCAATGGTATCCAGGGTGATCGACAGCGCCGGCGGTGTGGTATCGACGGTGTAATCTCGAGTGGTCTCGGCACTGCCTGTATTGCCGGCGGCATCAACATGACTGACCGAAGCCGACACGGTATTGGTGCCCGTAGCGGCCAGTACCGCGCCCGGTACGGCCACACTGAACGCGCCGTTCTGACCCACGGTGGTGGTGTAGCTCTGACCACCGACCGAGACGGTGACGGTGTCGCCAGCCACGGCGTCCCCGCCGGCCTGACCAGTGATGGCAACGTCCTGACCGGCTTCCGCCGCATTGATCACATCATCGCCCGCGATGGTATCGAGGCTGATGGTAACCACGGGGGCGTCGGTATCGACGCTGTAACTGGCCGCAGTATTGGCCGAGCCGATATTCCCCGCGACATCGGTGTGACTGATGACTGCCTGCACCGAGTCATTGGCAGCAAGCTGCGAGCCCGGCACGTTGATCGAGAAGGTGCCGTCGGCATTCAAGGTGCCGGTGTAGCTCTGATCACCGACCGTCAGGGTGACGGTATCGCCCGCGGCGTACTCACCGCTGATCGACCCGGTCACCGGAATATCGAGCCCTGATTCCTCAGCATTGACGATGTTGTCACCGGCGATGGTATCGAGCGTGATCGACAGCGCCGGCGGTGTGGTATCCACCGAGTAGTCACGTGTGGTCTCGGCGCTACCGACGTTGCCGGCGGCATCAACATGACTGACCGAAGCCGACACGGTGTTAGTGCCGGCAGCGGCAAGAACACTACCCGGCACCACGACACTGAACGAACCGTTCTGCCCTACTGTGGTGGTATAGCTCTGCCCGCCGACCGAGACGGTGACAGTGTCGCCAGCCACGGCGTCCCCGCCGGCCTGACCTGTGATGGCAACGTCCTGATCGGCTTCCGCCGCATTGATCACATCATCGCCCGCGATGGTATCGAGGCTGATGGTAACCATGGGTGCGCCGGTATCGACGCTGTAACTGGCAGCAGTATTGGCCGAGCCGATATTACCGGCCGCATCGGTATGGCTAACGTTTGCTTGCACAGAATTATTGGCAGCAAGCTGCGAACCCGGCACGTTAATCGAGAAGGTACCGTCGGCATTCACGGTGCCGGTGTAGCTCTGATTGCCGACCGTCAGCGTAACAAGGTCACCTGCGACGTATTCGCCGCTGACCGACCCGGTCACCGGGAGGGTCTGATTCGACTCATCGGCGTTGACGATGTTGTCACCGGCAATGGTATCGAGTGCGATCGACAGTGTCGGAGGCGTGATGTCGACGGTGTAATCGCGGCTGGTGTCGGCACTGCCGACGTTGCCAGCCGCATCAACATGACTGACCGAAGCAGACACAGTGCTGGTGCCAGCCTGAGCCAGTACCGCACCCGGTACAGCCACGCTGAATGCGCCGTTCTGACCCACGGTGGTGGTGTAACTCTGACCGCCGACCGAGACGATGACGGTGTCGCCAGCCACGGCGTTCCCACCGACCTGACCGGTGATGGCAACATCCTGTCCGGCTTCCGCGGCATTGATCACGTCATCGCCGGCGATGGTATCGAGGCTGATGGTGACGATCGGCGCATCGGTGTCGACGCTATAGCTGACGGCGGTATTGGCCGAGCCGATATTGTCGGCCGCATCGGTATGGCTGACCTCGGCACTAATGGAACTGTTCTGGGCCAGCTGGCTGCCGGGCACGTTAATCGAGAACGTGCCGTCAACATCGACCGAACCGGTGTAGCTTTGGTCGCCCACCGTCAGCGTGACGGTATCACCGGCCGCAAACTCACCGCTGACCGATCCGGTCACCGGAATATCGAGCCCTGATTCCTCAGCATTGACGATGTTGTCGCCGGCAATCGTATCGAGTGTGATCGACATCGTCGGCGCGGTAGCGTCGACGGTGTAATCGCGACTGGTGTCGGCACTGCCGGTATTGCCGGCGGCATCAACATGACTGACCGAAGCTGACACGGTATTGGTGCCCGCAGCGGCCAGTACCGCGCCCGGCACGGCCACGCTGAACGCGCCGTTCTGACTCACGGTGGTGGTGTAGCTCTGACCGCCGACCGAGACGGTGACGGGGTCACCGGCCACGGCGTCCCCGCCGGCCCGACCGGTGATGGCAACCTCCTGATCGGCTTCCGCGGCGTTGATTACATCATCGCCCGCGATGGTATCGAGGCTGATGGTGACGACAGAGGCATCGGTATCGACGCCATAACTGGCCGCCGTATTGGCCGTGCCAATATTACCGGCCGCGTCAATGTGACTGACACTCGCCTGCACGGCGTCATTGGCGGCAAGCTGAGAGCCCGGCACATTGATCGAGAACGTGCCGTCGGCATTCAAGGTGCCGGTGTAGCTCTGATCACCCACCGTCAGGGTGACGGTATCGCCCGCCACAAAATCGCCTGAAACGGTGCCCGTGACTGGGATAGTCTGATTCGACTCGTCGGCGTTGACGATGTTGTCGCCAGCAATCGTATCCAGCGTGATCGACAGCGCCGGCGGTGTGGTATCAACGGTGTAATCGCGGCTGGTGTCGGCACTGCCGGTATTGCTCGCCACATCGGTATGCGAAACGGAGGCACTGACGGTATTGGTGCCCGCAGCGGCCAGCACACTGCCCGGAACCGCAACGCTGAACACGCCGTTCTGCCCCACGGTGGTGGTGTAACTCTGACCGCCGACCGAAACGGTGACGGGGTCGCCAGCCACGGCGTCCCCGCCGGCCTGACCGGTGAGGGCAACGTCCTGGCCGGCTTCCGCGGCGTTAAGGACGTCATCGCCGGCGATAGTGTCGAGGCTGATGGTGACGATCGGCGCAGCAGTATCGACGCTGTAATCGCGCGAGGTGTCGGCACTGCCGACGTTACCGGCCACATCCGTATGCGAAACAGAGGCACTGATCGTGTTGGTACCCGCAGCGGCCAGCACCGAGCCGGGTACGGCCACGCTAAACGTGCCGTTCTGACCCACGGTGGTGGTGTAGCTCTGACCACCGACCGAGACGGTGACAATGTCGCCAGTCACGGCGTCCCCGCCGGCCTGACCGGTGATAGTGACATCCTGTCCGGATTCCGTGGCGTTAAGAACGTCATCACCCGCGATGGTATCGAGGCTGATCGTGACGATCGGCGCAGCAGTATCGACGCTGTAATCGCGCGAGGTGTCGGCACTGCCGACGTTACCGGCCACATCCGTATGCGAAACAGAGGCACTGATCGTGTTGGTACCCGCAGCGGCCAGCACCAAGCCGGGTACGGCCACGCTAAACGTGCCGTTCTGACCCACGGTGGTGGTGTAGCTCTGACCACCGACCGAGACGGTGACAATGTCGCCAGTCACGGCGTCCCCGCCGGCCTGACCGGTGATAGTGACATCCTGTCCGGATTCCGTGGCGTTAAGAACGTCATCACCCGCGATGGTATCGAGGCTGATGGTGACCACGGGCGCGGCAGTGTCGACGCTGTAACTGGCCGCGGTGTTGGCCGAGCCGACATTGCCGGCCGCATCGGTGTAACTGACGGCAGCGCTAATGGAGGTATTCTGGGCCAGCTGGCTGCCCGGCACGTTAATCGAGAAGGTACCGTCGGCATTCACGGTGCCGGTGTAGCTCTGATTGCCAACCGTCAGGTTGACGGTATCGCCGCCCGCAAACTCACCGCTGACCGACCCGGTCACCGGGATGGTCTGATTCGACTCATCGGCATTGACGATGTTGTCACCGGCAATCGTATCGAGTGTGATCGACAGCGCCGGTGGTGTGGTATCCACCGAGTAGTCACGCGTAGTCTCGGCACTGCCGACGTTACCGGCGGCATCAACATGACTGACCGAAGCCGACACGGTATTGGTGCCCGCCTGAGCCAGCACTGATCCCGGGACCGCGACACTGAACGCGCCGTTCTGACCCACGGTAGTAGTGTAGCTCTGACCACCGACCGAGACGGTGACGATGTCACCCGTCACGGCGTCACCACCGGCCTGACCGGTGATGGCAACATCCTGCCCGGCTTCCGCGGCGTTGATCACGTCATTGCCGGCGATGATATCGAGGCTGATGGTGACGATCGGGGCATCGGTGTCGACGCTGTAGCTGGCCGCGGTATTGGCCGAGCCGATATTACCGGCCGCATCGGTGTGACTGACGGCAGCACTGATGGACGTGTTCTGTGCCAGCTGACTGCCCGGCACGTTGATCGAGAAGGTACCGTCGGCATTGACCGAACCGGTGTAGCTCTGATCGCCGACCGTCAGCGTAACGAGGTCACCTGCGACGTATTCGCCGCTGACCGTACCAGTGACCGGGAGGGTCTGGTTCGACTCGTCGGCGTTGACGATGTTGTCACCGGCAGTCGTATCCAGCGTGATCGAAAGCACTGGCGCGGTAGCGTCGACAGTGTAATCGCGGGTCGTATCGGCGCTGCCGACGTTACCGGCGGCATCAACATGACTGACCGAAGCTGACACGGTGTTGGTGCCCGCAGAGGCCAGTACCGCACCAGGTACGGCCACGCTGAACGCACCGTTCTGACCCACGGTGGTGGTATAGCTCTGACCACCGACCGAGACGGTGACGGTGTCACCGGCCACGGCATCTCCACCGGCCTGACCGGTGATGGCAACGTCCTGCCCAGCTTCCGCGGCGTTAACTACGTCATCGCCGGCGATGGTGTCGAGGCTGATGGTGACGATCGGGGCATCGGTATCGACGCCGTAGCTGACGGCGGTGTTGGCCGAGCCGATATTCCCCGCGGCATCGGTGTGACTGATGACTGCCTGCACCGAGTCATTGGCAGCAAGCTGTGAGCCCGGCACGTTAATCGAGAACGTGCCGTCGGCATTCACGGCGCCAGTGTAGTTCTGGTCGCCGACCGTCAGGGTGACGGTATCACCGGCCGCAAACTCGCCCGAAACGGATCCCGTGACCGGGATGCTCTGACCGGTCTCGTCGGCGTTGACGATGTTGTCACCGGCGATGGTGTCGAGCGTGATCGATAGCGCCGGCGGTGTAGTGTCCACCGCGTAGTCACTTGTGGTCTCGGCACTGCCAACGTTACCGGCCGCATCGGTATGCGAGACGGACGCACTGACGGTATTGATCCCCGCAGCAGCCAGCACCGAGCCGGGTACGGCCACGCTAAACGTGCCGTTCTGACCCACGGTGGTGGTGTAGCTCTGACCACCGACCGAGACGGTGACGGTATCACCGGCCACGGCGTCCCCGCCGGCCTGACCGGTGATGGCAACATCCTGATCAGCTTCCGCAGCGTTAAGAACGTCATCACCCGCGATGGTATCGAGGCTGATGGTGACGATCGGCGCAGCGGTATCGACGCTGTAGCTGACGGCGGTATTGGCCGAGCCGACATTGCCGGCCGCGTCAATGTGACTGATGACTGCCTGCACCGAGTCATTGGCAGCAAGCTGTGAGCCCGGCACGTTAATCGAGAACGTGCCGTCGGCGTTCACGACGCCGGTATAACTCTGATCACCCACCGTCAGGGTGACGGTATCACCGGCCGCAAACTCACCGCTGACCGATCCGGTCACCGGAATATCGAGCCCTGATTCCTCAGCATTGACGATGTTGTCGCCGGCAATCGTATCGAGTGTGATCGACATCGTCGGCGCGGTAGCGTCGACGGTGTAATCGCGACTGGTGTCGGCACTGCCGGTATTGCCGGCGGCATCAACATGACTGACCGAAGCTGACACGGTATTGGTGCCCGCAGCGGCCAGTACCGCGCCCGGCACGGCCACGCTGAACGCGCCGTTCTGACTCACGGTGGTGGTGTAGCTCTGACCGCCGACCGAGACGGTGACGGGGTCACCGGCCACGGCGTCCCCGCCGGCCCGACCGGTGATGGCAACCTCCTGATCGGCTTCCGCCGCATTGATCACATCATCGCCCGCGATGGTATCGAGGCTGATGGTGACGACAGAGGCATCGGTGTCGACGCTATAGCTGACGGCGGTATTGGCCGTGCCAATATTACCGGCCGCGTCAATGTGACTGACACTCGCCTGCACGGCGTCATTGGCGGCAAGCTGAGAGCCCGGCACATTGATCGAGAACGTGCCGTCGGCATTCACGGCGCCAGTGTAGTTCTGGTCGCCGATCGTCAGGGTGACGGTATCGCCAGTCGTGAACTCGCCGGAAACGGATCCCGTGACCGCGATGGTCTGGCTCGATTCGTCAGCGTTGACGATGTTGTCGCCAGCGATGGTATCCAGCGTGATCGACAGTGTCGGCGTTGCGGTATCCACCGAGTAGTCACGACTGGTGTCGGCACTGCCGACGTTGCCGGCGACGTCTGTATGCGAGACGGACGCACTGACGGTATTGGTGCCCGCGGCTGCCAGTACCGCGCCCGGCACGGCGATGCTGAACGCACCGTTCTGCCCTACCGTGGTGGTGTAACTCTGCCCACCAACCGAGACGGTGACGGTGTCACCAGCCGCGGCATCACCACCGGCCTGACCGGTGATGGCAACGTCCTGCCCGGATTCCGCGGCGTTGATCACGTCATCGCCGGCGATGGTATCGAGTGCGATCGACAGCGCCGGCGGTGCGGTATCCACCGAGTAGTCACGGCTGGTGTCGGCGCTACCAGCGTTGCCCGCCGCATCGATATGCGAAACGGACGCACTGATCGTGTTGGTGCCGGCCTGGGCCAGCACCGAACCGGGCACCGCCACGCTGAACGCGCCGTTCTGCCCTACCGTAGTGTTGTAGTTCTGACCACCGACCGAAACGGTAACGGTATCGCCGGCCACGGCGTCCCCGCCGGCCTGACCGGTGATGGCAACCTCCTGCCCGGCTTCCGACGAGTTGATCACGTCATCGCCGGCGATGGTATCGAGGCTGATGGTGACGACCGGCGCAGCGGTATCGACGCCGTAGCTGGCCGCAGTATTCGCTGAACCAACATTGCCCGCCGCGTCGGTGTGGCTGACATTCGCCTGCACTGAACTACTTGCCGCAAGCTGCGAACCCGGCACGTCGATGCTGAAGGTGCCGTCGGCATTCACCGCACCGGTGTAGCTCTGATCACCGACTGTCAACGTGACGGTATCGCCGGCCGCAAACTCACCGCTGACAGACCCGGTCACCGGAATATCGAGCCCTGATTCCTCAGCATTGACGATGTTGTCGCCAGCGATCGTGCCGAGCTGGATGGCCAATTCAGGAGGCGCGGCGTCGACTTCATAGCCGCGGCTGATTTCGGCGCTGCCGACGTTGCCTGCGGCGTCAGTATGTGAAACGGAGGCACTGACAGTGCTGGTGCCCGCAGCGGCCAATACCGCGCCCGGTACCGCGACGCTGAACGCGCCGTTCTGACCCACGATGGTGGTGTAGCTCTGGCCACCTACCGATACCGTGACGGTATCACCGGCCACGGCGTCCCCACCGGCCTGACCGGTGATGGCGACATCCTGACCGGCTTCCGCCGCGTTGATAACGTCATCACCCGCGATCGTGTCGAGGCTGATAGTGACGACCGGAAGAGTCGTCTCGACGCCATAACTGGCCGCCGTGCTGGCAGAGCCGATGTTCCCTGCCGCATCGGTGTGGCTGACGTCGGCACGGATGGCATCGTTCTGTGCCAGCTGGCTGCCGGGCACATTAATGGAGAAGGTGCCGTCGGCATTTACCTCGCCGGTGTAGGTCTGGCTACCGACCGTCAGGATCACGGTATCGCCGGCAGCATATTCACCGCTGACCGATCCCGTAACCGGAATGGTCTGGTTCGACTCATCGGCATTGATGATGTTGTCGCCGGCGATGGTATCGAGTTGGATAGCCAATTCAGGAGGCGCGGTGTCGACCGCATAGCTGCGGCTGATCTCGGCGCTGCCGACGTTGCCGGCCGCATCCGTATGCGAAACGGACGCACTGACGGTATTGGCACCGGCCTGAGCCAATACCGAGCCCGGCACTGCCACACTGAACGTACCGTTCTGACCCACGGTGGTGGTGTAGTTCTGGCCACCGACCGAGACCGTGACAGTATCGCCGGCCACCGCATCGCCGCCGGCCTGACCGGTGATGGCAACCTCCTGATCGGCTTCCGCGGCGTTGATTACATCATCGCCCGCGATAGTGTCCAGCGAGATCGTGACGATTGGAGCATCGGTGTCGACGCTATAGCTGACGGCGGTATTGGCCGAGCCGACATTGCTCGCGGCGTCGGTGTGATTGACGACCGCTTGCAGCGAGTCATTGGCAGCAAGCTGAGAGCCCGGCACATTGATCGAGAACGTGCCGTCGGCATTCAAGGTGCCGGTGTAGCTCTGGTCGCCCACCGTCAGCGTGACTGTATCGCCCGCCACAAACTCGCCCGAAACGGATCCTGTCACCGGGATGGTCTGATTCGACTCGTCGGCGTTGACGATGTTGTCGCCAGCAATCGTATCGAGTGTGATCGACAGCGCCGGTGGTGTGGTGTCGACGGTGTAATCGCGACTGGTGTCGTCGCTGCCAACGTTACCGGCGGCATCAACATGACTAACCGAAGCCGACACAGTGCTGGTGCCAGCTTGAGCCAGTACCGCGCCCGGCATCGCGACGCTGAACGCGCCGTTCTGCCCCACGGCAGTGGTGTAGCTCTGACCACCGACCGAGACGGTGACGGTGTCACCGGCCACGGCATCACCACCGGCCTGACCGGTGATGGCGACGTCCTGTCCGGCTTCTGTGGCGTTGATCACATCATCGCCTGCGATGGTATCGAGGCTGATGGTGACGACCGGCGCGGTGGTATCGACGCTGTAATCGCGGGTCGTATCGGCGGCATCGGTATCGACGCCGGTATTGGTGCTGAGCGGCAAGGTATTGGCCGCACCGTTCTGCCCCACGGTGGTGGTGCCGATATTCGCCAGCCACCGGCGACATCCTGCAGCTTCCGCGGCGTTGATCGTCGTCACCCGCGATGTGACTGATGGTGACTGGAAGAGCCTGCAGCTGGCCGCGTCATTGGCACAAGCTGTTCTGAGCCAGCTGGCTGCCGGGCACATTGATCGAGAAAGTGCCATCGGCGTTTACCGCACCGTTGTAGGTCTGGTTGCCCACGGTCAGCGTGACGGTATCACCAGCGCCGCAAACTCGTCCGCACTGAAACGAAACGGACGCGTTGACCGAACCAGCGCCCCGAGTGCACCGGGATGTTCTCTGGCGATGTAATTTTCGACTCGTCGGCGTTGACGATGTTGTCGCCGGCGATGGTATCGAGCGTGATCGACAGCGCCGGCGGCGGTGGCCGAGTGTCGACGGTGTAATCGCGCAAGCTGGTGATCGGCAGCTGCCGGTGTAGCTCTGATCGCCGACGTTACCGGCCGCATCGGTGATGACTCATCGATTGACGATGTTGTCGCCGGCGGAGCGTGATCGACACGGTGTGACGAGTAGTTGGTGCCCTGCAACGTTAGCCAGCACCGATCGTGTTGCCAGCGGGTACGGCCACGCTGAACGCGCCGTTCTGACCCACGGTGGTGGTGTAACTCTGACCACCGACCGAGACGGTGACGGTGTCACCGGCCACGGCGTCCCCGCCGGCCTGGCCGGTGATGGCGACGTCCTGACCGGCTTCTGATGCGTTAAGAACGTCATCGCCCGCGATGGTATCGAGGCTGATGGTGA
This sequence comes from Kushneria sp. Sum13, assembly GCF_052692355.1. Taxonomy (NCBI): domain Bacteria; kingdom Pseudomonadati; phylum Pseudomonadota; class Gammaproteobacteria; order Oceanospirillales; family Halomonadaceae; genus Kushneria; species Kushneria sp. Sum13. Next base: position 2,693,368 of record NZ_CP199847.1, read on the forward strand.
CGACCGGCGCATCGGTATCGACGCTGTAGCTGACGGCGGTATTGGCCGAGCCAATATTACCGGCCGCGTCAATGTGACTGACACTCGCCTGCACGGCGTCATTGGCGGCAAGCTGCGAGCCCGGCACGTTAATCGAGAATGTGCCGCCGGCGTTCACGACGCCAGTGTAGTTCTGGTCGCCGACCGTCAGGGTGACGGTATCGCCCGCCGCAAACTCACCGCTGACCGACCCGGTCACCGGGATGTCTGACCGGACTCGTCGGCGTTGACGATGTTGTCGCCGGCGATCGTATCCAGCGTGATCGACAGCGCCGGCGGTGTGGTATCAACGGCGTAATCGCGACTGGTATCGGCACTGCCGGTATTGCCGGCGGCATCAACGTGACTGACCGAAGCCGACACAGTGTTGGTGCCCGCAGCGGCAAGCACACTGCCCGGCACCGCGACGTTGAACGCACCGTTCTGACCCACGATGGTGGTGTAGCTCTGACCGCCAACCGAGACGGTGACGGTGTCGCCAGCCACGGCGTCCCCGCCGGCCTGACCGGTGATGGCAACATCCTGATCGGCTTCCGTGGCGTTAACAACGTCATCGCCCGCGATGGTATCGAGGCTGATGGTGACGACCGGCGCAGCGGTATCGACGCTGTAGCTGGCCGCAGTATTGGCCGAGCCGATATTGCCGGCCACATCAGTGTGACTGACGGCAGCACTGATGGAGCTGTTCTGGGCCAGCTGGCTGCCCGGCACGTTGATCGAGAAGGTGCCGTCGGCATTTACCGCGCCGGTGTAGGTCTGATTGCCCACCGTCAGGGTGACGGTATCGCCCGCCACAAACTCGCCGCTGACCGAACCAGTTACCGGAATATCGAGCCCTGATTCCTCAGCGTTGACGATGTTGTCACCGGCCATGGTATCGAGCGTGATCGACAGCGCCGGCGGTGTGGTATCGACCGTGTAGTCACGTGTGGTGTCGGCACTGCCAGCATTACCAGCGGCATCGGTATGCGAAACAGAGGCACTGACGGTGCTGGTGCCTGCAGCGGCAAGCACACTGCCCGGCACCGCGACACTGAACGAACCGTTCTGCCCTACCGTGGTGGTATAGCTCTGACCACCGACCGAGACGGTGACGGTGTCACCCGCCACGGCATCACCGCCGGCCCGACCGGTGATGGCAACGTCCTGCCCGGCTTCTGTGGCATTAACCACGTCATCGCCCGCAATGGTGTCGAGGCTGATCGTGACGATCGGCGCAGCGGTATCGACGCTGTAACTGGCAGCAGTATTGGCCGAGCCGATATTACCGGCCGCATCGGTATGGCTAACGTTTGCTTGCACAGAATTATTGGCAGCAAGCTGCGAGCCCGGCACGTTAATCGAGAACGTGCCGCCGGCGTTCACGACGCCGGTATAACTCTGATCGCCGACCGTCAGGGTGACGGTATCACCGGCCGCAAACTCGCCCGAAACGGCACCCGTCACCGGGATGCTCTGACCGGCCTCGTCGGCATTGACGATGTTGTCGCCAGCGATCGCATCCAGCGCAATCGACAGGGCAGGTGGATTGGCATCCACCACATACTCACGCGAGGTCGTGGCACTACCGACGTTACCCGCGGCATCAGTGTGGCTAATGACAGCGATAACAGAGCTGCTTTGGGCCGCTGTCAGTGCACTACCGGGCACCGCAACGTTGAACCGAAAGTCCTGATCAACCGTTGAAGTGAATTGCGCCTCTCCAACCAGAATTGTGATCCGATCGCCAACGGCGGCGTCACCACCTACAACGCCTGTCAGTTCAATCGGCTGACGGGATTCTTCAGCACTGACAATGTCGTCAACGGCAATTGGATCAAGCTGAATGGTCGGCGATGGAGCGTCAAGATCGACACTGTAAGAACGGGTAGAGCTGGCAGTAACGCTGACATTTCCTTCCTCATGCGTCAGCGTCACGGTTGCCGAGGGATTATTGATCAGCAGTGAACCGGGTACCGAGATGGAAAACGACAGGTTGTCATCGAGCGTCGTTGAGTAGGTAGCCTCACCAATGGTGACGGTTATGGCATCACCAGCAGTGGCGTCTTCGCCACCCCACCCCGTCAACGCCACATCCCCCCGGGACTCTGTCTGATTAACAATATCGTCAATGGCGATGGCATCAAGCGCTACCGTAATAATAGGCGTTCTGGAAGGTGTGGTCGTGTCACCGCCATCGGTCGGATCGACCGGTGTGGTCGTACCACCGCCATCCGTCGGGTCAGTGGGCGTGGTCGTGCCATCGGTCGGATCGACCGGCGTGGTCGTACCATCGCCATCCGTTGGGTCAGTAGGTGTGGTCGTGCCATCGCCATCGGTCGGGTCGACCGGTGTGGTCGTACCACCGCCATCCGTTGGGTCAGTGGGCGTGGTCGTGCCATCGCCATCGGTCGGGTCGACCGGTGTGGTCGTACCACCGCCATCCGCTGGGTCAGTGGGCGTGGTCGTACCATCGCCATCGGTCGGGTCGACCGGTGTGGTCGTACCACCGCCATCCGTTGGGTCAGTGGGCGTGGTCGTACCATCGGTCGGATCGACCGGAATGGTCGTACCATCGTCATCCGTTGGGTCAGTGGGCGTGGTCGTGCCATCGCCATCGGTCGGGTCGACCGGTGTGGTCGTACCACCGCCATCCGTTGGGTCAGTGGGCGTGGTCGTATCGCTGCCATCAGCTGAATCAGTGGGCGTGGGCGGCTCGTCAGGCGTGGTCGTATTGCTGTCTGGAGCCGGAGTTGCAGGTGTGGCCGTGTCGCCGCTATCAACAGGAGCTGTCGCAGCATTGTCCGTTTCGGCGCTATTTGCAAAGCCGTTAAAGGTAGAGGGCGTGGTGCCGGCATCCTCGAAACTGGCGCTGTAACGGTATTCGGTCTGCTGCTGACGACCGCTGCGATCCACGTCAAAGGGCTGGGAGAATCCTCCTCCCTGAGAAGCGTCGCCACCGCCAGCGTCCGATGCAGCACCAGCACCAGCAGCCGGTGCCTGCTGTACCTGAGTAGGGTCCTGCCCGGCGGCAATGGCGGCCTGCAGCGCAGCAATTTCAGGGTCGACCCCTGCTGGTTGTTGCGCGACAAGCTCCGGTATGTTTCCGGTGCTGACCAGAGTGACGGGCTGACCGGCGCTCAGACTCAGGGCATTACCATCCGAAAGAATGATCCGTCCCCCGTCGGCTGCAACCAACACTGCATTTTCCGGCAATGCCATTCCCTGAATGACCGGTGTCCGTGGATCCAGTAACCAGACCACGCCATCAACGCGTGCAACCGTGTAAGCAGCCATAACGTTCGTCCCTTGTCCCGCCGTATTGCTGACAAATTTCAGCACCGGTGAATATATAGCGATCGTCGCCTTGTTTTAATCGTTGATTAACGAGCTTTCTACGCTTCAATCCTGTCTTTTAATTAATCCTATACGCCGTAAAAGTATCAGCCAGCAATAGTATTTATAAAGCTTTTCTAAACAATCAATCAGATCCTGGGCTAAGCAGCCAATTTTTCAGCATAAAAAAAGGCAGCCTGGGAGGCTGCCTTTTATGAGCGAAACGCCATTGGACATCAGTCCATGGGCGTCATGCCATCAATAAAACGGTTGGAGCGTTCGATCGAGGCCTGCATCTCGCGCCTTAGGGTGGCGATCTGCGTTTCAAGCTGATTGACCTCCCCTTTTAACGCACCGATGGCGCGCGCATTGAGGTTGTGCTTGAGAAACAGGACATTGTCATGCATGGCCGTCAGCACCGGCGGCATGGTGTCTTCCGCGCGGTGCATGGCATCAAGCATTTCACTGTAGCGCTGACGTGTCTGCTCAAGTTCCCGTTCGCTTTGTCGCCGGTAGGTCTGGTTCTGATATTGATCCAGCTCGCCTTCCCACTCACTGAAAAGCGCCTGCGCCACGCTTTCGATGGCATCGATACGCTGACTTACCCGTTCGGCCGCGGCCTGACTGCGCTCGTAATCGGATTCAAGCTCACCATAGGCACGGGACAGCTTGCTTTCGGGCACCGTCACCACGCTTTGATAGCGTTCGAGTGCCGAAGAAAACTGCTCATCGGCGTCCTGCTGGGCATCACGGGCAGCAACGACTCGATCTGACAGGATATCGCGCTTATGGACGCCGGCCTGCTCCATGACGTCGTAATAGGCGCTCTGGCAGCCGGATAGCAACAAGGAGGCCAGCAGCACCCCCGCGGGTGCCCATGTCGTTAAACGTGCATGTCGCAATACCGCCATAATGAGCCTCAGAGCTGTACCACGTCGAAATCGACTTTCGGATTGACGTCGGCATCATAGTCGACATCGTCACGGTCAAAGCCGAACAGCTTGAGGAACTCATGCTTGTAGCCGGCGTAGTCAGTCATCTCAAAGACGTTGTCACTGGTCACCTGTGGCCACAGCGCCTTGCATTCATCCTGCACGTCATCGCGAAGCTCGCGATCATCCAGACGCATGCGACCGGCGTCGTCCAGCGCCGGCAATTGCCGGGCAGCCAGATGCTCATGAAACAGGCGATTGAGCTGGTCGATCGTGCCTTCATGCAGGTTTTTCTCCTTCATGATGCGATAGACCATGGAAATATAAAGCGGCATGACCGGAATGGCGGCACTGGCCTGAGTGACCACGGACTTGAGCACGGCGACATTGGCGTGACCACCCTTCTGGCTCAGACGCGTATCGAGTGCCTGTGCGGCGCGATCCAGATCTTCCTTGGCCTTGCCCAGCGAGCCATGCCAGTAGATCGGCCAGGTGATTTCGGTGCCGATATAGCTGAAGGCGACCGTGCTGGCGCCCTCGGCCAGTACGCCGGCCTGATCGAGTGCATCGATCCAGAGCTCCCAGTCCTCGCCGCCCATGACGCGAATGGTATTGTCGATCTCTTCCTGTGAAGCAGGCTCGACCGAGGCTTCGATGATCTGGTCCTTGTTGGTATCCAGCGCCGTGGCCCGATAAGTATCACCGATCGGCTTGAGAGCCGATTTAACCACTTCTCCGCTGTCGGGCAGCTTGCGCACCGGTGACGCCAGCGAATAAACGACCAGGTCAATTTGCCCGCCCATGTCGTTTTTGATCATCTCGATGGCCTGATCACGCGTTTCATGAGCGAAGGCGTCACCGTTGATCGAGCGGCTGTAGAGCCCCTCCTCTTTGGCCAGCCGGTCAAAGGCTGCCGAGTTGTACCAGCCGGCCGACCCCGGACGGATCTCGGTACCCGGCTTTTCAAAGAACACACCCAGCGTATCGGCACCACATCCGAAGGCAGCCGTAATCCGCGCCGACAGGCCATAACCGGTCGATGCCCCGATCACCAGTACCTTTTTGGGGCCACCTTCAATGGTGCCGCGAGCGCGCGTAATCTCGATCTGCTCGCGCACGTTCTGCTCGCAGCCGACCGGATGGGTTGTCGTACAGATAAAACCGCGAACCTTGGGATGGATAACCACACTCACCTCTCTTGCCAGAATAGAAACGAACGACATTTCAACCGATGAAATGCCCTCCAGAAATGCTGCGTCAATGACGGCCGGACAATTGAATGTCCTGCGATACTCAAAATTGAGTCATGGCGGCCTGGCGCGTATTTTACCGGGTACGGGCGCAGGTGTCCGCACAAGCCGGGACCAATGTCCCTGAACCGCTTCAATATTGCAGGGTGAAAACGGTGTCATCTTCTCATGACAACATGAATGACCCCCAGCGTCTGCTCGATCATCGTCGTGATCTCTGGATGGCGCTGGCACCGCTGTGGCTGGATCGCGAGCCGGGTGAGCGTGACTACGCCAACATGGCGGATGTCATCGAGCAATATGACTTCACCACCGACGAGCTTGAGCGCATCTATCGCGTCGAGATGTCGCCGGTACTGGTTCGCCATCAGGTCTCGCTGGCCGGGGAGTGGCGATCCTTTGATGAAGACCAGCTGCTTCGCCAGCTGACCTTTCACGTCTGGAAGCTGACCCGGTGGCGCCGGGGTTTCTGGCTGCTTTTTTCCGGATTGACCACCATGATGACGCGCCATCGCTACAACATGCTCATGGACGTCGTGCTCACCCGACGCAGAACGCGCGATGCCACCCAAGATGATTGATCTGCACGCCTGAAGCGTCCATGAAAAAGGGGCATCCGCTGGATGCCCCCTTCGTTGCTGACGATCACGTTGGTTTAACGATCCACGTCGTTGTCGCCCTCGCCTTCGTCATTATCCTCATCCGGCAGCTTTTCACTTTCTTTCAGACGATTGCGCTCTGACTGCCCTGAAGAAACGGTTTTGGCGCCCTTGCGTGAGGGAGTCTGGCCTGCCGCACCGGCCTGGCCTTCTTCCACCACATACTCGTCGAGCACGTGAACGTTGGCCGGCGGAGCGCCACCGTTCTTGTCCTGACCGAAGTAGAGCGTGGTATGCGGATAGGGAATCTCGATACCGGCTGCATCGAAATGCTTTTTGACCAGACGATTGAACTCACGACCGACGCCCCACTGGCTGCCGGGCTTTGTCTTGATCATGATACGAATGTTGACCGAGCTGTCCGCCAGCGAGACCACACCGGGCACCGCCATGTCCTCAATGACGTTGGCGGCCTGATCAGGATTGTCCATGAGCTCGGCAAAGGCCTCGCGCAGATGGTGAATGGCGTTATCCACGTCTTCACGATAGGCAATGCCGTACTCACCCACGTGGTAGGCAAAGTCGCGCATGTAGTTGGAGACCGTATCGACCGACGAGAAGGGAATCACGTGGAAGGTACCATCCAGTGTGCGCAGCCCTACCGAACGAATGGTGATCTTTTCGGCCGTACCGGTCAGACCTGCCACGCCCACGACATCACCGGTATTCATGGCGTTTTCCAGCTGAATGAACACCCCGGTAATGATGTCCTGCACCAGTTTCTGAGCACCGAAGCCGATGGCCAGACCGATCACACCGGCACCGGCAATCAGCGGCCCGATATTGATACCGATCTGCGAGAGTACGATCAGCAATGTCATGGTCACGATCAGAATCAGGATCGCATTGCGAAACAGTGACAGCAGGGTCTTCTCACGAGCGCTCGGCGCGGAAGCCGCACTCAGACGATGCTCGATAAAGCTGGCTACCACTGTCCAGATCAGCGTGGCAAAAAGAAGAATAATCGCGACATGCACGATCATGCCGATGGTTTCACTACCGCTGTCCGAGGCAAGCCAGCCCGGCAGGTCAAAGGCATGCCAGGCATCCAGTATGACCAGCACCACGAAGATACCCAAAAGGATACGCAGCCCCCTGAGCGCCTTGGGCACATAGGAGTTGACGCGCACTTCAAGCATCGGAAGGCGTTCACGCAGACTCTCGGAGAGGTGGATACGGCGCGCCAGCGCAATGGTGAGAATCGAGGAGATCAAAACACCGATCCCGACCGCCAGCAGGGTCTGCACGGTGGCATGTGCCATAAAGGGCAGTGCCTGTGCCGGCTGCACCTGACTGACCACCAGCAAGACGGTGAAATAGCCCAGCGCAAACAAATACCAGGTGCGGCCGAGAATACGCAGCAGGGTGCTGAAAAAGGCAAAGCTGGTTTCATCTGCCCGGGCATTGAGATTGTCGCGCAGCGTCTTGCGGTTTTTCAGGATCACCCGCACGGCATAGATGTAGACGCCAATCATGGTAAGCAGACTGACGATCTGCCCGGCTGCCGGTGACAGCATGGCATTGACCATGGGTACGGCCACCATCAGTCCGTAGCCGGTGATACCCACCACACGCGCCAGCCAGCGGTTCCAGTACGATGCCGTCTCGCTCGACATCGCAAAAAGGCGCAGCGAATCATAGCGCGTGGAAAACACCATCCTGATCAATGCCTTGACGATTTCGACGATCACGAAGGCGTTGATAAAAAGCGATTCAGCCCGACCGATTTCTCCAGCCTCGCCGGCGAAGAACAGGCTGACCACATAACCCACGGCCCCCGCCAGCACGATCACGACGACATCGATCAAAAGCGCGCCGACGACAGCACCCCAGCGCCGTAAAAGAGCACCGGCAGCCTGTTTTTGTTCCCTTTCATCGAGCGTCTGCTGAACGTCTTCGCCTTCACCCAATTCGATCGGCGGCGCCGAGGACGGCGCCGGCTTGCTGGCCACCCAATCATTGATACGACGATAGATGCGCGATACCAGCATTCGGAAAACATAAAAGGCGGCTACCGTCGAGACCACCGCAATCCCAAAGGCGAGCAGAATACCGCCCCATAGTGACCAGGGAAGGCCGGCCCCTTCACCATCCCCGGCAGTGCGGAAGGAAGCGATGGCATTGGTCACATCCTCGGCGACGCCCTGGGCAAAGCCCTGCGTTATCTCGGCAATGCGTCCGCCCAGAGACTGCTCCTGAACCGGTACACCGGCGGCACCGGATTTCTGAGCAGCTTCAGAAGACGGCGACTCACCCTGCGCAATACTGCGCAGCTGCGAGATCATCTCGTTACGCGTCTGCTCGTTTTCAAGCAGATCCGCCAGCGCCGCATAAGAAGGTTGCCCGGATGCCTGCGAAGCGGCCTCCTGCGTTTGGGGCTCTGCCATTGCGGCAACCGGGACAGTGCACAGCAAAAGCACCATCAGGGGCAGCCGAAGCCAGTGAAACAGCCTCTTTAAAGCCACATGTATTCTCCATGGTCGAATCAGGTAGGTACCGCTGGGCTCGAAAACCCCTTTGCGGCGCACAAGCTTTCATAACCTGGTACAAAAGGCCAGTGCTTTCAAAACGCGGACAAGAGTCTATCGTTCTGGCCTGTTTGTCACCAGCGTATGGGAGGCAGCCCCCTGCAAGCGCCAGTGCGAGAAGCCCTAGGGCGAACATTTACTCGTCCGCCCCAGGGGGGATGATGCATGAGCAACTGACAGCGGTCATCATGGCCAAATCCGTTACCACCGTGGCCCCAACATGAAACTGCGTCATATCGAAGTCTTTCATGCCCTGATCAGCTGTGGCAGCGTCAGCGCTGCCGCCCGGCGACTCAATGTCTCCCAGCCCAACGTGACGCGCACGCTGGCGCACGCCGAAACCACGCTGGGCGTTCGTCTGTTCGAGCGCCATCCGCGTGGGCTGACCCCAACGCCGGAAGCCCTCCGACTGTGGCCGGCCATCGAGGCGGCGGTCAAACAACTGGATGTGGTGGATCAGCTGGGGCGTCAGCTTTCCCATGGCGTGGACCAGCACTTGCGCCTGGGGGCCTCCCATGCGCCAGGCCATCTGGTCATGCCGAGTGCCCTGATCGCCCTTCAACGCCAGCTGCCGGCGCTGAGCATTGAGCTGGTCACCTCACACTTTTCCACCCTGTGCGATGAACTGCTTGCGCATCGGCTGGACATGGCACTGGCATTTGAGCAGCCGGCACCGGAAGGCATCGAGTGCGAGCATCTGATGCGTGCGCCCATGAAGGCGCTTCTGCCACCGGAGATGAGCGCGCCGGCCCATTTAACGCTTGAATGGCTCAATGCCCACGGCCTGATTCTGATGCCGGAAGATGACCCCCTGGGCGCCCTGCTGGGCCAGGCCCTCAGGGCTGAGGGGCTTGCTCCGACAGCGCGACTGCGGGTCAAGACCTATAGCGTGATTGCCGAGCTGGTCATTGCCGGCGGCGGCACGGGCATCGTGGATCCTTTCACGGCCGAGCGTTATCGCGACCGGCTTCAGGTATTGCCACTGGCCCCCGCTCTGGACATGAATGTGGCCCTGTTAAAGGCGCGCCATGTGCCTCAGCCTCACGCCGCCCATCAACTACGAACGCTTTTGATCGACCAGCTCTCGCTTCATGCCCGGCGCTGGCAGACAAATTAGCCATCAGGTATACGCAATGGTTATACCGAAGCGACAAAACAGTATTCGAAGCTATGGCGATTGTCGTCGACACTGACACGATTCCCATTTTTCGGAGCCAGTGATGACAAGTCAGCCCTACCGCCCTGCCGATATTGTTTCACCCTACCTGCTGTTTCTGGGCGACATCGAAGACAGCGTATCGGCCAAAATGGCGCGCGCCGTAGTGATCTGGCGTCCTGAAAAGGCCGTCGGTCAGCTGCGCATGACCGAGCAGACCACCAGCGTTGGCATCGAGGATCTGAGCATCGAGGAAGCGGTTGCTCGTGGTGCACGCACACTGGTCATTGGCGTGGCCAACTCGGGCGGCAAACTGCCGGCACACTGGCGTAATGTCATCTGTCAGGCCATCGAACACGGTATGGACGTGGCCAGCGGCATGCATCAGCGCCTTGATGCCATTGAAGGGGTGGCAGCGCTTGCACGCGAGCATGGGGCCACACTTCATGACATCCGTCACAGCCACCCGCCGCTGGAGGTGGGCACCGGCGAACCCCGTAGCGGCAAGCGCATACTGACCGTCGGCACCGACTGTTCGCTGGGCAAGATGTTCAGCTCACTGGCCCTGCAGCGTGGGCTTGAAAACGCCGGACTCAAGGCACGCTTTCGTGCCACCGGGCAGTGCGGCGTGCTGGTGGCCGGTGAAGGCGTGGCCATCGATGCCGTCATTGCCGATTTCATTTCCGGTGCCGTGGAGTGGCTCAGTCCGGCCGGTGACGACGATCAGTGGGATGTCATCGAGGGTCAGGGCTCACTGTTTCATCCGGCCTATGCCGGCGTCAGTCTCGGCCTGCTACACGGGGCCCAGCCCGACTACATCGTGATGTGCCATGAACTGGGCCGACCTCATATGCGCCACCTGCCCAATCGTCCCATGCCTGATATGGCCGAATGTATCGATGCCAACCTGAGGGCGGCTCGAGTGACCAACCCCGACGTGAAGCTCGCCGGTTTTTCCGTCAACACCTCTCAGGTAGATGAAGAGACCGCCAGACGCGAGCTTTCGTCATTGAGCCAGCAGTTTGGCGTCCCGGCCACCGACCCCATCCGCTTTGGCATCGAACCGCTGGTCGCCGCCTTTACGACAGGAGCCATGTAATGCGTACGCTCAAGCGCTACACCCAGACATGGCAGCTGGATCGGCCGTTCGTGATTGCTCGTGGTGCCAGTACTTCGATCGAGGTGATCCGTGTCGAGATCCATCAGGACGGGTATGTCGGTACAGGAGAAAGCAAGCCGATCCCACGCTATGGCCACAGCGCAGAGTCGGTCATGGAAGAGATCGATGAAGTATCGCTGGCCATCGAACAGGGTATTGATCGCAAGGCACTGCTTGAGCGCCTGCCGGCGGGACCTGCACGCAATGCGCTGGACTGCGCCCTGTGGTCACTGGAGTGCGCCATGGAAGGCACGACGCCGACGGCACGCCTTGGCCCGCCAATGGGGCGGGAAATCGTCACGGCCCACACCATTTCCATCGCCACACCGGAAGAGATGGCCGAGGCGGCCCGTCAGGAACTGGCACAGGGCGCTCAGCTTTTGAAGATCAAGCTCAACGATGAACTGGTCGTCGAGCGGGTGCGTGCCGTGCGGGACGCAGCTCCGAACGTGCGCATCATCATTGATGCCAACGAATCATGGTCACCGGAAAATGTGGAAAACTACTGTCAGGCACTGGCACAGCTCGATGTCGAAATGATCGAGCAGCCCTTGCCTGCTGGAGAGGATGGCGTGCTGGCCGACTTTGCCCACCCGGTGGCGCTGTGCGCCGATGAAAGCTGCCATACCCGGGAGGATATCGCCCTGCTGAGTGACCGCTACGAGATGATCAATATCAAGCTCGACAAGAGCGGCGGCCTGACCGAAGCCCTGGCCATGATAGAAGAAGCTCGCCAGCATGATATGGCCATCATGGTGGGCTGCATGCTGGGCACTTCCATGGCCATGCGCGCAGCCCTGCCGGTCGCCGCCCACGCCGCCATCGTCGATCTGGATGGCCCGATCTGGCTGTCAGGTGATGATATTCCGGCGCTCGACTATCGCAATGGCTGGGTGAGAGAAGCATACCAGACCTGATGGCGCATGATGCCTGCCTTCGGGCAGGCATTTATGGCCAAAATCCCTGATCAACAAGGGCTTTCAGGGCCCGGCGTGAATCAGGCGTGGCATCTTCGACCGCCAGCGCTTCACTCAGCGTCAGCCACTCGATGCCTGCCACTTCACTGGGCTGAAGCGTCATGGGTTGATCGTGATAACGCGCCAGAAAAACACTGCCAAAGGCATTCATGCCGTCTTCAAAATGAAGTTTCAGGCAGTAGTTCAGCGCCAGTAACAGCCCCAGCTCCTCCTGAAGCTCCCGACGCGCAGCGCAAGCCATGGATTCGCCGGCATCGACTACCCCACCGGCACAAAGGTCGCGATAGCCCGGAAAGATGTCCTTCCAGGGTGTGCGGTGCTGCACGCAAAGCCTGTCATGTTGATCGACGACAAAAATGTAGACCGCGCGATGCCACATCTGTAACCGGCGCATATCACATCGACGTGCACTACCCACGGGCCGGTTCAGGGCATCCACAATCTGGACACGTACACGTGATGATCCCATGACAGCGCTCTCCGAGAATAAAGCGAACAATGTTACGCCTGACCATCGCTGATTCGAAGACCGCCTCTCTCACTATTATGCCACCACGATATGAGACTCGGAGCGCCTGCGGCCCAAAACGCGGGCATAAAAAAAGGCTTCGATTAACGAAGCCAGCCAGAAGCCATGATGTCAAAGCGATATCAGGATAAAACGAGAGACACGATGACAGGACATCATCGGCAGGGGGCATCAGTGGCAGCATCAGGCGCCATCCATGGCGTCTTCAACCACTTTTCCTTCCTGGAAAATCCTGCTCCTGATGAGGCGAAAGCGTCCTGCCTTCTGTCTGCATCCTTGCGGTGTAAGGATGGTAACACTAGTAGAACTGTTGTCCATATTTTTCAAACAAAATCGGTTTCTTAATTTTCAAAACTCATGCGAAGTTAAAAAAAACCGCTTTCCTGTGCAGCAGTTATACAAGGTATGACAGTCTGTTATCAGCATCATGAAGACCAGGTTAAGTGTTTTGATCTGAACTACGCTTGGGTACAGTGTCCAATCAGGTAGCGCAGGTCACGACAACCGCGACTGGCGTTGCATAAACCAGAAAGACACCCACGTTTTCAGTTACCTATACTGACCAGAGCACGTCCGGTAGTGACCTGAAACAAGCCTGAGCACGTCAACGGAGGACATCAGATGGGCATTTTTTCATCCAGCGATAACCGAGCCACTCGTCGACTCAAGGATTACGAAAAGGAGCTGAACAAGCGTGGCGCGCGCGCACTAGCGCGTTATGAAGATGATCTTGATTCAGCGGGTCAAAAGGTACGCAGTCGTCTCAAGGGGGCCGGTGATCAACTGGGTCAACGCTGGCACCAGACTCGTGACCGGGTGGAAGATGAAGGACACCGTGCCTGGGAACTGACCGAAGAAGGTGCGCGCGACCTGGACCGCCACGTGCATGAAAATGCCTGGAGCTATATTGGCGCAGGCGCTGCCATTGGCGTGGTCGCCGGTCTTTTGCTGGGTCGTCGATTCTGATTGGTGACGTCCCCTGTACGCCCGCTCCTTCAGGTGCGGGCGTTTTAGTATCTGCCCTTCTCATCCCGGCTTTTCCCCTGCCCATTCCATGAGCATGACGGCAAATCTTCCATGACAGACACGGTTTCAGTTTTATACTTGTGAAGCACGTGATGACAGTGACATGACACGGACAACAGGAGGCCAATTGATGTATCGCACAATTCTCGTACCACTGGATGGATCCGGGAATGCCAACAAGGCACTGGACATCGCCGCGCATCTGGCGCGCGCCAACCATGCCAGACTCTATCTGCTACACGTGCCGGTCATTACCGAACAGGATGACGACCCCCTGGTAACGAGCGCTTCGCAAAACGATGCTGCCGTACAGCTGATCCAGACAGCGCTTGAGACCATTGACGTTTCAGACATTGATACCAGCATTCTTGTTCGCAAGGGCGCCCCTGCAGAGGTGATTGAGCGTGAAGCGCACCGACTGGACGCCGATGTCATTGTCATGGGCTACAAGGGGCTGGGCAGAACATCAAACGAGAAAGGTGGCAGCGTTTCCGCAGCGGTCAACCATCGCGCTGCCTGTCGTGTTGTTACGGTCAGGTAAAGTGCCATAGCCCACACATGTCGTTGCGACATGTCGGGCATTTAGTACTGCGGTGCTTCCTTCAGTGCCGAGAGCGTTTTTCCTCGCGCCAGCGCCGCAGTATCTTGAAAAGCACCATGACCAGCAGCGGGAAGAATAAAAGCGTCAGGATTGCGCCTGTCGTAATAAAGAAAAAGTGCAGTACGCCCTCGCTCATGAGTACTCCCGTTCAGGCCCTGAAAGACATGGTCGGAATATCTCCCCGGCCACATGAATGCCGACATTCTAGGGGCTTTCAGGGTTCGTTGCACTTGTCGGCAGAGGCTGATCTTTTGGCGGGAAAGCACATGACCGGCTCAAGGCCGGTCATGCAATCAGTCAAATCATCTTCAGCACCCTGTTAACGAGCGACGCTCGCACTGCCGAGGCGCGCTTCGGATCGGTCGGCTTTTTTGCGATTGATCAATACATTGGCAGTAAACAGTAATGATACCAGCTTGCTGCGGTTATTCATGACCGCTGCCAGTGAGCTGACGGCCAGTACGCCCAGGAAGTAGATCGGAAAGACCATATCCGGATTGCCGTGTACCACTCGAGCAAGCACCACGGGCGCCACCCAGGTCACCGGGAAATGCACGAGAAAAAGCACCAGAGAATTACGACCGAACCACTCAAAGGGACGCAGTACCGGAGCTACCCATTTAAAGGTGACAAGACGCAGCAGTACCAGGGTCATCGCCAGTGCCAGCACCATGGAAATGGGCTGATAGGCGCCACCGGTGGCCACAAGACCGTGATAGGCCATGACATACCAAGTCACCAGACCCGCCAGCGCCAGAACAGCGAGCCAGCTGGTACGCTCGATAAAATGCTTGAAGGCCTGCAGATGATAGCCCAGCACACCACCGAGAATGAAAAACGGCAGGTGAAATATAAAGCGGTCGAACTCGGTATCCTTCAGGACCAGGTAGAGCGCCAGCGATCCCAGAATGGAAACACTCCAATGTAACCTGAGAACAAAATAGGCAATAACGTAATAAAAAAAGATGTAATAAATAAACCACAGATAGGCCATGGGCTCAAAAAACAGCGAATGCCAGAAATCGACGACAGGCTTGCCGTTAAAATGCGCTCTATATATAAAAAGGCCGTAGGAAATGATTGACCAGATCACATAGGGATAAAGAATCCCCGACATCTTGCCCTTGAAGTAACGATCGGCACCCTTGCGCATGGAGCCCGCCACCAGCAAGCCCGAGAGCAGCATCAGTGCCGGCATTCTGAACGGTGAAAAATAACCGTTGATCTGGGTAAAGATGGGATCAAGGTCATCAAACTTGAGCGCCATTGAATCGGCACTGTGTAGATAAACCACCATGGTAATGGCAAGCCCTCTCAGGGCATCCATCCACGTTATACGACCCCTTCCCGGAGTTGCTGAAACATTTTCTCTGGCCATTACCGGACCCTCTGTCAGACGACACTGGCAGAGGAAACTAATGTAAGAAAGGAAAATAAAATATGCTGATTCGCCAGTTTTAGCCGTAATTAACGCTGGAGTATTAAAAATAAAACAATAGTGACAACCGGCATTACAATTAAATGCTGACCTGACCCGATTTAAACCTTCAATTTCATGATGGGAAACCAGTCTACAGCACGTCACATGAATTAATTTTTTAGCACTCTGAAAGTTTACGGCGTAAATCCTGTTACTCGACCAGCGTCTTCAAGTAGTCAGGGCTACCAAGTGACAGCCCTGATTTCGAGGTTTCAGGCATCAGGGCCCTTTGACTGCATTCGAAGATAGCCTTCCCTGAAATCGGAAAACGCCATCAAGCGATCAACATCCGGAATGTTGATCTGATGCCGATCCCGGTAAACCAGCGACTGCTCACGCAGTGAAGAAAACACCCGACTGACATGGACCGGGGTCAATCCCATCAGATCCGCCAGCATCTGCTGTGAGAGCGGCAGTCTGAACTCATTGAGCGCGCCATCATTGGTTTTGGACAGACGGCTGCGGGTTTCGCAAAGAAAATGTGCCAGCTTGCTTTGCGCGTTTCTACGACCCAGGTTGACCATGCGCTCTACCAGCATGGATTGCTGAATGCCCGAAATGGCAAAAAAGGTACTGGTCAGCCGACCGGATTTATCGAAAACGTCATCAAGATGACAGTGTGGAAAGCGACAGAACGTGCAATCGGTGATGGCCTCAATGGTCGATTGATGCGCATCGAGAGCGTATTCACGAAGGCCAATGACGTCTCCGGGCATGAAAATGTCCAGAATCATTCTGCTGCCGTCTTCCAGCACATAGCTGCTGTAAGCCCAACCCTTGCTCAATACCGCCATCTCTTCGGCGCGCTCGCCCTCACGCCACAGCGCATCGCCGCTTTTGAGCTGCTCTGGAGATTTCTCAAGCGTACTCAAAAGCTCGATTTCCGATTCGGACAGATCAGCAAAATATTGAAAATGCCGAACCATGCAGCTTTGATGTGACACTCGCAATCTCCTCTGTCATGAGCGTTTAAAACGGATGCAACAGACAAGAATACACGTCCTGCCGGGGAAAATGGCAAGCAAGGAAACAGGAAGGGAAAATGATTCTGGAAGCAACCACAACAAATAGAGATGGTGCCGGTGGTCGGACTCGAACCGACACGGAGGATTAGTCCGGCGGATTTTGAATCCGCTGCGTCTACCAATTTCGCCACACCGGCAGTGTTGCGCGAGGCGTATTATACGAACCCTGTCCAACACGTCAATGACGCAGACCATTGGCATCCGCTATCATGCCCGCCCTTTGACAACACCGACTCTTGATAAGCCATGCAGCGCGCCGACTTTCACTTTGATCTGCCCAACGAACTGATTGCCCGCTATCCCAGCGACCAGCGCAGTGACTGCCGTCTGCTGTGCGTCGATGGTGACAGCGGCCATCTTGAACACACACGCTTTCCAGAACTTTTAGAGCATCTGGTGCCGGGCGACCTGGTGGTGTTCAACGACACTCGCGTTATTCCCGCGCGCCTTTTCGGTCACAAGGAAAGTGGCGGACGCGTCGAGATGCTGCTGGAACGGCCTCTGGATGCCCACCGGGGTCTGGCGCATCTGCGCGCCAGCAAGGCCCCGAAGATCGGCACCCGCATCGTGTTCGAAGGGGAAGTCCATGCGGTGGTAGAAGGCCGGCGTGATGCGCTGTTCGAGCTGAAGTTTGAAGGGGACACGCCGCTGGTCGCGCTGCTGGAGGCGCATGGCCACATGCCTCTGCCGCCCTATATCGAGCGCGAGGACGAGCATACCGACCGGGAACGCTATCAGACCGTGTATGCCCGTCATGACGGCGCAGTGGCAGCCCCCACCGCCGGCCTTCATTTCGATGAGCCAATGCTTGAGGCGATGGAACAACGAGGCATCGAAAAGGCGTTCGTCACGCTGCATGTGGGCGCCGGCACCTTTCAGCCCGTTCGAGTCGACAACATCCTCGAGCATCACATGCACAGCGAATGGATCGAGGTCAGCGAGGCGACGGCCGAGCAGGTCCGTGCCGCCCAGGACCGCGGCAACCGGGTGATTGCGGTAGGCACCACCAGCGTGCGCTGCCTGGAGAGTGCCTGCCGGCACAGTAGCAGTGACCGGATCGAGGCCTTCAGCGGCGACACGGATATTTTTATCTATCCGGGTTATCAATGGCAGTGCGTGGATGCCCTGATCACCAATTTTCACCTGCCGGAATCAACGCTTTTGATGCTGGTGGCCTCCTTTGCAGGATATGACCATGTCATGCAGGCCTATCAGGCGGCAGTAGACGAGCGCTACGCCTTTTTCAGCTATGGCGACGCCATGTATCTCACGCGTCAGCGCGACTGAACCGCCGTCGCGCCGCGACCTTGTATTGATGATTTTCAAGTACCAACAGGATCTTTCATGAGACAGGACTGTTTCATGCGTTTTGAGCGCATGGCAACCGATGGCCGCGCCCGCCGAGGGCGTCTGACCTTTCCGCGTGGCAGCATTGAAACGCCCGCCTTCATGCCGGTAGGCACGTATGGCACCGTCAAGGGCATGACGCCGAAAGACGTCGAAGCCATTGGCGCCGAAATTATTCTGGGCAATACCTTTCACCTCTGGCTGCGTCCGGGTACCGAGGTCATCGAAGCCCATGGTGATCTGCATGACTTTGCCCAGTGGCACAAGCCGATTCTGACCGACTCGGGCGGCTTTCAGGTGTTCTCGCTGGGCGACATGCGCAAGATCACCGAGCAGGGGGTTCACTTTCGCTCCCCGGTCAATGGCGCCAAGGTCTTCATGGGTCCTGAAGAGTCGATGGCGGTTCAGCGCTCGCTGGGCTCTGACATCGTCATGATCTTTGATGAATGCACCCCCTATCCGGCCACATTCGAGGAAGCAAAGACCTCGATGGAGCTGTCCCTTCGCTGGGCGCAGCGTTCGCTGGACGCCCATGGCGACTCCCCTTCCGCACTGTTTGGTATCATTCAGGGCGGCATGTATCGGGAGCTGCGCGAGCGCTCGCTGGAAGGCCTTGAGCAGATCGGCTTTGACGGTCTGGCTATTGGTGGCCTGTCGGTCGGCGAGCCCAAGGAAGAGATGATCAAGGTGCTGGATTATCTGCCGGGACTGATGCCGGACGACAAGCCGCGCTATCTGATGGGTGTGGGCCGGCCGGAGGATCTGGTCGAAGGCGTGCGTCGCGGCGTCGATATGTTTGACTGCGTCATGCCGACCCGTAACGCCCGCAACGGCCATCTCTTCACCTTTGACGGCGTCATTCGCATTCGCAACGCCGTACATCGCCATGACACGCGTGCTCTGGAAGAAGGCTGCGACTGCTATACCTGTCAGAACTTTTCACGCGCCTACCTGCATCACCTCGACCGCTGCGGCGAAATGCTGGGCGCACAGCTCAATACCATCCACAATCTGCGACATTATCAGCAGCTGATGAGTGGTTTGCGCGGGGCTATCGAAGCGGGTACATTGGCGGACTTCGTGGCAGCGTTCTATGCGCGCCGGGGCCTTGAGGTCCCGCCACTTGAGGCGTAAACGGCTTATAACAGAGCACCACTGAACAAGATCATTCCTAGAGGAAACCTCATGCTCGAGTACCTGATTCCGGCAGCCATGGCAGAAGGAGGCTCCGGTAGTGCCGGTGGCGCGGGTGCCATCGGTCAGATCGTCATGCTGGTCGGCTTTGTCCTGATTTTCTATTTCCTGCTCTGGCGTCCGCAGTCCAAGCGCGCCAAGGCACACAAGAAGTTGATGACAGAGCTCTCCAAAGGCGACGAAGTCACCATCAGCGGTGGCCTGATGGGCCGTCTGACCAAGGTCGGTGACGAGTTCATCACTCTGGAAATCGCCGAAGGTACCGAAGTCAACGTTCAGAAAAGCTCGGTTATCAGCGTACTGCCCAAGGGCACACTGAAATCGATCTGAACCCAGTGAAGGCAGGCGACCACCGCTGGCATATCGGTGTGGTCATACCTGCTCGCGGCGTGTTGACACACAGCACGTCGTATTCTGCCCGGGGCTCGCTCAGTGGTGATTGAACCATTGGTCGGGCCCTGTGGTCATTGATACGACCTCAAAAGCGCTCTTTGAGCCACCAGCCAATCAGGACAGGGCCACGATGCTCAATCGTTATCCCCTCTGGAAGTATCTGCTGATACTCCTCGTGTTTATTGTGGGCGTTCTCTATGCACTGCCCAATCTCTACCCCAAGGATCCGGCCATCCAGATCAGCGCGGCCAATAGCGGCGCAAGCGTTGGCGAAAGCGAGATGGCACGTGTCGACCAGACACTCGAGCAGGCAGGCATCGCCGTCAAGTCACGCGAGTCCGCCAACGGCACCGGCCTGATACGGCTGGAAAACGGCTCACAGCAGTCTGCGGCCCGCGACATGGTCAGCAAGGCACTGGGACAGGGCTATACCGTTGCGCTCAACCTGGCCGACTCGACGCCGCAATGGCTGCAGTCCATCGGCGCCAAGCCCATGAATCTGGGACTTGATCTGCGCGGCGGCGTGCACTTCCTGCTGGAAGTCGACATGGATGCGGCCCTCGACCAGCGTCTGGATGTCAATGCCAGCGCCATGCGCGAGGCACTGCGCGGCGACGGCATTCGTTATCGCAATAACACTACCGGTGATAACGCCATCCGATTCACCTTTGCCAATGCAGAGGACCGCAGTCAGGCACGAGCGCTGCTCAACCGCCAGTACAACGAATTCACCTTCGCCAACGAGGATGATGCAGGCCCCACGCTTGTCATGACGCTGACCGATCAGGCCGTCACCGACATTCAGGACTACGCCATCAATCAAAACCTCACCACGCTTCGAAATCGTGTCAACGAGCTGGGTGTGTCCGAGCCGATTGTTCAGCGCCAGGGCCCCAACCGCATCGTGGTGGAGCTGCCGGGCGTACAGGATACGGCCGAGGCCAAGCGGATCGTGGGCGCCACGGCCAACCTCGAGTTTCGTCTTGAGGCCTCCGACAGCACCAGTGCCGATCAGCAGCAGGCATTCGATTTCCGTAACGACGCCGGCCGCAAGGCGGCTCTGGAACGCGATGTCATCATCACCGGCGATCGTGTCTCCAGCGCCAGCACCTCCTTTGATGACAGCGGTCGACCCCAGGTCAACATCAACCTTGATGGTCCGGGCGGGAGCAGCATGAATCGCGCCACGCGCGCCAACATCGGCCGCAACATGGCCGTGCTCTACATCGAGCACAAGACCCGTACCCGCACCGTCACCCGTGACGGCGAACAGGTCGAGGAGCGCGTGCCCTACACCGAGCGCGGCATCATCAGCCTTGCCACCATCCAGAGCGCGCTGGGTAATCAGTTCCGCATCACCGGTCTGGATTCGCCGACCGAAGCACGCGAGCTGTCGCTGCTATTGCGTTCGGGCTCGCTGGCGGCACCCATCTACTTCGCGCAGGAGCGCACCATCGGGCCAAGCCTGGGTCAGCAGAACATCGACCGTGGTGTCATGTCGGTCATTGTCGGGCTGGTTCTGGTACTGGCGTTCATGATCGTGCGCTACAAGGGCTTCGGTTTGATCGCCAATCTGGCACTGACCGTCAACCTGACGCTTCTGATCGCCGCCATGTCGATTCTGGGCGCCACCCTGACCCTGCCGGGCATTGCCGGTATCGTGCTAACGCTTGGCATGGCGGTCGACGCCAACGTGCTGGTGTTTGAGCGCATACGCGAAGAGATGCGCGCAAGATCGATACAGCAGGCCATCCATACCGGCTATGAACGCGCATTCACTGCCATTCTGGATGCCAACATCACCACCCTGCTGGTGGCCGTCATCCTGTTCTCGATCGGTACCGGTCCCGTGAAGGGCTTTGCAGTCACGCTCTCACTGGGCATTCTGACCTCGGTCTTTACCGGCGTCATGGTGAGCCGTGCCCTTACCAACCTTGTCGTAGGCGGCAAGTCGCTCAAGAAGCTGTGGATCTGAGGAGGCCGGCAAATGACGCAATTTGATTTCATGGGCAAGCGCAAGGCTGCCTACATCATCTCCATCCTGTTGACCGTCATCGCCCTTGGGGCGCTGGCTGTCAAGGGCCTGAGTCTGGGCCTGGACTTCACCGGCGGCACCCAGGTCGAGGTGAGCTATGCAAAAGCGCCCTCGCTTGATGAAGTTCGCAATGAACTGGGCGAAGCGGGCTTTGGCAATTACTCGGTTCAGACCTTTGGTGCCGACACCGACGTGCTGGTCCGCCTTCAGCAGACCTTTGATGAAGGTATCGGTGATCAGGTGATCAGCGCCCTGCGCGCCGAGGGCGAACAGGTCAATCTGGTCCGCGCCGAATACGTGGGCGCGCAGGTCGGCGACCAGCTCCGCGATCAAAGCGGTCTGGGCATGCTGATCGCCCTGGGTGTGGTCGCGCTGTATGTGGCCTTTCGCTTCCAGTACAAGTTTGCACTCGGCGCGCTGATTTCGCTGGGCCACGACGTGATCATTCTGCTGGGCTTTTTTGCCCTGTTCGGTTTCGACTTCGACCTGACGGTACTGGCTGCGGTGCTGGCGGTCATTGGTTACTCGCTCAACGACACCATCATCGTCTACGACCGTATCCGCGAAAACATCCGGCGCTCCCAGTCCAATGATCTGGTCAAAATCTTCAACGACGCCGTCAATCAGACACTGTCGCGAACACTGTCGACCTCGGGAACAACCCTGCTGGTGCTGCTGGCGCTGTTTTTCCTGGGCGGCGACATGATCCACAACTTCTCGCTGGCCCTGATCGTGGGCATAGTGCTGGGGACGTTCTCTTCGGTCTATGTGGCAGCAGCCGTACTGCTGCTGGTCAAGCTGGAGCGGGAAGATCTGATCCCGGTCAAACGCGAAAACGCTGCCGACGACGAGTTGCCATAACCGACGGATGACCCTGCGAATCAGTGCAGGTGACAAGCAAAAGGGCCCGCCTCATGGAGGCGGGCCCTTTTTTGTATCGACATCCGCTCTTTCAGGACCCGTGTCTCTGGTCTCGACAGACGGTTACAGGATCGGCAGGTTCGCGTTGCCCATCGTCTGTACCAGCTGCTTGAAAAGACGCGGCGAGGCCGCCATGAGCGCCCCTTCGATCTTGATCTGTGGACTGCCCTGCGGCGTGCCGGACAGCGCACCACACTCCTTGAGCACAAGACTGACGATGTGCATGTCCTGCTCGTCCAGCCCCAGAATGAAGGCGGCATCAACATGGCCGGCACACAGCGACAGCATGTCCAGCAGCGGACAGCCCGAGGCACGCAGCATGTCCACGCGTGCACCCAGCTGGGTCGTCAGGATCTGCCAGGTCGAGAAGTAGCGCTCGCGCATCCAGTTTTCGGGAAGGCCCAGAGCGATGCGGCTGCCATCGATGCTGGTACGCACCGGCACACGCATGCGGCGACCGTTGTAATGGCCACCGCGGCCGCGGCTGACCAGGTACTCTTCATCGGTGAAGGGGGAAATGATGACGGCGTGTTCAGGGCGACCCTTGTAGAGACACACCATTGACAGCGCACAGCCCGAGGTGCCGGACGCCAGGTTGGCGTAGCCGTGGAAGATTTCGATCTTCCAGTGATAATCACGTCCTTCGCCACGGCCTTCACTCCAGCCGATATAGCGCCCGGACATGCCATGCTCCGGGTACCCCTTGCCAAACTGGGCAGCAATCAGGGTTTCTGCACGATGCGCCGTATCGCTGAGCAACGTATCAAGCGTGTTGTCTTCACGGGCAATATCAAGTCGGTCGCGAACGCGAACGAACTGTTCCTGGGCGCCACGAAGCGCGCGCAGGGCAAACTGGACCATTGGATGCATGATCAATCCTCGAACCGAGTGCTGTTAAAGAGCGGGAGCAGATCAGTAGCTGACAGAGTCAAACACCGCCCGTGCGACGGCCCCAACGGCCTGCCACACCAGCGATGCGATAAAATGAGATGTCTGAAAAGCGGACTGTCCGGAAAAGTGGCCGACGATGCTAGCAGAGACGCCTTTAACTCGCCAGCGCTCAATCAGGGCAGAGTCCGATCACTCCATGCTAGAATCGCCTCCTCTACTGCCCAACGGCCCACGTTTTCTGTATTACGGCGATTTTCATGCTAGAGCGTATTCGTATTGTTCTGATTGGCACCAGCCATCCCGGTAATATCGGCGCCGCCGCGCGCGCCATGAAAACCATGGGGCTTGAGCAGCTCGCGCTGGTTGCACCGCGCGGCGAAGGGATCAACCCGGAAGCCATTGCCCGGGCCTCGGGTGCCGATGACATCCTTGAGCGGGCCACGCTGCATGACACGCTGGAACCGGCGCTGACCGACTGTCAGTGGGTGGTCGGAGCAAGCGCCCGTTCACGCCATTTGCCCTGGCCGCTGTGCTCACCGCGTGAGTTCTCCGCCCGCCTGCCCGGCGAGATGCAGAGCCAGGACAGTACGGTGGCACTGGTCTTTGGCCGCGAGGACAAGGGACTTACCAACGAAGAGCTCCAGCGCTGCCATACCCACGTGCATATCCCGACGTCTGCCGATTACAGCTCCCTCAACCTGGCGGCTGCCGTTCAGGTACTGGCCTATGAATGCCGTCAGGCATGGCTCACTACTCAGGCCAGCACGGCGGATGCCCTGCCCGGCTCGGCCTATCCGTTTGGCGTTGAATGGGACAACCCGCTGGCCAATCACGCCGATACCGAGCGCTTTTTCGAGCATCTCGAGCGCACCCTGATCGATATCGGCTTTCACGACCCGGCCAATCCCCGCCAGCTGATGGCGCGCCTTCGACGTCTCTACATGAGAAGCCGCATGGATGTGATGGAGCTCAACATGCTGCGTGGCATTCTGACGCGGGTGGAGCGCCTCCAGAGCGGCACCGGCAAGCCAGGGGATCATGATAAGGCCTCACTCTGAGGCCTTGATACTCTTTGACGCTGCCTGCAATTGTTGACCAAATCCCTCGGGATTATCATAATCAGTCATTACTGTCATGCAGCGGAATCTGGATCATGCGTCTGACGACCAAGGGCCGCTACGCCGTTACCGCCATTCTGGATCTGGCCCTGCACGGTAGCGGTTCGCCCATTAGCCTGGCCGATATTTCGACGCGTCAGGATATTTCGCTTTCCTATCTCGAGCAGCTTTTTGCCAGGCTGCGTCGTGAAGGGCTTGTCACCAGTGTTCGCGGACCGGGCGGCGGCTACCTGCTGGCCCGGGCACCCGGCGAGATTTCCGTGGCCAGCGTCATCGACGCGGTCAACGAATCCATTGATGCCACGCGCTGTCAGGGCACGGGGGATTGTCAGCAGGGAACCACCTGTCTGACGCATCATCTCTGGAGTGATCTATCCAATGTCATACACGATTTTCTCGACCGTATTACGCTTGAAGAGCTGATTCATCGTCATGATGTTCAGCGCATCGCGTGTCGGCAACAGGACAGCGCCGGCCAGATTGCCGTGCTGCCGATTGCCCATACGCCATAATGTCATTGTGCGTCGTGCAGCGGGTCATGACGTTGAAGAAAGGAAAACATCATGAGCACCATGCCTCTTTACCTTGATTACGCGGCCACGACCCCGGTCGACCCGCGTGTAGCCGAGGTCATGGCCCGTCATCTGACGCTGGAAGGCACCTTTGCCAATCCGGCCTCACGCAGCCACATGTCGGGCTGGCTGGCCGAGCAGGTCGTCGAGACCGGCCGACGCCAGGTCAGCGACCTGATCGGCGCCGACCCGCGCGAAATTGTCTGGACCTCGGGGGCTACCGAGGCCGACAACCTGGCGCTTATTGGTTATATGCGCGCCCATCGCGCTCGTGGTCGACACCTGATCACATCAGGCATCGAACACAAGGCCGTGCTCGACAGCGCCGCGGCGCTCGAGCAGGAAGGCTTTGAGGTGACCTACCTCGCCCCTTGTGCCAACGGTACCGTATCGCCCGAGGCGCTTCAGGAAGCGATGCGCCCCGAGACGATTCTGGTGTCTCTGATGGCGGTCAATAACGAGCTGGGCAGCATCAATGACCTGCAGGCGCTGGGCACCATCGCGGCCGAGCATGGTGCGGCCTTTCACGTGGATGCGGCTCAGGCCGCCGGTCGAATCGAGCTGGACATGAGTCGAATGCCCATCGACATGCTGTCACTGTCGGCCCACAAGGCCTACGGCCCCAAGGGCATCGGCGCCCTGTATGTCCGTCGTGGCACCCGAATCGAGGCGCTGATTCACGGTGGCGGTCATGAGCGCGGCATGCGTTCAGGTACCCTGCCCACCCACCAGATTGCCGGTATGGGACAGGCCTTTTCGCTGGCCCAGGAAGAACAGGCAAGCGACAACGCTCATCTCGAGATGCTCGGTCAGCGTTTTCGCAACGGCCTTTCCCTGCTTGAAGGCACCTGGATCAATGCCGAAGGCGGTGCGCATGTACCCAATATCATCAATGCCGGTTTTGAAGGCGTGGATGGCGAGGGCCTGATCATGGCGCTGCGGGGTCTTGCGGTATCGACCGGCTCGGCCTGTAATTCCGCCAGCGTGGACCCTTCCTACGTATTGACCGGTATTGGCGTGCCACGCGAACGGGCACTGGCCTCGATTCGCTTCAGTTTTGGCCGTTTCAGCCGAATCGAAGAGATCGACCAGGCACTTGAATCACTTTCGAACGCTCTTGAAAGCCTGCGTACGCGTCAGAGCGCCTGAGCATCCTTTATCTTTCGCGCGCCAGGCGCGCATCACCGGGGAGGACAACATCATGGCCCGGATCTCGATTTCCGAAGCCGCCGCCCACCAGATTCGCCACGTGCTCGAAGAGCGCGGCAGCGGCGAAGGATTGCGTGTCGCGGTCAAGCCAAGCGGCTGCTCGGGCTATAGCTACGTGCTCGACTTTGCCGACAGCGTTGATGCCGATGATCAGGTGTTTGAAGATCACGGCGTCAGAGTCATCGTTGATAACGACGCCCTGTCCGTCCTGGACGGTACCGAGGTGGATTACGTCAGCGAAGGTCTTAACCGCTTCTTTCGCTTCAATAATCCCAATGTCCGCGATGAATGCGGCTGCGGGGAAAGTTTCAGCGTCTGACCCGACCCATGCCACTGCGGATGCATGTTGCGCTGGCTATGGCTATAATGGCGCGATTTTTGCCGGAGCCGGCAGCTGTCAATGCAGCTGCCGGCTCTGCGCTATCCTGAATCACGACTCATCTTGAATTCATCACCCTGTCAGGAGCCCTTTAACATGGCCCAGGAACGTACTCTCTCCATCATCAAGCCGGACGCCGTTGCCAAAAATGCCGTAGGCGACATCATTTCTCGTTTTGAGAAGGCCGGCCTGCAGGTTGTCGCCTGCAAGATGGTCAGCCTGTCACAGGAAAAGGCCGAGGGCTTTTACGCCGAGCACAGCGAGCGTCCTTTCTTCAAGGATCTGGTGTCCTTCATGACGTCCGGCCCGGTCGTTGTTCAGGTACTGGAAGGTGACAACGCCATCGCCAAAAACCGCGAGCTGATGGGCGCTACCGACCCGAAGAAGGCCGAAGCCGGCACCATTCGCGCCGATTTCGCCACTTCCATCGACGCCAACGCCGTTCACGGCTCCGACGCGCCGGAATCTGCCCAGCGTGAAGTGGCCTATTTCTTCTCTGATGAAGAAATCTGCCCGCGCGGCTGATTATCCTGCCGTGCCCGGCCGTCATCTGCCCCCATGGGCAGGTGACGGCCTTCTTTCTACCATGACACCAGCGAGCTCACTGCCATGACACAGACTGCCTCGACAACGCCTGTCAATCTTCTGGGTCTTTCACGCAGCCAGATGGAGCAATTTTTCATCGACCAGGGCGAGAAAAAGTTTCGCGCCGCTCAGGTCATGAAGTGGATCCATCATGAGGGTGTCGATGACTTCTCGCAGATGACCAATATTTCAAGGGCCCTGCGTGACAAGCTTGCACGTGTGGCCGAAATTCGTGGCCCCAAAGTGGTCTACGAAGGCCAGTCCAGCGATGGCACGCAGAAATGGGTGCTGGAAGTGGAAGATGGCAGTTTTGTGGAAACCGTTCTGATCCCGTCCGAAAACGGCAGTCGACGCACGCTGTGCGTCTCCTCACAGGTGGGCTGTTCGCTGGACTGCAGCTTCTGCTCGACCGGCAAGCAGGGCTTTCAGCGCAACCTGACCGCCGCCGAAGTCATCGGTCAGCTGTGGGTGGCCCAGGCCAGCGCCGGCGGACGCATGGGCCATGATGACGGCCGCCGCGCCGTGACCAACGTGGTCATGATGGGCATGGGCGAGCCGCTTTTGAACTACGACAATGTCGTGCCCGCCATGCATCTGATGCTCGATGACAACGGCTACGGGCTTTCCAAGCGCCGCGTGACCCTGTCGACGTCAGGCGTGGTGCCCATGATCGAAAAGCTCGGCGATGAGATCGATGTCGCGCTGGCCATTTCCCTGCACGCCGCCAACGATGAGCTTCGCAACACGCTGGTGCCGCTCAATCGCAAATACAACATTGCAACGCTTCTGGACACCTGCCGGCGCTATCTGTCCAAAAGCGAGGGCACGCGTCATATCACCATCGAGTACACCCTGATCAAGGACATCAACGATCAGCGTGAACATGCCGAGCAGCTGGTCGAGGTACTGGGCGATCTGCCCTGCAAGATCAACCTGATTCCGTTCAATCCCTTCCCGAATGCCGGCTACGAAAAGCCGTCACGCAATCAGGTGATGCGGTTTCAGACATGGCTGTATGAACTCGGGCATAACGCACCGGTTCGCGCGACGCGCGGGGATGATATCGATGCGGCCTGCGGACAGCTGGTCGGTCGCGTCAAGGACCGCACCAAACGTGCCGAGCGCTATATCAAGGCGGTTCAGCTCGACGCGTCATGATCTGTCTGCCCTGCCCTGTCCGTCATCGACTTGACTTGACGGGGTGCCGGCGCTTTGATGGTCAACGCCATTGCTAATATTTGACAGATTCGGGCATGTTCATCACGTCAGGAAGTCGATGATTCACTTGCGTTGCACCTTCAAGACACTGCTGGTCATGACGGCCCTGTTGCTGGCCGCCATGACGCTTTCAGGCTGTGTCAGCCATGGCAACAGCACTCAGGGGCCCTCCGAAGAGTCCCCCACCACGGCCTATACCCAGCTGGGCATGGCCTATCTGCAGCGCGATGATCTGGAACGCGCTCAGCAGGCCTTTATTCGCGCCATCGACCTCTCTGCCAATGACCCCGATGCCCTTCAGGGGCTTGCCCTGATCTATCAGCGCCAGGGCGAAACCGCCAGTGCCGATCAGTATTTCCAGCGCGCTTTAAGCGCCCGCTCGCCGTTTACCCAAGCGCGCAATAACTACGCAGCGTTTTTGTTCAGTCAAAACAGGATTCCCCAGGCCTGCGAGCAGCTTGAGCAGGCCACCACGGACCTGCGCTATGAACGCCGCGCCCAGCTGTTCGGCAACCTGGGACAGTGTCGTCAGCGGCAGGGCGACAGTGCCGCTGCGCTGGCCGCCTATCAGCGAGCCCTGCAGCTGGAGGAGCGCCTGCCGCGCGCATGGCTGGGGCTTGCCGAAGTACAATACCAACAGCAACACCTTGATGCCGCCCGCGCATCCCTTGAACACTACGTTCGACTTGCCGGTCAAAGTGACGAGAGCCTACAGCTTTCTCAAAAGCTTCGCGGCGAGGCATCACGCGATGGGTAAGACCGGGCGGCGTCAAACGCCGAAAAAGGATCATTTCGTGCCACGACCGAACAAGGAAGCTTCTTCATGAGCGAACAGCAGGCCTCTCCCGCCGGAGAACCGGGCGCCGGTGAAATGCTGCGCGACGAACGCGAGCGTCAGCGTCTGCATCTGGAAGATGCCGCCGAGCAGCTGAATCTGCGCCCGTCCCTGGTCGCTGACATGGAGCGCGATAACTATGAACAGATTCCGATACCGACCTATCGTCGCGGTTATCTGCGTGCCTACGCACGTCTTTTAGGCATCGATGACCGTATGATCGTGGCGGCCTATGATCGTGTTCATGGCCGAAACGATCTGGATGAGCGTCGCGTGGCGCCCATCAGCAGCATCAAGCCCCCGTCACGCATGGGCGCCATCGCCTTTCGAGTCGTCACGGTAGCCGTCGTGGTCATTCTGGCGGTCATGACCCTACTGTGGTGGGAAGGGCGCGAAAGCGCACCGGGCTATGGCGATGACAGCGCCATGCCCGAGAATGTCACGCAGCAAAACAGCGCAGACAATCCCGCTCTGCCGCCAACGCCTGAAGCACAACCCGCTGTGGATAACACATCGAGCGATGGCTCGGGTAACATGACCGACAGTGCACCGGTCGATACCGCCATTGCCACCCGGGTTGCCGGCGGCAGTGATGGTAATATTCCCGAACCCGGCAGCCTTCAGGTCGATACGCCCGAGGGCCGCAACGGTGCGACCGGTGGGCTGGTAGACACTGCAGGCGAGGAAAAGGCAGCGGCCGATCCGATCGCCAGCGGTCGCAGCATGAAAATGAATTTTGGCAGTGAGTCGTGGGTGGATGTTCGTGATGCCAATGGCACCACCGTCCTGCGCGGCCTGCAGCAAAGTGGCACCACCGCCACGATCGAAGGCGTGCCGCCCTTTCGCCTGACGGTAGGCAATGCCAATCAGGTCACCATTGACTATAAGGGCGAACGCGTTGACATGTCCCAACACGCCGGCAGCAGCAACGTTGCCCGTTTTACCCTGGGGGAATGATTTATCATGATTAGCCAGTCCCCGATTGTGCGGCGCAAGTCGCGCCAGATTCACGTCGGCAATGTGCCCGTAGGTGGCGATGCGCCCATTTCAGTACAGAGCATGACCAACACCAATACGCTGGACGTCGACGCCACCGTCGATCAGATCGAGCGTATTGCCGCAGCCGGTGGGGATATCGTGCGCGTCTCCGTGCCGGATATGGACTGTGCCGAAGCCTTCGGCAAGATCAAGCAGCGCACCTCGGTGCCGCTGGTGACCGACATCCATTTCGACTACCGCATCGCCCTGCGAGTAGCTGAGCTGGGCGCTGACTGTCTGCGCATCAACCCCGGCAATATTGGTCGCGAAGATCGTGTTCGCGCCGTGGTTCAGGCCGCGCGTGACAACGGCATCCCGATTCGCATCGGCGTCAATGCAGGCTCGCTTGAAAAGGACCTGCAGAAAAAATATGGCGAACCGACGCCAGCCGCGCTGGTGGAATCCGCCATGCGCCATATCGACTATCTCGACCGTCTGGACTTTCAGGAGTACAAGATTTCGCTCAAGGCCAGCGATATCTTCATGGCCGTCGATGCCTATCGCCAGATTGCCGGCCAGATCGATCAGCCCCTGCACCTGGGCATTACCGAGGCCGGCGGCCTGCGCGGCGGTACGGTCAAGTCCTCGATCGGCCTGGGGGCGCTTTTGATGGATGGCATCGGTGACACCCTGCGTATCTCGCTGGCCGCTGACCCGGTCGAGGAAATCAAGGTCGGTTACGACATCCTCAAGAGCCTGAAACTGCGCTCACGCGGGATCAACTTTATTGCCTGTCCCAGCTGCTCACGCCAGAACTTCGATGTCATCGGCACCATGAACCAGCTCGAAGAGCGCCTTGAAGACATCATGACCCCGCTGAACGTGTCGGTCATCGGCTGTGTGGTCAACGGCCCCGGCGAGGCAAAGGAAACCGATATCGGTCTGACCGGAGGCAGTCCGGCCAACCTGATTTATATCGACGGCAAACCTGCACAGAAGCTGCGCAATGACCATCTCGTGGATGATCTTGAAAAACTGATTCGGGATCGCGTGGCGCGCAAGGAAGCCGAAGAGAAAGATGTCATTACCCGCGCCTGAGGCCCGGGCCCCTTTTTGAAATGCAGCGATAAACAATCAATGTCCAGTAAAGTACAGGCCATCCGAGGCATGAATGACCTGCTGCCCGAGCGCTCCCCGCTCTGGCAGTATTTCGAGCAGCACGTACGCCAGCTCATGGCACAGTACGGCTATCTGGAAATGCGCACGCCGGTGCTTGAACAGACCGCCCTGTTCAAACGCTCCATCGGCGAGGTGACCGATATCGTCGAAAAGGAGATGTATACCTTTGACGATCGCAACGGTGACAGCCT
Organism: Kushneria sp. Sum13; assembly: GCF_052692355.1. Classification (NCBI taxonomy): domain Bacteria; kingdom Pseudomonadati; phylum Pseudomonadota; class Gammaproteobacteria; order Oceanospirillales; family Halomonadaceae; genus Kushneria; species Kushneria sp. Sum13. The sequence goes on from NZ_CP199847.1 coordinate 2,725,089, forward strand.
TTCCCTGCGTCCGGAAGGCACGGCCCCCGTGGTGCGTGCCGCCATCGAAAACGGGCTGTTGCACAATCAGATCCAAAGGCTCTGGTATGCCGGCCCCATGTTTCGCCACGAACGCCCCCAGAAGGGTCGTTACCGCCAGTTCCATCAGGTGGGCGTGGAAGTCTTTGGCCTGGAAGGCCCGGACATCGATGTTGAAGTGATCGCCCTGTCTGCCCGCCTCTGGCAGGCACTGGGCCTGATCGATCACGTGCAGCTCGAGATCAACTCGCTGGGCTCGCTCGAGGCGCGTCATGTCTATCGCGCCAGGCTGGTCGATTACTTCAATGCGCATCTCGATCAGCTTGACGAAGATTCTCATCGTCGTCTGGGCAGCAATCCGCTGCGCATTCTCGACAGCAAAAATCCCGATATGCAGGCCCTGATCGAGGCGGCACCGAAGCTCATCGACCATCTTGATGATGCCTCTGTCGCCCATTTTGACGCGCTCAAGCACAAGCTCGACGCCCTGGGCATCAAGTACGTCATCAATACGCGTCTGGTGCGCGGAATGGATTACTACAGCCGGACGGTCTTTGAATGGACCACCACGGCACTGGGCAGTCAGGGCACCGTCTGTGCCGGTGGGCGCTATGATGGCCTGGTCGAGCAGCTGGGCGGCAAGGCCACCCCGGCAGTCGGTTTTGCCATGGGCGTTGAACGTCTGATCCTGCTGCTGGAGACACTGGCGCTGGTCCCCACGGCTGCCGAAGATATTCTGGATGTCTACCTCATGGGTCAGGGCGAAGGCGTGGATACGCAGCTGCTGGTACTGGGTGAGACGCTTCGCAGCCGCTTGCCCTCCCTTCGTGCGCAGGTACACTGCGGCGGCGGCAGCTTCAAAAGCCAAATGAAAAAGGCCGACAAGAGTCGCGCCCGTTTTGTGGTCATACTTGGCGAAGATGAGCTTGCTGCCGGCACGGTCGCGCTCAAGGACCTGCGTGGTGAAGAACCCCAGCAGCAGATGGATATTGCCTCGCTGGTCGAGCGCCTTGCCCGCTGGGTGGACGAACGTCCCGCGGACAGCGGCCTCTCGGCTCGCGTCTAGCGTTTTTCCAACGACCCGGCAGAGACTGTCATGAGACCGAACCTACAGGAGTGCCGCACGTGGCGGATCAGTTGAATATTCACGACGAAGACGATCAGCTGGCAGCTGCCAAAAGGATCTGGCATAACTACGCCAAGCCGATTCTGGGCGGCATCATCATTGCCGCCGTCGGTCTTTTTGCCTGGCACTGGTGGCAGGATCATCAGCAGTCACAGTCCGAAGCCGCCTCACTTCAGTACCAGCAGCTGATTCAGCTGACCTCACAGGACAGTCTTGATGACAGTGGCCGTCAGGCGGCCCAGAGCATCATTGACGCCATTCGTGACCAGCATGGTGACACCCTGTATGCCGACCTGGCCGGCATGATTCAGGCGCGTCTGGCCGTGGATGGCAACGACCTGCCCGCTGCCGAACGAGCGCTGAATGATGTCCGCAAGAGCAGTGATCGCGACGAGATCCGCGCGCTGGCCGGTCTGGAACTGGCCCGTGTGCAGCTTGGTCAGGACAACGCCGAAGAAGCCCTCGGCACGCTTGAGAGCCTGCAGCTGCCCGAGGCCATGAGCGCACGCGGGGCAGATATCCGCGGCGACATCCAGCTGGCGATGGGCAATATCGATGAGGCACGCAGTGCCTGGCAAAACGCCGTGAACCTGGCTCGTGAGCACAATCAGGAGCTCTCCGGGATACAACTCAAACTCGATGATCTGGCGCCTCAGGAGGCTTCATGAGTACGCTTGAAAACGGCTTTTCTTCTCCTTCGGGTCTCAGGCGCATTGCGCTGATGGCAAAACCGCTGGGGGCACTGCTGTGTGCCACCTCACTGCTGGTACTGGCCGGCTGCTCCGGCAATGTGCAGACCGGTACACAGCCGCGTGAGCTGACCAGTATCGATCAGAGCGTCAAGGTCGAAGGGCTATGGTCTCAGGGCATCGGCTCGCTGACGCGCGCGCGCTATCCGATCTCCCCGGCCATTTCAGGCAACACGCTCTACGCCAGTGATGCCGAAGGCAACATCAAGGCCATCAACCGTGACAACGGTCAGATCGAATGGGAAAAGCATCTCGATACGCCCATTTCCAGCGGCCTGACGGCGGACAGCGGACAGCTCTTTGTCGGCACGCGCAACGGTGAAGTCATTGTCTTCAGTGAGGACAAGGGTGACATCGTCTGGCGCACCAGCGTCTCCAGCGAAGTCATCGCACCGCCGCAGCTCAACAGTGGACAGGTCGTGGTGCAAAGTGTTGATGGCACCCTCACGGCACTGGATCGCTTTACCGGTGACGAGCAGTGGCTGTACGCCTCCTCCCAGCCGGCACTGACCCTGCGTGGCACCGGCGCACCGCGCACCATCGACCCGGTTTCCTTTGCAGGCTTTGCCAACGGCCGTCTGGCGGCCTTTGACAACCGCAGCGGTCAGCAACTGTGGGACCTGCGCGTTGCGGTGCCCCAGGGGCGCACCGAAGTCGAGCAGCTGGTGGACCTTGATGGTCAGCCGGTGCTGACCCAGGACGGCCGTCTGTTCGTGACCAGCTACAACGGTCGCGTCATGGCACTCGATGCCCGCAACGGCCAGCCGCTCTGGGATCGGGAACAGTCCAGCTATCACACGCCGGTACTGGTCGGTGACTATCTCTTCACGGTCACCGCTGACAGCCACATCATGGCGCTTGATGCCAACAATGGTCGTGTCATCTGGAACCAGGACGCGCTGGAAGGCCGCTCGCTGAGTGCCCCGGTATTTGTCGACAACAAGCTGGTGGTCGGAGACTATCAGGGCTATCTGCACGTCATTGATGCCAAAACCGGTGAGCAGGAAGGCCGCACGCATCCGGGCGGTGACGGCATCAGCATCACCCCGCTGACCGATGGCGAGCATGTCTTTGCGCTGACCAACGACGGTGAGTTGATCGCCTATTCTCTCAAGGACATGGGCAGCCCTCAGTAAGCCGTTCTCGACCATAAGGTCATGACGGGTCTTCCGGTATTCGACCGGAAGACCCGTTCGTTTATCATCCACGCCTGACCGGGCGTACCACACATTTCGAATACCGACGCCTTTCGGGTTAGAATGCCCAGATCAGGACGGACGGTATCAGCGCTGTCCCCCATTAAGCCGACAGCCCGCTCCCTCTATCGTGCAGGACCCTCATGAATCCCGTTATCGCACTTGTCGGCCGACCCAATGTCGGCAAATCCACGCTATTCAACCGGCTGACGCGCACGCGTGATGCCATCGTTGCAGACTTTCCCGGGCTGACCCGTGATCGCCACTACGGCAACGGTCAGCTGGGCGACAAGCCCTATACCGTCATCGACACCGGCGGTATCAGCGGCGACGAGATGGGCATCGATGCGGCCATGGCCGAGCAGTCGCTGCTGGCCATCGATGAAGCCGACATTGTCTTTTTCATGGTGGATGCACGCGCCGGCGTCATGCCGGCCGATGAGGCCATCGCCAACCATCTGCGCATCAATCAGAAAAAGACCTGGCTTGTGGTCAACAAGAGTGATGGTCTGCAGGAGGAGATTGCCACCGCCGATTTCTGGGCGCTGGGACTGGGTGACCCCCACGCCATTGCCGCTGCACACGGGCGCAATGTCACCACTCTGATCGAGCATGTTCTGGAGCCCTTCCCCGAGGTCAATGAAGAGACCCACCCGGACCTGATTGCCAACGGTATTCGCATCGGTGTGGTCGGGCGCCCCAACGTGGGCAAGTCCACCCTGGTCAACCGGCTCCTGGGCGAAGAGCGTGTGGTGGTCTTTGATGAAGCCGGCACCACGCGCGATGCCATTGAGATCCCCTTCGAGCGCCGCGGCCAGCCCTATGTGCTGATCGACACGGCCGGCGTGCGTCGCCGCAAGAACATCAGTCTGGCGGCCGAAAAGTTCTCGATCATCAAGACGCTGGACGCCATCAAGGAGTGCAACGTCGCCATCGTGGTGCTCGATGCCCGCACCGGTCTGGTCGAGCAGGATCTGCACCTGCTGGATTACGTGCTGACCACCGGGCGTGCGCTGGTACTGGCCGTCAACAAGTGGGATGGCCTTGAGCAGGAAGCCCGCGAGAAGATGCGCGCCGACATCAAAAGGCGTCTGGGGTTTGCCGATTACGCCGACCTGCATTTCATTTCGGCGCTTCACGGCACGGCCGTGGGCGACCTTTACCCGTCCATCGAGCGCGCCTTCGCCTCGGCGACGGCGCGCTGGTCAACCAATCGTCTGACCACGCTGTTGCAGGACGCCGTCAGCGAGCACCAGCCGCCGCTGGTCCACGGTCGTCGTATCAAACTGCGCATGGCGCACCAGGGCGGCGCCAATCCGCCACTGATCGTGGTGCACGGCAATCAGACCAATGCCCTGCCTGAAGCCTACAAGCGCTTTTTGATCAACACCTTTCGCAAGGTGCTCAAGGTCAAGGGCACGCCCATCCGCTTCGAGTTTCGCTCCGGCGATAACCCCTACGACAAGAACAGTGGCGACAGCGATCGGGAAAAGGCCAAGTCCCGTGAACTGGCGCGCACCAAGGAAGCGCGCAAAAGCCGGCGCTAAAGGCTGTCAGACTCCTGTCCTGATGACCTGGTATGACATTCCGGTCGATCCAGGTCAGACTTGCATCAGAAAGCGTTGATCCAACGCCTCTCTGACGGGAGTCTGTCATGACAAAGGGGAAGTTTCGATATCGCCCGGCCCTGCTGATGGCTGCAACGCTATCACTGGCCGGCTGTCTGGCATTGCCACAGGCCAGCTTCATGCTGGGGCGACTGGCGCTGCAGTCGATGGGGGTGGAAAACGTTCGTATTGGCCGCTGGGCGGTGCCCATCGATGCCCTGACGCTCGAACCCACGGCACTGGCCAGAGCGGGACTTGATATGGCCGGCATGCCGGTCAGTCTGGAGCTGCCGCTATCCCTGACGCCACCGGATGCCGCGCCCGATATCAATCTGACCGGTTATGCCTGGCAGCTCGTAGTGCCCGGCGCCGAGCCGGTCAGCGGCGACGTGGATGAACCGATCGCCCTTCGTGGTGGCGAGCCGGCGACCCTGCGCCTGCCGGTGGACCTTTTCCCGGAAACGCCCATTCGAGAAGGGGCGCCCTATAACCAGAAGCTTCTGGCACTGGCACAGCGGCTGGCCAATCAGCAGCAGCTGCCGGCGGGGAGCACTCTGTCACTGACGCCGCGCCTGGACAGCGACATGGCGCGCCTGATACCGGCACCGACCATTACGCTGGATATTTCAGGCCCTGCCGAGCAGACCAGCGCTCCCGGGCTGCCGACATTGCCGAACAAGGCAGTGGTACCGGTCGAAGACACGACCTCACCGCCTGCCCCGCCAACCGACAGACCACAACCTTCCGAGACGTAAAAAAACCGGCACGCAGGCGCCGGTTCTGGTGTGGATGTTTTCGACTTGATTTATTCCATCGCGCTGAGCGTCCCTTCGCCCACCACCTCGCCATCAAGCAGCCACTCGATGTGGTTGTCGCCGATCATGCGAACCTGATAGCAGGTGGTGTCACCGCTGCCATAATCAAGGCACATGCGATCGTCCTTGATCGTGGACTGGCCGGTATAGTCTTCCCCCTCGATAGTGCCATCGACGCGGTAGACTTCACTGTATTGACTGCCATCGGCCATGGCACCGGTGACCCGGTGGCCCATCACATTGTCACGAATGGCGCTGCCCGAGAGGCGCTCGCCCTGCTCCGAAGTGCCCTGATCGCTGGTTTGGGATGCCTGGCTGCCGTGATCATCACCAGAGTCGGCCATTACCGGCGTCGTGACCATGCCGGTCAGCAGCAGTCCGCCCATGGCCATTTTTATCATTGTTTTCATCACTTCACTCTCCGTCGACCAAAGCGTTCAGTGTGACATCAATTCCCGGACATGCTGGTTCGGGGCAAGTCGCTTTCAGCCCTGCTTTAGTCGACGTCGGTGTTGTCGGCCGTGCCAGGTCGCCCGGTCCAGGCGATGGCGAACTGCCAGGCCGCGCGGCCGCTGCGCACGCCACGCGCCAGCGCAAAGCGGCGTGCCTCGGCCTCGGCGGCGTCATCAAACTGCCCGCCCAGATGGGCCACCCAGTGCGCGCAGGTTTGCAGATACGTATCCTGATCGAACGGATAGAACGATAGCCACAGCCCAAATCGGTCCGAGAGCGAAATCTTCTCCTCCACGGCGTCGCCATGGTGGATCTCCCCCCCCACGACCTGCGTGTCGTTGTTGTCGGCCATGCTTTCCGGCAACAGGTGGCGCCGATTGGAGGTGGCATAGAGCAGAACATTGTCCGGCGGGCCGGTCAGGGTGCCATCCAGCACACTCTTGAGCGCCTTGTAAGCATCATCGCTGCCTTCAAAGGAGAGATCGTCACAGTAGACGACAAAGCGATAATCGCTGCCCTTGAGCGTTTGCACCAGCGTCGGCAGACCCACCAGATCATGACGGTCGACCTGAATCAGGCGCAGCCCTTCGCCGGCCAGATCGTTGATCAGCGCGCGGATCAGTGATGACTTGCCGGTGCCCCGTGCCCCCCAGAGTAGTGCATGATTGGCCGGGCGCCCGCGTAGAAAGGTACGCGTATTGTCTACCAGCGCCCTTTTCTGGGCCTCGATACCAATCAACTCCGACACGCTGACGCTGTCACGCGGCTGAACCGGAGTCAGTCGTCCGCCCAGCGCATGGCGCTGCCAGAGCGCGGCCACGTCACGTGACCAGTCGATGGGGGCCTGCTCGGGGGGCAATAATGGCTCCAGCCGGTCCAGCAGGTTCAAAAGACGTGTGCTCAACTGCTCATTCATGTATTGCTCCGCATCAGGTTATGCTGTCATGTGAGCATGACCCCGCTATCCTGGCGTGCCCCTTTGGCACGCGTCCAGTCGGACCCATCGAATCCCTACAGGAGTTTTGCCGTTCATGATGCGCAAGACCGTGCTGAGTGCACTGACGTTAAGCCTTGGCCTGAGTGCCTGCACCACCTCGCCGCTCGGGCGTTCCCAGCTGTCGCTGTTTGACAGCAGCGAGATCGACCAGCAGGGCCAGAAGGCCTTCGAGGAGTATCGTCAGAGCCACAAACAGGCCACCGGCCGTGACGGGCAATACGTCAGCTGTATTGCCAACGCCATTATCGACACGCTGCCTGAAGGACAGGGCCCGTCGAAATGGACCGTCGGGGTCTATCAGGATAACGAACCCAACGCCTTTGCCCTGCCCGGCGGCTACGTCGTGATCAATACAGGGCTGATGAGCGTGGCGAAAAATCAGGACCAGATTGCCACGGTCGTCGGCCACGAGATGGCCCACGTGCTGGCCAACCACGCCAACGAGCGTACCTCGACACAGTCACTGACCAGTACCGGTCTGGGGGTCGTGCAGTCCGTAACAGGCAACAACATGCTGGCACAGCTGTTGGGCGCCGGCGCCCAGTATGGGGTTCTGCTGCCCTACTCACGCCGTCAGGAGAGTGAAGCCGACCTTTTAGGACTGGATCTGATGGCACGTGCCGGCTTTGACCCCAGGGCCAGTATCGCCCTATGGCAGAACATGGCCAGTGCTGCCGGCGGTGGCAAGCCCCCGGAGTGGGCCTCGACCCACCCCAACGATGGCGAGCGCAGCAAGGCTCTTGAAGGCCGCATGCAAAGTGCCGTCAAGCTCTCGGAGCAGGCGCATGCCGCAGGTCATACCCCGAGCTGTGGCAACATCAAATCCTGACCCCTGCCGGGCCGATCAGCGAAGATCGGCCCGCAGTGCTTCCAGAATCGGCGTGGTGTCGGGGCGTGTGCCGCGCCATTGATACCAGGACTCGGCCGCCTGGCCGACCAGCATGCCCAGCCCATCCACACAGCGCACGTCATGGCGTTGTGCCCACTGCAAAAAGACGGTGGGCACGGCGCCATACATCATGTCGTAGGCCAGTGCCCCCTCGTTGAAAAGCATTTCGGGCAGCGGCGGCAGCGCCCCGGCAAGACTTGCACTGGTGGCATTGATGACCAGATCAAAGGTGCCCTCGATCGCGTCAAGGCCACAGCCCCGTAGACGACCCTGCGCGTCAAAGAGCGCTGCCAGCGCGGTGGCCTTTTCCACCGTTCGATTGGCGACGACAATCTCTGACGGTCCGGTCTCAAGCAGGGGCTCAAGCACGCCGCGTACGGCACCACCGGCCCCCAGCACCAGAATGCGCGCCCCTGCCAGAGGCGCCTCAAGACGCTTGAGATCCAGCAGCAGTCCGGCGCCATCGGTGTTGTCACCGATGACCTCACCATTCTCGGTCACTACCAGTGTATTGACGGCGCCGGCCTGTCGCGCCCGCTCACTCAGGCGATCCGCTAGCGTCGCGGCCTGCTGCTTGAAGGGAACGGTGACGTTGGCCCCCCGCCCGCCCTCGTTTAGAAAGGCGCGCCAGTGACCGTGAAAATCATCCACCGGTGCCAGGCGCGTTTCATAGCGCACCGGATCACCCAGCTGCTCGGCAAAGCCTGAATGGATCTGCGGCGATTTCGAATGCGCGACGGGATTGCCGAACACGGCGTAAAGCGGCGTGTCATTCATGCCAGGGCGGCCTCCTCGAGCCAGTCACGCGGATGCAGATAGTCCGTGTACAGTTCGGCCTCGGGAGAGCCTGCTTCGGGCTGATACTGATAGGCCCAGTGCGCCACCGGTGGCATCGACATCAGAATCGACTCGGTGCGCCCGCCACTTTGCAGCCCGAACAGTGTGCCGCGGTCATAGACCAGGTTGAACTCGACATAGCGACCGCGGCGGTAGTTCTGGAAATCTCGCTCCCGCTCGCCATAGGGTGTCTCGCGGCGTTTTTCGACAATCGGCAGATAGGCCGGCACAAACGCCTCGGCAATGGCCTGCTGGAAGGCAAAGCTCTGCTCGAAGCCCTCTTCGTTGACGTCATCAAAGAAAAGACCGCCCACACCGCGGGTTTCATCGCGATGCTTGAGATAAAAGTATTCGTCGCACCAGCGCTTGTAGCGGGGATAGACGTCATCACCGAAGGGCGCACAGGCCTCGCGGGCAGTGCGATGCCAGTGGATGACATCTTCGAGCACCGGATAATACGGCGTCAGATCGATACCGCCGCCAAACCACCAGACCGGGGCTTCTCCCTCCTTTTCGGCAATGAAAAAGCGAACGTTGCCATGCGTCGTCGGCAGATGCGGGTTTCGCGGGTGCATGACCCAGGAGACGCCGACGGCATGAAAGCTGCGCCCGGCTAGTTCCGGACGGGCAGCAGAAGCAGAAGGCGGCAGGTTCTTGCCGAAGACATGCGAAAAGTTGACACCGCCCTTTTCGAACACGGCGCCTTCGGTGATGACGCGAGAGCGACCGCCCCCGCCATCCTCACGCGTCCAGGCATCTTCTACGAAATCAGCATGGCCATCGGTACGGGCCAGCGCCTGACAGAGCCGATCCTGAAAGTCCAGCAGATAGTGTTTTACCCTTTCGAGATAGGCATGTGACACGGTTGCTCTCCAGCAGGGTCATGGCCACTTCCCCGGCCATGACGGGCATTGTAGTGCGGGGCAGCGCTAGTCGCGCAGCACGTCATTGGTGAGCAGATCACGAATCTCGCTGGGGCGCGTTCGCCCGCCCAGCGGCCCGTCGACAATCAGCACCTGGTCCCTGAACACCTGCCGGATCTCCTCGGCAGCCAGACAGGGCGCTTCGCTTGCCCGATTGGCCGAACTCGACACCAGCGGACCGCCGAAAGCCTCACACAGCGCCTGCACCAGCGGGTGATCACTGACCCGCAGGGCCACGCTTGCGTGCTCGCCGCGCACCAGCGGATGCGCGCGGCCGTTATCCGGCACCAGCCAGCTCACGGGTCCGGGCCAGCTGGCCTGAAGCCGCGCACGCTGCGTGGCATCAAGCCCGGCAAGCCAGGGCTCGAACTGCTCGATGCTGGCGGCGATCAGAATCAACCCCTTGGCCGGGTCGCGCATCTTGAGGGCCAGAAGACGCTCAAGCGCTTTCGTGTTATCGGGATCGCAGCCCAGCCCCCAGACGGCTTCCGTCGGGTACGCCACAACGCCACCATCAATCAGAGAGACGGCAGCGTCCTTTAGCGCCTGCTGGGCGAGAGAAGAGTCAAAATATGAAGACATGCTGCGTGAATACCATTGCCCCAATCAGGGGGCAGTGTATCTCATGCCAGCCTGCGGACCCAGCCACCGGCGACCTGCGCCGCCCAGCCGTCGAGCTCCAGCATGAGAAGGCGAGACTGCAGCGCAGCAATCGACTCACCGGTACGCTCGACCAGCGCATCGACCGGCACGGGCGTGTCGTCAAGCGATTGCCAGAGCGGGTCCTCGGGACGTTTATCCTGCACTGCGGCGTCAGGTGCACGAGGAGCCTGCTGGCCGCTTTGACATGTCGCCACTGCGGATGCCACTGCGGCACTTCCCCACTGCCGTTCGGGTAGCTCCTGAAGGATCTCTTCAAGACTCGTCACCAGTCGGGCGCCTTCACGAATCAGCCACAGGCAGCCACGCGCCTGCGGGTTATGCACAGAGCCCGGCAGCGCAAACACCTCCCGGTTCTGCTCCATGGCAAGCCGGGCGCTGACCAGGGAACCACTGGCCATGGCCGCCTCGACCACCAGTACCCCCAGCGACAGCCCGGTAATGATGCGGTTACGCCTTGGGAAGTGCTGCGGATGCGCACGCGTGCCGGGCGGATGTTCGGACAGCAGCAGACCGCCCTGGTCCAGCAACTGCTGGCGCAGGCGGGCATGAGTCCGCGGATAAAGCACATCGACCCCGCATCCCAGCACCGCAACAGTGGCGCCACGGGCTTCCAGTGCACCGTGATGAGCGCAGCCGTCCACCCCCAGCGCCAGCCCGCTGACAACACCATAGCCGGCACCTGCCATGTCACGTGCAAATCGCCAGGCATTGTCCTGTCCCTCACGCGTGGGCCGGCGCGTGCCTACCACCGCAAGCGCCGGCAGTGACAGCGCTTCAAGCGCGCCCCATGCCCAAAGCACCGGCGGCGGGTCCGGCAATTCATCGAGCATGGCCGGCCAGGCGGGATGCTCCGGCGTCAGCAGGTGATGCTGCGGGCTCTGTTCCAGCCACGCCATGGCAGCTTCTACCTGCGCATGAAGGGAACCCTGGCCGGGCATTTGAAGGTAGTGACGCATCATCTGCGCCGCCTCCGAGGGCAGGCGAGCCAGCCAACCCTCGGGCCAGCCAGGCGCTGCCTGCCGGAGGGCCATGAGGCGTTTGGCGCCCACGCGAGGCAGCATCGACAGCGCCAGCCAATGACGAGGCATCGAGGGCTTCGTAATCTCAGTCATCAAGAGGCGCTCCCAGCCGATCTCCCGTGGCCATGGGCAGCCCGGCCCGGGTCACCAGTGCAAGACTGGTCTGTTCGAACGTACGCACGATCATCAGCTCTCCCAGCACGCCGCCTTCAAGCGTCAGCGTCTCCCCGGTCACCGGATCGGTAACGCCCTCGGATTCGCCCTGTACACGAAGGCGCATGCCGGGCGTGACCTGATGACGCCCCAGGTCGATCACCACAATGTCGCGAAGCCCCACGATGCGTCCGGCGCCGGGGCGATCAACGATCCGCCCCTGAATGCCGTCCGGCGCGACCTGTGGTATCAGCTGCCTCGGCGGTGTCCAGCCATCGAGTGCCATGAGCATTGCTCCGGCACTCACTTCACGCGGGCTCTGCTCGATGGTCAGCGTCGACAGCGGCGTGCCCGAACGCTCAAGACGTGCCACGCCCTGACGGATCATGACCTGACCCAGCGTGTTGCCCTGCTCATCGTGCAGCACGGTCCCCGGCGTGTAGATACCAAAACGCTGACCCGGCTGCCCCTGAACATGGCGCGCCAGAATCTGATCACCGGCACCGCTGATCAACCGCCCTTCACTGCCGCTGACGACATAGGGCCGTGACGTCGCCATGTCGCTTTCGACAATGCGATAGTTCATCAGCGCCTGCGCCCGGGCCGAAATGTCCACGGGCTCACGCTGCTCGTCCAGCGGCAAAAAGCGCAGCCGCGGCGACAGGGTCACAACGCTGTCCTGATCACCCACCGAAGCAGCACCGGCGCCACACGGCAGGCCCATCAGGGCGCTCACCGTGGCCGCCATCAGCATCATGGGCCGCCATCCCGGTCCGGTCCGGCGGCGTCTGGCGTTCGTCCTCTGGCGTTTCATGTCATCTTCGCTCTGCTGTCGGTTCCGTTGCCAACGCCTGCGCACTACAATAGGCACCATACGGAGTGAATCCATTCATGCATTTACGGCCGTCACCCCGGCTTTCTTGACCTGACATGATCGAAGCCGGCAGCTGGCGACCCCACAACAGATACGAACATGGCTCTACTGACGATTCTTGAATATCCCGATGAACGCCTGCGCACCGTTGCCCAGCCCGTGGACCAGGTCGACGATGAGGTACGTCGTCTGATCGATGACATGTTTGAAACCATGTATGACGCCCCGGGGATCGGCCTTGCTGCCACACAGGTGGATGTGCATCGCCGCGTGATCGTGATGGATGTCAGCGAAGAGAAAAATCAGCCGCTGGCGCTGGTCAACCCGGAAGTGACCCTGCTTGGCGATGAGCGTGAGCCGCTGCAGGAAGGCTGCCTGTCGATTCCGGAATACTACGCCGAAGTGCCTCGCGCCCTGCGGGTGCATCTCAAGGCCCAGGATCGCAACGGCAAATCCTATGAGCTTGAAGCCGATGGACTGCTTGCCCACTGCATCCAGCACGAAGTGGATCATCTGGAAGGGGTGCTGTTCGTGGATTACCTCTCGCCGCTCAAGCGGGATCGCGTGAAAAAGAAGATGATCAAGCGCCAGAAGGCGGCGTCCTGACGCCGTTCCCGGATTAGCACTGACCGCCCTTCCTTTTTATCAGCGCCCCGGCCAGGGGCGCTGACGTTTTTCAGGACCACGCCATGCCCAGCCCTCTTCGCATCGCCTTTGCAGGCACTCCGGACTTTGCCGCCGAACATCTTCGCGCCCTGCTGGCCAGCCGCCATGAGGTCATCTGTGTCTATACCCAGCCGGATCGGCCTGCCGGCCGCGGGCGTCGCCTGACCCCGTCACCGGTCAAGGCACTGGCGCTGGAACACGGTCTTGCCGTGCATCAGCCCGAGAAGCTGAAAACCCCTGACACCCATGCCCCGCTGATCGATGCCGACATCGATCTGCTCGTGGTGGTGGCCTACGGACTGATCCTGCCGCGCGCCGTGCTCGACATTCCCCGTCTGGGCGCCATCAACGTTCATGCCTCCCTGCTGCCGCGCTGGCGCGGCGCCGCGCCGATTCAGCGCGCCATCGAGGCCGGCGATCGCGAAAGCGGTGTGACCATCATGGCCATGGATGAGGGCCTTGATACCGGCGATATGCTGCTCACGGCCCGGACGCCCATCGAGGGCACGACCACCGCCGCCATGCTGCATGATCAACTGGCCGAGATGGGTGCCAGCGCCCTGATCGAGGCGCTTGATCGCCTGAGTGATCATCAGCTGACGGCAACGCCTCAGCCTGCCGAAGGCGTCACCTACGCCGCCAAGCTAAGCAAGGCCGAGGCCCGACTCGACTTCCACCAGAGCGCCACGGTGCTGGCACAGCGTGTTCGAGCGTTCAATCCCTTCCCGGTGGCCTGGACCACGCTGGGAGGCGATACGCTGCGACTCTGGCAGGCCGAAGCGCGTGTGGCTCAGGGCAGTGAGCTCGACGCCGCGCCGGGACAGCTGCTCGACGGCCCCTCGGATGCCCTGTGCGTGGCCTGTGGCGATGGCGTACTGCGCATTACCCACGCCCAATTGCCGGGCGGCAAAATGCTGTCGGCCCATGAACTTCTCAATAGTCGGCGCGATCACTTCGTTGCCGGCACGCTGCTGGGAGCAGATCAATGACCCGTCAACGCGCTCAAAAGCCCAAACGCACCATGAGTGTGCGTGCGCATGCCGCCCTGGCGCTGGCACCGGTGCTGAACCAGCGCGGTGCACTCACAAGCGATGTCCCTGAAGGCGTCGCACCGCGAGACCAGGGGCTTTACCGGGCGCTGTGCTTTGGTGTCTGTCGCGCCCTGCCGCAGCTTGAGGCCATCGCCGAAAAACTTCTGAAATCGGCCTTCAAGCAGCGTGATCAGGACGTTCACGCCCTGTTGCTGATCGGGCTGTATCAGCTCTATCACATGCGCATTCCGACCCACGCCGCCGTGGGGGAAACCGCCGGCGGTGCGCGCGAATTGAACAAGGAATGGGCCACCCGGGTCATCAACGGCTGCCTGCGTCGCGCCGACCGCGAGCGTGATGCGCTGCTGGCAGCCGTTGAAGAAACACCGTCGGCAGCGCACTGGCATCCTCAGTGGCTTCTGACCCGGCTTGAACAGGCCTGGCCCGACCAGTGGCATGACATCACGGCCGCCAACAACGTGCCCGGTCCCATGACGCTGCGCGTCAATCAGCGTCATCACTCCCGGGCGGACTGGCTCGAGCGTCTCGAAGGTGCCGGCCTTGCGGCCAGACCGTGCCCGTTCAGTGACGATGGCCTGACGCTGGAGACACCCTGCGATGTCGAACAGCTGCCGGGCTTTCAGGACGGCGACGTCAGCGTTCAGGATGAGGCTGCACAGCTGGCCGCTCACCTGCTGCTGGATGGCCTTGACGCGCGGCCAGCGCCGCTGCGCCTGCTCGATGCCTGCAGCGCGCCAGGCGGCAAGAGCGCCCATCTGTTGGAGTGCGCGCCCGCCAGCATGCTGACCGCGCTGGACAGCGATGCCACCCGCCTTGAACGCGTGCGCGAGACGCTGGCGCGCCTGAAGCTCTCGGGCACGCTTGTGGCCGCTGATGCCACCACGGCTGACTGGTGGGACGGGACACCCTTTGATGGCATTTTGCTGGATGCGCCCTGTTCGGGCACCGGCGTCATTCGTCGCCATCCCGATATCAAGGCGCTGCGTCGAGAGGAGGACATCGACGAGCTGGTCGCGCTGCAAAGCGATCTTCTGGATGCCCAGTGGCAGCGTCTGGCTCCCGGCGGTCGCCTGCTCTATGCCACCTGCTCGGTGCTGCCGGAAGAAAATGCCGGGCAAATCACGGCCTTTCTGGCACGCACTGCGGATGCCCGAGCGGTTGCCATCACGGCCGACTGGGGCCAGCCAGAGGGCGAAGGCCGCCAGATGATGCCAACGCCGGATGGCCATGACGGCTTTTTCTACGCGCTGCTGGAAAAGCACGCCGACTGACGAACCGTTCAGACAAGTGCCAGCAACAACCTTTCACATGCCGGTGCTTGTCAGATGGGCAAGCGCCTTCGATACTAAAAGCCATTCTGATTGCCGGATATATCACATCCCATGGCCTACTCACATCGTGACACCGACATGCCCGGGACAAGACCAGCGCCTGAGCAGTGCGCGCTGATCGTGGTCGACATGCAGGGCGATTTCATGCCGGGCGGTGCGCTTGCCTGTACCCGCGGCAATGAAATCATCGATGGCATTCAGACCGCCATGTCCAGCGATGAGTACGGCCATGTCGTGGCCACTCAGGACTGGCATCCGGCCGGCCATATTTCCTTTGCCAGCAGCCATGCGGGCCATCAGCCCTTCGATACGATCGAGCTGTACGGCGAATCTCAAACGCTCTGGCCGGAGCACTGCGTGCGCGCCACCAGCGGCGCCGTACTGGATACGCGGCTGGACTGGTCACTGGCAGACATCATTATTCGCAAGGGCAGCGACCCGCGCGTGGACAGCTACAGCGCCTTTCGTGACAACCTGGGGCCAAAAGGTACGCGTCCCTCCACCGGGCTCACCGGCTGGCTCAGGGAGCGCGGTGTCACCGAGGTTTCCGTATGCGGTCTGGCCCGCGAGGTCTGTGTGCTCTGGACGGCCGAGGATGCGCTCCGGGCCGGTTTTACCACCCGATTTCTCTGGCCGCTGACGCGTCCGGTGTCGTTTGATTCTGACACCGCCACGTATCGACGGCTGGAACACTGCGGTATTGCGATCGTCGATACCGCTTCAATGGACCCCCCTGAAGCCTGAAGACAGCAGGGGCCACGTTAAAGGAAAGACACCATGAGCGATCATGTCTACAAGTCCATCGAGCTGACCGGCTCTTCCGAGACCAGCATCGAGGAAGCCGTACAAAACGCCCTGACCAAGGCCAGCGAGTCCGTCAAGAACATGCAGTGGTTCCAGGTCACCGAAACCCGCGGTCACATCGAAAACGATCGTGTGGGCCACTGGCAGGTCAGCATCAAGGTCGGCTTCACCCTCGAGTGATGACCGCGCGGCAGCCAGCCCCTGGCTGCCGTTTTTATTTCTTTTGCCGTCTGTTGCAATCCCTCCCCGCCCTTTCCCTTGTCGCCGATTGGTGCCAACATCCCCGCCATTGATCTTGCTTCTCCATCCTTCGGATCACAGTCATGAAAATCATCATTCTGGGCGCCGGCCAGGTAGGCGGAACGCTGGCCGAGCATCTGGCGCATGAAGACAACGACATTACCGTGGTGGATGTTGACAGCGTTCGCCTGCGCGATTTGAGCACACGTCTCGACCTGAGAACCGTGCAGGGCGTGTGCTCCTACCCCGCCACCCTGAAGGAGGCCGGTGCCGAAGACGCCGACATGCTGATTGCCGTGACCAACTCCGATGAGGTCAACATGATGGCCTGTCAGGTGGCGCATACGCTGTTCAGCACGCCCACCAAGATTGCCCGGGTGCGCGCGACCCAGTATCTGACCAGCAAGGGGCTGTTTTCCCAGGACGCCATTCCGATCGATGTCCTGATCAGCCCCGAGCAGGTGGTGACCAACCACATCCGTCGTCTGATCGAATATCCCGGTGCCCTGCAGGTGCTGGACTTCGCCAATGGGCTGGCGCAGCTGGTGGCGGTCAAGGCCTACTATGGCGGCCCGCTGGTGGGCCAGGAGCTGGCGTTTTTGCGCCGCCACATGCCCAATGTCGACACCCGGGTGGCCGCGATCTATCGCCGCAATCGGCCGATCATGCCGCGCGGCAATACCGTCATCGAGGCCGATGACGAGGTGTTTTTCATCGCCGCGCGCAAGGACATTCGCACCGTCATGGGCGAGCTCAGGCGCGTGGACCGGGGCTTTCGGCGGGTCATGATCGGTGGCGGCGGCAACATCGGCGAGCGTCTGGCCGAGACCCTGGAGCAGGACTATCAGGTCAAGATTCTCGAGCAGAATCTGGAGCGCTGCACCCAGCTTTCGGAGCACTTGAAGCGCACCGTGGTGCTGCACGGCAGCGCCACCAGCAAGCGACTGCTGCTCGAGGAGAACATCGAGGAGTGCGACATCTTCTGTGCGCTGACCAACGATGACGAGGTCAACGTCATGTCATCGATGCTGGCCAAGCGCCTCGGTGCCAAAAAGGTGCTGACCCTGATCAACAATCCAGCCTATGTGGATCTGGTTCAGGGCGGCGAGATCGACATCGCCATCTCGCCGCAGCAGGCCACCATCGGCGGGCTGTTGACCCACGTGCGCCGCGGCGACATCGTCAATGTCCACTCCCTGCGCCGTGGGGCGGCCGAAGCGATCGAGGCGATCGCCCACGGCGATTCGCGCTCCTCGCGCGTGGTCGGGCGCACCATCGGCGAGGTCAAGCTCCCCGAAGGGGTCAGCATCGGGGCCATCGTGCGCGGCCGCGACGTCATGATCGCCCACCGCGACATCACCATTCAGACCGATGACCACGTCATCCTCTTTGTGGTCGACAAGCGCCGACTCAAGGAAGTTGAGCGCCTTTTTCAGGTTGGCCTGAGCTTTTTCTAGCCACTGCCTGCTTGCCTTTATCGATGCCTCCTTGATCGCTGCCGCCACCGCCTGCATGCCAGCCATGCGTAAGGCGGCAGATTGATCAACAGCGCCCCAAGGCCCAGCCACAGCTGTATCGTCGGTGTCAGGCCGGCCGGGTAGATCACACCGAGCAGATAGTGCTCGATAAAACCGCCCTCGAACCCCGCCTGGCCGGCCCGCGCTCGCAGCAGGTTTTCCAGCGGCGTCAGCGGGCAGCGCCAACCGTTGAGCTCCAGCGCCACGGCCCAGCCAAGCGCCGGCACATGCAGCGCAGCCAGGCGTGGGCACCGCAGTACCACCAGCGCCCCGAACACCACCCAGGCAATAAAGGCCAGATGCAGGACCAGCACCCCATCGGCCGCCAGTCGATATGCCATGCCCCGGCTCCCGTCGAAACCTTTTTGTCACTCTAGCGAGCCCTGATCGTTCCAGCCATTCAGGACCGCTTTTTGTTCATCGCCCGGGCTTCAGCGATAATACGCCATCTCCTGTTGGCGGCACCTGGTACCGCCATTCATTGACACCAGCCTGTGAGCCACCATGCCCAACCAAGGACAGGGTCCGCGCGATACCCTCGATGTCGGTGATCATCATTTGACCCTTGTGGGCACCGCCCACGTTTCTCCTGAAAGCGCCGAAGAAGTCCGCGACCTGATTCAGTCAGGCGATTTTGACGCCGTGGCCATCGAGCTTTGCGCGTCACGCCATCAAAGCCTGGTCGACCCTGATGCCATTGCCCGACTGAATCTCTTTGAGGTGCTGCGCCAGGGCAAGGCCGGCATGGTCGCTGCAAGCCTGGCGCTGGGCGCCTTTCAACAGCGCGTGGCCGAACAGTCCGGCATCGAGCCGGGCGCCGACATGAAGGCCGCCGTCGAAGGGGCGCAAAATCGGGGCCTGCCGCTTTATCTGGTGGACCGCGATATCGGGGTGACGCTCAAGCGCGTTTACCGCAACGTGCCGTGGTACAAGCGCATGACGCTGGTGTCGGGGCTGGTCGGCAGCGTGCTGTCACGTCAGAAGGTGTCCAGCGAAGAGATCGAGCGGCTCAAGGAAGGCGACGTGCTGGAGGCCACCTTCGCCGAGTTCGCGCAGCAATCCCGGCAGCTCTATACCCCGCTGGTCGAGGAACGCGACCGCTATATGGCACTGAAGCTGGTCGAGTCCCTGCCTGCTGACCGACCCAGTCGCGTGCTGGTGGTGATCGGTGCCGGCCATCTCAAGGGCATGGGCGCCCATCTACGCGCGCTCGATGCCAAGCCCCCTGCTCCGGCGGCCGTCACCGACGAGCGGCAGACACTCGATACCGTCGCGCCGTCGGGACGTTTATTAAAGCTGCTGCCCTGGCTGATCGTGGCGCTGGTGGTGGCAGGCTTCGCCGTGGGCTTTAGCCGCGACACGGGGCTTGGCTGGTCACTGGTCCTTGAGTGGGTGTTGATCAACTCAACGCTGTCCGCGCTGGGTGCACTCATCGCACTGGCTCATCCACTGACCATACTGGCCGCCTTTGTGGCAGCGCCTCTGACCTCGCTGAATCCGACCATCGGCGTGGGCTTTGTCACCGCAGGTGTTGAGCTCTACATGAAAAAACCCACGGTGGGCGATTTCTCCACCCTCAGAGCCGACGTCAGCCACTGGCGTGGCTGGTGGCGCAATCGAGTAGCCCGTACGCTGCTGGTGTTTTTGCTGTCCACCGTGGGTTCCGCGGCGGCGACCTGGATTGCCGGGCTGCGCATTGCCGGGCAGCTGTTTGGCTGATCAGGAAAGTGTCCTGATAAAAAAAGTTCAGGGGTAAAAAAATACCGGGATAAAAAAAGCGCCGTGACAGGGTCACGGCGCTCGAGGGTCCGATCAATCCTGGAACATCAGGTCAGGACGTCATACTCGCGCACTTCCATCTGCTCGATGGCGTTTTCAAGCGTCTGCGCCATTTGCTTGTAGTGCTCGGTAGCAATATGGGCATCAAGGGCGGCGCGGTCACGCCACTGCTCGACCATGATAAAGCGCGTCGGCCGCTCGCTGTCGCGCGTCAGGGTGTACAAAAGGCATCCTTCCTCGTCTCTGGACGGCGCCACTACCCTGGTCAGCTCGGCCTCGACGAGTGCTTCTTCACCTGATTTGGCATCAATGGTAGCCAGAATTCCCAGAGTCATATCACCGCTCCTGTCATGAACATGCGCTCCAAGAATAGACGGCTCAGCTCGTGTGCGCGCGCCGCTTTTCCAGCAGTCGCTGTGCAGCCTCGGACTGATGAGGCGTGCCGGCATCGCGGCGGGCCGCGGCGTACTGTTCGTTGAACACCGTAAAGTAGTCATCGAGTACCTGAGCGCCCTGCTCGTCGCCCGAATGGCGCAGCAGTTCGGCGGCCACCTCGGCCGTACACAGATGCTCGGGACTGGCCGGCTTTCTCAGCCGATAACGGGTAAGACGATCGGTATGCAGGGCCACGATGGGTAGCTCGGCAAGATAGTCGCTCTTGCGAAACATCCGCCGCGCCTGTCGCCAGGTCCCATCAAGCAGGATAAAGACCGGAATGCGCGATGTGTCACAGGCGTGTGCCATGTCTACCACCCGGTGGCGATAGTCCTCCTGGTCGTCGGGAAAGACCAGACAGGGCGCAAAGCGCGGGTCGGCAAGTGCGGCCAAAAGGGCCGGGTCCGGCTCGGTACGCGACCACTCAAAGACTCGGGTATCGGCGATACAGTCACCGATCAAACGTCCGGTATTGGTCGGTTTGTAGTGTTCGATGCGATGGGTGACCAGCCAGAACCGTGCCCGGGTGGTCACCTGCAGACGATAGTCACAGATGCAGTGCAGCCCCGGCATGCGACAGCTGTCACAGCGCCTGACCAGGCTGCCGCGCGCGTTGAACGGCTTGCGCGGCGCCTCGGGGTCATGACCGCCGCTCATGATGTCTTTTGCTCATCCAGCGCCAACGCGGCGGGCCGCTTTTTCCAGTAGCCCGCCAGCAGGGACCCGGAAATGTTGTGCCAGACCGAAAAGAGCGCGCCGGGCAATGCCGCAGCCGCCGGGAAGAAGTTGGTGGCCAGCGATACGGCCAGCCCCGAGTTCTGCATGCCCACCTCGATCGCCACGGCCCGGCAGTCCCGATCGTTGAGCCCTGCCAGCCGCGACAGCCAGAAACCACCGATCAATCCGCAACCGTTATGCAGTACCACCGCCAGCGCAATGACGGGGCCAAGAGTGGCCAGACGTCCGGCGTTGAGCGCTACCACAATGGCAATGATCATCACGATCGCGGCCATGGCAATGGTCGCCAGTGCCGGCTCAATGCGCCGGATGGTCGTGGCCATGAAGTGATGCACCACCGTCCCCAGCACAATCGGCACGATCACGAGTTTGGCGATGCTCCAGAGCATGCCCCCGACCGGCACATCGATGCTTGCACCCATCCAGAGCCAGACCAGCAGCGGTGTCATGACAATCGATAACAGCGTCGAGATCAGCGTCATGCTGATCGACAGCGCCACATTGCCGCCGGCAAGCCAGGTCATGACGTTGGAAGCCGTGCCGCCCGAGGTGGCCCCGACCAGCATCATGCCGACAGCCAGTTCGGGGGAAAGTCCCAGAAGATGCGAGATGGCAAAGGCAGCCGCAGGCATCAGAAGATACTGCAGGCCAATCCCGATCATGACCGCACGCGGCGAGCGCGCCACCCGGGCAAAGTCGTGACGCGACAGCGTCAGCCCCATCGTGAACATGATCAGGGCCAGAAGCGGTGGCACCCAGCCCTTGAGAGAGGCCAGCGCGTCAGGGAAAAATGCTGCCAGCAGGGCGGAGCCCAGTGCCCACAGCGGGAAGAATCGGTTGATCTGCTCAAACATGAAGGTATCAATCTGGTAGCGATGACAGGATGCACTTGTCCATTGATGGAAAGCGCTCGTGATAAACCGCCGTCTCCCATGGCTCGATCAGAGCCTTACGAAGTCAGCAGCATGTCAGGGTCGGGCTTGAGCAGACGGCCATGTTGTGACCAGAAGTCGCGCAGACGACAGACCCCGTCGGTAGCGCTGGTGGCCAGCGCCACAACGCCCTGGCCTGCCAGCTCGCGGGCACCGGGATCGACCAGTACACGCGGAGCCGCCAGGGGCGCTTCGTCCATCAGCATCGAGGCCGGCGTCACGGCAAGCGAAGTGCCCACAATCAGCAAAAGATCGGCATCCGCCACGAGATCGCAGGCGGTGGCATAAAGGGGCACGTTTTCACCAAACCAGACCACATGGGGGCGCAGCTGAGCGCCGCTGTCACAGCAGTCCCCCATCTCGATCGTCTCGTCGCCATCGAGTCGATAGACCAGCCTTGAATCGCGGCTGGAGCGCGCCTTTAAAAGCTCGCCGTGCAGGTGCAGCACATCGCGCGAACCAGCACGCTCGTGCAGATCATCAATGTTCTGGGTAATGATGCTGACCCGGAAGTGTTTTTCGAGCTCGGCCAGCGCCAGATGAGCGGCATTGGGAGATGCCGCCCGCACCTGAGCGCGGCGCTCGTTGTAAAAGCGCAGCACGGTGTGAGGGTCGCGTGCCCAGCCCTCCGGCGTGGCCACATCCTCGACGTGATGATTCTCCCAGAGGCCGTCGCCATCGCGGAAGGTTTTGATACCGCTTTCAGCGCTGATGCCGGCGCCAGTGAGAACGACCAGGTGAGCCATGTGTCTTTCCTCATGAAGATGCCGCCCGGGCAATGTCACCCCAAAGAGCGCCGACGGGGCAACGTCGATGGCGCAGGGATTTTAGCAGAGTCCTTTCCCTGCGCCATCCTGCCCCTGTACATCGGGACACCCAATTGCCGACAATAGCGCCTGATGCCCGACCACGACGTTTCAATGACCACGCCCATCCCCGTTATTTATCGTGATGATCACCTGGTGATCGTCCACAAGCCTTCCGGCGCGCTGGTACACCGCAGCGCGCTGGACCGGCACGCACCGATCATCATGCTGCAGGCACTGCGCAACCAGCTGGGCCAGCATGTCTATCCGGCGCATCGGCTGGACCGCCCAACCTCGGGCGCGATGATCTTTGCCCTGACGCCCGAGATGGCCACGGCGCTGGGCCATCAGTTTCAGGATCAAAAGGTACAAAAACACTATCTTGCCATCGTGCGTGGCATCGGCCCCGAACAGGCGACCTATGACTGGGCCCTGCGCGAGGAAGACGGCAAGCGTCCCAAGGCCGAAATGCCGGCCATGGAAGCCGAAACCCATGTCCGACGCCTTGATAGCGTCGAGCTGCCGGTCGCCATCGACCGCTATCCGACCAGTCGCTATTCGCTGATGTCGGTCACGCCGACCACCGGGCGGCGCCATCAGATTCGTCGCCACCTGAGCCGCGGCGGCTATCCCATCATTGGTGACGCCCGACACGGCAAGGGCATTCATAACCGCTTTTTTCGCGACAACTTCGACGCCGGCCGGCTGCTGCTGGCCGCCGTCATGCTCGAGTTTTATCATCCCGCCCATGAGCAGACGCTCAGGGTGAGCGCCGCCGTTGAAGAAGACATGACCGCACTGATGCATCGATTCGGCTGGGCGGGCCATTGCCCGGTCAATCAGGTGCAGTGGCAGGACAATACTCAGAGCAACGTGCCCGACACGTCCGACAGGAGAGACGCCGCATCATGAGCGATTCAGCCAGCGCCGAGCGACTGGACGCTGCCCGTCACGAGGCAGATTTCGCCGCACGCTTTGATGGCATGCGCCGTTTGTATGGTCACACAGGCATCGAGCGTTTGCGCCGCGCCCATGTGGTGGTCATCGGCATCGGCGGTGTGGGCAGCTGGAGCGTCGAGGCGCTGGCACGCTCAGGGTTTGAGCGCATCAGCCTGATCGACCTGGACGATGTCTGCACGACCAACATCAACCGCCAGCTGCATGCCCTTGATGGCACCATTGGCCGCCCGAAGGTCGAGGTGATGGCCGAACGCTGTCGCTTGATCAACCCGTGGGTGCAGGTCGAGGCCATCTCGGGCTTTATCACGCCGGACAACATCGAGCGCATGCTGCCGGAAGATACCGATCACGTGATCGATGCCATTGATCACGTGGGCGCCAAGTGTGCCCTGATCAACCACTGCAAACGCCGCAAAATTGGCCTGACCGTCACCGGTGGCGCCGGCGGCCTGACCGACCCGACCCGCATCATGACGGCAGATCTCACTCGCACCGAGCACGACCCGCTGCTCTCGAAGGTACGCAGCCGGCTGCGA
Source organism: Kushneria sp. Sum13 (assembly GCF_052692355.1). NCBI lineage: Bacteria > Pseudomonadati > Pseudomonadota > Gammaproteobacteria > Oceanospirillales > Halomonadaceae > Kushneria > Kushneria sp. Sum13. Next base: position 2,749,204 of record NZ_CP199847.1, read on the forward strand.
CGGGAATATGGCTTTAGCCGCAACCCGAAGCGCCGGTTTTCGGTGGCCTGCGTCTACTCTCCCGAACAGCGCCGCTACCCGGATGGCGCCGGTGAGGTGTGCAATACCCGACCAAACGATGGGGAGACCCTGAAACTCGGGTGCAGCGCCGGCTATGGCTCTGCCACCTTCGTGACCGGCGCCTTTGGCTTTGCCGCCGTAAGCCACGCCATTGAGCGTCTGATCCGGACCGGTCTCGAGTCCGACAGCGCCGATGATGATGCTGAACCTACCGCTCAGGAGCCTGCATGAAACGAGAAAACGAACACGCCGTGACCCCCGGCGTCTATCGACACTACAAGGGCAGCGATTACGAGGTGCTAGGGGTGGCGCATCACAGCGAGACCGAAGAGCCGCTGGTGGTCTATCGCGCGCTCTACGGCGAGTTCGGCCTCTGGGTTAGGCCGCTGGCGATGTTTCGTGAAAACGTCGAGATCGACGGTGAGCCGGTGGCCCGCTTTTCGCTGATCCGACACTTCTAGCGACTGTCAGCTCAAGCCCCCAAATGACAGCGGGCCACCCCATGGGGCGGCCCGCTGTCATGCGTATGCGAGGCAACGACCGGATCAGGTCGCCGTTTCGCCCTCTTCACGCTCGTTGGCCGGACGCATCTGGCGCTGCTTGTAATTCTCCAGACCGACCTGCTCAAGCAGATGAAGCTCGGTTTCGATGATATCGATGTGCTCTTCTTCTTCAGCCAGAATCTTCTTGAGCATTTCGCTGCTCGGATAATCGGCGACGGATTCGCAGTGGCGAATGGCCTTGATCAGATCATCACGACCGTCGTGCTCGATGCGCAGATCGCATTCCAGCATTTCCTGAACGTGCTCGCCGATGTGCAGCTTGCCCAGATCCTGCAGATTGGGCAGGCCATCAAGAAACAGAATGCGCTCGATCAGAATATCGGCGTGCTGCATCTCTTCGATGGATTCCTTGTATTCCCAGTCGCCCAGACCGTGCAGGCCCCAGTTGCGATACATGCGGGCATGCAGGAAGTACTGGTTGATGGCAATGAGCTCGTTGCCAAGGATTTTGTTGAGGTGCTCGATAACCTGAGGATCGCCTTTCATGTGCTTCTCCGCCATCAGTGGTCATGGCGGTCGCCGAATCCTGCGTCCGCCTGTGGAGGCAGTATCCTCCAAACGCGCGGGAATTTCGACCACACAGGCATAAAAAAAGGCTCAATGCGAGCCATTATCATAAGACAATTCAAACGGTTAGCAGTTAAAAACCAGTCCCTTTCAGGCAGGCACTGCCCTTAGCGTGCAGCGTAGGCAAGCTCTTCAAAGTAGCGGGCCGGAATGTGCTGTGAGACATGTCGCTCGAGAAGGGCTTCATCGACGATTTCCTGTGCCAGACAGGTGCATTTACCGCACTGGGTGGCACATCGGGTCATGCGGGAAACGTCTTCCCAGCTCGAGGCACCCAGCGCCACTGCCTGCTTCAACTGCCCGTCCGTGACCTTCTTGCACATGCATACAAACATGGAGACCTCCGCCACAAGAGAATACAAATGATTCTCATAAGAGATTGCATTGGCGCAATATGCGAAACATTTTCATTCGCGTCAACCTCAAAGGTGATGGCGGCATAAAAAAAGAGCGACCGAAGTCGCTCTCTGATACCTCAGGATCGTATTCAGTAGAACCCGACCGGGCCATCGCTGTAGGAGATCAGCTGGCACTTGAGCTGCTGATAGCTCCCCAGCATGGCCAGATGGGTTTCACGACCGATACCGGACTTCTTGTAGCCGCCAAACGCGGCATGCGCCGGATACTGGTGATAACAGTTGGTCCACACGCGGCCGGCCTGAATGGCCCGACCCATGCGATAGGCACGGTTCATGTCTCGCGTCCACACGCCCGCGCCCAGCCCGAACTCGGTGTCATTGGCAATCGCCAGCGCCTCTTCCTCGGTCTTGAAGGTGGTCACGGACAGCGTCGGCCCAAAAATTTCCTCCTGAAAGATGCGCATGTCATTGCGGCCCTTGAAAATCGTGGGCTGTACATAGAAACCGTTGGCATAGTCCTGATCGACAGAGGCCTGCTCACCGCCCAGCAACAGCTCGGCGCCTTCATCACGGCCGATCTCCATATAGGAGAGAATCTTGTCGAACTGCTCTTTGGAGACCTGAGCCCCCATCTCGGTCTCGGTATCCAGCGGATTGCCCGACCTCAACCGTTTGGCCCGCTCTACGGCTCGCGTCATCAGCGTGTCGTACACCGACTCATGAATCAGCGCACGGGACGGACAGGTGCAGACCTCGCCCTGGTTGAGAAAGGTCATCATCAGACCTTCGACGCACTTGTCGATATAGGCATCGCCGTGATCGAGCACATCCTCGAAGTAGATGTTGGGTGACTTGCCACCGAGTTCCAGTGTGGCCGGGATAATGCGCTCGGCGGCCCGGGACATGATATGGCTGCCCACGGGCGTGGAGCCGGTAAAGGCAATCTTCTGAATACCCGAATGGGTCGCCAGCGCCTCGCCGGCCTCTTCCCCGATACCCTGCACCACGTTCAAAACGCCCGGCGGCAGCAGATCCTGGATCAGCTCCAGCAGCACGCAGATGGAGGCCGGGGTCTGCTCGGCAGGCTTGAGCACGCAGCAGTTGCCGGCCACCAGCGCCGGCGCCAGTTTCCAGCCGGCCATCAACAGTGGAAAGTTCCAGGGAATGATCTGACCGACGACGCCATAGGGTTCGTGATAGTGATAGGCCACTGTCTGGCTGTCGATCTCACTGATGCCGCCTTCCTGCGCCCGGATACAGCCGGCAAAGTAGCGAAAGTGATCCGCCAGCAGCGGAATATCGGCCGCCAGACACTCCCGGATCGGCTTGCCGTTGTCCCAGGTTTCCGCCACGGCCAGCATCTCGAGATTCTCCTCGATGCGGTCAGCGATTTTGAGCAGGATGCCGGCGCGTTCTGCAGGCGCCGTGGCCGCCCAGCCGGGCGCGGCCTTCCGAGCGGCCTTTACGGCGCGATCGATGTCTTCCGGGCCGGAGCGCGGCACCCGGCAGAAGACGTCACCGGTGACCGGCGTTACGTTATCCATATAGCGGCCATCGGCCGGCGCGCACCACTCACCGCCAATGAAGTTGTCGTACTGCTCGCGAAAACGTACGAGGGCATCCGAACTGCCGGGTCTGGCGTACTGCATTGTCCACCTCCAGAAAATCAGGGTAGCGGTCGATGAAAGAACCTCTCGACACCTTCTACTCTGGCACTGCCGGGACAGCACAACAAACGGATATTGGTCCAACAGGCAGGGGCCGAAAGCGTCTTCAGCGCCAACGGAAGTGACCTGTAAAAACGCCCCGAAGTCATCACTTCAGGGCGCAGGTCAAAGGCGGGAATGCATCAGGCGGGTCAGCCGGCGCGGCGCAACAGCCAGAACCCGAGAGCGAAACACGCGCCCATGGGCACCACGATGGCCCAGATCGGCGAGAACCCGAAGATGGTTGCAGCCGGGCCAAGCAGGTCCTGCACGTACTTGAACACCAGCCCGACCACCGTGCCGTAGAACACCCGCGACCCTGCCGCGACGCTTCTCAGCGGGCCGAAGATGAACGAGGCCGCAATGATGACCAGCGAGGCCAGCGTCAGCGGCAGCAGCACCTTCTGCCAGAAATAGAGCCACGTATCATTGGCACTGATGCCCTGCTCGTTGAGATAGCTTCCGTAACGCCAGAGATCCCCGATCGACTGGCTGTCGCGGTCGGTGATGATCAGTCGCAGCAGCTCGGGGTCAAGCGAGGTATCCCATTTCAGACGGTCAAGATGCTCGGAGCGGGTGCTCTCCTTCTGGATCAGAGTCCGGTCCACATCTTCAAGCGTCCAGTCTTCCCCATCAAGCACGGCGCGTGAGGCATGAGTGGCCTCCACCAGCCGCTCCCCGTCATAGCGGAAGCGATTGACGTCCAGCAGCGTATTGTCTGCGCGAATGGAGCCAAAGCGGTAAAAGCTGTCCCCCTCGCGCTGCCACCCGCCACTGCGTGACACCGCACTGCCTTCCTGAAGCTCGGTACGCCATGCCTGACCAAACATCTCGGTACGCGGGGCGGCAAATTCGCCCACCGCCATGACCAGCAGCACCACGATCAGCAAAGGCTTCATGACCCCGATCAGAATACGCCACAGGGAAAAGCCGGCTGAACGCATGACGGTCAGCTCATTGCTGGACGCCATCGCGCCAAGCCCCACCAGCGAGCCGATCAGAACGCTGACGGGCGCATACTGATAAAAGCGCCAGGGCAGACGAATCACGCCATACATTAATACCTGCAGGGTGCCGTAGTTGCCTTCGGTATCCCCCAGGTCGTTGATAAAGCTGATGGTGAAGTCGAGCCCGAGAATAATGAGGTGCACGATCAGCATGCCCATGAGGACATTGCGCGCGATGTAGCGATCAAGCCGGTTGAACATCAGCGCGCCCCTCCATACTGGCTGCTTCGATACAAAAGCCAGGCCCCGATCAGGGCAAAGACGGCGTGAATGGGCCAGAGCCCAATGCTGGTCGGGAGACTGCCGCTGCTCACGGCGTCCTGCGCCGCCAGCAGCAGACTCATGTAGGCCACATACAGGATGATGGCCGGCATCATCTTGGCAAAGCGCCCCTGGCGTGGATTGGCACGCGACAGTGGCAGGGCAATCATGGTCAGAATCGGCACCATCAGAGCCAGCGAAATCCGCCATTGAAGGGCGGCGCGCGCCTTGTCGCTGTCATCCCCGAGAAGTCGCCAGGTGGGCTGAAGCTCGACATCATCCACGTCCATCTGGGCAGTGCCGTTTTCAAGACGGGCGGCATAGGTGTCGAACACCAGCTGCTCGGCCACCCGGCTGCCCGGCCTGACACTCTCTCGGGTACCGTCGGAAAGCACCAGAAAACGGCTGTCGTTGTCCGGGTCGGTGGTCTGATAGCCGCTCTTGCCCTGGGTCAGCACATCCACCCGCTGCCCCTGCTCGTTGCGGGTCTGCTCGGCAATAAAGACGTTTTCCATCCGGCTGCTGCCTTGCTCGACACGCTCGGCATAAATGGTGCGATCCCCGAGCTTTTGAAAGCGCCCGGGCGTCAGCGCACTGAAATCGGCCTTCTCCTGTTGCTCGGTCAGCGTTTTTTCATTCTGGGTCAGCCCGGCCGGCGTCAGCCACAGGCTACAGGCGCCGACCACACAGGCCATCAACAGGGCCGGCCAGCATGACGCGCTCAGAATGCGTGCGGGGCTGACGCCGCAGGCCGCCAGAACCGTCATTTCACTGTTGAGATAGAGCTGCCCATAGGCGAGCAGGATGCCCAGAAAGAAGGCCAGCGGCAGAATCAGCTGAAGGAAACTGGGCAGATGAAACAGCATCAGGCTGCCCAGAAGGCTGGCCGGAAAGTCGCCCTCCGCGACATCACTGAAGTAGCGAATAAAGCGATTGCCCATGATGACCAGCAGCAAAATGCCGGTCACGGCACTCATCGTGGTCAATATTTCACGAATCAAGTAGCGAAAAACGATCAAGCGCAGACTCCCTCATACATCAATATCGAGCGATCGTTTCCGATGCACCTATCGCAAGGTAACTCCCGACCATGCAATGGTGCAGGGGTTTGCGTACACTGAAGGCCTGTTCGGACCCACCTGTTCAACGCGTCGACCATACGTTTACCGTACTCGACAACGTGTCTGTTCAAAACAGTCATTATCACCAATACCCACCGCATTGTCTTGGGGAGACACCATGGAATTTCCCGTGCTCACCGCCAACCCGGCCCGCTCCGAAACCGACTGCATTATTGTGCCGGTGTTCAAGGACGGTGATTTGCCCCCGGCCAGCGAGCGTCTGGATGACGCCAGCGAGCGCCTGATCACACAGCTGATGGAACGGGGCGATTTTGACCCGGCCACTGCCAACACCCAGCTGGTGCCTTTCGCGCCCGGCCTGAACACTTCCCGTCTGCTGCTGGTGGGCTGCGGGGAAACCGGTGAATTCAACGAAGGCGCCTTTCGAAAGGTACTCGATGCCGCCTTCGGCGTGCTGCTGGCCCTGCCGGTCGAAAATGCCGCCATCGCCATGCTGGATCGGGAAAACGGGCCGCATGATGTGGTCTGGAAAGCGCGCATGATTGCCGAGGCCACCCTGCGTGCCACTTATCGCTTTGACCGCTTTAAATCGAAAAAGCGCCCGCCGATCGCCCTGACTCGCCTGTCGCTGATGGTCAGTGATGCCAACGAGGCCGCTGGTGCCGAGGAGGGCGCCCGGATCGGTGCCGGCATTGGCGCCGGAATCAATCTGGCTCGGGAACTGGGCAACCTGCCGGGCAATGTCTGCACTCCGCGTTATCTGGCCGACGAGGCCGAAAAGCTCGGTGCCGAGGGAGATCTCAAGGTCACCATTCATGACGAGAAGGCACTGGAAGCCATGGGCGCCGGCGCCATTCTGGCCGTGGGCCAGGGCAGCACCGAGCCCTCGCGCTTGATCGTCATGGAATACAAGGGTGCCGCGGACCCCGAGGAAGCGCCTCACGTGCTGGTCGGCAAGGGCATCACCTTTGACAGTGGCGGTATCTCGCTCAAGGGCGGGGCCAACATGGACGAGATGAAGTTCGACATGGGCGGAGCCGCCAGCGTCATGGGCACCATGAAGGCCATCACCGCTTTAAAGCCGAACATCAACGTGGTCGCCATCATTGCCTCTGCCGAGAACATGCCGGACGCCAGCGCACTGAAACCCGGCGACATCATCACCACTCTCAAGGGTCTGACCGTCGAGGTGCTCAACACCGACGCCGAAGGCCGACTGGTACTGTGCGACGCGCTGACCTATGCCGAGCGCTATCAGCCTGCCTCGGTGGTGGATATCGCCACCCTGACCGGTGCCTGCATTGTCGCGCTGGGTCACCAGACATCGGCACTGCTGTCCAATAACGACGCTCTGGCACAGCAGCTTCTTGATGCGGGCAACATCGCATGGGACCGCGCCTGGCAGCTGCCGCTGTGGGAGGAGTACCAGAGCCAGCTCGACTCCGAATACGCCGACATGGCCAATATCGGTGGTCGGCCGGCCGGCACCATCACGGCCGCCTGCTTTTTGTCCCGCTTTGCCAAAAGCTACCCCTGGGCACATCTGGACGTGGCCGGTACGGCCTGGGATGGCAAGAAAGGCGGCACGGGCCGACCGGTCGGCCTTTTAAGTGAATACCTGCTGTCGCGCGCCCCTCACTGATCGTGATCACAGCGCCTGACCGAGGTGCCCTGCGCCCGTCGCCATGCGGCGGGCTTTATTGGCGCAGGGCGCCTGTGTCATTCTTGGCAATCTGTTTCTGACGTGCCCTTTAATCATCTGTCGGACCAGCGTTATCGGATACGCCGTTGCCGATGATCGACAGCGATGTGTACTTCTCGCCTGGCTACCGTACTCACGGAGAATCCGAATCGTGTCTTCCTCTCAAGGCTTTGAGCTTCGCCCCACCACCACGCCCACCGACGCCGGTCAGCGTAACGAGATCCTGAGCAACCCGGGTTTTGGTCGCTACTTTACCGATCACATGGCCCATGTGCGCTGGACCCATGCCGAAGGCTGGAATGCCGGTGAAGTGCGCCCTTACGGGCCGCTGTCGCTGGACCCCGCCGCCTCGGTGCTGCACTACGCCCAGGAAATCTTTGAAGGGGTCAAGGCCTATCGCCACGCCGACGGGTCCGTCTGGACCTTCCGCCCCGAGAAGAACGCGGCCCGCTTTCAGGCCTCGGCACGCCGTCTGGCCCTACCCGAGCTGGACGCCGACACCTTCATCGACTCCCTGAAGGCGCTGGTCAGCCAGGACGTTGACTGGGTGCCCACACCTGCCAGCGAGGCCGAGGAATCCAGTCTTTACCTGCGCCCTTTCATGATTGCAAGCGAGAAATTTCTCGGCGTACGGCCCTCAAAGGAGGTCGATTACTACGTTATCGCCTCACCGGCGGCGGCCTACTTCAAGGGAGGCGTCAAGCCGGTCTCGATCTGGCTGTCGTCGAACTATAACCGCGCCGCGCCCGGCGGCACCGGCTTTGCCAAGTGCGGCGGCAATTACGCCGCCTCCCTGGCCGCGCAAAAGGAAGCCGAGGCCCAGGGCTGTGATCAGGTGGTCTTTCTCGACGCCGTTGAGAACAAGTGGGTCGAAGAGCTGGGTGGCATGAACCTGTTTTTCGTGTTCAAGGACGGGCGTCTCGTGACACCGGCCCTGACCGGCACGATTCTCGAGGGCGTCACTCGTGACTCGGTGCTTCAGCTGGCCGCCGATGCCGGCCTCAAGCCCGAAGAGCGCGCCATCAGCATCGAGGAATGGCGCGAGGGCGTACGCTCCGGCGAGATTACCGAAGTCTTCGCCTGCGGTACCGCCGCGGTCATCACGCCCATCGGCGAGCTGGTCAGCGACAATGATCGCCTGACCTGCAGTGACGGCAGCGGCGGCGAGGTCGGCAAATCGATCCGCAAGCAGCTGCTGGATATTCAGTACGGTCGCGTCGAGGACCGTCATGGCTGGCTGACACGTCTGGCCTGAGCCTTCTGAACGCCGCCTTCGGGCGGCGTTACCATACTAACGCCCGCCCTACGTCTACAGGAGAGATTCAATGAGCAAAGTCATGATCGTGACCGGCGGCAGCCGCGGTATCGGCGCGGCCACGGCACGCCTGGCCGCTGCCCGCGGCTATCAGGTGGCCGTCAACTACGTCAGCAATCGTGAGGCGGCCGATCAGGTCGTCAACGAGATTACCGCCGCTGGCGGCCGAGCTCTGGCGGTTCAGGCCGACATGGCCGTGGAAGCCGATATCGTGGCACTTTTTGAAACCGTCGACCGTGAACTCGGCCCGGTGGACGTGCTGGTCAACAATGCCGGCATCGTCGATCAGGTTGCGCGCGTTGACGAGATGAGCTTTGAGCGCGTGGACCGCATGATGCGCGTCAACGTGACCGGTCCGTTCATGTGCGCACGCGAGGCCATCAAGCGCATGTCGACCCGCCATGGCGGCAAGGGCGGCGCCATCGTCAATATCTCCTCGGCAGCGGCCCACCGCGGTGGCTCAAGTGAATATGTCGACTACGCCGCCTCCAAGGGCGCCATCGACACCTTTACCGAAGGCCTTGCCAAGGAGCTGGCCAGTGAGGGTATCCGGGTCAACGGCGTACGTCCGGGCGTGATCAATACCGAGATCCATGCCAGCGGCGGCAGACCCGACAAGCCGGAACAATCAAGCAAGAGCATTCCCATGGGCCGTGCCGGCAATGCCGATGAAATCGCCAGCGGCATCCTGTGGCTGGCCAGTGACGAGGCGTCATTTACCACCGGTGCACGCCTGGACATCGACGGCGGCGTCTGAGCATGACCCGCATCGATTTCTATGTGCTCTCGGCCACGACGCTGGAGGCCAGATTCGACTTCGCCTGTCGGCTGACCGAGACCATCTATCGCAAGGGCTATCGGCTGCACGTGCATCTGGAAGATGACGCCATGGCCCGTGAATTTGATGAGCGGCTGTGGGTCTTTCGCGAAGACGCCTTCGTGCCGCACGTGCTCATGGGTGAGCAGAGCCTGCCGCCGGCCCCGGTGACGCTGGGCTGGGAGGCCCCTCCGGAGCCCGGCATCGAGGCACTGTTGAACCTGAACGCTGCGATTCCGTCGTGGTTTTCCCGCTTTGAGCGCGTGGCCGAAATCATCAACCAGCATCAGGAAGTGCTCAGCGCCAAGCGCGAATGCTGGCAGACCTACAAAAGCCGCGGCTATGAAGTGAAGGCGCACCACATCAATAGCTGAGGCGAGACGGGTAACGTCTGAATTAAAAAGGGGGGCCGGCAACTGCCGGCCTCCCCTTTTGTTAAGCACTGTTTTTAAAAAACCCTCCTTTCAATGACGGCCTTTTAATGACCGCTTTCTTTCAATTTCTTTTTTGAAAGCGCGGGTTCGTGTGCGGGATGCCGGATGCGGCGATCACGCAGGCTCAGTGCTGCGGCGCCACCCTGAAACGACGCGTCACCTCGCGAAGCTCCTGCGCGCGCCCTTCAAGCTCCCCGGCGGCCGCCGCGGTCTGCTCCACCAAAGCAGCGTTGTGCTGAGTGGATTGATCCATCTGGCTGACGGCCTGATTGATCTGTTCGATACCGCTGCTCTGTTCACGAGCACCGGCAGCAATTTCACCCAGCAGGTCGTTCATGCGCTGAATGCGCGTATCCACATCCGCCATGCGCTCACTGGCCGCCTGCACGCGCTGAGCGCCCTCACCCACCTGCTGCCCGGACGTATTGATCAGGGTCTTGATGTCCTGCGCCGCCGAGGCCGAACGATTGGCCAGCTGGCGTACTTCACCGGCGACGACGGCAAAACCGCGGCCTTCCTCACCGGCACGAGCGGCCTCAACGGAGGCATTGAGGGCCAGCAGATTGGTCTGAAAGGCGATGCTGTCGATCAGCGAAACGATATCAGCAATCTTCGTGGAGCCTTCGGTAATGGCGGCCATCGACTGAACGGCCTCATCAATGGCCTGCTGACCGTCACGTGAGCTATCACGCGCCTGCTGGGCGAGATGTCGGGCCTGATCGGCACTTTCGGCGCTCTGGCGCACGCTGGCGGTCATCTGCTCCATGCTTGATGAGGTTTCTTCAAGCGCAGCGGCCTGCTGCTCGGTGCGAGAAGAAAGCTCCTGATTGCCCGAGGCGATCTCACCGGCTCCCTGATCCACCGACAGACTGGTGGTCTGAATGGCGCGTACCGAGTCCGCCAGCGCATCGCGCATGCTCTTGATGTTGGCCAGCAGACTGGTCCGGTCACCCTGGCGCAGCGTTACGGGCGCGGTCAGATCACCGTCGGCAATCTGTCTGACCACACCGGCCGCGTAGGCAGGCTCTCCGCCCAGCCGGCGCAGCACACGCTGCATGCCCCACCAGAACATGGCGGTCAGCAGCGCACCGGCCGCCAGCACGACCAGCCCCGACTCCATAAGGTTATCCAGCACGGTGGCGTTGACGTCACCCATGAACACGCCGCTGGCCAGATAGATGTCCCAGGGCTCATATCTTGAAACAAAGGCTTTGACGCGGGGTTTGGACTCCGAGCCACGCGCAAAGTTGGAGCGGTATTCCGTAAAGCCCTGACCATGAGCACGACCTTCACTGACCAGATCCTGAAACAGCAGGCGACCGGTCGGGTCGGTTACCGTCGAGACATCCTGCCCATAAGGCCTTTTGGGATGGGCCATGATCTGCAGGTTGCCACTGACCACGTAGACATAGTTGTTGCCCCCATCAAAGCGAAGATCACGCAGCTCGGCAAAGGCCTGCTGGCGTGCGGCACTGTCTGTCAGTTCGCCGCGCTCGACCCGGCCCTGATAGTGCTTTACGAGGTTCTCCGCCATGTCCACGGCACTGGTCAGGCGCGCCTCACGCTCGGCGTACATGACGCCCCGGCTTTGCCAGGCATTGACCATGAGCATGCCCACCAGAATCAGCCACATGATGGCGATGCCTGCCATCATCTGACGACGCAGGGTCATGCCCTCGCTGCCCGCTGCCTGCCCTTCAAGGCCGTGATCGGCGCGCGAGACGCCCGCGGGCTTTCGAAACCCCGAGAAAAGACCTGAACCTGATGTCCCTGTTACCTGCATGTCTACATACTCGCTTGAATATCTGCCAAAAAAGGAGGGCTATCTCACCGGGCGCTTCCAACGTTTCATATGAACTTAGACTTTGGTATTACCCGCCGGCGCTCTATCGGCCTTGTTCAACAATTCTTTAACCGCGCCATGCCATGACGTGTACCCCTCGACAGCGCTATAATTGGCGCCATTTTTCGCAGACTCGAGCACACACGTGCATTTTGCGAGTACTTCACAGCTTCAAACCGAGCCGGTCCATGGAAAAAACCTATCAGCCTGAATCGATCGAACGCGCCTGGTATCAGCACTGGGAATCCAGGGGCTATTTCGCCCCCACAGGTCAGGGCTCGCCCTACACCATCATGATTCCGCCGCCCAATGTGACTGGCAGTCTGCACATGGGGCATGCCTTCCAGGACACGCTGATGGACACCCTGATCCGCTATCAGCGCATGAAGGGTCACAACACCCTGTGGCAGATCGGCACCGACCACGCCGGCATCGCGACCCAGATGCTGGTCGAGCGCAAGCTGCAGCACGAGACCGGCCAGTCGCGCCATGATCTGGGCCGTGAGGCGTTCATCGACAAGGTGTGGGAATGGAAAAACGAATCCGGCGGGCATATCACCCGCCAGCTCAGACGCATGGGCACCAGCGTTGACTGGAGCCGCGAGCGTTTCACCATGGATGAGGGCTTTTCCAACGCGGTGCGCGAAGCCTTTGTGCGCCTGCATGATGAAGGCCTGATCTATCGCGGCAAGCGGCTGGTCAACTGGGACCCGACGCTGGGTACGGCGATCTCGGACCTGGAAGTGGAAAACCGCGACCAGCAGGGCCAGTTCTGGCATTTCCGCTATCCGCTGGCCGATGGTGTCACCACCGAAGCCGGACTGGACCACCTGGTGGTCGCCACCACCCGTCCCGAAACACTGCTGGGCGATACCTGTGTGGCGGTCAACCCTGCGGATGAGCGCTATGCCTCGCTGATCGGCAAATTCATCACCCTGCCGCTGGTGGGCCGCCGCATTCCGGTGATTGCCGACGAACACGCCGACATGGACAAGGGCTCGGGCTGTGTGAAGATCACGCCCGCCCACGACTTCAATGACTATGGCGTCGGCCGGCGTCATGACAGTGCGCTGATCAACGTCTTTACCCAGCAGGCCTGCATCCGTGACGCCGCCGAAGTCTTCAACATGGACGGCAGCGCACGTGCTGACATCGACACGACCCTGCCCGAGGCCTATCAGGGCCTGAGCCGCTTTGAAGCGCGCGAGAAAATCGTTGCCGACATGGACGCGCAGGGACTACTGGAGAAGGTCGAGACCATCACCAACACCCTGCCCTATGGCGACCGCTCTGGTGATGTCATCGAGCCGCTGCTGACCGACCAGTGGTTCGTGGCGGTTGAAACGCTGGCAAAGCCTGCCATCGAGGCGGTGGAAAACGGCGATATCCGTTTCGTGCCCAAAAGCTACGAGAACATGTACTTCTCGTGGATGCGGGACCTGCAGGACTGGTGTATTTCCCGCCAGCTCTGGTGGGGCCATCGCATCCCGGCCTGGTATGACGAGACCGGGAAGTTCTATGTCGCCCGCAGCGAGGAAGAGGCGCGTGAAAAATATGCACTCTCCCCCGAGACGATCCTGATTCAGGACAATGACGTGCTGGACACCTGGTTCAGTTCCGGTCTCTGGACCTTCGGCACGCTGGGCTGGCCGGAAAAGACCCCGGAACTCGAGACCTTCCACCCGACCAGCACGCTGGTCACCGGTTTTGACATCATCTTCTTCTGGGTTGCCCGGATGATCATGATGACGCTCAAGTTCACCGGTCAGGTCCCGTTCAGGACGGTCTATGTGCACGGACTGGTACGTGACAGTCAGGGCCAGAAAATGTCCAAGTCCAAGGGCAACGTGCTCGATCCGATCGATCTGATCGACGGCATCGATCTGAACACGCTGCTGGAAAAGCGCACCGGCGCCATGATGCAGCCGCAAAAGGCGAAGGCGATCGCTAAAGCCACAAAAGCCGAGTTTCCCGATGGCATCGAGTCCAACGGCACCGACGCCCTGCGCTACACCTTTTTGTCGCTGGCCAGCACCGGGCGTGACGTCAAGTTCGATGGCGGCCGTCTGGAAGGTTATCGCAACTTCTGCAACAAGCTGTGGAACGCCGCACGCTATGTGCTGATGAATACCGAAGGTGAGGACTGCGGCCCTGACGGTGACGTCGCGCTGTCGCTGGCAGATCGCTGGATCGTCTCCCGTCTTCAGCAGGTCGAGACTCAGGTCACGAAGGCGCTGGATGAGTACCGGTTCGACCACGCCTCCCAGGCCCTTTACGACTTTGTCTGGAACGAGTACTGCGACTGGTATCTGGAGCTTTCCAAGCCGGTGCTGTGGGACACCGAAGCCACACCCGAGGCGCGTCGCGGTACGCGTCGCACGCTGGTGCGCGTACTGGAGACCATTCTGCGTCTGGCCCATCCGATGATGCCGTTTATTACCGAGGAGATCTGGCAGAAGGTATCGCTGCTGGCCGGCGTGGATATCGAACGCCTGGGCAGCTCGATCATGGTCCAGCCCTGGCCGTTGGCTGATGAATCCCGTATCGATGAAGCCGCCATTGCCGATATTGAATGGGTCAAGGCCGTCATCATCGCCATCCGCAATATTCGCGCCGAACTCAATATCGCGCCGGGCAAACCGCTGGAAGTCCTGCTGACGCATGGCGACGATAGCGACCGCCAGCGCCTCAAGGACAATGCTCTGTTCCTGAGCAAGCTGGCACGACTGGAAAGCGTGCACTTTGTCGCCGTTGAGGAGGTGCCTGCCTCCAGCGTTCAGCGTGTCGGCGCCATGGAAGTCCATGTGCCGATGGCCGGACATATTGATCGTGACGCTGAACTTGCACGCATTGATCGCGACATCGAAAAGCAACAGAAGCTGATGGATGGTGTCGAGAAAAAGCTCGGCAACGAAAGCTTCATGAGCAAGGCACCGGCCGCCGTGGTCGACAAGGAACGCGCCAAGCTTGAAGAAGCCCGCGCCAATCGCGATACGCTACTGGCGCAGCGTCGGACCATCGAAACCCTGTAGTCCTTTACTGGCATCTCTCTCGTCAGGTCACTTTTGAGCGTGACCGTTCTCTACAGCAGGCCCTCGGGCCTGCTGTTTTTGTCTCTGCCCGCCTTAGAATAACTCCGCCCGTCTCTGAATGACTTCGATAGCCTCTCTCTTGCAGTGCCATTACGGCTCGGCACTTTTTATTAAAGCAATATTAAATTATAATGAACACTGTTTTATAACTGCGCTGTGTTTGCCATGAATTTTCGCCGAATCCTTTTCTATAACCTGCTGGGCGTGGCACTGGTCACGACCTGGTGGCTGCCGCAATTTCTGGTCTGGTCCTCCGTCGATGACGCTATCTTCTGGTTTTTCAATCAGTTCATTACGCCGGACTACCCGACCTGGACCAGCCTTCTTGCCGCGCTCAATACCCGTGCCTTTGACAGGGCAATGTTCGTATTGCTGGTGATCATGCTCTACATCGCCATGAAGCGCGACGCTCAGGGCAGCTGGCTCAAGTGGGGCGCCATTGGCCTGATCATGACGGCGACTGCACTGATCCTTCAGGATGTCATTCACAGTGTCATGACCTACAGGCACGCCAGCCCGACTGCGATGCTCGATCACGTCAATCTTTTGTCCGAGCTGACCAGCCTGCCGGCCAAGGATACAGCGTCGAGCAGTTTCCCCAGTGACCATGGGCTCATGGCCATGATCTTTGCTGCTTTCATGTGGCGCTTTGCCGACCGTCTGGTGGCCTGGAGTGCCACGGCACTGGTCGTGCTCGCCTGCGCCCCGCGCATCATGGTGGGTGCGCACTGGGTCAGTGACGTGTCCGTGGGGGCACTCTCGATTGCCCTGATCACTCTGCCCTGGATGCTGTGTACGCCACTGGGCTACGGCGCCGTTAACGCCGTCGTGCATTTTTCAAAAGGGCTTGCCAACTGCGCGAGTCGTCGTCACCGGAACGCGCACTGCGATTGAGCCGGTATTTCGGACTGCCTCTGGAGGGGATGTCATGAATTCAAAACGTATCATCTACTGCAATCTGGCGGGGCTTGCCCTGTTTGCAAGCTGGCTCTGGTTCTCTGTGTGGCTGGTGCTTGACGACAATATCTTCTTTTTCTTCAATCAGTTCATCACCAGTGAGCACCCGATCTGGGTCAACTTTCTGGCCGCGGTTAATACCCGCTATTTCGATGCTGCCTCTCTTGGCATGCTGCTGGCCATTTTTGGCTGGGCGATCTCGCTGGACACTCGCCCGGGACGCTGCTGGCACTGGCTGGGTGTGGGGTTGACCATGCTGTTGGTGGCGGGGCTTTTGGCCGTGGCGACCAACAAGCTGCCCTATGGGCATCCAAGCCCGACGCTCAGCTTCAATCACGTCAATTTTTTGACCGATGTGGTCTCGTTTGACACCAAGGACGCTGACAAAAACAGCTTTCCCGGGGATCACGGCCTGATGCTGATGGTGTTCACGGGCTTCATTTTGCGCTTTGGCGATCGTCGTCCGGCCATCCTGAGTGCGCTCATGATCGCCGTGCTCAGCGCACCGCGGGTCATGGCTGGCGCCCACTGGCTGCAGGATGTCTACATGGGCTCGCTTTCCATAGCGCTGCTGGTGCTGCCCTGGGTGCTGTGTACGCCCGTTGCCCCGCGCTGTGTGGCTGCCGTGGAAACCATGGCCGAGCGTTTCAATCTTCCCGGTACCACGTCATATGCGTTAAACGAACGACGCCACGCCTGACGCAACAGGGGGCACCCGGCCGGGTGCCCCCTGTACATGTCCAATGGCCGGAAAACCCTACCAGCTGCCGGTATTGTCCATCGACGCCCAGGGCTCCTGCGAAGGCTTCGGGTCGCCCTTTTGCAACAGCTCGATGGAGATGCCATCGGGCGATTTCACAAACGCCATGTGACCATCACGCGGCGGGCGGTTGATGGTCACGCCGTTGTCCATCAGATGCTGACAGGTGGCGTAGATATCATCGACACGATAGGCCAGGTGGCCGAAGTTACGCGCCCCCGTGGTCAACTCTTCCGGGTCCCAGTTCCAGGTCAGCTCAAGCTCAGGCGCCTGCTGCTCGCTGGAGGTCGCCTCATCATCATTGGCGGCCAGAAAGATCAGGGTAAAACGCCCTTTCTCACTCTCCTTGCGGCGCACTTCCTTCATGCCCAGCAGATCACAGTAAAACTGCAGGGACTGATCAATATCAGTGATACGTACCATGGTATGTAGATATTGCACGATGTACTCCTCAGGGTCGTATGACACGCGTCTTGAACGCGCATGACACATTGGCTGCCACGTTCGGCCAACGTGTGCAATCTGGTGAATGCCTTGAAACGATGGCACTGTAATGCTGGCGAACAGGTCGTTTTTCAAGTCAGGACTGGCATACGGGGAAGATCATGTCGTTTTTTAACAATGAACATCTGGGCAAGCTGATCCTTCGTCTCGCGCTGGGCGTGACGCTGCTGCTGCACGGCATCGCCAAGATTGGCGCTCCAAACGTCCTCGAGGTGATTGGCCATCATCTCGAACACTGGAGCCTGCCCACACCGCTGGCCTTTGGCGTGTTTATCGGCGAGCTGATGGCGCCGCTGATGATTCTGGCCGGCTGGCGCTGTCGCATCGGGGGTGGCCTGGCGGCCATCAACATGCTGTTTGCCATTGTGTTGATGCGCCTGGGCGCCGTCTGGTCACTGAACGATACCGGCGGCTGGAACATCGAAACCGAAGTGCTGATGCTGGGCGCAGCCCTGGCACTGATGTTTTGTGGCAGCGGCCGCATGGCCATCCGACCGGATTAGTCGACGCTCATCTGATGATCACAGCAACAGGTGATCAGGCCTGACCTCCAGCTGATCAAGGCGCTGCGCCAGCAGTCCCGGAAAACGACCATACCAGGTCTGGTTCAGCGGCGAGGGATGAGGCAACGGATAAAGCGTGAATGTCTGCGCCTGCCCCCGGTCATCTTCCAGCGTGACCTCGATACTGCTTTCAAAGCGATCCTCACGCTTCCAGAACGCCTCGAGGCGATCACGCTCGGCCCTGGGTCGATTGATACCGAACCACAAAAAGGCCTCGCGCCCCAGTGTGATGAGCGTGCGCCCTTCCCAGCGCGAGATCAAAAGCTCGTTCATCAAGCCATGAAAGTGACGCTTGACCTTCATCGACCACGCCTTGTTGCCCACCGGCTTGTAGGGCACGGTATTGATCCAGAAAAAATGCTCGCCCACGGCACGTGAGGCTTCAAAATCCGGCATTTTCTCGCCGTAGAGATGCTCATAAAGCGCCTTTCTGACCAGCTGCCCGCCGGCCCCGATGAAGGGTTCGCCGTAGCGCACCTCATCACGTCCGGGATCGCGCCCAAAAAATCCGATACGCAGATTGCGCCGGCCCAGCCCGATAATGGGATCGAGCGGATCACGCTCAAAGCGCTGATAGACCTCAAGATCGATGCCGTCGGTGTCAGCCGCCAGCGCTCTGAAGGCTTCCTGCTGACGCGGGGTCAGGGACATATTCGCAACTCCTTGTTACTCTTTGATCACCCGGCTCACTTCTGGCCGCACCAATACCTGCTCTGGCAGGACAAGCATAGCTGCCATGACCTGATGAGATGTCCATCAATAATACGGGAGTAACACCAAAGCGATGGATTCCCTGACACAGGCCTGCCTTGGCGGCGCGCTGGGCGGCGCCGTACTGGGACGACGACTCGGCCGCAAGTCGATTTTGCTGGGCGCCGTGGCCGCAACCCTGCCGGATCTGGACAGTTTCATCGGTTATGGCAACGCCGTGGCCGACTACACCTACCATCGCAGCGCCACGCACTCGGTGTTTGTCCTGTCGCTGCTGGCCGGGGTCTTCACCCTTGTCTGCGCGCGCCTGCCGGCAATCCAAAAGGTGCCTACCCGGTCATGGTTCTGGTTCTGGTGGCTGTGTCTGGTCACTCACCCAATTCTGGATGCCTTTACCACCTACGGTACCCAGTTGCTCTGGCCCATCGCCTCGCCCCCGGTGGCCTGGAAAACCATTTTCATCATCGACCCTCTGTATACCCTGCCCATGCTGGTGGCCATCTTCGTGGCGCTAATCAGGGGCACCCAGGGACGCGCCATCATCATTGGCCTGGCCCTCTCGACGGTGTATCTGGGTTTTTCCATCGCGGCCAAATCCATGGTACTGGCGCAGGTATCGCCGGCGCTGGTCCAGCGCGGGCTGGAGGATCGGCCGGTCATGGTGCAGCCCACGCCGCTGAACACGCTGGTATGGCGCGTCACCGTGATCGATGACGACCGGCAACTGGAAGCGCTGGTCAGCCTGCTCGATGACCGCCACACTCTGGCCTTTGACAGTTTTCGCCGACCGATGGTGGCCCATGACATGCTTGTTGACAGCGCGTCAGGCCAGCGTCTGGGCTGGTTTGCAGCCCCCTTCTGGCGCAGCGAGGAGCGCGATGGCACTCTGGTGGTGACCGATTTGCGTATGGGCCAGCCGGGCACCTATTCCTTTGCCTTTGTGCTGGGCGAGCGCGATGATAGCGGCCAGTGGCATCCCGTAACATCGCGCTCGGCCGAAACGGCCAGGCCCGATACCCGCCTTCTGTCGGCACTGTTTCAGCGTATTACGCAACCCAAGGCCCTGTGTCCGTCAGACTTTGGCGACCGTGATCTGCTTCTGCCCGATGCCGAATGTCGGCATCCGGGGTAGAAGTTGTCGGCACAGGACCCATATTCAGATGATTTATCCTTCAGACCAGCCATGAGAGAGACGCTTTAATGATCGAGTTCCGGCACCTGCGTACCCTGCTGGCACTGCGCGATACCGGGTCACTGGTCGAAGCCGCCGAGCGCGTGCATTTGACCCAGTCGGCACTGTCTCATCAGCTCAAGGATCTGGAAGAGCGACTGGACTGTCCGCTGTTTTTGCGCAAGACGCGACCGGTGCAGTTCACCCGCGCCGGTCAAAGGCTTCTGGGACTGGCCGAGCAGGTACTGCCCCAGATTCGTAACGCCGAGCGCGATATTGCGCGCATGGCGGGTGGAGAGCAGGGTCGCCTGCACATGGCCATCGAATGCCACAGCTGCTTTCAATGGCTCATGCCGACCATCGATCACTTTCGCGACCACTGGCCCGAGGTCGAGGTCGACATTCCGGCCGGTCAGCATTTTGACCCGCTGCCGGCACTGGCACGTGAGCAGCTTGATCTGGTCATTACGGCCGACCCGCAGCCGCTGCCGCGCATCCACTACGAACCGCTTTTTCGCTACGAAAGCCTTTTGGCCGTGGCCCGACAGCACCCTCTGGCCGACAAGCGCCATGTCGTGCCGGAAGATCTGATCGACCAGATCCTGATTACCTATCCGGTAGAACATTCAAAGCTCGATGTCTTTACCCGCTTTCTGGAACCTGCCGGCATTCATCCACGCGAAACCCGCACGGCCGAGCTGACCATGATGATGATGCAGCTGGTGGCGAGTGAGCGTGGGGTATGCGCCCTGCCAAACTGGGCGCTGACCGAATATCTTGAAAAGGATTATGTGAGGGCATGCTCACTGGGTAGAGACGGCGTGTGGGGGACACTGTACGCCGCCGTCCGGGTCGATCAGATGAGCCAGGTCTGGATGAGTGACTTCCTGCGCACGGCGCGCGAGACGTCCTTTTCCGTGCTCAATGGCATACGCCCGGCCGGCTGACAGGCCTCAGGCGTATTCTTCGATCGCTTCGTAGTGACGCGGCAGGGAAAGAATGAACTGGGCACCGCCCAGCTCGGGGGCCGTATCGACCGTAATGCGCCCGTGGTGCCATTGCACGATACGGGCCACGATCGCCAGCCCCAGGCCGTAGCCGCCAACGCCGGGCTGATGCCGGGTGCGGCTGTCATCAAGACGCGCAAAGGGCTTGAAGATGCGTTCCTGATCCTCAGCCGGTACTCCCGCACCATCATCCTCGACGCTGAGATACACCATGCGCTCATCGCCCAGCAGGCGCACATGCACCCGGCTGCGGGCATGGGTACAGGCATTGGACACCAGATTCTGTAGTGCGCGCTGCAAATAGCGTGAATCGGCATGCACGTTGAGTTCCTGACCGCCGGTTACCTCGAGCGTCAGCTGCGGGTGCAGGGGCGTGAGCGTTTCAACAACGCGGTCAGCAATGTCACGCACTTCAAGACTGACCGGCTCCAGCGGCAGGAGCCCGTCGGTGGCGCTGTCCAGACGTGCATAGGTCAGGATCTCGTCGATGAGCCGGTCGATGGATTCGATGTCGTCATCCACCCCTTTCAGTAAACGCCTGATGCCGGGCGATTCACTCATGTCATCAACCATCTGCAGCGCAAAGCGTACCCGGGCCACAGGCGTTCGAAACTCGTGCGATACCGCCCGCATCAGATCCTGCTGGGAAGAGAGCACGGCCTGTACCTGATCGGCCATGGTATTGAACGCCAGGCCCAGCTGGGTCAGATACTCCCCTTCCTGAATGGTCACGCGCGCGTTGTAATCCCCGGCCGTGAAGTTTGCCGTGGTCTGCTCAAGTCGGGTCAGACGTTTCTCCACGCTGCGCATGATCAAATAGATGGCTGTTCCCAGCAGGGTCAGCATCAGGGCCATGACCATGGCGATGGTCAAGACAGGCAGCGACTCAAAGGGCGACAGCGGCCCGACCATGATCCAGCGGCCGCCGGAGAACTGGGCGTAAAAGCCAAGGCTTGAGCGCTCGGCCACGACGTTGATGACAACATGCCCGGCATTGAGCTGTGCCAGCTGACTGTTGGAAAGGCCCGGCGGCGTGCCGCTGCCCATGCCCATGGGCAGGGAGATACGGCTGCGAAGCTCCTGAAAGCGGGCTTCGCGCTCGTCATCCGGTGAAAGCTCGAGCCACTGGCGCAGCAGGGAGACCAGCTGCAGGGGTTGCTGCTCGGAAAGGCCGGTAAAGTGTGCCACCAAAATGGCATTATCCTCACCGGGCAGACGCTGATAGAGCTGCCAGCCGATTTCGCCCTGGGCCTGGCGCGCCAGCACATCGCCTGCCGCCAGACGACGTCGGTCCATGAACCCGAGCATCAGCGTTTCGGAATCCGACAGTGCCAGACGAATGCCCAGCTCATCTTCGTAGGCGCTCAGCCAGGCATCACGCGAGCTTTCCGGCTGACTGGCCACCAGAGAGGTCAAAAGCGCCATCGGGCCGCTGGCCAGACGCTGGCGATAGTGATCTTCCCGCCAGTCGTCGATCAACCATGACGCCACCACGCCTACCCAGAAGATGGCCATGAGCGAGATGAACAGGGTCAGATAAAGCCGACGAAAACCACCGTGCGCAGACAGCGGCCGATGAGGCGGCGGTGCCAGACCATCCGCCCCGCCCGAGCGGGAGTGCCATGAGGCGAGAGAGGGGAACTTTGACGGCATCGTCTATCCTTTACACAGATGTTTTAGAGTAGACGAAGCCGCCCTTCACGATATGAGATCGGGGCGTTGCGGACTCAGATCTCTCGAACGAACAGGTATCCCTTGCTGCGTACGGTCTTGATACGCTGCGGCTGATGCGGGTCATCACCAATCTTGGGTCGAATGCGAGAGACACGCACGTCTATTGAACGATCCTGACCATCATAACGAATGCCGCGCAGCGCCGAGAAGATCTCTTCACGCGTCAGCACTCGGCCGGCATGAGAGGCCAGCAGCCACAGCAGATCAAATTCGGCACTGGTCAGATCGATACGCTCGCCGTTGAGCCATGCCTCTCTGGTCGAGGAATCCACGACCAGATCGCGAAACTCGAGACGGGTCTCTTCGTGCTCGGTGGTGTCCGACCCGTCGGCACGACGCAGCAGCGCACGCATGCGCGCCAGTAGAACACGCGGTGGCACCGGCTTGGGGACGTAATCATCAGCGCCCATTTCAAGGCCCAGTACCTGATCCATGTCATCGGTACGAGCCGTCAGCATCAAAATGGGGCCGGGGTACTGGTGGCGCACGCGGCGGCAGATGGACAGACCATCTTCACCCGGCAGCATCAGGTCAAGAATGACCAGGTCCGGCCGCAGGGACAGAATACGTTCGACGCCATTGGCGCCGTCGTGTTCGACGCTGACCCTGAAACCGTTGCCTTCAAGATACTCACGCGTCAACGCGGCCAGTCGTTCATCATCTTCGATGATAAGAATGTGTTCGTTGGCGGTTGTAATGTTATCCAAGGCTCGTCCGTCCGATCATTGATAAAGAAGCTTCCGTGCCGTCACCGGCATGCTGCGCGGGCAGCGCCCGAACATACGGCAGGCAGACAGCGATAAATGTGACCTTCAAACCCAACGGTCGTTCAACTTTGGCAACATTGTGCCACTGTTACACGAAAGTGCCCATACAGAAGCCACGTATTTGCACACGATTCTCATCATCAGGCTCTGATCGGCATGAATTTCATTCTGTGCGCCAACGATCGAGCTGAAATATTTGCGACAAAAAAACGCATCCCCACCAGAATTTTCATGTAACCGGCGGCATACCAGTGGTGGCAAGGCCTGTGGCGAGGTAAGCACACTTTATCCACAGATTGTGCGCCGGATTCGAGTCGTTTTTCCCTATTGAGGGTATTCGCCAGACACACTATATTGTGTCCACCTGGTCGACAGACACACCATGTAGTGTTTTTGCAGCAGATTCTTCCGACAGCTGTCAATATCTTGTGACCCAACTTTTTTCGATTCCGTGATGATCTGCCGTGCGTTTTAAAACGGCAGTCAGGGTACGGTTTTGACCTTAAGACAGAAAGGTAACGTTATGGAAACCTCGCATACAGAGCGTGATACCTCATCAATCCTTGATGATGCTCATACGCGCCAGACCGATCAGCAGCTGCGCGTCATCAAGCGTACCGGTGACACTGCCACCTTTGATGCGAGCAAGGTCTCCGTGGCGATGAACAAGGCCTTTCTTGCCGTGGAAGGTGACAACGCCGCCGGTTCCTCTCGCATTCGCGAGCAGGTAGAGCAGCTGACGCAATCCATTATGGAGACGTTCGCGCGTCGCATGCCGGAAGGCGGCACCCTGCATATCGAAGATATCCAGGATCAGGTGGAACTGGCCCTGATGCGCTCGGGTGAACACAAGGTGGCCCGCGCCTATGTGCTGTACCGCGAAGAGCACGCTCGTGCTCGCGCAGCTCAGCATCAGGGCATTGAAAAGCCTCACCCTACCATCAACGTGACCCAGCCCGATGGCAGCCGCCGTCCGCTGGATCTGGCCCGTATCGAGACGCTGATCACTGAAGCCTGTGCGGGTCTTGATAACGTTGAAGTGCGTCGCATCATGGATGAGTCGCTGCGCAACCTCTATGACGGTGTAACGCCCGATGGTGTTGCCACGGCACTGATGATGACCGCGCGCATGCTGGTCGAGAAGGAGCCCAACTACACCTTCGTGACTGCGCGTCTTTTGCAGGATAACCTGCGTCGTGAAGCGCTGTCCTTTCTCGAGGTTGCCGAGGAAGCCACCTTTGGCGACATGGCGACACTCTACAAGCCGGCTTTTCAGAACTACATCAAGCGCGGCATCGAATTCGAGCAGCTTGATCCGGTTCTGGCCGAGTTTGACCTTGAGCGTCTGGGCGATGCCCTGAGCCACGAGCGTGACAACCAGTTCACCTATCTGGGTCTGCAGACACTTTACGACCGTTATTTCCTGCACCGTGACGGCGTTCGCTACGAACTGCCGCAGGTCATGTTCATGCGCGTGGCCATGGGCCTGTCGCTGAACGAGCAGGACCGTGAAGCGCGTGCCATCGAGTTCTACGAGCTGCTGTCGAGCTTCGATTACATGACCTCGACGCCCACGCTGTTCAATGCCGGCACCATTCGCAGCCAGCTGTCCTCGTGCTATCTGACCACCGTGCCGGATAACCTTGAAGGCATCTACGGCGCCATTCGCGACAATGCCATGCTCTCCAAGTGGGCCGGCGGTCTGGGCAACGACTGGACACCGGTACGTGCACTGGGCTCCTACATCAAGGGCACCAACGGCAAGTCCCAGGGTGTTGTGCCCTTCCTCAAGGTCGTCAACGACACGGCCGTGGCGGTTAACCAGGGTGGCAAGCGCAAGGGCGCTGTCTGTTCGTACCTGGAAACCTGGCACATGGACGTCGAGGAGTTCCTCGAGCTTCGCAAGAACACCGGTGATGACCGTCGCCGCACGCATGACATGAACACGGCCAACTGGGTGCCGGATCTGTTCATGAAGCGCGTCAGCGAAGAAAAGGAATGGACTCTCTTCTCGCCGGCCACCTGCCCGGATCTGCATGACCTTTATGGCGCGGCGTTTGAAAAGCGCTATGAAGAATACGAAGCCATGACGCAGACCGGTGAGATCACGCTGTTCAAGCGTGTGCAGGCCAAGGATCTGTGGCGCAAGATGCTGTCGATGCTGTTTGAAACAGGCCACCCCTGGATCACCTTCAAGGATCCGTGCAACCTGCGCAGCCCACAGCGTCATGCCGGTGTCGTGCACTCCTCCAACCTGTGCACCGAAATCACGCTCAATACCAGCGTTGACGAAATTGCCGTCTGTAACCTGGGGTCGATCAACCTGGCCGCTCACGTGGTCAATGGTCAGCTGGACGGCGAGAAGCTCAAGCGGTCGGTCAAGACAGCCGTGCGCATGCTCGATAACGTCATCGACATCAACTACTACGCCGTACCGCAGGCCAGGCGCTCCAACTTCCGTCACCGCCCGGTCGGTCTGGGTCTGATGGGCTTTCAGGATGCGCTGTACAAGCACGGTATTGCCTATGCCTCCGATGACGCCGTGACCTTTGCCGATCGTTCCATGGAGCTGATCAGCTATCACGCCATCGAAGCTTCCAGCGATCTGGCAGCCGAGCGTGGTTGTTATGAGTCCTACGAAGGCTCACTCTGGAGCCAGGGCATTCTGCCCATCGACTCCATTAATGACCTGCAACGCGAACGTGGCGAACAGTATCTGCAGATGGACACGTCCACCACACAGGACTGGGACCATATCCGCAACAAGGTACGTCGTCAGGGCATGCGTAACTCCAACGTCATGGCGATCGCGCCGACGGCCACCATTTCCAACATCTGTGGCGTCACGCAGTCGATCGAGCCGACCTATCAGAACCTGTATGTGAAGTCGAATCTGTCGGGCGAGTTCACGGTGGTCAACTCGCACATGGTGCATGCACTCAAGGCGCGTGGCCTGTGGGATGAGGTGATGATCAATGACCTCAAGTACTACGATGGCTCGCTTCAGCCGATCGACCGCATTCCGGACGATCTGAAGCAGCGCTATGCCACGGCGTTTGAAATCGAACCGCGCTGGATCGTTGAGGCCGCCTCGCGCCGTCAGAAGTGGATTGACCAGGCACAGTCCCTGAACCTCTATATCAGCGGTGTTTCCGGTCGCAAGCTGGATACCACCTACCGCATGGCGTGGCAGCTGGGTCTGAAGACCACCTATTACCTCCGTGCACAGGCCTCTACTCGCCTTGAGAAATCCACGCTCAAGGGGACCGATGGCAAGCTGACCGGCGTCAAGCCCAACGCACCGACGCCGCAGACAGCGCCCGCGCCGTCATCAGAAGCACCGCAGGACGCTCAGCAGCCGCTGGGTTCGGCACCGCCGCTGGCCTGCTCACTCGATGATCCGGACTGCGAAGCCTGCCAGTAATTTGATCGATACGACGGTGGCCCTGCAGGGCCACTGTCTACTGCATTCAAGACCACACTCGCCGTTGAACATGCTCGGGTGATGGCAAGGGAGAGAATCATGCAAGAGACAAACCTGTTTGCTGATGACAATGACCAGGTCGACAACACCGGTCTGGGTGAAATTCAGGCCGGTGCTCAGCGTATTGATGCCAGCCAGAAGGCCATGATCAATGCCCAGAGCGACGTCAACCAGCTGTTGCCGTTGAAGTACAGCTGGGCGTGGGAAAAGTATCTGGCCGGCTGTAACAACCACTGGATGCCGACCGAAGTCTCCATGCAGGGTGATATCGCCACATGGCGTGCGCCGATCAATAGCCCGCAGGGGCTGACCGAAGACGAAGTGCTGATGCTCAAGCGCAACCTCGGCTTTTTCGCCACTGCCGAGTCGCTGGTTGCCAACAACATCGTGCTGGCTGTCTATCGCAACATCACCAATCCGGAATGTCGCCAGTACCTGCTGCGTCAGGCCTTTGAAGAAGCCATCCATACCCATACCTTCCAGTACATCTGCACGTCGCTGGGTCTGGATGAGGGTGAGCTTTTCAACATGTATCGGGAAATCCCCTCGATCACCGACAAGGATGCCTGGGCGCTTAAATACACACAGGCACTGGAAGACCCGAGCTTCACAACCGGCACCATCGAGCGTGACAAGGCGTTTTTGCGCGCGCTGGTGGCCTTCTATGTCGTGTTTGAAGGCATGTGGTTCTACACCGGTTTTGCCCAGATCCTGGCGCTGGGTCGCCGCAACAAGATGGTAGGTATCGCCGAGCAGTATCAGTACATTCTGCGCGATGAGTCCATCCACCTGAACTTTGGCATCGACTGCATCAATCAGATCAAGATCGAAAACCCGCACCTGTGGGACGACGCCTTCCAGCAGGAAGTGCGTGGCATGCTTCTGGAAGCCTACGAGCTGGAAGCGGCCTATGGCCGTGAAACCATGCCGCGTGGCATCCTGGGCCTGAATGCCGAGCTCACCGAGCAGTATATGCAGTTCATTGCCAACCGTCGCAGCGAGCAGATCGGTCTGGGTCTGCTCTTTGATGACGTGGAAAACCCGTTCCCCTGGATGTCGGAACTGATCGATCTGCCCAAGGAAAAGAACTTCTTTGAAACGCGGGTGACCGAGTATCAGACCGGCGGCGCGCTGACCTGGGACTGAGCAGTACAGGATTCGGAGAGCTGTCCTGCGACAGCCATTCGATCAGGAATATATGGCCCTGCTTATTGCAGGGCTTTTTTACGGGCGTTTTTCAAATTGCTCAGGATTTCGGATCCAGTATTTACCTGAATGGCCGATAATCATGGAATACAGCTATCCTTTATTGAATCCTTGCGAGGAGAAACATCATGCATAAAGGCATTGTGATAATGATGACCGTGGCAACGCTTGCGCTTCTGACGGCCTGTAGCAGCCCTACCGGGCGCAGTGCGGCTCAGGGCGCGGGCATTGGTGGCCTCACAGGTGCTGCTGCCGGTGCCATTACGGGAGGCAGTGCAGGTACGGGCGCTCTGATCGGCGGCGCAGCAGGTGCAGCCGTGGGCGCGGCCAGCGCCCAGTAATTGCCCAGGCAGTCGTGCTAGATTAAAAAAGCCTCCTGACGGTTGTCAGGAGGCTTTTTCACTTCTCTACCCTATCAGGATAGATCAGTTGCTGTGCTCTTCAGCGCTGTCGCTGATGGAGTCACCAGCATCTTCCATGGCCTGGCCAGTGGAGTCAGCTGCATCGCTGGCAGCGTCGCCGACAGAGTCAGCTGCATCGCTGGTCGTATCTCCGGCGTTATCGGCGGCGTTATCGATCTTTGCGCCGGTCTCTTCAGCAGGACCGTCATCGTTATCGCAACCGGCTACGGCAAATACCATCATTGCGGCCAGCAAAATACCCAGTGTCTTTTTCATCGTCAGCTCTCCCTTGCCTACTGTATTCATTACATCAACGATATACCCGAAAACCCGGGCACTTGCCTATTCATTGTGGTGCAAAAATCGATGTAATACCAAGTCTCTTTGCATGGGAAGCGTTTGATTTTCCCATATAAACCCTTTTTTGGGTTTACCGATCGGTACCGAGGCGGAGATGACGACCCTGACCGCCGCGCTGGCGGCCATGAACGAGACGTCCTGAGGCGGGGGGCCCTCGCCCGCCGGTCACGCCAGTGACCGCGGGCGGGGCCGACGCCACGGGCCGTGGCGGCCGGATGGCGCACATAAAAGAACCCCGGTCCTGTTAAGGACCGGGGTTCGGAAAGGGTGCCTGACGATGACCTACTCTCACATGGGGAGACCCCACACTACCATCGGCGCGGAGCCGTTTCACTACCGAGTTCGGGAAGGGATCGGGTGGTGCCGGCACGCTATGGTCGTCAGGCAATTCTGCAGACCGGCTGCTCTTGAGCAGCGGGTCAAAATCGGGATCATGCTGATCGATATATCAACGCATTCGCGTGATGCGAACCACTTGGGTGTTATATGGTCAAGCCTCACGGGCAATTAGTACGCGTCAGCTCAATGCATTGCTGCACTTACACACCGCGCCTATCAACCTTGTCGTCTTCAAGGGCCCTTCAGGGAGCTCGAGGCTCCAGGGAAGTTTCATCTTGAAGGGGGCTTCCCGCTTAGATGCCTTCAGCGGTTATCCCGTCCGCACATAGCTACCCGGCGGTGCCATTGGCATGACAACCGGTACACCAGCGGTGCGTCCACTCCGGTCCTCTCGTACTAGGAGCAGCACTTCTCAAACTTCCGACGCCCACGGCAGATAGGGACCGAACTGTCTCACGACGTTCTAAACCCAGCTCGCGTACCACTTTAAATGGCGAACAGCCATACCCTTGGGACCGACTTCAGCCCCAGGATGTGATGAGCCGACATCGAGGTGCCAAACACCGCCGTCGATATGAACTCTTGGGCGGTATCAGCCTGTTATCCCCGGAGTACCTTTTATCCGTTGAGCGATGGCCCTTCCATACAGAACCACCGGATCACTAGAACCTGCTTTCGCACCTGCTCGACATGTCCGTCTCGCAGTCAAGCACCCTTATGCTCTTGCACTCATTGCACGATTTCCAACCGTGCTGAGGGTACCTTAGTGCTCCTCCGTTACTCTTTAGGAGGAGACCGCCCCAGTCAAACTACCCACCACACACTGTCCTCACACCGGATCACGGTGCGGAGTTAGAACGCCAATGATACCAGGCTGGTATTTCAAGATTGGCTCCACCCCAACTGGCGTCAGGGTTTCAAAGCCTCCCAGCTATCCTACACAGGTAACATCAGCGTCCAGTGTGAAGCTATAGTAAAGGTTCACGGGGTCTTTCCGTCTAGCCGCGGGTACACTGCATCTTCACAGCGATTTCAATTTCACTGAGTCTCGGGTGGAGACAGCGTGGCCATCATTACGCCATTCGTGCAGGTCGGAACTTACCCGACAAGGAATTTCGCTACCTTAGGACCGTTATAGTTACGGCCGCCGTTTACCGGGGCTTCGATCAAGAGCTTCGCCTTGCGGCTAACACCATCAATTAACCTTCCGGCACCGGGCAGGCGTCACACCCTATACGTCCGCTTACGCGTTGGCAGAGTGCTGTGTTTTTAATAAACAGTTGCAGCCACCTGGTCTCTTCGGCCGGTCAGAGCTGAGGGAGCAAGTCCCGTTACCCTGGCCGGCGCACCTTCTCCCGAAGTTACGGTGCCATTTTGCCTAGTTCCTTCACCCGAGTTCTCTCATACGCCTTGGTATTCTCTACCTGACCACCTGTGTCGGTTTGGGGTACGATCGCATGTTATCTGAAGCTTAGAGGCTTTTCCCGGAAGCGTGGCATCAGTGACTTCCAGACCGTAGTCTGTTCGTCTCGCGTCTCGGCTTATAGAGGACCGGATTTGCCTGATCCCCAGGCCTACTCGCTTTTACCAGGACAACCAACGCCTGGCTCACCTAGCCTTCTTCGTCCCCCCATCGCAATAACATCCGGTACGGGAATATTAACCCGTTTCCCATCGACTACGCCTTTCGGCCTCGCCTTAGGGGTCGACTCACCCTGCTCCGATTGACGTCGAACAGGAACCCTTGGTCTTCCGGCGGGGGAGGTTTTCACTCCCCTTGTCGTTACTCATGTCAGCATTCGCACTTGTGATACCTCCAGCAGACCTCACGATCCACCTTCGCAGGCTTACACAACGCTCCTCTACCGCGCATCCATAAGGATGCACCCGCAGCTTCGGTACCCGGTTTGAGCCCCGTTACATCTTCCGCGCAGGCCGACTCGACCAGTGAGCTATTACGCTTTCTTTAAAGGATGGCTGCTTCTAAGCCAACCTCCTGGCTGTCTGTGCCTTCCCACATCGTTTCCCACTTAACCGGGATTTTGGGACCTTGGCTGGCGGTCTGGGTTGTTTCCCTTTTCACAACGGACGTTAGCACCCGCTGTGTGTCTCCCACGCTGTACTCACCGGTATTCGGAGTTTGCCTCGGGTTGGTAAGCCGGGATGGCCCCCTAGCCGAAACAGTGCTCTACCCCCGGTGGTAATACGTGAGGCGCTACCTAAATAGCTTTCGAGGAGAACCAGCTATCTCCGAGCTTGATTAGCCTTTCACTCCGATCCACAGCTCATCTCAGCATTTTTCAACATACTTGAGTTCGGACCTCCAGTCAGTGTTACCTGACCTTCATCCTGGCCATGGATAGATCGCCCGGTTTCGGGTCTATTCCCAGCAACTAAGTCGCCCATTTAAGACTCGGTTTCCCTGCGCCTCCCCTATTCGGTTAAGCTCGCTACTGAGAATAAGTCGCTGACCCATTATACAAAAGGTACGCAGTCACAGAACAAGTCTGCTCCCACTGCTTGTACGCACACGGTTTCAGGATCTATTTCACTCCCCTCGCCGGGGTTCTTTTCGCCTTTCCCTCACGGTACTGGTTCACTATCGGTCAGTCAGGAGTATTTAGCCTTGGAGGATGGTCCCCCCATGTTCAGTCAGGGTTTCACGTGCCCCGACCTACTCGATTTCACAATGCTCGGATTTCGGCTACAGGACTATCACCTGCTATGGTCAGACTTCCCAGACTGTTCGCCTATCGGTTGCACTGCTTAAGGGCTGGTCCCCGTTCGCTCGCCGCTACTGGGGGAATCTCAATTGATGTCTTTTCCTCGGGGTACTTAGATGTTTCAGTTCTCCCGGTTCGCCTTCATGAGTTATGTATTGGCTCATGAATACCTGCCTTGTGGCAGGTGGGTTTCCCCATTCGGAAATCGCCGGGTCGCAGGTCATTTGCCACCTCACCGACGCTTATCGCAGGCTGTCACGTCCTTCATCGCCTCTGACTGCCTAGGCATCCACCGTGTGCGCTTAATCGCTTGACCATATAACCCCAAGGGGTCCGGTCTCACAATCACACTACATTTACCGGCATGCATACGACTATGCATGACGATAAATTTATACGTTGTCTGCCGGCCGGGTCACAACGCTCATCCGAAGATGAGGTGTTCACCGACCGACAGGTCAGCATGATCCACATTGTTAAAGAGCGTACTGTCAAAAAGACAGTCAGAAATCATGTCGATGATTGTCATCATCATGACTTTTGACTGTGGTTTCATCAGTAGGAGCGAGACTGTGACACCGAGCTGTATGGTGGAGCCTAGCGGGATCGAACCGCTGACCTCCTGCGTGCAAGGCAGGCGCTCTCCCAGCTGAGCTAAGGCCCCGACAGGTTGGTGGGTCTGGGCAGACTCGAACTGCCGACCTCACCCTTATCAGGGGTGCGCTCTAACCAACTGAGCTACAGACCCAAGCAGTCTTCGCTCTATCCGATCAGGCAATTTGTGTGGACGCGCTGGTTCGCGTGAGCACTTGTCGTTTAAGGAGGTGATCCAGCCGCAGGTTCCCCTACGGCTACCTTGTTACGACTTCACCCCAGTCATGAACCACACCGTGGTGATCGCTCTCCCGAAGGTTAAGCTAACCACTTCTGGTGCAGTCCACTCCCATGGTGTGACGGGCGGTGTGTACAAGGCCCGGGAACGTATTCACCGTGGCATTCTGATCCACGATTACTAGCGATTCCGACTTCACGGAGTCGAGTTGCAGACTCCGATCCGGACTGAGGCCGGCTTTCTGGGATTGGCTTCACGTCGCCGCTTCGCAACCCTTTGTACCGGCCATTGTAGCACGTGTGTAGCCCTGCTCGTAAGGGCCATGATGACTTGACGTCGTCCCCACCTTCCTCCGGTTTGTCACCGGCAGTCTCCCTGAAGTTCCCGCCATTACGCGCTGGCAAAAAGGGATAGGGGTTGCGCTCGTTACGGGACTTAACCCAACATTTCACAACACGAGCTGACGACAGCCATGCAGCACCTGTCTCTGCGTTCCCGAAGGCACTTCCTCATCTCTGAGGAATTCGCAGGATGTCAAGAGCAGGTAAGGTTCTTCGCGTTGCATCGAATTAAACCACATGCTCCACCGCTTGTGCGGGCCCCCGTCAATTCATTTGAGTTTTAGCCTTGCGGCCGTACTCCCCAGGCGGTCGACTTATTGCGTTAACTGCGCCACCAAACCCTCAAGGGGTCCAACGGCTGGTCGACATCGTTTACGGCGTGGACTACCAGGGTATCTAATCCTGTTTGCTACCCACGCTTTCGCGCCTCAGCGTCAGTGTCAGTCCAGAAGGCCGCCTTCGCCACTGGTATTCCTCCCGATCTCTACGCATTTCACCGCTACACCGGGAATTCCACCTTCCTCTCCTGCACTCTAGCCTACCAGTTCCGAATGCCGTTCCCGGGTTGAGCCCGGGGCTTTCACATCCGGCTTGGCAAGCCGCCTACGCGCCCTTTACGCCCAGTAATTCCGATTAACGCTTGCACCCTCCGTATTACCGCGGCTGCTGGCACGGAGTTAGCCGGTGCTTCTTCTGTGGGTGATGTCCTTCATGACGAGTATTAATCATCATGCCTTCTTCCCCACTGAAAGTGCTTTACAACCCGAAGGCCTTCTTCACACACGCGGCATGGCTGGATCAGGGTTCCCCCCATTGTCCAATATTCCCCACTGCTGCCTCCCGTAGGAGTCCGGGCCGTGTCTCAGTCCCGGTGTGGCTGATCATCCTCTCAGACCAGCTACGGATCGTCGCCTTGGTGAGCCGTTACCTCACCAACAAGCTAATCCGACATGGGCTCATCCGATAGCGCAAGGTCCGAAGATCCCCTGCTTTCTCCCGTAGGACGTATGCGGTATTAGCTCGGGTTTCCCCGAGTTATCCCCCACTACCGGGCAGATACCCATGCATTACTCACCCGTCCGCCGCTCGTCAGCGGGTAGCAAGCTACCCCTGTTACCGCTCGACTTGCATGTGTTAGGCCTGCCGCCAGCGTTCAATCTGAGCCATGATCAAACTCTTCAGTTTATTTTGAAGCTTTGAGATTCGTTTCGAGGCCTGCCGAAGCAGTCCGCGAGGTGAATCAATCCGGGCTCGAGGTCAAACTAGTTACTCTTGACGAGTGTTCGTCTGCTCGACTATCTATGTGACTGGTGTCACACACGAGCCAGACGCCCACACAAATTGCCTGATCGACTTGTTAAAGAGCGTCTCGAAGATGTTACCTCAGTCGCCGTGGCGGCTGCTTCGAGAGAGTGGGCATTTTACAGCCCTGAATCGAAAAGTCAACCTCTTTTTTTCGATTCGGAAGTCAGCGGCTGGATCCGTGATCCTGATTGGATGACCAAAACCTCAGTCAAAACAATCACCTGCCAAACTTCTCCGCTGCCTCGTCGCCGTGTGCTCCGTGGCAGCGGATGCGTACTTTATAGATCAGACCCCAAGGGCGCAACCCCTTGTTCCAAAAAAGAGGCTACTTTCTTTCATCGGTTTTTTCGGATGTTGCTGAAGGCCCTGACACCCCTGACTCATCAGCCGGTGCTGATGTTTCAGGAGCTTCGGCATTGGCTGCTTCCATCTCTTCTTCAGTGGTGGCGATGCCGCTGCTGATGGGTTTGGCGTGACCGGTGCGACGCATAATGGCCAGTATCGGACCCGATGCCGCATAGCTGCCAAACAGCAGCAACAGCATGACGGCAGGCTCCAGCGAGATCAGAACAAAGGCCAGAACAATGGCCAGCAGTGCCACAAAGGGGACGGGGCTTTTGAAGTCCACTTCCTTGAAGCTGTAGTAGCGGATGTTACTGACCATCAAAATACCGACCGCCGCCACAATAATGGCCATAAGTACCTTGAAGCCAAAAGCGGTGGCTTCAAAGCTGTGAAAGGTCCAGACAAAACCTGCCACTACTGCTGCCGCCGACGGACTGGGCAGGCCTATGAACCACTTCTTGTCGGTGCTGCCGATCTGTACGTTAAAGCGTGCCAGACGCAGCGCCGCGCCGGCCACATAGACAAAGGCCGCTATCCAGCCAAGGTTGCCCACGTCCTGAAGTATCCAGGCAAAGGCCACGATCGCCGGGGCCACACCAAAGGAGAGCATGTCGGCGAGGCTATCGTATTCTTCACCGAAAGCGCTTTGCGTATTGGTCATGCGAGCGACACGGCCATCGAAGCCGTCGAGCACCATGGAGACAAAGATGGCGATGGCCGCCGAGCCGAAGTTGCCATTGAGCGCCGCCACAACGGAAAAGAAGCCCGAAAAAAGCGCGGCGGTAGTAAAGAGGTTGGGCAACAGGTAAATACCGCGCCGGCGTATGCGCTCACCGTTTTGCACGATGTCTTCAACCACTTCCGTGTCATCCTTGAACTCGGAGAAAGGATCGCGGGGCGGTCGATTGTTCGGTGGGGGCGTCTGCGTCATGACAATGATGTCCTTTGAAAAGATACGACCATCAAAGCATAGAAGATGACCAGGTGTTAACACGGAGAGGAAATGGAAAGTTTAAGAAGCCTCATGACGCACTTCCCCTACCCCGGCCGCCTGGAATGGTTGAGCCGCCGTCCCGAGCGTCATGGTGATGTCGATGTGACAGACACGCTTACCCTGATCGAGGGTCGGGGCATTGAGGGGGATCATTACAGCGCTCGCGGCGGCAAGCGCGAAGTCACGCTCTTTCAGGCCGAGCATTTACCGGTCGTTGCTGCCTTTTGTGGCATGGCGATACTGGCTCCAGAGCAGCTCAGGCGCAACCTTGTGGTCTCGGGGCTTAACCTGCTGGCCTGCCGACAGCAGCAGCTGGCCATTGGTGATGACGTGATCCTTGAGATTACCGGGCCGTGCGCCCCCTGCAGTCGCATGGAAAGGACTCTGGGGCCGGGTGGCTACAACGCCCTGCGCGGCCATGGCGGCATGACCGCGCGTATCGTGCAGGGCGGCATCATTTATCGCGGCGACGGCGTCACGGTCATGCCCGTCGCCACCGAGACCACACAGGGTCAGCTTTTCCAGCAGCCCTGAGTGACGCACCTCAAATACTTTCGAGCAATGCCTCTCAAATGACAGGCATAAAAAAACGGATGCGCTATCGCATCCGTTTTCTCGAGGTTTCAACTCTCTCGAGGGTCCTTCAAATCAGTTTTTCGACTTGTCGACCATCTTGTTGGCAGCAATCCAGGGCATCATGCCACGCAGCTTGGTACCGACCTCTTCGATCTGGTGCTCGGCACCGCGACGGCGCTTGGCCTTGAGCGTCGGGAAGCCGGCCTGGTGATCCAGAATGAAGTCCTTGGCAAAGGTTCCTTCCTGAATGTCCTTGAGCACCTGACGCATGGCATTTTTGGTGTCTTCGGTCACGATTTTCGGACCTGTAACGTAATCACCATATTCTGCCGTGTTGGATATCGAGTAACGCATGTCGGCCATGCCGCCTTCATACATCAGATCAACAATCAGCTTGAGCTCGTGCAGACACTCGAAGTAGGCCATTTCCGGGGCGTAACCTGCTTCCACCAGCGTTTCAAAGCCGGCCTGTACCAGCGCAGTAGCGCCACCACAGAGAACAGCCTGCTCACCGAACAGGTCGGTTTCGGTCTCTTCCTGGAAGGTGGTGTGGATAATCCCGGCACGACCACCGCCGTTGGCGCTGGCGTAGGACAGGGCCAGTTCACGTGCCTTGCCGGACTTGTCCTGATAGACCGCAATCAGGCTCGGCACACCACCGCCCTGGGTATAGGTCTGGCGCACGGTATGACCCGGCGCCTTGGGTGCGATCATGATGACGTCCAGATCTTCGCGCGGCTCGATCTGCTGGTAATGCACGTTGAAACCATGTGCAAAGGCCAGCGCAGCGCCTTCCTTCAGGTTAGGCTCGACGTCACGGTAGTAGATCTGCTTCTGGTGCTCA
Source organism: Kushneria sp. Sum13 (assembly GCF_052692355.1). Taxonomy (NCBI): domain Bacteria; kingdom Pseudomonadati; phylum Pseudomonadota; class Gammaproteobacteria; order Oceanospirillales; family Halomonadaceae; genus Kushneria; species Kushneria sp. Sum13. Next base: position 2,785,936 of record NZ_CP199847.1, read on the forward strand.
TCGGGCGCCAGGAACATGACGATATCAGCACCAGAAACCGCATCGGCCACTTCAGCGACTTTCAGACCCGACCCTTCTGCCTTCTGCCAGGAACCGGAACCCTTGCGCAGTGCGACGGTGACATCAACGCCGGACTCCTTGAGGTTATTGGCGTGGGCATGGCCCTGCGAGCCGTATCCCAGGATGGTGACCTTCTTGCCCTGGATGAGAGAGAGATCGCAATCCTTGTCGTAATAAACCTGCATTACCTTCACCTCTTAATGGACGGCAGCGCCATCGGTTGACATAAACGCTATCGATTAACGTAAACGTTGTGCAAAAACTTCGGCGTCAGATGCTCAGCACCTTGTCACCACGTGCAATTCCGGACACGCCGGTACGCGCCACTTCCAGCACTCCCAGAGGCGTCACGGCCTGCAGGAAGGCATCCATCTTGTTGGCATCGCCGGTAATCTGCACGGTATAGATGCTTGGCGTCACATCCACGATCTGAGCCCGGAAGATGTCCGCCGTGCGCTTGACCTCATCGCGCGCACTCCCCTGCGCCTTGACCTTGACCAGCATCAGTTCGCGCTCGATATGCGCGCCTTCGGTCAGATCCACCAGCTTGACCACATCAATCAGACGATTGAGGTGCTTGGTGATCTGCTCGATGATGCGCTCATCGCCATTGGTGGTCACCGTCAGACGCGACAGCGTCGGGTCATCGGTCGGTGCCACGTTGAGCGTTTCGATATTGAAGTTGCGCTGGGAAAAGAGACCGATCACGCGTGACAGGGCGCCCGGCTCGTTTTCAAGCAGCATCGATATGATATGGCGCATCAGGTTCGCTCCGTCTTCGATAGCAGCATGTCACACATGGCCCCCTGCGGAACCTGCATCGGATAGACGTGCTCGCGCGGGTCGACATGGATATCGAGAAACACCAGCTCATCCTTTGAGCGAAACGCTTCTTCAAGCGCCGGCTCAAGCTCTTCAGGCGTTCTTACCGTGATGGCCTTGAAGCCATAGGCCTCGATCAGCTTTTCAAAATCAGGCAGTGACTCCATATAGGAGTGGGCATGGCGAGATTTGTAATTCAGATCCTGCCACTGGCGCACCATTCCCAGCGAGGCATTGTTGAGATTGACGATCTTGACCGGAATGCCGAACTGCTTACAGGTCGACAGTTCCTGCATCATCATCTGAAAGCTGCCCTCCCCCGTGAACAATACGACATGCTCATCGGGATAGTTGAGCTTGATGCCCATGGCCGCCGGCAGCCCAAAACCCATCGTTCCCAGACCGCTTGACGAGATCCAGCGATTGGGCTGATTGAACTTGTAGTACTGAGCGGCAAACATTTGATGCTGACCGACATCGGTCACGACATAGGCATCACCGTGCGTGACGCGATGCACGGCTTCGACCACCTGCTGGGGCTTGAGGGGCTCACCGGCAGCGGCAGGCTCATAGAGCTTGCCGCGACGCTCGTCACGCCAGGCGTTGATCGTCTCCCACCATTCGTCCAGTGGCTCCTGCGCCTCTGTACGCTGACCGATCTGGTTGAGCATCTCGTTGAGCACGTTATCGGCGGCCCCGACAATGGGCACATCGGCATGCACGGTCTTGGAAATGGAGCTGGGATCAACATCAATGTGCACGATGCGGGCATCGGGACAGAAGCGAGTGACGTTGTTGGTCACGCGATCGTCAAAGCGCACGCCAACACCCAGTACCAGATCACTGTTGTGCATGGCCATGTTGGCCTCATAGGAGCCATGCATGCCCGGCCAGCCCAGCGACTGAGGATCGTTTTGCGGGAAGGCACCAAGCCCCATCAGTGAGGTGATCACGGGAATATTGAGCCGATGCGCCAGCGCCGTCAGGGCCTCGGAGGCACGGCCGGTAATCACCCCGCCACCGGCAAAGATCACGGGACGCCGGGCGCTCATGATCAGCTCGACCGCCTTGCGAATCTGACCGGTATGGCCGCGTGACACAGGATTGTAGGAACGCAGCTTGACCTTGCGAGGATAGACATACTCGTAGCGTTCGGTCGGCGCGGTCATGTCCTTGGGGATATCGACCACGACCGGACCCGGACGACCCGAAGAGGCAATATAAAAGGCCTTTTTGAGTACAGTCGGTATATCGGAAGGATGACGGATCGAAAAACTGTGCTTCACGATGGGACGCGTGACCCCGACAATGTCGGTTTCCTGAAAGGCATCCTCACCAATCAGGTGGCTGGCCACCTGACCACACAGCACGACCATTGGTATGGAATCCATGTAGGCCGTGGCAATCCCCGTGACCGCGTTGGTCGCTCCGGGACCGGAGGTGACCAGCACCACACCGGGTTTACCCGAGGCACGGGCATAACCGTCGGCCATATGGGTTGCCGCCTGTTCATGGCGAACAAGAATATGTTTGACATCATCCTGGCGAAACAGCGCATCATAGATGTGTAGCGCTGCACCGCCGGGGTAGCCGTAGATATATTCAACGCCCTCATCCTTGAGGAAGCGGGCGAGCATATCGGCTCCGGAAAGCAATTCCACGTTTGAGTTCCCCTATAAGGTCTCGAGTGCGTTCACGATGCGATGCGCATCGGCGTTCGAGGACGGCTTGGCCGCCTGCCGCGGCCCGGGGCCAGCGACACCTGATGCTGCAGCCTGATGATCGGTTGCAACGAGGACCTGCTCAATCTTATGTCGGGTCGACATATAGGGGCGTTGATCAGGCAGGGGGTTGGCCCGCCTGTTCAGGTCCTTGGGCAGGCAGGCAGTCGCCACGCGGCTGTCCTCCATGATCCGGGGGTTGCCCGGAGAATTCATGCCTGCAATCAGGAACCTTCAAGACTCTATCAGTGATGCTCCGGTGTCAACTGATGGATGCGCATTTATAGCGCTCAGACCTCGAATAGGGGCTACATATTGCACGATATCAGTGCATGGAAGCACAACAGTTTTGATTAGTGTCTGCCGTTATGGTGTGTACCCGGGAAATGGCCTCATGATGAACTATCCTGTGTTAACACCGGTCATCATAAAGGGGCGCATTGCGTACCGAAGGCGTCCCGAAACTGTCAGGACAGTGCCACTTTCAACCTGCCAGCCACGATCGGGCAGAAACGTCATTTATTGTTTCAGGAATTTGCCATGACCATGACCGCTGCCGCATTGACACCTTCGATGCCGGACACGCCGGAAGTTGCCGAACTTCCGCCATTGCCAGAGCACCTCTGGGGCAGACTGTTCCACGATGTACAGAGTCGTGGTCTGTTCGATGACAGCAAGACCTTTGTGGACATGATTCCGACCAAACCGGTCGAGGATATCATGGCTGACTACGCCCGGCTCCGAGAGCGTTACTCGGACTGCGGTGATGCCCCCTGCGTCAGCAACAAGACCCTGCGCGAATTTGTGGAAGCGCGCTTTGAACGCATCGAAACCCAGGCCAACGTCGAACCGCCTCAGCGCCAGGACAACATACGCGACCATATCGATGCGTTGTGGAATGTGCTGACCCGGCAGCCACGGCCCCGCTATAACCCCAGTTCGTCGCGACTGCCCCTGCCCCACGCCTATGTGGTGCCCGGTGGGCGCTTCAACGAGATCTATTACTGGGACACCTATTTCACCATGCTGGGTCTGCGCCAGAGCGGTCGCATCGATCTCATGCGTGACATGGTCAATAACGCTGCCTTTTTGATCAATGCCTACGGTCATGTGCCCAACGGCAACCGTACCTATTATCTATCCCGCTCCCAGCCGCCGTTTTTCTGCGGCATGGTCGGCCAGCTTGCCCAGCATGATGGTGAAGGGGTGTATGAGCACTATCTGCCCCAGATGGAGCGTGAATATATCTACTGGATGGATGGCGTCGAGGCACTACATCACGGCGAAGCCTACCGTCGCTGCGTCAAGCTCTCCGAAGGCACACTGCTCAATCGCCACTGGGACGATCTGAACACGCCGCGCGAAGAGTCCTTTCGTGAGGATATGGATACGGCCGATCACACCAGCCGCGACCATATCGAGGTATGGCGCAATCTCCGCGCCGGTGCCGAAAGCGGCTGGGACTTCAGTTCCCGCTGGCTGAGTGATCCCCATGATCTGGGGACCATTCGCACCGTGGACATCCTGCCGCTGGATCTTAACTGCCTGCTTCACAACATGGAGTCCGTGCTGGCGTCGACACACCGCAGACTCGGCCACTACCAGCGCGCCGACCTGTTCCAGAGTGCGGCCAATTCACGTCTCGATGCTCTGCGTCGGCTGTTCTGGTCCGAGGAAGAAAAGCGTTTCGGAGACTATCTCTGGCATGACAACGCACTGACCGACAGCATCAATGCCTCTATCGTCTTTACGCTTTATTTCGGCATTGCGACAGAGGAACAGGCCGCCCATGTCGCCAATACGCTGGAATATCAGCTGCTGCAGCCAGGCGGACTGATGACCTCTACCATTGATACCGTTCAACAGTGGGATGCCCCCAACGGCTGGGCACCGCTTCAGTGGATGGCCATCAAGGGGCTCAAGCGCTACGGTCACGACCGGCTGGCGGACACGATTGCCAAACGCTGGATGCACAACAACTTCTATCGCTTTGAAAAGGACCACAAGCTGCTGGAGAAGTACAACGTCATGGACATCGACGGTGCCCCGGATGGCGGTGAATATCCATCACAGGATGGTTTCGGATGGACCAATGGCGTGCTGCGCGCCCTGTTGGCCATTTACCCGGAAGCCACGCTGCAGAACACGGCGCCCTGAGCTGGTCGAACCGACGGGGTCTTCCAGCAGGCCATAAGCCTGTGCTTCCAGACAGGCCATAAAAAAGGGCGGCTACCTCGGGTAGCCGCCCTTTTGTCATTGCGTGTCGATGGCGCTTATTCAGCACCCTGTCGGTCAAGTATCAGTTCCCCGTCACGCGCTTCCACGTGGACGGTGTCACCCGGAGCATAGCGCCCGGACAGCAGTGCCTGCGCCAGCGGGTTTTCGATCCGATTCTGGATGGCACGACGCAGCGGACGCGCGCCATACACTGGATCAAAACCTGCCTCGGCCAGCTGGACCATGGCTGCTTCGCTGATCGAAAGCGAGACATCGCGATCCGCCAGCCGCCGACGCAGCTGATCAAGCTGAATATTGGCAATCGACTTGATCTGGGCCTGGCCCAGCGCATGGAACACGACCACCTCATCGATACGGTTGATCAGCTCGGGGCGAAAATGCGAGGCCACTTCATCCATGACCGCGGCACGCATGCGCTCGTAGCCGGCATCATCCTGTTCGCTGGCATAGCTCTGAATGATGCTGGACCCCAGATTCGAGGTCATGACGATCACGGTATTGCGAAAATCCACCGTCCGCCCCTGACCATCGGTCAGGCGGCCATCTTCAAGCACCTGCAAAAGGATATTGAAGACATCCGGGTGGGCCTTCTCCACCTCATCGAGCAGCAGTACCGAATAGGGCTTGCGCCGCACGGCCTCGGTCAAATAGCCGCCCTGCTCATAGCCCACATAGCCCGGAGGTGCCCCGATCAGACGCGCCACGGAGTGCTTCTCCATGAACTCTGACATATCGATGCGCACCATGGCTTCCTGGGTATCGAACAAAAAGCCGGCCAGCGACTTGCACAGTTCTGTCTTGCCTACCCCGGTCGGCCCCAGAAACAAAAAGGAGCCGTTGGGGCGATTGGGATCACTGATGCCGGCGCGTGAGCGACGCACCGCGTTGGACACGGCCGTGACCGCCTCATCCTGGCCGATGACGCGCTCATGCAGCGCCTCTTCCATGCGCAGGAGCTTGTCGCGTTCACCCTCGAGCATTTTCGAGACCGGAATACCGGTCCAGCGCGACACGACTTCGGCAATTTCTTCTTCGGTCACGATCGAGCGAAGCAGTCTCAAGGGCGTACTTTCGGCTTCACCGGCCTCACTGATTTTGCGCTCCAGATCCGGAATCAGGCCGTACTGGATTTCCGACATGCGTCCCAGATCGCCCTGACGACGCGCGGCTTCCAGATCAGTGCGGGCCTGCTCAAGTTCGGCCTTGTACTGCGCCGCACCCTGAAGGCTGGCCTTCTCGGCCTTCCAGACTTCTTCGAGATCGGCATATTCCCGCGACATGGTCTCGATCTGACCTTCCAGCAGCTCCAGGCGCTTGCGGGTGGCCTCGTCGGTTTCCTTCTTTAGAGCTTCACGCTCGATCTTGAGCTGAATCAGACGGCGCTCGAGCCGGTCCATTTCCTCGGGCTTGGAATCCATCTCCATGCGGATGCGAGAGGCTGCCTCATCAATCAGGTCGATCGCCTTGTCCGGCAACTGACGGTCGGTGATGTAGCGTGTCGACAGACGTGCTGCAGCGATGATGGCCGGGTCAGTAATGTCTACCCCGTGATGGACCTCGTAGCGCTCCTTGAGCCCACGCAGGATGGCAATGGTGTCTTCCTCTGAAGGCTCATCGACCAGCACCTTCTGGAAACGACGCTCAAGAGCAGCGTCCTTTTCGATGTCCTGGCGATATTCATTCAGCGTTGTGGCGCCCACGCAGTGCAGCTCGCCGCGTGCCAGGGCAGGCTTCAGCATGTTGCCCGCATCCATCGAGCCCTCGGTCTTGCCGGCACCCACCATGGTGTGGAGCTCATCAATGAAGAGAATGACCCGCCCTTCTTCCTTGGCCAGCTCATTGAGCACGGCCTTGAGACGCTCTTCAAAGTCACCGCGATACTTGGCGCCCGCCAGCAGGGCACCAAGATCCAGTGACAATACCCGCTTGTCCTTGAGGCTCTCCGGCACCTCGCCGTTGACGATGCGCTGGGCCAGACCTTCGACAATGGCGGTCTTGCCCACGCCGGGCTCGCCAATCAGTACCGGGTTGTTCTTGGTCCGGCGCTGCAGCACCTGAATGGTGCGACGGATTTCATCATCACGGCCAATCACGGGGTCCAGCTTGCCGCTGGCGGCGCGCTCGGTCAGATCCGTGGTGTACTTGTCCAGCGCCTCGCGCTTTTCTTCGGCTTCCGCATCGCTGACGTTGTCGCCGCCGCGCAGCTCGTCGATGGCGCGACGCACGCCCTGCTCGTTGAGACCGGCACCGCTCAGGGCACGGCTGACCGCCGACCTTGTCTGCAGTGCTGCCAAAAGCACCAGTTCGGTGGCGATGAACTGATCACCGCGCTTTTGCGCTTCGCGGTCGGCAAGATTAAAAAGCTGGCCCAGCTCCTGACCCATGGTGACATTGCCATCGAACTGGCTGACCGTTGGCAGATCTTCCATATGTCTGACCAGGGCGTCGCGGACGCGCCCCGGGTCACCGCCTGCCTTCTGAATCAGGCCCTTGAAACCCGAGTCGCGACTATCCAGCAGGGCCAGCAACACATGCCCCGGCTGAAGCTGATTGTGTCCTTTTCCTGCTGCCAGAGACTGGGCGTCGGCCAGCGCGGCCTGCAATTTACTGGTGAGTTTGTCGATTCGCATCCTGTGTCCTCTCATCCGGCGCTCTGGCCGATCAGGGCTGCACAGTCGCAGCACCGGCATCTCAAAGCGCGTGTATCAGTATATTGCCAACAAAGATGGGGGCGCCGAAAACCGTTTCAAGCAGGGTCAGTAAAAATATTATGTTAAATTCAAAACAGGCTTGCCGGAGCGCCAACAGCGCCCTAGCGAAGCCAGATAATGCTGCTCATGCGACCGGTCAGGCCGTTGTCGCGACGATGGGAATAAAAGCGCGAATCGGAAGCCGTACAGAAATGGCCGCCGCTGATATCGGTGACGCCCAATGCCTCCAGACGCAGGCGCGCCAGGCGATAGAGGTCACACATGAAGTGCCCCAGCCGATAGGGGCTTGCCTCGAAAGCGCTGGAAGCCTCGGGATGCACATTGACGAAGGCGTCATGCACTTCGCGCCCAACTTCATACTGCATGTTGGAAATGGCAGGGCCGAGCCAGACCATGACCTCCTCGGGGGCACAGCCAAGGGCGGCCATGGTGGCCTCCAGCACACCACCAGCCAGACCGCGCCAGCCGGCATGAGCGGCCGCCACTCGAGTACCGCGGCGATCACAGAACAGCACCGGCAGACAGTCGGCAGTCTGAATCACGCAGGCATACTGCTGATCACGTGCGATCGCGGCATCGGCCTGCGGCGGAGGCGTTTGAAAGGACTGCTGAACCCGCGCGCCGTGGACCTGATCCAGCCACAGCAAGGGACGGTGATCCCCGATTCTTGCGCCCAGCAACTGACGCAACCAGGCCACTGTCTCAGGGTCATCTCCCACATGAGAAGCTGCATTGAAGGCGGCATAGGGGCCCTGACTGGGGCCCGTTTCACGGGTAGTGACAAACGCGCCGACCGAACCCGGTGCTACCCAGTCCGGCACGATAAGCGTGGGCTGATCGCGACTGTCCTGATTCATGTCTGTGCCTGATCCTCGCGCAGAATATCGAGCAGCATGAACATGTCATCCGGCAATTCCACGCCGAACTCGACAGTCTCGTGGCTCGTCGGGTGCGTAAAGGCAAGCCGACGCGCGTGCAGGGCCTGTCGCGAGAAGTGACGCAGCGTCTCCTTGAGCACCTCACCTGCCCCGGCAGGCAGCTTGAGGCGGCCACCATAGACCGGGTCACCTACCAGCGGAAACCGCTGATGCGCCATGTGCACACGGATCTGGTGGGTACGCCCGGTTTCCAGACGGCAGCGAACATGGGTATGACCGCGAAAGCGTTCGACGACCCGGTAGTGGGTCACTGCCGGCTTGCCGCCGTTGGCCACCACGGCCTGACGCTTGCGATCCGCCGGGTGCCGACCGATGGGGGCATCCACCTTGCCCCCGGCGATCATGGCACCGATCACGATGGCGTCGTATTCACGCTTGACCCGACGCGCCTGCAGCTGCTCGACCAGAGATGTCTGCGCGGCCAGCGTTTTGGCCACTACCATTAATCCGCTGGTGTCCTTGTCCAGACGATGGACGATACCGGCGCGCGGCAGGGTCGCAAGCTCCGGGGCATGATGCAGCAGCGCATTGAGCAGCGTGCCGCTGTAGTTGCCCGCTGCCGGATGCACCACCAGTCCGACCGGCTTGTTGAGCACCAGCACGTCGTCATCTTCATGCACGATGTCCAGCGCGATCGCTTCGGCTTCCCAGACCGGGTTTTCTTCCAGGACGGCATTGAGTACCAGCGTGGCACCTGCCATGACCGGTGCACGCGGGCGCATCTGTTGCCCATCCACGGTCAGGACGCCCTCCTTGATCCAGGTTTTGAGGCGTTCGCGGGAAAACTCGTCAAAGAGCTCTGCGGCCGCCTGATCCAGTCGCAGACCGGTCATGGCGTCGGGGACAATGTGTGTTTGTTCGATGGTCTGTGACATGCAATTCTCTGCAGGAGCATGGGCCGGGCATTTCGCCGCGGCTTTACAATGCTTTATAGTGCGGGGTCATTGGTACCGGGAACAGGCAGCGCGTCATTCGCGTAATGCGCTGCCGGTCCGTATAGTAGGCCCCACACACTTCATTCAGTAGCTGTTGGGCGGATTCTATCATGCCGCCACGGTTTGTTTGAGACGAGGACGACAATGCGCGCCATTTCCCTGAGCGCCCTTGCGCTGGCTGCCGTCATGCTGGCCGGTTGCGCCAGCAGCCAGAGCCAGGAGCAGGATAAAGAGCTTACCGAACAGCAGCTCTACCAAAACATTCAGAGCTCGCTCGACAATGGCCGCTACTCTGCTGCCGTCACTCAGCTTGAAACGCTGGATAACCGCTACCCGTTTGGCGAATACGCGCAGCAGGCACAGCTGGAGCTGATTTACGGCTATTATCAGGTCGGCAACTGGGAAGCCTCACGTGCGGCGGCCAGCCGCTTCATTCGGCTGCATCCCGACCACCCTCAGGTGGACTATGCCTATTACATGCGTGGCATGGCGGCATGGGAATCGGGTCGTTTCAGTCTGGAAAGCCTGGATCTGATCGACATTTCCAAGCGCGATCTGGGTGCCACGCGTGATGCCTATGTTGATTTCGGTGAGGTGGTCCGCCGCTTCCCGGACAGTGCCTACGCTCCGGATGCCCGTCAGCGCATCATCTTTTTGCGCAACGTTCTGGCACGCCACGAGCTTCAGATCGGTGATTTCTACCTGCGCAAGCAGGCCTACCTGGCTGCCGTCAATCGAGGGCGCTGGGTACTGGAACACTATCCGCAGACCCCTGCCACACGTGACGCGCTGGCTGTCATGGTAGAGGGCTACATGGGCCTGGACATGAAAAAGGAAGCTCGTCAGGCACTGGCAGAGCTGATTCATAACGACCCTGACAATGCACGCCTCAATGGCAATACCTTCAAACCGCGCTACCTGAACGGCTCGCTGAGCCTTGAAGACCACTGATCGGTCACCTGCATCTTGACCCTCAGAGCGCCCCGCCCTTCAGCGGGGCGCTCTGGTATTCGGCCGGACCCAACGTTGGCGCCCACACGATACTCTTTTACACTACACAACCATGATGGTGACGGTGTCATGGCGTGACGATGGCGGCCTCACCCGGTCAGGTATCTCTTGATTGCCGCCTGCCTTCACTTCTTTCAGGAGTCCGAACCCTGTCATGGCCCGACTGATCATTGTGGCTGCCCTGCTCTGGCTGGGATGGCTTTTCTATCGACGCCTGAAGCGTCAGCGCAAACCGCACCCGCCGACACCGGCCTCGGGGGAGGCGATGGTACGCTGCGCCTATTGCCATGTTCATGTGGCGCGCCATGATGCGCTGGAAGATCCTCACACCAACGAACTATCGCGCCATCTGCCGGGCGAGAAACACTGGTTTTGCTGTCAGGACCATCAGGCACGGTTTATCAGCAACGGCCCCCGGCCGCGGCGACGCTCACCCTGAGCAAGGCGGGGAATAAGGCTCAGGATCCACTGGTAATGGCGTACCCGCAATGTGCGCGCAGACAAGATCTGCCGTGGCCGGGGAAAGCACCACGCCGTTGCCGCCATGTCCGGCGTTGACATAAAGCCCTTCAATACCACCCACAGCGCCAACAAAAGGAATGCTGTCCGGCGAGCCCGGTCGCAGTCCGGCCCAGTGGTGGGTCACCTCAACCTCCTTTAGCGCCGGCAACATCTCGAGCGCCATGGCATGGATGCGCGTATACCCCTCAACGGTCGTGGCGCGATCAAAGCCTGCGTTTTCAAAGGTACTGCCGGCCAGGATCTGATGATCGCGTCGGGGGATCAGATAAAAACCGTTCATCAGCATGACGGCCTGAAGCAGCGGCCGTGCGGCATTGAACAACAGCATCTGCCCTCGCACCGGCGTAATGGGCAGCCGGACATGACGCGCCATCAGCTGTCGAGTCCAGGGGCCGCCGGCCATGACAACCCTTGGTGCCAGATGTCGACCCTGCGGCCCTTCCACGCCCTCGACCCGCTCCCCGGTCGTCAACAGGGAGGTGACTTCAAAGTGCTCAACAAGCGTGGCACGCGGATGATTCAGCAGCCACTGTCGCAGCGCCTGACCCAGCCGCGGCGTGCGAATACTGCCGCGTCCGGCCATCCAGAAAGCGGGCTCAAGGGATGGGGTGACCTGACGACCCAAAAGGCTGTACGCCTCGGGCGATGAGACGGAGGCAAGCAGATCATGATGACGCCCCGACCACATCCGGGCCCTTTCGGCATCCCCGACCCGAACATGCATGACGCCATGGGCCGTATATTGCGGGTCAATGCCGGTCGCATCCGCCAGCAGGCTGGCAAGCTCACGCCACTGTGATGCTGCCAGCACATCAAGACGCGCGATGGGGTCGCGGTAGCGCCAGGGATACAGCGGTATCAATATGCCGCCGCCCGCCCAGGACGCTTCCCGCGCACACTGTCCACGCTCCACGAGCGTGACACGAAAGCCTTGCTGTATCAGCTTGAGGGCACTCATCATTCCATTGATGCCGCCGCCGACCACGATCACATCGCTTGCGTTCACACGTCCCTCATCCCTGTGTGTGTCATGAGCAGGTTACCCTGCACAAACAATTTATTATAAAAATCTAAAAAACGTATCCCATCTGCCGTTAAACCATACTGGTCTATCAAAAGGGGTAATGTTTTGCGGGCTCAGCGGGGAGTCACCTTACTGGACGCTGTTGTCACCATGGCCTTGATGGCGCTGATGATCGGCTGGGGCATTCCTTCCATGCAACAGTGGCATGCCGGAAACCTGCTGGATGCCCAGATGCGCGATGTACAGGGACTGATGCAACAGGCGCAAATGGCCAGTCTGAATCATGGCAGACCATGGACACTATGTGGCAGCCACGATGGCCAGCGCTGTGATGGCCAATGGACATATCTGCTGGTGCTGGATGCCGAAGGCCATGTTCATTATCGCACCAGAAAACACGACCCTGTCACGCTGCGCTGGAAAGGACTGTCCAGGGCGCTCGTTTTTCACCCAAGACTTTCGAGCAGTATTCTCAACGGCACGTTTTATCTTTGCCATGCCCACAAGGCGCGGCGGCTGATCGTTAATCGACTGGGCCGCATGCGCTTTGAGACCACAGACTCCGAAGATGACTGCCAGATCAGGCACTAGAGCTCCGGCCGCTATTGGAGCCAGAGTCCATCGAGTGGCATCGGGCGGTGCAAATAATAGCCCTGACCATAATTGATACCCATTTTGACGAGTCTCTCTGCACTGGCACCATCCTCGATAAACTCGGCCACGGTCAGCGCCCCCAGGCGCTGGGCAATCTGATTGATGGCATCAACGATCACCTGATCAAGAGCATTGTCATTGACGTGACGGATGAAGCCGCCATCGATCTTGATGATATCGACCACAAAGTTGCGCAGGTAACCAAAGGAGCTCAATCCGCTGCCAAAATCATCGAGCGCCACACGACACCCCGCCTTGCGTAACGCATCAATGACGTCACGCGCCAGGTCAAGATGGTTCATGAGCGCCGTTTCCGTGATCTCAAATATCAGCGCTTGAGGCGAGAGCGGAGAAATGGACAAAATGCCCTGTAGCCAGGGCAGAAACGCCGAGTCGTTCAGAGAATTGGCCGACAGATTGATGCTCAGCGAGCGGCCATTGAGCACCTGCTTTAATCGCTCACCATCATGTACCAGTGCACGCTCGATGACCCAGCGATCCACGGCCGCCATGATGCCATATCGCTCGGCCACCGGAATAAAGGCCCCCGGGGCCACCACTTCGCCTTCTCGACCCAGCATTCTGACCAGTACTTCCAGATAGTCGCTGCCCTCGGCCTGCAGGGGCACGATTCGCTGACAAAACAGCATGAAGCGATCATTTTCGATCGCCTCACGCAGTCCTGCCGCCATGAAAATATCGCGATGGTATTGTTCAATATCCTGCTGGCCCGGATGATAGATGGTGGCCCGATTGCGACCATATTGTTTTGAGGTGTAACAGGCCACATTAACCCGGCCCAGCAGGACACCAAAGCTTTCGGCATGACTGTCCACCGGTATCAACCCGGCACTGACACTCACTTCATGAGTCCGGCCATCCCAAAAAAACCGCAGAGCGCTGATGGCCTCGATTACGGTGTCTACCCATGACGATGAGGCCTCGAGATCGCGCCCATGGAGCAACAGCGCGAACTCATCCCCGCCCAGTCTGGCCAGCACATCCTGGTCACCGAGATGCTGCTCGATCAGGCGAGCGATTTCGATCAGTAGCGCATCGCCCGCCAGATGACCTGCCGAATCATTGATCACCCTGAAATGGTCCAGATTCAGAATGACCAGAATGGCCGGCGTCGACGCCTCCTGACCGATGGCATCTTCAACGGCCTGCTCGAAGCGCCGGCGATTGTAGAGTCCGGTCAGCGCATCATGGCTGTCGGTAAAGGTCAGACGACGCTGGAGTTCGCGCGCGCGGGACAGGTCCTGAAAAACCACGATGACACCCATGGCGCTACCGCCGGCCGCCCGCACCGGCGCGACCGTCGCCTTTACTTCGCGAACCTTGTGCTCCTTGTTGATCAGGATCGCATCGTCACCGGTCATGCAGACTTCATTGCGCGACAGGCAGGTATTGATCAATTCCAGCGACTGCGGCGCCATGTCCGCCCCGTGCAGATGTAACACTTCGTGGAGCGGGCACTGCCTGGCCTGCGAGAAGTGCCAGCCGGTGATCTCTTCTGCAACGGGATTCATGAAAACGACGCTGCCGGCCATGTCGGTGGCAATGACACCGTCACCGATTGAATCGAGCGTGACCTGCAGACGTTCCTTTTCTTCCTGCAGATCGCGGGCCAGCCGTTCACGCTCGAGTTCCGCCTGACGGGCAGCATGGATATCGATCAGTGTACCGACCATCTGCAGCGGGCGGTCATACTCATCAAACTGCATGACCTTGCCGCGTGACTGATACCAGCGATAGCTGCCGTCGTTCTGACGCACGCGATACTCCGCCACATACAGCGGTGTCTGACCTGCCACATGCGCGGCAAGGGCCTGCTCGACATGTGCCACATCGTCAGGGTGGGTTTTCTCACGCCAGCGCTCCATGGAACAGTCCGCGTAATCCCCTTCGCCGAGCAGGCGATGCGCCTCCAGAGAAGCGCTGATTCGACGGCGAACCAGATCAATTTCCCAGACGCCCTGACCGCTGCCCTCCAGAGCAGACTTCCAGCGCTGCTCGCTTTGCAACAACTGCGCCTGCTCCCGACGAAAATCCTGTAACGCCATGGCGAGCAAAAGCGCCGGCAGCACTGTCAAAACGATGGTGATGTAATGAAACATCCCAATGTGGACGGCGCCGTTTTGCTGGTAGAAATAAACCAGCGCCACCAGAGAGCTGACGCTCACGGCATTAAGCAGAGTGCTTCGAAAAAAATCGAACAGCAGCGCCCCAAGCAGCAGCGCCACAATGCTCCAGACCACTTCATCAGGGAAAAACAGGACAATGATCGCATTCAACAATACGGTCAAAAGCAGCGCGGCATTAAACGCAGTCAAGATGCTTGAAGACAACAGCACCCGCCAACGACCAATAGAGCTTTTGAGAGCCACTGGCAGCATCACAAGCATCCCGAGACAACCCGCGAGATAATGGCTCCACCATAGCTGGAAAAGTCCCGAATCATGACGGGGCTCGGTCAATGCCAGCAGCAGGGAGCCAGCCAGCGGAATTAAAAAAGCACCGATCAGCAGGACACGCAAAAATGAAGCGACAGTGCTCGTAACAAGCGTCCCCTTGAACTGCCAGCGAAGCCAGAAAGCGCCCACCAGAATTTCGATGACATTGATGACGGTATAGCGGGGGACACCGTGAGGGGCGTGGCAAAGGTAATGGGCCAGCAGGTCAGCCAGCGCAATACCGATCATCGGGATAATCCAGTCCCGCGGGTGCAGACGCAACAACGCACCGATGGCCAGAGGCCCTGCCATCCATGGCGCGACCACGGTCTCGTCAGCGTTGGAAAGCGTCATCGCCCCCAGCGCGAGCATGAAATAGGCCAGCATGAACAGCATGAGTCGTTGCCAGCGAGCAAGGCGCCGGTGATCGCTATTCCCAAAGATCTGCTCGTAGATTCCCAGCATCTGTTCCCTGCACCCTGCCCTTCGGGGCCATTGTTATGCGACTGCCTGATGCGCTCTTGTCGTGTACACGGTATGCACCACGGTTACTGCTGATACCACCATAGTGGTGAAGTGACCAGGCATTCACGAAAGGCACCGTCCTCGGCATCATACTGACCGCAGCCATTCTCGTCGCCATTGGTCGATGCGCCTCTGGCGTCTTCCAACACCTCTGCGACCAAACGGGCTCTTTCGCTGTCCAGAACGCGAGTGCGCAGTCCCTCTATCAAAAAGGCGGGCGTTTCCTGCAGGTAGCTCCCCATATCGGTACTTTTGATCGTGGCAGCCTGCTGTTCATGTCGATGCCCATTGTCATGCCAGACCGGCAGGGAAAAACCATAGAGTTGCGAAGTACCGCGCGCAGCCATGCACATGTCGGCAGGCACTTCGGGCTGGTAGGTCGTAAAAAGCGTATTACCGGCGATCGTGGAAGCATCTGATAACACCTTTTCCCCGACAGGCAGCATCAGCCGCCAGCCTCGAAAGGCTTTCATGTTCAGATACCCCTGCTGGTCGACCGGGGCACGAAGCGTGTAGGTAGAGACCTGCGCCAAGGCTTCAATTAGATCATTATTGTTGAGTATGCCGGGTGTGCTGGTCTCAAGGGAACCACCAAGCCATCGACTGACGTCAATAATATAAAAAGCGTCCCGGCTACCACGGCGAAGCGGGTTGGCACGGTCGCCGCTGCCCAGCATCAAAAGATCGACGGGCTTTTGATCCAGATAGGTGCGCACGAGATTGGCCCGATTGAAAAAACCCCGATCGACGTCGTCCTGATCATGACGACCCAGAGCAGCCACCTGGTGAAGCTGCCAGTCTGCCGCTGTTCTTTTTCCGCCCCTGCCGTTATCGCCCAATTGCAGGTCGGCGAACCAGATACTGCCTCCGGTATCGCCAAAAAACGCGCCATCCACCGCCCCATCGAAGTCTCGATCCACCGGGGTGATGGTGGCCGGCACACTATCCGCCGGCCCCTTGAGCGAGGCGATAATGGTTCCCTTTCGGGCATCGATGACCGCCATGCCTGCGCCAAGACGGGCCGTACCGGGGCTGGCCTGACTACCCGCCGTGATGTCGTAGCCCATGCCGACCAGAAATACGGCGCGACCATCTGCCAGTGTGACCGCCACCGGCGTGGACCAGCTCTGTCCCCAGTCAGGCGCCACGGTATGCCAGGCCATTTTCGGCGCATCCGGCTCAATCACGTCCAAGCCGTAATAACCACGACCGCCGCGACCAAATCCGAACGCCAGTACTGCATTTTCAAGCGTCACATGACGCTTGCCCGCTGAATCCAGCGTTGCATCGTAGTCAAGCCAGGCTCCCGGGGAACCATCCACACCGTAATGGGTCGACTGGGAAAAATATTGTTGACCGCCATTGGTATCCGGCCACGGATATTCGGGGCGAGTATTGAGCATTCGATACACGGCCATACTCGCCGATTCACGCGGCCAGAAGGCCCAGCGTTCACTCCCGTTGGCGTCGTCTATCGCGTGGAGCAGCCCCTCGTTGGTGCCGGCAAAGATACGGATGCGCTGTTTATCGGTCGGGCAATCAGAGGCCGTATCGGCGCAGCCATAATTGATGGCCAGCGGCTGCGAGTGAACGATATCCCCCATTACCCACGGTCTGATATTCGTCTCGCTGTCATTGGTGACATCCAGCCCGTACACCCAGTCCGCCAACTGCCGCGGGGTATAGCCGGCCTGCCCGAGTACCGCCAGGGCCCGCTGATCGATGCCATCAGCATCAAGACTTTTTTGCGTATTGGGCCTTGCCAGGGAGCCGAAAAGGGCCTTTTTGCCAACATCGGTATAAAGCGTTCTACCGGTCACGACCTGCTCTCGAATGCGTGCGCCGGCGCCCCCTTGCTCCACGCTGTCCGGCGCGGCAATTTCGGTAATCCCGTGACTCCAGAGATCCCTTTTAACCGGGTTGGCCGGCTGACGGGTGTCCACGGCAAACTTTTTCAGGTTACCGGTCCAGGGGACGTAGCCGCGCGGCAGAAAACCGGGAGAATAGACCAGTCCCAGATTTTCGGTCCCCTCGATGTTGGTCGCCATGGTGAACCGCTGGGTCTGAATCTCGTTTTCAATGATGCTGCCAAGGATTCGACTGAAGGCCAGATCCAGGCCATCACGATCGTTGGCTTCATAATACCCCTGCGAAATGCTCGGCGGCGGTTGAGCCGCGTCCTCGAGAAGCCGTTGCTGGGTGGTAAAGCCGATGGTAAAGGTATAGGCGTGCTGCGTGCCGGGTAAATTGGCAGCCAGATCCTTCTCGGCCATGAAGCGTGTCAATTGAGGCAGACAGTTTTCCTGCCGCGATACCCGTGTCGAGTCCAGCGGATCCACAGCGTCATAAATACCGCAGCTCTTGCCGGTCAGTGTGTGTATGGCGGCATTGGCACTGGTATCCCATTGCGGAATGCCATCGGTCATATAAATGACATAGACATTTTCACAGGCGCGCAGCGGACGGCGGTAATTGCCGTTGCTCTCTTCAGCCTTGCGATCGCGCAAGGGTTCTACACCGCCACTGTCCTTGCCATATGTCGTTGGCTGCCCCTGAATATAGCGATAGACCTCGGCCATGGTCTCGCATAAAGGGGTGGAAGTATTGGCCTGCAGGGCATTGATAGTGTTTAAAAGCGACAGGCGCTCGCTGCCACTCTGGCGGGGTGTATTGGTAAAGGACTGAACAACACGACCACCGTTATAAAGCTCCAGAACCTGGCAGTTGGTGCCAAACCAGTTGCACTGGATTTGCGCACGATTATCGTTGAAGACACTCAGGGAGAAGTTAATACCGGGATGCTTGCTGACCAGTCCACTGACAATGTCCTTTGTCACCTGCAGACGGGACTGGCGGCTGCTACCCACCATTTCCTTCATGCTCGCCGAGGTATCGATGATCAGCATGACCTGCGGCTGTCCGCCGCCGCCACTCGCCTGATAGGCCGGCAGATAAATGTCCACGTCATCGGCACGCGCAACCTGCGAGACAGCCAGACAGGTCATCAGCACGACGAACATCAGCCGCTGTTGCCAGCGTTTGTACGAACAGATCTCCATTATGGTGCGCCTCCCGTGCTCAAGGTCACCACACCCTGATAGATCCCTCGATCCTGGTCCCGGGAAGCATCAAAATCTTCCGGCACGACGCGCAGATTGAAATAGCCATAGTGTTTCAGCGCCTGGTTGCCGGGGGCGGCAAGGCTGGTGGCATAGCGCCGTTCGAGCTGTTCACGAACGGCGCTTGAAAGCCCCACCTGGTTATCATCAAGACACAGTCGCTGCACGCTCCACTGTGTATCGGCTTCCGGCGCCGCCACACGGTGGCTACAGGGCGTTGCCAGATAGGCCGGCATGAGCGTTTCAAGACGTGCCAGCTGCGTTTCGATCTCCCCATCCTGCTGTTGAAAGCGCTGCACGCCCGTCTCGGCGTAATGCGCCAGCCGGGTATCCAGCAGACCGCGCTGAGCCAGTGAGACGGCCAGTACCGTCATGGCCGCCAGTAGAATCAGACCGATGACCAGCGTAAAGCCGCCCTGGCGGTGATCAGAGACCATACGCCCCCCTGAGACGGCCATTGCGCAGCGTGGCCGTGGTCACAAAAAGACGCCGCTGATAGTGGTCGGGCCCAAAGGTAATGGCGCGCCCGGCCACCAGAAACTCGCGTGCCGGCATTGTCTGCGCCATTTTCTCGCTGCGCATGACCATGTAAATCCGCGCGGCGACCACGCGGTCCCAGTCCCCGGGCTTCCACTGAGCCACATCGGTGGTGCTGTAGAAGCGGTTGGCACTGCCATCCCCGCTATCATCACGGCCCCACTCCACCTCAAGGGCTTCAACATGGCGCACGATTTCGCTGCTGGTGTAATTTCCCGACGCGCTGCGTCGATAGACGTAGAGGGCCGGCACGCTTTCTCCGCTATACACGTCATCGACCATACGCAGGTAATAGATCCCGGCGTGATAGTGCCAGTTGCCCTGACAGGGCTGATCAAGTGTGAGGTGTCGCAGGGGATCGAGCGTCAGGCAACTGCCGTTGCCATGATCGGCGTAGCGGATCGCTACAACGGCGGAGGGGCGTGAAGCGCTGCTATTGAGGGTCACAGCGCTTTGCGGCACAAGACCCAGCGTTTTGGCCTGAGTGACCTCGCCGCCCCAGACCGGCAGGGCACAGGCAATCTCGGTGAAGTGACTTATATCGCTGCACTTGTCATCACGCTGCGGCGACATGATCTCACCCCAGAACCCGGTGCGGCGCAGTTCCTCGCCCAGCAGCTGCGTGGCCATGCGTCCTCTGACCTGCAGGTCGGCCATGGCATGCTGCTGTTGAAAGGTGCGCGCGGTCTGCATGTAGAGCACGATCACGGCAGAGAGCACCATCAGTCCCAGCGCCATGGCGATCATCATTTCAAGCAGGGTGACGCCTCGCTGGGCATGCGCAGATGGAGAGGCGAATGTCATCAGCCGCGGCCCGGGGAGTAACGGCTGCTGGCGGTGACACTCTGACGGGCGCTGGTAATGTTGGCACTGCCACAGATCCCATCGCCATGATGCCCCATGCCGGTACCATACCAGGCCAGCGTGACAGTGGCATCAAATCGCTGCGCCTGCGTCGTGACACTGATGCAGGCATGGGCCTGCGGCAGACCATCAAGGCGGCGGTGCTCACCCTGCGCCTGCATGAGCTGATGCTCCCAGTCGGCGAGATCAAAACGTGCCAGTGCCTGACTGTCGCAGTTCATCTGCCGGCAATCACTACCGCCCTGCTGCTGTTGATCACCGATGGGAGCATTGGCGCGCTCCCCGACGTTGTAGACGGCCATCGCCTCACGGGTAGCATTGGCGCGCAGCCGCTCCAGCATGTCATTGACCAGCAGCGTGGCGCGGCCACGCTGCAGGGCCTGTTCGTTGGCCTGCTGGGCGTGCAACACAAGGCCCATGACGCCCATGGCGCCAAGACTCAGCACCACCATGGCGACCAGGACTTCCAACAGGGAAAAGCCGCGCTGGGCGGGCACACACGTGTGAGACATCATGTCGAATCCGGGCGCTGAACAGCGCTCCTATCGGCATGATCGTGTCATAACTTGAGAAGAGAGATGCCTGCTTCAGGGAGGATTGAAGCAGGCGGAAGCGGAGATCTCAGGGCCGACGCCGGGTGGCCAGTTCACGCTTGAGGCGCTCAACGGGTTTGGTGATCAAAAAACCAAAGGAGACGGCACCTTCCTTCGTCTCCACGGCGTGATGCATGCGGTGGGCCTGAATACGCTTTTTCCAGAAGTGCTGCCGACGACTGAACGGCACCGGGAAGCGCCGATGCACCAGCCCATCATGAAACATGAAATAGACCAGTCCGTAGGCGGCAATGCCCAGCCCCAGCGCCAGCTGGAAGGCATGGCCATTGAGCCCGTTGTAGATCAGTACTACCGAGGGCAATGCAAAAAAGACCGCAAACAGATCGTTAAGCTCAAAAAGCCCATGGCGTTCGCTGTGGTG
Organism: Kushneria sp. Sum13; assembly: GCF_052692355.1. Lineage (NCBI taxonomy): Bacteria > Pseudomonadati > Pseudomonadota > Gammaproteobacteria > Oceanospirillales > Halomonadaceae > Kushneria > Kushneria sp. Sum13. Next base: position 2,807,048 of record NZ_CP199847.1, read on the forward strand.
TGAGCGATGCCAGCACCACAGAAAGCCGTGCATGATATAGCGATGCGTAAACCAGGCCACGAACTCCATGCCGGCAAACGCCAGCACAAACAGCATCACCCAGAGCAGCAGATCTCCCATACAGGCCTCCCAGTGGATGTCAGGCGCTGACGATCACCTTCTCGCGCAGCTCCTTCGGCATGGAGAAGGTAATGGTCTCTTCGCGCCCGGCAAGCTCTTCGGGCTCCTGACCGCCCAGCTCCTTGAGGCGATCAATCACGCCTCTGACCAGCACCTCGGGCGCACTGGCCCCGGCGGTCACGCCCACGATTTGACAGTTTTCAAACCACTCGCCCTGCATCGACCGAGCGTCATCGATCAACCATGCCGGTGTCCCCATGCGCTCGGCCAGTTCGGCCAGGCGATTGGAATTCGAGCTGTTGGCACTGCCGACGACCAGCAGAACGTCACACTGCTCGGCCAGCTCGCGCACGGCGTCCTGACGATTCTGAGTGGCGTAGCAAATGTCATCCTTGCGCGGCCCCTGAATGGCCGGGAAGGTTTCCTTCAGAGCATCGATGACCTTTGAAGTATCATCCATCGACAGCGTCGTCTGGGTCACAAAGGACAGATTTTCGGGGTTTTTGACCTTCAGCGCCCGGGCATCCGCCTCATCTTCGACCAGATAGATGGCGCCGCCGTAGCTTTCGTCATAACGCCCCATGGTGCCTTCGACTTCCGGATGCCCGGCGTGGCCGATCAAAATGCACTCATGGCCGCGTCTGGCGTAGCGCAGCACTTCCATATGGACCTTGGTCACCAGCGGACAGGTGGCATCAAAGATCCGCAGACCGCGGCGCTCGGCCTCCTGCTGCACGGCACGTGACACGCCATGCGCCGAGAAGATGACGATATTGTCGTCGGGGATGGCATCAAGCTCCTCGACAAAGATGGCGCCGCGCTCGCGCAGCGTCTCCACCACGTAGCGGTTATGAACCACTTCATGGCGAACATAAATCGGTGCACCGAACACGTCGAGCGCCCGATTGACGATATCGATGGCGCGATCGACGCCTGCACAGAAACCACGTGGATTGGCCAGCCTGATCTGCATGGGCCACCTCGCTATTGAATAATGGTGTCAGTGTCGCACATCAAGGCTCTGATGGGCGAACGGCGATGGGGTCGCTGACCCCATCATGAAATACTGTCAGTGGGTCGTGGCGGGCGTGATATCGAGGACTTCGACGTCAAAGGTCAGCGTACGTCCAGCCAGCGGATGGTTGAAATCCACTTCGACCTGACGCTCGTCCACCGACTTGATGACCCCGGGCAGCTCGCCCCCACCGGTCGGGTCGGCAAAGGACATGACCACACCTTCCTCCAGCGCCTCCTGATCCTCGAAGTCTGAACGCTTGAGCATCTGCACGTTCTGAGGATTCCAGGGGCCAAAGGCGTGTTCCGGCGCCACATCGCTTGTGCGGGTTTCCCCCACTCGCATGCCCCGGATCGGCTTTTCAAACCCGGGGGGCAGATTGCCGTCGCCGAAAACAAACTCGGCCTGACGCTTGCCACGAGTGGTATCCACCTCGGTGCCATCTTCCAGCCGCAGGGTAAAATGGATGGCGATCGTCATGTTGTCATCGGCGACCAGCGCTGCGTCGCTGTCGCCCCGCCCTGCAGACTTATCCTTCATGATGACGCTCCGCTGATGAAGTGTCTTTTTTGTCACGCTTGAACGAGCCGATGATAATGCCCACGGCTCCCAGCGTGATGGCCGTATCCGCCAGATTAAAGGCCGGGTAGTACCAGCCCTGCCAGTGAAAGGATAGGAAATCCACCACGTAACCGTGAACCACACGATCAAAAAGATTGCCGATGGCGCCACCGATAATCAGCGAGATCGACACCTGATTGAGTCGGTCATGGCGCTCAAGCCGGGCCAGCCAGATACTCAACGCAATCACGGCGCCGACAGCGATCAGCGCAAAAAGCCAGCGCTGCCAGCCGGCATGCTCCGAAAGAAAGCTGAAGGCCGCGCCGGTATTGTGCAAAAGCGTCAAATTGAAAAACGGCAGGACTTCAACCGGGCGCGCGTAGGCAAGCGACATGCTTGCCCACGCCTTGGCGCCCAGATCCAGAACGATGACAGCCAGCGACAGCCACCACCAGCGCAGCGTATAGCGCGCATGCGCGTATTGCCCCTTAGGCATAACGACGCACCTCACCGGGGCCATCCGGCAGATTGGCAATCGAGCGCGCCGACAGCGTCGGATAATCCGGATTGGCACCCACGTCGGCCCGGCGCTCCCAGCTGCGCTCATCCTTTTCGAACTCGCTCAGGCGAATGGCGACTTTCAGACCATCAAGCTCGGTCGTACGTGCATCGCTGCCCGCCGACAGGGGCGCCAGCGTGGCCTCGGAGGTGATCAGCACAAAGCGCAGCTCATCTTCGAAACGTGACAGCAGCGCATGCAGCTCATCATCCACATACAGGGTCACTTCACTGTCCAGCGCCCCCTTGATGATGCCCTCGTTGCGAGCGTCTTCGAGCTGCTTGTTGACCGCCTGCTTGACCTCGATCACACGATCCCAGAATGCACGCCCCATGTCGGCGTCTTCCGGTAGCGTGACCAGACCTTCATACCAGGTCTCCAGCAGTACGCTGTCGCCATGCTCGCCGGGAATATGCTCAAAGATCTCCTCGGCCGTAAACGAGAGGATCGGCGCGATCCAGCGCGACAGTGCCTCGATCACGTGATAGAGCGCACTCTGGCAGCTGCGACGTGCCAGCGAATCAGGCTGGGTGGTGTACTGGCGATCCTTGATGATGTCCAGATAGAAACCGCCCAGGTCGCGGGCGCAGAAATCGTGCACCTGCTGGTAGACGTCGCGGAAGCGATACTCCTCGAAGGCCTTTTCGATGCGCGCCTGCAAAAGCACTGCGCGATCAATGACCCAGCGGTCCAGCGCAATCATGTCGTCAAACGCCACCATATCGCGCTTCGGGTCAAAGCCGTTGAGGTTACTCAGCAAAAAGCGCGAGGTATTGCGAATGCGACGGTACACATCGGCGGTGCGCTTGAGGATCTCGTCAGACACCGCCATCTCGCCCGAGTAGTCGGTCGAGGCCACCCACAGGCGCAGAATGTCGGCGCCGAGCTTGTCCATGACCGTCTGCGGTGCCACCACGTTGCCCAGCGATTTCGACTGCTTGCGCCCCTGAGCGTCCACCGTGAAGCCGTGGGTCAGCAGCTGACGATAAGGCGCATGGCCGTCGATGGCCGCGCCGGTCAGAAGTGATGAGTGGAACCAGCCGCGGTGCTGATCCGACCCTTCAAGATACAGATCGGCCAGCGGCCCGCTGTCATGCCCCTGGGGATGCGAGCCGCGCAGCACATGACGATGGGTGGTACCGGAGTCAAACCAGACATCCAGCGTATCCATCACCTTCTCAAACTCATTGGCCTCACTGCCAAGAAGCTCAGTCGGGTCGAGACGGAACCAGGCATCAATGCCCTCTTTCTCGACGCGCTGGGCCACTTCTTCCATGAGCTCGACAGTGCGCGGATGCAGCTCACCGGTCTGCTTGTGCAAAAAGAACGGAATCGGCACGCCCCAGTTACGCTGACGCGAAATACACCAGTCCGGACGATTGGCGATCATGCTGTGCAGACGCGCCTTGCCCCAGGTCGGCGTGAACCGGGTTGCCTCGATGCTCTCAAGGGCAAGCTCGCGAAGCGTTTTGCCCTCCCGACCCTGGATATCCATGCCCACGAACCACTGCGCCGTGGCGCGATAGATCACCGGGGACTTGTGGCGCCAGCAGTGCATGTAGCTGTGCGTGATGGGCTTGTGCGCCATCAACGCGTCGACTTCGCCGAGCTTTTCGATGATGTTCGGGTTGGCTTTCCAGATCATCTGGCCGCCAAAAAACGGCAGGTCGTCGACATAGACACCGTTGCCCTGCACCGGGCCCCGCATCTCGTCAAAGCTCATGCCATGGGCGCGGCAGGTGTTGAAGTCATCCACGCCGTAGGACGGGGCCGAGTGCACGATACCCGTGCTGCCGATCTCGGACTCGACGTAGTCGGCCAGATAGACCGGCGACAGACGATCATAAAAGGGGTGACGGAAGTTGATCAGCTCAAGCGACTTGCCCGCGGTCGTGGCGATCACGTCACCGCTCAGGCCAAAGCGCTCCAGAGAGCTCTCGACCAGCTCTTCAGCCATCACCAGTAACCGCTCGCCGGTATCGATCAGCGCATAGGTGAAGTCCGGATGCACGTTGAGCGCCTGGTTGGCGGGAATGGTCCAGGGCGTGGTCGTCCAGATCACCGCGGCAGCCGGCCTTGCCAGCGCTTCAAGGCCAAAGGCTTTGGCCAGCTTATCGGCATCCTGCACCGGAAAGGCCACATCAATGGCATCGGACTTCTTGTCCTGATATTCCACTTCAGCCTCGGCCAGTGCCGAGCCACAGTCAAAACACCAGTTGACCGGCTTGAGCCCCTTGAAGACAAACCCTTTCTCGACCATGTCAGCCAGCGCCCGAATCTCGCCGGCTTCATTGACATAATCCATGGTGCGATAGGGATGATCCCAGTCACCAATCACGCCCAGACGAACAAAATCGGCCAGCTGGGTTTCGACCTGGGCGCTCGCATATTCGCGACAAAGCGCCCGCGCCTTCTCGGGCGCCATGTGCTTGCCATGCGTGGTTTCCACCTTGTGCTCAATGGGCAACCCGTGACAGTCCCAGCCCGGCACATAAGGCGCATCGAAGCCTGCCAGGTTCTTCGACTTGACGATGATGTCCTTCAGGATCTTGTTGAGCGCATGCCCGATATGGATGCTGCCGTTGGCATAGGGAGGGCCATCATGCAGCACGAACAGGGGGGCACCGGCGCGCGCTTCACGCAGGCGCTGGTACAGATTCATGTCCTGCCACTGCGAAACCCGGCCCGGCTCCTGCTTGGGCAGCATGCCACGCATGGGGAAATCGGTATGGGGCAGATTCAACGTATGCTTGTAGTCGCTCATAACCTGATGGTCAGCCGTCACTGTTCATGTTTGCTGCGTTCCGCCGCCAGTGGCGCCGAGGCCATGGGATAGCGGCAGGAAGGCAATGATGCATCCACCCCTTCTGCGTCGGGCGAGGTACCCGCGGCGTCAGAAGCGTGCTGCCGGAAATCGTACTGCTTGAAATAGTTGCGCGCCTGATCGATATCCAGATGAATGCGGCGCTTGAGTTCATCGATGGAAGCGAAGGTCTCTTCGCCCCGCAGTCTGGCGCAGGGCATGACGATCAGGCGCTGTCCGTAAAGGGACTCATCAAGATCGAAAAGATGCACTTCAAGAACCGGTCGATCCGCCCCGACCGTGGGTCGCCAGCCGATATTGAGCACCCCGGGCACCTCACGTCCATCCTCGAGCCGGGTCATGGCGGCCATGACGCCGCGCAGGATCAGCGGGCCCGGCAGCATGGGCAGATTGGCCGTGGGGACGCCAATGGTACGCCCCAGCTGACGGTCCTTGACCACCCGGCCTTCCAGACTGAAGGGGCGCCCCAGAAGCTGCTCGGCCTGCTCGAAATTGCCCGACGCCAGCAGGGTACGCACGCGGGTGCTCGACACCCGCTCCCCTCCAATCTGAAAGGTGCGCGTGTGCTCAACCGAAAAACCGGCCTGCTCGCCAAGTGTCTTGAGCAGATCAAAATCTCCGGCACGATCGCAGCCAAAGCGAAAATCATCCCCCACCACCAGATGGCGAACACCCAGCCCCTGGATCAGCACACGGTCCACGAACTCGCGAGCCGACAGTTCACGCAGGCGGCAATTAAAGGGCAGGCACAGCACCCGATCGGCGCCGTACTGACCCAGCAGACGCACCTTGTCACTTAGGCGGGTCAGCCGGGGCGGCGCCTGATCACCGGAAAAATACTCGCGCGGCTGAGGCTCGAACACCACGACCACGGCCGGCAGGTCATGCGCCCGGGCATGTGCCTTCAACTGATCCAGAATGGCCTGATGACCACGATGGACCCCATCGAAGTTGCCGATGGTGACAACACTGCCCCGGTGCCGGGGGCGTAGATTATGTAAACCTCTGATCAGTTCCATGCCCACTGCTGCCCGCCGTGATAAACCTTCGATTATAGCGCTGTACACGCCCAACGGACAGGCATCAGCCGCGCAGTTTGAAATGGCGCACGCGGACTCCGGCAAGACCGAGCCAGGCAAAGTAGACCGCCAGGGCCCCGACGATCAGGCCCAGCAGTACCGCAAGACGCTGCTCGATCCCCCACGCCAGCCATTGCTGCCAGTCGGGCGTCAACCACCAGAGCCCGCCGGTGAGCAGCACACAGCCGACCAGCAGCTGCAGGGACAGTCGCCCCCAGCCGGGCTGAAACTTCAGCACATCGCGCTGTAGAAGACCACGCCCCAGCAGGACAGCATTGAGCCAGGCCGATATTGCCGTGGCCAGCGCAAGCCCTGCATGCGCCAGCGGCCACATCAAAATCAGATTGAAAGCCATGTTGGCCACCATGGCAATGATCCCGATCCTGACCGGCGTTTTGGTGTCCTGACGCGCGTAGTAGCCGGGCGCCAGCACCTTGATCAGCATGAAGGCGACCAGGCCCAGCGCGTAGGCGCGCAGACTGCGCGAGGCCATGACGATATCGTGATCGGTCATCGCCCCATAGTGAAAGAGCGTAATCAGCAGCGGCTCGGCCAGCACGATCAGCGCCAGCGCCGCCGGCAGTCCGATCAGCAGCACGGCTCGAATGCCCCAGTCGATCATGCGGGCAAAATGCGTGGGATCATCACTGGCATGCTGACGTGACAGGGCCGGCAAAATCACGGTGCCGATCGCAATGCCAAACACGCCCAGCGGCAGCTCCACCAGTCGGTCGGAGTAGTAAAGCCAGGAGACGCTGCCGCCCACCAGTATTGATGCCAGCACGGTATCAAGCAGCAGATTGATCTGCGATACCGACACCCCGAACATGGCAGGGCCCATCAGGCGCAGGATGCGACGAACGCCGGTATGGCGGAAGTTGGGCCGCAGGCGCGGCAGCAGCCCCAGCCGCAGCAAAAAGGGAATCTGAAACAGCAGCTGCGCAATGCCTGCAATCAACACGCCCCAGGCCAGCGCCATGACCGGGACATCCAGCAGTGGCGCCAGCCACAGCCCCGCCCCGATCATCGACAGGTTCAGAAGCACGGGGGTAAAGGCCGGCACGGCAAAGCGGCCGTAGCTGTTGAGGACACTGCCCGAAAAGGCGGTGAGCGAAATCAGCAGCAGATAGGGAAAGGTCAGGCGCAACATCTCGGCCGTCAGCGCCAGCTTGCCATGGCCATCATCATGGAACCCGGGCGCAAAGACCCAGACCAGCCATGGAGAACACAGCACTGCCAGCACCGTAATGCCCAGCAGGACCACGGCAAGCGTCCCGGCCGTGGCATCCAGAAGCTCTCTGACCTCCTGACGCTCGCGCTGGGAGGCATACTCCGACAATACCGGCACGAAGGCCTGATTGAAGGCGCCCTCTGCAAACAGGCGACGCAGGAAGTTGGGAATCCTGAAAGCGATAAAGAAGGCGTCAGCACCACTGCCGGCACCAAACAACGTGGCCACGACTACATCACGCACCAGACCCAGCACCCGTGACAGCATTGTCATGACGCCTACCACCATCCCCGAACGCAACAGCCCGGCGCCCTTTGCTCCGCTCACTTCAGCACTCACGAGATATGATCTCCCCACCTGAAAAGGGCCACATGATGCTCCCTGTCTTTCATCTCGGCATTGCCCGGATACGCAAAAAACCGGCCGAAGCCGGTTTTTTGCAGGTACTGCTGTCTACAACAGGGCGTTTCCCTGTTATCAGGCAGCCAGCGCCTTGATACGCGCGTTCAGACGGCTCTTGGTACGAGCGGCGCGGTTCTTGTCATAGGCATGCTTGTCGGCAATGCGGTCGATAACGCGCTGTGCAACGCGGAACTCGGCCATGGCGACACTGTGATCACCGCTGTTGATTGCCTTGATAACACGCTTGATGTGCGTGCGAACCATGGAACGCTGGCTGGCATTTTTCTGGCGGCGGCGCTCGGACTGGACGGCGCGCTTACGAGCCTGACGGGTATTGGCCATCGTCTACTCCCTGGAGTGTTGACGTTGATAAATTTTGATAAAAGTGCCTCTTGGGCGGGCACCTTCACAAGAGAGGCGGCATTCTATCAGCGCCCTCGAAGCAATACCAGCCCCTGTGTCAGGGGTCGTGAAGGATCACCATGTTGTCACGATGAATGAGCTCGGGGGCCTCGATGTAGCCCAGATGCGCCACAATGTCGTGGGTCGGCACGCCCAGTATTCGCCCGGTATCCTGAGCATCGTAATTGGCCAGCCCCTTGGCAATCGGCTCGCCGTCACCATCCACACACAGCACCATGTCGCCGCGACGGAAATTCCCGTCCACGGCCGTGACGCCCACCGGCAGAAGGCTTGAGCCACGCTGGCAGACGCGTGCCACGGCGCCCTGATCCAGCGTCAGCGTGCCACGCACCTGCAGCTGCCCGGCCAGCCAGCGCTTGCGTGCCGTCATCGGCGCATGTTCGGGCACCAGCAGGGTGCCGACATCCTCACCATCCAGCAGACGCGACAGTATCCTAGGCTGGCGACCGCTGGCAATCAGCGTCAATGCTCCGGAACGCGCAGCCAGTCTGGCGGCACGAATCTTGGTGGCCATGCCGCCCCGACCCAGCTTGCCACCATCACCGGCCACGGCCACCCAGCGCGGATCATCGGCCTTGCCCTCGCTGATCAACTGCGCATCGGCATCCTTTCGAGGGTCGGCATTATAAAGACCCTCCTGGTCGGTCAGTATGATCAGGGCATCGGCTTCCAGCAGATTGACCACCAGCGCGCCCAGCGTGTCGTTGTCGCCAAAGCGAATCTCGTCGGTCACGACCGTGTCGTTTTCGTTGACGATGGCCACCACGCCCAGATCAATCAGGGTACGCAGGGCCGAGCGCGCATTGAGATAGCGCTTGCGATTGGACAGATCATCATGGGTCAACAGAATCTGCGCAGTGCGAATGTCAAAGCGGGCAAAGTGGTCTTCATAGCTGCGCACCAGTCCGGTCTGCCCGACGGCGGCAGCGGCCTGCAGATCATGAAGCGCGCTGGGGCGGACCTGCCAGCCCAGACGGACCATGCCTTCGGCCACGGCACCGGAAGACACCAGTACCACTTCAACGCCGCGTCGATGCAGCTCGGCAAGCTGATCCACCCAGCCCCCGATGGCCGCTTCATCCAGCCCGCGACCATCGTTGGTCAACAGCGCGCTGCCGATCTTGACCACCACACGACGCAGTCGCGTGACCTGACTGCGACTACCCTCTACGACCTGTTCTGTCATCGCACTCTCCAGCTCCGGCGTCATGCCCGGCAGGCATCAGGGCTGATATTCCACTTCGACGTCAAAATCATCATCGTCGAAATCATCGTCATCACCATCACCGCTGTCGACATCACGACGCTGACGGCCGGCCATGAAGGCCATGCGTGCTTCGGTACGGGCCACGGCCTCCGCTTCCATGCGCTCGCGAATGGCGCGCATGCGCCCGGCATAACCTTCATCTTCCTGCTCGAGCTGGCGCTGCTCGACCAGCCAGCGATGCACGGCCTGTACCAGAGCATCGGTACCCTGCCCGGCAATGGCAGAAATACGAAAGATCGGGCCGTCCCAGTTCAGACGCTCGACAATCCGCTCAAGCATCGCTTCGCGGGTATCCTCATCGACCAGATCACACTTGTTGAGCACCAGCCAGCGCGGGCTTTCGGCCAGCGTCGGAGAATACTGTTCAAGCTCGTGAATGATCTTTTCAGCCGATTCGACCGGATCACTTTCATCAAAGGGCGCCACATCGATGACATGCAGCAGAAGGCGCGTGCGGGTCAGGTGCTTGAGAAAGCGAAGCCCCAGGCCCGCGCCGTCGGCGGCGCCCTCGATCAGCCCCGGCACATCGGCCATGACAAAGTGTTCCTGGAGCCCCAGCTTGACGACGCCCAGGTTGGGCACCAGCGTCGTGAACGGGTAGTCCGCCACCTTGGGACGCGCCGCCGATACGGAGCGGATCAGTGTCGACTTGCCGGCATTGGGCATGCCCAGCAGGCCAACATCGGCCATCAGCTTGAGCTCGAGACGCAGCTCACGACGCTCGCCCTCACCTGACGGTACGCTCTGACGCGGGGTACGGTTGGTCGAGGACTTGAAGTGCACATTGCCCAGCCCTCGGCGGCCACCCTGCGCCACCTTGAGCTCCTGACCCACGGCCGTGATATCACCGATCACCTCAAGGGTTTCAACATCGATGATGGTAGTGCCCACCGGCACCTGCACGATCAGATCTTCTCCCTTGCGGCCGTTCATCTGACTGCCACGGCCAGGCTGCCCGTTGGGGGCCTTGTGAAAACGCTGAAACTTGAAGTCGATCAGCGTATTGAGCGACTCATCACCGACCAGGATGACACTGCCGCCGTGACCACCATCACCACCGTCCGGCCCACCGCGCGGCACGTACTTTTCGCGGCGAAAGCTGACGCAGCCACTGCCACCATTACCGGCTTCCACCGTGATCGAGGCTTCATCGACGAACTGCATGCCACTACTCCCGGCGACTCGTCGCCCTGTATACAAAAACCATGATCGAAAAATAAAGGACTGTCGTATGCACTCATACCGTGGCGGTTATATTACGCCGGGTACGGCCCGAGAGCCCATGGGCCTGTCGTGTTGACGAACCCACATGATAAAAAAAAGCCCCGCCTGAGCGGGGCTTTTGAGCAATCAGCAGTCTCAGGCGGAGACGATGCTGACGTGCTTGCGCTTTTTCGGACCCTTGGTCTCGAACTTCACATGACCGTCGCGCAGTGCGAACAGAGTGAAGTCACGACCGACGCCGACGCCTTCACCGGCGTGGAAACGAGTGCCACGCTGGCGAACGATGATGCTGCCGGCAGAGGCTTCCTGACCACCGAAGAGCTTGACGCCGAGACGTTTGGACTCGGAATCGCGACCGTTACGTGTACTACCTGCGGCCTTCTTGTGAGCCATGAGTATGACCTCCTGAAAATGCGGAAAATGCTTACGCAGTAATCCCGGTGATTTTGACTTCAGTGTACCACTGACGGTGGCCCTGACGCTTCATGCTGTGCTTGCGGCGACGGAACTTGAGGATATGAACCTTCTCGCCGCGGCCGTGAGAGACGACCTCTGCCTTGACAACAGCGCCCGACACCAGCGGTGCACCGATCTTGACATCGTCACCGCCGATCATCAGCACCTGATCGAAATCGATGCTGTCACCAGTGGCCGCATCCAGCTTTTCCAGCTTGATACGCTGGCCTTCCTGGACGCGATACTGCTTGCCGCCGCTCTTGATTACTGCGTACATGGAATTCTCCAATTGACTCATCCGGTTGGCTGCTTCATCGACCTGTGGCAAGTGGCCCCGAACCCGTCTTTAACAAGGACGGCCGAGCCATCTTACAGGGAGCACGATGAGATAAGGGCGCGAATTATAACCGCCCGCGCGAGGCAACTCAAGGCCCGCCATGATGCATCTTGACGCCCATGAAGGGGTTACCTAGCATACCGGGCATTCATGTCGCTTCGACGCCCAAAGGGCCTTCGAGAAGACTGCCCGGCAAACCCAAGCCCCCCTGTTGTCCTGCCGGCCCGGGCCCATGCCTGCAGGGAATAGAAGCCCGAGGTTCACTGTGAACAGCCAAGTCGTTTCACCCAGCGTTTCCAGGACCCATGAACCCGTCATGGAAGACTTTGCAGCTGTTGACCGCACCATTCGCGCGCAGCTTGCCTCCCATGTTCCCCTGATCGAAACGATCGGCAACTACATTATTGAAAGCGGCGGGAAACGCGTTCGCCCTCTGCTGGCCCTTCTATCGGCCAGGGCACTGGGATATGAAGGCCAGCAGCACATCACGCTGGCGGCTCTGATCGAATTCATGCATACCTCGACGCTTTTGCATGATGACGTCGTGGATGAATCCCACCTGCGCCGCGGTCGCGCCACGGCCAACGACACCTGGGGCAATGCCCCCTCGGTACTGGTCGGCGATTTTCTCTATTCGCGCTCGTTTGAAATGATGGTCGAGGTCGGCTCGATGCCGATCATGGCCGTGCTCTCCAACGCCACCTCCATCATCGCCGAAGGCGAAGTGCTGCAGCTGACCAATATCGGCAATGCCGACATTGACGAAGCCGCCTACTTCGACACCATCCAGGGCAAGACCGCGATGCTGTTCGAAGCGGCGTCCCATACCGGCGCCATGGTGGCTGATGGCACCGAGGCACAGGTCGAGGCACTCAAGCTCTATGGCCGCTATCTGGGACTGGCCTTTCAGCTCATTGATGATCTGCTGGACTATCAGGGCAATGCCAGCGAGATGGGCAAGAACGTGGGCGATGATCTTGCCGAGGGCAAACCGACCCTGCCCCTGATTCGCGCCATGGTCGTGGGCAGCCCGGCGCAGGCCAACGTGGTCCGTCGCGCCATCAGTGAAGGCGGACTGTCCTATCTCGATGAAGTACTGGCCATCGTGCGGGATACCGGCGCACTGGAGTACACCCGTCAGCGCGCCAATGAGATGGTGGATCTCGCACTCGAGCAGCTCACGCTGCTGCCGCCATCGCCGTATCGCGAAAGTCTGGAACTGCTGGTTCGACAGGCCGTGGATCGTCATGCCTGATCAGGGGCTTGCATTACCTGAAACACGCAGTATAATGCGCACCGTCATGACGAGCTCATGACACTCGGAATATAGCTCAGCTTGGTAGAGCGCTGCCTTCGGGAGGCAGAGGTCGTAGGTTCGAATCCTGCTATTCCGACCAGTATTCAAGGCGCCTGTCTTCACCGACAGGCGCTTTTTTTATGGGCGAATTTCCATCTGGCCGGATCAGATGCTGACACGCCCGGGGCTGGCGATCTGCCTGCGACGCGCTATGCTGGCCCCATCGATATTCATGACTGGAGGTCCCGTGAGCGATAGCCTGTTTCCCGATCAGCAGCCTGCCAATGTCCATCACCTGCGCGTCGGCGAGATCATCGTCACCACGCTGATGGATGCCTATATGCAGGGGTCACTGGAGCTGATCCAGCACGTTGACGCCTCGCGCGCCGAAACGCTTCAGGCCCAAAGCCTGCGCCCCAACCCGCCGCGCATCACCCTCAACGCCTATCTACTGCATATTGGTGATCAGCGCGTGCTGGTGGACACCGGCTTCGGTGCACTGGCCGATGGCGAAGGTGCCCGCCTGTCTCAGGGGCTGGCTGACATCGGCGTGCTGCCTGATGCCATTGATGCCGTGTTGGTGACGCACCTGCATCCTGACCACATCGGCGGGCTGATCACGTCAGACGATCAACCGGCCTTTGCCAATGCACGCATTCTGGTACCGGGCGAAGAGCTGGATTTCTGGCAGCAGCAGGCACCCGCCGATGCCTCCGACATGTTTGCCCAGCAGTTTGACGTGGCACACCGCGTGCTTGAGATCAATCGTGACCGGATAGAGCGTATCGACGGTGATCAGGTGATGGACGGCGTCACCCGCGTGGCCCTGCCTGGCCATACGCCGGGACACAGCGGCTATCTGATCGAATCCGGCAGCGACCGGCTGCTGCTGTGGGGGGATATCGTCCACCTGCCGCACATTCAGCTCCCTGAACCCAATGCCGGCGTTTTATTCGATGTCGACGGGGAACGGGCCGTAGCAACACGCAAGGACATCCTTGTCCGAGTCGCGAAGGAAAAACTCATGGTGGCCGGCCACCATCTGGACTTCCCCGGTATCGGCCATATTGTGGAAGACACGCAGGGCTATCGCTTTTTGCCCCACGTCTGGTCGCCCACCCCCTGATATCAGCAAAATGCCCCGACCATGGCTGGGGCATTCTCATATCGTTTCAATCATCGCTATCGCGAAGGCGCCCCTGTTTGAGCGTTATCTGCGCGCTCACATGGTTGGCAAAGTCGATCAACTGGCGCCGGTCGCGATAGGTCATCTGACGCGGCTTGTGATCAATGATACATACCGCGCCCAGCGGCTCTCGGTGTGATGACCGAATCACCGCGCCGGCATAGAACCGCAGCGCCATCTCACCGGTGACCAGCGGGTTATCACAAAAGCGTTGATCCGCCATGGCGTCTTCGACCACCATAATATGGTCTGCCTCGATCGCGTGGCTGCAGAAGGTAATCTCTCGGGAAACCTCCTCAATACCTTCCAGACCGACTTCCGACTTGAACCAGACCCGCTTGTCGTCCACCAGCGAGATCATGGAAATCGGCACGTCAAAATCACGTGCCAGAAGCCGGGTAATGACGTCAAAACGCTCCTCACGGGGCGTTTCAAGTATCCCGAGCCCTTTCAACGCGGCCAGCCGCCGCCTTTCCTGTTCCTGCTTCCAATGCCTGTATCGATTCGGCACGTTGACGCTCCTCAAGAGCAGCGCCTGCGACTTTTGACTTCCCGGCGCGCTCAATTCCATTACACGACACTCCATGGCGTTTTGTATCGACCGGGCGGCGCGTAACTGAATCGCGACACAAGCATTTTAAGCCAAGACTATGTCTGCTTCTGGGCATCCAGTACCTGAAGGCTTGTCTCGATATAGAGACGGCGCAGGGCTCTGGCAATCTCTCCCGGCTGCCCCTCGCCTATCGAGCGCTGATCGATCGACACCACCGGATACACCAGCGACGTGGCCGATGTCATAAAGGCTTCCCGAGCGTTTTGCGCCTCCTTGATGGTAAAGCCGCGCTCTTCGACCTTCATGTCATGCTGTTGCGCCAGCTGCATGATGGTCCGGCGCGTAATGCCGTGCAAAAGCGACCGCGATAGCTCGCGGGTGATCAGCGTGTTGTCATGATCGACAATCCAGGCATTGCTGGAAGAGCCTTCCGTCACCAGCCCCGAATCCACCAGCCAGGCATCATCGGCCCCGCGCTTTTTGGCTTCCATCTTGGCCATGGAGGGGTACAAAAGCTGCACGGTTTTGATGTCGCGTCGCCCCCAGCGCATGTCCGGCAGGGAGATGACCTTGAGGCCCCGCTCGGCCAGCGGACTGTCGATAATCGACTTTTGCTGGGTAAAGGCCACCAGGGTGGCCGGCGTCTGAGCATCGGGGTAGGCAAAGTCCCGGTCGGCAACGCCACGGGTGACCTGCAGATACACCAGCCCTTCCTGCAGACCATTTTTATCGATGAGCTGACGGTGAATATCACGCAGGGCATTGTCGTTGAGCGACAGATGCATGTTCAGCTCATTGAGCGAGCGATGCAGACGCGCCACGTGCCCCTCGAAATCCACCAGTCTGCCATTGAGGACAGCCGTCACTTCATAAATACCATCGGCAAACAGAAAGCCGCGATCAAACACTGACACGCTGGCTTCGCTTTCCGGTACGTACCGGCCATTGACGTAGACTGTTCGAGACATGAGCCCTTCCACTGTACGTTGTCCTGCGCCATAAGCGCGCAGGGATTGCGTTGTTGTCAGATCATTGCATGACCCGGTGCCCTGATCATATCAGTGCTGCCGGGGGGCTGCGCGATGCGACCGGCGCGCGGCGTTTCCGCCAGCCACACCTGACACCCGGGCCGGGAGGTGCAACCGGCCGGTCGGATGCGTAAAATACGCGCCGCAGTCCATTCGGGGCTGTAACACCCCCTGGTCCGCCCCTTGCGAGGGCGACTGCCTGGAGAATTGCATGACACCCTCTGATCTACCCGACGAGGGCCCCATCGTGGTGGCTGCCCTCTACAAGTTTGTCTCCCTGCCCGATTATGAAGCGCTTCGCGAGCCGCTGCTCGAGGCCATGCGCGCCAATGACGTCAAGGGCACACTATTGCTGGCCGAGGAAGGCATCAACGGCACCGTGTCCGGCACACGAGACAACATTGATGCGCTGCTGACGTGGCTCAGAAGCGATCCACGGCTGACGGATCTCGAACACAAGGAATCCCGGGCGCAGGAGCAGCCGTTTTACCGTACCAAGGTCAAGCTCAAGCGTGAGATCGTGACGCTGGGCGTGGACGGTGTGGACCCCAATCGGCGCGTGGGCACCTATGTCGAGCCCGAGCAGTGGAACGACCTGATCAGCGATCCCGAAGTGCTGCTGATCGACACGCGTAACGACTATGAGGTCGAGATCGGCACGTTTGAAGGCGCCGTGGATCCAAAAACCCGCTCATTTCGCGAGTTTCCCGACTACGTGAAGGCGCATTACAACCCCGAAAAGCACAAGAAGGTCGCCATGTTCTGCACCGGCGGCATTCGCTGTGAAAAGGCGTCCAGCTACATGCTGGAGCAGGGGTTTGAAGAGGTGTATCACCTCAAGGGTGGCATTCTGAAATATCTGGAAACGGTGCCCGAGCAGGATTCCCGCTGGCGCGGCGACTGCTTTGTTTTCGATAACCGGGTGACTGTGCGCCATGACCTCAGCGAAGGCGAGTTTGACCAGTGTCATGCCTGCCGAAGGCCCATCTCCGCCGAGGACCAGCAGTCCGAGTACTACGAACCAGGCATCAGCTGCCCGCACTGCTGGGACAACCTCCCTGAAAAGACCCGCGCAGGTGCCCGCGAACGCCAGCGTCAGATCGAACTGGCGAAGGCGCGCGGAGAGGCCCATCCCATCGGACGCGACCCGCGCATCGATCAGACCTCCTGAGTCACGCGTCGGCGTCATGTTCTGGCCGCCCACCCGGACCGCCCGGGTGGGCGACCCCTGCGTCTTTCAAGACTCGGACGGCTTCTCGGTGCTTTCGGGTTCCCTGCTCTCGGGTTCCAGATAACGCTGCCAGAGGGTTCGCACGGCGTCACGGTGCTCGACGAACCCGGCCTCGGGGACCAGCGAGCCGGAGCGGGTCAATGCCGCGCGATGGCTGGCATCGCGATAGGCAAGCCAGGCACGCCTGAGCTTTTCGGCCCCTTCAAACGGTAGATGGCCGGACGATTCCAGCGTTTCCAGAATGCGCATGTTATCGGTATAGGTCAGCAGCGCCTTTTCACGGTGCCCCATGGCCAGCACCGCAAACTGGTTCATGAACTCGATGTCGACCATGCCGCCCGGATCCTGCTTGAGATGAAACCAGCCGGCACTGCGCGATTGCGGGCTACTGCCCAGGTGCTGGCGCATCTTCTCGCGCATGGCGACCACTTCCCGCTTGAGGGTGTCCACATCGGTCTCGCTGGAAAGCGTCTCGAGACGAATCTCCTCAAAACGACGCGCCAGCGCTGTGCTGCCGGCCACGCCCCGGGCGCGCACCAGCGCCTGATGCTCCCAGACCCAGGCCTCACGGCGCTGATAGTCGGCAAAGGCTTCCAGCGAGGACACCAGAAGGCCCGAATTGCCTGACGGTCGAAGGCGCATGTCCACGTCATAGAGCACGCCGGCCGGCGTCGTGGTGGTCAGCATGTGAATGATGCGCTGGCCCATGCGGGCATAGAAGACTGGATTGTCGAGGCTGCGCGCGCCATTGGTACTGCCGCGCGGGTCGGCGTCGTGCAGAAACACCAGATCCAGATCGGAACCGTAGCCCAGCTCGATCCCCCCGAGCTTGCCATAGCCCACCACCAGGAAATCGACGTCGTCGGCACCGGCATGACTGCCATCGCGGCGACGAGGGTAGCCATAGCGCGCCGTCAACCCCTGCCAGGCCAGCTGCACGACGGCTTCCAGCACGACTTCGGCAATCATCGTCAGATGATCGCTGACCACCATCAGCGGGCGCGCACCCGCCACATCGGCGGCCGCCACATTGAGCACGCGGGCATGACGAAACAGGCGCAGCGCCTCGAGCTGGCTCTCTTCGTCATTGGGGGGCAGCCGTGACAGGGTCTGACGCAGTTCGTCTTCGAGCTCGCTGCGCTCGGGGGGCGTATAGAGATTGCGCGGATCCAGCAGCTCATCGAGCAGTACCGGATAGCGGGCCAGCTGCTCGCCGATCCAGGCGCTGGCACTGCACAGGCGGACAAACTGTGTCAGTGCGTCGGGGTTTTCCTTTAAAAGCGACAGATAGGCCGTGCGGCGCAGGACCGACTCTACCAGCGCCAGCACCCGTTCCAGCGTAATGTCGGGGGTTTCGGTGGCCGCCACGTTGGACAGCAGTACCGGCATCAGTGCTTCAAGGCGTTCAAAACCGATACGCTGCATGCCGGTCACGGCGCGTCCATGGCGCAGCTTGAGAAGCCGTTCGCGAGCCCGGGGCGGGTCGCGAAAGCCGGACTCGGACAGCAGCGCGATCGCCGCTTCATCGTCAAAGGCTTCCTGCCAGAGCGCTCGCCATTCTTCCAGCGCGCCGGCCTCGATCAGCTCGTGATCTTCCTCTTCAGGCGGCGCGATCACTTCATTGAAGCGCTCACGCACCCGGCGGCGCACCTCATCAAGATCCGCTACCAGCCCTTCCCAGTGCTCATGGCCCATGGCAAAGGCGATGCGGGCGCGAGGAAGATCTTCATCGGGCAGCGACTGGGTCTGACGGTCTTCCAGCCCCTGCAGGGCATGTTCGAGATCGCGCAAAAAGACATAGTCGGCCTGCAGGGCACGCACGTCATGACGCGACATGATTTCAAGACGCTCAAGCTCTGCCAGTGCCCGCTTGAGTGAAGGCGTCTGCAGCTCGGTCACCCGGCCACCGCGAATCAGCTGGAAGGCCTGAACGACGAACTCGACCTCGCGAATGCCGCCGGCCCCCAGTTTGATGTCATCCTCGCGGCCGCGTCGCCTGACCTCGCGATTGATCAACGCCTTCATCTCGCGCAGTGATTCGATCGCCCCGAAGTCGATGTATTTTCGGTAGACGAAGGGGCGCAGCTCGACCAGAAGTCGCTGACCGGCCTCGAGATCGCCGGCCACCGGACGCGCCTTGAGCATGGCGTAGCGCTCCCACTCACGCCCCTGGCTCTGGTAGTAGGACAGCATGCTGGCAAAGCTGCCGGTCAATGGCCCGCCATCCCCGAGTGGGCGCAGGCGCATGTCGACGCGAAAGACAAAGCCGTCGGCCGTGATCGCATCCAGCGAGGCGATAACCTTCTGGCCCAGTCGGGTGAAATACTCCTGATGTTCCAGCGGACGCTCGCCCCCATGCGTCTGGCCCTTTTCGGGATAGGCGAAGATCAGATCGATATCAGAGGAGAGGTTGAGTTCACCGGCACCCAGCTTGCCCATGCCCAGCACCACCATCCGCTGGGGCCGGCCGTCGCTGTCCGGTGATGGCTTGCCATAGCGCTCGGCCATGGCACTTTCATGCCAGCGCAGCGCCGCCTCCATGCAGACCTCGGCCAGCCGCGACACGGCAGCAGCGATGCCCCAGGCATCAGCGTAATCGTTACGATCGCGCCAGATGATCGCCACCATGCGCTCGCGTCGAAATCGTCGCAGTATCCGCTGAAGATCCGCTTCAGTGGCCGCCCCCTCAAGCGCCCTGTCGAGCCAGCTTTCCAGGGTATCCCGGCCAGGAGCGGCGACAAGTTCTTCGTGTGACAGCAGACGGTCAAGCATGACGCCATCGTGTGAGAGGGCCCGGGCCACAAAATCGCTGGCCGTGATGGTCGTGACCAGTTCACGCAGGCGCTCTTCGCCCAAACGTGCCAGCAAGGCCTCATCAAATGTCTCAAGGGTACGACGTGCCTGAGACTGCAGTGCTTCAGGCAGGCCCGTCAGGGCAGCTTGCAGGGACATGGAAGGGCCTCTCTTTGATCCGTTACCTGTCAGCATAACGAAGATTGCAGTCGGAGCCATCACCCCGCATGCTTGTCTTGTCTGTTCATGACACGAAACGCGCTGTCTCGCGATCGCTGGATGCTCAAGGAGTTGCCATGGCTGAGATTATCCCCTTCACCGGACACTACCGTCACGACCATCGTGAGCCGCATGGCTGCTTCGATGGGCACCTGCATATCATCGACCCTCGCTTTCCCCTGATCGATAACCAGGGATACCGACCTGCCCCCTTCACCGTCGAGAATTATCAAAAGGCCACCCGCGGGCTGGATATTCGCGGCGGCGCCATCGTCTCCGGCTCCTTTCAGGGCACGGATCAGAGCTATCTGCTGGCAGCCCTGGAAGCACTCGGGGGTGATTTTGTTGGCGTGACACAGCTGCCCGACGACATCAGCGATGCACGGCTGCTCGAACTCGACGAAGCCGGCGTGCGCGCGATTCGATTCAATCTCAGGCGGGGGGGCCGCCAGGATATCGGCGCCATGATCCGCCAGGCCAGACGCGTTTTCGACATGGTCGGCTGGCACTGCGAGATCTACGCCGATGCCCGGCATCTTGCGCCCCATTTGACCCTGCTGCGCGCATTGCCGGCGATGGTCATCGATCATCTGGGGCTGTCGCAGGAGGGCCTGCCAACCCTTCTGGCACTCGTTGAGGCAGGCGCACACGTCAAGGCCACAGGCTTTGGGCGTGTCTCACTGGATGTCCCGGCAACGCTTGCCGCCATTGCCGATATCAATCCGCATGCCCTGATCTTTGGCACCGACCTGCCGGGCACGCGCGCCCCACGCCCCTTCAGGGAGGGCGATATCGAGCTTTTGCACAACACGCTGGGCGATACCAACGCCATGCTGGCCCTGCATGACAACGCCGTGGCTCTTTACCGGCCGCGCGGCAGTGACAGCGTGGCCTGATACCGTATTATCCTTTCTCGCCTTTTGTCTGTTGCCGGAGCCTGACTACCTTGCTTGCCGATCGCCTGCCTGCCTCTTCCCCCTTTCGCTGGATGCTGCTGTTGAGTGCCTGTGCCCTGGCGAGCTTTTTGCTCCAGCGGGTGCACATGCCGGCCGGCGCGCTGATCGGCCCCATGGTGGTTTCCGTTGTTTTCGGGGTCATGATCGGCGGATTGAAACTGCCACGGGTACTGTTCAAGTCAGGCCAGGGCGTCATCGGACTGCTGATCGCCCAGGCCATGACGCTGACCGTGCTTTCCACCATCGCCGAGAGCTGGCCGGCCATGATGCTGGCCACCGCAGTGACGCTGGTGCTCAGCACCGTGGTCGGCATTTTGCTGGTGCGCTACGGCGGGCTGCCCGGCACCACGGCCGCCTGGGGCACCACGCCTGGGGCGGCAGCGGCGATGGTCGCCATGTCGGAGCAGGCCAACGCCGACCCACGCATTGTCGCCACCATGCAGTATGTGCGCGTGATCTGCGTGATCATGGCCGGCGCGCTGGTCAGCCATTTTCTGGGCGTCTCGGAAACCGACCACACCCCTTCTCATGGCATGACATGGGATCTTCATGGCCTGCTGGCGCTGTCGGTTTCAATGGCGCTGATTGCCGTGGGCATCCTCGTCTGTGACCGTCTGCTACCGGCCGGCGCCCTGCTGGGCCCGATGCTGCTGGGCACCGTGGTACAGGTCTCAGGAGTCATCGACATCCAGTTGCCGCTGCCGCTGCTGGAGGCTGCCTACGCCTGTATCGGCATCTATGTGGGTCTGCGCTTTGATCGCCAGACCATCCGCAACGTCATGCACGCCTTCAAGTGGATGCTGCTGGCATCGATCATGCTGATCGCCTTTTGTGCCCTTTCTGCGCTGATGCTGGTGCCCATGATGCACAGCGATTTTCTGACGCTGTATCTGGCCACCAGCCCCGGTGGACTGGACTCGATGACCATCATTGCACTCGACACCCACGCCGATGTGGCGATCGTGGCCGCCCTGCAGGCGCTGAGGCTGTTTACCGTGGTGCTCATCGGGCCGTCCATGGCGCGCTTTATTGCCCGCTTTGCCCGTGAACCCTCGGCACATCCACACTAGTCCATGATCAGCGCATCCGGGGCTGGTCCCGCTATCCATACAGAGCTATTCGGAGTCACCTGCGATGCCTACCCTTCACGTTATTGCCGGCTGCCTGCTCGATCAAAAGCAACGCCTGCTGGTCGTCAGAAAGCGCGGCACCCGACACTTCATGCTGCCCGGCGGCAAGCCCAAGCACGGCGAGACGCCTCTGATCACACTGGCCAGAGAGTGCCAGGAGGAGCTGGGCACCTCGATCGGAGAAGGTGAGCTGGCCATGCTGGGGCGCTTTCGCACCCGGGCCGCCAACGAGCCCGATACCCATGTCGATGCAGATGTCTTCATGATCGAAGAGATGGCCGGCACGCCTCAGGCCTGCGGCGAACTCGAGGAGATCTGCTGGATGGCCCTCGATGACGAGACGCGGCCGCTTGCGCCCCTGCTCATTGACGAGGTGCTGCCGGCACTGCGCCAACGGCTTGCCTGACATGACAGATAACGACACCTCTGGAATCACTGAGCGGCGCTCGCCAAGGCGCCATGTAGCCCTGGCCCTTCTCAGCGCCCGTGACGAGGTCCTGTTGGTACGTCACACGCCCGAGACACGCTATGGCCTGCCCATGGCCTGCGTTGGCCGGGACGCCGACGACAGCGCATTAACGAACGCCGTGACAGGGCTTCAGACGACGCTGTTTGCAGAGGACTCGCCGGTCGCGGACAGTGCCTGGCTGGGCCGCTTTGCCGCGCCTGACGACGAAGGCCGCCTCGATATGCTGGAAGTCTATGTGGCCCGCCTGGGTCAGGCCCGGCTGAAACGCGACACCAATCAGGTCATGGCCTGGGCACCGCTTTTGTCACCGCCCCCCGAGAACATGATCGACCCGGCCATCGAGCTGCAGGTCATGCCGGCGCTGGCGCTGCTGATCGAGTCTTGAGAAAACGCCTCACGCTGAGCCGCCACTGGTTGTGATTGGCATGCAGTGGTATAGCTGTCAGGTGACCCACCAACATCCAACAAGAGTGTCATGGCATGGACAAGATTGAGATGCACCACACCCTGATGGCCGCCCGGGCACGTCAGAAGATGAGCTGGGACGATCTGGGCGAAGCCGTGGGCCGGTCTCCGGTCTGGGTGGCGTCTGTCTGTTACGGCATGAACAGCGCCCCGCCCGACATCGCTCAAGGGATCGCCAGCGCCCTGGGGCTTGAAGATGATGCGCTTATCGAAGCACTGAAAGCCTATCCAACCAAGACCTGGGATGGCGCCATTCCACAGGACCCGCTGATCTATCGCCTTTACGAAGTGGTCGGCGTGTACGGACCGACGCTCAAGGATGTCATTCAGGAAAAATTTGGTGACGGCATCATGAGTGCCATCGACTTCTCGATGGATGTTGAACGCGAGGAAGATCCAAGGGGTGATCGGGTCAAAATCACCATGAATGGCAAGTTCCTGCCCTACAAGAGCTGGTAGCCGCTCGCTGATCCCAGCCGCGTCGGTGTTCCCGGCGCGGTCAGCGCCGGACAGATCAAGACGTATCGCCGTTTGGTGCCATCAGCCACTGCCTGAACAGGCCGGCCGCGCGAGTCATCTGCGACTGTCCGGGCGTTAACAGCGACAGTCGCCCGCGACTTTCAATATGGGTCTCAAGTGCCTCTACCAGAAGCCCCTGCTGCAGTTCGTGTTCAAAAAGACACGTCCAGCCCAGGGTGACGCCCTGACCGGCAAGCGTTGCATTCATCAAAAGCTGATAGCTGTTGGCAGACAGCGTCCGCGCTGGCGTGCGCCACTTCTCCCCCAGCGTTTCACACCAACACTGCCAGGTCAGCCAGTCATGATAGTGGTCCTCCACCACCATCAGCACATGACGCTCAAGCAACTCGATGACGCTTTCCGGTCTGCCTTCACGGGCCAGGTAGGTCGGTGAACACAGCACGGCGACCTGCTCCTGATCAAAGAGCGCCTCTGCTGTCATCCCCACCGGATCGACTTCCCCCTGCAGATGGTAATAAACCCCCAGGTCGCATTCGCCCGGCTCCAGTCGATTGGGGTCCTCGATGATGAGCATGCGAATGCTGATGTCCGGGTAGTGCGCCTGAAAGCCGCTCAGCTGGCGGGACAACCAGAAAGAAGCAATAGTGGGCGACGAGGCAATGGTCAGACTCTGCTCCGACGGACGACGACGGATTTCGGCACTGGCCTCGCCCAGCTCGCGCAGGGTGCGCTGAACAACCCGATAATAGCGCTCGCCGGTATCGGTCAGGGCCAGCCCGGTCAGCTGCCGCTCGAAAAGAGGCTGGCCCAGATCACTTTCCAGCCGCTGAATTTGCCGACTGACGGCGCTCTGGGTCAGGGCCAGCTCGTGGCTGGCCCGGGTAATGCTGGCAAGGCGCGCCGCCGTCTCGAAGGCGCGCAGACAGTTCAGAGGCGGCAACGCATGACGTGCAGACATGAAATAACGCTCGCGACACCGGGGATCGACCAGCATAGCATGCTTGTCTCGATGGGCAGGAAGCCCGGTCAGATCGCAGTTCGCGGCAGCGTATGCGACCAGTGGCGATCACTGACAACCTGCTCACCTTCACGCGCCACTTGCGAAGCACTCAGGTAGAAACTTTCTTCATCACAGCGAAGCTGATAACAGCTTTCCACTGTCACCGAGAACTGCCCCTCCCCCTCATCGCGATCGGCCTTGTAGGTCCACTGGATCTCGGCACGCGTTTTCGTGGCATCCGTGGGGTGGCTGGTATAGACCTCGCGCGCGCGCTGATCGACTCTCAACCCGTGATCGAGAAAACGCACGTCGCCCATGTCATCTTCCACGATCACGGTGACTTCGCCGCTGCCCACATCCTCGCTGATGGTACGTTTTGGCGCGCCGGGACGCAGCGTTTCCAGTCGACAGGGTGTTGCCGCCTCGGGCGGTTCGAACGGCATGTCGATATGGGCCGCTCTGGAAACCGGCAGTGTCAAATGCGGCGTACCGGCCAGCAGGGTCAGATCCGAGCGTCTTTTCGGTGACCACACCAGTGGAAAGCTGGCGCTTGAAAGCGCCACGCGCAAGCAATGCCCCGCGGGCAGGCGATAGCCGATCAGATCCATCGGCAGGCGAATCTGCAGGGGCGCCCCCGGCACGGGCGACTCGATCACGCCCGGATCGTCGCGCAGGGTGAGATTGAGCGTGCCATAGGTAATCAGCGCGCTTTCACCGTCGGGTGAGACGTCACAAAGGCGCACGTTGAGCTGGCCACAGTCGGTGTCACTGGTGATCACTACCTCAAGGGTCGGCTGGCCCAGCAGTTCGAGTCCCGCCGCCCATGGCTCGGAGTCAAAGGTCAGCGCCAGGCCGTCATCGCGGCGCTGGTCGGGCGGAAAATCAGCGCCATACCAGAGCCCGATGTACTCACCCTGCAGCGACCCGGCCGTCAGCGGCGAGGTGATCCGACGCGGCTCGCTCAACTCACCCTGAACCACCAGCCCATGATCGCCCAGCACCAGTGTGGTCGTCTCGACCTCATCATCGGGTGCCGGCCAGCCATGCGTGCGCACCCATTGTCCGGGGCGCTCGTCATACTTCGGCGCCGGCGGCAGGCCGTCCTGCAGATAAAAGGTGCATTCTGGCTCGGCCATGATGCCGGTGTCGATATCCTTCAACCAGTAGTCCCACCAGCGCAGCGCCTCCTGCAGAAAACCGATGGCCGGATCAGGAGTCGCAAAGTGGGGATACTTGTGAATCCAGGGGCCCACTAGTGCCTTTTTGGGGCAGGTGAGATGTTCCATCATGCGCGGGATCGAGTTCATGTAGGCATCGCCCCAGCCGCTGATGGCATAGACCGCAGCCTGGATGTCACCGTAGTTTTCACATATCGAGCCATGGCACCAGTAGTCATCACGGTGCTGGTGAGACAGCCAGGTTTCCGCCAGCAGCGGCATGTTCTCGAGCCGGTCAAGCCACATCTCTCGCCAGCGCTCGCCTACCAGCTGCGGATCCGGCACGGCGGAGGAAAAGCTCAGCATGGTGGCCGCCCAGCCGAGATTTTCCAGCAGCATGTTGCCGCCCTTGTAGTGGATATCATCGGCGTAGCGATCATCGGTGGAGCACAGCGTAATGATCGCCTTGAGCGGCTCCGGGCGCAGCGCGGCCAGCTGCAATCCGTTAAAGCCGCCCCAGGAGATACCCATCATGCCGAGCTTGCCGGTGCACCAGGGTTGCGCGGCGATCCAGTCGATCACCTCGAGGCCGTCGGCCTGCTCCTGCGGGGCATACTCATCCTGCATCAGCCCGTCGGATTCGCCGTTGCCGCGCATATCGACACGAACACAGGCATAGCCATGCCCGGCAAGATAGGGATGCGTCAGCTCGTCGCGCACCGCCGTGCCATCGCGTTTGCGATAGGGCAGGTACTCAAGAATCGCAGGCACCGGATGCTGCTCGGCGTCTTCCGGCAGCCAGATGCGCGCCGCCAGGCGCGTGCCCTCGGCAAGCGTGATCCAGGCGTTGTCGATTTCGCGTACGCGATGGGGAAAGTCATCCCTGATCTGCATTATTTCACTGCCCTGTCGGTCGTGGATGGCGGTTGGTCGGCAGGCCCGGTGGCCTCGCTGTCGGCGTTGAGGCCCTCCAAGAACTGATCGGCCACCCGCTCGAACAAGGGCGGCTCATTGAGTCGTGACGGGTCGCCAATCCAGCGCCAGATCGAGACGCTGGCCAGCAGAATCATCAGCATCGCCGGCAGACCGCCAAGGTTGGAGAGCATTTTCACGCCCTCGATGCCAACAAAGCTGGTCATGACCCAGGAGACCGTGCCGATGATCAACCCCCACACCACTTTCATGAGCAGCGAACTGCTCATATCCGAATCGGCGGTCAGCCCGCGGGTGCAAAGATTGCCGATGGCATCGGTATTGGAATCCGCCGCCGTGACATAGGAGATAAAGGCAATAAAGAGCAACAGCGGCACGGTAATGACGGCCAGTGGCAGATCGCCAAAGAAGCTGTAGAGCACCTGCTCGATACCGCTGTCGTTGAGCATGGCATAGAGCTTCGAATTGTCGGCCATGTCCAGATGCAGCGCGCTGGTCGAGAAGATAATGATCCAGACCATGGCACACAGCGCCGGCAGGATCAGATTGATATTGAGAAATTCGCGCACCGTGTAGCCGCGTGAAATACGCCCCAGAAACAGCGAGGTCACCGGCGCCCAGGCAAACCAGACCGCCCAGTAGAAGATGCTCCAGGACTGCGCCCAGCTGTCCTCGGCGGCCGTGCCGGTATACAGGCTTTTCGAGAAGAAATTGTCCAGATAGGTGCCGATCGACTCCACACCAAGCCCAAGCATGTAAAGCGTGGGGCCACAGACGAGGACGAAAACGCCTACCACCAGCATCAAAATGGCATTCAGTGATGAGAGTCTGGCAATACCACGTTGTAATCCGGTGGCGGCCGAGATCACGAAGGTAGTCACAATCAATGCCGTGACGATGCCCAGCTTCCAGGGGCTGGTCTCTCCACCAACATAGCCGTTAAGGCCACCGGTAATGGTCAGCGTTCCCGTGCCAAGTGATGACGCCATGCCGGCGACCAGTGCATAAAGTGCGACCGCATCAATCAGCCCACCCACGCGGCGCACGCGCCTGCGGCCAAAAAGGGGCTCGAAGAAGCTGGCGATCGAAAAGCGCTGGCGACGGTTATAAAACACCAGTGCAAAAATCAGGGCCGGCACGGCGTAGATGGCATACGGGGTAAACGTCCAGTGCAGGAACATGCTGGAGATGGCAAAGCGTGCCGCCTCGGGAGACTCAGGCGCGATGCCAAGCCCCGGGGCCGGACCGTGAAAGTGATACAGTGGCTCGGAGGTGGTCCAGAAGATAATGCCAACGGCCAGCGTGGTGCATAGCGTAATCGAAAACCAGCGCAGTTTTGACAGCAGCGGCGTTGCCTTGTCACCGCCAATGCGAATGCGCCCCAGCGGGGAAACATAAATGATGATGCCCAGCACCAGCAGATAGAAACTGCCCAGGCTGAAAAGCCAGGAAAAGTGACCCAGGACGAAACCGTTGAGCGCACCGGCAACGCTGACAAAGCCCTCCATATTTATAAAGCTTGTAATGACGGCGGCCAGCAATACCAGAAACACGGGCCAGAAGACCCATGGTCGAATGGAATGTGTCATCGCGTTTTACCCGTGATTTATCGTTATGTGCCCTGCCTGAATCGGGTATTCCGGGGATATTGCCGCGCCATCGCCGTGGCGATATGGCACCCATGTCACACCGGAATACCCGGTCTATCCAAAGGCCTTGAGGGTCAGCTTGCAATCGACAAATGGGCATAAGGGCATGATCTCAGGACATGGCAGGTCATTTTCAGACAGCAGCATTGACCCAAAAGGGCCCGAGGTGAGACACCTCGAGCCCTTCTTAAAAGAGACCGGCTTGAAAGAAATAACACAAAAAACCGCAGGTCAGACCAGGCGCAACACCAGCAGGCTGCCCCAGACCAGAAAGGCAAACAAAACACAGAGAAAGACAGCGGCCGACCCAAGATCCTTGGCCCGCCCGGAGAGTTCGTGATGCTCCACACCGATGCGATCCACCACGGTCTCCACGGCCGAATTGAGCAGCTCCACGGCCATCACCAGTACCGCACTGCCTATCAGTAAAAGCCATTCCAGCAGCGACTGCCCCAGCCAGAAGGTGGTCGGCAACAACAATACGGTCACGATCAACTCCTGACGAAAGGCCGCCTCGTTACACCAGGCTGCCGTCAGCCCTTTCCAGGAGTAGCGCGTGGAATGAAATAGCCGCTTGATACCGGTATGCGCGGGCTTCATGCAGAGGGTTCCTGTCCATGGATCACAGGCATTGCAGGCAACCTGCCATCTTTAAGGGGAAGAAAGCATCCTACCAAAGCAGTGCACCAGAGGGCCACGGCCAGTGCCGGTCCGATGGCCAGGCAAGACTGTCCAAAACCTGCCCAATGTTATGGCGCCCATACCTCGCGACCCACCAGGCTGTTGGCAGGCCCACCAAAGGAAGACGCGACCATGGTCGACAATCCATTGCATGACAGGCATCTGCCACTGACGTCCGTAAGCAGCGGCAAGGGACATGAAGTGCTGGCAGATGTGTACTGCTATCCGGTTCAGATCGTAAATGTGTATTTTGTGGCCGACCCCGCCCGGGACGACTGGGTACTTGTCGATGCCGGCATGCCCCGCTGTGAAGATGACATTATTCGTGCCGCCGCCGAACGCTTTGGCAAGAATGTGCCCCCGCGCGCCATCATTTTGACCCATGGCCACTTTGATCACGTGGGCGCCGTGGTGGAACTGGCAGAGCACTGGAACGTGCCTGTCTATGCACACCCACTCGAGCTGCCCTATCTCACCGGCCAGAAGCACTACGCCCCGCCCGACACCCACGCTGGTGGCGGGATCATTCCCTCACTGGCCGGCTTTTTCCCCCGCGAACCGATTGATCTGGGTGCGCGCATCCGGCCCCTGCCGGAAGATGGCAGCGTTCCCTGTCTTGCCGACTGGCGGTGGCTGCACACCCCGGGCCATACGCAGGGTCATATCTCGCTGTTTCGAGACAGCGACCGCGCCCTGCTGGCCGGCGATGCTTTCGTGACCGTCAGGCAGGAGTCGCTCTATCAGGTGTACACCCAGCACCGTGAGATCAGCGGGCCACCGCGCTATTTCACGCCGGACTGGGAGGCCGCATATCACTCGGTACAGATGCTGGCCGGGCTCATGCCAACCGTGGCCATGACCGGCCACGGCAGGGCCATGTCAGGAGAAGCATTACGGGATGGACTGCGCTGTCTGCTCAATAATTTCGAGGAAAGGGCCATGCCCGACCGATAGGTCAGTCGGGCACGGTGTCAATGATTGGCGATCATGACATCAATATCGCTGGCGACCGCTTCCAGCGTGGTCGTCCAGTTGATATAGGGCGTGGGGGCCCGACCATTGACCATGACCGTAAAGGCGCCCCATCGGCCGGACTGCGTCCGAAAATAGCCGGCCACTGCCCGCACCGGCACCGGCTCATTGAGGGTACCGGTCTTGATCATGACGCTTTGCTGAAAGCGCTCGCTGCCGCGGCGAATGAAGTTCATGGGGCCATTGACGGGAGTCTGCATGCCGGCAACAAACACCGGAAAAAGTGCCGGCTGATGGTACATGTGATCGAGCAGTGCCGTAACACCGCGAGCGCTGGTATGGCTTTCAGGCGTCAGGCCGCTGCCGGAGCGCAGGCTGACAGGACCGTGCCCGGGGATGTCACGGGCAAAGGCGTCCAGAGTAGTTGCAGCACTTTGCATACTGGGCGTGCCATTGACCAGATCCAGCGCCAGCGTATCGGCCATGAAGTTATTGGAGTAATTGAGCATGCGCAGCAGCTGCTCCTGTAGCGGCTTGCCCTCCACGGCAGACAGCACACGCGTATCACTGGAAGGTCGGCTGACCGTGGGCGAGAAGCCGCCAGTCACGGCGATGCCGGCCCCCTGCATGATCGACTCAAGCGTGGCCAGCGTCTGCTCGATCGGATCGGCGCTGGAGCGATAGACACTGGCAGGGTCACTGTCCATGCGAATCTGGCCGGAAATGACCAGCGTATCCTTGCCGCCGCTGGTCGTACGCTCGGCACTGATGCCGGTGTTGCCCTGTGACACGGTCGTGACGCGGTTGTCGACGCGCGTCAGCGGCGTTGCCCCTGCACAGCTGGTGACGCGTGCCGGCACGCCTTCGGCATCGCCTGGCATCACCCGCATGCACCAGGTGGCAAAATTCACCGCCGTGGAAGTGAGCTGAGCATCAAAGGCATGACGGGTCCGGGTGCGGGCATCGCACCGATCCGTGGTCACGCAGGTCACCGGCCCAAAGCGCCATTGACTGGCCAGTACTCGACCATCAATGCGATGGATGCCGCGGCTTGCCAGCCCCTGCACTAAAAGCCAGTAATCCTCGCTGGTCATGCCCGGGTCGCCGCCGCCATCGAGTATCAGATCGCCCTTGAGCACGCCATCGACAATGGCGCCGCTACTGCGAAGCTCGGTCGTGAAACGCTTTTGCGGCCCCCACTGCGTCAATGCTGCAGCGGCTGTATAGAGTTTGGAGACAGACGCCGGCGTCATCTGCTGATCGGGCGCAATGCTGCCCAGCGTTTCGCCGCTGTCCAGCAAACGGGCCTGAGCCCCCACCACAAACCCCTTCTCGGCCAGTGCCTGCGTGGCGGGAAAGCCATCGGCACGGGCTTCCATGGACAGCGCCTGGCCGGCCATCAGCATCATGGGGGCAAACAGCAAACAGGATAAAAGACGTAAGACAGCCGGGCGATGAACGCCTACGGCAGTAGACCTTGCAGGCATGAAAAATTCCCTGTTTCACGGGCATCTTGTTTAAGCCTCAGAGTAATGGGCATGCCTGTGCCGTGGCAACGTGCGCCGTCGCGATCCTGGACTTTTTTTAATGGCCTTACTCAGCGCTCATTTTGGAAAAGCACTGCAGCACGATCACACCGGCCACGATCAGGGAGATCCCCAGCATGGCCGGCGCATCGGGTCGCTCCCCAAAAACGACCATGGCCACAATCAGGGTCAATACCATGCCCAGCCCCGCCCAGATGGCATAGGCCACCCCGACCGGCATGCTCTTGAGCACCATCGACAGCAGATAAAACGCAAGCCCGTAGCCCACAACCGTGATCAGGCTGGGCCCGAGCCTGCTGAAGGTGTTGGACGCCTTGAGCGCGTTGGTGGCGATCACCTCGGCGAAGATGGCCAGAATCAGATAGAGGTAGGGTTGCCAGGGCACGGTGTCATCCTTTCATGTTGGATCGCGGCGAAGGTCAGGCGCCTTCGATATCGAGGTCTCCAGCGGACACTGGAGCTGCCACAGGGTATGCCCACTGTCGAAATACTTGTGCTCAAAGGCGCTGATAAAATCGCTGTCCGGCCCCAGGGGAAGCCGCTCGACCCGAGGCTTTTGACCGGTGACCTGGTGAACGGCGCAGGCAAACTCTTCGACATAGATCTGCCAGTTACTGCGTAGCTCAAGGACCCCGCCCAGCGCCAGCAGAACAGGAAACACCGGATGGGCATGCCAGCGTCTTTTAAGCTGTGATGCCTTGGGATAAGGGTTGGGATAAAAGATACAGTGCCGGACCGGCTGCCAGCCGGCCAGATGCGCCAGCCGCCAGAAATCGACCAGGTCAGCGCGCACCAGCAGGGCATTGTCGGGAAAGGCACCCAGTTCACGAGCGTAATCACGCGACAGTCGATCGGCGCTGCGATCAATGCCCAAAACGCAGGCGTTTGGATAATATCGAGCCAGCTGCCGGGTCGAGCGGCCCGTCCCACAGCCTGCATCCAGAATCAGCGGGCCACCGTGGGCCTGATAAAACCGTCGGGCATCTTCAAAGGCTGTCCGGGTATGCTCGGCAATGGGGCGCTGCCAGTCATTGTCGAGCGCACGCTGAACATGATGAGAGAGATCGGGATGCAGGTCTGCCTGCGTGGAGTATACCGGTGTGGAGTTGGCGAACATGGCAACGTTTAACAATACTGGTGGAACTTTATTGGCGCCACCTGGCGCCAACCCCTGATACAACGGATATGCAAATACATGCAGTCATGGCTTCAGCAGCTGCTGGACACGCACGGCTACACGGCCATTACGCTGCTGACAACGCTCATCAATGCGTTTCCGCCCCTGCCGGCCGAGTCAACCCTGCCCATGCTGGCGCACATCATGTCCTCGACCGATGTCACCCTGGTACCGGCCGTGGTAGCGGCCACCCTGGGGCTGGTACTGGGGACCCTGCCGCTTTATCTGCTGGGACGATGGATGGATGAGCGTCAATGCATGCGCTTTCTGGCCCGCCACGGATACTGGCTGGCCCTGACACCCGGCGATATCGAGCGCTCGGGCAGGCGATTCAGACGCCATGGCTACCTGGTCGTGCTGCTGGGGCGGCTGGTTCCTGGCATGCGATCGCTGGTGTCGATACCGGCAGGCTTTCATCGCATGCCCCTTATGCCCTACCTGCTCTACACCACCCTGGGGTCTGCCCTGTGGGCAGGCTGCCTGATAGGCGGCAGTCACTGGCTTTTACAGCATACGTCGCTGTCAGGCAGCCTGTGGGTTGTCATGATCGTGCTGCTGGCCGTTGTGCTGTTGTATGTGCTGCGTCTGTGGCGCCATCATCGCCACGCCGACGGATAACCACCGGCCATGCGCCGGGCGAGCCACTGTTTTCAGCCAGCACGCTCACTATCCTGCCAACCCGACATGACAGATCGTTGACCGGCCGACATGACGTCCTGCCCGGGGCGATGCTATCATGACTGCCCTGTTCCAGCGGACCCACCACGGCATGTGGTGCGGATATATCGCCATCCTTTCAGCGACATGGTCGCCATGGCTTTATCGCTTCCTTATAGGCATCAACACGAGGGTTTCGGCTTGTCACAGTTACCGGTGATCGTCGGCATGGGCGGTATCAATCCCGCTGGCAGAACGTCCGGTCATCAGTCCTTTTACCGGACCGTGATCGATGCGCTGCCGGAAAAGACCCGACAGCACACCCTCTCGGGGCTCGCCAGTCTGATGGGACAACACCTTTCGGACAAGGAAGGTGATCGCGACAATACCCTTGATGATGCTGCCGTGGCGGCACAACACGAAGCATATGTGCGTCGTCATACCCTGATTCGACGTATCGAGGATGACCGCTTTACGGGTACCGGCATTCCGGCCAACCGCCAGGCCAGTCTAACCCTCGATGCCCCTCTTACGGTCAGCCTCAGCCGCCGACAGCTGCCCGAGAATCCGCCTGCGCACTGGCAGATCGAGGCGATCGACGAGCGCCATGTCAGGGTTACCGTGCCTGCCGGCGAGCTTGAAGTTCTGTTACCGGAGCGCCGCGACGCGCTGGTCAAGAGCGCCGGTCAGCTACCGACGGGGTTTGATCCGGCCAGCTTTTATCGCAGCGTGCACCATCCGCGTGCGCTGGCGATGACCATCTTTGCAGCGTCTGACTGTCTGGGTCAGAGCGGCTTTGAGTGGGACAGCCTGCGGGACCTGCTCGACCCCGATCAGATGGCCGTCTATGCCGGCAATTCGATCGGCCAGCTTGATGCCCAGGGCTGGGGAGGTCTTCTCAACAGTTTCGTGACCGGCCAGCGTGCCACCTCCAAGCAGATGCCGCTGGGCTACGGGCAGATGCCGGCCGATTTCCTCAATGCCTACGTGCTCGGCAGCGTGGGCGCCACGGGTGCCATGCAGGGCGCCTGCGCTACCTTTTTGTACAACCTGCGTCTGGGTGTGGATGACATTCGCATGGGCAGACGCCGGCTGGTCATGGTCGGCACGGCGGATGCGCCCATTACGCCGGAAATCGTCGAAGGCTTTCGTGTCATGAGTGCGCTGGCCGATGATGCCAGCGTCAAGGCACTCGACGCGCTGGAGCTTCTGACCGATGAGGATTACCAGCGCGTGTGTCGTCCCTTCGCGCGCAACTGCGGCTTTACCATTGCCGAGTCCGCCCAGTTTGTCATGTTGATGGACGATAGTCTGGCACTCGAGCTGGGCGCCGATATTCTGGGCGCCGTGCCGGAAGTCTTTATCAATGCCGACGGCTACAAGCGCTCCATTTCGGCACCCGGCATCGGCAATTACATCACGCTGGGCAAGAGCGTGGCGCTGGCCAGCAGCATTTTGGGCGAGAAGGCCGTGCGTGAGCGCAGCTACGTGCACTCCCACGGCACCAGCACCCCGAAAAACCGTACCACCGAATCCCACGTACTCGATCGTGTGGCACATGCCAATGGCATCGACCACTGGCCGGTGGCCGCGATCAAGGCCTATCTGGGCCACTCCCAGGGCAGCGCCGCCGGTGATCAGCTGATGAGCGCCCTGGGCAGCTTCAGGACCGGTCTGCTGCCGGGCATTTTTACCCTGGATGCCGTGGCAGACGATGTTCATGCCGAACGTCTGGACATCTTCAAAGAGCATCGCGAGTTTCGCGCCGATGTCAGCTTCATCAACGCCAAGGGCTTTGGCGGCAACAACGCCACCGCCCCGCTGCTGTCCCCGGAAGTCACCGAACGACTGCTGACCCAGCGGCATGGCGAAGCGACCATGACCCAGTGGCGGCGGCGCCGTGAGCAGGTGCAGGCGCGTCAGGCACAATTCGAGGCGCAGTCGCACAAGGGTGAATTCTCACCGATCTATCGCTTCGGTGAAGGCGTTCTTGAAGGCCCCGAGCTCGAAGTCGGCGCCCGGGACATCTACATTCCCGGCTACCATAAGCCCGTGTCGCTTGAGGTCGACAACCCGTTCGGCACGCTGGACCACTGAGCCCGGCCGGACCGGCTCCTGTGCTGGTCCGGCAGGCGCAGTTGTCGGCCATGACGCTTTACAGTAGTCTCCCGCCCCCGGCAGGCAAGAGCGGCCAGACGAAACAAGAGCGCATCATCAAGGGATATCTCTGGCGTGACGTTGAAGGCAGGTCGAAGATGAATGGAGTCCGTACATGAACATTGTGGTGTACCCCGGGACCTTTGATCCGATCACCAACGGCCACACCGATTTGATCGAACGCGCGGCGTCAATGTTTGATCGGGTGATCGTGGCCGTCGCGCAAAGCCCGCGCAAGCAGCCGACCCTGTCACTCGATGAACGTGTGGCGCTTGGCAGAGAGATCCTGGGCCATCTTGGCAATGTTGAGGTCGTGGGGTTCAGCTGTCTTTTGACTCAGCTGGTAGACCGGGTCGGGGCACGCATCATCCTGCGCGGGCTGCGTGCCGTCTCCGATTTTGAGTACGAGCTGCAGCTGGCCAACATGAATCGGGCACTGGCACCCCATGTTGAAAGTCTTTTTTTGACGCCTGAAGTCGAGAATTCCTATATTTCATCCACCATCGTGCGTGAAATCGCCCGTCTTGGCGGCGACGTTTCATCGATGGTGCATCCCCGCATCGCCCAGGCGCTTGCAGAACACTTTCGCAGCGCCTGAACCGGCAAACGGCCCCGGGCCGGCGGATGACAGCCGCGCAGCGTCCACCAACGGCGTGCGCGAACCAGGAGGTTACCATGTCCCTGATGATCACCGATGAGTGCATCAACTGCGACGTTTGCGAGCCGGAATGCCCCAATAACGCCATTTCGCCCGGCGAAGAGATTTACGTGATCGACCCGGGACTGTGCACCGAGTGCGTCGGCCACTTTGATGAACCGCAATGTCAGCAGGTCTGTCCGGTCGACTGTATCCCGCTTGACCCCGAGCGCGAGGAGTCTCGCGAGCAGCTGATGGAGAAATACGAACGCATTACCGCCGTCGAAAGCTGATACTCAAGCCATCGACGGATTCAAGAAAAGGGCGGCCCGCAGGCCGCCCTTTTGCATGGCCAATCCCTAGAAGGTATAGGTGGCAAACAGCTCAAACAGCTGTGACGTATTATCGTTGCCGCCAAAGCGCGAGCGGGCACCCTCTTCGGGGAAGGCCACCGCATAGACGCCCGAGAGGGTCACCTGCTCACTGAGGTTCCAGTCCGCATAGAGATTGATCTCTTTGGCAAAGTCGGCGTCGCTGGCGCCCACGGATTGCGGATCATCCAGACGGAAGCGATAGCCGATGATGCCGGTTTCCAGATCATCACGCGGGGAAACCGACGCTCTCAGCATGTCGATTTTCATGTTGGTATTGAACAGCATGTATTCGCCGGTAATCTCCCCCATGAACCAGTTGCCCCATCCACCGGCAAACTCGTAAAACAGGGTGTCGTAGTTTTCGCTGAAGCGGGCGTGACGATAGGCAATTTCAGGCGTCCAGGGGGCGTCCTGGAAGGTATAAGTGGCCTGAACGTACCAGCCATCGTCATCGATATCGGCGTCCCGATTTTTCTGGCTGACATACTGCCCGCCCAGCGCAAGACCCGGGACCTCCGCCAGCGGCCGGCCCTTGAGACGCACGTTCCAGACATCCATGCCATCGCGTCCGGCAATATCGCTGTCGTAGGTACGAAGCCAGGCGCCACCGACCTTGGCGCGATCGGTAAAGGTGTATTCCGCGTTGATCCCGTTGGCTGAGGTTTCTTCATCGGGCCCGCCCTGAACGTACTGATCCTGCTCCAGGTGGAACAGGTCGCCGTGCCAGCCGTGGCTGTCGATCGAGGCGATGGCCGCATTCTTGAACCCCTGGCTCGGGCCATTCCAATAGCCGCCGTACTTGCCGGTATCGGTATAGCCATCTCCTACCAGGAAACCTTCGCCGAACATGAACTGCTGTCGACCAAACGAGAAGGTCAGAGCATCCTCCCCCAGCGAATCCTTCAGCAGCGACCCGCTTCGCCAGCCGATATAGGCCTGATCAAGACGCGTATGTTCAGGGTGGTCGGGCGTGGCCCCCGAGGCATCACCGTAGGCATTGCCACGCGTCATGCTGCCAACGCCCACCACACCGGCGAAGACCACACTTTGGCCGGTATCGATCTCGCCGCGCAGTGTTGGAGTGGCCGACAGTTCCCACCAGCTCGGATGCTTGCCGGTCGGCGTGGCCCCATCGATACCACTGGATGAGCCAAAGTTGAGGTTTCGGGTCGTGGCGCCGTAGCCGTAAAAGCTCAGCCCACCGCTGAGACGGATGCCGCGGTCGCGGTCGTTGAAAAGCTCATGTCTTGCCGTGGGCTGTTGAATGCCGGGATCAATATAATCCAGATCAGTAACCGCCTGCGCATGGGCATTGGCAGCCCCCATGACCGTACCCGCCAGCATCATGGCAAGCGTGGTCGCACCGCGGTAAGGCGATGTATATCGTCGAAAATTCATGACATTTCCCGAATATCGATCCCTGAATGGCTCGGCCGCAATGCTGCGCCGTCCTGCCGGTCGAGATTATTATGATGAAAGGCTCGCATATCCTTGCCCGGAAACATATACCCTTGCCGGACAGCCATGCCGTCAACGGGTTTTAAAACCCTGTTCTGAAACAGGGCTTACCTTAGGCAAATATCTCCATGCTTTAAAGGATAAGGGCCATTTTTCCCAGATTCTGCCGGCTTACTGACGCCACGACCGGCATGTGGCAAGCTCCACGGGCACAAACCAGCCGGTATCCTTATGTCTCTTTCGCCTTCCCCGGGCTTTTCACAGCGCCTGCACGACGTCTGGCGCCTTTCATGGCCCATTATCATCTCCAATGCCAGCGTACCGCTGCTGGGACTGGTGGATACGGCTGTGATTGGCCACCTCCCTCATGCACGTTATCTGGCTGCCGTCACGCTTGGCAGCACGCTGTTCAGCTTTTTGTTCTGGGGATTTGGTTTTCTGCGCATGGGCACTACCGGACTGACCTCTCAGGCGGTCGGGCGCGGAGAGGACCAGGTCGTTCGCAACCTGCTCGGCCAGTCACTGCTGATTGCCGTGGTCATCGGCGTGGCATTGATCGCCCTGTCGGCACCGCTGATCGACCTTGGCCTCTGGCTTTTACAGCCGGACAGCGACGCCACGGCACAGCTGTCTGCCGACTACGCGCATGTTCGTATTCTCTCGGCGCCCGCGGTACTGATGAACTACGCCATCATCGGCTGGTTTCTGGGACGTCAGAATGCCCGCGTGACCCTGCTGCTGATGCTGATCACCAACAGCGTCAACATTGTGCTCGATATCGTGCTGGTGGTCGGATTTGACATGAACGTCAAGGGCGTGGCCACCGCTTCGCTGATTGGGGATTACACTGCCCTGGTCTTCGGACTGTGGCTGGTCCGGCGCGCTCTGAAAACGCTGGGAGGACAGTTTGATGCCACGCCGCTCAAGCGCCTCAAGGCCTACGGCGAGCTCTTTCGCGTCAATCGCCATCTGTTTGTGCGCACGCTGTGCCTCTTGTTTGCCATGGCCTTTTTTACCTCACAGGGCGCACAGCTGGGCGATCAGACGTTGGCCGCCAATGCCATTTTGATGCAGCTGGTCATGATGATCTCCTACGGGCTGGACGGGTTTGCCAATGCCGCGGAAGCCCTGACCGGCAAGGCTGCCGGCAAGGGAAACTGGTACGAGTTTGGCCGCGCGGTACGCGCCTGCGCGGTGTTCTCACTGCTGACGGCAGCGCTGGCAGCGCTGGCCTTTGCGTTGTCCGGACCCTGGCTGGTTGCACGCCTGACCGACATTGAACCCATTCGGCAACTGGCCGGTGAGTATCTGCCATGGCTGGTGATCATGCCCGTGATGGCCGTGTGGAGCTATCTGCTGGATGGGGTCTTCATCGGCACGACGGACACCCGCGCCATGCGCGATACGATCATTGTGGCCCTGCTGATCTACCTGCCCGTCTGGTGGCTGACTCAGCCGCTGGGCAATCATGGGCTGTGGCTTTCCTTTACCACCTTCACGCTGGTGCGCTCGCTGGGACTGGGCATGGTCTATCTTTCAAGACGCAAGGGCCAATGGGCAGCTCAGGATCGTTTTAACGAATAGACCCCAGGAAAGTGCGATTCTCAAACGTTAACGTCCTGTGCCCATTGCCCTAATATGCAGGCCTGCGCATTTCAACGCCGGACGGTCGAATGGCAACGCTCAAGAAAGCCCTTAAACATCTGCTGGTTGGCCCGCTGGGCAGTCTCTTCTGGGCCCTGCTGGGGCTCATGGTGGTGCTTGCCGTGCTGCCGGGCCAGCAGGTTTTTGGGCTGATGCAGGGCTATCTGGGATTTCATTCCCTTGTTGAGCTGACCTGCGTGATCGTGGCTGTTCTGGCCGCGTTGGCCATTTTCAACAGCTATCGAACGCTGTCCTTTCAGTATTTGTGCGTGGGCAGCCTACTGGCGCTGTCGGCCGTGATGGACAGCCTCCATCTGCTTTCCATGCCCGGCATGCCGGATCTATTCTCGGCCAATACGCTGAACAAGGCGATCTACTTCTGGCTGATGGGACGTCTGAGCGCGATCAGCGCACTGCTGCTGCTGTCGCTTTCCCATCTATCGGATCAGCCTGCCCGATTTCCGCGTCTGACACTGACGCTGTTTCTTGCGACAAGTGCTCTAACCCTGGTGGTCATTTTCGGCTATCCGCAGCATTTACCGGTACTTTACACCCCACAACAGGGACTAACGCCGCTCAAGATTGTGCTCGAATGGGGACTGGCCGGCATGAGTGTGCTCGCCGGTATCATCCTGCTACGCTCCTCACGTCTGCGACAGCAGCATGATCGTGAGATGCTGACAGTAGCGGCCTGGACCACGGCGCTGGCCGAGATCTGCTTTACGCTCTACGGCTCGGCCAACGATGAATTCAACGTGCTGGGGCATATCTACAAGGCCCTATCTTACATCCTGATTTTTCGCGCGCTCTTTTTGAGTCACCTGCGCTACCCCTGGCAGGCTCTGAATGAGACCAGAACCCGTCTGGCCCATCAGGAGCAGCGCTGGAACCTGGCCCTGACCGGTTCCGATACGGGCGTTTGGGACATGAACCTCGTTACCGATGAGCTATTTGCTTCCCCCCAGTTTCATCAGATCCTGGGCTATCGCAATGGTGCGCTGCCGCGCGATGCCCAGGCCTGGCGCGAGCGCCTGTTTCACCCTGAAGACATTGGTCACGTGATGGCAAGCTTTGACGAGCACGTGGCCGGCCGCAGTGCCCACTGGCGCTGTGAATATCGCTTTCTGGATGCACATAATCGCTGGCGATGGCTGCTGGCCAACGGTCAGGTCATGGCCTTTGACGAGGACCAGCGCCCTACCCGAATCGTGGGAACGGTCATCGATATTCAGACACGCCGTGAGCAGGAGCAGCGCCTGGCGGAAACCCGCGAGCGCCTGCAGACCCTGTTTGATACTACCCCTACCGGCATGCTGGTGATCGATACCCAGGGCATGATCCATCAATATAACCCCATGCTGGAGCAGCTGCTGACGCCACACGAAATTGTCCTTGGTCAGGACAACATCTGGCAGTGGGTGAATGACGAGGAGCGCACGGACGCTCTTGAACACTGGCACGAATGGCAACAACAAGGCGCCGCGCAGCGCCGCGAGTCGACCTGGCATCGCGAGCTGAGGATGAGCCTTTTCAGTCATGACCGGACAGGGCAGCCGCTATGGACCGAGTGGGTCATCGCGCCGCTGCCCGAAGATAATCTTTATCTGCTGTTGATCGAGGACATCAGTGCCCGCAAGCAGGCCACCGAGCTTCTGGTCGAAAACGCGAGCCTTTATCGCAGCACCTTTGAAAGCGGCAACGCCATCAAGCTGCTGGTAGATCCTGAAAATGGTGCCATCGTCGATGCCAACATGGCCGCCAGCGACTATTACGGGCGCTCGCTGGAGATCCTCAAGACGATGCACATGGAGGATATTTCACTGACGCCTCTGGCGACCCGTCGACAGCGCGCCCGGCAGACGCTGACGCAACAGGAAGGGCATTTCGAGACCCGCCATCGCCTGGCCCATGGTGTCATACGCGATGTGGAAATGTTTGTGGCCTCGGTCGTGATCGGCGGCAGAACCCTGATCTATGGAATGGTGCATGACATCACGGCGCGCAAGGAGGCCGAACAGGGCATGGTGCAGCTCAACCAGCGCCTGTCCCGCGATGGCCTGTATCGCCAGTATCTCAATGAACTGAGCACGCGACTTTTCGAGCTCAACGACATTGCCGGCGTCATCCCGCTGCTGGAAGAGTGCCTGCCCCGGTGTTTCCCGGATACCCGCGGTGAACTGGCCCTTCGCATTGAAGAGCTGGATCAGGCGCACTGCCTTGTCTGGGGCGGCGCCCTTTGCGCGCAACCGACATTTGAATACCGTCAGCGCCTGACCACGTCGACCGGTGCGCTCGGCCGCATGACCCTGCAGGCCGAGCCGCTGGATGAAGAGGACCGCCACCGTCTCGAGCGCATGACCGATGAGACCGCCCGCATCCTGACGCTGACGCTGATCAATCTGCGTCTGCGCAATCAGCTGACCGACCACGCCTACCGTGATGCGCTGACCGGGCTTTACAACCGTCGCTACCTTAACGAGACGCTGCCCGGCCTGCTTGAAAGCGCCAGCGATGAGACTCCGGTGGCACTGGCACTGCTGGATCTGGATCACTTCAAGCGTCTCAATGACACCTGGGGGCACGATGCCGGTGATCAGGTACTGGTGGCGCTGGGGGAGATTCTGACCCAGCGGCTGCGCGCCACGGACATCTCCTGTCGCTACGGCGGCGAGGAGTTCATTGTGGTCCTGCCGGGGGCGTCTGCCAGTATCGCCATGATGCGCTTGAACGAAGTTCTCGAGCAGTTTGGTCAGTGGTCCATGCAGGTCGGTGATGATCGAATCAGTCACCTTACCTTCTCGGCAGGGCTGATCGATGCCCCGCGCCAGGGCCGTGACATGAGTACTCTGATCGAAATGGCCGACCAGGCACTGTACAGCGCCAAGCATGCCGGACGCGGGCGCGTGCATTCGCCTGTCCATGAGGCGTCGATATCGTAATGCTTACCGACTGCAGCACGCTCAAAGCGTCATTTTGAGCTGTCTTTTGCTGTATCTGATCTTGTTCAGGATCATGGCTTTTTCCAGACAGGATGCCAAAAGGCCCCACCATATGGCGGGGCCTTGCTTTTAACGCTCGGGAGTAAAGCTCGGCGGATCACTGGCGGGAAAGCTTTCCTCCATTGCTTCATCCACTTTTCCGAGATCACTGTCGATGGCCGGGTCACTATTGAGGATCTCTGCCTCCTGGTCCACGGTCAGCCCGTTGCTGTCAGACAGCTTATCGACCGGCACCCAGACATGTTTGCCATGCTCGTCCGACAGCTTGATATGGTCGCCTTCTTCAGCCTCGACCCTGCCCAACAGGTGGCCCTGCGCGTCGTGAACCTCACGTCCCTTTTCAATCATCATGCCTGTGCCTCCTGCACCTTGAAACCTGAACGATCACTGCCGTCAGCGATTCTTTCAAGCCTGGCACCACTGGCGGTTACGGTAGGCGCGAAAGTGTTGATTTATATTTATAAATGCGTTTAAACCATACGATCACAACAGCCATATACCCTTCAGGCACACTTGTTTTCAGGGTGTTACACGTCAAATGCCTTCTTTTATGTCTCTGGTTAAATCACGGCCAATGGTGAACGCGTATGCTGCCGGCCATGACCCTTTGGCGTGCTTCAGGAGGAAACACATGGCTCATGAAAAGGACAACATGATCGAGGCGCTGATCGATTATCTGGAAAAGCATGAACAGATCATCACCACGGCAGAATCCTGTACTGCGGGGCTGGTCATTTCGGAACTGGCAAGCGTTCCCGGTTCAGGACAATTCATTGATAGCGGGCTGGTGGTCTACTCTCCCGAAGCCAAGCAACGCTATCTCGATATTGCTGAAGAGATCTTTGAAAAGCACTCCCTGACCAGCGAAGTACTGTCCTGCGAAATGGCAAGAGGCGCGCTCAACAACACGCGGGCCACCATTGCCGTGGCCAATACAGGGATTGCAGGCCCTGCGCCCTCCGATGATGGCACGCCCATCGGGACTGTCTGCTTTGCATGGGCCTTTCGGACCGACAAGGGTGACCACATCTTCTGTGAGACCCGACGCTTTGACGGCGGCCGCAATGACGTGCGTCTGGCAGCGGCGCGCCATGCGCTTTCACGCATCTGCCATTATCATGGGCAGTGTTTGAACAATGCTGCTGACGCCTGACGGAATTTTATCGGTCCTGATTTCCGGCTACGCTGTCGGTAGTCACTACATTCATTGCACGCAGGATGATGATCGCTCATGACCACCCAGCAGCAGATTATTGACGCGCTCGATATCGGGCAGCACTTCGATGCTCAACAGGAAGTGGAACGACGCATCGACTTTCTGACGGGGTCTTTGGAAAAGGCCGGTGCCGGGGCTCTGGTCCTTGGAATCAGCGGCGGTGTGGACTCCACCACGACCGGCCGTCTGTGCCAGCTTGCCGTGGAGCGCATCCGCGAGCGCGGCGGCAAGGCCACCTTTTATGCCATGCGCCTGCCCTACGGCGAGCAGCACGATGAAGACGATGCCCAGGCCGCCATCAACTACATTCGAGCCGATGAGCAGCTGGACGTGAACATCAAGCCTTCGGCAGATGGCATGCTAGAAGGCCTCGAACAGGGCGGCCTTGGGTTCAAGGACGAGCATCAGCGTGATTTTGTTCACGGCAACATCAAGGCGCGCGCCCGCATGATCGCGCAGTATGCCGTGGCCGGACGCCATAATGGCCTGGTGGTCGGCACAGATCACGGCGCCGAAGCGGTCATGGGCTTTTTTACCAAACACGGGGATGGCGCCTGCGATATCACACCGCTGGCCGGGCTCAACAAGCGCCGGGTACGCGCGATGCTCAGCGTACTCGATGGGCCTGAAGCGCTGGTCAACAAGGTCCCCACTGCAGATCTTGAAACCCTCTCTCCGGGTCGGACCGACGAAGATGCCCTGGGCGTCACCTATGACCAGATCGATGATTTTCTGGAAGGCAGGGAGATCGATGGGGAAGCCGCACAGCGTATCATCAGCACCTATGATCGCACCGCACACAAGCGCGAGCTGCCAGGCGCACCGTAAATCCTTTCCAGTCTGAAATCCGGATGCTGCCGGAGGTTTGAGCGCCCGCGACTTGACGCGAGGCGCTCAAGCATCTGAGATAGCCCCTCACGCAAGGAGGCACACATGCATCAAGAGGATTCCCCATCAGGTGATCGCACCCCGCGCGATCGCTATCCGCCGGCCAACAGCTGGGCCGACCAGCCACGCAGTGACGCCCCTGAAGAAGACAAGCATGCCCCGCCCAGGGACGTGCCGAGCTGGCGAGAGCGATGCTACCTTGTCTGGGATATCATCATCATGGTGCTGGTGTCGGCCAGCCTGTTGCTGATCCTTTTCGATACGCTC
Source organism: Kushneria sp. Sum13 (assembly GCF_052692355.1). Classification (NCBI taxonomy): domain Bacteria; kingdom Pseudomonadati; phylum Pseudomonadota; class Gammaproteobacteria; order Oceanospirillales; family Halomonadaceae; genus Kushneria; species Kushneria sp. Sum13. Next base: position 2,851,766 of record NZ_CP199847.1, read on the forward strand.
TATCTGACCAGCCCCTTTCGCGGCCTGCTTTCGACCATTTCGCCGTCTCTTGAGCAATGGGGCGGCTGGCTGCATGCCAACTTTGAAACCATCGATCTCTGGTTCGTCGCCATTTTCGTGTTCGACGTGCTGGTGGGCTGGGCCTTTGCCATCTGGGACAAGCGCTACCACCGCTGGTTTTTCTATCCGTTCGTTCACTGGTACGACGTGCTCGGCTGCATCCCGGTCGGCGGTTTGCGCCTGCTGCGTGTCCTGCGTGTCATCGGGCTGTTGATTCGACTACAGCGCACGCGTCTGATCGATATTCGCACCTGGGGGCTTTACCGCTTTTTCTACAAGTATTACGAGATCGTGCTGGAAGAAGTTTCCGACCGCGTCATCGTTCGGATGCTCACCGACATACAGGAAGGCTTTCTTTCCAAGGGCAACATTTCCCGCCGTGTGACCGATGAAGTACTGCTGCCCCGCAAGCAGCAGCTTATTGACGATGTTTCCCACCGCGTGCAGCGCGTACTGGGCGAAAGCTATGCCCAGCATCGCGAGGACATCAATACCTGGGTCAGCGGTCTGATTCATCGCGCCGTGACGGAAAATCCCACCATCCGCAGCCTGCAACGTCTACCGATGGGGGCACAGGTGGTCGAGGCCATGGATGAAGCGATGGCCGATGTCACCAGCCGGCTGATCAGGGAGGCGGTCATCGGCATTCGTTCACCGGACTTTCGCTCACTGATCGAGGAGCTGGCCAACCGCACCATCGATCGCAGCGTGCCTGCCAGCGCCAGTGACTATCAGGCGCTCGAACAGGTACTGGTCGAGGTGCTGGATGTGCTGAAAAGTGAAGTGAAGGTACAGCGCTGGAAGGAGCGCTATTACTAGCGCCAAAAAAGCGACGTGGCGCCAGCGTGTGTTGGAGGGCACGCTGGATGCCGCTCACAGGAAGTACTTCAGGCGTCGGGGCGGGTCGCCATTTTCTTCAGGGTATCGTCGCGGCGAATGAGGCCATGCCAGACCACGGCCAGCAGCACATGCCCGGCAATCAGCACCCCCAGCGTCCAGGCCATCCAGACATGCCATTGCGCCGTCAGCTCCGCCAGCCCTTCCATCTCGCGCCCCCCACTCATCAGCGGCGCTCCAAATACCAGCAACGGCTTGCCGGAGGCCCAGTTCATGGTCAATCCCAGCAGCGGGACAAGAATCATCAGCAGATACATGAGAAGCTGACCAAAGGCGACCAGCATTTCAACGCCCCGGTCATGAGGCGGGCGATTGGAAAGATTATAAAGTCCCCATGTCGAGCGCAGGACCACCAGCAGCATCAGCATAAACCCGATGCTTTTGTGCGTTCCGACCATGAAGGCAACCCAGGGCGCGCGGCCGACCAGGCTGGCCGCGATCATGCCGGCAAACTGCCACAGCAAAAGAGCGGCCATCAGCCAGTGAAAAAGACGGCTGATCCGCCCATAATATTCACGAGTATCTCGCCAGGCGATGGAAGACACAAAAGGCTCCTTGAAGCGTGGGCCACGCGACACGCGCGACAGTCCGGCCTACATTAGTGCAGCGGGCTTGTCTGGTGCTGAAAAATGCTGACGAAAGCATTCATCCTCCAGTGCCGTTAATGTGTGTATTACCATAACGCCTGCCCGCCCTTGTACCGGTAACATGATGCCCCACTTCTCATATTTTCGACCGCGCTTTTCTGGTGGAGCCCTGGCCTGCCTGATGCTGATGTGCGCCCTGTTGAGTGGCTGCGGTGCCCCGGCCATGGCGCCGGTCGAGCTGACGCTGCGTGAACAGGCACCGCTGGCCGGACTGGCCGCCGATAAGGACACTCCCGGGCACTGGCCGGATGAAAGGTGGTGGCATGATTTCAACGACCCTCAGCTCAACGCCCTGATCGAGCGTGCCATGCGCAAGGCCCCATCACTGGACAGCGCCCGGGCACGCTTTGAGACCGCCTCTCGCCAGTTGGAAGGCCGTCAGGCCGATACTCGCATACAGATTGAAGGGAGCGCCCGGGCCAACCAGAGCTACAGCCATAACGACCTTGAATATCCGGCCCTGGGGCTCCCGGGCTTCGAAAGCGGAAGTACCGGCAACAGCCAGCGCAGCAACGTGGGTCTGGCCAGCCTGTCATTTGGCTGGGATTTTGACTGGTGGGGCAAAAAACGTGCCGCCATCGAGGCGGCGCTTGATCAGCGCCACGCCGCTCGGCTTGAGCAGGCTGCCGCCGCCAGCGCCCTGCAGGCCGGCATCACTCGTGCCTACATGGACTGGCAGTTACGCCAGGCCCAGCTGTCGGCGCTGGATACCCTGCTGAGCAGCGCCCGCGACAGCGTTCGAATTACCGCCTTGCGCGTCGGGCGCGACATTGAAAACCCGGCACGACTGGATCAGGCGAACGAACAGCTCTCCACGCTTGAGCAGCAGCGCGCCGGACTCGATGGCGCCGCCCGTCTGGATCAGGTTCAACTGGCCGCGCTGATGGGCGTCTCTCCGGATCAGCTCGATGACCTGACCCCGCGACCACTCCCCCGGCTGGACACTACCCTGCCCAATGAGGCCGGACTTGAGCTGATTGCGCGGCGCCCGGACATCATGGCAAGCCGCTGGCAGGTCGAGGCCGGCATGCGCGGCATTGATCAGGCGCGTGCGGACTATTATCCCAACGTCAGCCTGTCGGCTCTGGCAGGTTTTCTGCGCGTTCACCCGCTGGGCACCGGACGCAATGAAGATGTCTCGGTGGCCTCGTTTGGGCCGGCCGTGATGCTGCCCATCTTTGAGGGTGGCCGGCTTGATGCCCGCTATAACGCCAGCCGCGCCCAGCTTGAAAGTGCCATTGCCGATTACAACCAGCGTGTGGTGGATGCCGCGCAGGAAGTGGCACGCCAGACCGTCACCCTGTCGCGCATCGATGCCCAGCGCGATGCTCAGGCGACGGCACTCGAAAGCTTTCAGCATCGCCTTGAGCTTGCTCGCGAGCGGGACACCCGCGGCGTTGAAGACCCACGCGCACTGATCGAGGCACAGCAGGGGCTGGTTCGTGAGCAGATGAACCGTCTGACGCTCGAAGGCGAGCTGCTGGATACCCGCATACAGCTGATTCACGCCCTGGGCGGGGGCTATCACGGACGCGTGCCCGAACGTGACGCACGCTATTTGACGACGGGAAGTGCCACTGATGAGCCATAACAACGACGCCACGACCGATCATGGCCCCTCCGATCAGATGCCTCACGAGGGTGATCGCGACAGTGATGGCCATGACAGCACTGAAAACGAGGCGCCGGTCTCGCGCAAAAAACGCAACATCATCCTGCTGGTGATCGCACTGGTGTTCATACTCGCCGGCATCGGCTGGTATCTGCTGGATGCGCTGGTGCTCAGTACCCGGGTGATTACCGATGACGCCTATGTGCAGGGTGACCAGGTCAATATTTCCGCGCAGATCAACGCCACGGTCACCGCCATCAGCGTCGAGGACACCGAGCCGGTCAAGCGCGGTCAGGTACTGATTACCCTGGATGACAGCGATACCCGCAACGCGCTTGATCAGGCCGCCGGACAGCTGGCACAGGCCGTGCGCCAGTATCGCCAGCAGCGCGCACAGGCCGTTCAGTTTGATGCCGCCACGGTCACGGCGCGCGCACAGTTTGAACGGGCCCGCGACGAATATCAGCGCCGCAAGCCGCTGCTGGCGCAGCGCGCCGCCTCAAAAGAAGAAGTCGACAGTGCCCGGCGCCAGTATGACGCTGCCCGGGCGCAGCTTGAGCAGGCCCAGGCACAGGCACGCGCGGCCCACGCCCTGATTGATGGCAACGACCTCTGGCATGCCCCGGGCGTCATGCAGGCACGCGCCGCCTATCGCAATGCATGGCTTGCCCAGAAAAGAACGCAGGTGATCTCACCGGTAGAGGGTCGCGTGGCCAGCCGACAGGTACAGCTGGGCCAGAGTGTGCAGGCCGGTCAGCCGCTTTTGACGGTCGTGCCACTGCATGACCTGTGGGTGGATGCCAATTTCAAGGAGACCCAGCTCGGACGGGTGCGCATCGGTCAGCCGGCGAGCGTCACTACCGACTTCTACGGCGATGATGTCGTCTATCATGGCCATGTGGCCGGACTCTCCGCCGGTACCGGGGCGGCGTTTTCCCTGCTGCCGGCCCAGAATGCCACCGGCAACTGGATCAAGGTGGTCCAGCGCGTGCCGGTGCGCATTGTCCTTGATGGCGATACGCTCGAATCTCATCCGCTGCGGGTCGGGCTTTCGACCTACGCCCGGATTGACCTGAACGATCATGCTGATGGCCCCATGCTGGCCGATGCGCCCGAAGTTCGTTCGCCACAACACACCGAAGTGTTTGACGCGCGCCAGCATCAGGCCGATGACGCTGCCATGGCCATTATTCGCAACAACGCCGGCGACCTGCTCACCGACGCTGATAAAAGCACCACCCCATGAGCGAGGCGGCCACCGCACCCGTCCAGCAGGAAGCAATGGCGCCCCTGCGCGGCATCAAGCTGGTACTGCTGACGCTGGCGATGGGCCTTGCCACCTTCATGGAGGTGCTCGACATCTCCATCGTCAACGTCTCGGTGCATACCATTGCTGGTGACATGGGCGTCAGTACCAGTGAAGGCACCTGGGCGATCAGTGCCTACGCGCTCTCTAGCGCCATTGCCCAGCCGCTGACCGGATGGCTGGCGCGCCGTTTTGGCGAGGTGCGCCTGTTTTGCACCTCCATCTCATTGTTCATCGTGTTCTCCGCGCTCTGCGGATTTGCCAATAGCATGATCATGCTGGTGGTCTTTCGTCTGCTGCAGGGTGCGGTCTCCGGCCCGCTGGTCCCCCTGACCCAGACGCTTTTGTTAAAGAACTATCCGGCCGAGAAGCGCAGCATGGCCATCGGGCTCTGGGCCATGACGGTCGTGGTGGCCCCCATCTGTGGCCCGATTCTCGGCGGCTGGCTGACCGACAACTACTCATGGCCGTGGATTTTCTACATCAACATCCCGGTCGGCATACTCTCTCTGGTGCTCAGCCTGTGGCTGTTGCGTGGGCGAGAATCGAAAACCACTCGCGTACCGGTCGATGTTATCGGGCTGGGCCTTTTGATCGTGGGCGTCGGGGCATTGCAGTTCATGCTCGACAACGGCAACGACCACGACTGGTTCGCTTCACCCATGATCCTGACCCTGGGGCTTGTGGCGCTGGTCGGCATTACCTTTCTGGTGGCCTGGGTGCTGATGCATCGCCGTCCGGTGGTCAACCTGCGCCTTTTTGGCCAGCGCAACTTCGCCATTGGCACGCTGTGCCTATCGCTGGGCATGTTTGCCTTTTTCGGCACCACCGTCATTACGCCCAACTGGGTGCAGCAGGTCATGGGTTACAACGCCACCTGGGCAGGCCTTGCTGTTGCACCCATCGGCATTCTTGCGCTGTTTGCCTCCCCACTGGTGGGCCGCTTCCAAAGCCATTTTGACCTGCGCTTTCTGGTGACCTTCGGTTTTGCCGTCTTTGCCTTCTGCTCGTTCTGGGCGGCAGGCTTTAATAGCCAGATCGCCTATGGTGAGCTGGCCATGCCGCGCTTTGTAATGGGCGCAGGCGTGGCGTTCTTTTTCGTGCCCATCAATCAGATCATCTTTGCTGGGCTTCGCGATGATCAGATTGCCGATGCTTCCGGCCTCTCCAACTTCTGTCGAACCCTGGCCACCAGTATCTCCACGGCCGTATCGGTCACGCTCTACGATCACCGCAGCATCTATCACCATGCCCGCCTGACCGAGTCAGTGGTGCCCGGCAGCCCGGCCACCGAGCACTATCTGGATCAATTGGGCGCGCTTGGGCTGCAGGATCAAGGCGCCTGGGCCATGATCAACGAAGTCGTCAACGCTCAGGCCGCCACCATGGCGTTCAACGATGTCACCTGGCTGTTCGGCGTCATCTTTGTGGTGGCCATTGGTCTGATCTGGCTGGCACGGCCTCCCTTCCCGGCCGGCGGTCCGATGCATTGAACCTGTGATCAATCTCCCCCGTCTTTATTAAGCATCATTTCAGCTCCTGTGCCAGACTCACTCTGTCCAATTCTACCTGGCGCTGACGCTGGCCGATATTTCCTTCGCCAGTCATAGTCAACACATTCACCGAGTCGCTGCCGCCCTTGCTGGCTGTCACGGTATCGTCAGCGCCATCTGTCATCTTTCAACCGTATTGGCACGGAGGCCATCATGGTGAAAAAGCACACCGCGCATCAGAGTAACGCCCAGGTTTACGGCAGTCAGGACGAAGGTACCTCGCCCGGTGGCGGCTGGCTCGCCCTCAAGGCCGTTGAGGAGCACATGTTTCGCCAGCAGGTGCCCTTTACCGGCAATCGCTTGATGCTGGCAATGAACAAGCACACCGGCTTCAAGTGCCCCAGCTGCGCCTGGCCCGACCCGGTCAAGCCGGCAATGGCCGAATTCTGCGAAAACGGCGCCAAGGCCGTTGCCTGGGAGACCACTCGCAAACGCGTGCGCCCGGAATTTTTCGAGCGCCATACCGTGACCGAGCTGTCGAGCTGGAGCGATCACGAGCTCGAAAGTCAGGGCCGGCTGACACATCCGATGCGCTACAACGCCGATACGGACAAGTATGAGGCGGTCGACTGGGAGGCCGCTTTCCGGGAAATCGGCGGGTCGCTCAAGTCACAGGAAGACCCCTGGCGGGTGCAGCTTTACACCTCGGGCCATGCCCCCAACGAATCGGCGTTCATGTTCCAGCTGTTCGGGCGCATGTACGGCATCAACAACTTTCCGGACTGCTCCAACATGTGCCACGAGACCACTACGGTCTCGCTGCCTGAAAGCCTTGGTGTCGGCAAGGCCACGACCACGCTGGACGATTTCGATCACACCGACGCCGTGTTCATCTTTGGTCAGAACACCGGCACCAACAGTCCGCGCATGATGGGCAATCTGCATGAGCTGGTCGGCCGTGGCGGCGCCGTGGTGACCTTCAATCCGCTGCGCGAAAAGGCACTGGTGCGCTTTGCCAACCCGCAAAGTCCGATGGACATGCTCAAGCCCTCGGGCACGACCATCAGCTCGCAGTACCATCAGGTGCGCATCGGAGGCGACATCGCTGCCATCCAGGGCATGTGCAAGGTCATCATTGAAGCCGATGACCGGGCGCAGGCCAGAGGTGAGAAACGCGTGCTTGATCACGAATTCATCGAGGCGCACACCCACGGTCTCGAAGCCTTCGCCGATCACTGTCGCGCCCTTGACTGGGAGCGCATCAAGCGCCATTCAGGGCTGACACGTGAAGCCATTGAGGAAGCCGCCGAGGTCTACATGACCGCCGAGCGCGTTATCTGCTGCTGGGGCATGGGCATCACCCAGCAAACGCATGGCGGTGACGGCGTACAGCAGATCGTCAACCTGCTGCTGCTGCGGGGCAACATCGGCCGCCGCGGCACAGGCGCCTGTCCGGTACGCGGACACTCCAACGTACAGGGCGACCGCACCGTCGGCATTTACCAGAAGCCGACCGAGGCGTTTTTGAGTCAGCTCGACAAGGTCTTTGATATCGAATCGCCGCGCAAACATGGCGATGACGTGGCTGCCTGCTGCGAATCGATCCTGGCCGGCGGCGTCGATACCTTCATCGGACTGGGTGGAAACTTCTTTCGCGCCATTCCCGATATCGACCGGGTCGCTGAAAAGACGCTCAACACCCTGAAGATGACCGTGCAGATCTCGACCAAGCTCAATCGCAGCCATCTGATTCACGGCAAAAAGGCCTTTATCCTGCCGTGCCTGGCCCGCACCGAAAAGGACATACAGGCCGGTGTCCTGCAGACCGTGACCCTTGAAGATGGCATGAGCAACGTCAACGGCTCAACCGGTCAGATCGATCCAGCCTCGCCCTATCTGAAATCCGAAGTGGCGATCATTGCCGGTATTGCCCGCGCCACCCTGCCTCCGCACACAAAGGTCGACTGGGAGTGGCTCAGCGAGGACTACACCCGCATTCGTGATCGGATCGAGGCCGTTTTTCCGGACATGTTCAAAAATTACAACGACCGCGTGGGCGAGCCGGGCGGCTTCCATTTGTATAACGCTGCCCGAGAGCGCGTGTGGGAAACCGACAGCGGTCGCGCCAACTTCCTGTTCCCGGGCGATACCCTCGATACGGGCATGACCTCACCTCAGGCGGATTATTTTCAGCTGATCACTACCCGCGGCCACGATCAGTTCAACACCACGGTGTATTCACTCGATGATCGCTATCGCGATGTCTATGGCACGCGCATGGTGGTCATGATGAATCCGGCAGATATCGAGCGACTCGGTCTTGAAGAAGGCAACCTGATCGAGTTTCGCGCCGTGGCCGAAGACGGTATCGAGCGCCACGTTTCGGGCTTTCGCGTCATGCCCTATGACGTGCCCCAGGGCTGTGCGGCAGCCTACTATCCCGAGACCAACGGTCTGATTCCGATTGCCAACCGCGACGAGCGAAGCCATACCATTGCAGCCAAATCGGTGCCGGTCACCATCCATTTGATGGATACCGAACAGGTGCAGCAGCAGACCGGCATGCTGGCCACCGCCTGATCGCATCATCAAAGCGTGCCCCTGGGGCCCTGTCACATTCGTGGCAGGGCCCTTTGTCATGGCATGATCAAAGGCTTAAGGATGGCGCTGAAAGCTTGTGTCACAATATCTCTACCCTTTCATGCACCAATGGATCACGGAGACGAGGCCATGATGACCGTCTACGGCGACTATCGCTCGGGCAACTGCTACAAGGTCAGGCTGACGCTGGCCCTGCTGGAGATCGGCCATCGCTGGTTCGATGTCGATTTTCTGACCGGCGAAACCCGCAGCGACGACTTTGCCGTTCGCAACCCTGCCCGTCGCATTCCCATGCTGGAACGCCACGACGGCCGCACGCTCGTGGAATCCAACGCCATTCTCTATTATCTGGCCCACAACAGCGCGCTGGTGCCTGACGATGAGTTTGATCGAGCACGCATGCTGCAGTGGATGTTTTTCGAGCAACACCGCCATGAGCCGTCGCTCTCCGTGGCCCGTCTGATTCACTGGTATCAGGGTGATCCGAGCGAGCGCCTTGAAGAGCTGCTGGCGCGCCAGGAAAACGCACGTCAGGCGCTGGACATCATGGAGCAGACCCTGAGCACGCAGCCCTTTCTGGCTGGAGAGTCCCTCACGCTTGCCGATATTGCTCTTTTTGCCCACACCCATATCGCTGACCAGGCCGGCCTTTTGCTGCTGGACTGGCCTCACGTGGTGGACTGGTGCGGGCGCATCGAAGAGATCCCCGGTTTTATCTCGATGCAGGATCTGCCTGATGACAACACGCCGGCATCCATCACGTAGCACCGGCAGGCACCGGACTTTCAGCGCCTGATCAGGATTTTCAGGGCCCTGGCACTCAAGCCGGGGCGATGGCTGACGATAACGACATAAAGGCCACTGGCAAATGTTGATGAATGCTGATTAATGATAATGGGATCACTGTCATGTATGGCCACGACGCAGGCGTTATTTCAACGATACCCAGGACATCATGAGCGACACTTCCAACGACAGTGCCGGGGTACTGTTTGCCCGTCAGCCCATCTATGACCAGCAGCTGAGGCTGGCCGGCTACGAGCTCCTGTTTCGTCCCTATGGCGGCGGCCCGATCGTGGCGGCCGATTTTGATGGCAATCGCGCCACCAGCCAGGTACTGATCAATGCCTTTACGGCGGCCGATATTGACGAGGTATGCGATCATCAGCCCGCCTATGTCAACTTCACAACCGACAGCCTGATCCGGGATATCCCCTTTGATTCCCGCGCACTGATCATCGAGATTCTGGAAGATGTCACCGACACCCCGGCAGTGATCGAGGCCCTGACGCGTCTGCGTGAGGAAGGCCATGTCATGGCGCTTGATGACTATAGTCTGGCCGATGCCAGCCATCCGCTGCTGCCCTTTGTCGACATCGTGAAGCTCGACTACCCCGTCTATACCCCCGAAACGCTGATAGCCGTTATTCAGGCCCTGAAGGCTCGTTATCCGGCCCTTCAGCTGCTGGCCGAAAAAATCGAGACGAAGGAAGACTATCGCATCGCCATGGAGGCCGGGTGCACCCTCTTCCAGGGGTATTTTCTGGCGCGTCCCGAGCCGGTGTATGGTCGGGTCATGCCGGTCAACCGACTGAACATCCTGAAGCTTCTGGCCGAGCTCAACGCGCCTGACATCTCCATGAACAACATGGCCGAGACGGTACAGCGCGAGCCGTTCCTGAGTGTGCGTCTGTTGCGGATGGCCAACTCCGCCTTTGCCCAGCAAAGCCGCCCGGTCACGTCACTGCACGGTGCTGTCATGGCGCTGGGGCTTTCCCGCATCCGCAGTCTGGCAAGCCTGCTGGTCCTGTCACGCTTTGATGACAAGCCATATGCCCTGCAAAAGCTGGCGATGATGCGCGCGCACTTCTGTCATCATCTGGCGCAGCAACTGCCCGGTCAGACCAGCGAGATGGGCTTTACCGTCGGGCTTTTTTCCTGTCTCGACAGCTTCATGGATCAGCCGCTGGAAGAGATCCTGGCGCAGATCCCCGTTCATCCTGATATCGAAGCGGCCCTGATGAATCGCACCGGCTCACTGGGGTTGATCCTTCAAACCGCCATCGACTATCAAAAGGCGCAATGGGAAGCCGTTGACTGGCCTCATCTGGCGCGGCTGGGGTTGTCTCCGGAGCGAGTCGCCGCGGCCTATCAGCAGGCATTAACGCTTGCCAATCGGCGCGAGTGACACCCACGCAGGACCAATCAAGGCAAACGCCTGCGCTCGGGACGATGAGCGTCCTGTCTCCGCTTTTGAAGCGCTGTGCACACGTGCCACATGATCCGGTAACCGCAGGTTCAAAACGATGGCGACCTGCCACGGACAAGCCTTCACACGTCTTGAACCGGCGACCGCCGCCAGTGACACACCAGATGATGATTACCGATCGGCGTGTCTAGCTGCCTCGATAGGTGCTGTACCCCCAGGGGGTGATCAGCAGTGGCACGTGATAACACTGAGCATTGGCAAGTGTCACGGTGACTGGAACCTGATCCAGAAACGGCGAGTCCACGCCACGGGCCAGAAAATAGTCGCGCACGTGAAAGTTCAGGGTGTACTGACCGCCCTCGCCGTCTTCCAGCAGCGGCGCATCGAGTCGGCCATCGTCATTGGTGACGCCGCGTGCGCAGGGGGTCGTGGCCCCATGGGCGTATAGGTCGATGTGAAGACCGGCTGCCGGCAGGCCGCCGTGTTGATCGAGGACATGCGTGCTCAGAGTGGTCATTGTCGTTACCAGGTCATGGAAAAAACATAACGGTCTGTTCCCTTGAGCCTGCCGGGATTTGGCCCCAAAGGGAAGCCTGATGCGCCCGTGGCGCTGGAACCCCTCAACGTCCGACCCTTTGCCCAGGACATCATTTTCCCCGCACCTGAAGGGGCTTTATGAACGCTCGCCCCGGGTCGTGGACGACACAGGTTAACCGCAGCTAAAGGACTGGATAACGCCCTGATCATTAACGTTGATGTTCAGCCGGTCCTCGCGATAATCCATCGTTTTAATAGTATCCGGTGCCAGCACGCGAAACTGCTGGGCCTGACTCTGGTCAACGATGTGCTGGCGCACGTTCTGATCCAGTGTGGCACCGGTCAGTGCCTTGAGACGATCGGCCCCACACGCCTTCAGGGCCTCACCGGAGGGCCGGGATACCGTCTCGGCATCACTGCCGTTCTGAGCGGCAGGCGCATCCTCGCTGCCACCACCGAACCAGGCGCAGCCGTTCAGTCCCAGAAAGGTTGTGGTGACAAGCGCGGCAAGCAGAGCGTGTTTCATGGTGATCTCCGATCAAGAGTGGCCGATGCCCGCCCGGGGTCTGTCAGTGGGGCCATGGCAGGCAGCGAAAGCGTTTTATCATCGGCAACATCCTGCATGAATGCCAGCCCCATGCGATAGAGCACAGCCTCCTGACGCTCGCCGCCCAGCAGGGAAAGATTGACGGGCACACCGGCGCGGGTCATGCCCATCGGCATCGTCAGTTCAGGGAAGCCGGTGGCAGAGGCGATATACCCCAGCGCAAACGGCTCACGGGTCGTACATTCATAATCACTGTGTTTGCCGTCTGTCAGCGGTGGTGCCGGGCAGGCTTCGGTGGGAAAGACCAGGGCATCAAGGTGATTGTCGGCCATGAACTGCGCCAGGCGTTCGCGAAGCTCGGGAAGGCGCCGCGAGACCACCTCCAGATACGCCGGGGAACCTTCCAGCCGCTCATTCAGGCGATACTGCATGCCGCGAATCCGGCGCGGCGTGACCGGCGGATGCTTGCCGGCATGTTGATTAAGCGCCTCGCATCGCCTCATGATTTCCTTGAGCGTGTGAGGCTGGCCCTGGTCGAACTGACGCAGATAGCGCTCCAGCTGGGGCTGGAACTCCGCCTGATGCACAGGGCCTACCGCCGTGGGCCAGAGATCGAGATAGTGCCTTTCAAGCGTGGCGCGCACAGGTGTTGCTCCCAGCGCCTTGAGGCGCTTGAGCGCGTGGGCAAAGTGCGCCTCGATCTCGGCATTGCCCGCTTCGCGATGCTCGATCACGCCGACGCGCATCCCCTGAAGGGGCGTGGACTTCTCGGGCACAGGGACAGGATCAAGGCCCTTGAGCGGCGCGCGATCATTGAACCAGGTGGCATCATCGTGCTCATCACGGCCCGCCATGGCCGCCAGCACCCAGGCATTGCCCTGCACGGTGCGGGTCATGGGCGCCGGGGTATCAAAGGACATCGCCAGCGGAATAATGCCATCACGGCTGACCCGGCCCAGCGTTGGGCGCATGGCCACAAGTCCTGCCGCATGTGCCGGGCCGCGCACGGAGCCTTCCGTGTCGGTGCCAATGGAAAAGGGGGCAAAACCGGCCGCCACGGCAGCGGCCGAACCGCTGCTGGACCCCAGCACACTGCGATCAAGCCGCCAGGGGTTCCGGGTAATGCCGCCCCGGGAGCTGTAGCCCGGCTCGCCATAACTGGCAGCAAATTCGGTCATGTTGGTCTTGCCCAGCAAAATGGCCCCGGCGCGTTCCAGACGCTGGACCATGTGGGCACTGTCTTTCGGGTAGGCGTGCGAGAGCACCATGGACCCGCCCGAGGTGGGCAGCCCCTTCACATCAACATTGTCCTTGACCACAAAGGGGATGCCATAAAGCGGGCCATGGCCACCCTCGTAACGGTGGCGATCAAGCATGCGCGCCCGAGCGATGGCGCCAGGTGCCAGATCCAGCATGGCATTGATGGTGGGCCCCTGATCATCCAGCGCGCCGATACGGGCCAGATAAAACCGGGTCAACTGCTCGGAGGTAACCTCGCCACGATCCAGCATGCCACGCAGTTCAGGCAGGGTTTTCTGTTCAAGATGCAGGGATCGATCACTGATCGCGGGATCAACGCCGTCGCCCGCGCTGGCCGATGACGCCATCAAAAGCCCCATCAACATGCCGGATACCGTACACCACCAGAGACGTCGGCCGAACCCGAGCCGAAACATCGCTTGCTCCCCACGTGCCGAACACGTCTTGTTCAGGAAGCCCGCATCGTGCCTGCCTGGTGCCGACAGAAGCAAGGCGCCATCGCGGGGCGATGCCGTCTGGACCGCAGGCTGCGCACATCGGCAAAGGCTCAGGGCTCGCCCGCGGCGCCCCCATCAATTAGCGAAAGCCAGAGCCCGGGGCCGGCTCCACGACGTGCGGTGACCTCGATCAATCCGCGGTTTTCCAGCGAGGAAGCGCTACGCCGCACCAGGGCATGCGCCACCTCAAGCTCCCGGGACAGTCGACCGCTGTCCAGCGGCACTCGCCCGACATCTCCGGCGCTTTCCAGACGCGCCAGCAGCAGCGCCTCCAGACCATCAAGGCCCGGGTAGCGCTGCAACCAGCGCGTCAGGCGCCCGACCTGCTCGCAGGTGAGGGACTCGATATTCATCAGACCAGCCGCTGACTCTTCTCCAGCCGGATGGCCACCGACTTGGAGTTGGGGGTATTGCTCTTGATGCCGACGCTGTCGAGCGGGATCAGCGGATTGGTTTCGGGATAGTAGGCCGCAGCACAGCCATCGGGGGTGTCATATTTCACCACGCGAAAGCCATCGGCACGGCGCTCGATACCATCCTCGGACTCCCCGATCAGATTGACCCAGTCGCCGTCGGCCACGCCCAGGCGGTCCATATCAAACGGACTGATGAAAATCACCTGACGCGTGCCTTCCACACCACGGTAGCGATCGTTGTAGCCATAGATCGTGGTGTTGTACTGATCGTGACTGCGCAGGGTCTGCAGGGTGATCCAGCCTTCCCGCCGGGCCAGCTTCTGATGCAGTACCGCCTCCGGCAGGGGTTCACTACAGAAATTGGCAAACCCTGTATCGGTGGGGAATTCACGACGCGCGCCGGGATTGCCCAGCCAGAAGCCGCGCTCCTGACGCACGCGGGCGTTGAAGTCTTCAAAGCCCGGCAGCACGGCCGCCACGTGGTCACGGATGCGGTCGTAGTCACCGGCCAGCGCGTCCCAGTCCACCACGTCACTGCCCAGCAGCCTTTTGGCAATGCCGGTGAGGATGGCAATTTCGGAGCGCAGCTCTTTTGATGCCGGCTTGTGAATCCCGGCCGAGCCGTGAACCATGCTCATCGAGTCTTCCACGGTAATCAGCTGCGATTTGCCGTCGGCTCGGCGGTCCACTTCCACACGGCCGATGACCGGCAGAATCAGCGCGTCGCGGCCGGTCACCAGATGGCTGCGGTTGAGCTTGGTGCTCATGTGGACTGTCAGGTCGCAGCGCTCAAGCGCTGCCTCACAGACATGGGAGTCGGACGTGGCCCGGGCAAAGTTGCCCCCCAGTCCAATAAAGACCCGACACTGCCCGTCACGCATGGCGCGAATGGCAGATACCGTGTCATGGCCGTGCCGGCGCGGCATCGGCACGTTGTAAAACCCTTCAAGCGAATCCAGAAACGCATCATCGGGCTTTTCATAGATGCCCATGGTGCGATCACCCTGCACGTTGGAGTGTCCGCGAACCGGGCAGGTGCCGGCCCCGGGCTTGCCGATGTTGCCCTTGAGCAGCAGGAAATTGATGATCTCGCGCACCGTGGCGACCGAATGCTCGTGCTGGGTAATTCCCATCGCCCAGGCACAGATGGTGGCGTTCGACCGAATGTAAACCTCGGCGGCCTCGGTAATCTCTTCGCGACTCAGGCCTGACTGCGCCTCGATGGCCGCCCAGGGCGTGGCCTCGACCACGGCGCGCCAGGCCTCCAGCCCGTCGGTATGCTGCGCGATGAAGTCATGATCGAGGACGTTGCCATCACGGTCATCGCGTTCGAACACGATTTTTGCCATGCCGCGAATGGCGGCCATGTCGCCGCCCAGCGCCGGACACAGATAAAGCGAGCTGACCCGACCACTACCGCCGGTCGCCATTTCCAGCTTGCGCTGCGGGTCGGCAAAGCGCTCCAGACCGCGCTCCTTGAGCGTATTAAAGGCCACGATCTGACAGCCGTTATCAGCTGCCTCACGCAGGGTGCCCAGCATGCGCGGATGATTGGTGCCCGGGTTCTGGCCAAAGGTAAAAATCGCCTCGGCACGCTCGAAATCTTCCAGCAACACACTGCCCTTGCCCGTGCCCAGCGCCTCGGAAAGCCCCGTACCGCTAGCCTCGTGACACATGTTGGAGCAGTCCGGCAGGTTGTTGGTGCCATAAAGGCGCGCCAGCAGCTGAAAGACCCAGGCCGACTCGTTGCACGCCTTGCCCGAAGTGTAAAAAAGCGCCTGATCGGGGTGGTCCAGCGCCTTGAGGCGATCGGCCACCAGCTGGCAGGCATCCTCCCAGCTGATCGACTCGTAGTGGTCGGTCTCCGGGTTGTAGCGCATCGGGGAGGTCAACCGCCCCTGATCCTCCAGGCGATAGTCGTCCCACGTCTTCATCTCGGTCACCGACCAGCGCTTGAAAAAGCGCGGCGTGACCCGCTTGGCGGTGGTTTCCCAGGTGACGGCCTTGACGCCGTTTTCACAGAACTCGAACGACGAGGCGTGCTCGGGGTCGCCCCAGGCACAGCCCGGACAGTCAAAGCCATCGGGCTGGTTGAGCTTTAACAGCGCACGCACGTTGGAAAGCGGCGCACGACTGTGGCGAAGATGCCGACCGACGGAGATCAGCGCCCCCCAGCCGGCGGCCGGGTGGGTGTATTCGAAGATGCGTTCCTTGGGGAGGCTCACGGACAACTCTTTATGGCAGACGGTGATGACAGACGGGTCACGGAAAAGGGACAGCTTGCAGGCCCGGGCGGGCTGAGGATCAGCCGCTGCTGAGCAGGGTCAGGCGACGGCCTCGATGGCAGCAGATCAGATTCAGCGCACACAGGCGGGCGATATCGACGGCCAGCGGTGAAGGATGGGAGAGCGTAGCAAGCGTTGGGATGCCGGCACGCACCGCCTTTTGCACCAGCTCCAGACTGCAGCGACTCGAGAGCAGCACCATGGCCATCGGCCGGCCCTCGATCAGCGAGGCGCCAATCAGCTTGTCGAGCGCGTTGTGTCGACCGATATCGACACCGCTGCCCAGCCACTGACCTTCGCGATCAAAACCCAGCGCCATGTGAAGCCCTGGCTTGCCCTCATCGGACAGCTGCGCGAGCGCCTTTTCAAGCTGCGCCGGCGGTGGCGGCGTGCTGGCAGGCAGACGCTGTAGTCCCTCCATCATCTGCGCCTCTTCGGCACTGCCGCACCGGCCGCAGCTCGAGGAGGCCGAGGTGATGCGCCGACGCTCGCCGGCCAGTCGTTCGATGTGAGTCGCCACGCTCATGCGCACCCGCACGCCGTGGCGCAGTCGATCGATGGTGATATCGCCGACCTGCGAGGCCCGCGTAATCATCCCTTCACTGAAGGCAAACCCTACCGCCCAGTGTTCAAGCGCTTCGGGCGTGGCCAGCACGGAGGCGTAGGCGGTCTCGTTGAATGACAGCGTGACCGGCAGCTCCGAAGGCCCCTGAAGCTGCTCGCTGGGGGTCTGGGTAGCGTTCTCGTAATCAGAAAGCGACATGGCAGTACGGCTCCTCTGACGGGCGAGCGTTGCAAGGGATACGGCGGGCCCGGGCGGGGCATCGACACACGAATGTCTCGATGACAGTGACGAAAGTATAACGCCGCGCGCGCGATGCGCTCCAATGGAGCAGCGACATGAATCGATCGAGGTCGTCTATCAATGGTTTAAAACGGCCCGTGTCTCAAAACGATTGATGTTTCAAAACGATCAATGCCTCAAAATGGTCAACGTTTCGAAAACGATCATCGGCTGAAGGCCTGTCTGTCACGCCGTCAGAGGGTAAAGCGCCGCTGCCCTCAGAAGTCGTCCGGAGACTCGCGCAGCCACTCCAGCAGCGCTCGCAGGCGTCGTGAGGGTGGCGCACCCGCGCGCCAAAGCAGCCCCACCGGTGGATCTTCTTCGGTCGCCGGCAGCAGCCGGTGGATCAGTCCTGAATGGCGTTGGGCATCGGGACCGTGCTGCTCGACCACCCCGACGCCGGCCCCCTGCGCCACCAGCCGCTCAAGCGCCGCCATGGATTCCGCTTCCAGCACGGGCGAAAGCGTTATCCCCTCCCGGCGGACGTGAATGTCGACCCGATGGCGATGCTGCATGTCCGGGGTCAAAAGACACAGCGGGAAGGCGCCCAGGTCCGCCCACGCCGGTTGTTCCGGCAGAGTGAAACAGTCCTTGCGCGCCAGCAGCGCGTAGCGCTCGGTATAGAGCCTTCGTGCCACAAAGGGTTCGGCGGCGGGCACATCCAGATAGCCCACCGCCACATCGATATCCCCCTCCATGAGCGATTGCATCAGGGGCAGCGTGGCCCGCTCCATCAGGCGCAGTGACAGGGCCGGATACTTCCGCCGCAGCGGCACGATCCAGCGGCTGACGGCATCGAGCGCCGACGGGATCAGCCCCAGCCGCAGCAGGCCGCTGGGCGGGCTTTTGGGATCAAGCTCGGCATTGAGCTCGTCAAGCGAGGCGAGGATGCGGCGGGCGTGGCTAAGCACATGCTCCCCTTCCGGGGTCAGCCCCTCGAAGCGGTGGCCACGAATGATCAGCGCGCACCCAAGCTCCTCTTCCAGCTGCTTGAGCCGTGCCGAGAGCGTGGGCTGGGTAACGTTGCAGGCGGTGGCGGCACGCCCGAAATGGCGTTCGCGGGCCAGAGCAACCAGAAAGCCGAGCTGTCGATGATCCATCCCGGGCTAGCGCTTCGCGCGACGCGCATCGATCCAGTCACGCGCCTGCACCAGACTTTCCAGCACCACGGTGGCCCGGGAAAAATCCTGATCCTTCGAATAGGCATTGGGAATGGCGATGACATCAATGCCGGCGGCGCGCGCGGACTCGACGCCGTGGCACGTATCCTCGATGGCCACTGCTGCGCCCGCATCAATGCCCAGCCGTTCCAGCCCGGTCAGATAGCTCTCGGGATGGGGCTTGGAGTGGGTCACATCGGTACGCGTGACGATATGATCAAACAGCGGGGACAGCGTGTAATGCTCAAGCGTTGGCATGATTTCCACCCGACCGCTGCCGGTGATCAGCGCCATCGACAGGCCCGCTTCACGACACCATTCAAGCATCTCGGTGGCATGGCCCATCAGCGCCAGCGGCTTGCGGGTAAAGGTATCGACCGTACGGCTGACCTTGCGCTCCACCAGCGCGTCACGCTCGATATCAAGCCCGCGGGTGCGAATCAGCCGTTCGGCTTCCTGGGGTACCGGGACCCCCGAGCTCTCACGCCGATACTCGATTTCATCAATATGGGCCTCAAATTCGGCAAGAATCTCGTTCCAGATGCCATGGTGGGCGCTTTCGGAATCGACCAGCGTACCGTCGAAATCAAACAGTACCGCGCGATAGGACGTGGATGACGGCATGCCGTGCTCCCTGTAGTGGTATTGGTGCATGGTCCAGCAACATGAGCGCCCGGGCAACTGCAGGGTTTCGGGTTCGTTGCTAGAATCCTTCTCATTCACGCATCAGTGCCTGAGCTGGAAGGTTCGGCAACCCCGGAGGACCATCGTCATGTTTGATGCGCTGTTCAAGGAGCGACTGGCCCGCTTTGGCACCGCCCTGACCTGTCGACGTCCGGGCATGCAAGACGTCATGCCGGTGCGCCGGCTGCTGGAGAAGGACGTACTGGAAGAAGTTCTGACGCGCTTTAGCGAGCATCACGGGCCCAGCGAGCGCCGTGCCGTGGCCACGCAGTGGTCAAAGCACTATCTGAGCCAGCTGATCATTCCCATCACGGTGGTGGAACTGTGCCGGGACATTCACCTGCCCACAAGCCTCGATGACATGGGGGTCGTGCTGGCAGAAGACGGCACGCCCGAGCAATTTGTGCTGCCCCATGAGGGCACCATCAGTCTGGACAACGGCTGTGCGCGCTTTTGTCCACTGATCGCCCGCCATCTCACGCCGCTGATCGACACGCTGGCCCGCCAGGTGCATTTTTCACCTCGCGTGCTGTGGAGCAACGCCGCGGTCTATTTCGAATTTGCCGTCAATGAACTGGCGCGCCAGGGGCTGGCGAGTGACTTCGAGATTAACGGGGCGCGCGCCATGATGGCGCAGCGCCAGCTGCCGGACCGCCAGCGCAACCCTTTCTACCGCCCGGTAGACTATATCGATGTGATCGACGACAGCGGCACCGTCGAGCCGTGGCGCTGTCGGCGTATGTGCTGCCTGCGCTATCTTGATGACACGCTCGGGCTGTGCGGCAACTGCCCGCGACTGAAAGCCACCCGAGCGGAAAAAGACCCGACTCAGGCCTGAGCGCTGTCCTGCTCGGCGCCGTCATCGGCATGCTCACGGTGAGCCGTGCCGGCATCGCGACGCAGGCGCAGTTCGTCTTCATACATCTGTTCCATGACGTGCAGCAGGCCGCCCAGTATCCACCAGACGCCGAAGATGGCCAGCAGGAAGGCCACAGCGGCCACGACAGGATTCTGAAACAGCGCATAAAGCGCAGCGGCCGCCAGACAGAAGGCGTAGCCGCCTACCGCGCGACGCAGGGATTTATCAAGGCGCTGCCAGAACGTGTTCTGGCTATAGCCCATGCCCCGACGCCAGAGAATATCGGTCATCACGTGGAAGGTGATGGCAGCCGACACCAGCAAAAGCGCAAAGCTCACGATCTGGAAGATGCCGAAGGCCGGGCTGGTAATCACGGCAAAAAGCCACAGGATAGGCAGTGACACTACTGCCCACATCACGATCGCTCGCTTGCGCAACGCTTGATTGTTCATCGTCCTCATGTCCTGTCTGGTCGGTGGTGCAAGGTCCGGCACGGGCTGCCCGGTCGTCATGTCCTGCGTGTGACACCGGCGCCGGTGAGTTGGTTCATCGCCATTCGTTCTGGCCTGAACGCGCGCCGCTGACGGGCGAACAGCGCCACAGTGTGCCCTGGATACCTGAACGACACCTTGCCGTTATGATGATTCGCGCCCCTGTGGCGTCCATGTCACCGGCCCCGGATCGTCTTCCAGATCGAAAGGTGCCTCACCGCTCAGGTGATTGAGAATCACCGCCGAGCGCCAGGCCATCAGCGACAGCTGCGGCTCGGCAATCCCGTAGCGGGTGCGTCCGGCGTTCACGGCGTAGATGCGACTGTCGCCGCCGCCCTGCCAGTCGAGCATGAAGTGTTGTCCCATGCTCGGCTCGCCGTGCGCATCGCGCTGGAGCCGATCCAGCAGCGGCGCCATGCACTCGGGCAGACTGGATTCAAAACCGGTGGCAAAAATCACCACGTCAGCATCAAAGAGTTCCAGCACGCCGGTCGTGCCATGTCGGGCCTGGAGCATGAAGACCCCATCATCACACGTCATGTCGATCGCCTCGCGATGGGGCAAAAGGTGCGCCCAGCGCGGCTCGTTCATGACATCGAAACGGTGATAGAGCGTCTGATAGATCTCGGTCAAGGCCGCCGGTGTGATGCCATCGCTGGCATATTTCTGAGCGTTGACCTCACGCCGTCGAACCTCATCATCCAGCTCGGCGAACTGCGAGGTGTAGCCGGGCGTGAAGTATTCATTGGTGAAGGCGGTTTCATCGAGCGGCTGAAAGTTGCGCCGACGCGAGAGCCAGTGCAGCGACCGCAGCGGCCCCCAGTGGCCACGCAGGGCGTTGATGAAGATATCCGCGCCACTCTGCCCGCCGCCAACGATCACCACACGCTGATTGGTGAAATCACGTGCCCGCCAGGCAATCGATTCCGCGTGCAGGCAGCGCTCACCCTGATGCACGCGCGCGAACGCCGGCAGCCAGGGCGCCTTGCCATTGCCCAGACACAGGTGCCGTGCCCGGAAGGCGCGGGTATCGGTTTTGAGCTGGAAATGCTCACCGTCATGGTTGATCTCGCGCACGCGGTGATCCAGCCAGACGTTGTCGAGCCCCTCGGCAGCCCAGCGCAGGTAATCGGAGAACTCCGCGCGCGAGACCGTGGACAGCTCAGCATTCAAAAAGCGATAAAAGCGGCGATGCTGGACCAGATAGTTGAGAAACGACCAGCGGCTGGTCGGGTCGACCGCCGTGACCAGATCCTTGAGAAAGCCGGTCTGCAGATGTGTATCCGGCAGCATCATGCCTTCATGCCAGGCGTAGCGCTTTTGACGATCAAAAAAACGCGTCGAAAGCGTTGGCAGACCATCGGCCAGCGCAGCAATGCTTAAATTGAACGGGCCGGCGCCGATGCCAGCCAGATCCAGAAGCTCGGAGGTATCAGCCATGTTGGGCAATGTCTCGGGTAGTTACGCGCCCTGACGCGACAGTGCCGCCTCGCCATGCCGGCGCAGCGGGTCGTCGTCACTCAGGCAGTGATAGAGCGGGTTATCGATCAAATGATCCATGTCCGGCAGCATGCGTGCCGCCGAATGATCATTGGCATGCAGGAACTTCGAACGATTAAGCCCCAGTCGCAAAATGCGCGGCTTGAACAGGCTGAACAGGTCAAAGCGCGGCTGCATCTCGTCGTGGCGTGCCATGTAGTCTCCCAGCGCTTTCGCGCAGAGCTGATAAAAGCGCGTTTCGCTCACGCCAACCTGCTCGGCCAGCGGCGCCACAAAGCGCAACAGCGTCACGAAATGCCCGGTCTGAAGGTCATGAATCAGCTTTTCCGGCCCCAAACGCACGGTGACCTCCACCAGCTCCTGAGGCAGGTCATGCGCTTCGGGAAAGTCCTCATCGACCAGACGCAGATCGCCCTGAAAATCCTTGAGCGCCAGCCGATGCGGCACGCCATCGCGCAGGATCAGGGTCAGATTCTGCCCGTGGGCGATAATAATGACCCCGAATCGGCAGATCAGATGATACATCGGGATCAGGGTGGCCTCGAACATACGGGAAAGCCACTGCTCGGCCTCAAGGTTTGAGGCCTCGATATAGGCGGCAAGCCAGGCGCGACCGCTGGCGTCGCACTGCATCAGCTCCGACATCAAAAGCGCGTGCTCGCCCTTATTAATTCGCGGCGTCAGCCCTTCACGCCAGATCACGCCGCACAGTTCGCGAAAGCGATACGGTGCCTCATCAAGCCGGCCATATTGATCGTGTTCGACCACTGCCGAGGCCGGCTCGGCCAGAATCTCGAGCCCGGCCCGTTGAAACTCCTCGTCATCCGCCGCGCGCGCCTGGAGCCAGCCTGATGCAGCAGGGCCTGCCAGCATGTATTGCCCCGGAATGCCGCGATAGCTTGAGGTGTTCATGATGGTAATCGGCAGCTTGAGATCATAGCGCCCGGCACGACTGGCATTGGTCAGCGTGCGCAGCGACTGCTGGGCCACAAAGTGATCGCCAAAGGCGCCCAGCCAGGCCATGTCACCGCGGCCGATATCGCCGACGTGCAGCATGGAGAGCATGCGCGCCCACTGCCAGGGGTGTACCGGCATCAGCGCATACGCGTCGGCCTTCTCCCCCAGCACCGCACACTTGCCATCGCGCGCGGCCAGAAGCAGGCGGCGCTGATCGTCATCCAGCACGCTTTCAAGCAGCGTGGCATCATCGATGGCCATGCGGCTGCTTTTGAGACGCTTGCGGCGCACCATCAGCCAATCGACCTGAAAGGGATGGCCGTATTCCGGCGCGTAACGCTCAAGCGATTCTACGCCCCAGCCGCGCCGACCCTTGTTGAACAAAAACTTGGGGTGGCCATCGAGCACGGCCTGACGCTGCGGTTCGGAAAGCTGAATGGCGTCATCGGCGTTCAAGCGCTGATGCACCTCGATCAGATAGCAGTCACCGCGCAGGGTGTTGTAAAGATCTTCCAGATGCTCGGCCAGCTGGGCATCATTCATGCCCATGCCGGGGGCCAGCGCCAGCAGGAACTCGGCCGCCTCCGGCATCTCACGGGTATCTTTCGGCCCGCGCAGGCTGTCGACCTCGATCAGCAGCTGCCCCCATAAATTGGTCTCGGCCTGAAAGTGCCAGCGCCCGCAGGCTCGGCTCTCGGCCGACATGCTGCGCGCATCAGAAGACACCGCCTCGACCGCCAGCCACCAGCCCTCATGCCCTGCTTCGGGCACCAGCACCTGTTCGTAGGCCAGCTCGCTGATCATTTTGGCGATCAGCGAGCGATTGGCACGCGACCAGTGACGGCGGATCGCCTCGTCAGGATCAATGGCGGCAAGCTGCGGCGGCAGGATCGATACCGGTGCTGATCGGGTCGAGTCAAGCAACATCACATCACCTGTCCAAAAAAGTGAGCGCGCGTGCCCATGACCAGCATGGCGCGCTTGTCGGGCAGATCAAATTCACGCTGGCTGAAAAGCCCGAGCCGCTCAAGATGGCGGAAGATGCGCTCGTTGCCGGCATCCGGCTCCAGCACAACGCGCTCGGTGCGGGGCTCGCTCAGATACGCGTAGTGCTGAAGCCCGGTCAGCCAGGTATCCACGAACTGCGCGCCCCGGAAGTCTTCTTCGCCCACCAGCACATGCAGGCCCCGGTCAAAGGCCTGCCAGTCGTAGTACTCGCCCAGCACGTCTTCAGGCGCCCAGTAGAGTTCGAAATAACCGAACGCATCACCGTCCAGCTCACCGATCAACGACAGTCGATGCGGCTCGGCCAGCCGGTGCGACAGCCACTCGGCAAAGGCCTTGCGCGGCTTGTCCTGCTGCCAGAAGCGGGCCACACGCTCACGATGCATCCACTGATGCAGACGATCGAGATCGCGCTCGCCGTCGCACACCCGCAGGGTCAGACGCTTTTCCAGCCGCGGGTCGAGGCGTTCATACACCTCACCACGTGGCTTGACCGGTCGCCAGGGCCGACCCAGTTCGATCTCGAAGGGCTGCGCGGCGTAGTCGGACTGCAGCCACTGCCATGGGCGCTGATAGAAGCTTTCCCGCAGCACCCGTGGCGCGCCCAGCGCCTGACACAGGGGGTACCAGTACGGATCGGCACGCCAGGCGTCATCAAGGATCAGGAGCCGACACGCCGGGCGGGTCGCGAAATGATGATCGATGGCGTCCAGAAGCGAGCGCTCCTGCGAGGGCGCCAGCCTTTGGCTGGCAGACAGATCGTCACGGCTGGACATAATGGTTTCTCGCGGTATCAGGGTCATGGGTCAGGACGCACAGGCCTCAATCGATAGCGGACTTGATCGACAAGGGGTTGGGCATGTCCAGATAGATGGTTGCCGGGTCGTCCAGCGTGGACTCGTTGATGCCGGACAGATAGCAGAAGAAGTTGCTTTTGACCTCAAGCGTTGCTGAGGTCAAAAGGTGATCGAGCAGCGTGGTATCACCGTCACGACACTGCGTGCGCAGCGCCGCCAGATGATCACGCAGATGCGCGACCAGCACGGGCTCCTCGACAAACCCCGCCTCGGCCAGTGCCGCCGTGACCGAAAGTGTCGAGTTGACGATGACATAATAGGGAAAATAGCGCGTGAGCATGTCCGCCGTGATGCGATGATCCTGACTGACGCTCTCCTCGGGGTGACGAGCCTGAAAGTGCGCAGTGACCCCGCTGCCCTGGCAGTCGCGATAGTCCACGCCGACCGGACGCTCACGATCAAGGCGCACCACGATGTTTTGCTGGTGGGCCAGCAGCACGATGCCCTCCTCGACCACCAGCCGGATCAGCGGCGACAGTACCCGCTCACAGAAAGCGCCAAACCACTGGATCGCCGCCTCGCGCTCGTCGAGGTTGTCCAGTGCGGCCAGACGCCTGACACCATTGGCCAGCAGCGTCTGCCCTGCCCTGCCCAGCGGCTGGGTCAGCGTGGCGAGCACCACACTCGGCGCGTCAGGACCCTGGATGCGATTTTCACGCAACAGCGCCAGGCTCGCCTCATCGATCTCGCCGTCGTCGTTTTTCCAGCCCAGCCAGGCCGGCTCCTGCATCAGATGAAAGTGCTCGCGAATATCAGGCTTCACCCCGGGCCACCAGCGATCCAGCCGCAGCCCGCGCATCACCTCATTGCCGTGCAGCACCCGCAGGGAGTTGGTCAACTTCGCCGACAGCGAGCCCTTGACCATCCAGTCGGTCTGCGGGCAGTAAAGCGAGCGATGCGACGAGGTCGGATACCAGCGCCGCGTGGTGGCGGCGTCATCACGCTCCTCCCCCAGCACGATCAGCTCACCGGCATCGATCAGGGCTGCGATATCTTCACGGCCTTGCAGAAACCGTGACTGCCAG
This sequence comes from Kushneria sp. Sum13, assembly GCF_052692355.1. Taxonomy (NCBI): domain Bacteria; kingdom Pseudomonadati; phylum Pseudomonadota; class Gammaproteobacteria; order Oceanospirillales; family Halomonadaceae; genus Kushneria; species Kushneria sp. Sum13. The sequence goes on from NZ_CP199847.1 coordinate 2,877,515, forward strand.
GGATGCACCGGCAGGGCGCTGAACCCCACGGGCAGGCGCTCGGCCAGCGCTTCGGGCAAAAGATCGTGCATCATGGCTGCGGCCGCCATTTCACGACTGCTGTTCCCTACCGCACGCGTTGGGGATACCCCCCACCAGACCAGCCCGAAACAGGCCCGATGCTCAGGGGTATAGTCACGCGCCTGCTCGGCATCGAAGGGGCCTGAGACTTGGGCGCCGGGTGGAAGTCGTGACCGACCAGCAACCCCTGCTCGGCCTCGAGAAACCCGAGTGGTCCCTGGCCGAGATGTTCAAGATCATCGCGCCCGGCCAGAGCGGCGGCGATGGTATTGCGACTGCCCATCACGCTTTCGAAAAACGTATCGCGGCGCGCGTCATCAAGGCGTCCCACCAGCGGATGCTCACGCAGCCACGGGCTTTCGAGCAGCCCTGTCACGGCCTGCTCGAAAGTAATCGACTCAAGCGCGTCACCTGTTGCGCGCATCACCGGCAGCTGGACACGACAGCGCCCTGAAAGGCTTCGATGCTCAAGCGTCAGACGCAGACAGCGGTTATGATCGTCGGTCAGGGGAATGACGGCGATCTCGTCGCTGCCATGGTCCTCCAGCCACCAGTGCGAGGTTTCACGCAGCAGGGCATTGAAAAAGCTGGTCGCCGCCAGCCGATCGGCCCATTCGCTGAAGATATCGGACGTCGGGTGACGAGAAAAGTCCTGCATCGAGCACTCCTGTCAGGGGTCACGTTGACCGGCAAGTTCTGGCGTGGCAGCAAGCATAGTCGATCCCGCGAAAGCCTGCGCCAGGCCTGTGAAGCGGCCATGGCACGCGCCATTCCGGGACAAATGATTTTGATAATGCTTCTCATTTGAGCTAAGGTATCGGTTTGTTACCGCACCGATACATGCCTTCCGGTGCCCGTCCACTGACAACGCGACTTGTCAGGAGTCCACGTGAATCAGCCATTACCTTCCCGGTTTCCTCTGGATCAGGCCCCCTGGGGACTGCTTGAGGGACTTAAACCCGGCGACGCCTTTTTTTCTTCACCGGCCACGACCCTGCTCGGGCGCGGCACTGCCCATGCGCGTCATACGCCCGATGCCAGACCGGAGACTCTGGACGCCGCCGCTCGCGAGCTGTTCGATACGGCGCGCGCTCAGGGGCATACGGATCCCGTCATCATGGGCCTGATTCCGTTTAATCACGCTGACAGCGCGCGTCTTTTTATCCCCCGGGAGCTTTTGCGTGCCGCCCCCGGCACGTTTGAGCAGTGTCCGGCCAGTGCGCCGCTTGAGACCCGGGCCCTGGCCATCACGCCGGAGCCTTCGCCCGAACATTACTGCCAGGCCGTGGACAGTGCGCTGACGCTTTTTGAGACCACCGCGCTCAACAAGGTCGTGCTGGCCCGGTCACTGCGTGCGGATACTCAGGCACCGGTGGATGCCCAGGCCCTGTTGAAACGGCTTTTAAGCATCAATCCGCGAGGCTATAACTTTGCCCTGCCGGCCGGTGACACCGAGAGCCTGGTCGGCGCAAGCCCCGAGCTTTTGATTCGCCGCGTAGGCAACCGGGTGATCGCCAATCCGCTGGCGGGGTCCATTCCCCGTCATAGTGATCCGCAGGAAGATCAGCGCCGCGCCGAGAGGCTTTACGTCTCCGACAAGGACCTGCGTGAACACGCGCTGGTCGTGGAGGCCATCGTGACCGCCCTTCGCCCGCTGTGCCGCACGCTGGAGGTGCCTGAAGGCCCGGAAGTCATCGCCACCGATCGCATGTGGCATCTTTCCACCACGCTTGAGGCCGAGCTGGCCGACCCGAGTCTGACCTCGCTGAGCGTGGCGGCCGCGCTGCATCCTACCCCGGCAGTCTGCGGCGCCCCCTGGCAGGATGCGCATCAGGCCATCGCGTCTCTTGAAGGATTTGAGCGCGGCTATTTCACCGGCCTGGTCGGCTGGTGTGATGCCACCGGCGATGGCGAATGGGCCATTGCCATACGCTGCGCCGAACTGGCCCCCGACCATGTGCGCGTGTTTGCCGGCGCAGGCGTCGTGCCGGGCTCCAGTCCTCAGGGAGAGCTTGAGGAAACAGCGGCAAAAATGCGGACCATGCTTGATGCCATGGGCCTTGATTACGAAGACGATGCCACGAACGCGACTGCCTGATCATGACCAACCCGACATCTTCCTCGACAACAGCGCCGACCCGGCGCGCCACGCTTGACGACATCATCGAACGCTGCCCGGACTATCCGCTCGAGCGCCAGCGCCTTTACCGTGACCAGGGCTGCTGGATCGATGAAACCTTCGGCGCCATGCTGCGCCGCCTGAGCGCTGAACACGGCCCGCGCGAGGCGCTGATCGAGGGTGATCTGCGCCTGAGCTACACCGAACTCGATCAGCGTGTGGACGGCCTTGCGCGCGGTCTTCGCCGTCAGGGCATCGAACGCGGTGACCGGGTCGTCATTCAGCTGCCCAATCGTCATGAGTTCGTGGTGGCCTGCTTTGCCCTTTTCCGTTTGGGGGCGCTGCCGGTGTTTGCCCTGCCGGCGCATCGACGCTTTGAGGTCGAGCATTTCTGTCGCGCTGCCACGGCAAAAGCACTGTTGATCTGCGACAAGGACGCAGGCTTTGACTATCGCGCCATGGCGCGAGACGTGCGTTTGACAGTCCCCACGCTTGAGCAGGTGATCGTGTGCGGCGAGGCGCAGGAGTTCACAGCGTTTGATGACCTCATCGATCATGAGGGCGACCCGGTCGAGGACGTGCCGAGCGCCCACGACCTGGCCTTTTTCCAGCTCTCTGGCGGCACCACCGGCGTACCCAAGCTGATTCCGCGCCGCCATGACGACTATCACTACAGCCTGCGCGAGAGCAATCGCGCCTGCGCGGTAACGTCCGAGACGGTCTATCTGGTGGCGCTGCCGATTGCGCACAATTTCCCCATGAGTTCGCCGGGCTTTCTGGGCGTGCTGCTCGGCGGTGGCCGGCTGGTCATCGCCCCGCGCCCCAGCCCGGACGAGTGCTTTGCCCTGATCGAGCGCGAGCGGGTCACCATGACCTCGCTGGTGCCGCCGCTGGCCATGCTGTGGCTCGATAGCGCCCCTCATGCTCAGGCGGACCTGTCGAGTCTCGACATCCTGCAGGTGGGCGGCGCGAAGCTGGTCAGTGAGGCCGCGCGCCGCGTCGCACCGGCACTGGGCTGTCGGCTACAGCAGGTCTTTGGCATGGCCGAGGGGCTGGTCAACTACACCGGCCTTGATGATCCGATCGAGTTGATCAACACCACCCAGGGTCAGCCGATGTCTGAGCTTGATGAGGTGCTGGTGGTCGATGACGACGATCAGCCGATCCCGCCGGGCGGCGTGGGCCATCTGATCACGCGTGGCCCCTATACCATTCCGGGCTATTTCGTGGCGCCGGCCGAAGGCGATGAGCCCGAGGGCGCTCACAACCAGCGCGCCTTCACGCACGATGGCTTTTATCGCACCGGCGATCGCGTCCAGATGACGCCGGACGGCTATCTGATTGTCGAAGGCCGTGACAAGGATCAGATCAACCGCGGCGGCGAGAAGGTGGCCGCCGAGGAAGTCGAAAATCAGCTGCTGGCCCATGATAACGTCCACGATGTGGCCGTGGTGGCCATGCCGGACCCCTATCTGGGCGAGCGCGTCTGCGCCTTTGTCGTACCGCGCGGAGAGGCCCCGAAGCCGATGGTACTGGCACGCTTTCTGCGCGACCGGGGCCTTGCACATTACAAGGTGCCCGAGCGCTTTGAATTTCTTGAGGCCTTCCCCCAGACCGGGGTGGGCAAGATCAGCAAAAAGGCGCTGCGCCAGACGCTCAAGGCGCACTGGTTTGCCAGTGAACCTGCCGCCGGCGAGTAACGACGAACCGCAGCGCTGAACGATTACAGGAGAGGTAACATGGCCATTCCCGCCATCGCGAGCTATTCACTGCCCACGACCAGCGAGCTGCCCGATAACCGGGTGAACTGGCAGGTCGACCCGGCACGCGCCGTACTGCTGATTCACGACATGCAGCGCTATTTTCTGGCCAAGTACGATGTGAGTGCCGCGCCTGTTCCCGAGGTGATCCGTCATCTGGCGGCGCTGATCAAGACCGCTCGCGCGGCAGGCGTGCCGGTGGTCTATACCGCCCAGCCCACCGATCAGCCCGATGATGATCGCGCCCTGCTCAACGATTTCTGGGGCCCGGGTCTGCCGGCCCACCCCGAGCAGTATCCGGTGGTGGATGAACTGGCTCCGCACGACGGTGATGTGGTGCTGACCAAGTGGCGCTACAGCGCCTTTCAGCGCAGCGACCTGCGAGAGCGCATGCGCACCTGGGGTCGTGATCAGCTGATCATCGGCGGGGTCTATGCCCACATCGGTTGCATGGCCACCGCGCTGGAAGGCTTCATGCAGGACGTGCAGTGCTTCATGCTCACCGACGGCGTGGCCGATTTCTCCCGCGAGCGTCATGACATGGCGCTTGAGTACGTGGCCGGGCGCTGCGGCGTGGTCACCACCAGCGCCCGTGCCCTTGAAGCGCTCGAGTCCGGCCAGAGCAGTCAGCAGGTCGAAGTCGCCATGACACAGGCAGCGCTGACCGAGCGGGTCGCGACACTGGCCGGCGTCAGTGCCGAAGAGATTCCGGCCGATGACAATCTGCTCTTTTACGGGCTGGACTCGATGCGCATGATGACGCTTGTCGAGACACTGCGTCGGGAAGGCTTTGATGTCAGTTTCATGGATCTGGTCGAGGCGCCGACCATCGTCGACTGGGTCGCGCTGCTCAACCGCCAGGGAGTAAGTGCATGAGTGTTGCCGACATGACCGCCGCACAGGCGGCGAAGGCACCACCGGCAAAGGGCAAAAAGCGCCCGCCGATGCTGCTGGAAGTGATACGCCGTGAAGTGATCACCGAGCACATGATCCGCATCGTGCTGGGCGGTGAGGCACTGGAAGGCTTTCCCGCCCATCGCGGCGGCGGCCACATCAAGGTTTTTCTGCCGCTTGAGCACCAGCGTGCACCGGTGCTGCCGCAGCTGACCGAGGCCGGCGTGGTCTGGCCAGCGGCGGAAGAAAAACCGATTACCCGCACCTACAGCGTGCGCCATTTTGACGTCGAGCGTCGCGAGCTGAGCGTGGATTTCGTCGCCCATGGCGATGAAGGCCCGGCCTCGCGCTGGGCGCTGGCCGCCCAGCCGGGAGACCTGATCGGTATCAGCGGCCCGGGTGGACCGGACCCGTTGCTGCCGCCGGCCGACTGGTCACTGATTGCCGGTGACATGACGGCCCTGCCGGCCATCGGCGCTCTGCTTGAAGCCATGAGCGAAGAAGCACGCGGCGTGGTTCTGATCGAGGTGGAAAGTGACGCCGAACGCCAGGCACTACGCCACCCGCCGGGTGTGGCAGTGCACTGGTTGTACCGCGGTGACATCCCCTCGTGTCTGTCATCGCTGCAGATCGATGCCGTGCGCGCCATGGATTTCCCCGAGTCCGGCAGCGTGTCGGCCTGGGTGGGCGGCGAAAATTCGGCCGTGCTCTCCCTTCGCGAGCATCTGATGGGCATTCGCGGCCTGACCAAACGTGAGCTTTACGCGGTGCCCTACTGGCGCCACTGCTGGAACGAGGAACGCTATCACCAGGAGCGTCATCGCATCATGGATGAACTCAAATGAGCGGCGAATTCCAGGACGACCACATCGTCATTACCGGAGCCGCCCGCGGCATCGGCGCCACGCTGGCACAGGATCTTCTTGAGCAGGGGGCGAGCGTTGCCCTGCTGGACAGCCTTGAAGACGCCCTCAACGACACGGCCACCCGGCTGGGTGAGGCATTCGGCAGCGAGCGGGTCAGCGCGTACGTGGTGGATGTCAGCGACTCGACTGCGGTGGATAAAGCCATTGCCGAGATCGAGGCGCACGCGCCCATCACGCGCCTGGCGCATGTGGCCGGCGTGCTGCAGATGGGCCGCGTCACCGAGCTGACGGATGCACAGTGGCTGCAGACTCTGAATGTGAATACTACCGGGGTGTTCAATGTCACTCGCGCCGTGGCCCGGCGAATGGCCGAGCGCCAGCAGGGGGCGATCGTGGTAGTCGGCTCCAACGCCGCCGATACGCCGCGCCAGGCCATGGGCGCCTACTGCGCCTCCAAGGCCGCCACCCATCAGCTGGTGCGCTGTCTGGGTCTGGAAATGGCCGAGCATAACGTGCGCTGCAACATCGTCTCGCCCGGCTCCACCGACACCGACATGCAGCGCGGCATGTGGGCAGATGACAGCGGTCGCGATAACGTGATTCGCGGCTCGCTTGAAGGCTGGAAGCTGGGCATTCCGCTCCGACGGATTGCCGAACCCGGAGACGTCAGCGAAGCGATCCGCTTTTTGCTGTCCGACCGCGCCCGCCACATCACCCTGCATGACATGCGCATCGATGGGGGTGCCACGCTGGGCATTCGGTAAGACGCCTGAAGCTGACGCACATTAAAAAACCCGGCCATGAGCCGGGTTTTTTAATGCGGTACGTCCTGAGGAAACGGCACCGGCATGGCCGACGCCAAATCGATCAGAAGTCGTAGCGCAGCGAGGCCACCACGCTGGCTGGCGCGCCATACATGTTGAAGGTGTTCAGCCCACCCACACGCTCGTAATACTTCTTGTCGAGGATGTTGTTGAAGTTCAGCTGGCCCGACAGGCTCTGAGTGAAGTCGTAGCCGACCATGGCATCGACCACCGCATAACCCGGCGCCTCAACATCCGAACTCGAACTGAAACCGTCCATCGCCGTCACGCCACCACCGATGCGGAAACCATCCAGCGCTCCGCCCTCAAAGCCATACTGGGTCCAGAGATTGATCATGTTACGCGGCATCAGCAGGAACAGGCCATCGCCCTGTGTCGTGGATTCACGCTCGATCTCGGTATCCATGTAGGTATAGCCGGCGATCACGTCCCACTGATCGGTGATGCTGCCGGTCAGCTCAAGCTCGGCCCCCTGAATTCGGGTCTTGCCCAGTGCCACGGCATCATTGGTATCGCCACTGGCCGTCGCGGCTCCCCGGTTCTTGTCATACATCCTAAAGGCCGTCAGGCGGGCGTTCAGATCACCGTTGAAGTAGCTGCCCTTCACACCCGCTTCATACTGTTCACCCTTGCGCGGCTTGAGCAGCTCATTGTTGGCATCGGTCGAGGTCTGCGGCTTGAACACCTGTGAATAGCTGGCATACAGCGAATGGTGATCATCCAGATCGTAGACTAGGCCACCGTAGGGCGTGAAACGCGAGCTGTCGCTACGCGAGTCGGAGGTGCTGTCATCCAGCTCGTCTACATTGGCATGCTGGCGATAGTTGCTGATCCGGCCGCCGGCGATCAACGCCAGATCCTGAATCGGGCGGAAGGTCAGCTTGGAGTAAAGGCCATACTCTTCGAGCGTGTTGCGCTCATCGCTATAGTTGTTGGTGCCGGAAACGCCGGCACGCGCGTCGCCCAGAACATCGGTATAAGGCACACTGCCGGGCGAAAAGTCGCTGACATTGACGCCACGAAAGCCTGGCAGCGCACCGTAACGGCCCTGCTCCTGTTCGGTTTCAAAGCGTTTGTAGTCGGTGCCCACCACGAATTCGCTGGTATTGCCCAGCACCTCGAAGGGCTGACTGTAGCTGGCGTCCAGCGCCACCGACTGTTCATCGGCCTTGCCGCCCAGTCCCATCAGCGTGGCGTTGCCGTTCTCATCGACACCGGCTGCGGGCCCACCGGCGCCAAAGGCATAGTTGTAATCAGCGTTACGGTTGGAGTAACGCCCGGCCAGACGACCATATGCGCCGTTATCAAAGCGATGGGTCAGCTCGGCAATCCAGTCGTTGGACTGACTGGTAAAGCTGTTCCAGTCGGCTCCAAAGAGTTTGGAACGACGATATTCGCGCAGGCTGCCATCGCGGTTGGCTGGCAGACCATTGTTGACGTTGATGTCCTTGCTCTGGCGCAAAAAGGCGAGCGACAGCGTGGTGTCCTCGTCCAGATCGGCATCCAGCGCGCCATAGAAGTTGTTGCGCTCGTTATCGTTGTGATCGACAAAGCCGTTGGTGTCGCTGTTGTCGATCACCAGCCGACCGCGCACGCTGCCATCGGCATTGATCGGGCCGGAGAGGTCGGTTTCGATATAACGCTGATCCCAGCTGCCGTAGCGGCCGGTCACATGGCCCTGAAAGTCGTAGGTCGGGCGCTTGCGCACCAGATTGACGATGCCGCCCATCTCGCTGGTGCTGTTAAAGAGCCCGGACGGCCCGCGCATGATCTCGACCCGGTCAACGGCTGAAAGCGTGGGCACTGAACCGGTAATGCTCGACATCGGTGAGGGCAGGCCATCGATGCTGTACTCATCGTACTCATAGCCACGTGAGTAAATCGAGGAACGGCCATCATCGTTGGAAAGCACGCGAACGCCGGGGGTGCGTTTGGCCATCTGGTCGAGCGTGTCGAAGTTTTGATCCTCGATCGCCTCGCGGGTCACCACACTGATCGACTGGGGAATGTCACGCAGGGCGGCCGGCGTTTTGGTGCCGACCGTGGCGGCGTCCACGCCATAGCCACCGGTCTGTTCGGACGGGAGCATGTCATAGAGCCGGTTGCCTTCCACGGTAATGGTGTCAAGGCGCGAGCCGTCACCGCCGGACGCCGTAGCAGTAGTCGTGGTGACCGTCGTGGTCTCTGCTGCATCACCGCCCTGCTGCTCGGCCGCCCATACACCACCCGCCACCGGCAATAACACCGCTCCGGCCAGCAGTGAGGTCAGATAGCGTACTTCCCCTGTGCCGGGACAGAACTTCCCCGTTCGACTCATGACTGTTCCCCTGACTGTTATGGTCACTACCGTGCTTTTTTTGATGGGCACTGATGTTATGGGCACCAAAGCCCGCGCTCAGGCGTGCGACGGCGTAAATTCAAGCGAAGCCACAGTAGAGTTAATGATAAGGATTATCAAGTGTATGTTCATATCATTTGAACTTTAATCGATCAACGGGGTCGTCGTGAGCGCCAGACCCGGCGAATAGCGCGCAAATTCGCACAGACCTCATGACAGCCAAGGCAGAAAGCAGAAGGCAGAAGGCGGGGCAGGATCAGAAAGAGGCCGGTCAGAAAGGACCGTTTAAAAGGGGCTGGTCAGAAAGGAGAGACTTGAGACGTCTGAGCGGGAACACAAGGCAGTAAAAGAGAACGAAAGACCCGATACGACGGGCAGGAAGCATTGCGCCCCTGCCCGACAAGACACTATCAGTTGGCGGCGTCCTGAATGGACTCTCCGCCTGCCGAGATATCTTCACCTGCGCCGCCCACCGTGTTGCAGCCAGACAGCGCCGCTGCGGAAAAGAGGGCGATCAGCATCATGCTCATCCATTTTTTCATGTAACAGCTCCTTGTTTACCGGGTGATATGGGCGCCCGGGTCCATATTGGCTGGACTCGTCATCGCGTTCCCATGATCTGAGCCTGGCAGTTTTCAAGCCGGTTTGCATTTCAGGCAACGATCGCCTCCAATGCCTTGACATCCCGTCCTTTTGCCCTCCACTCATGGAGCCCTGTCATGGCCTTTGTGCTGCACGAAAGACTTGCCGCTGACACCCTGTTTGTGGCCTCGCTTGAACTCTGCGAGCTGCGCCTGATGAACGATGCCCGCTTTGTCTGGGCACTTCTGATTCCGCAACGAGACAGTATTCGTGAAAGCTTTGAACTGCCGGCATCAGAGCGGGCACTGCTATGGCAGGAGGTCGACCTTTTGAGCGAATTCATGATGCGCCACACCGGTGCCGACAAGATCAATATCGGCGCACTGGGCAATATGGTGCCGCAGCTGCACGTGCATGTGATCGCCCGATCACAGCATGACGACGCATGGCCCGGGCCGGTCTGGGGCGCAGGTCAGGTGCAGCCACTGGAAGACGATACCCGGCAGACGCGTCTCACCCTGCTGCAGCGCTTTGCTGCCGATTTGAAAGCCAACCAGAGCCGCGAAGCTTAAGGCGTCAGGACGGCAGGGCCTGACAGCGGCCCTTCCCCGAGACGTTCGGCAATGGCGGTGGTCAATCGGTCAAACTCTCCCACGCCCAGCGCAACCCTGCCCTGCCAGCCCCTGAGCTGAAGTTCACTGCCGCGCGCGCCCCTTGCCACATGGGCTTCAACGCGCCACGCCGGACGGGCAGCGTAGCTGGCGCGAAGTTCGCCGAGCGCATGATCGCCATAGACGATGACAAAACCGCGCTCGGCCAGGGTCGCCATGGTGGCCTGCATCACCTGCTCGGACGGGGCCCTGAAGTGCTCAAGGCGCTCGGGCGGCGGCAGTGAGGTGGTCGTAGCACAGGCGCTGAGCACGGCCAGCATCAACAGGACGAGCCCGCGCATGATCCATCGCACGCCGCGCTCATATCCAAATCCGTGGTCAAGTGTCATGGGGTGCCTCCCGAGCGCGCCAGCGCCTGATCAATGGCCGCGTGCGTCTGCTGGCAGAAGGGTTCCGGAGAAGCGGGGCGAGCATCAATGACAAAGCCATCTGCCGACACCACCATCACGCTGCGCACGGCCAGATAACGCTGATCATCAGCACTGACCGACACGCGCTCAACGCTGTAGGGGTCAGAGCGGAAGACGTCGAAGGGGTCGCTGAATCCGCTGCCCAGCATGAGCCCGCTGCGATGGCCGCCAAACCACCCCAGACTGCTGCTTCGCCACTGACGGGTCGCGCCCAGTCCCGGCTGGCGCCGAACCCGTTCGGCACTGACCAGCCCCAGCTCGACATCACTGGCACGTACCTCGTACCCCTGTGATTCAAGCGCGGCAGCGATGGCACGAATCTGGGCCAGACGTGTTCCGCCATGGGTGGCATAGCATGATTCCGGCACAAACTGTTCCTGAACACCCAGCGGCTGTGTCGAGGGCAGGGAAGTACAGCCTGCCAGCCCGAGGCCGAGCAATGACAGCTTCACAAACGATTGAATGGATGACATGGCGTGCATCCCTGGTGAAATGTCACTGACCCCCGCGGATAATCCGGTGGGAGAAAAGCGCCAGATGACAGCCCTTTGTTAGACAGTAGAGCGAATATGCAAGGCCCGCAATGTCGACCTTTAGCGGGTCGGCAAGGTTGCCTGCAAGACACCATGTGTCATGCGGCCTCCCGGTATTTTATATATTCATCAGGAGGATGGACGCGCGTGATGTCGTCACTTCTGTGGTGGCTGCCCTGCCTGACGGACTATGCTCATGATTCAATCATCACTGCCGGAGAGTCTGCATGCATATCCTGATCGCCCCCGACAGCTTCAAGGATGCCCTGGGCGCTTTGAGCGCCGCGAATGCCATCGCTGAAGGCATTCGTCAGGCCGCTCCCGATGCCGACTGGATGCTGTGCCCGCTGGGCGATGGGGGCGAAGGCACGCTGGAAGCCCTGCTGACCGCCAGCGGCGCCGAAGCGCGCAGTGTTGACGTCCATGACGCCCTGAACCGGCCACGCACGGCGCAGTGGGGTTGGATAGCCGATCGCCGCACGGCGATTGTCGAACTGGCGGAGGCCAGCGGCCTGCAGCACCTGACCCTTGAGGAGCGCGACGCCCTGCATACCACGACCCGCGGCGTGGGCGAGCTGATCACGGCAGCGCTTGAGGAAGGCGCAGAAAACCTGATTCTGACCCTGGGCGGCAGCGCTACCAACGATGGTGGCACCGGCATGATGAGCGCACTCGGTGTGCGCTTTCTGGACGATAACGACCAGCCTCTTGCGCCCGGGGGCGCAGCGCTTGCAGGACTTGCCCGCATCGATCTTTCCGGCATCGATCCACGTCTGGCAAAGCTTACGGTGGAGGCCGCCGTGGATGTGAACAATCCGCTATGCGGCGATCAGGGCGCCAGTGCGATCTTCGGACCGCAAAAGGGCGCTACCGAAGCACAGGTCGACCAGCTTGATCACGCCCTGGCAAGGCTTGCCGAGGTGACTGCCGGCGCGATCGACCGTGATCACCGCGACAGTGCCGGCGCCGGCGCGGCCGGCGGCATGGGCTTTGCAGCACTTGCCTTTCTCAACGCCACCCTGCGTCCGGGGATCGAGCTGGTCATGGAGCAGGTCGACTTCGAGCAGGCGCTGGAGCGTGCCGATCTGGTGATTACCGGTGAGGGTCGACTGGATGGCCAGAGCCTTTCGGGCAAGACGCCCATTGGCGTTTCCCGCGCCGCCCGGCGTCAGGGCGTGCCCTGCGTGGTGCTGGCCGGCAAGCTGGACAGCGGCTGGGAGAAGGCGCTTGAGGAAGGGGTGACGGCCGCATTTGCGCTGGCCGATGGTCCGATGGCGCTGGAAGAAGCGCTTGAGCGCACACCAGCGCTTCTAAGTGCGCGCACCGCTTCGATCATTCGGCTGTGGCAGCACAGACGCTGAGCCCAAAGTAACGCCGGTCCTGTTCAATCCTCATCAAAGCGCAGTGTCCCGGGCGTCTCATCCGAGGCGGCAAACGGGGCGTGCTGACCGTTTTGCTGCGCCTCCTGCGCTTCACGTCCATTCCGGGCACTTTCGCTGACACTTTCCGGCCAGGACTTGCGATTGCGCACGCCCAGCGCGTTGAGCCTGCCGGCCTGAGCGATCAGACTGCCCTGCCCATCACGCAGACGGTTCATCGCCTGACGATGGCTTCCGGCAGCGCGTTCAAGCTGGGTGCCCACCTCTTCCATGCTGGTCACGAAACCGTGGCACTTTTCCAGCAGCTTCTCGGCGCGCGACACAATTTCGCGCGCGTTGTCGTTCTGGCGCTCCAGCCGCCACAATCCCGCCACCGTGCGCAGGCTGGCGAGCAGCGTCGAGGGGGTGACCAGCACGATATGGCGATCAAAGGCTTCATGAAAGAGTCGATCATCATGCTCGAACACGGCAGCAAAGGCCGGCTCGATGGGCATGAACAAAAACACCATGTCCGGGGCATTCAACCCCGGCAGACGCGCGTACCCCTTGTCGGACAGCGTCTCGATATGGCTTCGCACCGAGCGCAGATGACGACGCATGGCCTGCTCGCGGGCGGCATCACTGTCGGCCGCCACGACCTCCCCCCAGGCGGTGAGTGACACCTTGGCATCGATGATCAGATGACGCGATTCAGGCAGATAGATCACGGCATCCGGCCGTGAGCGGCCCTGATCATGGGTCAGCACCACCTCGCGCTCGTACTCGATGCCCTGTCGCAGCCCGGAACGCTCCAGTACCCGCTCCAGAATCAGCTCACCCCAGTTGCCCTGCGACTTGCTGTCGCCCTTGAGCGCGCGGGTCAGGTTGCTGGCGTCCTCGCTCATCTGGCGGTTGAGCCCGGCCAGATGATCCAGCTGGGTCGCAAGCTGAGTGCGGCCTTGCTGCTGCTCACCGTGCAGGGTTTCAAGACGGGCGCGAAACTGTTCGATCTGTTCGCGCACCGGCGTCATCAGCGCACTGACGCTCTCCTGGCTGTGGCGGGAAAACTGCTGCTGGCGCTCATCAAAGATGCGCCCGGCCAGGCGCTCGAATTCATGGGTCAACTCCTGACGCGCGTTGCCCAGAAGGCTCAGACGCTCCTCGAAATGGGCCGTGTCGCGCTGTTTTTCCACTTCCAGGCGCGTGTAGCGCTCGCGGTAATCCGATAGCGCATCAGCCACTTCCGCCAGCCGATGTTCGCGCTGGGACAACTGCTGACGCAGCTCCTGGGTATGGTTCTGCTCACGCTCAAGCAGCGCCTCGCGCTCGGCCAGCATGCGCTCGGTGTCGCCCACCTGCTCGCGCAGACGCTCAAGATCATCTTCAAGCGTTACCACCAGCGCGCTCTGATGACGACTGCGCCACCACAGGGCAATGGCCACGGCAATGGCAAGAACCATCACCGCAAAAGAGATCGGCAACGCACTGTTCATGGGCACTTCCAACGAATCATGAAAAAAGCCAACGGGTCATGGGGGATTTCGACAGGCCAGAGTCACCTCAACGAGGGCCAAGCTTAACCGAGCCCCGAAGGCCGTGCACCCGTGACAGGATGACCAGACAGGGCGGCTTGATTAGCAGGTGCTGTATGCACAACGACGAGTCGGCGTCTACGCTTGGAGTCACGATTTTCATAGCGGCCTAATCATGATCCCGGCTGCTGTCAGAAATCCGACTTTCAAGGAGGTAGCCTTTCGATGGAAACGATTCAACTCCCCAACAGTGATCTCAAGCCTTCACGCATTGCGCTCGGCACCTGGGCCATCGGTGGCTGGAAATGGGGCGGCACTGATGAAAAGCAGTCGATCGCGACCGTTCAGAGCGCCATTGACCGCGGCATCACCTGCATCGATACCGCCGCCGTCTATGGCTTTGGCGAGTCCGAACGTCTGGTCGGCAAGGCCCTCAAGGAAGGCGGCATCCGCGACAAGGCCGTACTGGCCACCAAGTGCGGTCTGAACTGGAACGATGACGGCCCCTATCGTGACGCCAGCCGGGCCCGCATCGAGCAGGAAATCAACGACAGCCTCAAGCGGCTGCAGACCGACTACATCGATCTGTATCAGCTGCACTGGCCGGACCCGACCGTGGATATCGAGGAAGCCGCCACGGTGCTGCGTGAACTGAAGGACAGCGGCAAGATCCGGGCCGTGGGCGTTTCCAACTTCTCGGTCGAGCAGATGCGCGCTTTCCAGGAGATCTGCCCGCTCTCCACCATGCAGCCGCCCTACAATCTGTTTGAGCGTGACATCGAAGGCGATATTTTGCCGGCCATTGTCGAAGACGGCGTGGGCACCCTGACCTACGGCGCCCTGTGCCGCGGTCTGCTGTCCGGCAAGATGAACCGCGAGACCACCTTCGGTGGCGACGACCTGCGCAACAGTGATCCCAAGTTTCAGTCGCCGCGCTTTGAGCAGTACATCAGTGCCGTTGAAAAGCTCGACGCCTACGCTCAGGAGCACTACAACAAGCGCGTCCTGCATCTGGCCCTGCGCTGGCTGCTCGACCAGCCCGGCGTCTCGGTCGCCCTCTGGGGCGCTCGCCGTCCGGACCAGCTCGACCCGGCCAATGAAGTGATGGGCTGGTCGCTCAACGATCAGGCCATGCACGACATCGACACCATCCTCAAGGAATGCATCACCGACCCGGTCGGGCCGGAGTTCATGGCGCCGCCGACGAGGAACGAGGCGTAAGGCGACATGAAGGTCTTGCTGGACAGGATGGCGCCGCCGACGAAAAACGAGGCGTAAGGCGACATGATGATTCACTGTCGCATTGTGTCGAGAGTGAATCATCAGAATCTGCCGGACAGGTTCAATCAAGCAGTGCACGACCCTTGAAATACTTTCCCGACGACCGCAGGTCATGGGAAGACACAGACAGACACCACCAAAGGATTGGGGGAGACACATGAGTCAGGATCTAATGGGCGTTCGCGTCGCCATTATGGCCACCGACGGATTTGAAGAGTCGGAACTTGCCGTACCCAAGGCGACCCTTGCCGCCGAAGGCATCGAGGTGCATATCGTCTCGCCCGAGCGTGGCACGATTCGTGCCTGGGCCGAAACGCAATGGGGCGAAGACTATCCCGTTGACAAGAGCCTTGATGAGGTCAGCGCGCATGACTATCAGGCGCTGGTGCTACCAGGCGGCGTCCTCAACCCCGACAATCTGCGCACCAACGAAAAGGCACTGACCTTTGCCCGTGACTTCTTCAAGGAAGGCAAGCCGGTCGGCGCCATCTGTCACGCGGCCTGGACGCTGATCAACGCAGGCGTGGTCGACGGGCGTCGCATGACCTCGGTACCGGCGCTGCGCAAGGATCTGGAAAATGCCGGCGCCAAATGGGAAGACAGCGAAGTCGTCTGCGACAGCGCCTTTGTCACCAGCCGTCTGCCGAAGGATCTGGACGCGTTTTGCAGCAAGCTGATCGAAGAAATTCATGAAGGCCGTCATCGCAGGCAGCACGCGTAAGACGAGCACGGTATCTACCCTTTACTGTCCAGAATAAGGAGTGTTCTGACATGAGCGAATTGAAAGGCACAAAGGTGGCCATTCTTGCCACCAACGGCTTTGAAGAATCCGAACTGTCCTCGCCCAAAAAGGCGCTGGAAGCCCAGAGCATCGAAGTACATGTGATCGCGCCCGAAAGCGGCAATATCACGGCATGGGCCGAAACCGACTGGGGTCAAAAATATCCGGTCGACAAGACGCTCGACGAGGTCAGTGCCGATGATTATGACGCGCTGATGCTGCCGGGTGGACACTTCAATCCGGATACCCTGCGCACTGATGAAAAGGCGCTGAGCTTTGTGCGCGACTTCTTCAAGGCCGGCAAGCCCGTAGGGGCGATCTGCCATGCGCCCTGGATTTTGATCAACGCTGAAGTGGTCGATGGTCGTCGCCTGACGTCCGTGCCCACCATCGCGCAGGATCTGAAAAATGCCGGCGCCCAGTGGGAAGACAGCGAAGTCGTCTGCGATAGCGCGCTGGTCACCAGCCGTACGCCGAAGGATCTCAACGCCTTCAACAGCAAGTTGATTGAAGAGATCAAGGAAGGGCGTCACCGCAAGCAGCACGCCTGATGCCATGAGATTGCGTGCTGCGCGCACGGATCGAAAATCCATGGATCAAGATATCTGCCGGCATCTCCAACGAGATGCCGGCTTTTTGTTCGAAACCCCTTGCAACGAGCGATGCCAGATCCTTTCTGCCGATTTAGACCCCCGCCCTACCGGGCCACATGATGTCGCCTCATGCCAACGTGAATGCAACCATTTGCCCCGGCATCCATCGAAAAACAGGAACACATGACAGGACGTCATCGATGCATATTGTGTTATTGGCCTTATCGCTGATTCTGGTCGCCGCCGGCAGCGGCATACTGGCGCGTTTCATGCCCCGCCTGCCCCTGCCCATTTTACAGATCGCGATAGGCGCCCTGCTGGCCTGGTTGAATACGCCGCTGAATATCAATCTGGAACCCGAAACCTTCATGCTGCTGTTTGTGCCGCCGCTCCTGTTTGCAGACGCCTGGCAGTTTCCTCAGCGTGAACTGACCTCGCTGCGCCATCCCATCATTGCGCTGGCCGTGGGACTGGTGCTGTTTACCGTGGTAGGCGCAGGGTTTCTGATCCACTGGCTATTGCCCAACCTGCCACTGGCCGTGTGTTTTGCGCTGGCCGCCATTTTGTCGCCTACCGATGCCGTGGCCGTCTCTGCCATTTCCGGCAGGCTCGGCGTGCCGCCCCGCCTGATGCACATTCTTGAAGGCGAATCGCTGATGAACGACGCATCAGCCCTGGTATCGCTCAAGTTTGCCGTGGCCGCCGCCATGACCGGCGCCTTCTCGTTTGGACAGGTCAGTCTGCAGTTTGCCCTGATCACCCTTGTGGGCGTGTCGGTCGGTGTTGCGCTGGCATTTCTCTTCTCGACCATCCGTCGCAAGCTGATCGACAAGCGCGGCACCGAGTCGTCGACCGAAATTCTGCTGGTCATGTTGATGATCCCCTTTGCGGCCTACCTGATCGCCGAGCATCTGGAAGGCTCCGGCATTCTGGCCGCCGTGGCCGCCGGCATTACCATCAACCGCACCGAGCTCAAGCGTTACGCTCAGACCCGCACGCGTATGCAGATGAATCATTTCTGGGAGATCCTGACCTTTTTGCTCAATGCGATGGTGTTTTTGCTGCTGGGGCTACAGCTGCCGGACATCATCGGCGGCGCGATCGAGGTCTCTCTCAACAACGCCCGCAGTTTCAGTCTGGCCGAACTGGTGTTCTATGTGGTCGTGATCTCGCTGGCGCTGATGCTGCTGCGCTTTTTCTGGATCATGGGCGCGGTCTATCTCTCGAGGCTGTCCTCACGACGGCGGCGCAGTGCGCACGTGCCTCTTTCCAGCGGCATCATGGCGGTCGGTACACTGGCCGGCATTCGCGGCACCATCACGCTTGCCGCAGCGCTGTCGCTGCCGCTGGCGTTGCCCAGCGGCGAGGCCTTTCCCGGTCGCGAACTGGTGATCTTTCTGGCCACCGGCGTCATCCTTTTTACCCTGTTGCTGGGCAGCGTTACCCTGCCGCTGCTGCTCAGGCGCATGGATAAGCCCGACGACAGCTGGCGCGACGAAGAGGCCCGTTCGGCACGCCACGCCGCCTCGCTTGCCGCCATCGAGGCCATCGAAAGCTGGTACCACGATGCACAGGCGCGTCATGATTCGGAGCTTGAACGCTCGGTGCTGACCGAGACCAGCGCGCGAATGATCAGCTACTACCGTAACCTGATGACCATCAACGACAAGCGCTCGAGTTCCGAGCGTCACGAGTACGATCAGCGCTTTTCCCGCGAAATGCGCCTGACGGCCATACGCGCCGAGCGCCGCGAGTACTATCGGCTGCGCTCGATTCACCAGATCGATGACGATACCCTGCGCCGCCTGGTGCGCGAACTGGATCTGGTCGAGATGGCGCTGACCCCACGAACCAGACGCTGATCCCTGCCGCGGCCGACAGCGCTCCGCTGTCGGCCGCCTCCGTGTCGTGCCGGGAAATACGCTATGCTGGCCTGCCCCGTCACTCATGACGTCCTCTCAGGCCAACCGATAAGCTGACCCCATGGATGCCGTCTTTCTCGTACTGATACTGCTGTTGGTGGCCTCTGCCACCGGTGTGGCTGCCCGTTTTCTGCCCGCACTGCCCACGCCTCTGGTGCAGATTGCCTTTGGCGCTCTGCTTGCCCTGCCGGGCATCAATCTGAACGTGGAGCTCGAACCCGAACTCTTTTTGCTGGTGTTCATCGCGCCACTGCTGTTTGCCGATGCCAGACGCTTTCCCCAGCGCGAATTCATGGTGCTGCGCGGGCCGATACTGGCACTCGCGCTGGGCCTGGTGCTGTTTACCGTGCTGGGGGTGGGCACTTTCATCCACTGGCTGTTGCCTGCTCTGCCCATGCCGGTCTGCTTTGCACTCGCTGCCATTCTCTCCCCCACTGACGCCGTGGCAGTGTCCGCCATCTCGGGGCGATTGCCGGTGCCGCCTCGATTGATGCGCATCCTGGAAGGCGAGTCGTTGATGAATGACGCCTCGGGTCTGGTGGCCTTCAAGTTTGCGGTCGCCGCGGCGTTGACCGGCACCTTCTCGGTGATGGAGGCCACGCTGGGCTTTTTCGTGATTTCCGTTGGCGGGCTTTTGGTCGGCGCTGCGATCGCGTTCGTGTTCAACGTGATCCGCACGCGTCTGATCGAGCGCCATCTGGGCGAAGGCTCGACCATTCAGATTCTTTTGCTGTTGCTGCTGTTGCCCTTTGCCGCCTATCTGCTGGCCGAGCACTTTGGCATGTCCGGCATTCTGGCAGCAGTGGCCGCCGGCATGGTCATCAACCGCACCGATCTAAAGCGTGAGCATCAGATCAACATGCGCATGCAGACCAAAAGCGTCTGGGAGATGCTGGAATTTACCCTCAATGCCCTGGTCTTTCTGCTGCTGGGGTTTCAACTGCCGGACATCGTGGGCGGGGCGCTGGATCATTCGCTGCATGACGTGGGCGATTACGAGTTCCTGCGACTGCTGGGCTATGTGGCGGTTATCTCGATCGCCCTGTTGCTGTCGCGCTTCGTCTGGATTTTGAGCGCCACCTGGCTTCAGCGACTCTTTTCGAAAGAACACCGGGCGGCCATCTCGATGCGGGTGATGCTGGCAGCCACCCTTGCCGGCATCCGTGGCACCATCACGCTTGCCGCGGCGCTGTCGCTTCCCCAGCTGATGAATGATGGCACGCCCTTCCCCGCACGCGAGCTTTTGATCTTTCTGGCCACCGGCGTGATCATGTTCACCCTGATTACCGGCAGTATCGGCCTGCCGCTGGTACTGAAAAATCTGGATCTGCCCCGGGATACCCACGAGTTCGAAGAGGAGCGGCGCGCCCGGATCGCGGCGGCCGAGGCAGCCATTCGGCGCATCGAGGACTTTCACCATCAGCGGGCGGAAGCCATCGCCCGCGAAGACCATAGCGAAGCGTTCATCATTGCGTTCAACGACATCAGCTCACAACTAATGACCTGGTATCGACAGCGTCTTGAGCTGGGAGACACCACCCTGCCGACACCCAGGCTCGAGGCCATTCGTTCACTGGAGCGTGAAACCCGCGTGGAAGCCCTGCGCGCCGAGCGTCGCGAGTACTACCGGCTACGCGGCAGACACCACATCAACGATGACGTGCTGCGAAAACTGGTGCGGGAAGTGGATCTGGCCGAAACGGCGCTGACTGGCGATACCGGCCACGCCCATCACTGAGGCCTGACCGCCCCATCGTCCAGGCGAGGTGGGGTGTCATGCACGAACGTGTCGATATCATCGAGTATCGGCCCCAGCCAGCGCAGGGGCCAGGCCAGTGCCGCGATCAGCGTCACGTGGCTGGTATGGTCGGCATAGTCTTCGGTCACCGCCACCCCATGAGCCCGCAGAGCCCGCGCCATGCCGGCCGTATTGCGAATCGGGTTAACCGTGGTATCGCGATGCGAGGCCATCAGCAGTGCCGGCGGTGACTGATCGCTGACATGCGCGATGGGCTGGGTTTCCTGTGCGGTGTTGGGCCAGTCAAAGACGGGACGCGCGTCCTCATTGGTGATCGGCAAAAAGTCATAGGGTCCTGCCAGCCCGATCCAGCCCGAAAGGATTGAGGGAGACAGCGACTGCGCGGCCAGCCAGCGCGGGTCCAGCGCGACCATGGCCGCGTTATAGGCTCCGGCGCTGTGGCCCATGATAAAGAGCCTTTTGGGGTCTCCCCCGTAACGGGCAATGTGACGATAGCTCCATGCCAGTGCCTGTGCCGTATCCTCGACAAAGCCGGGATAGCGCACCTCGGGGTAAAGGCGGTAGTCCGCCACGACCGCAACGATCCCGCGGGAGGCCAGTGCCCGGCCCACAAAGCGATAGTCTTCACGCGCGCCTTCACGCCAGGTGCCGCCGTAGAAAAACACCACCACCGGTGCCTGGCCCTCGGCGCCCTTCGGCCGGTAGATGTCCAGATGCTGGTGCGCCGCCTCGCCGTAAGCGATCGATTCAAGTTGCTGCGTCTGCCCGGCAGGCGTCAGGGCATTGATGGCGTCTACTCCCGAACAGCCGACCAGCGTCGGCAGCCACAGCAGCAAAAGCCACCATCGCCATCCCTTTCGGGGTTGAGCATGTGTCATCAAAATTGGCGCGCCACCTCATAAAAGCGTTGCAGCGTCTGCTCGGAAGCCGAACGAGTACGCCGGGATACCGCGACAAACAGCGGCAGATTGAGTAAAAGCCCCCAGAAGCCGGCATGCACGCCGAGCGGGTTGGGCCAGATCACGGTCAGGGCAAACGTGACCGCAAACCCGGCCAGAAGGCCTGCCATGACGCCGCTGCGGGTCGCGCCAAACCAGAAGAACATGCCGATGAACGCCGGCAGCACCTGGGCGGCAAACCCCAGCCCGACCAACAGAATCATCACCAGATTACCGGGTTCGCTGATCGCCAGTACCGCCACCAGTGCCAGCACGGGAAAGAGCATCCAGCGCGCCAGACGAGCGGTGAAGGCGTCCTCAAGACGCAGTGCCGGTTGCAGGACATCACGGGTGATCGACAGTGCCACCGAATGGATAAAGGGCTCACACGATGACATTGCTGCTGCCAGTGTGCCCGCCCCCAGTAGCCCGGTCAGCCAGGCCGGCATGGTCTGCATTGCCATCTCCAGTGCCACCGTATCGGCCCGGGACAGGGTCGGCAGCGTAAAGATGCCGATAAAGCCCACCACGACCATGGGCAAAATGACCACATAGTAGGTGGGCAGCCAGGTGGCGCTGCGACGGATGGTCTCGCGTGAGCGGGCACTCATCCACTGCGTCCAGACCGGCGGCAGAAAGGACAGCATCGAAACAATGATCGAGGTCGTCCAGAAGGCAAAACCCATGTTGCCACTGGCCCCCGGCAGCGTCATGAACTCGGGACGCTCGGTCGCCAGCCGCTCAAAGAGCGCCCCGGTCGTCCAGCCGCCCGTGAAATCGTGTACCGCCCAGATGCCCACCAGCCAGGCCACAAACAGCATGAGCCCGCCCTGAAAGGCATTGGTCATGCCGATCGCGCGCTGACCGCTGATGTAGAGATAACTGCCCATCACCCCGAGTACCACCAGTACGCCGGCCCATATCGGAATCA
Source organism: Kushneria sp. Sum13 (assembly GCF_052692355.1). NCBI lineage: Bacteria > Pseudomonadati > Pseudomonadota > Gammaproteobacteria > Oceanospirillales > Halomonadaceae > Kushneria > Kushneria sp. Sum13. The sequence goes on from NZ_CP199847.1 coordinate 2,899,667, forward strand.
GGCCATTGCTCATGACCCCCAGAATATAGGCGGCCCCCATGGTCTGAAGCACCGCGTAGGCCAGTGTGCCGATGGCCATGACCAGAGAGGCCAGAGCCCCCAGCGCCGTACTTTCAAAGCGATCACGAATGGCACTGGCTTGGGTCACATGGCCAAAACGTGCGCCCAGCGTCCACACCTTGGGGCCAAAATACCAGGCCACCACGGCCAGATAGGAGAGATAGATCACCACATAAAAGACCGCCACACCCCGCGAGAACGCCCAGCCCGGTGCCCCCATGAAGGTATAGGCACTGACACTACCAGCCCCTATCAACAGATAAAGCATCATGGCGTTCATGCTGCGCCCGGCAACGCCCCACTGCTCAAGCGCAGTCATCGCATGGCCGCGGCGGGCACGAATGCCAAGCCACAGCGCCAGTGCTATATATAAAAGAGTGAGCCCCAGCGGCATCATGCCTGTCATGGTTTCCGGGGCTCCTCTGATGACGGATAATGCCCGGCCTGCGCTGCCTCGCTGTCGCCTCTGGGCAGTCGATTGCCCAGCGCCATGAGTGCCACGCTTGAAAAGACAATGACATAGCTCCACAGCGCCATCAGCGGCAGACCGGCCGCAACGACCGGGCGGTTAAACAGCGTGATGATCGGCCAGCAGCCCACCGCCAGCAGCAGCAAAAACGCCACCAGCAGCCAGCGCGCGCAACGACTGCGGGGCATGATGACCCGGGAGCGCAACTTTTTGGCGTCCGGGCCGATAGTATGATTCGTCATGTCCTGTCCTGATGTGACGACCCATGGGGCGGGCCATGTCAACCCAAAAAGAGGCGAAGGATAACAGTGTGATGCCACAGCATGTAACAATCATCACTTTGATCACATCTTCCTCCTCACACCAGGGTATGCTTGCGCCCCATAACCATTATGTGCCGATGTTTTCATCGGGACCGACCGTCTACCCGGGACAGGTAGCATGATCAACGCAACAGGAGTTTCAATGCGACACGCATTCAGGCCAACGCTTACCACGCTGGCACTGGCCACCCTGATGGCAGGATGCGCCAGTTCCGGGTCTTCATCTTCAGGCTATTACGCCACGGCGCTGACCAACATCAGCGGCGCCAAAGTCAATCTGACGGGCAACCGTCTGGATGCCTGGGTCGGTTGCAACCATCTGAGCGCCAACGCCCGTCCCGACGATGCCCGGCTGGAAGTCGGCGAGATCGCCTCGACCAAAATGGCCTGTCAGCCGTCGGACGATCGTCGCGAGCAGGTACTGGCCGAATTCCTCAAGCGCGGCCCGAAGCTCGACAAGACCGGTGACATGTGGCTTCTGCGCGACAACGTTCACGCCGTGGTCGTTCACACCAATACCGACCCGCAGCTGACGCATGCCAGCTTCGGCCCGAACCCGGCAGGCGCGGATGCCAGCGCCACCGAAAGTGCCCTGGCCATGGATCGCGCCATCGAGCGCGAAACCCGTGAGCAGTCGGCCAGCCAGCCGGCAAGCCGCCCGCAGGCACAGCCGGTAGCGGTCACGCGCACGGCACCGGTCCAGACAGCTGCCGCCACACCGACGCCGCAACCTGAAGCCGCTCCGAAACCGGCAGCGCCGCGTCCGAAAATGGCGTTCTACAGCCAGGTAAATGCCGGCGCGCCGGTCACACACGTCAGTGCCCGTGCCGTGGCCCAGGCCCCGGCGACCGAACCGGTCACCACGGCTCCCGAACGTACGCCTATCGGCCTCGACAGCCAGATCCGTACCGGCAACACGGTCGCCCCTGCCCCGGTTAACACGGTGGCTCAGGCCCCGGCGGCCGCACCGATCAATACGGCTTCCGAGCGTGCGCCCATTGGCCTCGACACTCAGATCCGCACCGGCAACACGGTCGCCCCTGCTCCCGTTAACACGGTGGCTCAGGCACCCACTGCCGAGCCGATCAATACGGCTTCCGAGCGTGCGCCCATCGGCCTCGACACTCAGATCCGCACCGGCAACACGGTCGCCCCTGCTCCCGTTAAAACGGTGGCTCAGGCACCCGCCGCCGAACCGATCAACACGGCTTCCGAGCGTGCGCCCATCGCATTGAATGACGAGATCCGCACCGGCAGCGTCGTGGCAGCAGCGCCTGCTTCGGCGGCAGCACCGCAGGCACCCGTGCAGAGCGCACCGGTTCAGGTGGCCCAGAGCCGTCCGGCACCGCGCGCCGCGACCACCATGGCGCTGGCACCGCAGGAAGCCATTCAGGCCACTCACATGACGCAGGTAGAGACACCGACACTGGCACAGCAGTCGCCTCGTCTGGACCTGTGGCAGCAGATGGGTGCCGACAGCTGGCTGCTGGCCCCCCAGCAAAGCCCGCAGGAAAATGCGCCCTGGCAGCCGGCCGTCGAAACCTCGCGTCTTGCCTGGTTTGCCAGCCTGCTCAAGAGTGACACCACGGATAACCTGCCTGACATGACCGTGACCGCACCGCGTGATATTCACTCCTACGCGATCCGGGAAAGCAATCAGTGGGTACTGTATTCGGGTGAGCCGATCGGCCAGGCACAGGAAAAGGTGCTGTCCGACGAGCAGCATCAGAAAACGGCGGCACCCGAGCTGACCGACCGCGACGCCCTCAAGGACAAGAGCATCATCACGACCTCGCGTCTGGATGAAAGCGCACTGGAACGCGGCGTACGCGCCACCACGTCCCGTGCCCTGAACTGGCTGAGCACTCGCTGGCAGGCCTGATCCTCCCGTGTGACCCGCGTCTCGACATCCGGCCGACAGTCTCTACACTGTCGGCCGGTCTTTTTTTATCGGCATCACGCCTTTTCAAACGATATTGATCAGCGCATTACCACAGGGTTGTTTCATGTCCACTGATTTCATCTGCCCCTGCTGCAGCGGAAACCATTACGAACACTGCTGCGGCCCGCTTCACCGCGGCGAGCAGGTCGCCGCCACGCCCGAAGCCCTCATGCGCTCGCGCTATAGCGCCTTTGCACTCGGCGGGCTGGGGGAGTATCTGTTCAGCACCTGGGCCGACAACGCCCCGGGACGACCGCCACAGGACGCCGCCATGCTCAACGTGCGCACCGTGGACTGGCAGCGTCTGGACATTATCCAGACGAGCGCGCACGGCGCTCAGGGCATGGTCGAGTTCAAGGCGTGGTATCTGGAAGACGGCTTTGAACACGTGCTGCACGAGCGCTCACGCTTTCGCCGCAGCGCCGGGCGCTGGCGCTATGTCGATGGCGCCATCGACCCGCCCGCCATGGCCCGCGCCGGGCGCAATGATCCCTGCCCGTGTGGCAGCGGCAAGAAGTACAAGAAGTGCTGTGCAGATCAATAAAGTTGGCAAAAGCGGGCGTTGTTTCCCAGAATTGAACCCCTCTCAAAACTCATTACCGACGATTCGGAGTTGGCTTGGACCATCCCAGCGGCAACACCCAGCGCCTTGTGACCATCGCAGCTCGATGTGGTTACACCGCCAAGGGCATGATTTATATCACCATTGGCTGGCTCTCGATGATGGCCGTGCTGGGCATGGGCGGTAGTAACGGGGGCTCCACGGAAGCCATCAATAAACTGGCCACCCAGCCCTTTGGCAGCGTGCTCATTGCCCTTCTGGCTGTCGGGCTTTTCGGCTATACCGCCTGGCGTCTGGTACAGGCGTTTTTTGATGCCGAAAACAAGGGACGCGACTGGAAAGGCATTCTGACCCGACTGGGCTATGTGCTCAGCGGGCTGATCTACGCCGGCGTCGCCATCAACTGTGTCGAATTACTGCTTGATAGCGGTGGCGGCTCAAGCTCCACCAGCAGTCAGACCCGCACCGTCATGGCCCACCCGGGCGGCATCGTGGCGATCTTTCTGGTCGGGCTCGGCTTTCTCGGGGTAGGACTTCGCCAGATCTGGCGCGGCTGGAATCACAGCTATAAAAAGAACTGGCACTTGAACGAGATGACCCGTACCCAGCGTCTGATTGCAGCCAATGTGTCACGAGTGGGGCTGACGGCGCGCGGCATCGTGTTCATGATCGTGGCCCTTTTTCTGTGCCTTTCGGCCATCAATACTGACCCCGACGATGCCCGCGGACTGGGCGGTGCGCTGAGCGCCGTCGCCGAGCAGCCCTTCGGTCCCTGGCTTTTGTCATTGGTCGCTCTGGGCCTGATGGCCTATGGCGGCTACTGCCTGGTCAATGCCCGCTTTCGCAACGTGAATGCCTGAGCTCCCGAGTGGCGTGTCAGCACGCCGCTCGGGGCGCGACGGATGCCTCTCGGGACGCTAGAGGCCGTGAAAGACTTCCATGACCAGCCGGGCATTGAGCACCAGAATCAGCACCGTAATGGCCCAGGTCAGCGTTTTGATTTTCCAGCCGATCGCCAGTTCTCCCATCCAGTCACGGCGGGACACAAAACGAATCAGCGGAATGATCGCAAAGGGCAGCTGTAGCGACAGCACGACCTGACTCAGGACCAGAAGCCGCCCCACGCTCTGGTCGCCGTACACCTGGGTGACATACAGCACCGGCAGGATCGCAAGCCCCCGGGTGATCAACCGCCGAATCCAGGGCTTCATGCGAAAACGCAAAAATCCCTCCATTACGATCTGACCAGCAAGCGTTGCCGTGACGGTCGAATTGAGCCCCGAGGCCAGCAGCGCCACGCCAAAAAGCGTCGCGGCAATGCCCGCGCCCAGCAGCGGGCTTAGAAGGCCATAGGCCTCCTCGATCTCAACGACCGTTTGACCGGCGCTGTGAAAGACCGCCGCGGCCAGAATCAAAATGCCGGCATTGACAAAAAGCGCCAGTGACAGCGACAGCGTGCTGTCGAGCGTGGCAAAGCGCAGCGCTTCACGCTTGCCTTGTGCGTGCTGTTCGAAATCGCGCGTCTTGACCAGCGCCGAGTGCAGATACAGGTTATGCGGCATGACCGTGGCACCGATGATGCCAATGGCGATATAAAGCATCTGCGGATTGGTCACGATACCGGGGTCGGGGCTTAAAAAGCCGTCGGCAATGCCGGCCAGCGAGGGCTGCGCCAGCGCAAGCTCCACTGCAAAACAGCCAAAGATCATCGCCATCAGCGACATGACGAAGGCTTCCAGCCAGCGAAATCCGCGCCGCATCAGCATCAGGAGCACTACGGTATCCACGATGGTGATCGCGGCCCCCCAGGCGAGAGGTATACCGAACAAGAGCTTGAGCGCCACGGCGGTGCCGATCACTTCGGCCAGATCCGTGGCGATAATGGCCAGCTCGCACAGCGCCCAGAGCACGATATTGACCGCTTTCGGATAATGTTCGCGACAGCTCTGCGCCAGGTCACGCCCACTGGCAATCCCCAGGCGTGCGCACAGCGACTGCAGCAGCACGGCCATCAGGTTGGACAGCAAAATGACGCACAACAGCGTATAGCCAAAGCGTGATCCGCCTTCCAGCGAGGTCGCCCAGTTCCCCGGATCGATATAGCCCACCGATACCATCGCCCCCGGCCCCAGAAAGGCCAGAAAGCGTCGAAAGGCACTGCCGCCACGGGGCACACTGATACTGCCGGGCACAATATCGGTACCCAGCAGCGACGCCGGCTGTTCGGGTCTTGCGCTCATGAGGATTCCTTCGTTGAAGCAGGCCTTAAGAACACTAGGGTAATACAATTATACCGTGGTTAAAAAGAGCCGATTTGAGGCACCTGCAAGACGTGCTTCAGCGATGGCTAACTTTCGGTATCGGGCTGTTTCAGCCCCTCGACCCAGGCAGACATGCGCGCAAAATGACTGCCCTGCCAATAGACATGACGACATCTGGCGCATTTATAAAAGTCATCATAATAATGCAGGGTGCGTGCTTCCAGCCGGTGAGCCACCGAGGCCTTGTCCACTTTCATCAGAAGACCATTACAGCGCGCGCAGCGTTTGAAGGCCGCGATCTCGTCGTGCAGCTCAAAGCGTCGGCAGACCTCTTCAATCTGCTGCGAGGGATCCGTGGCCCGCACGAAATAGCCGTGCACGATCTGGCGGCGATACAACAGGCGCCGATCACGGGTCAGCAGAATGCGCTTTTGAGCGGCCGACGTGCCTGCCAGCTCCTCATCCTCGAAATCGTTGCGCCAGCACACGTCAAATCCCAGCAGGCGCAGATAGCGCGCCAGCCGACCGAGATGAACATCGAGCACAAATCGCGCCGGCCGTGGACGCGGCGGCTGCAGGGCATGACCGCTCGGCAGCCCACCCGATCCACCGGCCGGCCAGGCCCTGATCAGATAATGATTGCTGTTTGAGGGCTCGATCAGTGTCTCGAACGCGGCAGGGGCATCATTGATGGTCAGCGCGGCAACTTCGGTATGCGGGACGCCGAACGATTCCACCAGGTCCTTGAGAGAGGTACGCCTTGAGGTGTGTTGCGTGGCCGGCTGCCCTCGCCCGGCAGGCGGCAGGAAGTCATCGAGACAGCCGTGGAAAAGTACCTGTACACCCATCACCCAAGCTCTCGACGTTCAGTAGTTTGAGCGCCCAAGTGTGGTGGCCAGCGGCACGAATGTCACACCAGCAGACCGCCTTTATGGCTGTCTTGTTGTAACACTTCGTGCCACAGGCATTCGTCCTGCCGGGAAATGTGGCGTTTTGATACCGGGGTCACACGCCAGGATCAACCTTCAATATAGCGCTCACGCAGATGGCGCTGATAATACTCGGGGTTGAGGGCCTCGCCGGTGGCGCGCGTGATCAGTTCCGAGGTTTCAAGCAGGCTGCCCTGCTGCCAGATATTGTCCTTGAGCCATTCCAGCAGCAGGCTCGGATCGCCCTCGGCAATGCGCGCATCAAGCTGCGGCTCGGCGCGACGCGCCGCCGCCATCAGCTGCGCGGCCAGCATGGCGCCCAGGCTGTAGGTCGGAAAGTAGCCAAACGAGCCGTCGGTCCAGTGAATGTCCTGCAGGCAGCCGTCGCGGTAGTTGCCGCAGGTATCCAGCCCCAGCAGGCGCTGCATGGCATCGTCCCAGCGGGCGGGGATGTCTTCCACCTCGATCTCGCCTTCGATCAGGGCGCGCTCGATGTCATAGCGCAGCAGGATATGGGCCGGGTAGCTGACCTCGTCGGCATCGACCCGAATCAGGCCCGGTTCGACCTGCTGTGACAGACGCACCAGGTTGTCTGCCTCAAAGGCCGGCTGGTCCCCCAGCGCCTCGACCAGCCAGGGCCTGAGCTGTCGCACGAAGGCCGCACTGCGTCCCAGCTGCATCTCGAAACTGAGACTCTGGGATTCATGGACGGCCATCGAGCGAGCGCGTCCGGCCGGCTGGCTGCGCCACTGTGACGGCAGATTCTGCTCGTAGCGGGCGTGACCGGTCTCGTGGATGATGCCCATCAGTGCCGTGAGGCACTCGTCTTCGCGGTAGCGGGTGGTCAGGCGCACATCGTCCGGCACACCGCCACAGAAGGGATGAAGGCTGACATCGAGCCGACCATGATCGAAATCAAACCCCAGCCAGCGCATGACACGCTCACCAAGCTGGCGCTGCTCGGCCTCGCCAAAGGGACCCTGCGGCAGGACGATATCGCGCCCGCACTGATGCTCGACCGCCTCGCTTAAAAGCCCCGGCAGCCACTGGCGCATGTCGTTGAAGATACGATCCAGCGCCTCAAGGGTCAGCCCCGGCTCGAACTTCTGCAACAGCGCCTCATAGCGGCTGCAGCCAGCGGCCTCGGCGCGAATGCGTGCCTCTTCGCGCGACAGGCGCACCACTTCACGGAACGTGGGCAAAAAGCCCTGCCAGTCGTTGTTGGGCCGACAGGTGCGCCAGGCCTGTTCACAGCGGGCACCGGCCAGTGACTGCGCCTCGACCAGTTCCGGCGGCATGACGGTGGCGTCTTGTACCTCACGCTGGATCTCGCGCAGGTTGGCCTGTTTTTCGGGCTCAAGCGATGAGGCGTCAATGCCCTCCAGCAGCTCGCGCGTCTGCGGCGCGGTCAGCGTCTCATGCATCAGCATGCTCAGCTCGGCCATGGCCTCGGCGCGGGCATCGTTGCCCCCCGGCGGCATCATGGTCAGCTGATCCCAGCCCGCCATGGCGCCCAGATGGCCATAGCGGTGCAGCCGCGCAAAACGGGCTTCGAGCTGCTGATAGGCGGTAGGGGAACTCATGAAACGCTCCTTGCATCAAAAAAATCAGGCGGGGCTCAGGGCAAAGCCATCGCGGGGAAAATGAAGGCGGACCGAACCGAGGGTGCGACCTTCAAACGTGGCCTCACGCTCCAGGGTAAGCACCTCCTGGCTGACATGAACCAGTCGACCCTGAACCTGATCAACACCGTAATCCACGGCCTGAAGGGTCACCGCCGCGCCTTCGGCCAGGCCAGAGCTCTGATCAAACGCTCCTTCCAGCGGCTGCCAGTGATCGCAGGATGCCGCGACGTCATGCGCCTGTGCCTCGCTCATCTCATGGCGTCTGCCGTGGCCAAAGGCCTGAAGGCGTTTAAACCAGGTCATCAGGGCGGGGTAATCTTCCACAACGTCGCGCACGCCGGGATTGTTTCTGACATACCAGATCGGATGGTAAAGCGAGAAGTCGGCCAGCGTCGGGTGCTCGCCCAGCACAAACGGCTGATGGGCCAGTTGCGCCTCGAGTGCTTCAAGCGTCGGCGCCCATACAGCGCGGGAGAACTGATCATCGGGTCTGGAAAGGTTGCCGCCGCTGAAAAGCCCGGCGCGATCAGCCTGAAAGCGGGCCAGCCCTTCCTCGCCGATCTGATCCACAAGCGCCGCGCGCCCTTCCGGGCGAAAGATAATCGGAATGGCGGCCAGAAAAAGGCGATCCCCCATTTCCTCAAGGGCTCTGACGCTGGCCGCCTGATGAGGCGGCACCAGCGAGGGCGCCCCTGAAAGGCCTTCGATGACGCGCACGATCAGGGCGGTATCGCAGTAGATATCGCGCCCGATCTGCAGTGCCGGCGTCTTGCGATAGCCGCCGGTCAGCGCCGTGAAATGGGGCTTGGGCATCATGCGCGGAATACACACGGACCCCCACGCCAGATCACGGTAGCCCAGCAGCAGGCGTACCTTTTCGGAAAACGGCGAGGCATCAAAGTGGTGAAGCAGCACGGATGTCATGAGAACTCCTGGCAGCATTTCAGCGATTGATAGCGCGGATCGATGTCCAGATGCTGGCTGATAAATCGAGCGACCATCGCCTGCTCGACCCCAACCCGAACGTCAATGCCGGCACGACGCATCATGTCGATGCCGCGTCCCTGGTTGAGCGGATGCGGATCAATCATGGCGACATTGACACGTCGAATGCCGTTGTCAATCAGCGCCTGCGCGCAGGAAGGTGTGCGGCCGTGAAAGGAACAGGGTTCCAGGGTGACAAAGGCCTCAAGGCCACGGGCCGTGGCAAGCTGCGACAGAGCGTGCGCTTCAGCATGAAAATGGCCCGGCGGCTGTGTATACCCCCGGGCCACGATGGTGTCGTGATCCACCAGCACGCAGCCCACGGGCGGGTTGGGCAGACAGTGCGGCAGGGCCAGACGTGAAGCGGCCAGCGCCTGACGCATGAAAAAGGCAGACGAATGAAGCGTATTCATGGACCGAATTCCCTGCATGCGACCGACAGCACGCCCGGCGTGCTATCGGTCAGAGGCGAAGGTTATCGCGAGACAAGGTTTAACTCGAGGACGAGGTCTGAATCGAGAGACAACGCCTGAATCGAGAGACAACGTCTGAATCGACAGGCCTACATCGAGGCAAACGCGGCCACATCAAAGGAGGACACCGGATCATGCTGCTCACGCCAAGCCGCCAGCTCGGCAATCGAAACCATGGGGTAGTCACGATCCTGTGCGAAGGCTTCCAGCGCCTCACCGCGCATCATGGAGCCGTCATCGTTCATCAGCTCGCAGAGCACACCGGCGGGAGCGTTGCCTGACAGACGCACCAGATCGATGGTGGCCTCGGTATGGCCACGACGCGTCAGTACCCCGCCATCGCGCGCGCGCAGGGGGAAGATATGGCCGGGGCGGACAAGATCATCGGCACGGGCATTGTCAGCGACCGCGGCCCGTACGGTGACGGTGCGGTCATAAGCACTCACGCCGGTCGTGACGCCTTCTCTGGCTTCGATCGTGACGGTAAAGCCGGTCGAGTAGGGGCTTTCGTTGTTGGCCACCATAGGCGGCAGTTCCAGCCGGTCGGCATGCTCGCCGGTCAGACACAGACAGACGATGCCACTGCCAAAACGAATCATCTGGGCCATCTGATGATCCTCAAGCGTGGTGGCGGCAAAGATCAGGTCACCTTCGTTTTCACGATCGGGATCATCAGTGACGACCACGCCGTGGCCGCGGGCCAGACTGTCGAGTGCCAGACGAACACGCGAGCGTGCGGATTCGGAAAGAGAACCATCATTTTCGATATTGCGGGACATAAAGGCTGCTCCAGGATCGCCATCGATGGCGAGGGACAAGGAACAGGGCAAGACAGGAGTGCTTGTACGACACGTACAGCGACGCCTCGCCCGCCACGGGCAATCAGGCGTCGATCCTCTCCCATCCGGACTATCACCGTCGGCATCGGGATCTCACCGATTCCTGCGCGTCATGCGCTCGCGGGCTTGTTCGCTGCCGGATCAATGACCGGTTTTGACATCACCGCCGGTGGGGACTTTCACCCCGCCCTGAGGATCTGACTCGAAAAACGAATCGGAGTCAGACTAGCTCGCAAATTCCGCTCGGGCAATCCCTGCACGTGCATGTCAATGGCAAAAGGTCATATTGGCGAAAGCTGTTTCAGCCGTCAGGCTGGTCGCATCACATCACGACAAGGAATGACACTCATGTCCCGCTGGCTTCAACATTTCTCGCGCTCGGTATGCACAGGCCTGCTGATGGCCGGCATGGGTGCCGGCAGCGCGCTGGCCTCTGAAGGCGATGCCCCAAAGGTCGTCACCGAGACCCCCGGGTTTAACAAGCTGATCGATGAAGGCGCTGATATCAAACGGCTCTTTGATGGCGGTATATGGAGCGAAGGCCCACTGGCACTGCCCGATGGCAGCGTGATCTGGAGCGACATCAAAAACAATCGCGTCATGATCTGGCGTGAGGGAGAGAAGGTTAAGGAGTGGCTGAGACCGGCGCAGTTCCACAACGGTCACGCGCTGGATCATGAAGGCCGGATACTGGCCGCCTCGCACGGCAAACGCGCCGTGGAGCGTTTGAACAAGGATGGAAAGTGGGAGGTACTGGTCGACCTGGACGGCGAGCACAAGCTCAATAGCCCCAACGACCTGGTGGTCGACACCCGAGGGCGCATCTGGTTTACCGACCCGACCTTTGGCATTGATCAGCCCGAAGAGGGCTACGGGGGCACTCCCATGACCGGTGGCGAATACGTTTACCGCTTCGACCCGGAAAGCGAAGAGCTGACCCGACTGTCCACACCGGCGGTCAAAACACCCAACGGGCTGGCCTTTGCACCGGGCGAGACAACGCTTTATATCGCCGATTCCGAACAGGGCCACGACCGCGAGGATGACAGCCTCAATCACCATATCGTCGCCTACGATGTGAGTGATGACGGCGCCCTCTCCAATGAGCGCGTGTTTGCCGAGATCTCACCCGGCGTGCCCGATGGCCTCAAGGTCGACGAACACGGCAATGTCTGGACAAGCAGCGACAGCGGCCTGCAGGTGTTCAACCCAAAAGGTGAGCGTCTGGGTCGGGTCGACCTGCCTGAGCGCACCGCCAACCTGGCCTTTGCCGAACACGACGGTCAGCACTATCTCTTCGTGACCGCGACCAAAAGCCTCTATCGTATCCCTGTCAAGGTGGGCGAGGCCCACTCACAGCGCGACTGACGCGTCAGGCCTTTCCAACACGTCGGCCCGCACATCAGCTCGCACATCAGCTCGCATTGATGCCGGTGTGCGGTCTGTCGGCAGCCTGTCCCTCGCGACCGGTTCAACCGTGCCGGCCGGGGCCTCCCCAGCCATGGCCTGCTCAACCCGGGCTTCCAGCGCGTCCAGCCAGGCATAGCGCCTGCGGTACATGCTGCGCTTTTTGGACGCGATGGTCTCGAGTGCCTTGCGGCGCTGGTCGGCGGGCAACACGACCCAGCCCGACGTGTTCGCCTCGCCGCCGTGCTCAAGGATTAATGCGTCCAGATCAAATCCGCGCTGACGGCGGCCATTGGGTTTTGCGCGGTAGACGTGGTGAGCATTGTCCACGCAGTAAATGTCTGGCATGCCCAGCGCGCGCGCCAGCATCTGCGTGAGTTCAACCATCAGCGACTGCGGCCGCAAGCCAAAATGATCCCGGGTGAACTGACGGTTCCAGTCCGACTGCTGACGCGAGCCCTGTATGGTGCCCAGACACAGCACCGGGCGGCCCTGATCGTCACGCATGAAGGACAGCGCGGCGCTGTAGAGACGTTTTCTGGGCGGGCGGATGATCATCAGCATCATCTCGCCTTCCTTGTCATGCGCGCCGCGATAGCCCAGATGGATACTGGCGGTTTCACCCCCGACCACACACTCTCCCAGCCAGAGTCCGGGCCGCTGCGTGATGCGGGCACTGACGTCATCGGTCAGCAGATGTCGTTGCAGCTGATAATGCAGCAGCAAATGGCGCAGACGCTCGATATGGCCATAACGAGTCGAGATATAGGGGCGAAACGGCTTGTTGAGCAGATTGGCACGGCTGGTCACTGCCCGTTCAAGCAGCGGATTCAGCGATACACCCATCAGCAGGGTGCGATGGACGCCTTGATGAAGGGTCGCACGCACGAACATCTTGTAGCGCATTTTCCACTCGCGCCGCTTCGGATAGACGTGGCGTGCCGCATGCCAGGAAGAGAGGCGCTCCCAGCGTGGTGATGCAGTAACGTGATTCATGGCCGTTCACTCATGGCAGTGGTCTGCTCGGAGGTAAAACACCGCGGGCATTAAGGAAATATTAAATCCATGTTAATAGACCCTTAATGTCGATGGCAAACAGTGTTCTCTATCTTTTTTGCTCCTCCTGTCATGACGCCGTTTCCATACCCGCCAGCGCGCAATGGCGCAAGCAGGCGGCAGGCCTGCAATGATTGGATGGGGTCTTTCAGGCGTGCATGCTAGAATCGCCGTCGTCCCATCAAAACGCCGACGCGCCATGACCCAGGAACGCGCTCCTCTCAAACGTGGCTGGACCACCGGATGCTGCGCGACTGCCGCTTCCCGGGCGGCCTATACAGCGCTGCTGTGCGGGGAATTTCCCGACCCGGTCACCATCACGCTTCCGAAGGGACAGACGCCAGCCTTTGCGCTGGCCGTTCATGAGCGCGGCGATAACTGGGCCATGGCGGGTGTCATCAAGGATGCCGGTGACGATCCGGATGCCACGCACGGGGTGCTGGTGCGCGCCACGGTTCGACCGCTGAAGGCGGGCTCCGGTCTGGTGTTCAGGGCCGGTCCGGGCGTGGGTACGGTCACCCGACCGGGTCTGCCCATCCCACCCGGTGAGCCTGCGATCAATCCGGTCCCCCGACACATGATTCGTCAGGCACTTGAGGCCGTGGCGCACGAGATGCCCGGCCATCATCAGGTGGATCTGGAAGTGACCATTGCCATCGATGAAGGCGAGCGCATCGCGCTCAGCACGCTCAATGGACGGCTGGGCATCGTGGGCGGACTTTCCGTGCTGGGCACCACCGGCATCGTGATTCCGTTTTCCTGCTCGGCATGGATTCACTCCATCCATCGCGGCATCGATGTCGCTCGCGCCCGCGGTCTGCCACACATTGCCGGCTCGACCGGTTCAACGTCGGAAACCGCGGTGCAGGCGCATTACGCCCTCGATGAGAGCGCATTGATCGAAATGGGGGATTTTGTCGGCGGCATGCTCAAGTACCTGCGCCAGCATCCGGTACCACAGGTGACCATTGCCGGCGGGATCGCCAAGATGGCCAAGCTCGGTCAGGGCATGCTGGATGTGCACTCAAAACGCGGCGCCATCGATCTTGAGCGACTGGCAAGGCTGACACGCGAGGCGGGCGGTGATGAGGCACTGGCTGAGCGCATCATTGATGCCAACTCGGGCCTTGAGGCCTTTGAGCTTGCCGACGGGGCAGGCATTGCGCTGGGAGATCTGCTGGCAGAAAGCGCCCATGTTCGTGCCGAGCAGGTCCTGCGTCACAGCGGCATCCAGCTCGACGTCATGGTGTTTGACCGAAACGGCCTTTGTGTCGGCCGCAGCGTTTCGCGCCTCTGCCAGTAGTGCATCCTCCGCCGTGTCGGCCTGACGCCCCTGTGACACTTCTGAACATTTTTCCCAAATTTCACTGACAGAAAACATTGAAAGTTATGAGTATTTTTGAGCAGCGTCTACCCTCCTGACCGATGCCACAAAAAACGCCCGGGCCACCCCCGACCTGACACTCATTCAGCCCGTTTCGTCCTGCGACGTTACCAGGGAACAAAGATGGAGAACGACATTGGCGCAAGAACCGGAAAATGAAAAGAAGGAGACGGCCAGCGGCGCCGGAGAAGGCATCCCGGCGCCGACTGGCGACTCCAACCTGATCGATACCGACTATGTGATCGGACAGGACAACTTCCAGGGCCGCATGCTCTTCAACGTGGATCTGCACGGCAAGGTATTTGGCATCTCGTCGCTGCTGGTACTGGTGTTCGTGGTCCTCACGCTCACCATGCAGTCGCAGATGGAGCCGCTTTTTAACGGCATGCGGGACTGGCTGACCGCCAATCTCTCCTGGTTTTTCATGCTGTCGACCGCGATTTTCGTGATCCTCGCCGTTGGTCTGATCTTCAGCCCGCTGGGCAAGGTGCGACTGGGCGGTGCCGAAGCCAGGCCTGACCACACCTATATCAGCTGGTTCGCCATGCTGTTTGCCGCCGGCATGGGCATCGGGCTGATGTTTTATGGCGTGTCCGAGCCGATCTCGCACTATACGGCGGCCATGGGGGGCACCTCGATTGAAAACGGTGTGCGTGTCGACAGCGCTCCGCTGGGCGGCGCCATGGGAGACGAAACGGCGGCACGCCAGCTCGGCATGGCTTCCACCATGCTGCACTGGGGGCTGCACCCGTGGGCGATCTACGCCATGGTTGCCCTGTCGCTGGCACTGTTTTCCTTTAACAAGGGCCTGCCGCTGACCATGCGCTCGATCTTCTACCCGGTTCTGGGTGAGCGCATCTGGGGCTGGCCGGGCCACATCGTGGATATCCTGGCGGTCTTTTCGACCCTGTTCGGGCTTGCCACTTCGCTCGGTCTGGGGGCGCAGCAGGCGGCCGCCGGTCTGCACTTCCTGTTTGACGTGCCTGACACCAATACCACGCGAGTCATTTTGATCGTGGCGATCACGGCCGTGACACTGTGTTCGGTGGCGGCTGGCGTCAATGCGGGTCTCAAGCATCTCTCCGAGCTCAACATGGGCCTGGCGTTCGCGCTGCTGCTGTTCATTTTGTTCACCGGCCCGACGCTTGACCTGCTCATTGGCTTTTTCAATAACATCTGGGCCTACATCACCTACCTGCCGGCGCTGTCGATGCCGTTCGGCCGTGAGGATGTCGACTACAGCCAGTCCTGGTCGGCGTTCTACTGGGCGTGGTGGATCAGCTGGTCCCCGTTCGTGGGCATGTTCATTGCACGCGTCAGCCGCGGCCGTACCGTGCGTGAGTTCCTGATTGCCGTGCTGCTGGTGCCTACCCTCGTCTGCATTCTGTGGATGACCGTCTTTGGCGGCGCGGCCATCTTCCAGGTGGATTCCGGCATGCAGGGCGTGGCCGATGCAGCCCTGGAGCTCAAGCTCTTTGTCATGCTGGGCAATCTGCCCTGGTCGACGGTCACCTCCCTGATCGGTCTGCTGTTGATCATGGTGTTCTTTATCACCTCTGCCGACTCCGGCTCGCTGGTGATCGACACCATCACCGCCGGTGGCAAGATCGATGCACCGACCTCTCAGCGTCTGTTCTGGGCACTGATCAGCGGTGTGATCGCAATTGCGCTGCTCCTGGGTGGTGGTCTTGGCGCCCTGCAGGCGATGGTCATCTGCACCGGCCTGCCGTTTGCGGTGGTGCTGCTGGTGGGCTGCTTCGGCGTCATCAAGGGGCTGATGTCAGAACCCCGGGCGAAGAAGCTGACGTAATGGCTGGCGCTCACTGCACTCCTGAGGCAGTGGGAGATCCAGAGAAGTGATGCGGGGCGGCCTTTTGGTCGCCCCGTTTTTGATGGTCCAACGCTTGTCGCCCGCGACAAAAGAGGACTTCAAAAAACCGCATGACGCCCGAAGTTCCGCGGCGATACAGGAATGTCATGACACGGGATACGACCACCGAAGGGCCTTCTCGCCTGGGGTTGCGACATTTAATGTGATAAAACGTAAAGCGCTGGTGTTTGATCGAAGGGCTACGGTGTTCAAGGAAGTGAATACGTATCCCTTCGAACGGTGTCGACGTGACTGCATGGGCAGCATGTCGCATTCGGGCATTCAAACCACTGGTTCATTCAGCTATCTTTCCTGCTGTACTGTGGTGGGCTACTGCTCAACCTGCCAGCGCCTTCGCAGCTGTAATGGAGAAAACAATTGAGTCAGACACCCGGAAATAACGACAACGACAGGGATCAGGGCAGCGAGGGCATACCTGCCCCCAGCGGCAAAGCCAACCTGATTGACACAGACTATGTCATTGGCCAGGACAACATTCAAACCAACCGATTCGGTTTCAGTGTTGATCTGCACGGCAAGGTCTTTACCGTCTCCTCGCTGGTCATCCTGCTGTTCGTGATTGTCACGCTCGCACTGCCAGAGCAGATGGCACCCATCTTCAACGGCGCCAAAAGCTTTTTGACCGACCATCTTAGCTGGCTGTTTCTGCTGGCCGCCAATATTTTTGTCATCGTCGCGATAGGACTTATCTTTACCCCGCTGGGCCGAGTCCGTATCGGCGGCATGCATGCCAAACCGGATTTCAGCTATACCGGCTGGTTCGCCATGCTGTTCGCCGCCGGCATGGGCATCGGGCTGATGTTTTACGGGGTCGCAGAGCCGATTACCCACTATGGCACGGCCATCACCGGGGATTCCTGGGCACCGCTGGGCGGCGCGCAGGGCGATTCGGCTCAGGCGCAGTCCATGGCCATGGCGGCCACCATCTTCCACTGGGGCCTGCACCCGTGGGGCATTTACGCCATTGTGGCCCTGTCGCTGGCGCTGTTTTCCTATAACAAGGGCCTGCCGCTGACCATGCGCTCGATCTTCTACCCGATTCTGGGTGAGCGCATCTGGGGCTGGCCGGGCCATATCATCGACATTCTGGCCGTGTTTGCGACGCTGTTCGGGCTTGCAACCTCACTGGGTCTTGGGGCGTCTCAGGCGTCTGCCGGTCTGAATTATCTGTTCGGCATCCCCAATACCGATGTGACCATGGTCATTTTGATCATCGGTATCTCCATGATCGCCCTGCTGTCGGTGATGCTGGGGGTCGACAAGGGCGTACAGCGCCTGTCGCAGATCAACATGGCCCTGGCCTTTTTACTGCTGATATTCGTGATTATTGTCGGGCCGACCATGCTCATTGCGACCGGCTTTTTCGAGAACACGATCTCGTACATCAAGAACCTGCCAGCCCTGGCAATGCCTTTCGGGCGTGAAGATACCAACTTCGTTCATGGCTGGACGGCCTTCTACTGGGCCTGGTGGATCTCCTGGTCCCCGTTCGTGGGCATGTTCATTGCACGCGTCAGCCGTGGCCGTACCGTACGTGAATTCCTGATTGCCGTGCTGCTGGTGCCGACCGTGGTGTCCATCCTCTGGATGACCACCTTTGGTGATACTGCCATCCATCAGATGACCAGCGGGTTTGAAGGTGTCAAGGACGCAGCACTCGAGCTTCAGCTCTTCACCATGCTGGGCCAGCTGCCGCTGACGTCGATCACCTCCTTTATCGGCATCATTCTGGTCATGGTGTTCTTCATCACTTCCTCGGACTCCGGTTCGCTGGTCATTGATGCCATTACCGCCGGCGGCAAGGTCGATGCGCCCAAGCCACAGCGTGTGTTCTGGGCCATGATACAGGGCGCCATTGCCATTGCCCTGCTGCTGGGCGGCGGTCTGACCGCGCTGCAGGCGGCGGTCATTGCCACCGGCTTACCCTTCACCGTCGTGTTGCTGGCCGCGTGTTACGCCATCATCCAGGGACTGCGCTCGGAGCCACGCTACTAGGGTGATGTAACGTCTCAGCGCCCATGATGGGCATATAAAAGGCGGCCTTCGGGCCGCCTTTTTAGTGGGTAGAGCATGTTTCATGGGTAGAACATGTTTCGTGGATAGAACATGCTGTCCGGGCAGGCGCCCTACTCCCAGAGCGCGCCCACCGGAGTGTCCAGGTCGTAGTGGCGGGCAATCTGCGCCTGCAACAGCTCGGCCGTGGCCAGCGCATCGATCAGCGCATGGTGGGCCTGATAGGGCGGCAGGTTATAGCGTTCACGACTGGGATGCAGGCGCAGCGACACCGGTCGCCGACCGATCAGGCGCTGAAACCAGGGCAGCCGGCGGTGCTGCCAGGCTTCGATCGCCATGGTATCGATCAGCGGAAACAGCAGCGGCTCCTTTAGGTAATGGCGCGCTGCCGCATTGAGAAACTCGCGCTCGATTCGGGTGTAATGCACCACCACCAGACGGCCGGCCAGCTGCTCGAGCACCTCACCAATCACCTGGTCAAAGCGCGGCGCATTGGCCAGATCGCTGTGTGTCAGACGGTGATAGATCACGGAACGACTGCTGAGCGCACGCCTTGGTGACACCACCCAGTAGCGGCTTTTGGCCACCGGAATGCGATTCAGCGTAAAGGGCTGCACGCCGATACTGACGATGCTGTCACGCGATGGATCAAGCCCGGTCGTCTCGATATCCAGCGCCACCAGCGGCACCTCGCTGATGGGCGTCTGCGGGTCCAGCGTCCCGGCCCCGAAATAGCGCGCCAGCCGGTCATCGCGCGTTTTGTCCTTTCGATCCGCCAGATAGGCCGGCCATTCGGACACCAGCCGCCCGCGGCGATGCCATTGCCAGCGCCGATAGTGCTTTTGCAGTCGCTGCGGCCAGTCGCGCATCAGCGCCCCCTTCCCCGACTTGCACCGGAGGGCACCGGGTAGCGAAACTTCAGGAATTTCTGAGCATGGCTGAGCACTTCAAAGGCATCCTTGAGATTGTGACGCTCATGACTTTCGACATTACTGGGCCTTAAACGGTTGTCCGGCGACTCATTGCTTTCAATCGCCACCGCCTGATGACGGATGCGCACCATCGAGATGAACTCGAAGGCGTAGCGCAGCCGGTCGTTGACCCCTTCGGGCAGCAGACGCGTTTCGGCAATGTCCTTGAGCCGGTCAATGGTGTTTTGCGAGCCGGACCCGCAGGCCAGGGCATGAACACGCACCAGATCCACCAGCGGCGCCGTCCCGCGGCGCTTGAGGTCGATGGCGTCGTTATGCTGACCATCCTTTTCCAGAATGAAGGTACGAAAGAGCCCCAGTGGCGGCGTACGGCTGAGCGCGTTGCGCGCCATGGCGGCCAGAAAGAGGGCATTTTTGGGCGCCAGCTCACAGACCAGCCCCTGAAGCTCTTCCAGCATGTCGAGCTCACCGTGCACAAAGCCCAGATCGAAAAAGATGGAACTGTGCAGCAAAGCTTCCGGGTCGGGATTTTCGATCCAGTCACGAAAGTAGCCCTTCCAGACCGACAGCGGCTGACGCCAGCGCTGGTTGGTGGACATGATGTCGCCCTTGCACAGGGGATAGCTGCAGGCGGCCAATCCTTCACTGACAAAGCCGGCCAGTGATTTGAAATACTCATCATGCTGCTCGGGCACAAAGCTTTCATCCAGGATCATGGCGTGATCCTGGTCGGCAAAGATCGTCTGCTCATCACGCGCGCACGACCCCAGCACCATGAAACAATAGGGCACCGGCGGCGGCCCCAGTTCGGCCTCACCCAGCTCCAGCAGCTTTCGGATAAAGCTTCTGCAGATGGTCGCCATGGTGCGCCCGATCATCTGGGCATCGGCCCCCTCATCCACCAGCCGCGCAAAGGCCAGCGGCAGGTCACCGCTCAGCCGTACCAGTCCGGCAAGTCCGGACTGGGTAAAGATCGAGCTGACCAGATAAAGGCTGCTGCGGGTCTCGTAGCGCATGACATCGCTGAGCTGCAGCACGCCGATCGGGCGACGCCGATACAGGATGGGCAGATGCTGAATGTTGTGATTGAGCATCGTCATCATCGCCTCGTAGATCGAGGCATCCGACTGGGCTGTCATCAGACTGGTCGACATCACCTCACCCACCGGCGTATCCCCGCTGAGATTTTCCGCCAGCGCCCGCACACAGCAGTCACGATCGGTCAAAAGCCCGGCCAGACGGCGCACCTGACCCTCCTGGGTCGTGAAGTAGCGCGGCCCGTTGATCCCCTCCTGCTCTTCACTGAGCACCAGCACGCAGGTCACATTGTCCTCGCGCATGCGCCGCGCCACTTCGCCGATCGGAGTGTGGATATCCACCATGGTCGGCTTGCGACGGATAAGACGCCGCACCCGGGTGCTGCTCATCTGATTGTCGTTGCGCTGCTGATCGACCGTCGCCTTGAGGCGGTCGCCGCCGGTTTCGACAAAGTCAGCGAAGTCATCGTTGTCGGCGCGCAGCGACTCGAAAAGCTCGGCGGGCACGAAGTAAATCAGCGTGTCTTCGATGGCGCGCACCGGAAAGCGCACGCGGCGATTACGCATGATGTCCGAGTAGCCAAAGATATCGCCTTCCACCAGACGGTCGAACAGCTGGCCGCTGCGCTTTGAGACTTCAACGGCGCCGCTGCGCACGTAGCACAGCTCGTTGATCTCCTGATCCAGCGCCAGAATGTCGGTACCGGCCTGGAAATAGCTGATCTCGACCTGAGTGGCCACCTGATCCAGCCATTCGTCGCCGAGATATTCAAAGGGCGCGTACTGCGCCATGTGCTGGCGAATTTCCAGCTGTTCGATATCCATTCGCTTGCGGCTCCCTGTCATGCCCTGTGCATGTCGTCATGGCGACATGATGCTTTTGAGTACCTGCCCATGGGGCTATTTGATGCGATTGCGATCAGCAACGCTGCCGCGCCGACCGTCTCTTTGGTCGAATCACGACTAAAGTGCTCTGCTCTTTTACCCGCTTTCCGGGCAAGTATTAGTGGCCATGCACATAAAAACGGTGATCTGCCGGAATAACAAGGATGAGCCATGAGTGGACCAACGCACAACGATACCCAGTGGCGCGATATTCAGCGCAATGCCAGCTTCCAGGAACTGGTGCAAAAGCGCTCCCGCTTTGCCATCACACTTTCCATCATCATGCTGAGCCTTTACATGGCCTTTATCCTGCTGATTGCCTTCGCCCCCGGCGTGCTGGGCACGCCGCTGGCCCAGGGCATGACCACCACCTGGGGCATCCTGATTGGCCTGGGGCTGATTCTGGTCGCCATCGTGCTGACCGGCCTTTACGTGCGGCGCGCCAATGGCGAATTCGACCGTCTCAATGCCCGGGTGCTCAAGGAGATCGGTCAATGAAAGCTTCGCTACCTGCCATGGCGCTATCCGGCACTGCCGGTCTTTTGCTGGCCAATACGGCCACGGCCGACGCCCTGACCGGTCCCGTGACGAAACAGGCGCTCAACGTGCCGGCGATTATCATGTTCCTGATCTTCGTGGGCATCACGCTCTACATCACCTGGTGGGCCTCGAAAAAGAGCCAGTCGGCGTCAGATTACTACGCTGCCGGCGGCAACATCACCGGTTTTCAGAACGGCCTAGCGATTTCGGGCGACTTCATGTCAGCCGCCTCCTTTCTGGGCATTTCGGCGCTGGTGTTCACTTCGGGCTATGACGGTCTGATCTACTCGATGGGCTTTCTGGTCGGCTGGCCGATGATCATGTTTCTGATCGCCGAGCGCCTGCGCAACCTGGGGCGCTACACCTTTGCCGACGTGGCCTCGTTTCGCCTGAGCAAGCGCCCGGTGCGCATTCTGTCCGCCTTCGGTTCGCTGGCCGTGGTGGCGCTGTATCTGATCGCCCAGATGGTCGGCGCCGGCAAGCTGATCCAGCTGCTGTTTGGTCTGAACTATCACATTGCCGTGGTGGTGGTCGGCGCACTGATGGTCTGTTACGTCCTTTTTGGCGGCATGCTGGCTACTACCTGGGTGCAGATGATCAAGGCCGCCATTTTGCTGTTCGGTGCCAGCTTCATGGCGCTAATGGTACTCATGCACGTGGACTTCAGTCTGGAAGGGCTTTTCAACGAGGCCGTGGCCGTACACGCCAATGGACTGGCCATCATGAGCCCGGGCGGGCTGGTCAAGGACCCCATTTCGGCGATCTCGCTCGGGCTGGCGCTGATGTTTGGCACCGCAGGCCTGCCTCACATTTTGATGCGTTTTTTTACCGTCAGCAACGCCAAGGAAGCGCGCAAGAGCGTCTTCGTGGCGACCGGGTTCATCGGCTATTTCTACATCCTCACCTTCATCATCGGCTTTGGCGCCATTATTCTGGTGAGTACCAACCCGGCCTTTCAGGACAGTACCGGCGCGATCATCGGCGGCAACAACATGGTGGCGGTGCACCTGGCCAATGCCGTGGGCGGCAGTATCTTTTTGGGCTTCATCTCGGCGGTGGCCTTTGCCACCATCCTGGCCGTAGTGGCAGGCCTTGCGCTGGCGGGTGCCTCGGCGATCTCGCATGACCTGTATGCCGGCGTCATCATGAAAGACAACGCCGATGAGAAAAAGGAAGTGCGCATCTCCAAGATCTCCGTACTGGTGCTGGGGGTGGTCGCCATCGTGCTGGGCATTGCCTTTGAAAGTCAGAACGTGGCCTTCATGGTGGGTCTGGCCTTCTCGATCGCTGCGAGCTGTAACTTCCCGGTGCTGCTGCTCTCCATGTACTGGCGCCGACTGACCACCCGCGGCGCGGTGATCGGTGGCGGTCTGGGGCTGGCCACGGCCATCGTGCTGATGATTCTTGGTCCGACCATCTGGGTACAGGTACTGGGCCATGCCACCCCGATCTATCCCTATGACTACCCGGCGCTGTTTTCGATGGCGGTGGCCTTTATCGGCATCTGGCTGTTCTCGGTTACCGACAACTCCGCCGCCGCCGAACGTGAACGTGATCTGTTCGACGCTCAGTTTGTACGCTCCCAGACCGGCATTGGTGCCTCTGGCAGCGTGGCTCACTGACCCTTCCATTCCCCCTCTCTCTCCTTCGCCCTGCCAAAAGCAGGGCTTTTTTTTGACCAGTCCAAACTGGCACCTGCCCGATCTGCCTTTTTATTAACTCAAGTTTGGGAGCGGTGGGCCGCTATCGACATAACACAAAGTTACAAGAAAGCGGAGCGGCCGGATCACCATGACCTCATACCACAGGAAGTTCTGTCAGCTGGCAGGGCTGGCCGTCGCTCTGGCACTGTCCATGCCGGCGGCTCTGGCGGCCACCGCCCCCAGAGGACTCACCCAGGGGGACTGGCTTGTCAGAGCCGGTGCGGCGCGCATTATGCCCATTGGCATACGCTCCACCATTCCCACCATTGGGGGAGACGTCGAAACACCCGACACTTACTCGCCCACGCTGGATCTCAGCTATTTCCTGACCGATCACTGGGCCCTGCAGCTGACCGGCGGGGTCTCTTCCACGCCCTACCGACTGAAGGATTCGGCAGTGGGCGATTTTGATATCGGCACCGTCAGAACCGCCGCTCTTGCCCTGATGGCGCAGTATCATTTTCGTCCGGGTTCGACCATCAACCCCTATATCGGTGCCGGGATGGTCTGGTCCCGAACCCTGAAGGTTGAACCGGCCGACAACATCCCCGATTTCGAGGTCGACTCCATCAACAGTGTCCTGCTGGGGGTCGGCCTGGACTACCATCTGGGGGGGCACTGGTTTGCCAATGCCAATGTGCAGTATCTCAGGGTGCCAACCTATTACTTCGACAGTGACGGGTTCAGCGCTCAAGTGGATATGGACACGCTCATCACAGGCCTCGGGCTGGGATATCGATTCTAGTCCGCTTTTTTGATGACGCAGAACCCGCGTGAGGTAGCGCAAGGCCATGCCTTTAAATCCCGAGATCCTGTATCTGACCAGTGGTATCAGCCGGTGTGCCTTTCTGGTGGTTTTTCTGGCCACGGTCATCAGCCAGCCCGATGAGCGCTGTCTGCGACACTGGTTGGCGGCGCTGGCCGCATCAGCGGCAGGATCACTTTGCATGACGCTAAGCCCGAGCTATCCGATCGCCCCCTTTCCACTCTCGCTGATCACCACCACGCTATTTTTCTCTAGTTTGAGCCTGTCATGGAGCGGGCTGAGAATCTTTTATCAGCGTCGTGTCGATATTCGGATGCTGGCGCTGATCACCATAGCGCCGGGCATTTTGCTCATGGCACTACTATGGCTGAACGCCTCACAGATTCTTCAGCTGGCCATGACCTTTTTTGTCACCGCAGTCATGACGGCACTCGCCGTGGTCGAAATCCTCAGGCCACCCCACCAGCGAATACTGTCGCAATACGTCGTGGCCATGGCCTTTTCCATCTACTTCGTTGCCCTGCTTATACCCTTTATAATGCTAATCACGGGCATGATGAGCATGGAGATGATGGTCAGCGGTCAGGCCGCCATCATGGCGGATCAGGTGCTTTGCATCCTGATCTATTTCGGGTTTATCGCCATGTCCAGCGAGCGCTCCAGCATGACCCTGAAGCGTCTCTCGGAAACCGATCAGCTGACGGGGCTGGCCAATCGGCGCGCCGTGCAGGGTGTTTTGAAAAAACGGGAAACGCATCGTCACACCGGGGAAGTATCAAGTGTGATCATCATCGATCTTGATCATTTCAAGTCAGTCAACGATCGATTGGGTCATGACGCCGGCGACGCCGTGCTCAAGCAGTTCGCACAGCATCTGGTCGCTATCACCCGCAAGCAGGATATGGCGGTGCGCTGGGGCGGCGAGGAGTTTTTGATACTGCTGCCCGACACCACGCTCGAAGAAGCCGCCATCATGGCCGAGCGACTGCGCCGTCGCGTAGAGCGCGCGCCCTTTTCGTTGGAACCGCAGACGCTGAAGGTCACCATCAGCCTTGGGGTGGCTGCGACTCAAGCGGACACCAGTCATTTCGAATCAGTACTTCAAAATGCCGATGAGGCGCTTTATAGAGCCAAGCACGAAGGCCGTAATCGGGTCTGTCGCCACGACGCCCCTTCTATCCCGATCCCGCTTCCAATTCGGGCCTGAGACAAGCCTCGTTGTCAAACTTAATGACGCTGTCTCGCGTATCAGGCACACCTCTTGCATGAACAAGAGGCCTGCCCATTTGATACGAGGCCCCACATGAAAACGATGACCACTCACGAAAGCGCTGCGCCTCGGGCGCCAGCATCACTGGGGATTGCCGAGCGGCTGCGTGCGCTGGGCCCGGGCGCGATGGTCGCCGCCTGCATTCTCGGTCCCGGCTCGATCACCACGCTCTCGGTCGCCGGCGCCGAATACGGCTTTACGCTGCTCTGGGCCGTGATTGCCGCCTCCGTGGTGGCCTTTTGTTTTCAGCGCCCGGTGATTCGCTTTACCCTGGCCACCGGCATGTCGGCCATGGAGGGCATTCGTCAGCGCATGGGGCGAAAATGGGCCATCACGCTCTACGTTGCACTACTTTTGGGCGCCGTGGCCTTTCAGGCCGGCAATTTCACCGGCGCCGCGCTGGCGCTCAATTTTCTGCTGCCTTCGATTCCGATTCTGGCCTGGGTGGGCCTGCTGGCGCTGGTCGCACTGCTGATGTGCTGGGTCGGAGTGTACCGGCTGCTGGAAAACATCAACCGCGTGATCATCGCTCTGATCGTGCTGTCGTTTGTGCTGACGCTGGCGCTGGCCGGCCCGGATCCGGGCGAGGTGGCCGCAACCGGCTTCTCGTTTCGCGTCCCCGAGGGCAACTACTGGCTGATTCTCGCCCTGATCGCCACGACCCTGCCGCCCAATACTGTGCTGGGGCTGTCGGCCTTCATCAAGCGCAAGTATGACGGCGACACCACCACACCGATGGACAAGCGTCTGGCCCTGTCACGCTTTGATCACACCACCAATGTGGTCATTACCGGCGTGGTCATGGTCGCCATCCTGCTGTGCTCGGCGGCAGCGCTCCATCCGCTGGGCACCGGCGTCTCGGGCGCGGCCGACATGGCCGGGCAGCTCACGCCGGTGCTGGGCCAGTATGCCGGCGTGCTGTTCTCGCTGGGACTATGGGCGGCCGGCTTCTCCTCGGGGCTTTTCAACATCGCCGTACAGCCGCCGCTGCTGGGGGAAGCCACCGGGCGCAACGAGAGTGCCCGCAGCTCGCGCAATCGCTCTGTCATGCTGGTGGCCGCGCTGGCGCCGGTCGTGATCGTGGCGCTTTTCGGCAGCACGCCCATCGAGCTGATTCTGACCGCGCAGGCGATCAACGGCCTGCTGCTGCCGGCGATCGTGGGCTCGATCTGGCTGCTGTGCAATCAGAAAACGCTGCTGGGCGCGTTTGTCAACACGTTCAGACAGAACCTGATCTATGGCGCGATCATGCTGATCGTTTGCCTGCTGGCGCTGCGGGTATTTCTGGGTATGCTGGGCGTGATCTGATCACCCGCCAGGAAGGGATGTCATGCGCTATCGTCTTCACATTGCCAACAAGAACTACTCGTCATGGTCCATGCGCCCGTGGGTGCTGATGCGCGCGCTCGACATTGACTTTGAGGAGGTGCTGACGCCGTTTGAATACGGCACGCGCCAGCCCACCTTCGATGCCTTCTCACCGACCGGCAAGGTGCCATGTCTGGTCGAGGGTGACCTGACAGTGTGGGATTCGCTGGCGATCTGCGAGTACCTGGCCGAGACCCATTCGGCGGTGTGGCCGCATGAGCCCGTGGCGCGCGCCTTTGCCCGCTGCGCGGCCGCCGAGATGCACTCGGGTTTTCCCGCCCTGCGCGATGAGTGCTCGATGAACTGTCGACTGGTGATTGCACTGACCACGCCGAGCGAGGCGCTCAAACGTGATCTTGAACGTCTCGAGGCGCTCTGGTGTTATGGCCACGAGCGTTTTGGCGGACCGTGGCTGGCCGGCGACCGCTTCACCGCCGTCGATGCCTTTTTTGCCCCGGTGGCCGTGCGGGTCAAAAACTATCAGCTCGACCTCGGTAAGCAGGCCATGGCCTATGTGGATCAACTGCTGGCGCACCCGTCCGTGGTGGACTGGGTTAACGCCGGCATTCAGGAACCCTGGCGAGAGGTCTCTCACGAAGAGGACTGCATTCGCGATCGGAAGGTCATCAGAGAGCACCTCCCGCCCGTTGAGACCTGAGCCTAGCGCAGCGTCTCGCCGTCCTGGCGCAGCATCCGGTTGCGCCAGGCGTTCACGTGGCCGACGAACTCATGGCCGCGGTGCACATGGACCAGCCGGATGGGGTCGGTGTCGGTAAAGCGGTTATCGACGTTGATCGGATAGGCCTTTGTGGCCCAGCGGACAAAGCCCGTGCCATAACTTGCCTGGCGTACGTCGCGCCAGTTGGTCCCGACGATGCCGCGCTGCCACGGCAGAATGCCGCGATAGCACCAGACCCCATCCTGATCGGTGTAAAGGCGCACCCGGCGAATATAGAAAAGCCGATAGACCAGCATCCCCAGCGCGCAGACCAAAAAGGCAATGCCGGCGTAGAACAGCACCTGCGCGGTCATGGGCGTCATCATGATCCAGCGTGGCGAGAGCATCATCGCAATGCTGATGGCGATGGCCACAATGCCCTTGAGGATGGCGTCGCCATAGGCCACCCACGACAGCCGGTGTTCCCGAAAGGCATAAGACGCTTCACTCTCAGCGCCCTGGTCGGGCAGATCATTTTGCATGTCGTCTCTCTTGTCTCTTGTCCGGCGGTGTCAGTGCCTCGATGCCCTCACCGTGGCGAAAGCGCCGGCAATAGCCCGTCTCATAAAGTGCACTGTCGCGGAAATCACTGTCACCGAGCGCCTGGCCAACCAGAATCAGCGCACTGCGCTCGATCGGGTCGTCTGCCAGGCGCCCAACGATATCACTGAGCATGCCCTGAACCATGCGCTCTTCCGGCCAGCTGGCACGGTACACCACCGCCACCGGGCAGTCCGCGCCGTAAAAGGGCGTCAGACGCGTGACGATTTCTTCCAGTCGATGGATCGCCAGATGAATGGCCAGCGTCGCCCCGGTGTCGGCAAAGCGCTCAAGCTGTTCGCGCTCGGGCATTTTGGACGCCCGTCCGGACAGTCGGGTCAGCACCACGCTCTGGGCCACCTCCGGCACCGTCAGTTCACGCTCGATCAGGGCAGCGGCGGCCGCAAAGGCCGGCACGCCGGGCGTCAAAGTGTAGTCAATGCCGCGCTGTTTCAGTCGCCTGAGCTGCTCGGCCAACGCACTGTAGACGGAAAGATCGCCTGAATGCAGTCGGGCCACCGCCTCACCGTTTTGATGCGCCCGCACGTACTCCAGCTCAATGGCCTCAAGATCCAGCGCCGCGGTATTGATCAGACGTGCCCCGGGCGGACAGTACTCCAGCAGCTCGGTAGCCACCGTTGAGCCGGCATAGAGACATACTGGACACTGCGACAGCAGGCGCTGGCCGCGTACGGTGATCAGATCGGCAGCGCCTGGCCCGGCACCGATGAAATGAACCGTCATGAGATCCCCTGAAAGTCCGTCGGTTTGGTCCAGACCCACTGGGTAATGGTGCGCGCCGGCGTCCAGCCGATCATGCTGCCCAGCGGTGCGGTCTGCTCAAGGCTCAGGCGCATCAGCTCACCGCCCAGCAGCCGGTGGCACTCGCCGAGTGCCAGCTCGCTTTCCAGCGTGACCGCATTGGCGACCAGCCGCCCACCGGGGGCCAGCGCATCAAAGCAGCGGGCCATCAGAGCCATGTTGCTGACGCCGCCACCCACGAAAATGGCCTGTGGGGTGGTCAATTCGTTGAGGGCTTCGGGCGCCTGGCCCTGAACAATTTCCAGGCGTGGCACGCCCAGTGTTTCGGCATTGCGCCGGATGCGCTGGCTGCGCGTGTCGTCGCGCTCGATGGCCACGGCCTCCAGCGAGTCATCCAGCAGAAGCCACTCGATGCTCACCGAACCGGAGCCGGCACCGATGTCCCACAGTCGGTCGCCCGGGCGTGGCGACAGCCGGGCCAGCGTCATGGCGCGAATGTCGCGCCGGGTAATCTGGCCATCGTGTTCAAAGAGCACATCACTGCGACCAGGGGCCAGACCGGCCACTGCCGTGTCGCCCTGCTGCACAATTTCGAGCGCCACCACGTTGAGTGCATCGAACGCGCGTGACTCGCGCGCCAGCGCCTGGGCCGTAAAGCTCTGAATGTTTTCGCGTGGCCCACCCAGCGCCTCAAGCACGGTCATTCGGCTCTCGCCCATGTTGCGCTCGGTGAGCATGCTGGCCATCAGGGCCGGTGCCGCGCCATCGCTGGTGAGCGCCACAATGCGAACGCCGTGATGCAGATGGCCATTGAGACGACTCATGGCCCGCCCGTGCAGCGACAGCAGCCGGCTTTTCTGCAGCGGCCAGCCCAGACGGGCACAGGCCAGCGAAAAGGCCGACGGCGCCGGGAATACTTCCATTTCGCTGGCCGGCACGTATTCCGACAGGGTCGAGCCGATGCCATAGTGAAAGGGATCGCCTGAAGCCAGCACACACACCCGCTGTCCGCGCAGTGCCAGAAGCTGATCGATGCCCTCACTCAGCGGTGAAGGCCAGGCGATCGGCGTGCCGTGAATCAGCGTGGCGGTCAGCGCCAGATGCCGGGTGCCGCCAAAGACCACCGAGGCCCGACTGATCGCCTCGCGCGCCTTTTCACACAGCTCCTCGGGACCGGCTTCCTGAATGCCCACGATGGAAAGCCAGGCACCGTGAATGTCGCCATCGCCTGTCGCTGGCGCATCAAATGGGGCGTCATTGAGGCTCATGCATCACTCTCCTGTTATATTGCGTGCCCTGCCGGCATACCCATTGGGTGTACGATGACCGGCGTTTTTTGCGTTTCCATCACCACTGAACGGATCACGGCGCTGACCGGCCATGTCTGCACCCTCTTGCCATCATAAACGCCTCCTGCTGCTGGGCGGTACGCTGGAAGCCCGCCGGATTGCCGCGCAACTGGCCGGCGACCCCTCGGTCTCGGTCATCCTGTCACTGGCCGGACGCACCCGCGCGCCCATCGACAATGGCGTGACCACCCGCAGCGGCGGATTTGGCGGCGTGACCGGGCTGGTGCACTGGCTCGAGCATCATCGTATCGATGCCGTGATCGTGGCCACCCACCCTTTCGCTGCCCAAATGGCGCACCACGCTCATGACGCAGCGCAGCAGCTTGGCCTGCCCATTGTGCGCATCGCCCGCCCCGGCTGGCAGCGCCAGAAGGACGACCGCTGGCTGGAATGCGACACCCCGCAGCAGGCAGTCACCCTGCTGGGTGAGACGCCGCGCCGTGTCCTGCTCACCTTCGGTCGACAGCAGGCCGCCCATTTTGAAGCCGCGCCCCACCATCATTACGTGATTCGCAGCATCGACCCCATCGACCCGCCGCTGGCGCTACCCCATGTGGATAACCTGATCGCACGCGGCCCCTTTACGCTGGAACAGGAGCGACAGGTGCTGCGGGAACATGCCATCGATGTGCTGGTGACCAAGCACAGCGGTGGAGAGGCCACCTGGCCCAAGCTGGTGGCCGCGCGGGAACAGGGCACTGACGTCATCATGATGCGCCGGCCCGCCATGCCGGACACCCCTACCGTTGAAGGGGTCGACGATGACGGTATGGCGCGGCTGCTCGACTGGCTCTCAGCGTGCTGAATCGGCAGGTTCGGGGTCGAAACCGGGGGCAAAGCGCGGCGTATAAATCAGCGACGCCTGTCCGGGCCTTGTGACCTCGCGGGTCTCCTCGCTGCCGATGATCACAAGCGTTGCCATGTCGGCCTGCTCGGCGCGGGCCTGCCCCAGAGTCGTGGTGGTGATCTGCTCATCCGCACGACCGGCAGCGCGGGCGAAAATGACCAGCGTCCCGGGCGCGAGCACCTCGCGCAGCCGCTCAAGCGCCACGCCCAGCTGCCAGGGGCGCGCCTTCGAAATCGGATTGTAAAAGGCCATGACCAGACCGGCGCCGGCACAGGCCAGCAGCCGCCGCTCGATCAGTGACCAGGGCTTGAGGTTGTCGGACAGCGAGATGGCGGCAAAATCATGCCCCAGAGGCGCGCCACAGGCGGCAGCCGCCGCCAGCATGGCACTCACCCCTGGAACGATCTCGAGCGTCAGGGCGCGCCAGGCCTCGGGGCCGCGCTCGATCTGTTCACACACGGCAGCAGCCATGGCAAACACGCCCGGGTCACCGCCGGAGAGCATCGCCACACACTCACCGCTGGCCGCCAGCGCCAGTGCCTCGCGGGCACGCGCGCCCTCCTCGCGGTTGTCCGACACCACCCGACGCGGATCATCATGGGCCACGACCCGATCCACGTAGGGCCCATAGCCGTAAAACCAGTCGGCCCGCTCCAGCGCCTCGGTCGCCTGCGCGGTCATGTAGGGAATCTCGCCCGGGCCCAGCCCGATCACGATCAACCGGGCGCTCATGGGCGCACCGCCAGCGCATCCAGCGTCACCGGGTGAGTGCACTCGGCCCAGCCGGGCACCAGCACAATCGAGAAATACGGCGCCGGGCGATCATCGCGCTCGATGAGCTTCATGATCTGCTCCCCTTGCATGGTGGCGCGCTCGACATACAGCGCGCGCGCCAATAGCCCCACCCGCTCGAGTGCGTTTTTGATGCGCGGCAGATTGCGCCCGACCTTCATGATCACGGCCGCCTCGCAGCGTGACAGGCGATCCACCAGAGCGTCTTCTGCAAGCGTGCCTGGCAGGATGGTCAGTACATCATCGCCCTGACAGATCGGCACGCCGGCGCTCGACCAGCCGCCGGCCATGCCGGTGACCCCCGGGATCACCTCGACCTCGAACCGGTCCCGCAGGCGCACATGCAGATGCATCCAGGAACCGAAAAAGAGCGGATCGCCTTCAGACAGCACGGCGACACTGCGCCCGGCAGAAAGCTCGGCCGCCAGTCGCTCGGCGCTCTCCCTGTAAAATTCGGCGATGGCGTCGCGATAGCCGCTGGAATGGCGATGCAGCTCGGTGGTGACCGGATAGTACAGGGCCAGCTCCGGCTGATCGGGGCGCAGATGCTCACTGATGACGCGGCGGGCATTGCTTTGATTGCCGGCCTTGGCAAACCAGGCCACCACGTCGGCCTCGGCCAGTACCCGCGCGGCCTTGAGGGTCAAAAGCTCGGGATCACCGGGACCGGTGCCCACCCCATAAAGACGTCCGGAGACGATCGGCTGGCCGCCGGAAGACGCGGAAAATTCGGGAGTTGATCGCATCAGAGTCGGTCGCTTGCCAGCGCATTGATGGTGGCCGAAGCAATGGCGCTGCCACCCATGCGTCCTCGCACCGTAATGAAGGGAATGTCGAGCCCGGCATCGATCAGGGCCTGCTTGGACTCTACCGCGCCCACAAAGCCTACCGGCACCCCGATGATGGCGGCCGGTCGCGGCGCGCCCTGATCGAGCAGGTCCAGCAGATGAAAAAGCGCGGTCGGCGCGTTGCCGATGACGACCACCCCGCCGTCAAGCTGCTCGCCCCAGAGCTCGATGGCCGCGGCCGTGCGGGTATTGCCGATCCGTGCCGCCAGCGCCGGCGTGCGCGCATCGTGCAGGGTGCAGACCACGTCGTTGTCGGCCGGCAGCCGGGCACGCGTCACACCACGCTCGACCATGCCGGCGTCGCACAGAATCGGAGCCCCCTGAAGGATCGCCTCGCGCGCCCGGGCAATATCGCCACCGCCAAAAACAATCTGCTCGGCCAGCGCCACCACACCGCAGGCGTGAATCATGCGCACGGCCACCTCGGCCTCAAGAGGCGAAAAGCGCGCCAGATCGGCCTCCGAGCGGATGATGGCAAACGACTGACGATAGATGGCCTGCCCATCATGTTCGTACTCATACAGGGAACGTTTGGCAGGTGCGTCATGGGTGCCATGGCGATCGGTCATTGGTTCCCTCGTCTTCAGGATGGGTGTCAGGGCGGTCAGGCGCGCCATTCTACACCGGCGATGCCTCAGCGTCCGCCCTTACGCACCGCCACGATGCGCGCTACCTTCACGCAGCAGCACCACAATGCGCTCCTCGCCGACATACGCCAGAGTCGCCGCTTCAAGCGGCAGCACATGACCCTCCCCGGCAAGCGTGCACGCCAGATGCTCGAACGCCGCCTCAAGCGAAGCAGTATTGTCAGCGATCAGACGGGGCACGCCGCGCGGATTGCCCTGAAAGACCAGGCCGATGCCCTGCGCCGTTGCGACCAGCGTGAATGTGACCGGGTCCAGGCTGGCGCAGCCCTTGGCGCAGCCGGACAGGTGCAGCCGGACCGACTCATCAAAAAGCGCCGGCCAGCGCGCGCTCAACGCGCTCGCCGTATCATGGGTGCTCATGAAGGCGCTGGCACAGCCGGGTGCCCCGGTGCAGGCCACGATGGCCAGACGGGCATCGTCATCGGCCACGATCAGTCCAGCCTCGCGTGCCGCCCGGATAATTTTTTCGATATCGGCATGTTCCCGACACAAAAGCCGCCAGTGACGCCCGGGGGCAGCGGCAAAGCTCAACACCCCCAGACTCATGGCCTGACGCGTAAAGCGCAGCAGCGCCAGTGCCGGCATCTGACCGAACGGCCAGACCACATCCAGCACATCACGCTGACGCCGGGCGGCGGCATCCGGCCCCTGATACAGGCCGCTGCGCGGTGGCGGCGCGCCGGGACGACAGCCCAGAAGATCACACAGCGCATAGATCGAGACCTCGGCCAGCAGATGATGCGCGCGCGCTCGTGGGCCGAGCATGTCGATGTGACTCAAAAGCCCCAGTACGGCACTGGCAAGCTTGGACGCCACCATCCAGCCCAGCCAGGTAGCGCTGCCGTGGTCGCCGGCAAGACCAACCCATCCACCGCGGGCCCCGTCCAGGCGCACATGGACATCACCAGAGAGCCCGGCAAGACCGGCCCAGCCACCGGCGTCGATCACCACGCCACACTTGGGGGCAAGCGTTGCCGGCGCACCGGTCAGGATCTGACCGCGCAGCCGACGCGCGAGCTGTCGGGTGGGCGCATCAATGGCCTCATCGACGTCCATCAGCGGATCGATCGACACCGCCGGCGCCCCGCTTTCCAGCCAGTGGCGTGACAGCCGCCGGGTGAGGTAGTCGGCAAGGTCGCGGTGGCCGCCCTCGGCCAGACCGCGAAGCTGCAGATTGCCGCGTCGCGTGACCTCGATCAAGCCATTGCCAAAGCGCTCGGCCGCCTCGCATAGCGTGATGACATCGTCTCCTTCAAGCGGTGCCATCAGGGGCGGCAGGCGCGCCAGCCAGCCATCCCCGGTCTCCATGGGCGTGGCCAGCGACGGGCACGCCCCTCGCGCGCCCTGCCAGCCGGGCAGTCGCCTTTCATTGAAATCGTGCGGTTCTGGCAACATGGGCGTTCAACCACGGGATAAATGAAAAATCGGACACGACGACACGGCGAAATACGCCGGGCTCGTCCATTATTGGGGGCCATGCTATCGCATCCCCTGACCCCGAAGGCAACGAGTGCCCTCGCGTCAGGCGCATCAACAAGGAGGTTCAATGCCTGCAGTCCCCGCGCCGGCCCCGCTGCCCAGAAGTTTTTATGACCGCCCGACCCTGGAGGTCGCCCGCGACCTGCTGGGCTGTCATCTCATTGTCGATGACGGCCAAAAGCGCCTGATCGGTCGGATTACCGAAACCGAGGCCTATCTTGGGTTCATGGACACCGCCTGCCACTCCTCGCACGGGCGTACCGAACGTACCGAGGTCATGTTCGGCCCGCCGGGCCATGCCTATGTCTACATCATCTATGGCATCTACGACATGCTCAACCTGGTGACCGAAGCTGAAGATGAGCCCTGTGCGGTGCTGATTCGTGCCATCGAACCGATCCAGGGGGAGGACACCATGATCGAGCGGCGCAACGGCAAACGCGGCCGGGACATGCTTAACGGCCCTGGCAAGCTGACCCGCGCCATGGGCATCACCAAAACGGCCTTTAACCGCGGCGACCTGTGCAGCGGCGAAGGCCTGTGGATCGAGCCGGGCGCGCCGGTGACCGATGACGACGTCATCTCGGGACCGCGCATCGGCATCGACTACGCCCAGCCCGAACATCGCGATGCCCCCTGGCGTTTACGCATTGCGACGCCACAACTGCGACGCCAGCTTGAGCGACAGGCGGCAAAAAAGGCGACGACCGGAGAGTAATCCCGGCATGGCGCGGCCCGTGCCCTGCCAGGCTAGAATGAAGGCTGCATCGAACGACTCCCGGGAGGGGCCGTCATGACATCGTTAAAGGCAGGGTTTATCGCAGGACTAATCGCTTCAGTGCTGAGCGGCGGGGTGCTGGCCGATGACCAGGGGCCAATACGCTCGCACTTTTCTCAGAACCGCTCGCATTTCTCGCAGCACCAATCCTATTTTTCACAAAACCAGTCGCAGTTTCACCAGAACGACGCCTTTGGTGAGCAGGGCTGGCAGCATGCCGGTCGGCCGGGGTTTGAGGGTCGGCCCGGTTTCAACAATCGACCCGGTTTCGATGGCCGTCCGGGGTTTGATGGCCGACCTGGGTTTGACGACCGCCCCGGCCATGGCGGCCCGCCGATCCAGAACGGCCAGTGGGGCTACGATGGTCAACCGGGGTTTGGCTGGCACCGTCCGCAGCGCATCGACCCCGATGAACGCCTGAGAAGGCACTACGAGCGTCTGTATGACGCCCAGCGTCGCCAGTTCGATCGCGAACGTCAGGACACCATTTACGGCACTGCACCGCGCGGCCGATATGATGACGGCGCCGACCGGTGGCAGCCCTCACGCTACCCACCGCCGGGCGGTTACCGGCCACCCTCGGGCGGTTATCCGCTGCCCCCGCACGGTTACCCACTGCCCGGACAGTCGCGACCGCCCGCCTTCAGTGACCCGGGCCGGGGCGTCGATCTCTACTCCGACCCGCGCGGGCCGGTACCGGTCACGCCCTACAGCCGCTAGCCGCGGGCCTGTCTACGACCCGGCCGGTCTACCTAGATGTCGAACAGCCTTTCCAGCTGGCGGCGCAGCGATGCGCCCCAGCCCCGCTCGGTCGGCTCATGACCGGGGGCATCAACGTAGATGGTTGCGGTCTGGCCGGCGGAGAGCACCAGATCATCAGGTACCTCGTCGAGGCGGATGCGCACCGGAATCCGCTGAGACAGACGCACCCAGTCAAAGGAAGGATTCACCGCGGCCAGCCCGCCGGACTGTCCGGTCAGGCTGTTATCGACGATCCCGCGGGCAATCGAGTCCACATGGCCATGCAGGTCACGGTCGCGTCCCAGCAGGCGTACGCGCACCGGGTCGCCGGGATGAATGCCTCCCAGCTTGGTCTCCTCGAAATAGCCCAGCCCGTAGAAGCTGTGCTGATCCACCAGCGTCACGGCCTGCGTGCCGGAGCTGACATACTGTCCCGGGCGCAGCTGCTGGTTGGTCACATAGCCATCCACCGGCGCGCGCACAGTTGAGCGCTCAAGGTCCAGTTTTGCAGCGCGCACGGACACTTCGGCGTTTTGTACGCCAGCCTGGGCCGAACGATATTCAAAGCGGGCGTTGTCGCGCGCCTCCTGTGACACGTAATTATTAAGGCGATCCCGTCGGCTGCTGGTCGCCTTCGCCTCGTCACGCTGCTCCTGAAGCTGCGCCAGATTGGCCTTCGCCTGATCAAGGGCCAGCTGATAGCGGGCCTGGTCGATGGTGAAAAGCACATCGCCCTTTTTGACCAGGTCGTTGTCGTGAACCTGCAGCGTATCGACCAGCCCCGAGACATCCACGCCAACCTGCACGATATCGGCGCGAATACGGCCATCACGCGTCCAGGGGTCATGCATGTAGTGATGCCAGATCCACCACGCGGCAAGCAGTGCTGCCACGACCAGCAAAAGCGTCAACACCATGCGCAGGATGCGCCCTGCCAGCGCAGACACGCCCTTCATACCCGACTCCTTGTCCGTCATGCCCTTCCTCCTGCCGGCAGTGCACCGCTCAGCATCAGCACCGCCCACAACAGCAGCGTAAAAATGGCGATATCTGCCAGCACCGGCTGCCAGAAAAATCGATACAGCGCGAAATGCGACATCACGCGGCGCACCCCCCAGAACAACAGCAGCGCCAGAAACACCGGCACAAACAGGGGGGGCGTCAGAAACCCCAGAAACGACCACTCATCGAGCATCCATGGCTCCTTGTTCGTCCTCATCATGCGACAGCGCCTCGCGGGCCTGCGCCTCGGCGCCGGGCAAATCCCGCAGCAGATGCGCAAGCATCTCGAATTCCCCGATCAGGGCCGTGGGCAGGGGATCAATCTCGTAAAGGGAGGCCGCCCGGGCCTCGCTGTCCGCGGCCAGACGCTGCCAGGCCTGTTCGTCGCGCCCGGCGCGAGGCAGCTGCCGGCCAAGCTCAAGCACCCAGCGCTCAATATCGCGCTGATGGGAGCCGGCGCGGCGAGCCAGCCGCCGCAATCGCCACAGGCACATGGCCAGGGCGTGCAGATCCACGGCTTCGCGCAGCATCTGCTCGCCACTGCCCAGCGCCAGCAGGCGACCCAGTCGGTCATAAAGACGGCTTTCAAGCCATGCCCGCGACGGCAACCGCCGTGCCCGGGTCACGCGCTCAAGGCCGCGCCAGTAGGCGGCCACCAGGGTCTCCAACCGCTCGGCCGGGGTACGCTGTTGAAAGAGCGAATAGGTCACCATGGTGACGACCGTGCCCAGAATCGAGGCAAGCCCGCCGTTGATAAACTGGGTCGGATGAAACACATAGGTCCGGTGCAGATTCAAAAGTGTCATCAGGGTGACCGCGCCGGCAAGCCCGACCGCGGCGTAGCGCATATGCGGGGTCATCAGCGTGCCAATCGCCACCGGCACGGCAATGCTCAACGCCAGCAGCGGGAACCCGGTGATGGCTGGAAAGACCACATAGGAAAACACGCAGCCGATGATGACCGCCCAGATCGTGCCGGTCAGAAACTGTCGTACCACCGCCGCCGGATTGGGCGCCTTGGCAAACAGTACGATAAAGACCCCCAGCAGCATCATGGAGAGATACCCGGAGGTCCAGCCGCTGTGAATCCAGAAAAGGCCCAGCAGCTCAAAGGCAATGAAGACACGAAAGGCGTTGTAGCGCGCCACGCCATATTCGGGATGATTCGCCCGGCGCGGGCGGCGCCCGGTCAGCTGAACCAGATGCGCATAGCGATGATGGCGCATGGCAAGGCTCAGCGACCGGCCATGATGTAGAAGCCGCACCACCTCGGCCAGACGCTCACGTACCAGAGTGGCCCTGACCCGCGTGACGCGTGCCTCCGGGGAGACGAGCGAGACGATATCGGGCAACTCCGGCAGCGCCGGCAGCGCCTCGCTCGAGTGCTCGAGCGCTTTCAGAAAGGGCAGTGTCGGCGCGCGCAGGGCCGTCATGATGTCCTCACAGCCCTCGCAGTGTGACAGCCGGTCGACGGCCTCTTCGAGCTCCCGAAGTCCGGTCATCAGCGCCAGACTGTCACCGGCAAAGCGGTCCAGCGCCGGCAGCAGACGACGAAAGCGACGAAACTCGAAGCGCGCCAGCGTATGCTGGGATTCAAACTGCTGATGCTTGCCCATCAGCGCGCGCAGCCGTTCGTTGAGGACCGCCCTTGAGCGCGTTTCCATCAGCGCCACGCGCGCCTCACCGGCGGCCCCTTCGATCAGCGCCGACAGGGTGCCCGGCAGCGCATGACTGCCAAACCGGGGCGCAATGAGCACATGCATCAAAAAGCCGGCGCCGATGCCCAGCGCCGTTTCCGTGGTGCGGGCAAGGGCCAGATCAAAGATGTTGTCCACGCCGGTACCGATCGCGGTGAGCGAGACCAGCGTGGCGGTATAGCCGCTGAGCATCATGATGTAGCTGGCCGGCTCATCGTTTAACAGCATCACGCAGAAGGTACAAAAGGCCAGCCAGCCGCCGGCGGCCAGCAGATAGAGCATCGGCTGCTGGGCAAAGAGCGCGATCAGCACCAGGCCCATCAGTGCGCCCAGAAAGGTGCCGATCAGACGACCGATACAGCGATGAATGATAATGCCCAGCGGCGGTGTGCCGCCGGTAAACATGACCGGCTGCAGCGTCACGATCATGACGGCCAGAATCGCCCAGGCCGGCTGGGCCAGATCCAGGCGCAGCGCGACATAAAGCGCCAGCCATACGGCCAGCACGG
Source organism: Kushneria sp. Sum13 (assembly GCF_052692355.1). Taxonomy (NCBI): domain Bacteria; kingdom Pseudomonadati; phylum Pseudomonadota; class Gammaproteobacteria; order Oceanospirillales; family Halomonadaceae; genus Kushneria; species Kushneria sp. Sum13. The sequence continues at coordinate 2,939,095 of NZ_CP199847.1, forward strand.
TGCGCAGCGCCAGCACCCAGTGGTCACCGGTAATACTCGAGACAATTCTCATCGACAATGATCGGCATCGTGAACGACGCATGCCGCCTGGCGGGCGTGAAAGCCCACTAGCGGACGGCGACAGGCGCAAGGGAAATATCGTAAGGGCGCAAAGTATTCCATTAACGCCAACCTGACGTCTACCTTAGCCCGCTTTGGAAGACGCCATGACGGCCTTGTGCCAGGCCGTCACATCCTGCAGGAGCCGCACGCCCAGATGCGTGTGCGCGGCACTGATCAGCCCCGGTATCCATGCCAGCTCCGGCGCGGTCAGCAGCACGGTCCGTGGCATGCCGGCATGACGAAGTGCACGCAGCGCCTCGGCCAGTGCCGGCGCGCTGCGGGCTTCCAGATGGCTCAGATGAAGCACCCACCAGCAGGAATCCGGGACACTTCCAGACAGCGGCGCAGACAGCATCAGTAACCGAGGCTGCCAGACCGCATCCGGCTCGGGGCATGGCAGCTGCCGGGCCAGCGTCTGCGTTGCGGCTGTTTCATGCCAGGTCATGACCATCAGCTCGACCGGCGAGGCCTGAACATCCCGCGTTGAGGCATGCGCCTGCGACCACTGGCGCAGACCGCTGGCCTGATCACCCAGCATGGACGTCACCATTGACATGGACGTCACCGTTTAAATGACACGGCCTCACGCACGAGCCCCGCGCGCATCCATCAGCGCATCGCGGGCCGTGAAGGCCTGCAGCAAGGCCTCCAGCAATACCGTGCCGGTACGCCGCCGCGTACCGCCGGACAGATTGAAAAGCTGTGCGCGCACATCCATCGCCCAGTCCTCGCTGCACAGCTCCAGTCGAGTGGCCAAGGCCGCCAGTCCGGAGGCCAGCTGCAGCCGGGTCTCACGATCACTGCGGGCCACCCCGCTCTCTTCCAGTCGACGCATGGCCTGTCGGGTCAGCCCTTCAAGCCCTTCCAGCGCCACGGCACGGGCCAGCCTTGAGGCCACATCGCGACCGGTTACGGCATTGGAGAGCCAGTAGCGACGCGCCAGCACCCGGTTGTCGTCAACGTCATGCAGCCTTGCAAACCACACCAGCACCTCGACCGGGGCGCCGCTGCCCCGCGTCTCGTAAAGCGCCGGCAGACAGGAGAGCACCATGTTGACCGGGCGCGCCCGCCAGCGGCACTGACGCTGATCGATCTCGGCGGCAAGCCCGGCCAGATCGACCAGACGCTGACGCTCGCCCTGATGGCGAACCCGGCGGGCGGCCGTGGCCGCCGACATCCACAGCTGCCGGTCGGCCGCCAGCCGGTGCATTTCATCGATGGCGGGCGGGGCGGCCATCAGGTGCCAGGCACTTTGATGGGTCTCGCGCGCCCAGCGCATGCGCGCGGTTTCCGATGCCGGCAGGCGATGGCGCAGCCAGGTCTGCGGCAGCGGCAGGCCATGATCGTCCAGCGAGACCAGCGGCATGCTCCAGTCCTGCCTGCGCGAACCGCCCTCTTTCGACCACCACAGGGCGTGCTCTTCTCCCGGCGCGACGGTCAGCGGCGACCTGGCGGCCATATGGGCGGCAAAGCTCTCACCGGGGGCATCGCTTACGCCATGGGTCCAGAGCTGTTCCAGCAGCGCGGTTCCCGGCGCCCGGCGGGCCAGAGTGTCAAACATGGCGTGGAGGGAACGCCCGTGGCTGACCACATCGCGCGACAGGGCATGCGCCTTCGACTGACGCGTGTGCCCGGCCATTTCGGCAAGCGTGGCAGCGTCATAACCAAACGGGGAGGCGCTGTCGACCGCGAGCGCCTCATTCACCAGCGCGGCGACATCCACTGCGGCCAGATCCTCCGGCACCCGCTGGCCGTTGGCCACAAACAACACCTGCAGTCGATGGCGGGCCAGAATGTCCAGTACGGTGGCCGGACGGGCGGATTCATCCAGCTTGGTAATGATACAGCCACGGATCGGCGTGCCGGCCTGAAGCGCGGCCTGCTGATAGGCGGCCACCACCTGTTCGAGTGTATCGCCGTGGCTGGCCGCATCCAGCACCAGCAGGGTCGCAATGGGCACGCCCGCCTCGCCAAGGCGCGCCACTTCAGTGGCCAGGCGCGGGTCGCGCTGACTCATGCCGAGGGTGTCGATCAGGATGGTGCGCTTGGGCGTCGCTCGCTGCATCTGCAACAGCGCCCGGCGCGGCGTCATGAGACGCGCCAGCAGCGCGCCCAGATCACCGTCGCCTTCCAGCGCATGCACTTCCACGCCCAGCAGACGAGCGTAAATGCGCAGCTGCTCCTGGGCACCGATACGGTAGCTGTCGGTGGTGATCAGTGCCGCGTCGCGGTTGCCGTGGGCCATCACGTAGCGCGAGGCAAGCTTGGCAGTGGTGGTGGTCTTGCCCACGCCGGTTGGCCCGATCAGCGCCATCACGCCGCCCTCGGCCAGCAGGTCGCTGTCGGTGTCCAGGAGCTCAAGCCGAGTGGCCAGCTGACGGCTGATCCAGTCGTTGAGCGTCTCATCGATGGCCTCTTCAGGCGTGTCGGCAAACTCGGCCGGCAGCAGCTCGATCAGCTCACGTACCAGCGTCTGGCTGAACCCTACCCCGGTCATGCGCTGGCGCAGGCGGTTAGCCGGCGTGGTCCGTTCCGGCTCGACCGCCGGTGCAGCGCTCAGGCGGCTGTCGAGCAGATCGCGCATGGCGGCAAATTCATTCATCAGCTGGGCGCTGAAGGCCTGCATCTCTTCTGGTGCGCTTGCGGCCACCGGCGGCGCGGCCGGTGTCGGCGCAGGCTCGGAAATGACGGCTACCGGCGCGACAGGCTCGGGGGCCTTTGGGGCGGGCTCGGTCGGGTAACCGGTCAGGTTTTCCTGATCGGCGTCGAGCATCGCCACGATCTCGACGCCTCCCTCGACCTGGCGATTGGAGAGAATCAGCGCCTCGTCGCCCAGTGACTCACGCACCTGACGCATGGCATCGCGTGCGCTGGTGCCGATAAAACGGTGTACCCCCATGCCCTGCTCTCCTGATCGACGGCAATGGTGCAGGCCGCAGGTGTTGTCCTGGCCTGTCGCCTTCATGTCATGGCGCCAAGGGTGCCATGCGCACGCCCGGGTCAATCAGAAGGAATGAACATGAATTCATGTCCTATTCGGTATTCGCCCTAAAGTTTTCGCCGGCGCTGCCGAGTGCCTGGCGCACCCAGTGATGCAAGCGGGCCTCGCAGAGTGTCTCGGGGGCATGGCTGACCCGGTAAATCAGAGGCGCCATGACGCCATCGATCAGCGCATCGACCTCCGGCAGCGCCGATTCACCGCGATCCCGCGCGCGTGACAGCATCAGGGCGAGCTGCTCGCACTGCCTGGCGTGACAGCGCCTGCGCGGCTCATGACTGGCACTGCCCAGCGCATCGGCCATCACCTGCTGCCCGGGCCGTGAGGCCATCTCCTCCATGAACTCGCCGGCCCAGACCATCAGATCCCCTTCCAGCGAACCGGTATCGGCAAGCGGGGCTTCCGGGCGCAGATGCTCGGCGGCCACATCAGCCAGCAGCTCGCGCAGCGAACCCCAGCGTCGATAGATCGTCGAGGGGGTAACGCCGGCGTGCTCGGCGATGAGCGGAATGGTCAGCTGCTCTCGTCCCACGCTGTCATTCAGCGCACTGACGGCGGTGTGAACGGCCTGCTGTACCCGGGCACTGCGCCCGCCGGGGCGAAGGGTCGGTTTGGGGGTCATGGCGCCTCTTAACGCAAAATATTTGCCTTAGCAGTCGAATCACCTACACTGCGCGTAGTCTAACGCAAAACCTTTGCTTTAAGGTGTCTCCCATGTCCTCTGCCACGCCCCCGATGGTGTCACGCCCGCGGGAACTGGTGTTTTATACGCTGGTGCTGATGGCCTTTCTGGCCGCCTCGGGCGTGCCCACGCCGCTGTATCAGCTCTACCAGCAAAGCTGGGGCTTCTCCACGTCGATGCTGACGCTGGTGTTTGCAAGCTATCTGTTTGCGCTGCTGGTAACGCTGTTGTTCACCGGCGCCCTGTCGGATTATCTCGGCCGCCGCCCGATCATCTTCGCGGGCCTTGTGATCGAGCTGGCCTCGATGGGCTGCTTCCTGCTGGCCGGCGACCTTGAGTGGCTGTTTGCCGCCCGCATCCTGCAGGGCATGGCCACCGGCATCGTGACCAGCGCACTGAGTGCAGCGCTCATGGACAGCGACCACCAGCGCGGCCCGGTCATGGCCAGCGTCGCACCGATGATCGGCATGGGGCTGGGTGCACTGGGCGCCAGCCTGCTGGTGGCCGGGGCACCCTGGCCCATGCGGCTGGTGTACGTCGTAATGATCGTGATTTTCGCCTGCCAGGCCTGTCGTCTTGGCAGGATGACAGAAAGCGTCACGCGCCGCCCCGGCGCACTGGCCTCGATGAAACCCCGCGCCCGCGTACCGGCATCTGTATTGCCTACCTTTGTACGCACCATGCCGGCCAATGTGGCGGCCTGGGCGCTGGGGGGATTCAGCCTGTCGCTGGGCCCGGCCCTGGCCGAGCAGGTCGCCGGATTTCACAGCGCCCTGATGGGTGGCCTGCTGGCCTGCATTTTATCGGTCATGGGGGGCATCAGCGTCTGGCGCTTTCGATGTTTCTCGACCCGCACCATTCTGCTGCTGTCGAGCACCCTGCTCCCTGCCGGGCTGGTTCTGGTGCTGATCAGCGTCTACCTGCACAGTCTGGCGCTGTTGATTACCGGTTATGGCGTGGCCGGGCTGGGGTTTGGTTCGGGCTTTATGGGCGCCCTGCGCGCGGTCATGCCGTTGGCGCCTGCCGGCGAGCGCTCGTCACTGATGGCCGTGTTTTATGTGGTGAGCTATCTCTCCGCCAGCCTGCCGGCACTGGCCGCGGGCGTGGCCACCCAGCGCTTCGGGCTGGAAGCCACGGTATATATCTACGGCGCCTTCGTGATGCTGCTGTCTCTGAGCGTTCTGGTCAGCGTCCTGCGCCGCCCGGCGGCGGTAGCCCCGCTGCCGTGATACGCCTCCTGCCCGCTCAGCGTGACGTCGCGCCGAACCACTGCGGCCATTGAGCAACGTCGTCTTCAAAGGCCGCCAGGTGCTGCTCGAGCTGCCACTGGAGCCGGGCACGATCGCTTTGCTCGATCAGCCGCCCGCAGTCACCCTCCGGAGCGGCATCGAGCGTGGCGTCCTGACAGGCCGCCACGCGCGTCTCGCCGGTTTTCCCTTGCGCCCACAGACTCTCCCCGGTCAAAAAACTGTACTCGAGACTGTTACGCGCCATCTGCTTGAGGGCTGGATAGTCCAGACCATGCTCGGTCACGGCGCGCTCATATTCGCGGGTCAGATCGATGCGTGACACGCCCTGATCATCGGTGGCCAGCACCACCGGTACACCCGCGTCGCGATAGAGATTGAGCGGATGTTCTGCACCATGCACGCCCAGAATCACGTCATTACTGGTCAGGTTGATCTCTACCGCCACCTCCCTGTCCGCCATGGCCTGCAAAAGCTGCGGTGCCTTCTGCTCATGAGCAATGTCCACGCCATGACCAATGCGTCGGGCGCCGGCGATATCGACTGCCTTTTGAATGTGATCACGCAGTTCAAACGGAGGCACCAGTCCGAGCGTCAGCTCCCCGGCGTGCAGTGCCAGCGGCACCTCGGGGTAGCGCTGCGAGAGAAAGGCCAGCATCGTCATGTGGCGGTCGTAGTCTGCCAGCGCCACCGGGTTATCTTCCGGCGCGACGATATTGACGCCCACATAGCGCGGGTCGGCGTCGGCCAGCGCAAAGGCCATCATCAGCTCGCCAAAAACCGCCATGGGTGGCTGAGTGCGTACGGCAAAGCCCTGCAGCCGCACCGTCACGTCACAGCCCGGATCGGCGTTGTCACCGTCACAGCCAAGGTCTGAAGCTGCCTCGGCAAACATGTCATCAGTTTCATGGCGGGCATCGGCCAGCGAGGCATCGATCTTCGGCGACAGCGCCTGCCAGGCCGCGTCCAGGTCATCACTGTCCAGACCGCTGGCCTGCGCCATGGCACCAAAGCCATGCACGGCGCCCGGATTGGAGATGGACTCCAGGTAGCCCAGATGGTCCCCGGCGGCCAGCCGCTTCGAGGCACTCAAAAGCGCGCCGGGCGAAGCGGCGGCGATCGGGGCGAAACGATCAAAGGTGGCAAAGAAGTGATCATGCCCCTGGACCGGCGGTGCGCCCGGTCCGACAGGGGTATTGCGCATCGACAGGGCATTGAGCAGCTCGGCGTAAAGCGCGCTATCGCGGCGGGCCAGCCCGTCCGCTTCAACCAGCTCATCACCCTTGCAGGGCGGCGGCGCAATGGCCGAGCCATCGGCGTGCACGCACATGCCCGACCGGCCGGCCTGCTCCAGCAGGGTTTCCGGCCACGGCGCGCCCCACAGGTGGTGATGAATATCGCCGCCCTTGGGCATGCGCTGTAAAAACATGCGAAGTCTGAGGGGCTGGTCGCGAATCGCGGCCATGAGGTCAGCAGTCTGCGCCGTACGATCCTCGGCGTTCACCGGAGCCGCCATCAGCAGCGCAATGATACTCAGCGTCAACAGGCCAGCCAGCCGGCGGTGGCAGGAGAAGGAAGAGGTCAACATGACGTGCCTTTTTTGATTGTGTCTTAATGATGCGACCGTCTCGGCGGTCGGTTCCCTCCCTCTATATTAGCGAGGTCATCGAAGGCTGTCGTGTCCACGCCCTGTCTTCAGTCCATCGTCTCTTTCGTCAGTCATTGAGCCACTGCTGGCGCAGCGCGTCCCGGCGGCGTGCGTCGCTCGCTTCCTTGTCGACCACGGCCGGCAACAGGGCCACAGCTCGCTCGGGCGTCAGCGCAAAGAGGCCGTCGTCATCGCCAAGCATCATGTCGCCGGGATGTACGTCGGTCCCATTGATGGAAAGCCCTCGATTGAGCGCGCCGCGGCAGGCGCTGGCATGAATGGTCAGGGCGCTGACGCCGATAAAAAAGGTCGGCAGCGGCAGCGCCCTTAACGCTGCGATGTCCGTCACATGCCCCACCACCACCACGCCGGCCAGCTTTTTGACACAGCCGGCCAGCGCGCGCAGCTCGCCCCAGCAGGCCAGCCCGCGGGCACTGTCATGATCGTGGATCACCAGTACATCGCCGGCCCGGGCCATGATCAGGGCCTCACGCAGGACCCGACTGTCCCGAGCATCAATCTCCACCGTCAGCGCCGGGCCACACAGGTGTGTGTCGTTGTGCAGGGGCTGAAGCCCGGCCAGATAGCCCTCATGGGTGAGATGGCCCAGCGCCGAGGTCGAAAGCCCCTGCCAGGCTTTGAGCATGTCGGCATCCGGACCTGCCACGCGCGGGTGAACGTCATACATCAGCGCCTCCGGGGTTTCAACAGTGGGCAGCTCTGGCAGTATTCGGCCGGGCAGGTGGCCTTGAAATAGAGACAGCAGGTGCGCCGAAAGCGCTGCGACCCGCCGTTATCCGTGATTGTCGCGGGATAATAAAAGCGGGCCAGCGGATTCCAGGGCGCGCCGAAAAGGGACGCCGGCGCCGTCAGCAGAAAGTTGAAATCTTCATCGCGCCGGGCGCTGGCCTGTGGATCATCAAACCCGGCCATGCGCCGCTCATACAGGGAGTAGACGCGCACGGCGGCGTTTTCCCACAGCATGTTGAGTGGCACGCCGCTGACCTCGTGAAAGGTCTGCCACAGGGGCTGCATCACACCGGCAAACAGCCGCGCCACCAGCCTCCTCCGCTGCGCCTCTCGTTCGGGGCCTGCCATCGAGACGCTTGCAAGCGAGACACTTTCCAGCGAGATCAGCGGCAGCGAGGAGGTCCAGCGGCCGCCGTCGTGCGCCCACTCGAGCAGGCAGTTATCGCTTGAGACGTCCAGCGCCCGATTGCACGCCGACAGCGCATAAAGACTGGCTCCGGTCAGCAAAAATCCCAGCCGTTTGGAGAGCAGCGACGCCGTCACGCGGCGACCGGGCGAGCCAATGACCGGTGAAAGCTGATCCAGCACGCGGGCGCAGTAGGCGGGCTCGCACAGTTCAGCGACGGTCGCTGCACGCACCTTTGCACGGGGCGCCTGAGCGAGCCCCAGCGTGTCGGTCAGAAATGCCCATTCCTGCGGGGTAAATCCGGTTGCTGCGCTCATGACAGGGCCTGTCGGCGCAGCGGAATACACAGCGGCGTCTGCGAGCACGGGTCTTCAATGATCCGACAGGCCAGACCGAAAATGGCCTCGACCCGCTCGGCCGTCATCACCTGCGCAGGCGTGCCTTGGGCATACACCTGCCCGGCGCGGAGCGCCACCATGTGATCGGCGTAGCGACCGGCCAGATTCAGATCATGCAGCACCATCACGATGGTTCGCCCCTCCTCGCGGTTGAGCTCATGCAACAGCTCCAGCACCTCCACCTGGTGGTTCAGATCGAGAAAGGAGGTCGGTTCGTCGAGCAGCATCAGCGGCGTATTCTGCGCCACGGCCAGCGCAATCCAGGCGCGCTGGCGCTGACCGCCCGAGAGCGTGTCCACCACCTGATCGGCCAGCGCCGCAAGCCCCGTACGCTCCAGGGCGCGCGCCACCTGACGCTCATCCTCCGGTGACCACTGCGACAGCCAGCGCTGATGCGGATGGCGCCCCAGCTGCACCAGCTGGCGCACCGTCATGCCCTCCGGGGCGACCGGCTGCTGCGGCAGCAGCGAGAGCTGATGCGCTACCTCCCGGGTGGGCAGCTGATGAATGTCCCGGCCGTTGAGACATACCTGCCCCGACCAGGGCGACAGCAGCCTGGCCAGCGCCTTGAGCAGCGTGCTCTTGCCGCAGCCGTTGCTGCCCACCAGCACCGATATCTGCCCTTCGGGCAGGCTCAGCTCGAGCTGATCAAGAATGCGGCGACGCTGATAGCCCAGCGTCAGGTCGTGAGCCGATACCGTGGCCATGGCGGGTCAGCGTACCTCGCGAATCAAAAGGGCCAGAAAAAACGGCGCGCCCAGGGCGGCCACAAAAATACCGGCCGGCAGATCCAGCGGCAGAAACAGCGTACGCGCCACCAGGTCAGCCAGCATCACCAGCAGCGCCCCGAACAGCAGCGCCAGCACCATCTGCGCCGTGCCGGGAAAGCGTGACAGTCGCCGGGCCAGATGCGGCGCGACCAGGCCCACGAACACAAAGGCCCCGCCCCACGCCACGGCCACACCGGCCAGCGCCGCGGCCAGTGCCAGAAGCCCCGCCCGATGCCGCTGCACGGACAGGCCCAGACCGGTCGCCAGCGCATCATCCAGCGGCGCCAGCACGACCGTGCGCATCAGCGCGGCCAGCGGCACCAGAAGTGCTGCACACCAGAGCGCCAGCCCCGTCACGTCCGACCAGCCGGCACCGTAGACGCTGCCGGTCAGCCACACATAGGCTGAAAGCGTGGTGGTCAACGGGCTGATCGCCAGCACCATGGTCGTGACGGCACCAAGCGCCGCGGCCATGCCGATGCCGGTCAGCACCAGACGCAGCGGCGTGACCCCGTGCGACCAGGCAAGCCCATAGACCGCCAGCGCCGCGCCCATGGCCCCCAGCATGGCGGCAACCGGCAGCCCCGCCATGCCCAGCGGCGCGGCCAGCCAGGCCAGATAGCTGACGGCAGCAGCACTGGCACCGCTGGTGACCCCGATAATGTCCGGTGACGCCAGCGGATTGCGCATGACCTGCTGCAACAGCCAGCCGGCCACCCCGAGCGCGACACCAATCAGCGCCGCCAGCAGGGCCCGCGGCAGGCGCAGTTCCTGCACGATTAGCCCTGTCGGCGTGTGCGGATGCGTCAGCGCCTCAAGCAGCGCGCCGGGACCGAGCATCACCCGGCCCAGCGCCAGTGACAGCAGCAGTACCACAACGATCACCAGAAACAGTGCCGCCACCCGACGCCAGGCAACGGGTGAAAATCGGCGTGACAAGCGCCCAAGGCGCAGCGTGCGCTCAGCCATGACGACGCCCCTGGCGACGCAGCATCACGATAAAAAGCGGTGCCCCGATCAGCGCCGTCATCACCCCGACCGGTATCTCCCGGGGCAACAGCACGCAGCGTCCGACCACATCCGCCAGCAGCAAAAGCGCCGCGCCAAGCAGCGCACAGCCCGGCAGCCACAGCCGATGATCGGATGGCAAAAGCCGTCGCGCCATGTGTGGCACCACCAGCCCCACAAAGGCAATATTGCCGGCCATCGCCACGCAGGCGCCGGCCAGGGCCACGACCAGCACCACCATGGCCGTCTGCACACGATGCACCGGCACGCCCAGACTGCGGGCCATGGCCTCGCCGGTGCCCAGCGCATTCATGCTGCGCGTCAGCGGCCAGCAGGCCACCAGCGCCAGCAGCGTCATGACCATCAGCGGCCATAGCTGTGAGAGTGGCCGGCCCGAGACCGCACCGGCCAGCCAGAACAGCACCGTGTCCAGGCCCTGCTGGTCGATCACCAGCAGGGCCTGACTGAAGGCGTTGAAAAGCGCCGTCAGCGCGGCCCCCGCCAGTACCAGTCGAAGCGGCCCGCCGGGCGACTGCCCCCGCATCGCCAGCGCCCAGACCAGCAGTGCCGCCAGCGCCGCCCCCAGCAGTGCGCCGCCATACCAGGCCCAGAGCGCGGCGTGGGGAAACATCGACACCAGCACCACGACGGCAAACATGGCGCCGGCGTTGATGCCAACGATGCCGGGCGAGGCCAGCGGATTGCGGGTCAGGGTCTGCATCAAAGCACCCGCCACGGCCAGCCCTGCCCCGACCACCACCGCCACCAGCGTGCGAGGCAGCCGGGTCGTGCGAATCAGCAGATCCTCCACTGACAGCTCGGAGGGGTGAAAAAGCGCCTGCCACACGGCGGCAGGCGTCGACCACTGCGCCCCGGCCATCAGACTCACCAGCATGGCCGCCAGCAGCAAAAGTCCCAGCGCCGGCAACGCAGTCCGACCCTTGAGCGCAGCACCAGATGCTGCCGCGACGCTCATGAATCACCCTCGCGCTGTAGCCAGGCTTCGATCTCATCAAGCTGGTTGAACACCCCCAGGATGCCCCCGGAGAGACTCCAGGCCACGGCATCAACCTCGACCACCTGACCGGTGCGCGGGGCCTGCATGCGCTGCCAGAGCGGATGGGTCATGAGCCGGTGCGCGTAATCTTCCACCGCCGGACTCCGGGCGTGGCGCATGACAAAAAACACGTCGGCCTCCAGGGCCGGCAGGCTTTCAACGCCGCCGAGCTTGAGCATGATGCCGCCGGCCTTGCGGGCGGCGTCGTTCCAGCGAAAGCCCAGATCGGTCAGCACCTGCCCGGCGAAGCTCCCGGGCAGATAGCTGCGCACCTGATCGGCACGAATATCGATCAGTGACACCGTGGCCGGCCAGCGCGCGCCGAAATGCGCTGCCAGCTGGTCACGCAGTGCTACCACGCGGGCGCGGTACTGCATCATCAGGGTGGCGGCCTGATATTCGCGCCCCAGCCGTTGTGCCATGACCTCCAGCGTGGTCTGAAAGCGATAGATCTGCGACAGCATCACGACCGGCGCCAGCTTCTCCAGCAGCGGTGTGATCCGCTCATGGCGAAAGCGCGAGGCCACGATCAGGGTGGGGGCCAGCAGGGCAATGTCTTCCAGACTGGGCTGGGTTTCGAGGCCGACCAGCGTCGACGTTGACAGCGCTGGGCGCAGATAGGGATAGATCGGCGGGTCCTGCCAGGAGCGCACGATCCCGACCGGGGTGATCCCAAGGGCCACGGCGCTGTCGGTGGCGCCCTGAAACAGGGTCACCACCCGGGCCGGACGTTCCCGAGCCAGCAGTGAGCCGGGCATCACGCCAAGGGCCAGCATCGCCCCCAGCACGCGCCGGCGTGACAGCCCCGGCGCGTGCGCGGTCATCATGGGCTCGGCATGGGCCGGGTCCGGCATGGCTCCTCCTGTCAGACATCACTGATTTGACGCAGTGGATTAACGCTCTCACCGGTCCCGAAAGGCATGCTGCCGGGGCCGCCTGCGCGGGCAATGATCGGCCTGACCAGCTGCTTGAACGGCCAGGACGGCGCCTCAAACAGCTGCTCGATCAGCAGCGCATGCAGATCAGGCGAGGTCACCACCTCATCAATCCGGCCACGAAGACTGGTCGCCACCGTCTGCCACAGCAGCGATACCTCGATGCCGAAATGAGACGCGGTCGCATCCACAATGGCCCGCACATTGACCTGAATGGCCAGCGTTTGCAACCAGAACAGCAGCGCCGCCGGGTCATCGTGATACAGGGTGTTGGCGTGGCCGGGCTTGATGCGGTATTCGGGGTCTTCCAGTCCACACTGCGACAGCTGCGACAGCGCAATGCGCAGCGAGTCGTGATCGCGCAGCACCAGTCCGGTGATCTGCCCTTCGCGCCAGACCAGCACCGCGTTCTGGCCGTGCACCTCCGGCAGCATGCCCAGACAGAAAAGGCGCAGGGTCAGCTCGAAAAAGCGGTCGCAGACCGCCGTCAGCAGCTCGCAAACGCTCTCCCGGGTGGCGGGCGTGCCACGCCAGTCCAGCCAGTGATCAAAAAAGTGCTCGCCCTCGGGCAGCCGGGTCCCCAGCGCCGCCATCGGCACCAGGCGACAGGCCGGGTCAGCCATCACCTCGGCCGGATAGCTTCGCACCATCGCCGAGAGGTGCCGCGGACCCTCATCAAACAGCGACGCCCCTTCCGGCATCCAGCCCCACCAGCGCCCTTCTTCACACAGATGCAGCGCCTCGCCAAGGCGTGGGTCGAGCCCGCGGGCCTGCTCAAGCAGCGCGGCACTCAGATCCCCGTTGATCATCTTCACCGCCGGCAGATAACGCGAGGCGCCCAGGGAATGAATCGCCATCGGCAGTTTGACGCTGTGACGTGTGTCGTGGCCCGGCAGCAGCGAGCGCAGCGAGGAGCTGGCCTTCCAGCGCTCCGATACCGCCGAGAGCCGCACGCATTCACCGTTTTCAAGCGCCGCGCCCAGCCATTGCGGCAGGGCGTGGCGCTGCTGCCAGGGGTGAACCGGCAGCGCGATATGACTCTCCGCCAGGCCGCGACCGTGCAGCTCGGTGATCAGCCGGTCCCGCTCGGCGGGCGTCATCAGAAAATCGGCCGGCTGCTCCCCTTCCCCAACCTGTGCCCCCGTGATCATCGCATCACGCCGGATCGCCACCCAGCCCAGCGTGACCGGCTGATCGAACTCGGCCATGAAGGCAACGTACTCGACCTCATCCAGCCCCTCCTTGGCCTTGGCCGTCGGGTGATAGGGGCGATCGATCAGCGAGGCCCACTGCTCCATCAGGGTGAAAAACGCCATCGGTGGCTGCGCCAGCAGCCCCTGCGTACAAATGGCGTGATTCCGGGAGCGCGCCATCTGCCAGCGGGTGGTGGCCAGCGCCTTTAAAAACACCTGTTCGCCGGCATCGGGCTCGGGCGACTGCGGATGAAACGCTCTGGCCAGCGTGCGCATCAGGGCCTCGGCATCCAGCACCCGACAGCGGTCACCGGCCGGGGCATCGCCCTGCCAGGTCGCGACCTGGGTGCCAGGCACCAGCACCTGCGCCTGGCAAACGTCCGGACGCACCAGCATGACCAGCCAAGTGCGGCCATCCAGCGGCATTGACCAGAGCTGTGAGCCCGCCTCGCTGGCCGCTGCCCGCTCGATCGTGGCGACCTCTTCACCCAGTGCCGCAAGCGTCGGCGTCTGCCCGGCGGCGCCCTCCAGCGGGGTCGAGTGCGCCACGGCCTCGTGGTCCAGAAAGCGCTCGGCCAGCAGCGCATTGACAAGGGTTTCCAGCAGCGACTGCTCAACCGTGCGGGATTCGATCATCGTCATGAGTTCTCCTGATCTGGATGGCCTGCGGCCGGGTCGATCCCGGCCAGTGAGCTCTGTGCCTGGCGACGGGCCTGCATCAACGCGCGAAAGGCGATGCCGCGCTCGTCGCCGAGCATGAAGGTGGTCACGCCCCGGCCGCGCCAGCGCGGGCCGTCGCCGTCATGGCGCAAAAAGGTGCACCAGGCCACACCGTGCGACAGCGACACGCTGGCCGCGTGCGCCAGGGCGGCCTGCACGTGCGGATGATCGGTCTGCCAGCTCACCCCGAGCGACTGGGACAGATCGGCGGCGCCCTCCAGCACCATATCAAGCCCCGGCTCGGCCGCAATGGCCTCTATATTGGCCACGCCGCGCTCGGTCTCGATCATGGCCACCACCATGACGGTGTCATTGGCACGACCGACATAGTCGGCAAGCGAGGTGCGACCGAAGCTGCCCGGGCGCCCCGCATTCAGGCTGCGGCGCCCCTCGGGGGCGTATTTGCAGGCCGAGACGGCGTCGCGCACGGTGGCGGCGTTTTCGACCTGAGGCAGCACAATGCCCTGGGCGCCGGCATCCAGCAGACGCAGCATTCGCTTGGGATCGGCATCCGGCACCCGCACCAGCGGCGTCATGCGATAGCTCTCGGCCGTGCGGATCATGTGTTCCACCGTTTCGGGGTTGATCATCACGTGCTCGGTGTCGATCACCACAAAATCGAAACCGGCCTCGCCGATCAGCTCGATCGAGGCCGCTGCCGGAATGGAGGCCAGCACGCCAAACACCTCGCGCCCTGCCTGCAGGGCTGCCCTGAGCCGATTGTCATGGAGCATCGCAGGGGCTCCCTTCAGCGGCGGCAAAGGGCCGCAACGGACTGGGCACCCGAATGATCTGCGGCGTCTCATCACCGAAAAGCCGGCGGCGGGTCAGCGCCTCGACCTCATAGTCGGCGTTGAAGACATCAAAGCGGGCAAAGCGCTCGGCGTGCTGCGGATGCGCCTGCTGATAGTCACGGATGACCTGCGCGGTCAGCGCCCAGAAGCGTGACTCCTCAAGCCCGTAATGACGGCGCAGGAAAATCGCCATGTCCGCCAGGGCAATGAAGAAAAAGGCGTCGCAGGTGTAGTCGCGCACCGCTGCCGGGTCGTCGGTCACCAGAAAGGAATTGCGGTTGAGCGCAGCGTGGCTGGCCGGCACCGGCTCAAGCGCAGGTGCCTGCTGCGGATGGGTCAGATGCTCGGGGCTGAAGCGTACGCCGTCGTGAAAGTCCTTGAGCGCGGCCCGCGTGGGCCAGCCGTTGTCATGGAAGATCACGATGTTCTGACCGTGCGCCTCAAGCCCGATGCCTTCGGCAAACAGCAGATGCAGGATGGGCGTGCTGGCAGCGCGGATCAGCGCCGTCGTCCACGGCTCCAGACCGTACTCGTGCACCCAGGGGTCAATGAATGGCCGCTCGGGTACCCCGTCAACATCGCGGGCACACTGGCTCAGGCCATTGAAGGCCACCGCCTGCTCGCCGGGGTGCAGATACTGGCTGACATGCTCGCGCCAGATCGCCCCGAGGGCGCCATACACCCGGTCATGGCGCAGCGCGTCAAAGGTACGCTCATCCAGACTGGCGCCGGCGATCTCGCCCAGCAGCACCATGCCGCTGGCCCGGGCATCGGGGTCGGCGGCCACCAGCCCCTGGAGCCAGGCACTGATGCGCGGTGCATTGGTCACCGTATGGCGCGCCAGAATTCGGGTGCTGGAGGTATTGGTCAGGTGCATGGCGAGTTTGAGATAGGGCTGCGAGCCGTCCTGCGGGGCCAGCGTTCGAATCGACTGCTGCGGCACGTAGGCGCTGTCACCGGCACCCAACAGTGCGATCTCACCGCGTGCAATCTCCGGGTAGAGCGCCCGACACAGCTGCTCGCGCCACTGCCAGGGATGTACCGGTACCAGCACGACGTCCAGAAGCGAAAGCCCCTGGCGCTGACAAAAGGCGTCACGGGCGGCCAGTACCGCGGGGCCTGCACTGCGCTGGATCAGCGCCTCGACATCCACGCCGGCGATCCGGTCACTCACGGCATGACGAGACGGCAGCGCCAGCCACAGCACCTGCAGGGGCTGGCCGAACTCGGGGCCGAACCGGGCGTTGTCCTCAAGACTGAAGCCAAGGCGCGACTTGTAGCAGGGGTGATAGCTGTGAGCCTCCACAAAGTACTGCTCCAGCGCATCGGCCCCGAGCTGCACGGGCGGCAGTTCGGGGCACCTGAAGGCCGCGGCCGACTGCAGATCATGCAGCAGGGTCTGCTCGAGCTCCCGGACAAAGCCGGCCTGCCCCGCCAATGCCCCGGTCCGGGCATCAAGGGCGGCCAGAAGGGCATTGAGGGTCAGCGCCCCCTGACTTGCATCAAGGCGGCAATGGTAGACCCGGTCATGATCGAGGCGGATCAGCGCAAAGCTCTCGCAAAGCCAGCCTTCGGCCATGATCATTTCGCCGTTTTCAAGCGGAATGACAAAACGGTGGCTGGTGGCCTCGGACTCGCTGCACGGCTGAACCTCAAAGGGCATCACCTGCTCAAACAGCAGGGTTTGCAGCAGCTGCCCCACCACCCGCCGCTCGATGCGGGGGAAGTGGCGCCAGGCCGCGCGGTCGTTCGGAAAGGACGTCAGGTCACCGGGCGTTAGAGCCTCTTCGGTGGGGCCGACGGCCATATGAGCATCAAGGGTATTAAAGCGGGACATGGCAAAGGGACTCGTGTGGGAAGACGACATGGCACGGATGTCCTGTCAGCAGGGGCAAAGAAGGAAAATCACACATCGCTCAGGCCCTTGAGGGTGCGCTGTCGCGCAGCGGTCGAGGGCTCAGGCAGGCCGCACTGGGCAGCACCAGCACCAGCACCAGACCGGTGGCGGTAAAAAGCCCGGTCAGGGTGGTCTCAAGGGCGACGCCATGGGCCGGTAGCGCGTCCACTGCCAGCGACACGGCGACCACGGCAAGTGACGCCATGACCCGGCGCGCCACGTTATTGACCGCCGCGCCCTGGGTGGTCAGCGTCTCCGGCAGCGTATTGAGCGCCACGGTGGTGGACGGCATGTAGGAAAACCCGATCCCGACCCCGCGCAGCGCCATCAGCGCACACAAAAGCGCCATCGACGTGTCGGCCGCAAGCTGCCCCAGCGCCAGCGAGGCCATGATCGTGATCAAAAGGCCGGCCGCGATGATGTGGCGTGGGCCGTGCCGGTCTATCCAGCGTCCGGCCAGCCGGCCGCCAAGGCTTGCGCACGCAGCCGTGGCCATCAGCGCCCAGCCGGTCCAGAGCGCGCTTTTGCCCATCACTACCTGAACCCACAGCGGCACCAGCACCAGGGTTGAAAACATGCTGACCGACTGCATGACGGTGATGATCACGCCGTGGCGAAAGTCACGCCTGGCGAACATGCCCAGATTCAGAAGCGGCGCGGTCTGGCCCCGCTCAAGACGCCGCTCCAGGCGCACAAAGGCGGCAAGCGTTACCGCGGCCGCAAAAAGCATCACGACGCCCTGAAAGGTCGCCCCCTGCGCCAGGCTCTGGCCGGCGGCCATGACCAGCGCCAGCGACAGCGCAATCAGGGCAAACCCGGTGCCATCAAACGCCGGCCGCTCGCTCAAGCGTGGAGACGGCGCCAGACAGCGCCGGGCCATGAGCCACGCCAGGGCTGCCACGGGCACCGGCAGGGCAAACAGCGCCCGCCAGTGAAAATGCTCGAACAGCACCGCCCCGCACAGTGGCCCAACGGCAGGAATGAGCATGACGATGCTGGCCCAGGCTCCCGTGACGCGACCGCGCTGCTCGACGGGAAACACCGAAAACAAAAGCGGCAGCGACAGCGGAATCACCAGCCCACTGGCAGCGCCCTGAATGACGCGAGCGGCCAGCACCTGAGAAAAGCCCTGGGCCAGCGCGCCAGCAAGTGAGCCCAGCGCAAACAGCGCCATGCCGCTCAGATAGATCCGGCGTCGCCCGTAACGCGTGCCCAGATAGCCGGTCAGCGGCATGGCCAGCACCATCGCCACCATGAAGGAAGAGAGCACCTGACCGGCCTGACCGGCGCTCAGGTCAAAGGCGTGCATGAACGCCGGCAGCGCCGGATTGAGCATGCTGTTGGCAAGACTCACCGTGCCGGTGCCCAATAGCACCACCCCAAGGACCTGTTGAGGAGAGGCCGCGTTCATGTGTCCTCCCCGCTTGAAACCGCCGCTGGCGGTCTCTCCATCAGCGCGCTCGCGTCGACGGGCAGAAAATGCAGCCGGGGCCGCGGATGACAGAGGAAGTCGGCATGCGAGATGTTGTAGCCGTAGGCCCCGGCCAGCGGCAGCACCAGCAGGTCGCCCACGCTGACCCCACCGAGCTCCCGCCCACGGCTGAGCACATCCTTGGGCGTACAAAGCTGGCCCACCACGCTCCAGCGGCGCCCGTTTTCATTCGGTGGCGGCACCTGACGCGGCAGATGAAGCACCGGATGGTCATGGCCCTGGGCGGGCGGCAGGCGAAAATGATGGGTGCCGCCGCGACAGATCAGAAAGTGCTCACCGTGGCTGGTCTTGCGATCAAGTACCTCCATCACGTAATAGCCGCAAAAGGCGCTTAAAAACCGGCCTACCTCAAAACGCACCATGGGCGGGGCGTCCATGGTGGCGCGCAGCGTCGCCACCTCGGAGCACAGCGCCGGCCAGTCAAAATGCCGGCCGTGGACATAGTCCACCCCCAGCCCGCCCCCGACGTTGAGATGGGTCAGCCGTTCGGGGTGACGAGCCAGCGCACGCCAGACGGGCCAGCGCTCGAGATAGTGGGCGATCAGCGCGGCGTGGCGGGTGCTGTCCGCCTGATGCGACATGGCATGGATATGGAAGCCCTTCAGCACCAGATGATCACAGGCCTCGATACGCGCAATCGCCTCTGGAAGCTCGGACTCATCAATGCCAAAGGGGGTGGCGCGCCCGGCCATGTTGAGCCGGGTGGCATAGGCCTCGGGCAGGGCCGGGTTGATGCGCACAAACACCGGCTGCACCCGATCAAGCCGGCGTGCCAGCGCCGCCAGCCGGTCAATCTCGTTGAGACTTTCCAGATGGATGGCGGACACGCCCTGATCCAGCGCTTCTTCAAGCTCACTGTCGAGCTTGCCGGGGCCGGACAGCAGCCAGGGCCGCGGAGTGGCACAGCTGGCCGCGCGCGAAAGCTCTCCCCCGGAGGAGAGTTCGAACCCGTCCACCCGCGATGCCAGCGTCTCCAGCACCGGCGTTTCGCTGTTGGCCTTGATGGCGTAGTAAAGCTCAACACCTTCCGGCAGGGCCGCGTACATTTCATCGGCGTGATGGGCCAGCGCGTCCAGATCATAAAAAAACGCTGCCATCGGGGCCTCACTGGACTTCCGGGCCTGCAGGATCGCCTGTCGCAGGCGAGGCGGCAGCTCACAACCGGTCGTGGATAACCTGGACTCAGGCACAGGCCACCTCCTGGCGCCAAAAGCCGGGCAGCGATACGTAGCCGGCCTCGCGGTCGGCGGCGGCCCGCAGACGCACCAGCAGATTGGTCTTGCACTGCAGGGGCGCCCCGGACAGCAGCGCCGCCAGTTCCGGCGCATCGACCCCGAGCCGGTCGGACACGTTTTGAAGCGACCGATGCAGCTGTGCCCACAGCGCCTCGCCAAGCGCCGGGTCATCCCAGCTCAGCGCCAGCACGGCCTCGCCCAGATGGTTGATCAGCAGGCAGTACACGATGCGCTGCCAACCCTGCGCGCGGGAATAGGTCAGCGACCGGCGCACGGCATCAGACAGGTCGTCTTCCAGCCAGCGACTGCCCTCGATCAGTTTGACGCCTTCAAAATCGCGCAGCAGCACCTCGGCTGGCCAGCCGTCGTCATGGATCAGCACGCAGTTTTGCAGGTGCGGCTCAAGCACCACACCGTGGCGGAAATAAAGCGCCAGCACCGGCATCAGCAGGGCCTCCAGATAGGCCGTAAACCAGGCCTTTCGATCAGCCTCCCCGATCAGATCAGAGATCATCGGCTGCAATACGGTAGAGCGACCAAAGAGACTGGCCGCCAGCACACAGCGCGACGGTGACGCGGTCTGACAGAAGTTCTCGCGCAGCACGATGCCGGTCTGCTCGGTCAACCAGCGCTGCTGTTCAATGTCGGTATCAGGCGGCGCCCAGCTCACTGATGCAGGCTCACGCGCCAGCCGGAGCCTGGCCAGTTGCGGCTCATTGAGCGCCAGAATGCGCCCCATGACGGCATCGATCACCCCGGTGCTGTCCAGCTCATACCAGGCGTTCT
Source organism: Kushneria sp. Sum13 (assembly GCF_052692355.1). NCBI lineage: Bacteria > Pseudomonadati > Pseudomonadota > Gammaproteobacteria > Oceanospirillales > Halomonadaceae > Kushneria > Kushneria sp. Sum13. Next base: position 2,959,213 of record NZ_CP199847.1, read on the forward strand.
TGCGCACGCAGTTGGTCACCCGCACGTTCAGCGAGCCCTTGATGAAAAAGGGGTGGTTCTCGACATACCAGGTGCGCAGCGACGCCGTCGGCCAGGCCTCGAAGCCGCTCTCGCCCAGGTCACGAATGACACCCTGCGCCAGCAGCGCCTGTACCGCCGGGTGCTCGGCAAAAAGACGGGCCTGAATCGGATGCATGCTGAGCACGGCCTCGCCGTCACCGGCCAGGCGCTGGTCACCCACGCTGTCGAGCACCTGCTGCTCGGCCAGGGTGGCACTTTGCACGCAAAGCCCCTGACGGGGCACGGCCCACTGATGCATGCGCGTGCGACAGCGGCGTTCGGGCACGTAATCATCGGCCCGACACCCGTCGGGCCACTGACGGGCCTTTGGAGCGGGATGCGCCGAGTGGCCAAACCACAGCGACTGTTCGCTTTCGATGTAGTCCTGCAGGGGGGCGGCGCCCTCGCCGTGACGCGCGCTGACCAGCTCGGTCATCACGCCCAGGCTTTGTTGCATCTGGGCCAGCAGGGCCTCCAGTGAGGTCCCCTGCTCACGCGCCAGCGGCATCACCATCGCTCTGGCCAGTGCCAGATAACCCGGCACCTGCCAGGGCTGATCCGGTGACACACGCAGCCACGGCCGCAATAGATAGCGGTGAATCCCCTGGGCACTGATGCGATCCACCAGTACCAGACAGGAGAGCCCCTCCGGCCAGCGCAGCCATAGCGGAATGGCCGATGCCGGGGCATCCAGTGCCGGTACCTCACTGCCGGCGGGCCATTCGTGTGTCAGCCATCCCCGCGGGATGGCAATCTCTCTGATGAGACAGTTCAGCAAAGCCTGCAGCGAGGCCTGCTCGCTGATGATGCCTGCCGGGTCATACGGCCGTACGTTCATACACTCTCCGCTGTCAAAAGCTTCCAGTTGTATTCCCTGTGCGGCTAGTCACCATGTTGTTGTATTGATTGATCTTGTAGAGGTTGCTGAACACCTAGAACTTCAGGCTGTAGCCCACGGTCAGCGTGCGGCCGCGGCCGGCAAAATAGCGCTCGTTCATGTAACCGGCATCCGGGTTGTCCAGAGCGCTCTGGGAGTAGTAGGTGATGTAGCGCTCATCAAAGAGGTTGGCGATGCCGACGTTGATCTGGCCGACCGGCAGCGCATGCCCCACGGCGGCATCGACCAGGGTGTAACCATCAAAATCGCGATCCCAGCCGTTGGCGCTGTCATCAAAATTGCGGTCAAAGGCGTGATTGACCTGCACCATGCTCGACCACTCCGGCGACCACTGCGCCGACCAGCGCGCGATCAGACGATCCGGCGAGACGTTGAGGCCATCGAGCTTGCCATCCAGCGAGCCGTCATCGTTGCTGTCATAGCGCCCGCGCATGTGCGAGTAGCTCAGCGAACCGTGATGCTTCGGTGTGAACTGATAGCCAATGGTGGCATCGATACCGTCGATCTCGGTCTTTTCACGCTGCATCACGAACTGGCCGCCCGGGTCGGACGTGACACGGCTGCCGAAATCCGACGACGACACGTAGTAGCTCAGCTCGGCATCGAGCCGGCCATCGTCATAACGCACGCCGGTTTCGATGTTGTCGGTGACAATCGGGCGCAGGTTCTCAAAGTCATCCGCTGACTGGCCGGGGGTTTTGATCCCCCGCAGGGCGCGCCCCACGTCGGGAATCTCGAAGCCCTGCGAATAGTTGGCAAACAGGCTCCAGTGATCGACCGGGCGCCAGACCACCCCGGCGTTGTAGAGCGTTTCGTTGAAGCTTGGCGAGCCGCTGGCCACGTCCACGCCGCCGCTGGACGCCAGCGTCTGATAGTCATCGACGTCCAGTTTGGCGTACTCATAGCGCGCCCCGGCGGTCAGCGTGACCTCGTCGATGGGCGTGACTTCCAGCTGCACGAAGGGCGACAGGTCGGTGTAGTTGACCTCGGGCACCCAGGTGCGGTCGGTACGATGCAGGGACTGCTCGGAGCTGTCGAAAAGGGTATCGAACCCGGCGGTGAGCTTGATGCGCCCGTCCCACAGGTCATCCTTGGTCAGCGAGGCCTTGGTGCCGTATTTGGTGGTGGTGGCGTAGGACTGATCATACAGCGTGCCCGCCGGGGCGATGCTCGGGTCCTGGAAGGTGGAGGAGTTGTCCCCCCCGAAGAGCGCCCTGTAGTCCTGATAAAACGCCAGCAGGTTGAGGTGCATGCCGGCCAGGTCATAGTCGTCGTAGGTCAGACCGGTGGTCGAGACCTTGTTGTAGGGCGCCTCTCCTTCCGGGTCGCCGCGCTCGGAGGTCGTGGCGATATCGCGCCTGCGATCGCCCGGCACGTCGACATACTCATCCTGACCGCGCACCGTGTAGTGGTTGAAGCTCAGCTGCAGACGCTGATCGTCGTTAAACCACCAGGCACCCTTGGCGAGCAGGTCGTAGCTGCGCGAGTCCATCAGATCGCCCTGGGTGTTATCCACCCCGACGGCCTTGTTGTCGCCGTCCAGATAAAGCCCCTGCTGCTCGTAGCCCAGTGAGAAGACATAGTCGAGCTTGCCCTTGTTACCGCTGACCCCGTAGGTGGTCTTGTAGCCGGTGGTGTCGGACTTGAGCTGCGAGGTCGGCGTCGACACCTCGGCATCAATCTGCTGGGTGAACGACCCGGATTCCGGTCGACGGGTAATGATGTTGATCACGCCGCCGCTGGCGCCCAGCCCGTTGGTGGCATTGGCCCCCTGGAGCACCTCGATGTGATCGACCATCGCAAAATCGATGGTATGCAGTTCTCGCCCGGTCGGGCGCAGCGGGTTGGACTGGGGAATCCCGTCAATCATTACCAGTGGCGTGCGCCCGCGCAGGGTCTCGCCGCTGCCACTCATCTTTTGACGCGGTGGTGAATAGGAGGGCAGCAGATTGCTGAGGATTTCCGAGGAATCCGACGTCAGCTTGCGCTGCTGCTGGATCTGCTCGTGGGTCAACACACGCACGACCTGCGGAGAGTCCTCCCGGTCGGCCCCGACCCGGCTGGCCGTAATGACCATGGACTCGGGATCATCCTGATCGGCACCATGGGCGGTCACGGGCAGCAGAAAACACAGTGACAGCACCCCCCATGCCGTTCTGGATCGTCGGGGGACTTCGGTGAGGCGCGCGGCTCCAAGAATCATGATGGTTCCCTGCTGATCATCGGTTATGGAGATTAACAGTTTGTTTGTGATCAGTTTTAAGTGCGGGAATGATAATCAATATCATATGTTAAAAACAATCACTCAATTTTGACATTGCGTGTGCTTTGCAGGGTTTGCGTGACGAAACGACATCAAAGCGTCACCTCGCCCTGAAAGACAGACAGGGCGGCGGCGTTTCAAGGACAACGGAGAGAGACGTCAGGCGTGACATACCCGGACACAAAAATATCCGGATGCAAAAACGCCCGGACACATGAGGTCCGGGCGCCAGCACGCCCGAGAAGGGCGGTCTATATGAGGCCGTTCAGGCCGTCAGGCCTCAGGCGCGCGCCAGATCCTCGACCATGGCCTTGAGCACGCCGTAGAAGTTTTCTACTGCGCCGAGCTCCACGCGCTCATCCGGCGTATGGGCACCGCGAATGGTGGGACCAAAGGAGATCATCTGCATGCCCGGATTTTTCGAGCCGATCAGACCGCACTCGAGCCCGGCATGAATGACCCGCACCTCGGGGGCGTCACCGGTGACGCGCTCGTGGACACGCTCAAAGCGCCCCAGCAGCTCGGACTCCGGCTCGGGCGTCCAGCCCGGATAGCCTTCGTTGATCGCGGGTTCGAAACCGGTCAGGCGCATCAGGGTCGCAATGCGCGCCACCAGCTCATCGCGGGTCGAATCACGCAGCGAACGCACCATCAGCTGGATAGAGAAAATGGCGTCCCTGAGCCGCACGATGCCCTGATTGTTGGAGGTTTCGACCACGCCCGGCGCCGAGCGGCTCATGCCGGCCACGCCATAGGGCAGGCCGTGCATCAGCCCCATCAGGCGGTAGGTGTCTTCACTGGACAGCGCGCGCTCGGCCGAGGCGGATTCCGTGCTGACGGTCACGCCATCATCGAGCCCTGCCAGCTCCTCGCGATAGATGGCCTGATAGCGCTCGATGTCGGCCATGACCTGATCATGCTGCCGGGCCGGAAACGCTACCGTGGCGCGCGCTTCGCGCGTGATGGCATTGCCCATGGTGCCGCCGTCATAGTCGACCAGCCGCAGGCCGTACTCGCAGAGTCGGTGCAGTAGACGCGACAGCAACCGATTGGCGTTGCCCAGGCCCAGGTGAATATCAAGCCCGGAGTGGCCGCCCTTCAAACCGTGCACGCCAATAACCAGCGTCTCCATGGACGCGTCAATGGGCGCCTCCGAAAGGGTCGCCTTCGTGCGTACCGAGGCGCCGCCGGCGCAGCCAATGTAGACCTGGCCCTCGTCTTCGGAGTCCAGATTCAGGAGATACTTACCCTTGAGCCAGCCCTCTTTCAGATGGATGGCACCGACCAGCGAGGCTTCTTCCTCAACGGTCATCAGCGCCTCGAGCGGACCGTGGGTGAGCCCCTCTTCTTCCAGAATGGCGAGTGCTGCGCAGGTGCCCACGCCGTTGTCCGCCCCCAGCGTGGTGCCACGGGCATAAAGCCAGCCATCGCGGATTTCGGTGTCGATCGAATCACGATCAAAGTCATGGGTCACGCCGGGGGCAGCCTGAGACACCATGTCCAGATGGCCCTGCAGTACCACGCCCGGGCGGTCTTCATGACCGGGCGTGGCAGCCTTGCGAATCAACAGATTGCCGGCGTCGTCACGCTCGTGTTCAAACCCCTTCTCGCTTGCCCAGGCTTCCAGCCGCCTGGCCAGCGCTTCTTCCTTGCCCGACGGGCGCGGCACTTCACAGAAGGTACGAAAGTGGCGCCACAGATAAGTGGGTTCCAGTGTGTCCAGATGTTCGTTCACGCAGACTCTCCCTGTGCGATATGACTCGATGACTGCCCACAAGAATACGCCATTCGTCTTTCTCCTTCAGCTTCTCTCCCTCGGCCTCTCCCCTTAAGCCTCGCCGGCACCGGGACCCTCATGAGGACGCCTCGGCCTCCAGCAGGCCGCGCGCCTGCCGGCGCACCCAGTCCATCGCTTGGGCGCTGCCGGCCAGCCCCTCACGCCGGGCCAGCCAGGTCATCGAGCGCCCCTGCCATAAAAGGGCACACAGCGTGATCAGCTCGGGCGGGATGGTCATCTCATTGGTATCTCGAAGGGTCTGGTGTACCCGCCAGGCCAGCGCCTGACGGCTCGGCACCAGCGGCGCCTGACCAAGGGCCAGCCGTTCCAGCTGCGCCCGTACAATCGCCAAAGATGCCGGAGTGACCACCGCCTGATCACGCAGCGTTTGCGCCACTACCGCCGGCGAGAGCGCCGACAACTCAAAGGCCAAAAGTCCGGGCAGCTGTCCGGCCATCCGCTCGCGCAGCAAACGCTGCAGCGCCGCGCCCGGCTCGTTCAAGGGCCGGCTCATCATCACCGGGTACTCGCCGGTCGAGGTCTCGGGATGCAGCCCAAGGCGCACGCAGGCCAATCCACAGCGCTGCCAGAAAGCCATAAGCCCGGGCTCGGCACCCAGGCTTGCCCCCAGCAGCGACCTGCCCTCACCTCGCGCACCCTCGATAACCCTCCCGACCAGCCGCCGACCCAGTCCCTGGCGCTGATATTGTGGCGCCACAGCCAGGCGCATGATGCGTCGCAGCCGGTGGGTAGCGGCCTCAACCACGCCGCCATGCAACGTGAGCGACTGCGCCATCAGATGGCCGCGCGGGCGGCGTTCGCCGCGGGCAACCTGCTCGGCCAACGCCTCATCAAAGCCGCCTTCTTCCACCGTGACCGCCACCGCCAGCAGACGGCCCTCGCCAGCGATCGGTGCACTCTCCAGCGTTTCGATACCGATATTCGGGCCATCCAGCAGAGTCCGCAGATCCGCCGGAGACGTGCGGTAATGCGCCTGCACCAGCAGCGCAAACAGCGCCTGAAGGCGCGGCTCATCACGGGCCAGCGCATCCCGATCGAGGCGATGATGATAAACGTCTTCAAACGCGTCGCCGCCGGTTGGCGGCTCGGCGGCCAGCGCCAGCAGTCGGGTGACGCTGTGCTCCAGCGGGTCTCCGACGCCCCAGCGCACGGGCGTGTCGAACGTCAGTGCCTTCCACTGCGGCGTGTATTGATCCAGACGGGCGCGAAAGCGCAGTGCAAAGCCGCGGCCGCTGCCCTCGTAGCCGTGCACGGTGGTGGCAAAGACCACGCGCGGGAAATGGCGCAGCGCGTCATGTAGTAATGAGGCCGGCAGCGCGGCGGCCTCATCGACCAGCAGCACGCTGCCATCGCCGCCCCAGGACTCGAGATTCTCCAGCAGCCGATCGGGCGCCACGAAACAGACCTCGCGCCCCTGCCAGACAAAGCGTTGCTCCTGCAGGGCCCCTTCCGGCAACAGCGCGGCAAGGCGCTCAAACACCGGTGCCACACTCGAAAACCGTGGCGCCGTGATCAGGATGCGCGTATCGCCCTGCCTCAGGCGCCGCACCGCGCCGATGCCAAGGGCGGCGCTCTTGCCACGACCCCGATCGGCCGTCAGCACCAGCGGGCGGCGCCGACGCAGCCGCGTGATGGCCGCCACCGCCCGGGCCTGATCCGGGCTCAGGCAGTCGGCATTCTCAACCGCCATCGGCGCTGCCAGCGTAGTCCTCCCGGCCGCCGGCAACATCAGCGGCTTGCCATCGGCCCAGCGGGCCACCCCGGCATCCCTGCCCAGCAACCGCGCCAGTCGGGCCAGATAGCGTGAGGTGAGCGACGGCCACTCAACGGGGTGATCGGCCAGGCGCGCGTAGTCGGCATCCGGTGCCGTGCCCCAGTGCTCAGGAGTCAGCAGGATCAACAGCCCGCCGGCGCGCACGGTGCCGACCAGCGCACCAAAGGCATCCGGGTCGAAACCGTTGACGGCGTCAAACACCACCGCGCCCTGCTCGGTGCCGAGCCGAGTGCGGGCCTTTTTCATCATCAGATGCTCGACCGGTGTTTGAATCGCATCAGAGACGGGTGCCCCCACCCACAGAACATCGGTCAGGGCCAGCGCCTCAAGCAGGGCATCGGCGCGCTCACGCACAACTTCTGTCGGACCGGACAGCCACAAAAGCCCGCGATGGCGGGCGGCAGTCAGGGCCTGGCGCCACTGGCACAGGGCATTCACATCGTCGTCGAACAAGACAACCTCACAGACAGGGATCAGCAGCATCACGATAGAGCATGCCGGATATGGCCATCTGGTGCGACCCGACCGCACGCCACAGGCGATCATTGCCTTTTGCCACGGGCCGGGCGCAGTATTGGCCGCCATTCATCCTCAGGGGCAGCGGCCTTGCTCGATTTTGTTCTGCATCTGGATCAGCATCTCACGACCCTGGTCGAGCATCACGGCGTATGGGTTTACGGCCTGGTGTTTGCGGTCATCTTCTGTGAGACCGGGCTGATCATCATGCCGTTTCTGCCCGGCGACTCGCTGTTGTTCATCACCGGCGCCATTGCCGGCAGCGGCCATCTGGACCCGTGGATCGCAGGCGCCGTCATCGCCACCGCAGCGCTTGCCGGTGACAACCTCAACTACTGGATCGGGCGGCGCTACGGCACCAGGCTTTTCAACGAGCAGTCGCGCTGGCTGCGCCGGGAGCATCTGGCGCGAACCGAGGCCTTTTACGCCCATCACGGCGGCAAGATGGTCATGCTGGCACGCTTTGTACCGCTGGTGCGCACCTTTGCCCCGTTTGTTGCCGGCATCGGTCACATGCCCTGGGCCGTCTTTACCGGCTTCAGCCTGCTGGGCGCTCTGCTCTGGACCGGCATCCTGGTCTCGCTGGGCTATTTTCTGGGCAATGTGCCGCTGCTGCGCGATCATCTGGAAGTGATCATTCTGGGCGTGGCGGTGATCACGGCGCTGCCGATTGCCTTTCGCCTGTTGCGCCGGCGCGCCTGAAACACGCTATATTCCAGCAAGGCTTCAGAACGCGCCCGCCGCGCCGATAGAGCCATTCAGGCCCGCTCCCTTGCGGGTCAGGTACAGGGAGAGACGCCATGCAGCGCCGATCAATGAAGCCCGCCGTACCGGGCTGTTTTCTGGCATGTCTTGTCACCCTCGTGACGCTTGCAGGCACCTCTCTCACGGCGATGGCCGCAGAGTCGGTGATTCTTGATCGCCGCGGGCCCAATCTCGATTATCGCCCTCAGCTTCCCCCCCGCCACCCGCCCTTTGGCATTCGTGACCCGCAGCGTTTCAACCCCGTTCGCGATGTGGACGTCGGCGTGATCCTGCCGCCCGAACAGCTCGAGCACTGGCGCAGCAACTACGTGCCCGACAGCTACCGGCTCAACGGCTATGATGGCGTCAGCGAAGGCGATACCAATGTCTGCCGCCATAATGACGGCTCGCGCAGCTACTCAAGCTCCGGCATGACCTGCGAGGACGGCGACGCCAACCCGCCGGGCGGACGCACCTGGTCAACGAAAAAATAGCGCTGTCCGGGCGACAGCAAACAGTGGCGTCATACGCCGCCCGTCCCATGTCGACCCTTTGAGCGCGCCGAGCGTTTGATGGCCACACCACTAAAGCCTCTGACAGAAGCGATGGCGTATGGCCGGCGTGGCGGTGCTAGAATGCGCCGTTTCGCGGACGCTCCGAGATTTCCCTGGCGCCCGCGGTCACGCTTGTGCCTCCCACGTCTCGGCCTACAAGAGAGCTCCATGTCCGCCCGTTCCGATCGTCGTTCATCCCTGCCCCGCCTGGGGCTGATTCCGCAGATCCTGATAGGCATCGTCGCCGGCACGCTGCTGGCCTTCTGGGCACCAGGCACCGCGAAGTCCCTTGCCATACTCGGTGATCTTTTCATCAATGCGTTGAAGGCGATCGCGCCGATTCTGGTCTTCGTGCTGGTCATGGCGGCGATTGCCGCGCATCAGCGCGGACGGCCGACGCAGGTCCATGGCGTCCTCGCCCTCTATCTGATCGGCACCCTGGTGGCAGCACTGGTGGCGGTCGTGGCGAGCTTTGCCTTTCCGACCACGCTGGCGATCGATGCCCCGCCCGCCGACGGCGCGCCGCCTTCCGATATCATCGAGGTGTTGCGCAACCTTGCCCTCAGCGCCGTCGACAACCCGATCAACGCGCTGGAAGAGGCCAACTTCATTGGCATTCTCGCCTGGGCGGCGGGTCTGGGGCTGCTGCTGCGCCAGGCAAGCGACACCACCCGCACCGCGCTGAGTGATCTGTCCAATGCGGTGTCGGGGCTGGTGCGCTTTATCATCCGTTTCGCCCCTCTGGGCATCTTCGGGCTGGTGGCCAACACGCTTGCCGACACCGGCCTGGGAGAACTTGCCAACTACGCGCACCTGCTGGCCGTGCTGCTGGGCTGCATGGCGTTCGTGGCGCTGGTGACCAATCCGCTTATCGTGTTCGCCCATACGCGCAAGAACCCTTATCCGCTGGTATTTACCTGCCTGCGGGGCAGCGCCATCACCGCCTTTTTCACTCGCAGCAGTGCGGCCAACATCCCGGTCAACATGGCGCTGTGCGAACGTCTCGACCTGCATCGTGATACCTACTCGGTATCGATCCCGCTGGGGGCGACGATCAACATGTCCGGGGCGGCGATCACGATCACCGTAATGACGCTGGCCGCAGCGCATACGCTGGGCCTGGGCGTCGATTTCCTGACGGCGTTTCTGCTCTGCGTGGTCTCGGCACTGGCGGCCTGCGGCGTGTCCGGCGTGGCCGGTGGCTCGCTGCTGCTGATTCCGATGGCGGCGAGTCTGTTCGGCATTTCCGCTGACGTCGCGATGCAGATTGTCGCCGTCGGCTTTGTCATCAGCGTGCTGCAGGACTCCACGGAGACCGCACTCAACTCCTCTACCGACGTGCTCTTCACCGCCGCGGCCTGTCGCTCCCCCGGCGCCCAAAAGCGTCTGGACACAGAGACTCCAAACGAGCCGGCCTGACATCAAGGCTCGTGGTAGCAGGGCCGATGCAGTGTGTCTCCTTTCGAGCCGCCCATTCGGGCGGCTCTTTTGCTTCCCTTTTGAGCTGCCTGTGCGGCAGCGAACATCTCATCAAGGTGGCGATTGATCGCCTCAAGTTTCTGAGCTGCCTGTGCGGCAGCTCGGAAAACGTCGAGCAGAAGCGCGATGTGGATATCGTTGTGATTTTGCCGCCAGAGCAGTTCAACACTGACGCAGCAACTACGTGTCCGACAGCGGCCCACGCAGCGGCCCACGCAGCGGCCCACGCAGCGGCCCACGCAGCGGCCCACGCAGCGGCCCACGCAGCGGCTACGACGATGTATGCGAGGTTAATGCCATTCCTTTGAACAGACGTATCCGGCAGGCGCCAAGCCTCGAAAGATTAGCCGTGACCGCTCGATATGCCGGAAAGACCCGGGTCATTTTTCAAGCGTGTAATCGATCGTGGTGACCACCCGTATTCGTTTGATGTCCGGGGTATAGCTGTCGAGATCCTCGATCGAAAAATAACCCTGGCTTGCGTTTTTGATGGTGCCGACATGGCTGTCGGCATCCCGGGCAAACTGCTGCGCCGCACTGCGGGCATCTGCCGTGGCTTCTCCAATCATTTCGGGCTTCAGAGCATCAAGCCCGGTAAAGAGAAACTCGGTGCGATAGTCATAATTGGGCGAAAGCACCACGCCCTCACTGACCAGCTCTCCCGTTCGGGGCATTGCCTGCTTGACGCCCTCGACCTTCGGAGTGCGTAAAAGCACCGTTGCTTCCCCCTGATAGCGCTCATCGGGACGATCGGCACCATAAAGGTTGGCGAAGCGGTCAGTGACCTGCGGAGAGGTCACGGTAATGCTGCTTGCTTCGAATCCGCTGCGCGTGAGGAAGTCCCTGATACGCGTTGACTGCATCGTCAGCTCACGCTGTAGCGCATCCAGATCGTTGGCCGTCACGGTATAGTGAAGCGGCCAGAGTGCCATATCAGCCGGCACTTCGCGTTCTGAAAGCCCCTTGACGGTCACGCTGCGTCCAGCATCGCGCCAGGTCTCGGCGGCCTTGCCTATATAGCTGCCGCCCCAGATCATGCCCACGGCCAGAAAACTGCCCAGAACAAGGGCACTGCGTATATGCATGGTGTTTCCTCCTGACTCGGGCATCGCCCAGGGTAATTTTTTGGCCATCCGAACCAACGACGGCGCCTGAGAAAAACGCAACACCTGTATTATTGCCGTTTTTCAGCGGTCTGTATGGCAGCATAAAAAACACCCGGCGCCGTGGGCGCCGGGTGTCATTTGACCTCATCTCGTCTGAAAGGCGGGCTTAGACGTCGAAGCGGTCGTGCATCATGACCTTGTTCCAGGCCGCCGCGAAGTCACGCACGAGCTTCTCGTGACCGCCCTTCTGGGCGTAGAACTCGGCAAGCTGACGCAGCTGAGAGTTGGCGCCGAAGATCAGGTCGCAACGGGTCGCCTTGAACTTCGTCTCGCCTGACCTGCGATCGTTGAGCGTAAATTCCAGCCCTTCGGAATCCACCTTTTTCCACTCGAAATCGGGTGAGGTCAGATTGAGGAAGAAGTCATTGGTCAAAACACCCGGACGATCCGTGAAGACACCGTGCTGTTGATAGGCGCCCTTCGCATTGACGTCGAGAACACGCAGGCCACCCACCAGAGCGGTCCATTCAGGCGCTGACAGACCCAGCAGGGCCGCACGATCCATGAAGATCTCTTCCGGCGAGACGTTGTACTTGATGTCATCGCGATGGAAGTTGCGGAAACCGTCAGAGACCGGTTCGAGCCAGCGGAAGGTCTGTACGTCGGTCTGTTCGGCGGTGGCGTCATTGCGGCCCGGCGTAAAGGGCACTTCAACGGAGACACCGGCATCGCTGGCCGCCTTTTCAACTGCCGCACAGCCGCCCAGCACGATCAGATCCGCCAGCGAGACCTTCTTGTTGCCGCTCTGAGCACCATCAAAGTCGCGTTTGAGACCTTCCAGTACGCCAAGCACTTTTGCCAGATCGTCCGGATTGTTGACCGGCCAGCTCTTCATGGGCGCCAGGCGAATACGGGCGCCATCGGCACCACCGCGCTTGTCGGAGGTACGGAAGGTCGAGGCCGCGCCCCATGCCACGGCCGCCAGCTGGGAAACGCTCACGTCGCTTGCGAGAATGCGACGCTTCAGCTCGGCGATGTCGCCGGCATCGACCAGTTCAAAATCGACGGCGGGAATCGGGTCCTGCCAGAGCAGCTCTTCCTGCGGGACTTCCGGGCCGAGATAGCGCGCTTTCGGACCCATGTCGCGGTGGGTCAGCTTGTACCAGGCGCGCGAGAAGGCATCGGTGAAGTAGTCAAAGTCGTTGAGGAATTTCTCGCAGATTGCGCGATAGGACGGATCAACCTTCAGCGCGATGTCGGAGGTCATCATCATCAGCGGATGATCGACGCCTTCCAGGTGGGCATCCGGCGTACGCGGTGCGTTTTTGTCGACCGGCGTCCACTGCAGCGCACCGGCGGGGCTTCGGGTCTGCTCCCACTCGAAGTTGAACAGGTTTTCGAGGTAGCTGTTGTCCCACTGGATCGGATTCTGCGTCCATGAGCCCTCGATACCGTTGGTCATGGTGTCTTCGGCATTGCCCTTGCCGCGCGGGTTATGCCAGCCCAGGCCCTGGGCTTCCATCGGCGCGCCTTCCGGTGCGAAACCGATCTGATCCGGCGGCGTCATGCCGTGGGACTTGCCGAAGGCGTGACCGCCGGCGATCAGCGCCACGGTCTCTTCATCATTCATCGCCATGCGACCGAAGGTGATGCGGATATCGGCTGCAGAATCTTCCGGGATGCCCTTTTTGGCGGAGCCTTCCGGGTCGACGTAGATCAGGTTGGAATTCGATGCCGCCAGCGGCGCTTCAAGGTCGTAATTGTCGTCGCCGGCTTCACCGGTCCAGCGCAGGTCGCGATTGACCATCTGATCCGGATGACCTTCGAACGGACCGTGCGGGGCGTCCTCGATCTTCTTGCCATACCAGGATTCCGGACCCCAGTAGGTCAGGTTATCCGGCTCCCAGGCATCAATACGACCGCCGGCGAAGCCAAAGGTCGGAAAGTTCATGATTTCAAGCGAGCAGTTGCCGGTGAGCACGATCAGGTCCGCCCAGGAGATGGCGTTGCCGTATTTCTGCTTGATCGGCCACAGCAGACGCCGCGACTTGTCGACGTTGCCGTTGTCCCACCAGCTGTTGATCGGGGCGAAGCGCTGCATGGCTTCTCCGGCGCCCCCGCGGCCATCGGCGATGCGATAGGTGCCGGCAGAGTGCCACGCCATACGAATCATCTGCGGACCGTAGTTGCCGTAATCCGACGGCCACCAGTCCTGTGAAGAGGTCAAAAGCGCCTTGATGTCCTTTTTGACCTCGGCCAGATCCAGTTGACTGAAGGCTTCAGCGTAGTCGAAGTCCTCGTCATGGGGATTGGCCTCACGGGGATTTTGATGCAGCAGCTCTACCTTGAGGCGATTGGGCCACCAGTGATCGGTGGTCGGCTCGGAGCCGGCCGCACCGCCCACCGAATCGCCAGCGAAAGGGCATTTGCCGGTGATCTTTATCTCTTCGCTCATGCTGTCCGTCCTTTCCTTGTTGATTCGACTTTTGCTGCGCCTTCGACCCCAACGGTGCCTGACGGCATAACCGTCGAATCAGGGCGATATCAGCGATGTCGCACGCGGCCTGACAGGGCCGTCAGAATACAAACATAGGTTAATTATGGCGGGCCATAAGCGCGTGCCGATGATTTCTCCCTAATACGCTGTTTGGCACCGGCTATGCCTGTCGCCACAGTCAACGCCCCATCGGCATGGAAGATGCTGATCTTTCAGGGAAAGGGCTGTGACGCCTATAAAAATGTCGAGCCGCCAGGAAGTGCCGTGGAGAAGCAAAACATTAAACAATGCTTATTAAAATCCTTAACTTAATGAAGGTTTCGCCGATAGCACTGCCTGAATCGTGACACGCCCTCGCGTGCCCACCTCCGCTGAGCAGGCGCCATTGATGGAAACAATCGAGACAGAAGAGCTGCCACAGATCGCCATTCGCGACATCGATCATATTGCCAGGGTCGTCGACGCGCTGAGCTATCACACCCATGCGCTGTCCATCAGCGTCGGCGAGTCATCGGTGTTCTGGCCGGTCACGCTGCGCGGGCTGGATCACGACCGTCGGGTGCTGTCGCTCTCCCTGCTGGATGCCCAGAGCCTTGACGCCAGGGAAGTGCTCGATCAATCGCTGACGCTCAAGGCCGAAGGCGATAGCGAGACACTGCATTTCGAGGCCATGGTGGCACTTGAGGTGGCGCGCAAAAGCGATCGGATCGAGGTTCAGTGTTCACTGCCAAAAGCGCTTCATACCACCTCCAAGCGCAATAGCCGGCGTGTGTTTCTTTTGAAGGGCATGCAGGTCAAGGCCGGCATTACGCTGTATGAAAACCAGCCGCCCATCACCGGCCGACTGCGCAATATTTCCATTGGTGGGGCACTGCTGGAAGTGCCGCTGGCAGACAGCGCGCCGCTCAAGGAAGAGGAATTTATCGCCGGGCTGGCGCTGTCCTTCCCTGATGGCGAACAGTTCACCGCGATGGCGCAGATTCTTCACGTCAATCCGGCCGGACGGTCACACTTCGCTGCCATCGGCGTAAGCTTTATCCATACAGACCGCGCCCAGGAGCAGCGCCTGACATACCTGGTCAATGAAACCGAGCGGGAAGCGGCCTACCGCACCGGCGAGGGCGGTCGCATGAGCTTTGCATCGCCGCTGTATGCCTCAAACGACCCCGGCTACAAACGCAGTGCAAGGCGCCATCGGAAAACACCTCAGGAAGGCCCCATGGTGGCTGCCCTGCTTGAGGTGACCCGACAGCTGCACATCTTTTTGCTGGCGCTGCAGAATCAGCGCCCGCTGCCGGCACACTGTCTGCTCGACAGCGCGGACACCCTGTTGTCCCTGTTGAAAAAACAGCGCCAGAATCTTTTCTACGCCCTGCACTGCCTGCACGGGGAACCGGCCTGGGTGCAGCACTCGCTGAATGTGGCCGTGCGACTGGGCGACCTGCTCGAGGCCGAACCCGAGCATGCCTCATACGCCCGCGATGCGGTCGTGGCCGCTCTGGTGCATGACATGGGCAAGATGATGCTGGTGGACGATGCCCTGCCCTCGATCGAGGGCCAGCTCGATACCCGTCAGCGCGACCACCTGCGTCGCCACGTGCCCGTACTGCTGGAGGCACTTGCGGGCGCCGAATGGCTGACACCGGTCATGCATCATGACGTGATCCAGTCCATCAACGAACGTCTGGATGGCAGCGGCTATCCGCAGGCGCTCAAGGGCGAGGCGCTGTCTCCGATCGCGCGCATGGCGGCCGTCGTGGATACCGTGGATGCCATGACGCGCAAACGTGGCGACCGGCGAAGCAAAACCGCCATTGAGGCCTATCGCCATCTCTATCACCGTCCCGAGCAGTTCGATAAGCACTGGATAACGCGCTACATCCAGCGCCACGGCTTTTATCCGATCGGCAGTCTGGTGAAGTTTTCAGGCGGCTTTCTGGCCTGGGTGATGGAGCTTGATGACAGCGGCCAGCCGCAACGCGTGCGCGTGGTGCGCAACCTGCACCGCGAAGAACGGACCATGAATGATATTTTGAGCCGGGTGGATTTTGCCCAGCTCGGCACTCTGGAGGGATTGATGCCTCCGGAAAGATTTCGCCTGACACCTTACTGACGCGTTCAGTCCCGCTTAAGCGGCACCGGCGGCGTCAGGGGCTGCGCCAGAAAACGATCGCGCAGCCAGCTGCCGGCAACTCCCAGTTCGCGACTGGCATGCCACCCCAGCTCCAGGGCGATCCAGCGCTCAAGCGCCGGGGCGGTCAACGTCACCAGTGATGGGCGCGCCGGCGAGGCTGCAATCACGTGATCCGACATCAGCGTCCAGCCGACCCCGTGCTTGACCAGCTCCAGCATCACGAAGTGGCTCTCGACCCACCAGACGTCCGCGCCCACGCGCTCGGCCAGCCGCGATCCGGGCTGACCGCGCGTCGCCACGATCAGTTGACGGTGCTGTCTCAAAGCCTCGGGCGTCACGCTTGCTTCACCGGCCAGCGGATGGCTCTGCCCGCATACCAGCCTCAACGGCACACGCCCCAGCGGGCGAGTCTCGAGTGCCGGGAACAGCGGCTGTGGACGGCAGATGACGCCCAGATCCGCCTGCCCCGACTCCAGCATGCGCCCGACATCCTCCAGCAGCGGGAAATGCATTTCGATCTCGACGCTGGGGTATTGATGGGCGAAATCCTGCATCAGCCCACCAATCAGATGTTCCGGGTAAAACTCGTCAATGGCCAGACTCAGGCGCGGCTCGATGTGGGCTTCAAGGCGCCGCGCCACGCCCAGAAAGCGCTCACGCTGGGCCAGAACGCCTCGGGCCTCGGCCACCATGCGTACGCCACTGGCGGTCAGTACCGGCAGACGGGCGCTGCGATCAAACAGCGTCAGTCCCAGATCCAGCTCCAGATTGGCCACATGGGTACTGACCAGCGACTGCGCCTTGCCAAGACGACGGGCGGCCGCGGAAAAGGAGCCTGTGTCGGCGGTCGCGACAAGGGCAGTGAGCTGTTCAAGGGTCGGCGTCATTGCGGGCTCGGCATCCGGGCATCGATCATGAATCCATCTGCCAGACAGATGGATTCCAACTTGGGTTTGGCACTTTCATGAATGATAGTGCCTGGTAACACTGACCGGAAGCTCGACACCATGCGTACCACCCTTGACCGTATTCGCCACACCCTGATGTTTGAAATCATCGGTCTTTTGATCGTCATCCCGCTGGGCCATCTGCTCTTCTCGCTGGACACGACCCACATGGGCATGGTCGGCGTCATCAGCGCCGTGGTCGCCACGATCTGGAACTACGTCTACAACCTGGGGGTAGATCATGCCCTCAAGCGCCTGCGCGGCCATGTGCACAAGACCGTCATCATGCGCGTATTTCATGCCATCTGCTTTGAGCTGGGGCTGATCTGCGTGCTGCTGCCGCTGATCGCCCTGTATCTGGGGCAAACCCTTGCCGAGACAGCACCGCTGGTCACCTCGCTGGCGCTGTTTTATGTGGTCTATGCCTTTGTCTTCAACTGGGTCTATGACGTGGTCTTTCCCGTTCCGACCGCACAGGCACCGCAGACGTCGGCCAGCACCTGACGCGTGCGGGCAGCAGGCAGTTGACCAATTTGTTATAAAGTAACATTATAGGCGCATGGCACGAGCCGCCCACCGCTTCTCAGGCAATGACATGTCCTATTTTGACACTTCTCCACCGCAGGCACGGCGTATCCCGGTCACCCTGCTGACCGGCTTTCTGGGCAGCGGCAAGACCACGCTGCTCAATCAGCTGGTGCAGCAGCCGAGCATGTCGCGTGCGCTGGTCATCATCAACGAGTTCGGCGAGATCGGGCTGGATCATCAGCTGTTCACCGCCAGCACCGACGGCGAACAGATCGAGCTTAGCAACGGCTGCATCTGCTGTTCGATTCGCACCGATCTGGCACAGACCCTGAAAGATGCGGTGTGGCGCTTTGCGCGCGAAGGACAGCGTCAGTTTGATCGCCTGATCATCGAGACCACCGGCCTGGCCGACCCCGCCCCTATCGTGCATACCCTGATGAGCGAGGCAAAGGTCGCGCGCCACTACGCGCTCGACGGCATCGTCACCGTCATGGACGCCGCCAGCGGCAGCACGACCCTGGATCGTCATGACGAGGCGCTGCGTCAGGCAGCGATGGCGGATCTTTTGTTGATCACCAAGCAGGATCTGGCCTCAACGGATCAGCTCAATGCCCTGCGCCAGCGACTGGCCGCAATCAACCCGAGCGCCCCACAAAGACTGCTGGATCACGGCCTCATCGAGGCCGATGCCCTGCTGGGACTGGGAGTTGATGACAAGGCCGCGCGCAGCGCCGATATTCAGCGCTGGCTGGGCGAGGCCGCCACCCACGCGGCCACTCCGCCTGCGCCCACGCTCTCCCCCGGGGCGCTGTTTGCCCGCGTTGACAATGCCGAGGTGCAGACCGGCATGTCGCCGGCGGCGCCGCTGCCTGATGCCAACCGCCACGATGATCATATCCGCGCCCACTGCTTCGTGTTTGAACGCCCGATCAAGGCTGCACGGCTTGAGGCGTGGCTGTCGCTGATCACCAGCCTCATGGGCCACGACATGCTGCGCATCAAGGGCATGCTGGACATCGAGGGCCGCGACAGACCGCTGGTCATTCATGGCGTGCAGCATCTTTTTCACCCGCCGGTTGAGCTTGAGGCGTGGCCGGGCGACGAGCGCTTCTCGCGGCTGGTGTTTATTACCCGCGACATCCCCAGGCAGACGCTTGAAATGACCCTGGGCGACTTTCTCGACGGTTGATTCAACGCTTCGGGACGTTCACGACCCTATAACGCTCACGCCCCTGTCACGTTCATGCCCTCGTGACGTCCCGGTTCGAGCGGCGCAACGCCCTTTATTAACGTTACGATATATCATTGCGAGAAAATCATGACGACATCCACTTCCAGCGACCGGCTTCCGGTCACCATCCTTTCGGGCTTTCTGGGCGCCGGCAAAACCACCCTGCTCAACCGGATTCTGGCCAATCGCGACGGCCGACGGGTGGCCGTGATCGTCAACGACATGTCGGAGGTCAATATCGATGCTGACCTGGTGCGCGGTGGCGAAGCGCACCTGTCACGAACCGAAGAGACCATGGTGGAGATGACCAACGGCTGCATCTGCTGCACCCTGCGCGGTGATCTGATCGAAGCCGTCAGAGGTCTGGCGCACGAAGGCCGTTATGACGCCCTGGTGATCGAATCCACCGGCATCTCGGAGCCACTGCCGGTGGCGGCCACGTTTGAGTTTCGCGACGAGGCCGGATTTTCAGTGTCCGATGTGGCCCGTATCGACGCCATGATCACGGTCGTCGACGCCGCCAGTCTGCTGAAGGATTACGCCTCGACCGAATTTTTGCAGGATCGCGGCGAGATCAATGGCGAGGCGGATGCGCGCACGCTGGTGGATCTGATGGTGGATCAGATCGAGTTTGCCGATCGCATCATCCTCAACAAGATCAGCGATGCCTCGCCGGCAGTGCAGATTTCAGTGCGCGAGATCATCAAAAGCCTCAACGGAGGCGCCGATGTGATCGAGGCCGACTACGCCGACGTGGCCATCGATCAGCTGCTTGATACCGGCCTTTTTGATCCCGAGCGTTCGCGTCAGCACCCGCTCTGGTATCGCGAGCTTAACGATTTCAATGCCCACGTGCCGGAAACCGAAGAGTACGGCATCAGAAGCTTCGTCTTTCGCGCCCGCTCCCCCTTTGATCCGCAGCGGCTGGATGACTTTATCAAGGACGTCGGATGCTGGACGGGTGTGGTGCGCGCCAAGGGGCTTTTCTGGCTTGCAACCCGCCCCGAGCATGTCGGCATGATAAGTCAGGCCGGCGCCTTTATTCGCACCGAGCGCTACGGCTACTGGTGGGCCGGCATGCCAAAGTCACGCTGGCCGGATGATCCGCAGTGGCATGACGACATGGATCGCTACTGGGACGCGCAGTATGGAGATCGCCGCAATGAACTGGTCTTTATCGGTCAGCACATGGACGAGCACGCCATCCGCTCGGCGCTGGAGAATTGCCTCATCGATCTGCCACACGAGGTGCCTATAAAAGAGGCCACAGCCGGGCTTCGTGACCCCTTTCCCGCTTGGGCCTGAGTCCGTGGGCCGGGTTTGCGCATCGCGTCCTGCGTGTGCAGGCGGTGAAGTCAGCCATGCCCGGGGGAAAGCGTGCCGAACCAGCCCACCAGCGCCACCACCATGGCCAGAATGGCCATTTCAACGAGGGAGATTCGGCGCAGCCTGTCCAGGGCCCCCGCTTCCCGGGAAAGCCGGGGGACCAGCCGGTAGCGATTAAATAGCGCCATGACCATCAAAAGCCCCACCAGCGCCATCTTGAGCCACAGCGCCCGCTGATAGAGCACACCCGCATCCAGTGGCCAACCGCCTACCACCAGCCATGTATTGGCCATACCCGTCAGCACCACCAGTGCCACCGCCAGGTGCCCAACGCTGGAAAACCGAATCAGCGCATGAATGGCGCCAGAGCGCATTGAAGACTGCCTCAATTGCCCCAGCAGCATCACGACAGGTACCAGCGCGCCCAGCCAGAAACCACCGGCCAGCAGGTGCCCCCAGTCATTGAGCCGATGCAGTGTGCCGGTCATACCCTCATGCATCGCTGTATGGCCTGAAACGGTCAACGTGGCGAGCATCAGTGCCGAGGCAATACCGACCCCCGTGGGATGGCGCAGCGCCCCCACGACAAGCACTGCGGTCAGCACGAGCATACTCCCCAGCTGCCAGCCCCAGGCGTGGCCTACCAGGGTCTTTGTGACCACCAGCGTCAGCATGTGCAGGGAGAAGGCCGCTTCCCAGTCGCTGCCGATCGAGGCGGTCAGTATCGGCAGGGCGATGAGCGTGGCAAACCCGGAAAGCCCGGCCGCGACCAGCCCCCAGGGGCACAGGCGCTGCCACAGCGCGACGCGCAGCGATCGGTCCGCGACCAGCAGCAGACAGACGCTGCCGCCCCAGAGCCACAGCGCGCCCAGATTAAAGACAAGCCGCGCGACCAGAAGCGCCGTGGCCGGCTCGATCACGGCGTGACGTCGAAGCTGTACTGCCCCTGCGTCTTGTGGCCGTCGACCGAGAGCACATGCCAGTGCACGTCATAGCGGCCGCTTTCCAGTGCGTCACCGATCGGCGTCACCAGGGTCCTGCCGCCATCCTGCAGTCGGGCCTCGTCGAGAGTGACGGCGTTACCGTCAGTGCCCACGACATCCACACCGCTGAAAGGCAGCTCAAGGGCCTCACTGAAAGTCAGACTGATCTCGTGCAGGGTGGAGACGCTCGCCTTGTCACCGGGCGTGGCCGCCTTTAAATGGGCGTGGGCCAGTGCCTGCGTGCTGACGCTCAGGGCGATTAAAAAAAGCGGCGCCATCCAGCGTTTCAGGGCGTTCATATTGTTCTCCACGGGTGGGTCGTCTCGGTAGGGCGGGGCCATTGCGCGGCCCCGACGCGCCATTGTCGCCGCGATGACAAAAGCTGAAAAGACACCGCGGCCGGATGCCTCAGTGGCCGGGAGGCTCAGTAATAGTCATCCAGCGAGGCGTTAACGTTGAGTTCGGCAAGGCTTGCCGTATTGGGCAGGCTCAATGCCATCGACACCAGCCGGGCCAGATCCTCGGGTTGGGTCATCTGCTCGGGGGCAATGTTGCCGACCGATTCGCCCATGTCGGTGGCAACCAGCCCCGGGCAAAGCGCAGTGGCGCGCACGCCGTCTTCCCAGCCCTCCTTTCGAAGCGCGTGAGACAGCGCCAGTGCTGCAAACTTGCTCATGGCGTAAAGCCCCGACCGGGGGCTTTTGACCCGGTGCCCGGACAGGGACACCACCGAGACCACACGTCCGGCGCCGCTCGCTTTCAAATGCGGCCAGGCGGCGCGCGCCAGCCGCAGCGGCGCCTTGACGTTAATGTCGAATATCTCGTCGATGTCGCCATCTTCTGCCTCGATCACCGTTTTGGGGATCATGATGCCGGCGTTGTTGATCAGGGCATCAAGGCGGCCAAAGCGTGCCACCGTGGCCTCCACCCAGGCCTGATCAAAGGCATTGGTGGCAGCGTCGTAGGGATGCACCAGCACGTGCTCCCCGGTCAGTGCCGGGTCGATCTCCTCCGGGCGACGCACGCCCAGACTCAACTGCCAGCCCTCTGCTCTCAGACGCCGGGCAATGGCGGCACCAATGCCGCGGCTGGCGCCCGATATCATCGCCACACGAGGCGTTATCTGCGGGTCATGGTTCATGGTGATCTCCCCTGGATTAAACGATCTGTCGGGCCGCATGACGCGCGATCGCACCGGGCGTGGTCCACCACACCCCTTCGGCTTCGCGATATTCGGCCAGGTCGCCGAGCACCTTGCGCAACAGGCGCAGCCGAAAGGGCTGACCGGTCAGCCACGGATGCAGAGCAATGCCCATGACCAGCGGCTGCTGGCGGGACTGCTCGAGCAGCTCAAAAAACTGATCGCGCATCATGGTGGCAAATTCATTCATGCTGACCCGATGGGTCGAGATGGTCGGAATGTCGTTCAATTCCTGCGGATAGGGAATCGACAACAGCCTGCCGTGACGAGTGCGCATGGCAACGGGGCGGTCGTCGTGCGCCCAGTTGAGCGTGTAGGTAAAGCCGGCTTCCTGCAAAAGATCCGGGGTGCGATCGCTTTCCGAAATCCACGGCGAGAGCCAGCCCTCGGGGGGTGTGCCGAAATGGGCAGCCAGACGCTCGCGGCTGCGCGCGATCAGCGCGGCCTCATCAGCTGGCGACATCTGCCCCTGGCGCTCGGCGTTGGTATGGCCGTGGCCGATCAGCTCGTGGCCACGGGCGACGAAAGCCTCCAGCAGTTCGGGACAGTGATCGAGAATCGAGGTGTTGGCGATCACACCGGCCGGCAGGGAGAGCGCCTCCAGCATGTCCAGAAAGCGCCAGGCACCTACCCGGTTGCCGTACTCCCGCCAGGCGTAGTTGAGCACGTCCGGCTCGCCCTCGGGCGCAGGCGGTGCAATGCCGGGCCCACGCCCTTCGCCGAAGGCAAAGTGTTCCAGATTGACGCCCACATAGACGGCCAGGCCCGTCCCGCCGGGCCAGCGAAAATCATCCCGGTCGGTGATCGGGCGGTAGTCAAAACGTTCGTGGTGACGCAGATGATTAAGGGGCATGACAGGCTTCCGTGCGGGTAATCGAGTCCATTGGGGTCGTGACAGGCAAAACGCCGGCGCCTCGGAAGGAGGCACCGGCCTAAAGGTCGCCCGAACAGGGGCTTACGCTGACTGTACGTCGGGGACGTTTTCCATCAGCTTCTCCTTGAAGATCGGCAGATCCCGGATTCGCTTGCCGGTGGCGTGATGCACCGCGTTGGCCACCGCCGCCGCCATGCCGGTAATTCCGATCTCGCCGATACCGCGGGCGCCGAATTCGTTGAACGCCAGATCAGGATAGTCGAGCAAAATCACATCGACCTCCGGCGGCTGGTCGGCATGCACCGGCACCACGTACTCGGCGTAGTTGTTGTTCACCGGCCGGCCATTGCGCGCGTCATACTCGGTCGCCTCGAAGTGCGCCATGCCCAGCCCCATGACAATGGCCCCTTCCACCTGATTGCGCGCGGTCATCGAATTGATCACGCGACCCACATCAATGGCGCTGACCACGCGGGAAACGCGCAGATTCGAGATGCCCGGGTCCCAGCGAACTTCCACGAAATGCGCCCCGAAGGAGCGATAGGAGTATTTGTCATCAGCGCCCTGGGTATGGGCGTGACCGTCGGCGCTGGCCAGTTTCTGACCCTTGAGCACATCCACGTAGCCCACGCTCTGCCCGTCATGGGTCAGCTGTCCGTTTTCAAACGTGAGGCTGTCGCTGTCGACGTCCGTGAAATCGCCCTTGTCGCTGGTGGCGTAACCCTTGAGCTCCTTGATCGCCTCACGCGTGGCCGCGGCGATGGCCGGCAGCGTGGTCGCCGTGGTCCAGGAGCCGCCCGAAATCGGCCCTTTCGGATAGCTGGTATCCCCCAGCCGCACGGTGATTTTCTCAAGCGGCAGGCCGGTCAGTTCGCTCACCGTCTGGGCAATGATGGTGTAGGTGCCGGTGCCGATGTCCTGGGTGGCACAGGTGACATAGGCCGTGCCATCAGCGCGCAGGGACACGCGCGCTTCGCACTCGCGCTTGATCGCCTCCCAGTTACAGGCCGCCATGCCATAGCCGATGATCTCGTGACCGTCGCGCATCGACCCGACTTCCGGGTTGCGATCCTGCCAGCCGAACTTCTCGGCGGCTTTTTCCGTGGCCTCGCGGATATGATTGCTGGAGAAATCGAGATCCTGACTCTCGTCACGAGTGGCGTAGTTATTGAGACGAAACTCGAGCGGGTCGACACCGGCGGCCAGCGCCATCTCGTCAATGGCGGATTCCAGCGCAAACAGCCCGGGTGCCGCGCCCGGTGCGCGCATCGAGGTCGGCGTGCCGCGATTGACCTGCGTGGTCTCGTGACTGACCAACAGATTGGGG
The DNA here is from genome assembly GCF_052692355.1 of Kushneria sp. Sum13. Lineage (NCBI taxonomy): Bacteria > Pseudomonadati > Pseudomonadota > Gammaproteobacteria > Oceanospirillales > Halomonadaceae > Kushneria > Kushneria sp. Sum13. The sequence goes on from NZ_CP199847.1 coordinate 2,983,453, forward strand.
CATGAATAGAGGCTTTTGGTGACGCTGCCGCAGGTCTCGACGTACTGGTCGGTAAACGACGTTGTGTTGATCGACTCGTGACGCAGTGACACCAGCCGACCGCGCTCATCGGTGGCCAGGCGCAGGCGCTGGCGCGTCTCCGGGCGATGGCCGGTGGTGGTGAACATCTGCGGGCGGGGCACGACCAGCTGCACCGGGCGGCTGATCTCGCGTGCAGCAGCGGACACCGCCACCGCATGCGGCCACATCCAGAGTTTTGAACCAAAGCCAGAGCCGATAAACGGCGATTCCACCCGAACATGTTCCTGAGGAATACCGAAGATCTTCGAAAGCGCGCCGCGCTGTTGCACCACACCCTGGGAGGATTCGAAAATGGTCAGGCGATCGCCCTCCCAGCTCGCCGTTGAGGCGTGCATCTCCATCGGGTTGTGGGTCTCCACCGGGGTGGTATAGGTCACATCGATGCTGTGGGCAGCGCCGTCGAAATTCCCTGCCGCATCACCACGTTCGTGGTTGCCCTGTCCCTTTTGCGTGCCGTGGGCCTTCACGCCCTGATCGAGATTGGCAATCGTGTTGTCGTCACGCTGATAGCTTACCCCTACCTTGCGCGCGGCAGCGCGGGCGTTTTCAAACGTGTCAGCCACCACCAGCGCCACGAACTGGCCCTCATAGTGGACCTGATTGTCCTCGAACGGCAGGCGGGTTTCCTCGACCTTGTTGCCCTGGGCCATCGAGGACGGCGAACGGTGGAGCTCGGGAAAATGATCGTGATGAAAGATATCGATCACGCCCGGTGACTGGCGGGCAGCGTCCAGATCCAGCCCGGTCACGGTGCCGCGGGCGATGGTGCTGAAGACCCCATAGCCATAGGCCATGTTGTCGGGATGATGATCGGCGGCGTAGGGCGCGGCGCCGGTGACCTTGCGCTGGCCGTCGATGCGCTTGGGTCCGGAACCAATAGGACCTGCGCCAATGATGCTGTCACTCATGACGTTCTCCTGTCTTCCTGCGCGGTCAGGGTGGTGAGATTGCGCACGATGGCCTGCTGACCCAGCGGGATCTTGAAAGCGTTGTGCGCATAGGGTGTGGCGCCCTTGAACGCGATCCCGGCGGCATGCGCAAAGCTCGCCTCACCGATTTTCTGACCCTTGAGTGCAGACTCGGCCTCATGGGCACGCCAGGGTTTGGTGCCCACCCCGCCGAGTGCTACGCGGGCATCCGTAATCGTGTCGCCCTCCAGGGTGACGATCACGGCACTCGAAGCCAGCGCAAACTGATAGGAGGCGCGGTCACGCAGCTTGAGATAGTGTGATCGGCTGTTCTCAAGCGGGACTTCCAGCGTCACGTGAGTGATCAGCTCGCCCGGCTTGAGAGCGTGCTCGCGTTCGGGGGCATCCCCGGGCAGCAGGTGAAAGTCGAGAAAGTCGATCTCGCGCCGGCCATCCGGGCCTTCAACGGTGATCGTGGCGCCGATGGCGGCCATCGCTACGCACATGTCCGACGGATGGGTGGCGATGCAGTGCTCGCTGGTGCCCAGGACCGCATGCACGCTGCGATTATGACCTTCGATCGCCGCACAGCCCGAGCCCGGCTCGCGCTTGTTGCAGTTTGAGACGCCATCGCGGAAGTACGGGCAGCGCACACGCTGCATGACGTTGCCGGCAGTGGTGGCCTTGTTGCGCAGCTGCGTGGTGGCGCCTGACAACAGCGCCTCGCTGAGCACGGCGTACTCATTCTTGATCCGGTCATGACGTGCCAGCGCCGTGTTGGTCACCAGCGCACCAATGCGGGTACGACCGTCATCGAGTGTTTCAATCTCATTGAGATCGAGCCGGTTGATATCGACCACCTGATCCGGGCGCATGATGTCGATCTTGACCAGATCCAGCAGCGTGGTGCCCCCGGCCAGATAGGCGGCCTGCTCGCTCTCGCCATGGGTCGATACCGCCTGACGGGGACTATCGGCCCGCGCATAGTCGAATTCGCGCATCAGCTCGCTCCCTGCATCTTGCCGCGGGCGTCCTGCACGGCGGCCAGAATGTTCTTGTAGGCACCGCAGCGACAGATATTGCCGCTCATCGCCTCGCGCACCGAGGCATCATCCGAGCCAATGCTGTCATCCTTGAGAATGGCGACCGCGCTCATGATCTGGCCCGAGGTGCAGTAACCGCACTGATAGGCATCGTGCTCCCAGAAGGCCGCCTGCACCGGATGCAGCTCATCACCCTGGGAAAGCCCCTCGATGGTGGTAATGCTGTCGCCATCGTGAGAGACCGCCAGCGACAGGCAGGAATTGATCGCCGTGTCGTTCACCAGCAGCGTACAGGCGCCGCACTGGCCCTGATCACAGCCCTTCTTGGTGCCGGTCAGCATCAGACGATCGCGCAGTACATCGAGCAGCACGGCGTTGGGCTTGACGTTCAGGGTATGGGCCACGCCGTTGACGGTGAGCTGAATCTGCTGCTCGCCCTCCTTGGGCGCGCCATCGGCCTGCGGCTCGACGGGCGCACTGTGTGGCTGCTGACCGGCCTGGGCGATCTGCGTCCAGGCCGGTGCCGTGGCGGCCGCCAGACCCGAGGCACCCATGGTCTTGAGAAAACGTCGTCTTGAAGGCGAGCGGGCATCAAAGGTGTCTACCCTTGATCCGCCATCATTGTGGTGATCGTTCATGCGTCACTCCTCATTGCCACAGGGCACGGGCATTCGCGTGTACCTTGTGTCTTCACGGTCGGTATAAGCATCGGCGGTGCCAGCCGTCGATGATGGCGCCTGCAGGCGCTCTGAAATGGGGGGATATCAGTGGTTGCCGGTCATGGAGTTTGCTGGCAAACGATGCCAGCCTGGCGCGGGGTTGATGCGATTGCCAGTCCACTACCGAGCATGTTCAGCGCCCGTTCAGGGGCCCTGCCAGCGCACGATAAAAGGGCCGGCCTTCCTGCGAAGACCGGCCCTGTCATGCTGTTGAAGCAGGCCCTGCTCAGGAGGCCAGCAGCTTCTCGATCGAGATCGGCATATCGCGAAGGCGCTTGCCGGTCGCGTTATAGACCGCATTGGAAATGGCGGCCGCCACACCGGTCAGACCGATTTCGCCAACCCCACGAGCACCGAATTCGTTGCGCAGATAGTCGGGATAGTCGAGCAGCTCCACCTCGACCTGCGGCATGTCGGCATTCACCGGTACGATGTAGTCGGCCAGATTATTGTTGTAGGGATAGCCATTGGGGTCATATTCGGTCTGCTCGAAAAGCCCCATGCCCATGCCCATGACAATCCCGCCCTCGACCTGGTTGGTGGCCGTCATCGGATTGATGGCGCGACCAATATCGATGGTCGAGCAGATGCGCGCCACACGCAGACGTGAAATGCCCGGATCCCAGCGCACTTCAACAAAGACCGCGCCAAAGGAGCGGAAGCTGTACTGATCCTGCTCGTCACCGGGCTGACTGCTCGCCTCGCCATCGACCAGCCCGATCTGATTCTGGCGCAGCAGCTTGGTAATCTCGATGCTGTTGTCACCGCTCACCAGATGACCTTCGCGGATCTCGATGCTGTCCTTGTCCACGTTTTCAAACACGCCGCCCTCGGCCGTGGCCAGCGTCTTGAGTTCGGACAGTGCTTCCTTCATGGCCGCCGACACCGCCGGCAGTACCGTGGCCGTAGCAAACGAGCCCCCCGAAAGCGGGCCTGACGGCAGCGAGGAATCCCCCAGGCGCACATCGATCATCTCGATGGGTACACCGGTCATCTCACTGGCCGTTTGCGCCACGATCGTATAGGTGCCGGTGCCGATGTCCTGCGTGCCGCAGGCCACCATGACCGTGCCGTCATCACGAAAGCCGAAGCGCGCGCTACAGTGCTGACGCATCGCTTCCCAGCTCTGGGTGGCCATGCCGTAGCCAATGATCTCGTCACCGTCCTTCATCGCACCGGGTGTGGCGTTACGCTTTTCCCAGCCAAAGCGCTTCGCCGCGTTGTCCCAGCACTCCTTGAGATGGTTGCTCGACCAGGGTAGATCGGCCGCCGGGTCCTTCTCTGCGAAGTTCTTCCGGCGAAGCTCAAGCGGGTCCATCTCGAGCCTGACCGCCAGCTCATCCAGCGCCGTTTCCAGTGCAAAGGCGCCAGAGGCTTCACCCGGGGCACGCATGGAGGTCGGCGCGCCCTTGTTGACCGTCACCAGCCGGTTGGTTACGGCCACGTTATCGCAGGCATACATGCTGGGCGTGGCGCCGCTGACGCTGTCATCGTGCAGCCCGGCCGGCGAGGTCTCGTTGCAGCCATCATGATGAATGGACAGCAGCCTGCCGCTGTCGTCGGCACCAATACGGATGCGCTGCAGCGAGGTCGGGCGATAGCCGGTATTGAGATACTCAAGCTCTCGCGGCACGACCGTCTTGACCGGACGCCCCAGACGGCGTGCTGCGACAGAGGCCATGACGGCGTGCGGCCACATGAAAAGCTTGCTGCCAAACCCGGAGCCGATGAAGTGCGAAATCACCGTCACCTTCTCCTGGGGAATGCCGAAGATCTTGGACAGCGCATTGCGCTGGAAGACCACGCCCTGGGAGGATTCATACACGGTCAGCATGTCGTTTTCCCAGTGGGCCACCGAGGCGTGCATTTCCATCACGCTGTGGTTTTCCTGGGCGATCGAGTAGCGCTCATCGAGTTTGACGCTGGCGCTCTGATAGGCGGCATCGGCATCGCCACGGCTGCTGGCATCATCCGGGACTTCCTCGCCCGGCAGATCACCCTGGCCGCTATCAAGGGCAGCGATATTGGTCAGCTGATCGTCGCTTTTCTCATACTGCGCCCTGACCTTTCGGGCCGCCGCGCGGGCATGCTCGAAGGTGTCGGCGACCACCAGGGCGATGTACTGGCCGTGGTAGTGAATGTCGTTGTCTTCAAACGGCAGGCGCGGTTCACCGACCTTGTTGCCGGCCGCAAAATCGTTGGGGGAGCGGCTGAGTTTGTCGAAGTTGTCGTGATGGAAGATATCCAGGACGCCGGGCATGTTGAGGGCGTCATCAAGTTCCAGTGCCACCAGTCGCCCCTTGGCAATGGTGCTGGAGACAGGGTAGCCATGGGCCTGATTGGGCAGATTGCGATCGGCAGCGTAGTCAGCGCCACCGGTAAGCTTGAGCACCCCGTCAATACGCGGCTTTTTGTGACCGATACTGGTCAGGGTGCCGTCAAGGCGCTGAGGCTTTTGTGTTTCCGTGGTCATGTGATCTCTCCCTGATCAGCCGCGTGCGGCAGCGGTAGCGTCTCTGAGTGCACGCACGATCGCCTGCTTGCCCAGCGTAATCTTGAAACCGTTGTGGCTGTAGGCCACGGCGTCGGCAAAGGCTGTCTCGGCCGCATGTTCAAAGCTCTCCTGCGTGGCCGGCTGGCCCTTGAGCGCCGCTTCGGCCGCATCGGCACGCCAGGGTTTGGTCGCGACACCACCCAGCGCCAGACGCACGTCACTGATGTTGTCACCGTCCAGGGTGACGACCGCAGCACACGAGGCCAGCGCAAACTCATAGGAGGCGCGATCGCGCAGCTTGAGGTAGTGCTGGCCGCCGCCGCGCGGGGTATCGAGAATCACGTGGGTGATCAGCTCGCCCGGCTTCAGGTCGTGCTCGCGCTCGGGGCTGTCGCCCGGCAGCAGGTGATAGTCTTCAAAGGCGACTTCACGCTGGCCGTCGGGGCCTTCCAGCACCAGCGTGGCGCCGGCGGCGACCATGCCAACACACATGTCGGAAGGATGCGTGGCGATGCACTGCTCGCTGGTACCCAGTACGGCGTGATTGCGATTGATGCCGTCGATGGCCGAACAGCCCGTGCCCGGCTCGCGCTTGTTGCATGGCATGTTCGGGTCGCGGAAATAGGGGCAACGGGTGCGCTGCATGACGTTGCCACCGGTGGAGGCCATGTTGCGAAGACCCGTTGAGGCACCGGACAGCAGCGCCTCGCTGATGACCGGATAATCGCGCATCACGATCTCGTGTTTGGCAAGCTCGGTGTTGGAGACCAGTGCACCAATCTTCAGGCGGCCATCTTCCAGCGTCTCGATGCGCTTGAGCGGCAGTCGGCTCACGTCGACGACCTTCTCGGGCTGCATGACATCCAGCTTGACCAGATCCAGCAGCGTGGTGCCACCGGCAATAAAGGCCTCGCCGTCATGGACACGGCGATGGCTGACGGCCTGATCGATGGCCTCGACACTTTCGAGTTCAAACGCTCGCATGTTATTGCCCTCCCCGCATCTTGCCGCGGGCACTCTGCACCGCATCGAGAATGTTCTTGTAGGCACCGCAGCGACAGATGTTGCCGCTGAGCGCTTCGCGCAGCGAGGTTTCATCGCCATCGATGCTGTCGTCACTGATGACGGCCGCAGCGGTCATCATCTGTCCGGCCGTGCAGTAGCCACACTGGTAGGCATCGTGCGCCAGGAAGGCTTCCTGCACCGGGTGATGGCCCTGCTCGAAGCCAGCGCTTTCAGCCAGACCTTCGATGGTGACGATCTCGGCGCCTTCCTGCAGACAGGCCAGCATCAGGCAGCTGTTGACGCTGCGACCGTTGACATGAACGGTGCAAGCGCCGCACTGGCCGTGGTCACAGCCCTTTTTGGTGCCGAAAAGGCCCAGCTGTTCGCGCAAAACATCCAGCAGCACCGCGTTGGACGCGACCTGCAGATCATGCTGCTGACCGTTGACGGTCAGGGTGATGTGGCGGGTATCGGAAGGCTTGCCGGCAGAAGCACCGGGGCGTTCGGCGATCTCTGCCTGGGCGCCGGGGGTACAGAACCCCACGCCCGTCGAAGGACGGATAACAGGTGCCATGAGTCAGATCCTCATCAGTCGTATTGTACGGTCGTTGCATCATCGTGATCGTCTGAACACCCGACATGGCGGGCGCCGGATCACGTTTTATAAGTATCGAATCCACGGTTCATGCTGGAGACAGTCCTTGCCAGGCGCTGTCAAAGGGGCGTCATGATGCGTTGTCATGAGCCTTATATGTGCTGTCAGGAGTTTATAAGGTAGGTAACGAAGTGGATGCCAGCAACCCGGGGTTGCCATAGCCCGACATGACAGGCGCCCCTGGGCATCATGCTCAAACGCTGAAATTCATGCAGAAGACCAATGATCTATTCATGAACGTTGAGCGCAAATATACAATCGCGCATGTATGCATTATTGTGCACCCGCCTGCGTGAAACGCCCTGTCCGCGCAGCCAGGCCATTTTATGACAGGTTTAACGTCAAGAAGACGTCCATGCGAAAGACCAAGGAAGAAGCGGAGCTGACGCGGCAGTCGCTGATGAATGCCGCCGAGCATCTTTTTATTGAAAAGGGGCTCAGCCGTACCACACACAATGATATCGCCACACGTGCCGGTGTCACGCGCGGCGCGCTCAACTGGCATTTTCCGGAAGGCAAGACCAGCATTCTGGCCGCGCTTCTTGAACGCAAACGCCAGATGACCGAGCGACTGGCAGCGCATCTGGCGCAGTGCGAGCAGCTGGCGCATGCCCCGGTCAGCATCATGCGGTTAACGCTGGTGCAGGACCTTGAGTCGCTGTCCCGGGATACCCGACTTCAACGCATCCTGCTGCTGACGTCGTCTCGCAACGAGTTCATCGGCGAATTTTCCTGGGTCAACGACCAGCTTGACCTGCATATGCATGAGTGTCGGGACGTGATGAGCCATACATTTCGTCGCGGTGTTGACTGTGGTGAGATTGCCCTTCGCCACGATCTGACGCCGGCCATGGCAGCCTCGATGCTGTTGTCATGTATCAAGGGTGTGGTCACGGACTGGCTATTGAAACAAACGCTTTTCGAGCTGGCCCATGACAGCGAAAAGGTGGTCAGCACCCTGCTTGACAGCGTGGTCACCTGGCAGCATGGCCCTGTTTCCTGACGGGGTCTTTACCGGCCTTTTACCACCCTCCCTCTCTTTCGATAATGATGATTTTAACCTCACCTTTTCCCCATTAATTCCAACTGCCTTTTTTTTCCTCAGGCCCGCCGTGACGCGGATATTACCGACTAAAAATCTATGCCGACCCTTTTATTAACATGGATCATGTTTAAACCTTTTATAACAATCTATCGCCCCACTTCCTGAAGTTATCTCTCGCCAATTTCCTTGACGTCTGACGCTTTCGATCTACTGTTTCAGTGTGGATGCCGAGCAGGACATGACAACGTACTGCATCTGAAGGCATCGTTGATCCAGATTAATTTATTGGCTTTAAGGTGCACATCATGAGCGACACGGACGAACGTTTCATGCATGGCGATAACCGCCAGCAAAACAGCGGCGGTAGTGCCGGCCAACAGGGAAATGACCAGGCACGTCAGAATCGGGAACAGGCCCGGCAAAAGGCCAGGGAAACGGCAGGTCAGGCACGTGAAGAAGCCCTGCGCCGCGCCGACAGTCAGAAGGGTTTTGTCGCCGACTATATCTCGAACTTCTCTGAAGCCGTGCGCAGCATGGCCATGCAGTTCAAGGATCAGGATCAGGTGTCGCTGGCCGACTATACCTATCGCCTGGCGGATCGAACCGACACCCTCGCCGATCATCTGCGCGATGAAAACAGCGAGTCACTGCTCAAGCAGGCGCAGGACTTTTCCCGCCGTGAACCGGCACTGTTCATCGGTGGCATGGTCGCAGGCGGATTTTTGCTGTCACGTTTTCTGAAAAGTTCCAATCGCTGAGTGCGTCCCTGATCGGCACGATCGACAGCAACACCATTTTGTATTGTTCGGATCAACAGGGAGAGTTTGATCATGACACAACCTTCAGGTCATAAAGACCCCAGCATCGAAGAGCGCCGACACGCCGAAGACGGCGGGAACGAGTCGCGCGGCATGGTCGGCATGCTCTCTTCGCTGCTCAATGACGTTACCACGCTGGTACGTCAGGAAATTGCCCTCGGCAAGGCCGAGATGCAGCAGAACATCAAGCGTGCCGGTGCGGCCATTGCCTCCATCGTGGTGGCGGGTGCCGTGCTCAACGCAGGCCTGCTTGTTCTTCTGGCCGCCGCCGTACTGGGTTTGAGCCACGTACTGGCGCCCTGGCTTTCAGCCCTGATTGTGGGTGCTGTCGTTGTCATCATCGGCATGAGCATGATGAAAAAGGCACGTAACACCCTGAGCACTCAGGCCATGACGCCGGATCGTACCGTGGAAAGCCTGGAGCGTGATCAGTCCATGCTCAAGGAACATGCCCAAAGCCAGAAAAACGAGGAGACCAAGCGATGAGCGATCACGACCAGAATCAGGATCAGCAGGACAATCGTAGCCCTGAAGAGATCGAGGCGGACATCAACAAGACCCGCTCTCATCTTGATGACACGCTCAGCGATTTTCAGGAACGCTTCTCCTCCGATCACATGATGCACAGCGCCATGGAATACGTGAAAAGCGATTCTGCCCGGGATTATTTTTCCAATCTGGGGCGCTCGGTACGAGACAATCCGATGCCTGCCGCGTTGATCGGTGTGGGCATTGGCTGGCTGATCTACTCCAGCAATTCATCAAGCCGTGGCAGCGTACCGAACCATTTTAACGACAAGCGCCAGAAGCGTGCGCGACATGCCGCGGCAGAAACCACGCCGCAGACGCATGAATATGATGAGCTTTATGATGAGCCGCTTTTTGATGAGCCGCTTTACAGCGAAGGCGCCTCTATCGATCAGCACCGTCAGGGCCAGTCCTCGAGCGACAGCGGCGGTCTGGGCCAGCGCGCCAAGGGTGCCCTGCACGAGGCCGGTGATCGCGCACGCAACATGAAAAGTGGCGCCGGTGAGCGGGCACACAACATGAAAAGCGGTGCCAGTGATCGCATGCAGCGCATGAGACAGGGTTCCAGCGACCGGTTTAACGACGCCTCCTCAAAGGCGCGTGATGCCGGCTCCTGGCTGAGCGACATGGCGCATGAAAACCCGGTGGCCGCCGGCGCGCTGGGTCTGGCCGCAGGCGCCCTGCTCGGCTCGCTGCTGCCCACTTCGCGCGCCGAACAGCGTGCCATGGGCGATACCCGCGACCACCTGGTAGATCGCGCCAGCGAAATGGGCTCCGAGCAGCTCGATCGTGCCAGCGACAAGGCTCAGGAAGCAGCAGACAAGCACGCTTCCGATGACAACGATTCGAGCAAGAACGATCAGAAGTCTTCAAGCGATGGCGATCAGAAATCCTCGAATGATCGTACCCAGCAGTCGTCAAATGATCGCACTCAGCCGTCCTCGAGCAGCCGCGGGCCGTTGTCTTCCGACAGCAGCGACAGCGAGCCGCGCTTTGGCAGCACGTCAACGGATCATGTGCCGGGCAACACTCCCCGGAGTTGACCCCTTGAGGTGATCCCATAAAAAACGACGCCCTCGGGCGTCGTTTTTTTTTGGTCTGTACCGGACATCTCAAAAGATCGTAAAGACAATCCAGGCCATTACAAAGCCCAGCACGGATTCCAGCGTCTGCTGTGTCGTCCAGACCTTGAGTGTGGTTTTGACATCCATGCCCATGAGCCGGCCCACCAGCCAGAAACCCGAATCGTTAACGTGACTGGCAAATACCGAGCCTGCCGCCGTGGCCAGCGTAATGGCCACCACCTGCATGGTCGAGAAATCGCCGGCCTCCACAGCAGGCGCCATCAGCCCTGCCGCCGTCACCAGCGCCACGGTGGCTGAACCCTGCGCCACACGCATCAATACCGCCACCACATAGGCGGCCATGATGACCGACAGCCCCAGATTCTCGAGCGAGCCCGACAGCGCATCACCGATACCCGAGGCGCGCAGCACCCCACCAAACATGCCGCCGGCGCCGGTAATCAGCACGACCGAACAGATCGGCCCCAGCGAGGAATCCAGCACCTTTTCAAGGGCCGTACCCGACTGGCCGCGCCGACCACCCAGTGCCCAGAGGGCGACCAGCACCGAAATCAGCAGCGCAATCGGCGTTTCCCCCAGCGCCGAGCAGAGCTTGAACCAGCCGGCGTCACTATCAGCCACGCCGACCGCACGCAGAAAATCCAAGCCGGTATTCATGAAAATCAGCGCCATCGGCAGCAGCAGCATGGACAGCACCGCACCAACCGACGGGGGGTTGCTCACCTCTTCAGCATTGCCGTCACCGAACATGCCGCCGGCCACCTGCTCAAGCGTAATGCGCGAGGCCGCAAAGCGGCTCCATAGATAGCCTGACAGGTACCAAAGTGGAAAGGCGACCAGCACTCCGGTCAGCATCACCAGTCCCAGATTGGCGCCATACAGCTCGGACGCTGCCACCGGGCCGGGATGTGGCGGCACAAACACGTGCATGACCGAAAAGGCCGCCGCCGCCGGCAGTGCAAACGGAATGATGGGGCCATCGAGGCGTCTGGCGATGGCAAAAATGACCGGCAGCATCACGATCAGGCCGGCATCCATGAAGATGGGAAAGCCCATCAGCAGCGATGCCACGCCAAGGGCAAAGGGGGCACGCCTTTCGCCGAAGATTGCGATCATGCGATCGGCCAGCACCTTCGCCCCGCCGGACGACTCCACCAGCTTGCCCAGCATGGCGCCCAGCCCGATCAGCAGTGCCACCGAACCCAGCGTGTTGCCGAAATTGCTCACCAGCGTCGGCACGATCTGATCGACAGGAATGCCGGCAGCAAAGGCCGTTAACAGACTGACGAGAATCAGGGTGACAAAGGCATGCACCCTGAACTTGATCACCATGAGCAGCAGTACTGCAATCGCGGCCGCCGCGATCCCCAGCAGCGGTCCTGCCGACATGGTCTGATTCCAGTTTTCCATCCTCTCTCCCTGATGGTTGCCCGGTCGAGGCTCGGGTGTTTTCAACGATTTGATGAACAGGGCACCAGCGCATGTCCGGGCCTCTCAATCGGCCAGAAGTCTAGGGATCGCGGTCACTGCTGCCAAACCCTTTCGTTTATTTCCTTGATTCTTAATGCCTTTCACGCAAAAGCCCCGGCATTTGCCGGGGCTTTTCGGTCAACACAAGGGATTGTCGAAGGCGTGCCTTACACGAAACCGACCACCTCATGGGGCACGTAGGGCGCCTCGAGCCGTTCGATTTCGGCCTCGTCGAGCGTGATCTCGAGCGCGCCGAGGGCCTGATCCATGTGATGGGCCTTGCTGGCCCCCACGATCGGCGCCGTAATCCCGGGCTTTTGCAAAAGCCAGGCCAGCGCGACCTGTGCCGGTGACACGTTACGGGCCTCAGCCACCTCGTGCAGCGCCTCGATCACGGGCGTATCCCGCTCAAGGCCCAGATTCCAGGCCCGCATCTGCTCATCGCTTTTGGCGCGAGTGGTCTGGCCCTGACCGCCCACGGGCTTGCTGCCGGCCAGAATGCCACGCGCCAGCGGGCTCCAGGGGATCACGCCCACACCCTGATCGATGCACTGCGGGATCATCTCGCGCTCTTCCTCGCGATAGATCAGATTGACCATCGGCTGCATGGTCGAAAACTTCGTCCAGCCATTTTTCTCGGCAATGTTTTGCGCCTTTGCAAACTGCCAGGCGTGCATGCTGGAAGCGCCAATGTAGCGCGCCTTGCCGGCTTTCACGACCTCGTGAAGCGCTTCCATCGTCTCCTCGATGGGGGTGTCATAATCCCAGCGATGAGTCTGATAAAGATCAACATACTCCATGCCCAGCCGTGTCAGCGAAGCATCAATGGCGTGATGAATGTGCTTGCGCGACAGCCCCTGCTCGTTGGGCGTCTTGTTGCCGGTGGGGTTATAGACCTTGGTGGCCAGCACCACTTCCTCGCGGCGGGCAAAGTCCCTCAGCGCCCGCCCCACGACCTCCTCGGAGGCGCCGTCGGAGTACATGTCGGCGGTATCAAAAAAGTTGATGCCGGCATTGAGCGCCTGCTCGATAAACGGCCGACTTTGCCGGTCATCCAGCACCCAGTCGCGCCACTGCGGCGTGCCATAGGTCATGGTGCCCAGACACAGCGGTGATACCTTGAGTCCGGTGCGGCCCAGATTGCGATAGTCCATGAGTGCCCTCCTTGACGGAATAGCGGCCGACAGATTCGACCGCCATTTAAATTAGCCGGCTAACAGCATGGCAAAGATTCAAGCGATGACAAGGCATCGATACCCGCGATGACGTGGATCGCCGACACAAAAAAGCGGAGAAACGCCAGGCGCTTCTCCGCTGTCAGGGTGTCGCAGATCACTGATGCTCTCGATCCAGTACTTCAGAATCAAGCCAGCACCTCAGGATTGAGCCAGTACTTCCGGATTGAGAATGTTGCGCGGCCGCCGACCGGCAATAACGTCCACGGCGTTTTGTGCCGTGCGCGCCTTGAGTTCGGCGTAGGACTCCTCGGTATAAAACCCGGCGTGTGGCGTGAGAATCACGCGCTCGAATCGGGTCAGCGGATGCCCTGCAGCCAGCGGCTCCTCTTCGAGCACATCAAGCCCTGCGCCAAATATCCGACCCGCCTCCAGCGCCTCGACCAGCGCGTCGGTATCCACCACGCCCCCACGGGCCGTATTGACCAGAATGGCATCCTCACGCATGGCGGCAAGCGCTGCAGCATCGATAAGATGATGCGTCTGCTCGATCAGCGGCAGGTGCAGCGACACCACCTGTGCCGAGGCCAAAAGCGCCTCGAACGACATTACTGCCCAGCCCTCATTCGTGGTCTCGCCAGGCGTCAGTCGCGGGTCAGTGAGTACGACCTCAAAGCCCAGCCCGGCCGCCTTGCGCGCCGTGGCCATGCCGATGGCACCGGCCCCGATCACGCCAAAACGACGGCCGCGCAGCTGAAAGATCGGCTGCGCCGGCGCCAGTGACGGCTGTCCCTGACGCAGGCGCCGGTCCAGCCCGGTGACATCACGCAGCACCGACAATGCCAGCGTGATGGCGTGATCGGACACGGCCTCGGTGCCGTAATCCGGCACGTTGCACACTGCCACACCGTGTCGGGTCGCCGCCTCGACATCGACGGTATCCACCCCGACCCCATAGCGTGACACCACGCGCAGATCCGGCAGCGCCGCCAGTACCTCGGCGCTGATCTGTCCGTACTGGACGATCAGCCCCTGGGCATCAATGGCGTTTTTGATGATGCCCTCGGGCGTTGCATCCTGACACAGCGTCAGGCGCCCGCCTGCAGCCTCAATACCCGCGCGCTCGATATCAACGCTTTCGTGGTCACAATCGGTAATGACAATGTGCATTTCTCACCTCCTGAGCGACCTGACGTGATGACTGCCCTTAACCCTGCGGCCAGAGACGCACCAGCACCTTGCCGGAGACCTGAGCGTCCTTTGCCGTGGCAAAGGCGTCCACGGCCTGGTCGGCCGGCATTTCATGGGTGATGACCTGATCAAAGCGCTCATCACGGGCCAGCAGCTCGATGGCCTCATCCACTTCCTGGTTAAAACGGAAGCAGCCGCGCAGCTGGATCTCCTTGGAAATCAGCATGGCCAGTTCCAGCGGCTGGGCACCGGCGCCCATCATGCCGATCTGGGCAATGATGCCGGCCCGACGCACGGCACGAATGGCCGTATCGATCGAGGCCGGGACGCCCGAGCACTCCAGCGCCACGTCATAGGCTTCCGGCTCGGGGGTCTGCTCACCGATACGAATGGTGTGGTGCACGCCGAGTGCGCGGGCACGCTCCAGCGGCCCTTCAAAGACATCGGTGGCGGTCACTTCACGCGCGCCCTTTGCCAGCGCTGCCGCAGCCGTTAACAGCCCGATCGGGCCGCTGCCACATACCAGCACCCGCTTGCCTTCCACACCGCCGGCCACGTTGATGCCGTGCAGGGCCACGGCCAGCGGCTCGGTCAGCGCGGCACGCTTGAGCGAAAGCCCTTCGGGCAGGACGCGAATCATGCCCCGCGTGACCACCAGGTATTCACTCATGCCGCCCTGGGTATGGGGCGTGGTGGACGCCGAGCCCAGATAGGCCCCCTTCGGCCACAGGTGCGGCAGCTCTTCAAGACCCGGCTGACACTCGCCGAAGGTCGCCGGATGAAAGGTCACCGGCGTGCCCGGCGCCAGCTCACCGGAAGGGTCCAGATCAACGGTGCCCGACAGCTCGTGCCCCGGAATCAGCGGCTCGCGAACGACAAAGGCGCCGTTGGCGCCGTCGTGGTAGTAGTGCAGGTCGGAGCCACAGATGCCCCCCCAGGCAATGCGCACCCGCACCTGTCCTTCCTGCGGCTCGGGGGTGGCCCACTCCTGCTCGCGCAGGTCCTGTTTGCCATGAATGACCAGTGCTTTCATCGTCATGCTCCGTTGCAGGCACAAAAATAGAGGAACGCGAATAACACAGGGGCCCTGCGGCCCCTGTTGGAAAGGCTCAGACCACAGAGGTCATGCCGCCGTCCACGAAAATGTTCTGCCCAGAAACAAAGCTCGAGGCATCCGAGCAAAGATACAGCAGCGTGCCGACCAGCTCCTGAACGTTGCCCCAGCGCTGCGCCGGGGTGCGATTCTCGACCCAGCTGTTGAAGGCCTCGTCCTGCCACAGCGCCGTATTCATGTCGGTCTTGAAATAGCCCGGCGAGATGCAGTTGACCTGGATGTTAAAGCGCGCCAGATCCGCTGCCATGCCCTTGGTCAGCATGACCACACCGCCCTTGGAGGCCGAATAGGGCGCAATCGTCTGGCGCGCCAGCATCGACTGAACCGACCCGATATTGACGATCTTGCCGTGGCCGCGCTCGGACATGTGGCGCGCCAGCGCATTGGCCACGTAGAACGAGCTGGACAGGTTGGTGGCAATCACCGCATCCCAGTCATCGGGCTCGAACTCGGTAAACGGCGCGCGGCGCTGAAGACCCGCGTTATTGACCAGAATTTCCGGCACGCCATGGGTCTCGACCAGGCTGGTCAGCGCCGTTTTGACCTCGTCACTGCGGGTGACATCAAAGGTCACGCCGAACGCTTCGCTGCCGGTTGCCTCACGGATGGCCTGTACTGCCTGATTGACCGTGTCTTCACTGCGCCCGTGAATGATGACGCGGGCACCCTGCTCGGCAAGCCCCTGGGCGAGAGCAAAGCCCAGACCGCGCGAGGAGCCGGTGATCAGTGCCAGCTTTCCCTGAATATCAAACGGGTTAACCGCCATGAAAACTTCCTTTAGAAAATAATGAACATGATATAGGCGAGGACGAAGCCGACCAGCGACTCGATGGTCTGCTGAACCGTCCAGGTCTTGAGCGTGGTGCGCACATCCATGCCCAGCAGACGCCCGACCAGCCAGAAGCCCGAGTCGTTGACGTGTCCGGCAAAGACCGAGCCTGCAGCCGTGGCCAGTGTCACTGCAATGACCTGCATGGTGCTGTAGTCGCCCATCGCCACGGCAGGTGCCATGAGACCGGCAGCTGTCACCAACGCCACGGTGGCAGAACCCTGGGCCAGGCGCATGGCGACTGCCACCACATAGGCGGCCACAATCACCGGCAGGCCGAGATCGCCCAGTGAGTCCGCCAGCGCATCGCCAATGCCCGAGGCGCGCAGAACACCGCCGAACATGCCGCCGGCGCCGGTGATCAGGACCACCGAGCAGATCGGGCCCAGCGAGCTTTCAAGAATCTTTTCAATCGCACTGCCGTTTTCGCCGCGACGCGTGCCCAGCACGATGGCGGCCACCAGCACCGAAATCAGCAGCGCAATGGGCGTGCTGCCCAGCGTCGAGAGAATCTGGAACCAGGTCTGGTCGGCATCGGCCATACCAGCGGCACGCAGGAAATCCAGCCCGGTATTCATGAAGATCAGCACCAGCGGCAGCAGCAGCATGGCGATGACCGTGCCTACCGTCGGCGGATTTTTGATCTCGTCATCATCGATCTTGCCAAAGAAGCTCTCGGCCAGTTGAAAGCTGTAGTGTTTGGCACAGAACTTGCCCCACAGATAGCCGGAGAGATACCACATGGGCAGGATGATCACGAGGCCGGCCAGCATCAAAAGCCCAAGGTTGGCACCATACAGCTCGGACGCCGTCACCGGGCCGGGATGCGGCGGCACGAACACGTGCATGACCGAGAAGGCCGCAGCCGTGGGAATGGCGTACAACAGGATCGGGCCACCCAGTCGGCGCGCCACGGCGAAGACGATCGGCAGCATCACAATCAGGCCGGCGTCAAAAAAGATCGGAAAGCCCATCAAAAGCGATGCCAGTCCGAGGGCCAGCGGCGCTCGCTTTTCACCAAAAAGCTCGATCATGCGATCGGCCAGCACTCGAGCGCCGCCGGAGTTTTCCACCAGTCGCCCCAGCATGGCACCAAGGCCCACCAGCAGCGCAACCGCGCCCAGGGTCTTGCCGAAATTATTGACCAGCGTCGGGACAATCTGATTGACCGGAATACCGGTGGCAAAGGCCGTGATCAGACTCACCAGAATCAGCGCCAGAAAGGCATGCAGCTTGAACCGAATCACCAGTATCAGCAGCGCCGCGATGGCTGCCGCTGCAATCCCCAGCAGGGGGCCGGCCGTCATTGTCTGTGTCCAACCATCCATTTTTGTGTCCCCTTGAACGAACCCCTGCCAATAACGAACGTTATGGCCCGAGGCATCTTACAGGAGGGGCCACCCCCCGGAATCAGACCTAAGTCTATAGCACAAAGGATAATGTCAGGATGGCACAGCGCCCGGCGGCAACTAGCGACGCCCAGGGTAGAAAAGTTCCTCGCCCAAAGACGGGCACCAGCGCGCAACCGCGGCGGCCAGCGCCACGCCCAGCAGGGTCTGAAGCGGCGGCCCCCAGGAAAGAACAACGGCTGTGGATACATAGAGATAGGCAAAAAAGAGCAGCATGACGCCACCCCCGATCAGCACGCCCGAGCGACGACCGGCAATGAACACCGAGGCCAGTACGCCCAGCCCCGGAATCATTACCGACAGAAGGGTAATCATCGTGCCCTGCTGCAGCGAACCCGCGTACTCGCTGATCAGCCCTCGCCCGACCTGCCACAGCACCATATAAAGCACCACCGGTGCGACCATGGCGCCGCTGAGTCGTCCCATGAACCCCAGTACTGCACCGGGATTCTGATTATTGCCGTGATGACCGGCCATGGCTGCCTCGCTTGAAGGGTAAGAAGATATGTAAAGTCATTAGACCATCGTCACCGGAGCGCGTTAAGTCCGCCCGGTCAAACGCCGATGCCATGAAGGGGCCCGATACGACAGCGCCGCCCCTTCCCGGGGCGGCGCAGCATGGCCGATCACGCGACATCAGAACTCAACGACGCGCGATGATCTCCTGCCATTTGACCGGGCCCAGCGTGTGCACGCTGTCACCGCGGGTATCGACCGCAACCGTCACCGGCATGTCCCTGACGTCAAACTCGTAGATCGCTTCCATGCCGAGATCTTCAAAGGCCAGCACCTTCGAACCCTTGATCGCCTGTGCGACCAGGTAGGCGGCCCCACCCACGGCCATCAGATAGGCCGCGCCGTTGTCGCGAATCGCCTCGATGGCGCTTGGCCCGCGCTCGGACTTGCCCACCATGCCCAGAAGACCGGTTTCTTCCAGAATGGTGCGGGTGAACTTGTCCATGCGGGTGGCCGTGGTCGGGCCGGCCGGTCCCACGACCTCGCCGGCCATCGGATCTACCGGCCCCACGTAGTAGATGAAGCGGCCCTTGAGATCGACCGGCAGCGGCTCGCCCTTCGAAATCATGTCGACCATGCGCTTGTGCGCCGCGTCACGCCCGGTCAGCAGCTTGCCGGAGAGCAGCAGCGTGTCACCGGGAGACCAGGTCGCCACCTCTTCCGGGGTAATGGCGTCCAGATTGACGCGCTTGACGCCCTCACCGGCCTCCCAGGCAATCTCCGGCCAGTCGTCAATTTCAGGTACCGGCAGGATCGCCGGGCCGCTGCCATCAAGATGAAAATGCACGTGCCGGGTGGCCGCACAGTTGGGAATGATCGCTACCGGCTTGTTGGCCGCATGGGTCGGGCAGTCCTTGACCTTGATGTCCAGCACCGTGGTCAAACCGCCCAGCCCCTGAGCGCCGATGCCGAGCCGGTTGACCTTGTCAAACAGCTCCAGGCGCAGCTCCTCGGCCCGATTCGAGGCACCGCGTGCCTGCAAATCCTGAATATCGATCGGCTCGAGCAGCGACTCCTTGGCCATCTTCATGGCCTGCTCGGCAGTACCGCCAATCCCGATGCCCAGCATGCCCGGCGGACACCAGCCGGCGCCCATCTTCGGCACCTGCTCGAGCACCCAGTCCACCACGCTGTCGGACGGGTTGAGCATGGCGAACTTCGATTTCGCCTCGCTGCCGCCGCCCTTGGCCGCCACGTGAATCTCGACCTGATCACCCGGCACCAGCCGGTGATGAATGATCGCCGGCGTATTGTCCTTGGTATTGCGACGCGCGCCGTCCGGGTCTTCAAGAATCGAGGCGCGCAGGATGTTGTCCGGGTGGTTATAGGCCCGGCGCACCCCTTCGTTGATCATGTCATCCAGGCTCATGTCGGCGTCCCACTGCACCTGCATGCCCACATTGACGAACACGGTCACGATGCCGGTGTCCTGACAGATGGGACGATGGCCGGTGGCACACATGCGCGAGTTGATCAGGATCTGGGCGATGGCGTCCCTGGCTGCGGGGTTTTCCTCGCGCTGATACGCCTGATGCATGGCATCGATGAAGTCTTTGGGATGGTAATAGGAGATGTACTGCAGTGCGTCGGTGACGCTGTCGATCAGGTCATTCTGGCGAATCACGGTCATGAAGCGTTGTCCTTTTTCCTTTCGATTCTCAAGCGACGCGCTGTCAGGCACGTCATCCGGTCGAAGTGAGCCCCTCGGCGACGGCAGCATCATACGCCTGTCTGCCTGCTGCGACGAGTCGTTGCAGCAGGCAGACAGGACATTACGGCCGAGGCGGGTGTCGCCCTACATGCCCAGCAGCTCGGGCAGCCCCAGCGAGATAAAGGGCACGTAGGTAATCAACAAAAGGAAACTGACCAGCAGCAACAGCCATGGGCTTGAGGCGCGGATGACGGCCGTCAGGGGCTGGCCGGTCACGGCCGAAGCCACGAACAGATTGAGTCCCGTGGGCGGCGTGAGCATGCCGATCTCCATGTTGACCACCATAATGATGCCCAGATGGACCGGATCGATGCCCAGCTGCATGGCAATCGGAAACAGAATCGGCGCCAGAATCAGAATGATCGCCGAAGGCTCCATGAAACTGCCTGCCACCAGCAAAATGACGTTGACCACCAGCAAAAACGCGATCGGCGAGAACTGCTGATCAACCACCCAGGCCGTGATCGCCTGCGGGATCTGCTCGGTTGTCAGCACATGGGCAAAGAGCATGGCGTTGGCGATGATGAACATCAGTACGATGCTCAGCTTCGCCGCTTCCAGCACCACCCTTGGGCACTCGCGCCAGCTGATGTCGCGATAGACCACCAGCGCCACGAACGCGGCATACACCGCGGCCACGGCAGCGGCTTCCGTCGGCGTGAACATGCCGGTGTAGATGCCGCCCAGAATGATCACGATCAGCATCAGTCCCCAGAAGGACTTGCGCGCCAGTACCAGTGTCTCTCTCAGCGGCACCCGCGGCAGCGCCGGCATCTTCTTGATGCGGGCGATGATGTAGATCGCGATCATCAACAGAAGGCCCAGCATCAGCCCCGGCACCACACCTGCCATGAACAGCTTGCCTACCGAAGTCTCGGTCGCCGCGCCATAGACCACCATCACGATCGACGGCGGAATCAGAATGCCCAGCGTCCCGGCGTTGCAGACAATGCCGGTGGCAAACGACTGCGTATAGCCCGAGCGCACCATACCGGTAATGACCACCGAGCCAACCGCCGCCACCGTGGCCGGCGAGGAGCCCGACAGCGCGGCAAACAGTACGCAGGCCATGACCGAGGCAATCGGCAGCCCGCCGCGAAAATGGCCCACACAGGCATTGGCAAAGTCGATCAATCGACGTGCCACGCCACCGCTGGTCATGAAGGCCCCGGAGAGCAGGAAAAACGGAATGGCCAGCAGCGTGTAGTGCTCGGAGGTCTCAAAGAGCTTGATTGCCAGTGAGCGGACCGAATCATGACTGAACAGCAAAATCGTCAGAGCGCCCGAAAGGCCCAGCGAAATTGCAATCGGCACGCTCAAAAACAGCAGTACGAACAGGGCGATAAACAAAAAGGCAATGGTCATGGCCGTGATTCCTTCGACGTGTCCGGATGAACATCGCTCGCCAGCTTGAGTGCATCGGCCGCTTCATCCGCCATCTGCAGCCCGTTTTGTTCACCGCGCAGGGTCAGCACGAACGCCTCCACAAGGCGTACGATCACCAGCGCAAACCCGAGCGGCACGATCATTGCGATATGCCACTGCATAACGTGAAACTCGTCGAGATCCTCGGCCCCGAGACCTGCACCATGCAGTGCCGCGACCCAGTCATAGCTCGACACCATCATCAACACCGCGTAGCCCAGCACGATCAGCAGCACGAATATCGAACACGCACGTCTCAGTGGCGCGCTGAAGGTGCGCACCAGCAGGTCGACCCCGATATGGGCGCCGGTACGGATCCCGTAGGAAATCCCCAGAAAGATCAGCCAGCCAAAGCAGGCACGCGTTAGCGCCGAGCTCCAGGTCATCGCTTGGGCGACATCCAGGAGTGTGTCGCCCACGGCAAACAGCGGCGTTTCCAGTGCCGGGAACGCGTCGGCGCCGGCGTAAAACACCACGTAGAGGTTATTGAACATCACGTAGACGAACGTGATCAGCGTCATGGCCGTTAAAAAGAGGGCCACCAGGCCCTCTTCAAGATGGTTCCAGAGATTCAGCAGTGTCTTCATTGCCATGATTCCCGAGGCGCTAACGTATCAGCCCGCACTGTTGGCGGTTTCGGCGGCCTTGATCAGGTCGGCACCAATCTGGCCTTCAAATTTCTTCCACACCGGACGCAGCGCCTCGCGCCAGTCTTCACGCTGCTCGGGGGTAAGTTCGATGATCTCGCTGGTGCCGGCATCAATGATGGCCTGACGGTCATGGTCGTTGATGGCACGCGCCTGGTCGTTGACGGAAGCGGTAACCTCATCAAGAATCTCGCTCAGCTCGCCTCGAACATCTTCCGGCAGGCCGTTCCAGAATTTGGCGTTGGTGATCAGCATGTAATCCAGCACGCCGTGGTTGGACTCGGTGATGTAGTCCTGCACCTCATAGAACTTCTGGCTGTAGATGTTGGACCAGGGGTTCTCGGCGCCGTTGACCACACCGGTCTGCAGGCCCTGATACACCTCGGCAAAGCTCATCTTGCGCGGCACGGCCCTGAGTTCCTTGAACTGCTCGTCAAGCACGTTGGACGCCTGAACGCGGAACTTGAGGCCACGTGCGTCCTTCGGTTCATGCAGTGCCTTGTTGGCAGAGAGCTGTTTCATGCCGTTGTGCCAGTAGCCCAGTCCAAGAATGCCCTTGTCTTCCATCGAGTTGAGCAGCTTTTTGCCTTCATCGCTGGCCTGGAAGCGGTCGACGGCGGCCAGATCATCAAAGAGAAACGGCAGGTCAAAGATCTGAATGGCCTCGTTATACTTGTCAAACTTGGCCAGCGACGGCGCCAGCATCTGCACGTCCCCCAGCAGCAGGGCTTCCATCTCCTTGCCATCACCATAAAGCGACGAGTTCGGATAAACCTCGACCTTTACCTTGTCACCCAGACGTTCCTTGACCAGCTTCTGAAACATCAGCGCGCCCTGCCCCTTGGGCGTGCTGTCTGCCACCACGTGAGAAAACTTGATCACGATGGGCGCGTTGTCACCGGCCATGGCCGGCGTCGCAAGAGAGAGCATGCAGGTGGCGCCGACCAGACCCAGCGCACGAGCGAGAGAGACAGGAAACATGGGCATTCTCCACAACGGGCTATTGGAGCGCCCTCCCGTGAGACGAGAAAGCGCCATCATGAGAGCATATACGGCCGTTTGGAGTGAAAAGCGTATTAGACCTTAGTTATTTTTCGTTCGATAACGCGTCCGGAAGTCATCGCCATCCAGAGCAGCGGGCGAATCAGCCAGCGCCAGAGCTGCCGGCCAAGCCACAAAAGCGGCAGTGCAATCACAAACCATAAAACAAACTGACCCAGCTTCACCGGCCAGCCCAGCCAGTGGGCCAGGTTGGCGCCAAGCCCGTTGATCAGGTCCGGATGGCGTACCACCACCCAGGCCGTGGCGCCCACGGCGGCCAGTTTTGCCGGCCGTGACAGGCGGGTAAAACGAAGTCCGGCCGGCACCAGTGCGCGTGAGCTTCGAAGCTCGCCGCTGGCGCCTGCCGCGGCGCGGCCTTCCAGCGTAGCGGCACGTGCCGCGCGTCCCACACGCAGCGCCTTTACCGCACTGGCCATGAACAGAACATCGACCCCGGCCCAGGCGATATCGGCCGGCCCAACGGTGGCCGGCCCCTGCACGGTGCGCTCCAGATCGCGCAGGCCGCCGGTGAAGAAATCGCTCACGTTTGACACCAGCCGCTCGCCCTGCAGCCAGTGCACTTGCGTCTGCTCATCCACCACGAACTGGTCGAGAAAGCCGTAGCCCTCCTGCTGCACAAAGGCGACGGCGTAGAGCCCGCGCTGATGCGCCGTCAGGCCGGGCTGATCGTCTATCCCGGAGGCATCGTCCTGACCCACCGGATTATCATTCCACCAGCCGGCAATCGCGCCACTAGCCTTACGGTAGCGCTGCGTGGCCCAGTGGCGCACGCTCAGGCTGGGCACCTCGTTGTCATGAAACCAGGCCACGGGTAGAACGGCGTCCGGGCCAAAACGGGACAATGCCTGTTGAAAGCCGGGCTCAAAGCCGTATTCGGTCAGCATGCGACGTGCGATATCCCCATGACGTGCCAGCGCCAGTGCGCCGTTGAACACCAGCGCCTGATCATCGGACCAGGAAAGGAACAGGGTATTGAGCGCTTCTGACTCATGATTCAACGAACGAGCCACTGTCTCGGGCAGGGCATCAGCGGCCGAAACGCGCAGAAAACGTGACTCAAACGGCGTTGCCGTCGCGGCGGCTGAAAGCGCACCGGCGGCCAGCACGGCCGTCAGCACGAGGACAAAAAATCGGGTCATGACATTGCTCACGGTGTGTGGATAACACAACCAC
Organism: Kushneria sp. Sum13; assembly: GCF_052692355.1. Taxonomy (NCBI): domain Bacteria; kingdom Pseudomonadati; phylum Pseudomonadota; class Gammaproteobacteria; order Oceanospirillales; family Halomonadaceae; genus Kushneria; species Kushneria sp. Sum13. The sequence continues at coordinate 3,007,556 of NZ_CP199847.1, forward strand.
CCAGTATGGCAGTTTCATATTCGCCGGGCCTGACCTGTTGAGGTGCAGGGAACATAAAAAAACCCCGCGGCGGGCGCGGGGTTTTGGTGCATCAAAAGGCAGCGAGGCTTACTTTTCGAGCCATTCGGTGTGGAAGACACCGTCGCGATCAAGACGCTTGTAGGTGTGGGCACCGAAGAAGTCACGCTGGGCCTGAACCAGGTTGGCCGGCAGTTTCTCGGCGCGGTAGCTGTCGTAGTAGGCCACGGCAGACGAGAAGGTCGGGACCGGAATGCCGTTTTGCACCGCATGGCTGATCACGTCACGCAGCGACTGCTGGTAACGATCGGCAATGTCGGAGAAGTACGGTGCCATCAGCAGGTTCGACAGTGCCGGTGTCTCCTGGTAGGCATCGGTAATCTTCTGCAAAAAGCGGGCACGGATGATGCAGCCGGCGCGGAAGAGCTTGGCCACCTGACCGTAGTCGAGATTCCAGTTGTAGTTGTCGCTGGCCGAACGCATCTGGGCAAAGCCCTGGGCGTAGGAGGCGATTTTGCTGAAATAAAGCGCCTGACGCACCTTCTCGATGAACTCGGCGCGATCGCCTTCAAACGGCTTTTGGGCCGGGCCCTTGAGCACTTTCGACGCTGCCACGCGCTCTTCCTTGAGAGAAGAGATAAAGCGGGCAAACACGGACTCGGTGATCAGGGGAAGCGGCACGCCCAGATCCAGCGCACTCTTGCTGGTCCACTTGCCGGTGCCCTTCTGGCCTGCAGAGTCGAGAATCGTGTCGACCACGTATTCGCCGTTTTCATCGCGCTTTCTGAAAATGCGCGCGGTGATATCGATCAGGTAGCTGTCGAGCTCGCCTTCATTCCACTCGGTGAAGACATCGGCCAGCTCGTCATTGGACAGCCCCAGACCTTCCTTGAGGATGGCGTAGGCTTCGCTGATGAGCTGCATGTCACCGTATTCGATGCCGTTGTGCACCATCTTGACGTAGTGACCGGCACCGTCGGGACCGACATAATTGACGCACGGTTCGCCGTCTTCGGCGCGTGCCGCGATCTTTTCAAGGATCGGTGCCACCATGTCATAGGCTTCGCGCTGACCGCTGGGCATGATCGAAGGCCCCTTGAGGGCACCTTCTTCGCCACCGGAAACGCCGGTACCGATGAAGTTCAGACCGGCCTCGGAGAGCTCGCGGTTGCGGCGAATGGTATCCGGATAGTAGGTATTGCCCCCATCGATCAGGATATCGCCCTTGTCCAGATACGGCTTCAGGGACTCAATGGTCTTGTCCGTCGCTTCACCGGCGGCAACCATCAACAGAATACGACGCGGCTTTTCCAGAGACGCCACGAACGTTTCAATCTCATAGAACGGGACCAGCTTGCTGTTGGGGTTTTCAGCCAGTACTTCGTCGGTTTTCTCAGAGGAACGGTTATAGATCGACACCGTATAGCCGCGGCTTTCGATGTTGAGCGCCAGATTGCGCCCCATTACTGCCATTCCCATGACACCAATCTGTTGTCTGGTCATTGCCTTTCACTACTCCAGCAGTCATTGAACTACGACGTGTTGCCGGCGCTGTGGCCGGCAACACGTCCTGATGTCCCAAAAGGGATGGACAGCATGCTGTCGCTTGAAGAATGTGCCACGTCAACGCGGTGACAGGCCAGTCTGGCAGAGCACGCAGCGATTGTCCCTGTCCTGCAAGGCGCAAACTACGCACGGATGATCATTTCGCCGTCATTGCCGTGTCAGAGGTGGTGAACACAGACCACATGAGCCATGCTCATTGTGCGCTTCATCATAAAAAAAGCTAATAAATACACGCTAATGGCGAAAGAGGCTCATGACAATTGCCGGGATAGCCCTGCCTGGCGATTCGCCTATGAACCGGAGCGCTACTGGCACAAGGGACCGACACAGCAGGAGATGACGATGAGTCATGGCTGTATCGTTGAAAACTTCAGCAATCTGATTTCACTCAGCGAGCACGAAAAGGCAATACTGGCGCATTTTGAAAAGGATGCCAGACCGGTTAAACGCCACGAGAGCCTGTGGCATTTTCGCGAGCCCACGCAGACGCTCTACACGCTGCAAAGCGGATGGGCCTATGCCTACAAGATCTCTCTGATGGGAGAGATGAAGGTGGTCGAGATCTTTACGCCCGGCGACATCATCGGGCTACGCGATTTCACCTTTGGCCGCCATCTGACCGATGTACGCATGATGACCGACGGCACCGTCTGCGCCTTCCCCTACCGCTATATTCTGGAAGCCTGTCAGCAATCACGGGCACTGTCGGCCGCCTTTTTCGCCACCGCTTCGCGCGATCAGGCGCTGATGACCGAGCGCGTCACCAACCTCATGCACTGCAGCGCCCGCATGAAGATTGCCCATTTCATCATCGAGATGTATCTGCGCCTGAAGCACACCCATCCCGACATGGACCAGCGCTTTGAATTTCCCATGAACCAGAAGCTGATGGCGAGTCTTCTGGGGCTGACCAGCGTGCATGTCAGCCGCATGCTTGGCGAACTGGCTCGGGAAGGTATGGTGAGAAAGCAGCGACGCATGCTGGAAATCCTCGATTACGCGCGCCTTTATCGCGAAGCGCAGTTCGATGAAACCTATATCCAGCTGGATCTGAGCCACATGCTCGAGGTTGACCCCAACGATAGTGAGGCACCCATGGGCTAGACGCCCCGGGTGTCTGCCCTACTGCATCGGCACTCGCTCGATGGCCATCTGTTGCGACTCGCCTTCAAGGCGCCATTCATCGTTATCCCCCTGAATCAGGCGTGGGCGACTTTCGAGAAATTCGATCAACGCCTGATCGCCTGTCTCGCGTTCCGGACAGGCCATGCGGGTCGAGGCCAGTGATCCAACGACCAGCCGTCCCTGCTCGGCACGTGCCGGGCCAAAGATTCGGTTGCAGCCACCGGTGCCGCTGACGCGATGGCCGTCAAAGCTCAAAGAGGCCTGATCCAGCGCCCCGTCGTTCCGGGACGCGGCATTCTCCGGCATTGAGCTGCCAGCACAGCCGGCAAGACCTGTCGCCAGCAATACCACAGCCATTGACCACCCTCTGGCGATACCCATGCGGTTCTCCATTAGTGCGCCTCTTCCCAGTTGTCGCCGTGACCGGCCTCGACAATCAGGGCCACATCGAGCTGACCGGCGCCCTGCATGCGATTGACCACATCAATCTTGAACGCCTCGACCTGTTCGCGACGCACCTCGAAGATCAGCTCATCGTGCACCTGCATGACCATTTTGGCGTCGAACTCGCCATCATGCAGCCAGGCATCCACGTCGATCATGGCACGCTTGATGATGTCCGCTGCGGTGCCCTGCATCGGCGCATTGATGGCGGTGCGTTCGGCCCCCTGGCGGCGGGCATGATTGCGCGAGTTGATCTCGGGCACATAGAGACGCCGGCCGAAGACGGTTTCCACAAAACCGTTTTCTGCTGCCTCGGCGCGAATGCGCTCCATGTAGCGCGCCACGCCCGGATAGCGGTCGAAGTAGCGCTCGATCCAGGTTTTGGCATCACGCTGCTCGACCTTGAGCTGACGCGCCAGACCCCAGGCACTCATGCCGTAGATCAGACCGAAGTTGATCGCCTTGGCGCTGCGGCGCTGATCAGTGGTGACCTTGTCGATCGTGGTGCCAAAGACTTCGGCCGCCGTGGCGGTGTGGATATCGCGATCTTCGGCAAAGGCCGTCAGCAGGCTTTCGTCACCGGAAAGATGCGCCATGATGCGCAGCTCGATCTGCGAATAGTCCGCCGCCACCAGCTGATAGCCGGGCGTGGCGACAAAGGCGGTGCGGATGCGCCGGCCGATGTCGCTTCGAATCGGGATGTTTTGCAGGTTGGGGTCGCTGGAGGAGAGGCGTCCGGTGGCGGTCACCGCCTGGTGATAGCTGGTATGAATGCGCCCGGTCGAGGCGTTGATCAGCTGGGGCAGCTTGTCGGTGTAGGTCGACTTGAGCTTGGACAGCCCGCGATGCTCCATGATCACCCTGGGCAGCGGGTAATCCAGCGCCAGCTCCTCGAGCACGGCCTCCGCGGTGGATGGCGCGCCCTTGGGTGTTTTCTTGATGACCGGGATCTTCTGCTCCTCGAACAGAATCTCGCCGAGCTGCTTGGGCGAGCCAAGATTGAACTCGCGACCGGCCAGCTCGAACGCATCGCGCTCAAGCTCGGTGATGCGCTCGCCCAGCGACCGGCTCTGCTCGCCCAACAGCTTCGTGTCGATCGCAACGCCGGTGCGTTCCATGCGCGTGAGCACCGAAATCAGCGGCAGCTCAAGGGTATCGATGACCTCGGCAAGCCTTCCCTCCTGCTCAAGACGCGGACGCAGATGGGCGTGTAGGCGCAGGGTGACGTCGATGTCTTCGCAGGCATATTCGACGGCCTGTTCAAGCGCCACCTGGTTGAAGGTCAGCTGTTTGGCCCCCTTGCCGGCAATCTCTTCAAACGAGATGGTCCGGTGCCCGAGATAGGCCTGTGCCAGCGAATCCATGTCATGGCGCGTGGCGGTGGAGTTGAGCACGTAGGATTCGAGCATGGTGTCGAGCAGCGCACCAGAGACGCCGATGTCATAGCGTGCCAGTACCTCGATGTCGTATTTGAGGTTCTGACCGATCTTGGCAATCGCGGGGTTTTCCAGCAGCGGCTTGAGCGCGGCCAGCACGGCGCTTCGGTCAAGCTGGTCCGGGGCATCCAGATAGTCATGCGCCACCGGGACATAGACCGCCTCGCCCGGTGTGATGCCAAGACCGATGCCGACGATCTCGGCCTCCATATAGTTGAGACTGGTGGTTTCCAGATCGAAGCAGAAGGTGTGGCTTTGCTCTAAACGCTCGATCCAGTGATCAAAATCGGCCTGCTCGAACACGGCGCGATAGTCGCGCTGTTCACCGGCCATGGCGGACGCCTCGTCGCCGCTCTCACCGCCATCCAGATCGCCCTCGCCGGTCGGGATATCGGGGGAAACTTCACCGACGCTGCCACCATCAAGCAGCTCGTTAAGCCAGTTCTTGAACTCGAGGCGCTGATAGAGTGACAGCAGCGCCTCGCGATCCGGGTGGGCAATGTCCAGCCCATCCAGACCGACCGGCAGCTCGCAGTCGGTACGAATGGTGGCAAGCGTGTAGGAGAGAAAGGCCTGCTCGCGGTTGTCCTCAAGCTTTTTGGCCATTGTTTTGGCGCCGCGAAAGGACAGTGTCTTGATCCGTTCAAGATCGCCATAGATGGTCTCAAGCCCACCGCCCATACCAGTCAGAAGCGCCAGCGCGGTCTTCTGGCCCACCCCCGGCACGCCGGGAATGTTGTCAACGCTGTCGCCCATCAGGGCCAGATAGTCGATGATCAAATGCGGCGGAATGCCGAATTTCTCCTCGACGCCGGCCACATCGAGCGTCTCGTTTTTCATGGTATTGACCATGGTGATGTGCTCGTTGACCAGCTGCGCCATGTCCTTGTCGCCGGTAGAGATAACCGCATCGCGCCCCGCCTCGGTGGCCATGCGCGCCAGCGTGCCGATCACGTCATCGGCCTCGACGCCCTCGATGCATAACAGCGGCAGGCCAAGGGCGCGCACGCACTCGTGCAGCGGCGCCACCTGAGCGCGCAGTTCATCGGGCATGGGCGGACGATGGGCCTTGTACTGTTCATAAAGCTCATCGCGAAAGGTCTTGCCCTTGGCATCAAACACCACCGCCATGGGGCTTTCGGGATACTGGCGAATCAGACCCTTGAGCATGGAGACGACGCCGCGCACGGCGCCGGTCGGCTCACCGGTCGAGGTCGACAGGGGTGGCAGGGCATGAAAGGCGCGGTACAGGTAGGCAGAACCGTCCACAAGGACGATCGGGGCAGCGGCCATGGAAGCTCCAGCTAACGACTCGAATATGGCGTCATGATACGCAAGCCTTGCGTCGACGTCAGTGGCGAAAGCATTCCACCCCGATCCTGCGACCCACGACCCACGACGGCTGCTATTTACCGCCACGGCCTTTACACTGTGCAACATTCAAGCTGTAGCTCTGGAGATCATCATGACCATTTCACGAAGTCTGCCGGTTCTGACGGCGGCAGCGCTGCTGGCGCTTGTGTCCATCAGCCCTGCAGCACTGGCCGAGCCTCGAGGACAGGTCACCACCCAGCAGCAGGGCGACCGCCTCGTGCATGAATATCGTCTCGAAGGCAGGCTCTATGCCATCGAGATCATTGAAGCCCAGAAGCGCACGGTCCTGCTGGACACCGATGGTGACGGCAATTTCCGACGCCAGCCGGCAGATGCCGAGATCACACCGCCGGCATGGACCCAAAAGTCGTCTCAATAACCCGATGACCGGCAGCGTGACACGTCGCGGGCAGAATATGGCGTTTCGGTGATAGACTCCGCGCTGCTCGATGTCCGCCCACGCCCGGGGTGCTTCATGACCCGACATCAAGCGCCTGAACATGTCATTGCCGCTAACCGGAACCGGTTACGGTGTTTGTTACCCAGCACGATGAGCGCCTCCGCAGCGCGTCAGGAGCCACATGGCGGTTTTTACCCCCTTAAGCGATGAACAGGTCGCTCAATTTCTGGAAGGTTACGACGTCGGCACCCTGCTCGCGCTCGAGGGCGTGGCAGGCGGCACGGAAAACAGCACCTTTTTTGTCACCACCGACCGGGAAGTGCTGGTGCTGACCCTGTTCGAGCAGGGCGAGCAGGAGGAGCTGCCCTTTTTCGTCGATCTGCTGGCCTGGCTGGATCAGCATCAGCTGCCGGTGCCGGGGCCGTTGTTTGATCGCAACGGCGTGGCCCTTCAGCGCCTGGCCGACCGTCCCGCCCTGCTGTTTCCGCGGCTGCCCGGACGCCACCCCGAGCAGCCCGGACCAGTCCAGTGTGCCGCCATCGGCCAGGTGCTGGGCCAGATGCACCGCATTTCGCAGGGGTTTCAGGGCAGCCGTCCCAACCCGCGCGACCTGCGCTGGGTGCATGCCGTGCACTCCCGGGTCATGGGCTATCTGAGCCCGGATGACCAGACCCTGATCCGTGATCGCATCGATGCGCTGGACAGTCGCCTGCGACAGATCGTACTGCCTCAGGGCGCCCTGCACGGCGATCTCTTTCGCGACAACACGCTCTATGAAGGCGACCGTCTGTGCGGCGTGATCGACTTCTATAACGGCTGTACCGGTGATTTGCTCTTTGATCTGGCCATCGTCATCAATGACTGGTGCAGTGACGACAGCGGTGCGCTTATCCCTGCACGCTACAAGGCCATCATTGACGCCTACGCCCGGGAACGTGCCTTCACCGATGAAGAGCGCCGGGTCTGGCCCACCATGCTGGAGCTGACGGCACTGCGCTACTGGCTTTCCCGCCTGTTGGTGGTCTATGTCGACCCACCGGCGCATGCGCTGACGCCCAAGGACCCGGCCCAGTATCGCCGGATTCTAAAGGCACGGATTGATCACCCTCCCGTCCCTTTGCCCTGATCCCTACGGCGCTGCCCTCATGGCAGCGCCTTTTTTTATTGCGCCACTTCGACTGACCTGTCGACCTTTTGCGCATTGCCCTTTCAAGCCCGCCTGCCACTGTCTTCCTTGATTGTAACGACGTCCACTATAACGACGCTCAGTGCCTTTCAGCCTTTTGTCAGCGCCGGGATCCATTTCTCTCCAATGCTGTCTGTGCCTTTATGCCCGAACATTTCAATCGGCGGCAGGGCTAACACTTGCTTAATTTAACTTGAAAATTACTGTCGTATAATTTCTTGACTTTCCTTGACCTAGTCTGGAACAGCATTCAAATGACCGATCTTCCCCTGTCTGTCCTGATTCCGGCCCGCAATGAAGCCGATAACCTGCCTCACCTGCTCGATGAGGTATGCCGTGCGCTTGACGGCGCCGACATCCAGTTTGAAATGCTGGTCGTCAGTGATGGCTCCAGCGACAACAGCCTGCAGGTGCTGACCGATTACGCGGCGCGCGAACCCCGCCTTCGTGTCTACCACCACCAGCACAGCGCCGGGCAAAGCACGTCCATCTGGCAGGCCGGCTGGCAGGCCCGCGGGACGTGGCTGGCCACGCTGGACGGCGATGGCCAGAATGACCCGGCCGATCTCCCCGCCATGTTCGAGCGCGTTCAAAAAAGGGATATCACGCTGCTGGCCGGCTATCGTCACAAGCGCAACGACAGCGAGATCAAGCGCGTCTCCTCACGGATTGCCAATGCCGTGCGCTCGCGTCTTTTAAAGGATGACACCCCCGATACCGGCTGTGGCATCAAGGTCTTTGAGCGTGAGGCCTTTCTGCGCCTGCCCTACTTCAATCATATGCATCGCTTTTTGCCGGCACTGATTCGCGCCCAGGGCGGCACGACGCTGTCCTGGCCGGTCAACCATCGCGCCCGCCAGGCCGGTAGCTCCAACTACGGCACGATCGACCGGCTGATGGCCGGACTGCTGGACCTGGGCGGCGTCATGTGGCTGGCGCATCGTTCCAGACTGCCGGCGCCCCTCAAGCCCCTTTCCGGCGCAGATACCGACAGGGATACCCACTCTCATCAGGAGCCCTGAGCCCCATGGATTCTGCAGCCCTCTGGATCGTGGTCGGCCTGCTGGGTCAGGCCCTTTTTTCGGCGCGCTTTATCGTGCAGTGGCTGGCCAGCGAGCGGGCCAAACGCAGCATCGTGCCTCATCTGTTCTGGTATCTCAGCATCGGTGGCGGCCTGATCCTGCTGCTGTATGCCCTCTATCGTCGTGACCCGGTCTTTATCATCGGCCAGGGGTCAGGCCTTTTCATCTACGTCCGCAATCTGGTGCTGATTCGACGGGAGAAGCGTCAGGCCGTTGAGGCAGGCGCTTCTGACACCGCGGTGGAGAGGGCTGAAAACTCATGATGAACACACGCCTTGCACCAGCCCTGCAGCGGCGGCTGGTCGGAGCACCGGTGCTGTCACTGCTGATGATCGCACTTATCTTTCTGGGGCTGGGGATCGGCTGGCGCTGGCCCTGGCCGGCCGATGAGCCGCGCTTTGCCCTGATTGCCCATGAAATGATCACGACCCATCAGTGGCTGATTCCTCACCGTGCCGGTGAGCTTTACCCGGACAAGCCGCCCATCTTCATGTGGTTGATCGCGCTGGGCATTCTGGTCACCGGCAGCGTCAAGGTGGCCTTCATGCTGCCGTCCCTGCTGGGCGCGCTGACGACCCTTGGCCTGACCACTGATCTGACCCGCCGTCTCTATGGCCCTCGCATCGCCTGGCTGGCCGGTCTGACGCTCATGCTGACCGCGCAGTTCACCCTGCAGGCCCGCACGGCCCAGATCGACATGCTGGTGACAGGCTTCATTACGCTGGGGCTTTACGGTGCACTGCGCCATGCCCTGCTGGGCCCAGCGCCGCGCTGGTGGTACCTGGGCTGCGTGTCCATGGGGTTTGGCGTGATCACCAAGGGCGTTGGCTTTTTGCCACTGCTGCTGCTGCCGGCCTGGTTCGGAATGGTGTGGTATCAGCGTCATCATGCAGACAGCGACCACCGGGTCGTGCCGCTGACCCTGCGTCAGCTGCTGATCGGGCTGGGTCTTTTGGTGGCGGCCATTGCCTGCTGGGTTACCCCCATGGTGCTCTACACCAGTTTCAGCGGTGATCCGGCGCTGGCGGCCTATCGCGATAATATTCTCTTTCGTCAGACCGGTGAGCGCTACGCCGATGCCTGGCACCATCTAAAGCCCTTTTATTATTACCTGCTCGAGGTACTGCCCTGGGCCTGGCTGCCCGGCATGCTGGCCCTGCCCTGGGTCGTGCCTCACTGGTGGCGGCGCCTGCGTCTGGGCGATGCAAGGCTCTGGCTGCCGCTCTCCTGGCTGGTGCTGATGGTGCTGTTTTTCTCGCTGAGCCCGGGCAAACGGGGGGTCTACATGACACCGGGTACGGCGATGTTCGTGCTGGCGCTGGCGCCGGCGCTCCCGAACCTGATTCGCCGCCTCTGGCTGAATCGACTGGCCTGGGGGCTGGCCACCCTGCTGGGCGGGGTCATCGGCATCGTCGGTCTGCTGCTGGCCGTGGGACTGCTCGACAGCGCCACCCTTGGCGAGGATTTCACCATCAACCCGTGGGGTTGGTGGCTGAGCATTGGGGTGCTGACGGCCCTGATCGCCTGGCGCGTTCCACCGCGGCGCGGCCTGGTGAGCCTGGGCCTGTGGCTTGCCATGTTCTGGATCCTCTGGGCCAGCTGGGGCTATGGGGTCATGGATGCCCATCGTTCGCGCAGCGCCCTGATGGCCGAGGTGGCGCTAGAAACCGGGCATCAGCCGCTGGCGCTGACCGATTTCGATGAGGAAAACGTACTGCAGGCGCAGCAGCCGATCGTCCAGTTCGGGGATGGCACGCCGATCAATGACCAGTTCGCACGCATGACGGCCTGGCTCAAGGAAGCGCCCGACATTCGCTGGGCACTGGTGCAGGACGATGAGCTCAAGGGTCAGCCCTGCGTTGATCGCAATACCCTGACCTCACTGGATGCACGCAGCGACAAGGGATGGTGGCTATTGCGGGCCGACAGCGTGGCGCAGTGTCACGGTGATGAACACGCCGCACCGCTGTATCAGGCCCCCACCACCATGGCATAGAGGCAGTACGCTGCATCACAGGGATGGCTTCACGCCATGAGCGTGCTCCGTCAGCGACTGGAGCGCCTGACCGATCATGCAGGCCTGCAGTGGGGGGCTGTTGCGCTGGCATGGCTGGTCAGCGCACTGACCTTTCAGCTGCGACGAATCGCTCTGAATCTTGGTTACGAGGCTCGTACGGTACGAATGGCGCTGCTGGTCCTGATGTCGATGCTGATGTGGTGGCTCTATAGCGCCACCCTGATGTTCGATATTCTTCTGACCACCTGCCTGCTGGGCGCCGTGGCCGCTCTGACCGGCCATGGCGCCCCAAGAAGGCGGGCGATGGGTGTGACGCCATGGCTGGCACTGGCGCTGCTGGCCAAGGGGCCGGCGATACTGCTGAGCTGGCTGCCGATACTCATCAGCCTGCCGTTATGGCATGAGCGCCCGGGACGTGCACGCGGCACGGTCATCTTCTGGCTGGCCACCGGCGCGGCGATAATAGTGCTGCTGGCCTGGGCGCTGAGCTCGGCCTGGGTCGGCGGTGAGGCCTATGCCGGTAACCTGCTCTGGCATCAGAGCGTTGATCGGCTGGAGCAGGTAGCCGATCACGCCCGTCCCTTCTGGTGGTACCTGCCGGTACTGCCGGTACTGCTGCTGCCCTGGTCACTATGGCTGCCGGCGCTGTTGCTTCAACGCTGCCCTCCATCAGAGGCTACATCACCCCGCCACGCGCACCGGCTGATCTGGTGCTGGATACTGGCACCACTGGTGCTGTTTTCCCTGGTCAGCGGCAAACAGGTGCACTACCTGATGCCGATTTTGCCGCCGCTGGCGCTGGTCATTGCCGAGGTTCTGACACGCTCTGCCCCGGAGCAGCGCCGCACGTTGAGAGTGCCGGCGATCGCCCTGTTCGCCACCGGCGTCCTCGCTTTAATCGTGAAGCTGGTTGGCAATGCCCCACTGGCCGCGATGTTTTCTCTCAAGGGTGTCTGGCTTTTATGGGGGCTTGCGGCCCTGGCCGCCGTGGTACAGCTGAAAACGACGGCGGCAGCGACCATGCTGGCCCTGATCACCACGACAGCCATGGCCACCATGCTGACGATCATGCTGGCACCCCTGTGGCCACGCATGGATACCCGGCAACCGGCACGACTGCTGTCGCGTATCGAACAACAGGGGCGGCCCGTGGTCTGGTATGGCAGGGACTATCAGGCCAGCTTTCAGTTTGCCGGCCGCCTGACCACTGCGCTGCAGACCCTCGACGCTCATCCGGCTGATCTGTGCCGCTGGCGTCAGCAGCATCCTGCGGGCTGGGTGATCGGCGACAGCCGCCAGCTCCCTGCACTTTACTTGCCAGCCCTTGCCCATCGATTCCCGTGGCGTGCCCGTACGCTGCTGGTCATGCCGGTGTCGGCCCTGCTGATCGCAACGCCCTTTTTTCTTTGCCCGGATCCCTTATGAACATGAAAGTACTGGTCACCGGTGCCGCCGGTTTCATTGGCGCCTGGCTAACGAAACGACTTACGGAAGACGGCGTGGCAACGGTCGGCATCGACAGTTTCTCGGACTATTACAGCGTGAGCTACAAGCGGGCGCGTCTGGACGCGCTGGGCGTGAGTCACTGTCGTTTGCTGGATGTCAGTGACCGCGAAGCGCTGGAAGCCCTTTTCAGGCGCGAACGGTTCACCCATGTCATTCATCTGGCCGCCCAGGCCGGCGTGCGCTACAGCGTCACGCATCCCCACGTCTATGGTCAAAGCAACCTGACCGGGTTTCTCAACGTGCTGGAAGCATGCCGTCAGCACAGCGTTCGCCATCTTTATTACGCCTCCTCCAGTTCGGTGTATGGGCACTCGCAGCGTGAGGTGTTCAGCGAAGAGGACCCGGTGAACCACCCTGCGTCACTGTATGCCGCCACCAAGCGGGCCAACGAGCTCATGGCTGACAGCTACGCCAGCCTCTATGGGATGTCCCTGACCGGCATGCGCTTTTTTACGGTGTATGGCCCCTGGGGGCGGCCCGACATGGCGCCCATGCTGTTTGCCGGCAGCATCATGAACCATCAGCCGCTGCAGATTTTCAACCACGGGCAGATGGCGCGGGATTTCACCTGGGTCGGCGATGTCATCGAGGCCGTGGTGCGATTGCTCAATACCCACTGTGCCAGCGGCGAGACCGGCCGCCATCAGATCTTCAATATCGGACGCGGTGAACCCACAGCGCTGATGGACTTTATTACCTGGCTTGAAGAGGCACTGGGGCAGCAGGCACCGCGCGAGTGGCTGCCCATGCAGGATGGCGATGTGACCCGCACCTGGGCGGACACCTCGCGACTGGAAGCCGTGATCAACTACCGCCCGACCATGCCGCTGGCCACCGGCGTGCAGCATCTGGCGCAGTGGTGTCTGGATCACCAACAATGGTTGCCTGCCCACCAGGTTGTCCCCGTGGCCAAAACCGCCTGACGAGATGCCGGAGCCTGACTGCCCCCCATGGCACAAAAGCGCTAAAATGATTCAAAGGCAGCCGTTTGCTGCCTTTCTCTTATGTCACTACCTTCAGAATGTCGTTTGCGGCCAATTCTGACCGGAGCCCGCCCATGTCCAATGCTTCATCCGTACCCGATAAGGCCCATGCCCAGTCGGAGGCCCGCCGCACCTACAATATCGATCAGTGGGGCAGCGGCTATTTTGACGTCAACGACCAGGGGCTGGCCGTGGTGCGCCCCTTCGGCGATGCCGACAGTCAGGACGGGCCGGCCCTGCCGCTGAAGGGGCTGGTCGAAAAGCTGCAGGACGCCGGATTGCGCCTGCCCATGCTGGTGCGTTTTACCGATATCCTGCATGACCGCGTCGAACAGCTGTGTCAGGCCTTTGACCGCGCCATTGACGAGCTGGAGTACCAGGGCCGCTACACCGCCGTTTATCCCATCAAGGTCAATCAGCAGCGTCGCGTGGTGGAGGAGCTTCTGGCCACCCCCGAGCGCGGTCGTGGCCGTGTCGGGCTGGAAGCCGGCAGCAAGCCGGAACTGCTGGCCGTACTGGCGCTTTCCTCTGAAACCACCTCGACCATCGTCTGCAACGGCTACAAGGACCGCGAGTACGTGCGTCTGGCGCTGATGGGCGAAAAGCTGGGTCACCGCGTCTTTCTGGTGGTCGAAAAGCAGGCCGAGCTCGAGCTGATCCTCGAAGAGGCCGACAACCTGGGCGTCATGCCCCGAATCGGCGTGCGCGCGCGCCTGTCGTCGGTCGGCAAGGGCAACTGGGAAAGCACCGGCGGTGACAAGTCCAAGTTCGGCCTGACCGCGCGCCAGATCCAGCACGTGGTGGATCACCTGCGCGCCCATGATCGCCTTGAATCGCTGCAGCTGGTGCACTTTCACCTGGGTTCGCAGATCGCCAACATTCGCGATATTCAACGCGGCCTGCGCGAATGCACCCAGTTCTACAAGAGCCTGCGTGATGTCGGCGCACCGGTCGCCGTGGTCGACGTCGGCGGCGGTCTGGGCGTGGACTATGAAGGCACCCGCTCACGCAGCTACTGCTCGACCAACTACTCGATGGCCGAGTACGCCAACAACGTGGTCGGCGCCTTCGCCCAGCTGTGTCAGAGCATGGACATTCCGCATCCGGACATCATTTCCGAATCCGGTCGGGCGCTGACGGCCCACCATGCGGTACTGATCACCAACGTGATCGACGAGGAGCGCCACGAGGTGGCCGTGCCCGAGCGTGGACAGCACGAGGGGGACACGCATCTCGACGTGCTGTGGCAGACCTATGACTGGCTGGCCGAACCTGCCGAGCCGCGCCTGCTGGTGGAGTATTATCACGACCTCTATCAGGCCATGATCGACATTCAGGACCGCTTCGTGCTGGGCAGTGCCACGCTGGGCGTACGCGCCGAGGGCGAGGCGCTTTATACCGCGGCCTGCAAGCGTCTGCGCGCCAAGCTTGATCGACGCAACCGTGCCCATCGCGAGATCCTCGATGAGCTGGACGAGAAGCTCGCCGACAAGCTGTTCGTCAACTTTTCGCTGTTTCAGTCCCTGCCGGACGTCTGGGGGATCGATCAGATCTTCCCGGTGCTGCCGCTGTCCAACCTCGACAAGCCGTCAACGCGCCGCGGCGTGATTCAGGACATCACCTGCGACAGTGATGGACGCATCGAGCGCTACGTCGATGGTCAGGGCGTGGAGAGCACGCTGCCGCTGCCGGAGTGGAAAGCCGGTGACGACAAGCTGCTGGGGCTGTTTCTGGTCGGCGCCTATCAGGAGATTCTGGGCGATCTGCACAACCTGTTCGGTGATACCGACTCCATCGATGTCAGCCTTGATGAGCACGGCGACTGGAAGCTGGGCGACCCGATCGTGGGCGATAGCGTGGCCAACGTGCTGCGCTACGTGAACTTTGATCCGGATCGTCTCAAGGGCCGCTTCCAGCGCCAGCTGTTGCGCAGCGACGTCTCCGGCCGGGAACGCGAGATGTTTCTCGAAGAGCTTGAAGCCGGTCTTGAAGGCTACACCTACCTGGAGTAGCCAGGTACCCTGCCTCACCTTGCATCATCTCGTCTCGCCCGGGCCTATGGCCCGGGCGAGATGTTTTCCCATGCTGCCCCTGCTCCTTTTGAAAGACCTCCCTTCGCTTCTCTTGAAGACCGTTTCTCGTAAAGACAGGATTCATTTCCCTCCCACGTCTTCTGGAACCGGGCGCGCACCCCTGAAAGACCCTTTTTCACGCGCTGCAGAGAAAATCACTCGCCCTTGAGCAGTGGCTCAGGGCCTCTTTGCACGGTTTACTCAGGGGAGAACGACATTGATCGTTCGATCCACGACACACCCTTGGTCTATTAATCAAAGGTCGAACGGCTTTTTGCCAAACGCCGTGCGAGCCTAGCTGGTTTGAGCAGGCGTGCAGCTGTCATGGCGCACGCCTGTGCAAGGGGCTGCGCGTTCAACAAGAGCCAATCGTCAAGGCAAATGGCCCGCTTTTCACACCAAAGGGGAACACGAGTGAAGATAGGCGCACCAAAAGAGAGTGCTCGAGGAGAAGCGCGCGTCGCGCTGACCCCGGAGAGCGCGACACAGATCCAGAAGCTGGGCCATGCGTGCCTGGTTGAAACCGGTGCCGGTGTGGCCGCAGGCTTTGACGACCAGGCCTATCGCGACGCGGGCGTCACCATCGTCGAGAGCGCTCAGGCGCTGTTCGATGACGCCGACATCGTGATCAAGGTTCGCGAGCCTTCCGAGCAGGAGGCCGAGCGTCTGCGCAAGGGCCAGACGCTGATCGCGTTTTTCTGGCCGGCCCAGAACGAGGCCATGCTGGAGAAGTGCCGCGCCAAAGGCGCCACCGTCATCGCCATGGACATGGTGCCGCGCATTTCCCGGGCACAGAAAATGGATGCGCTGTCATCCATGGCCAACATTGCCGGCTATCGCGCGGTGATCGAGGCCGGCAACAATTTCGGCCGTTTCTTCACCGGTCAGGTGACTGCTGCAGGCAAGGTACCACCGGCCAAGGTACTGGTGATCGGTGCCGGTGTGGCCGGACTTGCCGCCATCGGCACCGCCACGAGCCTCGGCGCCGTGGTGCGCGCCTTTGACGTACGCCCGGAAGTCTCCGAGCAGATCGAATCGATGGGCGCCGAATTCCTGTTTCTGGATTTCGACAACGCCCAGGACGGTTCGGAAAGCGGCGGTTACGCCTCGCCTTCAAGCCCCGAGTTTCGTGAAAAGCAGCTTGAGTGTTTTCGTGCCCAGGCAAGTGATGTGGACATCGTCATCACCACCGCGCTGATCCCCGGCCGACCGGCACCCAAGCTCTGGCTGGAAGACATGGTCGCGGCCATGAAGCCCGGCTCGGTGGTCATTGACCTTGCCGCCGAAAAGGGCGGCAACTGCGATCTGACCCGTGCCGATGAGCGTGTGGTTTCGGACAACGGCGTCGTGGTGGTCGGCTATACCGACTACCCCTCGCGCATGGCGACCCAATCATCGCTTCTGTACGCCACCAATATTCGCCACATGCTCACCGACCTGACGCCCGACAAGGACGGCGTCATTCAGCACAACATGGAAGACGACGTGATCCGTGGCGCCACGGTCACCCATCAGGGCGAAGTCACCTTCCCGCCACCGCCGCCCAAAACAAAGGCCATCGGGGCCGCCAAACCCAAGGCGAAGGAGAAAGAACCTACTGCCGAGGAAAAGCGTGCTCTTGAGTCCGCCCAGTTCAAGTCGCAGACCAAACGTCAGGTCGGCATGCTCGCCATTGGCGGTGCGTTGATGCTGTTGCTGGGTGAGGTGGCACCTGCCTCGTTCATGCAGCACTTCATCGTCTTTGTGCTGTCGTGCTTTATCGGCTTTCAGGTGATCTGGAAGGTCAGCCACTCGCTGCATACGCCGCTGATGGCCGTCACCAATGCCATCTCGGGGATCATCATTCTGGGGGCGGTGCTACAGATCGGCTCGGGCAGTGTGATTGTGGGCATTCTGGCATCGATTTCGGTGCTGATTGCGACCATCAATATCGTGGGTGGCTTCCTGGTGACACGCCGGATGCTCGCCATGTTCCAAAAATCCTGAGCGGCCGAGAAACGCTATGTTGAGTCAAGGGTTCGTATCTGCCGCGGCGATCGCGGCAAGTGTTCTGTTTATTCTGTCGCTGGGTGGTCTGAGCAACCAGGAAAAAGCCAAGCGCGCCGTCTGGTACGGCATTACCGGCATGGCCGTGGCGGTGTTTTTCACCGCCTTCGGCCCCGGCATCGGCGGCTACTGGTGGATGATCCCCATGATCATCATTGGCGCCGGCATTGGTACCTGGATGGCAGGCAAGGTCGAAATGACCGAAATGCCCCAGCTGGTCGCCGCACTGCACAGCTTTGTCGGTCTGGCCGCGGTCTTTGTGGCCCTGAGCGCTGACCTTGAGCGCCGTCGGGTGCTCGCCGCCCGCGCCGTTGATGGCGTCATGCATGACTTCTCCGCCTTTGCAGCGCTGGTGGCGACCAAGGCACCGGAGGAACTGGCCTTTTTGCAGGTTGAAGTGGTGCTGGGGATCTTTATCGGGGCGGTCACCTTTACCGGCTCGGTCGTGGCCTTTGGCAAGCTGGCCGGCAAGGTCGACGGCAAGCCGCGTCAGCTGCCCGGCGGGCATCTGCTCAATGCCGGCGCCGCGGCACTTTCCGTACTGCTTGCGGTGCTTTATCTCAACGGCGCCGGCTTCTGGACGCTGCTGGTACTGGCACTTCTGGCCTTTTTTATCGGCTATCACCTGATTATGGGTATTGGCGGTGCCGACATGCCGGTGGTGGTCTCGATGCTCAACAGCTACTCCGGCTGGGCGGCGGCGGCCATCGGTTTTACGCTCTCCAACGACCTGCTGATCGTGACCGGCGCACTGGTGGGCTCCTCGGGGGCGATTCTCTCCTACATCATGTGCAAGGCGATGAACCGCAACTTCGTCAACGTCATCCTGGGCGGCTTTGGCGGCAGCCAGGGGCCGGCAGCGGAGATCGAGGGCGAGCAGGTGGCCATTGACGCCAATGGCGTGGCCAGTGCGCTCAATGATGCCGACAGCATCATCATCGTGCCGGGCTACGGCATGGCGGTGGCCCAGGCACAGACCGCAGTAAGCGATCTGGTGCGCAAGCTGCGTGCGGCGGGTAAAGAGGTGCGCTTTGGCATCCATCCGGTGGCCGGACGCCTGCCGGGGCACATGAACGTGCTGCTGGCAGAAGCCCGCGTGCCCTACGATATCGTACTGGAAATGGATGAGATCAACGACGACTTCGCCTCGACCGATGTGGTCATCGTCATCGGCTCCAACGACATCGTGAACCCGTCGGCTCAGGAAGATCCCAACAGCCCGATCGCCGGCATGCCGGTGTTGAAGGTCTGGGAAGCCAAGCAGGTCTTTATCAGCAAGCGCGGCCAGGGCACCGGCTACTCGGGGATCGAAAACCCGCTGTTTTTCAAGGAAAACAGCCGCATGTTCTATGGCGATGCCCGTGACAGTCTCAATGCCCTGCTGCCGATGATCGATTGATCACCCCGGCGCATTGCACCGCAGCCATCAGAGGGGCAGCGTAGTCTTCTGGGGTGTCCGGTCGTATCGGGCTCAAGGCGCAAGATTTGAAGCGTTTTGGGTCCGGTGCAGCGCTTGAACCCTGTAAAAAAGAGAAAACGCCACCTGCCGATTGTGCATGATCGCGGACAGACGCTCGCGATTCTGGAATAATCCGCGCCCATTACGACAACAGCACCCCGTCGAGCCATCGATGGGGTGCTGTCCTTTCTGGTTGCAGCAACGAGAGAAACAATGGCTTTCCTTTCCCGTCATGAGGCCGGTACATCCTCGCCCCGTGCACCCGGCATGCTGGATGCGCTTTTCCCCATTGTGGCCGTGATCGTCATGCTGGCGCTGAGCGTGACGCTGTTCGGCGCCGACTCGTCCAGCGGCCCGACCCAGATCGCATTGATCATGGGCGCCATGCTGGCGGCCGTGGTGGGCCTGAAAAACGGCCACCAGTGGCAGGCCATCGAAGAAGGCATCAACCGCGGAATTCACCTCTCATTAGGTGCAATTTTGATCCTGCTCTCGGTGGGCGCCATGATCGGCACCTGGACGATGGGCGGCGTGGTGCCCACGATGATCTATTACGGGCTCGAAATCCTCTCGCCCCACTATTTCTACGCCACCGCCTGCCTGCTATGCGCGCTGGTCTCGGTGTCGGTCGGCAGCTCCTGGACGGTAGCCGGCACCATCGGCATCGGGCTGATCGGCATCGCCAACGGGCTGGGGCTTTCAAGTGCGATTACGGCCGGTGCCATCATTTCCGGCGGCTATTTCGGCGACAAGATGTCGCCGCTGTCCGATACCACCAATCTGGCCCCCGCGTCGGCCGAGGCCGAGCTGTTCGCCCATATTCGTCACATGCTCTGGACCACCACGCCGAGTCTCATTCTGGCGCTGATCGCCTTTCTGGTGCTGGGTCTGGGCGGCCCCGACCAGGTGGCCACCCCCGAGCGTATTACCGACATCCAGCAGACCCTGAGCGATCATTTCACCATTAGCGCCTGGCTTTTGCTGCCGCTGCTGGCGCTTTTGATCATGGCGTGGAAGCAGATGCCGGCCTTTCCGACCATCTTCATCGGTGCCCTGCTGGGCGTGGTTTTTGCGCTGATCTTTCAGCGCGACGCGGTGATCGGGCTGGCCGATACGCCCTCGCTGAGCCATGCCATGGCGCTTTTGAAGGGCAGCTGGATTGCCCTGTATGACGGCTACAGCGCCCATACCGGCAATGAGGCGATCGATGCGCTACTCACCAACGGCGGCATGGACAGCATGCTGACCACGGTCTGGCTGATCCTCTCGGCCATGACCTTTGGCGGCGTCATCGAGCGTCTGGGGCTTCTGGAGCGCGCCGTCAGCGGGCTTTTGCGCGTGGCGCGCAGCACTTCCTCCCTGATCATCTCGACGCTGGCGACGGGACTGGCCACCAACATCGTGACCGGTGATCAGTATCTTTCCGTGGTGCTGCCCGGGCGCATCTACAAGGCTGAATTTCAGCGTCGCCGGCTCAAGCCGGTAAACCTGTCGCGCGCGCTGGAGGATTCCGGCACGATCACCTCGCCGCTGATCCCGTGGAACAGCTGTGGGGCCTACATGGCCGCGACGCTGGGCGTGGCCACCCTGAGCTATGCGCCCTTCGCCTTTTTCAATCTGATCAATTTAGGCATTGCTGTGCTCTATGCCCTGATCGGCTTTCGCGTGACGCGCATGAGCGATGACGAGCAGCCCGATCATGACGCCGAGCTGCCGACCCTGTCGGACGGACAGATCATCGATGATCAGTATGAGGCCAGTACCGGACGCGCCTGACCCCTTGCAGCCCCAATCAGGGTCTTTTTGAAACGACCCTTTTCAAATGACAACGCCGGCCCATGGGCCGGCGTTTTTCGATCCTCATAAAACAGGATCATGACACGGTCAAATTACTCGTCGCGATCAACGGCCATGCCGGCCCAGACCTGACGCACCGGTTGGATTTCAAGGAAGTTGATGTTGAGATGCGCCGGCAGTGTGGCGACATAAAACATCTGCTCGGCGATGTCTTCAGCCGACATCGGCGTGGTGTTGCCATAAAGCTGGTCGGAAGCCGCCTGGTCGCCTTTGGTGCGCACCAGGGTGAACTCGGTTTCGGCCATGCCGGGAGCAATGTCGGTCACGCGCACGCCGGTGCCGTGAAGGTCACAGCGCAGGTTGTAGCTGAACTGCTCGACAAACGCCTTGGTGGCGCCATACACATGGCTGCCCTTGTAGGGCCACTTCCCGGCCGTGGAGCCGATATTGATGATACTGGTACCAGCACCGAGCTCGATCAGGGTCGGCAGCAGCGCGTGAGTGACGTTGACCAGCCCCTTCACGTTGGTATCGATCATGGTGTGCCAGTCTTCCAGCGCCACGTCCTGAGCCGGCTCCGGCGCCAGCGCCAGACCGGCGTTGTTAAGCAGGACATGGACCGAGGCAAACTTCTGCGGCAGTTCATCAACGGCCTTTTTCACCGCAGCTTCATCGCGCACGTCCAGTTCGATGACATGCACGGCCACCTTCCCTGAAAGCTCCTGTTCAAGTGCCTCCAGGCGCTCACGGCGGCGGCCGGTCAGCACCAGTGAGTAGCCGGCCTCGGCAAAACGGCGCGCCGCTGCGCGGCCAAATCCTGATGTCGCACCGGTAATGAAAACGCTTTTATTCACGTGCTCTCTCCCTGCTCGATGGTCAGTCATTACATATCATCAACTACCAACGCCCGATCAGGCGTTCGATGACGCGGTCTGTGCCTCCGCGGTGGCCGCCGCGCGACGGGTGGCATAGCGGCGCGCCAGCATGGCACACACAAACAGCTGAATCTGGTGAAACAGCATCAAGGGTAGCAGTGCACTGCCGACCTGAGCGGCCGGGAACAGTACATTGGCCATCGGGACGCCCGAGGCCAGCGTCTTTTTGGAGCCGCAAAAGACAATGGCGACTTCGTCCTCACGGGAAAAGCCCATCAGACGGCTGACGGTGCGGGTGACCATCAACACCAGCGCCAGCAATACGCAGTCCACCACGATCATGGTGGCGATGCTGACCCCATCAACGTGCTGCCAGAGCCCGCCGACGATGGCCTCGCTGAAGGCCAGATAAACCACCATCAGAATGGAACCGCGATCGACGATCATCAGGGGCGCCTTGTGCTCGCGAACCCACTGCCCGATCCAGGGCTGCAGGAGCTGTCCCAGCAGAAAGGGCGCCAGCAGCTGCATAAGAATGTTGCCGATGGCCCCCAGCGACGGGCCGGCACCGGCGTCAGCATTGACGCTGAGCACCAACCCCAGCAGGACCGGCGTGATGAACATGCCTAAAATATTGGACGCTGTGGCTGAGCAGATCGCTGCGGCCACGTTGCCCCCGCCGATCGAGGTAAACGCGATCGAGGACTGCACGGTTGAAGGCAGCACGCACAAAAACAGGATGCCGGTATAAAGCGCTGGTGACAGCAATGCCGGTGACAGCAGCCCGATGATCAGCCCCAGTACCGGAAAGAGCCCAAAGGTGGTGAGAAAGATCACCAGATGCAGGCGCCAGTGGGTCATGCCCTTCACAACGGTTTTGGGCGAGAGCCTGGCGCCATGCAGGAAAAACAGCATGCCAATGGCAATGGTAGTGGCAATGGAAAACCACTCGGCATAGCGGCCTGAAATGGGTAACAGCGAGGCCAGCACGACAGTGCAGACAAGATAGAGGAGAAACTTGTCGATATTGAGACGGGCAAGTAGGGACACGGCAGACTCGAAGCTCAAGCATTCTGGATTGTTGGCTCAGCCGGGCCTTTGCCCCGGCCGCTCATCGATCATACGCCAGCCCTTCGAATTTGGCACGGCCGGGCGCCGGACGCTCAAACGGGCATGAAAAAAGCGCCCGCAGGCGCTTTGACGTTTCAACCGCTACCAATTTTTTAGCAACCGGATCAGTGATTCTCGCCCCGACCGGTCTTGTGCTGGAGCTCGTCAATCATTTTGGACGCATCCGCCTTGGTGAGCGAGTCATCAAAATCGACACCGGCTTCTTCACACAGCGTGCGCAGATAGGACGCCTGAGCACCGGTCATGCTTTCATCACCCGTGGCCCAGTCGTTGGGATCCTTCTCGAGATTGCTGGCCTGGTCGTTATGGCTGGGGTCTTCCGTGCGATTGGTCATCAGGTTCTCTCCGTGAACGGCCATGTGGATACTGGATAAAAATATAGACGATGATGCAGTTGATGCACGCCTGTCTCACCACATTGGTCAGTAAAAGGATTTGACTAATGAAGGGTTGTATCAATATCAACTTATGTTA
The DNA here is from genome assembly GCF_052692355.1 of Kushneria sp. Sum13. Lineage (NCBI taxonomy): Bacteria > Pseudomonadati > Pseudomonadota > Gammaproteobacteria > Oceanospirillales > Halomonadaceae > Kushneria > Kushneria sp. Sum13. The sequence goes on from NZ_CP199847.1 coordinate 3,030,547, forward strand.
TGGCGCGCGCTCGCGCCGGATGATTGGATGGCATATAACCGTAATTGCCAATGAAGGCGATCCGGTCTGCAAAACCCGAGTCATGTTTCAAGGAGTAGTACCATGGAAGGTATTGTCAGCAACTATCGCGACGTCGTACGCAAGGGCGGCTACACGCTGATGTCAGAGCAGGCACCGCCGCGGGATACACCACTGGAGTGTATCTACATCGACAATGACAGCCAGTCCATCCGCACGACCAGTGCCCGTCTGGGCATGGCCGACAGCCAGACGTGGTGTACCGAAAGCGGTGTCACCGAGGCCCTGATCAGCGGCTCGTCTTCCTTTATTTCTTCCATGGCCTGGCGCGCCGGTACCCCCAGCCAGTCCGGCAATCCCGACCGGTAATGTTTCATGTCGCGTCCACCCAGGTGGGCGCTACTTTTTTTGATCGATGCGCTGACCAACGCTCTGGCCAGTATGACCCTTCGAGTTCAGAACTGCCCCTTCGAGTCCAGAGCCGTCTTGCTTCTCGGCGCTTCCCTGCCCTTGTACAACGCGGTTTCTGACCAGCGTCTTCTGCACGCCCTTACCTGCCCCGTTCTGCTGTTGAGTGTGACGCAGACAGGATGACTGGCAGAAAACGTCAATGCAGGCCCATACTCCACTAACTACCCTGTTCTGCGGGATATTGGCATGCCCGGACGTTCTTCCAATCAAAACATCACGCAACGCCTGCGCCATCGCCTGCCGGTACGTGTCTGGCACTGGATCAATCTCTGGTGTTTGATCGTGCTGCTGCTCAGCGGCCTGCAGATTTTCAATGCCCACCCCGCGCTGTACTGGGGCAGTGCCTCCGACTTTGATGCCCCCTGGCTTGAGATGTACGCCATGCGGGCCGCCGATGGCAGTATCAACGGCATGACCGCGCTGGGCCCCTGGCAGTTCACGACCACCGGCATTCTGGGATACTCGGACGGTAGTGTGCGGGGCTTTCCCGGCTGGGCAACCCTGCCGAGCTATCAGTTTCTGAGCATGGGTCGGCTGTGGCATTTCTTCTTTGCCTGGCTGTTTGCCATCAGCGGGGCGCTCTTTGCCCTTTACGCACTATTGAGTGGCCATTTCCGACGCAATTTCTGGCTGGATGGCCGTGACTGGCGCGGGCTCGGCCGAGACATCATCAACCATGCGAAGCTGCGTTTTCATGATCATGCGGGCAAGTACAACAGCCTGCAGAAGCTCAGCTACCTGAGCGTGGTCTTTCTGGCGCTGCCGCTGATGATCGTGACCGGTCTTTGCATGTCGCCCACCATCAATGCCGCCGCACCCTGGCTGCTGGACCTGTTCGGCGGGCGCCAGAGTGCGCGTTCGATTCATTTCATCACGGCCTTTTCACTGGTGCTGTTTGCCGTGGTTCACGTGGCGATGGTGCTGCTCTCCAACCCCCTGCGCCAGCTTCGCGGCATGATCACCGGCCGCGTGCCGCGTTCGTCCTCGTCTTCTGATCCGGAGTCACCGTCATGAGCCGTCGCCCGCCACCAGAGTTTTCCTTTAGTCGCCGCGCCCTGCTGCAGCGTACGCTGCTGGGGGCGGCAGCTCTGGGGCTGGTCGGCTGCGACCGGCTGTCGGAAAATGATGCCGTGATCAGCCTTCTTGACAGCGCCGAGACGCTCAACCTCAGAACGCAGCGACTGCTGGCCGGGCGCGAATCGCTGGCCGTGGAGTATCCGGCCTCGATGATCTCGCCGGTCTTTCGGCCCAACGGCACGGTGGACCCACAGACCGCGCTGTATCGACAGCTGGCCGCCAACGACTTCGCTGACTGGCGTCTTACGGTCGGCGGGCTGGTGCGCACGCCGCTGGAACTCTCGCTTGAAACGCTTCGCGGGATGCCCTCGCGTACCCAGATCACCCGCCACGACTGCGTGGAAGGCTGGAGCGCCATCGGACAATGGTCAGGACCGGTGCTGGGCGACATTCTGGAGCAGGCAGGCGTACACGCCTCGGCCCGCTACGTCGTGTTTCACTGCATGGATCAGCTCGACGGCGAGCACGATTATTACGAAAGCATCGACATGGTTGAGGCTTTCCACCCCCAGACCCTGCTGGCCCATTCGCTCAACGATGAACCGCTGCCCGTGGGCAACGGCGCGCCGCTGCGCCTGCGCGTGGAGCGACAGCTCGGCTACAAGATGGCCAAGTATCTCAAGGGCATCACGCTGGTCGAACATTTCGATGACCTTCAGGGTGGCAAGGGGGGCTACTGGGAGGATCGTGGCTATACCTGGTATGCCGGTATCTAGCGTTCTGTCCGATGAAGAACAAAGCAATCGGAAGTCATGTTACGGATGCGGCTTTGGTCGCTACATGAGACGACTCGATTTGACAAAAGGCCACACCAGGCTGAACTGAGAGCAGTCAGGCAGCGCATGACGTTGCCTGGTGTCTTTTTTCCCGAAAAGGATATTCGCCATGCTGTCGTTTCGAACCGCCCGTCCCACTCTGCTGGCCTCGGCCATTGCAATGGCCTGCACCCTTTCCACCGGCACGGCGCTGGCGGCCGACAGTCACAGTGAAACGCCCCGGCACCTGCGTGGCACCATCAGCGCGGTCAGCGATCACGGTTTTACCGTGACGTCCACCAATGGCGGCGACACGCATGAAGTGATCCTCAATGATCAGACGCGCGTGGCAGGCGTTACGCCGTCAAGCCTTGACGAGATCAAGGAAGGTACCTTTATCGGCACCGCCAATGCGCCGGGTGAGAATGGCCAGCCTTCAAAAGCACTGGAAGTGGTGGTCTTTCCTGAATCGATGAAAGGCACCGGCGAAGGCGACTACCCCTGGGACATGCCGCGTGGCCATGACAGCGCCGGCGGCGAGCAGATGGGTGGTGGGAAAATGGGCGGCGCCGGTGACGGCTCGACCATGACCAATGGCACCGTCAGCAAGGCAGGTGATAGCAAGATGGGCGGCAGCGGTGGTGGCTCAAGCATGACCAATGGCACCGTTAGCAAGGCCGGTGAGGGCAAGATGGGCGGCGCCGGCGGCGGCTCAAGCATGACCAACGGCACCGTCAGCGAATCAAAAAGTGCTGATCAGAACATGATGACCCTGACCGTGGATTACGGTGACGGCAAAAAGCAGATCATGGTCCCGCGTGATGTGCCGGTCGTGGCCGTTCAGAAAGCCACCATGGACGACATCAAAAAGGGTGAAGCGGTCTTTGTGGCCGGTGACCTGTCCGCCTCGCCCGTACAGGCGAAGGTCGTGATTGTCGGCCTGGACGGCACCGTCCCGCCGATGTAACGCGGTCCGCTCCTGCAACCGACCCTGATGCCCGGCAAGTGCCGGGCATCAGCCCTCCAGTACGAAATGCATCACGCCACTGCACAGACTGTCCTTTCGGGCATCAAGCCTGCCGGCCGTAATGGGCAGCTTGAAGCGACGCTTGCCGGCACTTCCCGGGTTAAAGTAAAGCCGCCGTTTCCCGAAGCTCTCCTCGACCCACTGCTGACGCGGCTTGTGTGAGTGGCCGAACAACACGGCGTCACAGGTCATTGCAGCATTGGCATCGGCAATGTCATGCACCAGGTGCAGCTGCCAGCCGTTCACCACGATATCGCGATGCACCGGCAGCGCCTCACACCACGTTTCCCGGTCGATGTTGCCGCGCACGGCGACCAGCGGGGCCAGACCGGCCAACTGTTCAAGAATCCCTCGGTTACCGACATCGCCCAGATGCAGAATCAATGCGCAGCCCTCAAGCGCCTTCAGGGCGTCATCGCGCAACAACCCGTGCGTATCACTGATCACGCCGATGGGCGTGTCGATGGAAAAAAGCGTCTGCTCACACAGCGAGAGCGCCATGTCCCCCTCCTTTGGCAAAAGGTCCTGACAGCAGAAAGGCCCCGAATGGGGCCTTTCTGCTGGATATTCGAAACGTTGATCAGCGTGTGGAACCTGCCGGCGTGCCCGCCTTTTGAAAATCTTCGTAGGTCACGTTGCCCTGCTCATCCACGTTGCAGCTGACGTTGTAGATGGTGGTACCGTGGCCCAGCATATTGATGTGAAGAAGGAGCTCTTCGCCCTTTTCATAATCACCGGCGTTTTGCTGTTCCATCAGAAGCTGGGAACTTTCGAAGGTATCCTTGTCCTTGCTGTTCATGGCCGCTTCATGGCACTTGTTGACCAGTTCGCGGTCGGCCTGAGGCACATCGGCAGACTCTTCCACAGACCCTGCCTGCGCCACCTGACCAAAGCCGCTCATCGCCAGCGCCAAAGCGCCGGCACACCACATACCCTTGTGTACTTTCATGATTCATCCCTGAAGGTTGGCTTCCTGTTGAGTGTAGGAACACTCTCGCCAACTTACCCGACAATTCTTTCAGGGCTTTCGAACATGGCAAATGATTCGCTGGCGTCAGGCGCTCACACCAATGATGGTTTGCACCCGGCGATGGCGGCTCGTATGGTGCACGACGTTTATCACAGGCCTCACCGGCCGCTTCGATTCCGGGTCTTATCTGCTGGATACTGTCATGGCAACTTCCTCTGAACGCGGCTTTTTTGGCCACCCTCGCCCGCTGGGGCCGCTCTTTTTCACTGAAATGTGGGAGCGTTTCTCGTTTTATGGCATTCGCCCGCTGCTGGTGCTCTACATGGCGGCAGCGCTTGCCGACGGTGGGCTGGGCATTCCCCGCGATACCGCCGCTGCCATTGTGGGCATCTTTGGCGGCATGATTTATCTGAGCACGCTGCCGGGCGGCTGGCTGGCCGACAACTGGCTGGGCCAGCGTCGCGCGGTCTGGTATGGCTCGATTCTGATTGCGCTGGGTCATCTGTCCATCGCATTGTCGGCGCTCTGGGGCACACCGATGTTCTATATCGGGCTGATTCTGCTCGTGCTGGGCTCGGGGATCTTCAAGACCTGTATCTCGGTCATGGTCGGCACCCTCTATAAAGAGGGCGATGCCCGCCGTGACGGCGGTTTCTCGATTTTCTACATGGGCATCAATCTGGGCGGGCTGATCGCTCCGCTGGTGACCGGGTTTGCCATGGAAAACATTGGCTGGCACTGGGGCTTTGGCGCCGGCGGTCTCGGCATGCTGCTCGCGCTGATCATCTTCCGGCTCACCGCCGTTCCGGCCATGCAACGCTTTGACCGGGCACACGGTCGCGAATCGAGCTGGGATGCGCCGGTCAATCAGCGCCGCCATGTTGGTATCGGCGTGACGATCTGTCTGCTGCTGGTGGCGCTGTTGACTGCGCTCGGTCTGGCCGGCGTCATTACCTTCAACCCGGTCGCCATCGCCACCGCCATGAGCTATGTGGTAGGGCTGTGCGTGCTGGGCTGGTTCATCTATCTGATGTTTTTCAACGGCCTCAACCGGCACGAACAGGCCCGTGTCATTGTTTGTCTGATTCTGTTCATGGCCGCGGCCCTGTTCTGGGCTTCCTTCGAGCAGCAGCCTACCTCCTATAACCTGTTTGCCTCGGATTACACCAACCGTCAGATCATGGGCTTTGACATTCCGGTGCTCTGGTTCCAGTCGCTCAATCCGCTGTTCATCATTGTGCTGGCACCGCTGTTTGGCTGGCTGTGGCCGGCCATGGCACGACGCGGTTTTGAGCCGTCAAGCGTTGCCAAGTTCGGCGCCGGACTCGTTTTCGCGGCAGCCGGCTTTGGTCTGATGGTAATGGCCGCCTGGCAGGTCGTTGACGGTGCCGGTCTGGTCTCGCCGCTGTGGATCGTAGCCAGTCTTTTGCTGCTCACCCTGGGCGAGCTCTGCCTGAGCCCGGTCGGGCTTTCGACCATGACGGAGCTGGCGCCGATGTCCATGCGTGGCCAGATCATGGGGATCTGGTTTGCCGCCTCGGCGCTGGGTAATCTGGTCGCCGGGCTGATCGGTGGCCATGTCAGCCCCGAACATGTCACCCAACTGCCTGAACTTTTCGGCCGCTGCGCACTGGCGCTGTTGATCGGGGCGGTCATACTCATGATATTGATCAAACCCATCCGCCGCCTGCTGGCCCACAGCCGCACCGCTGAATCAGGCACCTCGGAGACTTTGCCATGACCGCTCCAGTCAACACTCCTTCACAGCGCATCGACGCCCTGCGCCAGGCCATGACGACGCACGGCATTGATGCCTGGCTGGTGCCCTCCTCTGACCCGCACCTGTCGGAATATCTGCCCGGCCACTGGCAGGGTCGCGAGTGGCTGACCGGCTTTACCGGTTCGGTCGGTACGCTGCTGGTCACCCATGATTTTGCCGGGCTCTGGGTCGACAGTCGCTACTGGGTACAGGCCGACAAGGAGCTCTCCGGCAGCGGCATCGAGATGATGAAGGTGGCCCAGGGCCAGCAGATTCTGGCACCGATCGACTGGCTCGACGTCAACCACACGGGCGCCATTACCCTGGGGCTTGATGGTGCCGTGCTGCCGCTGGCGGCCCATCGCGCCTTCACCGCGCGGCTGGGCGAGAGCGTCACGATTAAAAGTGACCGGGACCTGCTCGAGGAGATCTGGCTCGATCGCCCGGCCCTGCCGCAGGCACCGGTGGAGCCCCATGACGCTGCCTTCACCGGCCAGACCCGCCCTGATCGTCTGGCACAGCTGCGTCAGGCCATGAATGAGGCCGGCGCCGATGCGCACCTGATCTCGACGCTGGATGACATCGCCTGGCTTTTCAATCTGCGCGGCAGCGACGTGGACTACAACCCGGTGTTTCTGGCCCACGCGCTGGTCGATACGCATCATGTTCGGCTGTTCATCGATCAGGACAAGGTCTCTGCGGTACTTCGCGAGGCGCTGGCCGATGATGGCGTCTTTCTGCATGACTATGCCGAGGCCCTCGACGCCCTGACCCGTCTGCCCGAAAGCACGCGGCTTCTGATCGACCCGGCACGGGTGACGCTGTCACTGGTTCAGGCCCTGCCCGGGCAGGTCACGCTCGTGGAGGCCTTTCAGCCGACCACGCTTGCCAAGGCCTGCAAGAGCGAGGCAGAAATCGACCATATCCGCTCGGCCATGACGCGTGATGGCGCCGCCCTGTGCCGGCTTCTCTGCTGGCTCGAGGCGACGCTGGAACGCGGGGAGTCGATCACCGAGCTGACCATCGACGCCCGCCTGACGGCCGAGCGCACGCGGGAGAAGCACTTCATCTCGCGCAGTTTTCCCACCATTGCCGGCTTCAGCGCCAATGGGGCGCTGCCGCACTACCGCGCCACCGAGGCGGCGCATGCCAGCATTGAGGGTCAGGGACTTTTATTGATCGACTCCGGGGCCCAGTATCTCGACGGCACCACCGATATCACCCGGGTCATCCCGGTGGGCGAGCCAACACCGGCTCAAAGGGCCGACTATACCCGCGTGCTCAAGGGCATGATGGCGCTGTCACGTACCCGCTTCCCCGAAGGCATCGAAGCGCCGCGGCTGGACGCCATCGCCCGGGCACCGCTATGGGAGGCAGGCCTTGACTACGGTCACGGCACCGGCCACGGGGTGGGCTATTTCCTCAACGTCCATGAAGGCCCGCAGGTGATCTCGCGCGGCGCGCTGCCCACACCGCAGACCGCCATGCGCGAGGGCATGATCACCTCGATCGAGCCGGGTCTCTACCGGCCGAACCAGTGGGGCATTCGCATCGAAAACCTGGTGGCCAATCGTCTCGTGACAGACGTTGACACCCTGGATGGCGACGCTTTCCTCGAGTTCGAGACGCTCACCCTGTGCCCCATAGATACTCGCCTGATCGAGCCCGCGCTGCTGCGTGAAGACGAAATGACCTGGCTGGATGACTATCACCGCACGGTGTTTGAGCGCCTGTCGCCCACGCTCGATGATGAGACCCGCGCCTGGCTTGCCGAAAAGACGCAGCCGCTGGCGCTCTGAGCGTCAGTCCCCGGCACCAAAAAACGCCCCGGCCATGGCCGGGGCGTTGTCATGCAGGGGAAGGCCAATGATCAGTTCAGATCGTCGGTTGCCTCCGGCAGATCGGTCAGGGCGCCGAGCGAGGCCGAACTGACCGTGCGGGCATACTTGGCCATCGCACCGCGTGTATAGCGCGGCTTCGGACGCTGCCAGGCCTGGCGGCGACGGGTCATCTCGGCGTCATCGATGTGCAGGGTCATGACGTCGTTTTCGGCATCGATGGTGATCTCGTCACCGTCCTCAACCAGCGCGATCGGCCCGCCGTTAAAGGCTTCCGGCGTGATGTGACCCACCACAAAGCCGTGGCTGCCGCCGGAGAAGCGCCCGTCGGTAATCAGCGCCACCTTGTCCCCAAGACCGCGACCCATGATGGCCGACGTGGGCGTGAGCATTTCGCGCATGCCCGGACCGCCGCGCGGGCCTTCGTAGCGAATCACCAGCACGTCGCCGGCGACCACGGTCAGGTCGTTGATGCGCGCCTGCGCTTCCTCTTCGGAATTGAACACGCGCGCCGTACCGGTAAAGCGGGTGCCTTCCTTACCGGTGATCTTGGCAACCGAGCCTTCCGGCGCCAGATTGCCGTAAAGCACGCGCAGGTGGCTGGACGCCTTGATGGGGTTGTCCAGCGGCTTGATGATGCTCTGGCCTTCCGGATAGGGCGCCACATCGGCAAGGTTCTCGGCCAGCGTGTTGCCGGTCACGGTCAGGCAGTCGCCGTGCAGCAGCCCTGCATCAAGCAGAATCTTCATCAGCGGCTGAATGCCGCCGATGGCGACCAGTTCGCTCATCATGTAATGACCGCTGGGACGCAGATCCGCCACCACCGGCACGCGCTTGCCGATCTCGGTGAAGTCATCCAGCGTCAATTCCACGCCGATGGTGTTGGCAATCGCGATCAGGTGGAGCACCGCATTGGTGGAACCGCCCAGGCTGATGACCACGGTCACGGCGTTTTCGAACGCCTTGCGCGTCATGATGTCGGACGGCTTGATGTCGAGCTCGAGCAGCTTGAGCACGGCAGCGCCCGCTTCGCGGCTGTCGTCCTGCTTGGTCTGGGAGACGGCGTTTTGCGCCGAGGAGTTCGGCAGGCTCATGCCGAGTGCCTCGATGGCGGAGGCCATGGTGTTGGCGGTATACATGCCACCGCACGAGCCCGGTCCGGGGATCGCGGTCTCTTCGATGCGCTTGACGTCGATGAGGTCCATGTTGCCCTGGGAGTGGGCACCCATCGCTTCAAAGACCGAAACGATATCGGTATGGCCTTCACCCGGCAAAATGGTGCCGCCGTAAACGAAAATACCGGGACGGTCCAGACGGGCCAGCCCCATCATGCAGCCGGGCATGTTCTTGTCGCAGCCACCAATGGCGACCACGCCGTCAAAGCCTTCACAGCCGGCCACGGTCTCGATGGAATCGGCAATGACCTCGCGCGAGATCATCGAATACTTCATGCCCTCGGTGCCGTTGGCGATGCCGTCACTGATGGTAATGGTGTTGAACACCACGCCCTTGCCACCGGCCTCATCGGCGCCGTCACTGGCGGCGTCCGCCAGCACATTGATGTGGCTGTTGCAGGGCGTGACGCGACTCCAGGTCGAGGCGATCCCGACCTGAGGCTTTTTGAAATCCTCATCACTGAAACCCACGGCGCGCAGCATGGCGCGGCTGGCGGCCTTGCCGGGGCCGTCAACCACCAGCGATGAATGGCGACGGGCATGCGCCCGCTCGTTGGCAAGCGGTGCAGTGGAGGGGCTATCCGGCCGGTCTTCCTGGCTCATGATCTGATCACTTTTGATGGTAATGAATACGAACAGGTCCCGGCCCATCCCGCAGGGGCGCAATGCCCGGAACCAACGAAAGCGCTGTCGATATCAGACCCGCAGGGCAGCAATACCGCCCGTGACGAGCATGTCTGAACCTCGACAGAAGCGTGTCGCCGCAGGGCTTTCGGATCTTCGAAAGCGGGCCACACACACTGCGCGGATAGCGCGGCCGGGTGTCAGGCCCGGCACAGGGTTTCGAGTATACGCTCAGCCTGCTTCAGCATGAAATCAGCTGCGGGCCGTGATCTCGAAATGCCCGTCCAGCGACAGGGCCAGTCGTGCACCCTCGGGCAGCGCGCCGACCCCTTCCGGGGTGCCAGTCAGGATCACATCCCCGGGTTCAAGCGTAAACGAGCGCGATATCTCGACAATCAGCTCGACCGCCTTGAACAGCATCAGGGCCGTATGCCCGGTCTGGCGACGCTCACCGTCGATGGTCAGGCTAAAGCGCAGATCATCAAGGTTCATGCCCTGTGCATCATAGGGCACGAACTCGCTGATCGGGCAGGCACCATCAAAACCCTTGGCCCGCTCCCACGGGTGTCCCTTGTCCTTGAGCCTTGACTGCACATCACGCAGGGTCAGATCCAGTGCCAGCCCCACGCCAACGATGGCCGGCAACACCTCTTCCGGCCGCGCACGGCACAGTCGGTGCCCTATCAAAAGTGCCACCTCGGTTTCAAAATGTACTTCGCCGAGATGACGCGGCACCCGAATGCGCTCTTTCATGGGGGTGGCGCTGGAAGCCGGCTTGATAAACAAAAGCGGCGCGGTCGGGACTTCGTTGTTGAGCTCTCTGGCATGGGCGGCGTAGTTGCGACCCACGCAGACAATCTTGCCCAGGGGCTCGGCAAGCGTGCGTCCATCGGTGAAACCGGGCTGGAAGGCCATGACCTGTTCCTTTTGAAGATCCATGCATGATTATTGATGCAAATTACGCTTTATTACAGACATAACAAAACCATAGCCATGAAAAAGCGGCAAAGCACGATGGCACCCTGCCGCTTTTTTCCTGCCCCTGTCTCCTGCATAGGTGCTCCGTGCCCGGCGTCTCACCAATGCGGGGCATGAACTTTTCGTATGAGCCCGGAATCAGCATCAGCGGTTCGTTGAACTCATGATGGTCGGTTAAAACGATCGAGGCGCTGATGGCATTCATGCGCGGCATGCCGTCTTCCTCCCACCAGCCACTTCAGAAAATGCTCGAAACGGCCGTATTGATCGTCTGACGCGGCGTTTTTAAGTGCAACCACGTAAGCATGGGACTCTTCTGGCCTCTATAACTCGGCTTATATGGGTCGCGATGTGGTGCACTCAACGTTAGAATGCGCGCATTGATCATGTCCCGGCACCCCCTCGGGATGTTATCAATGCCCCTGCCGTGATTTGTCAGATTGCCGCGCGCTGTGGCGCCGGCCCATGCCCTGACACGATACCGACCCGATGAGCACCCACATGCCACATCCAGACTTCTCACGCCGAGCGGCCCGCCAGGGGGCGCTGGGTCTGCTGTTGATCCTGCTGCTGAGCCCCTGTTTGCCCGGCGCCGTTGAACCGGTGCAGGCTCGACAGCTGCTGCAGCCCGAGCATGGCACGGCCAGCGAACTGCGCGCCAAACGCAAGCGCGAGCAGGCCCGCGCCCGCCAGCTGGGGCTGTCCGAAACCCAGCTTAAAAAGGCTGCGGCTCAGGGCCGCTCGATTGCCCCCGGGCGATCGACACAGGCCATCGCTGCGGGTGTGGATAACTTCAACTACAAGAAATACGCCTTCAACGAAGAGATCGACCGGCCCGGTGAAATGGCCATGGCGCGCGCCATGGACACCGTCATGGATCAGGTCGGGCGGCCATACCTCTGGGGCGGCACGACTCCTCAGGCAGGCTTTGACTGCAGCGGTCTGATCTATTACGCCTTTCGTGATCTTCTCTCCGGGGATCTGCCGCGTACGGCCAACGGCATGTATCACTGGTCAAAGTCCACTCCGGTCGCTCTGGATTCGCTCAAACGCGGTGATCTGGTCTTTTTCCGCATCAAGGCCGCCAGCGCCGCCGATCATGTCGGTGTCTATCTAGGCGATGGCCAGTTCGTTCAGGCCCCTCGAACCGGCGAAAACATTCGCGTCAGCTCGCTTTCCGGCGACTACTGGCAGCGCCACTATCTGGGCGCCAGGCGCCTTTTGACCGGCGACACCGTCCGCCAGCTTGCCTCGCGCTGATATACCTCTCTGATGTATCTCTCTGAAGGACAGCATGTTTACCGCGGCTGTCCGCCAGTATTTCCATACCACCTACTCCTAACGTCTTGATTCGATTTTTTCGAATCATGGCGCTGAGTATTTTCGCTTTTCTGCATGCAGGGAGTACGGCACGATGCCGTCACACCACTGGACGGGCGCTGCCTGCCCCGTGTTCATGACAATGACGCCTTGCTTCGGCATCGCTTGAAAGCGGATGGCACCAATGGCCAATGTGGAGACTGTGCAATCGAATCGGCCCGAGCGCTGGCACCCTGCCTCGATGGCGCTGCACTGGAGCAGCGCAGCGCTGATCGCAGGCCTTTTTGCCAGCGGCTGGTGGATGACGGGCCTTTCGTATTACGACAGCTGGTATCACCGGGCGCCCTGGTGGCACAAATCCTTCGGTCTGACCCTGGCAGCCCTTTTGATTCTGCGTGTCGCAGCGCGCCTTGCCTTTCCGCGCCCGCCGGCACTGGGCCACCTGCATGCCCGGCGCGCGGCTCATGTGGGTCATCTACTGCTGTATCTGCTGCTGTGCACGGTACTGGTGGCCGGTTATCTAATCTCGACGGCCGAGGGTCGAGGCGTCAGCGTCTTCGGTGTTGTCGAATTGCCCGCACTGACCTCCCCGTTCAGGGATCAGGCCACGCTGGCCGGCACGGTGCACTGGTACGTGGCCTGGTCGCTGATCGTGGCCGGGGTCGGTCATGGCCTGCTGGCCGTGAAACATCACGTCATTGATCGTGATGCCACATTGATTCGCATGCTGGGGCGCCGTGCCTGACGCCCTTTCTTCTCCTTTTTAATCGCTGTGCTTTCGTTTGTTCATTCAGGGAAAACAATGCTCATGAAAAAAATACTTGCCGCCGGTCTTGCTGCCATGGCCCTGTCACCGCTGGCGATGGCCGTCAGCCCCACGGCCGATGCCGCCGAGTACCAGATCGACAAGGAAGGCCAGCACGCCTTCATCGAATTTCGCATTCAGCATCTGGGCTACTCCTGGCTACTGGGCCAGTTTCGCGACTTCGACGGCAGCTTCAGCTACGACCCGGATGACCTGACAGCTTCCGCTGCCGAGGTCACCATTCATACCGACAGTCTGGATACCAACCACGCCGAACGAGACAAGCACCTTAAAAGCGCCGATTTCCTGAACGTGTCCAAATTTCCGGAAGCCCGCTTTGTGTCCACCGGCTTTGAGCCCAAAGAAGGCGAGTCCGATGAAGGCGTGCTAAAGGGAGATCTGACCCTGCACGGCGTGACCAGGCCGGTCGAGATCGAAGTCACCCGCATCGGCGGCGGCGATGACCCCTGGGGCGGCTATCGTCAGGGCTTTGAAGGGGAAACCGAGTTCAAGCTGGCCGATTTCAATATCGATCCGGACAACCATCTCGGCCCTGCCAGCGAGACCGTTCATCTTTATCTGTCACTGGAAGGCGTACGCCAGTAACGCCGCAGGCCTTTTCTTCGGGAGAGAAAAAGCGCATCACATTGCCATTGTCAGGGCTGCCATCCGGCAGCCCTTTTTGTATCCAACTGCAAATTCTTAACGCCGGACAAGATAACGTGATGCGCGAGTGACTATGCTCAAGCGCTGGCCTGTCATTTTTTACCCGGCATGGATTGCTTGTGACAGGCATCAAAAGGAGCTTGAATGGACCCTCTCCCCGAACGACTTGATCGCGCACTGGCCTGTCACGATCTGCCCGCAGAACATATCAATGCCCTGGCCCACCCGCTGGATCAGCTGATTGCATTGGGACCGCTTCCTCTTCCCGGATCAGGCGAGACGCTATCGCGCTGGCGCGCCCTATATCGCGTGGCGGGGTGTGATCTGGCACTCATCAAGCTTTATGAAGGCCACACGGACGCGCTGGCCATCATGGCCGAGCTGGGCGTCACGCCTGATACCCCTGATGACGCCCGCTGGGCCATGTGGGCCGCCGAGCCGCCCCAGGCCCGGGTGCAGATCAGTGCACAGGTCAGCGGCCATGACGACCGGGTCACGCTCAACGGCACCAAGGCCTGGTGTTCGGGAGCACCGATGGTCACTCACGCGCTGATGACCGTCTGGCACGAAGACCGGCAGCGGCTGGCTGCCGTGGCCCTTGATCAGGAAGGCGTCACGGTCACCGATCGAGGTTGGCAGGCCATCGGCATGCAGGCCACCGCGAGCGTCGAGGTAGAATTTTCTGACGCCCATGCCACCCTGACTGGCGGATTTGATGCCTACATCGCGCGCCCCGGCTTCTGGCAGGGCGGCGCCGGCATCGCAGCCTGCTGGCTGGGCGGTGCGCATGCGCTGGCCCGGACACTGCAGACCAAGGCAGCCTCACGTCAGGACGACCCTCTCATGATGGCGCATCTGGGCCACGTCGATGTGGCGCTGCAGACCGGCCTGATCTCCCTTCGCGACGCCGCCGCCGTCATTGATGCTCACCCCGACAGAGAAGCTCAGATGCTTGCGTTGCGTACTCGCGCCATCATCGAGCACAGCGTTGAACAGATCATTGCCCACTGCGGCCGAGCGCTGGGGGCGGGTCCCTTCTGTCGCGATCGCCATTTCGCCCACATGATGGCGGATCTGCCGGTTTATCTGCGCCAGAGCCACGCCGAGCGCGACCTGAGTGCTCTGGGCAGACTCTGCGACGACGCCAGCAGCGGGTGGTCATTATGAGCGCTGATGATCGTCGCATCGAAGGCGAAGGCACCCCGGAAGCCGACTGGCAGAACACGGGGGAACTAGAGGCCCTGCCCCTGATCTCCCCTGAGGCACTGGTGGCGTCCCATCAGCAGGCCGTCATCGTGGCCCCCCACCCGGATGATGAAACGCTGGGCTTTGCCGGGCTGATGCTTCAGCTCGCTGCAGCCGGCCATCACCTGCACCTGATCGCCGTGACCGATGGCACGGCAAGCCATACGGGTTCCACGCACTGGAGTGCCGAGCGCCTCGCCCGCCAGCGCCCCATCGAGAGTGAACGGGCACTGTCGATACTGGGCTGTGAGGGACAAACGACCCTTGAGCGGCTGGGCCTGCCGGATACGGCCGTTGCACACCATGAAGCGGCGCTGTTTGAGCATCTGGCCGCTCAGCTCACCGCTGATCACGTGGTGCTGACCACCTGGCGTGGCGATGGCCATCCCGATCACGAAGCCACCGGGCGCGCCTGCGCGCGGGCCTGCGAAGCGACCGGCGCCCATCTGATCGAAATCCCGATCTGGACCTGGCACTGGGCCGCCCCCCGGGATTCTCGCGTCCCCTGGACCAGGGCCCGGCGCCTGCCCCTTGATGCGGACATGCTGGCCAGAAAGGAAGCCGCCATCCAGGCCCACGAGAGTCAGCTCTCGGTTGATCCGGACACCGGACAGGCACCGATTTTGCCCGGCCATGTGCTGGCACGCCTGATGCGTCCTTATGAAGTCTTTTTTATCGACGAGCCCCAGGGTGCCCATGACTGACAGGAGGCGATGCCCATGACCCGTCTGGACGCCCAGGCCTTCGAGCAGCTCCATGCCGAACACGCGGACCCGTGGCAGTACCACACCCGCTGGTATGAAAAACGAAAACGCGACCTGACACTTGCGATGCTGACCCGCGAGCGCTATCGCCGGGCCTTTGAACCCGGTTGCTCCATCGGGGTGCTCAGCGCCGAACTGGCCCTGCGCTGTGACACCCTGTGCATACAGGATGTCAGCGACAGCGCCGTAACCCGCGCACGCAAGGCCCTTGAGGGCCAGCCCCATGTGAGCATCACCTGCGGCGCGGTGCCGGATCAGTGGCCAGCCGGCCAGTTTGATCTGATCGTGATCAGCGAGATGGGGTACTACCTGAGCCGGGAAGGGCTCGAGACGCTGTGTGAACGTATCGATGCCGCGCTGAGTCATAATGGTGAGCTACTGGCCTGTCACTGGCGTCACCCGATCGATGGCAGCACCCTGAATGCTCAAAGCGTCCACCAGACACTGGGCAGCCGCCTGAACTACGCCCACCACGGCCATTACGAAGACAGCGACACCCTGATCGATCTCTGGCAGCGCACGGCCTCGCCGGTGACCTCTCGTCGGGAGGACGCTCATGACGACACCCCATAATGACCTGGCGCGCATCGGCGTAGTGGTCCCTGCTCATGATGAAGAGCAGCATCTGGGAGAATGCCTGGAATCGCTGACCCGCGCCGCCCGCCATGCGCGCAGCCTAGGGCATGAGGTCACGCTGGTGGTGGTGCTCGACAACTGCCGGGACCGCTCGGCGGCCATCGCCAGGGCCCATGACGTGCTCCGGGTGAGCGTGAACGCGCGCAATGTGGGCATGGCCCGGCATGCCGGGGTACAGGCGCTGCCGAAGGGCATCGACTGGCTGGCCTTTACCGATGCCGATACCTGCGTGCCCGAAACATGGCTGAGCGCTCAATGCGCCTTCGGCACCGATGCGGTCTGTGGCGGGATCCATCTGAATCAATGGCACGGTCTATCGCCGGCGCTGCGCGCACGCTATCTGGCGCATCAGCACCAGAACGTCGGCCGACAGCATGTGCATGGTGCCAACCTGGGCATCCGCATGGCAGCCTATCAGGCGCTGGGCGGCTTTCGGCCGCTGCGCTGTCATGAGGATGTGGATCTGGTCGAACGACTCATGGCAGCGGGCGGCAGCATGACCTGGGCACACTCGCTTCGCGTCATGACCAGTGCCCGGTTCAAGGCCCGCGCCCCCGAAGGGCTGGGCGCGCTTCTGCACGGCCTGGAGTGTGCCTGCGCCGAGTCACAGCGGCTGCCGGCACAGGATGTCGGCTAGGTCGCAGGCACCGATTTCAGGGCCGGCTACCCTGTTCGTTGCGCGCCTCGCTGTCCTGCTCGACCGGCGCGCCGTCGGCCGTGGGCCCCATACGCGCCCTGGCCGCCGCCATCGCCTGACGCAGCGCGGTCTGACTGCCCTCATCATCGCTGCCGGCAATCGCGATACGCCAGTGATCGATGGCGCCCTGATAGTCCCCGTCGGTGAAATCGGCAAAGCCCAGCAGGCCGTGCACCGTGGGCTGACGCGGGTCTTCTGCCAGCACCTCATCGGCCAGCGCCCGAATGTCATCATTCATCTGTCGATCGTTTTCAACAAAGCGAATCTGGGCCAGCTCCGACACCAGTGACGGCGCCCGGCCCTTTAAATCGATCAGCCGGGTCAGGGCGTGATCGGCTTTTGTATACTGCTGACTGTCGCGATACAGCGGATAGAGCGATGCCCAGACATTGGGATTATCAGGCTGGCGACCGGCCTCCTGCTCAAAGCGCGCGATGAACTGCTGCGGCTCGCCGCCCTCCTGCTTGATCTGCTGACGGGCCTGATAAAGCTCGAGATCCCCCGTGCTGCCCTCGCGGTGATAGGCATACAGCGAGCCAACGCCCACGGCCACCACCACGATGGCCGTCAGCCACCAGCCACTGTAGGTCGACTTCAGCCCCTGGGGCGTCTGCCCCTCGGTATCGGCGAGCAGGTCACGCTCAAGCTCAAGTCGCCGCGTGTCAAACCGCGCCTGGTCGATCTCACCCCGCGACAGCTCTTTTTCAAGGTCTGCCAGTCGGTCGCGAAACACGGTGACGTTGTCCTGAACCTCATCCCCTCGTGTTTCCAGCGCCGATTGCGCTGCCCGCAGGCCACGGCTGCGCCACAGCGGCAGCAGCAAAAACATGATGGCCACACCCAAAAGCAGGGCCAGGCCCACCCATAACGCCATCATTGCTGACTCCTGTCCTGATGGTTCGAGCGCTCATGGCGCGACAGCAGCGTTTCAAGGCGCCGTCGCTCGTCACTGTCCAGCGCCTGGACGCGCTCAGGTCGACGCGAGCGAATCAGTGCCGCAATGGCCGCAACGCCCAGCAACACGACCACGCCGGGGCCCGCCCAGAGCGCGATGGTGCGCCACTCAAGGCGCGGTCGATACAGCACGTAATCGCCGAAACGATCCACCATGGCCTGACGAATGTCCTCATCGCTGTCGCCACGACGCAGCGCGCGCGCCACAAAGTTTCGCATATCGCCGGCAATGGGCGAGCCGGAGTCACCAATCGCCTGATTCTGGCACTTGGGACAGCGCAGCGAGGCGGTCAGCTCGCCATAACGCGCCTGCAGGGCCGGATCATCAAAGTGATGCAGATCGTCGGCGCCTGCCGTGCCTGTCAGCAGCATCAGCAGGGCCGCCACCAGCAGCGCCATCAGTGCCTTCGGGATCACTGCCATCGCTGAATCTCCGGCAGGATCACGCCCTCGACGTCCTCGGGCTTGATATAGCCCGTGTGGTGATAGCGAATGTTGCCCTGAGCGTCGACGATAAAGGACTCGGGCGCCCCATAGACGCCGAGGTCGAAACCGAGTGACCCTTCCGGGTCAAAGACGGTGAGCGCAAAGGGATTGCCGAACTCGTTCAAAAAGGCGCGCCCCTTCTCGCGAGTGTCCTTGTAATCCACCCCCACCATGTGCACGCCGCGCTCGGCCAGCGCTAGAAGCTGGGGCATCTCGCGCTTGCAGGTCGGGCACCACTCGCCCCAGACATTGACCAGTGTCACCTGCCCTTTCAGCAGCGAGGCGTCCACCGTGCGTTCGGGGTCGGTGAGCGTGGCCAGGGAAAACGTCGGAAAGGGCTTTTCCAGCAGTGCCGACTCGCGATGGGACGGGTCACGTCCGAGGCCCTGCCAGAGCAGCACCGCCAGTACCACAAAGATCAACAGCGGCACGAACAGCCAGTAGCGTTTTTTCATGGACGGGCCTCCATCGCCTGTCGGGTTCGACTACGGTGACGGTAGCGCTTGTCACAGACCGCCAGAATGCCGCCGGCGGCCATCAAAAGGGCACCCAGCCACAGCCACCGCACGAAGGGTTTGACCTGAATGCGCATCGCCCACGACTCGCCGTCATCCAGCGGCTCGCCCATGGCCACGTACAGGTCACGGGTCAGCCCGTGGTCCAGCGCGGTTTCGGTCATGGCCTGACGCCGGGCATCAAAAAAGCGCTTTTCCGGATGCAGCATCGCAATCAGCCGATCGCCCTGCGTCACTCGAACGGTGGCGCGATCAGCGAGATAGTTGGGGCCATGCACCTCGTTGAGCTGGGTCATGGTAAAGCGATAGCCGCCGACCTCGACCGAATGCCCCGGGCGCATGCGCACGTTATCGGCGTGATCGTAATTCGACACCATGGTCACGCCGACAATGGTCATCGCCATGCCGATATGGCCCAGCACCATGCCGTAGTGGCTGCGCGAAAGCTTCGCCGGCCCGCGCAGGCCAAAGCGACGGATCAGCGTCAGCGGCTCGCGCACCAGCGGCACCACGATCCACGCCGCCACCAGAAGACCCAGACTGACCGGCAGCGACCAGGCACCGTCATACAGCCAGGGAATCGTCAGCGCGACAATCAGCGAGACGATCGCACTCAGCCACAGCCGCTTGATCAGTTCGCGCGGCGCCATCTGCTTCCAGCGCGTCACCGGGCCTGCGCCCATGAAAAGCCCGAGCGCGACCGTCAGCGGCACGATCAGGGTATTGAAATAGGGCGGGCCTACCGAAATCTTGCCCAGATCCAGACTGTCGAGAATGAGCGGGTAGAGCGTGCCCAGCAGCACGGTCACCATCATTACCAGCAGCAGGATGTTATTGAACAGCAGCATCGCATCGCGGGAGCACCAGCCAAAGCCGAGCGGGCTTTTGACCCGGGGTGCCCGAAAGGCATACAGCGTCAGCGAGGCGCCCACGGTCAGCCCCAGCAGAATCAGGATAAACGTGCCGCGGGAAGGGTCGTTGGCAAAGGCATGGACCGAGGTCAGCACCCCCGAGCGCACCAGAAAGGTGCCCAGCAGCGACAGCGAGAAGGTGACAATCGCCAGCAGCACCGTCCAGCTTTTGAAGCCGCCGCGCTTTTCGGTCACTGCCAGCGAGTGCATCAGCGCCGTACCGGCAAGCCAGGGCATTAATGAGGCGTTCTCGACCGGGTCCCAGAACCACCAGCCGCCCCAGCCCAGCTCGTAATAGGCCCACCAGCTGCCCAGCGCAATGCCCACGCTCAAAAACGCCCAGGCCAGATTGGTCCAGGGCCGCGCCCAGCGTGTCCAGGCCGCATCCAGGCGACCGCCCATGAGTGCGGCCAGCGCAAAGGCAAAGGCCACCGAGAAGCCGACATAGCCCATATAAAGCATCGGCGGATGCACGATCAGCCCCGGGTCCTGCAACAGCGGATTAAGATCGGCGCCGTCCGACGGAGGCACCGGCAAAATGCGCTCGAACGGGCTCGACGTGGCCAGAATAAAAATCAGAAAGCCTGCATTGATCATGCCCAGCACCGAGAGCACGCGAGCCAGCATGTCGCGCGGCAGATTGCGCGAAAAGACACTGACCGCCAGCCCCCAGAAGGCCATCATCATCGACCACAGCAACACCGACCCTTCATGCCCGCCCCAGACCGCACTGAGTCGGTAATACCAGGGCAGGTTTGAATTGGCATTGTCAGCGATGTAGGTAACGCTGAAGTCATTGAACAAAAAGCCCAGCGCCAGACAGACAAAGGCCGTCAGCAAAAAGAGCGCCTGCCCCCAGGCCATGGGTGCGGCGTAGCTCATCCACAGCGGGCGACGGGTCAGGCTGCCGGCCAGCGGCACGATGGCCTGCACCAGCGCCATGGCAAGGGCCAGCATCATGGCGTAGAGCCCGAGTTCGGGAAGAATCTGAATCAGCATGACGATCTCGTTTCAGGGCGTTCCGGAGGCGCGGCTATCGGCTACCGCAGGCGCATCGGAGGGAATCGCCCTGCGTGCTTCGGCGGCCTTGAGCGCCCCGTCGACTTCCGGCGGCATATAGTTTTCATCGTGCTTGGCCAGCACCTGGCTGGCCTCGATCCAGCCGCGCTCGTCAAGCGTGCCCACAATGACCACGCCCTGCCCTTCCCGGAAAAGATCCGGCAGGATGCCGCGATAGTGCACCGGCACATCATGTTCGAAATCGGTCACGGTAAAGGTCACATCCAGCGTCTGTTGATCACGCTGAACGCTGTTATCACGCACCACGCCGCCGGCGCGCAGCGAACGCCCACCGGGCGCCTGCCCGGCACTGATCTGGGTCGGCGAGTAGAACAGGTTCATGTTGGCCCGCAGCGCATAGAGCGCAAGCCCGATGGCCACGCCGGCCAGCGCTACCAGCACCACGATGAGGATCAGTCGCTGTCGACGATGCGCCTTCATGTCGTCTCTCCGTCATCGGTTACGGCGCGAGCCGTGGGACGCTGCCTTTCACGTCGCTCGAGCGCGGCCACGTGGCGCAGCAGCCGACGCTGTTCCAACAGGCTGTAGAGGGCAAACGCCACCAGACTGCCCAGCACGACCCCAAAGGCCGGCCAGACATAGACGGCGTAGCCATTCATGGCCCAGAAATCGGCCAGCGATTCAAAGGCCATTGCGCCCTCCCTGCACCAGCGCGCGCACCCAGCGGGCGGTGGGCTGGCGTCTGATGATCTCGTTGCGCGTGCGGGCCACCGTGACGGCGGCAAACAGCAGATAAAACCCGATGACCATGAGCAGAAGCGGCAGCCACATGCTCGCCGGCATGGCCGGTTTTTCGATCAGGCTGAAGGTGGCGCCCTGATGCAGCGTGTTCCACCACACCACCGAATACTTGATGATCGGCAGATTGATGACCCCGACCAGCGACAGGATAGCCGCCGCCCGGGCGCCGCCGTCGCGGGAGGCAAAGGTACCGCGCAGGGCCATGATGCCAAGATAGAGAAACAGCAGCAGCAGCATCGAGGTCAGTCGCGCATCCCACACCCACCAGGTGCCCCAGGTCGGCACGCCCCAGATGGCTCCGGAAAACAGCGCACTGAAGGTCATCGCCGCACCGAAGGGCGCCGCGGCGCCGGCCACCATATCCGCCAGCTTGATGCGCCAGACCAGAAAAATCAGGCTGCAGGTGGCCATCAGCGCAAAGCAGGACTGCGCCAGAATGGCGGCCGGCACATGCACGTAGAGAATGCGAAAGCTGTCGCCCTGCTGGTAGTCGGGCGGCGCGAAGGCCAGTCCCCAGACACTGCCCGTGATGACAAGGATCGTACCGATTCCCCAGAGAAACGGGAGCCAGCGCCCGCTCATGGTGTAGAACCATTTTGGGGAGCCGAGTTTATGAATAATGGGCCACATGATTATCGATCAACGTTGTTCAAGTCGGTGCCGGGGCAGGGTCAGCCATCAAGCGAGAGTTTCAGGGCAGCGGCCGCCGCCCAGGGCGCGGCCAGCAGGGACAGGGCGAGCATGGCGCCCATCAGCGCAAGCCAGGGCGCAATCACGGCGCCTTCCATGGTAAGGCGCACCGTACCGGCGCCAAAGATCAGCACCGGCGTATACAGCGGCAAAATCAGCAGCGACAGCAGCACGCCACCGCGCCGAAGCCCCACGGTCAGCGCCGCGCCGATGGCGCCCACCAGACTCAGCGTGGCCGAGCCCAAAAGCAGCGTCAGCATCAAAACGCCCATGCTGTGACCGGGAAGAGACAGCATGACTGCCAGCAGCGGCGAGATCAGCGCCAGCGGCAGGCCGGTGGTCAGCCAGTGCGCCACGATCTTGGCCAGCACCAGCACGCTGGCCGGCTGCGGGGCGAGCAGCAGCTGCTCGAGCGTGCCGTCATCGAAGTCATCGCGAAAAAGACCATCGAGGGACAACAGCACCGACAGCAGCGCCGCGACCCACAAAAGCCCGGGCGCGATGCCTGACAGCAGCGTGCTGTCGGGCGCCAGTCCCAGCGGAAAGAGGGTGACGATCAGCGCAAAAAAGATCAGCGGATTGGCCAGCTCGCTGCGGCGACGAAAACGCAGCCGACAGTCGCGACCCAGCGTGGCCGCAAATCCCTGCCAGAGACCTGGCAGAACCTCGACAGTCCGGCGGCGGGGGTCGGCGCGCTCAGCAGTCAACGTGCACGCCTCCCTGCCCGTCAAAGCAAAGGTTTCTAAGAACCCTGGACGCGGGTAAAAGTTCCCCGCTGTCATGATGCGAGGTCACCACCACACTGCCACCGGCCTCACAGTGCGCCATCATCCAGCGCTCCAGCTGACGCACGCCGTCGCGGTCGATGGCAGTGAAGGGTTCATCCAGAATCCAGAGCCGTTGATGTCCCAGGGCCAGCCTGGCCAGCGCCACGCGGCGCTGCTGACCGGCGGAAAGTGCCTCTACCGGCGTCTCCTCAAAGCCTGCCAGCCCGACCGCCTCGAGCGCCTGAAAGCAGGCGTCGCGACGTGCCCGGGCGCCGCCGCCCTCTTCCACCGCACTCATGGCCTGATACCAGTCGAGGTTTTCAAGCGCCGTGAGCGCCTTTTTAACGCCCGGACGATGGCCGATATAAAGCATCGAGGCCATAAAGGCCTCACGACAGCGGGAAAGCTTTTCGCCGTGCCATGAGAGCGTGCCGGTATAATCCGCCATCTGGCCGGAAAGAATGCGCAACAGCGTGGTCTTGCCCGAGCCGTTGGGGCCCTCGATGCGCCACAGCTCTCCCGGGCCGATCTGCCAGTCAAGGTCGCTGAAAAGCCAGCGCTCATCGCGCTCGCAGCCAAGCTTTTGGATGTCGAGTTGCAAGACGGGGTCCGCACGGTAACGTCATGACCGCGCACCGCATCAGGCCGGGCACACGTCATGGAGGGGCAAGTAATTTGCGGCGCAGTCTACGCCATTTTGCCAGGATCATCGACCCGCAATGACGCGTCCGAGCCGGTACGAGTGTCCGCCGGGGCCCCATCAGGGTGCAGCGCACGACGGCGACGGCGCAGCCAGGCCAGCATCAATGCCCCCACCAGCACCGCTTCGGCCAGATCGCCCCAGTAGTACATCCACATCGCTGCCTGATGAAGTTCCTCGAGCCCGGCACCGGTACCGCGCGGGAAACCAAAGGCATACAAGAGCTTGCCCAGCGTGGCGTGTGCAGCCATGGCAACGAACAGCACGCCCATGCGTGTGCGCCAGCCGGGGCGATGCGGCGCAGGATCGGGCCCGGCGATCGCCCAGGTAAAGAGCGTGCCGGAAATGATGAAGTGCAGATGCAGAAAATGACCCAGCCACGGCGTGGTGAGGCTCATGGCATACAGCGGCGTCATGTAGAGCAGATACATGCCGCCGATATCCAGAAGTGCTGCAGTGACAGGATGCGTCAGCACACGCACCGGCCCTGTGCCCAGAAAGCGCACCAGCCGCCGAGCGCCACCGGGCGGCAGATTGCGCAATAAAAGCGTCATGGGGGCGGCAAACACCAGCCCGAGCGGGGCGAACATGCCCAGCAATAAATGCTGCACCATGTGCCATCGCACGTCCTGATGGGCAGCGTGCATGAGCGCGGGCACAAACGCCACGGCAAGCGTGAGACAGCCTGCCGTGAACAGAAGCGTTCGCCACCAGGGCCAGGGTTTTTGTCGACGCGTGCGCCAGACGCCCGCGATATAGACAAGCCAGAGACAAGCGATCAGCAGCCATGCGACGGCAGAAGTCGCGCCCATGGCCATGGGCGTGTGCAGGGTCGAGTGGGCGGTCACGGCGGCGCCTGTTTAATCAGTGCTGACTTGTCGCCCGCCCCTGCCGGGCACGCTGCAAAAGCTTCCAGCCAATGGCCAGCACCACAAGCCCCGCGCCGATCCAGGCGATATCGTAGAGCCAGACATGATCGACGTAGCGCACCTGATGAAGCCCCAGAATCTTGTGATCAACGATGCCATCAAAGGTCTGAAAGCCCCCCATCCCCAGCAGAAAGCCGGGGCCACGATAGCCGGGCGCCTGAGCGGCACGCCCGTGCAGCTCGATCATCATGAAGGCCCCGACAATGAAGAGCACCAGCTCCATGGTGTGCAACAGGCCATCGGAGGCCAGTGCCAGCGCCGAGGAGCCGGTATCGATGAAGTGGTGCCAGGCCAGCACCTGGTGAAAGATGATTTCATCGATGGCGGCCATGAAGCCGATACCGAGCAATATGGCAGCGATCATGGTACGGCGGATATCCGGTGCAACGGGGGACGGTATGGCCATGGTGCTCTCCTGGCAGGCTCTCACTCGGGCAATGCGTTATCTTTGGCTCAAGCCTGGCGCATGACAGCGGATCCGACATCATGTCCCGATTTAAAAATTTCCCTGACCGCAATGACCGGAGCCCGTTCATGCCCTCCCCTTTAATACGCGGCCTGCGCTGGACCTAGCGTCTTGTCGCCGCGCTGCTGATCGTGTCGGCCACTCTGTGGGGCGCACTGGCGCTTTTTTATCAGCTGCCGGGGCCTTCTGCCGTGGTCGTGACGGTCATGGTCGTCTGGGGGCTGCTCGGACTCAGCGCGACGCTCATGACACTGAGAGTGCCCATCGTGCGCCGCCGAATCGCGCTGGGGGCATGGCTTCTGGCGCTGGCGGTTCTGCTGATCTGGTGGCAGAGCATTGCGCCCCGAAATGATCGGGACTGGGCCGATGACGTGTCGCGTCTGCCTCATGCCGTCGTCGACGGGGACCTTGTCACCATCGACAACGTGCGCAACTTCGACTGGCAGACGCCGGAGCGCTATACCGAGCGCTGGGAGACGCGTACCTATCGACTTTCCGAACTGACCTCCACGGATCTGATCGTCTCCTACTGGATGGGTCCGGCCATCGCCCACACGCTGGTCAGTTTCGGCTTTGATGACGGACGCCAGCTGGTGTTTTCCGTCGAGATTCGCCGTCAGCGCAATGAGGCCTTTTCTGCCATTGGCGGCTTTTTCAAACAGTTCGAGATGGCGCTGGTCGCCGCCGATGAACACGACATCGTGCGCACCCGCTCCAACGTGCGCGCAGAAGAGGTCTATCTCTATCGCGTTGCCCTGCCAGAGGAGGCTGCCCGCACGCTCTTTCTGGCCTATCTGGACGAGGCCGATGACCTGCGAGACACGCCGGCCTTTTACAACACCCTGACCAGCAACTGCACCACGCTGGTCTTTGACATGGTGAAAAACATTATCCCGGGGCTGCCCACCGACTACCGCCTGCTGCTGTCGGGCTACCTGCCCGGCTATCTGTATGATCTGAAAGCACTGGATACTTCCCGGCCACTTGTTGAACTAAAGTCGCGCGGCCATATCAACTCCAGAGCTCTGGCGGCCGATAACGGGGGCCATGCCTTTCCCGGCTTCTCCGAATGGATTCGCAGGGGAGTGCCGGCACCCGGTGGACACCTTTTGGGAGCGGCCATCCCTGACGACCAGCGCCACGACTGACTCAATCATTAAAGACATGAAATGGACGGTCCAGTGGCCTGAGCTTGAAGTATGAAAAGGCAATTTCATGCTAGGGCGTTTGAGGTTTATCACATAACATGGATAAATAAATTACAGAGGTGTTTCATGAGGCCCACAGAGCTCAATGTCCGCTGTTTTCACTGTGGCAGCCGACGCATTATTGTAAGATCGGGGCACCTGCGCCCGGTCGAGGATCCCGTGCATTGCCGGGACTGCGATACCTATCTGGGTCGGCGCAGCGATCTGGCCTTTGAACGTCGTCGCCTGATCGTGGGCGCCGCCAATGAGCCGTTCGACGCACAGCCGGACGCCGTGGCCCTTCATGTGCCCGTAGCGCTCAAGGCAGTCAATGACAATGACGTCTCGGCCTCCAGCGTTTCTGCAGCCGACTAGGCTGTCGCATGTTGCTGCTCCGCCACTGCCGGGGCATGGTCTCCCGGAGCTAACCGTATTCCCCTGTCTGTCATGAACCCTGTCTGTCATGAAGATATTGCCGGGCCGGCGTTGCCGCATTGCGATATCATCAGGCGTCGGTTTGCGGTAAGGTCACGGACTCTGATCCTTCTACTCCCGGACGCTGTCCTTACTCGCTCATGACCCGTCTGCGCTGCTCACTTCCGGCCTGGCTGGCCCTGGCCGCCATGCTGGTCATTTTTCTGGCCCCGGTGCTGTCACAGACACTGGCGCTGGCCCATGAGCGTGAGCGCGCCCACGCCTCTGCCTGGCACACTCAGCGCGTCGACATGCCGGCCAGCCACGCCATGGCCATGCAGCAGATGCAGCACATGCATCAGGTCAGCACTGGCCAACACGACAGCACACACCCCGCCGGTCACATGGACCTTGCCCAGTGTGGCTACTGCTCGCTGTTGGCCCACACGCCTCTGATGGCCGAGACCGCCCTGGCGCTGCCTCCCAGCCGCGCCGGGCCTGACACCACGCCCGTGCCCGCTCGCCTGCAGGGTCATGCCCGGCATTCTCCCTTTCCCAACGCCCTATCGCGTGCCCCACCCCTGTCTGCCTGAACCGTCATCCCCTCACGTTCTTGCCGTCATCGGCCCCTGTACCAGAGCAGGCCGATCGAGACTACGCCATGGCGTCAGTAACCATGGCCATGACAGGTGACTTCATGTCAGACCCTACCGTCAAAACTGCCGCCGGTCGCCAACCGTGGGGCTGGGCCTTCATTGCCCGACTGCATTTTTATATCGGCCTGCTGGTCGGTCCGTTTCTTTTGCTCGTCGCCCTCAGCGGTATCGTCTATGCCATGACCCCGCAGATCGAGCGCGCGCTCTATCACGAGCAGTTTTATACCGACAGCGCTGCCGGCACGCCGCGGCCCTTGGCCGATCAGATCCACGCCGCCCAGCAGGCGTTGGGGCGAAATGAGGCGCCCATGGCGGTCCGTCCGGCGCCCGCACCGGGCGAGACGACCCGAGTCATGTTTTCAGACCCGAGCGTTGGGCAGTGGGAGCATCTGGCGATGTTTGTCGATCCGGTCACTAACGAGGTTCGCGGCGCCCTGCCGGTCTATGGCACCAGCGGCATCTCGGCTTTTCGCATCACCATCGACAAGTTTCACCGCAGCCTGCTGCTGGGCGAGCCGGGACGCGTTTACAGCGAGCTGGCGGCGTCCTGGCTCTGGATCGCGGCCCTTGGCGGGCTGGCGCTCTGGTTCAAGCGCCGGCGCAGCAGTGCGCGCACGGCGCACCCTATGGCCAATGAGGCCGGGCAGCGCGCCCGTCGCTGGCACACTCGACTGGGCCCCTGGGCACTGATCGGCTTCGTGTTTTTTTCTGCCACAGGGCTGACCTGGTCAAAATACGCCGGGGGCAATATCGGCGAGCTGCGTCACCTGTTCGGCTGGCAGACGCCAACGGTCTCAACGCAACTGAACGGCACCGCACCGACCGCGCAGGGCCCGCACGCCGAACATGCCGAGCCCTCGGGGCATGACATGGCCATGATGGGTCACTCCCTTGACCCGACACTTTACGACCGCGTGCTGGCCGCGGCCCGCACCGAGGGGCTGAAGGCAGACAGGATAGAGATCGTTCCCGCTGCAGGACCGGGCAGTGCCTGGAAGGTGCGTGAGGTCGGCCGCGAATGGCCCACCGAAGTGGATGAAGCTGCCATCGATCCGGCCACCATGGCCGTGATTGATCGCACCCGATTCGAGACATTCCCGCTGGCGGCCAAACTGACCCGCTGGGGCGTGGATCTACACATGGGCGTGCTGTTCGGGGTGATCAATCAACTGGTGCTGGTCGTATTTGCCAGTGCGCTGGTGGTCATGCTGGTACTGGGATATGCCATGTGGTGGCGTCGGCGTCCGACTCGAGCCAGCGCCGCGGTGACGCCCGTGACGCTAATACAGGCGCTTTGGCAGGCACCGAGACCGGCAGCGCTGGCCGTGGTGGCCACCGCCATCCTGTTGGGGCTGGCACTGCCGGTTTTAGGCGGCAGTCTGGTGCTGCTGACCCTGATCGACGGTGCGGTCGCGCTGACCCAGCGGCGAAAAAGCGCCTGGGCCATGAGTTGATGAGATGACCTGATGAGAGGAATCGATCGGGGCTCAGTCCGGCGCGCTCGTGATGGTCGCCAGCAGGGCATCGGCGCGCTGTGCCAGACCCTCGCGGGCATGCCTTGCCTGATCCCGGGCCGCGTCACTGCCAAGCTGCCCGGCATTGGCGTCCACATTAAGCAGTACGCCATGCAGCGCGGCATGAATCAGGCGGGCGCCGGCAATGGCATCGCTTGTGAACTGCTGCTCAATGTGCGCTTTGGCCTGATACGACAGTGCCAGCGCCGCATCGCACAGCCGGGCCGTTTCCAGCGGCACTTCAACGGCGTTATCGGCCGCATCATGGATGGCCTGCGTGCGATCATCGTCTTCCCCGTCGCGCCCCACCGCGGCCATAAACGCTTCAAACGCCGCCACATCCTTCTCGGCCAGTGGGCTCAGGCGCTGCTTGAGCGAGTTACCTTCATCGATCAGCGCCTGACGCGGGGCGCTGGCGTCATGCTGCTGGCTCAGATTCAATCCCTTGAGCACCAGTGCCAGGCCCAGATCGGCGCTGACCACGGCCGTGGCACCGCATCCGGGCATCGGCTCCCCGGCAACGGCGTCACGAAAATCATGGAGTCGCTGTTGCCAGAGACTGTCGGCCTTTTGGGTCATGATCATGGCACTCCTTGAGATGGCACACTCGCCCGGACGGGCGAGGCGTTTCAAGCATAGCGGGCCTATCGACGAATCGCGTGCTGTTCACCATCGCCACACCATTGCATCATAAGGTTTTTCATCGCCCGAGAGCCGCCGTGTCCGACCAGCTTGCCATTACCGACATCCCCTGCCCTGATGATCTCTTCTCCTCGCCGCTGTCCCAGCTGATCGAAGAGATGAGAGAAGGCGTCATGCTGCTCGACCCGGACGGTTCACTGCGCTGGGCCAACCGGGCGGCGCTGGCCATGCACGAGGTCTCGCGGGTCGATGCTCTGGGCACCACCATCGTGGCGTACCGCGAGCGCTTTCAGCTGCGTTTTAAAACGCCGCATGACCAGCCGCACCCACCGGTGGTCCAGCTGCTCGAGGGCACGCCCTTCGATGATGTCACCGTCGAGATCATACTGCCCGATCAGGCAGACCATCTGCGCGTGCACCGCACCCGCGGCCGGGTGCTGAGCATTGATGCCACCACCCATGTGGCGGCCCTGATCATCGAGGACATCACGGCCCTTGCCAGCGCCGAGGAACGCTTTGAAAGATCGTTCAACATCAATCCGGCCCCGGCCCTGATCTGCCGGCTGCATGATCAGCGCTTCATTCGCGTCAACCAGGGGTTTCTGGACATGACCGAACTGAGCGAACAGGACGTGCTCGACCGCTCCATCCACGAGCTGGATGTGTTTGCCGGCGCCGACCAGCGTGAACAGGCCCTTCGCCGCCTTGAGGAAGGCCTGATGATTGCCCAGATGGAAGCCGTGCTGCATCCGCGGACCACGGGTGAGAGCAAATGTGTGGTGGTGGCCGGTCAGCCCATCGAGGTTGGCGAGGAAGACTGCATGCTGCTGACCTTCACAGACCTTGAACCGACCCGACGGGCCCAGAGCGCGCTGCGGCGCAGCGAAGCGCAGTTTTCAACGCTGTTTCACCTGTCGCCGGTGCCCACGGCACTGGCCGATCATCACACGCTCTCGCTGCTGGAGGTCAATGACGCCTTTAACAGCGCGCTGGGCCATGATGCCAGCGTCTCGCAGACCGGGCCGCTGACCCGGTATGCGCCCCTGCCTGCCGCCGTTCGCCGCCGCATCCTCTCGGCACTGGATGCCGGCGAAACCATCAGCGGTCTTGAAAGCAACGTGACCATTCCCGGCGGTGACTGCCTGACATGGCTGATCTCGGCCACCATGGTGAGCATCGATGATCATGACCGGGTCCTGCTGACGCTGGTCGACATCACCCAGCGCAAGCGCACGGAAGCAGAACTCTTTGCCGCCATCGACACTGTCATGCAGGACGCCTCGTGGTTTACGCGCACCCTGGTCGAAAAACTCGCCAGCGTCCGCCATACCCAGCATTCCGTGCCCGTCACGTCGCCGTCGGTCATCAATCTCAGCGTCCGGGAGCGCGAAGTGCTGATCCTGCTGTGTCAGGGGCTTTCCGACAAGCGCATGGCCACCGAGCTGTCGCTGGCCCACAGCACGGTGCGCAATTACATCGCCTCGCTATATCGCAAGCTGGACGTCCACAGTCGCAGTGAAGCCATTATTATCGCGCGCCATCAGGGCCTGGACGTTGCGCCGGACCCGAAGAAGACCTCATGACGGTCGATTCATTATGGCAACCCGGCAGCCCGTCGGTGGACAGACCCCGCAAATGCATCGGGGGCACCGATACATCTGCATCTATTGAGCCGGTAACGAAGCCGATATATTACCTGTGGCTTGAGGTGGTGCCAGGAAGGCACCCGGACAGAAGGACCTGGCTGATGAAGGGAAGCATGCTCCTCACGCCCGGCACCTGCCCGGGGAACCGAAAGGTGTCCGCCAAAGGGAGACAGGACGTGGCAGGGAAGCAGACCACGTCGACCCGATAGAACTCAGGGAAGAGCGCCATGGCAGGACGTCATGGCTGTCAGTGATGACACTCTCGGGTCACCATGTATGCCCCACCCTTGCCTACCCCGATATTACCCGTCCTCTCGCATGACCCTTGCCCTGCAGAATTACAGAATACGCTCAAGCGCGGCTTCCAGCGCCTGGCGCGTCTCGGGACGCACGCAGCGTGCCTGCTCCTGACCATCCTTTAGAAAGATCAGCGTTGGCCAGAGCTTGACCTGCCATGACCGTCCCAGCCGATTGCCCTTGCCGTCCTCGACACGAACATGCCATACCCCGGCGGCCTGACCAATGACGTCGCTGATCAAGGGTTGCGCTGCCTTGCAATAGCCACACCAGGGCGTCCCGAACTCCACCACTACCGGTCCCTGACTGGCATCCAGCTCGCTGCGCTCCGGCACAACGCTATCGGGCATGGTCATGGGTTACCTCTCCCTGGTCACAGCCCCGTGGCCCGGGGCATTAAAGAGCATTTCGTCAGAAGCGATCTCAGTGGGTGCCGCGCATTTTTTTCACCAGCGTCACCACGCCAAGGATCACCCCACCCAGCACCAGACCCACCAGCATGTTGATCAGCGTGGGGGTAATCGGCTGTAAAATGACACCTACCCCCGGAATATCACCCTCGGCCAGCGTCAGCGCCTCGATGGCGTGATGCAGCACCGGTATGCCGTGGGTCAGGATACCGCCGCCCACCATAAACATGGCCGCCGTTCCCGCCACCGAAAGAAACTTCATCAGCCACGGTGCCGCGGTCAAAATACCCCGCCCCAGCCCCTGGGCGGCGGAGGTGCTGCGATGGCTCAGATAAAGCCCCAGATCATCCAGCTTGACGATCGCCGCCACCAGGCCGTAAACCCCCAGCGTCATGGCCAGCGCGATAATCGACAGCACCACCGCCTGCTGCATGAAGGCCTCATTGGCCACGGTGCCCAGGGTGATGGCAATGATCTCCGCCGACAGAATGAAATCGGTACGCACTGCGCCCTTGATGCGCTGTTGCTCAAAGGCCTTCTGCTCCTCCGGGGAGCGCTCGGCAGTTGTGGCGTCCTTTTTGGCAGCCTCCGGGTGTCGCCACTTGTGCCAGGCGTGCGCCAGCTTCTCCACCCCTTCATAGCTCAGATAGGCGCCGCCCAGCATCAGAAGCGGTGTCACCAGCCAGGGGGCAAAGGCGCTGATCAGAAGCGCCGCCGGCACCAGCATCAGCTTGTTAAGCAGTGAGCCCTTACAGACGGCCCAGACCACCGGCAGCTCACGATCGGCGCGCACGCCGGTGACCTGCTGAGCATTGAGCGCCAGATCATCCCCCAGCACCCCCGTGGTTTTTTTGGCCGCCACTTTTGTCATGACGGAGACGTCATCCATCAGGGCGGCAATATCATCAAGCAGGGTCAACAGGCTACCGGCGGCCACAGCACTTCCTCATTAAAACGGTTGCCACAAGCTTAAAGCATGCACGCCCGCCCAACCTGATCAAAAGGTTATGGGGCGCGTCATGACACCATCCATTCACGCCCTTTCAGCATCATCTGCCAGTAGATGATCGGCATGAGATGCGCCTTGAGCTGCCAGGCAAGGCCCGTGGCCCGCTGGCCGTCGTTGAGCCAGACCGGCAGGGTCGGCATGAGTTCGCCGCCATAGCCGAATTCGGCCAGCACCACCCGACCCCGCGAGACCGTCAGCGGGCAGGCCCCGTAGCCCTGGTAGCGCGCTGACAGCGCCTCGCCTCCGAGATAGGCCACGACATTATCCGCCACGATCGGGGCCTGAACCCGTACGGCCGCGGCAGTCTTGGCATTGGGCGTGGCGCTGACATCGCCGGCCCCGAAAATGGCGGGATAGTGCTGGTGTTGCAGGGTGTGGGGGTGCAGGTCCAGCCAGCCGGCATCGTTGGCCAGGCAGCTGTTACGAATCAACGCCGGTGCGCGCTGTGGCGGCACGACATGGAGCATATCAAACGATTCAACGTGCTCACGCTGTCGACCATCGGCATCATGGATCACAAAGTGCGCCTGCCGCCCGGGCCCATCCACGCCCACCAGCTGTCGATGAAACTCAAGGCCGATGCCGTAACGCTGGATCTGCTCCATCAAGGCCGGGATATAGGCCGGCACGCCAAACAGCGCACCGCCGGCGTTGTGAAAGGAGACGTTGATGTTGCCCAGCACGCCGAGGCGGCGCCAGTGGTCACAAGCCAGATACATCGCCTTTTGCGGCGCACCGGCACACTTGATGGGCATGGCCGGCTGGGTGAAAAGCGCTCGTCCCTGGCGCAGCTTCTGGACCAGCGACCAGGTATAGGGCGCCAGATCAAAGCGGTAGTTGGAGGTGACACCGCACTCGCCAAGCGTTGCGGCAAGCCCGTCGATGGCGTCCCAGTGAAGCTCGAGCCCCGGCACCACCACCAGAGCGCGAAAGGACACGGTGCGGCCATCCTCCAGCCGCACGACGCCCCGATCAGGGTCGATGCCGGCGGCCAGGCAGGCGTAGTGTGTCATGCCCTTGGGCAGAACCTCCTGCATCTTCCGCCGGGTCCGGTCGGCGTCAAACACCCCGCCGCCGACCAGCGTCCAGCCCGGCTGATAGTAGTGCTCGGAGGCCGGATCGATGAGCGCGATATCAAGGCGTGCATCCCGCTTGCGAAGACCCTGAGCGATGGCGATGCCGGCAGCGCCGGCACCAATCACGACCACGTCATGTGGCACGTCTCGAGTCCCCGGGGTCTGGCCTGTCATGATCACTCCTTGCGCAGTTGAAAACTGGGAATCAACGCATCGGGCTCGTCAACCCAGCGGAGGACGAGCAAGGCATTTTCCCTTGTCGTCTCAACATTCTTGCATGAGTGATTGTTTATTCAATAATTTTTGATGCACAACCGAGCCAGCGGCTCTCATTATCAAGCTGTGCGATCAGCTCATCGGCCGGCAGCGTCCGTGAAAGCGCCTTGCCGGCCCGCGGGGGAATAGCGTCGGGCATCCGTCAGCTCTGGACGGGCGCTGCCGAACGCGAGGTCAGCGTTGTGCCCATCGAGGCCATGATGATGGTGCCGATCGCCAGCCATTGCAGCACCGTAAGCTGCTGGCCCAGAAAGATCAGCCCCGACAGCGCGCCAATGGCCGGCTCCAGGCTCATCAGCGTACCGAACATGTGGGTGGGCATCCGCGACAGGGAAAACATCTCAAGCGTATAGGGCAGCGCTGTGGAGAGCACTGCGATGGCAAGCCCGATGGGCAGCACGGCCGGCGACAGGATGGCGGTGCCGGCTTCGACCAGCCCGATCGGCACCATGACAATCGCGGCAATGGTGATGCCCAGTGCAGCACTCTGGGTACCGTTGCCGCTGCCGGCCCGGCGCCCGAAAAGAATATAGAGTGCCCAGCACACCCCCGCGCCCAGTGCACAGAGCGCGCCCCGAAGATCAATGCCGTGCTCGACGCTCTTGTCCGGCCACAGCAGGATCGCCAGTCCCACGATGGCCAGCGCAATCCAGGCCAGATCGCGACGCCTTCGTGAGGTAAACACCGCCACCGCCAGCGGTCCGGTGAACTCGAGCGCCACCGCAATCCCCAGTGGCACGGTAACCAGCGCCTGATAGAGCAGAAAATTCATCAGCCCCATCGCCACACCGTAAACGGTGATGGCCTTCCAGGCGCTGCGCGTCAATGGCTGGCGCCACGGCCGAAAGATGGCCAGCATCAAAATGGCGGCCAGCAGCAGGCGAATGGAGGTGGCTCCGGAGGCGCCCACCAGCGGAAAGAGCTGCTGGGCAATGGAGGCGCCGCTCTGGATCGAGCTCATGGCCACCACCAGCAGGGCCACCGGCAGCAGGCGTTGCATAACAGGCGCGCGCACAAACGACATCGACATTTATCCCGGAACGATCATGGAAAGGCAGAGGGCAGCAGGCGTTAACAACGACGGCCATACCGCTCATGATAACTGCCTTATCAAGGCGATGAGGGAGAGAAACCACCGCCCGCTCGATGCTGTCGTCAAGGACCATGGCCATGTCGTAACGGCAACGATCGTCAACAGGGCGCGATTTCCTCATCGTAGATCGTAAAGCCGCGCTTTTGATAGTTCTCCAGCGCCGCCGGATGATCCAGTGAGCAGGTGTGCAGCCAGACGCGCTCGGTGCCCGTCCAGCGCCAGGCCTGATCGATGGCGTGACTCAAAAGCCCGGCGCCAAACCCCATGCCGATGAAGTTTTCCACCAGCCCGAAGTAGAGAATCTCGACGTTGATGCCATCCGGACGGTACAGCTCGAAGTAGCCGGCAATCGCGCCGCGGTAATACGCCACGAAAGTGCGATGGGCATCACTTTCAATCATCGCCCGCCACGCGTTCTGATCGCCTTCGAGCTTTTCGTCCCACTGCCACTGCGCGCCGACCAGCTCATACAAAAAGCGGTTCAGCGCAAACTGAGGGATCTCGCACTCGGTGACCGTGAACGTCTCCGGCAGTGCCCGGGCGCGATGGGCATCGGGGTCGCGCATTTCCAGATACCAGATGGTCTGCTCAGCCATGACAGGCGCCCTTCCGGACAAATACCGGCTGACACTCGACCACGAAATTGACCGAGGCGGCAATGAAGCAGTTCTCGTGGGCTTTTTCGTGCAACTCGCGTGCACGCTGCTCGCTGCTGTCAGCGCTCAGAGTGATGTGTGGGCGCAGGATGACGCGGGTAAAGCGCCCGAGTGCGGCATCCATCTCGCCCTCGGCGTGATCCTCATAGGCCAGTACGATGACGCCGGCTTCGGCGCACAGATGCAGATACCAGAGCTTGTGACAGGCTGACAGCGAGCCGACCAGCAGCTCCTCCGGGTTCCAGCGATCGGCGTCGCCTAAAAAGGCGGGATCGGCGGAGCCCTCGATGGGTGCCTTGCCGGGGGCGCTCAGCTGATGCTCACGCCCGTAGTCGCGATAGCCGGTCGTGCCGGTGTCACGACCGCCCTGCCACTGCACCCTGACCTGATAGTGATGTTGCTGCCCTGCCATGTCGTCGGCTCCGCGCTCATGAGTAAAGGCTTATCATCGCCATTTTGAGCGCTGGCGTCGATCAGGAGGCTAACGGCTCGGCCTTTCGGGTTTCCCGGCGTGCCACGTCGCGGTAGCGTTTGATCCGCTTGCCCAGTGCCTCGGGCCTTTCGGCAAACAGCCGCTGCCCCAGCAGCAGCGCCTCGCCCTGAAGCGCCTGGCGGCGATGGGCAATCATTTTCAGCAAGGTATTTGTCAGCGTCTGATCCTGCACGGCCGTTTGGGGCTCGCTCAGCACCTGCGCCAGCATGGCCAGATCGTGCTCCTCGCCAAGCAGATCCGCCAGCCGGTGGGCCTCGCGGGCGCGAGCCTCCATTGGCGCCTTCCACACATCGGTGAGCAGTTCACAGTGGTGTCGGTGGTACTTCACCTGTTTGCGCCACTCGTGAAAGGCCGCTTCATCATTGGCGTGCTCGGCCCTTTTCATCGCCTGACGCGCCCGACGGCTGGTCTCGACCAGCCCCTCGCGCAGCGATTTAAAACGGTCGATGGCAGGCGCCCAGTCTTCAAGCGCGTGACGGGCCCTTTCAAGCTCGACCTCAAGCCAGGCCATGTCCGGCAGCGACGTCGCCTTCAGCGCCTGGCGGTGTCGCTTGAGCAGCTGCTGGCGCGTCAGCGTGAACTGGCGTCGATCAACACTTTTCCCCTGGGCGGCCAGCAGCGCATCAAAGGTATCGATCAATATTTGGTCATCGCGCGGGCCGCCCACGGCCCGTGCGATATCGCGAAAGCGCCGGTTTTCCTCGGCGTAGTGTTTACCCAGCGCGGGGCGCGTCAGCCGCAGGATAGCCCGGACACGCTTGCAGCGCTGGCGCAGCTTGTGAATGCCCTCCACCGTATCGCGCCGGGCAATATCACGGCGCGCCCGGTCAATCTGCTCGGCGGCAATGCGCGCGAGTCCCTTGCGGCTACTTTCAGACATCTCAAGGCGATAAGGCATGACCCCCTCCACCAAACGTGACAGACCATGACAGCAGTGTACTGCTCACCGCGCTCGACACCCTGTTCGTTATGACCCTGGCGCAGGCAACACGGCCACCGCACAGCGAAGGTCGAATCGATGACGGCACACTCGCTTGCGAAAGCACTACACTCACCGCCGTCATGATCGTTTTCAGGTGCCCCCATGCTGGATAGAAAGATTCCATTCCCGGCCTTTGCGCTGCTGTTCATGGTGGCAGGCGCCACGGACGCGCTGATTTACCTGCACAGTCGCGATCTGCTGGCGGTCTACATGACCGGCAACAGCTCGCACATCGGGCGCCACATCGGGGAAGGAAACTGGGCCGGCATTACGCCGCTGGCCGCGGTCATCGCGGCGTTTTTCACTGCCACGGCGCTGGGAGCGTGGATCGGGATGCGCGCCGGACGATGGCGGCCCACGGTGATTCTGCTGCTCACCGCCCTTTTGATGAGCGCCTCGATGCCTTTTGCCCAAGGGGATGACTACCCCTTCATCACGGTACTTCTGATTGCCGCCGCAATGGGCATGCTCAACCAGGTCAGCGGCAACGAATCGGGAGTGACCTTTCTGACCGGCATGCTGGTCAGAACCGGGCGCGCCTTTGCCGAAGGCAACTTCAGGGCCGGACTGGATGGGTTGGTACGCTGGAGCGCGCTGGTCACCGGTGCGGCGCTGGCCATTCCTCTCAATCATCATCTGGGCCGACACGCCCTGCTGGCCATTGCCGCCATGCTGGCGCTCGGTGCGGTATTCACGACGTGGAATGCACTGGTGGGGCGGCATCGGGCCAGGCATCCGACCTGATGCCCGGCCGAACGGTGTTCGCTCGTTTGTCGGCACCAGGAGACAGGACCATTGCGTGCTGCCAGCACGGACCACGCAGCACTAGAATCAGAAGGTTCCCCCATGGAGGGCACTGACATGACCTACGCCTGCAAACCTGCCTCGCAGGACGCACTGGATGCCACCTCGGCAGCCGAGACCGAGCAAAGCTTTATTGTTTACGATGAAGACACCCTTGACCAGGAGGGCATCTACGCCTCCGAGCAGGAAGCCAAAAGCCACTGCGACATGCTCAATCGCTCGGCGACCGACAACCCAGGGCCGAACGATGTCCACGCCGACCAGAAGATGTGAGGGCATCGCTTTCACAAGGCGCGCCCGGCTCAGGCCGGGCGTTTTTGGTGCGGCCAACAAACACGGCACCGCCAACCAAAGGGTCTTTCATAACGTTAGACATGGATCGCACTGTCATAACGCGCGGATCGAAATAAACCGGCCATTATCATCAAAGGTGACGCGATAGGTGCCTTTCACGCCATCGCGGCCGATGATGTAATGCAATACCCGCGAGGGCAGCATCACACTGCGACCATCCAGCGTATACGTGCGGATACTGTCGGCGGCGCCGGCGTAGTGGGCACGGCACTGTTCGGCGCTGAGGTTGAGAGCGATATCAATGCTGGGCACGTCGGTCTCCAGAAAACAGGGGCCACCATGACGCCCTCTTCGGCGCCGCCATGGCGTAGCCCCTTGCCTGATTTGCTTTTCGTGGATCGTTATTTCCAGAGGCTCTGATCGTCGCGACACAATGAGGCATTCCCTCAGGGCAAGGAGCGATCATGAACGTAGTGACTCTGGCAGGCAGCACCAACATAGAATCCCGATCCACGGCGCTGCTGGCCTTCATGGAGAGCCAGCTGCATCGGCGCGGCATCGAAATCCGACGATTTTCACCCGACAACTTCCCCCTTCAGGCACTGGTCAATGCCGATTATGGCCACCCGACCATTCAGGCCTTTCAGACCACCCTTGCCCGGGCGAACGCCGTGATCGTGGCCACTCCAGTCTATCAAGCCTCCTTTTCAGGGGCGCTGAAGCTGCTGCTCGATATCATCCCCCAGCGCGGACTCGAGCACTGCACGGTGCAGACCCTGGCCACCGGCGGTGGTGATCAGCACCTTCTCATGCTCGACTATGCCCTGAAACCCGTACTCTCTGCCATGGGCGCCACCCATCAGCTGCCGGGCATCTATGCAGGTCCCGGCCATCTCGGCAGGTGCCCGAGCGGCCATCACGTGCCGGGGCCGGACATTCGCCAGCGCATGACGCAGGCCGTGGAGACAATAACGCATTTGCTGGAAGCACGCCGACTCGAACCCTTGCCGCACCGCGAGAAGCAGGTCTTCTCGCTGGCGCAGGCAGGCTGAGGTCTTTTTTCGACCGGCACGTTGTCCTCTTTAGAGAGCACTTTCAAACATTGGAGCACCTTCAAAAAAACCGGGCAAAAGGCCCGGTTTTGATGTCATCCATGGGACTGTTTTACGACCCCGGCGCCGTGATGCGGTCAAAGACGCCGCCATTGGCAAAGTGCGTCTTCTGCGCCTTGCTCCAGCCGCCAAAGACATCGTTGATGTTGTAGAGATCCATGGTCGGAAACTGCTCAAGCAGCTTCGGGTCCACACCATCATCGTTGATCGGCCGGTAGTAGTGACGCGCCACCAGCTGCTGGCCTTCCGGTGAATAGAGGTGTTCCAGATAGGCGTGAGCGGCCTTCTCGGCGGCCGGGCCCTTTTTCTTCACGTTGTCCTCCACCACCGCCACCGGTGGCTGGGTCAGAATACTCACCGATGGCGCGATGATCTCGTAGTCCCCCTGCCCCAGTTCGTTGACGGCCAGCAGCGCCTCGTTTTCCCAGGCCAGCAGCACATCGCCCAGCCCGCGCTGGATAAAGGTGTTGGTGGCACCGCGCGCTCCGGTATCCAGCACCGGCACGTGCTGATAAAGGGTTTTGACGTACTGCTCGGCCGCCTGTTGCGCCTTCGCTACCTTCTGGCTGGCGGCCGGATCATGCAGTCGCTTCAGATCGCCCAGTTCATGCTTGAGCGCCCAGGTCCAGGCAGCCAGATAGTTCCAGCGTGCCCCGCCCGAGGTCTTGGGATTGGGCGAAATCACCTCGACCCCGTCACGAACCAGATCATCCCAGTCGTGAATGTTTTTTGGATTGCCCTTGCGCACCAGAAAGACGATCGAGGAAGTATAGGGCGTGCTGTCATCAGCAAACGCCTTTTGCCAGTCGGTGGGCAGAAGATTGCTCTTGTCGGTGATGGCATCGATGTCTGCCGCCAGCGCCAGGGTAACGATATCGGCCGGGTTGCCCTCGATCACCGAGCGGGCCTGACGCCCCGAGCCGCCGTGGCTTTGCTGAACGCTGACCTGATCCCCGGTCTGCTTTTCATACCACTGGCTGAAGGCCTGGTTATAGTCGCTGTAAAGCTCTCGGGTCGGGTCATAGGAGACGTTGAGCAGGCGGATGCTCTCGGCGTGCGCCGCCATCGAGCCCGACAGAAGCGTCGAGGCCAGCGCGAGCGTCAACCCGCGACGCCGTGAAACGGAGAATAGATGGGGCATGTCAGGTTCCCTTCATAGCGCGTGAGGATTGGTTTGGCTCAAGCGTACCGGGGGTTTTAATTACCTGAAAATATAT
This sequence comes from Kushneria sp. Sum13, assembly GCF_052692355.1. Taxonomy (NCBI): domain Bacteria; kingdom Pseudomonadati; phylum Pseudomonadota; class Gammaproteobacteria; order Oceanospirillales; family Halomonadaceae; genus Kushneria; species Kushneria sp. Sum13. Next base: position 3,071,389 of record NZ_CP199847.1, read on the forward strand.
AATAACGGATTGCTTATCGCTTTTTGAGCTATTAAATACTGACGGCTCAACGCCGCTGAAGCGCCTGTCACCGGCCCCGAACGCCCTTTTCCGGATGATGCGAAAAGGTTATTCACCCCCACTTCATAAGCATTGCGGTTTAAACCATTTCAAGGTCTGGTTCCGGCTCGATAGCGTCTCTTCCGACACGACCATTTTCGGGGAGGCGACATGACACACTGGCGGACACAGGCCCTGCAGCGATTTCTGCCGTGGCTTTTGCCACTGCTGATCGTGGCAGGCTGGCAGCTTTCATCCAGCACCGGCTGGCTTTCAAACCGGGTCATGCCGGCCCCGGGCGCCGTTGTTGAGGCCGCTTGGCAGCTGAGCCGCAGCGGTGAGCTTCTCCATCATCTGGGGATCAGCTTTCGTCGTGCCATCACGGGGCTGATCATTGGTGGCGGCATCGGGCTGGTGCTCGGGATGATCAGCGGGCTGTCGCGCTGGGGCGAAACCCTGCTGGACTCAACGATTCAAATGGCGCGCAACATCCCCCATCTGGCGCTGATTCCGCTGGTCATCCTCTGGTTCGGCATCGACGAGACCGCCCGGATCTTTCTGGTGGTGCTGGGCACCGCCTTTCCCATCTATCTCAACACCTTTCACGGTATCCGCGGTATCGATCGCAACCTCATGGAGATGGCACGCAGCTACGGCCTGACCGGCTGGCCGCTGTTCGCCCATGTGATCCTGCCCGGCGCCATGCCCTCGATTCTGGTGGGCCTGCGCTACTCGCTGGGACTGATGTGGCTGACCCTGATCGTCTCGGAAACCATCTCGGCCAGCGACGGCATCGGCTATCTCGCCATGAATGCCCGTGAATTCATGCAGACCGATGTGGTGGTGCTTTCGATTCTGCTTTACGCCGCCCTTGGCAAGCTGGCCGATGAAACCGCCCGTCTTCTGGAGCGCCGCTGGCTGCGCTGGCACCCCGCCTATTCAAAAGGAGCCCTCACATGAACACGTCAACCAACGTCACATCGCTGTATGACGTGGCCTCGCCGCGCACGGCCACAACGAACGCCCGCCGAACTCACCCGACGGGCGGCCTGAATCTCTCGCTTGAAGGAATTACCAAGACTTTCGGTGCGCATCAGGTGCTAAGCCACATCAATCTGGAGATTCCCGCCGGTCAGATCGTCTCGATTGTCGGGCGCAGTGGCTGCGGCAAGAGCACGCTGTTGCGCATCATTGCAGGCCTTGAGCCGCATAGCGCGGGAATAATCGACACCAACGGACACCCTCTGGCCGAGCAGACCCGCCTGATGTTTCAGGATGACCGCCTGCTGCCCTGGAAAAGCGTGATCAACAACATCGGGCTGGGGCTCGCCGGCGACTGGAAGGCCCGGGCCCGCGATGCTCTCGCCGAGGTGGGCCTGCTGGAACACGCCGACAAGTGGCCGGCGCAGCTTTCCGGCGGACAAAAACAGCGCGTTGCGCTGGCTCGCGCCCTGATCCATCAGCCCGGACTTCTGCTGCTCGATGAACCACTGGGCGCGCTGGATGCCCTGACCCGCATCGAGATGCAACAGCTGATCGAGCGTCTGTGGCGAGAGCACGGGTTCACCATGGTGCTGGTGACCCATGACGTCGCTGAAGCCGTGCAGCTGGGCGACCGCGTCATCGTGCTGTCCTCGGGGCGCATCGAGCTCGATCAGCGTATCGATCTTCCTCGCCCGCGCCGACATGCCAGTCCTGATGTGGGTGCCATCGAGACCACCGTCCTGCAGCACGTGCTCGGTCGGAACGAGCGCGACGCCAATGTATTCCCTGCTTCTACCCCAGCCGCCACATCCATTGAAGGGAGAGCGTGACATGACGCAAACCACGGTTGATGCCCCCGTTCGCTTTACCACCGATCACGGCGCCCGTCGCGCGAAGGTGCTCTGGTTTCTGCCCACCCATGGCGATGGCCACTATCTGGGCACCTCAAAGGGCGGCCGCCGGGTCGATATCGACTACCTCAAACAGATCGCCCAGAGCGCCGATCAACTGGGCTACTACGGCGTGCTGCTGCCGACCGGGCGCAGCTGCGAGGATTCCTGGGTCATCGCCTCGGCACTGGCCCCGCTGACGCAGCACCTGCGTTTTCTGGTCGCGGTGCGCCCCGGACTTCAGTCACCGGCGGTGGCCGCGCGCATGACGGCGACGCTGGACCGCGTCTCTCACGGGCGGCTTTTAATCAACGTGGTTACCGGCGGTGACCCGGTCGAAAACCGCGGCGACGGGGTCTTTCTCGATCACGCCGAGCGCTATGAGGTCACCCACGAATTCCTGAAGGTCTATCAGGACCTGTTGCGCGGTAAAACCGTCCACCACGAGGGCAAACACCTGCGTATCGAGGACGGGAAACTGCTCTTTCATCCGGTGCAGTCGCCGCATCCGCCGCTCTATTTTGGCGGGTCCTCGTCTTCTGCCATCGAGGTGGCGGCGCACACCATCGACAAGTATCTGACCTGGGGCGAGCCGCCGGCTCAGGTGGCCGAAAAGGTCGCCACCGTGCGCGAGGCGGCGCACAGGGCCGGCCGCGAGGTCACCTTTGGCATTCGATTGCACGTGATTGTGCGGGAAACCGATGACGAGGCCTGGGCGGCGGCCGACAGACTGATCGAACACCTCGACGACGACACGATTGCCGCAGCGCAGAAGGTCTTTGCCCGTATGGACTCGGTCGGGCAATCGCGCATGCGCGAGCTGCACGGCGGCAAGCGTGATCGCCTGGAAATCAGCCCCAACCTGTGGGCCGGCGTCGGGCTGGTGCGCGGCGGCGCCGGCACGGCGCTGGTGGGCAGCGCCGAGACCGTCATCGAGCGCATCAAGGAATACATGGCCATCGGTATCGACACCTTCATTTTCTCGGGCTATCCGCATCTGGAGGAAGCCTGGCGCTTCGGGGAGCTGGTGCTGCCGCACCTGCCGCTCGATCACGAGGTGCCCACCACCAGCACTCGCGTCAATACCGGCCCCGTCGGGGAAACCATTGCCAACCAGGAGCGGCCTTCATGAGCCAGGCGACACCACCATTGAGAACACGACTGGCCCGTACGGCGCTGGCGCTGGCCGTCGCCACCCTGCCCCTGAGCGCCGGCGCCGCCGGACAAAAGGAAGAGACACTGAGCATTGGCTATCAGAAGGGTTCGGGGCTTTTGACCGTGCTCAAGGCGCAAAAGACGCTGGAAAAGCGGCTTGCGCCGGAAGGCATCACGGTGCGCTGGCACGAGTTCGCCGCCGGACCGCAGCTGCTCGAAGCACTCAACGCCGGCAGCATTGATGTCGGTCAGACCGGGGCACCTCCGGCCGTGTTTGCCCAGGCCGCGGGGGCCGATCTGGTCTATGTCGGGTCCGAGCCCAACGCCGAGGAAACCGAGGCCGTCATTACCCCGGCCGATTCAGACCTGCACGACGTGGCCGCGCTAAAGGGGCGCAAGGTGGCCCTTCAGAAGGGATCGAGCGCCCACTATCTGCTGGTGAAGACCCTTGAGCGCGCCGGGCTGAGCCTGAGCGACATTCAGCCGGTGTGGCTGCCGCCGGCCGATGCGCGGGCGGCCTTCGCGACCGGCAGCGTGGATGCCTGGGCCATCTGGGACCCGTATCTTGCTGCCATCGAATCTCAGGATGATGTACGACGGCTGGCGGACTATCACGGCCTTGAACCTACCAACTCCTTTTACGAGGCCTCACGCCAGTTTGCCGAGCAGCACCCGCAGACCCTTGCCCTGCTGCGGGATACGCTGGCTGAAACCGGGGCGTGGGCCAATACGCACAAAAGGGATATGGCACAGCTGCTGTCGGGCCAGCTGGGCCTTCCCGAAGCCGTGGTGTCACGCTGGCTCGAGCGCAACCACTATGGCATCAGTCCCATGAGCGACGATGTCGTGCGCCGTCAGCAGCAGGTGGCGGATACCTTCCGAGCGCAGGGGCTGATTCCCCGTGATGTCGATGTTGCCAGTGCCGTATGGCAGGCCCCCAAGCAACAGACATCAACCGCCGCTGTCTCATCGACGCTGCCATGACGCGCTTTTCCCCATGACGTGACTTTCAACATAACGTGCCTTTCACCATGAACCTGTCGCAGCTCAAACGCCCTGGGGAGGTGTTTGAGCTGCGACATCAGTGCCTTGCGGGCAGCGCTAAAGTCAGCACTAAAGACAGGCGAAGCTCGGCGGTTTTAATCGCCAGTTTTAACCGCCCGGTGCCTGCCCTCGCAGTGCGGTGGCGGTCAGCGTCTCTTCCGGTGGGGCATCCAGCAGGGTATCGGCACGGGTTATCAGTCCCTCTCGCCCATCAGGAGAGCACCGATCAGGAGCGGCTCAGGGCAGCCTGTACGGCCTCACCGCTTAATTCAGGCGAGCAACATTCCAGAAAGCGATAGGCAAAATTACGCAGCACGTGCCCGCGACGCAGCGCAATCAGGGTGGTATTGCGTGGAAAGAGATGGTCCTGCTCAAGCATCGCAAGACCGGCGTCGCGCCCGGCATCAAAGGCCACGGAGGCGATGATGCCGATGCCCAGCCCCAGCTCGACGTAGGTCTTGATCACGTCAGCATCGAGTGCCGACATCACCACATCCGGCGTGACACCTGCGCTTGCAAAGGCCTGATCGATACGCGACCGCCCGGTGAACCCTTCGTGGTAGGTCACGATCGGATAGCGAGCGATCTCCTGCAGGGTCAGGGTATCGACGTCTCGCAGCGGGTGATCCTCGGGCACCACAAGCCCGTGCTGCCATTGATGAAAGGGAAAGGTCACCAGCTCGCCGTGCGCCTCGCCAAGGGCTTCCGTGGCCATGCCGATGTCGACCTTGCCGGCCCGCAAAAGCGAGACGATCTCGCCGGGCCCGCACTGCTGGAGCTCCAGATGCACCCGCGGAAAGTCGCGTCGAAAGCGTGCAATGATGCGCGGCAGCACATAACGAGCCTGTGTATGGGTGGTGGCAATGCGCAAACGTCCCTGGTCCTCATGCACCCACTGCTGGGCCAGACGTTTCAGGTTTTCGCTGTCGAGCAAAATGCGCTCGACGGTTTCGAAAAGCGTGGTCCCGGCCGGCGTCAACCCCAGCAGCCGCTTGCCGCGACGCTCGAAAAGCACCACGCCCAGCTCGTCTTCCAGATCACGGATGTGCTTGCTGGCGCCGGACTGGGACGTGAACAGCGCATTGGAGGCTTCGGTCAGATTGAACTGACGGCGCACCACTTCCCGCACGATTCGCAGTTGCTGAAAATTCACGTCGGCCTCATGTCAGATCGTTATCAAAACGATTTTCAATATAACCCTTCAATCTTTATGGGCTAAATCAGCATTGCTGATAACGTTATGACAGGGCCGATTCAGGCCGTCACGGCCGACGTACAGGGCTTCTGCTCCGGCGCACAGGGATCTTCGCTCAGATCCGTGGATGAAGCCATGTTGCGCACAGCTGTGACCATATCGTTGGTGCAGGCGCTGATGCGAATGATCGCCTCACCGGCATTGCCGGCCATGCCAACGCCCTTTTCAACGCTTTCCCGACAGGTGTGCATGCTGGCACTGGCGCTATGGGAGAGTTTTTGCAGATGATCGATCGTGCCGGAAATGTCACTGGTGGCCTCGGCCGTTCGGCGGGCCAGCGCTCGCACCTCATGGGCAACCACCGAGAAGCCGCGGCCGTGTTCACCGGCGCGCGCGGCTTCAATGGCAGCGTTCAGGGACAACAGGTTGGTCTGGGAGGCAATCGACTGGATGGTCTCGACGATGGCCGTAATCCCGGCGGCCTGCGTGGTCAGCTCCCCCAGCAGTCTGGAGGTGGCTTCTACCCGGTCGGCAATGCTTCGAATCTCGCGCACGGTCTCATCGATGATGCGGCTGCCATCGCCTGCGGTATTTTCCGTATCGGCCGAGATGCGACAGGCCATGCGCAGGCTCTCGGTTTCACGCTCGACCCGGTCGGTGATGTTGCTGGCAAACTTGATGACCTTGTAGAGACGACCCTCGTCATCAAAAATCGGGTTATAGGTGGCCTCGAGCCATAAAGTGCGGCCCTGCTTGTCAAAGCGCTTGAACTGACCGGACATGAACTCTCCGGCGTTGAGCTGGGCCCAGAACGCGCGATACTCGGGACTGGCCGACATCGTTTTGCAGCAGAAGATACGATGATGCCTGCCCTCGATCTCCTCGAGCCGATACCCGACCGTGTGCAGGAAATTCTGGTTGGCGGTGAGGATATGGCCGTCCGGCGTGAATTCGATGACCGCCATCGAGCGATCAATGGCCTTGAGGCGGCTGCCCATCTCCTGTTCTTCGCGAACCTGCGGGGTAATGTCGGTGGCGATCTTGATCACGCGCACCACTTGCCCGCGCCGGTCACGGATCGGGTTGTAGGTGGCTTCCAGCCACAGTGGCTCGCCATCCCGGCGCAGCCGTTTGCAGCGACCGCTGATGAACTCGCCCTGACGCAGGCGCGACCAGAAGGTGGCGTACTCGTCGCTTTCGACATGCTCGCGGGAACACAGCACGCTGTGATGCTGCCCTGCAAGCGTCTCGGCACTGTAGCCGGTCGCCTCGAAAAAGGCCGGGTTGGCACACAGCACCGTACCCTGAGGATCGAATTCGATCACGGCCATGGCGCGATGAATGGCTTCAACCAGCGGCACCTGCCGGGAAGAAGGGGTATATCGGAACATGAGGGGCTCCTGCCGCAGGCAGTCAGGCGGGCGCATGTGGCGTCTGCTGCCCGAATCATTATTAAAGGCAGCATCGGCATACAGCGCCGTCTTCTTGAGCGCTGGCTGATATGCCCCTTAAGGCTGGTCCCTCATCTCCCGCTCACCGCGCTCCTGTGCTATCCACTCACCCGAATGGCCAGCGGCCCCCAAAATGCCAGGGCGATCAGCGTGGCCAGCAGCACCGGTGGCGTGATCACAAGCCCCACCTTCATGTACTGCCCCCAGCCAATCCGGTGTCCCTTGCCGGCCAGCACATGCAGCCACAATAGCGTTGCCAGACTGCCAACCGGGGTGAACTTGGGGCCCAGATCGTTGCCGATGACGCTGGCATAGGCCATCAGCTGTCGGGTGAGCTCGGGCACATGGGCCTGGTCGATCGCCAGCGCCCCGATCAGGGTGGACGGCAGGTTATTGACGATCGAGGCCAGTACCGCAAGTCCCAGCCCGGTGCCCAGCGTGGCGACAAGGGTGCCCTGCCCGGCCAGCCGGGTCAGCATGTCTGCCGCGTAATCGGTCAGCCCGGCATTGCCCAGTCCATACACCACCAGATACATGCCGACCGAGAACAGCACGATCTGCCAGGGCGCATGTTTGATCACCCGGGTCAGCGAGATCACCGGTTTTTCACGCCGCCCCCAGCGCCCGGCAATCGCCAGCAGCACCAGCGCCGCCGTCCCCATGATGAAGGTAAAGGGCACCTGCCAGTGGGCGGTGATAAAAAGCGCGGCCAGCAGCACGGCCAGCAGCGGGAAAGCGGCGCGAAAGACCCGAACATCCACAATCGCACTGACCGGGGCTTCCAGCCGGCTGCGATCGTAATGGCGCGGAATTTCCCGGCGACAATAAAACCACAGCACGGCAAGCGTGGCCGCCAGCGACACCAGATTGACCGGCACCATGACCATGGCGTATTCACCAAACCCGATATCGAAGTAGTTGGCGGTGACGATATTGACCAGATTCGAGATCACCAGCGGCAGGCTGGTGGTATCGGCGACAAAGCCGGTGGCGATGATAAAGGCCAGCGCCGCGCGGGCGCTGAACTCAAGACGCGTTAGAATCGCCAGCACGATGGGCGTGAGCAGAAGGGCCGCGCCATCGTTGGCAAAAAGGGCCGCAATCACCGCACCCAGCATCACGATCAGCATGAAAAGCCACGGCCCGCGGCCGTTGCCCCAGCGGGCGATATGTAGCGCCGCCCAGCTGAAAAAGCCCGCTTCATCGAGAATCAGCGAGATGATGATCAGCGCCACAAAGGTGAAGGTGGCGTCCCACACGATGTCCCAGACAATGGCGACATCGCCAAACCCCACCACGCCGGTAGCAAGTGCGACCAACGCACCGCCCAGTGCGCTCCAGCCGATGCCCAGCCCGCGCGGCTGCCAGATGACCAGCGTCAGGGTCACCACAAAAATGATGAGTGCCAGCATGAGATCGTTACCCGGTCAGTCGGCTTGAGGAGTACGCTGATTGACGCGTTTCGACACTGCTTCGGCGCTTTCGACGCGCTCGGAGTAGCGGTCCACCAGATACCCGGCGCGGCCGCGCGTCAGCCAGGTGAACTTCACCAGCTCCTCGCAGACATCGACGATACGCTGATAAAGCGGGGAAGCGTGCATGCGCCCGCCTTCGTCAAACTCGTTGAAGGCCTTCGGGACCGAGGACTGATTGGGAAGGGTCAGCATGCGCATCCAGCGCCCCAGAATCCGCATCTGGTTGACTGCATTAAAGCTCTGGCTGCCACCGGAGACCTCCATCACCGCCAGCGTCTTGCCCTGGGTCGGGCGCACGCCACCCAGCGAGAGTGGAATCCAGTCGATCTGGGTTTTCATGATGCCGGTCATCGCCCCATGGCGCTCGGGACTGACCCACACCATGCCCTCCGACCACTGCGCCAGTTCGCGCAGCTCGGCGACCTTCGGGTGATCGGCCTCGGCGTCATCGGGCAGCGGCAGCCCGGAAGGGTTGAAGGTTCTGACCTCACAGCCAAACCACCGCAGCAGCCGGCCCGCTTCTTCGGCCACCAGTCGCGAAAAGGAACGCTCACGCAGCGAGCCATACAGCACCAGAATACGCGGCGCATGGCGCGGATCATTCGGGCCGATCAACGCCTCGACATCAATGGGATGAAGCTGTTCTGCGTCGATATGGGGCAGCGTGTCACTCATGCGTTCGGCGCTCCCGGTCTGATGACCTCACCATCTTCCTTGGTGAATTCGGTCACCGGGTTGTCCAGCAGCGCCAGCACCAGCTCGGAGGGCCGACACAGGCGTGTGCCGCGATCGGTCACCACGATCGGACGGTTAATCAGGATCGGATGGGCCACCATGGCGTCAATCAGCACCTCATCATCGATCGTGTCGTCTTCAAGCCCCAGCTCGGCGCACATCGGCTCCTTGCCGCGCAGCAATGCGCGCGGCGTGATGGCCATCGCGGCCAGCAGTTCGACCAGTCGTGCCCGTGTCGGCGGGATATCCAGATATTCGATGATCTCCGGCGTCTCGCCGGACTGGCGCAGCATTTCAAGCACGTTACGCGAGGTGCCGCAGGCGGGGTTGTGATAAATCACGCACGTCATGATGTGCCCTCTTCACGAAAGTGGCATTCGGGTTGAAGCGCCTCAAGCAGCGGCGCACAGAGTTCAGGTCGCCCGGCGCAGCAGTCGTGCACCAGAAAGCCCAGCGTCGCCTGCATCCGCTCAAGGCTTGCGCGGTAGATGATCGAGCGGCTCTGACGCTGTGAGACGACAAGGCCTGCGCGTGACAGCACGGCCAGATGCGCCGACAGCGTGTTGTGCGGCACATCAAGACGGCGGGCCAGCGCACCGGCCGCCAGCCCCTCGGGCGCGTGCTGTACCAGCAAACGAAAGGCGTCCAGTCGGGTGCCCTGGGCCAGCGCAGAAAAGATCTCGATTACCGTTATGTTGTCCATATGTCCAAAATTATGGACATATCAAAAACAAGTCAAGCGCGGCTCGTGCCCGGCGTCATCATCACGGGTATGATGCTGTCCTTTATCCGAGGGCCAGGGCGATGACGGACACGCGTGAACGGAGTACAGGACTTCTGGCCGCGCTCGGCTGTTTTTCGATGTGGGGCGTAATGCCGATCTATTTTCATCTGATCGGCCCGGCAGTGACGCCCTGGGAGATCCTGACCCAGCGCATGGTTTGGGCCGCCGTGCTGCTCACGCTATTTGTACTGATCAGCCGTCGCCACGAAAAGGTGATGGCTGTCCTGCGCCAGCGCCATCTGCTGCTGGCCCTCATGGCCTCGGCGCTTCTGATCAGCTGCAACTGGGGCGTGTTCATCTGGGCGGTATCGAGTCATCACGTGCTGCAGGCAAGCCTTGGCTACTACATTAACCCGCTGCTCAACGTGGTGCTGGGGCTGATCTTTTTTCGTGAACGGCTGCGCCCGCTGCAGATCGCGGCCGTACTGCTGGCCGCGGCCGGCGTATTGATCATGGTGGTGGGCTTTGGTCGGGTGCCCTGGGTATCACTGATTCTTGCCGGCAGCTTCGGCGTCTACGGGGCGATCCGAAAGCGCATCGCCGTCGACAGCATTACGGGCCTTTATATCGAAACCATGCTGTTGTTGCCGTTTGCCCTGCTCTGGCTGGGCGGGCTGTACTGGCAGCAGGAGGCCGTCTTTTTACAGGGCAGCCTCTTCACCGATGCACTGCTGGTCGGCTGTGGACTGATTACCGTGCTGCCGCTGGTGCTCTTTACCATGAGCGCACGACGACTCAAGCTCGGCACCCTCGGGCTGATCCAGTACTTTACTCCCACCCTGCATCTGCTCACCGGCGTGTTTATCTTCGGGGAAACCTTCAATCAGGCCAATCTGGTGACGTTTGCCTGCATCTGGGCCGGCCTTGCCCTTTACACCGTCGATACCCTTCGGGCGCAGCGGCAGGTGAGCACCTCGCAATAAAGTCTACGATGCCGGTCCATGTACGATGCCCTGCATGAAGTCATCCAGTCGCTCACCGTACCAGTCAAGATCGAAGTCGCGCTGGACGCGTATCCGTGCCTGTTGGCCGAGCTGTCTTCTCAAGGCCGGATTTTCTGCCCATCGGGCAAGGCAGGCTGCAACCTCTGCTGGCTCCAGAATGCCGGCTTCAACGATATTGTCTTCCAGGGGTGAATAGACCTCTCTGGGACCCTGTGTGCAGATCTCGCCATATTGGGCCAGTGTCTGGCGGCTTCGTGAAGGTGTCAAAAGCGCACCGTTTTCACCGGTGACGATCTGCTCTGCAATGCCATCAACCGCGCCGCCAACCACGGGGACACCATGAGCCAGCGCCTCTTGCACGACATTCCCAAAAGGCTCACGCCATGAAGGGCAGATAAAAGCGTCCAGAGACACATAAAAATCTGACATGTCATCGAGCAGCCCACAGAAGGTGACGCTCTCCTGAAGCCCCCAGCGCGTTACCAGCGACTCCAGAACCGAGCGCATGGGCCCCTGCCCCGCGATCCAGAACTCTGCATGTGGACAACTCCTTTTTAACTCGGCAAAGCTTTCAAGCGCCACAATGGGCGCCTTGAGAGCCGTTAGTCTTCCTGCAAAACCGAGCCGAAAACGTCCCTCTGGATGCTGGGCGCGCGCTTCTGGCAGAGTGATTGTGTTAGGCAGCACGAGATAAGGAATATCTTCGCTGACACCCCACTTAATCTGTAACAATCGCAGCGCAGCAAACGAATTGCAGACAACGCCATCAATACGGTCAAGATAGGCGCGAGCAGAAGGGGAATCCTTGGCAAGCCAAGCGGTACCATGCTCGTAATGGACCACCCGCATATCATACGGAAAAACCATGGGATGGTTTGAAATCTTGTTCCAAACAAGAATTGCATCAATGGATTGCTGCTCAAGCACACGCCTTTGCCAGGCATGACGTAGCGGCTTGGCAAGGCGTGGAATTTTTAAACCCGCAGGCCCCTTGATGCCATGTATACGTGATTTAAAGGCAGCAAGATCTGGCTTTAAAAGGGGATGAATGCCGTCAGTCTGCAGCAATACATGGTGATCCAGTGATGGAACATGATGTGTATAAAAACGTGCAAAGGAACGCTCCACACCACCCAGATTCTTGAGACTGACAAGATGTGCCACACGGGTTTTTGAAAACACGGGAGTAGTCAGAGGGATCGTCACGCTTGGCTCCATTCATAGTTCCCGAAAGCATACCAATTGGAGCGCTTATCAGCTTTATTTTCCTTTCGGGGATGCCAATACACCTTTTTCAAATCAGCTAATACCATATTTGATTCAATGATTTGTAAAACCGCTGTTCATGCCACTCTCACGTAACTCTTTTAACGCCTTCAACAGTGCTCAAAAGGCATCCGTGCCCCTACCCCATGGTTTGCTCGATCGCTTCGATTGCACTAAACCCTGTGTCATCCGGTGAATTCAAACTGAAGGCAACAGGGAGGGGCCAATGCTGACCTTCTGGTCGTGGATATTTTTGATTCTGGGAATGGCTACCTGCGTGCTGATCGCAGTAGACGTGCGTCGCCGGCCACAGCATATGGCCATCATGAACGTGACCTGGCCGATCACGGGGCTTTATATGCCGGTGCTGGGCTGGTGGGTTTATCAGAAGATGGGGCGAGCGGCCCCCGCCCATGAGGGCCATGAAAGCCACAAGGGCCATGAGACTCCAGAGTCGCATCAACACCCCGGTCAGGAGCATCAGGGCAGTCATCACCACCACGGTGACAAGCCCAAATGGCAGGGCGTCTTCGTCTCGGCTACCCACTGTGGCGGCGGGTGCACGCTGGGCGATATTGTTGCGGCACCGTTGGCCACGGCGCTTGGCTTTACCCTGTTCGGCTCGCATATGGCCGGCCATTTCATGCTGGCCTTTGTAGCGGCCTACGCCTTTGGCGTGTTGTTTCAGTACCTGCCCATTCGCGAGATGGGTGAGCGCTCGCCACGCCAGGCGCTGATGGATGCCATCAAGGCCGACACGCTGTCGCTGATCGCCTTTCAAATTGGCATGTATCTGTGGATGCTGATCGCCACGCCGCTGTTTCTGGACGGTCGAATGGATGCTGCCACGCCCGAATTCTGGTTCATGATGCAAATCGCCATGCTGGTCGGACTTTTGACCTCCTATCCGGCCAACTGGCTGCTGGTCAACAAGGGCATCAAGCACGCCATGTAGGCACACCGCCAGAAAACGCAACGAGGCCCGCAGCCAAATGGCTGCGGGCCTCGTCATGCCGGGAATTCAGAACACCTCAATCAGCGGCGTTCTGGATGGCCTGTCCACCGTCAGAGATGTCTTCGCCTGCCCCGTGCATGGTATTACAGCCGCCGAGTACCGCGGCAGACAACAGCATTGCCACCATTAAAAGCATCATGCGTTTCATGTTTACCTTCCCGTGTGATCGGCCGCCCGGCGGCGCGTCTTCATGACTTTAGCACCATCCCGTCACAAGCGGCTATCCCCCTGATGTCGGTGAAGATCCGCTCATGAGGCGAGCCACAGACGCTGCTCGATCAGCTGACAGAGTGTCAGGGTCTGCCAGGATTGTTCGGCACTGGCCAGCCCATGCGATTGCCCGTCCATGACACTGCACACCATCGCCTGTGCCTGACGGGTCAGGGCATCACCGCCGGTACTGTCGGCAGGGTCCGCTGGAAGATCCTGCGGCGCAAACTGAAGGTCATGACCGCCATTGAGCAGATCCACATGCAGACTGCCCTTTGCGCCTCGAGCATGGATGACACGCTGACGACTATCCGGCAACCGCCCGGTGCTGAGGGTCACCGGATAGCCGGCATCGGTTTGCAGGCGCACCGCCACATGATCGGCGCCCTCTCCTGCCGATTGGCCGGGGCCGCTCTCGACACCCAGCAAAGCCTCGGGCGTAAGCCCCATAACGTGCTGCACGATATCCAGATCATGAATCATCAGATCCGTCACGATGGAGTCTCCGGAAAGGCGCGCGCTGTCGGGATTGTGCCGGGTGATGTTCACCTCCTCCCAGGGATGATCCCGCAAAAGCCCGGCCGTGGCCTGCAGCGCCGAATTAAAACGCTCGATATGGGCACAAAAAAGACCGGTACCATGTGCCCGGGCCAGGCGGCCCAGCATGAGACATTCCCGGGGTCGCACGGTCATGGGCTTTTCCACCAGACACGACAGACCACAGCCGATGAGGTCTCGGGTGACGCCAAAGTGCGTGGCCGTGGGGCCGGCCACCACGGCCATGTCCGCCCGGCGCGCCTGCTCGAGAAAGGCTCGATAACTCTGGGTACAGCGGCCCTGCATGGCGTCTGACAGGTCACATTCAGTGGCCGGACGAGGATCGTAGATCACGCTGACCTCCACGCCTTCCAGCGCGTTGAAGGTACGTATGTGCCTGGCGCCCATGCGGCCGGCACCGGCCACGGCCACGCGAAGCACTTCTGGAGCACTAGCGCTCATGGCAGGCGTCCCTGACGGCCTGACAGACCTGCTCGACATGATGGTCTTCCAGATAGGGATGCATCGGCAGACTGAAGGCTGCAGCGGCCACCCGGTCGGTTCGAATCAGACCGTCATGCATCATCGACCGATAGGGCGGGTGGCGATGCAGCGCCGGGGAGTAATAGCAGCGCACCGGAACGCCCTGCTCGCGAACTGCGGCCACGAGCGCATTGCGACGCGTCTCAAGTGCCACGTTGTCCTCTTCCGGAATGTCCGGCAGGCGCACCGTGTACTGCGCCCAGGCCGAGCGACAGCCCGCGGGCACGTCAGGGGTGACCAGCAGTGTCCCAAGCCCTTCCCGGTAGGCCCGGGCGATCTCATCACGTCGGGTGAGCTCCTCATCAAAAACGGTCAGCCGCGCCAGCAGCACACCGGCCTGCAGGGCATCCAGCCGCGAGCACATGCCGATCTCTTCATGACAGGCGTGATCGGGGCTGATGCCGTGATTGCGCAACGAGCGAAGTCGCTCACCAACGCCGGCATCCCGCACAAACAGGGCGCCGCCATCGCCGTAGCAGCCCAGCGGTTTGGACGGATAAAAGGAAGTGATCGTGATGTCAGCCAGTGACCCGACCGGACGACCGTTATAGTCACCGCCAAAGCTCTGGGCGGCATCGGCCACCAGATGCAGACCAAAACGCTCGGTGATGCGACCAAGCGCGGCGTAATCCGCCGGGCGTCCGAACAGATCGACAGCAATCACTGCCCTGACGCTGCCTGTGCCCGGGGACGAGGCATGAGTCACAAGCCAGGCCTCAAGCGCGCGCGGATCAATGTTAAAGGAGGCAGGATCGATATCAATCAACACTGGCTGTGCGCCGACCCGCACGATGGCCTCGACCGTGGCTGCAAAGGTGTAGGCCGGACACAGCACCCGATCGCCGGCGCCAATCCCCAACACCTGCAGGGCCAGTACCAGCGCATCGCTGCCGCTGGCACAGCTCACACACCGTGCCACGCCGGCCCGCTCGGCCAGCTGCTGCTCGAGCGCTTCTACCTTCGGCCCGTTGATGAAGGTCCCCGAGGACAGCACCTCCTCCATTTCGCATCTGAGCCGGTGTTCGATGCGGCGATATTGTGCTGCTGGATCCATGAAGGATGCGCTGGACATGAAAGGCGGTCGCTCTGGTGATGGCGTAGTTGTATGACCGCCTTTTGTACCCCATCACGACTTAACCGGGTTAAGACTATTGTCCTGCTTTTGTAGCGCGCCGATAACCTTGCTGATTCATTACGTTGCCGGCACCGGCATTAATCCATAGCCTTGTAGTAAAGGGTTATTTTTTATTGATCGCTGTTAAAACATTGTGATTATCATCACCTTGAGACACGCCGCTATGCCCTGTATTGCCTGATTCAATCAGGCGCGCCGAACGACTGTTCTATAGTGACTGCAACGATATGGATGAGGGCCTGTCGATCTGACAGGCCGTTCACCGGCGCAAAGGAGAGAAACATGAGTGCAGTCAAGGATCCTGTCTGGCTGATTACGGGCTGCTCAACCGGATTTGGTCGCGAACTGGCCCGGCTGGTCATAGCACGAGGCTGGAAGGCGGTCGTCACCGCGCGGGACAGCGCACGGGTAGCTGATCTGGCCGAGGGCGCGAAGGAACGCGTGCTGGCGCTTGGACTGGACGTCACCAAAAGCGAGCAGTTGCGTGAGGTGGTCAAAAGCGCCGAGCAGCACTTCGGTCGAATCGATGTGCTGGTCAATAACGCCGGCTACGGCTATCAGTCCTCCGTCGAGGAGGCCGATGACGCCCAGGTGCGCGCCCAGTTTGATGCCAATGTCTTCGGGCTTTTCGAGATGACCCGCCTGGTGTTACCGGGCATGCGCGCGCGCCGACAGGGTCACATCATCAACATCAGTTCCGTGGCAGGTTTTATCGGTTTTCCGGGCTCGGGCTACTACGCCGCCACCAAGCACGCGGTCGAGGGCTTCTCCACCGCGCTGGCCGCCGAGGTAGAGCCGCTGGGACTGAAGGTCACCAGCGTCGCCCCCGGACCCTTTCGCACCGACTGGGCCGGTCGCTCGCTGCAGCAGACCACCACCGAGCTTGATGACTATAGCGAGACCGTGGGGGCGCGCATGGCAGGCACGGCTCAGGGCAGCGGCCAGCAGCCTGGCGACCCGGTACGTGCCGCTCGCGCCATGATCGAGATTCATGAGCATGCCAACCCGCCGCATCACCTGGTGCTCGGTGCCTGGGGCGTGGATCAGGTCAGCGCGCATCTGCGCCAGACGCTGGAAGAGATCGAGCAGTGGCGTGCGACCAGCGTCAATACCGACTACCCCGCCGACGAAAAATGACGTGCCTCCCTTTCCGGGCCGATACGTCATGAATCAGTGAACAAAGAGAAACGAATAAAAAAGGCGCCATCACAATGGCGCCTTTTTTCATATCTCGCGCTGGCCGGGCGACAGTGCCGTCATCTGCAGCGATGGTGTCTCCACCGGTGGTGGCGGCGCATGATACTCACGCACCGGGCCCGACGCCTGAATGTCGATATCGACATCATGAAAGGCCGTGGTCAGCAGCAGCAAAAAAAGCCCCAGCAGATAGATCAGAGGGGACACCACCACAGACGCCACCGCGGCCAGAAGACCGGCCACCGTGCGGCCACGCACCATGATCACGATGGCCAGACAAAAGGCGACCAGATTCAGCGGCCAGCCAATCAAAAGCCCGGAGCCTGCCTGTGGCAGTAAAAAGGCACCCCAGGCGATGACCAGCACGATCCATACCAGCATCACCGACGCCGACCGCGACCCTTTCGATGGGGGCACAGTATTGATCTCACTCATGGGCTCACTCCCTGTCAGGCCATTGCGGGCCATTGCGGGCCATTGCGGGCCGGGCTGCAGTCTGCGCCTTTTGTCCATCGACGCAGGAAGCCCGGCAACGGCCGGGCTTCCTGTACTTGTGGGATCAGGGGCACCATACAGTGTGACACACTTCACGGGCAGGTCAGGAGTTGCGCATGATGCGCTCGGCTTCACGCATTGACGCTTCCTCATTCAGGCCCTTTTGCTCTCTGAGCATTCCGGCGATGCGCTGCACCTCGCCCTTTTCGTAGGAAGACAGGTCGTTGGCGACCACGCCCCACTTTTCCTTGAGCTGCCCGGCGATCCTGTCCCACCTGGCGCTCCGGGCATTTTCAGACACGGTATTCGTTCCTTTCATGATGATGTTTAAAACGCGGCATCGGGCCGCCTTATGGCAACCAACCTTCAGCGCTCTGCCTGAAACGCAAAGGATGACGCGTATTCAAAAGCAGTTGCCAGGCGCCATCCATCACCTGAGTTATCAGGCATGGCCGACGCGTCAGGTCATTACGATCATGAAGGATGGGCGTGTCCGGCAGGGTGATCGATATCCGCGTGTTCAAGGCAATGTGACTGCCGCTCGATCTGTACCGTAACGTGATCGGCATCGAAGCGTTTTTTGAGATACGCCCTGATCACCAGAATGGCGTGGTCCTGATCCACGCCGTCATGGATCACGGCATGCAGGGTGATCATGATCCGCTCCGGTGTCAGTGACCAGATATGCACGTGGTGAACACTTTCGATATCGGAAAGCGCGTGCGGGATATCACGTATCAGCTGCTCGCTGTCGATATGAGCCGGTGCGCCTTCAAGCAGAATGTGCGCCGACTGTGTGGTGATTTTCCAGGCACTGCGGGCGATCAGTGCTGCTGCCAGCAACGATAGCAGCGGATCGATCGGCATCCAGCCGGTCAACATGATGACCACTGCGGCGGCAATGGCCGCCACCGAGCCCAGCAGGTCGCCCAGCACGTGCAGCAGCGCACCGCGGATGTTGATGTTGCCTCGATCCCCGCTGTGCAGCAGCCAGAACACGCCGAGATTGACCACAAGTCCCAAAATGGCGATGGCCAGCATGCCGGCACTGGCCACCTCGGTTGGCGTCCACAGCCGGCGCACGGCTTCAAACAGGATCCAGGCCACGATCACCAGCAGCGCCACGCCGTTAACGAAGGCGGCCAGCACCTGCACCCGATGATAGCCGTAGGTCTTGCGAGCATTGGCCGGGCGATGCGTCAGCCGGGCGGCCACCCAGGCCAGCGCCAGTGAAGCGCTGTCGGTCAGCATATGGCCGGCATCTGCCAGCAGCGCCAGCGACCCCGTCACCAGCCCACCGGCCACCTCGGCTACCATGAATCCGCCGGTCAGCACCATGGCCCACAGCAGGCGCCGCTCGTTGTCCGTGCCGTGATGATGTCCGGGGCCATGGTGGTGATCGTGCCCGTGATGCGCCTGCTCCTGCGTCATGAATCTTCTCCGTTACTTGTGTCGAGCGTCAGGACATGATGACAATCATCATGATGGTGTCAGGATGACACATTCATGCACCGATGAACGTCGCATCGCTGTCACGGGGCTATCTGCCCGCCAGGCCGTCACGGCACCGGGGCGCCCGCTGTTTATCACATGATTTTTCAGGACATGACCATGCCAACAAGGACAAAAGAGCCCCTGGGCTCGCGATTGCACCAACAGGCCGACCGCCTGGGCAACCTGCTGGTGAGCACTTTCCACTTCATGGCGCTGTTTGCCATTGGCGGTGTCATTGCGTGGGCGGCCCTGGGGGCCTTTCTTGAGATGATTGCCGATGGTCAGGCGGATATCGATGATGTGCTGCTGCTGTTTATCTATCTGGAACTGGGCGCGATGGTCGGCATCTACTTCAGAACCAATCACATGCCGGTGCGCTTTCTGATCTATGTGGCCATCACCGCGCTGACGCGCATGATGATCGGGGACATTCAGCATCATCACCGTCCGGATATGGGCATCATCTATGTCGCCGGCTCGATTCTGCTGTTGGCCCTGTCGATTCTGGTGGTCCGCTATGGCTCTCACCGGTTCCCCTCGGGGCCTCACCGCAATGTGGCGCCTGCTCGAGCCGGTGAACAGGACGACACCACCGACGAACACTGAGGCGATACCCCGGCCGTTGCCGGGGCACCTTTTCCTCAAGCGCCCGCCTGTTTTTCGTCAACAGGCGCCCGGCTATTTTTCGTAGAACTGGCGAAACTGCTGCAGGGCCTCAAACACCGCCGGGGAAAACCCGGGATTGTCGAGCGGCGTCAGTTGGCGGTCGAGTATCTTCCACTGACCGGTGCCATCGACCACGGTAATCCGGTCGGGCTCGATAATGCCGTAATCCAGATAGCTGCTGGCAATCACCCAGGGATGATTCAGCTGTTCATCGAGCAGGTCGCCCCCCTGAGCATAGTCCGACAGAGGATTGGTGCAGCCCAGCACGTGACGCATCAGCATCGGCGCCACGTCCAGATGGCTGGTCATGCCATCTTCCACACCCGGGGCAACACCCGGCCCGTGCACGATCATCGGCACATGGGTCTGAGGCGCGGCGAAGTTGCTGTTGTGCCCCCAGTAGTTTTTGTGGAAATCATTGAAGGACTGGCCGTGATCGGCGGTCACGATCAGCACGGTATTGTCCCACTCCCCGCGCGCCTTCAGATCATCGATGACTCGCTTGAGCAGCTGATCATCATAATGGACCGCATTGCGGTGCAAATTGAACAGCGGCTCAGGATCGGTATCCGGACCGAGTTCGAGATAGTTCATCTCGCTTGCCGAGGGCTGAAACGGCATGGCCGCATCCTCTGGGACGCTGTAGCCGTGCGGCGCGTCGTAAAACAGCATGCCAAACCAGGGCCTGTCCCGCTCGGTTCGCTCGTGTTGATCAAGCCATGCCAGCCAGTCGGTGGTCATGCGGGCATCACGTTCGTGCGGCGTCTCGCCGGGGGTCCCCCTGCGCAGCGGCGACACCGAGGAGAAGACGGTGCGATCAAAGCCCACGCTATCCAGACTCGCTGCAGCAAAGATCCCAAGCGCATAGTTCTGACGCTGCATCTCGGTGACCAAAAGCGGCGGCGTCTGGGTGTTATTGATGTAGGCGTTGTAGTTGCCGATCAGCCCATAAAACAGGCTCATGACCCCGGTGCGCGTGCTGTTACCGCCGCTGTAATGCTCGGTATAGCGCCGCCCGCTCTGCGACAGCGAGGCATGAATATTGGGTGTGGTTCGGGCGTCGTATTCATCGCTGCGCCAGGAGTCGATCATGACCAGCATGATGTTGGGAGAGGACTGCGGGCGGCACTGCAGAGGATGACGCGGCCACTCGAGCTCACTGGCTTCACGGACACTGACATCACCCCGCGCGCTGCGCGCGGCGCGCGGGTCCAGCCAGCCGTGCTCGGCCATGAAATCCTTGGCCGTGGCCGGAAACAGCAGCGGATAAACGCTGGTCTGCTGGGTGACGCTGCGCATGTAGCGGGCATCCGCCACGATATGTAAAAGGTGGCTGGCCACCAGTGCCAGCAGCAGCACACCAGACACTTTTCCGACCGGCCAACGCCCTGGGCCACCGGCCATGAGCAGTCGGCGCGCCAGCCATCCCTGCGCCAGCAGCAGCGCCACGGCCACCGCGATCACCACACACCATGTTTCGGTGGAAAAGCTGAAGATTTCGCCGTTTTTATCGTTTAAAAACAGCGACACCATGAAGTAGTTCACATGAAAACGATACTGGGCGTAGACCACCGTATCCACCAGCAACGCGCTGGCTCCCAGCGCTGCCAGCAGTGCCGCCGGCGGCCAGAGAAAGCGCGACGGCAGCACCAGTGCCGGCAACAGCAAAAGTACCCAGCCCAGCAGTACCAGCAGACCGAAATGGCCGACCCATGTCAGCACCAGATAGAGGATGCCCCAGCCATCGTGCGGCACTTCCATGAAAGGGAGATAGCGAAGAGCGATCAGCCAGACGAGCGGCAGCTGGTAAAGTGCCAGCGCCAGCGTCGCGCGTAGCCGGGAAGAGACAACATCCACGTTGATGACCACCTGAAACCGTTGATAGCTGGCGGCGTAGTCTACAGGGATATGGCCGAGGATGGTGCATTGGACAGACACCTGACGCATACCGTACGGCCGTGACCAGACACAGGGCCTGCCAGCCGGGCGCAGCCGTCAGGGTGTGATGGGGATACGCTCGCCCAACCACTCCACCAGCATATGTGGCACTGTCAAACAGGCAAGCCCGATAAAGACCGTCTTGATCAGCGCGCCGGTGACATGGTCATGGCTCATCCAGAGATAGCCGGCACCGGCGCCGGCCCAGGTCAGCAGCACCACAGGCGTGGCCACGACCAGCATCTGTCGATGTCCGGTCAGAGCATGCTCACGTCGAATGGCCCCAAGATGCAGTGGGCTGTGAAAACCGCAGAAGTAGCAGACAAAGTAGGCCAGCGGGTTGAGCATAATGGCCCCCAGCAGCAAAAGCCCCGTGGCCGCCACGAACATTGCTCCCTCGCGGCGAAGACCCACGAGCACAATTCCCAGCGCCAGCGCCACCAGCGGACGGGCGGCGTCCAGAAAGGGCGTCGGGTCGGCGACGGCCAGGGTCCGCACGATGTCGGCCACCTCGCTGCCGCGCCAGGCAAACGGCAGCGCGATCACCAGCACGCCCCAGCACAGGCGCGTCATCAATGTCTGCCGGCCGCGCCAGTCGGTGCCAAAATGGGCCGCCGACAGCAATAAAAACAGCGTCAGCCCCACGGCGGGCCAGTGATACCAGCACCACAGCAGCAGCAGGGAGAGCATCAGATAGCCCAGCATGAACAGGCCCAGGCAGGCCCCGGGATGCCGAGTGCCGGGCAGGTAATAGCGAATCAGGCGGGCTCCGGTGAGGTGATCGAAGGCGCCATGAGGCAGTCCCAGCAGAGCGACCCCGACCGTCAGCGCGACCAGAGAAACCGCACCGGCAGGCGACCACTGCTGTGACAGCAGAGCCAGAACGATGGCGCCGGCCATCAGCCAGAGCAGCCGACCTCGAACGGTATCGGTGCCCTCTTGTGGCGCCTCTTTTGATGTCCTCATCCGATGCCCTTCAGCTCTGCGACAAGTATGACCGGCCGGGCCACATGAAGCCGCCCGGCCCTGGTCTCAACGCGCCTGGCGGGCAGCGTTGAGAGCAACCGCGCCAAAGCCGACCTTGGCCGTGACGTCCAGCACCAGATAGAGCCAGCTTTCAATATCCACGGAGATCATCCCGGCGCCGGAACTCCCCACCAGCCAGACGATGGGATAGCACACCCAGAGTGCCGTCAGCATGCCGGCCAGCTTCGAATAGGGCGCTATCTGGCCATCCTCGCTGGCACGGCGACGCAGCGGCCCCCAAATGAGGCCCAGCACGACGAAAAAGGCCACCATGCTGATCACCCACCAGTAGTAGTTGTAGGGTGCTATAGAAAGATTACCCACCAGACCGGTCACGATCATGTAAACGTCGGCCGCGATCAGCGCCGCCAGCAACGTGGCAATGCGCCCGAGGGTATTCCCGGCGAACATCGCAAGACTTGTCAGCAGGATGGGGGTCGTGATGACCCAGTCGGTGTAACGGGCAAAGTAGACCGTGCGCCCGTTAAAGAAGAGATCGCCCTGACCCAGCGCCATGGCAAGATAGTTGGCAAAGGCCACAAACACGATGGTCATGGCCGCCACACCATGACGCTTTTCAAGCTCCGGCAGTCGGCGACTGGCCAGCCAGAACAGCACCCCGCCCAGCAGCATCGCGATCCAGCCGATCGTAAAGGAAAGTTGTACGCCAGATGACATGTCGAGCACTCCATTGCGTTTGAAAAGACGTCATCAGTGGTACCGGAAGATGGCCTGTCGACGTGCCATGACGCTTGCAGAGCCCATAACTGAAACCAGACTGAAGACAAGGCAAAGGTTAGTAGAAGTTAAATTCCGTATCAAAATTGAACCCATAAGTTATTTCTATCGAATTCGGCTTCACCCATTACCCTTCTTCCCGCAAGGACGACATATAAAGCGCCAGCAGATCGAGCCGTCGTCTTGATGAGGGGCTGACGCCTGCGCTCTGCTACCATGACGTTTCAGATATCTTCCATGCCTATCGAGAGAGGGCGGCATGCTCAGCCAGCTACACCCCCTGTGGGCCTGGATTACCGACAACGCGATCGTGGTTGGCGGTCTGGCCAGTATCGGCCACGTGCTGATATGGGGCATCGCCATGCAGGTGGCCGTCAGCGACGCTCGTGCGCTGCGACGCCCTTCCATTCTGATCAAGCACGGCAAGGCCCGCCGGATCGACAGCCCCTGTCTGATCAGCAACATGGGCCATGGCGTCGTGTTTGTAGAGTCCATCATTGCCCGGCTTGAAACCGATCAGCAGACGCTGCTCTGTGACATCACCGAACTCGCGGATGAAGACACCCGCCAGCAGCCGTCCTCCTCCGAGGAGGACAAAACCGATGAAGGTGAGACCGGCAAGGGCGGAGGAGAAGAGGAAGGCGAGCTGGTAACCCGAATGGGGCCACTCAATTCGATGCAATACATGAAGGCGAGCAACTTTGATCGCATTATTTCCCATGCCGCGCAGCAGTATGGCCTGACGCTTGACAATGATGACACCGTCAAGGACAGCGGCGAGACAATCAAGGCCATCGAGATCAATCTGATTGCCATTCAGGGGACAGAAAAGCGCCCGATCGGAGCACGACGCCGGTTCAACCTTGTTCGGGACAATGACAACCAGCTCATGCTCGTACCGGAAAGGCACAATACCCACATGCTCACCTCCTGGCGTCAGCGACGACAGCTCAACCATTGGCGGCAAAACATTACCATTGAAGGCCTGTAACGAAAGGCCCGTAACGCATGCCGGAGCCCGTCACGTGACGGCCCGGGGCTCGTAACACATGCGCCGAACCCCGATCACTGCGGCTTCCCTCCTGTGCCACATAACGTATGTCCCCGACCGCTCGCCATGCGTAGTACATCTTTTAAAAATCGCCTTGATGGCGATTAACTTCCTTCAAAACGACACATTTAACTATATTAAAACACCTTATAAAGTTTGCTGTTCCCTGCCTTCCTGCCCACGCTTGATGCAGTAGCCGCGTGGTAGCCTGCCTCTTTAATGGACTGATTGACAAAGGGCGCAGCGCTCACATATCGACCTGTCATGCCGGCTTCTCCATCGGTTTTTGTTTTATTGAACATCATGCAGGGAGGCATTCATGTTCCATCATTCCTCAAAGCTTCAGTATCCCGTTCGTGTCGACAAGCCTGACCCGCAGTTTGCCATGCTGTTGCAGCAGGCCATTGGTGGCATTGAGGGAGAAATCCGTGTCGCCATGCAGTATTTCTTTCAGGCCATGGGCGCGCGGGGTGACGACCGCATTCGTGATCTTCTGATGTCCACGGCAACCGAAGAACTGTCCCACATCGAAATGCTGGGCCATGCCGTGGCGCTCAACCTGGAAGGCGCCCCCGTCTCCTATCAGGAAGCGTCTGCAAAGGATCCGGTCATCAATGCGATCCTGGGCGGTGCCAATCCGCGCCATCTGCTCTCCTCCGGGCTGTCTGCCATGCCGGTCAACGCCAACGGCGTCCCCTTTGACATGAGCCATGTCTATGCCACCGGCAACATTGCTGCTGATATGCAGGCCAACGTGGCAGCGGAAGCCAGTGGCCGCGTACTGGCCTCGCGGCTGTACAACTGGACAGACGATAAGGGCATGAAGGATTTTCTGTCCTTTCTGATCGCGCGCGATACCTATCACCAGCAGCAGTGGCTGGCCGTCATAGAAGACCTGGGTGGTTTGCAGGAAAGCCTGCCGATTCCCAACAGCACACCCGAGGAACACGAGGCGACCGAGCACTCGTACTATTTCCTCAACACGCTGCTCGACAAGGAAGCCCCTCAGGGGCGGTGGAGCGAAGGGCCGTCACTGGATGGCCGCAGCCAGTACAGTTTCAAGCAGCAGCCCGAACCGCTGGGTCAGGTGCCGACGCTGGGCAAGGCAAAGCCTGGCTCGGGTGCGCAAAAAGAGCAGCTCTAGCCCATCCGGGGACAGCCGGCTGACAGATCTACTGCAGACATCGCTTTTCCATCAAAAGGACATTGATCATGACTACCGATGCCAAATCTCATCTCATGGACTGGCTGCGCGACGCTCACGCCATGGAAAAGCAGGCAGAGACCATGCTCGAGGCGCAGGCCAAACGGCTGGAGCACTATCCCGAGCTCAAGGCCCGCATCGAGCAACATCTCGAAGAAACCCGCGGCCAGTCCGAACTTCTGGAAGAGTGCATCACCCGCCTGCACGGCAGCACCTCGAGCTTCAAGGATATGGGCGGCAAGATGGCTGCGACGGCCCAGGGCATGGGCGGGATGTTTACCAGTGATGAAGTCGTCAAGGGCGGCGCTGCCAGCTATGCCTTCGAGCACTTCGAGATTGCCAACTATCGCGCCCTGATCGGCGCAGCCGACTATCTGGGTGAACCTGAAGTCAGATCAGCCTGTGAGCGCATTCTCAAGCAGGAAGAGGACATGGCCAAATGGCTGGAGGAGCATCTTCCCGCCATCACGCAAACCTTCCTGAAGCGTTCGGAAGAAGAAGACACTACTGCCAAACGCTGATTTTCCTGCCGACGCCTGATCATCACTTTCGAGGCCCGCACCACGGTGCGGGCCTCGCCTGTTTGCGCATTTACCCTCCCGGCACATTCTTTCGGATACGCCCATCCCAACGGCGCTTTTTGCGGCATGCTTCAGTTTGTCATCGAGGCAATCTGTATTGGCGATGACTATTCTTTTGATCATTATCGAAAAACGGCCAACGACAAAGCTTTGACATCACATTGAAAAGAGATGCCTTGTAATGACACTGATGACCTTCGTGTATCTGGCCGCAGGCCTGGTTCTGCTGGTGGGGGGAGCCGAAATACTGGTGCGGGGGGCATCGAAGCTCGCCGCTCTTTTTGGCATATCACCGCTGGTGATCGGGCTGACCGTGGTGGCCTTTGGTACCAGCGCGCCGGAAACGGCCGTTAGCGTACAGTCGGCACTGAGTGGCAAGGGGGATCTGGCAATTGGTAACGTGGTCGGCAGCAACATTGCCAACGTGCTGCTGATTCTGGGCCTGACAGCCCTGATCGCGCCGCTGATTGTCTCGCGTCAGCTGATTCGCCTGGATGTCCCTCTGTTGATCGCCGCTGGAATACTGACCTGGGTGCTGGCTGCCAATGGCACGCTCAGCCGTCTTGATGGCGCCATTTTATTTGCAGGAATTATCGCCTACACAGTGTACATGGTGAAAAGCAGCATGCGTGAGAGCAGGGAAGAGCGCGTGCAGCAGAGCGTCGAATCCCCCGTTGAAGCTACGCCAGCACGAAGCAATGCCTGGGTACTCAATCTGGTGATGGTACTGGCGGGGCTGGCGCTGCTGGTAGGCGGTTCTCACTTCCTTGTAGAAGGCGCCACGACACTGGCCCGCGCGCTGGGGCTTTCCGATCTGGTGATCGGCCTGACCGTGGTGGCCGTCGGGACCTCCCTGCCGGAGCTTGCCACCTCGGTTCTGGCCGCCGTACGCGGCGAACGCGATATTGCCGTGGGCAATGTGGTGGGCAGCGGGTTATTTAATCTGCTGTGTGTACTGGGGCTGGCCTCACTTGTATCGCCACAGTCGATTGTTGTCTCGCCCAATGCTTTGGCATTCGATTTCCCGGTCATGATTGCCGTGTCGATCGCCTGCCTGCCGATTTTCTTTACCGGTTACCGAATTGATCGCTGGGAAGGGCTGTTGTTTTTTGCCTACTACATCGCCTATACCGCCTATCTGGTGCTCTATTCGACCGGACAGGACAGCGCCACCCTGCTGGGCGACGCCGTATTGTTCTATGCATTGCCCCTGACCACGGTCACCCTGGCAGTACTGGGCATCAGAAGCTGGAAGGCCCAGCGCGCCTGATCATGATATCGGTATGAAGGATATCTGTTACGAAAGACGGCGCCCTTACGGCGCCGTTCTCTGTTGGCTGACATCACTCATCGCGACACATGGGAGCCCGGCTCCAGAATCTGTAGGTCATGTCCCTTCATGTCAGTAACAAAATCAACACAAATCATTAGAATTAATTAATTTAAATTATATAGATTGCTACTGAAAAGCATCACAATGAACGCTCTATCAGGGAAGATAGAAACGTTTTCGGGTAAAGGGAATTACCCCGGTCAAGGAAGACAATATTGATTCAGGGCGAAAGGATTCGCTTTTCTTTTTTATTGATCAACTCGCCCTTATGGTTCACCAGTCGTTTATCCAGATGCAGATAAACAGCGTCAAATTCGGCCACCTCTTTCAGGCCTTCAGGGTCAATGACCGTCAACTCCTTGCGTGCAAGGGCAATCAGCCCCTTTTGGCGCAACCGCTGTAACACCCGATTGATATGGACCGGCGTCAGACTCAGCGCCTCGCCAAGATTGGCCTGGGTCATTGGCATCTCCAGCGTGTTTCCCTGTATGAGACCGGCAATCTGAAAGCGCACAAGCAGCTCACAAAAAAGATGAGCAACACGCGCTTCAGCGCTGCGCAGGCCAATGTTGAGGATCCAGTGCCGGGCCACGGCTTCATCCACCATTAAAGACCAGAACAGGGCCCGGGCAAGGCGGGGAAAATCCTCGATGATCCGATTAATACTTTCTTCAGGCACCATGCCAACGGTCGTGGTCGTAATGGCGCGTATCGAGTGATCCATCCGGGACAGCAGGGTGACATGAAGATCACAGAGATCTCCCTTGATCAAATACCCCATGACCTGTTCACGCCCATCAGAGAGCATCTTGCAGCGGCATGCCCAGCCATCAATGATCAGATGGACGGCGGGAGGATTTTCGCCTTCCTTGATGATGTAATCGCCATTTTCAAGGCGCTTTTCCCGCGTGGGCGCTGCGCGCAGCATCCTGACTTCGCGTTTTTCCAGATCCGTATAGTGCTTAAGCTTTTCAAGCAAAGGATCGATCATGGCAGCACTCCAGGTAGAGAGATCATCTCAACATGTTATTGGAACGAACAAAAGCCTTGCGCCAATTGACCCTTATTCGGCCATCCGGATTATCAACCTAAAGCAATTATCGCTGTTTTACTGAACAGGACGTGCACAAAAAGACTCTGTTAACGAACAATAATTCGAATAAGTGATGATTAAAAATCAAGTCATTCAAAGTCAAACAGTGTCCGTTAATTAAATGTTACAGCAAGCACCCCCCAATGCTACATGAGCGCTTTTTTTACAGGCCTCTACTAATCTGGGTTATTTATTTTAACCTGCTCTCACGGGATATATTAAGCAGGATAATGAGAGGCGCCCAGAGCATGCGCTATCAAAAGAGGTTAACCCACTCTCCTTCCAGGATATTTCAGGCTCATTCAGTCGGAGGATGCGACAAGGGAACGTGCATGTATTCATTTATCAACAAAATGAATTTCTACTCCTGTTTGACCCAGGAAGAAAAGGCCGCCATTCAGGAGTGTGTTGACGGCAAACATCGCTTTGCCAGAGGGCAGAGACTGGCAAGTGCCGGTGAGAAGTCGGACAAGGTCAACATTGTCACTGATGGCTGGGCCTGTCGTTTCAAGACTGCCCATGACGGTACCGATCAAATCATTTCCCTGATCCTGCCCGGTGACCAGTGTGAAGATATCTCTTCCGTTCACTACCGCCCGGGCTACAGTGTCAAGGCGCTGTCGGATATCCGCCTGACCCGACTGGATCGCCAGAAGTTTCTTTCGCGCCTGACGCCCGGTTCAGGTCTTGCCAATGGCCTTGCCTGGTCCTCGGTCGTGGATACTTCCATGATGGGAGAGTGGCTTTTAAACGTCACTCGCCGACCGGCCGCCATGCGCCTGGCCCATCTGCTTTGCGAGCTGTTTACCCGCTATGCCATCATTGGCAGGACAGACGACAACAGCATGTATTTTCCGCTGACCCAGGTGGCTCTGAGCGAAGCGCTGGGGCTTTCGCCTGTCCACCTTAATCGCTCCCTGCAACTTTTGAGACACAAGAAACTGGTCTCGCTTTATCGCAAGACACTGACCATCCTTGACTGGCGGCAGCTCGCAGAATTTGCCGATTTTGACAAAAATTATCTTCATATCAGTGGCAAACTGCCGGTCAGTCTGCGGCTCGTCTCATGACCTGTTTGCGCTGAATATCGCACCCCATAACCCAAAGAGTTTTTTAAATGTTTTCCTCGCTGGATAGCCTGTGGCAGTGGATTACCGAAAATGCGTCCACGTTCAGCGGGATTACCAGCGTAGGGATGCTGATCATCTGGGCTGCCTATCTACAGCTTTTGCTGCACAACTTTCGGATGCAGCGCCGCCCCCAGATCATCATCAATCGAGGCAAGGGGCGGGATATCAACTCGGTGTGCCTGTTCAGCAACATGAGCAAGCAAAGCGTCTTTATCGATCTTGTCATGGCACGGATCACCACTTCAAAAACGCAGTGGCTCTGCAATGTCACCGATATCGTCGATGACTCGGGCCAGCCGGTCAGCCTCGACCGTCATGACAAGGGTAGAGACATCAGCCTTCATGAATTCACCCGTCAGGGGCCCATGGTCTCGGGCGATTACATGGATGCAGGCACTTTTGGCAACATGATTCGACAGGCCGGGTTTGCCGGAGGCATCGAGTTTGATGAGAATCACGACATTGCCGGCGACGATGAACTGGTGTCGATCGAGATCAGTCTGATTGCCAATTTTGGCGCAGAACACCATCAGATTGGTGCCCGTCGAACATTCCACATTCAAAAAGCCGACGATGGCCGCGTCCTGCTGGTGCCGGACGATGCCCGTACCGAGCAGTTCAAGACACGCCGGCAACGCCGCACCCTGCAGCGATGGCGACGTGAGCTGGAAGACGTGCCCGACAAGTGACCCATAAGGTCGCCAAAAACCCTGAGTCCGGGCGTTGGCAGTCATCGGAGGAAGTCTCATATCGGGGCGAGGCGTTCGAAAAGCGCTCCCTTCTCTTCTCGAGCTGGCCCTGCAGAAAATCACTACACAGCAGAAATTAACTGCCAAACCGAATGCGAGCGCGCCCGGCCTGCTTGGCCTGATAAAGCTGCTTGTCTGCTGCCTCCATCAATACCTGCGGTCTGTCCATCGCGTTGGCCATCATCGCCGAAACCCCCATCGACACAGTCAACAACTGCCCGATCTCGGAGCCCGAATGTTCAAGCTGAAGGGCCTGGACACCAGCCTGCATGCGCTCGGCAACCACCACTGCGCCATTCAAATCAGTATTGGGTAACAGGCAGACGAATTCCTCGCCGCCATAGCGCGCCAGCAAATCGTATGGCCGATTAACCGTGGTGGCCAGCGCACCGGCGACAGATCGCAGGCACGTATCGCCCTGCAGATGTCCGTAGTGATCGTTATAGCGTTTGAAATAATCGATATCGATCATGATGATCGAGAGCTCGGTCTTCTCGCGCAGGCTGCGTCTCCAGGTTCGCTCCAGTTCCTCATCAAACTTGCGACGGTTGGCAACGCCGGTAAGACCGTCAAGCTGAGCGAGGGAGCGCAGCATGTCGCTCTGATATTTGAGCGTCAGATGGGTATTAACACGCGCTCTGACGATTATCGGATTGATCGGCTTGACGATGAAATCTACCGCGCCGAGCTCCAGACCAAGCACCTCATCTTCTTCGGTCCCTTGAGCCGTCACGAAAATGACGGGGATATCACGGATTTTCGGATCCTTCTTGAGACGGCGACACACCTCATGACCATCAAGCCCTTCCATGTGCACATCGAGCAGGATTAAATCAGGCGACAATTTCCGACATGTCTCTAAAGCCTGCTCGCCGGTCATGGCCATGAAGATGTCGCACTCTTCTCGAAACAATTCATGCAGGGTCAGAATATTAATGCGCTGGTCATCCACCAGCAGCAGCCTTGGTTTTCTCTGTGAACCTTTCAGCCAATGTTGCATGAATAATTCCTTAGACCGAATCCAGCAACTTCTGGCCAGCCGATATGGATGCCGCAAAATCCAGCGACCTGACCAGATCAACAAAGGCATCGAATTGGGCTCTCAGCGCTTGTGGCGTCACCGCTTGCAACGCTTCGCTTTGCTCAATGGCCTGCATATTACTGTCTTCCAACAGCTTCATAATCGTTTTCATCCCCTCGCGCCATTGCGCTTTGGACAGCGAGTCAGAGCCGGCGGGCGAGCATTGACCGGGCGGCAGATCAAACGCGGCTCTCAACATCTCGTCGCTCGTGCGCAAAACGCTGGTCAGTGCTTCAATCAATGAGGCATCGGACAATAGCGCTTTGACACTGGCGTCATCATCATGGCGCAAGCGATGCTCCATCTCCCCGGCCAGCCGCGAGAGTGATTGCGCGCCCATGGTAGCGCTGCTGCCCTTGATGGCATGCAACACGGAGGCGGCTCCGGTCGCATCGTATTGCGCCATCCGAGCCTCCAGGCGCACGAGTTGACTTGCCTGGTCCTGGGCAAAACGGCTTAACACATCGCAAATCAATGCATGGTTGCCGCCAAAACGTCGCTCGATCGCGTCGATGGGCTCCAGCACCGAATCCTGCGACGCTGCCTGTGTCTGCGCTGCGGGCTCAACGCCGACCTGGCCGGTATGGCGCAATAACGTGGCCACCATTTTGTCCAGATCGATGGGCTTGCCCAGGTGGTCATCCATACCCGCCGCCAGACAGGCCTTTTCATCCGAACCTGAAGCATTGGCCGTCATGGCGATGATCTTTACCGCCCCTCTGGCGGCATCCAGGCGGATCCGACGGGTGGCTTCCAGGCCATCGATATCGGGCATCTGGATATCCATCAGCACCGCATCAAATGTCTTCGCGCCATTGGTGGCCAGCTGCACGCCTTCAATCCCCCCTTCGGCAAGGGTGACCTGAGCGCCCTCCCCCTGTAAAAGCTCGAAGGCCACCTGACGATTGAGCATATTGTCCTCCACCACCAGCAAACGCAGCCCGTCCAGACGCCGGGGTTGCGCCGCGCGCCGACTGGCGAGTGACGGTTCAGCCGTCTGCTCTTCATTCAACAATCCGTAAATGGTATCCGCCAGCTGTAAAGGCGTTATCGGCTTGCTGAGGAAGCCTGCAAAAGGTACTTCACCCTCCTGCCGGGCATCACATAGCACTTCACGCCCATAGGCCGTAATCATGATGATCATGGGCATACGTTGCCCCTGGCCTTGCTGATGGATCAGGCTCGCGGCGCTCAACCCATCCATGGTGGGCATTTTCCAATCCATCAAAATCACATCGTAGCCCTTGCCCGCCTGCTGCATCTGTTGTGCACGTTCCACCGCCTGCAGGCCGTTGTGCACCAGATCGGCCTGCCACCCCAAAGCCTGCACCATGCGTACCTGAAGAAGACCGGCGACCTCATTGTCGTCTGCGATCAGCAGGCGCATTGGACGGTCAGTGCCCGGGCATGAGGCACGTAGCGGCGTCTTTTCAGCCATCCCCAGCTCGAGGTCAAACCAGAATCGACTACCCACCCCGGGCTCGCTGCTGACCTGCAACTCGCTGCCCATCAGGTTGATCAACCGTCTGGAAATCACCAATCCCAAGCCAGTGCCACCAAAGCGCCGGGTCGTTGAAGCCTCTGCCTGGGTGAAACCATCAAAGATCCGTGTCAGCTGATCGGGGCTGATCCCGATACCGGTATCGGTCACTTCAATGCGAATCTGTAGCACTTCGTTTTGCCGCTGAAGCTCCTGCACTCGGACAATCACCTGACCCGTATGGGTGAATTTGAGCGCATTGCCGGCCAGGTTGATCAGCACCTGCTGCAGGCGCTGGCTGTCGCCGATCAATGTACAGGGCAGTTGTGGGTCCAGATCGAACAGGACTTCAACTGCCTTGTCGCCCTGATTGCCTGACAGCACCACTGCCAGGTCACGCATCAGAGGTTCCAGCTCGAAGGCATGTTCATCCAGCAATAACTTGCCGGCTTCGATCTTGGAATAGTCGAGGATATCGTTGAGCAACCCCAGCAGCGATTTCGCCGCGCTCTCTGCCTTGCTGACGTAATCCAGCTGGCGAGTGTTCAACGCCGTGTTCTGTACCAGGTGCAGCATGCCCAGCACGGCGTTCATCGGTGTGCGGATTTCGTGGCTCATGTTGGCCAGAAAATAGGATTTGGCGGCGCTGGAGGCGTCCGCCTGCTCCCTGGCATACAGCAAGCGTGACTCCAGCTCGCGCTGCGCGGTGATATCGCGGTTGATGCCGGTGACCCTGAGCACGCGCCCCATGGCATCGCGCTCGACCTGAGCACCGGCCTGTACGAAGCACTCGTCACCGTCCGGTCGTACGATGCGGAACACGGGGTCATACCTGGCCCCATTCGTCAGCATTTGATTCAGCCGGCCTTCAGCCATCTCAACATCGGCCGGGTGCACACGGGCGCGCCAGTGCTCATAGTTCAGCCCGGATTCGCGCAAGCCAGGAGGCAGACCGAAGATCTCGAACATGCGGTCATTCCAGCTCAAGGCGTTATCAGCGGGGCTCCAGGACCAGATACCGAGCCCGGCCACTTCGGCGGCCATCAACAGCTGATCCCGGGCCGAGACAAGCGCAGCCTCGGAGGCTTTACGCGACGTCTGATCAATGGCAATGGCCAGATAGCCGGTACATACATCCTGTTCATTGCGCATGGCCGTGATCACCTGGGAAACCGGCAGTCTTGAGCCATCCCTGCGAACATGGGTCCACTCTCTGGTTTCCGCGATGTTGTGTTCGGCCCTGTAAACCAGCGCCCGAAAGCCCTCTACGACCTGGCCGGCCCCAGACGTCAATTCATGCGAGTAAGCCGCCACCTCTTCACTCAGGTGGAAATCGACCAGATTGCCCCGATCCATTAACTCTGCCGCGCTGTATCCCAGCATGCGCTCGGCGCCGGTGTTGAAAATTTGAATGATGCCATCGCAGTCTGTAGCGATGATGGCGACCTCGGAGGCCGAGCGCAGAACATTGCCCAACAACAGGTTGAGCCCGTGGAGTTTGGCGGTACGGTCAGCCACCTGAGCTTCCAGACTGCTGTTGAGTTCGCGAATCCTTTTCTCTGCCGCAACCTGTTGAGAAATATCTCGCACCGTTGTTGAGACCCCCACAACCCTCCCGCTGGAGTTACGGATAGGTGACGCGGTAATTGAAACGGGGATCAGATGCTGATTTTTGTGCTGGCGCAGAGTGCTGAGGCCGGCAACAGGTTTGCCGTTACAGATAGAGGCCAGTATCACTGCCTCCTCATTGCGCTGATCTGCGGGAATCACAAGATCAACGAAACGGCGTCCGATCGCCTCTTCGGCACTGAAGCCAAACATGACCTCAGCGCCCCTGTTCCAGCTGGTTATCGTGCCATTGATGTCCTTGCCAATAATGCCGTCGACCGAACTTTCCACAATGGTGGCCAGTCTCTCTTGTTCCGAGATAACCTGCATTTGTCGTGTCCGGCTGAGATTCAGGACACCGAACAAGCCCGCCAATAGACCCGTCAGCATTATTCCAACGCTCAGCACCAGCCAGGGAGAGAGCTGGTGAAGCTGTCTGATAAACAGAGGATGGGCATCGAAGTGCAGTTGCCAGCGGCGGCCAAACACATCGCGCACTGTGGTGTGTGAAAACACGACTTCCCGAGACGCGGCCTCGGCAGATCGGTAAAACACGACGCGATTGGCGGGATCGGTAATGTCACTCAGTTCAAGACTGACGCCCTTTTCCCGCAAATGTAAGCTACCGAGCACTTCATCAGTGATCAACGGCGCGTAGCTCCAGCCAAACGCCTGCGCTTCGCGCGCGGCAACCGTATCCGGCGTGACCCCGCCACGGTAAATCGGCATGAGAATCAGGAAGGACTGCCGGGGTAACCCCGTCGCCTGTACGAGCGTAATCGGCCCGGTGAGCTGTACCTCTCCGCTGCGCATGGCAGACAGTGCGGCCTGCCTGCGATTGGCTTCAGACGCGATATCCAGACCCACGGCCTGCCGGTTGCGCTCGACCTCGCTGACGTACTCAATGACATAACGCTCTGCATCATGCGGGGCAAGCTCGCGGATCTTGAAATCGGGCCAGCCATCGGCCCGTGCCCGGGCGAGAAAAGTGGCTTCATCCTGACGCGCGACACGGCGGATAAAGCCGAAACCCCGAGCCCCCGGAAATTCCCCATCAACATCACGGCTGCGGCTGTAACCATTGAAATGCTCACGGCTAATGGCCCCTTCCCCCATGCCCTGAATCGCGCCACGAGTGCCTCGCAATCCATATTCGTAAAGCTTCAGACGGTTGAGCACAGCATCAGCGGTGTTTTCTGCAGCCGCGATGGCCACCTGCTCAGCACGCTGATGGTTAAAGTTGGCCATGGCGAGGCTGGCAGCCACACTGAGCATCATGCCAGCGATTAGACCGAGGATGACCCCACGACTGGCATAGGGAGAAGGAATCTTTTTATTGATCTGCATATCAGCCCTAATGCAAGGAGGATCAGTCGCCGAAAACGACGTTTGACATCCACGCCGTCGCCTTCAAAAAAATTTTTCCTGAACGCTTTCCAGGTTTTAACGGCAATGGCAGGCGAATGCTTAGCGTCTATATCGCTTATTAGACCTTCTTGATGCTGGCGTCGAGCAGTAGTTTGATGTCTTTCAAATGCTGCAGTCGGGCGCAGGGGGCCGCCTGGTGGCAGCGCTGGAGCAGCTCAACACCCGCTTCAGGCGCAATACGGTGACGATTGGAGGGCCGCGTCAGGACGTCGACGGGCAGTTGCGCTGTGTGTATCGGACCAACCGGTGGTCCACGCATTGGGAAGAGCTGCCCGCGGCCAGACTAACGCAAGGCAACCCTGGGATCGGTAATGACAGGGCGGGGCCGACGCCCTTGAAAAGCGCCGCAAAGAGGCCCCGCCTGGCTGTTTGACTGAAAAACAACTCAGTGACCGAGGACGACCGTTCGGCCCGAATAGAGAAATACGCGACGTTCGAGATGGTAGCCGATCGCGCGTGACAGGGTCAGACACTCGATGTCACGCCCCTTGGCGACCAGATCTTCCGGATAGTGGGCATGGTCGACCGTCTCGACGCCCTGGGCAATGATGGGCCCTTCATCAAGATCATTGTTGATGTAGTGCGCCGTGGCGCCCACCAGCTTGACGCCCTTTTCATAGGCCTGATGGTAGGGTTTAGCGCCCTTGAAACCAGGCAGCAGGGAATGGTGGATATTGATGGCCCTTCCGGCCAGCACGTCACACATGTGCGCTGACAGGACCTGCATGTAGCGTGCCAGAATGACCAGCTCGGCATCGGTGCGCTCGATGATGTCGAGAATCTGCTGCTCCTGCGCCTCGCGGGTCTCCGGGGTGACCGGCAGATGATACCAGGGCAGGCCATGCCACTGGGCCAGCGGCTCAAGGTCGGGATGGTTGGAGACGACCGCACAGATTTCCATCGGCAGCTGATGGGTGCGGTAGCGATACAGCAGATCGTTTAAACAGTGATCGGCCTTTGAGACCATGATCACGACTTTGGTGCGCTTGTTGGGCGGCGTCAGTTCAAATGACATGTCGAACTCAGTCGCACGCTCGCCGAAATCCCTTTCAAAGGCCTCAGCGCTGAAGTTGTCTTCCAGCGGGCGAAACTCGGCGCGGATGAAAAAGCCCTCAGTCAGTCGATCATCAAAGGAGTTGAGCTCTGTGATGTAGCAGCGCTGCTCCTTGAGAAAGCGCGTGACGACATCCACGGTGCCCAAAATGCTGGGGCACTGCGCCGCAAGGATCCAGGTATCAGCGGTTCGGGTCATGGCATTTCTCTTGTTGTGGGTAATAGAGCAGATGACGGTTGGAGCAGATGACGGGTAGAGCAGATGATGGTTAAAGCGGCCAGGCAATAGCACGGATGAAAAAAGGCCGGGAGCGTCTGCCCCCGGCCCTCTCATCAGGACTTATCGTGTGACGCTGACGCCATACTCTTTTGCGGCGTCGAGCAGCCAGCGATAGCAGTAATCGGCGAAGCTTCGACGAATCACCAGCTCCCAGCCATCTTCTTCCGGCCTGCGCAGGATGACGGTGGCCTTGGCAAAGACCGTGGACACGCCCTTGCCGACCGGAAACACCTCTTCGTGCACATCATAGGAAATGGACTTCATGAGCACGTCGCGCGACGCCTTTCCCTTCAGCGACAGAACGGTCTGACCGCCACCGACGTTGACGATGCTGAAGTGCGACTGTCCCAGCGACTGGCGCAGCTTCTGCTCCAGCGCAAACTCCTCACCGCCGGGCACAATGACCAGCCACTCATCGGGCGACAGCCACTGGATCGAGCGCTCCCCGCTGTCATCACTCACCAGCGCCAGCGGGCGTGCCGGCAGAGCCATGCCCATGACCTCACGCACTGCCTCATCCATGACGATGGCACCGCCACGCAGGATCAGATGGCCCAGAAAGGGCTTCTCACTCAGGATGATTCCCGGGTTAGAAGCATGCGGCAGCGATTTCTGCTCGTGCAGCGACCATGCAAGCGGTGACTCCGCCTTCGAATCGTCGGCCGGGCGGGTCTCGAATTCCTTGACGTCAGACATTCTGGCGCTCTCCCTTGGGATCGATAAAGATGGTGCTGACGACTTCAGCCTCATGCGTCTTGCCATCGGACATGGGCAGATAGACGGTCTCGCCCATGCGCTCGCGCCCGTTTTTCAGTACGGCCAGCGCAAAGCTGCCTTTAAGTGACGGACTGTAATAGCTCGAGGTGACGTGTCCCATCATGGTCATGGGGATCGACTCGTTGGGATCAAGCACGATCTGGGCACCCTCTTCCAGCACGATGCTCGCATCCTTCGGCTTGAGACCGACCAGCTGCTTGCGGTCACCCCGCATGGTGTCCGGGCGGCTCAGGGCACGCTTGCCGATCCAGTGGAACGGCTTGTCGTAACCAATCGCCCATTGCATGCCAAGATCTTCAGGCGTCACCGAACCATCGGTGTCCTGACCGACGATGATCAGACCCTTCTCGGCGCGCAGTACGTGCATCGTTTCCGTGCCGTAAGGCGTCAGATTGTACTTCTCGCCGTGTTCGAACAGGGTTTTCCAGACGTGCATGGCGTAGTTGGCCTGGACGTTGATCTCATAGGCCAGCTCACCGGTGAACGAGATACGGAACACACGTGCCGGGATACCCGCCACATTGCCTTCCTTCCAGTCCATGAACTTGAACTTTTCGCGATCAAGGTCGATGTCGGTGACTTCCGACATCAGCTTGCGCGCGTCGGGCCCGGTCACGGTCATGGTGGCCCAGTGGTCAGTGACCGAGTTGAAGTAGACCTGCAGCTCGGGCCATTCAGTCTGATGCCACAGCTCCAGCCACTCCAGCACGCCTGCCGCACCACCAGTGGTGGTGGTCATCAGGAAATGGTTGTCCCCCAGACAGCTGGTGGTGCCATCGTCCATCAGCATGCCGTCGTCCTTGCACATCAGGCCGTAACGAACGCGACCCGGCTCCAGCTTGGCCCACTTGTTGGTGTAGACGCGACCCAGGAACTCACGGGCATCCGGGCCCTGAATGTCGATCTTGCCCAGCGTTGACGCATCCAGGATGCCAACGCCTTCACGCACGGCCAGGCACTCGCGGGCCACGGCGTCATGCATGCTTTCCTTTTTGCCATTGGCGTTGCGCGGGAAGTACCAGGGGCGCTTCCAGAGGCCCACATCCTCGAATTCGGCACCGTTTTCAACGTGCCACTGGTGCAGCGCGGTATAGCGTTTGGGGTCAAAGAGTTCGTCGCAGTGACGTCCCACAATGGCGCCGAAGGTGATCGGCGTGTAGTTGGGACGAAACACCGTGGTGCCGACTTCCGGGATCGAGCGGCCCAGACAGCGCGCGGCAATGGCCATGCCATTGATGTTGCCCAGCTTGCCCTGATCGGTACCAAAGCCCAGCGCGGTGTAGCGCTTGACGTGCTCGATGGACTCGAAGCCTTCACGCGTGGCCAGTTCGATGGCGGACGCCGTGACATCATTTTGCATGTCCACGAACTGCTTGGGAGCCCGCAGTCCCTGTTTTTCGTGCGGCGCCTGATAGAGAGCGCAGGACGGGCCGTCGCGACGTTCCTTGACATCCGGCAGCTTGAGCTCTTCAGCGTCCTCGAACCCGCTGTCGATGGCGGCCTGACGTCCGGCGCGAGCGCCATCGGCCAGCGTCTCACCCAGCGCGTAATGGCCGGCCACGCCACCGGTTGAAATCATGTCTTTCACGTCACCGGGCAGAAAGCCCAGCATGTCTTCGTGCCACTTCGGACGCGTGCCGGTGTGTGACGACAGGTGAACGACCGGGCTGTAGCCACCGGAGCTTGCGATGGTGTCGCACTCCAGATCCTCGATACGGCCGGTGACCACGAAATGATCCAGGTCGACCGCTGATACGCGGGCGCCGCTGACACGTTGAGTGCCCTTCGCCTCGATCACGGCACTGCCGGTGATCACGCGGATGCCGCTGTCGCGGGCCTGGCGCACCAGATCACCGTCAGGATTGGCACGCGCATCCACGATGGCCACGACCTTGCGGCCCGCTTCCTGCCAGTCCAGTGCCGCACGATAGGCGTGATCGTTGCTGGTGGTCAGCACCAGGCTGTTGCCGGGCACCACCGCATAGCGACGGATGTAGGTCGACACGGCGCCGGCGACCATGTTGCCGGGCAAGTCGTTGTTGGCATAGACCACCGGGCGCTCATGAGTACCGCTGGCCAGCACCACACGCGTGGCACGAACGCGGTGCAGACGGGCACGTGCCTGCCCCGGGAAACCGGCATCACTGGCGGTATCGGCCAGATGCTCGGTACGCCGCTCATGCAGCGTGACGAAATTGTGATCGTGATAGCCATTAGCGGTGGTGCGCGGCAGCAGCGTCACGGTCGCCATGGAGGCCAGTTCGCTGATCGTCTTTTCGATCCAGGCAACGGGAGAGGTACCGTCAAGCGTTTCGCGACTGTCCAGCAGCGAACCGCCCATTTCTTCCTGCTCATCACACAGGATGACGCGTGCGCCACCACGGGCAGCGCTCAGCGCCGCGGCCAGACCGGCAGGGCCAGCACCAATGACCAGCACATCACAGTGATGATGCATGTGGTCATAGATGTCCGGATCGGATTCAGTCGGGGCACGGCCAAGCCCTGCGCCCATGCGGATGTACTTCTCATAGGTCATCCACATTGAAGCCGGCGACATGAAGGTCTTGTAGTAGAAACCCGGCGGCATGAAGTTGCCGCCCAGCTTGCCGACCCAGCTCATCACGTCACGCTGGACGTTCGGCCAGCCGTTGGTGCTGCGCGCGACCAGGCCATCGTAAAGCGCCTGCTGCGTGGCACGTACGTTGGGCACCTGGGTATCCTTGCGCGCTCCCAGCTGCACCAGGGCATTGGGCTCTTCGGCGCCGGCGGCCACGATGCCGCGGGCACGGGAGTACTTGAAGCTGCGGTTGACGATGTCCACGCCATTGGCAAGCAGGGCGGAGGCCAGCGTGTCACCGGCGTAGCCCTGATAGCTCTGGCCGTTGAAGTTGAACTCGAGGCCGTGCGAGCGATCAATGCGCCCGCCTGTCGAAATGCGATTGCTCTGGGTCATGACGAGGCCTCCTCGTTAAGCGCCTTGTTCTCGGGCTGCGCACCGACGGTCTGCCAGCCGCCATCAGCCACCTGGACCCCATTTTCATGATGAATCTCGGGGCTGTCTGCCGTAATGGTCGGCTGCTCGCCCATCGGATAGGTCTCGAGGATTTCGTAGGTCACCGTGTTGCGGGTGATGTTGAAAAACTTGCGACAGCCGACCGAGTGCACCCACATTTCGTGGTGGATACCGCGCGGGTTATCGCGGAAGAACAGGTAGTCGCCCCACTCCTCGTCGGTTGTGTTTTCAGGGTCTTCGGGGCGCATGAGATGGGCCTGGCCGCGGGGATGAAACTCCTCTTCCTCGCGGTGCTCCTTGCAGTAAGGGCAAAAGATATAAAACATGTTGGGCTCTCCTCAGTGCGCCACGCCAGCGGCGCCGTGTTCATCAATCAGCGCGCCGGTATGGAAACGGTCGATGGAAAAGGGTGCCGCGATCGGATGCATTTCACCCTTTGCCAGACTGGCAGCAAAAACGTGTCCCGAACCGGGTGTGGCCTTGAAACCACCGGTACCCCAGCCGCAGTTGAAATACAGTCCCTTGACCTTCGTCTTGGACAGGATCGGACAGGCGTCAGGGCAGGTATCCACGATGCCGCCCCACTGACGGTTCATGCGAACCCGCGAAAACATCGGGAACATCTCGACGATGGCCTGCAGGGTGTGTTCGATGGTGGGATAGCTGCCGCGCTGACCGTAACCGAGGTAGCCGTCGATGCCGGCCCCGATGACCAGATCGCCCTTGTCCGACTGGCTCACGTAGCCGTGAACGTGGTTGGACATGGTGACCGTATTGAGAATCGGCTTGAGCGGCTCGGAAACCAGTGCCTGCAACGGATGCGACTCCAGCGGCAGCTTGATGCCGGCCATTTTCGCCAGCACACCCGAGTTGCCTGCCGCCACACAGCCCACCGTATGGGCTTCGATGTCGCCACGGTTGGTGTGGACACCCAGCACCTTGCCATCGCGAATCTTGAAGCCGGTCACTTCGGTGTTCTGCAAAAGATCCACACCGTGTGAGTCGGCACCGCGGGCAAAGCCCCAGGCGACCGCATCGTGGCGTGCCACGCCGGCACTTTTCTGCCAGGAGGCGCCCATGATCGGATAGCGCGCCCGGTTGGTGATGTCGATCTCGGGCTCGATTTCCTTGACCTGCTGAGGCGTGACCACTTCGCTGTCGATGCCGTTGAGACGGTTGGCATTGACGCGACGCTGGATGTCACGCATGTCCTGCAGGGTGTGGCCCAGGTTGAGCACCCCACGCTGGGAGAACATCACGTTGTAGTTCAGATCCTGTGACAGACCCTTCCACAGATCCAGCGAGTGGTTGTACAGCCGCCCCGCTTCGTCCCACAGATAGTTGGAACGCACGATGGTGGTGTTACGCGCCGTGTTACCACCGCCCAGCCAGCCCTTTTCAATCACGGCGACATTCTTGACGCCGAATTCCTTTGCCAGGTAATAAGCCGTGGCCAGCCCGTGGCCGCCGCCGCCCACGATGATGACATCGTAGCGCTTCTTGGGCTCTGGGTTACGCCACTGGCGCTCCCAGTTTTCATGATGACCGAACGCATGTTTAACCAGTCCGAAGCCGGAATAACGTTGCATGACTTTCTCCTTGATCGGCTCCTTCGGAGCCTTCTGTCGGCCGTATTCAGACTACGGAGGTTTCACTCTCGAGCCGCTGATTCGCTCTGGCCGTACTTTGACCATAGACGGGATAACGTGCGCACAGTGACTCCACCCTGCCACGAACATCACTTTCGACCGACTCGATATTTTTCTGCGCTGCAAGCGCATCCAGAATGTCACAGATCCAGGACGCCAGTTCCTGACAGTCCTTCTCAACGAATCCGCGAGTGGTCACGGCCGGGGTGCCGATACGCAGTCCCGAGGTCACAAACGGGCTTTGCGGATCGTTGGGTACGGCATTTTTGTTAACGGTGATGCAGGCGCGCTCAAGGGCGGCATCGGCATCCTTTCCGGTGACACCCTGCTTGATCAGGGAGACCAGAAACAGATGGTCATCGGTGCCACCGGAGACCACGTCAAAGCCGCGGCTGATGAAGACATCGGCCATGGCGCGCGCATTGGCAATCACCTGACGCTGGTAGTCGGCAAAGTCCGACGTCATGGCTTCCTTGAACGCCACGGCCTTGGCCGCGATCACGTGCATGAGCGGGCCGCCCTGCTGGCCCGGGAACACCGCGCCGTTGAGCTTTTTGTAGAGCGTCTCATCGCTGTCGGCTGACAGGATCAGGCCGCCACGCGGACCGCGAAGGGTCTTGTGTGTGGTTGTGGTCACGACATGGGCATGGGGCAGCGGGCTCGGATAAAGGCCCGCGGCAACCAGACCGGCGATATGAGCCATGTCGACCATCAGATAGGCGCCGACTTCATCGGCAATTTCGCGAAAGCGCTGCCAGTCGATCACACGTGAATAGGCCGAGAAGCCTGCGATGATCATTTTGGGCTGATGCTCGCGGGCCAGTGAGGCCACTTCGTCGTAATCGATCTGCCCGGTGTCGGGATTCAGGCCGTACTGAACGGCGTTGTAGTACTTGCCGGAGAAATTCGGGGCGGCGCCGTGGGTCAGGTGGCCGCCATGGGCCAGACTCATGCCGAGAATGGTGTCGCCCGGCTTGACCAGCGCCATGAATACGGCCGCATTGGCCTGAGCGCCGGAGTGCGGCTGAACGTTGGCGTAGTGGGCGCCAAACAGTTCGCAGGCGCGCTCGATGGCCATGGCCTCGACCTTGTCGACGAACTCGCAGCCACCATAATAGCGGCGTGCCGGATAGCCTTCGGCATACTTGTTGGTCAGCTGCGAGCCCTGCGCCTGCATGACATAGCGGCTGGTATAGTTTTCGGAAGCGATCAGTTCGATATGCGCTTCCTGTCGCTGTGTTT
The DNA here is from genome assembly GCF_052692355.1 of Kushneria sp. Sum13. Lineage (NCBI taxonomy): Bacteria > Pseudomonadati > Pseudomonadota > Gammaproteobacteria > Oceanospirillales > Halomonadaceae > Kushneria > Kushneria sp. Sum13. Next base: position 3,115,097 of record NZ_CP199847.1, read on the forward strand.
CTTCAGCGATCGCCTCGGCCAGGGCTGCGTCGTAATCAGACAGCTGTGCACTGGGGGAGAAACCATGATGAAGCATCACGCCTCCTTATCATCAAATCATTTGTTATCTGGAATTGGTCGCGTGCTCTGCCAGGGGTTCCTATCGCACGCTATCCTGTTGCGATGGTATCGCTGCTCCCCTGCCCTGAAATGCTTGCCGACGTCACCACCTGGTGTATTTGCGACATGACTGTCATTACACGACAGGCATACGACCATGGGATAACGACGTCGCGCAGCCACCTTGCGACGTCGCGCACGGACAACTCTCCCTTTCGTGGCTGTTCCACTCTAGAGCTCCAGGCATCCGTCCCGGCCGTTTTTTGCACCTTTATGGTGCGTCAGCGCGCCCTGCTGGCCTGGTATCTTTAAACGCAAGTGATGGCACCAGGAGGTTCCAGCATGTCAGACAATCGCGGCGTGGTTTACATGGGTGCGGGCAAGGTCGAAGTACAGGACATTGCCTACCCGAAAATGGAAACGCCCAACGGCAAGCCCATCGACCACGGAGTCATCCTGAAGGTGGTGTCCACCAACATCTGTGGTTCGGATCAGCACATGGTGCGCGGTCGTACCACTGCACCCCAGGGCATGGTGCTGGGTCACGAGATCACCGGTGAAGTCATCGAAAAGGGCAGTGACGTCGAATTCCTCAATATCGGCGACATCGTATCCGTGCCCTTCAACGTGGCCTGCGGCCGTTGCCGTACCTGCAAGGAAGGCCACACCGGCCTGTGCCTGCACGTCAATGATGATCGTGCCGGCGGTGCCTATGGCTACGTCGACATGGGTGGCTGGGTTGGCGGTCAGGCGCGCTACGTCATGGTGCCGTATGCCGATTTCAACCTGCTCAAGTTCCCGGATCGTGATCAGGCGATGAATCAGATTCGCGACCTGACCATGCTCAGCGACATTCTGCCGACCGGTTTCCACGGCGCGCTGAAAGCAGGCGTTGGCGCAGGGTCAACGGTCTACGTGGCTGGCGCAGGCCCGGTCGGTCTGGCTGCTGCCGCCTCCGCACGTCTTCTGGGTGCTGCCGTGGTCATGATCGGCGACTTCAACCATCAGCGTCTGGAACATGCGCGCAAGATGGGCTTTGAGCCGATCGACCTGAACAAGCACGACCGTCTCGGCGAAATGATTGCTGCCGTCGTCGGCGAGCCCAGCGTTGACAGCGCCATCGATGCCGTTGGTTTCGAGGCCATCGGCCATGGTGGCAAGGAGCAGCCTGCCGTCGTGCTCAACCAGATGATGGAAGTGACTCGCGAAGGCGGCTCCATCGGTATTCCGGGGCTGTACGTGACCGAAGATCCGGGTGCGACCGAGAAAGCCGCACAGACCGGCAGCCTGAGCCTGCGCTTCGGTCTGGGCTGGGCGAAGGGTCACTCCTTCCATACCGGTCAGACACCGGTGGTTCAGTACAACCGCCAGCTGATGCAGGCTATCCTGCACGGTCGTCTCAACATTGCCGAGATCGTCAACGCGCAGGTCATCTCGCTGGAAGACGCACCGCAGGGCTACGAGCAGTTTGATGCAGGCATGGCCAGCAAGTTTGTCCTCGACCCGCACGGCATGCTCGGCGCCGCCTGATCGAGCCTGACGACATGCGCTGCTTTTGACGACACATAACGTCATGTCAAAACGTCGCATGACAAAAAACGCTCATGACCACAGGGTCATGAGCGTTTTTTTAATGCCGGCTTTCAGAGGTTTTCAGAAGCAGGGATCAGGATGTTTGCAGAGGCCGGCATCAGGATGGTGACTCGACACGGGCGACCATGTTTCATCGCACACGTTTCATCGCCACCCGTCCCCGCCCTCCCCGCTTGTGACGGCCACCGATGACCATCGGATGTCAGAAGCCCGGGGGTTTAGAAATCCACCACCAGGTCGCCCTTGACGCGGCTGCAGCACGACAGGATATAACCCTCTTCGACGTCCTCGTCGGTGATCCCGCCATTGTGGTCCATATCGACTTCGCCTGACTTGAGCTCGACCCGGCAGGTGCCGCAGATGCCCATACCGCAGGCCTTGGGAATATGCAGACCCAGCTGGGCTGCGGCGCTGTGGACCGTCTCGCCCACCTGAACCTGAACGCTCTTGCCGGAGCTTGCAAACTCGACGGTGACCAGATCGGCCTCGACGATATTTTCGGCCGCCTCTTCGGCCATCTCGGCCATCTCGAGCGCCTCTTCCTTGACATCGGCAGGCGTCGCACCGAACAGCTCTTCATGGTAGTGATCCATGTCGAAGTTGTTCGCGCGCAAAATGTTCTTGATCGCGTTCATGTAGGGCACGGGGCCACAGCAGAATATCTCGCGCTCAAGAAAGTCAGGTGCCATGAGCTCCAGCATGGGCTGGGTCAAAAAGCCTCGATAGCCGGCCCACGCCTCGCCGATGTCCTCTTTCTTTTCACAGACGATGTGCAGCTTGAACTCGGGGATACGCGAGAACATGTGCACGAGTTCGCGGTGATAGATCACATCGCGCGGCGCGCGGGCACTATGGATGAACTCGACATCCACATTGGCATTGGTGTCAAAAAACCAGCGCGTCATCGACATCAGCGGCGTCACACCGACCCCACCGGACAACAGCAGGACCTTGTCGGCCGGAAAATCGATCGAGTTGAAGTTACCGACCGGGCCGTGGACGGCAATCTTGTCGCCGACGCTCATGTTGGCGTGCAGCCAGTTGGAAACCTTGCCGCCCGGCACCTGTTTGACGGTAATCGAGAAACTGTAGGGGATGGAAGGCGAGCTGGAGATCGTATACGAGCGCATGACCTGCTCGCCGTCGATGTCCAGTTCAAGCGTCACGAACTGCCCGGGCTTGAAAAAGAACAACACGGGCTGTTCTGCCATGAAGCAAAAGGTGCGCACATCAGGGGTTTCCTGGATGATCTTGACGCAGCGAACCTCGTGGCGGCCGTTGGCCCAGGTCTGAGTTGTAACCGGATTGAAGTAGTTCATTGTCATGATATTCTCTGCCTGGCAGTGCCGCAGCTATTCGCTCGCCGATCCGTATTGACGATACGGTCCGACACCCTTTCAGTCTGGCATTCTGGTGACGCCTCTCGCACCAGGCTTGTCTCTCAGCGACACGCGCATGCCTTTCACCCCCACTTTCTGTCTTTCTTCGACCAATCAGGTCGTCGTGACACTCTTTCATGTCGCGGGTAGACAACCGAAATCCATGGCCTTATACCACAATCGCCATCAATCAAGATGGATCAGTTTTCCGTGCGTAAATGCCAGGTCTCACACAATAAATAACATCCGCTCAACCGTATTGTCGCCTTCTCCCCCAAAGCGGCAATGAAAAGGATATTTGGTATGGACATGACAGCTTCATATGGACCGGATGACGCTCTGAATCAGGCCCGCAAGGCCGCGGCCGACCTGCTTCAGAATCGAAACCCCACCTACTCACTGCCTCAGCCGTTTTACAACGATGCGCGTTTTTTCGCGCTCGACATGCAGGAAGTGTTTGAGAAGGAATGGCTTTTTGCCGGCATGACCTGTGAAATTCCCGCCAAGGGCAATTTCATGACGCTGGAGATCGGCAACAACCCGGTCGTCATCGTTCGTGGCGCCGAAGGCGTGGTCCATGCCTTTCACAACGTCTGTCGTCACCGCGGTTCAAGGCTTTGCACCAAGGAAAAGGGCAAGGTTGCCAAGCTGGTCTGTCCCTACCACCAGTGGACCTATGAACTTGATGGCCGCCTGCTGTTTGCCGGCAGCGACATGGGCACCAATTTCGACCTGAACGAGTTCGGCCTCAAGCCGGTCAACGTTCGCACCGCCGGTGGCTTCATCTTCATCAATCTGAGTGAAGAAGCGCCCGCCATTGATGACTTCCTGGTCACGCTCGAGCACTACCTTGAGCCGTATGACATGGACAACGTCAAGGTGGCCACGCAAACCACCATCGTTGAACAGGCGAACTGGAAGCTGGTCATCGAAAACAATCGCGAGTGCTATCACTGCAACGGCGCGCACCCGGAGCTGCTCAACTCGCTGATCGAGTTCGATGACACCGAAGACCCGCGTGCCACCGACAAGTACAAGGAACTGGTCACTCGCAAGCAGGCCGACTGGAACAACGAGCAGGTGCCCTGGCAGCTCAAGCGTTTCGGCAAGCGCAATCGCCTGACCCGCACACCGCTGCTGGACAACGTGGTTTCCATGACCATGGACGGCAAGCCGGGCTGCAACAAGCTCATGGGTCGTCTGACCAGCCCTGACATGGGCTCACTGCGCATCCTGCACCTGCCCAATTCCTGGAACCATTTCATGGGCGATCATGCCGTGGTCTTCCGCGTGCTGCCGCTGGGTCCGCAGCAGAGCATGGTCACCACCAAGTGGCTGGTGCACAAGGACGCCGTGGAAGGCGTGGATTACGATCCCGAACGCCTGCGTCACGTCTGGGATGCCACCAATGACCAGGACCGTCAACTGGCCGAAGAGAACCAGCGCGGCATCAACTCAAGGGCGTACCAGCCCGGCCCGTACTCCGAAACCTACGAGTTCGGCGTCATCGACTTCGTCAACTGGTACGGCGAGCGCATGCTCACCCATCTGGGTCAGGACACGCCGGCCCTGCATCTGGCCAAGGGCTGATTCAGGGATTTAAAGACGTGTCAGGGGTTTAAAGACGAGAGGTTTAAATACACGAGATTTAAACACCATCATGACGTTAAAGGGACCGGCCACAATGTGTGGGCCGGTCCCTTTTTTATTTCAGCTAATACAACGCCGGAAGCAGATAGTGATCAATGGCCTGTCGCACCGATGGCAGCAGAATATCCGAGCGTCTTACCAGCTCGTCCACCAGCTCCTTCAGCCCCTCAACGCCCTCTCCCCGATGCTTGCACAGCGCCATGCGCGCGCAGGTATCAGGCCCTGCACCTTCAGGAATGTGGACGCCAAGTGCCACCAGCCGCATTCGAAAATCATCGCCATCAATCAGATCGACAATCATCATCTTCACGCCCTCTTGTTGTTGCCCTTTGGTCTACTGCTGACCATCGATATTAAAGGCAATAGACGAATGGCGCGCTCGGGCGCGCGGCAATGGGCATGTTGGCGTCGCTTTTAAATAAATGGATTCCTGGGCGGAGACCAAGAATGCATGACAGCCTGAAAGGGGGCTGGTTGTACAACAACTTTTTGTATAACAACAAAGAGGACCGCGTATGGATGACCATGATTCATTACTGACGTCGGGCCAGGACAACAAGCAGATGATGGGGATGGATTTTCACCTTCCCGTCTTTCCGCTTTCTGCCGCCGCCATTCTCGCCTTTCTGATCTATGCCCTGATTTATCCTGACATGGCCAACGCACAGCTGGGCCTGGCCAAGAGCTGGTCGATTGAACATTTCGACTGGCTGTTCATGATTTCCGGCAACGTTTTCGTGGTTTTCTGTCTGGCACTGATCGCGCTGCCGGTCGGTCGCATTCGACTGGGCGGCCCCACTGCGAAACCCGAATATTCCCGCATGTCCTGGTTTGCCATGCTCTTTGCTGCGGGCATGGGCATCGGGCTGATGTTCTGGAGTGTGGCCGAGCCTGTGGCCTACTACACGGACTGGTATGGCACCCCGCTTAATGCACCGGCACGCACTCCGGAAGGCGCCAGCGCTGCCATGGGCGCGACCATGTTTCACTGGGGCCTGCATCCCTGGGCCATCTACGCCGTTGTGGGATTATCGCTGGCCTTTTTTGCCTATAACCGTGGATTGCCGCTGACGCTTCGCTCGGCCTTTTATCCCATCCTCGGTAAATATACCCGCGGCTGGGCCGGTCATATCATCGACATTCTGGCGGTTCTGGCCACCGTCTTTGGTCTTGCCACCTCGCTGGGCTTTGGTGCCTCACAGGCAGCAGGCGGACTGGCCTATCTCTTTAATGTGCCCAATACCCTGGGCACCCAGCTGGCCATTATCGTGGTGGTCAGTGTGCTGACATTGATTTCGGTATGGCGCGGCATTGATGGCGGGGTGAAGCTCTTTTCCAACATCAACATGCTCATTGCTGCCCTGCTGCTTGTGTTTGTCATTGCCGTTGCCCCCACCATGACCGTGCTGGCAGGTATCGGCACTACGGCCATGGCTTACGTGACCAATATCCTGCCGCTATCAAACTGGATCGGTCGCGACGACGGCACCTGGTATCACGGCTGGACGATCTTTTACTGGGCATGGTGGATCTCCTGGTCACCGTTTGTCGGCATGTTTATCGCACGCGTCTCAAAGGGTCGCACGGTTCGTGAATTCCTGATTGCCGTGCTGGTCATTCCGACCCTGGTGACCCTGGTCTGGATGAGCACGTTTGGCGGTCTGGCGCTTTATCAGGTCACCAATAATATCGGCAAGCTGGCCGGTGGTATTGATGATGTGTCGCTGGCCATGTTCCACATGCTCGAGCAGCTGCCCCTGTCCGGTGTGACCTCATTTCTGGCCATTGTGCTGGTGCTGGTCTTTTTCATCACCTCCTCGGATTCGGGCTCGCTGGTCATCGACAACATCACGGCCGGAGGCAAGACCGACACCCCGCGCGGTCAGCGTGTGTTCTGGGCCACCATGCAGGGCTCCATTGCCGGCGTGCTGCTCTATGGCGGTGGCACCACGGCCATGAGCGCGCTCCAGGCAGGCGCCGTGGCGACCGGACTGCCCTTCACCGTGGTACTGCTGTTGATGTGCGCCAGCCTCTATATGGGCCTGCATCGGGAGCTGTATGGGCCAAAGACATCGACCCGAGCTGCCCAGCCGCTTTAAGACAGCGCATCCAGGACATTCGACAGTGCACAGGGCCGTCCTTCGGGGCGGCCCTTTTTTTGATCTCTCATGTCGCAAATGTCATGCCCCGTGACGCTGGCGAGCATGAGCCCCGGGGCCGCTCGCGACATGCTCTCGGGACAAGTAATAAAAGACTCATAAAGCGGGAGCCCTTTCATGGTCTACACCATCGCCATTTTGTGCAGCCTCGTCGGCTATTTTCTGATCGGCCATCTGGCCGGGCGACGCGTCAAACATCTCGATGACTATCTGGTCGCCGGGCGCAACGCCCCGACCTTTTTCATTCTGGGCACGCTGGTGGCCAGCTACCTGAGCACCAGTGCCTTTCTCGGCGAGACCGGCTTTGCCTACGACGGCTATCCCTTCGTGATGCTGATCTTTGCCGCCATCAGCACCTCTGGATGTCTGCTGGGCGCACTGGCATTTGGCCGTTATTTGCGACGCAGCGAGGCCAGAACGGTGCCGGAGTTTTTCGGCAAGCGCTTTGATTCCAGACGCGTGCAGATGATCGCCGGGCTGACCACCGTCATCGGGCTGGGGGCCTATCTGGTCGGTGTCATGCAGGGCGCCGGCATCATGTTTTCCGAGCTGACCGGCATGCCCTACTGGACCGGGCTGGTGCTGGTCTGGCTGACCTATACCGGGTTTATTCTCTATTCCGGCTCACCCGGCGTCATGGTGACCGACACCATCATGTTCGTGATTTTCTCGCTGGCAGCACTCGGCGGCTCGATCTATATCCTGCAGGATCTGGGCGGCTGGCACGGGGTGATTGAAGGGCTTTTAAGCCAGACCGACAAGCCCGACATCGCGCTGTGGCATGGGGTAATAAAAGGCAGTGACGCCAACTTTTCGACGCCGGGCGAGGCACTGACCTGGGGCATCACCCTAGGCCTGGTCTGGGCGGCCGTACTGGCCGCAAGCCCCTGGCAGTCGAGTCGCTATCTGATGGCACGCAACGAGCATGTCGTCATGCGCTCGGCGATGCTGACCGCCGTGGCGCTGGCCGTGTTCTATGCCCTGATGATGATGACCGGTGCGGCCATCAACCTGTATGACAGCCAGCTCGATGGCGAGCGGGCCATGGTCTGGGCCTCACTCAATATTCTGCCGACCTGGCTGGGCGTGGTGATCCTCACCGGCGTGTTTGCCGCGGGGCTGTCGTCGTGCTCCACGTTTCTGTCGATCATCGGCTTCAGCATTTCCAACGATATCCTGCCGCCCAACCGCAGCGAAAAGGCCGCCATGCGCGCCAGCCGCCTGTCGATTCTGGGCGCAGGCCTTGTCTCGCTGATCATTGCGCTGTTTCAGTCACCGGCCATCATGGCCGTGGTCTGGTTTGCCGCCACGCTCTTTGCCTCGTCCTGGGGGCCGGTCGCCCTGATGAGCATCTGGAGTCGCAGAATTACCGCGGCAGGGGCTGGCTGGGGGCTGACGGTCGGCTTTGTCAGCAATATTGCCCTGTCACTGATGGATCAGGCGCAGTGGATCTCGCTGCCGGTGTATCTGCATCCGGTCGTACTCAGCACGGTAGCCGCTCTGATTGCCATCGTGGTGGCCTCGAAGCTGACCCGAGTGACGGCGCCTCAAAAGGCCTATCGCGCCTTTTTGCATGAACATGACCGTGATGTCAGTGCCGCCTGGATTTCAGGCACGCGCGTGGTGGCGCTATGCACCATGCTGGCCGGCGCGGCCATCGGCATTTTTCTGTGGTTTCAGTACGCCACAACGCTGGATGCGCTGGCCGAGCAGTTCGACGTGCCCGGACAGGCCATCACGGGGGGCTATCTACTGGCCGCAGGCTGCGGCGCGATGTTGCTGGCCGCCGGCAGCGCAGGCTATTGGGTGGTGCGCAAAAGAGGTCACAAGGCTCCGGACATGCAGCCGGCCCGTTCCTGAGCGCCCATAAAATTCCACCGGCCTGCTGTTAACCAGCGCCCTTTTGATCGGTCTTTCGGGTCCGATCAAAGGGGGCGGCCTTCGACACTGGCCTTCAGACCCCAGGCGGCTTTTGACAGCGCTTTCGAACAAATGACAGCGCTTTCGAACAAGGCGCCGGCATACCCCACAACGTAAAACGCCCCGCCATAATGACGGGGCACAAGCCTGCGTTTTAATCCCTTTCTTTTTCACTCATGCTCGCGACCCTGCTGTCTGACGGCCAGAAGCAGACAGACACCGATGGTCAGCGCAGCACGCCCTCTTCCCTGAGTAGTTTGAAAATCGCCTCGGCACCCTGCTCCGGGGTGACATCGGTCAGGGTCTGGCCACCACCCCCATCGGACTTGGCGGCGGCGGCCTTGAAGCGGTCACGCGCCGAGGACGACTTGACGATCTTGAGACGCTTGGGACGCTTGCGTGCCGGCTGAATCTGCCACTGACTCACGGACGGATCAGCTTCGCTGGCATGCGGCTGGACATCGAGTTCACCGCGACGGGCCGGGCCGAAGGCGCTCTGACGCGCCGCCGGTGCACTGGTGTCGACCGTGGCGATGGCCGGCAGGCGAACGCGCAGGCGGCGACGCTTGCCGCGAGGCAGGGCCTGAAGCACCGTGGCCACCCCCTTTTCCACCTTTTCAACCGCGGCCAGACCATTGATGACCGGCCAGCCCAGCGCTTCGGCCAGCAGATAGGGCAAAATGCCCGAGCCTTCGCCGGTCTCGGCGCGCGTGCCGGTCAGCACCAGCTGCGGCGCACTGGCACGCAGGGCATCAGTCAGCACGGGCACCACATCGGCCTGCGGCATCTGTTCAAGCAGGCGGATCTCTTCAACCCCCATGCCAAGATAGCCACGAATGGCCTCTTCGTTGTCACTGTCGTGCTGGCCGGCGTGCATCAGATTGACCGAGGCGCCCTTCAGGCTGAGCGCCATCTCCACGGCGCGGGCATCCTGATCAGCGCGACGCGTGCGCGCGGTCAGCGGGTGACGACCGATCGAGACCAGCACGGCCACGTTGAGTCCGGAAGCACCCGGGGATTCGGCGTTAAGCGGCATCGCGGTTCTCCTCCTGATCGGCGCGATATTGCTCCACGCGCTTGACCAGCGCCGCCAGTATGGCGTTGGCATCTCCAATCACGGCCAGATCGGCGCGCTTGACCATGTCACAGCCTTCATCGAGGTTGATGGCCACGACCTTTTCGCAAGTCTGAATGCCCTGCAGGTGCTGGATGGCACCGGAAATCCCCACGGCCACATAGACACGCGCCGACACCCAGGTGCCTGTCGCGCCGACCTGACGGTCGCGTGGCATGTGGCCATCATCGACCGCCACGCGTGAGGCACCCTTGGTCGCCCCCAGCACTTCAGCGGCGTGATGGTAGTTGTCCCAGTCCTTGACGCCGTTGCCGGCCGAGAGAATGAACTCGGCCTCGGCCAGCGACACGCTGGCAGGGTCGACGGCGACTTCGCCAATGTCCTCGATACGACCGAGTACGTTGGGCAGTTCCTGGGAAAGCTCGATGACTTCGGCTGCGTGACGTGTCTCGCTGACCGGATCAGCGCACTCGGCCAGGGCAATGATCACGCGCGGCAGAGCACGGACGACATCGGTCGAGCCGGCAGCACCGCGGGTCGTGCAGCGCCAGCCGGTAGCGCTGTCGCTGTCGGCTTCAACCTGCCAGACCTGTGTGGCGGCACGCTCACCCAGCCGAACGCTCAGGCGTCGACCCAGCTCGCCGCCACCCTGATTGGAGTCGGGCAGCAGCCAGTGGCGCGGTGAGACGTCGCGCTCCACGCCCTGCAGCGCGGCAATGCGGTTTTCCGGGGTGTAGCCGTCAAACTGCTCGCCTTCCAGCGACAGCAAACGATCGACACCGGCTTCATCGAATGCAGATTCCTTGTGCTCACCAAACACGATGGCCAGCACGGCACCGGGCTGATCCGGGTTGGCGTCAGCGAGCTGACGCGCCATGCCCAGCAGATCGCGATCATGCGGCGACAGGCGGCCACCGGCCATATCGGGCACCACGGCGATCATGAAGGCCGGATCACTGATGCTGACGCTGCGACGTGAATCCTGACTCTGTGAGCTGCGCGCATTGGTATGCGCAGCGTGTGACGCACCGCTGCGGTCGATACGGCGAATACCGTTGGGCCCCATAAAGCCCACCGCATGCAGATTGCGCCGCATCAGGCCGTTGGGTCCCATCCATTCGGTCGAGACGGCGTTGCCGCCGATCTCGGCCAGGATTTCAAGGTGCTGCGGGTGCAGGCGATTACGGGCGATCCATTCCTTGCGCGGGTCGCGGCGAACAAGCTCGCTCATGGCGTTACCTCCTCGACATTACGCTGTGTCTGCGACGCTTCCCTGTTGGAGGCGCCCTTCCCGGCGGATGCATCAATCACCAGCGCATCGGCCACCAGCTCAGCGATATCCTTGATGTCGGCGCGCGGTTCCACCACGCCTTCCAGCATGGCCGTACACTGAGGACAGCCTACCGCGACAGTATCGGCACCGGTTTCACGCACGTCGCCCATGCGCATATCGGGAATACGCTGCTTGCCGGGAATATCGGTGATCGGCGCACCGCCGCCACCGCCGCAGCAACGCGAGCGATAGCCTGAACGCGCCATTTCCTTGACCTCGATGCCCAGCGCCCTGAGCACATCACGCGGCGCTTCGTACTCACCGTTGTAGCGACCGAGATAGCACGGGTCGTGATAGGTCACGCTGCCGCCCTTCCAGGTCTTGAAGGTGAGCCTGCCGCCCTTGACCAGCTCATTAATAAACGTGCTGTGGTGATACACCTCATAGTCGGACGGCATGTCAGCTGTGCCCAGTTCACCGTACTCGTTTTTGAGCACGTGGAAGCTGTGCGGGTCACAGGTGACGATGCGCGAGAAACGATACTGACTCATGGTCCTGATATTGCGACGGGCCAGGGTCTGGAAGGTCGCTTCATCACCCAGACGACGGGCCACATCACCGCTGTCGCGCTCCTCGTTGCCGAGCACGGCAAAATCGACTTCGGCGGCGCGCAGCACCTTGATCAAGGAGCGCAGCGTACGCTGGTTGCGCATGTCAAAGACGCCATCGCCCAGCCACAGCAGTACGTCGGCCTCGCCCTTGTCCGCCATCAGCGGCAGATTCAGATCCGCCGCCCAGTGCAGACGAGAGTCCGGATCGAAGCCGCCGGGGTTATCGGTGGCGATCAAGTTGTCCAGCACTTCCGCGCCCTTGTTGGGCGTGTTGCCGTGCTCGAGCGTCAGGAAACGACGCATGTCGACGATGGCATCGACGTGCTCGATCATCATCGGGCACTCCTCGACACAGGCGCGGCAGGTAGTGCAGGACCACAGCGTCTCGGCATCCACCAGCGCACGGCCTTCACGCGGCACGATCGGCCCGTTCGGGCTGCCGCCATGCTCGCCAACCGGCTTGCCCGGATACGGTGAGCCATAGTAGTTGGCATCGGTGCCACCGCGCATGCCGATGACCATGTCCTGAATCAGCTTTTTGGGGTTGAGCGGCTGACCGGCGGCAAAGGCCGGGCACATGGCCTCACAGCGACCGCACTGCACGCAGGCATCAAAGCCCAGCAGCTGGTTCCAGGTAAAGTCGGCGGGCTTTTCAACGCCCAGCGTTGATTTGGGGTTGTCCAGATCCAGCGCCTTGAGACCACTGGAGCGCGCAGCGCTGGCGTTGTGCGGCGTGGTGAAACGCTCGGGCCGACGATGCCAGGCCAGATGCAACGCACCGGCAAAGGCGTGCTTGACGGGCCCACCCCAGGTCATGCCCAGAAACATCTCGGACACGCCCCAGGCCACGCCTACCGCCAGAATCGCGGCCAGAATCCAGCCGCCGAAATCCGCAGGCAGGACGCCGGCCACCGGCAGGGTGACAATAAAGAAGCTGGCAGCAAAGGCCAGCAGACTCTTGGGCAGACGCATCCACGGCCCTTTCGAGAGCCTCGAGGGTGGGTCAACACGGCGTTTGGCGACGAACAGGGCACCGGTAAACATGCAGGCCGTGGCGGCCAGCAGTGCCCAGCCGAGGATACGGCTGTGCAGACCGAAGCCATGCACGATGATGGCCAAAAGCGCCGCCAGCACGAAACCGCCGGCCGTGGCGACGTGCGTCTTTGAAATGTACTTGTCGCGGTCGACGATATGGTGAAGATCTACCAGATAGCGACGCGGCATTTTAAGCAGGCCACCGACCCAGTCAACGGGCGCTGAGCGACCCTGGCGCCAGAGGCGAAAACGCCGTACGGCACCAATGACGGTCAGCAGGAGTGCAGAGAAAATCAGTATCGGCAAAAGGATATCGAGCATGGCGTCTCTCCTCTCGGAGACGCCGTAAGGACGAAACGTCACGGGCCCCTGGGCCCATGACGTTCAGCTTACAGCGTTATTGTGATCAGAAGTCCTTGCACAACCGCAGCGCATCATAGATGGCAGCATGCGTGTTGCGTGGCGCGGTGCAATCCCCCAGGCGGAACAGCACGAAGCCGTCACCACTTTCACTCAGGCAGGGCTGCGGCTTGATCGCATAGAGTGCTTCGATATCGGTCTGACCCTTGTTGCGCGAACGCTCCTTGAGGGTGTAGTAGAGCGCCTCATCCGGGCGTACACCGTTCTCGACCACGACCTGATCCACCACGCGCTCTTCCATGGCACCGGTGTACTCGTTTTCAAGCACCGCCACCAGAGACTCGCCTTCGCGATAGACCTTATGCAGCGCGAGATCCGAGGTCATGATGACCTCCTTCTCGTAGAGGCTGCGGTAGTACGTCGGGAACGTGGTACCGCCCACGGCAGCACCGGGCTTGATATCGTCGGTGACGATCTCGACACGCGAGCCCTTGTCAGCCAGATAGTCGGCCGCCGAGACCCCTGAAAACTCACAGATGGTGTCAAAGACCAGCACGTTCTTGCCGGGCTCCACGGAGCCATCAAGGATGTCCCAGGTGCTGACGACCAGGCTCTTGCTCTTGTCCTCGTCAAAGCCCCAGTCCGGAACCTGCGAGAGGAACGGCCGCCCGCCGGTCGCCAGAATCACGACGTCCGGGCGCAGGTCGGCAATGGTCGCCTCATCGGCTTTCGTGCCCAGGCGCTGATCCACTTCCAGACGCGTCAGCTCCAGCTGATACCAGCGCGTGATACCGGCAATCTGGTCACGCTGCGGGGCCTTGGAGGCGATGGTGATCTGGCCACCAATCTGATCCTTGGCTTCAAACAGGGTCACATCATGACCGCGCTCGGCGCAGACACGTGCAGCTTCCATTCCGGCCGGACCACCGCCCACGATGACCACCTTGCGCTTGGGCCCTTCGGTTTTCTCGATGATGTGCGGCAGACCCATGTATTCACGCGACGTTGCCGCGTTCTGGATACACAGCACGTCAAGGCCCTGATACTGACGGTCGATGCAGTAGTTGGCACCCACACACTGCTTGATCTGATCAACCTGATTGTTCTTGATCTTGGCAATGATGTGCGGGTCGGCAATGTGGGCACGCGTCATGCCGACCAGATCCACGTAACCGCCTTCCAGAATACGCTGGGCCTGGTTGGGGTCCTTGATGTTCTGGGCGTGAATGACCGGAACGCTGACCACTTCCTTGATGCCCGAGGCCAGGTGCAAAAACGGCTCCGGCGGATAGGACATGTTGGGAATAACGTTGGCCAGGGTGTTGTGGGTATCACAACCCGAACCCACCACGCCGAAATAATCGACCATGCCGGTGGCGTCGTAATAGGCCGCGATCCGCTTCATTTCCTCGTGATCAAGACCGTCCGGATGGAACTCGTCCCCGGTGATACGCATGCCGACCACGAAGTCGTCACCGACCTCGGCACGCACGGCCTTGAGCACTTCCATGCCAAAGCGCATGCGGTTTTCAAAGCTGCCGCCCCATTCATCGGTACGCTTGTTGACGCGCGGACTCCAGAACTGGTCGATCAGGTGCTGGTGTACGGCCGACAGCTCAACGCCATCAAGACCGCCTTCCTTCGCCCGGCGGGCTGCCTGGGTGAAGTCATAAATGATGCGGTGGATTTCTTCGACTTCGATCGTCTTGCAGGTCGAGCGGTGTACCGGCTCGCGGATACCCGACGGCGACACCAGCGTCGACCAGTCGTAACCATCCCAGCGTGAGCGACGGCCCATGTGGGTGATCTGGATCATGATCTTGCCGCCATGCTTGTGCACGGCGTCCGCCAGGTTCTGGAAGTGCGGGATAATGCGATCGGTCGACAGGTTGACCGAACTCCACCAGCCCTGGGGGCTGTCGATGGACACGATCGACGAGCCGCCACAGATGCACAGGCCGCAGCCGCCCTTGGCCTTCTCTTCGTAGTATTTGACGTAGCGGTCGGTGGTCATGCCGCCGTCGGTGGCGTACACCTCGGCATGCGCCGTGCTGACCACGCGGTTACGGATAGTATGCTTGCCGATCTGGATCGGCTTGAACAGTGCCTCGAATGCCATGTCATTGATCCTCGGTTACGCGGGCGTGACAACAAACAGACCGTGGTCGTGGCCCTGCTGGGCGCCACTCTGGGTCTGTACGGCAACGGTGCGCAGATCACTGCCACGGGCGCTCAGAATCTGGTCCATGGCGCCGGCAAACCAGCCGGTGAACATGTATTCGAGTTTCCTGTCCACCTTGCCCATCTGATAGACGAAGGCGCTGTGCTCAAGACGCACGCGGGCCGTACCGGCTTCCAGATCGATCTCTTCAGTGATGAAAAGCCCCCAGCCGCGCTGGGACAGACGCTTCATGTAGTGCTCGAAAACGTCGACGCCTTCCAGGCCATGAAGCTCGGCTTCCTTCTCGCACCAGTGCCAGGCGCTCTTGTAGCCGGCGTGATAGAGGATCTCCGCGTATTTCTCGGCCCCCAGGGCCTCTTCAATGGCCATGTGGTTGTTGATAAAGAAATGGCGCGGTACATACAGCATCGGCAGGGCATCGGTTGTCCAGATACCGGTTTCGCTGTCGACTTCAATCGGGAGTTCGGGAGCTTGTTTCGTCACGGTCGTCTTCCTCAAACTTGTAGTTGTTCAAGAGCCGGTTCGGCCCTGAAGGGGCGGCAGGAAAGGAAAGCCGAGGTGGTGGTTCAGGCACCGCCCCGGCCCTGGTCGGAGGTTATTCGCCCCAGACATCCTTCAGGGTTCTGACCCAGTTCTCGCCCATGATCTTTCTGACCTGAGATTCACTCAGGCCGCGCTTCAAAAGCGCTTCTGTCAGGTTGGGGAATTCGCCGACGGTACGAATGCCCTCGGGGTTGATGATCTTGCCGAAGCTGGTCAGACGACGGGCATAGCCCTTGTCGTGGGTCAGCCATTCGAAGAAATTCTGATCATGCCCCTGAGTGAAGTCGGTGCCGATACCAATGGCGTCCTCACCCACGATATTCATGATGTACTCGATCGCTTCGCAGTAGTCGTCGATGGTCGAATCGACGCCCTTTTTGAGAAACGGGGTGAACATGGTGACGCCGACAAAGCCGCCGTGATCGGCGATGAACTTGAGCTCTTCATCGGACTTGTTGCGCGGGTGCTCCTTGAGCCCGGAGGGCAGGCAGTGGGAGTAGCACACCGGCTTTTTGGATTCGAGGATGACTTCCTCGGAAGTCTTGGCACCCACGTGGGAAAGGTCACACAGCATCCCGACGCGGTTCATTTCAGCAACGATTTCACGCCCGAAGCCCGACAGGCCGCCGTCACGCTCGTAGCAGCCGGTACCGACCAGGTTCTGGGTGTTGTAGCACATCTGCACGATGCCCACGCCCAGCTCCTTGAAGATCTCGACGTAGCCGATCTGGTCTTCAAAGGCATGCGCATTCTGAAAGCCGAAGATGATGCCGGTCTTGCCTTCTTCCTTGGCGCGAGTGATGTCGGCCGTGGTACGCACCGGGCGTACCAGGTCGCTGCACTCGTCCATCAGCTTCTTGGAGGCCACGATGTTGTCGACCGTTGCCTTGAACCCTTCCCAGACCGAGACGGTGCAGTTGGCGGCGGTCAAACCACCACGGCGCATGTCTTCAAGCAGTTCCCGGTTCCATTTGGCGATGATCAGGCCATCGATCACAATGGCGTCGTCATGCAGTTCGGCAGGGGTCATGGTCAGGCTCCAGATGGTGACTAATGCATGGAGCATATCCCTGCCTCGGCCTCATCCGACGCCTGGAAACGACGGGGAAAATTCCAAAAGCGTCATTCACCGCCAAAGAGTGACAGCCCGGCCTCTCCCCGCCTCTTCGCCCACACAGAAAACATCAGTGAATCAAGGCTCTGCCATGGCACCGACCCACACCCCCTGAATCAGAGCGCATAAAAAAGGAGCTGCCCGATACCGGACAGCTCCCTGGAGAGCGTTGCAAGCGCGTCGTTTTCGAAGGGTCAGCGCGTCAGTGGCACGCTGGCAAACGTCGGCTCGCCCTGGGCGTAGACCAGCGACATCATCGCACTCGACATGGGCTCGGTGGAGGCCGGCTCGACCGCCACGATCTTGCCCTGCTGCAGGGCAGTCGTGGCGCTGGCATTGCGGCCATACCAGACATTGCTGCCCGAGCGCTCGCCTCTGGGCGGCACGCCAAAGTATTCGCGATAGCACTTCGAGAAATGGGGCGTCGACACGAAGCCACACACCGACGCCACCTCGATGATCGACAGCGACGTCTGCTTCAAAAGCTGACGCGCCCGCACCAAGCGCAGCTTGAGGTAGTAACGCGACGGCGAGCAGTGCAGATAGCGCTGGAACAGTCGCTCCAGCTGGCGTCGGGAAACGTTGACGTAGCGCGCCAGCGTATCCAGCTCGATCGGCTCTTCGAGGTTGGATTCCATCAGCGCCACGATTTCCAGAAGCTTCGGCTGAGTGGTGCCCAGCACATGCTTGAGCGGCACGCGCTGGTGATCCTGCTCGTTGCGCACCCGTTCGCAGATGAACATCTCGGAGATACCGGCAGACAGCTCATGACCGTGATCATGCGCGATCAGATTGAGCATCATGTCCATCGGTGCCGTCCCACCGGAAGCCGTGAACCGGTCGCGGTCGATCGAGAACAGACGCGTGGTCAGTGTCACGTTGGGGAAGGCTTCCTGCATGGAGGCCAGACACTCCCAGTGGATACTGGCCTCGTAATGATCCAGAAGCCCCGCCTTGGCCAGTGCCCAGCTGCCCGTACAGATGGCGCCCAGCCGGCGCAGCTGACGCGACTGCGCCTGCAGCCAGTGGGCATGTTCACGGGTGACACTATGCTGTGGCGCCACGCCACCACAGACCACGACCCAGTCGAGCGACAGGGGCACGGTGATCGAAACATCGGGCGTTACCTGCAGACCGTCACTGGCCCGTACCGGCGCCCCATCATGGGTGAGCGTGTACCAGCGATACAGCTCGCGGCCGGCCAGCTGATTGGCCATGCGCAGCGGTTCGATCACCGAGGCCAGCGAAATCAGCGTAAAGTTATCAAGTAGTAAAAAACCGATGGTTTGCGGCGTGGAAATGCCGCTGGCACCCGGGACGGGGCCGGCCTTGTGGTCAGGTAACATGTCGTCATGCCTCCTCAACTATATCCTGCTTTTATCATTGTTTTGGCAGACTCGTTTGCGATCTGTTGAAAGCCCGGTTGCCATGACACATAGCATGCATCATTCCGGCTATAACAGTCGCCTCTTAATTTGTCGCTTATAGATACGTATACACGGTTTTACGGACACTGTATCGCCCTCCGATAGTTGAAAGCGTCGCTCTCAAAACAACCCATGTCGCAACGTGATCCATGAATGACGCATAAACACCAGACGCGACACAGGGTTACAGACAAGGGGTAACTTCTGACAAATCAAGGCAGGGTCAGGCGGCTTTTCATCGTTGAATGAGAGAGACGCTATAAGAAGAAGAAAGGAAGAGGAAACAGCGCATCAGAGCTTGTGTTCAGACCACTTTCCGACTGCCTGAACGAAGCTCTCGATTTCATTGGGGTTGCACAGACGAACAAATCGAATGTGCCGGTACTGCGGATCGGTCATGGCCGCCACGTAGCGCCTGCGATTGCGCGGCCAGCTCTTGAGTGTCCAGAGCAGGATGGAGTCACGGCTGAAAAAGGTTTTTTTGAAGCTCTCCCGGTTACCTGTCCCGGGCCAGAGTTCCTGCTGCGTCCAAGCGCGACGGACAGCGCGAGCGACGGCCTGTCGTATGGTGCGCCAGAACCCCATATCGACCCAGACCACCATCTCTACATCGCGCCATTTAACACCGCGCGTGCGGTCAAAGTTGCCATCCAGAACCCAGCCGGGTGAGGCAGTCAGTGCCTCTTCAAGCTCGGCCAGAAACTGCGCATCGGGTTTCTCCTGCCAGTCCGGCAGCCAGAGAAGCGCATCCATCTCAATATGAGGCTGCGACAGAACCTCACTTAGCCTTCAAGCCAGCGTGCTTTTGCCAGCACCGCTGGTGCCGACCACGTTGATGTTCATGACTCTGGTCTCACCCGGTCAGTGTTTATATAAGCCGCTTATCATATCAGAGCACAACCAGAGCCCTGATATGTTTCACCTTTTCAGCCAAATGAGCCTTACTCGATAGCATCAACGATCGCCAGGCGCAGTGATCAGGAGATCGCTCGTGAAATGATGGCGCACTGACCGCATGTCCAAAGGGCCGCCCACCGTGGCGGCCTTTCGACACCCCTTGCGCCTTAAACCCGAACTGAGGAACACAGGGTACGCTTGAGCCCATTAGCGACAGAGGCGCGCCTGTTCTGCTTCTCTCTCGGCTCAAGGGTGACTCCCATGCGCAACCGGCAAGGCTTTTTCATCACGGTGGTTCACTTCGTTCTGGCACTGCTCACGGGCACAGTGCTCGGCAGCATCGTCCAGACCCAGCTGAATCTGGCAGCACTTCAGCAAATGGGTGTGGATATCTCCATGGGACAGCGCCTCATGACCACCCTGGGCGATCTGATCCACTTCTCGCCCGTTTATGCCGCGCTTTTCGCCGTCGGGTTTGTCCTCTCGCAGCTCACAGCGCTTTTGATCTCGCACCAATTCTGGAACGGCCGTTACCGGGTCGCGCTGTGTGCGCTGTCGGCCATGGTGGCGCTGTGGGCCACCTTTCATCTGGTCGATTTTTTCGCGCCCATGCCGACGCTGATTGCCGCGACTCGCACGGGTACTGGCATGGCCGCGATGCTGCTGAGTGCCGGCGTCGCCGGTGTGGTGCTGGCAATTTTGAGAGGCGCCGACCATCAGTGCGCCCCGGAGAAAGCCACCGGCACCCTAGCCGTTGCCCTGCTGGCAGCGGGAGTTGTCACCGTTATCCCTGCGTCTGATGCGGTGGCACAGCCTCAGGCCAAGCCCGCCGACTACCGCATCGAGACCGTGGCCGAAGGGCTTGAGCACCCCTGGTCGCTGGCCTTCCTACCCGACGGGCGCATGCTGGTCACCGAGCGTCCGGGACGGCTGCGCCTTCTAGGTGCTGACGGCGACACGCTTGTCGCTTCGCTGGCAGGCGTGCCGAAGGTATTCGCCTCCGGTCAGTCAGGGCTTTTCGACGTGCTGCCCTCGCCGGAGTTCGAGCAGGACCGGACGCTTTATCTCGCCTATTCGTGCGGCACCCCGGCCGCCAATCACGCCTGCCTGTCCCGGGCACAACTCGGTGACGCGGGG
The DNA here is from genome assembly GCF_052692355.1 of Kushneria sp. Sum13. NCBI lineage: Bacteria > Pseudomonadati > Pseudomonadota > Gammaproteobacteria > Oceanospirillales > Halomonadaceae > Kushneria > Kushneria sp. Sum13. Next base: position 3,135,551 of record NZ_CP199847.1, read on the forward strand.
CTTGAGCATGTCGAGGAGATCTTTCGGGTCGCGCCCGCCAAGCGGGGCGACGCCCACTTTGGCGGGCGCCTGGCATGGCTCTCGGATGGCACGCTGGTTCTCACGCTGGGGGATGGTTTTGACTACCGCGAGCAGGCCCAGAACACCGCCAACCATATTGGCGCGATCGTGCGCCTGAACCCGGATGGCAGCGCCCCGGCGGACAACCCCTTCGTGGGTAACGATACCGCCCGGCCCGAGATTCTGAGCTACGGCCATCGCAACGTGCAGGGGCTGGTCGTGGATGGTGAGGACCGCATCATCACCCACGAGCACGGCCCCAAGGGCGGCGACGAGATCAACCTCATTGTACCGGGCGGCAACTACGGCTGGCCGATCGCCACCACCGGCCTGGATTACACCGGCGCCCGCGTCACGCCCTTTGAAGAATACCCCGGTACGCAGCCACCTCTGCTGGAATGGACACCCTCGATCGCCCCATCCGGCATGACCCGCTATGACGGCGCGCTGTTTCCCCAGTGGCAGGGCGACCTGTTGGTTGGCTCGCTGGTCAATCGAGAAGTGCGCCGCGTGACGCTCTCATCTGATGCCACCCAGGCCGAGGACGTCGAAGGGCTTTTTGGCGAGCTGGATGAGCGCATTCGAGACGTGCGCACCGGCCCGGAAGGCGCGGTGTATCTGTTGACCGATAACCCCGAAGGGCGGGTGCTGCGGGTGATGCCGGCGCAGTGATGAGCGTTCGATGCTTCTATTACGATGGCCGTCAACCCGCGGGCGGCGGCCATTGTGATGGATCAAGGCGTCAGTGACTCAGTACACCGGCCGCACCTGATGCGCCACGATTCCCACCATCTCCACGTTGGTCAGATCCCCCGTCCACAGCTGACCATCGAGGCCTTCCAGCACGGGCACATTGATGCGGTGGGCATAGCGATAGACGTACAGCGCCTCATCGGCATTCACCACCACCAGCACGCCGTCACGCAGCGACAGCGACTGATCGACCACCAGCCAGTCGCCCTCCCGCCACGGATCAATCGCGTCATCATCCTGAACGACTTCGGCCAGAAAGGAGAGGTGAGAATTTGGGGCAAAAAACTGCTGCCAGCGGAAAGCGCCCGGGTTATAGGCCAGGTCCTGCTCGCCTTTGGGCAGCATGGTGGGCATGGGCATTCGATACGCCACGCGCATGATTCATCCTCACTGATATTGAACGACAAGCATGACGACAGGTGACATGCATCAAGCCACTGCGCAGGGCATCTACGCCCATGTATCCAGTGTAGCCGTGGCGGGCCTCCATACGTTGCCGCCTGCCGGATGGGGGTACTACCTCGCCTCATCGTTTGGTCGAATAACGCCTATCCCGTAATGGAACCGCCAGCCGTTTATGCTGTATACGTATACAGCACTTTAACCTTCACCAATGCAGGCAACCGGCATGCTTCATGTCACCCGTATGCAGCCACTGGCGATTGACCCGCCGCGGCGCAGCATCCCCTGGGCCATCTACCACGTTCGCGGCGGAATCAGCGGCTTTCCCTCTCCCGCGCAGGATTATGACGGCCGGCGCATCGATCTCAACGAGCAGTTGATCCCGCGGCCGACCTCAACGTTCATGTTCACGGCCGATGGCGATTCGATGCAGTGTCCGGATGGCTCGGGGATCTATGCCGGGGACCGGCTACTGGTGGATCGCTCGATCGATGCTGACCACGGCGATATCGTCATCGCGCTGGTGGATGGCGAGATGATCGTCAAGGAACTGCGCTGCCGGCACTGCCCCCCGGCGCTGCACTCGGCCAACCCGCGCTATACGCCCATTCCCCTGCGCGACGCGCAGTACCAGATCTGGGGTGTGGTCACCGATATCCTGCGTCGGGTGCGGCGATGAACGGCCTGATCGCGCTGGTCGACTGCAACAACTTCTATGCCAGCTGTGAGCGGGTATTCAGACCCTGGCTGCACGGCCTGCCAGTGGCGGTGCTGTCCAACAATGATGGCTGCGTGATTGCCCGCTCACAGGAGGCGAAGGATCTCGGCATTGCCATGGGCACGCCGATGCATCACCTCCCGCGCGAGGCGTTTGATCGCGGGCTGGTGCTCTGCTCCAGCAACTACGAGCTGTACGGCGACATGAGCGCGCGGGTGATGGCCACCCTGCGTGAATTCACGCCCCATCTTGAACCCTATTCGATCGATGAAAGCTGGCTGGGGTTTGAAGGCTTTGACCGCGTCACCCTGCCCGCCCACTGTCAGGAGATGCAGCGGATCGTCTACAAGTGGACCGGCATTCCGGTCTCGGTAGGCGTGGCCCCCACCCGCACGCTGGCCAAGCTGGCCAATCGCCACGCCAAGCAGCATACGGCCACCCGGGGCGTGCTGGTTATCGACTCGGCGGACAGCCCCGACACGCTCGCCCTGCTTGAGCGCACGCCGGTCGGCGAGGTCTGGGGAATTGGCGGGCGCGTGACCACCCGACTGTATGAGATGGACATTCACACCGCGCTGGATCTTGCCCGTGCCAACCCAAAATGGATACGCCGGCGCTTTTCCGTGGTGGTCGAGCGCACCGTACGGGAGCTGACCGGCATTCGCTGTATTCACATGAACGACGATCAAGACAGCAAGAAGATGATCATGACCAGCCGCTCATTCGGCCGGATGACGGCCGATCGCCGTGAGGTCGAAGAAGCCGTACGCGCCCACGCCGCCCGCGGGGCCGAAAAACTGCGACGACAGCACAGCCTGGCCTGCGCGCTGCGGGTGACGGTCAGGACCAACAGGCACATGCTGCACCTGCCGCAGGACCACGACAGCATCACGCTGGCGCTGCCCTTTCCAACCGACAACACCTTCGAAATCGTGCGTACCGCACAAAAAGCCCTGCATCGCCTCTGGAAGGACCGCGGCATTCGCTATCAAAAGTGCGGCGTGCAGCTGATGGATCTGATCGAGGTAACCGGTCAGCAGCTTGATGCCTTTCAGCCCCCACAGCCTGCGGTTGAACGGGACAAAAGCGACCGTTTGATGTCGGTGCTGGATCAGCTGAATGCGCAGTATGGTCGCGGCACGGTGACCGTAGGCGTCCAGCGCCCGGACGCCGCGTGGCAGCTGCGCAGCAACCACCGCTCAAAGCGCTGGTCGACCCGATGGGAGGAACTGCCCACCGTGAGGCTGCAATGACCACCGCCTACCGCCCCTTCGAAACGCACAAGCAGGCGATCACCTACGGGCACTCCAGTGCCGCGATTTTGTTGGTCCGCCGGTCGGACAACCGCGGCTGGCACGGCGCCATCGAATGGAATGACGAACGGATCTGGATGGAGCCCATGCCGCGTCACGACAAGACCGAGCGGGCATGGCTGGAGGTCGAAAACTGGGCCATGCGTACCATCACGGTCATGGCGCAGCATCAGCCCGTGTTCAAACCGGGGTGATCGACGTTACATCATCGCTCAAACGAGCAAGCCGGGCACTGATTGGTCGCTAGCCTTCATCAAACATGGCCCATCCCGACAAGCACAGGTAACATGCTGATTTTTTGAGCATTTCCTGATGACGTTTTTGCATTATCAGCTGATCATTTTTGTCTCGGTACTCTGCCTGACCCGGATTCATCGCAGCGCAGGTGCGCTCGCCGCGCTTGGCTGCACACTGTGGTCTGTTTTGATGCTCAAATGGCCCGCCTATAGTGCCGTACAAACCTTCACGGCGTGGGTGAGCTGGTACGGCACCCGGTGTTTCCTCAAGCAGAAAGCGCGAGCCGGCAATGAGACTCGAACCGCCGACAGCAAGGCGGCCTCCAACACCAAAAGAACTGCTTCCAGACATCACCTGATCCAGGGCCGTGATCATCACGAAGAGCTGACCCACGCGCTCCAGATCGCCAGAAAGGAACTGGTGATCGTCTCCGGCTGGCTATCCGACCGAGTCGTGAATGATCAGTTTTGCGGGCTGCTGGCGAGTGCGCTTGAGCGCGGCGTCAACGTGCATATTGCCTATGGCGCGAGTGATCGAGACGGCCAGCATCGGCTCTCCGACACCGCGTTTAAAGCATTGAACAGCTTGAAGGCGACAGGGGCGCAGAGTCGCAAGGGCCGGCTGACCATTGTGCAGCGCGCCACGCATGAAAAGTGCCTGATTGTGGATAAGCGATATGCGATCGTCGGCAGCTTCAACTGGCTGGCCAACGCGCACTACCGGGACAGGGAAACCAGCCTCAGGACCCGTGAGAGACGTGTGGTGGTGGAGCTGATGGCGTCGTGCAAGGGTAGGGAGACGAGGAGCAAGGAGGTGTATGGGGCTACTTCAACGAAAGCCTAGCAGCTGGACGAAAGTAGCATCTATGACGAAATTTGTTCTTATGCGTTCATCCAAAAACGCTAATGGGGTATGGTTGGCCCAATCTTAAAACAAACCAAAGCGACCAACCACGCATGAACGCCGAGAGCAGCTCTCAACAACAAACATCAAGGTTCCCATCCAAGCTTATAACTGTCGTGGGTACTGTGCTCAGTGCCTGCTGGGCCTTTATCACTTACATGTTTCCCGATCCATCCACTCTCGATTGGTTTTTCTTTAGCTGGGAAGGCTTTATCTATTTTTGCGCAGCCTGCTTTCTGATGATCGCTTTCTTTATAGCTTTTATAACTCGGAAACTGCATCGCTATATCAAAAGCACTATTAGCATCATCCTTGCTCTGGCATTAGCGCTTTCCTTCTTTGTTCTTGGCAAGGAATATGCAAAACCGTCACTTGGCTTTACCGATCAAAACATTATTGAAAACAATACACCTGTATTTACAGGTGCTCGAGTAGAAATGATCGAGGCGCTGCGCGTGCAATTAGTAAGTTGTAATATTATTGCTCAAACACCGTCCTGCACTCTTGAACTTACCAGTACAAATAGCGACCGAGAAATAGGCTTTACTTCGAATACCACCTTCTTTGAACCTAATGGTGGATCGCTCAAGCTTGAAAAGATTTTTATCGGCAACAAGGAAAGCCGCAGAACTTATGGCATTGAGCTTGCCAGAGGCTTGCCCACACGAATCACATTGGTTTTCCAGTCCACTCAAAATGATATCGACCATATACCTTCAGTGAAGCTGGTAGTTCAGGGACTGGAAAATCGAAACCAAGTAATCAAGTTCAATGACTTAAAATCTGGCTAAATGATCGTATAAAAAAAGGCCCGGCGCATATGCGCCGGGCCTTTGAGAATCTGCGGGTGCCGGTAAGTGGACTCGAACCACCGACCTACGCATTACGAATGCGTTGCTCTGCCAGCTGAGCTATACCGGCGAACCCGGCCTTCATTCTAGCCAGCCCTTTTTGCCTTGCCCAGTCCCTGTGGCAGAGTAGCGACTCCTTTTTCACGCCCCCGAGAACCTTATGTCTCCGGTCATCACTACCCTGCTCTTTATCGTGACGGCGCTGGCCGAGATCGTCGGCTGCTATCTGGTCTATCGCTGGTGGGTGCTGGCGAAAAGCGCCTGGTGGATGGTGCCGGCGGCAGTTTCTCTGGCGCTGTTTGCGTGGCTTCTCACCCTGCACCCGGCGGCCAGCGGGCGCATCTATGCGGCCTATGCTGGCGTCTATCTCATCACCGCGCTGGGGTGGCTGCGCCTGGTGGATGGTCAGCCGCTGCAGTTGACCGATTATCTCGGCGGTGCGCTGGCGCTGGCAGGTGCGCTGATCATCATGGTGGGCTATCAGTCTCAGTCCTGATCGCGAATGAACAGATGCACCAGAAGCCACACCGCTACCACAGCGAGCGCGAACACGATGACCGTCAGCCGCACCGGCAGCGGCCAGTGCATAAAGGCCCAGTCACTTTGCAGTACGGCGCCAAAGAGATAGCCTGCCAGCAGCATCAGCGCGCCGAGGGCACAGCTTCGTGTCAAAAGGGTCATGCCTGTCTCCTGCTACCATGAATACTCATTTCGCGGTGGGTGTCTGCCCGGCAGCCGCCTTTAACAGTGACCGTCCGTGTCAGCGCACGGTTTACCATGCCCCATGATCACAAAGCCCCGAACATGACCACACCGTCTCCAGACCATAGTCGCCGACGCGCCTTCCGACCACGCTGGCAGCGTCAGGGCCGCCATCCGGACTACCGCTTTTCGCTGGCCAACGAGCGTACTTTTCTGGCCTGGATTCGCACCGCACTGGCGTTCATGGCCGGCGCGGTGGGCATCTATCAGTTCGCGCCGGATATCGCCACACCCTGGGCGCGGGAGGCACTGGCATTGATGCTCTCACTCGGCGGTGCGCTGCTCTCATTGGCGGCCTATCGCCGCTGGGCCGGCAACGAGCGCGCCATGCGCAGTGATGCCGCCCTGCCCTATACGCGGCTGTTATGGCTTCTGGCGCTGTTTGTCACGGCGGTGGCGGTGGTGCTGGGCCTGCTGCTGGTCTCGGGCTGAGGCCATGACCGAGCCGAATACCACACGCGACCCTGGCCTCCAGCCCGAGCGCACGGCCTTGGCCTGGTCGCGCACCGCCTTTGTGGCGCTGTTGCTCTCGGCGCTGCTGCTGCGCGGCGGGATTGTCCATCACGAGCCGATGCTTGCCTGGGCGGGGGTGATCCTGTTGATCGCCACCGGCGCGATGTATGGCTGGGCGGGGTGGCGTCTGCGCATGACGACAAGTGCCATGACAAGCGCTGCCCCGGTGACGGTCACGGCCACCTGGGTCATGCGCGCCACGACGCTGATCATCGCACTGGTGGGGCTGACGCTGGCCGCCAGCGTGCTTTATCACGGCCGGCTGATTGAGCATATCAGCGCCCTTGTACACTAAAGGACGCTCCAAGCACCCTCACGGCGCTTGAACCCCGACCATCGTCAGGCGTTAAATCAAGCACACGTTCATTGCCGTCACGGAGCACCCTCATGGCCCGGCACGTCAGTTGTGATGATATTCGCACCCGTTTTTCCAGCGCCATGTCCGACATGTACCGCACCGAGGTGCCCCAGTACGGCACGCTGTTGAAGCTGGTCGCCGACATCAATGCCCAGACGCTTTATCACAACACCCGCGGTGAAGATGCCCTGACCACCCGGGGCGGCAGCGAGATGGCGCGCATCGAGATCGAGCGTCACGGCGCAATTCGCCTGGGCACGCCGGGCGAGCTTCACACCATGCGCCGCGTATTCGCGGTGATGGGCATGTCGCCGGTGGGCTATTACGACCTGGCACCGGCCGGTATGCCGGTCCACGCCACCGCCTTTCGCCCGGTGACCGATGAGGCGCTGGCCCGCAACCCGTTTCGGGTGTTTACCTCGCTGCTGCGACTGGAACTGATCGAGGATGACGACCTGCGCGCCCGCGCGGCCGCCATTCTGGAACGCCGGCAGATCTTCACCGATCGCCTGCTGACCCTGCTGGATCGGTTCGACAGCGAGGGCGGCCTGAACGATGAGGATGCCACGGCCTTCGTGATCGAGGCGCTGGAGACCTTTCGCTGGCACAGCCACGCCACGGTGGATGCCGAGACCTACCACGCCTTTCACCAGGCGCACCGGCTGATCGCCGATGTGGTGTGCTTTCGTGGGCCGCATATCAACCATCTCACCCCACGCACGCTGGACATTGATGCCACCCAGCAGGCCATGCCGGAATGGGGCATCACGCCAAAAGCCACCATCGAAGGCCCGCCGCGGCGCAACTGTCCAATTCTTTTGCGCCAGACCAGCTTCAAGGCGCTGGAGGAGCCGATTCTCTTTCCTGCCGATGAAGGTGGAAAGAGCGGCGAAGAAAGCGGCACCCATACGGCACGCTTTGGCGAGATCGAGCAGCGCGGCGCCGCGCTCACCCGGCGTGGGCGCAAGCTGTATGACCAGCTGCTGGCCGCCTCTCGGGATGCCACCCACGGTCTGGAAGGAGAAGCCCAGCAGCGAGCGCTGCGTGATGCCTTTCTGGACTTCCCCGATGACGAGACAACCCTGCGCCGTGAAGGGCTGGCCTGGTTTGATTATCAGCCAAACGAGGGAGCGAGTGTGACCAACGTGGCGGCGCTGCCGCGTGATCGGGGCGCGCTGGTCGAGGCGCTGATCGAGCAGGACGTGATTCGGGCACGCCCCATTACCTATGAGGATTTTCTGCCGGTCAGCGCCGCGGGCATCTTTCGCTCCAATCTGGGCGAGGGTGGCGCGCAGCAGTATGCCGCCACCGATAGCCGGGCCGAGTTTGAAGCGGCACTGGGCGCGGCGGTTGAAGACGAGTTCGCCTTGTATGAGCAGCGCAGCGAGCGCTCTCTGTCGGACTGTCTGGCGCAGCTGGGGCTTGCGCCAGACGCCTGAGCCCCGATCGTCTGCGCCCTGATCAGCCGTCTACGTTCTGGCCAATCGCCTACGTTCTGGCCAATCGTCTACGACTACAGCCCCTGATAGGGGTTGCTCTCGTCGGGCTCGGCGAGTGCGGGCGGGTCATCGTGCACGCTGATGACCATACAGGTAGCGATATGGCTGACCTTGTGGGAGACGCTGCCCGTGATCATGCCGCTCCAGTCGCTCAGGCCGCGGCTGCCAATGACAATCACCTCGACCTCAAGCGCCTCGGCCTCGTAGGCAATGATGCGCGCCGGGTCGCCGTGGCGCCCATGAGTTTCGATACGACCGTCAAAGCGTTCGCGAAGATGGGCCTGCGCGCGCTCGAGGATCTCGGTGATCTCTGCCTCGGCGGTTTCCGGAGACGAGGCCTCAATGGCCTCCTGAAGGCTGAGCAGGCTGCCGTAATGAAGATGCGGCAGCAGCTCACGCACATGCAAAAGATGCAGGGTGGCGTCCGGTGACGCCAGCTGTGCCGCAATGCTGAGCGCTTTCAGGGCATGGACCGAACCATCCACGGGTACGAGCAGTGAGGTGAACATGGCGCAGCCTCCAGTGGCATGGATGGCGCCGGAAAGCGCCATCAGGTCAGGTCAGCATTACGCAGCGCGGGCCATCCCTGCTTGATCGTGATCAATTTCGCCGCCGATAGCGCCTGGTCTTTGGTCGTGCATGGTCTTTGGCGGCATGTCACGCCCGGTCGCTAATCACTGCCGCGCAGCGTCACCATCCGCGGTCGGCCGACCATGAGGCCGGCCACGGTCTGAACGCCGAGCAGCACCAGCAACAATCCCATCGACGCCTCCCAGCCGCCGGTCGCGCCCTTGAGCGCCCCGAACAGCAGCGGACCGCTGGCGGCAAGCAGATAGCCCACGCTCTGCGACATGCCCGAGAGCATCGCGGCGTGCTGCGCCTTGTGCGTGCGCAAAACGATCATCGTCAGCGCGAAGCTGAAACAGCCCCCCTGCCCGGCGCCGAGCAATACGGCCCACAGCGCCGGGGACAGCGTTGGCGCCAGTAAAATCCCCGAAAGCCCCGTGGCAATCAACAGACACATGCCCAGCACCAGCAGACTGTGGTGGTGCATGCGTGCGGCCATGCGGGCAATCACGTAGCTGGCCGGAATGCTCACCAGATTGAGCAGCGACACCATGTTGCCGGCCATCGTGTTGGAGACGCCGGCGCTGATGACCACTGACGGCATCCAGGTCTGCAGGGTATAAAAACCAAGCGACTGCATGCCCATGAAAATGGTCAGCATCCAGGCCACCGGGCTTTTGAACAGCGCCGTCATGCGCACCGGCCCGCCCGCCTGTGGCGTCACTGGCCGTCGAAAGGCCAGCCACAGCCAGCAAAGCGCCGCCACTATCGCAAATCCGGCCCATAGCCGAATCGGCGTCGACCAGTGGCCGCTGGCCTGCAACAGCGGCACCGCCGTGCCCGCCGCCAGCGTCGCGCCGATGCCCATCACCACCGTATAAAGCCCCATGGTCTGCCCCAGCCGGTCGGCGCGGTCACGCTTGACCAGACTCGGCATGAAGACGTTGCCAAAGGCGATGCCAAGCCCTGCAATGAGTGTCCCGACCAGCATGACCGGGAAAAGCTCGACGCCGCGCAGCACGCTGCCCAGGGCGACCGCCACCAGCGCCACCGCAATGGCCCGATCAAGCCCCAGCCGACCCGCCAGCGCCGGTGCAAACGGCGAGAGCAGCCCAAAGCAGAGGATCATGCCGGTGGTGAGCAGACTGGCCGCGCCGGCACCGATATTCAGGGAGTCCATGATCGGCTCAAGCACCGGGCCGATGACCACGATCGGCGCGCGCAGATTGAGGGCGGCCAGACCAAAGGCCAGCAGCCACACAAGGGAAACGGACAGACGTGGGGTGTAGGACATGAGCGCTCAAATACCGGCAGGACAGCGGGAGAAAGGCGCAGTCTAGCACCGCGAGACGCGCACCGGACGTCGCACCGCCTTACCCACCGTGACAAATTTTCCTTCAGGGAGTCGGGCACCCGGGGAAGGCATTGCTACGCTAAGAAGACGTGCGGCCAGGTGCTCGATGTCAGCACCCGGCTGCCCCCTGTTCAATGTTTGATGCGTCAATGCTTGATGCGTCAATGTTTGATGCGATCCTATCGTGAGGACACGTCATGACCCAGACGACCCGCGCGCCGCTTGAAAACGCCGACGGCGCCCACATCCGCGAATGGCTGCGCCGCTTCCAGCACGTGCGTCGTGCCAGTGAAAAGCTGTGCGCCCCGCTCGAAACCGAGGACTACATGGTCCAGAGCATGGCGGACGTCAGCCCGCCCAAATGGCATCTGGCCCACGTCAGCTGGTTTTTTGAAGCTTTTATTCTTGCCCCCTATTTAAAGGACTATCAAACGCCTGACCCGGCGTATGACTTTCTCTTTAACTCCTATTACGAAACCCACGGCAAGCCGTTTCCGCGCAACCTGCGCGGCACCATTTCGCGACCAACGGTGGCGCAGGTCTATCAGTTTCGTGCCCATATCGACCGCGAAATGGAAAGGCTTCTGAGCGCGCCCCCGCCCGAGCATCTCGACGAGATCATCGACCGCCTCGAGATCGGCCTGCATCACGAGCAGCAGCACCAGGAGCTGCTGGTGATGGACATCAAGCACATCCTCTCCTGCAACCCGCTGCATCCGGTCTATCGCGACGACATCCGAGTGCAGCTTTTGGCCCATGCCGACCAGGCCGCGTCACCCGATGCGCCGCGCTGGCACCGCTATGCGTCCGGGGTGCGCCAGATCGGGGTGGACTATCCCACCGAACCGGCGCGCGAACACGACGGCGAAGGCTTTGTCTTTGACAGCGAAACACCGCGTCACCGCCAGTACGTGGCCGAGTTCGAGCTGGCCGACCGCCCGGTCACCAACGCCGAGTTCCTCAAATTTATCGAGGACGGCGGCTACTCGCGCACCGAACTGTGGCTGTCGGATGGCTGGCACCTGATTCATCAGACCGGCTGGCAGGCCCCTGAATACTGGGAGAAGGTCGACGGGCGCTGGCACACCATGAGCCTGGGCGGGCTGGTGCCGGTCGATCCCAACGCACCGGTGTGCCATGTCAGCTTCTATGAGGCCGATGCCTACGCCCGCTGGGCCGGCGCTCGCCTGCCCACTGAGGCCGAATGGGAAACCGCCGCAGATGATCAGCCCATTCAGGGCAACTTTGTGGACAACGACCTGCTGCAACCCGCCGCTCAGGGCGAGCGCGCCGGCGATGGCCCGCAGCAGCTGTTTGGTGATGCCTGGGAGTGGACCGGCAGCGCCTTTCTGCCCTACCCGGGCTTTACGCCGCTGGAAGGCAGCCTTGGCGAATACAACGGCAAGTTCATGTCCGGCCAGATGGTGCTGCGTGGCGGCTGTTGTGCCACGCCGGGGAACCATATTCGGGCCAGCTATCGCAACTTCTTCCCGCCTCAGGCGCGCTGGGCCTTTTCCGGCATCCGCCTGGCGCGCGATGTCTGACCCTGTGAGGGCCGCCCCCAGGGCGCGGCCCGATCCGGAACCCCTGAGCTCTGGCGCTTTTGAAAAAAGGAACGGCCGTCATGTCACAGGCACTCTCTTCTGCGTTTTCGTCTCCGAGTAACCGTCACCGGGTATGGTTTCACGATCAACTGGCAGAGCCCATGGAGGCGCAGAGCCTGCTGGAAGCGCTCACCCTCGGGCTGACCGATTCACCGCGCTGGATCTCGCCCAAGCATTTTTATGATCACCGTGGCTCCGAGCTGTTCGACCGGATCTGCCAGCAGCCGGAGTACTACCCGACCCGCACCGAAGAAGCCATTCTCGAGCGCTCGGTGGCGGCCATCGCGGACTGCGTCGGTCGGGATATTGACCTGATCGAGCTGGGCAGCGGCGCCTCCCACAAGATTCGTCTGCTGCTGGATGCCCTGCGCCCTCACCACTATGTGGGTGTGGATATCTCACGTGATTTTTTGCTCGAAAGCACCCAGCGCCTGGCCAATGACTATCCGTGGCTGTCGGTCCACGCCCTGTGCGCCGACTTCACCGCACCATTTAGCCTGCCAACGCTTGAAGGCGATGCTCACCCGGTGGTGTTTTTCCCCGGCTCCTCGATTGGCAATTTCACCCCGCGGGAGGCGATGGAACTGCTGGTGCGCGTGCACGATCAGCTGCCGCCCGGGGGCGGACTTTTGATCGGCGTGGACCGCATCAAGGATCGTGACCGGCTGGAAGCCGCCTATAACGACGCCGCAGGCGTGACGCGCGCGTTCAACCTCAACCTGATCCACCGCCTGCGCGATGAGCTGGGCGCCGAGGTATCGCCCGATGATTTCGAGCATCTGGCCTTTTACAACGAAGCCGCCTCGCGCATCGAGATGCACCTGGTCAGCCAGCGCGACCAGACCTTCAGCCTCGACGGTCAGACCATCGCCCTGACGGCTGGCGAGCACATTCACACCGAAAACTCCTGGAAGTACAGTCGCAAGGGTTTTGAGAAACTCGCCGGCCACGCGGGTTTTCAGGCCCGCGCGCACTGGTGTGATGATGAGGGGCTCTTTGACGTGCACTACTTCGAACGCCCGGTTTAAAGGAGGGAAAAATGTCGTTGATGTTGTCAGACCAGAGAGCACTGCTGCCCTTTGGCACCAGCCCGGCACGCTATCAGGCGCTGTGCCAGCAGGTAGAGGCACTGTTGGAACAGATGACGCTGGAAGAAAAGATCGGCCAGATGAATCAGGTCGCCGGCAGTCGTGACACCACCGGCGCCCCGGCCAATACCGACATCGAGGAGGATGTGCGCGCCGGGCGCGTCGGTTCGGTCTTCAACGCCTTCGGGGTCGAGTTCACTCGCGAGCTGCAACGCCATGCTGTCGAGCACTCCCGGCTCGGCATTCCGCTGCTGTTTGGGTACGACATCATCCATGGCTTTCGCACCATCTTCCCGATTCCGCTGGGCCAGGCGGCCAGCTGGCACATGGCAGGCATCGAGCAGGCCGCGCGCATCATGGCCGTGGAAGGCGCGGCCGCCGGTGTGCACTGGACGTTCGCACCCATGGTGGACATCGCCCGCGACCCGCGCTGGGGCCGGGTCATGGAAGGCGCCGGCGAAGACACGCATCTGACCTCGCTGATCGCCCGTGCCCAGGTGCGCGGCATTCAGGGTCGTGATCCCGGCGCCACCGACACGCTGGCTGCCTGCGTCAAGCACTACGCGGCCTACGGCGCGGTGGAAGCCGGGCGCGAGTACAACACCGTCGACATGTCCGAGTGGCGTCTGCGCTCGATCTATCTGCCGCCCTTTCAGGCGGCATTGAGCGAGGGTTGCGCCAGCGTCATGACGGCGTTCAACACCCTCAACGCTATCCCGGCCACCTGCCACCCGCTGCTACTCGATCAGATCCTGCGCCGTGAATGGCACTTCGAGGGCATGGTGGTCACCGACTACACCGCGATCATGGAGCTTGAGCAGCACGGCGTGGCTGCCGACGCCAGTGAGGCATCACGTCAATCGGTCAACGCCGGTGTCGACATGGACATGCAGTCCGGCTATTTCATCAAGACGCTGAATGATCTGGTCCAAAACGGCCAGGTGGGTGAAGCACGCATCGACGAGGCGGTGCGGCGGATCCTGTGGCTCAAGGCCGCGCTGGGCCTGTTCGAGGACCCATATCGCTACGCGGATGACGAGCGCGAAGCGCAGTGCCTGCTTACCGATGAGCACCGCCGCGCCGCGCGTCAGCAGGCAGGCGAGTCGATGGTGCTGCTAAAAAACGAAGGCGGCGTGCTGCCGCTGAGCGACCGGCACCGCAAGGTGGCCATCATCGGGCCGCTGGGCAACACCCCGCGCCTGCTCGGCTCCTGGCGCGGTAACGGCGACCACGATGACACCATCACCCTGCGTGAAGGCATTGCCCGACGGCTGGGAGAAGAAGCCACCCTGCTCTACGCGCAGGGCGCCTCCAATCAGATCGGGGAAAACGACACTGACGGCATCGAAGACGCCCTGGACCTGGTGCGTCAGGCCGACGTTGTAGTGCTGGCATTGGGCGAAGACGAGGATTACGCCGACGAGGCCGCCAGCCGCGCCGATATCGGCCTGCCCGGCGCGCAGCTCGAACTGGCCCGCCGGGTGCTGGAAACCGCCGGTGACACGCCTGTGGCCACGGTGCTGTTCAACGGCCGGCCACTGGCGCTGACCGAACTTGATGACATGGCGCCGGCCATTCTGGAGGCCTGGTGGCCGGGCACCGAAGCCGGTAATGCCGTGGCCGATGTGCTGTTTGGCGACGTGAACCCCGCCGGAAAACTGCCGATGAGCTTCCCGGCAAGCGTTGGCCAGATCCCGATCTACTACAACGCCTTCAACACCGGGCGCCCGAAGGGGGTCGATCCCAAATACGCCTCGCAGTATCTGGATATCCCCAACGCCCCGCTCTACCCCTTCGGTTTCGGACTGTCCTACACCACGTTTAAATACGGCGCGCTCAAGGCCTCGTGCTCGGAGATTGCGCTCGATGACACCCTCGAGGTGAGTTTCACCCTCACCAACACCGGGGCGTGCGAGGGCACCGAGGTGGTCCAGCTCTACCTGCAGGACGTGCATGCCAGCGTCGTGCGCCCGCTGCGTGAGCTCAAGGACTTCCAGCGCCTTCGGCTTTCTCCGGGAGAGTGCCGGGAGGTGACCTTCCATGTGACACCTGACATGCGCTGCTTTTTGAACGCCGAGCTTGAACGCGTTCAGGAGCCGGGGCTTTTCCGGGTACAGATCGGCAGCTGCTCGGAAAGCGGTGAAGAGGTCGAGTTCCGGGTCAGGGGGTAAGACGCATTGCCCCCTTCTGAAACGCCGCTGCCCCCATCGGGCAGCGGCGTTTTTCTTTGCCGCGGGTATCTGGCAAACATTCAAAGGCCCGGGCCCTGACATAATCGGTCAGGAGAAACCTGACGCCTGCCTTGCAAGGCCCCCGGTCTGCCCTTAGAGTTGCCGGCTTATTCAGAAATAACTCAATTAAAAAACACACCAAGGGAACAACAGGCCATGAGCAAGCGTCTCGTATCGCTTAGCCTGATGCCTGCATTGCTGCTGTCAGGTTGCGCCTCAATGCAGGACACCATGAGCACCATGTCGGATTATGCCGGCCGCACCATCGGCGCCACCGTTGGGGCAGGCATTGGTTACCTGGCCTGCCAGGATCAAAATGATGTTCAAAAAGCGGCCTGCATGGCCGCCGGTGCCGGGGCCGGCTGGGCCATCGGCTCGTGGGTCGATCAGCGGCGCAAGGCGCTTGAAGAGGTGGCCCGTGCCAATAATCTGGCGGTGGTCTATCAGCAGATCGATACCGAAAAAACGTCATCACGGCAGGCCGAACGGGGCCTGAGTGCGACCATCAACGATCAGGCCATGTTCGCCTCCGGCTCGGCGCAGCTCACCACTGCAGCGCAGCAAACGCTTCGCCAGGTCGCCGGTGCCTACAAGGGCACTCAGCAAAAGGTGCTGATTATCGGTCACACCGATGCGACCGGGTCCGGCACGCTCAATCAGCGCCTGTCGGAGCAACGAGCAAAAACCGTGGCACGCCTGTTCCAGCAGGCCGGCCTCAACGCCGGGCAGATCTATTATCAGGGCGCCGGTCTTTCAAGACCCGTGGCCAGTAACGATACGCCCGAAGGCAGAGCGCTCAACCGACGCGTGCAGATTGTTGAAATCCAGTCCGAACAGGCGCTGGCACAATACTCCAACAGCAGTCAGCGCAGCCTGGACAACCTTTCCTGGTCGACGCTGTCACAGGCAGGCGTCGAGCAGCGTACCCGCCAGATCAGCCAGACTTCATCGACTCGTCCGGCCGCTGCGTCAAAGAACAAGACCACCGCGTCAGAGAACACGTCAGCGCCTCGCTCGACGGCATCCGAAAGCCGTGCCGATCACAGCGTCAAACCCTCGCCGGCCCCAACGCCTTCAACCCCGACCTACAAGGGGCTGGCGCTGGGGGGCAAGCGCATCGATCAGGCCGATCTGGGGCTTTATAGCCGCTTCCAGCTCAAGGATAACCGCAGCCTTTTGAAACGACTTTCGCCCGTGGCCAGCGCCCAGGCCAGTGATCAGGCCGAGCGCCTGCAGCATGCCTGTTATATGGATGAATTTCGTCCCAGTGGCGACATCCATTCCCTGAGTAGCGGTAAGGCCATTTCCCACTCGGCGTCGGATTATCTGCAGGGGCTCAATGGAGGTGTGCTGGTCACGCAGATGCAGGACAGTCTGGTCGGTGTGGGGCCCGTCGCGGTACTGAAGGACTACTCACCCGCCTCCGAGCCGCAGGTCTATGTCTATTACGATGCCGCCAATCACGCGCATGCCGATCTCAGAATGAAGACACACGTCAACGTCTATGAAGGTGCAGACACGCTGCTGTATCGCGCCTTCATGGTTGATGAGCAGTCGCCGGTTCAATGCCTGGACATCGTGTTTGACAAGACAGGCGGCGAGCGAGCGCAGGATGGCCGTCTCTTTTATCAGGGTGAATCCGGCCTGATGGCCGCCACCTATCAGCCGGCTCGCCCGCAGCGCTAACCTTTCAAGGGAACACCAATGAATGATCTTCTTTATCTGATCAACAGCTATCGCATCCTTCTGGGGGCGATTGTTTTGCTGCTGTTGACGGCCCTGCTCATCTATCGCTTCTGGGATCGGATCAGCCTGATGGTGCTGAGAATCCACTGCGCGCTGCCCGGCATCGGCAAGGTGGCAAGGCTTTCCAAAAACAGTCAGTCCCATGACAGCCAGACCGGCTGGTTTACCAGCGAAAGCGAGCTGTGCGCCCATTTCAGGGAGCATCTTGAAGACCGTGGCCGTGCCAGCCCGGCCTTTTTCGTCAAGTGTCAGAGCTATCTGGACAAGGCACAGGAAACGGGACGCCGTGAGCTGCCGCTACTGGGCTGGGTACTGATCGCCGCCATGGTCTTCGTGGAAGCCATGGGGTTTTCCTACGTGCTGGCGGGCTGGACCATTCCCGGCGCCAGTGAGGCCCTGCAGCAAAAGGGCGCACTGGGGATTGCCTTTCTGATCTCAGCGCTGCTGGTGTATCTGACCCACAAGACCGGACAGGAGATTCATCACAACCATCTGGTCCGCAAGGTACGCACCTGGTTCAATGGTCAGGACGGCAACCTGATGCCTGACTCGGGAGTGACGCTGGACAACAACGAGATCGATGACGGCGCCCCTACGTGGCGCCAGCTGCTAAATCGTCTCAAGACCAATGCCAACGTCAAACCGGGCTGGACCATTACGGGCATCACGGGGGCCTTCATTATCGCGATCGCCATCGGTGCCACCTATGTTCGGGGACAGGCACTGGATGAAATGCTCTCCAGCCAGCAGATGTCCCAGGGGAGCAGCATGGCCGGCGCCCAGTATCAGGATCCCTACTCCGATACCGCCCTCCCCGACGAACTCGCCAGCATTCAACGCGAGGCCGACAGTGACGCCGGACAAAGCATCATTGATCACCAGCGCAAGGGCGGCTGGGGAACCTTTGTCGTGCTGGCCTTCATCTTTGTTTTTCTTCAGATCATGGGCACGATGATCGGCTATTTCACCGGTTTTGCCGGCAAGGAATCCTCAAAGGCGTGCAGCTACATTGGCAAGTTCCGCAACAAGGATGAGTACGTTAATTACCATGTCCGGCGGCGCAATCAGGTCATTCATATTGCCCAGAAACACCTCTCGACGCTGCAGCAGCGCATGCTTAATCGTGCCCTGCAATACAACACCGATAGCGACAGCATCAAGCTTTTAAAACACGCCGGTGATCGCAGTTTTCAGAGATATGCAGAGACCTCCGAGCGCGAGCAGCGAGAATCCGATTCTCGCGATATGGCCCATCAACACCAGACCCGCGCCAGCGATATGGCCGCCAGTACGGTCACCTCAACGCCGGCAGCCGGCACCCGGGCGCCGATTGATCAGCCCGCAGAGACCACTGCCATGCAGGGCAGTACGCCTTCTGATGAGGCCACACCAATGGACCGGCGAGAAGCCATACGTCAGCGCCTTGAAGAAGAGCGCCGTCAAAAGGAACTCAAGGCGCAGGAAGAAGAAGACGCGGCCTATGAAGCACGCCTTCGTCGCGAGATGGGGCTGGATGACGGAGGCACGTCGTCATGAAACGCACCCTGATCGCGCTGGCAGGCGCCTGGCTTGTCAGCACAAGTCTTTTCGCCCATGCCGATACGCGAGATGACTTCCCCAGCTGCTATCAGGCGCTGGGCAAGGATGCCCCGCAGCAGGGCGCCCCGACACGCGAGCTGTTTGTACTCATCGATGAAACCGTTGACGCCGATGAGCGCATTCAACACTCCGTGATCGAAAAAACACTGCGCTTTATTGGCCCGGGCGATGCGCTGGAGGTCGTCCGGTTTGCCGCATTCACCGGGGATCATTACTCGCGCCTGATGCTCAAGGGGCAAATCGACAAGCAGCTGACGCAGGACCAGCGCTACTCGATTTCAAAGCGGGCCCTCAATGGCTTTGACAGCTGTTTTCAGCGTCAGGCCACTTACGTCAAGCGACGGCTGGGTGACGCGATCCAGGAAAGTTTTGGTGACAGCCCCGAGATTCCCAAAACAGAGCTTGTGGGCAATCTTTCCAGCCTCAGTGCGCTGATACGCAACAGTGAAGCAGAGCAGAAGGTGGTGCTGCTGTTCTCCGACATGCTGGAAAATTCAGACATCACCAGCTTTTACCAGCGCGGTAATGTTCGAACGATCGACCCGGATCAGGAGCTTGCAAGGCTCGACAAGGCAGGGCTGGAAAGCGAATGGGATGGCGCACGCGTCTATGTCATCGGCGCCGGACTGATTGCGAAGGACAACAAGGCGGCTTATCGCAGCGAGCGCACCATGGATCGTCTCAAAACGTTCTGGGCCGGCTATTTTGACCGGGGCAACGCAAACCTTGAAGGCTGGGGAAGCCCCATGCTGCTTGAGGATCTGCACTAGGCAGACACGTGCTCGAAGCGGATCGAACGCCCGGCTTTTCGGTACCACTTGAGGGCTTTCGGCGCCATAAGGCACCGGAAGCCCGGCCACACGGCGCTACTGTGACGGCTGCCCGGTCAGATAGCGCATCAGGGCGCCGATGCCGAACTGCCAGGGGGCGATGGCCTCACTGCGATCGACCCGATTGACCAGCGTGCCCAGCGCCGGCGTGTGGATGCTGACCCGGTCCCCCACATGATGGGTAAAGCCCTGTCCGGGGGTATCGCGATCCTTGCCCGGTGAAAACATCGTGCCCAGAAACAGCATGAAGCCATCCGGGTACTGGTGGTGGCTGCCGCAGGTCTGGCGGACAAGGTCCAGCGGGTCGCGGCTGATCTCGCGCATGTCGCTGCGCCCTTCCAGTACGAAGCCGTCATCGCTGCCCTCAATGCGCATCGTGACCTGCGCCTGGCGAATCGTGTCCAGGGTAAAGCGATCATCAAACAGGCGGATGAACGGGCCGATGGCACAGGCGCCGTTATTGTCCTTGGCCTTGCCCAGCAGCAGTGCACTGCGCCCTTCGACATCGCGCAGATTAACGTCATTGCCCAGTGTTGCGCCGCGCGGCTGGCCATTTCCATCCATGGCCAGCACCACTTCGGGCTCCGGGTTGTTCCAGTTCGAAGCCGAGTGAATGCCCACATTGGCGCCAAAGCCTATCGAGGACATGGGCGCTGCCTTGCTGAACACCTCGGCATCCACCCCAATCCCCACTTCCAGATAGGGTGACCACTGCCCGCGGGCCATGAGCGCCTCGCGCAGGGCCATGGCCGCAGCTGAGCCCGGCACGATTTTTGAGAGATCCTGACCGATCAGCTCACGCAGCCGGGCACGAATGTCACCGGCCTTCGAGGCATCGCCTGCGGCCTGCTCCTCGATGACCCGCTCCAGCAGGCTGACGGCAAAGGTTACCCCACACGCCTTCACCACCTGAAGATCGCAGGGGGCCAGCAGTCGATCACCGTGTTCGTCGGGCGTCGTTGCGCTATGGGCCAGCGACTGCGACAGCCAGGGTGCCACCGGCCCCAGTGATGGGCCCTCGCCATGGCGCGCCAGCGTCAATCGGTCCTCGCGGTCCAGCAGGGCACTCATGGTCCCCACGTGCGCTGTGATATCGAAAAGCTCGCCGCCGCGCAGGGCCACCACCCGCGGGCCATCGCCCTGCCAGAGGCGCCCGACCAGGGCAGCCTCTTCGTGGTCCTTCGGCAGACACTGTGAGATATCAACCTCCTGCATGGCGCCTCTCCTGTTGTAGTAGATGGATGCCTGTGGATACACGGACAGGCCACCGCCCGGGGAATCCGGGTAAAACCGGCGCGACATGACGCTCGCCCGCGCCCGTCACCTCCTCTGAACACGTCAATACATCGCTTGAACACGGCAATAAGTGAGGCATTCGCCTTTGGCCCAGGCAGGGTCGCCATCAGGGCACAATCAGCGTACCCTCCCGCGGCGACACACGTTCTGGTGTCTGATAACACACTGCCTGTCCGGTATTTGTGGCCGGATGTCCTCTGCAATGGAACATCTCATGGTTCGACTGTTGCGTACCCATGCCCGCACCCTGCCGGCGCGTCGTCTTTCTTCGGCGCTGGTGGCCACCATCCTGTGGATTGCGGCGCTGGCCCTGATGCTGGGTGTCTGCCTGGCCCCGCACGCCGAAGCCGCCGGCGCGCCCGAGCCCTCCGCACTGGACCGGATCATCGAGCGCGGCACGCTCAAGGTCGGTACCACCGGTGACTACAAGCCCTTCAGCTATCGCACCGGTGACAATCGCTTTATCGGCCTTGATCCGGACCTGGCCGCCGACCTGGCCCGAGCGCTGGGGGTGAAGCTCAAGCTGGTGCCGACCAGCTGGCCCACCCTGATGCAGGACTATCAAAACCATCGCTTTGACATCGCCATGAGCGGTATCTCGGTCAATCTTGATCGCCAGAAGGCGGCCTGGTTCTCGGCGCCCTACCAGCGCGATGGCAAAACCCCCATTGCCCTGTGCGCGCATCAAAACGACTATCAGACGCTTGAGCAGATCGACCAGCCCGGCGTGCGGGTCATCGTCAATCCCGGCGGCACCAACGAGCGGTTTGCGCGCGAGCACCTGAACAAGGCAACGATTGTCGACCATCCGGACAACATCACCATCTTCGACCAGATTGTGCAGGGCAAGGCGGATCTGATGATGACCGATGCCATCGAGACGCGCCTGCAGGCCAATCTCCATCCCGAGCTGTGCGCCATTCATCCCGACCAGCCGTTCAACTTTTCCGAAAAGGCCGTTCTGCTGCCCAGGGACATGGACCTCAAGCTCTTTGTCGATCAGTGGCTGCGTCAGCTCAGGGAAAGCGGCGCGTTTGACGCACAGCTCAAGCACTGGCTTGAGTACGACTGGTCACAACATTCGAGCTGATCGGTGTCGGCGTGCCCAGGCATCACGCCCGGCGATGCCGGGGCACACGGCTCAGAGCAACATGTGATCACAACACCATGTAATCAGAACACCATGGCCGGCAGCGCCAGCGACAGCGCCGGAATAAACGTCACCAGCAATAGCATGGCCACCAGCAACAGCCAGAAAGGCACCATCGCCCGAATGAAGTCGGGCAACTTCACGCCCGTAATGCTGCAGGTGGTGAACATGACCGTGCCCAGCGGTGGCGTGATGGTGCCTATGGCGGCATTGAAGATAAAAATGATGCCAAAGTGCACCGGATCAATACCGAACTGTGCGGCCACCGGGGCCAGCAGCGGCGACAGTACGATCAGAATCGCATTGCCCTCCAGAAACATCCCAAGTACCAGCAGGATGGCGTTGGCCAGCAGCAAAAAGGCCACGGCGCTGCCCACCTCCGCTGACAGGAACGTCGTAATCGTCTGCGGCACCTGCTCCCAGGTAAGGAAACGGGCAAAGCCGGACGCCACGCAGATGATAAACAGCACGTTCACCGCTGACAGCAGCGACTCGCGTGTGGCCAGTGCAATGGTGGTCGGACGCAGCTCGCGATAGACGAACACCCCCACGATCAGCGCATAGGCCACCGCCATGGCGCCGGCTTCGGTGGGCGTAAAGACGCCGATACGAATGCCGCCAATGACCAGCACCGGCAGCGCCAGCGCAATCAGTCCGGCACGGGTCACGCTGATCCATTCATGGCGCGAGACCCGTTCACGTCGCGGCGGCTGATAGCCGTGACGCCGACATATGATCGACACCATCACCATCATGGCCAGCGCCATGCCGATGCCGGGCACCACGCCCGCCATGAACAGCCGCCCGATCGAAACATTATTCACATAGCCGTAGATGATCAGTGCAATCCCCGGTGGAATGGTCGAGGTAATCAGTGAGGACGCCGCGGTAATGGCCGCCGAAAAGGGGGTGGGATAGCCGCGCGCGTTCATCTGCGGCACCAGCAGCTTGGCGTTCATGGCGGCATCGGCAATATTGGAACCGGACAGCCCGCCCATGAAGGTACTCAGCAGGACGTTGGACTGGGCCAGTCCGCCATGAAAGCGGCGGGTACAAAGCTCGGCCAGGTTCAAAAGCCGGGTGGTAATGCCCGAGTAATTCATGAACACGCCGGCCATGATGAAAAAGGGAATGGCCAGCAGTGACACCGACTCAAGACCACCGGCCAGGCGCTGAATCAGCAGCACCAGCGGCTGTTCGGCGCCAATCAGAAAATATAAAAACGTTGAAAGAAACAGGGCAAAGGCGACCGGGGTGCCCATGAAAAACAGCACCATCAGGGCGCCAAGTGCAGCAAGGACTGCCATAAGCGTCTCGCTCCTATCGCGTGAACAGCCGACGCGCACCGTGATAGAGCATCATGGCGGCACTCAATGGAATGACGAGATACACCCAGAAATAGGGGATCTGAAGCATGGGGGTACTGCGAAAGGCGGCAAAGGGCAGAAGCTTTAATCCCCAATAGAGCATGACGCCGGCGGCAATCATGATCATGACAACGTTAAAGATCCGCTCACGCCAGCGCTCGAGCGGCGCGGGCAGTCGCTCACCGAAAAGCTCGATCAGTACATGCTCGTTGCGGCGCACCAGCGCACTGGCGCCCAGAAAGGTGGCCCAGACCAGCAGCAGCTGCAGCACTTCTTCCGCCCAGGCCAGCGGCGCATTGAGGAAATAGCGCATCAGGGCATTGGCCAGTGCAATGACAAACAGGGCAAAAAGCGCAAGGCTGCCCATCACCTCATCCAGATGCATCAGACGATCCAGTCCGGCCATGACGGTCTTCATCATCCCTCTCCCGCTCCGGGGCACTCATGCACCCGGAGCCTGTATGCGATGGTCGTGATCAGACGCACCCGGGCGCCCGCAATGACAGGCACCCGGTACTAGCTCAGCCATTGATGATGTCGCTGATCTGCTCGTAAAGCCCTGGTGACCACTGCGGAAACGCCTCGGGGATTTCCTTGCGGGCACGCGCCTGGAAAGGCGCAATGTCGATCTCGTTGACCTGAACACCGGCCGCTTTCAAACGCTCGATGTCCTTGTCGTTTTGCGCCATCACCAGCTCGCTTGCGTAGTCGGCAAAGCGCTGGCCGGTCTCGGTCAGAATGCGGCGCTGCTCATCATCCAGCTGCTGCCAGAAGGCCTCGCCGGTCACAAACGGCGTCACGGTCTGCATGTGGCGTGTCAGGTTGAGCTGCTTGACCACTTCATAAAACTTGCCGCCAAAGAGTACCGAGGGGGGATTCTCGACCCCGGAGACCATGCCCTGGGCCAGCGCGGGATAGACATCGCCCAGCGACATCGGGGTAGGAATCCCCCCCATCGCGCGAATGGCCGCGACATACATGGGCGAGTTCTGCACCCGCACCTTCACTCCCTTCAAATCATCAGGCGTCTGCACGGCATTTTTGGACAGCAGCTGGCGCTCGCCGTAGACGACGTTGGGCACCACGATACGATAGCCCTGGGCGTTGAGCTTCTGGTTCTGCTCGGCAAACCATGGCGAATCAAAGACCTTGAGCTTGTCCTCGAAGGTCTCGGAGAGATAGGGCGCATCCAGCACGCTCAGATCCGGCACGGCGTCCATGAAGTTGCTGTAGGCGTTGATGCCGATCAGCGCCGAGCCAAAGCGCGCCTGCTCCATGACCTCGGTTTCAGAGCCCAGCTGACTGGCCGGGAACGGCTGTAGCACCAGATCCCCGTTGCTCTCCTCCTTGACCCATTCGGCCCACTTTTTCACGGCCACGTCGACCGGCTCGCCCGGCTGATTGCCGTAGGCCACCTTGATTTCCGTGGCCGCCAGCGTTGTGGCACTCATGCCCAGTGTTGCCGCGGCGACACAGCCCAGAATGAAATGACGCATGATGCTGACTCCTTTTTGGTGAAGGCGCAGGCGTTTACCGGCGGCCGTCAATCTCCGCTGCCCAGGCACGCACCAGCGGAATATTCATGTCGTGATGCTCGGCCAGCGCCAGCAGCGGCATAACGCGGCGCTGGCACTTGGCCTCGTGGTTCTCGGCGATATCTGCCAGCCGATGATCCAGAAAGGGGTTTTCAAAACGCTCCAGGGTGGTGGCGCGATACGCCGCCGGGTCCAGCGTCGGAAAGGCACGCCCCAACAGCGCAACGACCTCTTCAAGCAGCGCTTCGAGCGGCGCCCGCAGGCGAGGATCAACAATGGCCTCGCGGACCAGCGTGATCTCCCCGGTCAGTGACAGTGACTGCCACTGATGCACCAGAAAGGTGTGGGAAAGATTGAGGATATGAAGCTTTTGCTTTTCAAACGGCTCGACCTCGTCGACCACCTGGACATCCGGATGGCAACAGGGCATCTCCAGCCCCGGCACGCGGCGTACCGCCCAGAGGGCGTAGGGTTCGGCCACGGCGCCGACCGGCTCAAGCGCTTCGGAGACGATGCGGTCCACCAGGGTGTCTACCCACAAACACTGTGTCTCCAGCCAGGCGATAAAACCGTTATCGGCGTAATGCTCAACGGCCAGCTCCAGCATCAGCCGGCGCAGCACCTGACCGTTGTCACTGACCAGCTCGCACGGCATCAGCGTGACGCCGGCCCGGCCGGCCTCAAAACGCGCCCGCAAAAGCTTCAGGAGCCGACAGGGAAAACTGCGTGGCAGCATCTCGCACGGGCTGTCGCCCTCGGCCACCTCATAGCCGCGGTCAGCGGTGTTGGAGACCACATGCGTAATGCGCTCGACAAAAAGTCGCTCGAGGGTTTCCCACTGCTCATCGGCAATCAGACAGCCAGCCAGCGCATCGACCTGATGCGTCTCGTCAATATCCTGACCGTCACGCCGGCCGCGAATCCGCAGCGGATAGACGCTCTGGCGCATCAGGGCGCGCGCCTTGTCACGTCCGGCCGGACGCGGGGAGGACTGCACCACCACAACACGCTTTTGTGACTGGCCCGCGGCTAATGAGGCACTGACGAAAGCATCGACATGGGCCAGCAGAAAGCGGCTGGTCCCGAACTGGAGAATCTCGGCATGCGCATCCTCAAGGACCTCATGGGTCATAGCGACACCCCTCGCTTCCAGGGGATGAAGTCCTGCTGATCCAGCCGGGAGGCACAGCTTCGATAGCGCCCCGAGGCGGTGTCGATGCAGCGCTCCAGCAGCGCATCAGCCAGCGCATCAATGGAAGAGCTGCCTTCCACGATCGGACCGGCATCGAAATCAATGGCATCGAACATGCGCCGAGCCAGTTCGCTGTTGCTGGCGATCTTGAGCACCGGTGTTACCGGGTTGCCGGTGGGCGTTCCCAGCCCCGTGGTGAAAAGCATCAGATTGGCGCCGGAGCCGGCCATCGCCGTGGTGGACTCCACATCGTTGCCCGGCGTACACAAAAGGCTCAGCCCAGGCCGGGTGACCGGCTCGGTGTAATCGAGTACATCCACGATCGGACTGTCACCGCCCTTTCTGGCGGCACCGGCGGATTTCATCGCATCGGTAATCAGGCCGTCGCGGATATTGCCCGGCGAAGGGTTCATGGAGAAATCCGCGCCGACGGCACCGGCATGGCGCTGATAGGCGCTCATCAGGTCACGAAACCGCGTGGCGAGCGCATCGCTGGTGCAGCGCGCCGCCAGCTCATGTTCCACGCCGCAGAGTTCAGGGAACTCGCTGAGAATGCCCGACCCGCCCAGCGCCACCAACCGGTCAACCACACCACCGACCAGCGGATTGGCCGAGATACCGGAGAAGCCGTCCGAACCGCCACATTCGACGCCCAGCACCAGCTTTGAAAGCGGCGCGGGCTGGCGGGTGATCTCGTTGGCCTGGCGCAGGCCGTCAAAGATGGCGCTCAGCGCTTCACGTATCAGGGTCTGTTCATCGCCCAGCGCCTGCTGCTCGAAGAAATGAACGGTACGTGTACCCCTGGGGTCGCGCGCTGCAATCGCCTCTTCCAGCAGGGAAGCTTCGGCGTTCTGACAGCCCAGACTCAACACCGTGGCGCCGGCCACGTTGGGGTGACAGATATAACCAGCCAGCAGCTGGCACAGCGCCCTGGCGTCTTCGCGCGTCCCACCACAGCCCAGCGAATGGGTCAGAAAGCGCACCCCGTCGACATTGGGGAAGGGCGTCTCCATCACCTCCTCGCTGACGTTCTCCTCGGTCAGGGGCTCGCCGTTGAGAAGCGCGCGCGCCATGCGCTTGTAGCGACGGTGCGGGTCATTGCCCAGCGCATCGTTGATGCAGGTGCGCAGCACTTCAATGTTGCGGTTTTCGCAGAAGACCAGCGGCACCACCAGCCAGTAGTTGGCCGTGCCCACGCTGCCATCACCACGGTGAAAACCGTCAAAGGTGCGCCCTTCAAAGGCGGAGATATCCGGCGCCTGCCAGTCGCTACGGCGTGTCCCGCTCTGGGCGCTGTCGGTCACATGTTCCACGTTGTCGATGCCAATACGCCCACCGGCAGCGATCGACTGGGTCGCACGCCCGACCGTCACGCCATACATGATCACGAAATCACCGACGGCCAGCGTCTGATGGGTGAACTTGTGCTTGCGCGCGATGGGCTCTGCCAGATGTATCACCGCCTCGCCGGCCTCTACTTCTGCCCCTGTAGGCAGATCGACAAGCGCGACGCTGACGTTGTCCAGACGATGAATTCTGAGTGTGCGACGAAGGTTCTGAGTGGCAATGACATTACTCATGACGGGCCTCCGGCGTCATTGAGTGATCGGTCTGCGTGCTGTCGTCAAGATTCACCATGCCCTTGATCACACCGGTGGCCGGATCACACCACTTCGCCATGATGCTGGGCATGTCGGCCAGCGGGGCACGGTGGGTGATCATGGCGTGTTCATGGAGTTTTCCGGCCTCCATCAAACGGGTCACCATGTCGAAATCTTCACGCGTGGCATTGCGGCTGCCCAGCAGGGTCAGCTCACGCTTGTGGAAGTCCGGGTCATTGAAGGTGATATCGGCGCGCACCACGCTGACCAGCACATAGCGCCCACCGTGGCCGGCGAAATCGAAACCGCGGTTCATGGCCTGCGGATTGCCGGTAGCGTCAAACACCACGTCGGCCATGGCGCCCTGCGACAGTGAGGCAATGGCATCAAGGCTATCCCCCTCGGCCACATTGAAGGTGTCAACGCCCAGAGTGTCGCGACAAAAGGCCAGTCGACCCTCATGGTTATCCAGCATCATCACCCTTGCGCCCTGAGCCTGCGCCAGCTGCGCCACCCCCATACCGATCGGGCCGGCACCGGCCACCACCACCAGCTCACCCTCGCCCAGCTGACTGCGCCGTACGGCGTGAGCGCCAATGGCCAGGCATTCCACCAGCGCCAGCTGCTCAAAGGAGAGCGTTTGGGAGGTCACCAGATGGCTGACCGGCACCACAAGATATTCAGCCATGCCACCGTCACGATGCACGCCAATGACTTCAAGGTTCTGGCAGCAGTTGGTGCGCCCGCGCTGACAGGCGTTGCACTGACCGCAGTGCAGGTAGGGAATGACATAGGCCCGCTGGCCGACAAGCGCATGATCAACGTCATCACCGGTGGCCACGACCTCGCCGGACAGCTCATGGCCCAGCACGCGCGGATAGCTGAAGTAGGGCTGTCGGCCGCCATAGGCATGGATGTCGGTGCCGCAGATGCCGACGCAGCGGATACGCAGCAGCGCCTGGCCCGGCCCGCACTGCGGCGTATCGGTCTCCTCGAGCATCATCTCTCCTGGTGCGGCACAGACCAGTACTTGCATGTCCTTCTCCCGTAGTTCCAGACGTTGTCAGCCATCACATGGCTAATGGCCTGACCTTTAAACCGATCATAAACCGGCAAGGTCGGAACTCAATTGATCGATAGGTTATGAGACGAAGGCCTAACGACAGCCGCCGAGCGCTTCGAAAAGGACAAAAAGGAAGCTCTGGCAACACCTTCGGCGCATAAAAAAGGCGCTCCCGAAAAGGAAGCGCCACCCTGGACGCGTCGTTGTGTCCTGCCTCCTTTAAGCTCTGGCTCAGGCCTGCACGGTGCGCTGGCACTGCTCGCCCAGACCCTCGATACCCAGACGCATGGTCTGTCCGGGACGCAGATAGACTTTCGGATTCTGTCCCATGCCCACCCCCGGCGGCGTACCGGTCGAGATGACATCACCGGTCTGCAGGCTCATGAAGCGGCTGAGATAGGCCAGCAGATGCGCCACGCCAAAGACCATGGTGCTGGTCGAGCCGTTCTGATAGCGGTGGTCGTCCACCTCGAGCCACATGCCGAGATTACCCGGATCGCTGATCTCATCAGCGGTCACCAGCCAAGGGCCGAGCGGCCCGAAGGTATCGCAGCCCTTGCCCTTGTCCCACGTGCCGCTGCGCTCGAGCTGAAACTCCCGCTCGGAGACGTCGTTGATGACGCAGTAGCCGGCCACATGGTTCATGGCATCGGCTTCATCGATATAGCGCCCGGGGGTGCCGATCACCACGCCAAGCTCGACCTCCCAGTCGGTGCTGCGGGAATCACGGGGAATCTCGATGTCATCGTTGGGCCCGCAGATCGCACTGGTCCATTTGTTGAAGACCACCGGCTCGGCTGGCAGTTCGGCGCCGGTTTCGGCAGCATGATCGGCGTAATTCAGCCCGATACAGATGAACTTGCCGACCCGGCCAACGCAGGGACCGATTCGAGCGCCACTGTCTATTGTGGGCAGGCTCTCCAGATCAAGCCCGGCCAGCGCCTCAAGCTGCGCCGGCAAAAGCGTCTTGCCGGCAATATCTTCCACATGACCGGACAGGTCCCGCAGGCTGCCGTCAGGGGCCACGATGCCCGGTTTTTCAAAGCCCTTCGGCCCGAAGCGCAACAGTTTCATGCCATTCTCCATGAGATAGTGATCAACCAGACAGACGGCGCGGATCAGTTGGACCAGCCGCCGTCGATCATCTGGGTCGTTCCGGTAATAAAGGCAGCCTCATCGCAGGCCAGCCAGGCCACCAGCGCCGCCACTTCCTCGACGCGCCCGAGCCGCCCCATGGGCTGTCGCGCCACGAACTCGGCCATGACCTCCGAGGCAGCAAGCCCTCGCACCGCGGCCTGCGTCTCGATGCGCTCATGCAGGGAGGGAGAGTCCACCGTCCCCGGGCAGATGGCGTTACAGCGAATGCCGTGAGTCATGTAATCGGCCGCCACCGATTTGGTCAGTCCAATGACCGCCGCCTTGGTCGTGCCATAGGCGCACCGGCTGGTGACGCCCTTGATGCTGGAGGCCAGCGACGCCATGTTGATGATGCTGCCGCCGCCCTGGGCCAGCATGCCCGGCAAAAACGACTGAATGGTATGAAACATGGCCGTGACATTGAGTGCCATGGCAAGCTGCCAGGCGCTGTCGTCACACTCCAGCACGCTGCCGTGGTGCACGATGCCGGCGCAATTGAACAGGATGTCGACCGCCCCCACCTCCGAGGCCAGTGCCTGGATGGCCTCACGATCGAGGACATCCAGACCTCGCGGCGTCATGCCTTCAAGGTCGACGAGATGCGATGGATCGAGATCGGTGGCGATGACATGAGCGCCTTCGAGGGCCAGACGCTGCGCCGCGGCACGACCGATGCCCTGACCGGCCGCCGTGACCAGGGCCGTTTTACCCTGCAAACGTTGTGGGAACGAGACCTTGCTGATGTTCATGGCACCTTATCCTTGAGCCATCTGTCGTCCACGGCGCGGATGACATGATCCGTCGATTAAAGCAAAATGCCCAATGGACTGACCTTTACACATTGGTCGCAGCGCCATGTACGATAATGATGTCCCCATGCCCTTCAGCCGCTGGATGAACGTTTCTCGATGCCACTCAAGACCATTCGCAATGCGCGCCTTTACCGACAGATTGCCGATCAGTTGCATGATCTGATCGAGGAAGGTGAATTTCCGCCGGGCAGCCTGCTGCCGCCGGAACGTGAACTGGCCCAGACGCTAGGGGTCAGTCGTGCCTCGGTTCGTGAGGCCCTGATTGCACTGGAAGTCATCGGACAGGTCGAGGTTAGGGTCGGCCATGGCGTGCTGGTGGGACCACTGGTGCCGCGTGGCGGTCAATCCATCCTGCACACGGCAGCAAGGCAGCATCCCTGGTCGCTGGACCCAGAGCTCGAGCAGGAGTTTGCCTCTCAGGGCGATGAGGAGATTCCTCCCTTTGCCCTGCTGGAAGCGCGGCGACTGGTCGAGCCCGAAGCCGCGGCGCTTGCGGCCTCCAACATGACCCCGGAGATGTTGTCAGGGATAGAAGAGGCCTACGAACGCCACGTGGCGGATAACGACGAAGAAGTGGACGAGCGCCATCAGGGCATTCCCTACACGGCCAACCATACCGGGGATCGCCTGTTTCATGTCCGCATCGCCCAGGCCAGCGGCAACCCGGCCTACGCCCTGCTCATTCGCCATATTCTCGGGCATCAATACGGCGTCATGTTTCGTCGTCTGCAGGACCTTTACCTCACGACCGACATGAAAAGGCGCTCCCGCGAGCAGCATCTTCGCATCCTCAATGCCCTGCGCCAGCAGGATTCAGAACGCGCCCGACGCGCCATGGCGATGCATCTTGATGACGTCATCACCATCTTTTTCGATAGCTGAAAAAAAAACGGTTGCATAGTCTCTTTTCATGACACCACATTCCCTGAGCGGCGCAGGCCGCCGGGATCGGCCATGTCTCTGGTTCACAACGCTTTATGGCTTTTAAAACCGACACAGGTTGATAACCTGTGTTAAGGAATGCCGACCCTATAGAAGGTAGCCTCTCACTTCAAAGCGTGATATCAATGCCAGAACGTCTCCCTGTGCCATGGCCCTCTGCGCCATGAAAAGGGTTTCCAGCGCCCTTTCCATATGTCTTGAATCGTTGTACCCCGGCATCTCCCCCTCACTTCTTTACCCGACATTCGAACCGCTCGCGCGGCGCACTACTGAAGGCAGAGGAACATGAAAGACCTGAACCGTGTATTCAAACACTATCAGCAGCAGGTCGGCAGGAGCCCCCTGCGCCCTCACTCCGTCCAGGAACAGAGCGATGATGCCGACCCTGATGAGCCGGCAGGCTTTGATGAGATTGCCCAGCGCATTCTGATTCCTTCCATGGAGTGGGCGCGCGATATCGCGGCTGGTAATCACTACGCCAGCGAAATTCACGTGCACTGCGAGAATGAATCGAGCCACCGCGAGATCGAGGCCGTCGAGTTTCATCTGCTGCCGGTTCAGCACGTCACCATGAAACGGGGCTTTACCAACTTCAATCATCTGCGCATCAGCCATGACGCCGATCATGACGGCCTGCGCATTGATCGAAGCTTCATGAGACATCACCGCCATGAAGAGCAGGGGGAATCCTGGATTTCGTGTGGCGATCTCACCCAGGACAAGGTGCAGGACATCATCGCGGACTTCATCGAGATGGTGCTTGCCAACCAGCTCGACAACGAAGCCGACCCCAGCCTGGCCTCGTTTTAAGGCGCAAGCGTTCCTTTACCGCTACCGGCCCTGTCCGGACGCTGCCGCCCGAGCGCGGCAGGCGCCTGCACCATAGTTAAAAACCCCTTCGCATATAAAAACTTTTTCTTATTCCTTTAAGGAAGGTTGCGGTACGCTACGCGTATTCGGCGCCCGAAGGCGCATTCGCTTTTAAAGGAGCATCACATGACAGCGTTTAAAACACTGGCCAGAACGCTTGCCATCACCTCACTGGGGCTGACAACCCTGCTGGGCGCCGCGGCAGCCGCTCAGGCCGACACCCTGCGTGTGGGCATGTCCGGCGGGTATTATCCCTTTACCTTCGTGGATCACGACAAGCTTCAGGGCTTTGAAGTGGACGTGCTCAACGCCATCGGCAAGCAGACCGGTGATGACATTAAGTTCGTCACCGCCAGCTTCTCGGGTCTGGCCGGCATGCTGGACTCCGGTCGTATCGATACCATCGCCAATCAGATCACCATCACACCGGAGCGTCAGGCCAAGTACGCCTTCTCCGAGCCCTACGTCTATGACGGTGCGCAGGTGGTGGTCAAAAAGGGCAACGACGACATTCACGGCGTCGAGGATCTCAAGGGCAAGACAGTGATCATGAACCTGGGCTCGAACTACGAGACCCTGCTCAAGGCGCTGCCCTACGCCGATGAGATCGACATCAAGACCTATGAGTCCAACATCGAGCAGGATGTGGCGCTGGGCCGCGCCGATGCCTTCGTAATGGACCGCACCAGCGCCACCCAGGTGATCAAGGACAAGCCACTGCCGCTGCAGCTGGCCGGACAGCCCTTCTCGAAGATCGAAAACGCCCTGCCGTTTCGCAATAATGATGCCGGCCACGCCCAGCGTGATCGCGTGAACAAGGCGCTTGAAACCCTGCGTCAAAATGGCGAGCTCAAGGCGATTTCCGAAAAGTGGTTTGGCGATGATATTACCAGCGCCCCGGAAGCCCCGGAGTCGGAAAAGACCAGCAGCGACGCCTGATCAGCGCTATGCTCTGCCCAATGGCCCCGGCATGTCCGGGGCGTTTTGTTTTTCACCCTCAGGTGACTCGCCCACTGTTGGCGCGGGCCGCTCGTTTTAAAGCGCATCGCCATGCAAGCACTCAACCTTGATTACATGGTCGGGCTGGTGCCCGTCCTGCTGGGCTATCTCCCACTGACGCTGGGCATGGCCGCCGCGGGCATGGTCTGTGCCCTGATACTGTCATGTGGACTGGCCGTCATTCGCGTCTCGCGCCTGCCGGTGCTCAATCAGGCCGCACAGCTTTTCATCTCGTTTTTCCGCGGCACCCCGCTTCTGGTACAGCTCTTTTTGTTTTATTACGGGCTGCCGCAGTTTCTCTCCTTTCTGGTCTCCATCAATGGCGTAACCGCGACCATCATGGGCCTGACCCTACACTTTTCGGCCTACATGGCCGAATCGATCCGTGCCGCCATCACCGGCATTGATCGCAGCCAGACCGAGGCGGCCCAGTCGATCGGCATGACCCAGAGTCAGACGATGCGTCGCATCATCCTGCCTCAGGCCACGCGCGTGGCCACACCCACACTGATGAACTACTTCATCGACATGATCAAGTCGACGTCGCTGGCCTTTACGCTGGGCGTGACCGAGCTGATGGGCGCGACGCAAAAGGAAGCCGCCAGCAGCTTTCTCTACTTCGAGGCCTTTCTGGTCGTGGCGTTGATCTACTGGATCATTGTCGAGGCGCTGTCCTGGTGTCAGAAGCGGCTGGAAAAACGTCTTAACCGGGCCTACCTGCGATGATTGCACTCAAGGGCATTACCAAACACTTTGGCGAGCATACCGTGCTTGACGGGATCGACCTGTCGCTTGCGCGCGGCGAAATTATCGTGGTCATCGGCCCGTCCGGCACCGGCAAGTCGACCCTGCTGCGCTGCGTCAACTTTCTCGAGCGCCCCGACGCCGGGCAGCTGACCGTCGGGGATCTGAGCGTGGACGCCGCCCGCGCCACCAGCGACGACATCCTCGGTCTGCGCCGGCGCACAGCCTTTGTGTTTCAAAACTATGCGCTGTTTGCCCACAAGACGGCGCTGGAGAACATAGCCGAGCGCATGATCGTGGTCGAAGGGCTCTCAAAGCGTGAGGCGCATGCCCGCGCCCGCGAGATCCTCGAGCGTATTGGCATGGCCGACAAGGCCGACGCTTATCCGGCGGCGCTCTCCGGCGGACAGCAGCAGCGCATCGGCATCGGCCGCGCCATGGCGGCGAAGGCCGAGGTCATTTTATTTGACGAGCCGACCTCGGCGCTGGACCCGGAGTGGGTCGAGGAAGTCCTGGCGCTGATGAAACAGCTCGCCGCCGAGCAGCAGACCATGATCGTGGTCACCCATGAGATGCAGTTTGCCCGCGAAGTGGCCGATCAGGTCGTGTTCATGGAGGGCGGTCGCATCGTCGAACAGGCGCCGCCATCGGAGCTTTTCACCAACCCGCGTGATGAGCGCACCCGCAGCTTCCTGCGCAAGGTGCTTGCCGACAACGCGCCGTCAGACGCCTGACGGTGCGCCGCTGCCCTTATCAGCCTTCTGATCGGCGCGTCTCCATGAGCTCGCGATAGCGCAGCTGATCGGCGTGCATCTGGCGATAGACCCGGTACTTGGCATCGAAAAAGTCCCGCCGGGTCACGTCCGGCAGGATGGTACGGGCCGTCGCGCTCATCGCCGCGGCCGCCTGGCGAAGCCCGGGGTGATCACCACAGGCGGTGGCCGCCAGCATGGCGCTGCCCAGCAATACCGTCTCGCGCTCCTCGGGCAGCTCGATCGCAAGCCCCGTGGCATCGCTTAACTCCTTCAACCAGCGCGCGTTCTTGAGCGCCCCGCCACACAGGCGCAGCCGCTTGATGGCATGGCCGTGCTCGTTGAGCGTCTCGACAATATGTCGCGTGCCCAGGCAGACGGCCTGCAGCGTGGCCAGATAGCGCACCGCCAGCGCGTCAATATCACGATCAAGCGTCACACCGCTGATCATGCCGGTCAGTGAGGCATCCGCCAGCGGCGAGCGATTGCCGTGGTGATAGTCCAGCACGTGCAGATGCCGGGTCAGCTCGTCGCGACCCTCCTCCTCCAGTGCATCCAGCCGGCGATTGAGCAGTTCGAAATGGGTGACCTCGGCGGCCTCTGCCGCGGCCATCAGGGGTTCAACCGCCCCACTGTCGGCAATCACGTGATCGATCAGCGCCCCCACTGCACTCTGACCGCCCTCGTTGATCCAGCCGTCCGGCAGCACCGCCCCCCAGTACGGCCCCCATACCCCGGGCACGAAGCAGGAATCATGTGAAAAGGCGATATGACAGGCCGACGTCCCGGCGATCACGGCCAGACTGCCCTCCGGGTCATCGCCCAGCATGCCGAGTGCCCCGGCGTGGGCGTCAATCAGCCCGGTGGCCACAACCGTGTCAGAAGACAGCCCCATCGCCTCGGCGGCTTCAGGGGAAAGCGTACCGGCCAGGGAGCCGGGCGCGCGAATCTCGCCCTGCATGGCCGGGCGCGACATCAGCTCATCGAGCCCGAGCCGTTCGAGCAGGTCCTCGGGCCAGCGGCCTTCATGCGCGAGATAAAGCCACTTGCAGACCTGAGTGCAGACGCTGCGCTCCGGCTCGTGGGTGCCGTCCAGATCACGGCTGTCCAGATCACCTACCGCGCGCGCGACCATAAAATCGGCCAGATCGAGAAAGAGCGCAGCACGCTCGAACTGATCCGGCCGCTGGCGGTTGAGCCACAAAAGCTTGGGCAGCTCCAGCTCCGGGCTGACCTGCCCGCCGATGTACTTAAGCGAAGGGTGGCCGGTATCCGCAATCTCGCGCGCTTCCTCAATGGCGCGATGGTCCATCCACATGACGATGTTATGGGCGTCATCGTTGTCCGGCGACACCGATACCGGCGCGCCCTTTTCATCCAGCGCCACCAGCGAACAGGTGGCATCGAAGCCGATGGCTCGCACCGCCTCACCATCAATGCCGGCCTTTTTCACGGCCTCGCGCACGGCCGCGACGCACTGCGACCAGATGTTGTCGCTGGACTGCTCGACAAACCCGGCCCGCGGCCGGTACTGCTCGATGGCCTGCGCAGCCTGCGCCAGACAGCATCCGCGCGCATCGAACACGCCGGCCCTGACGCTGGCCGACCCCACATCGATTCCCAGGTAATAGGCGCTCATGACGGCTCCTGATAATGGCGTGGCGCTACCCTGACACATTGCCACAGCACCTGCCCTGCCGACCTTGGTCCAATCACCCAAAGGCGAATTGCAAGTGCGTGTAAAACGACGC
Source organism: Kushneria sp. Sum13 (assembly GCF_052692355.1). Lineage (NCBI taxonomy): Bacteria > Pseudomonadati > Pseudomonadota > Gammaproteobacteria > Oceanospirillales > Halomonadaceae > Kushneria > Kushneria sp. Sum13. The sequence continues at coordinate 3,172,150 of NZ_CP199847.1, forward strand.
TAAATACCAAATGACAACGTTAACATTGATGCGTCCAGCCGGTGGAGCGGTGACATGAAGGGACGCTGCCAGCGTTGTTGATCGCCCATGGCGCGTGCCATGCCTTCATGATCAGCCGGGAAAACACCATGCCCATCACGATTCCAAGCGCCAAAGGCCTTCTGGGCGCCGCCCTTGTCACGACACTGCTGGCCTCGCCCACAATTGCGCTGGCCAGTGCCGGCGACAAGGCCCATGACAAGCCCGACGACGAGCTCGTCATCGGCATGTCCTTTCAGGAACTCAACAACGTCTACTTCGTGACCATGCAGCGCGCGCTGCAGGAAGCCGCCAACGACATGGGCGCGAAGCTCGTCTTCACCGACGCCCGCCACGACATCTCCAAACAGATCAACGATGTCGAGGACATGCTCCAGCGCGGGATCGATATTCTGCTGCTCAACCCGACCGACTCGGTCGGCATTCAGTCGGCGGTGCTGTCGGCTCATGACGCCGGCGTGCCGGTCGTGGCGGTGGATGCCCAGGCCGAAGGCCCGATCGATGGCTTCGTGGGCTCGAAGAACTTCGATGCCGGCTACAAGGCCTGCCACTACATGGGCGAGAAGCTCGATGGCAAGGGCAAGGTCGCCATTCTTGACGGCATTCCGGTGGTGCCGATTCTTCAGCGCGTTGAAGGCTGCGAGAAGGCACTCGGCGAGTTTGACGGCATCGAGGTGGTCGACAAGCAAAACGGCCATCAGGAGCGCTCCACTGCCATGAACGTCACCGAGAACATGCTGCAGGCCCATCCGGATCTGGCCGGCATCTTCAGCGTCAACGACGTGGGCTCGCTCGGCGCGCTGGTCGCCATTCAGTCCTCCGGCAATGACGTGAAACTGGCCAGCGTTGACGGCAACCCGGAAGCGGTCAAGGCCATGCAACAGCCCAACTCGCCACTGATCGCAATCGCCGCCCAGCACCCCGCCACCATGGTGACTCAGGCTCTGGAACTGGCCGTGAAGAAGTACCGCGGTGAAGAATCCCCCAGCGAGGTGCCGATCGACGTCACGCTGGTGACTGCCGACAACGCGGCCGACTTTCATTGGTAACACGGCCACTGTTAAACCGGCACGGGTAACCCTGATATCACTGACCGGTCGCGCTTCGGCGCGACCTGGAGGTTCACATGGCCCTGCTTGCCCTGGAAAAGGTCAGCAAAGCGTTTCCTGGCGTGCGTGCGCTGCATGACGTCAGCCTCAAGGTCGAAGCCGGCGAGATCCACGCCCTGCTGGGCGAAAACGGCGCCGGCAAGTCAACGCTGATGAAGATCCTCTGCGGCATTTACCAGCCCGACAGCGGCGATATCCTGATCGACGGCAAGGTCCAGCACTTTTCGAGCTATCGCCGCGCCTGCGCCGCCGGCGTGGGGATCGTCTTTCAGGAATTCAGCCTGATTCCCGGCCTTTCCGTAGTGGATAACATCTTTCTGGGGCGCGAACCCCGCAATCGATTCGGGTTGATCCGTCATGGCGAGATGGTGGCCCAGGCCCAGGCCCTGTTCGAGCGGCTGGGCATCGACATCGATCCGCTGATTCGCGTCCATCACCTGAGCGTGGCCGACCAGCAGTTTGTCGAGATCGCCAAGGCGCTGTCGCTCAATGCCCGCGTGCTCGTGCTGGATGAACCCACCGCCCCGCTCACCCCAAACGAAGTCGAGCGGCTCTTTGCCATCATGCGCCAGCTGCGCGAACAGGGCGTGGCGATGGTGTTCATCTCTCACCACATGGAAGAGATTTTCGAGATTTGCGATCGGGTGACCGTGCTGCGCGACGGTGAATACGTCACCACGTTCAACGTGACCGAGACCGATGCCGGTGCGCTGGTTGAGCAGATGGTTGGTCGACGGGTCGACAACATCTTTCCCGAGCGCCAGACCCCACCAACCACGGACGACGTCGTGCTCGATGCCCGCATTCGCATGGTTGGTCGTAAGCATACCGACCACATCCGGCTGGCCCGCGGCGAGATTTTAGGATTTGCCGGGCTGGTCGGTTCCGGGCGCAGCGAGATGGCGCTGGCCATGATCGGCGCCCATCCGGTGGCCGAACGGCACATGCAGCTTGAGGGCCAGACGGTGACGCTCAGGTCTCCCGCTGACGCACTCAAACGCGGCATCGGCCTGCTGCCGGAAAACCGCAAGCAGCAGGGGCTGATCCTGCCCTTTACCTGCGCGGACAACATTTCGATCAACCATCTCGAGCGCTTTCACACCGCCGCCGGGCTGATCAGCCGGCGACGCGAGCGTGAGGCGGCCGAGACGCTGATGGACCGGGTGCGGGTCAAGGCCCCGGGCAGTGACACCGTGGTCGGCACGCTCTCCGGCGGCAACCAGCAAAAGGTGGTCATCGCCCGCTGGCTGGAGCGCGGCTGCCGGGTACTGATCTTTGACGAGCCGACCCGCGGCATTGATGTGGGCGCCAAGTCCGAGATCTACGCGCTGATGAAAACGCTCACCGCCCAGGGCATCTCGATTGTCATGATCTCCTCGGAGCTGCCCGAAATCACCGGCCTGTGCGACCGCGTACTGGTGTTCAACCACGGCCACGTGGTGGCCGAGCTGGCCGGCCGTGAGATCGAGGCCGGCACCATCATAACCCACGCTACACGCCAGATTTCCCTGGATAACCCGACCGGGGCCGCCAGCGAACCGGCCGCCGCCATGGAGCGCGCCTCATGACCACACCAACCTCAACCTCATCGGTTAATCCCAAACCCCGACGCCAGCGACGTTCGCGCGCCTCGCGACTGCTGCATTCGCCGGTCTTTTTCCCGCTGATCGGGTTTATCGCCGTGTTCATCGTCATGGCACTGGTCAATGACAACTTCCTGCTGGCCAACAACCTCTCCAACGTGGCCCGCCAGGGCGCGATCATTGGCATCATCGCCGTGGGCATGAGCTTTGCGATCTTCACCGGCGGGATTGATCTCTCGGTCGGGCCGGTGATGGCGCTGTCCGGCACCATCATGGCGGGGCTGATGGCCGCCGGCTGGCCGCCCACCGTGGCGGTCATTGCCGGGATTTTGCTGGGCATGGTCTTTGGCGCCTTCAACGGCGCCTGCGTGGCCTTTGCCCGCATGCCACCGATCATCGTGACGCTGGCCACCATGGGCATCGCCCGCGGGCTGGGGCTGATCTACACCGGCGGCTACCCGATCTCGGGCCTGCCGGCCGGCTTTGCCTTCTTCGGTCGCGGTGAGGTGCTGGGCATTCAGGCACCCATCGTGATCATGCTGCTGGTCTACCTGGTGGCCTACGTGGTGCTGCACCACACCTCCTTTGGCCGCTACGTCTACGCCATCGGCGGCAACGAGGAAGCCACTCGCCTGACCGGCATTCGCGTGCCGCGCTACAAGCTGATGGTCTACACCATCAGCGGCCTGACTGCGGCGATCGCGGGGCTGGTCATCACCTCCCGCCTGATGAGCGGCCAGCCCAACGCCGGCACCGGCTTCGAGCTGGATGCCATTGCCGCCGTGGTGCTGGGCGGCGCGGCGATTGCCGGTGGGCGCGGCGCGATTATCGGCACCCTGGTCGGCGCCATGCTGCTGGCGATTTTGAACAACGGCCTCAACCTGATGGGCGTGTCGCCCTACCTTCAGGACGTGGTCAAGGGCGGCATCATTTTGCTCGCCATTTATATCGGGCGCGGTCGCAACGCCTGACCCTCACCTCTTTTATGACAGGAGTTAGAACATGACCGATGCAACCGCCAACGCCACCATGCAGGCCGTGGTCTGCCACGCCCCCAACGACTACCGACTGGAATTGGTGGCCCGCCCGACCGCCGGGCCGGGGGAAGTGATTCTGAAAATCGGCGCCTGCGGCATCTGCGCCAGCGACGTGAAATGTCGCGGCGGCGCCGAAATGTTCTGGGGCGGCAACGGTCAGCCCGCCTGGGTGAAGGCACCGGTCGTCGCCGGTCACGAGTTTTTCGGTGAAGTGATCGAGATGGGCCCGGGCGCGGAGGAGCACTTTGACGTGCGTGTGGGCGATCAGGCGATTGCCGAGCAGATCGTGCCGTGCGGCAAGTGCCGTTACTGCGACAGCGGCCACTACTGGATGTGCGAGGTGCATAACATCCTCGGCTTTCAGCACGAGGTCGCCGAAGGCGGCATGGCCGAGTACATGCGCATCCCCGCCAGGGCGCGCCTGCACCGCATTCCGGAAAGCCTGAACCTGGCGCAGTCCGCCTTTATCGAACCGCTGGCCTGTGGCATTCACGCCGTCAATCGCGGCGACATCCAGCTGGATGACACCGTGGTGATCGCCGGTGCCGGCCCGATCGGTCTGGCCATGGTGCAGGTCGCACTGCTCAAGACACCCAAACAGCTGATCGTGGTCGACATGATCGATGAGCGCCTGGCACTGGCCAAACGCTATGGGGCGGATGTGGTGCTCAACCCGTCAAAGGATGACGTCAACGCCCGCGTGAAGGAGCTGACCGGCGGCTACGGCTGCGATGTCTATATCGAAGCAACCGGCGCGCCCAGCGGCGTGCGTCAGGGGCTCGAGATCATCCGCAAGCTGGGCCGCTTTGTGGAGTTCAGCGTGTTCGGCAAGGAGACCACGGTGGACTGGTCGATCATCGGCGATCGCAAGGAGCTCGACGTGCGCGGCGCGCACCTCTCCCCGCACACCTTCCCGGTGGCGATCGACCTGATGGCGCGCGGGCTGGTGACCACCGACGGCATCGTTACCCACGAGCTGCCGCTGGCCGAGTTCGAGGAAGGTTTCCGCATGGCGACCGCCGCTGAATCCATCAAGGTGCTGCTGGTACCGTGAGCGAGGCCACCATGAGCGAGACTCTGACTACCACGCAATACGCCGGCCTCAGGGGCCGGCGCTATCTGGTCACCGGCGCGACCAGCGGCATTGGCCAGGCCGTGGCGCTGGCCCTGCGCGAACAGCATGCCGAAGTGATTGCCCTCGGGCGCAACCCTGAGGCGCTGGCGGCACTTGAAGACGCCGGCTGCACCACCTGCGCGCTGGAGCTGACCGACACCCGAACCCTTGAGCGCACCATCGAAGAGCACGGCCCGTTTGACGGACTGGTCAACAGCGCCGGTATCACCCATGTGGAACCGGCCCTGACCCTGCCGGCGGAAGCGATCGATCAGGTGTTTCACACCAACGCCCGCGCCGCCGCCATCGCCGCCCGCTGCGTGGCGCGCGGCATGATCGACGCCAATAAAGGCGGCAGCATCGTCAACGTCTCGAGTCAGGCATCGCTGGTGGGGCTGGATGATCACCTGGCCTACAGCGCCTCCAAGGCGGCGATGGACGCCATCACCCGGTCGCTGTGTCTGGAATGGGGCGCGCACGACATCCGGGTCAACAGCGTCAACCCCACCGTCACGCTCACGCCCATGGCGCAGAAGGTGTGGTCCGCACCGGAAAAGCGCGACCCGATGCTGGCGACCATCCCGCTGCATCGTTTTGCGGAACTGGAAGATGTGGTCGAACCGATCCTCTTTCTGCTCAGCGACGGTGCCGCCATGATCAGCGGCGTGTGTCTGCCAATCGATGGGGGGTATACGGCGAGGTAGGGTCTGCTGCGCTCTGTCACCTTAGGGTAGAGGCAGGGTTTTGGAGTGCAGACCGCCGCCGGCAGCTTGGCGCTACTGCCAATGTCGCGATGGAGAATGAGATCTATCGGCTCAACGGCTTGGGTGCCGTAAGCCGCGTAAATCTGAATAAGATGGCGACAAACCAAGTGTGGATAAAGAGAAGGATTGGCTAACCGAGTCGGTCGAAGGCAGGCGTGGCGCTGGCGGTGAAGCAAGTACACCACAAAAAATAAAAAACGCCGAGCCAGCAGTCTGGCTCGGCGTTTTGGTTGTTATGATCATAGATTTTATTGATGCATAGTTAATATGCTTTTTAGATAAGCCTTTCATTAAACTTATTAGCTGCCGTAGAAACAATAGTAGCAAGATCTTTATCCCAACCGTTCTGAACTAGCTTCTCCACCGTGAACGGCTTTGGAAACCGTAGAATAATTGCCAGAACACATAGAAATACCGGCGTCACTCTCCAAAAAGTTTTCCGATTTGCATAAATATGCGCGACAAATTCTTTCAGAACCCCTTCATGCTTAACTAAAATTTCGTCAATTTTTTCGATATCACTTATTTCAGCAGCATCTAAATACCAAACAATGATTTCTAGCTGATAATCCGGAAAATCAGGCCAAAAACCTGTTGCCATTGCAAACCCGTAAAATTCCATCACAGGCTTCGAGTTGTAAACGTATTCAACTATCTGGTCTTTGCTGAATGTCATTCTAACTCCTTGCTATCGATAAGTTATCTAATATTGAACACAGTGGTGCCATTGGAATGGCCAAGGGGAGGCCATGAAAATGGCAGCCGGCAGCCATCAATCAAGTACTGCTGTGCGTTGCTTTGCATCGATTGCAAAAATCATCAAAAAATGTTAAAAGAAGGCAATGCACAACAATTTTGTTGGGGAAAACATGATCCCGGATTTTGATAATAATGGCAACCTACCTGAAGGGATTCATTTTTCCACAATGGATCAACTGATTGAACGCTTTGGTTACAATCCTAAACGAGCCTGGTTGATCGACGGACTTAAGCTTTTAATTGCATCGCTTGAACATGCAAATTGTTCTTTAATTTATATAGACGGAAGTTTCGTCACATCTAAAGAGATACCAGGTGACTATGATTTGTGCTGGAGCCTCAATGGAGTGGTAGAAAAAAATATTGACAAAGCACTCCTTGATTTTACCCAAATGGGTAGAGAGAGAATGCAAGAAAAGTATCGGGGAGACATTTTTCCTGCCGAATTACCAGAAGGTGACTCCGGTAAGTTGTTCGTTGATTTTTTTCAAGTAGATAAAAACACCGGTGAGAAAAAAGGTATCGTGGCGATCGAATTAGGAGCCGCATCATGATAAAGAACAGCAAGCAATTATCTCTAACCAAGAAAAGAATTGAGGAATTTTCTGACACTATCCGTAAGCTGCAGTCAGAAGAGCCTACACTCTCCCCTTTGCTTGCTAAAGCGCAAATTGACGCTCTGGCTTGCCAAAGGAATGAGCTCATTGGTCAAGTAGAAGATTACGAATTGCTTTTATCGGGCGACTTAGCTGTTTTCGACGTAAATAGCATTTCTGATCTTCCACGGTCACTTATTATGTCCAGAATATCTATGGGGCTTACACAAAAGGACCTTGCAGACCGGCTCGGCATGAAAGAACAGCAAATTCAAAGATATGAAAACACTGAGTACAGCTCTGCCAGCTTTAAAACTTTAGTTTCTATCGTTGAAGCTTTAGATTTAAAAATCACACCTGCGTGTGCAGGGTAGTACCGTCACTGTCCTTGAGCCGGACTGTCAGCGACTCGCTTTCGCCGTCGAGATCCACCTGGCCAAAGAACTGATAGCCCGCCGAGGGGGGCAGGTTCTTCTGACCCTCGGGGGGCGCCTTGTGGAAGACGACCTCGGGGCCAAAGGTGGCATCCATCTCGCTGGGGCCGAAGGTGCCGGCGTGGAGCGGGCCGCTGACGAACTCCCAGAACGGTTTGAACTGCTTGAACGCGGCGCGCTCCGGCGCGTAGTGGTGCGCGGCGGTGTAGTGCACGTCAGCAGTGAACCAGACCACGTTGCGGATATCGTCGTCGCGGATCGCCTGCAGCAGCCGGGCGATCTCCAGCTCGCGGCCCAGCGGCTGGCCGGGATCATTGTTGGCAATCGCCTCAAAATGGTCACCATCCGGCACCACCATGCCGATGGGCATGTCGGCGGCGATAATCTTCCAGGTCGCGGTGGAGTCATTAAGCGACTGACGCAGCCAGCGAAACTGGTTCTCGCCGAGAAACGCGGTCGCGCTTGATGCGTTTGATTGCAGATTGGTGCTGTTGGGGCCGCGATAGCTGCGCATGTCGAGCATGAAGACTTCCATGCCCGGGCCGTAGGAGAAACGCCGGTAGATGCGCTGCGGGGCCTCGGTGGTCATACGGATCGGCATGTACTCGACGAACGCCTGCCGGGCGCGGGCCGAGAGCAGGGCCACGTTTTTCTCGCTGTAGCGCTCATCATCAAGAATTTCCTGCGGATACCAGTTATTGACCGTTTCGTGGTCATCCCACTGGGCCAGCATCGGCACCTCCGCGGCGAAGCGGCGGAAATTGACGTCGAGATGATTGTAGGCGTGCTGACCGCGATACTCTGCAAGCGTTTCGGCCACCTTCTGCTTGGCCGGCGTCACCAGATTGCGCCAGGTACTGCCGTCATCCAGCGCCACCTCTGCCTCCAGAGGCCCATCGGCATAGACGCTGTCGCCGGAGTGGATGAAAAAGTCCGGCTGAACCCTGCGCATCGCCTCCCAGGTGCGCATGCCACCGCGCGACTCATCGATGCCCCAACCCTGCCCCACCACATCACCGGACCAGACAAAGCGCAGGTTGCGGGGTGTGGTCGGCGGCAGGCGCAGCTGCCCCACCACCGGCTCACCCATCGCGTGTTTATCGCCGAGCGCGGCGAAGCGCACGCGATAGTGCACCTGATCCATGCCGTTCAGGCCGGTGGCGTCGATCTTGCCGATCAGATCGCTGCCGGGCAGAACATCAACGGGCGCAAGCTGGCGTGCACCGCGAAACTCGGGGTTGTCAGCAACATCGACCCACATGCGTGACGGCATACTGGCTCGCCCCCACAGCATGGCGCGATCAAACAGCATGTCGCCGCTCATGACGCTGCCCTGCACCGTTGGACGCCTGCCTTCGGCGAGCACGATCGCCGGTGCGCCGAGCAGCCCCATCCCCGCCAGCCCCACACTCATCTGGCCGCTGGTGATCAGAAAGTCGCGTCGCGTCAGGATTCGGGAAGGCTTCGTCATGCGTGGTGTCCTCTCGCGTTATGGGGGATCGGCCTCGGGAAGAGCAGCCTAAAGGCGTTAAATGACAGCCACATGAAGGCTCGAGAGAGAAACGGGCATCAAGTGTCGGCAGACACCCAAAACAACAACGCCCACTCGAAAGTGGGCGCCATGCACAACATGATGACCTGTCATCAGCGTTTGGCGTTGGCCGCCCGCCAGGCGTGAAGCTTCTGATAGCTGGTAATCAGGCGCTGGTGCCGGTCGATGCCTTCCAGGTTCATATTGGTTTCGGTGAGACCGTAAAAGCGCACGTCGCCGTTGACCGAGCCTACCGCGGCGAGAATCTTCTCCTCGCCGAACATGCGCGAGAGGTTTTTGTGGTAATCCTCGAACTCGAGCTCGTCATCCAGTGCGATCTCGAGCACCGCGGTGAGCGCCTGATAAAAGAGGCCGCGGTCGCGGGTGTTGTCGTTGAACTGCAAGAACATCTGCGTGCGGTCCAGCGCTTCCTCATACTGCCCCAGCGCAAGGCTGATCAGCAGCTTCAACTCGGCGATCGTAAGCTCTGACCAGACGGTGTTGTCGTCAAACTCGACGCCGATCAGCGTGACGATTTTCATCTGCTCGTCGAGCTCGCTCTCCTCCAGCCGCTCGAGCAGGTTGGCCAGCTGCTCATCTTCCAGCGCGTGAAGATTCAGGATGTCTTCGCGGTAATTCAGCGCCATGTTGGTGTTGTCCCACACCAGATCGTCCACCGGGTACACCTCGGAATAGCCCGGCACCAGAATGCGGCACACCGGCGCGCCCAAATCCTCATGGTGGGTCACATACGCCTCGTGGCCGTCTTCGGCCAGAATGGCAAACAGCTGCTCGGCTTCCTCGCTCGTCGCGCCGGAGAAGTCCCAATCGCAGAATTCGACGTCCGCGCGGGCGCTGAAAAAGCGCCAGGAGACCACGCCGGAGGAGTCGATGAAGTGCTCGACGAAGTTGTTCGGCTCCGCCACCGCCTGAGAGTTAAAGGTCGGCTGGGGCAGATCGTCCATGCCCTCGAAGCTGCGGCCCTGCAAAAGCTCCGTCAGGCTGCGCTCGATCGCGACCTGCAGGCTCGGATGCGCCCCAAATGAGGCGAAGACGCCACCGGTGCGCGGGTTCATCAGCGTCACGCAGGCCACCGGGTAGCGCCCGCCGAGGGAGGCGTCCTTCACCAGCACCGGGAAGCCCTGAGCTTCAAGCGCGTCGATGCCTGCCTTGATGCCGAGGTAGCGCGCCAGCACCTCTTCCGGCACGTCCGGCAGGGCGATCTCCTGCTCGATGATCTGGCGCTTCACCGCCCGCTCAAAGATTTCCGACAGGCACTGCACCTGCGCTTCCGCCAGCGTATTGCCCGCGCTCATGCCGTTGCTGAGAAACAGGTTCTCGATCAGGTTCGACGGGAACCAGACCGTCTCGCCATCCGAGTGACGCGTGAACGGCAGCGCAACAATGCCGCGATCGGCCCGGCCAGAGTTGGTGTCGATCAGGTGCGAAGCACGCAGCTCGCCGTCCGGATTGAAAATCTCGAGGCAGTGCTCATCCAGCAGCCCTTCCGGCAGGGCATCCTCCGGACCCGGCTGGAACCAGCGCTCGCTGGGATAGTGCACGAAATCGCTGCCGGCGATCTCGGGGCCGAAGAACTGATCGTTGTAAAAGAAGTTACACGACAGGCGCTCGATGAACTCCCCCAGCGCCGAGCACAGCGCGGCTTCCTTGGTCGAGCCTTTGCCGTTGGTAAAGCACATGGGGGACGCCGCATCGCGGATGTGCAGCGACCAGACGTTGGGCACGATGTTACGCCAGGAGGCGATCTCGATCTTCATCCCCAGGCGCTCGAGAATGCCGGTCATGTTGGCAATGGTCTGCTCCAGCGGCAGGTCCTTGCCCTCGATCCAGGTGCTCTGCCCTTCGGCGCCGTCCTTTCCGGCTGTGCCGCCGATCAACAGCGCCTGAGCGTCCTCGTCGATGTTATCGACCACCTCGATCTGGAACTCGGGATTGTTCTGGATCACCCGCTTGACCGAGCAGCGCTCGATTGAGCGCAGAATGCCGGTGCGGTCCTTGTCGGAGATGTCGTCCGGCAGCTCGACCTGAATGCGGAAAATCTGGTTATAGCGGTTGTCCGGATCGACAATGTTGTTCTGGGAGAGCCGGATGTTCTCGGTCGGGATCTCACGGGCGTTACAGTACACGCGCACGAAATAGGCCGCGCACAGCACGGTGGAAGCCAGAAAGTAATCGAACGGACCGGGCGCGGAGCCATCGCCCTTGTAGCGAATCGGCTGGTCGGTGATGACGGTGAAGTCATCGAACTTCGCCTCCTGACGGAGGTTGTCGAGATAGTTGACCTTGATTTCCATGAGGCAGAACCGGATTGGTGACGGGTGACGCGCAAGGCGAATTGCCCGCCATTATCCGGATTTGGGGAGGGTGTGTCTTGGGGCAGAAAACTGATATCAATTCATGCCGCTTATATAACTTACTGATTACACGATTTTAGCTCTTCTCCTAAGCCCATAACGTAAGGTGCAAGATCATGTACTGGGTTGCCCTCTTTCTTTTCCTTAACCTCAATCTCAGCTCTTTTTTTTATATCTCGAGCTTTTTCACCAAAAAAACTTTGAGCATAAACAGCCTGACTTCGGAGCCGTGCCAGTTTCATTGCTAGACTGTCCTCTCCAGCATCGTCTAGATAAATAGCTTGCAGGCCTAAACTTATATCTTGATGCAAAGCTTTCAACTCTTCGCAGCGCTCCCTAAAACTATCCCTCTCCTCTTGAAGTCTTTCAGACTCTATTTTTAAATTTTCTAGCTCAACATTATTCTCGGTTGTTTTGTATGTTGCATAAGCGCTTACAACTGCTGCAATCAAAGCCGCCCCGACATGAGTAGCAAATCCCCACCGATTGCTCATTTCACCCTCACAAAAGTTAACCAGCTAGGCCAGTGCTGGTTTGACCATCAAAAATTCGCGCCTTCGGCCTCATCGGCGAGCGATCCCCGCCGCGCCTCGCAACGGTTCATTGGGCCCATCTGATTCTACACGCGTATGAAATAGGCCGCGCACAGCACCTTGGAGGCCAGAAAGTAGTCGGACTTCGCCTTCTGACGAAGGTTGTCGAGATAATTGACCTTAATTTCTATGAGGCAGAACCGGATTGGTGACGGGTGTCGCGCGAGGCGAATTTCCCGCCATTATCCGGATTCGGGCGGGGTGCGTCTTGGGTGAGAGAAACCCACAAAATTTGATTTATAAAATCATCCTTATCAATACAAGACTCGAGATATATCTCTAATCAAATCGCAGCAATCAATAACAAACTGATCATCCACATCAATCAGAATATTTATTTCCGATACATCTCCCTCATTAAAGAAATACTCATCCGACGCCTTTATCAAAAACGGTAACTTATCTTTCTTTTTGACAAGGCTTTCATAACTTTTTCCCTCACCATGCTTGAGAGCGTTTACAGCCAAGGAGAAATACTCAAACTTTTCTTTTAAATCGAAACTCCCCTTTTCTTCTAAAGTAGACCTGACATAAGAAAAACCGTTTTTGCAATCAAAACTTTCTTGCACGCTTGCTTCAAACATTGAAAAAACGCCAACCGCAAGTACAACCTTTTGCATTCTTATCATTTGGAGAACTTTGACATCTACAGTCCCAGCGCTTTTTTCCAACCTTGAGATCGTTATTTCGTTTATCTCTCTCAACGAATTTAGAGTAAATTGCGTGCATAAATAGGAGAGCTCATCAAATTGGTGCATGCGACAACTCCAATATATTCAGTCACGAAAACTTACCGGTTAAATCCGCAAAGGGCAGTCAAAGCTCTAGAAGTCGCATACACCTACTCCATAAAAACCGCGCCGAAGCGCGGTTGTCATTTCAAACTCTGGCAGCGGGCAGCGCTTACAACCCCTCTTCCATCAGCTGCGGGGCGAAGTAGGTCATGATCAGATCCGCACCGGCACGCCGCATGGAACCCGGCATTTCGCGCACCACCGCGGATTCGTCGATTACGCCCTGTTGGGCGGCGAACCTGGATTCGATGTCAGGGGATAGCCAACAGGTGGCGCTGTTGTCTATCGCGAGGCCTCGCAGAGCCAGCGCTTCTGGATCATTGGCGGTTAGCGTTTTCTTCCGCCACCTGCCGAAGCGCATCGACCAGCACATCGGCGGGCTGGGCGCCGGAAATCAGGTAGCGGCCATCAAGGATGAAGCCCGGCACGGCGCTCACGCCTGCCTCCATGAATTGCTGCTGCGCCGTTCGAACCTCGTCCGCGTACTGATCAGAGCGTGCGATGGCCTCAGCGGTGTCACCGTCAAGTCCAACTGAAATCGCCTTTTCGCGTAGCACCTCCGGGTCTGACGGGTTTTTCGCCTCACCGAAGTAGGCCTCAAACAGTGCCAGCTGCAAGGGTGTCTCTCGGTTCTGGGTTGCGGCCCACGCCAGCACGCGATGGGCATCAAACGTATTGTTCGCTCGACGTTCGACGGCGCCACGAAAATTCAATCCAAGTTCTTCTGCCACCGCCATGATCTCACGCTGGGACTGCTCCATGGTGGCCGCATCCTTACCGTACTTGCGACACAGGTGTTCCAGAATCGGCTCGCCCTCGGGCGGCATATCCCGGTTGAGCTCAAAGGGCTGCCAGACGAGCTCCACGTCGATCTCGCCATCAAGCGTTTCCAGTGCCTGGGCCAGACGACGATAGCCGATCGCGCACCACGGGCAGGCGACATCGGATACCAGGTCGATTCTCACTTTTTCCATGATGGATCCTTTCGTTAATGTCCGGGAAAGGCTCAGCGCTACCAGAAAAAAACGCCACCAAAAACCGCGCCGAGGCGCGGTTCTTGTTCCAGCGTCATTCAGCGGCTGATGATTACAGCCCCTCTTCCAGCAGCTGCGGGGCGAAGTAGGTCATGATCAGATCGGCACCGGCGCGACGCATGGAACCCAGCGTTTCGCGCACCACGGCGGATTCGTCGATCACGCCCTGTTGGGCGGCAAACTTGATCATCGCGTACTCGCCGCTGACCTGATACGCCACCAGCGGCAGCAGGCTGTTGCGGCGGATGTCGGCCATGATGTCCAGATAGGCCAGCGCCGGTTTGACCATCAGAAAATCCGCGCCTTCGGCTTCATCGGCGAGTGATTCCCTGAGCGCTTCGCGGCGGTTCATCGGGTCCATCTGATAGGTCTTGCGATCGCCTTTCAACTCGGTGCCGGCGGCCTCACGAAACGGGCCGTAGAGCGCGGAAGCAAGCTTGGTGGAATACGCCATGATGGGGATGTCTTCAAAGCCCGCCTCATCCAGCGCTTCGCGGATCGCCGCAACCTGGCCATCCTGCGCGGATGAGGGCGCGATGATGTCGGCACCGGCTTTGGCGGCCTGCACGGCCTGAATGCCAAGGTTTTTGATGGTCAGGTCATTGTCGACGGTGTTGCCCTTCAAAATGCCGCAGTGACCGTGGCTGGTGTACTCACAAAAGCAGATGTCCGGGATGACCACCAGCTCCGGGGCGGCTTCCTTGATGATGCGCACCATGCGCGCCACCATGCCGTTCTCTTTAAGGGCGTCGCTGCCGGTCTCGTCCTTGTGATGGGAAATCCCGAACGGCATGATGCTTTTCAGCCCCAGCGCGCTCAGGCGTCTGGCTTCCTCACCGAGCCTGCTTTCCGGGATGCGAGACTGCCCCGGCATGCCTTCGATGGGCGTGTATTCATCGGTCTCTTCCTCAACGAAAATCGGATAGACCAGGTGCTCTGCCTTGAGCGAGGTTTCCCGCACGATATCGCGAAGGGCGCTGCTCGAGCGCAGGCGACGAAGACGGGCCTGCGGAAACTGGGCTGACATGAGCTCTCCTTGAGATGATGAAAAGACGATTCAGGCCTGAAGTATAGCGCTGCGAGCAGATGAGGTCAGGGTAACGGCGGCATAGGGCAGCACTATCAGTGGGCTGCACCCTGCTCGCGCCTTTTGAGCCCTGAACCCGCAAAAGTGACGATTAAAACGCCGATCGGGTATGCATGTTGACTCAGGTGATGTTGCCGGCCATCACGATTGTCTACGATGGGCACCGCTTCCGGCCGCTTGCCCGCCGACGTCGAGTTCGTTCGCTCTGCCGCGCTGCTGCGCTCTTGCGGGGCGTGCCTGTCGATGATGGTCCATGCATCGCCCATATCCAATAAGCGTCAGGCGAGCGCGTTCATGACGCGCGCCTCAACACGTTGAGGCGCAGGCGGCTACACTCTTTTGTCCAGCGATCTCCATCCCCCTTGCCATCATCAGCGAATGCCACTTTACCCATGACCTCCAGCCATGAGCCCACCCCACAGCATGAGCGTTCCTGCTGGGTGCTGGGCATTTTACCCGCCCCGGAACTGCCCACACTTATCGTCGACAAGATCCGGGAGCGCCTGACCGAGCAGCTTTCACGCCAGGTCGCCAGCGACAGTGACTGGTGTATCGAGACCATCACCGACCCCATGGTCGGCACCGATGAAGATGCCGATGACATCATGAATGAAGCCGAACGCTTCAAGCGTGAGCAGGGCTGGACCTACGTGGTGTGTCTAACGGATCTGCCGTTGTTTCATGAGGGCAAGCCACTGGCGGCCACCGCCAGCGGGAACCGGGGCGTGGCGATCCTTTCCCAGCCGGCGCTGGGCGCCTCCCCGATCGCCCGACGCGTGGAAGAGGCGATGATTCAGCTGGTCAGCGAGCTGCATTTTGGTAGCTCACGGGAAGGACGCGACGCCTGGTGTCAGTATCACAACCGAACGCGCCGGGGACAGCGCCGGGAAGCTCAACGGCTGGTCAGACGGCGGCTGTCCGAATGGGTGGCGCCCTTTGTCAGACGTGACATTTGTGAGGAAGACAGCGATCTCGACGTGCGCTTCATGGCCCGCTTCAAACTGCCCGGTTATGTCAAGCTGATCGGCGGCATGGTGCGGGCCAATCGCCCCTGGTCGATCTTTCCGGCCTTTCGGCGCATTGGTGCTGCCGCGTTCGCGACCGGCGCCTACGGGATGATTTTCAACTCGATGTGGCGGCTGGCCGACAGCTATGAGCCGTGGCGTTTTGTGACCCTGATGATGCTTTCCATGCTGGCGATGGTGGTGTGGATCATGATCGATCACGGCCTGTGGGAGCCGGTGCGCCACAAGAATGCGTTTTCCAACGCCAATCTTTACAACATCGCCACGGTCAGCACGCTGAGTATCGGGGTGCTGTTTTACTACCTCCTGCTGACGCTGCTGTTTTTTGCCACGGCCTTTCTTTTTGTGCCCTCGGCGGTCATGTCACAAACGCTGGGCCATGAGGTCGGCGCGCTCGAGTTTGCCGCGCTCGGCTGGCTCGCCGCCTCGCTGGCCACCGTCGGCGGTGCGCTGGGGTCCGGGCTTGAAAGCGACGATACCGTGCGAAATGCCACCTACGGCTATCGACAGCAGCTTCGCCAGAAACGGCTACAGGAACAGCGCGACAGCAATAATGGCGACGAAGATCCCGAAGATCCCGAAGATCCCGAAGATCCCGAACAGGATGGCGGTAAAGAAAACGAAGGTGAAAAGGACGACGGCGACAGGGTCGATGGCGAAAAAACCAATGATCGACATGAGACGCGCGATCATCAAAAACGGCCACATCAGCCCAAACGCTCGAACACCCGTGGGGGCCAGCCCGCCGACATGACCGAGCGCGACCGCCCCGGGCAGGAATAAACGCACGCAGGAAAGTCATACCCTTCAGCGTGGCTGGCGTTTAGACGTACGCCACGCCCTGAGGCCTGTCTCAGCAAAATGCAGGTGTTTTCCTACGTCACCAGCTCCCCGCGCACGGTAAGCGTCCGCGGCGCGGCCTGCGGGTCGCGCATCTGTACCAGCAGCTGTTCGAGTGCCTGCGCCCCGGCGCGGTAGCCGTCATGCACCACGCACGGCACGGTAATGTCGAAAATATCCAGATAGGGCAGCCGGTCAATGCCGACCACGCTCAACTGATCGCGATCGATGCCGGCCTCGCGCAGCGCCTTGAGCGCGCCCAGGGTAATCAGCTGATTGAGCCCGAAAATCGCCCGCGGCATCCCAGACTGATCGAGATCGTCACGCACCTGTGCCACGGCCGGCGCCAGGGTGTAGTCGCCCCACAGCACGTCGATGGCAATATCAGGTGCCTGGTCTTTCAGCGTTTGCTGCACGCCCTGCAGTCGCTCACGCGAGATGCGTGAGTGCTCGGGGCCGGCTACTACCAGCAGGCGGTCATGGCGAGTGCGCCGCTCAGGCGTAAAGGCATGGGTGAGCAGATAGTGCGCGACGCGCTCACCGGCCCAGCGATTGTCCAGCACCACCGCGCTGAAGCCGCTGTCATGCAGGGTACGATCCAGCTGAACCACGGCAATATCACTGGCCTGCAATCGGGTCAGGTAGTCCGGCCGGTAGTCCGGCTCATCGGACACCGGAGAGAGAATCAGCCCGGCGGCCTGATAGCTTAAAAGCGTTTCAATGGCCATGGCTTCAAGACGCGGATCACCATCGGTATCAAACAGCATGATGGCGTAGTCATGCTGCTTGGCGTGGCGAGAAATGGCCTTGATCATCTCGGCGTAGAAAGGGTTATCCAGACTTGCCGTCACCACGCCGATCAGGCGACTGTCGCTGCGCTTGAGGCCGCGGGCAAAGGCATTGGGCACATACCCGAGCTCGAGAGCGGCCTGCTCAATACGCTCGCGCGTGGCCGGTCTGACCATCTCGGGCTTGTTGAGCGCACGCGAGACCGTGATGTTGGTCATCCCGACATGGCGGGCGATATCGGCAATGGTAACTTTCCTGCTGGCGGGCATGAGGCGTGTGATCTCACTGGAAGGCATTTCACCGGGAGGCCGTCTCCCTTTTTTGGGAGGTGCCCAGGCGTGACAGTAGCTGGCGAATGTCGCACGCTGATGACCCTGCGCTGATGACTTTGCCGCGTCGCAGGCCCGGGCGCTGCCTGCCCTTTTCACCTGACTGTCGGAGACCATCATGGCACAGCTGACCTGCCGCTTCGCCTCGCAGATTCTCGAGGTGACCCTTTCGCTCACTGCGATCGTTCCCGAGCATGCCAGTGCACCATCACCGGTGCTGTATCTACTGCATGGGCTGTCCGACGATGATAGCGCCTGGCAGCGCTTTAGTGCCATTGAACGCTATGCGGAAAATTACGGTATTGCCGTGGTCATGCCACAGGTCGGGCGAAGCTATTACACCGACATGGCCTTTGGTCCGGACTGGTATCGTTTTTTGAGTGAGGAGCTGCCGATCATCAGCGAACGGCTTTTCCCCATCTCGACGCGTCGAGAGGATACGTTCGTGGCGGGACTTTCCATGGGCGGTTACGGCGCGTTCAAGTGGGCACTACGTCAGCCTGAGCGCTTTGCGGCGGCGGCCAGCCTTTCAGGCTCGTTGGATATTGTGGCCGTGGGCCAGCGCGAAACACCGCCCCCGGAATATCCGCTGATCTTTGATCAGTCCCCTGCCGGCAGTGACGATGATCTTTTTGCGCTGCTAAAGCGTTATCGCACACCCCAACCCTGTCAGCCGGCGCTGTTTCAATGGTGCGGACGAGACGATGCACTTTACCCGGCCAATGTACGCTTTCAGGAAGCCGCGCGAGAAACGGCGCTTGCGCTGGACTGGCATGAAAGCCCAGGAGATCATCAGTGGCGCTATTGGGATCGCCAGATTCAACGTGTGCTCAAATGGCTGCCGATCACGGCATCCGGCATCTGAAAAGCACCCTCAATAACGCGACACCCGGCTCGTGGCCGGGTGTCGTCGTTTTCAGGGCAGCATGCGTCTATTGGTAACCATGGTAGGGCGTCTCGCCCTTGCCCGCGCGGGCCTCTTCGACAGCTTCCATGAAGTGACCGCTTTTTGCCGAAACCCCCATGGAGGCGAAGATGGCAAGCACAGCCAGCGCAGTCACAACAAAATAAACAATCAGAATTCCCATTGTATTACTCCCTGGTAGCGATAATCACGATTCCTGATGATGATCAATCCATTATTCGTTTGTTAGTTCTTATTACTTATGGACCGAGTAATAACTCATTATTTTTATATTCAAGATTCACGATAAAACGCACTAAGTCAGTCACCGATACTTATTGAAATCAATAAAACGCTGCCCGAAATTCAGTGTTCGTCATACAACCGACACAATCATCATGCCTGACATTATCCGTCGATGGGATTATCCGATGGTCTACCTGACGTAATGAAATGTAATTATGCAAAAAAGCTCAAAAAATCAGCCATGACGCCCATTTTATGGGCCTTGAGCGTGCCTTGGACAAGCAGAAGGTCGATGAGACGTCCGTCTAAAAATCAGTAAAAACTGATTAAGAATCGTGAAAATAAAGGCTTTCAGGCGCCAAATCCGCCAAGCGAAGACAACTTTATGGGCTTGGTAAACCTATATTTCATCCTTTTTATCAATGCACAATATTGCATAGATAATCCTGCCAAATAAAACGATATTACTTTTCACACCCGAATAAGATATCGCGACCTGCGCCGGCACACCTGACGGCATGCAGCCGCCTGATGTTTTTTAAAAAACGCTGTTAATTAACAAAAGACACATCTTCAGGAACAGGTCATGGAAATGTCGACGCGACCGATACGTGGCAATCACCGGCACTCGCTGTGGTATGAGCGCATTCTCTTGAGCTTTCGGGTTCACTATCTTCTTGGGGTGACGCTGACCTCATTACTGCCGGCACTGTGGAGTCGTGAGTGGCACGGCGCCTCTGTGGAAGGCATGGGCACCAGTACCGCCATGCTGGCCAGCGCCGTTGCCTGGATGGTGGCCTTTCGCATTGTGCAGCAGCTTTCCCGCCATCCGGGTGCTGACCCCTGCACGTATGTCGCACCGGTCGTTACGGCCGTTTATCTGCTGATACTGGCCGTTCTGGAGTTGATGGCCATTCCCTTTGACCTGATGCAACTGCTGATGTCGGGCGGGCTTGCCCTGCTGTTTGGCTGGACGGGCTATCGGGTCACTCGTCGCTATCGTCGACTCAAGATGGCGCTGGTCCCGCTGGGCAACATCAGGGAGTGGTTCGGCCATCAGGACATCGATCAGCGCTGGCTGTCAGGGCCGGACCTGGAGAGCCTGCGGGTGGATGGCGTCATCATCGACCTGTCCTGTGACCTGAGCGATGAGTGGCAGCGCTTTCTGGCCGACTGCACCATCAAACGGATCCCGGTCCATGACGCACGCCGCTTCGGCGAGGCCAGTACCGGCCGTATCGGGCTCGACCAGATCCATGCCAATCGCTACGGCTCGCTGATGCCCCGAACCAGCTATGAGCTGTTCAAGCGACTGGCGGACATTCTTGCAGCACTCCTGATGCTGCCGGCTGCCCTGCCGATCATGGCCGTGGCCGCGATGATGATCAAACGCGATGATCCGGGTCCGATCCTGTTTCGCCAGCGCCGTTCCGGATTTCAGGGAGAAGAGTTCGACGTCTACAAGATGCGCAGCATGTATGTGAATCCCGACGATGTTCGGCCTACCCAGGAAGGTGATGACCCGCGCATCACGAAGGTCGGCCGGTATCTGCGCAAGTACCGCATTGATGAACTGCCGCAGCTTTTTAACGTGCTCAAGGGCGAGATGAGCCTGATCGGCCCACGCCCCGAGACCCCGGCACTGACCGAGGCCTATGAGCGTGACATCCCGTTTTTCCGCTACCGCCACGTAGTCAGACCCGGCATTTCGGGCTGGGCTCAGGTCGAGCAGGGCTACGCCTCGGAAGTCGAGGGCTCGCGGATCAAGCTCGAATACGACTTCTATTACATCCGCAACTTCTCGTTCTGGATGGACCTGCTGGTCGTGATTCGTACCATTCGCACCATCTTTACCGGCTCCGGCGCGCGCTGATCAAAGATCAAAGCAGGTAGTTCGGCATTAAAAAAGGCCCGCCAATGGCGGGCCTTTTGCATGGTCACAGGGCAGGTTCAGGGATTGGCAGGCACCCGAGCGCGGCGCTGACGCCAGCCGCGATACATCGGCAGCACGATCATCAGCACGACCAGCGCCCAGCCGCCCCAGGTGATCGGGCTCGCCCACAGAATGGACAGATCACCGTTGGAAATCGACAGCGCCCGACGCAGGTTCTGTTCCATGATGCCGCCCAGAATGAAACCCAGCAGCACCGCAGAGAGCGGGAAATCGAACTTGCGCAGGATGTAGCCCACCACACCAATCACGATCATCAAAAAGAGATCGAAAGTGGTCGCGTGTACGCCGTAGACCCCAATGGCGGTGACGATCGCGATGCCCGGCACCAGCGCCCAATAAGGCACGGCCAGGATCTTGGTGAACACCCGAATCAGCGGGATATTCATGATCACCAGCATGATGTTGGCGATAAAGAGCGAGGCAATCAGACCCCAGACAATTTCCGGCTGGTTCTGAAAGAGCATGGGGCCGGGCGTGATGTTGTAAAGTGTCAGCGCGCCCAGCATGACCGCTGTGGTGCCCGAGCCTGGCACGCCCAGCGTGAGCATCGGCACCATGGAGCCACAGGCCGCCGCACTGTTGGCGGTTTCCGGCGCCGCCAGGCCTCGCAGATCGCCATCGCCAAAGCGGTTGTCCTTCGTGGCCATGCGCTTTTCGCTCATGTAGGCCACGGCACTGGCCATGGTCGCACCGGCCCCCGGCAGAATCCCCATGAAAAAGCCCACCACGCCGCTACGCAGGGTTGTCCATTTGATGAACATGGCTTCTTTCATGTTGAACATCATGCGTCCGCTGGTTTTCAGCGCCGTCTGACCGTAGTAGGTACGTTCCAGCAGCACCAGAATCTCGCTGATGCTGAAAAGCCCCAGTACCAGCACCACGAACTGGATGCCGTCGGAAAGCCCCAGACTGCCGAAGGTGAAGCGATACACACCGCTGTTGGAGTCGATGCCCACACAGGCCAGCATCAGACCAATCAGCGACGCCACGGCCGTTTTCATCGGTTTGTTGCCGGCCATGCCCGCCAGACAGGTAATGGCGAACACCATCATCACAAAATATTCCGCCGGCCCGAACGCTACCGCCCAGGTGGCCAGCAGCGGCGCAAAGATGGTGACCCCGATGGTAGCAATCAGGCCACCGGTAAAGGAGCCGGCCGCCGAAATCGACAGGGCAATGCCTGCCTTGCCCTGACGGGCCAGCGGATGACCGTCAAGCGCTGTCATGACAGCAGACGCTTCACCAGGGATGTTCAAAAGAATCGACGAAATACGTCCGCCGTATTCGCAGCCCAGATACACCGCTGCCAGCAGAATCAGCGAGGTTTCAGGCGGCAGCCCCAGCGCAAAGGCGATGGGAATCAAAAGCGCGACCCCGTTGATCGGCCCAAGCCCTGGCAAAAGCCCGACCACGGTACCAATCAGCGTGCCGCACAAGGCCGTCAACAGATTCAGCGGTGTGGTGGCCACACCAAATCCCTGGCCCAGATAGCCCAGTGTTTCCATGGTTCAGCTCCCCAGTTCTGACAGCACGCCCAGCGGCAGCGGCACGTCCAGCAGACGATCAAACAAAACATAAAAGGCCACTGACATCACGGCGCCAGTGATAATGCTGGTGACCCAGCCGCCGTTGTAGAGACGGCACATGGCAATGGCGAACAAAAACGACGAGACGACAAAGCCCAGCTTTTCGAAAAAGAAGGCAAACAACGACAGCGCCAGTACACACAGCACCAGCTTGCCCAGAACATGTTTGGTCAGCGGCGTATCGGCATTTTCCTCGGCCATGTGGCCGGGACGAATGATCAGATACACCGTCCCGGCGGCCAGCAGGATCAGCAGCAGCAGCGGAAAGGCGCGCGGCCCGACCGGCTCGTAGGAAAAGGCCGCTTCATAACCCATCGTGGCTACGGCCAGCACCGCGTACACGACAAGCAACATCATCAGAAAGAGGCGTTGATACAGCATGGACATGCTCCAGACCAACCGTCACGAAGCGAGGCCTCCTGAACGGAGGCCTGCGCAGGACTTGATGGATTGTTACTTGATCAGACCGTACTGATCGGCCAGCTCACGATAATGGGCCACACGCTTGTGCACGTACTCGTCAAGCTCATCGCCGGTCATTGAGAAGGGATAGAGCTCGCGGTTTTCACGCAGTTTGGCGAAATCATCGGAAGCCAGCATTTTGTCGAAGGCATCCTTCCACCAGTTGTAGGCTTCATCGCTGACTTCAGGCCCGACATAGAAGCCACGCACTACCGGCCACTCCACGTCATAGCCCTGCTCGATGGCGGTCGGAATGTCACCGGTCACGTCACCTGGCAGACGCTCTTCCGAGAACACGGCCAGAATGCGCATGTCGCCACTTTCAACGTGCGGTACGGAGTCAGCGATATCGGTACTGGCGACCTGAATATGCCCCCCCAGCAGGGCTGTTGCCAGCTCACCGCCCCCTTCCATCGCCACATAGCGCATCTTTTGCGGATCTACCCCGGCGGCCTTGGCAAGCATCGCCGTCTGCATCCAGTCCTGACCGCCGACCGAACCACCCGCCCCGATCACCACCTTGCTGGGATCCTTTTTCAGCGCCTTGACCAGATCATCCAGCGTCTTGTAAGGAGAGTCGTCCCGCACGGCGACAGCGCCATAGCTGGTGCCCACGCCAGCCAGCCAGCGCACGGCGCTTTCATCAAAGCGGCCGAACTTGCCCTGGGCCAGGTTCAAAAGCGAACCGCTCGACCAGGCCACAATGGCATTGGGATCATCGGGACGCTGAGCCACGACCGTGTTGTAGGCCACGGCCCCGACACCACCGGGCATATAGGTCACACGCATCGGCGAGGAGAGGATTTTTTCCTGCACCAGCGCACTCTGGGCCAGCTTGCAGGTCAGGTCGAAGCCACCGCCAGGCGCCGCCGGGGCGATACACTCGGGCCGTTTGGGTTCTTCTGCGGCCATGGACTGAAGGCTTGTGCCCAAACTGAGCGCCCCCATCACGGCCAGCACGGCCATGCGCCCCTTGCCGAAAGTACGTCGCGTCATTGTCATGTTGACTGTTCCTCACGTCTGCCCGGAAGCCTGGCCGGAGCTATTGTTGTGTCGTCTGCGAAGTCACCGGATGCCGGCAGATCCAAACGCGCGGCATCGCCGGTGCGTTGGTCGTCGACCGGCAGGCGTGCATACTGTTCGCCCTGGGGATACAACATTCGGCCCGGACTTCGCTTGCAGGCACGATAGCCCGGCAGGCTTTCAACAACCTTTCACGGGAGCGGCAATGCGTACGCTATTGGTCGAAGATCACCCTTCGCTTGCAGACAGTATCCGCTGCTCGCTGGAAGAGGCCGGCTGGCGTGTGGACGTCATGCATGATGGTGTCTCGGCGCGCACGGCCCTTGAAACCGAAAGCTACGCCCTGCTGCTTTTGGATATCGGTCTGCCGGAGATGGACGGCTTTGCCCTTCTGAGCTGGCTTCGAAAGCGCGACACGCGCCTGCCGGTGATGCTTCTGACCGCCCGTGGCAGCATCAATGACCGTGTCCGGGGGCTCAACCTGGGCGCGGATGACTACCTGATCAAGCCCTTCTCGCTGTTTGAACTCCAGGCGCGCATCAACGCTCTGATCCGCCGCACTCGCCACGACGGCCAGCAGATCCATCGCTGCGGCGCGCTGGCCTTCGATATCAGCGCGCGCAGCTTCACCCTGCTGGAACAGCCGCTCACGCTGCCGCCACGCGAGCTGGCCCTGCTGGAAGCACTGATGGCTCGCGTCGGACGTACGGTCAGCAAGGAGCATCTGGCCGCCCAGATGTTCTCCATGGAAGAGGACAGCTCGTTTGAAGCCATCGAGGTCTATATCTCGCGGCTGCGCCGCAAGCTGGAAGGCAGCGACGTGCGCATCGTGACGTTTCGCGGTCTGGGCTATCAGCTTGAATCCATCCCCGGGGACACCCCCGCCGAGCTGTCATGAAGGCCAGCCTGTCACCGCGCAGCCTGCGCGGTCGCCTGACCCGGCGCATCGGTGCTGCACTGGTGCTGTTGATTGCCGTGGGAGTGTTGGGAGCCTGGCTGGATGCCTGGCGGGTCGCCAGCAGTGCCTATGATCGGCCGCTGTTGATCGCCGCCCGCGTGCTGGGCGACTCACTCACCGTTCAGGAAGGCCGGGTACAGGTGCGCATTTCGCGCGCCGTGCTTGATCCATTTTCTCTCGACAGCGGCGGCAGCGCCTTTTATCAGGTCATCACGACCGAGCAGGGTTCGATCGCGGGCTTTGAGGATCTGCCTGCGCCCCCCTCCTCTGTCGCCATGACTGCCCGCTACCCATCGCTGGCCCGCTTTTATGACGCCACCTACGGCGGGCGCGACGTGCGCGTAGTGTCGCTTCTGGTGCCGATCAGCCAGCCGAGCTATCAGGGCATGGTCGAGATCCGGGTCGCCGAGCACCGCGACATTCACAACCAGCTGATGCATGACCTGCTGGGAGATTCACTGATGCGTCTGACGCTGTTTGCCATCGGCGCCTTTATTCTTTTTCTGCTGGCCATTGATGCGGCCTTGCGTCCGCTCAGGCGTATTACCGATATGGTCGCCAGCCGCTCACCGGACAATCTCGAGCCGCTGCCGACCGAGAACGTGCAGCGCGAGGTGCGCGGGCTGATCGAGGCCATCAACCACCTGACCGCGCGCCTTGATGACACCCTGCGTGCCCAGCGCGCCTTTGTGGCCGACGCCGCCCACGAGATTCGCACCCCACTGTTTGCCCTGCGTGCCCGGCTGGAGCTGGGCATGCAGGCACAGGAGTCCGGGGCGCTGAGAACCACGCTTGAAAGCGCCCAGCGCGACCTTGAAGCGTTGACGCTGCTGGCCAATCGGCTGCTGTCGCTGGCCCGAGTGGAAAACGATATTCGCCGCCGCGAGTTTGGCCCGCTGGATCTGACCGGGACGGCGCGCGACTTCTGCATGAGCATGGTGTCGCTGGCCTGGCAGCGCGGGCTGACGCTGGCGCTTGAAGCAGAGCACTCGGTCCGGGTGCAGGCGGACAGCGCCCTGATCAACGAACTGCTGGCGATCTTGATTGGCAACGCTCAGGCCTATACCCCCCCCGGCGGCCACATCACCGTACGTGTGCTGCCGGACGCCGTCATCGAAGTCGAGGACGACGGACCGGGCATTCCGGAAAGCGAACGCGAGCGGGTCTTCGAGCGCTTCTATCGGGCCCGGCAGACGTCAACCCGCACCGAAGATGTCGAGCGCGCCATCAGCGGTACCGGCCTGGGTCTGGCGATCGCCCGTCAGATATGTACGGCACTGGGCGCCGACATCTCACTGCATGAAGCCTCAGGCGGTGGCACGCTGGCCCGCGTAGCGTTTATAGCCGGCGCCGTGCCGTCAGGTCCTGGACGTTAGCCGTAGCACTAAAGCGCAATAGGCGCGATGCTGATGCAGCGCTAGCCTGTCAAACGTATTTGGATCGATCCAAAACACTCAAGTGACAGGTCATCGGCATGCCTCAGTCAGGAAAACACGTCACCCTCAAGGATCTGGCCGCGCATGCCGGCGTCTCGCGCTCGACCGTCTCGCTGGTCCTGCAGGAGAGTCCGCTGGTCGCCAGACATACCCGCGAGCGTGTCATGGCCGCCGCCAGGGCGCTGGGCTACGTCTACAACCGCGGCGCGGCCACCCTGCGCAGCGCTCGAACTGCGACCATCGGCGTGGTGGTGCACGATATTGCCAACCCCTTTTTCGGCACCATGGTGGCCGGGATCGATGAAACCCTCCAAAACGCCGACTACGTCTCCCTTCTGGCCAGCACCGGGGACAGCCCGGCGCGTCAGGAGCGCCTGGTTACCCGTCTGCGCGAGCAGCGCATTGATGCCCTGCTGCTCTGCCCGGCAGAAAATACGCCGGACACTCTGATCGACACCATCAACACCTGGGGGCTGCCCTGCATCGAAGTGATGCGTCACGCTGGTGAAATGCCTCGCGGTCACTACGTGGGCGCCGACATCCGCACCGGCCTTGGCCACGCCGTGGCCCACCTGGTCGGCCAGGGCCATCATCGCATCGCGCTGCTGACCGGCTCCGGGCACAGTTCGGCGGATCGTGAGCGCATCGCAGGCTATCAACACGCCATGCATGAGGCCGGTCTTGCTCCCGACATTCGCACCGGACGCAATGAGCTCACCCGTCGCGCGGGACTTGAGCGCACGCTCGAGATCATGCGCGAGCCCTCCCCGCCCACGGCCCTGATCTGTCACAACGACCTGATGGCACTGGGTGCCCTGCTGGCGCTGGCCCGGTTGAACATCACGCCGGGTGTTGATTGCGCGGTCATCGGCATTGATGACAGCGATGAAGCGGCGCTGAGCGAGCCGGCACTGTGCAGCCTTGCCACGCACCCCCACGCCATCGGACAGGCCGCCGCCGATCTGGCCCTGGCCTGTATTGCTGCGCCCGACAGCGACCCACGGCGCATCGTGCTGGAAACGTCTCTCAGAATTCGCGCCAGCGCCGACCACACCCTTCACCGTTCACGGGAGTCGTCATGACGTCTTGTCTACCTGTCCTGCGCCGCAGCCTCCCTCTGTTGCTGGCGATCGTGCTTCTGGGCCTGTCGGTGCTGTCACCTTCCAGAGTCAGCGCCCGCGAACTGATCTTTGGTCACGGCGCCACCGAAGAGACGGCCTATCACGCCAGCGCCGAGCGATTTGGCGAACTGTTGAAGGAAAAGAGCCACGGCGCGCTGACCGTCAGCCTCTATAGCAATTCGGTACTGGGCCACGAAACCGAGATGTTCGAGCAGCAAACCGCCGGCGCGCTGGATTTCTCGATCGTCAATCCAGGGCTGATCTCGGAGTTTTCCCATACCGCCAGCATCTTTTCGATCCCGTTTCTCTATCGCGATATCGATCACTGGAAACACGTGCTGGATGGCAAGGCCGGCCGCGAGATCGCCGAGCGCATCGAAGACGAAACCGGCGTGAAGGTGCTGGCCTACTACGGCGGCAGTACCCGCCAGATCGTCAGCACGCGGCCGCTGGAAAGCCTGGAGGATTTAAAGGGCATGAAGCTTCGGACCAATCCGACCCGGCCTGTCATCACGGCCTGGTCGGCACTGGGCACCCGCCCCACGGTCATGGCTTATCGCGAGATCTATACCGGCCTGCAGCTGGGCGCCATTGACGGGCTACTCAACGAGGCGGAGTGGATCTATCGCATGCGCTTTCATGAAGTCGCGCCCCATATCGGCCTCTCCGAGCATGACATTACCGTGCGGCTTTTAACCGTCTCGTCCCAGACCTGGCAGTCGCTGTCCCCCGAGGAGCAGCGTGAAGTGCAGGCCGCCGCCGATGAAAGCGAGCAGTTCGCCCGCGACCTGCAGATTCGTCTGGACCGGGAGTCACGGGAAAAGCTCAAGGAGGAAGGCGCGACCTTCTACCCGATGGATCGCAAGCGGATGCAGGCCATGGTCGCTGAACCGCTGGGCCGGGTAATCGATGAGATGGGCCTGCGCGATCTTTATGACCTGATCGTCAACACCGACTGAGGAGCCGCGCCATGGGAATCATTACGGCCCTGGGCCGATTCAACCGCGCTCTGGAACGAGTGCTTAATGCCGTGCTGCTGATGCTGCTGGCCGCCTTTATCCTGCTGATCATCTATCAGATCGCCAGTCGCAACCTGCCCATGCTGCCGGCGGCCTACGCCACCGAGGAACTCAGCCGCTTTGCCTTTCAGTGGATGATCATGCTGGGGACGGCACTGGGCGTACTGCACGCCGATCACTTCGTGCTCGAGGCCTTTTCCCGCAAGAGCGCCATGGGCCGATTCACCCGGGTGCTGCGCGATCTGGCCTGCCTGAGCGTCGGCGTCATCTTCATCGTTTTCGGCCAGACGTTCGCCGTCTCCGGCTTCAACCGCATCGCCAGCGCCTCGCAGTTGCCGATGGTGGTGACCTACTCGGCGTTTCTGGTCTGCGGCGTTTTGATCGTGCTGTTCAGTCTGCAGCGCCTGCTGCTGGGCGCCACTCAGGGGTTTGATGCCATGGAACGCGAACTCGATACCTCCTCCGATATCGAGGATACAGCGCCACCCACCAACAGGATCGATACCCCTTCAACGAACCAGTCCCAACAGGAGACACGCTCATGATGACGGCCGACTGGCTTTTTGTGCTGCCATGGCTCCTGTTTGTCCTGCTGGGCGTGCTGATCATACTGGGCGTGCCCATTGCGATGGCACTGGTGCTGACCTCGTTTGGCATCATCGTGCTCGACCCGCGGCTGGCGCCCTGGGTCATGTTTCAGCGCATGTACTACGGCATGGACTCGTTCGTGCTGCTGGCAGTGCCGCTGTTTCTGCTGGCCGGCAATTTGATGAACGCCGCGCGCATTACCGACCGCCTGATCACGCTGTGCCTCAACCTGGTCGGTCATGTAAAAGGCGCACTGGCCCATGTCAACGTGCTGGTGAGCATGCTGTTTGCCGGCGTATCGGGCTCCTCGACCGCCGACAGCGCCGGCATCGGCACGGTGCTGATCCCGGCGATGAAAAAGGAAGGCTATCCGGCGCACTTCAGTGTGGCGGTGACCGCAGCCTCCTCGGTCATGGGCATCATCATTCCGCCCTCGATCAACATGATCGTCTGGGGCGCACTGACCAGCACCTCGATTGCCGGACTCTTTTTAGGGGGCATCATCCCGGGGATCATGATCGCCATCACGCAGCTTCTGATGAACATGGGCTACGTACGTCGCTATGACGTCCCCACCCGCAAGCGCGCCACGCTCAGAGAGATCCTGCATTCCGGCAAGGACGGCCTGCTGGCCGCCGGCATCCCGGTGCTGATCATCGGCGGGATCACGCTCGGGATCGTCACGCCCACCGAGGCGGCGGTCATGGCCGTGCTCTATGCGCTGGTACTGGGTTTTCTGGTCTATCGCGAGCTGACCTTCAAAAGCGTGCTGGATGCCTCGACCGATACCGTCAGGCTCTGCTCGCTGTCGCTGTTCAGTCTGGTGGGCGCGGCCATCTTCGGTTATCTGATCAGTTTTTACCGCATTCCCCCGCATCTGATGGCCGGGGTGGAGATTACCGACCCGACCGTCCTGCTGATCGTGATCACGGTGGTGATGCTGCTGGTCGGCACCTTCATGGACTCGCTGCCGGCGATGGCCATTCTGGCGCCCATCTTTCAACCGCTGGCCGCTCAGGCGGGGATCGATCCGCTGCAGTTCGGCGTCATCAGCGTCATGGCGCTGGGCCTTGGTCTGATCACCCCACCCTACGGTCTGTGCCTGATGATTTCGGCGCGCATCGGCGGTATCCCGCTGCTGCAGGCCCTCGGCACGACCATGCTTTATCTGCTGGTCATGCTGGGCGTGATCGTGCTGCTGATCTTCTTCCCCGAACTGATCCTCTATCTGCCGAACACCTTCGGACCGGACAGCGGCTGAGGCCATTACCGGCCAGGGCCATGGCGACCGGGCGGCGATCAGCACCATCACGCCGCCCCTCTTGCGTTCGGCGCATAAAAAAGGGGCCCTGAGTGTTGCAGAACACTCAGGGCCCCTGATCGATCAGGCCGACTTCAGGGCCGTGACGTGACCGGCTTGCCGGCTGCGCCGCGACGCCAGAGGCCGGACTGCCAGCCGTGGGCCAGCGCGGCCACGCCACCGCCGAAGAAGACGGCAAAGCTGCTGATGTCGCCCAGCGGCGCCAGGCTGATCGGCACGCTCACCAGCCCGCCCAGGATCAGGGATCTCAGCGCAATCGGGTTGACGCCGTTCTTGTAGTGGTAGGTGCTGCCTTCAGCTGAGGAAAACAGGGCTTCGAGATCGATCTTCTGACGGCGCACCCTGTAAAAGTCCACCAGGATGATGCCGTAGAGCGGCCCGATCAGACCGGCCAGTACGCCCACCGTGTAGTGGATCAGTTCGGGGTTGTTGAACAGATTCCACGGCGTGAGAAAGATCGAGCCGACCGCGGCGATCATGCCGCCCATGCGCCAGCTGATCTTCTCGGGCGCGACGTGGGAGAAATCAAACGCCGGCGCCACGAAGTTGGCCACGATGTTGATGCCGATGGTGGCAGCAACAAACGCAAATACCCCCAGTACGGCAGCCGTGGCACTGTCGATACGGGCGACGGTTTCGATTGGGTCAGTCAGCATTTCACCAAAAATCTGCGGCGTGCCGGACACCACCACCACGGTAATGAGAGAAAACACCAGGAAGTTGACCGGCAGCCCCCAGAAATTGCCGCGACGCACGGCCTTCTCGGTGGCGCAGTAGCGTGAGAAGTCACCAAAATTCAGCGTGGGGCCGGCGAAGTAACTGGCGACCAGCACGGCGGCGATCACCATCTGCCACAGTGCCTCCCCGCCGCTCAGGGTCTGATTGGACAGCGACAGGCTGATGTTTTCAGGGCCGGCCTGCCAGACGATCCAGCCGGCCAGCGCAAACATGACGGCATAGACCAGCGGCCCGGCCCAGTCGTTGAAGCGGCGGATGGTATCCATGCCGCGCCAGAAGACCAGTGCCTGAAGCACCCACATCAGCGCAAAGCACAGCCAGCCCAGCGCCGAAAGCCCCACAAAGCTCACCTGGGTCCAGGATTCGAGCCCCGGGAACCAGCGCAGCAGCACCAGCAGCAGCGCGTTGGAGGCAAGCCAGGTCTGGATGCCGTACCACACCACGGCGATCAAACCGCGAATGACCGCCGGCACGTTGGCACCTTTCGTCCCAAAGGCCATGCGACAGATGACTGGAAAGGGCACGCCCGTGCGCTGGCTGGGCCGCGCCACGGCGTTGGCAAAAATCTGCACCACCAGAATGCCGACCAGCAATGAAATCAGTACCTGCCACCCCATCAGCCCAAGACCGAACAGGCTGGCTGCCAGTACATAGCCTCCGACACTGTGAATATCGGCCATCCAGAAGGCGAAAATGTTATAGGCGTTCCAGTCCTGTCTGGCCGGCGCCAGATCCTCGTTATAAAGATGCGGATCGGGCGCAGCGGGCTGTTGCCCTTCGGTCTTGATACGGTTCATGAGCGACTCCATGAAGGATCGTTACGCTGCCGCTGGCAGCCCTGCGATGGCCGGATGGCTGACATCGCCTGTCACTTCTTTCGTATACAATCCTTATGCCAGATTGAGACCGACAGCGATAAAAAATCGCATTCTGGTCGCAAGCAACTGTTGTAGCGTCGGTTTTTAATCATTAATGCCAACCTGTCTGAAGCGAGCACCGTGGCACCTCGCCATCAGGCTCGGCCATCAGTCATTTTCATGCACCATCAGGGTGCCAAAAAGCATTTATTTGCACCAAAAAAGGGCTTTTTCGTATACATCAGGCCTTTTATGCTTGCCCCTGATGGCGCCTTACTGTGCAAAAGCCGCCTTGCCAAAGGTCTTTATGGGCCGTGGCATGAAAAATGCTTGTATACAATCTTCAAGGCCGTCGCTTTACAGCAACAGCATGACAGGAGCCCCATGAACGATACTCGTCAGTTCCATCTGCTGGCCGGCATCATGACCGAGCGCGACACCCGCAGTGATGACGCCATCTATCAGTCGCTGTGGGAAGCCATCGTGGAGCACCGACTCTCCCCCGGCGCTCGGCTGCCGGAAGATGCGCTGGCCGGGGCCTTCGGGGTGAGTCGCACCATGATCCGCCGCGTACTGCAGCGTCTGGCGCTGGAGCAGCTGGTCACGCTTCGCACCTATCGCGGCGCCCAGATCACCAGCCCCACACCCGGTGAGGCGCGCGACGTCTTCAGAGCGCGGCGGCTGCTTGAAGGCGCTCTGCTGACCGAGGTCGTGGACCGCATCACGTCGGAAGATCTGCAGGCCCTGGCGCAAATCGCCGAGCAGGAGCACCACGCCACCCGCGAACAGGCCATTCGCCTGTCGGCGCGTTTCCACGCGCGGCTGATGGCGGTTGCCGGTAACGCCTCGCTGTCGGAGGCGCTCTCGCAGCTGATCTCGCGCACTTCGCTGATCATTGCCGTTTACGGCCGCCATCGGGCCGGCTGCCCCTGTGAACACCCGGACCTGATTGCCCTGCTGGAGGCGGGAGAACTGGCGCCCATTCAGACATGGATGCACCAGCATTTGACGGGCATCGAGGCGAGCCTTGATTTCACCGCCAGTGGCGACGCCCTGCCCGATTTCGAACATCTTTTTGGCCACCACCGCGAGCAAAACGCGTCATGACCTCTCATACCCCGACCATCTGCGTCATCAACCCCAACACCAGCACCGCCATGAGCGAGGGCATTTCCACCAGCGCCCGGCGCGTCTCGCGTGGCGAGATCCTCATGCACACCTCGCGCCACGGGCCGGCAAGCCTGGAGGGCCACTTTGACGAGGCCATGGCCGTGCCCGGGCTGCTGGAACGCATTATCGAGACCGAAAACGGTGACACCCGCGTCGATGGCTATCTGATCGCCTGTTTTGGCGACCCGGGGCTGGCCGCGGCGCGCGAAGTGGCCTCGGTGCCGGTAATGGGCGTAGCCGAAGCCGGCATGCAGATGGCCGCCATGGTGGCGCGTCGTTTCTCGGTGGTCACAACGCTGGGACGCACGCTGCCGATCGCCGAACGGCTGCTGCACGAATACGGCAAGCGCGAACAGTGCGCCGGTCTGCACGCCTGCGAGCTGCCGGTGTCGGCGTTTGAATCCGAGGATGACAGCGTCTATGAGACCCTGCTGGCGGCCTGTCGCGACGCGCTCAGTGCCGATGACAGCGACGCCATCCTGCTGGGCTGCGCCGGCATGAGCGAACTGGCCGAGCGCCTGGGCGACGCCCTCGGCGTGCCGGTCATCGACGGCGTCACCGCTGGAGTCGCTCTGCTGGAGGCGGTTAGCGCGACCGGCTACCCGGTCTCAAAGCACAATGACCGCGCCTTCCCGATCGCCAAGCCCATTCGCGGCGCCTTTGAGCACCTGAGCCGGAGCACCTCATGAATCACGATCTTCGCCTGAACAACTACCCTCGCGATCTGCGCGGCTACGGCGCCAACCCGCCGGACCCGAAATGGCCGGGGCGTGCCCGGGTCGCGGTGCAGTTCGTGCTCAATTACGAAGAGGGCGGCGAAAACAGCGTGCTGCACGGCGATGCCCACAGCGAGACGTTTCTCTCCGACATCATTGGCGCGGCGCCCTATCCCGATCGCCACATGAGTCTGGAGTCGCTGTATGAGTACGGCTCAAGGGCCGGCGTCTGGCGCATCCTGCGCGAATTTGAACGTCGCGGCCTGCCGCTGACCGTCTTTGGCGTCACCATGGCGATGGCGCGCCACCCGGAAGTGGTCAGCGCCTTCAAGGAAGCCGGCCACGAGATCGCCTGTCACGGCCTGCGCTGGATTCACTATCAGGACATGAGTCTCGAGCAGGAGCGCACCATGATGGTGCAGGCGCTTGAGCTGCATCGCGAACTGACCGGCGAGATGCCGCTGGGCTGGTATACCGGGCGTGACAGCCCCAATACCCGCACGCTGGTCGGCGAGCAAGAACACTTCCTGTATGACTCGGATTACTACGGGGATGACCTGCCCTTCTGGACGCCGGTCGACAATGCCGAGGGCGAAACGCGTGACCATCTGATCGTGCCCTATACGCTGGATACCAACGACATGCGCTTCGCCTCACCGGGCGGGTTCAACTACGGCGACCCGTTTTTCAACTACCTGCGTGACGCCTTTGACGTGCTCTACGAGGAAGGCGCCGAGGCACCGAAGATGCTGTCGATCGGCCTGCACTGCCGCCTGATCGGTCGCCCGGGTCGCTTTCGCGCCCTGCAGCGCTTTCTCGATCACATCGAGGCCCATGACCGGGTATGGGTCACCCGGCGCGTGGATATCGCACGCCACTGGCACGAGCATCACGCGCCGACCGGGCGCTAGGCTTCGCCTTCCCTCTGGCCCGCCGTTTTTGCGGCTGGCTACCCCATCAACAGCATCCACAGCGGCAGCGTGCCCGCGGCCAGCAGCGTTGACAGGAAAATGCTCGCGCCTACGGTGTGCTGCTCCTCACCGGGTTGGGCAAAGGCCAGCACGTTCACCCCGATCGGCCCGGCGGCCGCCAGCACCAACACATGCAATGCCAGTGGTGACAGCCCCGGCATGAGACTGCCGAGTGCCAGCACCATCAGCGGAAAGATCATGAGCTTGCCAAGACAGACCGCCCAGATGGTCGGCGAGGTGCGCAACTGATAGCGGGTCAGCCCCACGCCGACCACGATCAGCGCACACGGCAGTGCCGCGCGCGCCAGCCAGTCCAGCACCTGCCACAACGGCGCTGGCAGTGTAATCCCCGCGACATTGATCAGCACACCCAGCAACAGCCCCACCACCAGCGGGTTGGCCAGCGTTTTCAGAAGGCTCAACGCGCTGGGACGCTGCTCGCGGCCCTGGCCGAGGGCGGCATACAATGACTGGGTCGAAAAGAGGATCAGGCTGTGCACCGCCAGCAGGGCAAAGAGATAGACCAGCCCCTCCTGGCCGAATAGCGCCGTGACCAGTGGAATGCCGATTAAAACGTTGTTGGAGTAGCTTGCTGACAGCCCAATGGCCGAGGCCTGCCCCGTACGCCGGCGAATATAGAGATTGAAGCCGGCAAACAGCAGCAGCGCCGGAACAAAATAAACCACCAGCAGCAGTGGCGAGAGCGCATCACCCAGCGGGGCGCGCGCAATACCGGTCAGCAGCAGGCAGGGCAGAAACAGGCGAAAGGTGACCCACGAAAGCCCACCGGCGCTGGACGGCGTCAGCCACTGGCGCCAGCCCAGTACATAGCCGAGCACAATCAGCGTAAAGATGGGCAAAATCGCGAGTATGGCAGCCATGGGCGCTCCTGGTGGTCATGGTCCCATGGCGACCTTGTGATTCGATGCGCCCGGGCAGGAGGGCATCATAACGGCCGGGCGACAGCGTGCCTATGCACGAGTCGTGCGGGCCCGCGTCACCAGGTGGCGATCCTGACCAGGCGCGCCCAAAAGTGACAGCCCCCAGGGGGCGTGGCCGCCGCCGGCCCGGTTATCGCTCAACAGCGGCATCGACAGCTGCGGCGCCCCCCAGAGCCCGGCCAGCGCCGTCATGCCCATCAGGTGTTCACGATAGGTCTCAAGCCGACGGCCGGTCAGGCTCAGCAGCGGCGAGGCGCCCGGTGCGGTCGGCAGGGCCAGCAGCTGCGCGCCGTCATCGCTGAACGTGCGCAGCGCATCGACGATCTCTTCACGCGCCCGACGGGCGGCCTGCTCATCAGCGTCGGAGAGCGTGGCACACCACTGAAAGCGCGCCTCGATATCCGGCGCCAGACGCGGCTGTTCGCGCGTCAGCCACGCTCCGTGAACCCGCCAGATGTCACGCCCCTGCAGCACCCGAAAGGTGCGCCCCAGATGCGCCAGCCACTGATCGGACAGCGACTGAACCAGCAGGTCCTGGCGCGCCCCGAGTGCCTGGCGAAAACGTGACACCTCGCCGGCCAGCGCCTCGGGTACCAGCAACGTCATCACACGGTCGGGAGCAGGATCACGGCGCTCGGGCAGCATCGCTCTGGCGACCTTTGCGAGCGTGTCATGATCGCGGCACAGCCAGCCCACCGTATCAAAACATGGCGCCAGCGGGACGAGCCCGTCGCTGCTGATTACGCCGTGCGTGGGGCGCAGTCCCCACAGGCCGTTATAGCTGGCCGGAATGCGAATCGAGCCGCCGGTGTCGGTGCCCAGCCCGATGTCGGCCTCGCCGCGCGCCACGGCGATCGCTGAGCCGGAGCTTGAGCCGCCCGGCAAACGATCGGGCGCCTTCGGATTGACCGGCGTGCCGTAGTGCACGTTGACACCGTTGAGGCTGTAGGCGAACTCATCGGTCTGGGTCTTGCCGACCAGTGCCGCCCCGGCGTTTAAAAGGGTCTGCACGCTCGGTGCGGTGTGGCGAGCCGGACACTGAGTGGCGGCCCAGTCGGGATTGCCCGCCCCGGTCACCTCGCCTTTGATATCAAAAAGATCCTTCACCGCCATACGCTGGCCGGCCAGCGGGCCACTCCCCATGATCGTGGTGCCTTTTTCGGGGCGGCCCTTGACCCAGACACTGCGATCCACACGCTCGATGACGTCACTCATGTGCACTCCTTCGCCCGGCCGGCGCGGTTGAGATATCCATGAGGTCATTGCAACCTTCGTGCCAGCTCGACACAGACCCTGCCTGCAAGGGACGTCAGCGCCTCATCGCGACCCCTGTGTCAGGCCATACACGCTGACAAACTGCACGCCCCGGGTGCATCCGGCGCCCTGTACGCACCGGTGGAACGCAAAAAAGGCGGCCCGAGGGCCGCCTTTGATAAACATCTCGGGGTGTTCAAGCCAGCTCATCCAGTCCCGAATAGGCGTCGCTGATGGCATCGATGCGCGCCCGCCCCTCGCCCAGGCGCTTGTGCAACAGCGCGTTGGCCAGCAGGTTGATCAGGCTCATCACCGAGGTGTAGCTGTCAAAGGCGGAGACACTGTCCAGCGGGCACTCCAGCTGCCAGGTGGGCGAAGTCCCGGTCGCCGCCAGGGTCGGATCACCGATCAAAAGCGTGTCCAGACCGCTGACGCGCAGCTGCTCGAGCAGCTGCGAGAAACCGTGTGCCCGGCGGCGAAATCCCATGACGATGGCCAGCGTGCCCTTCGCCACGCCGGTCAGCTCCTCACCCAGCGACTGACCGGGCAGCGGCGCCAGTCGGACACCGGGGCGCACCTGCATCAGCTGCTGACGCAAATGCAAAGCCGGCGGGTAGCCATTGCGATAGCCAATGATGAGCACCTCAGGGGCGCGGTCCAGCGCCTCGATCAGGGCATCGAAGGTCTCGGCGTCGATGGCGGCCAGCATCTGATGGAGATTGTCGCGCTCACGCTCGAAGTGGCGCTGAAAGCGCTCCAGCCCGCTGCCCAGCGCTTTTGAGTCGGTGACCAGTGGCACGCCGTGGTAGCGCAGTTCACGGGCGTGCTGGCGCACCTCGCTGAAACTTGCAAAACCCAGCCGCCGAAAGAGCCGGCTGACCGTGGCCTTGGAGACCCCGGAGAGTCTGGCCAGATCGGCGCCGCTGTAGACGGCAATATCATCGAAGTGATCGAGGATGAACCCCGCCACTTTTTGCTCGTTGGGCGTGAGCTGATCAAACTGCTGACGCAGTCGCTGGCCCAGATGCTGATCCATGGTATTCCCGAAGATGCACGGTGTTTCAAAAAAGAGGATGCGGCGTCACGACCCGGACAGCATGCCGCCCGGGGCGCTTTTGATGACTAACCTGTCAGTGATGAAAACTGTCAGGCCACCAGCGCCGAGACGGCGCGACTCATGGCATTGAGGGCGTCATCCACGTCGCGCGCCTGAACGGACTCATCCGGATGGTGGCTGATGCCGCGATCACAGCGCACAAACAGCATACCGATGTCACAGATGTCGGCCATGGCCATGCCGTCGTGTCCAGCGCCGCTGGCAAGGCGCATGACCGCACCGCTGTCGGTACCAAGGGTCGTGTCGATGGCCCGGGTCAGCGCCTCGACAAGTCGCGGCGAGCAGGCCACGGCCGGCGCCGAATGGGTCTCCTGCCAGTGCCAGGCAAGCCCTCGGCCCTCCCCTACGCGATCGCAGCTCTCGCGGATGGCATCAAGAACGCGGTCACGATCTTCATCGCGCTCGGCACGAATGTCGAGCGTCATGCGCACCTCACCAGGAATCACGTTGACCGCCCCGGGGAAGGTTTCCAGCGAGCCGACCGTGGCGACAATCCCTGCCGCGCGCGCCAGCGTCTCAATAGCCACGATCGCCTCGGCGGCGCCGCACAGCGCATCGCGACGCAGCGCCAGCGGCGTGGTGCCGGCGTGGCCGGCCTCGCCCCTGATCGTGATGACAAAGCGACGCGCGCCGGCAATCGCGCTCACCACGCCCAGCGAGCGACGTTCGGCTTCCAGCACCGGCCCCTGCTCGATATGGGCCTCCAGATAGCCGGCGATGCTCTCGGGGGTACGCGCCGCCTCTTCCACGCGCTCGGGATCAAGTCCGAAATCGACAAACGCCTGACGCAGGGTCACGCCATCGCGCCCGACGATGTCCCACCAGGCGCTGTCCCATGTCCCGGCCACCGCGCGGCTGCCCAGAAGTGCGGTACCGAAGCGCGTGCCCTCTTCATCGGCAAAGGCCACGACCTCGACCGTTCGAGCCGGGCGCTGATGGGCGGCGTTGAGCCGGGCGACCACGCCAATGGCCAGCAGCACGCCGAGCGGGCCGTCAAAGCGTCCGGCATTGATCACGCTATCCGAGTGAGAGCCCAGCACCAGCGCCGGCAGGGACGGGTCGCTGCCTTCAAGCCGCCCCCACTGATTACCGGCGCCATCCTGCCAGGTCTGCATGCCGGCACCCTGCATCCAGTGGGCCAGCTGCGCGTTGGCGCGCGCATGTTCCGGCGTCAGGTAGCAGCGCGTGAGCTGACCTTCATCGGCCGAAATGGCCGCCAGCTGGTCGCAGGCGGCAACGATGGCGTCACCATTATGCATGGGCGCTCCCCGGGGCTTTTTGTGGGTTCTGTTGTGGGCTTTGTTGATAGTACTCACGCGCCGCACCGGCTCCGCTGCCGGCCGTGATGCGAACGCCGGCTTGGCGCAGCACTTCCTCAAGCGCGGCCAGGGTGGTCATGACGGTATCGCGGCGGGCGTTGTAGCCCATGGTGCCGATACGCCAGATGCGCCCGTGCAGCGGACCGAAGGAAGTGCCGATCTCGATGGCATAGTCTTCCAGCAGCGTACGACGCAGGACTTCGCCTTCGACGCCGTCAGGAATGTAGATACCGACTACGTTGTTCATGCGGTGGCTCTGATCACCAAAGAGCTCAAGGCCCATCGCCGACAGCCCACTGGTTAACGCACTGCCGTGCAGGGCGTGACGGGCCACGGCCTGGTCCATGCCTTCATTGACCAGCAGACGGGCACATTCACGCGCGCCGTACAGCATGCTGGTGGCTTCGGTATGGTGGTTGAGGCGCGATTCCCCCCAGTAATCGAGAATCATCGACAGATCGAAATAGTTCGAGCGGATACGCACGCCGCGTCCGGTGTCATGGCCATCGCCGACCAGACCGGCCTCAATGTGGGCACGGCCGCGAATGCACTCGACGGCGCGCGGCGACAGCGTGGTCGGCGCGCTGCCGGAGGGGCCGGCCAGACACTTCTGCAGCCCGGCCGTGACCGCATCAAGCTGCCAGGCGTCAGTGTCCAGCACGTTGCCGGCCAGCGAGGCAGTCGCATCGGTGTAAAAGAGCACGTCATGCGCGCGGCAGATGCTGCCGATCTCCTCAAGCGGCTGGCACATGGTGGTGGAGGTATCGCCCTGCACCATGGCGAGCACCTTCGGGTTCACTTCGCGAATGGCGGTCTCGACCTGCTCGGGCGTGAAGACCTCGCCCCACGCCACCTCGATGATGTGCACCTCGGCGCCTGCACGCTCGGCGATCTCGCGCAGCAGATGACCAAAGCGGCCGAACACCGGTACCAGCACCCGGTCCCCCGGCTCGATCAGCGACACCAGTACGGCCTCGATGCCGGCACGCGAGGTGCCATCGATCAACAGCGTGGCGTCATTTTGGGTACGAAAGACGTCGCGATAGAGCGCCTGGGTGTCGTTCATGCAGGCGGTCATGGCCGGGTCATACTGGCCGATCAGCGGGGCGGACATGGCACGCAGCACGCGCGGGTCGGCATTGATTGGACCCGGGCCCATCAAAAGGCGCGTCGGAGGATTGAAGGACTCAAAGGACATGGCAGACCACCTCGTTACGATCGTTTCATCGTGATGCTATAGGAAACCATGGTTGCAAAGCGACCCCCTGGAGCGATTGATTTTTATCATCACGACAGGCACCGCTCCCCGGTAAAAGCCGCCACCCAGTCTTTAACGAAACTTAAGCTAGTAAGATGGTCGTTTTGCAGTCCAGCCGATGCCGCAGTAACTTGGTGTCACCTGACCGGCGACACCGGTCACAAGGAATAACAAGTCATAAAAAAGGAACCTTCCCATGATCAAACGCCAGACCCTTACTGCGATGCTGTCGGCGACCGTCATGACGCTTGGGGCACTCGCTATGTCCGCAACCAGCGTTCAGGCCGGTGAACAGAAATTCATGACCATCGGCACCGGCGGTCAGACCGGTGTCTATTACGTGGTCGGTCAGTCCATCTGTCGCTTCGTCAATCAGGGTGACAGCGGCTATCGCTGCAACGCGCCGTCGACCGGTGCGTCGGTGGCCAACGTCAACGGCATCGAAAACGGCGATCTGGACATGGGGGTTGCCCAGTCCGACGTGCAGTACAACGCCTATCACGGCGAAGGCCAGTTCGAAGGCAAGGCCCATGAGGATCTGCGCTCGGTCTTTGCCATGCACGGCGAACCGCTGACCCTGGTGGCCCGTGCCGATTCCGGCATCAAGACGCTGGACGATCTCAAGGGCAAGCGGGTCAATATCGGCAACCCGGGCTCGGGCAACCGCGCCACCATGGAAGTCGTGATGGCCGCCAAGGGCTGGACCACCAGCGATTTCGCCCTGACCTCGGAGCTTGATAGTGCCGAACAGGCCTCGGCACTGGCGGATAACAACATCGACGCCATGGTCTTTGTCGCCGGTCACCCGAACGGTTCGATCCAGGAAGCGACCACCACGGTCGATGCCCGCATCATCCCGCTCGATGGCGACGTGATCCAGAAGCTGGTCGAGGAACACCCCTACTACAGCTTTTATGAGATTCCCGGCGGCATGTACAAGGGCAACCCGGACAACGTGAAGACCTTCGGTGTTGGTGCCACCATTGTCAGCTCTGAGAAGGTCGACGATGATCTGGTCTATGCCGCGGTCAAATCCGTGTTCGACAACTTCGATCGATTCAAGAAGCTTCACCCCGCCTTTGCAACGCTCGACCCGAAAACCATGGTCACTGAAGGCCTGTCAGCACCGCTGCATGAAGGTGCCAAGCGCTACTATCAGGAAAAGGGCTGGCTCAGCGAGTAAGTCTGGCTGACCCGGGCCTGCGGGATCACGGTCCGGACGTCAGTGTTGACGATGCAACGCCTCCAGCCGGGGGCGTTGTGTCATTTCCGATCCGGGCACTCGTCCCGGAAAGGTCCTGCCGCCAGAGGATGCGGACATGAACACAACTCCCCCTTCGACCGAGCGCCCGGACGTGGACGCCAGGGAACTGGCCGCCGTGGCAGACACCGGTGGACGCAAGTTACAGGGCGTCACCGGACGTCTGTTGCTGATCGTGGCCGTGACCTGGTCCCTGTTTCAGCTCTGGATTACCTCGCCGTTGCCCTACACGCTAGGCTTCGGAGTTTTCAGTGCCACCGAGGCACGCTCGATTCACCTCGCCTTTGCCCTCTTTCTGGCCTTTCTTTCCTGGCCGGCACTCAAGCGCTCACCGACGGATCGCGTACCGGTCACGGACTGGGTCATGGCGGCGGTAGCGGCCTTCTGCGCGCTCTATATCTATCTGTTCTATGCCCAGCTTTCCAATCGCCCCGGCAATCCGATCACCCAGGATGTCATCGTGGGCGTCATGGGGCTGATCCTGCTGCTGGAAGGTACCCGCCGGGCGCTGGGGCCGCCGCTGATGATCGTGGCCCTGGTCTTTCTGGGTTATTCGCTGGCCGGACCGTACATGCCGGGCATGCTGGCCCATCGAGGTGTCAGCTTTGAGGCACTGATCAACCATCAGTGGCTGACCACCCAGGGCGTTTTCGGCATCGCACTGGGCGTGTCCACCAGCTTCGTCTTTTTGTTCGTGCTCTTTGGCGCCCTGCTCGACAAGGCCGGCGCCGGCAATTATTTCATCAAGGTGGCCTTTTCGATGCTGGGCCATTACCGGGGCGGGCCGGCCAAGGCGGCCGTGGTGGCCTCCGGGCTGACCGGGCTGATCTCGGGCTCCTCGATTGCCAATACGGTGACCACCGGCACGTTCACCATTCCGATGATGAAGCGGGTCGGCTTTTCCTCGACCAAGGCCGGCGCCGTTGAAGTCGCCTCCTCGGTCAACGGTCAGATCATGCCGCCGGTCATGGGCGCGGCCGCCTTTTTGATGGTCGAATACGTCGGCATTCCCTATGTCGAGGTCATCAAGCACGCCTTCTTGCCGGCGATGATTTCCTATATTGCGCTGTTCTATATCGTGCATCTTGAGGCGATGAAGGCCGGCATGCAGGGGCTCAAGAGTGCCAATCCGCCGAAGCCGTGGCTTTACAAGCTGCTGGGATTTGCAACCGGTCTGGTGGGCCTGATGGCGCTGAGCGCCGCGGTCTATTACGGGCTCGGGTGGATCAAGCCGATGCTGGGCGAATCCACCCCCTGGGTGGTCTCGATCGCTCTGGTGCTCATCTACGTCGGGCTTTTGAAGCTGGGCGCGCGCTATCCGGAACTTGAAGTCGACACGCCCGAGTCCAACATCACGACCCTGCCGCAGACCCGCCCCACGGTCATGGTCGGGCTGCACTATCTGCTGCCGGTCGTGGTACTGGTCTGGTGTCTGATGGTCGAGCGGCTCTCCCCCGGGCTCTCTGCCTTCTGGGCGACCGTTTTGATGATGGTCATCATGGTGACGCAGCGCCCGCTGAGCGCGCTCTTTCGCGGCCGGCTGGCACTGGGCGAGAACCTGCGCGAGGGCGTTCATGATCTGTGGAGCGGCCTGGTGGACGGTGCCCGCAACATGATCGGCATCGGCATTGCTACCGCCACGGCCGGCATCATCGTCGGGGCGGTCTCGCAGACCGGCGTGGGTCTGGTGCTGGCCGACCTGGTCGAGCATCTCTCCATGGGCAGCCTCTTTTTGATGCTGCTGCTCACCGCTGTATTGAGCCTGATTCTGGGCATGGGCCTGCCGACCACGGCCAACTACATCGTGGTCTCGGCGCTGCTGGCGCCGGTCATCGTGCAGCTCGGTCAGCAGCAGGGGCTGATTGTGCCGTTGATCGCGGTGCATCTGTTCGTGTTTTATTTCGGGATCATGGCCGATGTCACCCCGCCGGTGGGGCTGGCTTCCTTTGCAGCCGCCGCCATTTCAGGTGCCGACCCGATACGTACCGGCTTTCAGGCCTTCTGGTACAGCCTGCGCACGGCCGCGCTGCCGTTTCTGTTCATCTTCAATACCGACCTTTTGCTGATCAATGTCGATCTCTGGCACGGCATCGTGGTCTTTGTGGTGGCGACCGTGGCGATGCTGGTTTTTGCCGCTGCCACTCAGGGCTGGTTTATCGTGCGCAACCGCTGGCATGAGACCATATTGTTGCTGCTGGTCGCTTTTACTCTTTTCCGCCCCGGCTTCTGGCAGGACATGATCGTGCCACCCTTTGAGGAGATGCCGCCGGCGCAGATTGCCCAGGCCTATGGCGAGCTCGAGGAGGGGCAGTCGATGCGGGTAACGGTCGAGGGCGTCGATGAGTACGGCGCGCCCATGCGCCTTGTCATCGAGGTGCCCGTCGTGGAAGGTGACAATGGCCAGGCCCGACTGGAGAATCTGGGGCTGTCGCTTCGCGAAGATGGTGATACCACACTGGTCGATACGGTCGGCTGGGGCAGCCAGGCCAGTGAGCTGGGGCTGGACATGGATCAGACCATCGTCAGCGTCGAGCTGACTCGTGAGCGTTTTGCCAAGGAGTGGCTGTGGATACCGGCGCTGTTGATACTGGCGCTGATCGTCTATTGCCAGCGCAGGCGCCGAACAAATCACACTGAATCAGCCACGCCACAGGCGGCGTTCTGACCCACTGCGCCGCCCGGAATCGACCCGGGCGGCGCAAAAGGCCCGGCACAGCAGCGGTTTGTCGATATAAAAAGATTTTAAACCGAGCTCAACTTTGTAAAGGCAGGCTGTGGATTAAATTTTGCCAAGCGCGTTAAATAGGACCAGATTCATACCCTTTTGATTGAGGTGCCCTCATGACCAGTGAACGACCCAAGCGGATCGATGCGACCGATATCTACCACACGACCCGTGCGGTACGACATTGCAGTCTCGACCCTTCCATTCGCTGTCT
This sequence comes from Kushneria sp. Sum13, assembly GCF_052692355.1. Lineage (NCBI taxonomy): Bacteria > Pseudomonadati > Pseudomonadota > Gammaproteobacteria > Oceanospirillales > Halomonadaceae > Kushneria > Kushneria sp. Sum13. The sequence continues at coordinate 3,217,141 of NZ_CP199847.1, forward strand.
GGCAGAGCTTCGTACCTCGCAGATCAACGGCGGCTGCGACAACTGTGAAAACCTGCGGGTCAGCGAAGCCGAAGCGCTGGGCATTGATGCCGACAAGCTGCGCGAGCTGGCACGCTGGGCCGATTCCGACCGCTTTACCGCCCGCGAACGTGCAGCCCTTGCCTGGTGTGAATCCTTTACCCATTTTCGTCCGGTCGATGCCAGCACCCGCATGATGGCCATCAATACCTTTTCTCCGCGTGAACTCGCCGACCTGACGCTGGCCATCGAGCTGACCAGCACCATGTCACGCGTGGCACGCCACATGGACAACGACGTCCGCTTCGGTTGATTGATGTGTCCGGCACGAGACGCCGGCATGATTTGATCCAGGTCAGACCTCAAAAATACGATGCTCGTAGCATGGCATGATCACTGCCTGCCACGAGCATCTTCCATGTTGTCACCTGCTCCCCGACCCGCCTTTTCCGATGCGCTTTTCTCGCCGGACCTTGAGCTTCTAAAGCGTCATGACGGCAACGGCCCGCGCTATACGTCCTATCCTCCTGCCACGGCCTTCACCGATCATTTCGGTCCGGAGCAACTGACGCAGGCGCTGGCGCGCAGCAACGCGACCGCGCGGGCGCTGTCGCTTTATGTGCATATCCCCTTTTGCCGACGCATCTGCTTTTACTGCGGCTGCAATCGCATCGCGACCCGCCAGACCAGCATGGCCGAGCCCTATCTGGCCAGACTGACCCGGGAAATGATGCTGATGCGTCGCCATCTCGATGGCGAGCGTGTGGTCGAACAGCTTCACTGGGGCGGCGGCACTCCGACCTTTCTCGATCTGGACCAGATGAGCCGGCTGATGGACCAGCTGGGCGCACATTTCAATCTTTCCACCCATCCCGACCGCGATTTTGCCATCGAGATCGACCCTCGCGAGGCCGACGTTTATACCCTGCGGCATCTGCAGTCACTGGGCTTTAACCGACTGAGTCTTGGCGTACAGGATCTGGACGTGCGCGTGCAAAAGGCGATCAACCGAGTCCAGCCACGCGAGCTGAGTGAAAATCTGATCGATGAGGCGCATCGGCTGGGGTTTCGCTCGCTGAATCTGGACCTGATCTACGGCTTGCCGCATCAGAGCGTGGCAAGTTTTGCCGACACGCTGGATCAGGTGATCGACATGGCGCCGGCACGGCTGTCCATTTTCAACTATGCCCACCTGCCCGAGCGCTTTCTGCCCCAGCGGCGCATCAACAGTGCCGATCTTCCGGACACGGCCACTCGCCTGGCCATCCAGTGCATGACGGTGGAGAAGCTGACGCAGGCGGGCTATGTCCATATCGGCATGGATCACTTTGCCCGACCGGATGACAGTCTGAGCGTGGCACAGCGTGAAGGACAGCTACAGCGCAACTTCCAGGGCTACACCACTCATGCCCGGTGTGACCTGGTGGGCCTGGGCGTGTCGGCCATCAGCCAGGTCGATGATGTCTACGCACAGAACGCCGCACAGCTGGAGACCTGGCAGGCGGCCATCGATAACGGGCAGCTGGCGACCTGCCGCGGCGTACGTCTGAGCGGGGATGACCGGCTGCGCCGCCATGTGATTCATCGTTTGATGTGTGACATGCGTCTGGATTTTGAGGCCATCGAAGCCGACTTTGGCATCAGGGCGTCATACTATTTCGCCAATGTGTTTGAAAGGCTTGCCACCTTTCGGCGAGACGGCCTCATCGAATATGATAAGCACTCGCTTATGGTGACCCCCATGGGAAGACTGTTGATTCGCCAGCTGGCCATGAGCTTCGATACGCATCTTTCGGCCGAACATCGTCAGCAGTTCTCTCGGCTTCTTTAGAAGACCGGGAGGGCTCAACGAGGGCATAACGCCCTCGTTGAGCCCCGGGACACGGGCATGGTTCATCACGACAGCGCCCGGCACACCACTCACACGCACAGGAACATGCCAGGCCAATGAACACCTCTCATCTTCACCAGACGCGCTGTCAGACCTGCTCATTGAGCTCCCTGTGCCTGCCGCTTTCCCTGTCTCTTGACGATGTTGAGCAGTTCGACACGATTGTGCGACGACGCGCGCCGCTGACGCGCGGCGAGACGCTCTACATGCAGGGCGAGGCGTTTGAAAATGTCTACGCCGTACGCAGTGGCAGCCTCAAGCAGACCATCATCGAGGCCGACGGCGAGGAACAGATCACCAGTTTTTATCTGCCCGGCGAGCTGGTCGGTCTGGACAGCATCGACAGCGCCGTCCATCCGGGCTTTCTGACCGCGCTGGAGCGCACCACGGTCTGCGAAATCCCCTTCAAGCGTCTGGAAAGCCTCTCGGAGCATCTGCCGGAGCTTCGCCATCAGCTCTATCGCTGCATGAGCCGCGAAATCGTCGATGATCGCCGCCTGATGCGCCTGTTATCCAGCAAAACGGCCGATGAGCGTCTGGCCAGCTTCTTTCGCAATCTCTCGGTGCGCTTTGATCGTTGTGGCCACAGCGCCGAGCGCTTTCGCCTGCCGATGTCACGCAGCGATATCGGCACCTACCTGGGGCTTGCGATTGAAACCATCAGCCGCGTGCTGGGCCGATTCCAGCAGCAGGGGCTGCTCAATATCCAGGGTCGCCACGTGGAGATTCTGGACATGGCAGCACTGGGCGAGCGCGCCGGTATCGTCGCCCCCTGTTGCAGCCAGCAGCAGCGGGCCTGACGCCTTTGTCCCCTGCCCGTCCTGCAGGCAATAAAAAAACGCCCCGATCATGTCGGAGCGTTTTGCTGTTCCTGTGGCCCTCGACTCAATGCGTGCCGGCCACCGATTCAGGTTCACTAACAACCGAGTCAGGCTCGGCGATCACCGAGTCAGGCTCGGTGACCATCGGCTCGGGTTCAACCCCAACCGATTCAGTCTCACCGATCACACCCTCACCACGCAGTGCCTCGAGAATGACCTCGCGCAGAATGGGCAGATGTGAGCTTTCCAGATCGCGTACGGCACTGACCAGCGTCAGCCGGCGCTGACGTGCCTGATCCAGCAGCGGCTCAAGGTCGCCCGGATTAAGCTCCAGACGATAGCGGCGCTCAAAGGTCGTGCGATCGATTCGCCCGCTTTCCCAGGCATGGCGCAGGCGACGGGAAGGTGCCACGGCGCGATACCACTGCTCGACCGAAAGCTCCTCTTCGCGCTTGCCACGCGGCCAAACCTGATCCACCAGCCAGCGCGCGCCATCCTGCTGGGTCGAGTGCTGATAGACGCGCTTGAGGCGGACATCGCCAATAAGCATATTACCCCCTGAAATCATGTTCCCAGAGCTGAAAGCTCTTCTTCTTTTGAGGTGTCAGCCTGCCAAGAATACACCGGGTGCCAGGTCGTTTCACTCGCCAGGGACGGCTCGGCACAGTCAGCGCTGATCATGATTTCTCATGCCCCATCATCGCATGGGTGACCCCCTGCCCCGACCGCCTGCCAAAATCAGTCGTACTGTTGTGGGCTATCCAGCCACGCAAGGATGGCCCTGGCCACCTCATCAGGGAACTCTTCATGCACCGACAGTCGCCCATGAGACAGGGACACGGTATCGACCCGGGGCAGCGCGCCCATGGCCTGCATTTCAGCGCGAGAGCGCGGTGGCATCTTCTCGCTCATGATCAGGAGCGTGCGAGCACTGGCGCCCCCGAGCGCCGCCACACAGGCCTCACGACTATTGAAGGGGTCCACGGCCCCGGTCACAAAGCGAATTGAGCCATGGCGGGCTCCGGGCGTACGGGCCACGCGACGCTTGGCCGCCAGACGCTCACCCGATAGCCAGTTCGATGCTTCATACACGTGCTCGCCGGCCATGCGCCGTATAAACCAGTTGCTGACGTTGAGACGATAGATGCCCGCACCGATGACCGGGCGATCAAACCAGGCACGCAGATGGCCAAACCAGGGCTTGTGCTCACCGGCCATGGTCGGCAGCGGCCCACGCCAGGTCGGCGCCATCAACACCAGCCGGTCGGCGGCGTCGGGATGCTCCTCAAGATGTCGGATGACCATGCCCGCACCGTGGCCGGCGGCAACGATCATCTCGGGCAGAAAGACGACCTCATCGAGCAGGTGATCGATAAAGGCCGTCAGCATACCCGGTTCGGCCTCCATGAAGGGGCGCGGGCGGTCGCCAAACCCCGGCCAGTCCACCGACACGGTGGTAAAGCGCTCGGCAAGCATGGCCTGCAGGGCGTCCATTTCGTGGCGCGTCGAAATGCTCGACAGCGCCGGCAGCATCAGCACTTCAGGTCCCTGCCCGCGACGGGTTACGCCGACCTCGATGGGCATGCCACCCCACTCCCAGTGAAGCGTCTCTTCTGTCACATCACTATCCATGTCATTACCTCTGATTATCTGACTGCCTTCCGCCATCATGCGCCTATCATGACATGGATCATCACCGCCCATACCGGCATACCGATGCCGACCGATGTCATCAAATTGTCATCACACCGACACAAGCTTGAGCGCCATGATTTGTGGCTCATCGACAGGAACGCGGATATGCAGATGCTGGCGATTTACAGTATCAAGGGAGGGGTGGGCAAGACGGCATCCGCCATCAATCTGGCCGCGCAGGCAAGCCTTGCCGAACAGCGGGTGCTGATCTGGGATCTCGACCCGCAGGCGGCCACCACCTTTTACCTGCGCAACAAGCCCAGAATTCGCGGCGGTGGCGTGGAGAAGCTGATCCAGGGCAAGGCCTCGCTTGAGAAGACCATTCGTGACACCGACATGGCCAATCTTGATCTGCTGCCGGCCAGCCCTGAATCCCGCGAGATGGACATGCTGCTGGAAGGACACAAGGCGAGCCGCCTGCGCAAGGTACTTAAAACGGTCAGCGAGGACTATGACCTGATCATTCTGGATTGCCCGCCAGGCCTTACCACCCTGTCAAAGCAGGTCTTTTCCAGTGTCGATGCCCTGCTGGTGCCGGTCGTCCCGACAATACTGTCGATGAGAACCCTGACCCAGCTGCAGCAGTATCTGGACGATGCGCACATCGCCACTCCAGTGTGGCCCTTTCTGACGCTGGTGGACCGTCGGCGCAAGCTGCATCAGGAGAGCATGACAGGCTTTCGGGAGCAGTGGCCGACGCATCTTTCGGCCAGTATCCCCTATGCCAGCGTGGTCGAGCAGATGGGCAGCCATCAGGCGCCGCTGACGCAGTTTGCCCCGCGTACGGCCGCCGCCGTGGCCTATCGCAATCTATGGGAAGAGATTTCAAAACGCCTGTAGATGGGCGTCTGGAAGGAAAACAGAAACGGCTGAAGGACCACAGGACCGGCTTGAGTTACCGGCCCTGAAGGTACTACGAAGCGTGCGAGGCTAGCGACCGGCACCCCAGATGCTGCCCAGCGAGCTCAGAAGGCTGTTTGATACGCCCTGACCACCGAGATAACTCAGCATGACCGGCGCAAACTGGCTGACCATGCCGGCATCCATGCCCAGCATGCTGAAGGCACTCGAGGTCAGCGACGACGTATTACCGCTATTGCCGTTGCCGCCCATGCCCGAGAGTTTCGACAGCATCGACTGACCGCCGGACAGCGCCTGAGCACTGGAGAGCAGACCATCCACGCCTGGCGCCTGGTTGGAGAGCTGGTTGAACTGACCGCTGCCCAGCTGACTTTTGGCCGCTGCCAGCAGCGCTGCCGACCCGCCAATGGCCTGGGTCTTGCTGACCCCCAGCTGTCCGGTCAGCTGCTCGATGAGCTGTGAGGCCTGACCCAGATTGCTGTCAGTGGTTCCCACGGCAGCGGCCTGCTGCTGACGCGGCGCGTTATCGAGGTTCAAAAACTTCCCGACCTGTGACGAGAGCCCCTGCGAATTCTGCTGCGGTGCAGGCTGCGTCTGCTGACCCTGCGTGTTCTGGTTGTTCATTGCCTCCATGGCCCGATTGACGTCGCCCAGATTGAACGCCAGTGCCGAGGTCGACATGCCGACCATACCCACGCTTGCCAGTACCGCGATTGTCTTTTTCAACGATGCTCTCCTGCAGTGGTCACGCCAGAAACCGGCGCGCCCGAAAATGATCATCTCGATATCCTTGGACAGATACGTGACACCGAGGTTCGGCCAACCCTGGCACAGCCGCCACACTTTTGCCGCAGATAACATACGCTCATCGCCTCCCACTTTTGCTGGAGCTGTCCCATGCGCATGTCTCCCCTGCCACCGCTGAATGCTTTGGTGGCCTTTGAGGCTGCAGTTCGACACATGAGTTTCACCCGCGCCGCCAGTGAATTGAACCTCTCACAGAGCGCCGTGAGCCGACAGATTGTTCATCTTGAGCAGTTTCTGGGCCGCGCCCTGTTTGTTCGAAAGCCACGACAACTGGTACTGACACAGGCCGGAGAAAGCTACGCTCGACACGTACATGCCATTCTCGATGAGTGCGTCCACGCCACAGCCGAGGTCATGAAAAGTGCCGGCGAGAACGAGCTGACGATCGCCTGCACAGCGGGTACTGCCATGTACTGGCTGACGCCACGATTGAGCCAGTTTCGACGTGAGCACTCTCACATCAAGCTACGCCTGATCGTACGAGACGACATTTCCACACTCTCGCCGTTCGAATTCGACCTCGGACTCTATTATCTAAAATCGGGGGTCATGGAGGGTTTTGACACAATGCCTCTGATGTCGGAAGAGGTTTTTCCGGTCTGCTCACCGGACTACCTCGTGGCGTGCCGTGCCCGACACGGTCTGGCAGCCGATGAAGACCTGACACCCGCCATGCTGGCCTGCGAAACCCTGCTGGTGCTTGAGGATGCCCAGAGCCTCTGGATTGCCTGGCCGGACTGGTTTCGCCATCACGGAGTGACCGCTCGACTCTCTCGCAATATCGTTTTCAACCACTATCCGGCGCTGGTCGAGATGGCCATTCTGGGTCAGGGCGTACTGCTGGGATGGCGCCACGTCATCGACAGTCTGATCGATCAGGGGCGGCTACTCCAGGCATCCCCGCACTCGGCCAGTCAGGGCGGCGGCCATGTGCTCCTGACGCCGCAGTCACGTCGCGAAAACCACGCCACCAGGCTTTTCAAGCGGTGGCTCACAGAGAGGACGTCTCTCACAATGAATGCGCACGATGCATGACCCCATGCATTTTTGTCGCTTTTCACTCGGCACTCGCGCTGATTAGCCTCAAGGCACATCTCAATTGCCAAAATTCAATAATCACAAGAGAGCCACCATGTCAGATGTCACCTCGTTTCTGCTATGCAACGCCCGTTTGGTCGATGGCACCTCCCCAACGCCACGGGAAAACGTCAGCGTTCTGATCGAAAACGATCGCATCACCCAGGTTTCCGAATCCGCCATCGAGGCGCCCAATGCCACCCGACTGGATCTGGCAGGGCGCACGCTGATGCCTGGATTGATCGACTGTCACGTGCATGTGGTTGCCACCACGGCGGATCTGGGCGCCAACGCCCAGCTCCCTGATTCACTGATCACCGCACGCTCAACCCGCATCATGCGCGACATGCTGATGCGTGGCTTTACAACCGTGCGCGATGTGGGCGGCGCGGATCGTGGTCTACAGCAAGCCGTCGCCGAAGGTTATTTTGAGGGCCCTGAGGTTGTCATTTGCGGCAAGGCACTGTCACAGACCGGCGGGCATACCGACTATCGTGGTTTCTACGATGAACGCGATGATCAGTATCAGACTCGTCGGCTGGGCTCTCTGGGCCGCATCTGTGACGGGGTAGATACCGTGCGCCGAGCCACCCGTGAAGAAATCAAGTCGGGAGCCCAGTTCATCAAGGTCATGGCCAATGGCGGCGTCTCCTCCCCCAGTGATCCGATCGACTTTTTGAGCTATTCGGTGGGCGAACTGGAGGCAATCGTGGAGGAAGCCAGCAACGCGCAAACCTACGTCAGCGCTCACCTCTATACCGACGAGGCCATCCGTCGTGCAGTGCTGGCCGGCATCCGATCGCTGGAGCACTGCAACCTGATCACCCTGGAGACAGCACGCCTGGCAGCCGAGAAGGGCGCCATGGCCTGCCCGACACTGGTCACCTACGAAATGCTCAAACAGGAAGGTGCACAGTACGGACTCAAGCCCGACTCTGTTGCCAAGGTTGATGACGTTCGCCTGGCAGGCCTTGAAAGCCTGAAAATCATGCGTGAGGCCGGTCTGACCATGGCCTATGGAAGCGACCTGCTCGGTGAAATGCACCGCCATCAGTCCGAAGAATTTGTTATACGCACACGCGTGTTGCCCCCACACGAAGTCATTCGCAGTGCCACCCTGGATGCTGCTCGCCTGCTGTGCCGCGAAGGTGACATTGGCTGCATCGCGGCAGGCGCCCGCGCCGACCTGATCGTGGTCGATGGCAATCCGCTGGAAGACATGAGCCTTCTGACCGGCCAGGGCGCCCACATACCGCTGATCATGCAGGCAGGGCGACTCATCAAACACCAGCTTCAATAAGTCTGAAGCCTCCGGTATTACCCCGGAGGCTCTGGCGTCCCCGCCAACAACGACATGACCGCCTGATAACAACCACAAAGGGAGAACAGGCCATGCACGCACTGTACGTCATGGGCTATATCGTGCTGATGCTCCTCATCGGCCTCTATTTTTCGCGACGCAAGGTACATGATGACAGCGACTTCATCGTCGCTGGTCGCTCGCTGTCTACCATGGTACTCACGGCAACACTTCTGGCCACCTTTGTTGGCTCTGGCTCGATCGTGGGCGGTGCCAGCTTTGTCTTCCAGTATGGGCCGGGCGCCGCCATTTTCTTTTTTGCCGGTATTCCGGTCGCAGCACTGGTGATCTACTTTCTGCTGGCTTCAAAAATGCGACGTAGCGAAGCCACTACCATCCCCGGGCTGATCGAGGCACGATTTGGGCCAACGGCGCGAACGCTGGCCTCATTGATCATCCTGCTCGCCTATGTGGGCATCGTGTCCTATCAGTTCACCGGCGCAGGCCAGGCACTCAATCTCGCCTTCGGCCTGCCGGTCTGGCAGGGTGTGCTGATTTCGGCAGCCGTCATGATCGGTCTTGCCACCATGGGCGGTCTGGTGTCGGTCGCCTATACCGACTATCTGAGTGCGGTGATCATACTCGTCAGCATGTTAATGGCCGTACCGCTTGTGCTCACACCGCTGGGCGGGCTCGATGGGCTTTATAACGCTCTGCCAGAAGTACAACAGTCATTGCTGGGCGGTCTATCTCCCTGGCAGGCGATGGGCTATTTCCTGCCGCTGTTCTTGCTGATTCTGGGCGATCAGAATCTTTTTCAGCGTTTTGCTGCTGCACGTGACCCTGCCACAGCGCGCAAGGCTGCCATGGGACTGGTGATCGCCTCCATTGCCTGCACCTCCCTGATCGTACTGCTGGTGTGCGCCACTCGTGTGCTCTATCCCGATATAACGCCGTCCACGTCCATGATGACGCTGGCACAGCAGGGTCTGCCCACCGTCGTTGGCGGCTTTTTGCTGGCCTCGATCGTGGCGTTGCTACTGACCACTGGTAACTCCTATCTGTTATCGGCCTCGGCGAGTCTCACTCAGGACATCCTGGGCGGGCTTTTCAAGATACGTATTGCACCGCATCGGGCATTGCTGGCCAATCGCCTGACAGTGGTTGGCCTGGGCATACTGGCCTGGGTGCTGGGGGCTTTCTTTCCCAGCGTACTGGCCATGCAAATGTACTCCTACGGCATGTATGGCGCCGCCATCACACCGGTTTTTCTGGCTGCACTGCTCTGGCCCCGCGCCACACCAGCAGGTGCCGTCGCAGCCATGGTCGTTGGCGGACTTGTCACGCTTGTCTGGGAAATTGTTCTGGGTAAACCAATGGGCTGGAACAGTGTGCTGGTGGCCATGCCACTCGCAACGCTGACAATGATTTTCATCAGTCTCATGAAGCACCCGGCTCATCTGGCAGGCGCTACAACGACCGGAAATAACGGGTAATGCTCAAACTGTTCATGCGTTTGAAACCCATGACGTCAGGTCATCATGTCAGCCGTCATCGGTCAGGAAATATCGACATGCCTTCTCTGTTTCGTACGCTTTGCACGGCACTTTTGATGGTCACTCTGGCGGCCTGCAGCTATCAACCGGCGCGCATCAACCCGGAGCCGGCCGTGATCATCGGTGATGGTCATCATGGCCACGGCAATGGCAACTTCTGCCCGCCCGGTCAGGCCAAAAAGGGAAACTGCTGACACACGGCGCCTTCGGGCGTCGTTTTTTTATCCTGACCTGAAGGCGATCTTCTCCCCGATCTGTACCAGGCTTCCAGCACAACAGGGAGTCCCTTCATGTCCAGATCTGCCACATCGACACAGCGCTCACCGGGGCGCGTTTCATTTCTGCTGGTCACCTTCGCCTTTTTGATGGCCATGCTGGGCACCACCTTGCCTACCCCGCTTTATCCGATCTATCAGCAACGGATGGACTATTCCCAGATCATCATCACGGTCATCTTTGCGGCCTACGCCGTAGGGGTGATTACCGCCCTGATCGGCTTTGGCAGCTGGTCGGATCAGCTGGGACGACGACGGCTGTTAATCGCAGGCCTGGTGCTGGCGGTGATCAGTGACGTGGTCTTTCTTTCAAGCCCCGAGCTGGTGCCACTCCTGATCGGGCGACTGCTGTCAGGCATGTCCGCCGGAATCTTTACCGGCACGGCGACGGTCGCCGTGATCGAACAGGCGCCGCCCGAGTGGCAAAAGGGTGCAACGCTGACGGCGACGGCCACCAATGTCATGGGGCTGGGCCTTGGGCCACTGGTCGCGGGCGTGCTGGCACAGTACGTGGCCTGGCCTTTGCATCTGCCCTACGCCCTGCACATCGTGCTGTGTGCGCTGGCCATGATGGGCGTCTGGTGGGCACCGGAGACGGTCGAGCGACCCGAGCGCGTACGCCTTCGAATTCAGCGGCTGGGCATCCCGGATGAAGTGCGCGGCGTTTTCGTCCCTGCCGGCATTGCAGGCTTTGCCGGCACTGCCGTATTGGGGCTTTTCACCGCGGCGGCGCCCTCCTTTGTGCAAAAAACACTCGGCATCGACAACCTGGCCATGATTGGCGTGGTGGTCATCACCCTTTTCATCGCCTCTGCACTGGGGCAGGCGGGCATGCGCTTTATTCCCGAGCGCAAGCGCCTGATCGTCGGGTGTCTGATTCTGGCGGTGGGCGTACTGGTGGTGGGCGGCGCGATCGGCGTGGCCTCACTGTGGCTGATGCTCGCCGGGGCGGCCATATCAGGCGCCGGTCAGGGCATCACCCTGCGCTCGGGACTGGGTGAGGTGGTCGGTGCCTCGCCCAAGGATCGCAAGAGCGAGGTGACCTCGACCTACTTTGTGGTGATCTACGTGGCGATCTCTCTGCCCGTCGTCGGGCTGGGCGTCACGGCAGCATTGACCAGCCTGGTGGCTGCCGGCATCGCCTTTTCCGTGATTGTCGCGGCACTGGCGCTGATCGCCATGGGGCTTTTGATCCGGCGTCAGCGCCGCGAAAACTGAGTAAGCAGTGCTACACCAGCAGGGAGAGCCCAAAGGTCCAGAGGCAGGCATAAACCAGCAGCGCCAGGCTAAAGCGCAGTGTCGCGCGCATGATGGCAGACTCCTGACCGACCAGCCCCACTGCACCGGCCGCGATGGCAATCGACTGGGGTGACATCACCTTGGCCATGACGCCGCCAATGGTATTGGCCGCGACCAGAAGGGGCTGACTGGTGCCGATCTGACCGGCCGTGACGGCCTGCAGATGAGCAAACAGGACGTTATTATTGACGACCGAGCCGGTAATGAACACGCCCAGCCAGCCGATGACCGGAGAGATCAGCGGAAAGGCCCGGCCGGCCTCGGCCAGCGCCAGCCCAAGCGTTGAAGATGTGCCCGAGAAGTTGGCCACATAAGCCACCGCCATCACCAGGCATATCGTGGCCAGCGGCCGCCACAGATCACGCATCGCCACCACCAGCTGGCCGGCACCCTGTCGCAGTGACAGGGTTTTCGAGGTGAGCGTGGTCACGATGACAGACAGTAAAATGGCCGTGCCTGCCGCCCCCACCAGCTCTATCTTCCACAGCGCCGGCAAGGCATGAGGGGCCATGGCAATGGGCGGCAGCTCCTGCACCTGCAGGTGAAGTCCCGGAATCGGCAGTTGCAGTACGGTGGCCGCAAGGGGCCCGTCGGTCGCCAACAGGGCCCGAAAGGCCGGCAGACTCCAGACCATGATGATCACGGTAAGAATGTAAAACGGCGACCAGGCCAGCAGTACGGCCTTCAGTGGCCAGCGTTTGGCGCTGACCGCCGGCGCATCGGGCTCCCGATACACATGCTCTGGCCGCCACAAGCGCATGAACAGCGCCAGTGCGCCCATGGAAAGCAGCGGCGGTACGACATCGACCAGCTCAGGGCCCAGCAGCCACAGCACCAGCGCCTGACTGCCCGAAAACAGCACGCCGATCAGCACGACCACAGGCCAGGTCTGTCTCAAACCGCGCCAGCCGTCCAGGATCATCACCAGAAGGGCCGGAATGAACAGCGTGGAAAGCTGCAAAATGGCCATCAGCATCGGCGCCAGCGCGCTTGTGGTCACGCCGCCCTGCTGCGCGCCAACAATGATGGGAATCCCGATTGCTCCGTAGGCACCGGCCGCAGCATTGGCGACCAGACACAGCATGGCCGCCCGAATCGGCTTGAACCCCAGCTCCACCAGCAGCGCGGCACAAATGGCGATCGGCACGCCAAAGCCCGCCACCCCTTCAAGAAAGGCCCCAAAGCAGAAGGCGATCAGCAGAACCTGAATGCGCTGATCCTCAGAGACAGTCGCGATGCTGCCGCGGATGATCTCGAACTTGCCGCTTTTGACGGCCACCCGGTACAGCCACACGGCCATCAACACGATATAGCCGATCGGCCAGAGCCCGTTGGCCACCCCATAAAGGGCCGCCATCACCGCCTTTGACAGGGGCATGTGAAATAACCACAGCGCCATGACCAGCGACAGGCCCAGGGTGATGGCCGCCGCCGTCAAAGCCTTGAGCCGGAGCACGGTCAGCGCCAGCAAAAAGAACACCATGGGGATGGCCGCGGCCAGTGCCGACCATATCGGCTGGTTGAGCGGATCGTAGAGCTGTTGCCACATGAGCAGACCCTCCCGGGGATCAGTAATCAGTACGAGGCCTGCATCAGGGCATTGTCACAGTGGCCGCCACGTTTCAGACAGAGCAGGTTCTGGAAGGTGACCTGAGCGATCTCGCGCAGGGCCTCGACCGTGAAAAAGCCCTGGTGGCCGGTCACCAGCACGTTGGGAAAGGTCATGAGCCGCGAGAACACATCGTCGTCAATGATTTCGGAAGATCGGTCCTGAAAGAACAGTCCGCTCTCCTGCTCGTAGACATCGATGGCCAGCGCCCCGAGCTGGCGCGACTTGAGCGCCTCGATCACGGCGCAGGTATCGATCAGCGCCCCGCGGGAGGTGTTGATCAGCATGGCGCCGGGTTTCATGCGCGCAAGGGACGCCTCATTGATCAGGTGATGGGTGGCATCCGTCAGCGGGCAGTGCAGTGACACGATATCGGCGCGGGCCAGCAGCGTGTCCACATCCACGATCTCGCCGATGTCGGCAAAGGCCGGCGCGGGAAACGGATCACTGCCCAGCACCCGGCACCCCAGCCCCTTGAAGATGCGCGCTGTGGCCAGACCGATACGTCCGGTGCCGACAATGCCGACGGTTTTGCCGTGCATCGTTACGCCCAGCAGGCCATCGAGGGCGAAGTTGCCCTCGCGCACGCGGTTGAAGGCGCGATGGGTATGGCGATTGAGCGTCATGACCAGTGCCAGCGCATGCTCGGCGACGGCCTCGGGCGAATAGGCCGGTACCCGGGCGACGAAAAACCCCAGCCGCTCGGCGGCGTCCAGATCGATGTTGTTGAACCCGGCACAGCGCAGCACGATCGCCCTGACGCCCATGTCGGCCAGCGCCTCGAGCACGGTCTTGTCCAGCACGTCATTGACGAACACACACACGGCGTCACTGCCCTCGGCCAGCGCCGTGGTCTGATGGGTCAGCGTGGCCTTTTGATACACCAGATCGAACGAGGCATGGGCAAAGCCCTCAAGCCGGGTCTCTTCAAAGAAACGTTCATCATAGGGCTGGGCACTATAGAGGGTGACTTTCATGAAACACTCCGCAGGAGGGTGGCGCTCACGGGCAGCCGCCGTTGACGATCGATTGCCTGCGACTTTAGCAGGGGGCGCGCTGGCGGTTTTGATGCAGGGCAAATTGCCGAAAAAAGCCATGACCCGGCCTGCCGGAGACCATGAAACGGCGTAACATGGAGCCCTGCACGGCCCGCTTTTAGACGCTATCGATTTGATCGGATGCTACTGACCTGAAGAGTGCCTCATGCTGCAACCCGTATCCCGCCAGAGTGATCTGACGCTCGAGAAAACCGCCGTCCCGCCGCGCCCGGACAACGTCAGCACCTGGGCGCCGCTGTCGATTCCTGCCTTTCGCATCATCTGGATGGCCAACCTCTTTGCCAATCTTGGGGTCTGGGCGCAGTCAGTGGCCGCCGCCTGGGTGGTGACCTCGGCGCAGGCAAGCCCTGTCATGGTGGCCATGATTCAGGTGGCCGCCGCGGCACCACTGGTATTGATGTCGATCGTGACCGGGGTGATTGCCGACAACTATGATCGGCGCAGGGTGATGCTGTTCGGGCTTTTTATTGAGGTGCTGGGTGGGGTCTTCATCACCGTCATCGCCTTCATGGGACTGCTGACACCCACCCTTCTGATTGCCTCGATTTTATGTGTGTCCGTGGGTGGTGCCATTACCACCCCGGCCTGGCAGGCGGCCGTCAACGAACAGGTGCCGCGCAATCTGGTCAGCAGCGCCGTGCTGCTCAACAGCGTCAACTACAACGCTGCCCGCGCCATCGGCCCGGCGATCGGCGGCATGCTGCTGGCAGCGCTCGGGCCTGCGTGGATATTTCTGCTCAATGTCCTGTGCTTTTGCACCCTGATCTGGGCGCTGTGGCGCTGGCGGCGTGCGGTGCCCGAAAAGCACCTGCCGCCCGAGCGGCTGTGGGAAGGCATCAAGGCCGCCATTCACTTCACCCAGTATTCCAGCGTGACGCGGCTGATCATGCTGCGCTCGTTCATCTTTGGCATCTCGGCCAGTGCCATCTGGGCGCTGCTCCCCCTGCTGGCCCATGACCATCCCGGCGGCAACGCCTCGCTTTATGGCTACATGCTGGGCGGGCTGGGCGTCGGGGCGATTGCCGCCAGCACGCTGGTCAACCGAGCCCGCCGGCGACTGGGCAGCAGCCGGCTGATCAGCGTCGCGGCCATGACGCTGGGCGGCGTGATGCTGGTACTGGGGGGCGCTAACACCCTCTGGGCCATGTTTCCTGCCCTGATCATCGGCGGCAGCTGCTGGATTGCGGCGGTGGCCTCCTATAACTCCTCCGTGCAGATTCTGGTGCCGGACTGGGTCAAGGCCCGCGCCCTGGCACTCTATCAGACGGCACTTTATGCCGGGCTCACGATGGGCTCGTTCCTGTGGGGCCATATGGCAGAAAGCCTGGGCACGCAGACGGCACTGTTGATGGCCGGGAGCCTGCTGCTGGTCTCATCGCTGGTGCTGCTGCCCTCACGCCTGCCGGAACTGGACAGTGACAGCCTCATGGGCGCCCCGGAGACCCATACCGAGGCACCGGATTTTGACTTTGACCCGGCCCGCGGCTCGGTCATGGTGACCATCGAATATCGCATTGATGCCGACCAGGTCCGCGACTTCGCCCGCGCCGTGCGTCCGCTGCGTCGACTTCGACTGCGCAACGGGGCCAAACGCTGGTCGCTGTATCGCGACATCGAAACGCGTGACCTGTGGCAGGAAGTCTTTCTGGTACCCAACTGGCTGCAGCACCTGCGCATGCAGGACCGCCAGACACTGGCCGACCGGGCGATCATCGAACGGGTGGCCGCCATGCACATCGGCACCGAGCCGCCGCGCACTCGCCACGGCGTCAGCTACCGCACGGCCCGATATGAAGGGGAAGGCGCGACCCTGAGACCCGTGCAGACCACGGCCCGTGATGATCAGGCCCCCTGGGCCGGCGAGGATCCTCACGCAAACCCTGACAGCCCGCGCCCCGGGCGTTAGGCTGTCGCCCCTTTTCTGTGATGACCGGAGCCCTGCATGCCCACTGACGCGACCGACGCTGCGCGCCATACCCTTGAGACGGTCTTCGGCCTTGAACACTTTCGCGCCGGCCAGGGCCCGGTCATCGAGCGGGTGCTGGCGGGTCAATCCACGGCGGCCATTTTCGCCACCGGCGCCGGCAAGTCGCTGTGCTATCAGCTGCCGGCACTGCATCTGCCCAACCTGACGCTGGTCATTTCGCCGCTGCTGGCCCTGATGCAGGATCAGCTCGCCTTTTTGAAATCGCGCGGCATCGCCGCTGAAAGCATCGACTCGACCATGGACCGCGACGCGGTGCGCGAGGTCATGACGCGCGCGCGCCAGGGGGAGCTGAAGATTTTGATGGTGTCGGTCGAGCGGCTGCGCAACGAGCGCTTTCGACACTTTCTCCACCAGGTGCCGATCTCGCTGATGGTGATCGACGAGGCCCACTGTATCTCCGAGTGGGGTCACAACTTTCGCCCCGACTATCTGCGCCTGCCCGAGTACCAGCGTGAGTTCAATATCCCCCAGGTCCTGCTGTTGACCGCCACGGCCACGCCCGGCGTCATTCAGGACATGCAGCGAAGCTTTGCCATCGCCCCTGACGATGTGATCACCACCGGCTTTTATCGCCGCAATCTGAACCTGCAGGTACGCCCGGTGGCCCAGGCCCGGCGCGTTGAGGCGCTGATCACATGGCTGGCCCCGCAGCAGGTGGCAGGCCAGGAAGCGCCGACCATCATCTACGTCACCCTGCAGCAGGGCGCCGAGACGCTGGCCAAAGCGCTGTCGGCACAAGGCATTCGCGCGCGCGCCTATCACGCAGGATTGGCGGCCGAAGTGCGAGACGAGATCCAGCAGCAGTTCATGCAAGGTGAGGTGCCGGTGATCGTGGCCACCATTGCCTTTGGCATGGGCATCGACAAGCGTGACATTCGCAACGTGGTGCATTTTGACCTGCCCAAGTCGATCGAGAACTACAGCCAGGAGATCGGCCGCGCCGGCCGTGACGGCGCACCCTCGACCTGTCTGATGCTGGCCGGACGAGACGGGCTGGGCGTGCTTGAGAACTTCACCCACGGCGATACGCCGGAGCGCGAAGGCATTCAGCGGGTACTGGAAGAGATTCAGGCCGCAGGTCAGACCCCGGAGCGCCAGTGGCCGGTGGTGATGAACACGCTCTCGCGGGACAGCAACATCCGCGCACTGCCGCTGAAAACACTTTTGGTGCGCCTGGAAATGCAGGGCGTGATCGCGCCGCGCTTTACCTACCTGGCCGAATATCGCCTGCGCTACGAGATGGCGCCTTCTGAACTGGCTGCAAGGTTTGAGGGCGAGCGCGCCGATTTCATCCGGCTGGTGATCGACAATATCCCCATCGCCCGCACCTGGGGCACGGTGGATTTCGAGCGCCTGCACCAGGCCGGGCTGGAAGCCGGCATCGATGCCACGCGCTCGCGCGTGATCACCGCGCTTGAGTACTTCCAGGACAAGGGCTGGGTGGTGCTGGAGGGCAAGCGCATGACGGATGTCTTTGAGGTCTGCACCCCCGAGATCGATCCGATAAGTCTGGCGTGCGAGCTGCACGAAGGCTTTTGCAGCCGCGAGCAGGCCGATATCGAACGGCTGGCGCAGATGCTGGCGCTGTTTGAAACCGAGACCTGCCTGTCGCGACGTCTGGCGCTGCACTTTGGCGATACACGCGTGCCGGAGCACTGCGGCCACTGCTCGGTGTGCGACGGCCATGTGGCCCGGCTGCCTGCCCCGCCAGCCTCAACCTCCCTTGAGGCACTCGACTTTGACGAGCTGGCCGGGCCATTAATGGCGCGCCATCAGGCGCACTTTCAGCACGCCCCGACGCCCGAGCGGGTCACGCATTTTCTCTGCGCGCTGGCCATGCCGGTATTCACGCCCCTCAAGGCCCGCGGGCTCAAGACATTTGGCGCACTGGAGGGCTATCCGTATCCGCAGGTGCGGGCCTGGGTCGATCAGCACCTGAGCGCCCACAACTGACATGCGCCTGCCGCTCATTCATCACCCGGGCTATACGTTTGACTGGCCCGAGCGCCACCCCTTCCCGATGGCCAAGTTTCGCGCCCTGCGCCAGCAGCTATCAACGCTGGGCTTTGACGATGATCCGCTGATCGACTGGATCACGCCGACGACGCCTTCCAGCACTCAGCTGTTGCGTGCCCATACGGAAGGCTGGCTACAGGCCTTTTATCTGGGTGACAGCGACCCAAAGGCCAGAAAACGCAGCGGTTTTCCGTGGTCGCCTCAACTGGTCGAGCGCACGCTGCTGGAGGTGGGCGGGACGCTGTCCACGCTGCGCTCAGCGCTTGAAACGGGCCTGGCCTGCAATACCGCCGGCGGCACCCACCACGCCTACCCGAACGCCGCCAGCGGCTATTGCCTGCTCAACGACCTGGTCGTAGCCGCCCATGAGGCGATGGCCGTTTACGGTATCAAACACATTCTGGTCATCGATTGCGACGTGCATCAGGGCGATGGCACGGCCTACGCCTTTCAAAACGATCCACGCGTGTTCACCTGCTCAATACACGGTGTGGATAACTTTCCCTTTACCAAGCGGCACAGCGACCGGGACATCGCCCTGCCCCGCGGCACCGATGACAAGGCCTATCAGGACGTACTCGAAAGGGAAATTCCGGCACTGCTGGATCAGGTGCGCCCGGAGCTGGTGTTGTATGACGCTGGCGCCGACGTCCACGCCGGCGACCGGCTGGGGCACTTCGAACTGACCCTTGAGGGCCTCTACCGACGCGATTTTTTTGTACTTGAGCAGTGCGGACGGCGTGATATTGCGGTGGCTGCAGTGATCGGTGGCGGCTACGACCGTGATCTCACCGCACTGGCCGAGCGCCACGCACAGCTGTTTCTGGCGGCGCGAACGCTTATACGTCAGACATGAAAAAGCGCCAAGGCATGGCCCCGGCGCTTTTTCATCGTGCGTTATCCCCACGACGCCGAATACGGCCTACTGCGCCGCAGGCCCGCGAATGCCGGTGACAAAACCCTCCGGGCGAATATGCGCCTTGAAGGCTTTTTGCACTTCTTCCGGAGTCAGGGCCATGAACTGCTGCGCCGCCTTCGTGGTGGCATCCAGCGGCTTGTCGGAGAGCGCCAGACTCAAAAGCGATCCGCTGATGGCGCCGTAGCTTGCGGCCTGCATCGGCATCGCCCGTAGCAGAATGCTCTTGGCCCGATGCAGATCGCTGTCGCTGACCGGCTCGTTTTGCATCCGCTCAAGGTTATGGATGATCAGCTCGCGCGCCTTTTGCACGTTGTCAGGGTCGCTGCCGAAACTGACGTTGAAGCGCCCGCGATGGGCCTCAAGGCTCAGGTTCGAGCTCACGCCGTAGACCAGCCCGCGCTGCTCACGTAGCGCCTGATGCAGCCGCGAGGCAAAGTCGCCGCTGAGGACCTGATTACCCAGAAACAGCGCAAAGCGATCATCACTGTCACGGTCGATATCGATCATCTGTGACATGGACACCTGCGACTGGCTCGCCGCGCTGTCAGGCGTGTGATAGGCACCGGCCTTGTTCAGCGCCACCGCCGGATAGTCCACGTCCGGCTTCGGACCCTGTGCCTGCCAGCCGCCGAAGTAGCGCTCGACCTGATCGCGCACCTGCTCGGGGTCGACGTCACCCACCACCACCATGGTGGTCATGTCCGGACGTGACACTCGCGCAAAGTACTGCTTCACGTCTTCAAGCGTGAGGCTCTTGAGCGACTCGGGCGTCATGTGGCGCTGCATGGGATCATTCTCGGGCAGCAGCGCCCCAAGCATGGCATAGGCGTTCTGAAAGCCCGGGCTTTTTAAACGACCGGGCAGCGCCTGGGCACTCTGCTGTTTGAGGGTATCAAAGGCGTCTTCCGAGAAGTTCGGATTGAGCTGATGCTCGGCCAGCAGCGCCAGTCCATCATCAAGATTGGCCTTTGGCACCACCAGTCCGAAGCTGGTGCCGGCACTCTCTTCGGCGCCCAGCTCGTCTACCCTGGCGCGCAGCGCTTGGCGATCCAGCGACTGGCTGCCGTAGCCGTACATGCCCTCCAGAATGTCACCGACGCCCTCCTTGCCCGGGGGCGTTTGCAGATCGTCATTGGTCTGGATGGCCCCGCTCACCATGATGCGATCGCTGGCGGTTTCCGGCTGCACGATCAGGCGCAGGCCGTTGGCCAGTTGATAGTCCTTTGGCGCAAGCGTCGAGACCGGGATATCGAGGTTGTCAAAGGCATGCTCGGCCCAGGACGGCAGCGCTACCGGGCCGCTGGGCGTGGTGGTCAGATCCTCCGGCTTGCCGTAACCCTCGCTGCTGGTTGGCGCACCGGACGCCTCCGGCGTCAGCACGGCGGTAATGGCGTGTTCGGGTTTCAGAAGCCTTTTGGCGAGTGCGTTGACCTGGTCCACGGTAACCGCCTCGTACTGCGCCTTCATGTCCTGAGGGGAGTCGAGACCGCGCTTGATCAGCGCATCGGACCAGGCGCTGGCCAGCCCCGAGACCGACTCGCGCGAGGCATCCACTTCCGCAATGATCCGACGCTTCGCCGCCGCGACCAGCGACGGGTCCACGCCGTTTTGAACCACGCCTTCAATGATATGGGTCATGCGTGCCTTGATCGGTGCGGGATCACCGCCCTGGGGAAAGACCCCTACCGCCATGGCAAGACCCGCGTGTGGCTGCAGCTGCCCGCCCATGCCGCCGGCCAGTGCCGTGCCGTCATAGCCCATGGCGGCCAGCTCGCCGCGCTCGGAGCCCAGTACGTCCAGCAGCACCTGGGTGGTGGCGAAGTCGTCGTCCTGCAGGCCGGGCGTGCGCCAGCCCATATAGATCGAGCCATAGGGGCTGTTGGTGGGCAGCTCGATGGTGCGCGCCGTGACCGGTTTGAAATCAAATTCGGGGCGTTTGGGCAAATCCTTTTCGGGAATGTCACCGAAAAGCGTCTGCACCCGGGACAGGGCCTGCTGTGGGTCCACATCGCCGGCAATCACCAGCGTGGCGTTATTGGGGACATACCACTGATCGTGAAAGGCCTTGAGATGCGCCGCAGTGGTGGTGTCAAAGGAGTCGCGCGTGCCCAGCGGGGTCCAGGCATAGGGCGTGCCATGGTAGAGCTCTTCAACCAGCTGGGTATAAAAGCGAAAGGCCGGATTGGAGAGATTGCCCGACACTTCCTGCTCGATGGCGCCCCGCTCCTGCGCCCAGTCGGACTTGCTCATGTCGATGGCCTTCATGCGCGAGGCCTCGATATGAAGCGCCACGTCCAGATCCTCGGCCGGGACGGTGAAGTGATACTGGGTGCGGTCATTTTCGGTGAAGGCGTTCATGTTGCCGCCCATGTTGGCCGAGATGACCGAAAGCTGATCCTTTGAAAGTCCCGGGCCGCCGCGAAACATCATGTGCTCAACGGCGTGCGCGGTGCCGGGGAATTCGCTGGAGGCTTCACTGGAGCCCACATGGTAATTGACCTGGGTGGTGACCACCGGCGCCAGGTCACTGTGCACGATCACGACCTCAAGACCGTTATCGAGCGTAGTGCGCAGCACGTCGTCCTGCTGATCCTGGGCCTGAGCGCCCCCGATACTGGCCACGACCAGACACAGCCCTGCAAAACAACGCCATGACCGTGACAGCCTGGTCCGCCACAAGGGGCTGACATTACCCATGATGCCTGTTGACTGCATGCCCGTTACTCTCCAAAACATTACGCTTCGAGACGTTAATTCTCTGCGCAGCCACTTTCCAAGCCGCACGGGTTAACTCAAAAAGTCATGATGGTGCCATGAAAAAGAGCGCCCGCAGGCGCTCTTTCAGTGAGGTGTCGAGACTAGCTGGTGTGTTCGCTGGGCTGCGGCAGTGCCGGCAGCGAGCGGTCCAGCAGCTCCACGCTCTTGCGATAGTAGTGCTGACTCTTGCTGTGCTGGCCAAGGCTTGCATAGAGCCTGGCAAGCTCGGCACAGGCCACGCCGCTGGGGCGCTGGCGATGGCTGGCCTCGAAGTACTCCTGCGCCTTGCCCCAGTAGGCATTGCGCAGCGAGAGTCGGCCCAGCGTCATCAACAGCTCGGGGTCATTGGGACGCTCCTGCAGCCACTTCTCGGCCGTGACCAGCTGACGCTCGGGCTCGACCGACAGCAGGCCATAGTGCGCCACCAACCGGCTATCCCAGCGGTTGCGCAGCGACTGGCGAATCATGCTTTCGGCTTCGCCGGCGTCATTGCCCCGTTCCAGAATGGCCGCCTGCAGCAACACCAGATCCACGTCACCCTTGAGCGTTTCCGGCATTCCGGCCCAGAGCGTACGGGCGCGCTCGTAATCCTTTTGCTGATCGGCCTGGGTCAGAAGCGCCTGGTACGTGCGCCGCTCAAGCGTTTTGCGCTCTTCTTCACTGATCAGATCGTGGCGCTCGAGTTTCGGCAGCAACTGGCGCATGCCTTCCCAGTCTTCCACGTTGAGATAGGCCTGCTTGAGCAGCTTGAGCACCTGCGGATGCTCCGGCATCTGCGTCTGAAGCCGGGTCAAAATCGCCAGTGCCTGTTCGGACTGCTGACGATCCAACATCAGCTGTGCCTGAACCAGCCCGACGGCACTGTCAGCGCCCTCGGTGCTGTGATGTGCCTTTTTCAGAAGCTCGTCGGCCTGCTCATGGCGCCCCTGGTAGTGGGCTGCCAGCGCCGCGGAGAGGTAGTTGACCAACGGCGTGGAGGAGTCCTCGGCCGAGCGGGTCAGCGACTGCTCGGCACGCTTCCAGCGCCCTTCCGCCAGCGCCACCAGCCCCTTGACGGTGCGATGCATGGCCTGACGGTTGCGGGTACGGGCGTTCCACAGCTTCATCCGGCTGACCGGACGACGCAGACGCCAGAGCAGGCGCAGGACAAAGTGCAGCACCAGAAAGAGCGCAAACAGCAGCAGCATGCCGAACCAGAACGAGGTCTGCAGCGAGATGTCACCGACCCGGATCAGAATATAGCCCGGCGTGGACATCATCAGCTGGCCGATCAGCGCCCCGGCGGCCAGCCCGACGACAATGAACAGGATCAGCTTTCTCATGAGGACGCCCCCTCACCGTTGCGACGGGCGTTTTGCAGCTTGTTGATGGCATCAACCGAACCGCTGATGTCAGGCAACTCGGGGCTGATGTTGCGCTGTGAAAGCGACTCGAGCTGCTTTTGCAGGCGCTGGACATTGCTGTCATCGGTGCGGAAATAGGTCGTGATCAGCGTGCCGGCGCGCTCAAGGCTTTCACGATAGATCTCCCCATTGCTGCGCATGACACCCAGCTGGGCCTGTTCGAGCAGCAGACGCACGTTCTGGCGCAGATAGCCTTCCTGCGTGGGCGTGATCAGCGCCTCCAGCGGCTCATCGTGACGACGGACCGTAACCAGATCCTTGAGCTGAGTGCCCATGCGCGAGAGCTGCTCGCGCCAGCCGCCGGTAAAGAGCGAACCGTCATCCTTTTGCGCCGCCAGAGCTTCGCTTTCCTGAGACAGCGGCAGGTCATCCACCTGGCCGGCCATGGCCGACAGCGTCAGAAACAGGCCATTTTGATCGACGTCGGGCAGGCTTTTGAGCTGTGACAGCTCGGAGGCAATCGCGCGGCGCACCGGCAGCTGGGCCGGATTATCAATCTGGCGCAGACGCTGGTCGGCGGTCTCAAGCAGGGACTGGGCGCCGCTGATGTCACGCTCGAGCTGCAGGCGCTGGTTGGCCATGCGCAGCAGGTACTCGATCTCGGCATTTTGCCACTGGCGCTCGTCGGTCTGCTGGCTGCGCGTAAGCTCTTCCATCACGCGCGACAGCGCCTGATCGTTTTCTTCCAGCCTTGACTGCAGCTGGCCAAGACGCTGATCACTTGATTCAAGCGCGCCCGAGACCTCACCAGTAGACTGACGGGTGCTCTGCTGAACCTGATTGACGTCCTGGCGCAGCTGATCCATCTCGTTGCGCTGCTGCTCGAACAACCAGGCACCAAAGCCAATGGCCGCCAGCGACAGCAACAACAGGACAAGCAGAATGGGCAGCAAAACCGAACGACGTCCGCCCTTCTGACGCGGCCGATGTTCCGGGCGCATGTCACCGGGCTCGAACGCCCGACCGCTGCTGCTGACGCCCGGCTGCGAAGCATCAGGCCCGCTCATGTGACCGGTGCGCGTGCTTTCACCGGTCACCGCGGCATTTTCAGCGGCACCGGTCGTGCCGGCGTTGCTCCCTGCCGGAACGCTGGTGGACGCATTGTCGGAGGACGCGCTGCCGGAAGAAGCGTTGCTGCGATCGTCGTTATCGTTTTCCTGCTTGCTCATTTATCGCTGCCCTTTTTTTAATCGGGTATGCCCGGCGCCTGGTGCCAGGCCATTGCCGAGGTCTCTGCCAATGTCTGCGGCGTGGCATCGCCGGCAATGAAAACACATTCGAAGTGATCCCTGCCTGCCATTGTAGCCAATCGCTGGCTGGAAACGACCAGTGGACGCTTGCGAGTGGCCGGCGTACACCATTGATCAAGGTACTCGAGCTGCTCCTGACTGGTCACGATCAATATCGCAAAGTCGCCCTGTGCCAGAAGCTCACGCATTGGCGCACTGGGTGGCTGCAGCCGTCGCTCATAGAGTGACAGCCGTGACACCTCGGCGCCACGCGCCAAAAGTGTCTGCTCGATCAGTTCACGCCCGCCTTCCCCGGAGACCAGCGCCACGCGCGCGCCCCTGACGGCCTGTAGCCCCGGCATGTCGAGCAGCGCCTCGCTGGCGCTGCCGCTGCCGGGTCCTGGCGCACTGACCTCAACGCCCAGGCCTGTGCTCAATACTTCGGCCGTACTGACGCCGGTAGCATGAAAGTCGATGCCGATGGGTAACTGGGGCCAGCGCGCCTCAATGGCCTCGATCAGGCAGGTCGCGGCAAACGGACTGGTACAGATCACATGGCGAAAGTTATCCAGATCATACAGGAGCGTGTGCTCGAAAGGCGTCGGCACGCGTGCGACCAAAGTCATGATATCCAGCGAGCGGGGCGTCAGCCCGACTCGCTCAAGCGCCTGTTCAAGCGCCCGTGCCCGGGCTCCCGGGCGGGCCATCAGAGCGGTCGCTGTATGATGCGAGCCATGGCTCGAACACGAAGAAGACATCCCGGATCCTCAGCGCGGCGGGCGCTCATCGGCATAAACGGCATCAAGAATGGCGCCGGCACCGCGCGCGAGCAGTTCTTCTGCCACCTGAACCCCCAGCGCTTCCGGATCGTTGGCCGGCCCGCGTGCCTCGGCATGAATGACCTGAGAACCATCGGGCGCACCGACCAGAGCACGCAGCCACAGCGTCTGATCATTGTCTTCCAGCACCGCGTAGCCACCGATCGGCACCTGACAGCCGCCTTCAAGACGGGTGTTCATGGCCCGCTCGGCCAGTACCCGCAGGCTGGAGGGATGATCGATCAGAGGCGCAATCAGCGCGCGCAGGGTGTCATCATCGCTGCGACACTCGATGCCGAGCGCGCCCTGACCGCAGGCCGGCAGCATGGCTTCCGGCGCCAGCTGATCGGCAATACGCGCCGCCAGCCCGAGGCGTTCAAGCCCCGAGGTGGCCAGCACAATGGCGTCGAACTCGCCGGCATCGAGCTTGCCCAGCCGGGTCTGCACGTTGCCGCGCAGGCTGAGCACCACCAGATCCGGGCGAGCCGCACGAATCTGCAGGGCACGACGCAGGCTCGAGGTGCCTACTTTCGCGCCCTGCGGCAGGGCATCAAAATTGGGGTAGTCGTTGGAGACAAAGGCGTCCGTGGGCGCGCCTCGGTCCAGAATGGCGTGCAGGCCGAGACCGTCGGGGAAGCTCATCGGCACATCCTTCATGGAGTGCACGGCGATGTCGGCAAGGCCTGCCAGCATGGCCTCCTCGAGTTCCTTGACGAACAGCCCCTTGCCGCCAATCTTGGCCAGCGGCGTATCCAGGATGCGATCACCGCGCGTGGACATACCCACAAGTTCCACCTCAAGGCCCGGATGCAGGGCCTCAAGACGAGACTTGACGTGTTCCGCCTGCCACAGGGCGAGCTGACTTTTGCGGGTGGCGATTCTGATCGTGGCTCTGTCGGACACGAGCGCTCCTGTAGAGGTCAAAACGAGACGTCCATGATAAAGCAGTGGCGCCCGGCAAAAAACAGTCATTGCAGGCGTCAGGGCGCGTGTGGCGTGCCGACAGGGCATCGACTTCTTGTTACACTGACCCGCCCATGGAGGCGGCAACCGGCCGGCCTCCCGGTCCCGACCCTTTCGATGCAGGATCGCCAGCAGATGACGCAAACCACCAATCAATCCTGGGGCGGTCGCTTCAGCGAGCCCACCGACGCCTTCGTGGCGGCCTTTACCGCCTCCATCGGTTTCGACCAGCGCCTTTATCATCATGACATTCGCGGCTCGATTGCCCATGCCACCATGCTGGCGCACGTGGGCGTTCTGACCGACGCCGAGCGCGACGCCATCGTGAATGGTCTCAAGGAGATCGAGGCCGAGATCGAGCGCGGCGAGATCGAATGGTCCGTGGCCCTTGAAGACATTCACATGAACATCGAGGCGCGTCTGACCGACCGCATCGGGATTGTCGGCAAGAAACTGCACACCGGACGTTCACGCAACGACCAGATCGCCACAGACATTCGCCTTTATCTGCGCGATGGCATCGATGCCGTCGCCAGCGAGCTCGCCCGCCTGCGCCAGGGCCTGATCGAGCTGGCAGAAGCCGAGGCCGATACCATCATGCCGGGCTTTACCCATCTGCAAAGCGCCCAGCCGGTCACCTTTGGCCATCATCTGCTGGCCTGGCAGGAGATGATCGCCCGCGACCAGGAGCGCCTGCTGGATGCGCGCAAGCGCGTCAACATCATGCCGCTGGGCGCCGCGGCGCTGGCCGGGACGACCTATCCGATCGATCGTCACGTCACCGCCGGGCTGCTGGGCTTTGACCGCCCGGCGGAAAACTCGCTGGATGCGGTCAGCGATCGCGACTTCGCCATCGAGTTCACGGCGTTTGCCAGTGTGCTGATGATGCACCTGTCGCGCATGAGTGAAGAGCTGGTGCTCTGGACCAGCGCCCAGTTTGACTTCATCGATCTGCCGGATCGTTTCTGCACCGGCTCCTCGATCATGCCCCAGAAGAAAAACCCGGATGTGCCCGAGCTGGTGCGCGGCAAGACCGGGCGTGTCTATGGTCACATGATGAGCCTGCTGACCCTGATGAAATCCCAGCCGCTGGCCTACAACAAGGACAATCAGGAAGACAAGGAACCGCTGTTTGACACCCTCGACACCGTGCTCGGCTCCCTGCGCGCCTTCGGCGACATGATCCCGGCGGTGCGGGCCAAAAGCGACAACATGTATGCCGCTGCCAAACGCGGTTTTGCCACGGCCACGGATCTCGCCGACTACCTGGTGCGTCAGGGGGTGGCCTTCCGCGATGCCCACGAGATCGTTGGCAAGGCGGTCGCCTTCGGTATCGAAGAAGGTCGTGACCTTTCCGAAATGACGCTTGAAGAGCTCAAGCGCTTCTCCACCCGCATCAACGACGACATCTTTGACTATCTGACGCTGGAAGGCTCGGTCGCCGCGCGCAACCATATTGGCGGCACGGCCCCCGACCAGGTGCGCGCCGCCGCACAGCGCGCTCGTGAAGCGCTGGCCAAACTTCCGGCCCATGCCCTTGATCAGAAGGATGGTGCGCAATGAACCGCCTGATACTGGCCATGATGACCACTCTGGTGCTGGCCGGCTGCGGCCAGACCGGCCCGCTCTATATGCCTGACAACCAGCAGGCCCGTGACCGCTACGACCCGCAGGGCGATTATCAATCAGGCGACGCCCAAGCAGACAGTGCGCAGCAGGACAGCGCCGGTCAGAATGATGCACAACAGGGTGACGATGCCGAGCGCCAGAGCGCCGTCAGCGTGCCCGAAGGCGACAGCAGCCCTGCCACCACCACGGCCGGCACGGTAGGCGGCGCCGCCTCCTCCGGCGCGCCTGCTGCACCGGCTGCCGTCGGTCAGGGGGGCACATGAGCACCCATTTTGTCTGGCACGATGAGCAGCTTCACGTCGAGCAGCTGCCGCTTTCAAGCGTGGCCGAGCGCTTTGGCACGCCCTGCTATGTCTATTCAAGTGCGGCCTTTCGCCAGCACTTTCTGGATTACGCCCGGCCGCTCGAGGGCACGCGTCATCTGATCTGCTATGCCCTCAAGACCAACTCGAACCTGGCCATTCTCAACCTGCTGGCCCGCCTGGGCGCAGGCTTTGATATCGTCTCGCTCGGCGAGCTCGAGCGCGTACTGGCCGCCGGCGGCGACCCGGGCCGGGTGGTCTTTTCCGGCGTCGGCAAGCGCGAGGACGAGATGGCCCGGGCGCTGGAAGTGGGCATCAAGTGTTTCAACGTGGAATCCAAGGCAGAGCTTGAGCGCCTCAATGAGGTCGCCGGCCGGCTCGGGCAGGTGGCGGCCATCTCCATCCGGGTCAACCCGGATGTCGATGCCCGCACCCATCCCTACATTTCTACCGGGCTCAAGGACAACAAGTTCGGCATCGCCATTGCCGATGCCGAGCGCGTCTATCAGCGCGCGTTTGCGCTTGAGCACGTCAATCCGGTCGGCATCGACTGCCATATCGGCTCACAGCTCACCGAACTCTCGCCCTTTCTGGATGCGCTGGATCGCCTGCTCACCCTGTATGACCAGCTGGCAGAGCATGGCATCCACATTGAGCATCTGGATCTGGGCGGCGGTCTGGGCGTGAACTACACCGGCGAGACGCCGCCGGCGGTGGCGGACTATATCGCCGCCCTGCGCCAGCGCATCGGGGACCGAGACGTCGAGCTCATCTTCGAACCCGGCCGTTCGATTGCCGCCAACGCCGGCGTTTTGCTCACCCGGATCGAATATCTCAAACCCGGCGAGGCGAAAAACTTTGCCATCGTCGATGCCGCCATGAATGACCTGATCCGGCCCACGCTTTATCAGGCCTGGCAGAACATCACCCGGGTGGACCAGCGCGGGACGCATGACACGAAGCACTGGGACATCGTCGGGCCGGTCTGCGAATCCGGCGACTATCTGGGCAAGGACCGCGAGCTGGCCATTGCGCAGGGAGACCTGCTGGCCGTGCACTCCGCCGGTGCCTACGGTTTCGTAATGGCGTCGAACTACAACACCCGTTCGCGGCCGCCGGAGGTCATGGTGGTCGGTGATCAGATGCATCTGGTGCGCGAGCGCGAACCGCTGGCCAGCCTCTGGGCCGGCGAAGCACTGCTACCGGAGGCGGCCCTTACGCCGCAGGGACATCACGCGTCATGATGCTGCACTTCACCAAGATGCACGGGCTGGGCAATGACTTCATGGTGGTCGATCTGGTCACCCAGCGCGCGCGGCTGGACAGCGAGCGTATCCGTGCCCTGGCCGACCGTCGCTTTGGTATCGGCTTTGACCAGCTGTTGCTGGTCGAGCCACCATCGCGCCCGGACATGGACTTTCGCTACCGCATCTTCAATGCCGATGGCAGTGAAGTGGAAAACTGCGGCAACGGTGCCCGCTGCTTTGCCCGCTTTGTGCTGGATCAGAAGCTCACCGCCCGCCGCGAGATTGCAGTCCAGACCGCTGGCGGCAATCTGCTGTTGAAGGTGGCCGATGACGGCCGGGTACGCGTCGACATGGGCGCCCCCCGTTTCGCGCCCAGCGATATTCCGCTGACCGCCGAGACCGAAAGCCACGATTACGCGCTGGACATCGATGGCGAGACCATCTCGCTGGATGCCCTGTCGATGGGCAACCCGCATGCGGTGATCGACGTTGAAAGCGTCGAGCATGCGCCCGTGACCACGCTGGGGCCGCGCATCGAGGCACATCCGCGCTTTCCCAGGCGGGTCAACGTGGGCTTTCTGGAGATCGTGTCACGTCAGCGCGTGCGGCTGCGCGTGTTCGAGCGCGGCGTGGGCGAAACCCTGGCCTGCGGTACTGGCGCCTGCGCCGCCGTGGTCAGCGGCATTCGTCGCGGCCTGCTGGATCAGCACGTAGAGGTGACCCTGCCCGGCGGGAACCTGAGCATCGAATGGGCAGGACCCGGGCACTCGGTCATCATGATCGGCCCGGCCGAGCGTGTCTTTGATGGCCGTATCATTGTATAGAACTGCTCCCCGGGGGATGACATGACCGATGATGACAGTAGTGCGCCCGATCGCCAGCGCCCTGAGGCGCTCAAGGCCGATCAGGTCAGCGACTGGCTTTCATGCCACCCCGACTTCTTCGAGGGACGCGAGGCGCTGCTGGCCTCGATGCAGATCTCTCACCCTCAGACCGGCGGTGCCGTATCGCTGGTCGAACGTCTGATTGCAACCCTGCGCGCACGTACCGAGCTGGCCGAAGGGCAGCACCAGGCGTTGCTGAACGCGGCGCGACATCATGATCAGCAGGCCAGTGCCATGCGGGCGCTGGTCCTGTCACTGCTGCAGGCTGAAAGCCCCGATGCTCTGGCACAGACGCTGACGGCAGAGCTTGGTGAGCGCTTTGGCGTGCAGCATCTGACCGTGTGGCGACAGCTCTCAAACGGCGAATGGCCACAGCCGCCGACCCATGAACTTGATGATGACACTGATCAGTGGCTCGCCTCGACACTCTGCTGTGCCAATGACACGCTGACGCTGGACAGCGCGACGTCTGAGCGTCTGTTGCCGGGCGCGTCCCTGAGCGACGGCCGCTGCGCCGTGATCCGACTGGCGCTGGGGGATCGTCACGGCTATCTGGTCCTGGCCCATCCTGACAAAGCGGCGCTGCCATGGGTGATGGCGCCGGACAACATGACCTGGCTGGGCGAGGTCATGTCGCGTCTTTTGCTGCGAACCTCGTCATGAGTACCCTGCAGCCGCTGGTCGACACCTTTGTTGAACGCCTGCGCCACCGGCATAGTCCGGCCACGGTCGATGCCTATCGTCGCGATCTGACAGCGCTGATGGCATTTATGGACCGCGAGGCGATCACCTCATGGGACGCGCTTGATATTCACCGTCTGCGCCGCTTTCTGGGCCGTGAGCGCACCCGTGGGCTGGCGGCGCGCAGTCTGGCGCGACGGCAGGCGGCCATCCGGCGCTTCTGCGACCTGCTGATTGAACAGGGACTTTTGGGCCACAACCCGGCTCGCCTGCTGGATACGCCCAAAATGCCGCGCCATCTACCGCGACCGGTCGATGTCGATGTGCTGGGCCAGTTTCTGGATATGCCGCACGATGGTTCGCCACTGTCACTGCGTGATCAGGCCATGCTCGAGCTTTGCTACTCCAGCGGACTGCGTCTGGCAGAGCTTGCCGGCATTGATCTGAGCGATATAGATACCCAGCGCGCCCGGGTGCGCGGCAAGGGAGACAAGCCGCGCCAGGTGCCGATCGGGCGCCGGGCCGCCGCCGCCCTGGCCGAGTGGCTCAAGGTGCGTGGCCTGCTGGCAGGCCCTCACGAGCCGGCGCTGTTTGTCGGCACGCGAGGGCAGCGTCTGGGCCACCGCGCCATTCAACTGCGTATGGCGCAGTTGGGCCGTGAGCGCGGGCTGCCCGAACATCTGCATCCGCATCGCCTGCGCCACAGCTTTGCCAGCCATCTGCTGGAATCGAGCCAGGATCTGCGCGCGGTGCAGGAACTGCTGGGCCATGCCCATCTCTCCACCACCCAGGTCTACACTCGACTGGACTGGCAGCATCTGGCTGACACCTTTGACCGCGCCCATCCGCGCGCGCATCGAAAGCCTGACGCCGACCGTTACTCATCTTCCCGCGAAGCCTCTTCCTTCAGGACTTCAGACCATCAGGACACGCCCCATGATTAAGGCCATCACTTTCGATCTCGACGACACCTTCTGGGACAACGGCCCGGTAATGGCCGCCACCGAGCCCGGCCACTATCAATGGCTTGATGAGCAGATCGGCCATGCGGCGCATTTCCCGCTGGAGGAGTATCAGCGCCGACGCATGGCACTGGCGCAGCAGCATCCGCTGCGTCGGGGGGATTTCACCTGGCTGCGTCACCAGACCCTGGCCGGGATGCTGGTCGAGTTCGGCCTGGCAGAGGACGAAGCGCGACGCTGGGCCGATGACACCATCGAGCACATGCTGACGCTGCGCCACGATGTCGCCATCTTTGAAGAGGTGCCGGCCATGCTGGAAAGACTGCGCGCGCGGGGCATTCGTCTGGGCGCCATCACCAACGGCAACGTGGACCTGGAGCGCCTGGTCATCGCCGAGCACTTTGATGTCATCATCAAGGCCGGTGTGGCGCTGGCCCCCAAGCCCGATGCCCGCTGTTTTCTGTCGGCCATGGCGCGTCTGGGCGCACAGTCCCCGCGCGAGGCGGTCCATGTGGGAGATTCCTGGGCCGAGGATGCCCTGCCGGCACAGCGTCTTGGCATGCACGTGGCCTGGATCGATGCCAAAAACACGGGGCTGCCTGAACAGGCGCCGGCCGGCATTCATCGTCTGACTCACATTCGTGAGCTTGAAGCGATGCTGGCAGGGCTTGAGTAACGGGCAAGAGGGAAGGATGACCGTAGAAGGACTGAAAAATTCAGTTACCTTTTAAAACACTCGCCTATTATTAGGACATGAAATAATAAGCACACTTTTTTCAGCGCTTCACGGGGCATCATGGTATGCCCCGCTTGATAATAATGACTGCCTGACGTGGGTGTTCATCCTTTTTCATCGACCCTGATAGGCTCTTCGGATCATGCGTCCTCTCGATATACTCAGCATTACGCTGGTGCTTTGTGCCTTGGCACTGGTGATTGCCCTGCCCATGTCAGACAACGAGGCAACGTTGTCGAGCGAGGCCAGCCTGACGCAGGGCACCACCCTGCACTATCCGGGCCAGCAGAGAGAGGCCACGGCCCTGTTGCAGTTCGATGGCCAGCAGGGTCAGTCACAGCCGATGCTGTTTGACCCGGACCGGCCAACGCGCGGTGCGCAGAATATGCCGACCACCGGCACACTGTTCGGCCCGCAAACGCCTGCCCCTTCGATGAGCATGCGCTACCCGTCCGGCCGCCAGATCTATAGCTTCTAGTCCATAGCGCCGTCAGGGGCTGCCCTCCTTTCAGCCACCAGGTCGTCAGGCGTTTCAAATCAGGGTTGATCTTTCGAAGACGGCGCATGACCAGGCGTAAGCCACTGACAAAGACGTTCATTGAGCGCATCCACCCCCTGACGATCATGCGAGGAAAACAGCTGCACGCTGACCAGATCCTCCCACTCCTTGAGCTGATGACGCACCTTTGACAGCACGCCCATGGCCGCCCCGCGCTTGAGCTTGTCGGCCTTGGTCAAAAGGATATGCAAAGGCATGTCATTTTCATCCGCCCAGCCCATCATCATCTGGTCGAATTCGGTCAGCGGATGGCGGACATCCATGACCAGCACCGTCCCCTGCAGAGAACGACGCTCGCGCAGATACTGCGCCAGATGCTTTTGCCATTCACGGCGTACGGCCTCCGGCACCTTGGCAAAGCCATAACCGGGAAGATCCACCAGCCGATACTGTGGGTCACCCACGGTAAAAAAATTGATCAGCTGGGTACGCCCGGGCGTTCTCGACGTGCGCGCCAGCGCCTTTTGCCGGGTCAGCGTATTGATGGCGCTGGACTTGCCGGCATTGGAGCGCCCGGCAAAGGCGACTTCCAGCCCGGTATCTGCCGGACAATCGGCCAGTTTCGGAGCACTGGTCAAAAACGTGGCCGACGGAAAATGATGAGACATGACATCCGACATGAGGTATTTCCAACGATGAGACAATGAGCAAAGATGAGATAATGAAGTGAGTGTAACACCCCGGGTTGACGCCTCGCTCGTCAGTCGTGTTCGTGTCTGCCAGGATAGCAGGGAACCCTTCGGGCGCCGGGGGTTCAAAGTAACGATGCATAACATGCTGATAACAACAGCGCTCAGGTAATATTGAAATCATTTCCTATTCAGGGAGTAACATTGTGAAGCCAAAGCATTTTCCAGGCGCCCGCTGGCTGATGGCCGCCATTGCCGTTTGTGGTCTATCCAGCATGGCCATGGCAGCCGAGCCGGTTGCCGGGCAGGATTACGAGGTTCTCGATGAACCGGTTTCCAGCGGACTGCCGGATGGCAAGATCGGCGTCACCGAGGTGTTCTGGTACGGCTGCCCACACTGCTACGCACTGGAAGAACCACTTGAAACCTGGGTCGACACTTTGCCTGATGACGTCACATTTGACCGTCTGCCGGCCACCATGGGCAAGGTCTGGATGCGCCATGCCACAGCCTATTACGCCGCCCGTGAGCTGAATATTTTCGACACCAAATTTCACCGTGAATTTTTTGACGCCATCCAGAAGGATGGTCAGCGCCTGACCGATGACAACGACATCGCCGAGTTCTTCACCCACTATGGCGTCAGCAAGGATGAGGCCCTCAAGGCGCTCAAGTCCTTTGGCGTCAAGAGCCAGCTCAACCAGGCCAATGCCCGCATGAAGGCCTACAAGCTGATGGGCGTACCGGCACTGGTCGTCAACGGCCAGTATGTCATCACGCCGCGCTCGGCCAACGGTCTGGACAACATGCCGAAAATCGCTGAAGCCCTGATCGAGAAGACCCGTCAGGAAAAAGAGGCACAGGGCACCAATTGATTCATAATTGATGCATCATGCCGGCGGCCCGATATCACGCGTATCGGGCCTTCCTGCCTTGCCAACCGGGATATTGAATGCAGGACGACAGTCAAAGCGAACGCATCACGTCTCTGAAGCTGCTCACCTTCAACATGCAGGTCGGCATTCACACACATGCCTACCATCACTATGTGACACGAAGCTGGCAGCACTTCCTGCCCCATCGCGGCCGCGCCAGCCGCCTCGATGTGATGTGTGACACCTTCCGGCAGTTCGACCTCGTCGGGCTGCAGGAAGTGGATGGCGGCAGCTTTCGCTCAAGCAATATCAATCACGTTGAATATCTGGCCGCGCAGGCCGGCTTTCCCTACGCCTCGCAGCAGCTCAACCGGGATTTCGGCCGCTTCGCCAAACACAGCAACGGCCTGCTCAGCCGTCTGGCGATCAGCCACACCAACAATCATCGCCTGCCCGGCCCCAAGGGACGCGGCGCCATGCACATCCGTTTCGGGGAAGGTCCCGAAGCCCTGCATCTTTTTGTGCTGCACCTGGCGCTGGGCACGCGCACCCAGAATCTTCAGCTGGACTACATCAGCGAACTGGTGGCCCCGCTCAAAAATGTGATCATCATGGGCGATCTGAACTGCACCCATGACAAACTCAAGTCGCATGCGCGCTTTGCCCGCGTGCTGTCCCTTGAGCAGGGTCACGGCATCCCCAGCCATCCGGCCTGGCAGCCTACCCGCGCACTGGATCACATCGTGGTGTCTCCTTCACTGCGGATGAACCATCTGCGTGCCCTGCCACCGCTTTATTCCGATCACCTGCCGCTGGCCGTGGAGGTCACCCTGCCGCTGGCGTGTGCGCGCAGCATTTCCATTGCAGGGCTCGGGGGCACGACCCCGCAGAGCGTGCGCTGACGATTGCAGGCCCTCTTTTCAGGCACAGCCAGGCACAGCACGAAAAAGCGCCCCATCCTTTCGGATGGGGCGCTTTCGCATGGCCACCAAACCCCTGGACGCCTAGCCCAGCGTAGCGCCACTGACCAGTATGATCATCGGCTGCGGATAAACCCCCAGAATCAGTACCGCCAGCGCCAGCAGGATCACCATGATGCCGCCGGCACGCTGCCCCCAGTCGCTGGAAGCGTCGTACTCTTCCGTCTCGGTGGGTTGAAGATAGAGCATGACCATGACGCGCAGATAGTAGTAAAGGCTGATGGCGCTACCGAGAATCACACCGGCCACCAGCCACCAGAGCTGTGCTTCAACGCCGGTGGCCAGCACGTAGAACTTGCCGATGAAACCAGCCGTCATCGGAATGCCGGCCAGCGACAGCATCATCACCGTCATGACAGCCGCCAGGTAGGGGCGCCGCCAGAACAGGCCACGATAGAACTTCAATGAGGCGACATCGCTGCCCTGCCAGGGGCTCGATACCAGCGCAATCACCCCGAAGGTCGCCAGCGTCGTGGCCACATAGGTGATCAGATAGATGCCGGTGGTCAACAGCGCCATGTCGTCGCTGGCCACCACCACGGTCAACAGATAGCCCATGTGGCCGATGGAAGAATACCCCATCAGACGTTTGATATTGTCCTGACGCAGCGCCATGAGATTGCCGACCACCATCGACAGGAATGCGATGAAAGCCACCGTCGTGTGCAGACTGGCCATGTCGGTGACCGGCGCGCTCATGAATAGACGCATCAAAAGCGCAAAGACGGCAATCTTGCTGACCGTGGCCAGAAAGGCAGTCACAGGGGCCGGGGCACCTTCATAGACGTCGGCCGTCCAGAGATGAAACGGCACCAGCGACAGCTTGAAGGCCATCGCGATCACCGTCATGCCAATGCCCATCAACAGCCAGCTGGCATGGCCGCCGCCTTCGGTCAGACGCGCGCCCAGATCGGCGAAGGCCAGCGAACCGGACTCGGCATACAACAGCGCCATGCCAAAGAGCAAAAAGGCCGAGGCCGCTGCAGACAGCACCATGTACTTGATGCCTGACTCCAGCGACAGCCGAGTGCGAAAGGCATAGGCCGCCATGCCGTAGAGCGGCACGCTCAAAAGCTCGAGTCCGAAAAACAGCGACAGCAGATGGTCGCTGGCCACCATGGTCAGACCGCCCAGTACCGAGCAGCCCAGCAGCATGTAGAACTCTTCCTTCTGATCGTTAAAGCCCTCCAGATAGGCATGCGCCAGCGTCGTGGAGGCCAGTCCCGCAATCAGGATCAGTGCCATGTAGAGCACGGCATAGTTGTCGATCAAAAGCAGCGGCGACACGCGAATCGGCGTGACCGTCAGCACCGCCAGCAGCGAGAACAGCGCCGCGTTGAGGCCGATTGTGGTCAGGGTAGCGGTCGCCACATGGTGGCGCCGCCAGGCAATGCCCAGCATCACCACGATGACCGTGGCGCAGACGATCAGAAGCGGTAACAGGGCGATCAGATGTGACAGGGTCAGATTCATGTCGGCTCAGCCCGCAAACGAAGGTGAAACAGCAAACCAGTGACGCACTTCATGCATCGCGCCCTGCGAAATATCGAGCACCACCTGAGGGTACAGGCCCAGCGCAATGGTCAGCACCAGCGTGCTCAGCAGCATGGCATACTCGCGGCCATCCAGACGGGCAATGGTGCTTTTCTCCCGCGGCGGGCCCCAGTAGACCCGATGCATCAGAATCAGCGAGTAGACCGCGGACAGCACAAGACCACCACTGGCGATCACCACCACCCAGGGCACCACATCAAAGGCCCCGAACAGGATCAGAAACTCGCCAATGAAGTTACCGGTGCCCGGCATGCCAAGAGACGCCATGACAAAGACCAGGGCAAATCCCGGCAGCGCCCCCAGACGGCCGAACAACCCGCCCATCTGACGCATGTCACGCGTATGCAGACGCTCGTAGAGCTGGCCGCTGATCATGAAAAGCCCCGCCGCCGAGAAGGCGTGCGCCACCATCTGCAAAATGACGCCCTGCAGCGCCAGCAGCGTGCCGGAGTAGATACCGATCAGCACAAAGCCCATGTGGGAAATACTGGAACAGGCAATCAGCCGCTTGATGTCAGTCTGGGAAAACGCCAGCACGCCGCCGTAGAAAATACCGACCAGCCCCAGCGTCATCGCGATGGGCGCAAAGGCCTGTGAGGTTTCAGGAAACAGCGGCAGCGCAAAGCGCAAAAGGCCATAGGCCGCCGTCTTGAGCAGGATGCCGGCCAGATCCACACTGCCCGCCGTCGGCGCCTGAGCATGCGCATCGGGCAGCCAGCCATGCAGTGGCACTACCGGCAGCTTGACGGCAAAGGCAATAAAGAAACCGAGCATCAATACCCATGACATGACGCCGGTAATGGGTGTCTCACGCAGGATGCTGTAGTCAAAGGAGAACACACCGGTCTGGGTATAGTGCATGAACACCAGGCCCAAAATGGAGACCAGCATCAAAAGACCGGACGCCTGGGTATAGATAAAGAACTTGATGGCGGCCGACACCGGCGACTTGCCTTCCGACTCATGCCCCCAAAGGGCAATCAGGAAGTACATCGGCACCAGCATCATTTCCCAGAAGAAAAAGAACAGGAAAAGATCGATGGCCAGAAAAACCCCGACCACACCGCCGATGACCCACATCAGGTTGAGGTGGAAAAAGCCGACACGCCGATTGATCTCCTTCCAGGAACAGACCACGGCCATGATCCCCAGAATGCCGGTCAGGGTGATCATGATCAGTGACAGGCCATCGAGTGCCAGATGGAAGGTAATGCCGAAGGCATCGATCCAGGGCAGCCGGAACTCGCTTTGCCATTCGGGCGTATTGCCGACCACCTGCGACAGGCTGTAATCGCCGCTTACCCACATGACCAGCGCCATCACCAGCAGCGCCACCATGGAAATCAGCGCAATCCAGCGCGGCATGGCCGTGTTGGGTCTGATCAGCTCGAACTGCCAGCACAGCAGCCCCCCGATAAAGGGTATGAGTAATAGCCAGGGCAGCATCATGGCGTGATCGCATCCTTGATCGTTATTGTGGGCACAAGCGGCTGGTCAGCCCGGTGATCTGTCACAGATCGCATCAGGTCGACTGTCCTGCATTGAAACGGCTCGGTCATGTCACCTCCCTTCATAGCAGTAGCAGAAGCACCAGCACGGCGATCACGCCACCGGTCATGACCGC
This sequence comes from Kushneria sp. Sum13, assembly GCF_052692355.1. NCBI lineage: Bacteria > Pseudomonadati > Pseudomonadota > Gammaproteobacteria > Oceanospirillales > Halomonadaceae > Kushneria > Kushneria sp. Sum13. The sequence continues at coordinate 3,256,162 of NZ_CP199847.1, forward strand.
GGCATACCAGCGAAGCCGCCCGTTCTGGGTATCGGACAGGATCCCGTTGAACATCATGGCCAGCCCTGGCCAGAGGTTCATCAGGCTATTGACCCAGTCACGTCGATGCAGCCGTGCGATGAACAGAAACGGCTTGACCACCACCTTGTCGTAGAACCAGTCAAAGGCAAAGGCGCTGCTGAAAAAGCGCCACAGACGATCGCCCTCTTTCGTTTTTGTCAGCGAGCTCACCAGACGGCGACGGCCAAGGAAAAGCCCGGCAGCGATGCCAACGCCCACGACGGCCACAATCGCGGCCAGCACTTCGAGCATCAGCTGCACGTTGTGACCGTACTGCCCATCCGGGCCTGCCGGCAGGACATTTTCCAGCGGCGGATGAATCATCGCCCCGACAAAGGTGGACAGCACCGCCAGCACGATCAGCGGCACATGGTGCGCCAGTCCACGACCGGCATGCGGATGGATCTGCTCGCGCCCGTGGAACACGATAAAGATCATGCGGAAGGTATAGACCGAGGTCAGGAAGGCCCCAAACAGCGCCCCGAGCCACAGCCAGGTATGGCCGTGATCAAAGGCCAGCCACAGGATCTCGTCCTTGGAGTAGAAGCCGGCCGAAATCAGCGGCAGGGCCGACAGCGCCGCACCGCCGATCAAAAAGCAGGCGTAGGGCAGCTTGAGCGTCTTGCGCAGGCCCCCCATTTTGAAGATGTTCTGCTCGTGGTGGCACGCAATGATGACCGAGCCCGAGGTGAGAAAGAGCAGCGCCTTGAAAAAGGCATGTGTCATCAGATGGAAGATCGCCACATCCCAGGCCTGAACGCCAAGCGCCAGAAACATGTAGCCGATCTGACTCATGGTGGAATAGGCCAGCACGCGCTTGATATCGGTTTGTGCCAGCGCCGCAAACCCGGCAATCAACAGCGTCACCATGCCGATCAGACCAACCAGCTCAAGCGTCATGGGCGCCAGTTCGAAGATGACGTGAGTACGGGCGATCAGATACACGCCCGCGGTCACCATGGTGGCCGCGTGAATCAGCGCCGATACCGGCGTGGGGCCGGCCATCGCATCGGCAAGCCATGTCTGCAGCGGCAGCTGCGCCGACTTGCCGACGGCCCCACCCAGCAGCATCAGCGCCGCCACTTCTGCCATCAGATCGCCTCGCCCCCACGCCTCGGGCGCCAGACGCAAAAGCTCCTGGATGTTGAGCGTGCCGAACTGGGCAAACAGCAAAAACATGCCGATGGCCAGAAACACGTCCCCGATACGGGTAACGATAAAGGCCTTGAAGGCACACCAGGCGTTATGTTCGCTCTCGAAGTAGTAGCCGATCAACAGATAGCTGCAGAGCCCGACGCCTTCCCAGCCCATGTAGAGCAAAAAGAGGTTATCGCCCAGCACCAGCAGCAGCATGCTGAACACAAAAAGGTTCATGTAGGCAAAAAAGCGCGCAAACCCCGGCCCGCCTTCGAGATCCTCGCGCATATACCAGGCCGCGAACAGATGGATCAGGAAACCGACGCCGGTGATGATGCTGATCATGGTCAGCGACAGACCGTCCAGATAAAGCGAAAAGCCCATCCGGAAGTCTTCCACGGCGACCCACTGCCAGAGCGTCTGGGTGACGCCTTCATCGGCGCCGCTGTAGAAGGCCACGTTGAGCCAGACCATGACCAGCGCCGACAGACCGACCGAGCCCACGCCGACCAGACCGGCCAGCCGGGTGGGCAGACGCGGATTGAAGGCCAGGACAATGGCGCCCAGCAGCGGAAACAAGGGTGTCAGGAAAAGTATATTCATCCTTTCATCTCGCTGGCGGCATCAATATCAAGCGTTTTGAACCGGCGCTGCAGCTGGATCAAAAAGCCCAGTCCGATGCTGGCCTCGGCCGCTGCCAGCGTAATGATCGCAATGAACATGACCTGCCCATCCGGCTGGCCCCAGTGCATGCCGGCGACAACAAAGGCAAGCCCTGCCGAGTTCATCATGATCTCAAGGCTCATCAGGATGAACAGCAGATTGCGCCGGACCAGAAGGCCCGCCAGTCCCAGTACAAACAGGATGGCGGCCAGCGCCATGCCATGCTCCAGTGGTATGCCACTCATGCCTGCCCCCCTTCATCGTTGCCTGCCGGTGCACGCTGCACGGCTTCGTTCATGTCACGCTCAAGCTGCGGCTCGTCGTTGCGCCCGATGTGCGACGCCGCAATCAGCGCCGCCAGAAGCAGCATCGCGGCAAGTTCCACTGCCAGAAGATAAGGGCCAAACATCTGCGTGCCGACCTCTTTGGCGCTGAGCTCTTCGCCCGAGATCGTGCCGAGTCCGCCGCCATGCCAGAAGGAAAACACCAGCACCGCCAGAAGTATTGCCGCCATGATCGACGGGCCGATCCAGATGCGCGGTACCAGCCAGCTGCGCTCCTGATGGGCCGTCTGGCTGCCCAGGTTGAGCATCATGACCACAAAGACGAACAGCACCATGATGGCCCCGGCATAGACGATCACCTCCAGCGCGGCGGCAAAGGGTGCCCCGAGGCTGTAAAACACCACTGCTACCGCCATCAGCGAGATGATCAGATACAGCAGCGCATGCACGGCGTTGGTATGCGTGATGACGCGAAAGGTGGCAATGATGGCGACCAGTGCGGCCAGATAAAAAGCAATTTCCACGGCAAACTCCCCGATGCTGCCTGCGCCCTAGGGCAGAAGCGTTTTGACGTCGACCGGCTCGGCCTCGTTTTGCGCCGCGCCCTTGGGCTTGCCGGCCACCGACAGTCCCGCGACACGATAGAAATTGTAGTTGTGGTCCTTGCCCGGACCCGAAATCAACAGGTCCCGCTTTTCAAAGACCAGCTCCTGACGGTTGTATTCGCCAAGCTCGAAATCGGGCGTCAGCTGAATGGCCGACGTCGGACAGGCCTCTTCGCACAGACCGCAGAAGATGCAGCGGGAAAAATTGATGCGAAAGAATTCGGGATACCAGCGCCCGTCCTCCTTCTCCCCTTTCTGCAGCGAGATACAGCCGACCGGACAGGCCACCGCACACAGGTTGCAGGCCACGCAGCGCTCTTCCCCGTCGGGGTCGCGTGTCAGCACAATGCGCCCACGATAGCGCGGCGGCAGATAGGGTTGTTCTTCCGGGTAGTTGAGCGTCTCGCGCTTGTGGAAGGCATGCTTGAATACCATCCAGCCGGTACGCAGCTGCGTCCCGGTGCCGGTCACTACCTTGATGATCGAATGCAGCATGCTTTCTGCCTCGTTCGTTGTTCGGTGACAGGGATCAGGCCGTCAACAGGACGACCACTCCGGTCACCAGAAGATTGATAAGCGTCAGCGGCAGACAGAACTTCCAGCCGAACTGCATCACCCGGTCATAGCGCGGACGGGGCAATGCGGCGCGTGTCAGGATGAAAAGCATGACGAAAAAGGAGGTCTTGAGCAGGAACCAGACAATCGGTGGCAACAGCGGCCCATGCCAGCCCCCCAAAAACAGGGTGGTCAAAAGGGCCGACACCAGAACGATCCCCACATACTCGCCGATAAAGAACATGCCGAACTTCATGCTCGAATATTCGACGTGATACCCATCGGCAATTTCCTGTTCCGCCTCGGGCTGGTCAAAGGGCGCACGGTGCGTGACGGCAACGCCTGCAATCAAAAAGGTCAGAAAGCCGAAAAACTGCGGCACGATATACCAGAGCCCTTCCTGACCGTTGACGATATCGCGCATGTTGAACGAGCCCGTCATGACCACGATGCCCATCAATGAAAGTCCCATGAAGACTTCATAGGACAGCGTCTGGGCAGAGGCACGCATGGCGCCGATTAACGCGTACTTGTTGGCACTGGCATAGCCGCCAAAGAGCACCGCATAAACGTTGATCCCCGCCATGGCAAAAAAGAACAAAATACCGATATTGAGATCCGCCACCCCCCATGTCGGGGTGATGGGGATGATCAGAAACGACAGCAAAAGCGAGGCAAAGGCGATCGCCGGCGCCAGTACAAACAGCTTTCGGTCGGCAAAGGGCGGGATCCAGTCTTCCTTGAAAAAGATCTTGATCATGTCCGCAATCAGCTGCGCCGACCCGAAAACACCAACCCGGTTGGGACCGTAGCGGTCCTGCCACAGCCCCAGCAGCCGGCGCTCGACGACGGTCAGAAAGGCACCGGACAGTACGGCGGCCAGCAGGATCACGATCGCTTTCAAAACGCCCGCCACGATGGCAAGCAGCACATCGGTACTCATCCAGTTCATGCGCTGACCTCCAGAGTGACGGTGGCACATTCACCGGCAAGCCCTCGGGGAATGCCGGGCAGATGCGGCAGACCGATCAGGCCCGGGCGCATCTCGCGGCTGATGCGTACCGGCAGATGCAGCTGATGCCCGTAGGTCTGTAGATAAACCGTCTCGCCCGGCATGACGCCCAGGCGGTCGGCATCCTCCTGACCCAGCACCACAAAGGTCTCGCTCATGCGCTCCTGAATCGGCTCGGCGCGCGCCGACATCTCCTCGCCACCGAAAAGCTGCGGCAGACTCACTACGTACCAGCAGTCGTCACGCGGCTGAAACTCCTGAGGAATGTCGGTAAACCAGTCGCTTGAGCGCGCGTCACTGCGCTGCTGATCAAAGAGTCGAACGCCCGGATCACCGGCGCTGAGGTGGCCACCAACCTCATCCTGAAACTTGTTCCAGGCCTGCGGCGAGTTCCAGCCCGGCGCCCAGGCAAAGGCCACCTGCGACCGGGGCTCACTATAGCCACTGTAGCCTTCCATCGAGAAGGCAAAGGCAGAGTCGGCATCCTGCGGCGCACGCGGTTCGTGCACGCTCAGGTTGGCGCGCATGGCCGTGCGCCCGCTTGAGCGATGCGGCGAGCGAGCCAGCTTCTGGCCGCGAATACGAAACGAGGCGCTGGGTGCGGCGTCACGAATGCCGGAAAGCTCCGGATGCACGCGCGCGCAGTCGGCGGTGACCTCATCAATCTGGGTCCAGTCAACGCCGCGGCCTTCCATGGTGGTGTGCAGCGCATGCAGCCAGCGCCAGCTTTCATGGGTGAGGTCGTTGGGCCGGTAGTAGCTCGGGTCGTAGACCTGGAAAAAGCGCTGGGCGCGCCCTTCATGGCTGACCAGCGTGCCGTCACCTTCGGCAAAGGTCGCCGCCGGCAGGGACAGATGAGCCCGCTCAAGCGTGGGCGTACGCTGATGATCAAGCACAACCAGCGTCTCAAGCGAGGTCAGCGCCTGATCGACCGTGCTGCTGGCCAGTCGCTGATAAAGATCGTTTTCCAGAATGACGGCGGCATCGGCGGGCGTGTCACCGCCCTGCATGGCCTCCAGCGCCCATTCCAGCGAATGGCCGCCCAGCATGGTCAAACCGGTACTGTTGGCCTCACCGCTGATCAGCGACACGGACGGTGTCTTGCCGGTCGCGCTCAGCGCGCGGGCTAGATTGGCCGCGGCCTTGAGGACGCCGGTGCTGCCAAGGCTGGTACCGGAAATAATCAGTGGCCGCTCGGCCCCCTTGAGCGCCTCGGCCATGGTATCGACCAGGGCCCGCGTAGTGTCATTCAGCCCTTCGATCGCCGGCGCCGAAGCATCAAGTGCATGCGCCAGCGCCATGCCCAGTTGGGCAATCTCTTCCGGGGCGCCGTGCCAGGTGTCGCGAGCGATGTCGTCCAGCCGCGTCTCGGTCAGGGAGGCAATGAAGACCGGACGGGTGCGCCCCTGACGCAGGGTGTTCACCGCGTTGGCATTCCAGGCCGGAATACCGTTGGCTTCGGCCATGTCTTCACCGCGAGCATTGGCGGCTTGGCGCACGGCCAGTGCCACGCGTGCCGCGCTCTGAATCAGATCCTCGCCCAGCACGACAACGGCGTCGTGTTCTTCGATCTCACGCATGGACGGAATGTGCCAGTGTCCTTCGCGCTGAAGGGTCTGGATCAGTTCAAGGCACTCAAGCTCACGGCCGGGAATACCGGTCGAGAAGTTGTCAGCGCCCACCATTTCACGCAGCAGATGGTTGCTTTCAAGACTGGCGCGCGGCGAGCCGATGCCAATGACCCGGGCACTGCCTTTCAGGCGCTCGGCCGCGCGGTCCAGCGCGCCATCGACAGTCAAAAGCTCGGGCTCGCGATCATCAACGCGCAGACCTGGCTGCTGCGGCCGATCAGTGCGGTTGACGTAGCCATAGCCGAAGCGGCCGCGGTCACACAGGAAATAGTGGTTCACATCGCCGTTGTAGCGATTCTCGATCCGGCGCACCTCACCATAGCGCTCACCCGGGCTGGTGTTGCAGCCGCTGGAGCACTGATGGCAGATGCTGGGCGCAAACTGCATATCCCACTTGCGCGTGTAGTGCTCGGAGTGGGTGCGGTCGGTAAAGACGCCGGTCGGGCAGACTTCGGTCAGGTTGCCGGAGAATTCGTTTTCCAGCGTACCGTCGACCGTGCGACCGAAATAGATGTTCTCGTGGGCACCGAACGCGCCGAGGTCTTCACCGCCGGCGTAGTCCTTGTAAAAACGCACGCAGCGATAGCAGGTAATGCAGCGGTTCATCTCGTGGCCGATGAAGGGACCGAGATACTGATTCTTGTGCGTGCGCTTCTTGAATCGATAGCGACGACGGTCGTGACCGGTCATGACCGTCATGTCCTGCAGGTGGCAGTGGCCACCCTCTTCACAGACCGGGCAGTCGTGCGGGTGGTTGGTCATCAGCCACTCGACGACGCTGGCGCGGAAGGCCTTTGCTTCCTCGTCATCGATCGAGATGTACGAGTCATCCTTGATCGGCGCCATGCAGGACATGACCAGCATGCCACGCTCGTCGTCGGCGTCCTTGTACTGCTTGACCGCGCACTGGCGGCAGGCGCCAACGCTGCCCAGCGCCGGGTGCCAGCAGAAATAGGGAATGTCGAGGCCCAGCGACAGGCAGGCGTGCAGCAGATTATCACTGCCGTCGACCTCGTAGTCCTTTCCGTCTACATGAATGGTTGCCATGAAGCTTGCCTTTTGCCTGTCACGGCCCGGCGGTCACCGGGCACCTTGATCGTTGTCTCACGCGTTGTGCCGCATCCGACGTCTATATCGAACCCACCGGTATCGGCTCGGCATGTGCCTCGCGCGTCGGGTGGCGAATGCCGGCTTCGAACTCGTGTCTGAAATGCTTGATGGCGGTTTCCAGCGGCATTGCCGCACCCGGGGCATGCGCACAAAACGTTTTGCCGGGGCCGATGTCATGGGCCAGCGAGACCAGCATGTCGATATCGCCTTCTTCGCCTTCGCCGCGTTCGATGGCGCGCAGCAGCTTTACGCTCCAGGGCAGCCCGTCACGACACGGCGTGCACCAGCCGCAGGACTCACGAGCGAAAAACTCCTCGAGGTTGCGGGTCAGCGATACCACGCTCTGATTGTGTGCCACCACGGTCATCAGCCCGGTACCCAGACGGCTGCCGGCCTTGCCGATGGCATCAAATTCCAGCGGCAGCTCGAGATGCTCTGGCAGCAAAAAGCCGGTACTGCCGCCGCCCGGCAGCCAGGTCTTGAGCTCCAGCCCGTCGCGCATGCCACCGGCCATATCAAGAAGCTCGGCGCCGGTCACGCCCATCGGCAGCTCCACCAGCCCGGGCCTTTTCACGCGGCCGGACACGCCGAAGATCTTGGTGCCACCATCCTCGCTGCGCCCCCCGGAAAGCTTCTGATACCACTCGCCACCGTGCAGGGCGATGGACGGCACGTTGCACAGCGTCTCGACGTTGTTGACCACGGTGGGCTTGCCCCAGGCGCCACTCTGCCCTGGAAAGGGCGGCTTGGAGCGCGGGTTGGCACGTCGGCCTTCAAGCGAATTGATCAGCGCGGTTTCTTCACCGCAGATGTAACGCCCGGCCCCGGTGTGCAAAAAGATATCGAAGTCGAAATCGCTGTCGCACACCTTTGGCCCCAGGATGCCGGCGTCACGGGCCTCGCTCAGCGCCTGCTCGATGCGCTCGGCGGCCAGCACATACTCGCCGCGCAGAAAGATGTATCCCATGCGCGCGTTGTTGGCATAGCCGGCCAGGATCATCCCCTCGATCAACAGATGGGGAATCTCCTCCATCAACATGCGGTCCTTGAAGGTGCCCGGCTCCATCTCGTCGGCGTTACAGACGATATAGCCGCGCGGATGGTCATCGCCACGCGCCGTCAGGCTCCACTTGACCCCGGCCGAGAAACCGCCGCCGCCACGACCGCGCAGATTGGCAGTCTTCATGTTTTCGATCAGATCATCCGGCGACAGATCACGCAGCGTGGTGCGCAGCGCCTCGTAACCGTCCTTTTGCTGAAATTCGGCCAGATCCACGTAGCCGCGATCCTCGCGCAGACGATAGGTCAGCGGATGGGTTTCGCCGTTGGTGCTGGTAGAAAAGAGATGACTGGTCATGAATAGCGCTCCAGAAGTGCCGACACGTCGCCGGGGTCCACCGGGCCATGCAGGTCCTCATTGATCATCAGCGCCGGACCACGATCACAGGCCCCCAGACAGCACACCGGCAGCATCGTGAAGCGGTCATCACCGGTGGTCTGGCCCAGCCCGATGCCCAGCTCGCTGGAAATGGCATCGCGAAGTTCATCATGACCGGTCAGAAAGCAGGAGCTGCTGTCACAGACCAGGATGACGTGGCGCCCGACCGGCTGACGAAAGATCAGGCTATAAAAGGTGGCCACCCCCTCAATGTCACTGGAGGGAATGCCCAGCACGTCGCTGATGGCGATCACGGCGCCATCCGAGACCCAGCCACGACGTTTCTGCACGATCTTGAGCGCGCCAATGGACGCAGCACGCGGGTTTTCGTAGTGCCCCATCTCGTGCTCGATCTCATGACGCTCTTCATCGGTGAGCTCGAAGTCGTCGGTGCGCCCGACACTGGCAATCAGGTTGCCCTGACTGGCCTTGCTGGCGCGGGTATTGCCGGTTGCGGGAGTATCCATGGTCATGGTTATCGATCCACGTCGGCCATTACAAAGTCGATGCTGCCCAGATGCGCGATCAAATCGGGCACGAACCCGCCGTTGATGACGGCCGGAATGTGCTGCAGATGGGCAAAGCTGGGCGTACGAATTCGGGTGCGATAGCTCATGGTGTTGCCATCGCTGGTCAGGTAGTAGCTGTTAAGCCCCTTGGTCGCCTCGATCATCTGAAACGACTCGTTGGCCTTGAGTACCGGCCCCCAGGAGACCTGCAAAAAGTGCGTGATCAGCGTTTCGATATGCTGAAGCATCTTGTCGCGGGGCGGCGGTGTGGTCAGCGGGTGATCGGCCTTGTAGTCGCCCTCGGGCATGTTTTTCAGACACTGCTCGATGATGCGAAGACTCTGGCGCATCTCCTCGATGCGCATCATGCCGCGATCAAAAACATCGCCGTTGGTGCCCACCGGGATATCGAAATCAAAACGCTCATAGCCTGAATAGGGCTTGGCCTTGCGCAGGTCATATTTCAGGCCGGTGGCGCGAAGGTTGGGGCCGGTTACCCCCCAGGTCAGCGCCTCGGCGGTGGTATGCGTGGCAATGCCGACCGTACGCTCGCGCACGATCGAATTGTCCATCATGGCGCGCTCGTATTCGTCCAGCCGTGGCGGCATCCAGTCCAGAAACTCGCGCACCAGCCGGTCCCAACCGCGCGGCAGATCATGCGCCACGCCGCCAATACGAAACCACGCCGGGTGCATGCGAAATCCGGTAATGGCCTCGATCACACGATAGGCGCGCTGACGGTCGCTGAAGGTATAAAAGACCGGCGACATCGCCCCCAGATCCTGCAGGAAGGTGCCCAGAAACAGCAGGTGAGAGTTGATGCGAAACATCTCGGCCATCATCACGCGGATGGTTTCAGCGCGCGACGTGACGGTAATCCCGGCCAGTTTTTCGACCGCCAGGATATAGGGCAGGTTGTTCATGACCCCGCCGGTGTAATCGATCCGGTCGGTGTAGGGGATATAGCTGTGCCAGGACTGACGCTCGGCCATCTTCTCGGCGCCGCGATGGTGGTAGCCGATGTCCGGGACGCAGTCGACCACTTCTTCGCCGTCCAGCTGCAGGGCAATACGAAACACGCCGTGCACCGAGGGGTGATTGGGGCCCAGGTTCAGGAACATGTAGTCGGTATCACCACTCTGGCGCTTCATGCCCCAGTCTTCAGGATCGAAGCGCAGGGCTTCCTGCTCGCGGTCCTGGCCTTCCATCGTCAGCGTATAGGGATCAAATTCGGTCGCACGCGCCGGATAGTCCTTGCGCAGCGGATGCCCATGCCAGGTCGGCGGCATCAGCATGCGGCTCAGGTGCGGATGCCCTGCGAAATCAATGCCGAACATGTCAAAGACTTCACGCTCATACCAGTTGGCATTGAGATAGACGTTACACAGGGTCGGGACGCGCAGATCATCTTCATGCAGCGCCACCTTGATCATCAGCTCACTGTTACGCTCAAGCGACATCAGCTGATAAAACACCGTGAAGTCCGCCGGTGGCAGGCCCCGACGGTGCATGCGCAGACGCTCATCCACGCCGTGCAGGTCATAGAGCATGACAAAGGGCTTGTTGACCTGCTGCACGAAGCGCATGACCTCGATGAGCTGCTCACGCGCTACCCATACCACCGGCATGCCGGTCAGCGTGGGCTGCACCACCAGGTTCGCCTCGCCAAAGCGGGCCTTCAGCTCATCGACAATGGCGAAGGTTGTAGCGTCTGCCTGTGAAATCTCGGTCGTCATCCGTTATTTTCCATCGCCAGTGAACCGGACCCGCTCGCCTTGCGGTGACCCACGTGCCGGTAATTACACTTCATCAGGTGAACGCAGTTCGGTAACCGCAATACGCTCATCGCGTCTTTTTTCACGCTGGGAGGGCATTTCCGCCTTGTAAACGCCCTGATCCCCGACTACCCAGGTCAACGGACGACGCTCCTGCTGGATAGAGTCCTGCAATAGCTGCAGCCCCTGAAGGAAGGCTTCAGGTCGCGGCGGGCAACCCGGGATATAAACGTCGATGGGCAGGAACTTGTCGACACCCTGGACCACCGAATAGATGTCATACATGCCGCCGGAGTTGGCACACGAGCCCATCGAGATGACCCATTTGGGTTCCAGCATCTGGTCGTAGAGCTGCTGGATGATGGGCGCCATCTTGACGAAGCAGGTGCCTGAAATCACCATCACGTCGGCCTGACGGGGCGAGGCACGCAGCACCTCGGAGCCAAAGCGTGCAATGTCGTGTGGCGCGGTAAAGGCCGTGGTCATTTCGACGTAGCAGCAGGACAGCCCGAAGTTATAGGGCCACAGGGAGTTCTTGCGTCCCCAGTTGACGACGTTGTGCATGATGTTTTCGAGCTTGCCCATGAAAACATTGCGATGCACCTGGTCATCCATGGGATCATCAACAACGCGTCGCTCCCCGACCGGATACTGGCTGTTCTGGGGAGCATCAGGGTCGATGCGCGTAAGCTTGTAGGACATCCAGAGTCCTCCCGGAAAACATCATTGATCGGTACTGAGGTCCTTTCAGGCAGACATGGCTGCCTTTTGACACTCAGTCGTCGGCATGATCACGCTGGGCAGGCTGATGGACCTGATCCGGCTGCACGCGGCGTTTGGGCACCCAGTCCAGCGCCCCGACACGGCTGTCATAGATCAGGCCGGCCAGCAGGATAAAGATGAAGACACTGGCGCCAACAAGCCCGGTCCAGCCGGTTTCACGCACGGAAATGGCCCAGCCGAAGAGATAGAGGGCTTCTACATCGAAGATGACAAAAAGCATGGCCACCATGTAGAACTTGACCGAGAAACGCTGGTGGGCACTGCCGGTCGGCACAATGCCGGACTCGTAGGGCGTTTCCTTGGTGTGTCCCCATGCCCGGCCACCCAACAGGGCGGACGCGGTGATCATGAAGGTACACAGGGCCAGTACGGCGACAATGAAAACACCGACTGACCAGTTTTGGGCCAGTTGCGCTGCCAGATCCATGGACGCTCACTCATCTTGGTCTGCCCCGGCGACATTGCATCCACCAGAGCTTTCGTTATTCAACCACCCGGAGCGTGGTGTCCGAATGACAGGAAATTCTCGACTGCGGAAGGTCAGGTCAGCCTCGAGATCACCCTCGTTACATTAGAAGCCGGTGAGGGATTTTACCAATGCCATCATCAGCTTTTTTGATGTCGATTTTGGAATGTTCCCCCTGTAGCCTTCGTGTATCCAATCAAAATATTGCCATGCCACATTAGACTTTAGTTCTATGGGCAGCAATATCGTGGGCGTTGATACCTTCCGCGCTCACCTTTCGAGCCGTTGACAACCTCTGGACATCTCATGCGCCCGACCCATTTTCTCTCCATTGCCGGCACCGATCCCAGCGGGGGTGCAGGACAATCCGCCGATATCAAGACCGCCAGCGCCCTGGGGGCCTACACCACCAGTGTCCTGACAGCCGTGCTGGCCCAGAACACCTGTGGCGTGCGCGAGGTGATGGCACTGCCGCAGCCTCTGATTCGCGCTCAGCTGAACGCCGTGTTCGAGGATATCGACATCGATTGCGTCAAGATCGGCATGGTGAGTGATCTCGCCACGGCGCGGCTGATTCGGGAGTTCATCGAACGCTATCGACCGGCCCATGTCGTGCTGGATCCGGTCATGGTGGCCAAAAGTGGCGACATGCTGGTGGATCGTGACGGGTTTCACGCCGTACGCGATGTCCTGATTCCAATGGCCGACGTCATCACGCCCAATTTGCCGGAAGCAGCCGTGCTGCTGGACACTGACATCCCCGCCAGCCATGACGACATGGAAGCGATACTGCCCGGGCTCGGCGCACTGGGCAGCGACATTGTGGTGCTCAAGGGCGGCTATCTGGCCGGCGAGGTCAGTAATGACCTGGTGCTGACGCCTGACGGCACCCACTGGCTGGAAGCAGAGCGCGTCAGGACACGCTCGCTGCATGGCTCGGGATGCACGCTGGCGTCTGCCATCGCCGCACTGCTGCCGCGCCATGACACGCCGATCGAAGCGATCAGAGCGGCCAAGGCCTACATGACCCGGGCTTTAAAGGCTGCCGATCGACTGGAAGTCGGTCAGGGCCAGGGGCCGGCTCATCACTTTCACGCCTGGTGGTAGCTGTGGGGACAGGCAACCACTATCCTTTCAGCGGTGCCCCCTCCATTACCGACACCTGCAAGCGCCCCCCTTATCAACGGGCAAGGATTCAGCCATGAATACGACGCTGCTACTGGCCACTGATCTCTCTCATGAATGTGAGGCCGCCCTTGTACGGGCGCTGCACCTGTCGCAGCGCAGTCAATCGCGCCTGGACATCCTGCATGTCGTGGACCCCTATCTGCCCGAGCACACGCTTCCGGCGCTGGTGCATGCCATCGAGGAAGACATCGACCGCACGCTCAACAGGCTGTGCGAACATCACGAATTAAAGCGCCCGGCGGCCACCGAGATTCATATTGTCAGCGGCGTGCCCTATGCCGAAATCATCCGCGAAGCCTACGAACGCAGCGCCTCGATGATTATCATGGGCACCCACCGCAAGCAGGGTCAGCCGGACCTGATCGGTGGCACCACCCTGTCCCGCGTCATGCGCCGGGCGCCCTGTCCGGTGGTCAGTATCCCGCATGATGGCGAGCCGGACTGGCAGGACATTCTGGTGCCGGTCGACTTTTCACTCGCCTCACGTCACACCCTCAAGGAAGTGCTGATGCGCTTTCCCAACGTGCGCCTGACGCTGTTGCACGCCTGGGACATGCCGGTCGCGATGGAGCTTTGCAAAGGCACCAACTACCAGCACTGGCGCGATCTTGAGCGTCAGCGCCTGCGACAGCAGCTAGAACTTGAAACCGAGCGATTGATGAGTGACCTGCACGCCAAACCCGACTTGGAGCTGGTTCTGCAGCAGGGCGACCCCTCTCAGGTCCTGCTGGATCGATTGCGCCAGCAGCCGCCCGACCTGCTGGCGCTGGGCAGCCATATTCGCGTTGGCATCGGACGCTCTACCGACAGTCTGCTGGAGCGACTGCTGACCGAGACCCGCGGCGATCTGATGCTCTGTCGCACCTGGTAGCCGATGCGGCGCGCTCCGATGACAATATTGACGATGGAGAGACCATGCGAGCCCTGATTCAACGGGTAAGCCAGGCAAGCGTTCAGGTGGAAGGCAAACGCATTGGCGCCATCGATCAGGGGCTGCTGGCCCTGATCGGTGTCGAGCGCGATGACACCCCGGAGCGCGCCGAAAAGCTTTTGCACAAGATGCTCAACTATCGCATTTTCAGCGATGATCAGGGCCGCATGAATCTGGGGCTTTCAACGGTCGAAGGTGGCCTGCTGCTGGTCTCCCAGTTCACCCTGGTGGCCGATACCCGCAAGGGACTGCGCCCGGGGTTTTCCAACGGCGCGTCCCCGGCCGACGGTGAGCGGCTGTTCAATCATCTGGTCGAGCTCGCCCGCAAGGCTCACGCAAACGTCGAGACCGGCCGCTTTGGTGCCGACATGCAGGTCTCGCTGATCAATGACGGGCCCGTCACCTTCATGCTGGAAAGCTGACTGCTGGAAAGCCGACCCCTTCGAACTCTCACAAAGGCAGGCCTCATGAACACCTCTTCTTCTCCCGGGACTCGTGTGGCGTTGATCACCGGCGGCGCGCAGGGGATCGGACGCGGCATTACCGACTATCTCATCGCCCGTGACTGGTGTGTCGCGATCATCGATATCGATGAGGAAGCCATCGAGGAAATGCGCACGCGCCACGACGCCGAGACGCTGCTGGCCATCGCCGCCAGCGTCAGCGATGAAAGCGCGGTGAATGAAGCCTTCGAGCGCATCACACAATGGCAGGGCCGACTGGACCTTCTGATCAATAACGCAGGCCCGGCCGACCCGTATTGCGGACCGCTGGAATCGCTGTCGCTTGAACGCTGGCATCACTGGCTGGACAATCACCTGACAGGCGCCTTTCTCTGCTCACGTGCCGCAATTCCACTGCTGCGCCCGACGCAGGGGTCCATCATTCACATGGCCTCGACCCGGGCCCTGCAGTCCGAGCCTGAAAGCGAAGGCTATGCGGCCAGCAAGGGCGGCCTGCTGGCGCTGACCCATGCGATGGCAACAAGCCTTGGCCCGGACATTCGCGTCAATGCCATCTGCCCCGGCTGGATCGAGACCGGCGAGCATCAAAAGGCCGCCAATCGAAAGACGCCCTCCCATGATGAGACCGACCGCCAGCAGCATCCGGTCGGCCGCGTGGGCCATCCCGATGACATCGCAGCACTCGTGGCCTTTCTGGCAGGTCCGGAGGCCGGCTTCATCACCGGCCAGCACTTTCCCGTCGATGGCGGCATGACCCGCAAAATGATCTACGCCGAATAATCAAAACCGGATAGCCGGACACAAAACGGGCCGCCACAAGAGTGACGGCCCGGATCAGTGTTTATGTGGCCCGAATCAATGCTTCGGATGCCACTTGCCATCATCGCCCTTGTGATACTTCGACGCGACGGCCTTCCAGGCCACGGCGTGAGCCGTCTCTTCACGGGACGAATTTCCGCGGCGATCGGAGGGACTGTTGTACTCCTCCCAGGCACTGTTGAAGGCTTCCTTGTAGATGGTACGGGCATGCGGCGGCAGCACCTTGCGGGCGCTATCGGGAATGTCATCACGATGGTCGTAGGGCATCTCTCCTCCCTGAAATCTGCCGATTACAATCAATACCCGTTCAGTGTAGACCGATGACCGTCGCTGCCAACCGATGCTTCAGGAGGCGGTGAGCTGCGCCTGCATCTCCTCGAGCGCCTCTTCGGCCTCCATCCAGGCCTGTTCATCGCTTTCCAGCTGCGTCTTCCATTCGCCCTGCTCGCGTAGAAGCTCTGTCAGCCGGGCCTTCTGATCGGCTTCGTAAATCGCCGGGTCCGAGAGCTTTTCCTCGACCGCCTCGAGCGCTTTCTGGGCCTTTTCCATCGACTTCTCCACAGCGTCACGCTTTTTCTTCAAGGGCTTGAGCTGTTCGCGAAGTTCAGCCGCCGCGCGGCGCGTGGCCCGCCGATCCTCTTTGGGTGCTGCGCCCTCTTCGATCTCATCCGTCGACGCACGCGCAGCGCCAGTGAGGCGGTTTTTCAGCCACACTCGGTAGTCGTCCAGCGTGCCGTCAAAGGCCGCGACCCGACCATCGGCCACGCACCAGAACTCATCGACGCTGGCGCGCAGCAGGTGGCGATCGTGCGAAACGATCAGGACTGCACCGTCAAAGGCGGCCAGCGCCTCCGTCAGCGCATCACGCATGTCCAGATCCAGGTGGTTGGTCGGCTCATCGAGCAGCAGCAGGTTGGGCTTTTGCCAGGCAATCAGGGCCAGCGCCAGACGCGCCTTCTCTCCGCCCGAGAAGCGAGTGATCACCTCGAAGGCATCATCCCCACGGAAACCAAAACCGCCCAGAAAATCGCGAATGACCTGCTCGGAAGCCTGCGGTGACAGGCGCTGAACATGCGTGAAGGCACTGGCATTGAGATCCAGTGCGTCCAGCTGATGCTGGGCAAAGTAGCCGACCGCAAGATGCTCCCCCTCGGTACGCTCGCCCTTGAGCAGGGCCAGCTCTCCGGTCAGCGCCTTGATCAGCGTTGATTTACCCGCCCCATTGGGACCTAAAAGGCCGATACGACTGCCGGGAGCCAGTGACAGGCGCACATTTTCAACGATCGGCGCCTCGCCATAGCCGATGGCGGCGTGATCGATCGACAGCAGCGGGTGAGAAACCTTGTCGGAACAGGGCAGTCGAAAACGAAACGGCGATTCGGCACGCAGCGGCGCAATGTCTTCCATGCGCTCGAGCATCTTGAGCCGACTCTGGGCCTGCCTGGCCTTGGTCGCCTTGGCGCGAAAGCGGCGCACGAAGTCCTCGATCTCGGCGCGACGGGCCTGCTGTTTCTCGCGCTCGGCCTCGCGCTGGGCCAGTCGCTCGGCGCGCGTACGCTCAAAGGTCGTGAAGTTACCGCGATAGAGCTGCACGTGGCGCTGATCAAAGTGCACGATGTGATCGCACACGGCATCGAGAAAGTCCCGGTCGTGCGAGATCAAAAGCAGCGTGCCGGGATAGCGCACCAGCCACTGCTCAAGCCACAGCAACGCGTCCAGATCCAGGTGGTTGGTCGGCTCATCGAGCAGCATCAGATCGGACGGCTTGAACAGCGTCTGCGCCAGATTGGCGCGCATGCGCCAGCCCCCCGAGAAATCCGACAGCGGCCGCTCAAGATCGCGCTGGGCAAAGCCAAGACCGACCAGCAGCTGCTCGGCTCGGGCTTTGGCCGTATAGCCATCAAGTGACTCGATGGCGCCATGCAACTCGGCCTCACGGTGGTGCTCGCCAGTTTCGCGGGCGGCTTCCAGCGCCGCCTGTGTTTCGCGCAGGGCGTGATCGCCATCGAGCACGAAATCGGTCAGGCTGCGGGAAAGCGTCACGATCTCCTGACTCATGTGGGCAATGCGCACCCCGCCATTGAGCGCTATCTCGCCGCGTTCGGGCGTCAGTTGCCCCAGAATCAACTGGAAAAGGCTCGATTTGCCCGTGCCGTTGGCGCCCACGATACCGGCGTGGTGCCCCATCGAGAGCATGAAGTCTGCGGACTCGATCAGCGGGACCCCGCCGCGTTGGAGCTCGAGCTGGCGAAATGCGATCATGCAGTATCCTGTCCGGCCGGTTGCCGATAAGTGGTCGAATGAACAAGTCAATGGGTTCCCATTCTAACCGAAATCTCCCGGCGCTTTGGCCCTGGGCGCTGGCGCTTTATGAGTGTCCCGGCGTCAGCGACGCCCTGCTCGAGCTTCAGGATGAGGCAGGCCTTGATGTCTGCGAACTGCTCTGGGGTCTGTGGCTGCTGGCACATGACCGGGCACCGGTGGCAGACCTGGACTCGATGCTGGCGCCCGTACGCCAGTGGCAGCAGCACTATACGCAGCCGCTGCGCCAGCTCAGACGCGACCTCAAGGCGCAGGCCGCAGACCGTCCGGAACTTGAGCAGATGCGCACCCACATCAAAAAGGCCGAACTTCAAAGCGAGCGTGAAACGCTGCGCCAGCTCGAGGCACTGGCCGCGTCAGCCACCCAGACCCGCCCTGTACACCTGCCGTTTGAAGTCCTTTTAAGGCCACTGACTGGCGAGCTCAACGCGCGTCATCACCAGCTGATTTCCCATCTACGGCTTGAAAGTGAGAATATGGCGCCCACATCGTGCTGATAGTTCGTTAAAGATCGTTTGTGGAAAGACAGCCAACATTCCTTCAGGGATTGGCGTGATTTTTTTCATCGGGTGTTGTCCAACATCCCTTGATAACCATGTGTACAAGGAGATTTCATGAATAAACTGTTGAGCGCGGTCACTCTGAGCACGTTGATCATACTGACCGGCTGTTCCGATGCTGACGACGGCAAGGACAAGAACGCCGACAAGCAGGCAACGCAGGAACAGGCCCAGCAAAAGGGCGGCGACGATAGCGCCCAGAAAAAGGATGACTTCAAGTCCGATCAGGCACGGCTGGCCTATGCCGTTGGCGTCACGCTTGCGCGCAACCTTCATGAAGACATGAAGGATCTGGATGTTGATAACTTCACCAGTGGCATCAAGGACGTCTACGACGGCAGCGATATCCGTCTCAGCGATCAGCAGATTGGCGATGCCCTGCAGCAGTATCAGCAGCAGATGGTGGCCGACCAGCAAAAGCAGATGAAGCAGGAGGCTGATAAAAACGCCCAGACCGGCAAGCAGTTCCTGGAAGAAAACGCTGGCAAGGAAGGCGTCAAGACCACTGACTCCGGCCTTCAGTATCGCGTCATGGATGAAGGTGACGACAGCGCCACACAGCCCGGCGATGAAGATCAGGTTCGCGTCAATTACGAAGGCCGCACCATTGATGGCAACGTCTTTGACAGCTCCTATGAGCGTGGCGAGCCGGTGACCTTCCAGGTCGATCAGGTCATTCCCGGCTGGCAGGAAGCGCTGAAGATGATGCACCCGGGCGACAAGTGGGAAATCTACGTGCCGTCCGATCTGGCCTACGGCGAAGCGGGCACCGGCCCGATCGGTCCGAACCAGACCCTGATCTTCAAGGTAGAGCTGCTTGGCGTGGGCGATGATGCCACCAGCGCAGACAGCGATGACACCAGTGCCGATCAGGCAGACGATGCCAGCGTTGATCAGGCAGAAGGCACCAAAGCCCAATAGGCCAGCCAGGCCGGCAATACGGGGCGCTTTCTTAACCACCGGGCCTGATCGCCCGGTGGTTTTTTAGTGCCTGACAACCTGTTACAGACGGTGGATAAACCCTGCTCGAACACCCTGTGGATAAGGTTGTGAGGTTCTCTATAATGACTACCGCAGCACCTGTGCATAAATGTCGCACTTCCCTTTCCACCTTATGGCACTTCCTGCAAAGAAAAATGACATAAAACTCATAACACTTTGTTTCTCATCATTATTTAGAAAAACATGAGTCAACGGAGTGAAATTATCCACTTTGGGTGGCTTTGCTTTCTGTCAAGCAAAAATTCCCAACGCCGTGTGGATAATTAATAGGGAAATTCATGTTTCAGATCGCGTGACATTGTGCATCAGTGACACGGTAGTGACAGATCGTACCAGCTGCCCAAAAGTCCCCTGGGGGTGGTCACCACAAGACTGCCTCTTGCACGGTGGGTGTCGGTTCCACACAGCGGAATATCAAACGTACCGCGGTAGTGACCCGCCGATACGGCATCCAGAGTCATGGCTGTCTGACGCCAGCGACTGCCGGTTTCTTCAAGCTGCATCCTCACCTCTTCCGCCTTCAACCCGGTGAGCACCATCTCTACGCTCAGCTGCCCTTTCTGATAGTTCCACTGCGTCTGCATATCACCGAATCGCCCCAGAGCCGTAAAACAGCGCTCCTCCAGCGGTTGACAGTCAAGTTCGGGCGCAAACCAGGTCACCTGCGATCGATTGCCGGCCCCGACGTAGTAATAACCCAGATAGGCGATGGCCACGGTAACCGTCATCAATGTGACCACCACCAGCGTGTTGAGCCAGCGAAGCGAGGGGATTCGAGCAGGAGAATCGGGTATCGACATGGAGCGTCCGGTGATCGAGCAGGCGTTGGACAACGCCCGGCAGCAGTCATGAAGCCGGGCGCCAATAACAGCAGGCATTCATTTAAAAAATATTCTCATTTGTCTTGACCGGCCAAATGAGAATGGTTATCTTTGAGATGTGGTGATCGCCAGTCACCACATGAACAACCCGATATGTCAGGTATCGAGTGGTTCATCTCCTCATCAAGCTAGTCACGGTCCTTGAGCCGCCCGATTGGGCGGCTTTTTTACGTCGGCCATGAAGACCTTCCGACATCGAACCCTGGACACCGCCCGTGATGCCGGCTGGATCAGTCACTGCGCTGATAGATCAGATCCCAGACGCCATGACCCAGCCGCTCACCGCGGGTTTCAAACTTGGTCAGGGGACGAAAGTCCGGGCGCGGAACGTAATCTCCCTCAGGTGCCAGCGTCACGAACCCGGGCGCCTCGTTCATGGTCTCGACCATGTATTCAGCGTAGGGCTGCCAGTCGGTCGCCATGTGGAAGCGGCCTTGCGGCTCGAGCACGCGACGCACCCGCTCAATGAAGGCCGGCTGCAGGATTCGACGCTTGTGATGGCGTTTTTTGGGCCAGGGATCAGGGAAGAAGAGCTGCAGCGTATTGACCGATTCGGCCGGCAGGCAGTCATCGAGCACCTTGAGTGCATCCTCGCGATACACCCGCACGTTGGACAATCCTGCCTTGTCGACATCATCGAGCAGCTTGCCCACCCCCGGTGGATGGACCTCGATGCCGATAAAGTCGGTGTCCGGGTTGGCCATGGCCTGCTCGAGCAGCGAGCTCCCCATGCCAAAGCCGATCTCGACCACACACGGCGCCCGGCGCCCGAACAGCGCTTCCAGATCCAGCCGCCCGTGAGCGAGTGTCAGTCCCAGGCGCGGAAAAACGTCTTCCAGACCGCGACGCTGGGCCAGGGTCATGCGCCCGCTGCGAACCACATAACTCTTGATGCCGCGATGCGGCGTGTCTTCGCCGGACTCGGGAGCCGGCGCGGTGTCTTCTGTCATCACAAATATCGTCAAAAACGGTGGAACGGGTCATGCCCCGGATCAGCCGGTGATCAGGCCTTCCGTGGGCGATGAAGGGCTGGCGGCATAGGTTTTTCTGCCCATGCGCTCGGCCAGGCGGGCTTCACGCCCGGCTTCAACGGCCTTTTTCATGGCACTGGCCATCAGGATAGGCTGACGGGCGTGGGCGATGGCCGAGTTGACCAGTACCCCGTCGCAGCCTAGCTCCATGGCCATGGCCGCATCGGACGGCGTGCCGATACCGGCATCGACCAGTACCGGTACGCGGGCGTTGTCGATGATCAGTGACAGGGCATGCGGATTGAGCAGGCCGTGACCGGAGCCAATCAGCGACCCCAGCGGCATGACCGCACAGCAGCCGATCGACTCAAGCTCGGCGGCCACGATCGGGTCGTCACTGGTATACACCATGACATCAAAGCCATCCTCGACGAGCGTACGCGCCGCGCTGAGGGTCTCCATCACATTGGGATAGAGCGTATGGTCGTTGCCCAGCACTTCCAGCTTGACGAGGTTGTGACCATCAAGCAGCTCGCGGGCGAGCTGACAGGTGCGTACTGCGTCACGCGCGTTATAGCAGCCGGCCGTGTTGGGCAGGATGGTATAGCGCTCGGGAGAGATGACATCGAGCAGATTGGGCTCATCCGGATTCTGGCCGATGTTGGAGCGGCGCACGGCCACCGTCACGATTTCAGCGCCGCTGGCCGCAACGGCGGCGCCGGTTTCTTCAAGGTCTCGATACTTGCCGGTACCGACCAGCAAACGCGAAGCGAAGGTTCGCCCGGCAATCTGCAAGGGGGTATCCCACCGGGAATCGGTGCTCATGATGTTCTCCTCGAACCCGACGCACGGGTTCTGATCCAGTCATTGTCGGCGCGGGCGTCTCAGCCGCCGCCGATGGCATGAACGATCTCGACACGATCGCCCTCGTTGAGCGTCGTTGTCGCATGGCGAGTGCGCGCCACAATGGCCTCATTGACTTCCACGGCAATGCGCCGCCCGGTCAGCCCAAGCGACTCGACCAGATCGGCAACACTTTCGATCCGGTCGACCCGCCGCACCTCCCCGTTGATGTATAGCTGCATGTCACATCCTGCGTTGTCGTCAGGGACGACGCATTATAACGTCGAGGCCGGAGGCACTCCTACTGCTTCGCGGCGTTTTCCGAAGGCGTCCAGACACCTTTTGCCAGCTGCTCGGGATGCTTGAGCACGGAGGGATCAAATACCGGCTCCCTGACCCCGTTTTTGCGCTGGCGCTCGTAGTCCTTCAACACGCGCAGCGCTACCGGCGCCAGCAGCAGCATGGCGATCAGGTTGGTGGTCGCCATCAGGCCCATCGCGAGATCGGCAAAGTTCCACACAAACGTCAGGTTGGCCACCGCACCGATCATGACCATGGCGAGAATCATGAGACGGATAATCGATACTGCCCGATCACCGTGGCGCGGGAACAGATACTCGACGTTGACCGCGCTGTAGGCGAAGTTGGCCAGAATCGAGGTGAAGGCAAAAAAGAAGATCGCAATGGCAATGAAGATTTCACCGAAGCTGCCCAGGTGATCGACCATCGCTTCCTGAGTCAGGGTAATCCCCTCGATGGACTGACCGGGCGAGGTCGTCATCAGCGTGTCATACACACCGGAAAGCAGAATCACCACGGCCGTACAGGTGCAGATGATCAGGGTATCAATGACCACACCAAAGGACTGCACCAGACCCTGCGCCGCCGGATGTTTGACGGTGGCCGTGGCCGCCGCGTTGGGCGCCGAGCCCATGCCGGCCTCGTTGGAGAACAGTCCGCGCTTGATGCCGTTTTCCATCGCCACCTTGATGGAGTAGCCCGCTGCACCACCAATGGCCGGACCAAACCCGAAGGCACTCTTGACGATCAGTGCCAGCATTTCCGGTACGTCACCAAGGTTGGTGAAAAGGACATAGAGCGCGACCAGCAGATAGGCAATCGCCATGAGCGGTACGATCTTTTCGGCCGCGCGTGCCACCGAGCGAATCCCGCCGTAGATGACCAGTGCAGTCAGGGCGACCAGTACGACCCCCGTAATCCAGGTCGGCACGGCAAAGGCGCTGTCGACGGCCTGGGCGATGGTATTGGACTGCGCCCCACAAAAGGCCAGACCAAAGGCAATAATCAAAAAGATGGCGAACAGACAGCCCATCCAGCGTTGGCCAAGCCCTCGCTCGATGTAATAGGCCGGGCCACCGCGAAAGACGCCATCCTTGTGCTCGACCTTGTAGACCTGCCCAAGAGTAGATTCGATAAAGGCCGTGGCCAGACCGATGATGGCGGTCATCCACATCCAGAAGATGGCGCCAGGGCCGCCGACCCACAGTGCCAGGGCGACACCGGCCAGGTTACCGGTGCCCACGCGCGCGGCCAGTGAGGTCGCAAAGGCCTGGAAGGCACTGACGCCCTCACCGCTGCCCCGGCTGGTAAAGGTCACGCGAGCCATATGGCCTATCAGACGAAACTGCATGAACCGGGTTGCGACAGTAAAGATGATGCCGGCGCCAAGCAGTAGATAAACCAGTATGAACGACCAGATAAAACCGCTGATCGGGTTCGTTACGGCATAAATGGCATTTTCAACGGTAGTGATAAATTCCATGGGAAATCCCCGCCATGCCTCGCTGTCACAGAGGCATTACTCTTGTGGTGTGTTATTGATCAGAGCCACCGACCCACACGCGCTACCTGGTGGCTCGGGCGCGTGCGTGCGACCATACACGGATTCAAGGGCGAATGCCCGATTCGATAGGAGTATACCCGATGCCATCACGCCTTCTCTGGCTTGTTGCGGCCCTGTCGGGACTGGGCGTTGTGGTGCTGGGTGCATGGGGCGCCCATGGCCTGGCGGACCGGCTGGACGCCCGCGCCCTCAACGCCTGGCATACCGGTGTACGCTATCAGGCCTGGCATACGCTGGCCTTCATGATGATTCTGATCTGGCGTGAGGTCGTGGCCCTCAAGGGGCAGCGTATCGTGCTGATGCTCTGGGGGGCAGGTGTTGTGCTGTTTAGCGGTTCGCTGTATCTGCTGGCACTGGGCGGCCCGGCCCTGCTGGGGCCGATCACGCCGCTGGGAGGTCTTGCGATGATGGCCGGCTGGGCCATGCTGGCCGTCACTGCCTTGCGCCGACGCCCCGAGCCCTCATAATGATCCCGGGCTGCGCGACCGGCGTGGCGTGAACATGAGCGTTCATGACAATGTCCTTACCCGATTTTTCCGATCTGCTGGAGGCTGGCCCGCTGGCCCCCCTGTCCCTGCCGCCCTCCGGCGTGATGGACCAGTATTTTCGTCATTACGGACTGGACACGCTGATCACGCAGGTCAGTGACATCGAGTCGGGCCACGTGCAGGTCGGCGAGTTTCGCCTCTGGACCCAGGTCTGGACGCCGCGTGTTTCGCTGCGCGGCACGATCATGGTCGTACACGGCTATTTCGATCATCTGGGCCTTTATGGCCATCTGCTGCGACTGTTGCTGGACAGCGGATTTCGCGTCGTGCTCTGGGATCTGCCGGGGCACGGACTGTCCAGCGGCGAGCGTGCCGCCATCGATGACTTTGCCACCTACACTCAGTGCCTGCGGGCGCTGCTCACGCAGCTGGGTGACAAGGGCCTTGTACAGCCACCGTTGATCGGGCTAGGACAGAGTACCGGCGCCGCCATCGTCACCACCGATGTTCTGGAGCGCCCTGAGCGTCATCCCTGGCAGGCGCTGGTACTGCTGGCGCCGCTGGTACGGCCCTGCAAGTGGCATCGTTCTCATCTGATGCACCGCCTGGCCACACCCTTTATCCGCAGTATTCCGCGCCATTACCGGCCCAATACGACCAATCTCGACTTTACGGCGTTTTTGCATCAAAGGGATCCGCTGCAGGCCAGGGCTCTGCCGCTGGTCTGGGTCGCGGCCATGCGCGACTGGATGGCCCATGTCCGAGGGCTGCCGCCCTGCACGCTGCCGGTGCTGATTTTGCAGGGACAACAGGATGCCACCGTGGACTGGCAGTGGAACCTCAAGGTGCTGCGTCGGCTGCTGCCGGCGGCCCGAATCGTCTATCATCCAGACGCCCGACATCATCTGGTCAACGAGTCACCGGATATTCGCCAGGCCCTTTTCAGGGATCTGCACCATTTTCTGATCACACAGACCGAAGGCCCATGCACTGCCACTGCCGATATGCCCGGACCACCGTCATGATGCGATGGATTTGCGTGGCGCTTTTGACCCTGCTGATGGCAGGCTGCGCCGGAATGGACAGCGATACCGCCCGTCATCGTACGCCCCTTGAAAATCTGGGCCAGACTGCGGCGGCCGACGTGCTAAAGGCCCCGCCCTGGCCGGATGGCACGGACAGTCGCGTCATTCTTGTCACGCCGGTTCAGGCCGATGCCGACTTCGGGACCCGGGCTGATGCCCGCTTCAATGATGCCCTGACGCGTCGACTGCTCAGCGCCCGGCAGGCGCCACAGGTACTGTCCGTGAGCGAGGCACCGGCGCAGCCCGATGCGCCTGCCAATCAATGGCGACTCTCCTCGCGCCTGCAGGCACCGCTGGGGGCCATCACCCTGTCGGATCGAAAGCTTTATCCCTATACACTAACGTTGACGCTCAGGCGCGGCGACAGTGACGATATCTGGTGGCAAAAGGAGATCGACGGCGCCCTTGATGCGCTGGGCCTGCCCCTGTCGGAAGCCGCCATGACGCCGGCGCCCTGATCTGCTCTCACCGGCCTGATTTCCTACATTCATGACGTGGAGTGTGTTTTCGTGCGTGCATCTCATCTTGATCGCGAAGGGCCGACCAACCCCTTCCCGGGACGTCAGGCACTGGAGCGACGTCTGGGCCATGCGCTGCCTCATCAGCTGGGCTCCAACGAAGGTCTGGACATGCCGCATCGCGCGCTGACCGAGGCGCTGGGTGCACCGGTGGCCGAGCTGGCACGCACCTACGGGGATGCTCAGGCCTTTGAACTGCGCCAGCAGCTGGCCAAACAGCTGGGCACCCCACGTGACACCCTGCTGGTGGATGCCGGCGCTGACAGCCTGATCGCCCTGACCCTGCGCGCCCTGTGCGATACCGGCTCGACCGTGATCACCAGTGCCGGCACCTATCCCACCTTTCGCTACTTTGCCGAGGGCCATGGCTGTCGTCTGGTCGAGGTGGCCTATCAGCAGGCCCCAGGTAGGCTGGCGCCCGATGTTGACGCCCTGATTCAGGCCGCTTGGCTGCATCACGCAAGGCTTGTCTATCTGGCCAACCCGGACAACCCCGGCGGTCACTGTCTGAACGCCACCGATATCGCCTGTCTCGTCGACAATCTGCCACCGACCTGCCATCTCCTGCTGGATGAGGCCTATCATGAATTTCGCCCCGACCAGGGCGACAACACGCCTTTAGCGGGTGTCGTGCGCCTTCGCACCTTCTCCAAGGCTCACGGGCTGGCCGGTCTTCGCATCGGTTACGCCATCGCCGACCCCGAGCTGCTGGAGGTGATGTACAAGGTACGCATTCACTACGCCGTCTCCTCGGTGGCGCAGGCGGCCGCAGCCGTGGTACTGACTCACGTTGAGGAGGTTGAGCGCCACGTCCAGAGCGTGATTGAACGACGCGAGCAACTGGCCGAGCAACTACAGGCATGGGGCGCCGAGGTGCTGCCCTCGGCCACCAACTTCGTGGCCATTCGCATGCCCGGGCCCGAAAGCGCTCTTGAAGTACAGCAGGCACTGCTGGCAGACGGCGTGATTGTTCACCGCCCGCCACACCCGGCGCTCGGCGATATCCTGCGTATTTCAGCCGTCGAAGACGCTTTGGTGCCGGGTCGCCTGAGTGCCCTGCAAAACGCCTTGGTTAAATAATTCAGTGATTATCCTGCATCGCGGTGTCAGGTCGATCGCAATGACCATGGCTCTTCGGTGTTCATCTACTACTACACATTCATGAAGGTTTTATTAAAATTTTCTGGACAAGGGAGTAGTTCATTTCTTACATTTACCAACAGTAACACTCTCATCAACATCATTTACCAGCGTGTGGTCGGCGGCTTTACTGCAAGGTGAGCACTGCTTCAATTGTGCCTGAGACACACGCTGTTCTGATGCCTTTACCGGACGCCTGTCATGCCTTCTGTCGTGCTTCCCCATCGATGGCGCCCTCGTCGACTGCGACAGGATTTTAAAAAGCCGATCTCCTTTGGAAATTCGCCATGGCAATGGTGGATCAGCCACGACAGGTACGCCGAAACCTTTGCTCGTCGTATGGATGCCTTTTTGAATCAGGGGCAGGACGGTCACGATGTTGAAACCTTACGAACCTTCAAGGGGCGCAGCACCTATCGCATTCACGGCGAACATGGTGACGCCTTTGCCAAACGCATTCCGCTGCTGACCCTTCGAAAACGGTTTGGCGCCCTGACAGGCCATCAAAATTCTCTCCTGGGTTTTGATCATGGCAGTGCCGAGGTTACCAATGCCCTAGCAATGCATGAGCGCACTTCTCATGGGCTTCCGGTGTTTTGTATGGGCGAGCGCCTGAGCTACGGTGTTCCCCATCAGCAGCTTCTGATCCAGCCGTGGCTTGATGGCACTATAGGCCTTGGTGAGCTGTGGCATTCGACCTCTTCCTGCCATCGTCAACAGCTGCTGCTGCGAGTCGAAGAACTTCTTGCCTCATTGCATGGCGCGCGCCTTTTCCATATGGACCTGCATCACGGCAATATCATGATCGACCCTGATGATGCGACATCAACCCTGCATGCTATCGATTGTGACAAGATGGTGGTCGACGTTGCCCGGCCAGAGCTGGCAACAGCCCTTCACATTGGCAAGCTGTTGCGTGAGCTGGAAGGACGTGAGCCCGAGCATTTCCTCAGACAGCTATCACTTGCACGACACATGCAGCGCCGTATCACCGGCAAGGTTGAGCTCAGCGAGGAAGTAGATGCCCTGTTGGCCGTCTCACTACGCTACAGAATGAGTAAAACCATCTCGCGACGTCGGCTGCTCATATCACCCTTCAACACTATCGAGGGTAGAAAGCTGGAAGCCAGGGCACGGCGTACCTATAAAAACAGGGATATGCCTCTTATAAACTGGCAGGATCTTCAGATGCCGGAGCACGATGTGGATTGCGTTATTCCGTCTTCATTGTAATCTCGATGCCGTCTTGCGGGCTGTCTCTTTCAGCGATGGCTTTTGTTATTTTCCTCTTTCCCGCTGCCTTTCCTCTCTCTGTTTTCTCGCCCTTTCCCCAAGGTACTTTTCGGCCAGGTATGGCTTGCCAGACAGAAGGTCTGCACAGATTTTATTAAAAAAATATTAAAATTGTCTGGACGTAAGAAAACATTGTTTCTATTCTTGCCGAATTGCATCGTTAGCCTGTTAAGCAACAGGGCTTGTGCTTGATTCGAGGGGGCTGACCTCTCTGGAATCGGCTTTTCTATATTCAGGTCGGGCAGGTTCATTTTCATGATGTTCACGACAGCGACAGGTCGCCGCCTGGGACGCCCCGACGTCCTTCAACGCCATTTTCATGGCCCCATCCGCTTTCCCGGTTCCGACTGGCAGTGGTGGCTGGCCGATGATGATGCTGCCCGTGACGCTGCCGAGCGCATAGATCGGCATCTGCGCGCGGGTGACACGAAGACCGTGACCACCCTGCGTGAGCGCAAGGGACGCAGCATCTTTCGCATCCAGTCCGAGCAGGGGGATTTCTTTGCCAAGGAAATTGCCCTGAGACCGTCGCGAAAGTGTTTTGGCGCTTTTTTTGGCCTCCAGAACCGGCTTTTCGGCTACGACCACGGCAGTGCCGAAGTCGACAATACGCTGACACTCAATGACCGGACCCATCAGGGCCACGAGGTCCTGTGTCTGGGCGAGCGTTTGCGCGCCGGCCTGCCAACGCGTCAGCTTCTGATCCAGCCCTGGCTTGAAGGCTGGATCAATCTGGGGGATGCCTTCCAGGCGGCTGACGAGCACGGGCGCCGTTCGCTTTTGTATCGCATGGAAGCCCTGCTCAAGGCCATGCATGACGCCCGGATCTGCCATCTGGACATTAATAACGGCAACCTGATGGTGTCGACACAGGATGGAGAAGCGCCTCTGCGCGCCATCGACTGCGCCAAAATGGAGACGCGGGTTACTCAGCCGGCCGTGTCCACGGCGCTTCAGATCGGCAAGATGCTGCGTGAACTCTACGGTCGTGACGAAGCAGATCTTGCCACACGCTATGCCCAGGCACGCGCCATGCAGCGCCGTATTGCCGGCGCAGACGGTGTGAACGAGACCACCGATACCCTGCTGGCCCTGTCCCTGCGCTATCGGCTGAGCAAGAGTCTGTCCCGTCGCAAGCTGGTCACCGCCCCTTGCGTCAATATTGATGGCCCGGCGCTGGAGAAGTGCGTGCGCGCCTCAAAAAAGAATGCGGACGTACCCGTCATTGTCTGGGCGCAGGATCACCCGGCCATGGCAGATGAAGTACCGGCCTATTCCGGCCACTGATGCCCCTGGCCGGCCTGACCTGGCGCTAAAAGCCGCTACGCTCTAGAGAGTTGCCATCACTGGTCTGTCTGGAGCGCCCCGTCATGAGTCACCACCCCGGCATTTTCAAGCCACTGCCTGCCGAATACTTCCGCCACCCCGAAGAAGGGGGAGCCACCAACGTCGAGACACGCCTGTCCCGACTGCCGGGCTATCTCACCCCCAACTGTCAGTTCTTTGTGCGCAGCCATTTCGATATCCCCGAGCTTGAGGCCGCTGACTGGCGGCTGACGCTGACCGGGAATGCCCTGTCACGCGAACAGTCTGTGAGTCTTGCCGATCTCGAGCGACTCCCGCGCGTCAGTGTCATTCGCGCCATCGAATGTGCCGGCAATGCGCGCGCCTGCTTTGCCCGCGACTTCGGCACGGCCGCCGAAGGCGCCCAGTGGGGCCAGGGCGCGGTCGGGGTGGCGGAATGGAGCGGCGTGCGTCTGCGCGACGTGCTGGCCCTGGCAGGCCTTGAAGACGACGCCTTTCATGTGCTGCCGGAAGGGCTCGACAGCGGCCGCTTTGCCCGTCCACTGCCGATCGACAAGGCACTCGCCGATGACACGATCGTGGCACTGGCCATGAACGGCGAACCGCTACCGATCGACCACGGATTTCCGGCGCGACTGGTCGTCTCCGGCTGGCTGGGCGCGGCCAGCGTCAAATGGCTGGGTCGCCTTGAGGTGTCGCGTGATGCGCTCAACACGTACTGGAACACGCAGGACTACACCCTGGCCGGCCCCGATTATCCGGCCGAAGGCGAGGCCGACGGTGTGCCCATCACCACCATGCCGGTCATGAGTCTGGTGGATCTTGAAGACGATGCCCGATTCGGCGCCGGAGACGCGATTCTGCGTGGGCGCGCCCTGTCGGGTGAGGGGCAGATCACCGCGGTGGAATGCCGTCTTGATGACGGCGCGTGGCAGAACGCCACCCTGCACACCCCCAACATCGCCGGCGCCTGGGTCTGCTGGTCACTGACCTGCCAGCTCGACGCCGGCCGCCATGTTTTGCAGGTACGCGCCCGTGACGACCGCGGCCATGAACAGCCGGACAGCATGATCTGGAACGATCATGGCTGTCTATATAACGCCGTGACGCGGGTCACGTTTTATGCCGATGATCGTGAAGCCGACTGCCAGCCACAGGACCGGATCACTTCTCGATGACATACATCCGCTCGGGATCGAATTGCTCCGGCCAGTCACGGCGCAGCAGCACCTGGCCGTCGTCGCGCAGGGCGGCGATGGCAGAAAGGTCCAGCTCGACATGCAGCCACGAGCTGCGATCGATCGTAATGTTTTCACTTTGTGCTACCACGCCGTTGGCCGGCATGCCGATATCAGCCGGTACGTAGAGCCCGGCACGCCCGTAGTTGTAATCCAGTGCCTGCGACCAGGCCGCCTCGCCTACCGTAGGCGATACGGCCACGGCAATCTGGTTTTCCAGCGCCCTGGCCCGCGCGCCGGTGCGTACCCGGTAATAACCGGACTCGGTATCGGTGCAGCTCGGTGAGACGATCAGGTCCACGCCCTGCTCGGCCAGTAAGCGCGCGGCCATGGGAAACTCGTTGTCGTAGCAGATCAGAATGCCGAGCCTGCCAAGCGCCGTATCAAACACCTGCAGGCCGCTGCCGCCTTCAATGCCCCAGTGCTCGCGCTCAAAGCGCGTCATGATCAACTTGTCCTGGGTACCGATCAGTCCACTGGGGCCAAACATCCAGGCACGGTTGCGATAGACGCCGTCATCGTCCAGCACCGGCGCGCTGCCCGGCACCAGATGGATCCCGAAACGCTTCGCCAGCGCTTCACACTGTTCAAGCCAGGCCGGCAGCATCGGCTGCAGGGCCGCAATGGAGGCATGCAGATCACCGCGCACGTCCGGCGGCATCTGGCCGGTCATGACCAGGCTTGAATATTCCGGCATGACCAGAAGCTCGGCACCGCGGCGGGCCGCCTGTTCAATGAGTGACTCGAGATGTTCTCGATACTCATGCGGGTGTTCAAACAGCTCGATGGCGTACTGACACAGGGCCAGATGCATGGGCACTCCTTGATAAAAGGGAAAATCGGGGGCGGACGCCCCGGAGGTCGCGGCGACCTCAGTCGAGCGTCTTGAGCCAGAAACGCAGCGTTTTGTGGTCCGGCGCCGTGGCGTCGATGTCCTGCCACTCATAGCGGGCGTAGAGTTCGGGGCGGTGCGTATAACCGCGCCGCTGCCAGAAGGCGTCCAATGGCTGATAACCCGCCGGGCGCAGCGGATGATCGACAGGGCGCTCTACCGCGCAGAAGGCCGTATGACGTACGCCGGCAAGCGCTCTGGCATGGGCCTCGCGCACCTCGAAAAAGCGCACCCCCAGCCCCTGGCCGCGATACTCGGGCAACAAAATGGATTCGCCGAAATAGCAGACGGTCTCAACCTCGATGCCCTGTTCGATAAAGGGACGCCTGAACGCCTCATCCTCATGGGCCAGCGGCAGGGCCGTGCTCATGCCCACGACCTGTTCACCATCGAGCACCAGCACACAGAGACTGTCATCGCTTTGCGCGTAGGTTTCCAGATAGTCACGCTCGTAGTCGAGCGAGCCATCATAGAGATAGGGGAACTCACGAAAGACCCGGATGCGCAGCGCCGCCAGCGCGTCAAGCCACTGTCGAATCTGCGCGCCCTGAAGATGAATCAGCTGCATCGAAACGCCTCCGTACCCTGTCAACGGATCGTGCAGGATAGCGTACCGACGAGGGGGATGCTGCCCCGAACCGGCGCCTGTCTGTCCACAGGCGCCGGCGCGGGCATTCATGAGAGCGGGTGTGGATAACCCGGTGTCGATTCAGGGCGTGGTATCGGCCTGCGGATAGCGCGCCATCAGATCCAGCAGCACGCCGTTGGTCCAGCCAAAGCCGTCGACGACCTCATACTCGCCGCCACCGCCCACGCCCGGGTTTTCCACGTTATATTTTTCCACCAGCTTGCCGGTCTGGTCATAGACGCGCTGATTGGTGTCGATCCAGCGCCGGGCGATGGTGCCGGCCAGTCGCGTCTGGCCATAGCGGGACAGCCCTTCCACCGCCAGCCACTGTAGCGGCGCCCAGCCGTTGGGCGCATCCCACTGCTCGCCGGTATGGCGATTGGTGGTGACCAGGCCGCCGGGCCGCAGGAGTTCGCGTTCGATGGCACCGGCCGTGGCATCAGCGCGACCCTGATCGGCCACCCCAAAGGTCAGCGGATAGACCGTGGCGGTGGAGACCACCTGGCTCAGGTGCTGATCACGCCAGTTGTAGTCGGTATAAAGGCCACGATCGGCGTCCCAGAAGACCCGATTGATCGCCTCGCGGCGCGTCTCGGCCAGTTTGTCGAACTGTTCGGCGCGCGCCTGGTTGCCTTCAAGCTGCCAGGCGTGGGCCAGCGTTTTTTCCAGATGGAACAGGAGGGCGTTGAGATCCACCGGCAGAAAGTCCCGGGTGGCAATGGTGGTCTGCTGGCTGCCGTCACGCATCCAGCGTGAGCTGAAATCCCAGCCGCTTTCGGCAGCGGCGCGCAGATCGCCATACACTTCCGCGGCCGGTCGATTGGATGCCTTTTCCGCCAGCGCAATTTCCCCGGCATACGATTCCGGACGCGGCGTGTTTTCACTGCCGTGGTAGCGGTTGAGCAGCGTACCGTCTTCCAGTCTGACCACATGTTCACTGGCCTGGCCCGGTGCCAGAGACTCGGCGCCACGCATCCAGTAGTCATATTCCCGCGAAAGCTCGGGCAGATAGCGCTGATAGACCCGGTCACCATCATGCTCGGCCAGCAGTCCGACCATCGAGGCAAAAAACGGCGGCTGACTGCGGGTCAGGAAATAGGTGCGGGTGCCGTTGGGAATAAAGCCGTACTGATCGATCAGCCAGGCAAAGTTGTCCACCATGTCACGCACCAGATCATGGCGGTCACTGTGGGCCAGCCCCAGCATGGTGAAAAAGCTGTCCCAGTAGAACATCTCGTTGAAGCGACCGCCTGGCACCACATAGTGGTGTGGCAATACTACCAGACTGCTCCACTGCCCCTCATCGGTGGCGGCAGGGTCTCGCGTCAGATAGGGCCAGAGATGCTTGATGTGCTCATCGATGGGCGTGCCGGCATCCTCGGACAGGCGCGAGGCATTTCCAGGCGGCTCGTTGAAGTTGTCGTTGACGAAGGTTTCAAGCGCCGCCCGGGAGAGCGGCCCGCTGGCGGTGCGCGTCTGATAGTCCGCCACAATCAGGCTCGGATCACGACGGGGGATCAGATCCACCACCGTTTTTTCATCCTCATACAAGTCCGCTCTGGAGATGGCTTCCATTACCGGCCACCAGGCGCGGTCAGGGGATTGCGCCGAGGTTTTGGGATCACCGCCCGCACCGCCACTGCTGGCACAGCCAGCCAACAGGGCAAGCAGCGCAAGCCCTGTCACTCCACGCTGCAGCGTGTGTCTGAATACTCCTGCCTGCATGTTCGTCCCCTTCATTCCTTTGCCCGCGCCAGCCCGGTCAACGCCCGGGCGCCTCAAAACGACCTCGCAGGGCCGATTTCATATTAGCGCACGCCTATCAAAGTGCGATGCGCCATTGGACGAAGGGCACCGCCACATTAAGTGACCATACGTAAAGTTTTGTGCTTAAAAGGTCGATAAACGGTAACAACCACCGACCATGGCAATCATCAGGGGCCTGACAATGAAGACGCTACTATTGACCGCCGTTTTGCTGACAGCCTCGCTTGATGCGATGGCCGCGGACTATATCAGCGACGAATTCAACACCCCCGGCAGCCAGGCAGTTGCCATCTATACCTGTGCGGTGACCGGCGCCGAAAAGGGGTTTGAACCAGAGGCGTTCAACATCCTGCAGTCGGCCTTCAATCAGCGGGGCGCCAACATGAAAAGCCGCCAGGCAGAGAACCTGAAGGCAGATGCCTACCGCTGGTATCAGCATGAACAGGGCCACTTCGATTTCGACAGCTACTGGCACGGCCAGTGCGCGCCGGTCTTTGCCCGCATGGCGAATGCCATCAACGCCTGATACCTCAGGTATCAGGCCATGTCGTCAATTAATTAAACACCTCGTCCCATCATCCGATCGAGCTGGCGATAGCCGATCGCTTCCATCAGGGCGCCCTTCTCGACTTTTGCCTCACCGTTTAAATCCGCAATGGTGCGCGCGACCTTGAGCACACGGTGATAGGCCCGCGCCGATAAATTGAGCCGTGCCAGCACGCCGGAGAGCCAGGCACGTTCGTCATCGCCCAGTGCGCAGGCACTTTCCAGCTCGCTGGTGGAAAGATGGGCGTTGAGGCCACCACGGGCATATTGGATCTTTCGCGCGGCCATTACGCGCGCACGCACGGTCTCGGAATTCTCGCCCTGCGTTTTGGCCGTGAGCTGTTCGGCGGGCAGCGCCGGTACTTCGATCTGTAGATCGATGCGATCCAGCAGCGGACCCGAAAGGCGCGCCTGATAGCGTTGAATCTGATTGGGGGTGCAGCTGCATTGCTGGCGCGGGTCGCCCAGATGACCACAGGGGCAAGGGTTCATCGCCGCCACCAGTTGAAACCGGGCCGGGTATTCGCGCTGATGACTGGCACGGGCGATATGAACG
The DNA here is from genome assembly GCF_052692355.1 of Kushneria sp. Sum13. Classification (NCBI taxonomy): domain Bacteria; kingdom Pseudomonadati; phylum Pseudomonadota; class Gammaproteobacteria; order Oceanospirillales; family Halomonadaceae; genus Kushneria; species Kushneria sp. Sum13. Next base: position 3,291,491 of record NZ_CP199847.1, read on the forward strand.
CGACCGGATTCCAGCGGCTCGCGCATGGCCTCCAGCACCTTGCGGTCAAACTCCGGCAGTTCATCGAGAAAGAGCACGCCCTGATGGGCCAGCGAGATCTCGCCGGGGCGGGGCCTGGAACCGCCACCCACCAGGGCAGCGGGGCTGGCGCCGTGATGCGGGGCACGAAACGGACGCTGCCCCCAGCGCTCGAGGATATCAAGCCCACACACTGAGCGAATGGCTGCTACTTCCAGACTCTCGCTCTCGGTCAACGGCGGCAAAATGCTGGCCAGCCGACTCGCCAGCATGGTCTTGCCGGTGCCTGGCGGACCTGCGAAAAGCAGATTGTGGCCTCCAGCCGCGGCGACTTCCAGCGCGCGACGTGCCTGATGCTGACCGCGTACGTCACACAGATCTGCCGCGGCGACGGTGGCTGCGGGCGGCTCGGCCAGCTGATGTGGCGTGATGCGCCGCTCGCCGGTCAAATGCGCTACCACTTCCAGCAGGCTGGACACCGGCAGCACTTCCAGATCGCCAGCCAGTGCGGCCTCATCGGCATTGGCCGTTGGCAATAACAGCTGACGCCCGGCATCGGCCACTGCCAGTGCCGCCGGCAGAACGCCGGTCACGGCGCGCAGCTGACCATCGAGTGCCAGTTCTCCCACGCACTCAAGGTTGCCCACCGCTTCCTGCGGGATCTGCCCGGAGGCGACCAGAATGCCCAGCGCAATCGGCAGGTCAAAGCGCCCACCCTCCTTGGGCAAATCGGCCGGGGCCAGATTGAGGGTGATGCGTTTGGCGGGGAACTCAAAGCCTGCATTGATGAGCGCACTGCGCACCCGTTCGCGGCTTTCCTTCACGGCCGCCTCGGGCAGGCCCACGATGGCCAGGCCCGGCAGTCCGTTGGAGAGATGCACCTCGACCACGACTTCAGGCGCGGCCAGCCCGACGCTGGCACGGGTGGGAATGATCGCAAGCATGCAGGGCTCCAGAATGGGATCGGCACGCCGCCTCCCGCGGCGTGCATTAGACATTCCTTTAGCATCGGCTGCGCCCTGCCGAGACTTTAACCGAGACGGCCATCAGCGCGTTGAGGCGGTCTCCTTGTCCTGTTCTCCCCAGTGACGCTGCTTGCTGGTCTGGCCGATGCCAGGATTGAAGCAGTTGCAGGGATCGAGCTTTTGATAGAACGCGCGCAGAGCCGGCTTGGCGTGATAGAGATGGCCCACATTGTGTTCAGCCGGGTATTCGGCGCCTCGCGCATCCAGCAGTGCCCACATGCGGTGCTCAAGCGCCAGACAGTCGGTGCCCTTTTTGACGATGTAGTCCTGGTGCATCACGTGGCAGAAGAAATGGCCGTAGTAGAGCTTGTGGATCATCCGGGCATTGACGTCATCGGGCAGGACCTCCAGCCAGTCACGCTCGTTGCGCTTTAACGCCACATCGAGGGCCACGATGTCCTCGACCTCATCCCCATGAATGATGCGATAGCGCCCGGCAGCGCCGGCTGCGGCAAAGCGGTGCAGGAAGGCCTTTTTGCCCTCGTCATCACTGCACTCGAAGTACTCGCCCTCTCGCGTGGCGAAGTGTTTATCGAGCAGGGCCCGGGTACGCGCCACGTTTTCCTCGCCGACCTTGAGCAGCAGGTGGTGTTCGAAAAGGTCGCGATAGTCGTTCATGCGTTTGGGTAGATGATCGGGGAAAAGCCGGCCGAGCGTTTGCAGTACGCGGTCGGTGACATAGTCCGGCAGAAAGCCCAGCCGATTGCAGACGTCATCGATACGGTTCTTGCGATCCCACAGCGCCGGCAGTCGATGGGTGCCCAGCTTTTCAATGGTGAGGAAGGTGTCCTTGCCATACTGTTTGGCGATGTCATAGGCGTCGCGATGCATGTACTCACCGGCAATCGGCAGCGTCTCGAAATCAGACAATATCTGCCGGCGCAGTTCGGTCAGCTCTGCGGGCGTGTTGGTACCGATGTAGAACACCTTCGGGTTTTTCTCCTGCTCGAAGGTGTCCAGGCGCAGGGCGAACACCATCAGCCGACCGGCGGAACCGGCCGCCTCATGCAGCCGGCGCGGGTCAGCATTGAAACGCGCCGGGGTATCGGCCTCGATGTCACGAACGTGTCGGTGATAGTCCGGATCAGACGCCGCGGCATCGCTTTTGTCGATGTCGAATTCGCGGTAATCCCCACGCTGCAGACGCTCAAGGATGGTGTCCGGATCGTCGCCGAGCCGCATGCCCAGATGGTTGACCAGTTCGAGCTCGCCCGCCTTGCTCATGCGCGCATAGAGCGCCATTTCGGTATAGGCAGGTCCCCGCTTGATCAGCGAGCCGCCGGAGTTGTTGCACACGCCGCCAAACACCGAGGCACCGATACATGAGGAGCCGATCACCGAGTGCGGCTCGCGCCCCATGGGCGCCAGCGTCTTTTCGAGCTGATCCAGCGTGGCGCCGGGCAGGCAGATCACCTGACGGCCGTCATCGATGGGCTGGATGATGTTCATCCGCAGGGTGCTGACAATCACGATCTCGCGGTCGTAATCGTCGCCATCCGGTGTGGAGCCGCCGGTCAGGCCGGTATTGGCGGCCTGGGTGATCACGATGCGATCGGTTTCCATGCAGGCCTTCAACACCTGCCACTGCTCCAAAAGGCTGCCCGGTCGCACGACGGCCAGCGCGCGACCGGTGCCAAAGCGAAAACCGGTGCGATAGCGCCGGGTACTGACCTCATCGCTGAGCACGAAGTCCCGACCCGCAATCGTCTCGAGCCGGGCAATGAACTGTTCGCGCTCGGCGGTATCGGCGGGTTGTCTCTCAAGGGTGGGGTGATCAAGGGTCTGGCGATAGGTCGTCATTGAAGTCTCCACAGCATCGCCGCATTGAGGCGGCTATCAATCGCCTCGCGGGCCTGGTCCATCAGCACGTTTCCGGCAGGTCGGCATCCGCATGTGGCGGGTCAGTCATCGACCCATCGGGCAACGGCGGGAACATCAGGGAGCATGGCAGGCGTGCCTGTCATGCGGGTGTCGGCGCTACATCAGAACATCATTGTGAAACCGATGCAGCCCCATTACCAGTGGCTGACCCGCACCGGTCACTCAGGCGTGCCCGACACCGCCCCTGACGAGGCAGGGCAAGCTCTCACTCATGGCGCAGGGTGATGCGGGTCAGCTCTGAAGACCGGCCCAGGCGCAGGGCAAAGCCAATCCACAGTGCTGTACCGTTGCTGACGTAGAGCGTCATGCCGTCCACGTCGTAGCGCCCGGATACAAAGCCGTTGTTGGCACGTGCCACGATCCGGTCCATGCCGACTATCATGCCGCCATGGGTGTGTCCCGAGAGCTGCAGGGCCACGCCTTCACGCGCCGCTTCCCGGGCATTTTTGGGCTGATGATCGAGCAGGATGATCGGCACCTCGGCGGGAATCCCCTCAACGGCTGCGGCCACATCCGGGCCCGGCAGGCCGCGGCTCGGCCCGGCCGGGTCCGTGACGCCGGCGATGGCCAGGCGCGCACCGTCACGCTCGATCAAGGCATGCGAATTGGACAGCCTTTGCATGCCCAGTGAAGCGTAGTGCTGCATCCACGTCTCATAGCCGAAATAGTATTCGTGGTTACCGGGGATCACGAACACGCCATCAGCAGCATGAAGCCCGGCCAGGGGCGCGACATCGTCACGGCGATTTTCAAGCGTGCCATCCATCAGATCCCCCGTGATCAGGATGGCATCGGCGCCCAGCGCATTGGTGCGCTCGACCACCGCTCGCGTCCAGGCCTCTGGAAAAAGCCCGCTGATGTGAAGATCGGTGAGCTGCACGATTTGATAGCCCTCAAACGCCGGGGCAAGGCCCGGGATCGTCACCTCGATATCCTTGACCGGTGGCACGCGGGCGGCCTGTTGAACGCCCCAGATGCCCAGACCCAGCGCCAGCAGGCCGATCAGGTAGCGTGCCATGGTGGGCGCGGCCATGCGCTGCTGCTTGACCAGCATGGTGATGAGCATGACCAGATCCAGCAGCAGCTGAAAGACCGCCAGCAGAATCAGCGCGCCAAACAGGGCGTTCAGGATCATCGACAGGGGGCGTGGCGTTTCAGGGGAAAAGATCGACCCGGTGAGCCAGCGGCTGATCAGATGCTGTTCGGCCACGATCAGAAGCACCAGCGCCAGAGCCAGCTTGATCCAGAGCGGCGCCGTCAGCGGCAATAAATAACGAAGCACGACAATGCCCCAGGGCAGGGCAGCAACCAGATGGAACATGGTTCAGAACTCTTTTGGGCGATGACGTTTTGGGTCGAATACGTTGGATCAGGGACGTTTGATCGAACAGGGTGCACAAAGGATAGCGGACGAACGACCCGGGCATGATCCGGAAGTCTCATGCCCCTGTCCTGAATCGATAAGGCTGCGATAAGCCGTCACGCCTGACACAGTGCTTAAAACGACCGCGCCCCGCTCAATGGCGGGGCGCGGTCATCAACGGCACAGCCTTTATGCGCGCGCTGCCGTAATCCGTTGATAAAAGGCCAGACACACGGCGACAAACAACCCGAGGCCCAGCCACTGGGCAGTGGTGGCAAAATCGCTGCCCACCAGCGCCAGCGGCGCGTTGCTGCCGGTAACGCCGATCACACCGGCCATCAATACGCCCATCAGACTTTCACCCACGATCAGCCCCGAGGCGAGCAGTACACCCCGTTGCTGCGAGCGTTCGCGCCGGGAGGCATCGGTCCGTGCCAGGCGACGCGCCACACACCACGACAGCAGCGCCCCGATCACCAGCGGCATGTTCACACTCGGTGGCAGGTAGATGCCCAGCCCCACTGCCAGTACCGGCAGCCTTGCCACACCACCGCGGCGGCGCAGCAGCTCATCAATGCCGATCAACACCGCGCCCAGCGCCACGCCGATCAGCAGCATGTGGGTATTAAGATCATGATTGAAGATGCCGCTGGCAATCTGCGACATCAGCGTGGCCTGCGGAGCGGCCAGCGCCTGGGCGGGGTCCATGCCCTCGCGCGGCAGTGCCCCGGTAAAGCCATAGGCGTTGTACAAAAGCGTCAGCACTGGCGGGATGATCAGTGCCCCCACCACACAGCCGATGATCAGCACCAGCTGCTGACGCCAGGGCGTGGCGCCGACCAGGTAGCCGGTCTTGAGATCCTGCAGGTTGTCGTTGGAGATCGCAGCGATGGCCAGAATCACCGAGGTGGTAAACAGCGCCAGCCCTACCGCCAACTGCCCGCCGGCGGCGCCGGCAATGTCGGTACTGATGCCGGAAAGCGCCAGGATCAAAAGCGAGACCAGAATGACCGCGATGATGCCGATCCCCGAAATGGGGCTGCTGGAAGAGCCGACCAGCCCCGCCATATAGCCGCAGGCCGCGGCGATCAGAAAACCGAAGACAAACGCAAAGAGCACACAGCCGATCACCAGCAGCCAAAAGGCCTGTGACGAAAGCTCCGGCGCATTGGCCTGAATGAACACGGCAAACACGGCCAGCAGCGCGATCAGCAGTACGCCGGCCAGGCTCAGAATCCAGACGCCCGGCAGGTCACGATCGGTGCGCTCGATGACACTGTTGTCCGCTCTGGCAGCGCCGGCCAGCGCGTGGCGCATGCCCTGAACCAGCGATTTCGACAGCGTGCCCAGCGTCCAGAGCGCGGCAATCGCGATCGTGCCGGCGCCCATGAAGCGCACGTCGCTGGACCACAGTGACATGCCCAGTTCACTCAGCGACTGCCCGGGGGCCTGAGCATGGGTCAGCGTCAGCCAGGGCACCGCCACCCCCCAGGCGATCAGCAGACCGATCAAAAGCGCCATGCCGCCGACGATCCCGACCAGATAGCCCGCCCCGACCAGCGCCAGAGAAAAGCCGGTAGAGAGCTGAAAGGCGGCGCGGCCGGCGCTGAACCACAGGCTGATGCCGTCGGCGAGTACACGAAAGCCGCTGGCCAGCAGGGTAAAGAGCGCGGCCACCACGCCCCCCAGGGCAATGTCTCCGGCGCCGGTGCGCTGGCGCTGGGCGCCGTCGCCCCCGGTCTTACTCTCGCCCACCTTGAGAATCTCGGCCGCGGCCACCCCTTCCGGGTAGGGCAGCGAGCTCTGCACCACCATGACCCGACGCAGCGGAATGGTATAGAGCACGCCCAGAATGCCGCCGATGGCGCAGATTGAAAACGCCTGCCAGAACGGAAAGCCCGCCCAGAAGCCGATCATTAAAAGCCCGGGCAGCACGAAGATGATCGCTGACAGCGTCCCGGCCGCCGAGGCCTGGGTCTGCACCATGTTGTTTTCAAGAATATTGGCGTTGCGGCAGTAGCGCAGCACCGCCATGGAGATCACCGCTGCCGGAATCGAGGAGGCAAAGGTCAGCCCGACCTTGAGACCGAGATAGACGTTGGAGGCGGTAAACACCACGGTAATCAGTGCGCCCAGCACGATGCCGCGCAGGGTCAGTTCGGGCAGCGTCTGCCCGTTGGCATGAGACATGTAAACCACTCCTGATGCGTACGCGCCCTGCTGGCCGGGCAGCCTCGGGGCAACCATCGCAACCGCTGGCACGCACCATGACAATGCCCGACACGCTGTTTCGGGCCTTAAGGTAAATCGCAGGGGGAGGGTTTTACTTCATTTGCAGGCGAAACGTCGAGCTTTCGTGTCAATACGGCGCAGCCGGCTGCTCATGCACTACTCGACACAAAAGCATTGCTGGAGCAACAGCATTGCCCAAAACAACAGCACCGCCAAAAGGCGGTGCTGTCAGTGCAAGAGGGGTCAGGCGGGTTCAATCCGCGGTGCCCTGCCCGCTTTGGTCATCAGAACCGGAGGCCCGCTTGCCGCTGCCGCGGGTCGTCTTGCCGGCGGCCTTTGAAGCCGCGGCGCTGGCGGGTTTGGCGGTGTCCGAGGCGCTGCCGGCGCTATCGGTGGCATGGCTGCCAGTGCCGACGGCGGCGGCCGGGGCGTCATGCTCACCGGCCAGACGCTCGGCCTCGGCGGTCGTGCTGGCCCCTCCGGGGGCGGCGGCGGCACTCATCTCGGAAGGTGTGACGCCGGCAGCCGGCTTGCCGTCACGCTCATCAAGGGCGGCTTCCAGACGGGTGACCTGCTTTTCCAGCGCTTCCACGCGCGAACGGGTGCGCTGAAGCACCTCCATCATGACGTCGAAATCCTCGCGCGAGACCAGCTCCATGCGATCAAAGGCGCTGCGCATGGCGCTTTGTACCGTACGCTGGATTTCCTCGGGCCCACGAGAGACGTCCTGCAGACGCTCGCCGACCTGCTGCGCCAGTCGTCCAAAAATATCGTGCTTTGCCATGTCTGCCCTTCCTCTGATGTTGTCTGTATTCCCTGAAAGAGAGGGTCGGCCGCATCACACCCGAGATGCCTGCCAACAATACCTGCCTACAGGATACGCAACATGACGCCGGAACGCCTAAAAACCGCAACGCACCAAAAGCGCGCATTGCCGTGTACTCATCAGATCATTTTAGTGCACCCGGGGGCCGTTGATGCGCAATTGTGGTGCTTACATGATCTTACTCAAGGGCCGAATCATTAATAAATATCTGTTTTTAAAGCACTCCTGCCGTGATGGCACATTGCCTGCCATGTAATGAGAGGGCGTCGGTCACCCTGATCAGGGGGAGATAACACATGACACGCATCACGACCATGATCCAGCCCCTTGTGCCCTGCAACGTGCGCGCCCTCCCGGGCGTTCGCAGCGCCTCGGAAAACGACCATCGGATCATTGGCGAGAAGCCTTTCGTGACATCGACAGATGTCATCTGCATTCGTACCGGCGAACGTGGCACTGACGCCGTCCAGACTCCGGCTGCAAGGATATAATCACATGAACGAACTTGTAGAAGTGCAGTACGCACTTGATACCTTTTATTTTCTGATCTGCGGTGCGCTGGTGCTCTGGATGGCCGCCGGCTTCTCGATGCTGGAAGCCGGGCTGGTCCGGGCCAAGAACACCACCGAGATCCTGACCAAGAACATGGCGCTGTTTGCCATTGCCTGCACCATGTACATGCTGGTCGGCTATCACATTGTCTATCTGGGCGATGGCGGCAGCGTTCTGCCCGACTTCGGCTTTCTGATCGGCGCCGAACACAGCATGGATGACGTGCTCTCAAGCGGTGGCGACACCTATTACGCCGCCCGCTCGGACTTCTTCTTTCAGGTCGTGTTCGTGGCCACGGCCATGTCGATCGTTTCCGGCGCCGTGGCCGAGCGTATGAAGCTCTGGTCCTTTCTTTTGTTTGCCGTGTTCATGACCGGTCTGATCTACCCGGTGCAGGCCTACTGGTCCTGGGGCGGTGGTTTTCTGGATGCAGCCGGTTTCAGCGATTACGCCGGTTCCGGCATCGTGCACCTGTGCGGTGCGGCCGCGGCACTGGCTGGCGTGCTGGTACTGGGTCCGCGGCAGGGCAAGTACGGCAAGAATGGCGCCATCAATGCCATCCCCGGCGCCAACATGCCAATGGCCACACTGGGCACCTTTATCCTGTGGCTGGGCTGGCTGGGCTTTAATGGTGGCTCGGAACTCAAGCTCTCCGATATCAGCAGTGCCAATGCCGTGGCTCAGGTGTTTGCCAACACCAATGCCGCCGCCTGCGGTGGCGTGATTGCCGCCCTGATTCTGGCGCGACTGTGGTTTCGCAAGGCCGATCTCACCATGGGCCTCAACGGCGCGCTGGCAGGTCTTGTCGCCATCACGGCCGGCCCTTCGGCACCGAGCATTCTGGCCGCCACCCTGGTGGGTGCCGTGGGCGGTGTGCTGGTCGTGTTTGCGATCGTGGCGCTGGACAAGCTGCGCATCGATGATCCGGTCGGCGCCATTTCAGTGCATGGCGTTGTGGGCATCTGGGGCCTTCTGGCCGTCCCGCTGACCGATGGGGATGCCGGCTTTGGCGCTCAGCTTCTGGGCATGGCGACCATCTTCATCTGGACGTTCGTGGCAAGCCTTGTCGTATGGCTGGCGATCAAGGCCATCATGGGGGTACGCGTCAGTGCAGAAGAAGAGTATGAAGGCGTGGATGTCGCTGAATGCGGACTGGAAGCCTATCCTGAGTTCACCGGCGGCAAGCGCTAGGCAATTGCCTGTCCGATCCGCACTGTTTCGGGCACCCGGCAAGGGTGCCCTTTTCATGCACCAGGCCATGATGTATGACCGCAGCATTCATGCCGGCATGACACGACGCCTGACCTTTGGCGGCAATCATGTTTTTTCAACCGGTAAGCGGCACTGTATGCTTGAATCACAGGGCAGCGGCCCTACCCACTCCATGACGATCAGGTGAGGACACGAAAGATGAAACTGGTATCTGCCATCATCAAACCCTTCAAGCTCGATGACGTACGCGAGTCGCTCTCCGAGGTTGGCGTTCAGGGGATAACCGTGACGGAGGTCAAGGGCTTCGGTCGTCAGAAAGGCCATACCGAGCTGTATCGCGGCGCCGAGTACGTGGTCGACTTCCTGCCCAAGGTCAAGATCGAGGTGGCCGTGGACGATGCCATGGTCGATCAGATCATCGAGGCCATCACCTCGGTGGCCAACACCGGCAAGATCGGTGACGGCAAGATCTTTGTCGCCCCGCTGGAGCAGGTGATCCGTATCCGTACCGGCGAAACCGGCCAGGACGCCGTCTGAACCAGCGCTCCGGAGACTTCGGATATCAAGGTGCTACGTATATCAAAGTACTATGGATACCAAAGTACTACGGACACAAAAAAACCCGCCGATTGGCGGGTTTTTTTGTGTCCGGGAGCGCGTTTACAGCGACAGCGCATCGATCTCGGCGCGGGCAGAAGCCTGAGCAGTACTGACCGCTTCTTCGCCCATGCCCAGCCCCTCGGCATAGACGAACTCGATATCGGTCATGCCCAGAAAGCCCAGGAAGGTGCGCAGGTAGGGCGTGACCAGATCATGATCGGTATCGCGGTGCAGGCCGCCACGCGTGGTCAGCACGATCACGCGCTTGCCGGTGATGAACCCCTCCGGCCCCTGCTCGGTATAGCGGAACGTGACACCGGCACGTGCCACGAAATCACACCAGGTCTTGAGCTGGGTCGGGATGTTGAAATTATACATCGGGGCCGTGACGACGATGGTGTCGTGGCTTTTCAGCTCCTCGACCAGCGTATCCGAAAGCGCCAGCGCATCCTGCTGGGCCGGTGTCGGCTCGGCCACGCTACCCCGCAGGGCGGCCATCAGCTCGGCGTCCAGCACCTCGACAGGCGTACCGGCCAGATCGCGAACAGTGACGCTGCCGGCCCCGTGACGACTTTCAAACCGATCGCCCAGATAGTCCGCCAGCTGGCTGGACTGGGAATGCTCGCCAAGAATGCTGGATTTGAGAATCAGTGCTTTCGACATGCTTTTATCCTTGAAAGTGGGCAGAAGAACGGAATAGCGCCACTTTACACGCCCATTTAATTGAAGGTGAAGCGCAATAATTGCCGCTTTTCATTCGTTTTTATCGAATGCATCAAAAGACGCGTCCTGTCGGTTTTCAGGACACAAAAAAGCGCCGGACCCGAAGCCCGACGCCTTGTGGTGTCATGAACCGATACGACTTATCAATGCCGGTTCGCTTTCTCGACCCCGGTTCTATTTCTCGGCCCGGTTCTGATTTTTGCCCCGGTTCTGGTTCTCGACCCCGATTCTATTTCTCGACAAAGGCGCGTTCGATCACGTAGTCCCCCGGCTCGCCCATGCGCGGCGAGATGGTAAAGCCCAGCTCATTGAGGACCTGACTACTCTCCTCGAGCATGGCCGGGCTGCCACAAATCATGGCGCGGTCATGTTCGGGAGTCATTTGCGGCAGACCGATATCGGCGGCCAGCCTGCCGGAGCGGATGTGATCGGTCAGACGCCCCATGGTATGGAAATCCTCGCGTGTCACGGTCGGGTAGTAGATCAGTTTCTCGCTGATCTCCTCGCCCAGCAGCTCGTGGTTGGGCAGGTCACGGGTGATGAACGCCTGATAGGCCAGTTCACTGACAGTGCGCACGCCATGGATCAAAATGACCTTGTCAAAGCGCTCGTAGACTTCCGGGTCCTGAATCAGGCTCAAAAACGGCGCAAGGCCCGTACCGGTGGAGAGCATGTAGAGATGACGCCCTTCCTTGAGATCATCGAGCACCAACGTGCCGGTCGGCTTGCGACTGACCAGCAGCGAATCGCCGACCTTGAGGTGCTGAAGCCTTGAGGTCAGCGGACCGTCCTGCACCTTGATCGAGAAAAACTCCAGATGCTCTTCCCAGTTGGGGCTGGCGATCGAGTAGGCACGCGTCAGCGGCTTGCCGTCGGCCTCGAGCCCGATCATCACGAACTGGCCGTTTTTAAAGCGCAGGCTGTCCTCTCGAGTGGTGCGAAAGCTGAATAGCGAATCGTTCCAGTGATGAACGCTCAGGACTTCGGTGGTAGCAAACTTGCTGGACACGTTGGAGAACTCCCTGACAATGGGTCGCATTTGCAATGGGTAAGTGGGCCTATTCTAGACATTGCGCCCGCGGGCGTCACTGCACGTACGCGCCTTCCTCACGGCCAATGCCTCCCCTCCATCAAAAAAGGCCACACCGAAGTGTGGCCTTTTGATCTCTCCCCCCGAAACTTAATGACTCAGCCGGAAGGCACCTACCGTGGTGGCCAGTCGCTGCGCCTGCTGGCTGAGCGATTCAGCCGCCGCGGCTGACTCCTCGACCAGCGCAGCGTTTTGCTGGGTCATGTCATCAAGCTGCGTGATCGCCTGATTGACCTGACCGATGCCCGTGGACTGCTCGTTGGTGGCGCGGCTGAGCTCCTCAATGACCGTACTGACCCGACCGACCCGCTCGACAATCTCACCCATCGCATGACTGGTGGTGCTGACAAGCTCGGCGCCGCTGGTGGTTTCGCTGCTTGAGGTGGTGATCAGCGACTTGATGTCCGTGGCGGCCTGAGCACTACGGTTGGCCAGATTCCTGACCTCTTGTGCCACCACCGCGAAACCACGCCCCTGCTCACCGGCCCGTGCAGCCTCAACCGAGGCATTCAGCGCCAACAGGTTGGTCTGAAACGCGATCCCGTCGATCACATCGACAATCGATTCGATTTTGCCCGAGGTCTCGCGGATGCGGGCCATGGTCGCGACCACACGCTGCATCTGGTCACCGCCGCTGCGGGCCATGGTAGCCGCTTCATGGGCCAGACCGTTGGCCTCTTTCGTTGAGGTGGCCGAATGCTCGACTGTACTGGTCAGCTCTTCCATCGCGGCGGCAGATTCTTCCAGATTGGCCGCCGTGGTTTCGGTACGTCGGGACAGGTCATGGCCGCCGGCGGAGATTTCGGCCGCCGCGAGCTGCACCGAGTGGCTCGAGTCACGAATGTCGATCAAAACGGTTTCCATGCGATCAACAAAGCTGTTGAAGGCTTCTGCCAGCTGCGCCGGCTCATCGCGCCCCATTACCGGCAGGCGCTGGGTCAGATCCCCGTCACCGTTGGCAATCTGGCGCATGCGCTCGGCCATGTTCTTCAGCGGACGGGCGATGCGACGACCGACCATCCAGATCGCTGCCAGCCCCAGCGCGCTGACCAGAAGCCCGACCAGCGACATGGTCACCAGTGCGCTGCGCTGCTGAGCGGCAAGCTCGTTTTGCAGGGCGTTGAAGTCGGCATACACGGCGCTTTTGGGCACCCGCAGCATCAGCTGCCACCGGGTGTTATCGCCGATATCCACCGGCAGTTGCAGGCTTAGATCATCACCGGCGGTGGTCATGATCGAGCGATCACCACCACTGACCAGCTGCCGGGCCGTCTCTGCATTAAAGAACTGGCCGGCCGGCTTGCCGGGGCTTGCGGCCTCGCCTGAATATCCCACGATGGTTCCGGCATCCGACACCAGAGCAATACTGCCCGTGCCTTGATAAAGACCCTTGTTGGCATCAACGAGAATGCTCTGAATGAAATCCAGCGACAGATCCACACCGGCACTGCCGCGGAAGGTGCCGCCCACCATGATCGGCACGTTGAACGAGGTAACCAGAATGGTCTTGCCGTTGTAGTCATAGGGATGCGGGTCGGTGACACAGGCACGGCCGGTCTCGCGGGTACACAGATAGTATTCACCTTCGCGGATGCCGCTATCCATCACCTTGGCGCTTTCCATGCCCTTGCCCAGCCCCAGCACTTCGATACTGCCGCTTTCGGTGCGATACCACCAGGGCATGAAGCGGCCATCCTCGCCGTAGCCCAGCGCGGTCTGGCCCTGATAATCGGCGTCACGGTCAAAGGCGTTGGGCTCCCAGCCCACGAAGGCATCCAGCAGGTCGGGATTGTTGATCACGCGCTGGCGAACGATGTTGGACATCACCTGACGGTTGATCGGCAGCAGCGCCTCCCCCGTGTTTGAGCGCGCCATCATGGCATTGGTATTGGCAAGTTCCGTGGCCGTTTGCAGCGCATTGCCAAGGCGTGCACTGATATCGCTGGCCTGAGCCTCCCCAAGCGCCTGCAGGCGGGCCTGAATGGATTCGCTGAGCTGCGCCTCGGTACGGCTGGCCGTTTGTTGCTGGGTTCGGGTCATGGCCATCAACGAATACAGCACCAGCACGACCACCACCGCCAACAGACAGGCGCCTGCTGTTACGGTGACAAAGTTACGAATGGATCTGAACTGCATCATGATGCATCACCATGGCTCTCAATGGCTGATAAAAACCCCTTTGGATATATCGGTCCGAGAGATGATGGGAACAGCGTCATCGTTCGTGCCTGAAAGCTATAACGGCCCGAAAAAATTGATCTTGATCAAACTCGACCAAGGTGGCAGACAATTTAAGCGCTGTGACAGACGGCGGGCGCCAATGCAAAGCCCCCGCCACGATCGCATCGTGACAGGGGCTGAAAGGACAGCATCATCGCGGATCAGAACACGCCCTGCTCGCGCAGTCTGAAGGCACCTACCGTATTGGACAGCCGCTGCGCCTGCTGGCTGAGCGACTCGGCAGCGGCGGCCGACTGCTCGACCAGCGCGGCGTTTTGCTGGGTCATGTCATCGAGCTGTGTAATCGCCTGATTGACCTGGCCGATGCCGGTGGACTGCTCGCTGGTGGCGCGACTGAGTTCCTCAATGACCGTGCTGACCCGCCCGACCCGCTCCACGATCTCGCCCATCGCCTGACTGGCAGCATTGACCAGCTCCGCGCCGCTGACCGTTTCATGACTCGAGGTGGTGATCAGCGTCTTGATGTCGGTGGCCGCCTGGGCACTGCGGTTGGCGAGGTTGCGCACTTCCTGGGCCACCACCGCAAAACCGCGGCCGTGCTCGCCGGCACGCGCCGCCTCGACCGAGGCATTCAGCGCCAGCAGGTTGGTCTGGAAGGCGATGCCCTCAATGACATCGACAATCGATTCGATCTTGCCGGACGTCTCGCGAATGCGCGACATGGTGGCGACCACACTGCTCATCTGTTTGCCGCCGCCGCGGGCCATCGAGGCCGCTTCATGGGCCAGGCCGTTGGCCTCTTTCGTGGAGGTGGCCGAATGCTCGACCGTGCTGGTCAGCTGCTCCATGGCCGCGGCCGACTCTTCCAGGTTGGCGGCCGTATTCTCGGTGCGCCGGGAGAGATCATGGCTGCCCGAGGAGATTTCAGCCGCCGCCAGCTGTACCGAATGGCTCGAGTCACGAATATCGATCAGCACCGTTTCCATCCGATCGACAAAACTGTTGAAGGCTTCGGCCAGCTGTGCCGGCTCATCACGCCCCATCACCGGCAGGCGCTGGGTCAGGTCACCGTCACCATTGGCAATCTGGCGCATGCGCTCGGCCAGAAACTTCAGCGGACGGGCAATGCGGCGACCCACCATCCAGATCGCCCCCAGCCCCAGCGCGCTGATCAAAATGCCCACCAGCGTCATGGCCAGCAATGCCTGTCGCTGCTGGTCGGCAAGCTCCTGCTGCAGCGCCGTAAAATCAGCATAGACCGCGCTTTTGGGCACCCGCAGCATCAGCTGCCAGCGCGCCTGATCCCCGATGGTGACCGGCAGTTGCAGGCTTAGATCATCACCGGCGGTGGTCATGATCGAGCGGTCGCTGCCACTGATCAGCTGTTGGGCAGTTTCTGCATTGAAGAACTGGCCGGCCGGCTTGCCGGGGCTTTGCGCGTTGCCCGAATAGCCCACGATGGTGCCATTGGTCGAGACCAGCGCGATGCTGCCCGCGCCGTTATAGAGGCCTTGATTGGCCTCAACGAGCATGCCCTGAATGAAGGCCAGCGACAGATCCACCCCGGCACTGCCGCGGAAGGTGCCATTGACCAGGATGGGCGCATTGAATGAAGTCACCAGAATGGTGTTGCCGTTGTAGTCATAGGGGGCCGGGTCGATCACGCAGGCACGCTTCGTTTCACGCGTACACAGGTAGTATTCGCCCTCACGGACGCCGTTGGCCTGGGCCTTCGTGCTCTCCATGGTATCTCCAAGCCCCAGCACCTCAACGCTGCCGGTCTCTGTGCGATACCACCAGGGCATGAAGCGGCCATTCTCGCCGTAGCCCAGCGCAGTCTGGCCCTGATGATCGGCGTCGTTATCGAAGGCGTTGGGCTCCCAGCCGATGAAGGCATCAAGCAGTTCGGGATTGTCGATCACGCGCTGGCGCACGATGCGAGACATGTCGCGGCGATCAATGGAGAGCCCCGCCACGCCGTCACTACCCTGGGCCATCATGGCGTTGGTCTGCGCCAGTTCTTCGGCGGTCTGCAACGCCTTTTCAAGGCGGACGCTGATCTCGCTGGCCTGCGCTCGGCCCATCGCCTGCAGGCGCGCTTCAATCGACTCGTTGAGCTGCGCTTCGGTGCGACTGGCCGTCTGCTGCTGGGCTCGGGTCATGGCGACCAGCGAATACAGCACCAGCACGACAACCACCGCCAGCAGACAGGCGCCTGCCGTAATGGTCACAAAGGTACGAATGGACTTGAACTGCATCATGAGGCGTTACCATGGGTTGCAAACGCGGGCCGGCGCCACGCAGGAAGTTAAGGGCAATAACGGCGACGTCAGCGCTGGACTTGATCAACAGACGCACTAATCAAAAGACGTACTGATCAACAGACGTACTTCAACGGACAAAAAAACGGCCCCGCAGGGCCGTTTCAGGAGATGACATCAGGCGGGCGTACGCTTGCTGAGCCGGAACACACCGATAATCTGTGACAGTCGCTGTGCTTCCTGGGAAAGCGAATCCGAGGCCGCCGCGGACTCTTCCACCAGAGCGGCGTTTTCCTGGGTCATCTGATCCAGCTGGGTGACCGCCTGATTGACCTGGGAGATCCCGGTATTTTGTTCATTGGCAGCGGTGGTGACCTCGGTGATCAAGCCATTGACCCGCTTGATCTGGCTGACGATATCTTCCATGCGCTCACCGGCCTTTTGCACCAGCGCCTGGCCGTTGACGGTTTTGGTCACCGAGGCATCAATGAGCTGCTTGATGTCACGGGCCGCCTGGGTGCTGCGGTTGGCCAGGGTTCGGACCTCGGCGGCCACGACCGCAAACCCTCGACCCTGCTCGCCGGCACGCGCCGCTTCTACAGAGGCGTTGAGCGCCAGCAGGTTGGTCTGGAAGGCAATCGAATCGATCACCCCAATGATATTGGCAATCTCGCTGGATGAGGCGCTGATATCGCTCATGGTGCCGACCACCTCGGTCATCACCTGCCCGCCCTCTTCGGCCGCCTTTGTGGCCTGTGCGGTCAGCTGGGCGGCGTGGCGCGAGGATTCGGTAGAGTTGGCCACCGTACTGGTCAGCTGCTCCATGGCAGCGGCCGACTGCTCAAGGCTTGCCGCCGTCGTCTCGGTACGTCGTGACAGGTCCATGCTGCCGGTCGAGATCTCGGAAGACGCCATGCGCACGTTCTCGCTGCTGTCGCGCACATCGCTCATGACATGATCGATGCGCTCAACGAACCGGTTAAACGATGCTGCAATCTGGTTGACCTCATCATTGCGGGCCGACAGCGGCAGCCGCTGGCTCAAATCGCCCTCGCCTGCGCTGACATCCTGCATCGCATCGCGCACTTCATGCATGCGGCGGAAAATCGGCGTCAGCAGTGCCCAGATCACAAGGGCGGCAAGAATACCCACCACGATCAGGGCCACCACAGTGGTCTTGACCAGACTCACCATGCCGGCCATGGCCTCGCCACGATCCAGCGCCATGACCAGCGTCCAGCTGGTGCCTTCAATCGGCACTGCCGACAACAGCACATCCTGACCGCGCAGGGTCATCTCACGCAGCCGGTCCGAACCGGCCATCTGTGACAGGGTCTGCGAGGTCAGCCCCGCGTCCAGCTCGGTGGCCGGCTTCAGGATCAAGGACTTGTCGGAATGGGCGATCATGATGCCATCAGAGTTGACCATGAAGGCATAGCTGTGCGGCGTGGGATCAACGGCGTTGACGGTATCGATGACACTGTCCATGTCCACATCCGAGCTGACCACGCCGACGGTCTGCCCCTCACGCACGATGGGCGAGGCAAAGGAGACCACCATCTTGCCGGAAGAGGCATCCAGGTAGGGCAGCGTGGCAATGGTATGCCCGGCCGCAAAGGCCTGTTGATACCAGGGGCGCTGGGTCGGCTTGTAGGTCGGTGGAATCTCCCAGTCGACGTCGCTGGTAATGTAGCGATCATCACTGAAGCCGGCATAGACCGTAATCATGTCACCGGCATCCGCAGCCAGGATAAACCGCGACAGGGCATCGTCGGTCAGCGCCTGACGACCGGTGGCTTCGACCACATCCCTTTTGGCCTGGCTCCATTCACTGATGGCCGTGGTGTAGCCTTCGGCCACCGCCGCCTGGGAATGGGTGATGGATTGGGTATTGTACTGACTGGTGACGTAATAAGTGGCGATGCCGGTCAGCACCAGAGCCAGCATTACGATCGCCAGGCAAAACACCAGAATTCGGGTACGAATGGAAGTCAGCACGGCCGGGTCTCTTGTCGTTGATGTGTACAGAACACCTGTCAGGTCATAACGGCGCCTGCATCGTTCGACTTGACCCTGACCGACCCATACTGCGGCTATAGCATCGATAGCGATCAACATGATCCGGACCCACGAAAAGGCCCCGGCACGCATCACCGTGACGAGGCCCTGATGTGATGGCCCGGAAACGGGCCGGGATCGAACGTCAGTAGACGCTGCGCTCGCGCAGCCTGAAGGCACCCACCGTGGTGGCCAGCCGCTGCGCCTGCTGGCTGAGCGACTCGGCGGCGGCGGCCGACTGCTCGACCAGCGCAGCGTTTTGCTGGGTCATGTCATCAAGCTGGGTAATCGCCTGATTGACCTGACCGATGCCGGTGGACTGCTCGCTGGTGGCGCGACTGAGCTCGTCGATCACCGTACTGACCCGCCCGACCTTGCCCACGATCTCGCCCATCGCCTGGCTGGCGGCATTGACCAGTTCCGCACCGCGGACCGTCTCATGGCTCGAGGTGGTGATCAGCGTCTTGATGTCCGTGGCCGCCTGGGCACTGCGGTTGGCGAGGTTGCGCACCTCCTGCGCCACCACCGCGAATCCGCGGCCCTGTTCGCCGGCCCGCGCCGCCTCGACCGAGGCGTTCAGTGCCAGCAGATTGGTCTGGAAGGCAATGCCATCAATGACATCGACAATTGATTCGATTTTTCCAGACGTCTCGCGGATACGCGACATGGTGGCCACCACGACCTGCATCTGCTCGCCGCCACCGCGCGCCATGGAGGCGGCATCAAAGGCCAGGCCGTTGGCTTCCTTCGTGGAAGTGGCCGAATGCTCGACCGTGCTGGTCAGCTCTTCCATGGCCGCCGCCGATTGTTCCAGACTGGCTGCCGTATTCTCGGTGCGCCGGGAGAGGTCGTGCCCGCCGGAGGAGATTTCACCGGCCGCATTCTGGACCTGGCTTGAAGCATCGCGAATCTCGATCAGCGTATCGTTCATGCGATCGGCAAAGGCATTGAAGGCCGTCGCAATGGCGGAAATTTCATCGCTGCCCTCGACCGGCAGGCGCCGGGTCAGGTCGCCCTCGCCGTTGGCCACATTCTCCATGGCTTCGCGTGCCCGGCGAAGACGGGCCAGCACCGGCCTGAGCGCCAGCCACAACACAACGCCCGCCACCAGCGTACTGATTAAAAGCGCTGCCAGCGTGGTATTGCGAATCGAGGCCAGCCCCGCAAGGGCCTCATGACGATCAAGAGCGATATTGAGCTGCCAGTCCACGCCCGGGATGGGGGTGGCCGAAATCAGGTAGTCGCGACCATTGATGCTGACATCGGTCAGCGCATCGCGTCGCCCCATGTCGGCCAGCGCCTTGGCGCTCAGTGCCGGTGACAGGTCGGTGGACGGCTTGAGAATGCGTTTGGCATCGGCATGCACCAGGATTCGGCCATTGCCGTCGGTGATAAAGACAAAGCTTGAGGGGGTCGGTCGGATCTTCAGCGTCTGGGCGCTGACCTGGGTAATGACGGCGTCAGCAGCCACTACCCCGGTGGGACGACCACCGTCCATGACCGGCGTGGCAAAGGAGAGCACCAGGCCACCGGAGGTGGCGTCAATGTAGGGCTCGGTAATGATGGTATGGCCGGCGGCCACGGCCTTTTGATACCACTCGCGCTCGCTGGCCACGTAGTCGGAAGGTGCCTCCCACTGATCGGAAAACAGGGTCCGGCCGTCCTGCCAGGCGACATAGGTGGCCAGTAGCTTGCCGGCGTCGTTGCCCTTCACAAGGCCCGCCATGACATCGCCGTCATCAAGATGATGCGCGATCGACTCAACGATTCCCCGTCGGGTCTCAAACCACTGGCCGATGGCGCCGGCGCCGCTGTTGCCAAGCGTCGCGGCATTTTGCTGCGCACTGGCAAGCTGCGCCTCACGGCTGGCGATATAGATTGTGGCACCGGTGACGACCAGTGCCGTGACCACCAGGGCAATACAGATCAGCTGAATACGGGTACCGATGGAGCGCCGCATGGACAAGGCCCTTGATTATGATGACTCAGAAACGTTTCTGATTAACGACGCGCCAGGGCCCTGGCTTGAGCAGATCGAAGCCTCAAGGAGTAAAGGAATTAAAAAAACCGACAGGCCTTAAAAACCGGTCAGGCCTCGACCGGCCAGACAATTTATCAGTCAGACAATCCACCAGTCAGACGATGCACCAGTCAGACAGGCCACCGCCCCATGACCATCAGGGCTAGTGCCCCAGGATCTGGCCAAGAAATTCGCGGGTGCGTGCTGAGCGCGGCTCGTTGAAAAAGGTTTCGGGCGGGGCGGACTCCACGATCTGGCCTTCATCCATGAAGATCACCCGATCCGCCACCGTCCGGGCAAAGCCCATTTCATGGGTGACGCACAGCATGGTCATGCCTTCATGGGCCAGCTCGATCATGACGTCGAGCACCTCCTTGATCATCTCCGGGTCCAGTGCCGAGGTCGGCTCGTCAAAGAGCATCACCTCCGGATGCATGCACAGCGCCCGCGCAATCGCCACGCGCTGCTGCTGCCCACCGGAGAGCTGTCCCGGATACTTGTGTGCCTGATTGGCGATGCGCACCCGCTCCAGATATTCCATCGCGCTTTTTTCAGCCTCGCGCCGCGGCTTTTTCTGCACCCAGATGGGCGAGAGACAGCAGTTTTCCAGCACCGTAAGGTGGGGAAAGAGATTGAAGTGCTGAAAGACCATGCCGACATTGCGCCGGATCTGCTCGATGCGTTTGACATCGTTGGTCATGGGAATGCCATTGACCACGATCTCGCCCTGCTGATGCGCCTCCAGATGGTTGATACAGCGAATCAGGGTCGACTTGCCCGACCCCGACGGCCCACAGATGACAATGCGCTCGCCGCGGGCCACGTTCAGATCGATGTCGCGCAGAACATGAAAGTCTCCGTACCATTTATTCAGCCGCGATATCGTCACCATGGGGGTGGCTTCCCCCGTGGCGGCCGGCCTGTGCTGGGTATCGCTCATGAAGAACACTCCGGTACACGGCGCTCATGGGCCGTGCTGATGGTGGTTGGCACTAGTGTTGATGGCCGGTATCGAGACGACGCTCCAGGTGCTGGCTATAGCGCGACATGCCAAAGCAGAACACCCAGAACACCAGCGCCGCGAAGACATAGCCTTCGATGGCAAAGCCCAGCCAGTCGCTGTCGGTCAGTCCCGCCTGAATGATGGACAGCACATCGAAAAGCCCGATGATCAGTACCAGCGAGGTGTCCTTGAACAGCGCAATGAACGTATTGACGATGCCCGGGATCACCAGTTTGAGCGCCTGGGGCAGAATGATCAGGCGCATACGCAGCCAGTAGCCCAGCCCCAGCGCGGCACCGGCCTCACCCTGCCCCTTGTCGATGGCCTGCAGGCCGCTGCGCACCACTTCCGCCATGTAGGCACTCCAGAACAGCATGATGCCGATCAGCGCCCGCAGCAGCTTGTCAAACTCCACGTTGGCCGGCACAAACAGCGGCAGCATCACCGACGACATGAACAGCACAGTAATCAGCGGCACGCCGCGCCAGAACTCGATAAAGATCACGCAGATGGCCCGCACCAGGGGCATCTTCGAGCGCCGCCCCAGTGCCAGCAGGACACCCAGCGGCAGCGAGCCCACGATGCCCACCGTGGCAATGGTCAGCGTCAGCATCAGCCCGCCCCAGGCCCGGGTCGGCACGTGAGACAATCCGAACATGCCGCCGAGCAGCAACACCCAGGCGATGATCGGCAGGCCCACCAGCGCCATCAGCGCCGCCGTTCTCTTGCCCGGCAGACGTGGCAGCACCAGCCAGGCGATCAGCGTAAAAAAAAGTCCCAGCACAATATCCACCCGCCAGCGCTCGGCCAGCGGGTAAAAGCCGTAGACGATCTGACTCCAGCGGGTGGAAATGAACACCCAGCAGGCGCCGTCACTGGTGCAGTCGGCGCGCGAACTGCCCACCCAGTCGGCCTGAATCAGCGCCCAGTCGATGACCGGCCACACCAGGCGCACCACCAGCAGTAGCGTCACGATCGAGACCACACTATTGATCGGCCCCGAGAACAGCCGCGTGCGCAGCCAGTGCACCACCCCACCCTGTGGCGTGGGTGGCGGGCGTGAGGCGATGAGCCTCTCTTCACTGTCAGAAGATATGGCAGCCATCTCAACGCTCCTTGAGCGACATGCGCGCGTTGTAGAGATTCATGAGCACCGACACGATCAGCGAGATGCTCAGATAAACCAGCATCGTCATGGTCATGACCTCGATGGCCTGCCCGGTCTGATTGAGCGTGGTGCCGGCAAAGACCGCGACCAGATCGGGATAACCGATGGCCGTGGCCAATGATGAGTTCTTGATCAAATTGAGATACTGGCTGGTCACCTGCGGCACCATCACCCGCATGGCCTGGGGAATGACGATTCGGCGCATGGTCAGTCTGCCGGGCAGCGACAACGAGCGCGCCGCCTCGGTCTGGCCATGCGGCACCGACTGAATGCCCGAGCGCACGATCTCGGCGATAAAGGCCGCGGTATAGATCGACAGCGCCATCCACAGCGCCACCAGCTCCGGCAACACCTGCATGCCGCCGCGAAAATTGAAGCCGGAAAGCTCGGGCACCGACCACTCAAGCGGCGCACCGGTCATCCAGAACGTCGCCAGCGGCAGGCCGATCAACATCAAAAGGCTCAGGGGCAATACCGGCCACTGCTGTCCGGTCGCCGCCTGACGCCGACGCGCGATGATCACCAGCACGATCACGCCCACCACCGCGGCCGCCAGTGCCAGCGGTGTTGCCATGAAGCCGGCCTGCGCCTCGGGGGCAGGCATGATCAGCCCGCGCACGTTGAGATAAAAACTGTCCAGCAGCGAGAGGCTCTGACGCGGCGAGGGCAGAGTGCGCAGCACCGCGAAGTACCAGAACAGGATCTGTAACAGCAGCGGAATATTGCGAAAGATCTCGACGTAAGCCCCGGCCAGCCGCGCCAGCAGCCAGTTGGGAGAGAGCCTTGCCAGGCCGACCAGAAATCCAATGATCGTGGCGACAACGATACCCAGTGCGGAGACCAGCAGTGTATTGGCAAGCCCGACCAGAAAGGTGCGCCCATAGGTACTGGTGTTGCTGGAATAGTCGATCAGGGTCTGGGAAACAGGAAAGCCGGCCCGATGATCAAGAAATTCAAACCCGGTGCGAATGCCCCGGGCGTCCAGGTTCGCCATGGTGTTGTGGATCAAAAAACCAATGGTGCCCAGCACCATCGCCAGTAACAGCACCTGAAAGAAAAGGGCCCGCACCGCCGGGTCACGCCAAAGCGGCCCGCGACCGCGGCGCGGGATGGAAACGGAGGGACGCAACATGAGCAGTATTCTCCAGTGGCATGATGGCCGGCCCCTGCGACCGACCCCGCATCAGGGACAGCGCGCGCCGAATGGCGCGCGTCACTGGTGCTCTATCGCACCGGCATCCCGTATTGCAGCCCGCCGTCGTTCCACAGCGCGTTTTCGCTTCGCTCAAGTTTCAGCGGCGAATCCATGCCGACATTGCGCTCAAAGATTTCGCCGTAGTTGCCCACGCCCTTGATGATGTTATAGGCCCAATCATTGGAAAGTCCCATCTGCTCGCCAAAGTTGCCGTCGCGGCCCAGCAGGCGCGCATCATCCGGCGTTTTGGGGCTGTCGCGCATCTCGTCGACGTTGGCACTGGTAATGCCGGACTCCTCGGCATTGAGCATGGCGTAGAGCGTCCAGCGCACCACCTTCATCCACTGCTCGTCGCCCTGGCGCACCGCAGGGCCCAGCGGCTCCTTGGAAATGCGCTCAGGCAGAATCACGGCGCTTTCCGGGTCGGCAAGCTGCAGCCTCAGCGCAGCCAGCTGGGAAGAATCCGAGGTCAGGACATCGCAGCGCCCGCTGTCAAAACCGGCCGCCGACTGATCGGTCTCATCAAAGCTGACGCCGTTGTAATCCATATCGTTGGCGCGAAAATAGTCCGCCAGATTAAGTTCGGTGGTGGTCCCGGAGATGACACAGACCGAAGCACCATCGAGCTCCTTCGCACTCGAGACCCCGAGATCCTTGCGCACCATCATGCCCTGACCGTCATAGAAAGTGACGCCGGCAAAGGTCAGACCCATCGCGTTATCCCGCGAGGCCGTCCAGGTCGAGTTACGTGAGAGCAGATCGACTTCACCGGACTGCAGCGCGGTAAAGCGCTCCTTGGCCGTCAGCGCGGCAAAGCTCACCTTGTCGGGATCACCGAACACGGCCGCGGCCACGGCGCGACAGAAATCTACATCGATGCCCTGCCACTGCCCCTGAGCATTGGGAGAGGAGAATCCGGCCAGCCCATCGCTGACCCCGCAGCGCAGCTGACCACGGCTTTTCACATCATCAAGCGTGGCCGCAAAAGAGGTCGACGGCCCCAGTGTGGCCAGCAGCGCCAACCCTGCCGCACTCGCCCAGGTCCATGGTTTTTTTGTTGTCATGTTCATTGCAACACTCCGGGTTGTTGAATGATGCGACGCGAGGGCGTAGACCCGCGACGTCCATGACGGTATTGCAAGGAGTGTTCCAGAATGTAAAAAAACAGCGCCAGGGCGCTGTTTTTAAAGAAGAGAGGAAGGCTTTATAGAGCCCCGGAAGACAGGACGGCTGCCCACTGATCAGCAGCGTTGTCCCATAATGGCGCCGGCGCCCGGGGCGTCGCACCATAATGATGCCGCCCGGACACGTTCGCCATCAGGTCTCGGCGAGTGTGGCAGGCAGGGAAAGACGATCACACTGCGCCCTTGTAAGTCTTGTCAGCAGCCGCGACTGGACGGCGCCGCCCATGCCGGGGTCGGTGGCCAGTTTTTTGCGATAGCGCCCGACCATCCGATAGCAGCCGTCACGCAGCGGTACGGGCAACCAGCGCAGACCGGCGGCCGCCGACCAGGGCGGCGTCAGCGACTGCGCCGTGCGCCAGAGCCCGTCGCTGTCGCGATAAAGGGCACCGTCACGAATCAGCCACATGCTGTCCAGATCCTCGGCATCCTCGCCGAAATGGTCTCCCAACTGATGTCCCAGCGCGGACTGCAGGGTTACAAGACCCGTCATGGTCCATGCCTCATGGGCCACAATGGCATGCACCGAACGGCGACATAGCGGACAGTCGCCGTCAAAGACCACCAGCTGACCCGGCCAGTCCGGGTCAGCAGGCGAAGCATCGGGCTTATCCGCGGTGGTGCTATCTGCGGTGGTGCTATCTGCGTTGGTGCTATCTGCGTTAGTGCGCGTTGGTGCTATCCGCGTTGGTGCTATCCGCGTTGGTGCTATTTTCGGTGATACTGGGGACTGAGTTCATGTAACGCCTCGATAAAGACCTGCACGTTCTCGATCGGCGTGAACTGGGAGATGCCGTGGCCCAGATTGAACACGTGGCCATTGCCGGGACCATAGCTTTCCAGAATGCGCGCCACCTCATCACGAATGACCTTCGGTGACCCGAACAGCGCCGAAGGGTCGAGATTGCCCTGCAGGGCGACCTTGTCCCCCACGCGGGCGCGGGCATCGCTCATTTCGGTGGTCCAGTCCAGTCCGACGCCGTCGGCACCGATGTCGGCGATGCTTTCAAGCCACTGACCGCCGTTTTTGGTAAAGACAATCACCGGCACGCGGCGGCCGTCATGCTCACGAATCAGACCCCGCACGATCTTTTCCATGTAGGCCAGCGAGAAGGCCTTGTAGGCCGGCGTGGAGAGCGCCCCACCCCAGGTATCAAAGATCTGCACGGCCTGAGCACCGGCACGAATCTGGGCGTTGAGATAGTCGGTCACGGCCGTGGCCAGCGTGTCCAGCAGCTGGTGCAGCGCTGCGGGGTCGCCGTAGAGCAGGCCCTTGACGTGTCTAAAGTCCTTGCTGGGTCCGCCTTCCACCATGTAGGTAGCCAGCGTCCAGGGGCTGCCCGAAAAGCCGATCAGCGGCACGCGGCCGTTGAGTTCGTGACGAATCGTCGAGACGGCGTTCATGACATAGTCAAGATCACGCTCGGCATCGGGGGCCTTGAGGGCATTGATGGCCGCCGCGTCCCGGACCGGACGCTTGAACATCGGCCCTTCGCCCTGCACGAAGTAAAGCCCCAGATCCATCGCATCGGGAATGGTGAGGATGTCGGAAAACAGGATCGCCGCATCCAGGTCAAAGCGCTCCAGCGGCTGCAGGGTCACTTCACAGGCCATGTCGCGGTTGCGGCACAGGTCCATGAAGCTGCCCGCCTGCTTTCGAACCCTGAGATATTCAGGCAGATAGCGGCCTGCCTGGCGCATCATCCAGACCGGTGTGCGGTCAACGTCCTGCCGCGCCAGGGCGCGCAAAAAGCGATCATTTTGGAGAGTCATGCAGACAAGATCATCCGACAGAAAAATGTCGCTTCATTGTAGCTCAGACAGCCGTGCTGCAGGAGAGGCCATCATGGTGCAATATGTAGGGCTAGTTCCTTCTTTTGAGCATCACCCGGGCACCCTTGTGGGACATGTAGCTAAACGCCACCTGCGCTGCCAGGATAGCGGCTACAGTCGACAGGACGGCTTGCCAACAATATTGAGGTTACCGTGACGATCAGATTTATCGCCAGTTCGCGTCTCCCCATGCCCTGGGCCACGTTCACCATGCATGGCTTTGAAGATGACGAGACCGGCAAGGATCATGTTGTCCTGACGCTGGGCGATGTCGCCGATGGTGAGCCCGTGCTCGGTCGCGTGCACTCCGAGTGCCTGACCGGTGACGCGCTCTTTTCAATGCGATGTGACTGTGGCTATCAGCTGCAGGCTGCGCTCAAGCGCATTGCCGAAGAGGGCCGCGGCGCCCTTTTGTACCTGCGTCAGGAAGGTCGTGGCATTGGCCTGATGAACAAGATTCGGGCTTACCACCTGCAGGATGGCGGTGCCGACACGGTCGAGGCCAACGAAGCGCTTGGTTTTGAAGCCGACATGCGCCGCTACGACATCTGCATTCCGATGCTTGAACAGCTCGGCATCTCCCGACTGCGGCTGATGACCAACAACCCGCGCAAAGTGATCGCCCTGCAAAAGGCCGGCATCGAAATCAGCGAGCGCGTACCGCTCACTACCGGGCTCAATGCCCATAACGAGCAGTACCTGTCGACCAAGGTTGGCAAGCTGGGCCACATGATGGCACTCGATGAGTTTGAAGCGGCCAGTGACGTCGACCGCGAGCACCCCTGAATCAGGCGTGTCACTCCCCGGGCGCCCTGTCGAGCGCCCGGAGGATGCATCAGTCGATATGGCGCGGATAGTAGTGCGGATCAAAGCGCCAGCTCATCACCAGCATGGCGGCAAACAGCACGGCCAGCGCCATCCAGGCGGTCGCAAAGCTTGAGAGCATGTCACGCGCCATGCCGGAGAGCAGCGTGGCGGCCCCCGCGACCAGATAGCCATGCCCCTGCACGAAGGCGGCCAGGTCGCCCACTCGGGCGGGGTCACGGTGATGGTCCATCGGCACCAGTACCGAGAGCGAAAAGAGCGCGCCAATGCCCAGTCCCAGCAGCGTGCCCCACAGCACGGCAAAGGCCACGCCGTCGGGTTTTAAACACAGTCCGACAAAGCCGATCAGGGACATTCCCACCGTCAGATACAGGGCCCGACGCCGGTCCAGACTGTAGCGCACCAGAAAGGGCGCACCGACGCTGGCGATCACCTGCAAAAGGGTCACATAGCCCAGCAGCAGCCCGGCATCCCCGGCACTCCAGCCCAGCGCCAGATAGTACGGTGGCAGCCACGCCATGACGCAGGCATAGCCGGCCGTGCCGAAGCCAAAAAAGAGCGCCAGCGTCCAGGCTCGCGGAATACGCGACAGCGGCGTGGCCTCGGCAGAGCGCTCACGCGGTACCGGCGTGAGCATCTGGCTGCCCAGGCGATGCCACAGCAAAAGCGCCACGGGCACCAGAATGGCCCAGCCGGCCAGCCCCAGACGCCACCCGCCCATCGATGCAAACCAGGGCGCCAGACCCGAGGCCAGCGCCCCGCCGCCAATAATGGCGCCGATATAAAGCCCGGTGGCGGTTTCGACCGTGTTGGGCAGTGTGACCTTGATCAGGGCCGGCATCAGCGCCTGGATCAGGGCGATGCCCGCGCCGATCGCAATCGCCGAAAGGGCCAGCAGCATGAAGCTATCGCCGCCAAGGCGTACCAGCGAGGCCAGCCCGATCAGCGTCAGTGACCCCATGACGATGCGGTGTCGATCCCAGCGCCGAATCAGCTGCATGCCCTGAAAACAGGCCAGCCCCATGGCCAGAAACGGCAGCGTGGTCAGAAGGGAAGCCGTGGTGTAGCTCACCGACAGCTCGTTTTGAATCCGATCCAGCAGGGGGCCCACGGCGGCAATCGAGGGGCGAAGATTGAGTCCGACCCACACGATCAGCACATACAGCCATAGATAGCGCGCGGTGGGTTGCTCAAATCCTGCCTCGGTGACCTTCATGACACTCCCCGGTGAATGAATGGCGAACGCCGCAGCCGATATCGACAGCGGCGAGGCCATGCTAGTCATCCCCGGGCGAATTTGCCATGACGATAGCACCCGCAGGCCAAGGTCGATGGGTTATGCTCGACGTCGAAGGTCCGACCATAACAACACGATGAGAAGCGAGAGAGGGAATGGACACACCGCGCCACCAGATCACCATGACCGTTTTGATGACCCCGGACATGGCCAACTTTTCCGGCAAGGTCCACGGCGGCACACTGCTGAAATATCTTGATGAGGTCGCCTACGCCTGTGCCAGCCGCTGGGCCGGGCACTACGTGGTCACGCTGTCAGTGGATCAGGTCATGTTTCGCCAGCCCATCCATGTCGGCGAACTGGTCACCTTTCTGGGCTCGGTCAACTATACCGGACGCTCCTCGATGGAAATCGGCATCAAGGTGATTGCCGAGGACATCCGCGCCGGCGTGGTCCGCCATACCAACAGCTGCTATTTCACCATGGTGGCCGTCGGCGATGACGGCAAATCGGTGGAAGTACCGCAGATCGAGCCCGCCACTGACGTTGAGCGCCAGCGTTTTGAATCCGGCCTGAGACGCCGCGAACTGCGGCGCGAGATGGAGCAGCGCTTTAGCGAGATCCGAGAGACCAAAAGCGCTCAATAAACCCCGGCGGCGGGCGCCGCCGGGACCAGACTCAGCCCTGTCCGCGCGCCTGCGTGATCCGCTCGTAGGCGTTGCTGATCTCGCTGGTACGCTGTTCGGCCATGCGCCGCATGCTGTCGGGCATGCCCTTGCCGGCGAGCTTGTCGGGATGGTTCTGACTCATCAGCTTGCGGTAGGCGCGCTTGATCTCGGCGTCGGTGGCATCAGCTGACACCCCCAGTACTCGATAGGCTTCTTCCAGCGGCTGGGCACTTTCCTGAGTGCCACCGGCATTGGCAGCACCGTTAAGCATCGCCTCAAGACGTGAAAGCTCCTCCTGCGAGCAGCCCAGTCCTTTAGCCACCCGCATCAGCATGTCGCGCTCGGATTGTTCGACCTTGCCATCGGCGGCCAGCGCTACAAGCTGTACCTGGAAAAAGACCTGTAACAGCCCGCGCTGCGCTCCGACAATCTGGCGCAGCCCGGCAAGCTCCCCTTCAAGATCAAAGTGGTCCTGCTGACCACGCTCGAAATCGGCGCGCGCCTTCTCACGCTGCTCACCGTTAAGGTTCAGCCGGTCAAACACGGCCTCGGCGCTTTGACGCTCACGCTCGGACACCTCGCCATCGGCACGACTCATGGCGCCCATCACTGCAAAGGTGGCAGAGAGAAAGCGGGTCTGACGCTCGGCCAGCTTGCCGATCAGCTTGACGCGCAGCCAGCGCACCAGCGCGTAGCCTACAAGGGCACCAATCAGGAGCCCGGGCAGCCGGCCGATGGCATAGCCGATCATGGCGGCAATAAAGGTAACAATCAGCATGAGATGATTCTGTTTCCGGTTGATTGAAGGGCGTCAGCGACCCAGGCGATGGCGAATCGAGGCCTCGATGCCCTCGGCATCCAGCCCGCACTCGGCCAGCAGTTCACCTGGCGTACCGTGCTCGATGAAGTGATCGGGGATGCCCAAATGCAAAAGAGAAATGCGCACGTTTTCAGCCGCCAGCAGTTCCCCCACGCCACTGCCTGCTCCACCGGCAATCACGTTCTCCTCAAGGGTCACGACCAGACCGTGCTCTGCCGACGCGGCCAGAATGGCCTCACGGTCCAGCGGTTTCACAAAACGCATGTCATACACCGTGGCATCGAGCCGCTCGGCCACCTTGAGCGCCTGCGTCAGCAAGCTGCCAAAGACCAGCAGCGCCACACCCTGCTCGCCCTTTTGACCTTCCCGTCGCAGATCGGCACGACCGATCTCCAGCGGTTCAAGCCCCGGTTCAAAGGCCGTGCCCGGTCCGGTGCCACGCGGATAACGCACTGCCGCCGGCCCTTCGTACTGATAGGCCGTGGTCAGCATGCGATAGCACTCGCGCTCATCACTGGGCGCCATGACCACCATGCCCGGCACGCAGCGCAGATAGGAAAGATCCAGCGTGCCGTGATGGGTCGCGCCGTCCTCACCGACCAGACCGGCGCGGTCGATGGCAAAGGTCACATCGAGTCCCTGCACGGCGACATCGTGGACCAGCTGATCGTAGCCGCGCTGCAGGAAGGTGGAGTAGATCGCCACCACCGGCTTGACGTCTTCACAGGCCATGCCGGCGGCCAGCGTAACCGCATGCTGCTCGGCAATCGCCACGTCGTAGTAACGCGCCGGATATTCCTTTGAAAAGCGGATCATGTCGGAGCCTTCACGCATGGCCGGCGTGATGCCCACCAGGCGCGGATCGCGTTCGGCGGTATCGCACAGCCACTGACCGAAGACGTTGCAGAACTTGAACTTTTTGGGCGCAGGCACCGGTGGTACCTCGCTCTTGTCCTTCTCGAGCTTGGTGATCGCGTGATAGCCGATCGGATCGCCCTCGGCCGGCTCGAAGCCCTTGCCCTTGCGGGTCACGATGTGCAGAAACTGAGGCCCCTTGCGGTTTTTCAGCTCGCGCAGGGTGCGAATCAACAGCGGCAGATCGTGACCGTCGATGGGGCCGACGTAGTTAAAACCCATTTCTTCAAAGAGCGTGGCCGGCGTGAGCATGCCCTTGACGTGCTCTTCGGTACGTCGGGCAATGTCCAGCGCGCCGGGCAGATGCGACAGCACCCGCTTGCTGCCCTCGCGGGCCGCCACATAGGGACCGCTGTTGAGAATACGGGCCAGATAGGTGGCCATGCCGCCAACGTTTTCCGAGATCGACATCTCGTTGTCATTGAGCACCACCAGCATGTTGGCATCGACGTGGCCGGCATGCGCCAGCGCCTCAAAGGCCATGCCGGCCGTCAGCGCACCGTCACCGATCACGGCGCATACGCGGCGATTGTCACCGCGGGTACGCGCTGCCAGCGCCATGCCCAGTGCCGCCGAGATGGAGGTACTGGAATGGCCCACGCCAAAGGTGTCATAGGGCGACTCATCGCGACGCGGGAAGGCACCCAGACCCTGATAGCGGCGCATGCTCTCCATCGCCTCGCGTCGCCCGGTCAGGATCTTGTGCGGATAGGTCTGATGACCCACGTCCCAGACCAGGCGGTCGTGTGGCGTGTTGTACTGCTGATGCAGCGCAATGGTCAGCTCGATGACCCCAAGGCCGGCGCCAAAGTGGCCTCCTGTGCAGCCGACGCTATAGAGCAGGAAAGCCCTGAGTTCGTCGGCCAGGCGCAGAAGCTGCTGCTCATCGAGACTGCGCAGATCCGAAGGCGCCTCGATGCGGTCCAGCAGCGGCGTGGCCGGTCTTGTGGTCGGTATATTGTCAAACAGCTTCATAGCGCCTCAATGGCCTGTCAGGATCCCGTCCCTGGTCCTGTATAACCCCGGGACATCAATAAGTGTCTTGTCCGACGCGCGGCCGTGTCAGTGATCGCGCTCGATCATGTAACGGGCAATGGCGGCCAGCATCTCGCCGCGCTCGCCCAGCGGGGTCAGGGCTGCCAACGCCTGATCAAACAGTGCACGGGCCCGGCGCTGTGCTTCTTCCAGCCCCAGCAGCGCCGGATAGGTCGGCTTGTCACGCAGCGCATCGGCGCCCTGGGTCTTGCCCAGCACCTCGGTCGAGCCGGTCACATCCAGAATGTCGTCCTGAATCTGGAAGGCCAGGCCAATGGCGCGGGCATATTCACTTAGCGCCTGTAGATGCGCCGGCTGGACACTGGGTGCGGCCAGCGCGCCCAGCGACAGTGCCGCCTCAATCAGGGCACCGGTCTTGTGATGATGAATGGCCATCAGGGCCTCGACATCCAGCTGGCGACCCACGGCGTCCAGATCCAGCGCCTGCCCCCCGGCCATGCCGGCGCGGCCGGCACAGCGGGCCAGCGTTGCCACCATCTCGGCGGCCCGCGGCTGGCCGGTCCCGGCCAGCACTTCAAAGGCCAGGGTCTGCAGGGCATCGCCTGCCAGCAGAGCCGTGGCCTCGTCAAAGGCGCGGTGGCAGGTGGGTCGACCACGACGCAGGTCGTCATCATCCATGCAGGGCAGATCGTCATGAACGAGCGAGTAGGCATGAATCAGCTCAAGCGCCACGGCCGGAGCATCCAGTGCCGCGTCGTCTGCCGCCAGTGCCTGACCGGCGGCGTAGACCAGAATGGCGCGCAGTCGCTTGCCACCGCCCAGCACGCTGTAGCGCATGGCCTCTTCAAGCCGGGAAGCCTGCGCAGGCGCTGCGTTTTCCAGCACCGCGCCCAGTTGCGCCTCGATCCTGTCACGCAGCGTCGTCATCAGGGCGCCAACATTCACCCCAGCCGTGTCCACCGTCATGTCTCACCCATCATGCGTCGTTGTCTCGCGATTGTTCATCCAGCGGTGGTGACATCAGTGAGCCGTCACCCTGCTCCAGCAGCTGCTGTACTCGCAGTTCGGCCTGTTCAAGGCGCGTGCGCGCGTCACGAACCAGCGCGATGCCGTGCTCGAAATCCTCAAGCGAGGCTTCAAGGCTTAAATCTCCCGATTCCAGGCGTCTGACCAGAGCTTCAAGCGCGGTCAGGGCCCCGGCGAAATCGGACGGGGTCTGCGCCGCCGGCGTCGATGACGCTGCAGCGGTCTGATCATTCAATTGCGCGGACTCGGGCCCTGGTGTCATGCGTAATCCTGTGAACGCCGGTACATGGCTTGAGATAAAGGTGTCGGCAACGGTCAGGCACCGACAGCCTCCAAGTATACACATCCGCTACGCTTTTGACGCCGCCCGGCCCACGGATCAGGGCATCACACAACCCGCTTTGAAAAACCCCTGCCTGCAGCGGATTCATCTGCAAAATGCGGAAGTTTCAACGAGGCGCGCAGGGGCAGGCCATGCACCATGACCGCCACCATGCTAGGATAACCGCCCCGCCGAGCCGGGCCATCCGGGCAGCTTCTCCCGCTGCCACATCGATGCCCGATTGATTTCGGCCGATATCGGGCCGCGCCCGCTATCCGTATTCCGACTTTCCCTCAGGCCAGCCGATTAAAGGGTTGATGCGCACATGGCTAAAACGTCTCTGGACAAGAGCAAGATCAAGGTTCTGCTGCTCGAGGGCGTCCACCAGTCCGCCGTGGACAACTTTCAAAATGCCGGTTACAGCAATATCGAGCGTCTGACGACGTCGCTGAGCGAAGAGGATCTGATCGAGAAGATCCGCGACGCCCATTTCATCGGTATTCGCTCGCGCACGCAATTGAACGAACGTGTGTTGAGCGCCGCCGAGCGCCTGGTGGCCATCGGCTGTTTCTGCATCGGCACCAATCAGGTGGATCTGCCGGCAGCCCTCAAGCTCGGCATCCCGGTGTTCAATGCGCCCTACTCCAATACCCGCTCGGTCGCCGAGCTGGTACTGGCCGAGACCATCATGATGCTGCGCGGCATCCCCGAGAAAAACGCTCGCGCCCATGACGGTGGCTGGCTGAAGTCCGCCAGCAACTCGTTTGAGGCCCGCGGCAAGACACTGGGCATCGTCGGCTACGGCAGCATCGGTGCCCAGCTGTCGGTACTGGCCGAGTCGGTAGGCCTGAACGTCATCTATTACGACACCATCACCAAGCTGGGCATGGGTAACGCCCGCCAGGTCGGCAGCCTGCAGGAGCTGATGGCGCGCGCCGACATCGTCACCCTGCACGTTCCCGAAACACGCTCGACCACCTGGATGATCGGTCGTGACGAGCTGGCACTGATGAAACAGGGCAGTTACCTGATCAATGCCTCGCGCGGCAAGGTCGTCGACATCGAAGCCCTGGCGGAAGTGCTGGAATCCGGCAAGCTGCTGGGCGCTGCCATCGACGTTTTCCCGGTCGAGCCCAAGGGTAATGACGAGGAATTCATCTCGCCGCTGCGCAAATTCGATAACGTGATCCTGACCCCGCACATTGGCGGCTCCACCGTCGAGGCGCAGGAAAACATCGGTGTCGAAGTCTCTGAAAAGCTCATTACCTTTTCCGACAACGGCACGACCATTACCTCGGTCAACTTCCCCGAAGTCGCCCTGCCGTCGCACCCGGACAAGCACCGTCTTTTGCACATTCATGCCAACGTGCCGGGGGTGCTTTCCGAGATCAACCGCGTGCTGGGCAACGAAGGCATCAACATCTCCGCGCAGTTTCTTCAGACCAATGAAGAAGTCGGCTACGTGGTCATCGATGTCGACAAGGCCTATGGTGAACAGGCGCTCAATGCCCTGCGCGAGGTCAACCATACCCTGCGTACGCGCGTGCTCTACTCTCAGGCCGACAGTGAGTAATCCATGGCCGACCGGTCCAAAGAGGATGATGCCATGAAGGACCCGCGGCTTTTGATCGTGATCGTGGCAGGCATCGTACTGGTGCTGTTTTTTGTCTTTGCAGCGCTGGCCTAGCGACTGACAGGCAAGCCACCACGGGCCATCAACGGGCGCCTTCTTCAGGAGGCGCCCGTTGTCATGTCAGCGCTGTCATCGTCCCCTCCCTTGCCTTCTCATGACGGGCAACCATCACTGTCCGTCTGATAGATAGACAGACCCACCCGTTTACATCACGTATCGATAAATCGTTAGCAGACTATCACTTTGCTTTCTATCCTTCTTTCCGGGTCGGCAGGATGTCGATCATCGCCCATATTGTCGGTCACCACGCTGACCGAAGATTTCACGGAGGAAACATCATGAAGGCACTGGTTTATCAGGGCAGCAACGACGTGCGCGTTGAAAACGTTCCCGAACCCACGCTCCAGCAGGACGATGACATTGTTCTGCGCGTGACCTCGACGGCCATCTGTGGCTCTGACCTTCACCTTTACCGCGGCTCGATGCCGGCCACCGAGCCCGGCGACATCTTTGGTCACGAGTTCATGGGCATCGTTGAAGAGGCCGGCCCTGCCGTCACCAGCGTCAAGAAGGGAGATCGCGTGGTCGTGCCGTTCGTGATTGCCTGCGGCAGCTGCTTTTTCTGCCAGCATTCGCTGTATGCGGCGTGTGAGGCCACCAACCCCAACGAGGGCGCGGCGCTGAACAAGAAGTCGATTCCGGCGCCGGCGGCGCTGTTTGGCTTTTCACACATGTACGGCGGCATTCCCGGCGGTCAGGCCGAGTACGTGCGCGTGCCAAACGCCAATGCCGGCCCCTATGCCATCCCGGACGGCATGGACGACGAGCAGGTGCTGTTCATGTCGGACATCCTGCCGACCGGCTATCAGGCCGTGCTTAACGCCGGCGTCACAAAGGGCTCGAGCCTGGCCATTTTCGGGGCCGGCCCGGTGGGCCTGATGTCAGCGGCGTGTGCACGCATGGAAGGCGCCGAGCAGATCATCATGGTCGACAACCAGCAGTATCGCCTTGATTTCGCACAGAAGACCTATGGCGTCGAGACCCTCAACTTCGATCAGGTCGAGGATGTGGCCGAAGCCATCATTCAAATGAGTGAAGGCCGTCGTGGCGTGGACGCCGTGATCGATGCGGTAGGTTACGAAGCCAAGGGGCACGGCGGCAAAATGCCGGCCATGAACAACTTCGAGGTCGAAAGCAGCGATATCGCCCTGCATCAGTGCATGGCCGCCGTTCGTCGCGGGGGCAGCATCAGCATTCCGGGCGTCTATGCCGGTGCCGTGAACGGCTTTTTGATCGGTGACTTCTTCGACAAGGGGCTGACCATGAAAGGTGGCCAGACCCACGTTCACGATTATCTGCCGACCCTGATGGAGGCCATCGACCAGGGCAGACTCAAGCCCGAGGCGATCATCAGCCACCGCATGAAACTCGATCAGGCTGCCGAGGCCTATCGCCTGTTTGATGCCAAGGAAGATGACTGCCGCAAGATCGTGCTGACGCCGTAAGATCTTCTGCGCCATCACCCTAACGCCCCGCCCTGTCGGGGCGTTATTGCGTTTTCCTTTGAAGCTCGTCGCGCTACGCTGATGCGACCTGTTTGCCATCCTTAATGGAGCACTGCCTCATGTCACATGACACGACCGTTGCCGTCCTCGGCCTGGGCGCCATGGGCCACGCCTTTGCCGCCAACCTGTTGACAAATGATCTGCCGGTACGGGTCTGGAACCGCACCCGCTCGCGTGGAGACGATCTGGCCGAACAGGGCGCCTTCAATGCCGACAGCGCCATTGACGCCGTCAGCGGTGCCCGGTTTGTCATCACCATGCTGCCGGATTTTGACACCACCCGTGACGTTCTACTGGGTGATGGCGGCGCGCTGGAACATTTGCCCGAAAGGGGCGTGGTGATCCAGATGGGCACCATCGGCGTGGAACACACCGAAACACTGATTCGCGAGATCAAAACGGCCCGCCCAGACGTGGTCTTTATCGATGCGCCGGTGTCCGGCACCAAGGCCCCAGCCGAACAGGCCACCATCTCGGTGCTGGCCAGCGGTGACCAAAAGGCTGCCGACGGCATTGATGCAGTCTTCAACGCCATCTCCAAACGCGTGGTCTGGCTGGGAGATGCCGGGCGCGGCTCGCGCATGAAGCTTGTCGTCAACGCCTGGCTGATCCACATGATGCAGGGCATTGCCGAAAGCGCACGCCTGGCGCAGACGCTGGGCTTTTCTACCGAGGAGTTCTGGTCGGTGCTCGACGGTGGTCCGCTGGCCGCGCCCTACGTGAAGGCCAAGCTCGACAAGATCGGCGGTGATGAGTACAGCGCTCAGATGGCGCTGGAGTGGGGGCTCAAGGATGCCCTGCTCGCACTCGATGCCGCTGGTGATACTGACCTGCCGGGACTGGCACGTATCAGCGAGATCTGGCGTGACGCGGTCGAGGCAGGCCTTGGCGAACAGGACATCGCCGCCGTGCATGACTACCTGCGTCGACAACACGGCTAATTCCGTCTGTTGAACATTGAATCAGGGCTCGAATGTGGGCATTCGGGTCCTCTGGAACCGTTCAGCAACAAACCATGCACGAAGTGACACAACTCATGCATTCGCAAACATTCATACTGCCGTCACATTAACTTAACTTTAATCTGGCAGCTCATGACGACCTCATCCGCTCGGTATGACGGCAGGACTCCTCTCTCCCCCATGATTCGCGAAAGTCTTGTGGCTCTGGTGGCACTGGCACTGCTGGCGCTCACCGCGCTCATCACCTTTATCATGCCACTGGGCATGGAAGACCGGATCATGCTCGGCATCAATCAAATGGCCCGCGAAAGCGCCCTGTTTGATTTCATCATGCATGCCCTGTCCTATCAGAATCTGATTTCGGGCATCGTGTTGATCGCAATGATCTGGGGTCTATGGTTCATGCCTGCCCTGATCCCTCGTCGTGCAGAGCTGCTGACCTGTGGCATTGCAGCGTTTTGCTCCTCGGCGGTCAGTCGCACCATACAGTTTCTGACCCCGCCACATGTACGCCCATTGCAGGACCCGTCCCTCGATTTCACGCCGCCCACCGGCGTCGATGCTCAGACCCTGCACGATTTCAGCTCGTTTCCCAGCGATCACGCCGCAGTATATGTCGGGCTGGCCTACGTGATCTGGCGTCTGCACCGCAGGCTTGGCACTGTTGCGATCGCCCTGGCGGCACTGCTCTGCTTTACCCGAATTTATCTGGGCTATCACTTCATCGCTGACATTATCGGCGGCGGTGCGCTGGCCATTCTGACGGTTCAGGTCGCGCTGCTGCCGCCCTTTCAATCCATAGGCAAGTATCTCACCGGGTACAGCCAGTCCCACCCACAGTGGTTTTATCCGTTGACCTTCATTGGCTGCTATATCATGGCAACCCTTGGAGAAGATCCTCGAGAGCTGGTCGGGGGCCTGCTGCGCGTGATGTTCTGAGCTGACCTGTTCGAGATATCTGCGCATTAAAGCTCATGTGAAAGGAGCGCTTCCGATGATCGGGAGCGCTCCTTTTCTATAGGCCACTTTTCTCAAGGTTTGGCGGCAGCAGGCATTTCCATACGCGCGCGCTCCTCATCCAGAATCATGAGGGCCTGCTCGCGAGTCACACTGGAGCGAGGCGTCATGAGCGTCACCGTGACACCGGCGATCATCGCCACCACCACGGCCGGAATACTGGGGTTGCCCCAGAAGGCCTTCATGGCATCGCTTGCCGTGACCATCAGTGAGGTGGCCGAGGCGGCGACCAGGGTGGCCACTGCCCCCTGCCAGTTGTAGCGCGTCCAGAAGCGCCCCAGCAGACCGCAGACAAAAAGCCCCGACATGACAGTGGCAATCATCGTGGTGATATAGGTAATAACGTTGTCGGTAATCAGCGCAAAGGCCAGCGCCAGTCCGATGGTCACCACCAGTGCGATACGCGAGAAAAAGACCACCTTCTCCGGCGCCGGTGTCCGTCCGGTCGTCATGACCCACAGATCGCGCATCATGATCGCTACGCCCGCCAGCGCATCGGAGCTGGCGCTCGACATGGTGGCGGAAAGCCCGGCAATCAGCACCAGCATGCCCAGTCCCATCGGCAGCACCTGGGTGGCCAGATAGGGAAAGGCGTAGTTGCTGTTCTCAAGGTCCGGCGCCAGCGTATGGGCCGCCATGCCGACAATCGCCGGAATGATGGAAAAGGCCAGATAGAGCACGCCGGTAAACACAAAGGAGCGCCGCACGCTATTCACCGACTGCGCCGAATAGATGCGCTGGCGATACGAGGGCGTGGCCAGCACCCCAACGCCTACGACGACCGCCAGCGACAGCGCCGGCACCAGCCCCAGCTGCGCCACGCCAAACCAGCTCTCGGCCGCGCCCGGTGCCATGTTATCGCCCAGATGGGAAAATCCATCGATATCGATCAGGGCAAACACCGCCATGGCGATAAATCCCAGAAAGAGCAGCACGGCCTGGACGGTATCGGTCCAGACCACCGCCATGTAGCCGCCGATCACGCAGTAAAGCCCGAACCCGATCGCCACGATGATCTTGGCCAGACTCAGGTCAATACCGGCAATCCAGGACAGGTACATGCCGCCGCCCAGAATGTGTGCCCCCAGCCAGCCGATACTGGCCACATAGATCAGCACCGCCACCACATTGCGCACCAGCCGGCTGCCCCCCACGTAATAGGCAAGCTCCTCGCTCATGGTCATGAAACGAAGCCGACGCATGGGGGCAAACCACCAGGCCAGCAGCAGGATGCCGATCGCACCACCGATACCGTAAAGCGCCCCACCCCAGCCATTGTTATAGCCAAAGCCTACCGCGCCCATGCTGGAGCCGGTGCCCACCATGGTCGCCACGGTCGTGCCGATGGTCAAAAAGACGGGCACGCCACGCCCGCCCAGCAGAAAGTTGTCTCCATCACCGCGATGACGGCGCGACATCACGCTGCCAAAAACGATCATGGCCAGCAAAAAGGCAAAAAATCCGATCAGAAAGAAGGTGGTATGCATGGGAGGACCTCTTGTGGTTATTGGGCAGGTCTTTTAACGCCATGATGCTGATATGTGAGGGTTGCCGGGTCAGCGAGCACGCCCTGACCCGACAGACACTTCCACTCCGGCAGGGACAGTTCAGCCTTTGCGATCGGCCCGGAAGCACTTCATGTCGACCTCGACCCTGCAATCGACCACCAGGTCCTGGACGCTGCAGATACGGGCCGGCGGGTGATCCCCGAAGATCTCGGCAAACACCTTGTTGAACGAGCTGAAATAGCGCGCATCCGTCAGCACCGCCGTGACATGCACCACATCTTCCACGCCGTAGCCGGCGTCTTTCATGATCGCCAGACAGTTTTCGAACGCGAGTCGCGACTGCTCGATGATGCCGCCCTCGACCACTTCGCCGTCGGTCATCGGGGTCTGGCCCGAAACAAACAGCCAGCCATCGGCCTCGGTGGCCTTCGCAAACGGCAGTTTTTGGCCGCCGGTGCCGATACCGCTGCCGGTGCCATAA
This sequence comes from Kushneria sp. Sum13, assembly GCF_052692355.1. Classification (NCBI taxonomy): domain Bacteria; kingdom Pseudomonadati; phylum Pseudomonadota; class Gammaproteobacteria; order Oceanospirillales; family Halomonadaceae; genus Kushneria; species Kushneria sp. Sum13. The sequence goes on from NZ_CP199847.1 coordinate 3,331,888, forward strand.
CGCTTGATGCTCATGTGCTGCTCCTGTTGAAAAAATAAAACGTGTCGATAAAACGAACCGCTGTCGGTAATCGTTAGAAGAGGGTCAGACTGCACCGCGATACAGCAGCCGACCGGCGCGCTCTACAGGCACACCGCCCTGATAGGCGATGCGCCCGTTGACCATCACCAGCTCGATGCCACGGGCCGGGGCGATCGGATCACTAAAGGTGGCAACGTCTTCAAGCGTTGCCAGATCAAAGAGCGTCAGATCAGCAAAGGCGCCTTCGCGAATCTCGCCGCGATCGGTCAGGCCGAAGTTGCGCGCCGAAAGACTGGTCATCTTGCGGATGGCTTCCGGCAGCTCAAACAGCTTCTCGTCGCGGCAGTAGTGAGCGATCACGCGCGGAAAGGCGCCCCACAGGCGTGGATGCGGGTGCGGGTCGTTGGGCAGACCGTCGGAGCCCACCATGGTCAGCGGGTGGGAGAGAATACGGGTCATGTCGGCTTCCGACATGTTGTGATAAACCGCGCCGGCCGGCTGCAGCCGCATGGCGGCCTCCATCAGCGACACGGCCCAGACACGTGCGATCTCATCCAGCGGCTGACGTGCCATCTCCGGATGCGGCTCTGACCAGGTAATGAAGATGTTGATCTCGTCGGTCACCTGACCCAGATCCAGCGTCGAAGAACCGGCGGTGTAGGGGTAGCAATCGCAGTGACAGGTCTGGCTCAGTGCTGCCTGCTCAAGGCGCTCGAGCGCCAGCGGTGCGTTGCCCCAGTTGCCTACGCCGGCACACTTCAGATGCGAGATGACAAGTTCAGCGCCACCGTGACGGGCAGTGGCAAAGGCCTCCTCCATCGCCTCCGGGAGACCTGCAAACTCATCACGCAGATGGGTGGTGTACAGCGCCCCACGCCGGCCCACCTCATCGACCAGCGCGTGCATCTCTTCAAGTGGGGCGTGGCGGGCATTTTTGTACGCCAGCCCCGAACTCATGCCGATGGCGCCCTCATCCAGCGCCTGCTTAAGCGCACTGCGCATCGACTCGATCTCATCACGCGTTGCCGGGCGGTCAAACGCATCCATCAGGTTGGCGCGCAACGCAGTGTGCCCCACCAGTGCCGCCACGTTAACGGCAGGCCCGGCCGCATTTACCGCCTCGGCATAGTTGGCAAAGCTCGGATAGACAAAGTCTTCCCGATGCCCGAGCAGGTTCATCGGATCGGGGACAGCGCTGCTGCGAAGACGTACCGGCGAGGCGCTGATGCCGCAGTTGCCCACAATGACGGTGGTCACCCCCTGAGTGAGCTTGGGCAGCATCTCGGGGGTGCGAATCACGTTGGTATCGTCGTGGGTATGGACATCGATAAAGCCGGGCGCGAGATAGCATCCGTGTGCGTCGATCACCTGCCCGGCGCTGGCGCCATCAAGATTGCCCAGCGCAGCAATGCGCTCACCGCTGATGGCGACATCGGCTTCCAAAGCCGGCGCGCCAGTGCCATCCAGCACTCGTGCGCCGCGAATCAGAACATCGAAATGATGTGATGAGGACATGTGTGACTCCGGACAATCGTCGTTATTGTTGGTTCGTCCGATATATCGGACACTTGTCTGTTTTGCTGGACAGGCTTATCCTGCTCCCACATTGAGACCGAATGCAAGTCGTCAAATGGCGTCATCCGGTGCACGATGACCGGACTACCGTTGAATCAAGAGCGAGCCTTCATGTCGGATACTTCTCATGTGCCGGATGCCCCTGCGACAGCCGGCGGCAAGCGCGCCCGAGGCGTTGATCGCGTTATCGATCTGTGTACCCAGCTGCATCGCCACAAGACGCCCATGACGCCGCGCGAACTGGTTGCGGCCACCGGCGCACCGCGCTCGAGCGTCTATGAACTGGTCAGTATTTTGAGCGAGGCCGGCTGGCTGGAGGTAGACCGTGACGGGCGCATCTTTTTTGGGCGCGCCATGCACCTGTTCGGTCTGGATTACGCCCACCACAACGATCTGATCAGCCGGGCACGCGGCGTGCTGCGTCAGCTGGCCGCCGAGTTCAACGAAACCAGCCAGTTCTGCATGCTGGAGGGCAACAAGTACACCGTGGTGCTGGATGACAACGGCACCCGTCCCTTTCGCATCAGCGCTGACACGGGCGTGCGCATTCCGATTCCCTGGACGGCATCGGGGCGGGTACTGCTGGGCGACATGACGTTTGAGGCGATTGCCGATTTCATCCCGGCAGAGGATTTCATCCTGCCGGACGGACGCGAGATCGCCCGCGAGGATTTTTTCGCCGAGATCGACCGTGCCCGCGCCCAGGGCCACGCCGTTACCGAGGGGCTGGCCGACAGCTTTGCCTGCTGCCTGGCCGTACCGGTGCTGGACCAGGGTGGCCACGCGCACGCCACGCTGTGCTTCACCATCGGCCGCGATGCAACTACCGCACGCCGCGACGAACTGCTAAAGGCGCTGAAACAGGCGGCCAGAACGCTTTACGGACACTAAAGGCGCTGCGACCAGCGCCTGGTGACAACAACATCAACATCCCGTCAGGAGCGCTATATCATGCCAACCTCTTCGCTCTCGCCTACCGATGGCCAGCCCCTTCAAAAGGGCAGCCCGGTGCTGGGCGACAGTCTGCTGACAGGCGTGAGCCTGCCGGCGATGGTGCTGCATCAGAAGGTGCTGGAGCACAACATTGCCTGGATGCAGCGCTTTGCCGATCACCACCATGCCCGCCTGGCACCGCACGGCAAGACCACCATGATGCCGGCGCTGTTTCGGCGCCAGATGGAGGCCGGCGCCTGGGGCATCACCCTGGCGACAGCGACTCAGTGTGCGGCAGCATTTGAACAGGGCGTGCGTCGACTCATCATGGCCAATCAGTTGATCGGGCAGGCCAACATGGCGCTGGTCTGCGACATGATCGAAGGCGGGCTGGACTATTACTGCACGGTGGATCACACCGATAACGTGCGTACGCTCAACGATGTCTTTACGGCCCGCGGTCAACGCCTGCAGGTACTGATCGAGCTGGGCGTCCCTGGCGGTCGGTGTGGCGTGCGTAACGCCGAGGAACTGGCCGCGCTGGTGGAGGCCATCCGGCAGGCGCCGGCCCTGAAGCTGGCCGGCATCGAAGGGTATGAAGGCATGATCGGCGGCGACAGTGCGCTGGAAGATGTGCGCGCCTATGGTGCCCGGCTGGTCGACACCGTCAGACACTTTCATGACAGTGGCGTGCTGGCCACACCGGCGCCGATCGTGACCGCCTCCGGCTCGAAATGGTTTGACCTGATCGCCGAGGCCTTCGATCAGGCCGAACTGCGCGAGCACTACACGCCGGTACTGCGCCCGGGCTGTTATGTTGCCCACGATCACCGCCTTTATCGCGAGGCCATGGAAGCCGTCAGCGAACGCCGCCCCGAGCTTGAAGGCGCGCTTGAGCCGGCACTGGAAGTGTTCGCCCAGGTGCAGTCACTGCCCGAGCCCGGGCTTGCGATCGTGTCGATGGGCAAGCGCGATATCTCCTGCGACCCGGATTTGCCCATGGCGCTGCGCCTGTATCGGGACGGTCAATACGTGCGCGATGTCACCGACTGGCAGGTCGTTCACATCATGGATCAGCACACCTTCCTGCGCGTGCCGGAAGACGCCGAGATTGGCATCGAGGACATCATCGCCTTTGGCGCCTCCCATCCGTGTCTGACCTTCGACAAATGGCGTCAGGGGCTATGGGTGGATGAAAATCTGTCGGTGACTGCCGTTGAGCCGACGTTCTTTTAAACCCTGCGCCCTTGCCAGAACTCGAGGACGCCGGCACCTCAAACTGCTCTGAGACACCCGGGCCGCTGCCGCCCTGCCAGCGGCCCGCGGCTTTTCGGTTGCGCGCACTGACGCCGGCTCACACTCGCTCATGATTGCTGTCACTCGCTGGCAAAAGCTGACGTTTTGACACAGCACGGCACACCGAATACGACTAAGGTAGTCCGCTTGTTGACTGTTCCGCGCCCAAAAATCGCCTTGATTCGGGCCCGGCATCCTGATCCTCCGGAGACACCTTACGCATGCGCCAACGCTTTCTTTTGCCCGTGATCACGCTGTCTGCTGTTTTCAGCGCTCAGGTGCTGGCCACGCAGATGCCCCCGGTACCGGATCAACGCCCTGGCCGGCTGGCGCAGGCTGAACAAAGCCTGAGTGATCGACTGGCACAGGCGCCCTGGATGGATCAGAGCCGTTCGGCTGACGAGCGCGCGAGCGCGGCGTTAAACGAGATGACCACGACCGAGAAAATGCAGCTGCTGGTCGGGGATTTTGCCGCGCCGATGGACCCGTCACAGCGCGTGCGCGGCGCCATCGGCTCGGCCGGATTTGTGCCCGGCATCAGCCGGCTGGGCATTCCTGCCCAGCAGCAGACCGATGCCGATCTTGGCGTGACCAATCCGGGCTGGATCGACCCGAATCGACAGGCGACGGCGCTGCCTTCGGTACTGGCCGCCGCCGCCACCTGGCAGCCCGAGCTCTCCCGCCAGGGCGGGGAGATGATCGCCCGCGAGGCCCGTCACTACGGTTTCAATGTGCTGCTGGGCGGCACGGCCGGGCTGGTGCGCGACCCGCGCGCCGGGCGCAACTACGAGATGCCGGGGGAAGATCCGCTGCTGTCGGGGCTGACAACGGCGGCCAAGATCAACGGCATCGAAAGCCAGCACGTAATGTCGACCATCAAGCACTTCGCGATGAACGCTCAGGAAACCGGACGCCACAAGCTCAGTGCCGATATCAGCGACCAGGCGCTGCAGGAATCCGATCTGCTGTCGTTTCGCTACGCCCTCGAACACAGCCATCCGGGCGCGGCCATGTGCGCCTATAACCGGGTCAATGGCGACTATGCCTGTCAAAACGGCTACCTGCTCAATCAGGTGCTCAAGAAGGAATGGGGCTACCCGGGCTTTGTGATGTCCGACTGGGGGGCGGTCTATTCCAGCGCCCCATCGGCCAACGCAGGGCTGGATCAGCAGTCCGCCGCCGAGGACTTTGACGGCGTGGTCTATTTTGGCGCGCCGCTGGAAAAGGCAGTCGAACGTGGCGAGGTGCCCCGCGAGCGCATCGACGACATGGCCCATCGCATCCTGCGCAGCTACTTTGCTTCCGGCATCGTCGATCATCCGCCCACGCGTGAGCCAATCGACAAAAAGGCCAACGCTGACGTAGCCCAGCGCATCGCCGAAAACGCCATGGTGCTGTTGAAAAATGATCAGGGCGTGCTGCCACTGGATGGCGCGCAGGACAAACGCATCAGTGTGACCGGGGCCCATGCCGACCGTGCCGTGATCGCCGGCGGCGGCTCGGCCGCGGTGGTGCCGATGGATGGTGATGCCCTGCCCGACCTGAACCCGCCCAAAGGCGTCAACACCCAGCGCCTTTATCCCAGATCCTCACCGCTGGGGGCGATCGGCCTGCACGCGCCGGATTCAAGCGTCACCTTCAGCTCGGGCGACGACATTGATGAAGCGGTACGCCAGGCACGTGACAGCGATGTGGCCGTGGTCTTTGCCCAGCAATGGACTTCGGAAACCATGGACATGCAGAGTCTGGCGCTGGAAGACAGGCAAAATGACCTGATCGAGGCGGTAGCGAAAGCCAATCCGCGCACGGTGGTGGTGCTCGAAACCGGCGGGCCGGTGGCCATGCCCTGGCGCGATGACGTTGCCGCCATTGTCGAGGCCTGGTATCCGGGTCAGCGCGGCGGTGAGGCGATTGCCAACGTGCTCTTCGGGCAGAAAAACCCCTCGGGCCGGCTGCCGGTGACCTTTCCGCAGGATGACGAGCAGCTGCCGCGTCCGCAGGTGCCGGGGCTGACCATCGGCAACAGCGCCTTTTTTGATGTCGACTACAACCGCGAAGGCGCCGATGTCGGCTATCGCTGGTTCGAGCGCGAGGGCAAGACACCGCTGTATGCCTTCGGCCACGGGCTCTCCTATACCACCTTTAAGCGCCATGACCTGACGCTTGAGCAACACGGGCAGCAGGTAACCGCGCACTTCACGGTCACCAATACCGGTGATCGCAAGGGCCGCACCACACCGCAGCTCTATGTACATGCCCCCGATGGCTCGCCGGCCCGCCTGGGCGGCTGGCAGAGTCTTGAACTCTCGCCGGGCGAATCAAGGGAGGTGCGCCTCGCGATCGATCCGCGCCAGCTTGCCCGCTATGACAGCGGCGAGCGTCAGTGGCATCTTGAGGGCGGGGACTATCAGGTCGCGCTGGCCGATTCGGCCACCGACATCGATGAGACACGCCAGGTGACACTGCCGGCCGGCGTGGTAGCAATGCCGCCACTGGCGCCCGAACCGGCGCCGGCCGCAAAACCGCAGGAACAGCGCGTGGCGACCAGCGATTCAACATCGCACGGCTCGCTCTAACGTCGAAATGATATGGCATAAAAAAACCGCCTCCGGCCAGGCCGGAGGCGGTTTTTAACGTCTGCAGCGCAGCACCCTGGTGGACAAAGGCGCTCTAGTTAATGATCGCGCCGCCGTTGATGTGCAGCGAATGGCCGCTGATATAGGAGGCGTCCTTTGAGGCCAGAAAGACATAGGCGGGCCCAAGCTCGCTGGGTTGACCGGCACGCCCCATCGGCATTTTCTCACCCAGCGTTTCCATGAGGGTCGGATCAAAACGGCCCATGGTAGAGGGCTGAATCGGCGTCCAGATCGGACCGGGGGCCACTTCGTTGACCCGAATGCCCTCCTTGATCAGCGACTCTGACAGCGAGCGGGTGAACCCGGTGATCGCGCCCTTGGTCGAGGTGTAGGCCATCAGCATGGCGTTACCGATGAAGGGATTGATCGAGGTCGTATTGATAATGCTGTCCCCGGCCTTGAGATGCGGGCGCACGGCCTTTGCCATGTAGAAGTAGCCGTGGATGTTAACGTCAAACGTTTCACGCCACTCATCATCCGGGATATCGGCAATATCCTGACGCACCACCTGTACGGCGGCGTTGTTGACCAGAATATTGATCTCGCCAAAGGCCTTTAACACCTGTTCGACGGCCTGCTGGCAAAAGTCGCTGTCGCGCACGTCGCCGCTGATCAACAGCGCCTGGCGACCTTCGGCTTCGATCAGGCGTTTTGTCTCTTTGGCGTCGTCATGCTCATCAAGATACATCACGGCCACATCGGCACCTTCGCGGGCAAAATGCACCGCGGCGCTGCGACCGATACCGCTGTCACCGCCGGTAATAATCGCCTTTTTACCTTCAAGCTTGCCGCTGCCGCGGTAGTCGGCACGAATGATCTCGGGTGCCGGCGTCATCTTATGCTCAAGGCCGGGCTGACGATCCTGTGACTGTGCCGGAAACTGATCTGCCATGTTCGAAATCTCCTTTTTCAGATGGCACGCCACCGGCAGACACGAGGCTCGTCTGCCGGCAGGTGGGGGCTGTTCGCGACGGCCCGTGAGGGAACACACACTACGTACTGTGAAACTCAGGTTCTCTGAAACTCCAGGTACTCTAAAAGAGAAGGTCCACAAGACCTGCAGGGTGCGCGATCAACCGTTGACGATCATGCCGCCGTTGACGTGGATGGTCTGGCCGGTCACATAGCTGCTGTCGCGACAGGCCAGATAGACATAGGCCGGGCCCAGCTCGGCCGGCTGGCCGGCGCGCCCCATGGGCGACTGGCTGCCAAAGTCCTCGACCAGACTCTCGTCAAACTGGCCCATGGTGGAGGGAATCAGAGGCGTCCAGATCGGGCCGGGCGCGACCTGATTGACGCGAATGCCGTCACCGACACACATTTTTGACAGTGCGCGGGTAAAGCCTGCATTGGCGCCCTTGGTGGTGGTGTAGGCCAGCAGGTTGGCATTACCGGCAAAGGCGTTGACGGAGGTGGTATTGATGACCGCACCCTTCGTCTCACGCAGATGCGGGAGGGCGGCCTTGGCCATGTAGAAGTAGCCGTGAATATTGACGTCGAAGGTGCGCCGCCATTCTTCATCCGAGGTCTCTTCGGGGCGGTCATGCAGCACCTGCTGAGCGGCATTGTTGACCAGCACATCCAGCTTGCCGAAGGTATCAACGGTCTGCTGCACCGCGCTGCGGCAAAAATCGGCATCGGCCACGTCACCGGCGATCAGCAGCGCCCGGCGGCCTTCAGCTTCAATCATCTTCTTCGTGGCTTTGGCGTCCTCGTGCTCATCAAGGTACATGATGGCCACATCGGCGCCTTCGCGGGCGAAATGCACGGCTGCGGCGCGACCGATACCGCTATCACCGCCGGTAATGATGGCCACCAGGTCCTGCATCTTGCCGCTGCCGCGATAGTCGGGATGCATGAACTCGGCCGGCGGCGTCATTTCGCCTTCAACGCCGGGCTGACGGTTCTGCTTCTGCGGGGGAATCTGTTTTGCCATGACGGTCACGCTCCCTGTCATTAAAGTGGTCAAAGCCACGCGTCCAAATGTGAACACGCTCATCAGCGTCCTGCGATCAGCGTATTGCGACGAATGTCTAAAGCGTAGACGCCTCTGCACACCGTGCAATTCATCCTTCGCCACAGGGCGCTACACTGCGCCATGACAGGGTCCTGGAATCAACGCCAGGCACGAATGAACCGACGACTGGAGCGATGACATGACCCCAGGGTTCGTGGATACCCACTGCCACTTTGATTTTCCGCCCTTTTGCGGCAATGAGGCGCAAAGCCTGAAGCAGGCGGAGGCGGCCGGTGTGGAAAAAATTATCGCTGTTGGTGTTACGGCGGAGCGCTTTGAAGGCGTGATGGCGCTGGCCGAGCATCATGCGCCGGTATATGCCGCCCTCGGCGTGCATCCCATGGCCATTCATGAGTTCGAAAACGAGCATCTAGAGCAGCTGGAGGCCTGGCTTGAAAAACGTCCCGACAAGCTGGTGGCCATCGGCGAAATCGGTCTGGATCTCTTTATCGATAACCCTCAATTTGATCGACAGGAGGCTCTGCTGGAGGCCCAGCTGCGCCTCGCCCGCCGCCATGACCTGCCGGTGATCCTGCATTCGCGCCGCACCCACGACAAGCTTGCCATGCATCTGAGACGCCTCGACCTGCCCAGGCGTGGTGTGGTCCATGGTTTTGCCGGCAGCGAACAGCAGGCACTGGCCTTTATCAAGGCGGGGTACTTCATTGGCGTGGGCGGGACAATGACCTACGAGCGTGCTTCAAAGACCCGCCGCACCCTGGCGCGCCTGCCGCTCTCTTCGCTGCTGCTGGAAACGGATTCACCGGACATGCCCGTACAGGGGTTTCAGGGCGAGCCCAATCGGCCCGAACGGATCCATAACATCTGGCAGTGCCTGTGCGAGATTCGCAGGGAGTCTCCCGAAGAGATTGCCGACACCATCCGAGGCAATACCCGCAGGCTGTTTGGCCTCTGACTCACCGGGTCACCAGATGAGGGCCGAAGCCGCCAGATCGTGATGGTCGCTGCAAGAGCAGCGATGGCAGCGCACCAGGTCGGCCTGCTCCGAAACCATTATCAAATAAATTACGTAATAATATATCTATTTGATAAAATCTTGATTGGTCAAAATTTGATCTGAACAAAAAACAAGCAGTTCTTTCGATTTATGGAATGCCAAAAAGATTCGTCAGGAAAAACAGTGTCTGGCTAAATGGCTGGCACAGCATTTTTGAACTGGAAATGCCTATGACAGATAAAAACGCCATCGTCTGCGAAGTGAACGACAATATTGTCGTTCAGATCGACCGAAACATGCTGACGGACACATCATTCAATGGGCAGGAACGTATCCGTAATACAGAAAAGAGAGCGCTAGCATACGGCGTAAAAAAGCCCGCGCCATGGGAAATAGCGCGAGCCTGAGGCCATTTAACGTAATTTATGTAATATCGTTACGTATTAAGGATAACGCCGCCATTGAGGTGGATGGTCTGGCCATTCATGTAGGAAGATTCCTCACAGGCCAGATAGACATACGCCGGTGCCATCTCGCTGGGCTGGCCCACACGGTTCATGGGGACCTGTCCGCCAAAACCTTTCACCTTTTCTTCATCCATGGTGGCTGGAATCAACGGTGTCCAGACCGGCCCGGGGGCGACGGCATTGACGCGAATGCCGCGTTCGACCAGCGACATGGCCATCGAGCGCATGAAGCCCTGAATGGCCCCCTTGGTGGCGGTGTAGTCGATCAGCGTGTCGTTGCCCTTGAAGGCATTGATCGATGACGTCTCGATAATGCTATCGCCCGCCTCCATGTGCGCCAGTGCCTGCTTGACCGTATAGAAGTGGCTGAAGATGTTGGTGCGAAAGGTGCGCTCGATCTGCTCATCGGGAATCTGGGTGATATCGTCCCAGTCGTGCTGTTCGGCGGCGTTGTTGACCAGGATGTTGAGCCCGCCCAGCTCAGTGACCGTCTTTTCCACGATCTCGCGGCAGAACTCGGGGCTGCCGACATCCCCTTTCATGACCACGCAGCGCTGCCCTTCGGCCTCGACCAGCGCCCGGGTATCCTCGGCGTCGCGGTCTTCTTCAAGGTAGGCAATCGCCACATCGGCGCCTTCGCGGGCGTAATGCACGGCCACCGCGCGACCGATGCCGCTGTCGCCGCCGGTTATCAGGGCGACCTTGCCCTTGAGCTTGCCGGTGCCCTGATAACCGGCCCGAATATATTCGGGCTTCGGGTCCATGCGGTATTCATCACCCGGCTGTGACTGGGGTGCCTCGGTTGAATTGGCCACTGTTCAAACTCCTTTTGAAACATGGATCAATCTTTTCGCCGGGCACGGCCCGGCGCGCGTCTCTCCAAGCGTAGAGCGCCCTGTGAAGCGTTCAAGAAGGGTTTGAGAAAAGACTCGGAGCCATCCATGGACATCGGGTCTTTCAGAAGTGACTCAACAGGAAAGCGGTGAAAACACCGACCAGCCGATACGTTCACTGAGCTTTTCCAGCACCGCCATGCCCACCAGCGAATTGCCGCTGGCATTGAGTGCCGGGGACCACACGCAGATGCTGTAGCGCCCCGGCACCACAGCCACAATCCCGCCGCCCACTCCGCTTTTGCCGGGCAGGCCCACGCGATAGGCAAAGTTGCCCGCCTCGTCATAAAGCCCACTGGTGGCCATGATGGCATTGACCTGCTGGGCCTGGCGTGGCGTCAGGATGGATTCGCCACTGTGCAGGCAGCGCCCGCTATTGGCCAGAAAGGAAAAGCCGCGCACCAGATCCACGCAGCTGGCACTCAGCGCGCAGTGGTGGAAATAGCTTTTGAGCACTTCGTCCACGTCATTGTGAAAGTTGCCAAAGGACTGCATGAGATAGGCCATGGCCGCATTGCGCGCCCGATACTGATATTCGGAGTCGGCCACGGCCCGGTCAGAGATGATCTGAACATTGTCGGTCAGCCGACGCACCAGATCCCGCATGGACAGAATCGGGGCGGCGTAGCGCGACTGATTGATGTCGGCGATCACCAGCGCGCCGGCATTGATAAAGGGATTGCGTGGGCGCCCCTTCTCGAACTCGAGCTGTACCATCGAGTTGAACGCCTGCCCCGAGGGTTCGTGCCCCAGCCGCTCCCAGAGGTTTTCTCCGGCATGCGAGATGGCCTGCACCAGACTGAACACCTTGGAAATGCTCTGAATCGAGAAGGGCGTTTCGGCGTCACCCGCCTGATAGAGCGCGCCATCGGTGCCGAGCATGGCAATGCCGAGCTGATGGGGATCAACGCCTGACAGCGCCGGGATATAACTTGCCACGTGCCCCTGACCGAGCAGCGGGCGCACCTCATCGAGAATGGATTCCAGCAGTGCCTGCATGTGTCATGACCGTCCTGACGCCGGGCTGTCGCCCTGGTGGAAAAAGCGAGCGCAGTGTATCGCGCCGGCCGGTTCGCGCCCATCCTGTCGTGTCACATCCGGCCAGCGAGCTCAAAAAGCGTCATTGCCCTGCCTGACCCCGATGAAGGGCAAGGGCCTGTCGCGCTACACTAGCGCGCGTTGACGCCCCACAGCGGCTGCTGTGGCGGCTTTGTCCCTCCCAGCCAGAGGCGAGTGCCATGAGTGCCCATCTGTTGTCCGTTGATAATTTGTCCCGCGACTACGTCGATCATCTCTTTCACGTGGCGCGGCGCATGGAGCCCATCGCCCAGCGCCAGAAGATTACCCGGGTACTGGAGGGGGCCGTGCTGGGCAATCTCTTTTTCGAGGCCAGTACCCGCACGCGCATGAGCTTTCACTCGGCCTTCAGTCGCCTGGGCGGCAGCGTCTGTGACACCACCGGCTTCACCTTCTCCTCGATGGCCAAGGGCGAGTCTCTCTATGACACCAGCCGCGTGATCAGCGGCTATGTCGATGCCATTGTCATGCGCCACCCCGATCTCGGCTCGGTGGCAGAATTTGCCGCGGCGACCCATGTGCCGGTCATCAACGGCGGCGATGGCCCGGGCGAACACCCAAGCCAGGCGCTGCTGGATCTCTACACCATCAACAAGGAGTTCGAGCGGATCGGCAAGGCACTGCCCGGCGCGCACCTGCTGCTGACCGGCGATCTGAAGTACGGGCGTACCGTGCACTCTCTGCTGAAGCTTTTGGCCCTTTATCCGCCGATGCAGATCACGCTGGTGTCCCCGCCGGGCCTCGAAATGCCGTTCGAGCTGATCGACCGGGCCGAGAATGCCGGTCACCGGGTGCAACAGCGCGATACCCTGCAGGCCGATTACAGCGACGTTGACGTGGTCTATGCCACGCGGATTCAAAAGGAGCGCTTTACCCAGGAGATGGTGGAAGGCTTCAGTCTGTCGAGCGATTTCAGTGTCGACCGCGCCTTTCTGGATCAGCGCTGCAGCACCCATACCATCGCGATGCATCCGCTGCCGCGCGACAGCCGCCCCGGCGCCAATGACCTCAACGTGGATCTTAACGGCGACCCGCGACTGGCCATCTTTCGCCAGACCGACAACGGCATTCCGGTGCGCATGGCGATCTTTGCCACGCTCATGGGCGTGGAGGACACCTTTGACCGGGGTCTCAGGGACGTGGGCTGGAAGCCGCCGCACCAGGTGGGGGTCGATGATGCGCTGCTGACAAGCGGGCCGCACGGCCAGAAGGGGTAAATCTGCCCTGCCCGGGCGGCAGGACGCTTACTGGCGGGGTCTGGGCATTTCGAGGCGGGCAACACCGGCCTGCTGCTCAAACCAGCCGGTGAGGATCAGTTCGGCGGCGATGCCGTCGACACCGTGCTCGCGATAGTTGCCGCGATGGCCCTCTTCACGGGCAATGGCCTTGGCCGCCCGGGTCGTGCCGCGCTCATCGAACATCTCCAGCGGTTTGCCAAAGCGTCCGTGCAGCCGCTTGCCGAACTTGCGCGCCCGCAGGCTCATCTCGGACTCGGTATCGTCCATGTTGAGCGGCAGCCCGACCACGAAAACGTCGGGCTGCCATTCCTTGATCAGACGTGCGATCACGTTCCAGTCAGGCATGCCGTCACGCGCCATCAACGGGTCCAGCGCCGTGGCCGAGCCCAGCAGCTCATTGCCGACGGCCACACCAATGCGCCGCACCCCAAAATCAAACGCCAGCACCAGTCGCTGGCCGGGCGTTTCAGCCATGCCCGGCCTCACGCGAGAGCAGATTCAGATCAACTCCCAGATGCCCCGCAGCGGTTTCAAGACGCGCCGGCGCGGGCGTGCGAAAGAGCACCTCATCGCTGCCTTCCACGGTCAGCCAGGTATTGTCCTTGATCTCCTGGGCCAGCTGTTCGGGCTCCCAGCCCACGCATCCCAGACAGACCAGAAACTGCTCGGGACCCTTGCCGGCCGCAATGGCATGCAGGATGTCCATTGAGGTGGTCAGCGCCCGATTTTCACCGGTGCGAATGCTGGAATCCCAGTGCTCGGGGCTGCCCGAGTGCAGAATAAAACCGCGTTCGCGATGTACCGGACCGCCATCGAGTACTGGCGTATCCAGCGACGTGCACTCGCTGGCATCGATTTCGAGCTGCTCGAAAAGCGCTTCCAGCGTCAGCTCCATGGGCTGATTGAGTTTAAGCCCCAGCGTGCCGTTATCATCGTGGTCGCAGATGTAGGTCAGCGAGCCCGCAAAGTTTTCATCTTCGAGATGGGGCATCGCCATGAGAAAGTGATCGCGTAAGCCTTGCATGGGCCTCCAGAAAAGTAACGCAGCCACGCGCCCCTGCTGGAAGGCAGAGGCGCGCATCAGGTGAGTCATGAGATGACGGCCGCCGCCGTTATCTGTTCGCCGGCGGCGGTGAATGGATGCATGGTAACACTGGCAGGCCGGCGTGACGTCAACACCTCACGAGGGGAAGCGGCGCTCGATGGCATCCATCAGCAGACCGGCGATATCGGTGCCCTTCTGGGCATCAATTTCACGCACACAGGTGGGGCTGGTGACGTTGATTTCGGTGATGTAATCCCCGATCACATCCAGGCCGACAAAGATCAGTCCCAGCGACTTGATGGAGTCCTTGACCTGATCGACCAGCCAGTAGTCGCGAGCGGTCAGTTCACGCGCCTCTCCACGGCCACCGGCGGCCAGATTGCCGCGCACTTCACCGGCAGAGGGAATGCGGGCCAGACCGTAGGGCACTGGTTCGCCGTCGATCAGCAGGATGCGGGTATCACCCTTTTTGATCTCGGGAATATAGCGCTGCGCCATGATCTGTTCGGTGCCGCGCTGGGTCAGCTGCTCGATTACCGCACCGATGTTGCGACCATCAGGGGCGATGTGAAAGATGCCGGTGCCGCCCATGCCATCCAGCGGCTTGAAGATGGTGTCGCCCTGCTCGGCATGAAACTCACGCAGGACACGGTCGTTGCAGGAGACGACGCTGGGCACCAGACACTGAGGAAACTGCTGGGCATAGAGCTTTTCGTTACAGGTCAAAAGCGCCTGTGTCGGGTTGACCACCAGCACGCCTTCACGCTCGGCAAAGCCCAGAAGGTGGACGGCATTGGTGAAATTGACATCTACCGGCGGGTCCTGACGCATCAGGATCACATCCATCTCCGACAGCGGTCCGGCTTCGACCTCACCCAGGGTGTAGTAATGCTCGGGGTCGTTTTCGAACACCTCAAGGGTGCGCAGACGCCCCATCGCGCGGCCATTTTTGAGGTAAAGATCACCCGGCTCAAGATAGTAAAGCGTGTGGCCACGCCGGCTGGCCGCCCACAGCATGGCCAGCGTCGAATCCTTTTTCCAGGCAATATTGGCGATGGGGTCCATGACCACCGCAATCTTCAATGCACGTTCACTCATTTAAAACTCCAGAACACGGCCGGGTGATGTTATGGCGGCCATCAATCGCGCCAGTATGACGCAAGCCTCATCCTTCGACCATGGCCGAACCGGCCGGGTGCCTGCAGGCCGGGTTGTTCTTTCCAATCGCAGGCATGGTTGAAAACTATCAGGACAGCGTGATTGATCGACTAGACTTTCGTACAACAGGACATCGCTGGAACACGGTTTTGTTAAAACCCGATTTTACTGAACGCGGTTTTACTAAACCTGATTTATTAAACACAGCGTCCAGCCGTTTCGCAGAGAGGATTTTATGTCATCACTTTTTGAACGCTTTGACCTCGCCGGCATTCAGCTTGATAACCGGATTGTCATGGCACCCATGACCCGCTCGCGCGCACCGGGAGATATCCCGACCGAGCTGGGGGCGACCTATTACCGCCAGCGCGCCAGCGCCGGGCTGATCATTTCCGAAGGCACACCGGTATCACGCCAGGGCACGGGCTATCTGTATAACCCGGGCATCTATGGTCCGGACCAGATCGAGGGCTGGAAAAAGGCCACCCGTGCCGTTCACGAGCGCGGCGGGGTCTTCTTCGCCCAGATCTGGCACGTGGGGCGCGTCTCGCACACCTCGGTACAGATCGCAGGCGCCGCTCCGGTCGGCCCGAGTGACAAGCCCGGCGGCATGGCCTTTGGCTATAACGAGCAGGGCACGCCCGACATGCTCAAGGCCAGCACCCCGCGCCGGCTTGAAACTGCTGAGGTGCGCGAGATCGTGCGCGATTTCGCCCAGGCCGCCGTCAATTCGCGCGAGGCAGGCTTTGATGGCGTCGAGATTCACGGGGCCAACGGCTATCTCTTCGAGCAGTTTCTCAATCCCGGCGTCAACGACCGTGATGACCAGTACGGCGGCTCGCGTGAAAACCGCTGTCGCCTGCTGATGGAAGTGGTCGATGAGGTCAGCGCGCTGATCGGTGCCCATCGCGTCGGTGTGCGCCTGTCACCGCATGGCACGCTGTTTGACATGCCGGAGTACGACGACAACGGCGAGACCTATCTGTATCTGGCACGCGAGTTCAACAAGCGCGGAATTTCCTACGTGCACCTGCATGATCAGGGTGGCCAGGGCATGTCGCCGATGCCGCGTGACTATCTCAAGCAGTTTCGTGACACCTATAAGGGCAATCTGCTGCTGGCCGGCAATCTCGACCAGGCCGAGGCCGAAAAGCTGGTCAATGACGGCACCATCGATCTGCCAGTATTTGGCCGCATCTATACCTCGAACCCCGATCTGGTCGAGCGCATGAAAAACGGCTGGCCGCTGGCCGAGTTTGATCCGTCCACCTTTTACGGTGGCGATGCGCGCGGCTATGTCGACTTTCCGACGTATGAGGAAGAGCAGGCCCGCAAGGCGCGTCAGGAACTGATCGACAAGAAGGGCTGATCGCCCGAGGGCGATCACGCAAAAAGCCCCGGCAATGCCGGGGCTTTTTTTGTCACGTGCAAACAAGTGAGCAAGTACTCACTTGCAATGCATGCCTATTTCTTCTTGCGGCCAAGCCGGCTGAGCCAGTTGGTATCGGCCAGGTCCATCACCTCATCACCGCGCCCGCTCATGACCGCGCGCAACATATAAAGGCTAAAGCCCTTCGCCTGCGCGGCCTCAATGGTCGGCGGCATGGAAAGCTCCTGTTTGGCCACCTTCACATCGACAATGACCGGGCCATCATGGGCAAAGGCTTCCTCGAGCGCGCCATCGAGCTGCTCCGAGCTTGAGACCGTCAGCCCCTTGATCCCGAGCGCCTCGGCCAGACGGGCATAATCGGTGCCGGGCAGATCAGTCACCTCATCCACGTAGCCGGCGGCCTTCATCTCCATGGCCACAAAGCCCAGCGTCGAGTTGTTGTAGATGATGACCTTGACCGGCAGCTTCTGCTCGGCAAGCGTGATCAGATCGCCCATCAGCATGTTGATGCCACCATCACCGGACAGCGAAATCACCTGACGCCCCGGCTGGGCAACCTGAGCCCCCATCGCCTGAGGCATGGCCGTGGCCATGGAGCCATGCATGAACGAGCCGGTCAGATGCCGCTTGCCGTTCATCTTCAGATAGCGCGCCGCCCAGACGGTGGGCGTGCCCACCTCGGCGGTAAACCAGGCATCTTCGGCGGCCAGCGCACTGACGCGAGCGGTCAGATACTGCGGATGCAGCGGCTTGCCCTCGGCAGCCGGCACGGCCAGTTCGTCCAGATCTTCACGCGCCTTTTGATAGTGCTTTTGCGCCTTGTCGAGGAAGGTGCGATCGGTTTTCTCCTCAAGGCGGGGCAGCAGTGCCTCAAGACTGGCCTTCACGTCACCGACCAGCCCCTTGAGCAACGTGCTGCGCCGGCCCAGATGGCCGGGACGCAGATCAATCTGCACGATGCGCCCGTGCTCCGGAAAGAAATCCCGGTAGGGGAAGCTGGTGCCCAGCATGATCAGAAAATCACACTCCTTGAGCGCGTGATAGCCCGAGCTGAAGCCGATCAGACCGGTCATGCCGACATCATAGGGATTGTCATATTCAAGATGCGACTTGCCGCGCAGCGCGTGCACGATGGGCGCCTTGAGGCGCTCGGCCAGGGCGATCACCTCATCGTGGGCGCCGGCGCAGCCTGCGCCGCAGAGCATGGCCACGTTTTTGCTGTCGTTGAGCAGTTCGGCCAGCTCCTCGAGTTCGGGCTCGGGGGGCACCGTCACGGGCGCGACCGGCGTGCTCCACTGCATCTTCTGCTCAACGGCAGGTGAGAGCGCCACGTCTCCCGAGATGACGATCACGGCCACGCTCTTTTCCAGAATCGCCGTGCGCATGGCGGTTTCGATCACGCGCTGCGCCTGGGACGGGTTGGAGATCAGCTCGCAGTAGTCGCTGCACTCCTTGAACAGCTGCTCGGGATGGGTCTCCTGAAAATACCCCAGGCCCACTTCACTGGACGGGATCTGAGCGGCGATCGCCAGCATCGGCGTGTGCGCCCGTTTGGCCTCGAAAAGGCCATTGATCAGGTGCGTGTTGCCGGGCCCGCAGGAGCCGGCGCAGACGGTCAGGCCGCTGCGCGCCTCGGCTTCACCACTGGCGGCAAGGGCGGCCACCTCTTCATGGCGCACGCCGCGCCAGGTGATGGTCTCCTGCCGGCGCAGGCTTTCGGTCAAACCGTTGAGCGAATCTCCCGGCAGACCCCAGATATTTTCCACCCCGGCACGCGAAAGCGTGCGTACCAGCATGTCGGCAACACTATAGTCGGCCATGAAACACTCCCTGTGGTGGCTGACAGAACCGGCAGGCAGCCCGCGCCACACGTCATGTCATGGCGATCGCCGGCCGGCCGATCGTTAAACTTTGGTTCAATAAACCTGGCCGTCATTACAGACGCTCACGGCGATTTCTGCCAATACACAGGCGCTATGGAGGGCAGATTAAACCAGCGGCAGGCCGGAAAACAGAATCGGGTACGCACCGTTGCGGTACGTACCCGAAAACATGAAGACACCATCAGGGGAAGGAACAGCGCTCAGGCAAAATCGCCAAAGCGCGCCTGCAGCAGTGACAGGGCCACAATCGGGGCCGTTTCCATGCGCAGGATGCGTGGCCCGATGATCCAGGAGGTGAATTGATGCGCGTGAGCGGCAGCAACCTCCTGATCGCTCAGGCCCCCTTCAGGGCCGATCAACAGGGCCGCGTCTTCAAAAGCGCCATCACTCATGGCCTCGGTGGCGCCATAGGGATGCAGCACCAGCCTGAGCGGCTCCTGCCGGTCTGCCAGCCAGTCATTGAGCGCGACGGGCGGATGGATGACGGGCACGGTCGCACGGCCACACTGCTCACAGGCATTGACGGCCACGGCCTGCCAGTGATCACGCTTTTTCTGCGCCCGCTCAACCTTGAGCCGCACATCACCAAACTCGGTGTAGAGCGGTGTGATGGCGGCAACCCCCAGCTCGACCGACTTCTGGATGGCGAAATCCATCCGATCACCCTTGCCTACCGCCAGCCCCAGATGCACGGCCAGTGGCGACTCGGGCAGTACCGGCAGGGGCTGCCCAAGCGTGACCTGCACATCGCCGCGCTTTGAGACCGCCACGATGTGAGCATTCACTTCGCTGCCCTTGCCATCAAACAGCACCAGAGCATCGCCTTCACGGCGGCGCATGACGCGGGCCACATGGTGGGCTGCGGCGTCAGGCAGTCTTAGCGTGTTGCCGGGCCTGAGCTTCTGAGGTACGTAAATGCGCATAAGGTTACTCGCGACCCTGACGCATCAGGCGTCAGCCTGGGGCGTGCCCTGCTGCTTCTGGGCGTAGATCGCATCAAAGTTGACCGGGGACAGCATCAGTGCCGGGAAGGTGCCACGACCGACCAGATTGTCGATGCACTCACGCGCATAGGGGAACAGCACGTTGGGGCAGAAGGCGCCGAGCGTGTGATCAAGCTGGGCATCGCTGAGGCCCGAGATGGCAAAAAGACCGGCCTGCTGAACCTCGGCCAGAAATGCCGTGGACTCTTCGTCACCGTTGTAGACGTGAGCCGTCACCCGCACGCTGACTTCATAGAGGCCTTCGCTGATCAGCTTGTGGCCGTTGTCGACATCGAGCTTGACCCGCGGCTTGAACTGCTGCTGAAAGATCGCCGGCGAGTTGGGCGCCTCAAAGGAAATGTCCTTGACGTAAATGCGCTGCAGCGCGAACTGGATATTGGCCTGCTCACTGGTGGCGTTATTGTCTGACATGCTTGTTTCCCGGTCTGTGAGTAAGTAATCACTACTGCTTTAAACAGGTAATAACTATCGCTTGAAGAGGTGATATCAGCGTGTCACAACAGGCAGGCTGTCGGCCACCCACTGTGAATGACCGCCCTTGAGTCGACGGGCGCCACTGTAGCCGGCCTTTTGCAGCTTCGTGACCACGGCGCCGCTGTGCTGGCCCATCTTGTCCACCACGATAATCGGCTTTTCCTTGTGCTTTTCAAGGCGCTGCATGTTGTTGTCGAGCTTGTCAGCGGGCACGTTGATGGCACCGGCGATATGGCCGGCCTTGAATTCCTTGATCTCGCGAATATCAAGGACCATGGCGTCCTCGCGGTTGATCAGGCTGGTCGCCTCACCGCTGCTGACACCGCCGGTCGCACTGCGGCGGGATTCAAAGGCCAGCCAGGCCAGCAATACCACCACAAAGGCGCCTACCAGCAAGGGGTGATTCTGGGCAAACTCCAGCAGCTGATCGATCATGGAAATATCTTGACCCTGGTTGTTTAAAATGGCTCGGCGCGCGGTCATGCCTGGTCTACCCTGCGAGTTCGGGGAAGCCGCTCGGTAGCTGGAATCCGGCGCGCGCCCAGTATACACAAGCACCCGGCCGTCGTCCGTCCCCGATGATCAATGCTGGCATGCACCGGCTGGGTTATGATGACAACCATTTCGACGCCCTGATAGCGCCCTCGCTGCGTGACGACACGCCAGCAGCGCAACCCGGTATCGGGGCTTACATGTACGTGTTCTCGAGGCGAAATCATGTCCACATCGCAACCACGTCCCGTCGCCCTGCTGATTCTCGATGGCTATGGCCATAATCCGGAATCGGCCAACAACGCCGTGGCCGCCGCCAATACACCGGTCATGGATCGGCTGCAGGCGGATTACGCCCATACCCTGATCAATACCGACGGTGAAAACGTCGGCCTGCCCGAAGGCCAGATGGGCAACTCCGAGGTCGGCCACATGAACCTCGGCGCCGGGCGTGTCGTCTACCAGAGCCTGACCCGGATTTCGAAGGCCATTCGTGACAACGAGCTGGGCGACAACACCGCCCTGACCGATGCCATCGACCAGGCCGTCAGCGATGACCGTGCTGTCCACGTGCTGGGCCTGCTGTCACCGGGCGGCGTCCACAGTCATGAAGACCACATCTTGGCACTGGCCGAACTGGCGCAGTCGCGCGGCGCGAAACGGGTCTATATCCATGCGTTTCTCGACGGTCGTGATACCGCGCCACAGAGTGCGCTTGAAAGCCTTCAGCGCGCCGATGCCCTGCTGCGCAAACTGGGCGTGGGCCGTGTCGCCTCGATGATCGGGCGCTTTTACGCCATGGACCGTGACAATCGCTGGGACCGTGTTCAGGCCGCCTGGCAGCTGATGGTCAACGGTGAAGGCGAGCATGTTGAAAGCGATGTCGAAAGCGCCCTGCAGGCCGCCTACGATCGCGATGAAACCGACGAATTCGTGACGGCCACCAGCCTGCGTGACGGTGATGATGACCGGGTCACCATCGAGGATGGCGATGCGGTGTTGTTTGCCAATTTCCGCGCCGACCGTGCCCGCGAAATCGCTCACGCGCTGGTCGAGCCGGGCTTTGACGGTTTCAAGCGTGATCGCACCCCGAAAACGCATTTCGTGACCATGACCCAGTACTCC
Organism: Kushneria sp. Sum13; assembly: GCF_052692355.1. Taxonomy (NCBI): domain Bacteria; kingdom Pseudomonadati; phylum Pseudomonadota; class Gammaproteobacteria; order Oceanospirillales; family Halomonadaceae; genus Kushneria; species Kushneria sp. Sum13. Next base: position 3,353,570 of record NZ_CP199847.1, read on the forward strand.
GATGACATGGGCGTGCCGGTGGCCTTTGCTCCGGGCGATCTGCCCAATACCCTGGGCGAATATGTCTCGTCAAAGGGGCTGACCCAGCTGCGCATCGCCGAAACCGAGAAATACGCCCATGTGACATTTTTCTTCTCGGGCGGACGCGAAGAGACCTATGAGGGTGAAGAGCGCATCCTGGTCAATTCACCGCGCGATGTGAAAACCTACGATGAAAAGCCGGAAATGAGCGCGTTCGAGGTGACCGACAAACTGGTCGAGGCCATCGATTCCGGCCGCTTTGATCTGGTGGTGTGCAACTACGCCAACGGCGACATGGTCGGCCACAGTGGCGACCTGGCCGCGGCCACAAAGGCCATAGAGGCCGTCGATGAGTGTCTGGGTCGCGTGGTCGAGGCGATCGAGCGCGCCGGTGGCGAATGTCTAGTCACCGCCGATCACGGCAACGCCGAGCAGATGGTGGATCCCGATACCGGCAAGCCGCAGACGGCCCATACCACCTTCCAGGTGCCGCTGGTCTACGTCAGTCAGCGCAAGGCAACGCTCTCGGAAGGCGGGCGCCTTTGCGATATCGCGCCGACGCTGCTGGCCATGATGGGACAGACCCCGCCGGAAGAAATGACCGGTCGCGTGCTGATCGACCACAGCTGATCGGAGCCTTTTGGTGTCATTCACATCACACCGGCCTGCGGGCCGGTTTTGGCTGCTGGCATTGAGCCTGGGACTGGCGGTGCCTGCCGGCGCCGCCAGCCTGGATGCCTCAAAGGCCGAGCTGGAAAGTATTCGCCAGAACATCGAACAGACCCAGCGCCAGCTGGAAAAGACCGATGCCCAGCGCGGCGATGCCCGAGAGGAGCTCGAGCAGGCTGAAAAGGCGCTGGCCGAGACCCATCGACGGCTGGAAACGCTACAGCAGGCCCGCAAACAGACCACCGAAGCGTTGAGCACTCTTGATCAACGCCAGAAAAGCCTGACCGAGCAGCGCGATGCCCAGCAACAGGCGCTGGCCGAGCAGGTCAGAGCGCTTTACAAGCTGGGCGAACAGCCGCGTCTGAAGCTGTTGCTCGATAATCAGGACCCCGGCGAAATCGATCGCTTTCAGCACTATCTCAACCGGCTCAACGAGGCCCGGGCCGAAAAGCTTGCCCGCCTTGCGTCACTCAATCAGGAGCTTCAGGACAACCGCGCCCAGACCCTTGAGCAGCAGCAGACGCTGGATCAACTGCAGGGCGAGCTCAAGAGCCGCCAGCAGACCCTCGATGAACAGCGCCAGGAGCGCGAGAAAGCGCTGGCACACGTGGAAGCGCGTTACAAAAGCGGAAAAAGCAACCTGCAGGGACTTGAGTCCGACCGCGCCGAGGCCGAAAGGATGGTCAGCCGGATCGAACAGCAGCTGGCTCGCGCCCGTGAACAGCGTCAGGCGCGCGAACGAGCCGAGCGCGAACAAAAGGCCCGACAGGCTGAGCAGCGCTCGCAGGCACGTCAGGACACGGCTGCAGAGGATGAAGGCCTGTCCAGCGACGAGATGAACGCCAAACCGAAAAATGCCCACAGCGTACCGACTCGCAGTGCAGACCCGGCACTCGAGCGACGCGCCGAATCACGTCCGACGGTGACCCATCAGGCCGACAGGGGCGCACGCCGCTCAAAATGGCCGGTCAATGGCTCGGTGGTCTCGGGTTACGGCAGCGGCGACGGTCTGAACAAGAATGGCGTATTGATCAGCGCCCCCGCCGGCACCCCGATTTATGCCGCGGCGAAGGGGCAGGTCGTGTTTGCCGACTGGATGCGCGGCTTTGGCTATCTGGTGATCATCGATCATGGTGGCATACTGTCGCTGTATGCTCACCAGCAGCGCCTTGCCGTAAGCCCCGGTGATCGGGTCGAGCGCGGTGCAACACTTGGCTATGTCGGGGATACCGGCGGTCTGTCGCGTCCGGCGCTTTATTTCGAGGTGCGTCGTGGTGGCAAGACCATCAATCCACAGAGCTGGCTGGCCTCGCGCTAGCACGGTAAACGCATCACCCATTGAAGGTATCGGGCGTCGTGGCGTCCGGCCCACCCTGCTGAAGGAGTTTGCATGTTGATGCGCCATGTCACCTTATCGCTTGCCCTGTCATCCGCCCTGCTGCTGACGCTGCCGGCCACGGCTGCCGAACCGACCCCGGACAAGGCGCCGGCCGAAAGCACGCCGGACAGCGTCCCTGTCACACCAGCCGATACCAGCGGCCGTAACAGCAACGCCAGCGATGACGCCGCCAATGACGGCGAAGGCGAGGCAGCCGCCCAGAGCGGCCTGCCGCTGGAAGACATTCAGGCGCTGGCCCAGGTGTTTGAGCGCATCAAGCAGGCCTATGTGGACGATGTCGATGACAAGACGCTGTTGCGCAACGCTATGCGCGGCATGCTGGAAGGGCTGGACCCGCATTCGAACTATCTCGACGAGGACGCCTTTCGCACTCTGCACGAGATGACCGAGGGCGAATTCGGTGGCATCGGTATCGAAGTGGGTCAGGAAGACAACCAGCTGATGGTGATCTCGCCGATCGACGATACCCCGGCCTCAAAGGCCGGCCTGCAGCCGCGGGATCTGATCATCGAGATCGACGGCAAGAGCACGGATGGCATGTCGCTGGAAGAAGCGGTCGACATGATGCGCGGTGATCCGGGCAGCAAGATCGACCTGACCCTGCTGCGTGACGGGGCAGAGGCGCCCATCAATGTCAGCCTTGAGCGCGCCAGTATCCAGGCCGCCAGCGTCAACTCGCGCATGCTCTCGCCCGGCTACGGCTATCTGCGCATCAGCCAGTTCCAGGAAAACACCGCCGAAGAGACCAGCAAGGCGATCGCGGCATTGAAAAAGCAGGCAGGCGACGACGGCCTGTCCGGTGTGGTGCTGGATCTGCGCAACAACCCCGGCGGGCTGCTGGAAGGTGCCGTCAACGTGTCCGACCTGTTCCTCGACAGCGGTCTGGTGGTCTACACCAAGGGGCGTCTCAAGGACTCTGACATGCAGTTTGAGGCCAACGCCGAGACGGCGCTGCCCAAAACGCCCATGGTGGTGTTGATCAACGGGGGGAGTGCCTCGGCGGCCGAGATCGTGGCCGGCGCCCTGCAGGATCATCATCGCGCCGTGCTGCTGGGTACCGAAAGCTTCGGCAAGGGCTCGGTACAGTCGGTCATGCCGCTGGATGACAATACCGGCATCAAGCTCACCACGGCGCTGTACTACACCCCGGGCGGGCGTTCCATTCAGGCCGAAGGTATCGCACCGGATGTGACCGTGCAGCGCGGCCAGCTGACCCTTGAAAAGGCCGGGTTCGAGATTCGTGAGTCCAATCTGCGCGGGCACCTGCTAAATGCAGGCGGCGAGCACGAGCAGGACAAGAAGTCACTGCCCGACTCCCCCGTGGCTGCCGACGACTATCAGCTGGGTGAGGCGCTCAACCTGCTGCGCGGCATCAACGTGCTTCAGCAGTCCGGCATGCGACGCCACGATGATCAGACCTCACCCGATGACCCGGCACCTCGTGATGATCAGACACCTGATGATGACCAGACACCAGGCGATGACACACCGGATGGCACAAACCCGTAAAAAGCGTCTACGCTGGGAAGGCATATGAATCACGCCATCCGCCTTGATAAGGAGAAACATTACATGAAGAAAGGATTGACGATGGGCGCGCTGGCCGCTGCCGTTCTGCTGGCAGCAGGTTGCTCTTCCTCCGGCGGTGCTCCGGAAAACAGCGGTGCCTCACAAAGTGGCCAGACCACACAGAGCGGCTCGCAGCAGTCCGGCTCAATGTCCGGTGCCGCTGAAACCCCGACCGGAACAACCCATGGCAGCCCCATGGGCACATCGCCGGGCGGTGGCATCGACAGCAACAACGACACCATGCCGAGCAATACCCAGTCCGGCATGTAAGTGATCGCTGCAGGATATACAAAAGGCCCGCCGTTTCGGCGGGCCTTTTTTTATCATGACGCGCTGTTTCACGTGAAACACACTGCAGCGAATCAGGAGGTTCGTCAGAGCGGTGCTGGGCGCATGCTCTGCGGCAGATCCTGGCGCTGCCCCATTGCCTGCTCGATCAGCAGTCGCCGCGCCCATGGCCAGCGTCCGGTGGTGGTCAGCCCCTGATTGCGCAGCACCCGTACCAGAGGCCAGGTCACGCCAAAGCCGATACGAAAGGCGTCCATGGCCATCAGCATGACCGTGTTGTCACCGCGGCGGCGGCGCGCGTAGCGCGACAGAATGCGAACATCCCCCAACGGCGCGCCGCGCCGTCCGGCACGTCCCAGCTCCTCGGCCAGTACCGCCACATCCATCAGCCCCAGATTGACGCCCTGCCCGGCCAGCGGATGAATATTGTGCGCAGCATCGCCCACCAGTGCCACGCCGTCATCGACGTAGCGTTTGGCATGACGTTGAATCAATGGAAAATCGTGGCGCCGACTGACACGCTCGACGCGCCCCAACCGATGCTCGAAATCCCGTTCAAGCGCGCGCATGAACGCCTCATCCGTCATGGCCATCAATTCATCGGCAAACTCGGTATCCGCCGACCAGACGATGGAAGACGTTTTCTGATGGCCATCGATACTCAGGGGTAAAAAGGCCAGCGGCCCGGTACTCATGAAGCGCTGGCGTGCCGTGGCCTCGTGATCATGCTGATGCCACACCGTGGCGACCACGGCGCGCTGGCCGGTGGCATATTCACGATGGCCCAGCTCTGCCAGCGCACGAATGCGGGAATTGGCGCCATCGGCACCGACCACAAGGCTGGCCTCAAGCGTTCGACCGTCCTCAAGCGTGAGGCGGCGAAGGTGTTGTTCCATCCCGGAGAGGCTGGTGACCCGGGCGCTGGACATGAGGGTGACGTGGTCACACTCGCCCAGTGCGTCCAGCAGGGCATCGCGAATCACGCCGTTTTCGATGATGTGTCCCAGTACCTCGCAGCCGACTTCTGCAGCGCTGAAGTCGATATGGCCGGTGCCTTCGCCGTCCCATACCGACATATGGCCATAGGGGCTGAGGCGACGACGCACAATGCCGGACCAGACGCCCAGAGTGGTCAGCAACTGCTGCGAGACCGGCGTGATGGCACTGACGCGGGCATCGATGTCCGAGGCCTGCCATGTACCCTGAAGGTCGCCACCGTCCAGCAGGGCCACACGATGTCCCTGCCGGCCCAGTGCCAGCGCCAGGGTGGCGCCAACCAGCCCTGCCCCGACAATGGCCATGTCAAACGGTGCGGTGTCGAGCTTCATGAAATACTCCATTGGACGATCATGGGTGTCACAGGGCCCGCCTAATGCCGGGCCATGCCCATGGCACGACGAATCAGGGCGCGCTTGAGCGGCGTGGCAAGATTGAAAAGCCCCAGCGCCGCCCCCCGTGCCCTGCCGATGCCGGGCAGTTCGAGGCCGAAAAGACGCACCAGCGTATCGCTGGCCTGCATGATCAGGTCTCGATCACTCTGGCGGCGCTGTTCGAAATCCGCCATGGTCAGGGCCTCGCCCGGCGTTCGCCCGGCCTCGAGCGCCGCCTCAATGGCGGCCTCGAGATCCATGACGCCGCGAAGTGCCAGGTTGAACCCCTGACCTGCCACCGGATGGATGGCATGTGCCGCGTTGCCCAGCACCGCCAGATGCGGACGGCTCTGCTCGCGGGCGCGCGACATCGACAGGGGATAGACATGGCGTGCGCCCACGCGCTGAAAACGCCCCAGCCGCGTGCCGAACCGTGACTGCAGCGCCTGCAGAAAGGCGTCATCATCCAGTGCCAGCGTGGTCTCGATCATCTCCGGCGGGCGCGTCCAGATCAGCGCCATGCGACGGTCCTGCAAGGGCAGCAGCGCCATGGCGCCTTCCGAGGTAAACCGTTCGAAGGCCCAGCCGTGATGTTCTTTCGCCGTTTCAATGTTGGCGATCAGCGCGTGCTGTTCGTAGTCGCGACGATCGGTGTCGATACCCAGCGAGGCCTTGAGACCGGAGCGGCCGCCATCGGCCAGCACGGTCAGCCCGGCATGGAGCACGCAGCCGTTGTCCAGCGTCAGCCGATGACCGTCTACCGTCGGAACAATGGCCCCAACCCGCGCCGGGCAGTGCCAGTCGATCGTCATACTGGCCAGACGCTCATGAAGCACCTGTCCCAGAAAGGCGTTGGGCAGGACATAGCCCAGCGACGGCGTGCCTACTTCCCGACACGAGAGATGGGTGCGCCCCATGGCGCCGCGCTGGCTGACCTCGATGTCATGAATGGGCGCAGTACGGGTGGCCAGCCGGGACCAGATGCCCATGGCCTCAAAGTGCGCTCTGGAGCCGTAGGAAATGGCGCTGGAGCGCTCGTCGAAGCTCGGCTGGGCACTGGTGGCGCTCAATTCGCTGGCCTCGATGACCGCGACTCGAAGCCCGTGGCGCTCGATCAACGGCGCCAGCGCCACGGCGAGGCTGGCACCGACCAGCCCGCCGCCGATAATGGCAATGTCTACCGGGGTGTCGCTCATGTCTGTCCTTGTGCCATCAGTGCCTCGATCTCGCGAACCCGTTTGGGCACGCCCTCGGTCAGCACCTCACAACCCTGTGTCGTGACGACCACGTTATCTTCGATGCGAATACCGATGCCGCGCCACTGCTCGGCAATATCAAGGTCATCGGGAATATAGAGCCCGGGCTCGACGGTCAGCACCATGCCGGGCGCCAGCGCCCGTGATGCCCCCTGCACCTGATAGGCACCGACATCGTGCACATCCAGCCCCAGCCAGTGAGACGTCCCGTGCAGATAAAAGCGCTTGTAGTACCCCTGCTCGACGGCGGTTTCAACCGGTCCTTCCACAAGCCCCAGCGCCACAAGACCAGCTGTCAGATCACGCACCACGCCGTCATGAATGCCCTTGAGCGTGGCGCTGGGGCGCACGGCGCGAAGCGCGCGCTGCTGGGCGCCCAGCACGATTTCATAGAGCTGGCGCTGTGGCTCGCTAAAGCGACCGCTGACCGGAAAGGTTCGGGTGATATCACCGGCATAAAGATGATATTCGGCGCCGGCATCCACCAGCACCAGATCACCGGCGGCCATCGCCGCATCGTTTTCCATATAGTGCAGGATGCAGCCATTGGCGCCGCTACCCACAATGGTGGAATAGGCCGGTGCGCGCGCCCCTGCCATGACAAAGGCGTGTTCCAGCGTGGCCTGCAGCTGATATTCGAACATGCCGGGCCGGACAGCCTGCATGGCGTGAGCGTGAGCGCGGGCAGTGATTTTTCCGGCCTTGCGCATCAGGGCCAGCTCGTCTTCGGATTTGATCAGACGCTGCTCGTGAAGCAGCACGTCGATGTCGGCATAGGCCGATGGTGCCGGCGGTCCGCGCCGTTCACGCGCCTTGAGCCCCTCGCGCATCTTTCCGGCCAGCGACAGCGCCCTGTCATTACCCAGCGACAGGTAAATGGTCCGACGCCCTGCCAGCAGATCCAGCAGCTGCTCATCGCGTGCCTCCAGCGGCCAGGCCTCATCCACACCATACCGGGTGACGGCGCGGCGCGGTCCGACCCGTCGGCCCGTCCAGGCTTCGGCAGCCGGGTCACGCGGCAGGCAGAACAGTACGCTTTCACCGGCCTCCCGGCCGGGCAACAGCAAAAGCCAGGCCTGAGGCTCGGGAAAGCCACAGAGATAGTGAAAGTCGCTGTCCTGGCGAAACGGATACTCACTGTCCTGATTGCGCACCGAAAGCGTGGCGGCCGGAACGAGAATGGCACTGTCCGGTGGCACCTCGGCCATCAGCCGTTCCCGGCGCTTTCGGTACGCCTCACTGGTAATGGAGGCCGGCGTACTCTCCTGCTCTGCCTGTGCTACCAAATCCTGTCTCCCGTAACCGCTGTTTCCATGGCGTTTGTTTCAGGCGTCTGTCCGTCGCTGATACCTTGTGGTCAGTGACGTGTCTCACCGTCGCCGCTCAGGCCCTCTTCCTTCATGCCCTCTTCAAACGACTGCGCCGGCTTTTCGACGTCAGGACGCCCGGGGTGCTGCTCGACATACAGCATCAGCGCTGTCATTCGAGCATGCTCGGTCAGGGCAAACAGGTCGTTTTCATTTTCACTGTTGTCCTCGATATCGGCATCGATGTTCATGAGCTGCTCGATATCGGCCACACCTTCCTGAAGCGGCGTTGACCATGCCTTGCGCTGTTCATGGTCCACTTCGCCGGCCACCTCATGAAAGCCCTGAGACCACAGGCCCAGTGACTGCGCACGCTCGGCCAGCGAGAAGAGTTCATCGGGCAGCAGCGGCTCAAAACTCATTTCCTGGGCGTCCAGACGCTCCCTGGCAAGCGTTCGCCATGCCAGCAGGGTTTCACCGTCTTCGCGGGTGGCAGGCTCTTCCACACCCAGTGCAGCGCAGATCAGACCCAGCCAGTCCTCGGCACTGATGTCTTCAAGTGCCAGACGCGCGCATAGATAGCCGTCAAAAAAGGCCGGCGACTGCAGGCTGCCATGGGCAAGGAAAATATCGCTGATGGTGGCGAAGTCGAGGGCGTTATCACCGGACGGCATACTGCATCCCTTTACTGGTCGTTCCCGTGGCGGGAATCATGAACTATCGCCCGGGGGCAGCGCGTTGACCGCCCCCGGTCGTCTCTCTATAGTGGTGCTGCGAGTGCAGCGCCATGGCCCGGTCGTGAGTTGAACCCTCACTGACAGGCCATGAATGGCTGCCCACCATCTTAGCGTAACGGCCAGAGCTTGGCCCATATCGGAAGTGATGTCATGCCGCAAGGTCCTCGTCAGACCGCCGAAATCACCCTGATGGGTCAGAATTTTGTTGTCAGCTGCGCACCCGGCGAAGAGCAGGCGCTGCATGAAGCGGCCCGCTATTTCGACAAGGCCATGGCCGGCATACAGACCCGCGGTCGCACCATCAGTATCGACAAGGTGGCGATGATGGCGGGACTGAACATTACCCATGAGCTGCGCGATGAGACCAAACGTCGTCAGGAGCTTGAAGAAAGGCTTGCCGGACTCGACGCGCGTCTGCAAAAGGCACTGGAACGCAACAACAGGTCCTGATCAGAATCTGCCGAACGCCTGAAGGACGGGCCTGAAGGACAGGGTAGCGCAGCCCCCGGGGATATCTGTTAGAATTGATCCGTTCTCTGGGGTGTTTGCCAGTTGTTATAGTCCCTCGAGCCTATGCGCAGTACCCAGGGGGCCACTATAAGTGGGCCTGTGTGCATGTCCGCGCGACGGAAAGCCTGATGGCCCACTTGCGGTCACCCACCTTGAACCAGTAGGTTCAGGGCCAGAACAACAGCGGCATTCTGGAGAACCCTCATGTCAGTGCGCTGCGCACTTCCCGCGGATCAACCGCGCACTCGCAGACCTCGCGCATTGTCCCTGCGCACCCCTCGCCCCGGGCGACGTTTTTTCTCTCCCCTGCTATCGCGTCATGTGTTATCAAACCCGGCGCCACTGCCAACATCCGATGATCGACGAGCGCTGCGCCGCGAACTGCGCAGGCGACGCCGTATGCTTGATGATCGAGCCCAGCGTCTGGCCTCGATGGCACTGGTGCGTCAGCTGATGCAGCTGACCTCGCTGCGCCGAGCGCGACATGTGGCCCTGTATCTGCCCGAAAACGGCGAGATTGACCCAACGCCACTGGTCGACTGGCTGCATCGCCGCGGCACGCAGGTCTATCTGCCGGTATTGCGCCCGCTGGTCGAAAATCGTCTGTGGTTCGTCCACTGGCGTTTTGATACCCGCATGGTGCTCAATCGCTTCAACATTACAGAGCCCGATCTGCGCCAGAGTGGCCATCGCATTCGCCGCCTTGCGCCCTGGGCAATGGATGTCGTGCTGATGCCGCTGGTAGGGTTTGATGATCAGGGCCATCGCCTTGGCATGGGTGGCGGGTTTTACGACCGCACTCTTGCCTTTGCCGGGCGCGAACATGGTCCGCGTCCAACGCTGATCGGGGTCGCCCACCACTGCCAGCAGGTGGAACGCCTGCCGCATCAGCCGTGGGATGTGAACCTCAACATGATCGTCAGTGACCGACAGGTACTTCGACCGAGCACGACAGGTCACTGATTCCTTGGATATCTCGCCTGCCCTGACATAAAAAAACGCATCCCTGTGGATGCGTTTTTTTGATGTTCTCTTTTCCGTATAGCTCTGCCCGGCCTCGTTTTGCTTAACCTCGCGCCGCGCCCTGCGACCGCACTGCCGGCGATCACGTCACGACTAATACCCCATGACGGTCTGGGCATAACCCGTGGCGACAACACCAAAGCCGAGAATAAGTACCAGGGTAAAGACCAGATCGGGTTTACGTCTCATTACTGCTCCGTCACAACAGAAAAACGCACGAGGGAGCGACACGGTAAGGTCGCAGCGGCGCCATCATAGTGGCACCGCTGAACCAGTACAATAACGCACGCCATGACATTACATACTGTTGCATTTTCATGTCATTGACGTGTGACATTCCGTGTCAGGAGACCTGCTGTTCAGGACACCTGCTTTTCAAGATACAAAGAGTCGATAGGCCGGATTGTCGGTTTCATGCCAGTAGCGATAGCCAATCTCATCAAGACGTTGTTCGAGCGTGGCGCAGTCTGCCTCCGGGACCTGCATGCCGATCAGGACCCGACCATAGGCGGCCCCGTGGTTGCGATAGTGAAACAGTGAAATGTTCCAGCCACCGGGCAGATGGTTCAGGAAGTTCATCAGGGCACCGGGGCGCTCCGGGAATTCGAAGCGATAAAGCCGCTCACTGAAGGGCTCCTGTGGTCGCCCTCCCCCTAGATGGCGGATGTGCAGCTTGGCCAGCTCGTTGTCAGTAAGGTCTTCCACACTGTAGCCGGCCGCTTCGAGCTTTCGAACCACTTCCAGCCGATCCTCGCCACCGGGCTGCACCTGCACGCCGACAAAGATGTGGGCCTGGCCAGCATCGGAGTAGCGGTAGTTGAACTCGGTGACCATGCGCCGGCCCAGCGCCTTGCAAAACGCCTTGAAGCTGCCGGGACGCTCAGGGATGGTAACCGCCAGAATCGCCTCGCGCTGCTCGCCCAGCTCGGTACGCTCGGCAATGTGCTGCAGCCGATCAAAGTTGAGATTGGCACCCGAGTTGATCGCAATCAGGGTCTTGTCCCGCACGCCCTCGCGCTGAGCGTACTTCTTGAGCCCGGCCAGCGACAGCGCCCCGGAAGTCTCGGAGACGGCGCGAGTGTCCTCGAAGATATCCTTGACCGCGGCACACATCTCATCGGTATTGACGGTGATCACTTCATCGACATGATGGCGCAGGATTTCAAACGGCGCCTCGCCGATCTGGGAGACGGCCACACCCTCGGCAAAGAGCCCGACCTGATCCAGCGTTACTCGCTCCCCGGCCTCAAGCGCGGCCTTGAGACAGGCAGCGTCTTCGGGTTCCACGCCGATCACCCGGATGTCCGGGCGCAGATACTTGATCCAGGCCGCCATGCCTGCCAGCAGACCACCACCGCCGACCGGTGCAAAAACCGCATCAATCGACCCCTGGTGCTGGCGCAGGATCTCCATGGCCACCGTGCCCTGACCGGCAATCACATCCGGATGATCAAAGGGCGGAATCCAGGTATAACCGTGCTCTTTCATTAGAATCTGTGCGTGCGTGAGGGCATCGTTGAAGGAGTCCCCCTTGAGCACCACCTTCGCCCCCCGGGCACGCACGGCCGACACCTTGATCTCGGGCGTGATGCGCGGCATGACAATTGTTGCGTGCACGCCCATGCGTTTGGCCGCCAGCGATACCCCCTGAGCATGATTGCCGGCCGAGGCGGTAATCACGCCCCTGGCGCGCTGCTCGTCATCAAGCTGCGCCATGCAGTTGTAGGCGCCCCGAATCTTGAAGGAGTAGACCGGCTGTAGATCCTCACGCTTGAGGAGAACGTGGTTGTCCAGACGCCTGGACATCTGCGGCATGTCGGAAAGGGGCGTTTCAACAGCCGCTTCATACACGCGGGCCTGAAGGATTCTCTTGGCGTAGGCTTCCAGCATTCTCATATCCTGGGCAGTGACTTGAGGGCGGTGCTGCAGGGCACCGGGTCACATGGCACGCGCGCCCGATGTTTCACGTGAAACAAAAAGACCGGAGGCGGGAAAAGCGCATGTGACAATCGACAGTGCCTGCCGTACTGTCCATGATACGCTTGATGGGCCGCTGTAGAACATCATCAGATTCGGAGACACCATGACATCCCAGGACCAGTCAGAGCTCAAGAAGGCGGTGGCACAGGCAGCCGTACAGGAAATTCGTTCGACCCTGCGCCGCGATATCGTACTGGGTGTGGGGTCGGGCTCGACCGTCAATCTCTTTATCGAAGCCCTGGCACCGCTTCGCGACGAGTTCGCCGGCGCCGTGGCAAGTTCCACGGAAACCGAACGCCGCCTGAAGGCCGCCGGTATCGAGGTGTTTGATCTTAATCAGGCCGGCACGCTGAGTGTCTATATCGATGGGGCCGACGAAATCGATAAGGATTTCGCCATGATCAAGGGCGGCGGCGCGGCCCTGACCCGGGAAAAGATCGTGGCGGCCTGCGCCAGACAGTTTATCTGCATTGCAGATGGTTCCAAGCTGGTCCGCCAGCTGGGCGGTTTTCCGCTACCGATCGAGGTCATTCCCATGGCGCGCTCGTATGTGGCGCGTGAAATGGTCAAGCTGGGATTTAGCCCCGTGTATCGTCAGGGCGTCGTGACCGATAATGGTCATCAGATCATTGACCTCTATGACCAGCTCATCGATAACGCGCAGGACCTTGAAACCCGGATCAATCAGATTGCGGGGGTCGTGACCAATGGCCTGTTTGCCCACCGTGGCGCTGACCTGCTCCTGCTGGGCACCGCTGACGGTGTTCAACGCCTGACGCCCTCACATTAGCGCCCTCGAGCCTACCGCTTCTCGCATCGCTGCACTGCCCGGCCGCAAGTTACCGAAAACTTACGGCCGATTTCCGTTTAACAACACTCGATCACATTTTAGCCGCAGAATATTACCCTCGTTTATCACTATTATCTGTACGCCATGGCTACGCTGCATTTAACAAAATGCTATCCGGCCGGGACATTGAGTGAACCTGTCGTGAACGTGTCATGACATGGCGGACCCTCGGGGGCCATCAAGGCGTCTCACCTCAAGCGTGTAACGATAAAAAGAGGGTTTTGCATGCGACAGAGCAGTCATCTTTCCTTCAGGTCGAATCCGCCGGCCTCCCTGCATCAGCTGCGCCGCGCGCTGCTGGACGCCCGTGACGCGCTGGGCATCGAAGGCGTACGGGTCAGGGGTGCGGACCACTCCCTTTATTTCGAACTGGCCCACAGCGAAACGGTCAGGCCACTGATGAGCGTCTGGTTCAACGTCGAGCGTTACCAGTACACGCTGATGTGTCGCACGTCCATCCTCGCCCCCGGTCGCCCCATGAGCGGCAACCGTGCCCGGCTGGCCGAATATCTCAGTCACCACGCCTGGCAGCACGGCTGGCGTCAGGCCTCAGCTCTGAAACACCAGCCCCGGCACTAGCGTCCGCTGCCCGGCTGCCGGTCATCCGCCAGCGGCCAGGGCTCGTGCAGCTCACGGGCTCGAATCAATTTCCCCAGATAGTCCCGGGTATGCCCCAGCGCACCGCGATTAGCCTCCACCACCGCCAGGGCATTGCGCCCCAGCGTGTCACGGCGTGTCTCATCGAGCATCAGCGATACCAGTGTCTCGCCCAGCATGCCGGCGCTGCTCACTTCGACCCGGGCATGGGCCTCATCCAGCGTGGCCACCACATCGCCCAGACTCGATAATGAAGGGCCGCTGACCACCGGCAGCCCCATCGCAGCCGGTTCCAGCAGATTGTGCCCGCCAATGTCGACCAGTGAGCCACCCACAAAGGCAATATCCCCCGCCGCGTAGAGCATCATCAGCTCGCCCATGGTGTCACCCAGATACACTCGGGTGTCCCGTTCGACGGACGTGCTTTCACTGCGCCGGACCACTGACATGCCCTGATCAAGACACAGCTCGGCGACCTCATCAAAGCGCTGGGGATGACGGGGCACCAGTATCAGCAGGGCATCGGGGAAACGCGCCAGCACGCGCTCATGGGCGGCCAGAAGCTGTGACTCCTCCCCCTCATGAGTCGAGCCCGCCACCCAGACCGGGCGATCACCGATGCGCTCACGCAGCGCATCGGCCCTATCGAAAATATTCTCGTCGACGTGCAGGTCATACTTGAGCGCGCCGGTCACATTGAGCCGGCGGGCCGATACGCCGAGCGCGCGGAAGCGCTTGGCATCCTCGGCGGACTTGGCGCCCACCCAGGCCAGCCGGCGGATTGCTTCCCCCATCAGCTTTGAAAAGCGCTGATAGCGGGCAAACCCGCGCTCGGTAATGCGGGCATTGACGATGGTGACCGGGACGCCCGCCATCGCGCAGGCGTAAATCAGATTGGGCCAGATTTCGGTTTCGACAATGATGGCGATTTCAGGCGCCAGTCGCTGCACGAAGCGTCGGGTCGCCCCGGGAAAATCCAGCGCCACGAAATGGTGCGTCACCAGATCACCAAACAGCGTCTGCACCTGGCGTGCGCCGGTGGCCGTCATGGTAGTCACGACCACCCGGTGTTCGGGGTAGTCATCGATCAGCGAGCGAATCAGCGGCCGGGCGGTAATCACCTCCCCCACTGAGGCGGCATGTACCCACAGCACACGCTCTGCCTGATAGGACGGAATGCGTCCCAGCCGCTCGCCGCGAGGATGACCCTCCAGACGCTCACGGCGCAGGCGACGCCAGATCAGTGGAGACAGGGCGTATAAAAGGGCCGAGTAGAGACGTCTTCCCACGAGGGCGCTACTCCTGTTCGCCGCGACGCGCACTGCGCGAGACGATCGCGCTGATGGTGCCGGTCGTGGACAACCCTTCTTCAAAGCCCAGCACCCGCACCTCGCCGCCGTTGGCCATGACAGCCTCACCGCCGGCGATCTCCTCGATGCGATAGTCACCGCCCTTGACCAGCACATCCGGCAGCACGGTACCAATCAGCTCGGCCGGCGTGTCCTCGCCAAAGGCCACCACCCAGTCCACGGCGCGCAGGCCAGCCAGCACCGCCATGCGGTGTGCCAGCGGCGTGATCGGGCGACCCTCACCCTTGAGCCGGGTGACCGAGGCATCATCGTTGACGGCCACAATCAGGCGATCGCCCTGAGCGCGGGCCTGCTCCAGATAGCTGACATGACCGGCATGCAGCAGATCGAAGCAGCCGTTGGTCATGACGATACGCTCTCCACCGACCTGCGCGGCGCGCACGGCAGCCGTCAGCGTATCGACATCGATCACGCCGTGTCCGGCCGCCACGCCATGATCGGCACTCAGCGCCGCCTCGATCTCGGCCACCGACACCGTGGCGGTGCCGGGCTTGGCCACCACCAGCCCGGCAGCCAGATTGGCCATCGCCATGGCATCCGGCAGGCTCTGCCCCGCTGCCAGCGCCAGCCCCAGCACGCCAATCACCGTATCGCCGGCGCCGGTCACGTCAAAGACCTCCTGCGCGCGGGTCGGCAGATGCAGCGGCGGATGGTCTGCACGAATCAGCGTCATGCCGCGCTCGCTGCGGGTAATCAAAAGCGCCTCGAGCTCAAGGTCAGCGCGCAACGCTTCCCCGCGCGAGGTCAGCGCTTCCTCGCTGTGACAGCGCCCGACCACGGTCTCGAACTCGCTTAAATTGGGGGTAATGATGCTCGCGCCCCGATAGCGGTGAAAATCGCTGCCCTTGGGGTCGATCAACACCCGCTTGCCGGCGCGGCGGCCGGCCTCGATCAGCGCCTGCACCTGCGCCAGTGTCCCCTTGCCGTAATCGGACAGGATCATCAGGTCGGTATCACCGAGCGCCTCGCTGACCTGCGCCATCATGGCGTCGGTATTGACGGCCTCCAGCGAGGACTCGAAATCCAACCGGATCAGCTGCTGATTGCGACTCATCACCCGCAACTTGGTAATGGTCGGAATCTCGGGACTGCGCTGAAAGCGCGAGGCGATCCCGGCGCGGGCCAGCAGCTCATCCAGAATGGCGGCGTTGTCATCACAGCCAATCAGCCCGGAGAGCGTGACCTGTGCGCCCAGTGCGGCAATGTTGAGCGCCACGTTGGCCGCCCCACCCGGGCGGTCCTCGCTGTCATCGACGCGCACCACCGGTACCGGCGCTTCGGGCGAGATACGCGAGGTCGGGCCGTGCCAGTAGCGGTCCAGCATGACATCGCCCACGACCATCACGCGGGCATCGGCCAGCAGGGCAGGATCAAACATCGTGAGAGGCTCCCCGGGTCGACTTTTCATGGTCAGCGGTCAGTGCCAGCAGCGCATCGAGCCGGTGGATGACATCCTCAAGGGTAATCAGTGACATCGCATCCTCATGGCGTACGCGGGTACCCCAGACGATCTCGTCCAGAGGCTTGTGCAGATAGGTGGCCACGGCATCGGGATAGCGATTGACGACGTGTTCGCGCCAGCACCAGGGGGCGGCGCGCTCGGGGTTGGTCGTGGCAAAAAGCCCCAGCACCGGGGTGTTCATGGCATTGGCCATGTGGACCGGCCCGGAATCGGGCGCAATCACCATGCGCGCCTCGTCAATAATGGCCAAAAGCCCCTTGAGCGAGGTGCGTCCCAGCAGATTGACCGGCACGGCCTCGCTGAGCCCGGCGGCGATGCGCTCGCACATCTCGACTTCCTGGGCACTGGTGCCGCCGGTCAGGAAGGTGGTCAGGCCGTGGTGGCGCCAGGCGTGCTCGATCACGGCGGCGTAGCCTTCGGCCGACCAGTTGCGAAAGTTGCGCAGACGCGGGCTGGCACACGGGCTGATCACCAGCGCCGGTCGACCGGCCAGAAACTGGCGAGCTTCCTCGCGGGCGGCGTCCGGCAACGGGATTCCCCACTCGAGCCGGTCATCGTCAACGCCCAGCTCACGGGCAAAATCCATGAAGGACTCGAGCACGTGCGCCTTTGGATGTGGCGTGAGCTGGCGGTTGGTAAACCAGGTCTGCCAGTCCTTGGCACGGGCACGGTCGTAGCCCAGACGCACACGGGCCTTGAGCCCCAGCGAAAGCACGCTGGCGCGAATGGACTGCTGCATGTGCAACAGTACGTCAAAGGGCGTCTCGCGCAGCTCGCGCCAGATGGCGCGCATGCCGGCGAGTCCGGTGGACTTGTCATACACCACGAACTCGACCCCGGAGAGGCCGGCCAGTAAACTGTGCTCCCCCCGACCGATGATCCAGGTGATTCGGGCGTCGGGCCACTGGCGCTGCAACGCCCGAACGGTCGGCACGAGATTGCAGACATCGCCGAGTGCGGATAACCGCAATACACAGATATGCGCGGGTTGCGCGGGCAAAGGATGCTTCATGCGGATGATTACGTCCCGAAAAGCGAATGCGCACATTCTATATGATGCTCAAACGGCCCCACAAACCGGTCAGCCGGCACTGACGCCCGAACAGTTCACCGGCGACTGGTGGCGCTTGCGTCATGCCGTCACCGGTCAGGCACCCGGACGCGGCGAAAGTCTGTTCGTGCAGGCCGGTGATCAGGCATGGGTGCTGCGTCATTATCGCCGCGGCGGCCTTGTTGCACGTCTGAGCGCCGAGCATTATGTCTGGACAGGGCCTGAGCGCAACCGCGCCTTTCGCGAATGTCGGCTGCTGGCCACGCTTTTTGAGCGCGGACTGCCGGTACCGCAACCGATCGGCGCCTGTGCTTGGCGCAGCGGAGCACTCTATCAGGCCGCCCTCATCACCCGGCGCATCGAGGGCGCGCAACCGCTGGCCTCGCTGGTTCAGGCCCCTAGGGCGGCCGCCCGCCATGACGCGCTGCTGACGGCGTGTGGTCGCATGATTCGTCGTTTTCATGACGAAGGGCTTGACCATGTTGATCTCAATGCCCGCAATATTCTGATCGATGATCGAGATACGCCCTGGCTGATCGATCTGGACCGTTGCCGACTGCGCAGTGCAGGCCGCTGGCAGGCAGGCAATCTTGCACGCCTTGAGCGTTCTCTGGAAAAGTTTGCGCCCGGACAGGCCAGAACCCTCATGGCCCCCATCAACCACGGATACCAATCGAGTTAGATCATGCCTCCTCGTTCAAGTGAAGATTCCCTGCGGTTTCGACTGCGCGCCACGGCCTTTTTTGCCCTCTTTAACCTGATTTTCGTATGGCTGCTGTCGCTACGCTATCTGCCGATCGTCCAGATGCCCCAGGAAGGTCTGGGGATCCTCTGGCTGGTCTGCGCCTGGCTGGGCGGCTTTGGCACCCTGGCCGTGGCGGTCTGGCTGCTGCCGGCACTGCTGTCGCTGTTTTTGAAGCGTCGCATGCTGATCTGGCCGTGTGCCGTGCTGGGCACGCTGGGGCTTGGTGCGCTGTGGATGGACACCCAGATCTTTAGCGCCGTCGGCGAGCATCTGGCAGATATGTCGGGTGACAACAAGCCGGCGCTGTCCATCGTCCAGTGGGCGATCACCGGCGGTGGTGTGGTACTGATCGCGCTGGTCGAACTGTGGCTCTCCTGGCGCATCATGGCCCGCGCGCGGCGCATCACGTTCCCGGTCTGGAGTCTGGTACTGCTGATGCCGGCGCTTTTGATCGCCAGTGTGGGCATCGATATTGCCACCGACACCGATCAGACCGCGCTCCTTCATTCGAAGGACACTGACAGCCAGGCCCTGATGGGCGAACCCGCCACGCCAGTGCCCGAGGCCCGTGAAGCCGCCACCCAGCGCGACCGCAATGACGGGCCGGCCATCGATGACAGCGTTGATCCGACCGAACGCGATACCTCCACGCTCCCCGGTGATGGCGAGGAGAGCCCATGACCCCTCAGGCCACCTCACGCACGCCGATCACCGGTGTGGTGATCACGCTCAACGAAGCGGCGAACATCGAGGCCTGCCTGGCCTCGCTGTCGCGCGTATGCGATGAGCTGATCGTGGTGGATTCGGGCTCCACGGATGAGACCTGCGCGCTCGCCCGGGCCACGGGCGCGCGCGTGATCGAGCAGCCCTATCTGGGCGACGGGCCGCAGAAGAACGTGGGCCCAAAGGCCGCTACCCATCGCTGGGTGCTGTCGCTGGACGCCGATGAGCGTCTGACCGAGGAGGCCGTCGCCGCCCTGCAGGCATTGCCTCTGGCCACCACCGACCATGACGGCTTTGCCCTGCGCCGGCGCAATTTTATCGGCTCACGCTGGGTGAAGCGCTGCGGCTGGTATCCCGATTACTGCATCAGACTCTTTGACCGCGAGCGTACGGGCTTTTCCGACTCGCGCCAGCACTCAAGCGTTCAGGCCAGCGCCCCGTGTGAGCTGGACGCTGATCTGGAGCACTACTCGTTTGCAAACCTTGCCGAGCTTTTCACCAAGGCCGGCGGCCGTTTTTCCACTCGAGCGGCCAAGATCATGTATCTCAAGGGCAAAAAGGTGAACGCCTGCTCACCGTTTATCCACGGTGCCAACGCCTTCATGCGCAAATACCTGTTTCAGCGCGGCTTTTTGGCGGGGCTGGATGGCCTGTCGGTCTCGCTCTCGGCCGCCATCAATGCCTACCTGAAATACGCCAAGCTTCTGGAGTTTCAGCGCGACCCGCAGGTGCGCGAGCGTGAGGACTTCAACCGGGTCTGGTAAACCCATGACGGCGTCGATGGCTCCCCCCCGCGCCGACGTCGACTTTTGCATCATCACTGGCCCTGCTGCCCCTTCATGCGCCACCCTTGGCCCATCGATTTCCTTACAGGTGAGTGATCCCTTGCATATCTGTCACGTCAATCTGGCGCGCAACTTTCGCGGCGGCGAGCGCCAGACTCAGCTGCTGATCGAGCAACTGGCCGCCCATGACATTGTCCAGACGCTGGTATGCCGCCAGGACTCCCCCCTGCGTCAGGCCCTGTCCGGCGTTGAAAACCTCGACCTGGTGGCCGCCGATCAGATGTGGGTCGGCCACCGGCGCATGCCGCCAGTGGATCTGATACACGCCCACGAGGCACGCGCCGTCCACTGGGCCTGGCTGCACGCAAGGCTCAACGGCACGCCCTATATTCTGACCCGTCGCGTGCCGCAGCCCGTCAAGGACAAGTGGTTCAACCGCCAGACCTATCGAGGCGCGGCGACGGCGGTGGCGATCTCCTCACCCATCGAGGCGCATCTCAAGACGCGCCACTGGTGCCCGGTCACGCGGATTCCCAGCGCCCTGTCGCACTTCACCCGCAATACGACCGTGGTCGAGACGCTGCGTCAGCGCTTTGAAGGGCGCTACGTGGTTGGCCATGTGGGCGCGCTGGTGGATCGTCACAAGGGCCAGAGCCTGATCATCGACACCGCCCGCCGGCTGGCCGATACCCATCCTGACATCGTGTTTTTGCTGCTGGGCAGCGGTGAGGATGAGCAGCGTCTCAAGCGTGAAAGCGAGGGACTCGACAACGTCATCTGGGAAGGCTTTCAGTCCAACGTGGGCGATTATCTGGCCGCGATGGACCTGTTTGTCTTCCCCTCACGCAACGAAGGGCTGGGTTCGACGCTGCTGGACGTCATGGACGCCGAGGTGCCGATCATTGCCAGCAATGTGGACGGCATTCCCGATATTGTCATCGACAATGAGAGCGGCGTACTGATTGCGCCCAACGATGCCGAGGCGCTGCATGACGCGGTACTGGCCATGAAAGACGACCCCGGCCGTGGCGCGCGTCTGACCCGCGGTGCCTGTCAGCGGCTGGAAGCCTTTACCCCCGAGGCCATGGCCAGCCAGTACCGCACCCTTTATGCGCGGCTGCTCGACACCGACACGGACTGAGACGGCGTGCACGCGCCGAACACGCACACCGATGCCTGAACGTGGCATCATGCGCGCACTAAAGACGAAGGCTTATCGGGAGGGGTCATGGAAAACATCAGGGTTGGGGTCATCTTTGGCGGCAAATCGGCCGAGCATGAAGTGTCGCTGCAGTCTGCCCGCAATATCGTCGACGCCTTGGATCGCGAGCGCTTTGACGTCACACTGATCGGCATCGACAAGCAGGGGCAGTGGCACGTCAATGACGCCGACCGCTACCTGAACCATGCCGATGACCCGGCCCGCATCGCACTGCATCACTCGCAGCGTGATCTGGCGGTCATGCCCGGTCGCGAGCGTGATCAGCTGATCGAGCCCGATCAGCAAAAGGCGCTGGAGCAGCTTGATGTGGTCTTCCCGATCGTGCACGGCACGCTCGGCGAAGACGGCTCGCTGCAGGGGCTGTTGCGCATGGCCAACCTGCCCTTTGTCGGCAGTGGCGTGCTGGGCTCGGCGGTCAGCATGGACAAGGACGTCACCAAGCGTCTGCTGCGTGACGCCGGCCTTGCCGTGGCCCCCTTTGTCACCCTCACCCGCCAGAGTGCCGCCAGCGCCGATTTTAACGCCCTGCGCAAGCAGCTGGGGACGCCGCTGTTCGTCAAGCCGGCCAATCAGGGCTCCTCGGTCGGGGTCAGCCGCGTGGACAGCGCCGAGTCGCTGCAAAAGGCGCTGGCACTGGCGCTCTCCTTTGACCACAAGGTGCTGGTGGAGTCGGCCATTCAGGGCCGCGAGATCGAGTGCGCCATTCTCGGCAATGACACGCCCGAGGCCAGCGTGTGCGGCGAGATCGTGCTCAACGATGACGGTTTCTACTCCTACGACACCAAATACATCAGCGAGTCCAGGGCGGCCGTTGCCGTACCGGCTGATATTGACGCCACCGTCAGCGACGAGATTCGCCGCATCGCGCTGGAGGCCTTCAAAACGCTGGAGTGTCAGGGTCTGGCCCGCGTGGATGTGTTTTTGACGCCGGACAACCGCGTGATCATCAACGAGGTCAACACGCTCCCCGGATTTACCCGCATCAGCATGTACCCCAAGCTCTGGCAGGCCAGCGGCATGGCCTATCCGGCGCTGGTCACGCGCCTGATCGAGCTGGCCCTTGAGCGTCACGCCCGCGATCAGGCGCTGGACAGCAACCGCCACGACTGAGACATGAACAGGCAATGGCCTGCCTGATGGGCCATCACCGGGGACGGCCATGGACATGACCTACTGGGGGCTTTTTCTGGGCGCGGCGCTGATGATCAATCTGACGCCGGGACCGGACATGCTCTATCTCATGGCGCGAAGTGCCAGCGGCGGCCGACGCGAGGGGCTGGCCGCCGGCGCCGGTCTCTGGTGCGGGGCGATGGTGCATGTGCTGGCCGCCGCGCTGGGGCTTTCCGCCATTGTCATGGCCTCCGCCACGGCGTTTACCGCCGTTAAGCTGGCAGGCGCACTGTATCTGTTCTATCTCGGTGTGCAGGCGATCCGCAGCGCCGGCAGCCAGTTTCAGGCGCCCGCCACGAGCGGACGGGCTCACGGGGCATGGGGCGCCTTTCGACAGGGCGTGCTGGTAGACCTGCTCAACCCCAAGACGGCACTTTTTTTCATGGCCTTTCTGCCCCAGTTCGTGCGGCCCGAGGCCGGCCCGGTGGCCGCGCAGCTTCTGGCGCTGGGCACATTGACGGTGGCCGTGGCGATTCCGATCGAGCTTGGCATCATTCTGGGCGCGGCGCGGCTGTGCGACTGGCTGCGCCGGCGACAACGCCTCACAAAATGGATGGATCATCTGCTGGGCACGGTCTTTATTGGCCTGGGACTACGCCTGTTGACCGTGACCCGCTGACGTCTGACCTGATCAGTCGACGGCCAGCGTCTCAATGATCCGTGCCGGTTCGAGATCATTGAGACAGCGCGTATGCCCCAGCGGGCAGGTGCGCTCAAAGCACGGTGAGCAGGACAGGTTGAGCCAGTGGATATCCCGGGCCTGCGTCAACGGTGGCGTGTAGTTGGGCGTGGAGGAGCCGTAGATGGCCTGGATATGGGTGCCCACGGCCGCCGCCACGTGCATCAGCCCGGAATCATTGCTCACCGCCTGCTCACAGGCGCCCAGCAGGTCGACGGCATCTGTCAGCGTGGTCTGACCACACAGATTGAAAACGCCCTCGAGTCCCTGACTGATCTCCTCTCCGGCCTCCGTATCCTTTGGCCCACCCAGCACGATGACCTGATAGCCGTGGCGGGTTACCGCCTCGGCCACCTGACGAAAATACGCCAGCGGCCACTGCTTGGCCGGGCCATATTCGGCGCCGGGCATCATCGCAATCAGCGTCTGATGGAGACCATGTGCCTCCCGAAGCGTCTGCTGTCGCGCGGCATCCACCTGCAGGTGCGGTTCGGGGATCGCATCGGAAGTCCCCTCCACCGGCAGCCCCAGCGCCACGAAACGCTTGACGGTCTGATCCAGCACCGCCTTGTCGAGCCGGCGCCGTTCGGTCAATACCACATAGCGCTGCTCGCCGGTAAAACCGACCCGCCGGGGGATACCGGCAAAAAACGGCACCAGCGCCGATTTAAGCGAACGTGGTAGAACGATTGCCCGGTCATATTCACCTTTCAGTGACCGTCCCAGCCGCCAGCGCGTGCGCAGGCCGGTCTGACCGTGACCGGTTTCCAGCACGATGGCCCGGCGCACCTGCGGCATGCGCTCAAGCATCGGCGCTGACCACTTTGGCCCCATGACATCGATTACACAGTCAGGGTCATGCGCTTTCAGCGTGATAAAAAGACTCTGGGCCATGACCATGTCGCCGACCCACGAGGGACCGACGACCAGGATGCGCTCACCGCGTTGTGACAGATCACTCACGAATCGCGGTTCCCCGTCACGCCAAGCGCGTGCATGTAGTCCTGAACGCCCTGGGCCAGGCCGCGGAATTCACGGTCATAGCCGGCCTCGCGCAGACGCGAAATGTCGGCGCAGGTGTAGCTCTGATAGCGCCCCTTGAGGTGCTCGGGAAAGTCGATGAATTCGATCTCGCCGCGCCCGGTCATCTCGATCACCGTCTCGGCAATCGTCTTGAAGGGCTCGGCGCGCCCGGTACCCAGGTTGAAGATGCCGGATTGATCCGGGTGGTCGAGAAACCACAGGTTCACATCCACCACGTCATCGACATGAATGAAATCCCGGCTCTGCATGCCGGCCTCATAGCCGTCATACGCCCCGAACAGCTTCGGGTTTTCGCCGTTCATGACCTGGGTGTAGTGATGCCAGGCCACGCTTGCCATCGACCCCTTGTGCTGCTCGCGCGGCCCATAGACGTTGAAGTAGCGAAAGCCCACTACCTGAGTGGTCAGCTGGTCCCAGCGGGCGCGCACGTACTGATCGAACAGCAGCTTGGAATAGCCGTACACGTTGAGCGGCTTCTCATGCTCGCGGGCCTCGACAAAGACCTCGCTGCCGCCGTAGGTTGCGGCAGAGGAGGCGTAGAGAAAGGGAATCTGATGCGTCTGGCAGTAATCGAGCAGCACCTTCGAGTACTCGAAGTTGTTCTCCAGCATGTACTTGCCGTTCCACTCGGTGGTGGCCGAACAGGCCCCCTCGTGGAAGATCGCTTCGATGCGCGGCAGTCGGGCGTCGCGTCGGACCCGCTCAAGGAAGTCATCCTTGTCGAGATAGTCCTGAATCTGGCAGTCGGCCAGATTGCGAAATTTTGTGCCCTCGGTCATGTCGTCAACGACAACAATATCCTCGCGACCGCGCGCATTGAGTGCCTTGACCAGATTGGCGCCAATAAAGCCGGCACCGCCGGTAACGACGATCATGAAACGTACTCCTGCATTGAATTCAAGGGGCAGCGGCGCCGAAGACGCCTGTCGGTTGGTAACAAGCGTAGCGTCTTCTGGACGCTCTATCCGGCCTGTCTGCCATGGCCCGGGCATCGCCGAATCGACGCAGCCCTATAACCCGCATGGCGCTGATTGTATACTTGTGGGCTATTGAATTCATGGGCCAACGGTGGTTCCCCGATGACGGTTTCATCCACGAATGCGTCGACGCCAGACGTAAAAACCTTTCAGGGCCTGATTCTGGCCCTGCAACAGTACTGGGCGCAGCAGGGTTGCGTCATCATGCAGCCGCTGGATATGGAGGTCGGCGCGGGTACCTTTCACCCGGCGACCTTCCTGCGCGCCATCGGCCCGGAGTCCTGGAACTCGGCCTATGTGCAGCCTTCGCGCCGTCCGACCGACGGCCGCTACGGGGAAAATCCCAACCGTCTGCAGCATTACTACCAGTTTCAGGTCGTGATGAAGCCGTCGCCGGAGAACTTCCAGGAGCTCTATCTGGGCTCGCTTGCCCATCTCGGACTCGACCCGCTCATCCACGACATCCGCTTTGTCGAGGACAACTGGGAATCGCCCACGCTGGGCGCCTGGGGGCTGGGCTGGGAAATCTGGCTCAACGGCATGGAAGTGACCCAGTTCACCTATTTCCAGCAGGCCGGCGGCATCGAGTGTTACCCGGTCATGGGCGAGCTGACCTACGGGCTCGAGCGCATCGCCATGTACCTGCAGGACGTCGACAGCGTCTACGACCTGATCTGGACCCGCGCCCCCGACGGCTCGACGATCACCTATGGCGACGTCTATCTGCAAAACGAGCGCGAGCAGTCGACCTTCAACTTCGAACATGCCGACGTGCCGACGCTGTTTGCCGATTTCGACCACCTTGAGCGCGACTGCAGGGCGCTGCTGGAGGCCAATCTGCCGCTGCCGGCGTATGAAAAGACGCTCAAGGCCTCGCATACCTTCAACCTGCTCGATGCCCGTCATGCCATCTCGGTGACCGAGCGTCAGCGCTATATCCTGCGCGTGCGCACCCTGGCCCGCGACGTGGCCCATGCCTATTACGCCTCACGCGAGGCAGCCGGCTTCCCGCTGGCCTCACCTGACGTGCGCGCTGAAATTCTCGGTCAGAAGGAAGTGATCTGATGGCTTTTGACAACACGATGGCCTCCAACAACGCTGTGGCACCCACGCGCACGCTTCTGATCGAACTGGGCTGTGAAGAGCTGCCGCCTGGCGCACTGGCCGAGCTGGTCGACGCGCTGGCCCTCGGCGTCAAAAACGCCCTGTCTGATGCCGGCGTCCAGTACGGCGAAGTGCTGCCGCTGGCCACGCCGCGCCGTCTGGCGGTCAGCATCACCCGTCTGGCCGAATACCAGCCCGATCAACAGATCGAGCGTCTTGGCCCGGCCGTGGCGGCCGCCTTTGACAAGGAAGGCAACCCGACGAAGGCCGCCCAGGGCTTTGCCGGCTCGCTGGGCCTGGACGTGAGCGAGCTGTCGCGCCTTGAAACCGACAAGGGCGAGCGCCTGGGCCATCGCTATACTCAGCCGGGGGAAGCCACTACGGCGCTTCTGCCTGACATCGTGCGCCGCGCCGTGGACGCCCTGCCGGTACCCAAGCGCATGCGCTGGGGTGCTTCGCGGGTCGAATTTTCGCGCCCGGTCCACTGGCTGGTCATGCTCTATGGTGACGAGGTTGTTTCCTGTGAACTGCTGGGGCTTGAGTCTGGAAGGACCACCCGCGGCCACCGCTATCATTACAATCAGCCCATCGAGCTGGCTCATGCCGATGAGTATGTCGAAAGACTCGAAAATCCGGGTTACGTGATCGTCGATATGGTCAGGCGTCGCAGCATGATCGTCGAGCAGGT
The DNA here is from genome assembly GCF_052692355.1 of Kushneria sp. Sum13. Taxonomy (NCBI): domain Bacteria; kingdom Pseudomonadati; phylum Pseudomonadota; class Gammaproteobacteria; order Oceanospirillales; family Halomonadaceae; genus Kushneria; species Kushneria sp. Sum13. Next base: position 3,380,166 of record NZ_CP199847.1, read on the forward strand.
CCGCGAGCAGGCTCGCGTACTCGGTGCCAAAGCGGTCATCGAAGACACTCTGCTGGATGAGGTCACAGGCCTGGTTGAATGGCCGGTGGCGCTGACCGGGCGTTTTGACGAGCGTTTTCTGGAGGTGCCGGCAGAGTGTCTGATTTCGTCGATGAAGGCCAACCAAAAATACTTCCACCTGCTTGATGAGCAGGACAACCTGATTCCGGCATTTATCACCGTCAGCAATATCGAAAGCCGCGACCCGCGTCAGGTGATCGAGGGCAACGAGCGCGTCATTCGCCCGCGCCTGGCCGATGCCGCGTTTTTCTTCGAAACCGATCGCAAAAGCCCGCTGGCCGCGCGCATCAAATCGCTTGAAAGCGTGGTCTTTCAGCAAAAGCTGGGCACGCTGGCTGACAAGAGCGCGCGCGTGGAAGTGCTGTCGCGCACCATCGCTGACAGCCTGGGCGACAGCGGCGAGCAGGCCGCGCGTGCCGCCACGCTTGCCAAGTGCGATCTGGTCACCGAAATGGTCCTTGAGTTCCCGGAACTTCAGGGCATCATGGGCGCCTACTACGCGCGCTTTGATGGCGAAGACGAGGCCGTCGCCAGCGCCATCTATCAGCAGTACCTGCCCCGCTTTGCCGGTGACGAGATTCCCTCGGGACCGATCGGGCAGGCACTGGCCATTGCCGACCGTCTGGATACCCTGACCGGGATCTTTGCCATCGGTCAGCGCCCGACCGGCACGCGCGACCCCTTTGCCCTGCGTCGCGCCGCCATTGGCGTGCTCAGCATCATGGTGGGGGCCGAGCTGGATCTTGACCTGCGCGAGCTTCTGACCGTAGCCGCCGGCCAGCACGACAGCGTCACTGACGTCACAGCGCTGGTGGATGAGGTGCAGGACTACATGCTCGACCGTTTCCGCGCCTGGGCGCTGGAGGCCGGCATGAGCGCCGAGACCTATCTGGCCGTGCGAGCCCGCCCTGTCACGCGTCCGTTTGATTTCGAGCGACGTCTGCGCGCCGTTCATGGCTTCACCCATCGCGAGGAAGCCCAGGCGCTGGCCGCGGCCAACAAGCGTGTCGCCAATATCCTCGCCAAGCAGTCCGGCGATGTGCCGGCCGAAGTCGATACCGCGCATCTTGCCGAACCGGCCGAGAAGGCGCTGTTTGAAGCCGTCTCGAGAAAACGCGAGGAGACCGCACCGCTGATCGCCCAACGCGACTATGCCAGTGCGCTGGACGCGCTGGCCGAACTCAAGGCGCCGGTGGATGCGTTCTTTGATCAGGTCATGGTGATGAGCGATGACGAGGCGCTCAGGCGCAACCGTCTGGCGCTGCTCGCCGGCCTGCAGGGACTCTTCCTCGAAGTCGCCGATATTGCGCTGCTGGGACAATCGTCATGAGCAGCACGATTCATTTTCGTCGTGCCACACCCAGCGATGTGGCGGCTTTGGTCAGTCTGGTCACGTCAGCTTATCGCGGGGAGTCCAGCCGTAGCGGCTGGACCACGGAAGCCGATCTCCTCGAAGGCGAGCGCATTGCCCCCGAGGTGATGCGTGCCGACATCGAGCGTCCTGCCAGCCACATCATCATTGCCGAACGGCCGGGGGACAGCACCCACGAACTGGTGGCCTGTGCCCACGTGGCCGAGCAGGATGGCGCCGGCTATTTCGGCATGTTTGCCGTGCGCCCCTGGCTACAGGGCCATGGCATTGGTCAGGCCGTACTGGCAGAAGCCGAGCGCGTGGCGCGCGAGGAGCTGGGTCTTGATCGGCTGCGCATGACGGTGATCGATGTGCGGCTGGAATTGATCGCATGGTATGAACGTCGCGGCTACCATCGTACCGGCGAGTATCTGCCTTTCCCCTATGGCGATACGCGCTTTGGCATCCCGAAACGCGATGATCTGCGCTTTGTCGTGCTGGAAAAGACACTGGGCTAGGTCGACCTCAAAAGCCGGCCTCTGAAAAAGCCGGTGTTTCACGTGAAACAAAAAACGGGCAGACCACTCAAGGCGGTCTGCCCGTTTTTTTATGCCCCTTTTCTTTTTGATCCCCTTCCTTTTTTATCCCCCCTGCCGGCTAGTCATATTGAAAACCGATGACCTTGCGCGCGTGCTCGCGGCTGGCAGCATCAACGCCTGCCACAAGTGTGCCGACTACACAGATGCTGGTATTAAGCACAAGGCCCCAGAGTCCGCTGTAGATGCCCAGCGGCCGATAGCCCATGAAGGTGAACACACCGGCCATGACGGCGCCGGCCAGCATGCCGATGAACACGGCGCGGGCGTTCAGGCGGGTCCAGTAGAGCCCCAGAATCAGCGCCGGTGCGACCTGGATGAGCACCTCGAACTTGAGCACGAAAATCTGGTAGAGCGTGGCCGGCGGATACCAGGCAATCACGATCAGAATGGCCACCGCCGCCAGCCCCACCAGCTTGCCGGCCAGCACCTTTTGATACTCGCTGGCCTCGGGCTTGATATAGCGCCCGTACAGGTCGTTGGAGATGATCGAGGAAAACGTCAAAAGCACCGAGTCGGCCGTCGACACGATGGCAGCGATCACGCCTCCAAACAGCAGCACCATCGCCCAGTAAAAGAACGTGTTCTGGTTGGCCAGCGCATTGGCCATGATGCCGACCAGCTGCTCGGAGTCCGCCGTGGAGAGCCCCGGGAAGGCCGCAATGCCGATGATGCCGACCGTGAATACCACCCCTGCGGTCAGAAACGGCATGTAGGCCATGCGAATGAACGAATGCTTCAGGGTCGCCTCGCTTTTCGCCGAGAAGATGCGCTGCACGGCGTGGGGATAGATCGCCGCGCCAATACCGACCAATACCAGCAGGCTGAACCAGCGGGTCAGCCCGGCGGCGTCAGGCGGGTTGAGCTTCTCGGGTGCATTGGCCTGCATGTACGCCGCCGCCGACGGCAGACCGCCAAAGTAATACAGCGAGCCGATCAAAAGCGTAAATACCCCGAACAGCAGCGCGATGCCCTGAATGGTGTCGGTATAGGCCACCGAGCGCATGCCGCCCAGCCAGCTGTAGGCCACCATGATGACAATGAAAAAGATCACGCCGACCTGATAGGGAATGGTGCCGCCGGTCAGGCCCGACACGCCCTGCCCGATCGCCACGAACTGCTCGAGCAGATAGTTGGCAAGGCCATAGAGCATCAGGATGGCTGCCAGAATCGAGACACTTTTGGAGCGAAAGCGCAGCTCGATCCAGTCCACCGGCGTGAGCAGTGAAAAGCGCCGTCCCAGCGCATAAAGACGTGGCGCGAAGAAGAGATACACCATGATGATCATGATGAAAAACGGCACCGAGACCAGATACTGATAGCCCATGCGATAGGCCGTCGGCGGATAACCGATGACGGTATTGCCGCTGTACTGGGTGGCAAAGAAGGTGAAAAAGAGCACCATCACCCCAAGGCCGCGCCCGCCCAGGTAGTACTCATCCAGGCTTTCACGCATGCCACGATTGCGCAGATAGGCAAACACGCCCACCCCCAGCATCAGGGCACCATAAAGGGCGAGCACGAAGATACCCGACCAGCCGCTGAACGCCAGTTCAACTTCCATGCTTATCTCTCCTCGTCGTGGCGAACGCCGCGGCGCTGGTCACGGTCGCCATCACCGCGCTCCTGTCCACCGCCATAAAGTTCATCGCTGTCGGTCTGCCACTGGGTCCTGATCGTCCAGGTGATGAAGATCGACAGCAGAAGTGATGCCCCCAGAACGGTCAGCGACCACACCGGAATGCCCAGCACCAGCGTCGAGCCGGCGTCACTGGCAAAGTACCAGGGGTTGATGAGCACAAAGAGCACGATAAAGCCGATCCAGACACGGCGCTTTCGAACGGGCTCGGACATTCTGGGTTTCATGAGACGTGCTCCCGGGCAGTGATACCGTCGCGAGCGCGACGGACAGGGTCCAGGAGGGACTCTATCGAGCGCTCACCAGGGCTGAATATTGATCATTGAACAAGCGCGGCTTCGCCAGCGACGAAGCACCAGGACGTTGGTCGCAGATTCGGCTACGCCTGAGCCGATAACTCGGTATGGCGGTCACGCTCGCCGCAGCGCAGCAGATGATCCACCAGCTGGCGGGCAGGCACCGCCAGGCCGTGGTAGTCGCGCATGACCAGGTGCAGCTCGCGCAGTGCCCAGCCATCGGTCAGGGGCACCGTGGCCAGACGAAGCCCAAGGCGCTCGGCCTCAACCGCCCGACAAGGCAGCACGCCGATGCCCATGCCGCGATCGATCATGCGACAGATACCTTCAAAGCTTCGCACCTGAATGCGCATGCGCAGCGGTCGATCAAACCGGCGCGCCCCGTCCTGCAGCAGCGCCTGCAACGAGGCATCCTGCTCCAGGCCGATAAAGTCGTTGTCAAGCGCCTGCTCGAGCGCCACTGCCGGCATTTCAGCCAGCGGATGCTGCTGCGGCACAACCAGCACCAGCCGGTCGCAGCGCCACAGCCGGGCATCCAGTCCCTCGGCCGGCACATGACCGGCATAGAGGCCGATGTCGGCCAGGCCGTCGCGCACGGCGGTCACGATCTCGTGACTCAGCCGCTCCTTCATGTCGATGCGGATCTGCGGGAAGCGGTTCATGAAATCGCCCAGATCGTCCGGCAGGAACTCGATCACCGATGAGGTGTTGGCATGCAGGCGGATATGGCCCTTGATGCCGACGCTGTATTCGCTCATGTCGGCGTCAAGACGCGCAAGCCCTTCGAGCATCAGGCGGGCGTGATGCAAAAAGGCATGACCTGCCGGCGTCAGCTCGATGCCTCGCGGGCGGCGATAAAGCAGCGAAATGCCGATCTGGTTTTCCAGGTCGCTGATGCGCTTGCTGACCGCGGCCAGTGCCAGATGCTCGCGGCGCGCCGCACGGGTCAGACTGCGCTCGTCGGCGATCGCCACGAAAAGGCGCAGGGTGACAAAATCAAGACGCTTCATGAGGGCTCCGCTCGGTCGGCCTGACAGTCTGACCATATTTACCAGACTAACAGTGTCTTCGCCGGTTGCGAACGCTGCCTTGGTCAAACCCCAATTGTGACGCCGAGGGCCGCTCGGCCATCCTCATGGTCATCACCATGCCCGAGAGCGGACACCCCATGACAGCCCATGATGCCATCTCTGCCACCGACCAGCCTCAGGCGCTGACCGGTCTGAAAGTGCTGGAGCTGGGCCAGCTGATTGCTGGCCCGTTTGCCACCAAACTGCTTGGCGAATTCGGCGCCGATGTGATCAAGATCGAGCCGCCCGGCACCGGTGACCCGCTGCGCCGCTGGCGTATTGTCGAGGAAGACACCTCGCTTTGGTGGCATGTCCAGACCCGCAACAAGCGCTCGCTCTCTCTTGATCTGAGAAGCGAAGAGGGTCAGGAGATCGTGCGCCAGCTGGCCCGCGAGGCCGACATCGTGGTGGAAAACTTCCGCCCCGGCACACTCGAGAAGTGGGGGCTGGGCTGGGAGGCGCTGAGTGCTGCCAATCCGGCCCTGATCATGGTGCGCATCTCCGGCTACGGCCAGACCGGCCCCTACCGCGACCGCCCCGGTTTTGGCGTGATCGGGGAAGCCATGGGCGGCCTGCGCTATCTCTCCGGCCATCCCGGTGAGCGCTCGGTACGGGTGGGGGTGAGCCTGGGCGATTCGCTTTCAGCACTCTACGGCGTGATCGGGGCGCTTTTGGCCCTGCAGGAGCGCCACACCAGCGGCCAGGGACAGTACATTGATGTCGCGCTGTATGAATCGGTATTTGCCATGATGGAAAGCCTGATCCCCGAATACGATAGCGCCGGTGTGATCCGTGAACCCAGCGGCAGTGCCCTGCCCGGCATCACGCCATCCAATGCCTACCCGTGCCTGGGGGGCGAGCATGTCCTGATCGCCGGTAACGGTGACAGCATCTATCGACGGCTGATGCAGGCCATCGAGCGACCGGACCTAGCGGAAGACCCGGCACTTGCGCACAACGACGGCCGCTCGCGTCAGGCCGAGCGGATCGATAGTGCGATCGCCGACTGGACATCCCGCCATGACCGCGAGCACGTGCTGAGCACGTTGGACGCTGCTGGTGTACCGGTGGGCTTTCCCTATACCGCGTGCGATATCGTCAATGACCCGCACTATCAGGCCCGCGAGATGATCCAGACCATCATTACCGCCGAAGGCCGCCAGCTGAAGGTGCCGGGCGTGATGCCCAAACTCAGCCGCACGCCGGGGCGCATCGAAGGCGGCGGCCCGCGGCTGGGCCAGCATACGCGTGATGTGCTAAACGAGCTGGGCATCGATGCCGACACCCAGCAGGCGCTGTTCGAGCGTGGCGTGCTGTATGACACCCCTCAGCCCGATACCCTTTCGTCCGACACTGCCCCGGCGACGACGGCGCAGCGTACGGACAAGGGAGCGTGACATGAACCCGCGCGTGTATATTCAGGAAGTCGCCCCGCGTGATGGCCTGCAGATCGAGCAGCGCTTCGTACCCACGGCTGAGAAAATCGCTCTGATCGATGCCCTCTCCCGCACCGGTGTGGCAAAAATCGAGGCCACTTCGTTTACCTCGCCAAAAGCGATTCCCAATCTGGCCGATGCCGGTGAGGTGATGGCCGGTATTACCCGCCATGAAGGCGTGGATTACGTCGCGCTGGTGCCCAACGAGCGCGGCGCCGAGCGGGCTCTGGCGGCCGACGCCGATGAACTCAACCTGGTCATGTCGGCCAGTGACGGGCATGGTCTGGCGAATCTGCGCATGACGCCCTGGCAGTCGCTTGAGCGCTTTCCCGCCATCATCGAGCAGGCGCGTGGCCATGAGGTGTTCATCAACGCCTCGATCTCGACCGCCTTTGGCTGCCCTTTTGATGGCGAGGTGCCCGCCTCACGGGTGATCGACATTGTGGCGCGGCTAACGGCACTGGGCATTGGCGGCGTGTCTCTTTGCGATACCACCGGCATGGCCAACCCGATGCAGGTCAGGGCACTGTGTGAGCAGGTTCTTACCCGCTGGCCCGAACTGGCGCTGACCCTGCATGTGCATAACACTCGCGGCATGGGCCTTGCCAATGCCTTCTCGGCCTGGCAGGCCGGGGTCATCCGCTTTGATGCGGCACTCGGCGGGCTGGGCGGCTGCCCGTTCGCGCCCGGCGCCAGCGGCAATGTCTGCACCGAGGATCTGGTCCACATGTTCGAGGAAATGGGTATCGATACCGGGGTGGATCTCGACGCACTGCTGGCGGTCTCCAGCACCCTGTCTGATCTGGTCGGTCATGAGGTGCCGGGGCAGGTGGTGAAGGCCGGGCGCTCGAGCCGGCGCTATCCGCTGCCCGAGCACGCCCGGCCGTCATAGCCCCCACGGCCACAATTGTTCTTTTGCGCCCGGATTCAAACCGGCTCACACTGCGCCACTCCTGTTCAGCCTTGACCCAGAGAGGCGCTTGCCGTGACATCCCGGGATAACACCGCAGAGGGTTTGCCCACCCCCTTGCTGCTCTTGATGGCAGTGGCCACCGGCATCTCGGTGGCCAGCAACTATTATGCCCAGCCGCTTTTGCACACCATTGCCCAACAGCTCGATCTGAGCTGGTCGGGGGCCGGCATTATCGTGACCACCGCGCAGCTGGGCTACGCCGCCGGTCTCCTGCTGCTGGTGCCGCTGGGTGACATGATCGAACGGCGCCGGCTGGTGGTCACCATGATGCTGCTGGCCACTGCGGGTCTGGTGGTCAGCGCGCTGTCTACCAATCTCGCCGTGCTGCTGCTGGGCACGGCCATTACCGGTGTTTTCTCGGTGGTCGCTCAGGTGCTGGTGCCCTTTGCGGCAACGCTTGCCGCTCCAGAGCAGCGCGGTCGCGCCGTGGGCACCGTCATGAGTGGCCTTCTGATCGGCATTCTGCTGGCACGCACCTTTGCAGGGGCACTCTCGACGCTGGGCAACTGGCGGCTGGTGTACATGGTGGCCGCCGTCCTGATGCTGGTCACTACCCTGCTGCTGTGGCGTGCCCTGCCCCGGCTCAGCACCCACGCAGGGCTTGGCTATACGGCATTGATTCGCTCGGTGGGCACGCTTCTGGCCACGCATCCGGCGCTGCGCCTGCGCGCCGCGCTGGGCGCGTTGACCTTTATGCTGTTTGCCGCCTTCTGGACACCGGTCGCCTTTTTGTTATCCAACCCGCCCTGGCAGTTCAGTGATGCCACCATTGGCCTTCTGGGGCTTCTGGGCGCGGCCGGTGCCCTGGTGGCCCCCTGGGCAGGACGTCAGGTCGATCGAGGCCGGGCACGGCTGACCACTACCGCAGGACTCTTGTTGCTGCTGATGGGCTGGCTGCCGCTGTTCTGGGCCGAGCGGTCAATGGTGGCGATCGTGATCGGCGTGCTGGTACTCGATATCGCCGTACAGCTGGTGCACATCACCAACCTCAACATGGTCTATCGCATCGACCCGGACGCCCGTAACCGTCTCAATGCCGCTTATATGGTGAGCTACTTTCTGGGCGGGGCCACCGGCTCGCTGGTGTCGGCATGGCTTTACGGCCATACCGGCTGGACCGGGGTCACGGCCTTCGGAGCGCTCACAAGTCTGGTGGGGCTTGCGATCTGGTGGCGAGGTCATCGACATGACACCAACCCGGCAGTGTGATCTCGTCATGACCTGATTCAGTCCTGAAAAGCGCCATGGTCAAGCTCAAAAGCCGGGCTTAAAAACCAGGCACAAAAAAAGCCGGCCCGCCAAATGGCGAGCCGGCCTTTTTGTTTGCTGATGCCACCGAGGCGGTGTTGGCCGCCTCGGCGCCCGGCGTTACTTCGCCGGCTGCTGCTGGGCCTGCGACTGCATGGACTGAAGCTGCTTGTAGAGCTCGGGGTCCATATTGATCAGACGCTTTTCCAGCGCTTTATCGCGTGAGGCGTCGGTCCCGATCTGCTGATACTGCTGCACGGACAGGTCATGCTGCTTGAGGGAGTCTTCCGTCTTGCTCTGGAACTCCTGCATCATCGACTGCGCCTGCTGCTGGTCTTTCACGTCCTTGCTGGAAAGGCCCTTGATGACCGGAATCATGTCGCGATTGACGTCCAGAAACGAGCGCAGCTCGTCATCCTTGTACTGCTTTGAAAGGGTACCGGCCTCAACAGGCTGAGGCTGTTGCATCTGCGCCGGGGCCTGCTGCTGGCCCTGCGAGGCACTCTGACTTCCTGCCATGGCCATCGGTGCAGCCACCAGGCTCGCCGTAATGAGCGCCGCGCCGAGCATTGATACAGGCTTTTTCATGGGGAACTCCGAAAAAAGAATTTGATTCAATGTAATGTAGTCATGGCAGGGCGTCCAGAAACCGACTGTGAACGCAGCATCGGGACCTGGCGTCATTTCACCTCAAAACCCGATCTCGGGGACCACTGCAGAGAGCGCTGACATGAGTGCAGGACTGATTATTCTCGACCGGGATGGCGTAATTAACGAGGATTCCATCGAGTTCATCAAAAGCCCCGAACAATGGCTGTCCTTCCCCCAGGCGCTGGAAGCCATTGCTCGCCTGCATCAGGCGGGCTGGACGCTGGCGGTGGCCACCAATCAGTCCGGCATCGCCCGGGGCTACTTCACGGAAGACACGCTCACGGCCATGCACGACAAGATGCGTGATGAGGTCGAGGCCGCCGGCGGGCACATTACGCATGTGGTGTACTCCCCTCACGGCCCGGACGATGACAGTGATACCCGCAAGCCCAAACCCGGGCTCTTGTATCAGATTCGCGACCTGTGCCGGCTTGAGTGTCTTGATGACGCCTGGATGGTGGGTGACAGCCTGCGCGATTTGCAGGCCGGCCAGGCCGCGGGGTGCAAAACGGCGCTGGTGCTGACCGGCAAGGGAGAAATCACCCGGGGGGATCTGGATCAGCTCGACCGCCCCGACGATGTCGTGATTACCGAGTCACTGCTCGATTTTGCCAACCGTCTGCTCTCCGATGATCCGGCTCTAACCGCGCCTCGTCGGTAATGCCCGTCGGTAACGGCCTGCGGCACCGACGCGCACGGTCCACGCGAGGTCGGCAGGCGTCGTTTATACTGATCTCTCTCTTTTACACGGCATTGTTCACACGGGCGGCGTAACCATGACAGACACCAGCACGATCACATCCGACATCGTCATTGTCGGCGGCGGCATTGCAGGACTGGCCATGGCCGCCCGACTGGCGCAGCGCACCGCCTTTACCATCACGGTACTCGACGGTGACCGCACCCCCGAAATGCCTGATGAGGCATTGCAGCTTCGTACCACCTCGCTCAACAGTGCCGCATTGACCCTGCTGGAAGAGGCCGGCGTCATGGCCCATCTGCCGGCGCGTTTTCTGACCGATTTCAATCGGCTGGAAGCCGGCAGCCGCAATGCGCCGGATGCGCTGAGTTTCAGCGCCGAGGACATCGATCTGGCACGCTTTGGCGTCTTTGTCGAAAACGATCGCCTGCGTGCAGCGCTATGGCAGACCCTGGCTTCGCTGACGCAGGTCACCCTGATCAGTGACGCGCGCCTGTCGTCATTTCATCATCATGATGACCATGTGGATGGCCTGCTCGAGGATGGGCGGGCGCTTCACACCCGTTTGATCATCGGCGCCGACGGCGCACGCTCTCAGGTCCGCCATCTGGCCGGTATCAGCAGCCAGCAGCGCGATTACGCTCAGGAGGCCATGATCATCAATGTGCGCCTGACCGGCTCGCCCGGTCATACCACCTGGCAGATCTTTACACCCAGCGGCCCGGTCGCCCTGCTGCCCTTGCATGACCGACAGGCCTCGCTCATCTGGTATGACCGCCCGGGACAGATCCAGAAGCGCATGAGCATGAGTGATGACACGCTGCGCGCGGCCATCATCGAGGCTTTCCCAACGCGTCTTGGGCAGATCGACACCATCATCGAGCGCGGACGCTTCCCGATCCGCCGGCTGCATGCCCAGAGATATGCGGGCAAACGCGTTGTGCTGATTGGAGATGCAGCACATGTGATCCATCCGATGGCCGGTCAGGGCATCAATCTGGGGCTGGCCGATGTGGCCTCGCTGGCCGATGCCCTTGAGCATGAAAGTGATCCGGGCAACGACCAGGCGCTGAGCCGCTACCAGCGTCGCCAATGGCCGCGTAACGCTGCCATGCTGACCGGCGTCGAGCAGCTGCATCACCTTTTCACCCTGCCGTTTGCCCCCTTGCGCACGCTGGCAGAAAGAGGGCTGAGAGGGGCCGACCGCATGGGGCCGGTCAAGCGTTTCATGATGTCACTGGCCACCGGTCAGCCACTGACCACCGGCAAGGGGCCTGCGGACCATGACACATCGTCATGACAGTGATGAGGTTCTCGCGTTCTGGTTTGAGGAACTGACGCCCGGACAGTGGTTTCGACGCGATGAGTCCCTGGACAGCACCATTGCCACACGCTTTGGTGCGCTGCTGGTGTCGGCACGCCAGGGCGAACTGTCTCACTGGCGTCACAGCGATAGCGGTCGCCTGGCCGAGATCATCGTGATCGACCAGTTTTCCCGCAATGTCTATCGCGGTGATCCCCGTGCCTTCTCCCATGATGCACAGGCACTGGTACTGGCTCAGGAGGCCGTTCGTCTGGGCTGTGACCAGCGCCTGTCCCTGACGCAGCGCCCCTTTCTCTATATGCCCTGGATGCACAGTGAATCCTTGCTCATTCATCAGGAGGCCATCAGGCTTTTCGATCAGCCCGGTCTCGAGCGCCATCTCGACGTGGAACATCGTCATCGGGCCATTCTCGAGCGCTTTGGCCGCTATCCCCATCGCAATGACGTGCTGGGCCGTGACAGCATGCCTGAAGAGCGTGCCTTCCTGGCCACGCCGGGTTCCTCGTTCTAGCAGGCCATCGTTCTAACCGACACACGATGTTTCACGTGAAACATCAGGGTCAGAAGCAGAATGTCAGGGCAGGATCACCAGCCCCGCATGCTGATTGGGCAACTTCGGGCGCTCATCAGGCTCAGGATGGGTCAGCTTGTGACGCCGATGACTCTGGAACCGATATGCGTCCGGGTCAGGGCCATCCAGCGCCCCGGCACCGCCATCCGTCAGCGTGGTGATCGTACACTGGTCGAGATGCTCGATCTCACCGACACCGGCGGCCTCCAGCTTGTGACAGGCGATGGCACCCAGCGCCAGATGGCGCGGCAAGGGCGATATGATCTCATCGGGTATCGACAGGGACGCCCTGAATCGGGTGACCAGTGCCTCGCTGACCTCATAGGCCCTGGCACCGGCGGCCGGCCCGACCACCGCCCGCCACTGCGACAGATTGTCCCAGCACTGCGCCGTGATGCGTTCAAGCATTACCTCGATAATGCCGTCAAGCAGGCCGCGCCAGCCCGCATGCAGGGCACCTATATACCTGCCGCTACGATGCGCCAACAAAATCGGCAGGCAATCTGCCGTGACGATCGACACGGGAATACCCGGCCGATCGGTCAGAAATCCGTCGGCCTCACCGCAGGCCTGCCCCGGCCTCTCGACCATCACGATACGCGTACCGTGTACCTGCTGCTTTTGTGGGCGTGCCGCCTCGAATCCGACAAGAGACTCGGGCGTCAGCATCTGTCGGTGGCCGAAGCCATGCGCTATTGAGGGGATATCTGACAGCAGACAGGACGTGATCATGGGCGGAGCTCCGGTGACGCGCATGCCTTGATTGTAGGTGTTTGGTGCCGGCACGGGCTCAGCCCCGTATAACAGGCAAAAAAAAGCCTGCCAGGGGATGGCAGGCGACAAGAATATTTCTTGCAAGGGATCATTCAAGGGAACACTGACTTTGAGTCACCCACTGAAAAAGAGTTCCTGACAGGCGCAAAAAAATTTTCGATGCACCTCATCGTTTCTGATAGCGTGCTAACAAAATAAATTCATGTCAGACTCTCCCCCCTCTGCTGGACCCGTCATCAAAGGAGAATTTTCATGCCCTCCCCTCGTCTTTTCGAGCCGCTTAAACTTGGACAGCTTGAACTGCCCAATCGCATCCTGATTGCCCCCATGTGTCAGTACTCGGCCCATGAGGGCAATGCGACCGACTGGCATACCATCCACCTGGGGCATCTGGCGCTGTCCGGCGCTGGCCTGCTGATTCTGGAAGCCACGGCCGTCTCGCCGGAAGGCCGCATCAGTCATGGTGACCTCGGGCTCTGGAACGATGACAATGAAAAAGCCCTGAAAAAAACACTGGAAGCCATCCGTGCCCATTCGGATATGCCGCTGGGGATTCAGCTTGGTCATGCCGGACGCAAGGCCTCTACCCATGTGCCCTGGGAAGGGGGCGCACAGATCGCGCCGGATGCGGCGCGCGGCTGGCAGACCGTTGCTCCTTCAAGCATCGCCTACGGTAATGAAGAGAATCCCCCGCACGCACTATCCTCCGAGGAGATCGGCGAGATCCGCGAGCAGTTCAAGCGAGCCGCCGAGCGCTCGGCGCGCCTAGGCATCGAGGCGATCGAGATTCACGCTGCTCACGGCTATCTGCTGCATCAGTTTCTGTCGCCGCTGTCCAACCAGCGCAGTGACGAGTACGGCGGCAGCCTGGAAAACCGGATGCGACTGACGCTTGAGGTCTTTGATGCGGTGCGCGAGGTCTTTCCGCAGGAACGACCGGTCGGCGTCCGTATATCTGCCACGGACTGGGCAGACGGCGGCTGGAGTGTCGAGGAGAGCCAGACGCTGGCCCGTGAACTCGATGCCCGCGGCTGCAGCTTCATTCATGTCTCAAGTGGTGGGCTGACCTCGGCCCAGCAAATTCCGGTAGGCCCGAATTATCAGGTGCCCCTGGCGCGTGCCATTGGTGAGGTCGTTGACATGCCAACCATTGCGGTAGGACTGATCACGGAGCCGAAACAGGCAGAAGCCATCGTGGCCACGGGCGACGCCGACGCCGTCGCACTGGCCCGGACCATGCTGTACAACCCGCGCTGGCCATGGCATGCCGCTGCGGCACTGGGTGCCCAGGTGGCAGCGCCCAATCAATATCTGCGCTCGCAGCCGCATCAGTACAAGGATCTTTTTTTGAAATAACAAGATGATACAAGAGGCTACTAAGTAGCCTCTTTGCATGTTTTCATGCTCTCCATAACCACATCAATTAAATCCTCAGCAGTATAATCCACCTCTTTTTTAAATCTCTCCATAACACTCAAAAAAGCAGCTGACATGGTACTTAGGGTTGTGCGTGTATTAAGATAGTGGGCTGCACGAATACCACAAACATCATGATCCTCACTAACTTTCTTCACTTGCAAACCCATAACTGATAACAAACGAGCAAAATTTGTTTCCAAAAAACAGATCATGTGTGGTCGGTCAAGTATATCGAGCAGAACAGCCACATATGCATACAAAGCAGGAGTTATCAATCTATTTGTCATGGTCCCAGAAGATGATTTTCTAAAACCACTTGCTACTACAATACGAGAAACTTCACATATTTTTTCGCGGGATATCATTGAAACATTAACCTCATCATTATAAAGGTTCATCCCACAATGATCTTCTACAGGAAGCTTTTCATACTTTGGAGGCACAGGTATAACAATTCTTGTACACGCTGCTATTTCTCCCGTTTTTCTGCAGACAACAATTAAAGGAATAGCATGATTGTCGTGCGAATCTTTCTCTTGTTCCTCTGCTGTCAGATCAGAAAGCATGTACCCCAGTTCTTTCAGGAAAACCTTATACCTTAAATTATAAACGGAAAATCTATCTTTATCCGAGGATGCGATTCTCACGTCGAAATCAAGAAAAAATCTTTCTACGGTATCCATATGACTCTCACATGACTTTATTTTTCTTCACTTCCTGAGGACGACCCACATAATAACCTTGCGCATACGTAACACCATATAGCTCAAGGATACTTATCATTTTTTCATCCTCCACAAACTCTGCAATAACTTTTTTCCCAAACCCATGGGCAATATCAGCGATCGATTTTACAATCAGTCTATCCTTATCGTTATCGAGCATGTTTCTAATAAAAGACCCGTCGATCTTTATATAGTCAGAGGGTAGTTGATCCAGATAATGGAAGCTGCTGAACCCTACTCCAAAGTCATCCAGAGCTATATGGCAACCTAGCTCGCTAATACTCTGCAAGACGTTTCTTGCGGTCGCTAGATCAGACACAGCAGCCGTTTCAGTGATCTCGATAATAACTCTGGAGGGACAAACACTATTTTTCTCCATCTCCTTTTCAAGAAAATCTTTGATTGAATCATCATGAAGTGATTGCCCTGAGAGATTGATGGCAAAACTGACCTGATCATCCTTAAACTCACCCAATAACAAAACAGCTTCTTTAACAACCCAGCGGTCTATTTCAACAATCAATCCAAAGCGCTCTGCCACCGGTATAAAGGAGCCAGGCATATGTAGCAGGCCGTTTTCATCATGCATCCTGAGCAGGACTTCATAGTGTTTGACACTAAAGTCATCAATACGAACAATTGGCTGAAGCATCAGTGTAAACCGGCCGGCTGCAAGCGATGAGCGGATAAGTTCGACCCAATACACTCTCTCCTGCAACTGTTCACGGGATTCGTGAATGGAAGACAGTAGATGCCATTTTTGCGTGCTCTTTTCCTTCGCCTTGTACATGGCAAGATCGGCACTGGCCATTAGTTCCGTTTCGTTCTCTCCGTGCTCGGGATAAAGAGCGATACCAATACTGGCCATGGCTCGATGATGGCGCCCATTCTCGGAAAAAAGAATGCTTTCAAGTCTTTTATGAACCTTTTCAGCGGTGACGACAGCTTCCTGCGCATTAGCAGTTTCAAGAAGGATGGAAAACTCATCTCCTCCCTGACGGGCGACAATACACTCTCCGGCAAGTTCGCTGCTCAGCGCATCTGCTACCAGCCGCAAGAGCTGGTCGCCAGCATGATGACCACCCAGTTCGTTAACCATTTTGAACTGATCAAGGTCCAGATAAAGCACGGCTCCATGAGCACCGCGCGCAATGGCAGCTTCAAGAGATTGCTGAAAAAAACGTCGATTATAAAGAGAGGTTAATGGATCACGGTGGGCCAGCCATTCCAGCTGTTGTTCCGCTTTCTTGCGTGCCGAGATATCGAGCCCTACGGAGATGCGTTGTGCCGTTTTATCGTTATCTCCCATGGTCGTATGCACCCAGGTAATAATTTTCTCTTCCTGCTGAGCGCCTCTGACGACGCTTTCATGCTGTTCCATCGATGGGCTCAATGTTCGAGCATGAAGATGAAAAATATCCTTGAACCGCTTTCCAATAAGCTGTTGTTTCTTCATGCCCAGTAATTCAAGGGCATATTGATTCACCAATGTAATACGGCCATTGATATCCTGCGTAAAGATAAGCACATGCGCCGTATTCAGAAGGCCAGTGATAAAATCTCTTTCATGAGAAAGCTCCATAAGCCTTTCATTGAGCTGTTTGCCCTTGAAATCGACTTCTTCTTCAAGTACTTCCAACTGGTTGGCCAGCGTCTGAGCCGTTTGACCCAGCACGTCGATTTCATCATGCCAGAGCCCGCTTCTCACTTTTGCGTGCTGGCGAATCTTGTCGAAGCCGCCCTGTGCAAGCACTGGCAGCAAATAAGTAAGGCGCCTCAGGCGCGCCATGGGGCGCCACATGATTCCAAAAAGTAGTATTTCAGCGATGAGCCACCCACTCAATGCAATCAATAACGTATAGGTCGTCGTATGATTAATGGTACTGATTTGATCGCTGACATCCGAAGTTAAAATAAAGTAACCTTCACTGCTTTCTTCTTCGGCTTCTATGGGCATGGCCAGCAACTCGTAGAAGCGATCCCGATGCTTGATAATACGGGGGCTTCCCAGAAGCTGTTTGAATGAGAATTTTTCTACAGCGGCTCTTAGCAGTGAGAGCGTAGATTTTTCATCCGTAATCGCAGTAACCGTCATTGACCAGTCATTGATATAATGATCACTTTCCATATTCTTTTTATCGTTATTCAGCACAAGAGCGATATTGCCGCCTGCATTTTGAAGCGCATAAAGCGCAACATCGGCAAGCGGTCGCGCCACCAGAACACTTCCAACGCTATTACCCTTTAAAAGAATGGGAACAATCGCATACTGCCTGCAGTCCTGACGACAAAACACCTTGCTTTGAGGCATTTCACTGCGGCCAACTTCCTTTCCCCATCGAGCCGTTATGCCATCATCGATGCCGGACTGTGGCTGACCAACATGTAGAAAAACACTACCGTCCGTATTAAATACCGTAATCTCTTCAAGACCGCTCCCCAGTTGCAGGGTAGGCCATTGCGATTCAAGAACTTCTTCTCCTGTTGCAACGTTCTGAGCTATCAGAGAGACACCGAGGCTTTCGGAGGCCGCCACAATACTCCCAAGCTGGCGAAGATCATTGCTGTCACGCTTGATGGACACATCAATTTCATTGATCTGCCGTTCATAGTTGTTGTTTTGCATGACTTGAAACTGACGAGTCATGTTAATGTGGCTGACAAAAGTAAAAACAGACGCGAGTCCCAGCAAGACAAGGCTTGTCAGAAATATAGCGCGCCATTTAAGGCTGAAAAAATTTTGCTTCATATTTGTTATGCAGCCTCTTTTGTATACTTTAACAACTAGAATAAAAAGGAGGCCTGAAACATCAGCATATCCCAGTATCTGTCGAGATCTTCTCTATTATTATCCTCAGGCGGAATCCATCCCGTACCATCAATATTGTGATATTCGGCAGATAGCAATAAATTTGTCCACGGCTGCCATTTCAACCCCAGCGTCAGATCTCTGGCAAATCTTGAGTGTGCAGGACCGAGATTATCGTTTTCATATTGTTTTCCGCTTCGATCATGCCAGTTGTTGGACATAACGTCGTAGCGTACCAGCCAGCGCCAATCCTCAAAAAGCCGTCGGTCATACTGGAGATACCAGCTGTCTCCAATCACGCTTTGGTTTAGTTCAGAAACATCAAGTTCACTAACCTTTCTTCTTCTCAGCGCATACTCTGCCGTTAGACTCCAGTCAGCACTATTATACTGTGCGGACAAGGCAATCGGTTGAAATTTGAATTTCCCATCACCGAGTATCGAAGAATTGGTATTAAAGTTCGCATTAACGTCGGCAGCACTAAGTGCTAAAACAATTTTCCCACCATCGTGCTCGTATCGGATTTGACTTAATGAAGAAAACTGTCCATCCATGTCTATGGACAAATCAAGACCCCAAGGATTTAGAGCAGATTCTGCATCACCATTTAAGTTTGGCCACCCACCTTCTATAGAAAAATAAATGATACCGTTGCTTAACCTTTCTTCCTCATAAAAAAGAATACCATCAGACGACAACCCGAAAGACCTGGTCCTATCAAAATAAATGGATTGAGGAAGTAATATCCCCGGCCGAGTAAATGCAATATCTCTAGTCTTATTATATATACCGAACGGATGCTTGATTCTTCCAATCTGAGTTCCAAAAACTCGAGAATCGCTTGCAAAAAACTGATAATCGAGCAGTCCATAATCCAGTTTCGGTTCATAGTCACTATTATCATCACCTGCCCGGCGGCTCAGGGCCTGAGCAGAAATGAGCAGGTTATTGGTCGGACGCATGGACACATTGGCGCCGATTTCCGTGTACTGGAGGCTGCCACCATTCTGGCTGCTGGGACCAAAAAAATCATTGTGTCGGCTGACAATCAGCGCCTGACTCAAAAAACCATGCGCCTGCACGGTATCAAGAATATCGGCACGCGCCGGTGCGGTGCCGGCAACTATTGCCCCTGTCACCAGGGTGGAGGCATACAGGGCGCGCCAGCCGCGATTACTCCGGCGAAAAAACGCTGACGCTATCATCCACGGCTCCTTTATCCAGATAGCCCAGTCCGCCTGGTGTACTGGCCACACGTTGTCTCATCTCTTCAACCGAGCCGACTTCATTGGGCGCCTGTCCCGTACCGGAAAAGACCAGCCGGTCCCAGGAAAGGCGTAGTTGATGGGGGTAAACGCCAAGAATTTCCTTGGTAAAGCGCTCGTGCAAGGGATGCTTGTCGGGCAGCACAAAGACATGTGCCGCCTCGCCATCGGGCAGGGTACGCTGGCGCATGGCAAAAATGGCGCGCACGGTTTCCCGAGTCATGCTGCCAGGCGGCGTTGACGGATTAGCAATCAATACCACCGATTCCTGGGCATACGCCGCCTGACCGCTCAGGAGCAGCAACATGGCCAGCGATACTAGTACCATCATGCCTTTCGGCATTTTTCAGGCTCCCTGCCCTTGCCAGAATAAAAGCCACTTCCAGCTACCTCAGGCAGCATGAGTCGGCGCGTCTCGTCAACGGGGGTCCGATATGAGACGGCCATCATGCCTGCACGGCGTCAGCATCAAAGGCTCAAGAAGCAGCGTTTCATCCGTGCATATCGTCATTAACCAGGCTTTTTCAGATCCACCTGCATTAAAAATACAGACTAAAGACTGTCATGATGGCCCTGTGCCGATGCCTTTGCATTGTTCTTTTACAGAATGATAACGCTTACATTAGAAATGTATATGTGCAGATCGGGTGATACGACGCGTACTTTTCACTTAATTGCTCAAAACCTCATTATCATTAACTTTCTGGTATTGCTACGCCTCGCTTTTCAGCTTTTAGAATGGTCTGGACGGGTATTGAGAAGGGTCAGCGCCCAGGGAAAACAGAGAAAGGATATAAAAAATCGCCCCGGGATGGGGCGATTTTTAAACAGGGCCGGCAGGAACACCCGACATTGAAGACATCTTTCAGCGGCGGCGGGCGTAATGGTTTTCCTGCTGCTCCTGACGCTGCTTGGCCTCGATGGAAAGCGTGGCCGTCGGGCGCAGCAGCAGGCGCTTGAGCCCGATAGGCTCACCGGTCTCTTCACAGAAGCCGTACTCTCCTTCATCAATGAGATCGAGCGTTGCGTTGATCTTGCGCCACAGACGCGTTTCGCGATCGGCCTGACGCAGGGTATACCGCAGTTCTTCTTCACTGGCGGCGCGGTCGCTGTCATCTCCGCTGCTTTCAGCCATACCGATACTGCCGCGCATTTCTTCAAGCGTCGTTTCGACTTCCTTGCGTTCGTTGAGCAGCAACTGGCGAAAATACGCCAGCTGCGCCTCGTTCATATAGTCCTCAGCCGGCATGGCGAGAAGCTCTTGTTCGTTGGCAGGGATATTGGCTGTCATGATGCTTCGCCTCACTGAGTCCATTCAAAAAAGCGTTCTAACATAGCAGAAAACCGACGTGACAGGGCAAGTATGGTCGGTAGTTCAAATTCAGCCCAGACGACTGTGGTCGGATACCCTGTCCGTGACCGCACTGAACAGGAGACAACATGAACACCATGGATGATCTGAGCACTACGCCAGATGACGCTCGACAGTACAGTCCGGCAGCGCAGCGCAACAAGACGCCCCTGCTGGACGTTCTCCGGGCGCGGCTTGGCAAAGGGTCGCGCATACTGGAAATTGCCAGTGGCAGCGGCGAACACATTGTGCACTTTGCCCGCGAGATGTCGGAGCACGAATTCATTCCCAGCGACGCACATCCTGCAGCGCTGGCCTCGATTGCCGCCTGGCGTGAAGTGCTGCGTCGTGAAATGCCTGAGGTCCGGCTGCATATCCCCCTGGCCCTGGAGGTGGCGCAACAGCCATGGCCGCTGGAAGCGGAAAGTATCGATGCCATGCTGTGTTTCAATATGATCCATATCGCGCCGTGGCAGGCCACGCTGGATCTGATGGCAGGCGCTGCACGGTATCTGACACCAGAGGGATGGCTGCTGCTGTATGGCCCCTTCAGCCGCCACGGGGTCCACCAGGCCGAGAGTAACGCCGCTTTCCATCAGAGCCTTCAGGCTCGCGATCATCGCTGGGGCGTTCGGGATCTGGAGGAGGAGGTATTGCCAGCAGCACAGGACGCCGGTCTGACAATGACCGAGATCATCGAGATGCCGGCCAATAACCTTTGTCTTCGACTGTCGCGCAGGCGCTGACGCCGAGCATTACTGGGATTCACGCACGCGTTCAAGCGCGTCACTGGAAATGTAGCCCTGCTCGTGCGCATGTTCGGCCATGGTCAGGCTGTCAGAGGCCAGTACCAGCGAGCATTCGTGGTTCTGCTCCTTGTTGATCTGAGCAGAGAGCGCCTCGATGGCCTGCTGACGATCGGCATCGTTACTGACATCCCGGATATAGACCGTTCGAATGCGCCCGGGGTAGGCTCGAACAATCTCGGTGTAGACTTCGGGATCATGCTGGCCGCTGTCGCCGATCAGCACAAATGGCAGGGGATCATAAAGCTCGAGCATGGTCTCGATGAGCTCGCGCTTGTGGTCTTCTGCCTTGCGCGGCAGCGGGTGCTGAAGGGTCAGCCCCCATTCGCGCAGGAACAAAATCGGCCCGACCGGAATGCGATTGAGGCGGAAAAACGCCTCCAGCATCTCATAGATGCTCCACGGTGCCCGCGAGACGTATAAAAGCGGGCGCTGACAGTGCTGATCACCATCGCCCACGTGAAAGCCCCGGTAAAGGGCCGCCACGCCGGGAAAGGCCATGCGCTGCTCGGCGCGGGCAATGAAGAGGTGATACATCATCTTCAGCTTGTTGGCCACGCCGGTATACATCACCGTGTCGTCAATATCGCTGATAACGGCAAAGTCGATATCGGCCGGTGGAATATAAATATCGGCGACGGCCTCGCCCCCCGCACTATCGTTGGCGCGGACACTCTTTTGGTCCTTGCTCGGCGACAGAATGCGAAGATGTGCCTCATGCCAGATCTGATCACCGGGCAGGGGCGTGTTGAGCTGAATATGGGCGTTGAAATAGCCATCCCGGTCGGTGGTGACCGTAACCGTTTCTCCCCCCAGCTGGATCTGAACATCGATGTACTTGATGCCCCAGCGCACGGTACGCCGCACGATATCAGCCAGGTCACGGCGCCATGAATTCTCGGGAAGGTTCAGGTTAAAACCAGGCTGGCGAAAGACCCGGCCCATCATGAACACTTCACGATGCGTGCCGTACCCCCGATAGGTATGAATCAACCTGCCGCCATGGACCTTTTCTGACTTGGCCGGACGCGCCACCACGTGAAGCAGTTTTTTAAGGCCCTTGATCAGGGTGGTAGTGGAGCGACGTGGCATTGAGCTTAACCCGGTAAAAGACATCGGTTGCCAGAAATGGCGACATGAAAGGGCCGCCCTGTGGCATCACCCTCAAGCGTAGTCGCACCGCGCGGCCCTGTCGCCCGTCATGCCGGGCGGGCCCGGTGGCGCTGAATGCTCATCACGCCCAGGGCTGAAAGTCCGCAGCCCACGGCCAGATAGAACGCTACCGGCAACCAGCTGCCGCCGGCCATGCTCACAAGTGCTGCGGCAATGAACGGCGTAAATCCACCGCCCACCACACTGGCCACCTGATAGCCCACCCCCGCGCCGCTATAGCGATAGGCCGTTCCAAACAGCTCGGCAAACATCGGCTGCTGCACACTGACCACCATGTCGTGGGCCAGGTTGGCCAGCATGACGGCAAAAAAGACGATCCAGACCACCGAGCGAGCCTCCAGCGCCATGAAAAAGGGAAAGGCACACAGCACGCCGACCACGGCCCCGACCACATAGATGCGCCGCCGACCGAAACGGTCGGCCAGCAGCGCAAACAGCGGAATGGTCACGCAGCTGATGGCGCCGACCAGCAGCCCGATGTTGAGAAAGAGCTCACGTGAGAGCCCCAGATAACTGGTGGAATAGCTCAGCGCGAAGGTGGTCACAATGTACATCGTGAAAAGCTCGGCCAGACGCAGCGCAATGATCTGCAAAAACGCCTTCGGATGACGGCTCAACGCCT
Source organism: Kushneria sp. Sum13 (assembly GCF_052692355.1). NCBI lineage: Bacteria > Pseudomonadati > Pseudomonadota > Gammaproteobacteria > Oceanospirillales > Halomonadaceae > Kushneria > Kushneria sp. Sum13. The sequence continues at coordinate 3,403,025 of NZ_CP199847.1, forward strand.
CAAGCACCGGTGGGCGAGAAGGCGTCTGCCCCCTTTCCGCAACGTTTTCCCTGAACTCGGGCGACTCCTCAAGGCCTGCGCGCACCCAAAAGGCAATCGCGACCAGCACAATCGAGAAGACAAACGGCAGTCGCCAGCCCCAGCTCTGAAAGGCCGCATCATCAAGAAAGTGACTCAACAGTGACACGCTGCCGGTGGCCAGAATCAGCCCCACACCGTAGCCGACCTGGACACCGCTGCTGTAAAACGCCCGCCGATGACGCGGCGCGCTCTCGACCGCCATCAGGGCCGCCCCGCCCCACTCACCGCCTACGGCAAAGCCCTGCAGCGCCCGCAGCACCACCAGCAGTATCGGCGCCCAGACACCAATGCTGGCATAGGTGGGCAGCAGTCCGATCAGTGCCGTGGAAACACCCATCAACATGACCGTCAGCACCAGCATGCGCTTGCGCCCGAGTCGGTCACCAAAATGGCCGAACACGATGCCCCCCAGCGGGCGGAACAGAAAGCCCACACCGAAGGTGGCCAGCGCCGCCAGCGTGCCCGCGGCCGGACTCACGTTGGGAAAGAACTGGCCATTGAACACCAGTGCCGCCACGATGCCGTAAAGCAGAAAGTCATACCAGTCGACCACGGCGCCGACAAAACTGCCCAGCGCTGCACGACGCGCCTGCTGTTCATGGGTCAGCACGCCCGAATGACTTTCTGCACGCATGTTTTAAAGCCTCTGTGATGAATCGCTCAGTGAAGGCCTGCGACAATGCCAGTGCTCGCCCTGGGCGTCCACCGCCAAACAGGCATAAAAAAACCGCCTGCCTGAGCAGACGGTTGTGATCACACCATACCGATGTCTTAACGCGTGATCAGCGGTTACCGCTGTTGTCTGCCGAGCGCGGCGCACTGCGACGACGGCGCGCAGGACGCGCCTGCTCATTGCTGTTGCCGCCATTACCACCGTTACCACCGCTGCGAGAGCGATTGCCCGAGCTACTGCGACCGGCACCGCCCCCGTTGCGAGCGCCACCGCCATTGTTGCGCGACGGGCCACTGCCCTGACGACGCTGACCGCCGCCCGGGCGCTGCTCCCGTTCATCCGGCGTTTCCGGCACGGCACGCGTAAAGTCAAAGCCCTCGGCAGTGGCCACCGGAATGGCACGACCGATCAGCTTCTCGATCTGCTTGAGCTGGCTGCGCTCATCGGGCATCACCAGCGAGACCGCCTGGCCGCTGGCACCGGCACGGCCGGTACGACCGATGCGGTGCACGTAGTCGGAGGGCGTCTTGGGCAGCTCGAAGTTCACCACGTTGGGCAGCTCGGAAATATCAATGCCGCGCGCGGCCACATCGGTGGCCACCATCACCTGCACTTCGCCGTTTTTGAAGCCGGAAAGCGCGGCAGTTCGGGCATTCTGGCTCTTGTTGCCATGAATGGCCGCCGCCGTGATGCCGGCCTTTTGAAGATGCTGCGTCACCCGGTTGGCCATGTGCTTGGTGGCCGTAAAGACCAGCGCCTGGGACCACTGATGATGGGTGATCAGATGGGTCAAAAGCGCCATGCGCTGGGGCTTTTCGACCATGTAGATCGACTGATCGACGCTTTCGGCCGCGGTGTTGCGCGGGGCCACATCGATGCTGACCGGGTTATCCAGCAGCGTACCGGCCAGCTCGCGGATCTCTTTTGAGAAGGTCGCGGAGAACAGCAGGTTCTGACGCTTTCTGGGCACCAGACGCAGGATCTTCTTGATGTCGTGGATAAAGCCCATGTCCAGCATGCGGTCGGCTTCATCAAGCACCAGGGTTTCGACCTGATCCAGACGCACGGCCTTTTGATTGACCAGGTCCAGCAGTCGGCCCGGGCAGGCCACCAGGATATCCACGCCATCACGCAGACGCGCGATCTGCGGGTTGACCTTGACGCCGCCGTAGACCACATCGCTTTTCAGACGCGGACGCAGGTGCACGCCGTATTTCTCGACCGACTCCCCGATCTGGGCGGCCAGCTCGCGAGTCGGGGTCAGAATCAGTGCCCGAACCGGACGCCTGGATTCAAAACGCTGACGCGACAGACGCTCCAGAATCGGCAGGGTAAAGCCTGCGGTCTTGCCGGTACCGGTCTGAGCCGCCGCCAGAACATCGCGACCTTCAAGGCAGGCCGGAATGGCTTTTGATTGAATGGGGGAAGGTGTCTGGTAACCAGCATCTTCGAGAGCACGCAAAAGCTCGGGCGACAGCCCAAGTTGGGAAAATGACATCGACAGGTTGTCTCATGGCGCTATCGGATGCTGGCGTCTTCTTCGCGAGAGCGACAGCGCCGTGACAGCGCAGGGGGAATTTCAATGACGGAGGCAGGCCAACGACCTGCCCGTGCGAAGAGGAGCGCCAACATAGGGGATTTGCGCCCCGATTGCCAGCGTTATCGTATTGTGGTCTTGATCGTTACCGCGCCGTGACGCCCGCTTCGGCCTCGTCAGGATCCTCGAAATGCAGGCCCCAGCCGGTGGCCGCGGCAAACAGCATGATCAAAAGCAGACACCAGCCGTGGAAGACAAACGGGAAGACCTCGGTGGGCGCAACAATCGGCAGCCAGTCATACTGTTCCTGCATGGTCGTGATGGTCGCCCAGCCCAGCAGGACCGGCGCGCCCCAGGGGAAGATATAGCCCAGCGCCGAGGTCACGGCATCCAGCATGTTGGCACGACGATAGCGGTGAATGCGGTACTTTCTGCCCAGCTCGCGCACGAATGGCGCAGCCGCTATCTCGGCGGCCGTATTGATGGTGATGGCCGAGTTCAAAAGCGCCACGATCCCCCAGATAGCCAGCTCCGCGCGGCGCACGGAATCGCCGATCCAGCGCATCATGGCGCGAGTCACAGCGTCCATGGTGCCCCCCAGCCTGAGCAGATGGGCCGTGGCGACGATCAGAAGTATCAAAATCGCCATGTTGACGTAGCCACTGACGCCATCCACCAGCGCACCGGTGACGACGCTGTCACTTTCAGGGTCAAAGGCCATGATGTCGCCGGGGGCGGCCAGGCCTGCCACCACGATCACGACGGAGGCCAGAACGATCCCCCAGGTCAGTGAGGTGATCAGATGATGGCCACGCAGGGCCAGCAACAGCACCAGCGCAAAGGGAACGAGCATCAAAAGCCCGGTTGGGTCGGTCTGGGCCATCATCGCCTCAAGCGCGGCATCGTTGCCCTCGACACTGCCGCTGGCATTGCCCAGCAGCACAAACAGCACCAGCGAGGGTACGGCCGCCATGATCGAGTACTTGAAGCGGCTGCGCACCACGCCCGGGACATCCGCGTCCTGGGTCGTGGCTGACACGATGGTCGTATCCGACACCGGGGCCAGGTTATCCCCGAAAATGGCGCCGGCCAGAATGGCCCCGAACAGCACCACCGGATCACATCCCAGCGCCACGCCGGCGGGATACATCAGGGTACTGAAAGCCACCGTAGTGCCGTAGCCGGTGCCGACCGCCGTGGAAAATACCGCCGCCAGCACAAAGGTCAGCCCCACAAACACACCGCCGGAGGCGCCCGAAATACCGCCCAGCCAGACCAGCCCTTCCACCAGCCCGCCGGTCTGCAGCACCTGCGCCAGCATGCCGGCATAAAACCAGGCCACCACGGCGATCACCCCGATCGGCTGGGCCATGCCGTCGAAAAGCCCCTGCGCGTAGTTTTCCCAGCGGCTTTTGCAGAATAAAAGCCCCAGCGTCAGACCGAACAGAGCACCCATGACCAGGCCGATTTCGGAAGAGAGCCCCAGTACACTGGTGATGATGGCCCAGCCGACAAAAAACGTCAGCGGCACGGCAGCGCCCAGGGCGCCAAGGCGAAACTTCAGGGTCGGCTCGTGTTGAGCAGGGGTCGTTGTGCGGTTATCCGATGTGTCGATCATGCCGTCTCTTCCATCGTCGTCTGAAAGCGTGGGCGCGCAGGAGGTTCATCGCGGCCCGATACCGGGTGCCTGCTGACAGCCCGAAAGGATCGTGTCCTCCACGACAGCGGCGCTGCATCAGGTTTTTGTGAAGTGTGACCGGATCAAACAGACAGGACAATCGCCCTGGACCAATGGGCAGCCAGCGTACAAGGTCAACGCAGGCTGAGCTAAGCTCTCGTCAGTATCTTTCCTACAGGAGCGCTCGATTGACCCCGCCACTTCACAACCGACGCCGCATTGCCACGCTCTGCCTGCTGGGGGCGCTGGTGTTATATGTCGTCAGCATCTGGTATCAGGGCCGTTTTCCGGCACTGGAATACGTGTCAGCCTTTGCCGAGGCGGCCATGATCGGGGGCATCGCCGACTGGTTTGCGGTCACGGCGCTGTTTCGTCATCCGCTGGGGCTGAAGATTCCGCATACGGCGATCATCCCGCGCAACCGGGCGCGACTGGGGAAGAGTCTTTCAGGGTTTATTCGCGAGAACTTTCTGTCGGAAGCCTACGTGCGTGACAGCGTTCGCCGCTTTGACGTGGCAGGCGCGCTGGTGAACTGGCTGTCACGCCCCGAGCGACGCGCCATGGTCGCCGAGCGCCTGACCCAGGCCATGAGCACGTCACTGTCGGCGGTTCGCCAGAGTGCGGCGCGGGATTTCCTGACCCGCACCCTGCGCCACCATCTGGGACGTATCAATACCGCCCGGCTGATGGGCAGCGCGCTGAGCGTGCTGGCCGCCGAGGGGCGCCATCAGGCGCTGCTGGATGACTCTCTGGCCCGGCTTTCGCGCTGGCTCGAGGTCGAAGACAATCAGGAACGGGTCAAGCACTTCATTACCGGTACCGTCTTCAAGCTGTTCAACCCGCGGGTGATGGGGCGCGAAGTCAGCATGCACCGGCTGGCCGGCTGGCTGATCAACGAGCGTATTGTCGAGCAGAGTGCCCGCCTGATCAGTGAGGTCAGCGACGACCCCGACCACCCGCTGCGCCACCATCTGGATCGCCAGTTTGCCGAATTCATCGAGCGCATGCGTCATGACCCGGCCTTTGCCCGGCGTCTGGACCGCCTGCGCGATGATATCCTCAACAATGACCGCCTCAGCGACTATGTCGCCGGCGTCTGGGAAGAACTGATGGACTGGCTGGCCCGTGACCTGAAAGCCCAGGACTCTCAGTCACGCGCCTGGCTTGAGCATTTCATCGATTACTACGCGCGCACGCTTGAACATGACGCCCCGGCGCGCGAATGGCTCAACGAGCAGGCCGTGACACTGCTGCCGGCGATGGTCGAGCGGAACGGGTCGCGCATCGATGACTATATCCAGCGCTATCTGGACAGCCTCGACAGTGACGAGATCGTCGCCCAGATCGAGAAAAACGTCGGCAATGACCTGCAGTTCATCCGCATCAACGGCACCCTGGTCGGCGGCCTGATCGGGCTGGCCATTCATGCCCTGACCCAGCTGGTGCTGACGCTTTAACGATTGAGGCTTGAAAGCACTGCGGTGCCACCGAATCACTCTAGGGTGACAAAGACCGAGCGACGCGGCTGCCCGTTGACCGCTCGGCTGATGTGCCCCCGCCCGGTGGTGTCCTCGCACAGCAGGATATCGCCGGTGTTCAACCGCCTTGTTTCACCACTGCCCACGGTAATGTCCACGCTGCCATCCAGCATCAGGATGTACTGGCGCTGCGGCGCGTTGTGCCAGCCATAGTTGTAATCGGCAGCGGTTTCACGAAAGACAAGGCCGGTGGCCGGAATGCGTACCGACAGTCTTCCGATCTCGGCGTCACCGCCTACCTCAATGTGTAAATTTTCGAAGTGGGATTCGCCGTCCTCCCCGGAATACAGTCTCGTCACATGCATCAGGCGCACTCTTGTTATGTCATGAGAGTGCCCATAGTGCCCTGTTATGCCGAACTGACCTGTGCCGTTCATGCTCGATGTGGGCACATGATGCCACCTCTTAAGCATCAACGATGTTTCACGTGAAACATGCCTCTGGCATACGACCTTCTCTTTGGGCGTCATAGCCCTGGTCTCTACGGGGCGATAGGACTAATCCATGAAGTTACCGTGATATCTTTCGCGTTCGGGGCCGCTCGTGACCGGTTCCAGACACGATCCGTTCGACAGGATGTCAAAAGAGGAAAAATGGCATGTCAGATAGAGATAACGAACTGACCAATCGACAGGGTCATCCTGTCACCAACAATCAGTCGCAGCGCACGGTCGGCAGCCGTGGCCCGGCAACGCTTGAGAACTATCAGTTTCTCGAAAAGATCAGTCATTTCGACCGCGAGCGCATTCCCGAGCGCGTGGTCCATGCCCGTGGCTTCCTGTCCTACGGCGAGTTTGAAGCCACCGGCATGATCGGTGACGAACCGGCATCGAAGTACACGCGTGCGAAACTCTTTCAGGAAGCCGGCAAGAAAACCGATCTGGCACTGCGTTTTTCGACCGTGATTGGCGGGCGCGACTCATCAGAGGCTGCTCGCGACCCGCGTGGTTTTGCCGTCAAGTTCTACACCGAAGACGGCAACTGGGATCTGGTCGGCAACAATCTGCCCGTGTTCTTTATCCGGGATGCGATCAAGTTCCCGGACGTGATCCATTCGCTCAAGCCTGACCCGGTCACCTTCCGTCAGGAACCCAACCGCATCCTCGACTTCATGAGCCAGACGCCTGAATCGATGCATATGCTCACGCATCTATTCAGCCCACGCGGCATTCCGGCCTCCTATCGTCATCAGGAAGGCTTCGGGGTCAATACCTACAAGATGGTCAACGCCCAGGGCGAGACGGTGCTGGTCAAGTACCACTTCCACCCGCAGTGCGGTGTCGCCAGTTTTACCGCGGCCGAAGCCGCCAGGGTACAGGGCCAGGAGCTGGGTTCGGCCTCCAAAGATCTGTTCGAGGCCATCGAGCGCGGTGACTATCCCAAGTGGGACGTCTTCGTCCAGCTGATGGAAGATCACGACCATCCCGAGCTCGACTGGGATCCGCTGGATGACACCAAGATCTGGCCGGAAAACGACTTCCCGCTGCGCAAGATCGGCGTCATGACGCTGAACCGCAACGTGCAGAACTTCTTTGCCGAAAACGATCAGATCGCCATGGGTACCGGCGTACTGGTCGACGGTCTGGACTTCTCTGACGACAAGATGCTGGTCGGTCGTACGTTCTCCTACTCCGATACCCAGCGCTATCGCATCGGGCCGAACTACCTGCAGCTGCCGGTCAACCAGCCCAAAAATGCAAAGGTCGCGACCAACCAGCGTGACGGTCAGATGGCTTACCATGTTGATCACGCGCCGGGCCAGAATCCGCACATCAACTTCGAGCCGTCGATTCATAACGGTCTGCACGAAGCCGAGCAGGAAGAGCCCTACAATGCGCCCGAAGTGCATGGCCGACTGACCCGCAGTGTGCTGGAGCGTCGCAACGACTACGTGCAGGCGCGCGGTCGCTATAACACCATGCAGGACTGGGAGCGTGATGACCTGATCGAGAACCTGTCCGGCATGATGCAGGTGTGCGAGCGTGACGTGCAGGAACGTATGCTGTGGCACTTCTGGATGGTGCATGACGACTACGGTACCCGCATCGCCAAGAACATCGGCATGAGCGTTGACGATGTGAAGCATCTCAAGCCGCTGGCCAAGCAGGTGCTCACTGACGAGGACAAAAAGCGTCTCGAGAACCTGGGCAACAATGGTGACACCATTGACCCCAGCGCCTGGGGCCAGTGGACCAGCTCGGTCGCCAACCGTCAGGCCACGGCAGAAGAAGTGCTCGGCGGCACCCTCTAAACGCCGGGATCACCTGATCTCTGTCTCATAACGAACCGGCGCCTTCGGGCGCCGGTTTTTTTATTCCTGTCTTTTTGCCGGGCGGCTAGCCGCCGTGACACTTCTTGAACTTCTTGTTACTGCCACAGGGGCATGGGTCATTGCGACCGACGTCTTTTAGAGCATTGCGCACCGGTGTCTGAGCACCGTGGTTACAGTTGGGACCGTGGACGTGGCCATGATGGTCGTGATCGTGCTGGCAGTTCGGGCCGTGAACGTGGGGTTGATTCATGTGATGTTTTCCGGTGATCGTGATCCCGTGATTATCGACGCCTGGCGCCAAAAAAGAAGCCCCTGACAAGGACAAACCATACCGCTATTACAAGCCAGTGCTGGAACGCCCTGCTACGGTTGAAAAATTTTTTGTATTGACCCGTTGAAACCTGAAGGACCGACCCTATTTTGCCTGACAGTGGTGCACAATCGGCTGACAGGGATTTTTTCAGGGAAGACTTGAAACGCCGCAAGACGCCACTATTTACCATAATGTCGCGATAACGGGCTCACTCAGAGCTGTAAGCGCGAGCGTAGATGCCGCCCATGCGGGTCTGCGAGTACCGACTCACGGTAGTGACGAACTTTGCTGTTTATCAGGAGGTTTTATGAACGCCATGACCCTTTCCCCACTCTTTCGTCGCAGCATCGGCTTTGATCGCCTGAACGACCTGTTCGAGCAGGCCGTGCACAACGACGCGCCCAGCTATCCGCCCTACAACGTCGAAAAGCACGGCGACAATGACTACCGTATCGCGGTGGCCACGGCCGGATTTGCCGAGGAAGAGCTCGACGTCAACGTCGAAAATCGCGTACTGACCATTACCGGCGGGCGCGGCGAGCAGGACAGTGACACGTCAGGGGTCACCTATCTGCATCGCGGCATCGCCAAACGCGCGTTCCGGCTCTCCTTCAGGCTTGACGAAAACATCGAGATCCAGGGCGCAAAGCTTGAAAACGGCCTGTTGATGGTCGACCTGCTGCGCGTGGTTCCCGAGCAGCAGCGCGCCCGTCAGATCCCGATCAACACGGGCCGGCATGCCCTGAGCGACTTCTCGGACCAGAAGACGCGCGCCGAATCCGGCGAGACCGTCAGCGCCTGAGAGACCGGTTTCGCCCGATCAGAGCGATAAAAACGACGTAAAAGGCCCCGCCAGCCATGGCGGGGCCTTTTGTCATTTGATCATCGAAGCCTTCAAGGCGTGGCCTGGCGCTCCCAGGCGGCCAGCACAACCCGTTCGGACTGAGCCAGATACTGCTCCAGCAGAGCCACGGCCGCTTTGGTATCACCGGCTTCAAAGGTCTCCAGCACCTGCTGGTTCATGTCGACATAGGGGGCATGCAGCCACTCCTTGTCGGACATCAACCCGAAGGCGAGACGCAGCTCGGCCAGAATCTGGCGAAAAAAGCCGTTCAGCCGCGCGCTGTCCGCCAGCGCCACAATGGCACCATGAAAGGCCATGTTGGCCGTACCCACCGCCAGCCAGTCCTGCTGCTCGATGTGCGCGTACGCTTCATTCACTGCGGCGCGCATCTCTCTTACCGCCGGGTGGCTGGGCCAGGCATCACTGAGGGCACGACATTCAATAAAGCGCCGCAGCCGGTAGATCTCGACAATGGAGGCGGCATCGGGGCTGGTCACAAAGACGCCACGATGCGGCTGATGCGTGACCAGACCTTCATGGGCCAGCGTGCGAAAGGCCTCTCTGAGCGTATTGCGCGACACGCCCAGCCGCTCACACAGCGCAACTTCCGACAGACGCTGTCCGGGCGTGAACGCCCCTTCTACCAGCAGGCGTCGAATGCCTGCTGCCACGCTGTCTCCCAGCGATTCACGCCTGTCTTCCAGGGCCTGATTTTTCATTCAGCACGATCCGATCATGACGTTGAGACCCACCCAGTGTTCCCGATAAAGGGGGCTGCCGACAAGCTCGCCTCTCGCCCCGAACTTGCGCACCAAAAGGGTGCCGCGAAGCGCCGTGATGCGCCGAAATGAAACGCAAGTCGAATACCCACCCACTGTCGTCACGGCTATTGTTGAACAATCGATACGGACAACACCTACAAAATCCGGCCGATCAGCCCATTGTGGCACGCTAATTGCTGGTATGGCCTGTGCCCCCTTCCTCTTTCGGAGCCTTTGACATGGCAGATACTCCTGACGTCGGGTTCGCCCGCTCCCGACGCGCCTCACTGATCGGTGCCGTCTTTTTGATGGCCACCTCGGCCGTGGGTCCCGGCTTTATCACCCAGACCGCCACCTTTACTGCCACCATGGGCGCAGCCTTTGCCTTTGGCATTCTGGCCTCAATCCTGATCGACCTGGTGGTACAGCTCAACATCTGGCGCGTGGTCACCGTCACCGGCATGCGCGCCCCAGAGGTCGCCAACGCCGCGCTGCCCGGCAGTGGTTATCTGCTGGCGATTTTGATCATCATTGGCGGGCTGACCTTCAACGTGGGCAACATCGCCGGCGCCGGTTTGGGGCTCAATGCCCTGCTGGGGCTGGACACGACCTGGGGTGGGCTGATCAGCGCCGTGATTGCCGCCGGTATTTTCTCTTCCCGACGCGCCGGCGTGGCCATCGATCGCATCATCATTGTGCTGGGCGTGTTGATGATGGCGATGACGGTGTTCGTCGCCATCGCCTCCAACCCGCCCGTGGGCGAGGCCCTGCGTCAGACCGTGATGCCCGATACCATCAACTTCGCCACCATCACCACCATCGTGGGCGGCACCGTCGGCGGCTATATCACCTACGCCGGCGCTCACCGCCTGCTGGACCGCGGCCTAGGCGGCGTCGAGAATGTCGAGACCGTGTCGAAAGCGGCCCTGCGCGGCATCCTGGTCACCGGGCTGATGCGCTACATCCTGTTTCTCGCCATTCTCGGCGTGGTCGCCAGCGGTGTGGTCATTGATGTCTCCAGTCAAAGCGCCAACCCGGCCGCTCAGGCCTTTCAGGCCGCCGCCGGAGCGCTGGGCCTGCGCGCCTTTGGCCTGATTCTGTGGGCCGCCGGCATCACCAGCATCATCGGGGCGGCCTATACCTCCATGAGCTTTTTAAGCGCCTTTCGCCCCGGCATCAGCGAGGGCGTACGTAACCGCGCCACGCTGGTATTCATCGCACTCTCGCTGATCGCCTTTGTATCGATAGGCACCCCGCCCGCCGCGCTGCTGGTGTTTGTCGGCGGCTTCAACGGCCTGATTTTGCCGGTGGGCCTGACGCTGTTCATTTATGTTGCCTGGCGGCGTAGTGACCTCATGCACGGACATCGCTACCCACGCTGGCTGCTGGTCTCCGGCGCCGTGGTCTGCGCGCTCACCTGGTATATGGGCTTTAACGCCATCGGCCCGATCTTTGCCTTTCTGACACCCTCTGCCTGAACAGGAGTCTCACATGTCCTTTATCGATTTGAACAGCGATCTGGGGGAAAGCTTCGGGGCGTGGCACATGGGCGATGACGCCGCCATGCTCGGCATCGTCACCAGCGCCAACGTCGCCTGCGGCTTTCATGCCGGCGACCCGGCCGGCATATTGCGCACCCTCAAGGCGGCGGCCAGCCATGGCGTCACGGTCGGTGCCCATGTCGGCTATCCGGATCTGGTGGGCTTTGGCCGACGCAACATGGACATCGCAAGCGATGAACTGCGCGCCGATGTGATCTACCAGATCGGCGCCCTCAGGGGGCTGGCCCGCGCCGCCGGCACGCAGGTGCGCTACGTCAAGCCACACGGCGCGCTCTACAACACCATCGCCCATGATCGGCGCCAGGCCGACGCCGTGCTGGCCGCCATTGATGATGTCGATGCCTCGCTGGTGCTGATGACGCTGGCAGGGTCACCGCTGAATGACTGGGCACGCAAGGCCGGTCTGCGCGTCGCCGCCGAGGCCTTTGCCGATCGCGCCTACCAGAGCGATGGCAGCCTGGTCTCGCGACGGGAAGCGGGGGCCGTGCTTCACGATGCCGACCAGGTCGCCGAGCGGATGCACCGGCTGGTGCGAGAAGGCGTCATCGAGTGCATCGACGGCCACGACATTGCCCTTCAGGCTGACTCCATCTGTGTCCACGGCGACAGCCCCGGCGCCGTCGCACTGGCCGCGGCCGTACGATCACGCCTGGCCAGGACCGGCATCGAGCTCAGGGCTTTTGCAGGGACAGGGCCATGAGCGCAATCGATCAGGCCCGTCAGGCGCGCGAACGTTTTCGAGCCGGCGAGCGCCGGCCCACCGCCGGACTCGCCCCGGCCATGACCCAGGCCAATCTGATCGCCCTGCCACGCGACTGGGCATGGGATTTCCTGCTCTATGCCCAGCGCAATCCGCAGGCCTGCCCGGTACTGGAGGTCAGCGACCCCGGCGACTGGTGCACCGGGCTTGCCGAGGGCGCGGACCTTCGCACCGACCTGCCGCGCTATCGCCTCTGGCGCGACGGCGTGCTCATCGAGGAACTCGATGATGCCCGGTCCTGCTGGGCAGAGCACCCGGATCTGGTCACCTTCCTGATCGGCTGCAGCTTCACCTTCGAAAGCGCCCTGATCGAGGCCGGCATCGAGGTGCGCCATATCACCGACAACACCAACGTGCCGATGTATCGCACTACGCTGCCCTGTCGCCCGGCCGGGCGACTGCAGGGCGAGGTAGTGGTCTCGATGCGTCCGCTTCCGGCGGCCCATATCGCCCGGGCAAGCACCATCACCGCGCGCTACCCCGGCGTGCACGGCGCCCCGATTCACGTGGGCGATCCGGGGGCGCTGGGCATCCGGGACATCGACCGACCCGACTTTGGCGACCCCGTGCGCATCGAGCCCGGTGAAATTCCAGTGTTCTGGGCCTGTGGCGTCACCCCGCAGGCTGCCGTGATGGCTTCGAAGGTGCCCTTTGCACTTACCCATGCACCGGGGCACATGTTCATCACCGATGTGCCGGACAGCCGCTATCACGTCTGAGTCGACACGCCCATGGCACGCTTTCAGGAGTTCCCGTGAGAATACTTCCCGTCAATCTGAGCACCCTGCTGGTCGAGCTGGATGACCTGTCGCAGGCGCTGGGGCTTTTCGACCAGCTCCAGCGCGAGCCCATCGAGGGGGTGACCACCATCATTCCGGCAGCGCGCACCCTGCTGATGTATTTCACGCCGAGTCGCATCAGCGCCGCGCAGCTCGCTCGGGCGCTCAGGACGCGCCCTGTCAGCGGTGGTGGCCACCAGCACAGTGAGCTGATCGAGATTCCCGTGTGCTACAACGGTGAAGACCTTGATGACGTGGCAAGGCTGCTGGACATGAGCACCGATGAAGTAATCCGACGTCACGGCGAGCATGAGTATCAGGTTGCCTTCTGCGGCTTTGCCCCGGGCTTTGCCTATCTTTCTGGCGGGGCGGGCTTTGACGTGCCCCGGCGCGACTCGCCGCGCACCCGCATTCCGGCCGGGTCCGTGGCGCTGGCCGGCACCTTCAGCGGCATCTATCCCACTGACAGCCCCGGCGGCTGGCAGCTGATCGGTACCACACCGCTTGAGATGTGGGATCTGCACCGCGAGCCGGCAGCGCTGTTACAGCCCGGCATGCGTGTGCGCTTTACCGAAAGCGATGCCTCACCAACGCGTGCCAGCGCCAGTGTGCCCGCCGATACCGCCAGTTCTGCGGAGAAGACCGACGCCGCGCCCTGTCTGGAAATCATTCAGCCCGGGCTTCAGAGTCTTTTCCAGGACCTCGGCCGCGAGGGCCAGACCGGTCAGGGCGTCTCCGGTGCCGGCGCACTGGACAAGCACGCCCTGCGCAGTGCCAACCGGATTGTCGGTAACCCCTCCCATTCAACGGTCATTGAAACCGCCCAGGGCGGGCTGTCGCTGCGCTGTCACCGGCCCACCATCGTGGCCGTGACAGGCGCGGAAACCACGGTGTCGATCAGGACCGCCGAGGGCACCCGGCATGACGGCGCGCGCTGGCAGCCCATCGAGCTGGCCGAAGGCGACATCCTGACGCTGGGCGCGACCACGGCCGGGGTACGCTGCTACCTGGCCCTGCGCGGCGGCTTTGATGTGGTCCCGGTGCTTGGCAGCTGTGCCACCGATACCCTGGCAAAACTGGGGCCGGCGCCCTTAAAACGCAATGATCTGCTGCACTCGGCCAATGGCCCCGTCACGGCACTGTCACTGGGTGAGTCGCCTGAATTTGATCTGCCCCGCGGCGGTGAGTGCATCACGCTCGATATCGTCATGGGCCCGCGCAGTGACTGGTTTACCAATGAGGCGCTGCCCCTTTTATGCGAGCAGGCCTGGCAGGTCACTCCGCAGTCCGACCGGGTCGGCATTCGTCTGGAAGGTGAGCATTCACTTTCTCGCCAGCGCACTGGTGAACTGCCCAGCGAGGGTACGGTCACCGGCGCCCTGCAGGTGCCGGCCAGCGGCCAGCCGGTACTGTTTCTGGCCGATCATCCGCTGACCGGCGGCTACCCGGTGATCGCCTGCGTGGCCGAGCACCATCTGGATCTCGCCGGTCAGATTCCCTCCGGCGCTACCATTCGCTTCAACCCGATAACCCGTTTCGCACCGCTTGCCGGTGACGACGGCCTGACTGAGGTCACGTCATGAATGCTCCAGCCGCTCCCCACGCCCCACGTCCGCTGAAAAAGGTCCTGATCGCCAATCGCGGTGAGATCGCCGTGCGCATCATTCACGCCTGTCGCGACTACGGCGTCACCTCGGTAGCCGTTTACGCCGAGGGGGATCTTGACGCCCTCCACGTGCGCCTGGCCGATGAAGCCTACAGTCTGGGCGGCGAGCGCCCGAGCGAGAGCTATCTGTCGATCGAACGGCTGCTGGATGTCGCTCGCCGTGCCAATGTTGATGCCGTTCATCCGGGCTATGGCTTTCTTTCCGAGCGCGCCGACTTCGCCCGCGCCGTGCAGGACGCCGGGCTGATCTGGATCGGCCCGAACCCGGACACCATCGACGTGCTGGGGGACAAGGTTCAGGCGCGGCGGCTGGCGCTCAAGGCAGGCGCCCCGCTGGCCCGCGGCACCGAAGACCCGGTGGCAAGCGCCGACGAGGTGGTGGCCTTTGCCGAAGAGGTGGGTCTGCCAATCGCCATCAAGGCAGCGTTTGGTGGCGGCGGGCGCGGTCTCAAGGTCGCCTGGCACATGGATGAAGTGGCCGAGTGCTACCACTCGGCGGTGCGTGAGGCCGAAGCCGCCTTCGGCCGCGGCGAATGCTTCGTCGAGCAGTATCTTGATCGCCCGCGCCACATTGAGGCGCAGATCATGGGCGATCGTCACGGCAACGTGGTGGTGGTCGGCACCCGCGACTGCTCGCTGCAGCGGCGCAATCAAAAGCTGGTCGAGGAGGCCCCAGCGCCCTTTTTAAGCAACGAGCAGCGCCAACAGATCCATCAGGCCGCCCACGACATCTGCGCCAGAGCAGGCTATATCAGTGCCGGCACGGTCGAATTTCTGCTCGCCAGCGACGACACCCTCTCCTTTCTCGAGGTCAACACGCGGTTGCAGGTCGAACACCCGGTGACCGAGGAGACGGCCGGGGTGGATCTGGTGATCGAGCAGCTGCGCATCGCCGAAGGCCATCCGCTCTCCTTTACCGAGACGCCCACACCGCGCGGCCACAGCTTTGAATTTCGCATCAACGCCGAAGACGCCGCCAAGGGCTTTCTGCCCACGCCCGGCGCCATCGACGCGTTCAATGCCCCCACCGGCGCCGGCGTGCGTCTGGACAGCGGCGTTGAAAGCGGCGGGCGCGTCTCGGGGCATTTCGATTCCCTGATGGCCAAGCTGATCATCACCGGCGCCACCCGCGAGCAGGCCATCGCCCGGGCGCGGCGCGCGCTTGAGCATTTCGAAATTGAAGGCGTGGCATCAACGCTGCCCTTTCATCGCGTGGTAATGGCGCATCCGGATTTCACCGGCGCAGACACGTTCAACGTGCACACGCGCTGGATCGAGACCGGCTTTCAGGACACTCTTGAGTGGGCACCGCGCCAGCCCCCTGCTACCGAGCCCGACATGCTGCACGCCATGATCGATATCGATGGCAAGCGCCATCGCATCGGGCTGCCCGCCGCGCTGCTTCAACATTTCGGCTCGAGCGAGGCGAGTCTTGCCGTCGAGACAGAGCAGGCGTCGACAGAAGGCAGTGTTACGGCGCCCATCAGCGGCACGCTGCTGGCATGGCAGGTCGAGAACGGTGCTCGGGTCAACGAGGGCGACGTCATCGCGATCATGGAGGCGATGAAGATGGAAACACAGATTACGGCCGAGACCAGCGGCCTCCTTACCCTTCAGGTTCAGGCGGGCGAGTCGATCGAGGCAGGTCGTGTCATCGCCGGAATCACCCCGGACTGACCGGGCCGGTCGATGCGATCGTCATGATTTCAACAGGGACGCTGCGGCGTCCCTTTTTTCATCTGCCTCTTTCCCACCCACCTCTTTCCCATCTATCCCGGCCTTTTGATTCATCTCCTGCACTGCCGGGGCATGCCTGCACGTTAACAGGGACTTTTGATGAAAGACTCCTGGTGATGATATTCAACGCGGGCGTGCAGCCATTAATACTTTGCGATAATCCATTGACGGCAAAAATGCCAGAAAACGACGCCAAATGGTCGTAAAGGCACAACAAATGCTGTGATGTATCTGACTAACACCAAAGATAACACGAAAGAATTCGCTTACTGCGTACGACCTGCCAGAGTGAAGAGTGTCCCCTGCTCGAACGGTATCAACCGGGCTTCAACAGGTGACTGACCTTTCATGACCCCGGCAGGAGTTTTCCATGACGAAGGATTCATCGCCCAGCGATCAGGAGCAGCGTCTTCCCCTGCTCGAGGAAACGCTCGATGTCTCTCGTCGTGAGGTGACGACCGGCCGGGTCAGGGTCAGCACACAGACGCATGAGCGCACACAAGCGGTCGAGGCCACGCTCTTGCAGACACGTGTCGAAGTCGATCACGTCGAGATCAATGAGTATATCGATGCGATGCCCGAGACGCGCCAGGAGGGCGATACCACCATTATCCCGGTAGTGGAGGAAGTGCTGGTGGTGGAACGACGGCTGCGCCTGAAGGAAGAGGTGCATGTTCGCCGGGTTCACAGCCAGACGCCTTGGCGCGAGGAGGTCACGCTGTGCGAGCAGAAGGCCGTGGTGACTCGTCAGGACGACGATACGCCAGAGTAGGCCATAACGGCCGATAGCCAATCCGAGCACGATGCAGGAGCATATTTCATGGATGAACAACTCGTTGTTGCCGTATATGACACCGAAGCACGCGCCAATGCCGCCATGCACGACCTGCGTGAAGCCGGCATTCCCGAAGAAGCCATCAACCGCCACGCCCATGAGGGCCGTGAAGAGACATCCGCGCACGAACAGCACGACAAGCCGAGCTTCTGGCAGCGCCTGTTCGGCAAGAGCGATGAAGACACCAGCGATTACGATCGCAACGTCGAACAGGGCGCCACGGTCATTGCCGTACGAACCTCCATCGAAGACCTTGAGCGCATCGAGGATATTCTGGAAAGACACGACCCGGTCGACATCGACGAACAAAACATCAAGCACGCCGGGTCACCGGGCGCAGGCGTAGCCCCGAGCGTGGCCTCCGGCAGCATGGCATCCGGTGTCGCTCACGCAAAGCCGGCCGATCATGACACTCACAATGCCCATGACGGCCATACCGACAGGGAAGAGCGGCTTGCACTGTCCGAGGAAGAGCTCAAGGTCGGCAAGCGTGACGTCGATCGTGGTACCACCCGCGTCCGCCGCCACGTGGTCAACGAGCGAGTCGAGGAAGATGTGGCCCTGCGCGACGAATCGGTCTCCGTCGAGCGTCGCCCGGTCACCGGCGATCGCCCTGTCAGTGATGCCGACTTCACCGACAAGACCGTCGAAATGACCGAGACTGACGAAGAAGCCGTCGTCAGCAAGGAAGCCCACGTGCGCGAAGAAGTGGCCGTTCGCAAGGATGTCGGAGAACATACCGATCACATCAGCGAAAACGTGCGCCATCACGAAGTCGATATCGACAAGACGGATGACACCCGTCGTGATGACAAGCTGGACCCCAAAAACCGCTGATTTTTTTTAGCGCTATTCAAAAGCCCGGTGCACTGCACCGGGCTTTTTGCGTTTCAGAGGCGATTAAACGCGCTCCTGTGGGCCGGAAAGCAGCGTGCGCAGCGGCAGCTGCTCCTTGATGATGGGGGATTTGATCACGATATAGCTGAAATACTTTTCGATGCCGATCTCACGCTCGATCAGTGCCTCCATCACGCTTTGATAGTGGGCAATGCTGCGGGCAATAAAGCGCAGCAGATAGTCATAGCCCCCACTGATCAGATGACACTCCATCAGCTCATCGATCTCGCGAATGCTTTGCTCAAAGCGCAGAAAATCCTCCCGGCGATGATCGCACAGGGTGACCTCGGTAAACACGGTCACGCTTTCCAGCATTTTGGTCAGATCAAGGCGTGCCTGAAACGAGGTGATATAGCCGGCCGCCTCCAGTCGCTTGACCCGCTGCAGACAGGGGCTGGGAGAGAGGCCGACGGCGTCGGCCAGATGGACGTTGGTCATGCGACCATCGTTTTGTAACTGCACCAGAATATTGATGTCGATGCGATCGAGTCGAACGGAACCCACCATGAAGCGCCTTTTTTTTGTGTCTTCGGGCCCGCCTGCTGCTGCCAGAGTGTGCGGGGGTCGCTTCCCCTGTCTAAAGGATTTCACGACGCAGGGCAAGCTGATGCGCGCCGATGAAGTCACCCAGCGATGTGAACTGCCACGTCGCCGGCGTATCAAGGAACGCCTGACCCGGCCTTGCGCGTGTAATGCGACAATAGCCCGCACCGCGTGACGTCGGCGCCGGCCCTGCACTCACCAGAAGCACCTCGGGGTCTTTCACGATCTCGTGGATGGCAGCCCGGGCGGCCACAAAGCTGCCGGTGGCCAGCCGCTCGTGGGTGGCAAGCCCGATGCGCCGGTCCAGTGCTGCAAATTCACGCTCATCAAGCGAGCTCACCACGCTTAGCCGATAGAACTTGCGCAGATAGTGAATGGCGCCCGGCGCATCTTCATACAGCGTGCCGGCATCCACCGTGCCGGCAAAGGCAATACCGGCCTGCCAGTCACTTTCAAGCCCCCACTCGCTTGCCAGCGCGCAGTAGACCACGCAATGGGCCGACACCGTGTTCATGTCGGCATCGGTCAGCGCATGAAGCGCCCGGAAGTAATCGGCCAGCACCCGATCGGGCGCCGGCGGGTCGCGCATCTGCCCCAAAAGCGGTGCAAGCCCCTCAACAATTGTCGTGTCGCGGTCCATCAGCACCCCGTGTGCGGCAATGCACAGTCTCGGGTAATCCGTCAGCTGCATCCCTTGAGCTCCTCTTCGCTCTGGTCGACTTCGGGCCCGTTATGGGCGAGCCTCTCTGCCATGCCTTCCAGACTACGATGCCCGCGGCCTCAGGTGACGTGCGTATTTCGCCCTGTCACCGCGGATCGCACTGAATCCCGGGGGCTGCACGGCATGATTCACTGAGGCGGCTTCCCGACAGTGCAATCTGCGCTCGAGACTCGAAATTCGGATCATTCACGTCGCGCAGCGCCCCATAACGGTATCGCATGCGCGTTGATCAAGGGCACGATAGAAGACCTGTTCAATCACCGTGAGGCGCCTGTCATGGCACTGCTGTACAAATCCGATCCCGACCGCGGCCGACGCTGGCAGGCCCTGTTTGCCGAGCACGCCCCGGATATCGAGTTTCGCCAGTGGCCGGACATTGGCGACCCCGAAGACATCCGCTATCTACTGGCCTGGCAGCCGCCGGAGGATATCGCTACCCTGCTGCCCAACCTTGAGGTGCTGTTTGCCACCTCCGCCGGTATCGATCAGTTCGACCCAAACGTCCTGCCTGACGGGCTTCCCGTGGTGCGCATGCTCGACCCCGCCATCGAGCAGGGCATGATCGAATATGCCACCTTCGCCACGCTCTGGCGGCATCGTCACATGAGTGATTACGTGCGCCAGCAGCACGACCGACACTGGCAGGCCCACATGCTTGTTCCCGCCGGCCGGCGACGCATCGGGGTGCTGGGGCTTGGGCAGCTGGGCGGTGCGATCGCACGCCATCTCAAGGGCTACGGCTTTCAGGTCAGCGGCTGGGCGCGCACGCCGCGCAACCTGCCCGGCATCACCACCCATGCGGGTGCTGAAACGCTCGATGCGTTTTTATCCGAATGCGACATTTTGATCTGCGTTTTGCCACTGACCCGGGATACCCGTGGCGTGCTCGATTACGCCTTGTTTGAGCGTCTGCCGCAGGGAGCATCGCTGATCAACATGGGGCGCGGCGACCATCTGGTAGAGGCAGACCTTACCCGGGCGCTGGACAGCGGCCAGCTCTCCGGCGCGGTGCTGGATGTCCTGAGCGAGGAACCACCGGCGCCGGATCATCCCTTCTGGCAGGATCCACGCATTCTCATGACGCCACATGTCGCGGCCATGACCCAGCCCGATACCGCCTTCCCGGTGCTGCTTGAAAACCTGCGCCGCCATCAGCGTGGCGACGCCATGATCGGACAGGTCGACCGCCAGCGCGGTTACTGAATACCGCCGGGGCCGGCGGACATGAAAGGCACAATAAAACGCCCGGCACATGGCCGGGCGTTATGGTGGGACCAATCATCAAGGGTCCTGATGGACAGGTGCGCGCTTAACGGCGACGGGCCTGAACATCATGACGCGTCTGCATCCTGCCGCCCAAAAGCCCGGCAAAGCTGCTGATCAGGGCAGCGATGACCATGGCAATGAAGGCCATCATGGCAGAGTTGCGCAGGCTTTCGGCGGCCTGTTCAGCCCCTTCACGCAGCGACTTCTCGGCCTCGGCCAGCTCCTGTTGCGCCTGCTGGATATAGGTATCGAGACGATCGACCTGCTGTTTCATCTGTGCCACGCCCTCATCGAGTCGGGCCATGGATTCATCAACAAACTGTTCGGCGTCGGATTGACTCATGTCGGTGTTGCTGGCCAGTGCATTGACCAGCGCATCACGATCAACGTCCTGCTTGATGTTTTCAAGACGCGCCTGCTGTTTGTCGACCAGCTCCTTGAGGATGGCTTCATAATTGGAAGGGTTACTGGCCAGGTGGCGGGCAGCGGTCTGAATATCATCGCCCGCCGCCTGCGCCTGATTGCTCAGATACTCGGGCTGCAGTGAGCCAGTATCCGTATCACGCAGTACCTGACTGACCTGACGCTGAAGGTTCTGGTCCTCCAGCAGGGAATCGCCATCAGGGGAAAAATCGAAGTTTTCGCTGAGGTGCTCGCCCAGAGAAGAGGTGGCACTGCCAAGCCCCTTTGCCACACTGCCGGTGACCTGACCGGCCCCCGAAACGATCGAGCCCACCGCACTGGCGCCGCCGGAGACGATACTGCCGGCGGCAAATCCGATCAGTACCATCGATATCAGCGTCGCGGTCGCCCAGCTCAAAAAACCATGGATAAAACCGCGCACGTTGGCCAGTCGCCCCGCCACGAAACCACCGGCAGCAAAGCTGATCACCAGAAACACGGCAGAGGAAATGCCAAAGGCAGTACCCAGACCGTCAAAGGGGTTATTCGACATGGGGTCGATCACACTGGAACCGATGGCGGTTCCCAGCAGCGACAGAATGGCGGAAATGGCGAGGACGGTCACCACACCTGCAATGACACTGCCCCATGACACGCGGTCGATCGACTCGCGCACGGTTCCAACGGTGGTATCTGCCATTGTCTAATTCCTTTTATGAAGCGCCACTCCGTGACGCTCTTTAACAGATCAGCCCCGACGGGCGCCAAACTGTTGTCCATTGAGCCATGCGTGCTTTTCATTTCGACATGACACTTTTTCAAGATAGCCTCATAAGTGCCCGCAGGCGCTGTATTTAATATTTATTTCATTGGAATGGTTAAAGGTGGTCATCATCGCGGTCCAGTCCACGCAAAACGGCCCGGCAGATGCCGGGCCGTTTTGCCATAACCGTTCTGGTCTATAGTCGTCCTTATTTACGATAGTCCGCCCAATTTACGATAGCCCGCCCATGTGGAAGGCCTTTTCCTCGAAGTACTCGTCAAGCCCCTGGCGCGCGCCCTCGCGCCCCAGCCCCGACTGCTTGACGCCGCCGAAGGGCGCCACTTCCATCGAGATCGCACCGGTATTGAGCCCCACCATGCCGAACTCCAGCGCCTCACCCACACGCCAGGCGCGGCGCATGCTCTCGGTGAAGAAGTAGGCCGCGAGCCCAAACGGCGTGGCATTGGCAATGCGCAGCGCCTCTTCTTCAGTATCAAAGCGCATGATCGGTGCCACCGGGCCGAAGGTTTCCTCGCGGGTGATCAGCATGGTTTCGGTCACGCCGGTCAGAAGGGTCGGCACCACCTGCCGACTGTGGCCATCGGGCACGCCGCCGCAGACCAGCTGCGCACCGTGGTTCAGCGCGTCATCGATATGCGCCGCTACCTTCTCCACCGCCTGATCATTGATCAGAGGGCCGATGCTGACGCCCTTGTCCATGCCGTTGCCGCACTTGAGCGCGCCCATCGTTTCTTCGAGACGCGCCACGAAACTGTCGTGAATGCCGGACTGCACCAGTATGCGGTTGGCACAGACACAGGTCTGGCCGGCATTGCGAAACTTGCTGGCCATGGCGCCGGCCACCGCCAGCTCAATATCGGCATCATCAAAAACGATCAAGGGCGCATTGCCTCCCAGCTCCAGGCTCAGGCGCTTGATCTCTTCGCTACACTGGCGCATCAAAAGCCGCCCGACCCGGGTCGAGCCGGTGAAGGAGAGCTTGCGAACCGTCGGGTTACCGGTCAGCTCACCGCCGATGCCCTCCGGCAGACCGGTGACGATATTGATTACCCCGGGCGGGAAACCGGCACGTTCGGCCAGTACGGCCAGGGCCAGCGCCGACAGAGGGGTAAGCTCCGAGGGTTTGATCACGATCGGACAGCCCGCGGCGAGTGCCGGGGCGCACTTGCGCGTGATCATGGCATTGGGGAAGTTCCACGGCGTGATGGCCCCACACACGCCCACCGGCTGCTTGAGGACCAGAATGCGTCGGTCCGCCGTCGGCGCCGGAATTGTTTCGCCATAGGCACGGCGGGCTTCTTCGGCAAACCACTTCACAAAGCTTGCCCCGTAGCGAATTTCACCGCGGGACTCCTCCAGCGGCTTGCCCTGCTCACGGGTCATGATCAGCGCCAGGTCTTCAAGATTGTCGAGCATCAGATCGTGCCAGCGCATCAGCAAGCCGGCGCGATCCGCTGCCGGGCGGGCGCGCCACGCGGGCCAGGCCGCATCAGCGGCTTCGATGGCTCGCCGGGTCTCACCTGCCCCCATGGCGGCCACCGAGGCAAGCCGCTCGCCGCTGGCCGGATCCGTGACGTCGATCGTGGTGCCGTCATCGCTCTGGCACCACTGCCCGTTGATAAACCCTGCATCCCGCCAGAGGGCGGGGGCGTTCAGCACCGGTCTGCTCATATTGTCCTCTCCTGCATGTTGGTAATGATTCATGCCACCGGTACTGCCGTCTCGCTGCGCTGTGGGCGGCTTTCCAGCCAGCCCTGACGCAGCTCCGGCACCGAGCCGATCAGCCGGCGCGTGTAGCCATGCTGCGGGGTGTTCAATACCTGCTTGCACGGTCCGCTCTCCACGCACTGCCCCTGATAGAGCACCATCACGTCGTCGCACAGGGAGCGCACGGTGGAAATGTCGTGGCTGATGAAGAGATAGGCCACGCCCAGCTCGCGGCGCAGTTCGACCAGCAGCTCCAGAATGGCCGCGCCGACCACCGTATCGAGGGCAGAGGTCACCTCGTCACACAGAATCAGATCCGGTTTGGCCGCCAGTGCCCGGGCCAGGTTGATGCGCTGCTTCTGACCGCCGGAGAGCTCGCCGGGCTTGCGATCCAGCAGATTGCGCGGCAGCTTCACCAGGTCCATCAGCTCCTCGACACGGGCACGGCGCGCGCGACGGTCCAGCCTGAAATAGGTCTCCAGCGGCCGGTTGAGCAGTCGCTGAACACTGTGGGCCGGATTGAGCGCATTGTCGGCACTTTGAAACACCATCTGGATACGTCGAAATTGCTCCGGCGTACGCCCGCGCAGCGTGGTAGAGAGCTCGCGCCGATCAAACTGGACCGATCCATGAGACGGCGCTACCAGCCCCGCCACGGCACGGGCCAGCGTCGACTTGCCCGACCCCGATTCCCCGATCACGCCGAGTGCCTGACCACGCACCAGATGCAGATTGATGTGTTCAAGCACCACGTTTTCGGGGCGGCCGTGGGCGTCGCGCGAACCGTAGCCGACCTGCAGGTCATCAATGTCCAGCAGCTCGGCGCCGTGGCGACCTTCTATGGGAGACAGGTGCTCATGCGGACGGGCCGCGGCCAAAAGGCTGCGGGTATAGTCGTGCGCCGGCTTTTCCAGAATGGACGCCGTGGTGTTGTGCTCCTGGGTCTCGCCGTTTTGCAGCACCAGCACCTGATCGGCCATCTGCGCCACCACGGCCAGATCGTGCGACACATAAATCGCCGTGGTGCCGCGCTCGCGCATCACCTGCTTGAAGGCGCGCAGCACCTCGATCTGAGTGGTGACATCCAGCGCGGTGGTCGGCTCGTCGAGCACAACCAGCGCCGGGTCGGTAATCAGCGCCATCGCGGCCATCACGCGCTGCAGCTGGCCGCCGGAGACCTGGTGCGGATAGCGCTCACCGATGTGCTCGGGCTCCGGCAGGGCCAGATCATGAAACAGCGACACGGCCTTTTGGCGCGCCTCCTGACGGTTCATGACGCCGTGAATCAGCGCGCCCTCGATGACCTGGTCCATCAGCGTGCGCGAGGGATTGAAGGCCGCAGCCGCACTCTGGGCGATATAGGATACCCGGTGCCCGCGCAGCGCACGGGTCTCGACAGGGTTGAGCGACAGGATATCGGTCTCGCCCAGGCGCACGCTGCCACCGGCAATACGACAGCCACTGCGGGCATAGCCCAGCATGGCCAGCGCAATGGTGGTCTTGCCCGAGCCCGACTCGCCGATCAGCGCCAGGACTTCTCCCGGCGCCAGTTCAAAATGGATGTCATTGACGATGACACGTTCCTCGCCGCCCGGCGGGGTGGCGCAGATCCTGAGATCGCGCACGGAGAGTGATTCTCCCAGCATGATGTCACTCCTTTTGCGAGCCGCGGCTGTTGGACAGACTGTCGATCAAGAGATTGGCACCGATGGTCAGCGTGCCGATGGCCAGCGCCGGGGCAATGACCGCCAGCGCCCCCTGGCTCAATCCGCCGATGTTTTCACGCACCAGCGAGCCCAGATCCGCCGCCGGTGGTTGAACGCCCAGCCCCAGAAAGCTCATGCCGCTGAGCAGCAACACGATGAAGACAAAGCGCATGCCCATGTCGGTCAGTACCGACTGGATCATGTTGGGCATGATCTCGACGGCAGCAATGTAAAAGCGTCCTTCACCACGAGTACGCGCCACCTGAACGTACTCGAGCGTGGCCAGGTTGGTCGCCAGGCTGTGCGAGATGCGAAAGGCCCCCGGGGCATAGCTGAGCACGGCTGCAATGATCAACAGGGGAATGGAGGTGC
This sequence comes from Kushneria sp. Sum13, assembly GCF_052692355.1. Taxonomy (NCBI): domain Bacteria; kingdom Pseudomonadati; phylum Pseudomonadota; class Gammaproteobacteria; order Oceanospirillales; family Halomonadaceae; genus Kushneria; species Kushneria sp. Sum13. Next base: position 3,428,459 of record NZ_CP199847.1, read on the forward strand.
CAAAGGCGGACACCATGACCAGCGCCATCATCTTGCTGGGAATCGAGATCAGGGTGTCAAAGATGCGGCGTATGCCCTCCTCCAGCCAGCGCGGCAGCAGTACGGTCAGCATGCCAAACCCTGCCCCCACCAGACTCGACAGCAGGGCCGCCACCACGGCCAGTCCCACGGTGTAGCGGGCCCCGGTCAGGATGCGACTGAGCATGTCGCGCCCCATGTAGTCGGTGCCCAGCCAGTGGGCAGCACTCATGCCACCGTAGATCTCATCGGAGACAAAGGCGCCCATTGGATAGGGGGCAAGCAAGGGGCCGAAAATGGCGATCAGCACCCACGCGCCGAACACACTCAGCCCGATCCAGCGGGTCAGTCTCAAGCGGGGCTTGTTACGCCGGGCGGGCGTGGCGATCGGCAGGCGGCTTCCCTGGCTCATGCGCCGGTGGGACGCCGGGTGTGGTGACAGGCCTGGGCGACGATGTGGCATGGCATGGGTCTCGGTCATCGGTTTCGCAGCCTCGGATTGGAAAGGATCGCGCACAAGTCGGCCACCATCACCAGAATCAGGTAGGCGCCGCAAAAGAGCATGGCGCAGGCCTGAACAAGGGCGAGATCCCGGTTGGACACGGCATCCACCATCAGACTGGCGATACCCGGATAGTTGAAGATCGTCTCGACGATAATGACCCCGCCCAGCAGGTAGGAGAGGCTCAGCGCCACGGCATTGGCAATCGGCCCGATCGCATTGGGCAGGGCATGGCGCAGCACGCGACGCATGGGCGGTACCCCCTTGAGCCGCGCCATTTCGATATAGGCGCTGTCGAGCTGATCGATCAGCGCCGCCCGGGTCATGCGCGCCATCTGCGCAATCAATACGCAGCACAGCGTCAGCACCGGCATGGCGTAGATCCGCACGAAATCGCCCAGGTTATCGACCGTCGAGACATAGGAAAGGGCCGGAAGCCAGCCCAGATGTACGGCAAAGATCAGCACGGCAATCGTTGCGACCAGAAACTCCGGCACCGCCACCATGGACAGCGTCACGATATTGAGCACCCGGTCCACGTTGCCGCCGCGACGCATGGCCGCCACCAACCCCATGATCAGGGCCACGGGCACGGAAATGGCGGTGGTAATGGCCGCCAGCAGCAGCGAGTTGGGCAGCCGGTCGTTCATGAGCTGGGCGACCGGCATGCCGTTACTGGCCGACATGCCCAGATCACCGGTGGCAAAACCACTCAGCCAGTGCCAGTAGCGCAGCAGCGCCGGCTGATCGAGCCCCAGCTCGACGCGCAGGGCCGCCACCTGCTCGGGCGTGGCGAACTGACCGAGGATCTGCTGGGCAGTGTCACCGGGCAGCAGAGAGGTAATGGCAAAAATGACCAGCGACACCAGAAACAGTGTCAAAAGACTTGAGGACAGACGTCCCAGCACCAGTTTGGGCATGGTGTTGCGCATCCTTCGCCTCCGGATTGGGGGCCGGTCGGGGCGCGAAAGCCGTGGGATACCCAGGGTTTCGCGCCTGATTCGATGGCCGCAGTGACAGGAAAGGCAACAGTGCCCTTACGCGTTCCACCAGATGTTTTCAGCGCACATGTAGCCCATGAAGCTGCCCAGCGGAATGGTCTGATCCATGCCGCCGATGCGGGCGTCATAACCCTCCACATCGCTTAAAAAGACCGGAATGCCGATGCCGCTTTCGTCATGAATCATGGTCTGCATGTCGGCATACATCTGCTTGCGTTTGGCGACATCGGGCTCGCTTCTGGAAGCCACCAGCAGCTGGTCGAACTGCTCGTTTTTCCAGCCCGACTCGTTCCAGGGCGCCTTTGAGGCAAAGAACTGCGAGAGAAGAATATTGGCCGTGGGGCGCGCGTTGATGTTGCCAAAGCCCAGCGGGTGCTTCATCCAGTGATTGGACCAGTAGCCGTCACCCGGCACCCGATTGAGGTTGATATTGAGCCCGGCCTGGGCGGCCGACTGCTGCAGCAGCTGGCCCATCTCTTCGGAGTAATTGGCCGCCGGCGAGACCACGACCGGCACGCGGGCACCGGCCACACCGGCCTTTTTCAGAAGCGACGCGGCCCGCTCGGGGTCGTATTCACGCTGCGGCAGGCCATCGAAATAGTAGGGGGAAGACGGCGCGATCGGCTGATCGTTGGCGATCTCGCCGTAGCCGCGCAGGGCCACGCGCTTGATCTGCTCGCGGTCAAAGAGATATTTCATGGCCTCGACGAACTCTGGCCGGCTGCCGGGCTGTTGATCCACCCGCATAATCAGATCGGTGTAGTTGCCCGAGTTGGTAGCCTTGACCCTGTGACCATCGCCCTGCTTGATGCGATCGGCATTGCGGCCAGTGAGGTTGTTAATCATCTGGACATCGCCGGAGAGCAGCGCGTTGACACGTGCCGACTCGTCACTGATGCCCACCATCTCGATGGCATCGAGATGTGGATAACCTTCGCGCCAGTAGTTCTCGTTGCGCACGGCCACCGAGCGCACGCCGGGGCTGAACTCCTGACACTTGAACGGCCCGGTGCCGATGCCCTTGGAAAAATCGGTGGTGCCATCGGGCACGATCACCAGATGGGAGATGGCCAGAATTGAGGGCAGTTCGATATTGGGTGAGGTCAGGTTGAATTCGATGCGCCGGTCGTCCAGCGCCTTGATGCTGCCGATCTGTTCGACCATCGACAGCACCTTGGAGCCGACGCCCGGGTCCTTGTGGCGCATGATCGAATAGATGACGTCCTGCGGCGTCAGCGATTTGCCATCATGGAAGGTGACCTCCGGGCGCAGGGTAAATACCCAGCGATCGCCGTTGTCGCTGCTTTCAAACGTCTCGGCCAGCGCCGGCTGCGGTTCGAGCTGCTCGTTGAACCGGGTCAGACCGTTATAGAAGGTATAGGCGCGCACGTAGTCAATCGCCGTGGAGCCCTTCGCCGGGTCCAGCGACTCACTCGAGGAGGACGAGTGCGCCGCCATGCGAATGCGACCGCCACGTTTGGGTTCGGGCTGCGCCTGAGCTGCCCAGCCGCGCGACAGGCCCGGCCACATGCCGCTGCCGGCAGCCACGATGCCAACCGTCCCCAGCATTTTCAGCGCCTGGCGGCGGGACAACCCGGCCTGCATGGCGCGGTAAACCTGCAGGCTCTGCTCCGGGGAGACGAATTCGTCATCACCATGTTTATTGTGTGTCATGAGCCTTCTCCTTCTGCCTGAAATTGTTATTGCATTCGGATACAGCGCTGCATCGATGACAGCCTTGAGCTGTCCTGTTGTTCTGAACGTTCGTGTGCCTGATGCCGGCTAGTGCAGCCGGTCCTGCAGGCGATACCAGCTGCCCACCAGGGGTAAAAACCAGGGTTTGCCGAAATGACCGGGGATCGCCGGCCAGTCATCGCTTTGCCAGGGATACTCCTTGCGCTGACCCAGCATCATCTCGGCCAGCATGCGGCCCATGTGGACCGACATCTGCACGCCATGGCCGCTGAACCCCATCACGTAGTACATGCCGTCATGGCGACCGGCGTGCGGCAGGCGGTCACGACTCATGTCCACCAGCCCGCCCCAGCAATGCGATAGCGGCGTGTCGCCAAGCTGCGGAAAGGTCTCGGCAAGGCCACGGCGCAGAATCTCGCCGCTTTTGGCGTCGGACTTGCCACCGGACATGGCGAAACGGGCGCGGCCGCCGAACAGCAGACGATCATCCGGGGTCAGGCGGAAATAGTGGCCGATGATGCGGCTGGTCACGCAGGCGCGACGATGGGGAATGAGCTGGGCGCACTGATCCTTTGAGAGCGGCTCGGTGACCACGATAAAGCTGCCCACCGGCGCCATCCGACGACGAAACCAGTTCAGCGGGCCGACCTGGGAAGCGCCGGTCGCCAGCAAAACGTTGTTGGCGTAAAACTCGCTGGTCTGGAACTCGCCGTGCGAAGTGGTCAGTCGATAGCGCTCGCCTTCGCGCTCGACGCCGGTCATGGGGGTATGTTCAAAAAGATGGGCGCCATGGCGCACGGCCGCCTCGGCCAGCCCCGTACCAAAGCATCCCATGTGCATCTGGCCGCCGTTTTTCTGCCAGAGCGCACCATGAAAGGCCGGTGAATCCACCTCACGCCGCGCCTCTTCTCTGGAGAGCAGCGCCACGTCAGGGTCGACATCGCGGCGAATCGCCTCGCAGGTACGGGCGAGCTTTTCATAGTGTTCGGGTTTGGCGGCGAGCTTGAGCTTGCCGCGACGCAGATAGTCGCAGGCAATGCCCTCCTCCTCGATCACCTGCTCGACCGAGGCCACCGCCTCGCTGTAGCTGCGGTAATGCAGCATGGCCTGCTCGCGGCCGAGCTGGTCGACCATGCCGGCGTAGTCCTGGGCCACGCCGGTATTGCACTGCCCGCCGTTGCGACCGGAGGCTTCACCGATCACCCGCCCGGCCTCCAGAAGGGCCACGCGGGCGCCGTCACGGGCCAGGGTGCGCGCCGCTGACAGACCGGTAAGACCGCCGCCGATGACGGCCACATCATAGTGGCCTTCGGGAGGATGGGTGCGGGCACCGGTAAAGGCCGGGGCCGTATCAAGCCAGTAGGACTCAAACTTCATGGACGCTCTCCCAAAAGGGGTCGCAGTGACGATTCACGGATCGACCGGCTCAGAGACCGACCAATGCCGGCAGACCACGGATATCGGCAATCTCGGTGGCCCCATAACCGTCACAGAAGCCCTCGTGATTGCGCGCCACGAACGCCTTGTTTCTGATGCCCATGAAGTGGGCCGACATCAGGTCATAGCGAAAGCTTGAGGAGACGTGCAACAGCTCATCGGGCTGGCAGCCCAGGGTGTCGATCATGGCCTCAAAGGCCGCCAGACGGGGCTTGTAGACCTGAAACATTTGCGCCGTGAAGACCTTGTGAAACGGCACTTCCAGCTTTTTGACGTTGTCCATGATCTGGCTGTCATCGGCGTTGGAGTAGATCACCAGCGGGATTTTATCGGCGATTTTTGATAACCCCTCGATCACGTCCGGATGGGGACCCCAGCTCGGCACCGCCTCGAAATAGCGCATGCCTTCGTTATCGCGATACGCCACGCCCCAGCGCTTGCAGGTACGCTCAAGTGCCGTGCACAGCACCTCTGAATAGGGCTTCCAGGGGCCGAGCACTTCATCAAAGCGATAGGCACCAAAGGATTTGACGAAGGCGTCCATGCGATCGGCATCCGGGATGCGATCGGCAAAGAGTTCGCGCGTCATGGCGCCCATTTGAAAGTTGGTCAGCGTGCCGTAGCAGTCAAAGGTGATGTACTTCGGGCGCATGATGTCGCTCATGGTGTGTCGTCCTGTGTTGTCGTGCCGTTAACGGCGAAGATTGTTGTGGACGTTGGCCCCCAGCGGGGGCCATGGCTTCATTACAGCACTTCCCGACCATCGCAGGACGCTGAAAGCCCGGGGGCTGTCGGTACAAAACGCCCTTTTTCGCGGGGCGCACAGCACAGACTGCGGCAGAAGGAATCACATCATCTCGGGCTGACGAATGCGGCTGCCGCGAGCAAAGCGGTCAATATGATAGGGCGCAGGGTCCACCACGGGCGTGGCGCCGGTGACCAGATCTGCCGCCAGCTGACCGGCTGCCGGGCCGATGCCAAAGCCGTGACCGGAAAAGCCCGAGGCGATGATAAAGCCCGGAACGGCCTCGACCGGTGAGATGATCGGCACCATGTCCGGCGTGGTATCGATCATGCCGCCCCAGGCGCGGGCAAGATGCAGGCCCTTGAGTGACGGGTATTCCGCATGCAGCCCGGCCAGTGCGGCGCGCGCCTGCACCATGTCGGGGGCGGGGTCCAGAATGCGCTGCTGCTCAAAGGGTGAGATCTGGTCAAATTCCCAGCGCCCGGCGGCTTCCGGCCCCTGAAAGAAGGAGCGCCCGATGCGCACCTGCAGCTTCTTGGCCAGCTTGCTGCGATAGGCGCCATAAAATTTCGTGGCGTAGCGCAGGCCCTGCGGGCTCACTTCCACCCGCCCGCGACCGGGCAGCGCCAGCGTGTAGCCCCCGTCAAGGCGCCGTCGCAGCGCAATTTTCGGCGTAGTCAGACAGCCCGGGGTGACCTCAGGGGCCGTGGTGGTCTGCACGGTGGTGCCCATGATGTTGGCCGCCGGCAGTTCGACCCCATGACGGCGGCAAAAGCGTGAGCTCCAGGCACCGCCGGCACAGATCACACTCGAGGTCCGAATCAGGCCGCGCTCGGTCCACACACCACTGACGCGCCCGCCGGAAAGCTCCAGCCCGCGCACAGCGCAGTTTTGATGTACATACGCACCGCGCTCGCGGGCGCCGTGGGCGATGGCCGGACAGGCCATGGCGGGTTCGGCGTGGCCGTCGGTGGGCGACCAGATGCCACCAAGCCAGCGCGAGGTGGTGCCGGGTGCGCGTTCATGCGCCTGTTCGGCGGTCAGCACCTGGCTGACAAAGCCGTGCGCCCGGGCCTTCTCGCCCCAGGCCTCCCATTTGGCCAGGCTTTCGGGGTTGTCAGTGGTATAAACGATCCCGCTGCGGCGAAAGCCCACGTCACGGCCGATCTCGCCGGACATCGCCTCCCACCGGTTCAGGCTGTGCATCGCCAGCGGCAGCTCGAACATGTCGCGGTTTTGCTGACGCACCCAGCCCCAGTTGCGACTCGACTGCTCACAGCCGATCAGCCCCTTCTCCAGCAGGGCCACCGACACGCCCCGACAGGCCAGCTCATAGGCCGTGGTGGTGCCCACAATGCCTGCGCCGATGACCACGACATCGACCTGCTCGGGAAAGTCGGGACTGTCGTGAACGGTATCTACGTTGACGAACATGTTCGAAAACCTCTTCTCTTGTTGTTGGCCGTCAGCCAATCGACGCGTCATTGTGCGACAGGTGAGGCGTCTCTATCTGCACCTCAGGCCGCACCTCAGATGTTCAGATCGATCAGCACGCTCTTGTGATGAAGATTGGCCTCAAAGGCGGCCCGGCCCAGATCACGGCCGATGCCGGAGCGCTTGTAACCGCCGGTGGGCAAAATATAGTCATTGCTGCGCCCATAGCGATTGACCCACACGGTGCCGGCGCTGAGCCGGCGTACGGCGCGCAGCGCCCGGCCGATATCCGCCGTGTGAACCCCGGCGGCCAGGCCATAGACCTCGTGTTCGGCCAGCGCCAGCGCCTCTTCTTCGTCGTCAAAGGCCTGTACGCTCAGCACCGGCCCGAAGATCTCCTCATGCACTGCCGGATTATCGCTTTTATCGACCCGCAGTATCGTGGGCCGATAGAAACAGCCGCCAAACGACGTTTCAAAGCGCGCGCCGCCTGCGACCAGCTCGGCACCAGCGCCAATGGCACGCCCAATGACCGACTCGATACGGTTGGTCTGGGTCTCGGAGATGATCGGTGAAAAGCGCGTTCCTTCCTGCCAGGTCAGCCCGGGAACCAGCCCATCGAAATGGGTTTTCAGCCGCTCGATCATGGGTTCAAGCAGTGAGCGCTCGATCAAAAGACGCGAGCCTGCCACACAGACCTGGCCGGCGTTACCGGTAATGGCAGCGGCAAGCGTGGCCGCGGTGCGATCCAGATCGGGAATGTCGCCAAACACCAGCTGTGGGCTCTTGCCGCCCAGCTCCAGCGTCACGGGCTTCGGGCCGGTCTCGGCGCAGGCGCCCATGATACTGCGGCCGGTGGCGGTCGAGCCGGTAAAGGTCACCTTGGCCACATCGGGATGACGACATAGCGCGTCCCCCGTGGTGGCCCCATCGCCCTGAATCACGTTGAAAACGCCCGGCGGCATACCGGCCTCGATGGCCAGTTCGGCCAGACGTACCGCCGTAAAGGGCGTCATTTCGGAAGGCTTGAGCACCACGGTATTGCCGGCTGCCAGTGCCGGCGCCACCTTCCAGCAGGTCATGCTGAGAGGAAAGTTCCAGGGGGCGATGGCGCCGACCACTCCCAGTGGCTCGGCAATCTGCATGCCCAGACTGTCATGGGCGGTGGCCGCCACCTCACCGCCGTGCTTGTCGGCGAACTCGGCAAAAAAGCGGATGCCCTCGGCGGTATAAGGCACATCCCAGGCCCGCGCCTGATCGATCGGCCGGGTAGACCCCAGCGCTTCAAGCGGCGCCAGATAGTCGATATCGACCTCGATCAGATCCGCCCAGCGGCGCATGATGCGCGCCCGTTCGCGCGGGGCCCGCCGCGCCCAGTCAGCATGCAAAAACGCCTGCCGAGCGCTGGTCACTGCTTCATCGACCCGAGCGGCATCGGCGACCGGCAGGCCGGCATATACCGCGCCGTCAGCCGGTCGAATGACCTCAAGGTCGTCGCGATCACGCACCTGGCGGCCATGAATGAAGTGAGCACAGGGGATAGTGATACGGGCTGGATCGAAGCTCGACATGAAAGGGCTCCCGGCGATGAAAGGGTCCGCCCGATGTTCAGGGCAAAAGGCTCCCTTCATGCTAAGGCCAATGGCCCGGCACGGGGTGCCGAGTGTGGCCGCGCTCGACGCAGTTGATGCGTCAAAGCCGTATTGATTCGGTCAGATCTGCCGAATTGCATGGCCGGCCCTGCCCGGGCGTGGCACACGCGCAAGGCGCATGCGACAGTAACCATCCCCCCACCCGACACCTCCATGGGAGCCTGCTGTCATGTCTTCATCCTCATCGCAATGCTCGGCCGATACCTCACAGGAACTCTGCTGGCGCCCCCTGCATGACAACGATCTGGTGCAGGCGCATGGGCTGTCACAGCGGCTGGGCTGGCCGCATCGCCCTGAGGACTGGGCCACGATGCTCAAGCTGGGCCACGGCGTCGCCATCGAAACCCCGGACGGAACATTGATCGGCACCGGCTTTTGCCTGCCACAAAATCATACTGCCACGCTTGGGCTGGTGATCATCGATGACGCCTGGCAGGGCAAGGGGCTGGGACGTGCCATGATGACCCGCCTGATGGCACTGGCCGGGGATCGTACCCAGCTGCTGGTCGCCACTGTGGCCGGCGCGCCGCTGTATCAAAAGCTCGGGTTCACGCCGTTCAGTACCGTCTGTCAGTACCAGGGGATGGTGACAAACGCCCCGGAGACGCCGGAAGCGCTCGAGGGGCTGCGTGCGATGACCGAGCAGGATATTGAGGCCATCATGGCGCTGTCGCCCGATAACGCCGTCCATGTTGAGGCCGTGCGTCAGGCCACGCAGGGCGTCGTGATCGAGCGCGACGGTCAGCTCGTGGGGCTGGCCCTGCGCCGTCCCTACGGTCGCGGCGAACACATCGGCCCGGTCATGGCCGAATCACCGGAGCAGGCTCAGGCGCTGATGGCCACGCTGCTCTCACATGCAGAGGGCGCCTTCGTGCGGCTGGATCTGGTCGACCCACAGGAGGACCACCTGCTGACCGAATCGGGCCTTGCCTGTGTAGACAGGGTCGTGCGCATGCGCCGTGGCCCGGCGGTGGATGACAGCGTGCTGCCTCGCTTTGGCCTGATCAATCAGGCCATGGGATAGCCGCCTCCTTGCCCTGATCGACAAGACAGTGTTTCACGTGAAACATCATCGCCAGTGATCGAAGGTGACAGCGACACTGTCATGTATCAGCGATTCTGAGACGACAATCCCTGACAGGATGCTTTCACACATAAAAAAGCGCCCGCTCGAATCATCGAGCGGGCGCTTTTGAATATGACCGTCAGCCGGATTATTTCATCGGCGGCGGCCCGAGCTCCTTCATCAGCTCGGAGAGCTTCACGTAGGCCCGGTTGCGCCAGGCGATCAGGTCCGGGATGCGCTCGGCCGGCACGTCAGTGAAACCACCACCGCTCTTGGTACCCAGCTTGCCCTGCTCGATCAGCGAACTCAGCGCTTCGGGCGTGGCAAAGCGCTCGGGAAAGTCGGTCTGCAGCGACTGGTAGCAGAAGTTGTAGACGTCGAGCCCTGCCATGTCGGCAATCGCGAACGGGCCGAAAAACGGCAGGCGGAAGCCAAACGTGGTACGCACCAGCGTATCGATGTCCTCGGGGCTGGCCACACCTTCTTCCAGCAGCTGCGTTGCCTCGTGAAACAGCGCGTACTGCAGACGATTGAGCACAAAGCCGGTCACGTCCTTGACCGTGGCCGTCTCCTTGCCGGTCTCATGAACGATCGCACAGGCGCGCTCGACAACGGCGGGGTCGGTGCCTTCATGCGGGATGATCTCCACGCCCGGCACGAACGGTGACGGATTGGAGAAGTGCACGCCCAGAAAACGCTCCGGGTTGGTGACCGCTTCGGAGAGCTTGGCAATCGAGATGGTTGAGGTGTTGGTGGCGATGATCGCATCCGGGCGCGCCGCAGCACTGACACGTTTGAAGATCTCATGCTTGATGTCGATCTTCTCGGGCACGGCTTCTTCGATGAAATCGGCGTCACGTACTGCGTCCTCGATGGACTCGGCGACTTTCACCTGACGTTCGATGCGCTCGACGGCGTCACTGGGGAACAGACCGTCGGCAACAAACCTGCGGGTTTCCTCGATCAGACGCTCGCGGTTGGCCTGGGTGACTTCAAGCGAGACATCGCTGATTAGAACCTCGGCACCGGCCAGCGCCATGACCTGAGCGATGCCGCCCCCCATGTAGCCCGAGCCGACAATGGCAATTTTACGTGTCATGAAACCTTCACTCCCTGTAGACATGGTGTCGTCATATCGCGGTCATGGGCGATCAGCCCTGACGGACCTGGCTCTTGCCAAGGGCATAACCGGGCTTGCGCGGCAGAATCTTTTCGCGCAGGTACTTCTGATTGGTGCTGGACACGCTGAGGCCGTCACCGCCGTAGTGCTCGGTGCAGATGATGCCCTGAAAGCCGTTGGCCAGTGCGATTTCAAACGCCTTGCGATAGCTGATCAGACCCGATTCCAGCGGAGCCGGCATGGCCACGTAGTGGTCGCGCGCCACGTCTTCGTCGCGGATATAGTTTTTGACATGCCAGTAGTTGGCATACGGCATGGTCTTTTCCATGATCTCGAGCCAGGACTCGATCGGGCGGTGCAGACGAATCAGGTTGCCCGCATCCGGGTTGATGCCGACGTTGTCCAGACCGATGTCCTTGACCAGCGCGACAGACGAGTCGGCCGTGCCCAGGTAGGTGTCTTCATACATCTCGAGAGACATCAAAAGACCCAGCTCATCGGCATGCTGGCCCAGCTCGCGCAGGCGCTTGACGGCCAGATTCCACATATCACGATCGGCCTTCGGGTCCTTGTGACCTTCCACGGTCCAGAACCACAGCTGTTTTTGCTGCTCGGGCGTCAGGGCCTGGTGCAGACCGAAGGAGACCACGCGGCAGCCCAGCGCGGCCGCAGCTTCCAGCGTGCGGTGGCTGTAGGCCAGGTTGTCTTCCCCGTGCTCAAGATCGATGACACTGCGGCGAATGGCCGACACTGACGGCAGGCCGATACCGACTTCCTTTGCCGCGCCGCCCAGCGCTTCAAGACGGTCACGGGAGAGGTCACCGGGCTTGATCCAGCTGTCAAACAGATCGGCGTTATCAAAGCCGGCATCACGCACTTCTTCGAACACGCTGCGCCAGTGGGCAGGATCGGCGTCATTGACGGCGCGGCCCTGGGCATCAACACCGGCAAACTGCAGCAGTGCGGCCGTGATCGGCCAGTCATCAGCGGTATAAGGCATGAGTACATCTCCTTGTAGGGGCTTGCAGAAGTCTTGCAGGGGCCGGAATCAGGACCCGGGACACTTGCCCGCGGGCCCGCTGTTTGAAGATGGCGCCTTATGCGACCAGGGCGAAAAGCGCCCAGGCCAGACCAAAGGCCATCAGGGAAATACCGATCGACATCACGCTCCAGGTCCGCAGCATGGTGCGGGTCTCGACCTGCAGGAACCGACCGACCAGCCAGAACCCGGAATCGTTGACGTGGGAGTAGCCAATGGCACCGGCCACGATCGCCGTGGTGATACAGGCCGCCGGCATGCCGGCCAGTTCCGGCTGTGCCAGTACCGCCGGCGCCATGATGCCGGCCGCCGTGGTCCCGGCCACGGTGGCCGAGCCCTGGGCGATGCGGATGACCGAGGCGATGAGATAGCCGGCCAGAATCAGCGGCATGCCGATCGCATCAAGGCTCGCCGCCAGCGCATTGCCGATCCCACTAGCCGTCAGTACGCCACCGAACATGCCTCCGGCACCGGTAATCAGGATGATGGTGCACACTGGCGCCAGCGCCTTTTCGATGATGTCGTTGATGGCGTCCATCGGCTCCTGGCGTCCGCGGCGAAAGATCAGAAGCCACATCGCCACGCAGGTACTGATCAGCAGCGCAATCGGGGTCTCGCCAATGACAATGAAGACGTCCAGCAGCGCATTGTCTTCCGGCAGGGTGCCCGCCGAGATCAACGTCGAGATACCGGTGTTCATGAAAATCAGTACCAGCGGCAGCAGCAGGACCAGCAGCACGGTGCCAAAGGCGGGGGCCGGCGCGCCGTCGTTTTCCTCACCCCCCATCACATCGGGCACTGGCTGGGACGGTGTCTTGTTGGCAAGCCACACGGCCAGGCGATAGCCCATTACATACCAGGTGGGCAGCCCGACCAGCAGCCCGACAAAGAGCACCAGTCCGATATCGGCGTGTAAAAAGACGGCGGCGGCCACCGGCCCCGGATGCGGCGGCATCAGGGCGTGCATGACCAGAGCGGCCCCCGCAACGGGCAGGCCGTACAGCAGCACCGAGCCCTTGAGCTCACGCGCGACCGCAAAGATGATCGGCAGCATCACGACATAGGCGGCATCGAGAAAGATCGGGAAGCAAAACAAAAGTGCGGCAATCGATAACCCCAAAGGCGCCCGTTCACGCCCGCAGATGCGAATCAGGGTGTCAGACAGCACGCGAGCCCCGCCCGAGACGGCAACGATCCGCCCGAGCACGGCGCCAAAGCCGATCAACATGGCCACATTGCCCAGCGTTTTGCCAAAGCCGCCGGTCAAGGTCGAGATCAGGTCACTGACATCGATGCCGGTCGCCAGCGCCGTGGCAATACTGACCATAACCAGCGCAAAGAAGGGATGCAGACGAATTCGAATGATCAACAGCAGCAAAATGGCAATCGCCATGGCCGAGATCAACAGCAGAAGGGGTGTGGATAAAGCGGCTTCGGGCGCGCTGGGCATAACCGGCTCCGGATCAGACCATGGCGTCCGGAACAGGCCGATGCGCCATTGGTCGCAAAATGCCTTACATCACTGTAAGTCCAATACCACAGACGATATCTTCCTCGGGTAATACCCGACCAATGCCGGTCATACCGAAAGGTGATGACCATTTTGATATCACTTGCATAACGAGCCGCACGTCATGGGGACTCTGCCGGAAGACTGGTTTTTTAGATCACGACTAAAGTTGCGTCATCTACAGCTTTTTGTAGCCCTTGGCGAACAGGGCAATCTGCATCGTAGCGCCGAAGTGCTGGGCATCAGCCAGCCCGCCGCCTCGAGACTTCTGATTGAACTCGAGGAACGCCTGGGCACCACCCTGTTCGAACGTCACGGCCGCGGGCTCTCGCCCAACCTGTATGGCGAGCTGATGATTCGCCGCGCCCGAACCATCATCGATGAACTTGAACGCGCCGGGGAGGAATTCAACGCCATCCGTGCCGGACACGCCGGACTGGTCCGGGTCGGCACGGTCATGGAACCCGCCGTGGCCCTGCTGACGCGGGCCATCGAGCAGATGCACGGCGAGCGCCCGGGACTTCGCATTAACGTGCACGTGGATGTCAGTCGCGCCCTGATCTCCGGACTGCTCGATGGTCATTACAATTTTGTGATCTCTCGCATTCCGGCCGGTTTCTCCGGCGAGCACTTCGTGTTCGAGGAGATCGGCGAGGAGGAAATCTGTTTTATCTGCAGTCGTAACCATCCGCTGGCCGAGCAGCCGGTGCCGGCGCTGTCTGCCATGGTCGACTACCCCTGGGCGCTGCAGCCGCCCGGCACCCTGATGCGCCAGCGCGTGGATGACCTGCTGCGTCACCGTGGTCTCGAACCACCCCACTGGATCGTCGACACCTCGGATCTGACCACCTCGCTGGCGCTGGTCAACGCCTCGTCGTTTCTGACCGTGGCGACCCGAGGCGTGGCCGAGCTGCTGTGCGACCCGCAGCGCTTTCGCATCATCTCGTCGTCCACGCGTTTGAGCGTACAGCCCTACGGGCTGGTCAGCCTGCGCCGCCAGCAACTGCCACCGGGGGTGGCTGCCATGATGCACCTGCTGCGTCAGCTGATTCGTCAGCCGCCGCCGATCTGACGACACCCTCCCACGCGACCACGCGGTGTGCGCGTGGCCGCCCACGGCCAAAGCCGTTACTCTGGGGGCCTCTCCCCTGCTGACCGGAACGCTGACCATGACCACGCTTGCCCGCCGCCTGAGCACGATAAAGCCCTCTGCCTCGATTGATATCTCGCGCCGCGCCGCCGAGATGCGCCGGGCCGGACTGGATGTCATTACCCTGTCGCAGGGCGAGCCCGATTTCGATACGCCCGCCCATATTGCACACGCCGGCAAGCGCGCCATCGACGAGGGCCACACCCGCTATACCGATGTCGATGGCACCCCCGAGCTCAAACAGGCGGTGGTGGCCAAGTTCGAGCGGGACAACGGTCTGCACTACGCGACCGATCAGATTTCGGTGGGCACTGGTGGCAAGCAGGTCATTTTCAACGCCCTGTTTGCCCTCATTGACCCGGATGACGAGGTCATCATTCCGGCGCCGTACTGGGTCTCCTATCCAGACATGGTGCGTCTGGCCGAGGGCATGCCGGTCTGTGTCGAGTGTGATGAAACACAGGGCTTCAAGCTCACGGCCGAGCAGCTTGAGGCCGCCATCACGCCGAAGACGAAATGTTTGATTCTCAACTCCCCCGGCAACCCCACCGGCGCCGGCTATCACCGCGAGGAGCTGGCCGCGCTGGGTGAGGTATTAAAGCGCCACCCACAGGTGTTCGTGATCAGCGACGACATCTATGAGTATCTCGCCTACGACGGCTGGGCCTTTACCACTCTCGCTGCCGTGGTGCCGGAACTGTTAGAGCGCACCCTGACCGTTAACGGCGTCTCCAAGGGATACGCCATGACCGGCTGGCGCATCGGTTTTGGCGGCGGCCCGAAGGATCTGATTCGCGCCATGGCGATGCTGCAGGGGCAGATGACCACCAACCCCAGCGCCATTTCGCAGGCCGCGGCCGTGGAAGCCCTCAATGGCCCTCGCGACTTTCTGGAAGAACACCTCGAGATCTTTCGCCAGCGCCGCGACATGTGCGCGACGGCCTTCAATGCCATTGACGGGCTGTCGTGCCGCGTTCCTGAAGGCGCGTTTTATCTTTTCATCAGCTGTCAGGGATTGATCAATCGTCAAACGCCCGAAGGCGAGGTGCTTGAAAGGGATGTGGACGTGGCGCGGTTTCTGCTCGAGCAGGCCCATGTGGCCGTCGTGCCGGGCACGGCCTTCGGTCTGGCGCCCTGGTTTCGGGTCTCCTTTGCCGCCGCCACCGAACGCCTC
The DNA here is from genome assembly GCF_052692355.1 of Kushneria sp. Sum13. Lineage (NCBI taxonomy): Bacteria > Pseudomonadati > Pseudomonadota > Gammaproteobacteria > Oceanospirillales > Halomonadaceae > Kushneria > Kushneria sp. Sum13. Next base: position 3,444,002 of record NZ_CP199847.1, read on the forward strand.
GGCGAGGCCTGCGAGCGTATCGCTCAGGCCTGCGAAACCCTGACAGCGCCTGAGGCAAGCGACTGATGCCGACCCGATCGGTCGTGCCCTTGCCGGGGCGGCCGACGGGCAGCGCGTTGATAATGCCTCTCATGTCGCCATAATGGCGGATTCATTTCCTCGACCGAATTCAGGCATAAACGCTTCATGGCATCCAGAACCCCTTCTCACCTCTCGCTGGCCGTGGTGCTGGCGCTGACGGCCGCCATCGGCCCCTTCTCGCTTGACGCCTATCTGCCCGCCTTCCCCGCCATGGCCGAATCGCTGGGCGTGTCGATCAGCGATGTCTCCCTGAGCGTCTCGGTTTATATCTTCACGATGTCGATCGGTCAGCTCATTGGCGGGCCGCTGTCCGACCAGCTCGGGCGTCAAAAAATCATGTTCTCCGGGCTGATCCTCTACAGCGTGGCCAGTCTTCTGATCTGGCAGAGCGAGCAGCTTGAAAGCCTGCTGGCCTTTCGCGCCCTGCAGGCCTTTGCCGCCGGCTGGACGCTGGTGTCGGTACCAGCGCTGGTGCGCGACCGCGTGCAGGGTGTCGAGGCCGCGCGCCTTTTCAGCCTGATCGGTCTGATCATGGTGGTCGCCCCCGGCATCGCGCCCACCGTGGGCGGGCTGCTGCTGAGCCTGGGCGGCTGGTCGTTCATCTTTTTGTTTCTGGCGCTCTATGCCCTGCTAGTCATTCCGCTGCTGAAGCTGGTGGCCTTCAAAAAGGCCGGCGCGGCGCCAAAGGGAGCACCGGGTCCGAAGGTCAACATCCTGAAGCGCTACGCTCAGGTGCTGGCGACCCGCCAGGCCCTGCCCTTTCTGTTCTGGCAGGCCGCCTCGTTTTCGGTGCTGATGATCTTTGTGACCCACGCCTCCTTCGTCTATCAGACCCATTTCGGCGCCAATGAACACACCTTCGGGCTGCTGTTCGGGGCCAACGTGATCGTCATGCTGATCGCGAATCTGACCAATCGCTCCCTGCTGGAGCGCTTCGGCTCGCGGCGCATTCTACGCGGCGCCACCTGCATTCAGGCTGCAGCGATTGTCGTGCTGATACTGGCCAGCGTCTTCGATGCCGGGCTTTATGTCTTTTTGCCGGCGATGATGGTCAGCATCGGCATGGTCGGTGCCATTGCGCCCAACATCCAGGCCACCTTTATCGAGTACTTCGGCGTTAACAGTGGTACGGCAGCGGCGCTGCTGGGCGCCTCGCAGTTCGGCATCGCCGGCATTGTCAGCGCGCTGTCCTCACGCCTGCCGACCTCGGTCACGGCGGTGGTGCTGGCAATGGCGGCGTGCTCGGCGATCACGCTGTGCATGCTGGTACTGTCCCTGCGCCAGGAGCGAGCCGCGGCCTGAACCTGTCCGGCCTGACCCTGCATGAATGATGCGACATGCCCGACTGAATCCTGCTCGCTTTTGTCCGCCGGATTCGTCGGGTATGTTCATGCCTTGATCCACTGTCCTTTCACCGGTCCTTCTGATGCCCCTTGCGCTTTCACGTCTGCCCCTGTGTGCCCTGTCGCTTTTGCTCATGCTGCCGGCCCTTCAGGCAGCGGCCGCCGACGCCGGTGACCACTATCCCGTGACGCTGGACAACTGCGGCACCCAGATCACCCTTGAGGCCCCGCCGCAGCGGGCGGTCAGCATCGGCCAGAACACCACTGAAATACTGCTCTCGCTGGGCCTGGCCGATCGCATGGCCGCCAGCGCCGTATGGATCGGCGACGTGCCGGAGAACCTGAAGGCTTCCAACGACCGTGTGCCGCGACTCTCCAGCGGCATTCCAGGCCTTGAAAGCGTGCTGGGACAAAACCCCGACCTGGTCGCAGCGCAGTTTGAAACCGATGTCGGCCCCCGGGGTCGCATTGCCAGCCGCGAGCAGTTTGCGTCACTGGGCGTGCCGACCTATCTCTCTCCCACCGACTGCGTGGGACGCCTTTATGGCGGAGACACCAACCCTGATGGCGCCCGCACCCGGGCGTTCGACATGTCACTGGTATATCGGGAAATTCAGGAACTGGCGGAGATTTTCAACGTCTCGCAGCGCGGTGTTGATCTGGTCGATGCGCTGCGCGCGCGCGAGGCCCGCGCCGCGGCCGCCGGTGCCGGCATGCCAGGGGATCTCTCCATGGTGTGGTGGTTTTCCAGCGCCGAACTTTCAGGCGATGCCTGGGTGGCCGGACAGTTCGGGGCGCCGGGCTACATCATGAAAAAACTGGGGGTGCACAACATCATCAAAAGCCAGGAGGAGTGGCCGGCGGTGAGCTGGGAGCGCATCGCGGCAGCCGACCCGGATGTAATCGTGCTGGGCCGGATGACGCGGCGCAACTTCCCGGCCGATGACGTGGCTCAAAAGATCGACTTTCTCGAGCATGACCCGGTCACCCGCGAGATGCGCGCGGTGCGAGAGCACCACTTTATCGTGCTGGATGCCCAGGCGATGAACCCGACCCTGCGCACCCTGGAGGGTCTCGAGGTAGTGGCCAACGCCCTGAGCAGGCTGAGGCCAACCGGTGCCTCCGCACCGGATGAGACGCCATGAGTCCCATGCAGGGCCGTTTCGCTGGCGCCCGACATCGTCAGGGGCTGCACCTGGGGCTGATCGTACTGGCCCTGATGGTGCTGGTACTGTCGATGGCGCTGGCGGTCTCGATCGGCGAGATCCACATTCCACTGGCCACGACCTTCAAGGCACTGGGCAACGCCCTCGGGGTCAGTGAGTACCCACTTGATCGCATCCATGAAAGCATCATTCGCGAATATCGTCTGAGCCGGGCACTGGTGGCCGCCTGCTGCGGCGCGGGGCTGGCGCTGTGTGGCGCCATCCTGCAGGCGCTGCTGCGCAATCCGCTGGCTGAACCCTATGTGCTGGGCATTTCAGCGGGCGCCTCCACCGGGGCGGTGTGCATCATGGTGCTTGGTGTGGGCGGCGGCGCGATGGGGCTGTCGCTGGGGGCCTTTCTGGGCGCGCTGGGCGCCTTTGCGGTCGTGCTGGCGCTGTCCCGCGGCGCATCAACCAGCCCCAATCGCATCATTTTGGCCGGCGTTGCCGGCTCGCAGCTGTTCAACGCGCTGACGGCCTGGGTGATCAGCACCTCGGCAAGCGCCGAGCAGGTGCGCGGCATCATGTTCTGGCTGTTGGGCAATCTGGGCGGGGTACGCTGGCCGGAGGTAACGCTGGCACTGGCGGTGGTGCTGCCGGGCTTTGCGATCTGCCTGCTGTTTGCCCGGGCGCTGGATGCCTTTACCTTTGGTCAGGACGCCGCCGCGGCCCTGGGCATCCCGGTCGGCGCCGTCCGCCTGATCCTGTTTGCCGTTACCGCGCTGATGACGGCCACCATGGTCAGCATGGTCGGGGCCATCGGCTTTGTCGGGCTGGTCATTCCTCACGCCGCACGCTTTATGGTCGGCACGGCGCATGTGCGTCTGCTGCCGGCGTCGCTGCTGATCGGGGCGATCTTCATGGTGCTGGCCGACATCGTCTCGCGGGTGATTCTGCCTCACCAGAGCCTGCCCATCGGCGTGGTCACCGCGCTGGTTGGTGCGCCGGTCTTCGCCATGATCCTCTATCGCGCCCGGCCGCCCCTGTGACGAAAGTGACCACTTACTTACCCGGAGAGGCATAGCATGTCGATACAGGCCCACGCGGTCAGCTGGTCCACGGCCGGCCGCCTGATTGTCGATGACGTGAGCCTTGCCATCACGCCCGGCGATACGGTCGGGCTGCTCGGACCCAACGGCTCGGGAAAGTCGTCGCTTTTGCGTCTGTTATGCGGCCTGCGGCGCGTCACCAGAGGCGTCGTGACGTTTGATGATGCCCCGCTTGAGCAGTTGAACCGTCGCGACGTGGCCCGGCGGCTGGCACTGGTCGAGCAAAACGCCACCACCGATGCCGACGTGACGGTGCTGGATGTGGTCCGGCTGGGGCGCACCCCGTGGCGCTCGATGCTCAGCGGCTGGCGTGAAGAAGACAGCAACGCCGTCGAACAGGCCCTGGTCCAGGTCAGCATGGAGAGCCGACGCTACCAGAGCTGGCATACGCTCTCCGGCGGTGAACGTCAGCGCGTCCATATCGCGAGGGCGCTGGCCCAGCGCCCTCGCGAGCTTTTGCTGGACGAACCCACCAACCATCTGGACATTCAGCACCAGCTGGAAATCCTCGCGCTGGTCCGGCGTCTTTCCACCACCTGCGTGATGGCGCTACATGATCTCAATCTCGCCGCGATGTTCTGCGATCAGCTGGTGCTTTTGAAGGAAGGCCGCGTAGCAGCCGCGGGCACGCCGGAGTCAGTACTCACTCCCGAGCGCATTCTCGATGTGTATGGTGTGGACACCGTCATTGAACGCTCACCGCATCATGGCCACCTGCACGTGCACTATCTGCCACGGAGAGAGACGAGCCTGCCGCGTAGCTCGCAGGCATGACTCACACCATGTGCCTGACCCGCTGCCAGGCATAGCCCAGATGCTCACCCAATGCGGCCACCAGCGTCTCGGCATCGCGACGCTCGAGCGCTGCCATGATCATCTCGTGCTCATGCACCGCGGATGCCCATTTCTCGGGGCCATCATGTCCGATAAACCGGATACGCTTGAGTTTTGACTGCAACGAGGTGTGCACCTGCGCCAGCGGCTCATTGTGGGCCAATGCCACGATGGCTGTGTGGATCTGCTGGTTGGTCTTGTAATAATCGAGCCGGTTGCCCGAGTGATAGTACGCCACCATTTGATCGTGCAGTCGTCTTACCTCCTTGATCTCGTCATCGCTGGCACGGTCACAGGCGATTCTTGCCGCCAGCTCCTCCAGCGAGCGAATCAACACCAGCATGTCCTCGATATCGCGCGCTGAAAACTGACGCACACGCGCCCCGCGTTGCGGCACCAGCTCGACCAGCCCTTCGCTTGCCAGAAAACGCAGCGCTTCACGCAGCGGCGTGCGCGATACGCCCAGCGTTTCGCACAGCGGCCCTTCATAAATTCGCGCGCCCTGCTCCAGCTCGCCTTCAATAATCATGTCGCGCAGGCGATTGGTAATCGCATCATGCAGCGAATGCCGGGAAATGGTGCCGGCAGCCTCACTCAGGCCCTGTGTCCTTGTCATGTCATGTCCTTTTGCCCTGAAGCTGAATCAATATTGGCCCGGACCCTTTGTATCGCCTGGCAGGTCATCACAACAGCATGCCCGGCTATATGACAGCGTTGTGAAGCATCATTTCAGGCAATAGCAGGAGATGCTCCAGGACTTATGGGTAAGGTCGTAACGCCAACTTTGGGACCAACGTATAATGTATACATTATGCATTAAGGCGCACTCTCATCGTCAAGCCACACTTCCTGTTCTTGAAAGGTGAGACATCACATGACAACCAGTACGTCTTCTTCTGGAACCCATCGCCCCTTGATTGCACTTGCCATGGGAGACCCGGCCGGCATCAGTCCGGAGCTGACAGCCCGACTGGCCGCAGATCCACAGGTGAATGCTGCCGCAAGGCTCGTGATTATCGGGGACCGCCGCGTGTTCGATGAAGGCGCCCGCTCCGCAGGGCTTTCCCCCGACCTGGCCGACACTACCCTCAAGGGTCTGAAAGCCGGCGCACCGGATCAGGCCGCCTTTATCGATCTCGGCCATCTATCCCCTGATGAAATCGAACGCGGCGTACCCTCACTGGCAGGCGGCACGTTCTGTTCACGTAATTTCAACGAAGCACTGGCGCTGGCCAATGAGGGTCACGTGGAAGCGGTCTGCTTCACCCCGTTCAACAAGCAGGCGATGCGCTACGCCAATCCTGACTACGACGATGAAATTCGTTTCGTGGCACGGGCCATCGGCTTCAAGGGCAAGGCGCGCGAGTTCAACATTCTGGACAACATCTGGAACGCGCGGGTGACCTCGCACATTCCGCTGTCGCAGGTCGCTGCTTCGCTCAATGAAAACGCCATTCTCGAAGAGATCGCCCTGACTCAGCAGTGTCTGGAGCAGTCGGGCATCGAAACCCCGCGCATTGCGGTGGCAGGTCTTAACCCGCATGCCGGCGATGGTGGCAACTTCGGTCGGGAAGAGATCGAGATCATCGAACCGGCCGTGGCGCGCGCCCGCGACAACGGCTGGGCCGTCGAAGGGCCCTTTCCGGCAGATACGGTTTTTCTGCGCGCCCCTCGCGAGGGCTATCACGCGGTGCTGACCATGTACCACGACCAGGGGCAGATCGCGATGAAACTGATGGGCTTTGACAGCGGCGTCACGATGCTGGGCGGTTTTCCATTCCCGGTCTGCACGCCGGCCCATGGCACCGCCTATGACATCGCAGGCCGTGGTATCGCCGATATCGGCGCTTCGCGTCAGGCCCTGCTGCTGGCAGCCCGCATGGCTTCTCGTCTGCAGCAGACAGTGACCTGAGCCGGACTGCCAGATATTCGAACACCGTGTCTGCCTGAAGAGACAGTGACTGACCAGGCGACGCGTTAAAACGCAGTGACGCTAACCGGGAGAATCACATGAAAATTTCAGTACTGGCGGCCGGGCTGGTCGCATTGGGTCTGACCACACAGGGGCAGGCCGCAGAGTTTCCCAGCAAAACCATCGAAGTGGTCACTCACTCCGGCGCCGGTGGCGGCACGGACCTGACCGCCCGCGCCATGGTCCGTGCCGTCGAGCCGATCATGGGTACCGACATGATCGTGGTCAATCGTCCGGGAGGCGCCGGCGTGGTCTCGCTTAAATATCTCGAGGACCGTCCCAATGACGGCTATACGCTGCTGACCTGGACGACCGGACACGCCGTACAGCAGGCCAAGAATGGCGCGACCACGGCAGAAGGGCTGATTCCGATTGCTCGTGCGACCAACGACCCGCAGGTACTGATGACCGCCTGTGGCAAATTCGAGGATGCACAGGCCTTTATCGAGGCCCAGAAGGAAAAGCCACTGCGCTATGGCGTCACGCATGTGGCCAATATCGATGATGTCTCGGCGTTCATGTTTGGCAAGGCGGCCGGCATTCAGCAGCCACAGATCGTGCCGTTTGAAGGCGGCGGTGATCTCGAAACCAACCTGATCGGCGGCAATGTCGACGTGGCGGTCCTCAACTACGGTGAAGCCGCCGCACAGATCGATGCCGGGAAAATCTGCCCCATGATCGTCATGGCCGACACGCGCCTTGCAAGCGCACCGGATGTGGAAACCACGGCCGACCTGGGCATCGATGCCGACTACTCCACCGTACGCGGTTTTGCCGTGGCCGAAGGCACCCCGCCCGAAGTGGTGGACAAGCTGCGGACCACGCTGATGGAAGGCATGCAGGGCGACCAGTTCGGCAACTTCCTGACCTCGGCGATGGGCCTGAGCCCGGAAACCTCCGTGGCCGATTACGAGGTCTGGGGCGAGCAGATGAATGCGGCCGTAAAGAACATGAATGCCGCACTTGTCGAGCTGGGATATATCGAATAACCCTTTGATCAACGCTGGCACGACCGGTCCGCCGGTCGTGCAGGACAGCCGATCAAAGCCCTTTTCCATCGACCGGGGCCATTTTATGCAACCTTCTCGCCTTGTTCGTCACTCAGGGCCCTTACTGGCGGTGGGACTGCTCGCCATTCTGGCCTTTGTACAGACCTATACCTTCAAGTCGGTGCCGGCCATTCTGGCGCGCGGTCTTCAGCCGGCCACCTTCCCGCGCCTGGTGACGGCACTGATCCTGATCCTTGCCGTTATCGCTTTTATTCACGACCTCAGAAAGCCCCCCGCATCGGGCGACACCCTGCCGCGGGTTCTGTTTTCCACCACGCTACTGCTGGTGATCTTTTCGGCACTGGTCGCTTCAAACCTGTTTTTAATCGCGCTGATTGCCGTCACGGTGGGGACCGCCCTTTTATGGGGGGAGCGACGCGTACTGGTACTGATCGCGCTGGCCCTGTCCCCGCTGATCGCCATTGTGCTGTTCGATATCGGCCTTGAGATCAGATTTCCGCGCAGCCCGCTTTTGAACCTCTACTACGAATGGCGCTGATACCATGACCGATCTTCTGATGTCCGGGCTTTCTGCCCTTGCCGATCCGTCGCTTCTGCTGCTGATTGTGGTCACGACCCTGGCAGGGACCATCATTGGCGTGCTGCCGGGCCTGAGTGGCACCACCGGGGCGGCGCTGGCACTGCCCTTCACGCTGACCATGGATCCGGTCTCGGCGGTCGTGGTGCTGGCCACCATCTACGGCTCTTCAACCTTTGCCGGCTGTATCACGGCGATATTGATCAACACCCCCGGCACTTCCGCCTCTGCCACGACCTGTCTGGATGGCTATCCGCTGGCCAAAAGGGGAGAAGCCGGCCGAGCCATCGGGATTGCCACCCTCTCCTCCTGCTTTGGCGGCGTGGTCAGCGTGATCTTTCTGCTGTTTGCCGCCCCCATGCTGGCCGGCATTGCCTACGAGTTCGGCCCACCCGAATATTTCGCGCTGTCCATCTTTGGTCTCTCCATGCTGGCCACCATCGGCGGCGGCTCGGCGGCCAAAAACCTGATTGCCGGGGCCTTTGGCGTGCTGCTGTCGACCGTCGGGGTCCACATGATGACCGGCACCGAGCGCTACACCTTTGGCACCAGTGCCCTGTATGACGGTATCGGCTTCGTGCCGGTCATGATCGGACTTTTCGGCATTGCCGAGTTTCTAAGGCAGTCGACCGAGCTTGGCCTCAAGCGGGAGGTGCTGGGCATGAAGGCCGCACGCCTGCCGACATGGGCCGATATTCGCCAGATCAAAAATACCGTGCTGCGCGCTACCGGCATCGGCACCTTTATCGGCGTACTGCCGGCCGAAGGGGCCACCATCGCGTCGATGATCAGCTATAACGAGGCACGTCGAACCTCCAAAAACAAGGATGCGTTCGGCAAGGGTGCCATCGAAGGCATTGCAGCCTCGGAAGCGGCTAACAACTCGGCAGTGGGCGGCTCACTGGTACCAACCCTGGCACTCGGTATTCCGGGCAGCCCTACCGCTGCCATCATTTTGGCGGGCCTTCTGGCACAGGGTGTGCAGCCGGGGCCGACGCTTTTCAACGAGCAGGGCAATCTGCTCAGTGCGCTCTTTGCAGCGCTGTTGGTGGGCAATCTGCTGTTTCTGGTCATCGGACTTGGTGGTGCCAGATTCTACGCCCGCATTACGCAGATCCCGGTACCGATCCTCTGGCCGCTGGTATTTCTATTTTCGATTATCGGCGCCTATGCCATTCGACAATCGGTGTTTGATGTCTATGTAGCGGTTGCCTTCGGGGCCATCGGCTTTTTAATGCAGCGCTACGGCTTCTCGGTCGTGTCACTGGCCATCGGCCTGGTGCTGGGGGTGATGGTCGAGCAGCGCCTCGGGCAGAGCGTGGCGATGTACAACGGGAACTGGCTTTTGATGTTTACCCGCCCGATCGCGCTGGTGTTTTTCGCTCTGACCCTGCTGTCCCTGTTTGGCCCGATGGTCTCGAGCCGGCTCAAACGTAAAAAGGCGCTGGCACGCACGCTCCACCATACCCGTACGTAGCTGGCTGACACAAAAACGCCCTGCCGGATTATCGACAGGGCGTTTTTCATTCATGGCTCGACCATCGTCAGGCCCGCCAGGTGGCCAGAAGCCCGGCGACAAAAACAAACAGCCCGCCAAACAGGCGATTGAGCAGACGCTGCTGGCGCGGTGAGCGTAGCCAGCGGGCGACCAGGGTCGCAAGACCTGCAAAGCCGCACATGACCAGAATATCGATGCCGATCATGGTCACGCCCATCACCGTAAACTGCGTGACGCGCGACAGCGCCGGGTCGAGAAACTGCGGCAGCAGCGCAATCATGAAAATCGTGGCCTTGGGGTTGGTCACATTGACCAGCACGCTTTTCCAGAATCGTCGTGCCGCGCCTTCGTGAGGCGCGCCCGTCGAGGCAGCCTCGATATCGACGGTCTTCTCTCGCCACTTGCTGATGCCCAGATAGATCAGATAGACCACCCCGACCCACTTGATCAGCGCGAAAGCCAGTTCAGAAGACGCCAAAAGCGCCCCCAAACCCGCGCCCACGACCAGAATCTGCACGCCCAGCCCGACCTGCAGCCCCAGAATCGCCGGCAGGGTGCGCTTGAGCCCATAGCGCATACCGTTGGACATGGTGTTGATGGCACCCGCCCCGGGCGTGATGCTGATCAGGATCGAGGCGGCCAGAAAGGCCCAGAAGAGTTCAGGAGACATGATGCCGACACGACCTGTTATGTTGAGAGAGCTTGCCGCTCGATAATACGCGTATCAGGATGTCAAACAAGCGACACGGAAGGTCATCGGAGGGCAGGGAAAGCATACTGACCTATCCTGCACCGAAGGCCATCATCGGCATGCCCATATCACGGATGAAGGAGGCCATGACCCCTATGCCCGGCACCACACCCTATCTCCCCTCGCGTCATGACAGCTGGCTCGACCGCCCGGCGCATCACCATTGGCTCGAGACGGAAGGCCAGCGGCTGCTGGCCTTCTACCGGGCCTCGCGTCATCCCGAATGCGGTTTCGCCGCGCTGGATGACCAGGGCCGACTGCCTGACGATGCCCATCCCGACACCATGATCACCGCCCGCATGACCCACTGCTTCGCGCTGGCGGCCATGCGCGGTGAGCCCGGCGCGGCGCTGCTGGTGGCGCATGGCGTGGCCGCCCTGCAGGGTGCGCTGCGCGATGACGAGCACGGCGGCTGGTACGGTGAGTTGCCGCGCGACGGCGAGACGCAAACCAAGCAGGCTTATATCCACGCCTTTGTGGCGCTGGCTGCGGCCAGTGCCTGGCAGGCCGGCCACGAAGACGCCGGGGCGCTGCTGGAAGACATCACCGACGTTTTAGAGACGCACTTCTGGGACGAAAGCGAAGGCCGGCTGCGAGAGGGCTTTTCCCGCGACTGGCGTGAGGATGAAGCCTACCGTGGTGGCAACAGCAACATGCACGCCACCGAGGCCTTTTTGCAGCTTGCCGATGTGCTTGATGCCCCCAAATGGCGTCGGCGCGCCCTGTCGATTGTCGAGAAGATCATCCACGCCCACGCCCGACCCAACGACTATCGCGTGGTCGAGCATTTCGACAGCGACTGGCAGGAGTGGCGCGATTACAACCAGGACAAGCCCGGTGATCCGTTTCGCCCCTACGGTGCAACGCCTGGCCATGCCTTCGAGTGGGCGCGGTTGATGCTGCATCTGGAAGGCAGCCTGCTGCGCGATGGCGATCAGGCACCGGGCTGGCTGGTCGAGGATGCCCGCGGCCTGTTTGATCATGCCACCGAACTGGCCTGGCACGTCGATGGCGAGCCCGGACTGATCTACACCCATGACTGGGACAACCATCCGGTGGTGCATGAGCGCATGCACTGGGTAGTGGCCGAGGCCGCGTCGACCGCGGCCATGCTGCTCAAGCGGACGGGCCACGACGATTACGAGCGCTGGTATCGCCGGTTCTGGGACTATATCGATCGTTTCATGATCGACCGCGAGCAGGGCAGCTGGCATCAGGAGCTCGACCGCCACAATCGCCCCTCCGCCACCGTGTGGTCCGGCAAGCCGGATCTCTATCACGCCTACCAGGCGACCCTGCTGCCCCGCCTGCCACTGGCGCCCACCATGGCGCGGGCAATCGCGGACGGCACGCTTTAGTCGCCTTCGTCTGATAGGCGCCTCTTCGGCTTGAGCCAAAGCTGAAGGGGCCGGGCATCAGCACGCCCGGCATGCGAGGCTGAATCGATCCACAAGTATCGATTCAGCCTGCCGGGAGAGTGCCCATGCGTGTCGCGTCGTCAATATCACCCCTGTTCGCCCTGTTGATCCTGTCTGCGCCCGTCATGGCCGAACCGGTGCCGACCGGCCCGCCCAATGCCCCCTCACAGACGCCGGCCTTCGAGGGCCAGACCCGCGCACCGCAGCTGCAGGAGACTCTAAAGCTCGAGTCCAAAACCGTCGCCGACGGCCTTGAACACCCCTGGGGGCTCGCCTTTCTGCCCGATGGCGACCTGCTGGTGACAGAGCGCCCGGGCCGGCTGCGCCTCATTACCCCGGAAGGTGACGTGTCGGAACCGATCGAAGGTGTCCCCAACGTCGATGCCCGCGGCCAGGGCGGTTTGCTGGATGTCAGTCTCGGCCCGGATTTTGACATCGAGCGGTGGGTCTATCTGAGCTACGCCGAGCCGCGCCCCCGCGAGCAGGGCACGGCCGACCAGAACGCTACCGCCGTGGCGCGTGGCAGGCTCAGCGAGGACGCCACCCGCCTGACGGAAGTGGAAACCATCTTCCGCCAGCAGCCGGCCTGGGATTCCACCAAACACTTTGGCTCACGGCTGGTGTGGGGCACCGATGGCACACTCTGGATCACGGTCGGCGAGCGCTCACTGGTCGAGCCGCGCCAGCTGTCCCAGACGCTGGACAACACCATCGGCAAGGTGGTCAGAATCAACGCCGACGGCTCAATTCCCGACGACAATCCCTTCACCCGGCGCGACGAGGCTCGAGGCGAGATCTGGTCCTATGGCCATCGCAATGTGCAGGGTGCCACCCGACACCCGGACACCGGCGAGCTCTGGACCATCGAGCACGGCCCAAAAGGCGGCGATGAACTCAACCGCCCGGAACCGGGGCTCAACTACGGCTGGCCGGTGATCACCTACGGCGAGGACTACTCCGGGGCCGCCATCGGCCAGGGCATCACCCACAAGGAGGGTATGGAGCAGCCGGTCTATTACTGGGATCCGGTCATCGCCCCCGGTGACATGACGTTTTATACCGGTGCGCTGTTTGACGACTGGCGGAACAACATCCTGATCGCCTCGCTCAACCCGGGCGGCATTGTCCGACTGACGCTGGAGGATGGACGCGTCACCGGCGAGGCGCGCTATCTTGAAAACCTGGGTCGGGTGCGCGATGTCGATCAGGGGCCGGACGGCGCCCTGTGGCTATTGACCGACCAGAGCGATGGTGCGCTGATCCGCGTCCAGCCGCAGAAGTAATCCGGCTTCAGGTCACAACGCCCCGCGGTTGAGGCAACCGAGGGGCGTTACTGCCTGTCAGCGCGGACCCGGCATCTGGCACGACTCGAGCGCGCGACAGTAGCGCTCGACCGAATATCTGACGGCCGGCCCGGCGCCCGAAGGAATTTCGCTGTCCTTGAAGGCACAGTAGAGCGCGTCAAAATCAAGCGACTCCAGAGCCTCGCCCATGGCCCTGACCGTGGTCGCCGGCAGCGGAATGTTGTTGGGATAGGACCACATGAACGAGGCCAGCCCGTCCGGGGTGACCAGCAGCGTATCGCCGCCCAGCAGCAGCTTCTGCGCCGGGTAGTGCAGCACGCTTGCCCCCGGGAAGTGACCACCCAGCCGGTGCAGGGCTACCCCCGGCAAAAGATCGAGACGATCTCCCTGCCAGAACGACAGCCGTGACGAGGGCTGCATGATCCACTGGCGGTCATCCTCATGCACATGCACCGGGCAGTCGAAGGCCTCGGCCCAGCTGGCGATGGTGCTGTAGTAATGCGGATGGGAGATGGCAATGGCGGTCAGGCCGCCAAGCGCTTGGATCTGCTGGAACGTGGCGTCATCGAGCAGGCTGATGCAGTCCCACAGCACGTTGCCGTGGGGCGTCTGCAGCAGCAGTGCACGCTGACCGATGCCGAATTTCGGCGTGCTGCGAAGGCTGAAAAGCTCAGGTGTAAGCGGCTCGAACTCGTTGGCATGCTGCGCGGCAAGTGCCTCGGGGGTGGTCCAGCGCTGGCCACTGGCCGGCACATATTGACGCTCGTCGGCACAGACCGGACACCGATCGGGTGTCTGGCCCGTCTCGTCATACTGTACGCCGCAGGTCGCACACAAAACGCCCTTCTTGAGCATGTCCCCTTTCCTTCTGATTGAGTGGCTGTTGTTATTCATGGCCATGATGGCACCGCGGACCCGACCTGTCGCCGCTCACGCACTCGGTCATGGCCTCACCCGTAGTGTGCATTCAGTAGTGCAAACCCAGGGGCGCAAATCCAGAAGTGCACATCTAGTAGTGCGCATCCTCCAGCGTGCGACCGGAGAGCGCATTGGCCGCGCAGATCTGGGCCAGGTGACTGAGCCCCTGAGGCACATTGCCCAGGTGCTCGCCAGTCGAGGGGTCGACCATCTCGGTCAAAAGCCCCAGGTTGCCGTTGGTGGCCTCGAGCGCCTCATCCATCAGCGTGCGGGCTTCTTCCTTTTCCCCCAGCGCCGCCAGCGCCTCGACCATCCAGAAGGAGCAGGCGACAAAAGCGCCCTCTTCTTCATGAGCACCGGAGTAGCGATAGATCAGTGAGCCACGGCCCAGTTCCTGACGGATGGCGCGATAGGTCGAGAGCATGCGCTCGCGATTGACCTCGGCGCCAAAGCGGTGGGTCAGACACAGCGCCGCGTCCAGCCCTTCCACACCTTCGTAAAAGACATAGGCCCCGCGGGCCTCGGACCAGCAGTGCGTCTCGATCCACTCGGCGATGCGGTTTCGCTCCCGCTCCCAGCGTGTTTTCCAGGTGGCTTCGATGTGGCCCTCTTCGGCCAGCTGTACCGCATGCGTCAGCGCCAGCCAGCAGGCCATCTTGGAGTGCGTGTAGTGTCTGTAGTCACCGGGCAGCTCCCAGATGCCGGCATCGCGCACCCGCCAGCGATCGGCGCACTGGTTGGCCAGATCGCCCAGCAGCCGGGCGGTATCGATATCGATGATGTGGCCGGCATCAATAAACAGCGCCGCCGTGGCGAGCATGTCGCCATACATGCCCAGCTGGATCTGATCGCGGGCGTTGTTACCCACCCGCACCGGCTGCGAATGCTTGTAGCCGGTCACCGGCGGATACGTCTCGGCCGGGATCAGATCGCCCGTGAGCGTGTAGCACACCCGCATATCGGGCCCGTGGCGACGGATCGTCTGGGTCAGCCATGAAAAGGCCGCCTGAGACTCCTCGATGGCGCCGGCATGCACAAACGCCTTGATCATCAGGCAGGCATCGCGCACCCAGGCGTAGCGGTAGTCATAGTTCTTGTCACCGCCAAGGCGCTCGGGCAGTGAAGTGGTCGCGGCCGCAGCAATGGCGCCGCTGGGGGAGTAGAGCAGAAACTTGAGCGCCAGCGCCGAGCGATAGACCCACTCGGGATATTCGCCGTGAAACTCGAGCTTTTCGATCCAGTCGCGCCAGGCAAAATCGCTGACCTCGATACGCCCATCGATGCTCTCGATCGAGGGCACCGCCAGCGGCTGGCCCTCGGTCGCCAGCAGCGCCACCATCGAGCGTTCACCTTCACGCGTGGTAAGCGTGCCCCGAGTGTATCGGTCGCAGCATTCGCTGATCTCCACGTCCTCGGAGCAGCGCAGCATCGCCATCAGATGGCCAATGTTGTAGACCCGACCCATGGGCGTCGTCTGCAGCCAGGGGCTGACCGTTTCGGTGCGGGTGCCGGCATGAAAACAGATCTCAAACGTGACCTCGCCCTCAAGCCCTTCCACACGTCGCGCCAGCTCACACCAGGGCAGCCGCCCGGCGGTGTTGCTGTTGATCGACTCGGTGACGCGGGCCTTGCCGCCACTGGTAATAAAAGTGGTCTCCAGCACGTTGCTGTTTTTGCGATATTGTCGCTCGACGCGGTACTCATCACGCGGGGTTAGCGAGAAGTAACCGCCCACCTCAGGCTCGAGCAGACGATCAAACAGCGGCGGTGAATCCATGCTCGGCGCACACCACCAGTCAATGGCACCATCCAGCGCAATCAGCGCCACCGAGCGGCCCTCGCCGATGGCGGCGTAATCACCCAGCGGGGCAAACCCTTCTTCTCGTTCGGGATTGGCAACCTGTCTTTTGCTCATCAACACACATTTCCTTGATATAAAACGTCACACGCCATGTGTCGCCAACCGATGCCGAGGGCGCAGGTCGACCGCCGTGCAGGGCGGTTTTGCCGGCGCGCACATGAAAAAGATAGATATGGATTAATCTTACTGTGGACGCGACAGACTCATCGCGCCAATGTCGTCACGCCCCCTTGAGCATAGAGGGTTCAGGGGAGCGAGCCGTGATCACTACAGCATCGCCTCTCCAGGCACTATGCTTGTCGACATTCCCGGCCGATGCCTGACCGGCCTCCATCGCACGATGACGCTGGATTTCCAATGACACTGGTCTCCCAATGACCCTGGACTTCGCATGATCTTTCTTCTTTATCTCGCACTTGGCGTCGTGGCCGGCATTCTGGCGGGGCTTTTCGGGGTCGGCGGCGGCCTGATCATCGTGCCGGTCATGATTTACAGCTTTACCCTGCAGGGCGTTGATCCCGCGGTCATGACCCATCTGGCCGTCGGGACATCACTGGCCACCATCGTCTTCACCTCGCTTAACTCGATTCATGGTCATCACCGTATGGGCGCCACGCGCTGGCCGCTGGTGGGCTGGATGAGCATCGGTATCGTGGGCGGTTGCGCGCTGGGCGCCCTGACCGCGTCGTGGATTCCGGGCAATGACCTGCAGACGGTGATCGGCGTGTTTGCCATCGCCATGGCGATCCAGATTGCCTTCAACCTGCGTCCCAAAGGCGGCGGCACCGACTATCGACCGCCGGGCAAACCCTGGCTGATCGGTGGCGGCACGATCATCGGCTGGGCCTCGGCCATCTTTGGCATCGGTGGCGGCTCGCTGACGGTACCGTTTCTTTTATGGCGCAACCTGCCGGCCCAGCAGGCCGTCGGCACCTCGGCGGCCTGCGGTCTACCGATCGCCATTGCCGGCGCGCTGTCCTTTATGTGGTTTGGTCACGGCCATGATGATCTGCCCGCCTGGAGCATCGGCTATGTCTATCTACCGGGCATGGTGGGCATTGCCCTGACCAGCATGCTGTCTGCGCGCATTGGCGTGCGCCTGGCACATCGCCTGTCACCAACGCTGTTGAAGCGCCTGTTTGCCGGGCTGCTGCTGGTCATTGGTATCAATTTCCTGCTGTAGACGGCATGACGGGCTGCCCCCCCATTTGCCGCCGACTTTCGTCTGATGGCCAGTTGTGAAACTATCGGGACTCAGGCAGCCACAGGGGCTGCCCTGACGCCCAACCAAGAACAACGAGTCATTCACCATGCCACAAGCGCCTTCCCGACCCGCATCGGTTCGTCCGCCAAAGAAACGTTCGTTTCAGATTCCGCATATTTACGCCATTCTTTTCATCTTTATCCTGCTGGCGGGTCTGGCCACCTGGCTGATTCCGGCCGGCGCCTACGACACCGTGCCCGGCCCCAATGGCCGCACCACCATCGATGCGGCCTCCTTTCACTGGGTGACGCCCAGCCCTGCCGGGCCGACCGAGCTTTTGCTGTCCATTCCGCGCGGGCTGCTCGGCGCCGGCGAGGTGGTGTTTTTCACCCTGCTGATCGGCGGCATGTTTGCCGTGCTCAGGCGCACCGGCATCATCGAGCTGGGAGTGGATCACCTGACCCGCCACTTTGCCGGGCGCAGCCTGTGGGTCATTCCGGTGCTGATGGTTTTGTTCGGCGGGCTGGCCACCATCATTGGCACCCAGGAGCTGTCGCTGGTGTATGTGCCGGTGATCCTGCCGCTATTGATTGCGCTGCGCTTTGACTCGGTGACTGCCGCCGCCATCGCGCTGTGCGCCACCACGGCCGGATTTGCCGCCGGCGTCATCAACCCGATCAACACGGGGCTGGCGCAGCAGCTTTCCAGCCTGCCGCTCTACTCCGGATATGGCCTGCGTCTGGTCGCGCTGATCGCCATGCTGGCCGTTGCGGTGTTCTGGGTCATTCGCTATGCAAAGGGCGTGCGTGACAACCCCGAGGCAAGCCTGGTCCATGACGAGCTCGATGAGCAGCAAAAGCGCGCGCGCTATCAGCACGCCCTCAACGACGTCACGGCCCCCGCCACCATCCGCCAGAAGCTCTGCATTGTCGTCACCCTCGCCCTGTTTGGCGTGCTGGTGTATGGCGTGCTCGGACGCGGCTGGTTCATGTCGGAAATGGCCGGACTCTTTATCGTCATGGGCATTGCCGCCGGTCTGGTTGCCGGACTCAAGGTCGACGAGATCTGCGAGGGCTTCAACGAGGGCTTTCGCGATGTACTGATGGGCGCCATGATCGCCGGCATTGCTCGGGCCGTCGCTGTAGTGCTCGAGGACGGTCAGGTGCTCGACACCATGGTCCACGCGCTTGGCCATCTGGTTGGCGGACTGCCCACGGCGCTGTCGGCGCTGGGCATGTATATCGCGCAGCTTGGCTTCAATTTCGTGGTGCCCTCGGGCAGCGGCCAGGCGCTGGTCACCATGCCGATCATGGCGCCGCTGGCCGACGTGGTGGGCGTCACCCGCCAGACGGCCGTACTGGCCTATCAGCTGGGCGATGGCATCGGCAATATTCTCTACCCGACCTCGGGCTATTTCATGGCCACGCTGGCACTCGCCGGTGTGCCCTGGCAGAAATGGGTACGCTTTTTTCTGCCGCTGTTCGGGCTCTGGGTGCTGATTGCCGTGGTGCTGTTGGTCGTTGCACAGGCAAGCGGCTGGCACGGCTGAAACGGGCAGCCTTCAAAACGTTATCCGCCATGAGAAAGGCGACCCCCTGGGGTCGCCTTTTTTATGGTTTCCGCCCGGCAAATGGGCCAGGCGCCGGGTCAGCGTCGTCGCCGGGCGCGCGCCATGCGCTGCTGTTCGGCATGCACGTCCGACAGCACTTCCTGCACATAATGGATATGGCGTTGAGCGATCTCGCGGGCTGCCTCGGGCTGGCGATGCATGATCGCCTCGAACAGCTCACGATGCTGCTCGGTGAGAATCTCTCGGGTCTCGACGCGCTGGGCATACATGCCGCCAATATTGGTCACGACGTTGCGCTTGAGCAGATCAAACAGCCCGCGGATCGTGTGTAACAGCACGCCATTATGGCTGGCTTCGGCAATGGCCAGATGAAACCCTGCGTCCGCTGCCCCCTCTTCGGCCTGCGTGGCAGGGCTTACGTTCTGATAGCAGTGCTGTAACCGGTCAAAGGCGAGCTGCAGTCGCTCACGATCCGGCTCGGTGGCCCGCTGGGCGGCGTAAAACGCACAGGCACCTTCCAGCGTATGACGGAATTCGAGGAGGTCGCGCTGGGCGTCGGGGCTGTTTTCCAGCAAGTGCAGTAACGGGTCACTGAAGCTCGCCCCCAGTGAAGGGGTCACATAGGTGCCGCCGCCCTGCCGGCTGCTGAGCAGACCATTGGCCGTCAGACGCTGAATGGCCTCTCTCAGCGAAGGCCGGGAAACGCCGAACTGCTCGGCCAGTGCGCGCTCTGCCGGTAGCCGCTCGCCCGGCTTGAGCGTGCCTTCCAGAATCATTGACTGCAGCTGCTCGACAATGCCATCCGCCAGCCTGCGGTGGCGAACCTGACCGACTTCCATACGCCCTCCAAAATTGGTCTTACCAATTTTATATTAAGCCCGATTCTGTAGCGGCAGAGCAACTACCATGAACCAAAGTATCAATCCAATTTCGTTGACCCTTGTGATCAAAGCCCATTAATCTCCACTGGCCGAGTATTAATATCCTCTAAATTGGTCTTACCAATTTACTGACAAGTCCAATAATACCGTGGAGCCATGCCCATGACCCGCCACGTATCAGTCCCGCCATTTCATTCACATCCTGCCCTTGATCACTGAGAGGGGTTTAACATGACATCCGGTCTGCTTGCCCTGCTCGCCATTACGCCCATCCTCGTTGCCGGACTTTTACTTATCGGTTTGCGCTGGCCGGCCAGTCGTGCCATGCCGGTGGTCTACCTGCTCAGCGTGCTGATTGCGCTGTTTGGGTGGAACATGAGTCTTGAACGCATACTGGCCTCCACACTACAGGGATTGATCATCACCATTGGCGTTCTCTGGATCATTTTCGGGGCGATCCTGCTGCTCAATACGCTGCAACACTCGGGCGCGATCCGGGCAATTCATGCCGGCTTTACCACCATCAGCCCGGATCGACGCGTGCAGGCCATCATCATTGCCTGGCTGTTTGGCAGCTTCATTGAAGGGGCTTCCGGCTTCGGCACCACGGCCGCCATTGCTGCGCCGCTACTGGTCGCTGTGGGTTTTCCGGCCATGGCAGCCGTGCTGATGGGGATGCTGGTGCAAAGCACACCGGTCTCCTTTGGCGCTGTGGGCACCCCGATCGTGATCGGCGTGACCACCGGACTGGACAACGTGGCCCTGACAGATCAGCTCATCGCACGTGGCTCCAGCTGGGAGATTTTCCTGCAGCAGATCACCAATGGCACCGCGATCACCCATGCCATCGTCGGCACCGTCATGCCATTGATCATGGTCGTGATGCTGACGCGCTTTTTCGGCGAGAAAAAAAGCTGGAAGGCCGGCTTTGAAATCCTGCCCTTTGCGCTGTTTGCAGGGCTTGCGCTCACCGTGCCCTACGTCATTACCGGCGTTTTGCTCGGTCCGGAATTTCCTTCCCTGCTGGGCGGTCTTGTTGGCCTGGTCATTGTCGTGACCGCCGCTCGCCTTCGCTTTTTGACCCCCAAAAGCACCTGGGACTTTGCCGAGCGCCACGACTGGCCGGCCGAGTGGGTCGGCACGCTGCAGGTCAGAATCGACGAGCTCACCGCCCGCCCCATGAGCCAGTGGCTTGCCTGGCTGCCCTACGTGCTGGTGGGGCTTTTGCTGGTCATCAGCCGGGTCTTCCCCGAGGTGACGGCGGCGCTGAAATCGCTGAGCTTTGGCATGACCCATATTCTGGGCGAAGACGGCATCAGTGCCAGCATCGAACCGCTGTTTCTGCCCGGTGGCATTCTGGTCTTCGTGGCCCTTCTTACCGTGGGACTTCATCGCATGCGCCTGAACGCACTCGGTGCGGCCATCGGCGAGTCCAGCCAGGTACTGCTCAAGGCCGGCTTTGTGCTGCTGTTCACGGTGCCAATGGTGCGCATTCTGATCAACTCGGGCATCAACGCTGCAGACCTGCCCAGCATGCCCATTGCGATGGCGCGCTATGTGGCCGACAGCGTCGGTGGCGTCTACCCGCTTCTGGCGCCGACCGTTGGCGCAATGGGGGCCTTTCTGGCCGGCTCCAATACCGTGAGCAACATGATGTTCAGCCAGTTCCAGTTTGGCGTGGCCGAAACGCTGGGCATTTCCGGGGCGTTCATTGTGGCCATTCAGGCGGTCGGTGCTGCAGCCGGCAACATGATCGCGATCCATAATATCGTGGCGGCATCGGCCACGGTCGGGCTGATCGGCCGTGAAGGGATCACCCTGCGCAAGACGATCTGGCCCACCCTCTACTACGTGCTCTTCACCGGCATCATAGGGCTTGTGGCCTGCTACGCGCTGGGGATCAGGGACCCGCTGATGGGGGGCTGATGCCCTTTGCCAGCGGTGCCTGAAGCGTCGCCTCTTTTCTGAATTCAGGGCTCAACATGATCATTTCAGCGTCAACGGATTATCGCGCAGCGGCGCAGCGCAAGCTGCCCCCCTTCCTCTTTCACTATCTCGACGGCGGTGCCTACGCCGAATACACCCTGCGGCGCAATGTCGATGATCTCGCCAGTGTGGCCCTGCGCCAGCGCGTATTGAGAAACATGTCCGAGCTGAGCCTTGAAACCGAGCTGTTCGGGGAACATCTGGCGATGCCGGTGGCGCTGGCCCCCATTGGCCTGTGTGGCATGTATGCACGCCG
Source organism: Kushneria sp. Sum13 (assembly GCF_052692355.1). Lineage (NCBI taxonomy): Bacteria > Pseudomonadati > Pseudomonadota > Gammaproteobacteria > Oceanospirillales > Halomonadaceae > Kushneria > Kushneria sp. Sum13. The sequence continues at coordinate 3,465,720 of NZ_CP199847.1, forward strand.
GGGTGAGGTACAGGCGGCAACGGCCGCGGCCGAAAAGGGCATCCCCTTTACCCTGTCGACTGTGTCGGTGTGCCCGATCGAGGAGGTCACCGCCGCCCTTGAGCGCCCCATGTGGTTTCAGCTGTATGTGCTCAAGGACCGCGGATTCATGAAAAATGCCCTTGAGCGCGCCTGGGCGGCAGGCGTTCGCACGCTGATCTTTACCGTCGACATGCCCACGCCCGGGGCTCGCTACCGCGATGCGCACTCCGGCATGAGCGGTGAGCGCGCCGCACTGCGCCGGATGTGGCAGGCGGCCACGCATCCTCTCTGGGCCTGGGATGTCGGCCTGCACGGACGGCCGCATGATCTGGGCAACATCTCGAAATACCGCGGCCACCCCACCGGCCTTGAAGACTACATGGGCTGGCTGTCCAAAAACTTTGACCCTTCAATTTCCTGGCAGGATCTGGAGTGGATTCGCGACTTCTGGAAGGGCCCGATGATCATCAAGGGCATTCTGGATGCCGAAGATGCGCGGGATGCGGTGCGCTTTGGCGCCGATGGCATCGTGGTGTCCAATCACGGCGGGCGCCAGCTCGATGGGGTGCTCTCCAGTGCCCGTGCGATGCCGGAGATCGCTGATGCGGTCAAGGGAGAGCTCAAGATCCTTGCCGACTCAGGGATTCGCAATGGTCTGGATGTGGTCCGCATGATCGCACTCGGCGCGGATACCGTGCTGCTGGGTCGCGCCTTCATTTATGCCCTGGCAACCCACGGCAGAAGCGGCGTTGTGAATCTGCTCAATCTGATCGAAAAGGAAATGCGCGTGGCCATGACGCTGACCGGCGCCAGCACCATCAGTGACATCAAAAGCGATGTGCTGGTGCCGCAGTCCGGCTCGGTCATCGATTAGCGCCTCGTATTTGAGACGAACGTGCCTCACCTGCCACGAAAAAGGCGACCCCGTGGGGTCGCCTTTTTAACGTGGTGATTCAGAACTACTCGGCAAAGCGACGCTCGGTCTGCCATCCCTTGTTGGTCAGAATCATCATCGCGCGCTTGTGCTGGAGCGCATCAAGACCTTCAAGCCCGCCCTTGTAGGCCTTTTGCAGGCTTTCTTCCTCGGCCCAGTCCGGCAGGTCATTAATCTTGTAGCTGTAGCGCACGTGCGACACGGTATAGCCGCCGTCGATGGCCTGAGCCGGTGTGAAGTTATCCACGCCTTCAATGCGCACCTTGCCAAAGCAGAAACCACCCTGCTCGAGCCCGTCCTCACGGGCATACAGGTCGCGGCCCTCTTTGGTCAGCGTGTAACGCTGGCGGCCATCGCTCAGGTCTTCACGCTCAAGCAGGCCGGCCTTTGCCAGCGCATCGGCACGCCTGGCACGGTCGGCCAGCCCGGGGTGCTGACTGACGACACGCTGATCCATCACGAACGGCATGCGCGGTGCCGGCGCTTCCAGACAGACAGCCGGTCCCATGTTGCCGACATCGTCCTGCAGCGCGGAGCGGAAGTTGCCCTCAGTGGCCTCTTTGGCATCGCCGCAGGCGCTCAGCAGGGCTGCCAGCGGTAAAAGGGCCAGCACGCGATATGACTTCATGACAATGACTCCTGATCTAACTTGAATTCGGTATGCCTGCCCGAAAGCGTAGCCCCTTTATTGCAGCCCTGCGGTCCAGACAGTCGATGACATGTCAAAAAATGCCCGCCGATGGGCGGGCATTATCATCACTCAGGTGCTCGACAAATCAAAGCCCGGCGCGAAAGGCCGAGATGGCGCGAACATCCTCGGGTGTGGTGCGACAGCACCCGCCGATCAAGCGCGCGCCACGCGCATACCACTGCGCGGCCTGCTCGCCGAACCCAGCGCCATGAGCGGCGTCGCAGCCGCCCTGCCAGGTCTTGCTGTTGGCGTCATAGGTCTCGCCCGAATTGGGGTAGACGATCAGCGGCTTGTCGGTGGCCCCGGACATCTGTTCAAGCAGCGACGGGATATGCTCAAGCGCGGTGCAGTTCACGCCAAGGGCCGCCACCTGCGGCTGATCATTGAGCCAGCGGGCGCACTCGGCAATCGGTGTGCCCTCGCTGATGTGCTCGCCATCATGGGCCGTGAAGGTGATCCAGGCGCTCATGTCGGGGAATTCACGCAGCACCGTGACCAGCGCTTTCGCCTCGATCAGTGATGGCAGGGTTTCACAGGCCAGCACATCGGCACCGGCGGCCGCCAATGCGGCCATGCGGGCGCGGTGAAAGTCCACCAGACCGGCCTCGTCGATATCGTAGTGGCCGCGATACTCCGAGCCGTCGGCCAGATATGCCCCGTAGGGCCCGACCGAGGCGGCGACCAGCGGTTTCGGCCGGCCCTCGTGGCCCGCCTCGCGCCAGAAGTCGTCGCGCGCCTCAACGGCCAGAGTCACCGAACGCGTGATCAGCTCGAGCGCCTCGGCTTCGCTCATGCCGCGCGCCATGTAGCCTTCGAGGGTGGCCTGATAGCTCGACGTGATGGCGATATCGGCGCCGGCTCTGAAATAGTCCAGATGCACCTGACGGATCAGCTCGGGATTTTCCGCCAGCACACGTGCCGACCAGAGGCTGTCGTTGAGATCACAACCTCGTGCTTCCAGTTCAGTGGCCAGCGCGCCATCCACGATCAACAGCGGGTGATCCAGCAAAGCCCGGGCAATGGGATCGACGGTCGTGGTCATGAGGTCTCCTTCACGGCAGAGGAATCGGTCCCGCCCTTGCGGCGCGGGTCGGTCAGATAAAAGGCCAGATAGCACACGGCGATAAAGGGAATGCCGCAGTAGAGGGCGATACGCTGGGTCGGGTCAAAAGCGATGCCGACAAAGCAGAGCAGGCAGGCAATAAAGGCCCCCAGCGGCACCCAGGGGTAAAAAGGCGCCCGGTAGCCCAGCGTTGCCGGGTCACCGCCGCCGCGCACAAACTGACGGCGAAAGCACATCTGGCTGACAGCAATGCTCATCCAGACCGCCACTACGGCAAAGCCCGAGATCGAGACCAGCACCAGATAAAGCGTGTCCGGCGCAAAGGCACTGGAAAGCAGTGCCAGAAGCCCGCCCAGCATGCTGAACAGCAGCGCGTTGAGTGGAATGCCGCCGCGGGTCACGCGGGCAAACACCGACGGCAGGGTACGCTGCTCGCCCAGCGACCACAGCATGCGCGAGGCGGCATACAGCCCCGAGTTGGCGGCCGACAGCAGCGCCGTGATGATGACGAAATTCATGATGTCACCGGCATGAGGAATGCCGGTCATGGCAAAGACCGTCACGAACGGGCTTTCGACCAGGCCGGCCTGTTCACGAGGCAGCATGGCCGCGATGACCACGATGGTACCGACAAAAAAGACCACCAGCCGCCAGAGCGTGGCGCGAATCGCCAGAGGCACGTTCTTTTCGGGATTCTCGGTCTCCCCGGCCGCAATGCCGATCAGCTCGGTGCCGGAGAAGGCAAAACTGACCGCCAGCATGGTGACCAGAATCGGCATCACGCCGGTAGGAAAGAACCCTTCCCGGGTGAGGTTGTGAAACATCGGCGCCGGCTGCCCTTCCGGTCCGGCGAGACCGAAAATCGCCGCGGCGCCGACAATGATGAAAATCACCACGGTGGCGACCTTGATCAGCGAGAGCCAGAACTCGGTCTCGGCAAAGATCTTCGGCGTGAAGGCATTGGTCAGAAAGACAATCAGCGCAAAGAGCGCACTCCAGATCCAGATCGGCACGTCCGGAAACCATTTCGCCATCAAAAGGCCCGAGGCGGTGAACTCCGAGCCCAGCGCCACCGTCCAGGTCAGCCAGTAAAGCCAGGCCACCGTATAGCCGGTGCCGGGGCCGATATAGCGAGTGGCGTGGGCGCTGAAGGCGCCGGTCTCGGGCATGTGCACGGACAGCTCGCCCAGACACATCATCACCAGATAGACGACCACGCCGCCGATCAGGTAGGCCAGAATTGCCCCCATGGGGCCGGCCTGATTGACGGTATAGCCCGAGCTCAGAAAAAGCCCGGTGCCGATCACACCGCCCAGTGACAGCATCACCAGATGGCGTGACTGCATGCTGCGCTTGAAATCGCGGGACGTGCCGCGGGGCTCCGGAATCTCCGGGCCATCGGATGACGTTTTGCTCATGACGCTCTGCTACCGGTTGCCATAAAAAAACGCCTTTCAATAAACAAAAGGCATAAGAGCGCGCATTATACGGGCCATGGGCGCGGCGTCATCCGTTGTGTTGGACCTTTCCGCCTTGAATGTTTCACGTGAAACATACAGATGGAGGCCTTTTACTGGTTCCCCATGCCGATAACCCCGGCCCTTCCATCGCACTTTGACGCCCACTACTCAATGTAAAAGGGCGTCTCTTAATGCAAAAGGGCCGCCTCTCGGGGCGATCCTTTCATGTGTCCTGCACGAGCCAATGTTCAGGCATCAGGCCTTTTTGACAAACTCGGACTTGAGCTTCATTGGTCCGATGCCGTCGATCTTGCAGTCGATGTCATGATCGCCGTCGACCAGGCGTATGTTTTTCACCCGCGTACCGACCTTCACCACCAGCGACGAGCCCTTGACCTTCAGGTCCTTAATCACCGTGATCGTGTCGCCATCAACCAGTACGTTGCCGTTGGCATCACGAATGCTTTTTTCCGCATCTACCGGCGCTTCCTCGCCGCCCTGAGGCCACTCATGGCCGCACATCGGGCAAACGAACATGGCACCGTCTTCGTAGGTGTAATCGGCCTCGCAGGCGGGGCAGCCGGGCATTGCAGACATGTGCGTTATCCTGTCCTTACAAGAAGAGTGTGGCCCGGTCAGTCGGGCCGCGAGGGCGCCATGTTACCCGTTTTCAGGCCTTCATGAGGGGGAAGTTATTGACCATCACAGGGCAACAACAAACGAGGTAAATCAATTCCCCTTTTGGAAACAAGTGCACCCACGGTTTATAGATAATTGTTTTTATTGAATATTTTCCAAGGCTCCGGCACTATCGCGGCTCATTTTCGACCGGCCTGTCCGGTCGGGTCATTGCCTCATGACAAGCGGTCCTCGCCGCCCTGGTTTTTCATGCGTCCTGCTGCCCTTGCCTTTCTTGCCCTTGCCATGTCCACCGATGCCTTTGCCGCCGCCCTTGGCAAGGGTGCCGGCGGTGCCCGCCCGAAGTTTTCGGATGCCCTTCGTACCGGGCTGCTGTTTGGCACCATTGAGGGCATTACCCCGATCATCGGCTGGGGACTTGGCCTGGCCGCCGCCCGGATGATCTCCCAGTGGGACCACTGGATCGCTTTCGTGCTTCTGGTGGGACTGGGGGTGCGCATGATTTATGCCGGCATGACCCAGAATGACGACCCATCGCCATCACCGCGTCAGCCGATTGGCATGCTGATGCTGACGGCGCTGGCCACCAGCATTGACGCACTGGTGATCGGGATCAGTCTGGCCTTTGTCGACGTCAATATTGCCCTGGCGGCGCTGGCAATCGGCATGACCACCATGATCATGGTGACCACGGGCATGATGCTGGGTCGCGTGCTGGGCAGCGTGATCGGTCAACGCGCCGAAATCGTCGGCGGTGTACTGCTCATGGCGCTCGGGGGCGCCATTTTGTATGAGCATCTTTATGCGCCGATGCCCCTCCAGGCGCTTTTGTAGCATCGCCTGATATCCCATCCTGCGCTATAAGGTAACGAGACGTTACGTTCTGTCCCGTTACCGACCCCGGCTGCAGGAGCGCTTTTTCTTTCATGATTCGTACCACGCCTCCCCCCAAGCCCCATCCGCTGGTGCCGCTAAAGGACGTCGAACGCCCCTCCTGGCCCGAGCGTGCCGCGGTCAAAATGGCCATGATGCGGCTGCGCACGCTGCTGACGCGCCGCGGCGACCGCCCCTTCATCGCCGAAGACCGCCTGGACGACAGCGCCGAGGTGTTCAGCGACATGGCCGCACCGCCGGTTTACACGCCCTTGATGACAGAGCTGGACGAGACGCTGGCCGACTGGGCTACCGACCCCATGCCCGGACGCTGGATCACCCCGATCGTGCTGCCGCCGTGTGATGAGCAGGATCTGCTGTCACAGTGGGCACGGCGACGTCACCATGACGTGCTGGAACCGCCGACACGGGATGCCCTGCTGATCGATACTCCGGAGCAGCCGCTGGATCTTTCCGGCGACGGCGTGCTGGTCATCCCGCGGCTGGAAGCATGGTTTTTGCGCCATCGCAGCGGCCTGGGCCTGATTCGGTCGCTGCTGGAATCGCTGGCAGACCTTGAGCGCCACTGTGTGATCGGCTGCAACAGCTGGGCCTGGGCGTTTTTATGCAAGGCGGTCGATGCCCATCTGATCCTGCCTGAACCGCTGACCTTCAAGCCCTTTGACGAGCCGCGCCTGCGCCGCTGGATCGCCGACATTGCCCGACAGCAGGCCGTTGAAGGCACCCGCTTTCGCCTGAACAGCAATGGCAACAACATCTTTGCCCTCGACAGGAAAGACAGGCCACGCGAGGAATACTTCGAGACGCTGGCCGCTCGCAGTCGCGGGATAGCCTGGGTGGCCTGGCACCTCTGGCAGCGCAGTCTCAAAAAGGCCCGCGAGACCGAGGACAACGACTACAGCGACGACGACCAGCAGACCCTCTGGGTGGTCGCGCTGGAAGAGTTCTCGCTGCCCGGCAGCGATGGCACCCAGGCGCTGCTGATCCTGCAGGCGCTGTTGATTCACGAAAGCCTGAGCGCCCGGGAACTTGAGTGCGTGCTGCCCGACCCCGGCTCCAGTGGCATGCGCCATGCGCTGCACCGCGCCGGCTTTATCGGGGAGAAAAGCGGTCGCTACTACTGCCGCCCGGCCGCCTACCCGGCCATTCGCGACGGTCTGGCCACGGCCGGATTTCCGCTCGACGGCTATTGAGTCAGACCCGGGGCGCCGTGGCTGAGCCCCATCGGCTCGAAGGCGGGACATTCCACAAGGAGGACGTTTCATGTCACAGCAGGTCTCGCAATCCCCCGACGCGGCCCAGATGATTCGCGATATCAGCGACATTCACTTTATCAATATCGCGCTGATCATCCTGGCCACCTGGATGGCCATCTCCCTGGTCAAGCGCACCCTGCCCTGGGTCGCAGAGCGCGGTCCCAACCGGATGCGGCTCTGGCTTTTGGGTGCGGTGCCGATCTTTCGGCTGGTGGCCACGGCGTTTGCGGTGGCCTGGATCATCCCGCTGGTGTTCAAGGTCACCGTGGAGAACTTCCTGGTGATTGCCGGTGCAATCGGTGTGGCCGTGGGCTTTGCCTTCAAGGACTACATCAGCAGCCTGATCGCCGGGCTGGTGGCCCAGTTTGAAACGCCCTGGCGGGCCGGCGACTGGGTGAAGGTCGGCAGCGACTACGGTGAAGTCCGCTCGGTCGGCATGCGCGCCATCACGCTTCGCACCCTGCACGATGACATCATCACGGTGCCCAACCTGAAGCTGTGGGACAGCAACATTGCCAATTCCAACGATGGCGAGCGCACGCTGATGTGCGTGGTCGATTTCTACCTCGCCCCCCACTTTGACGCCCAGCGCATGCGCGCGGCGCTGCGCGATGTGGCCCTGACCAGCGCGTGGCTGTGCTATGACAAACCCATTATTGTCTTTGTCGAGCAGGCCGAGATCGGCACGCACATTGAACTGCGCTGCTATCCGTTCGAGATGCGCGATCAGGGACATTTCATCAGTGACCTGACCGTGCGTGGCAAGGAAGCCATCCGGGCGCTGGGCGCCACGGAAGCCACCGCCCCGGCGGCGGCCGGCTGAATCAAAAAAGCCGGCATCGCAATGGCGATGCCGGCTCGGAACGCGACACAAACACAGATCGCGCCAGTAGCGTTATACCCCCACCGACAGGCGAATCATGTGATAGCTCAGCGGCGCCAGGCTGCCCTTGAGCGCGCCCTCCTCAACGCCTACACCGTTACCCGCCACCGGGCGCACCTGATCCGGCTGGCTGGCGGTGTTGATGGCCTTCATCTGCGGATGATTGAGGCACTGATGCTCAACCAGGCGGGCATTTTCAAAGCCGTGCAGGGCCACATTCAGCTCCAGCGCTTGCTTCTGATGGCGATTGACGGCAAAGAGCGTCACGAACCCGCCCTCTTCATCGTGGACGGCCGAAATATCCAGGCACGGCACGTCATCAAGCTCGCGGGTCTGGTAGGTGGGGCCATCGACGGCCAGCTGCAGCGCCTTGCCACGGCCGTAGCGTGACGCAAACATCAGCGGATAGAAGATGGTCTGGCGCCAGGCATCGCCGCCGGTGTCGGTCATGATCGGCGCGATCACGTTGACCAGCTGGGCCATACAGGCGATGCGGACCCGATCCGAGCGGCGAATGAAAGTGTTGAGCACACAGCCGATCAGCAGCGCATCCTCGACGTTATAGACATCCTCCAGAATCGGCGGCGCAAAGTTCCACTCGGTGCCTTCCAGCACGCGGCGGTCCTGCGCCACGCTGTGATACCAGACGTTCCATTCATCAAAGCAGATGTGCACCTGATGACGGGTGCGCTTTTTGGCCTTGATGTAGTCAATGACTCCGGCAATCGAGACGATATAGCGGTCGAGCTGCTCGGCGATCGCCAGATAGTCGCCAAGCTGATCCTCGTGATTGGTGAAATACATGTGCAGCGAGATGTAGTCCACCGTCTCGTAGCAGTGATCCAGCACCGTGGCTTCCCACTCCGGATAGCTGGCCATGCCCGGATTGGACGAGCCACAGGCCACCAGCTCAAGTGTTCGATCGTAGGCCTTGAGCGCCTTGCCGGTTTCGTTGGCCAGATGGCCATATTCGGCGGCCGTCTTGTGACCGATCTGCCAGGGGCCATCCATTTCGTTGCCCAGACACCAGAGCCGCACGTTCCACGGGTCCTTGCGGCCGTTCTTGATGCGCTCATCGCTCCAGGCACTGCCGCCGGGATGGTTGACGTATTCCAGGAAATTGCGCGCCTCATCGATGCCGCGCGAGCCCAGATTGACCGCCAGCATCATCTCGATGCCGGCCTGCGCACACCAGTCGGCAAATTCATGAATGCCAATCTGGTTGGACTCGCGGCTGTGCCAGGCCAGATCCAGGCGCACCGGGCGTTCTTCACGCGGCCCAATGCCGTCTTCCCAGTTGTAGGCCGACACAAAGTTGCCGCCCGGATAGCGCACCAGCGGCGGCGCCAGCTCACGCACCATCTTCAGGACGTCCTGACGAAAGCCATTGGCATCAGCCTGCGGGTGGCCGGGCTCATAGATGCCGCCGTAGATGGCGCGGCCCATGTGTTCCAGAAAGGCACTATAAAGGCGACCGTCAATGGTGCTGGTGACAAAGTCGCGGTGCAGGGTCACGCGGGTCTGCATGAGGTTCTCCCGGTTAGCAATGAAAGGTCAGGGTTCAGGGTCAGGTGGTCGCCGGATGGGCGCCGCCATGGGTATCTCTTGCAGCGGTCTTTTCAGAAGCGTGACCCGAGCGGTCTCCGGCACGCGCCTCAAGATCAACGCGAATGCGGTCCATCTCGGCATCATCCAGCCCAAAGCGCCAGCCGGCCAGCGTCATCAGCACGCTCACCACTGCTGGAATCAGGGTGAAGAGCAGCACGATCATGGTCAGCGCCGACTCGCTCTGACCCTCGGCACCGCCCACATAGCCGCCCATCGACAGCATGAAGCCGACCAGGCCACCGGCGGCCGCCAGCCCAAGCTTGAGGAAAAAGAGGTTGCCGGCAAAGGAGACCCCGGTATTGCGATAGCCGCTCTGCCATTCGCCGTAGTCTTCGGCATCGGCCATGAAGGCCCAGGCAATGGGAGTGCCGATGCCATGGAAGATATTGATCAGCAGGACCACGAACGCGGCCAGAAATACCTGATCGCCCGGCACGAAATAGAGCGCCACACAGGCCGCCACCAGCGCAATCGAGCTGAGAATGAACACCCGCAGCTTGGTCGAGTGCCGCGTCAGCAGCGGCGAGATGGCCGTACCCGCCATGCCGCCGAACACCCCGGAGGTAACAAAAATCGAGATACCGGCCGCGCCCAGTCCCAGCACCCAGGTGGCGTAGTAAATTGCCGCGCCCTGACGCAGAAAGAACTGAAAGGCCTGCAGGAAGGTAATCGCCAGCACCTGCCGCCACTTGGGGTTGGCCGCCAGCGTTTTCAGATCCGTGATCAGTCCATGAGAGGTGTTTTCAACCGGCTGGACGCGTTCACGCACGGTGGCAAAGCAGAAGCCGAACATGAACAGTGCAATCACACACATCAGGCCCATGGTGATCTGAAAACCACGGGCCTGATCGCCCTCGCCGAACCATTCCACCAGCGGCATCAACGTCGAGTTGAGAATCAGATAGGCCACGCCGACCAGTACAAAACGCCACGACTGGCACGACACCCGCTCGCGGTGGTCACTGGTCACCACACCACCCAGCGCGCAGTAGGGAATATTGACCGCCGTGTAGAGAAGCGACATCACCGCATAGGTGACAAAGGCATAGATGATCTTGCCCTGATCCGACCAGTCCGGGGTGGTGAACATCAGCACACAGGCCACGGCCAGCGGTACCGGAATGAACAATATCCACGGGCGGAAGCGGCCCCAGCGGCTGCGGGTGCGGTCAGCAATCGCCCCCATGATCGGGTCGGTAATGGCATCGACAAAGCGCATCGACAAAAAGATGGTGCCGACCACCGCCGGGGAAATGCCGTAGACGTCGGTGTAGAAATAGGAGAGATACATGACCACGGCAGCAAAGGTCATGTTGTTGCCAGCGTCCCCCATGCCAAAGCCGATCTTTTCGACAATGCTGATGCTGCCCTTTTTCATGTTGTTCTCCTGCGTGAGCGCGGCGCACCTTGACCGCCACAGCGGACAAATTCCCGGGCAGCGGACTGATTGGTTCGATCACTCGAGCATAAGAAGAACTGCAAGTGTTTCACTAATAGCGGCCTAACCAACAAGCTATATCCAACTGGTTATGCCCTTTGCCAGGTCATTGAAAAGACGACCAATGTCGTCAATACAGACGCCAATGGAACTGCCAAAGTTGTAGGACTTAAACGTTTATTACGACCAATGGCGCAGATCAGATTGTGCAAAACACGAAAGGAGCCATCAGTGTCGACACTGAGCTGGGAAGAGTTTTCAAAGGTGGAACTGCGCGTGGGGCGCATCACACAGGCTGAAGTGTTCGAAAAGGCACGCCGGCCGGCCTATGTCCTGCAGGTCGATTTCGGCCCCGAGATCGGCGTGCGCAAGTCCAGCGCGCAGATCACCGAACTGTATGACCCGGCAACGCTGGTGGGCCGGCTGGTGGTGGCGGTGACCAACTTCCCGCCCAAGCAGATCGGTCCGATCATGTCGGAGTGTCTGGTCACCGGTTTTCACGACGAGGATGGCGCCGTGGCGCTGTGCGTCCCGGACCAGGACGTGCCGCTGGGCACTCGGCTGATGTAGGCACGACGCCCATGTCTTCTTCTCTTTTCGCTCCGCATCAGGCGCTGGCCGAGTCTCTGCTGGCCCATCTGCCTGATGACACTGATGGCGCCCATGATCTGGCGCATCTGGTACGGGTGTGGCGCAACGTGCAGACCATCGCCACCGTGGAAGGCGGCGACCGCGAGCTGCTGCTGGCCGCTACCCTCTTGCATGATGGCGTCCATGTGCCCAAACACGATTCGCGCCGGGTACAGGCTTCCCGGCTGGCCGCCGAGCAGGGCGGCCGTATCCTCGCAGCGCTTGGCTGGCAAACCGCGCGCATCGATGCGGTCAGACATGTCATCGAGGCGCACAGCTTCTCGGCGGGCATTACGCCGCAAACGCTGGAGGCCAGAATCCTGCAGGACGCCGATCGGCTCGATGCACTGGGCGCCCTGGGCGTGGCACGCTGTTTCTACACGGCCGGGCAGATGGGCAGCGCGCTTTATGATCCGTTTGACCCGCAGGCCCATGGGCGAGCGCTGAATGGTCAGCGCTTCGCCCTCGATCACTTCGAGACCAAGCTTTTGACACTCAGGGAGGGGTTCCAGACCGCCACTGGTCAACAGCTGGCACACCAGCGCCACGCGCGGTTGGTGGCCTTTCGGGAGGCGCTGCTGGAGGAGATCGGTGACGCTTAAAGCTCGATGCCGGGGTCAAAGAGCTCGGCCAGCTCAGACGTGAAGTGCGCCACGTTGATGCGAAGGGCATCCTCGCGGCGGTTGCCCACGGTGAAGACCGAACCCGGCAGCAGCAGCACATTGTGGGCCGCCAGCCGGTGGATAAAGGCGTCCATGTCGCGGATGCCAGAATGGCGGGCCCAGAGGAACATGCCGCCCTCGGGGAGGATGTCAAACGTCCAGCCACGAGCGCGCAGCAGCTGCTGAGTCAGCGCCTGCTGCGCCATCAGATCGCGCTGCACCTTGCGCATGTGACGCAGATACGAGCCATCAGAGAGGATCGTGTTGACAAAGCGCTCGCAAAAACCCGGCACCGACACCGAGGTCAGAAGCTTCAACTGCAGCAGCGGCTCGATCATCTCGGCGCAGCAGGCGATATAGCCGATGCGCAGCGATGAGGAGAGCGATTTCGAAAAGCTGCCGATGTAGATGACGTGATCGAGATCATCAAGATCGGCAAAGCTCTGGTGATTGCCGCTGGAGAAATCGCCGTAGACATCATCCTCGATGATCAAAAAATCATGGGCGATCGCCAGGCGCAGGATATCAAAGGCATTGCGTGCCGACAGACTGCCGCCGGTCGGGTTATGAAAGGTGCTGTTACAGAAAAACGCGCGCACCCGGCGCCGGCTCAACAGCTCGGTGATAAAGGCCGTATCCGGCCCGGTCGGCGTACGCGGCACGCCGATGACTTCTCCGCCGCCCAGCGCAATCAGCTTGTTGAGGTTGCCGTTGCCGGGCTCATCGACCAGCACCACATCGCCCGGTCGAATCAACAGACGAATGACCAGATCCAGCGCCTGGGTGGCGCCAAGCGTGGTGATCAACTGGGTCGGGGAGACACTGGCACGGGTCTTGCTTTGCAGATGGCGGGCCAGTTGCTGACGCAGCGGACGATAGCCCTGAATATCGCCATACTCCACCAGCGCACGCTGCTCAAGGCGGGCGGTGCGACGAATGGCGCGGGCCAGCATCTCGGTATTGCGCCACTCGGTCGGCAGCCAGCCGCCGCTGAGCTTGATCGACTCGGGCCCGCTTTGCAGCAGCGCAAACAGCGGGTCCGACGGGTGCATCGGCATGACCGGATCATGGGTCTCCCGGGCCGCCAGATCGGCCAGCGTATCGGCCCGGCGCCCGGCGCTGCGCGCGATACCCGGTGACGCCGTCACGAAGTAGCCGCGCCCCTGCTGCGCCTCGATTAACCCTTCGGCGGCCAGGCGATCATAGGCGCTGACGATGGCGTGATGACTGGCACCGCTGTCCGCGCACTGATGGCGAATGGAGGGCAGCCGCTGCCCGGCCGCCCATTCGCCCGCCAGCAGCCGGGCGCGCATGTGGTGATAAAACGTGTCGCTGTTCATGTGACCGTCCCCGTAACACCTTGCCTGCCATTTCTGATGTTTGCTCTGCATGCAAAACGCGACCAGATAACGGCGTTACAACGCTTTTATCGATTTTTCAGCAATCTATCACTGTTTGTTAAAACGCTCTAACAGTTAGCCGGAAATCTTTTTGACTGTTTGATCAAGTCTCCTGAAAACGTGTGAGCATCAGGGATCACGATCCGACCACCGGCCTTGTTCATGTCCCTGTATCAGGCGTTTATCGACAGGAAGAGAAGTCAGATGCGTACCACCGACAAGCTTTATTACCTTGATCAATATCTGTATCAGACCGAGGCGCGCATCGCGACGCTGCATGCCGAGGCCATCGAACTCGACCGGACCGTGGCCTTTCCCGAAGGCGGCGGTCAGGAAGCCGATATCGGCACCATCGAAACGCCAGTGGGCACCTTTCGCTTCATATGGACCAAGAGGCTTTATGGCACGCCGCTGAGCATAGAGGGATTTACCGGGGCCAAAGTCGGCGGCGTGATCCTGCACCTGGTGCACCCCGATGATATCGACCGCCTTGGGGCACTGGAGGTCGACATGCCGGTCACCATCACCATTGATGTCGAGCGCCGTGCCCGGCTCACTCTTTCCCACACGGCCAGCCATTTTCTTTATGCCGCGGCACTGGCGCACCAGTCCGAGCTCAAGCGCCTGACCATCGGCTGTCATATCAAGGAAGATGCCGCGCGCTTTGATTTCCTAGTGGAGACGCCCTTCAACGCCGAGGATGTCAGCGCCATCCAGGCCGAGGCCAATCGTCTGATGGCCGACAATCTGCCGATCATTACCGACCATCTGCCAGAGCACATTGACGCGCGCTTCTGGCAGTACGGCGATCTTTACATTCCCTGCGGCGGCACCCACCTGGAAACGCCTGACGCCGTTGGCCCGCTACAGGTGCGGCGCAAGAACATCGGCAAGAGCAAGGAACGCCTGCTCTGCAGCTTTGATCAGGCCCATATCGACACGAGCGCCTATCGCGTCGACACCGAACGCCATGTCGAGACCGCCTCATGAATACGCCTCTGCCCTTTAGCACCTGGCTTTACTTCGGCGCGCAGTCGATCAACCTGACCACCGCGGTCATGTCGGTGGCCATGGCGGCCATTGTGGGCGCCGAAATTGCCGGCAACGACACCCTGGCCACCCTGCCCTACGGCGTTCAGTTTCTGACGCTGATGATGGCGACCTACCCGGCCTCAAGGCTGATGAGTCGTCTGGGCCGGCGCCGCGGTTTCATGATCGGCAACGTGTTTCTCGCCGCGGCCGGCGCGCTGGGCTATCTGGCGGTACAGGGCGAAAGCTTTGTGCTGCTGGCCATCGCCCATGGCACGCTGGGCATCTACATTGCCTTCGCCAACTTCAACCGCTTTGCCGCCACCGACGGGCTGCGCGAAGGCCTCAAATCCCGTGCCATGTCGCTGGTGGTGGCCGGCGGAGTGCTGGCCGCCATCATCGGGCCGCTGGCCTCGTCGGTGCTGTGGAATATCTCGGGCTATGGCCACTTTGCCCTGAGCTACAGCCTGTTCATTCCGCTGGCGATTCTTGCCACCTGCATTGCCACGGCGCTGCCCAAAAGCGCTTCACAACCACCGCGTGAATCCACCGACGACGATATCGCCACGCCTCATCGGCTGTTGAAACAGCGCCGGGTGCTTTTGGCCATTGCCGTCTCGGCGCTGGGCTATGGCGTGATGAATCTTCTGATGATTCAGGCCTCGCTGCACATGCACGCCCTGGACACGCCCTTTCACAGCGTCAACACCGCCATTCAGTGGCACGTGCTGGCCATGTTCATCCCATCCTTTTTCACCGGGCGTCTGATCAACCGTTTCGGTCATCAGTTCATCGTCACCCTGGGGCTGGGTCTTCTGGTCACCACGGCGTTGCTCAACGTGGCCACCGAAGGCTGGCTGAGCATGGCACTGACCCTGATCGTGCTGGGCCTTGGCTGGAACTTCACCTACATCGGCGGCGGGGCGCTGCTGGCCCACACCATCGGAGATAGCTCCCGCGCCGTGCGACTGCAGGGCATCAACGACATGGCCATTGCGGTCATGGCGACTCTTGGGGCCTTTCTGCCGGCCGTGCTGCAGGCCACCATTGGCTGGCAGACCACCAACCTGATCACGGCGGTCCTGTGCGCCATGATGCTGCTGTGGGTCATGCTGGTGCTCTCCAGGCGTCGCCATGGCGCCTTTGTTTCGGGAGCGGCGTAAGCATGAGTCGCCTGATTACCTGTGATCCGCAGTTTTCCATCAAGCTGGAGCTGGACAACCCCGGCGGCAGCCACAAGTACCGCGCCGCCAGCCATATCGTGGCGCGTGCCATCGAGACCGGCGAGATCATCCCCGGGCGTACCACGGTGATCGAAAAGACCGGCGGCAACTTCGGTTTTGGCCTGCTGGCCGCCTGTCAGAAAAGAAACATCGATGTCGCGCTGGCCATCGGTCTGGGCTTTAGCCAGTTCAAGCGCGACCTGCTCGAGGGGCTGGGCGCCGAGCTGATCGGCAAGGCAGAGCTGCGTGAGGGCGCCACACCCCGTGACGTCATCGACCATCACCTGGCCCACCAGCACGCGCTGGGACGCCACTATTACTACACCGATCAGTTCAACAACACCGATAACGTGCAGGCGCATCGCAGCGTTACCGGCGTCGAACTGGGCCGCCAGCTGTTGAGTGCCGGCGTCCCCCGGCGGCTGCTGTTTGTCGGCTGCGCCGGCACCGGGGCCAGCTTTACCGGCGTGGTACAGGCGCTACGCGATCTGGACTTCGATGTGCGATCCATACTGGTCGAACCCGA
This sequence comes from Kushneria sp. Sum13, assembly GCF_052692355.1. Taxonomy (NCBI): domain Bacteria; kingdom Pseudomonadati; phylum Pseudomonadota; class Gammaproteobacteria; order Oceanospirillales; family Halomonadaceae; genus Kushneria; species Kushneria sp. Sum13. The sequence goes on from NZ_CP199847.1 coordinate 3,482,077, forward strand.
AGGCTGCGACACGCTGGCCGGGCACTTTGTCGATCACCGGCTGGAAGGTATGTGTGTGGGCGTCGCCCCGCCCTTTCTGGACTGGACGCTGGTCAGTGACGTGTACCGCGTCGGTCTCGAAGACACGATGACCGCCCAGCGACGCTTTTATCGTGAGCAGGGCTTTCACGTGGGCAACACCACCGGGGCATGTCTGGCCGTGGCCGAACAGTTGCGTGAGCAGGCCGCCCTCGAGACACGCCATATCGTCATGCTCGGCTATGACGGCGGGCACTGGTACCCGGATCTGACCCGGGAGGTGGCCACAGGGACGCGCCACGCTGCCTGAGCCCCTCCGCCGCCGGCGCCTCAATGCGCCGGGCATGTATTCCTCTGGCCCCTGCTACCGGCAGGTTTGACAGGTCCTGATTCGGAATGACGCCGATGCGCAGACACAACATCTACTACTACACCCTGGCGCGGCTGACGCCCTTTCTGGAACACGCCACGCTTGAGCTGCTCGGCGAGCGTCATGATCCTGCTGCCATGACGCTCGCTGCCGAAGACCTGGACGCCCTGATCAAAAGCGATCCCTCCCACCGCGGGCTTGAACAGTGCTACCTGGAAAGCTGCTCGCCGTTCATTGCGGTGTCGACCTATCGGCTGGCGCATGCCTGCTGGGCGCGCGAGCCGCTGATGGCGATGAAGCTCTGCCACGCCGCGCGTGTTGCGACCGGCGTCGAGATTCATCCGGGCGCAACGATCGGCCGACGCTTCGTGGTCGATCACGGCACCGGCACGGTGATCGGGGAAACCACCGAGATCGGGGAGGACTGCACGGTGCTCAATGGCGTGATCATCGGCTCAAGGCGCATGAATGCCAATATCAGTACCAAGCGCCACCCCACCATCGGCCACCGGGTCAGCATTGGCGCCTACAGCCAGCTGCTCGGCAATATCGTCATCGGGGATGACGTACGCATTCACCCTTATTCGGTCATCACCCGCGACCTGCACGCCCGGGCGCGCGCCTGGGCCGATCACTCTCGTCCTATCGAACCACCCGACATGCCTGGCGCCATCCTGACCCAATAGGATCTCAGCGCTGGAGTAGAACCCGAGCGCTGGCCGGGCGCTGATGCATGGTTCAGGTCCATGCGTCCAAGGCCGCATGGACAGCGCCCGTGGTTTCGCAACAGCATGGCGTGGTACGTCTCTCAAAGGATAGAGCCCATGAGTGCCCCCTTTATTACCGACAACCTGTTACTGCGCTGCCGGCGCGAGCAGCGCGTTCAGCAAGAGCGTAATCGTCAGAGCTTCGATCCGGCTGCCATCAACGACCGAAAGGAACTCTCCCTGCTGGTCGAGCAGGCGCTGGCCGATGGCGATGACTACGCCAGCATCGTCTCGCGACATCGTGACATCGAGCTTACCGAGGCCGAGTTGATCGATCTGATCGGCCCGGAGCAGGCGCTGCGCGATCGTCTCGAAAGGTTCGGTCAGCTACACTGAATCGCGCCTCTTGTGTCGAAGGCCCCGCCGGCGCACTGCGCCGGCGGGGCCTTTTTGCGTGGCCGTTACGCGATGGTCCACGGCACTCGACCAGGCCCCGTTTGCCTATCAAGGAGATTTTGACATGTCACTGACCGATGCCCTCAACTGGCGCTACGCCGCCAAGCACCTGAATGGCGAACAGGTGCCCGAAGAGACGCTCGAGCGGATCATGGACGCGGCCCGGCTGGCGCCTTCTTCCTTTGGCCTGCACCCCTGGTCGCTGGTGCATGTCAGAAGCCAGGCGCTGCGCGAGCGCCTGCATGAAAGTGCTGCACCGCAGCCCCAGGTCATTGAAGGCTCCGACCTGCTGGTCTTTGCCGTTCACGATCGCGACTTCAAGGCGCAGGTCGATGACCATGTGGCCCGCATGGCCAAAACCCGCGGCCTGGACGAGAGTTCGCTCGACGGTTTTCGCAACATGATCAAGGGTGTGATGGATCAAAAGGGCAGCCACGAGGCGTGTCTGGAATGGGCGGCACGCCAGGCCTATATCGGCATGGGCGTAGCGCTGAGCGCCGCCGCGATCGAGAAGGTTGACGCCTCGCCGATGGAAGGCTTTTATCCGGACAGGCTGGATGAAGCGCTCGGCCTGCGGGAGAAGGGACTCAAAAGCGTGGTCATCATGGCGCTGGGATATCGCGCCGAGCACGATCAGGGGGCCGGGCGTGCGAAGGTGCGTCGTGATCGGGACGATTTTGTCATCACCATCGAGTGATGGCCGGGGCCGCCAACAATGGGCTTGAGGCCAGAGTGTGAGAAGGCCTCGTGGTCGTTGACGCTTGCCGGGGGTAAATTCTTTTCGAACGTTTGATTGACCCTGCCCCCGTTGGCATGCCACGATGATCTCAGTTGGTTAGCAAGTCGAATATAGTCAGTTGCACTCGAAGTCCTTCGGTAGCCTGGTTTTATCCCCCTTGTTTTACCTGCTTTATCTGGGGCAACACCCGGTCACTTTTTATAGCGCTTTATGCGCAAGGAAATTCGAATATGTCTACTGGCACAGTCAAGTGGTTCAACGACGCTAAAGGTTTCGGCTTCATCTCTCCTTCTGACGGCGGTGACGATCTTTTCGTACACTTCTCCGAAATCAAGGCTGAAGGCTTCAAGTCACTGCAGGAAGGCCAGCAGGTCTCCTTTGAAGTGACTCAGGGCAAGAAAGGCCTTCAGGCTGCGAACGTCCAGGCAGACTAACCTTCGGGTTAAACTGTCTTTGAGCCGAGAGGCTCTGAACAACAAGGCCCGCGAAAGCGGGCCTTGTTGTTTTTGTATCCAGGGTTAGTATCGGTACATCCACCGCTTATGCAGCATGCAGGCATTGTCAGTACCCGATCGATACTCTCTGAAAGGCCCCGCTATATGCGGGGCCTTTTGATATCCGGCCTGCTACCGCCTGTATCAGGCAGCGGCCGTTTCCCGAATACGGAAGGTTGCAACAAGCTTTTGCAGCTGACCGGCCTGCGCTTCCAGCATGCCGGCCGCGGCAGTTGACTGCTCGACCATGGCCGCATTTTGCTGGGTGACCAGATCCATCTGGGCAATGGCGGTGTTGACCTGATCCACACCACCATCCTGCTCGCGCGAAGCGGTCGCGATATCATTCATCAATGTGGCAAGCTGCTCGATGGCGCTGCGGGTCTGCTCAATGCTGCTACCGCTACGCTCTGCCTGTACCACGCCGGAAGTAATCCGCTGACTCATGGTTTCCAGCAGCTGGCGAATTTCGCCGGCCGAAGTGGCACTGCGATTGGCCAGCGCTCTGACTTCCGAAGCCACTACGGCGAACCCTCGCCCCTGTTCGCCGGCGCGAGCCGCTTCCACCGATGCGTTAAGGGCCAGAATATTGGTTTGAAACGAGATCGAATCAATGGTGCCCAGGATGTCGTTGACGCGCTGGGACTGCGTGGCAATCTCTTTCATCAGTGACAGGCTCTGCACCACGTCACTGCTACTGCTGCGGGCACTGCCGGTGGCCTCGGCGGTCAGCGTATTGACCCGCTGGGTCGCTTCGGTGTTGTGTTTCACCGTGGAAGAGATTTCCTCCATGCTGGCCGCGGTTTCCTCCAGCGAAGCAGCCTGCTGCTCGGTGCGGGCGGCCAGGTCATGACTGGCGTGCGAGAGTTCGCTGGCGCCGGCATGAACGCTCTGGCAGGTCTCGCGAATGGAGGTCACCAGATTCATGAGCGAGGTGTTCATCTTCTTCATCGCCATCAGAAGCTGCGCGGTTTCATCACGTCCGGTGACGATGATCTCCTGGGTCAGATCGCCCTGAGCGACCTGCTCGGCAACGTACACCGCGCGATTCAGAGGGCGGGTAATGCTGCGGGTAATGACAAATGCCAGCGCAATGGCTGCCAGTATGGCAAGACCAGCAAACGTCAGCAGACTGGCCATGGTCTGGACATGGGCAGCAGCAATGGTGTCATCGGCACTGTCCAGACGAGCGGCCGCGACGGTATTGATCTGGTCGGCCAGCGATTCAAGCTGGTAGACCTGCTCCTTATAGGTGCCAAAGGCAGCATTGGCCTGTTCTGGTTCGGTCAGCTCATTTTCAAGAATGCGTTGGTAAATGGCCTTGAATCCCGCGGCATAAGCCTCCAGTGCCGTATCGGCCTGCACGTAGAGCTGGCGCAGCTCATCGCTCGGGGCAAGCTTCTGGCCTTCTGTCAGAGTCTGCGACAACGACTGGCGCGACGCTTCCCACTTGTCATGGTAGCCGGCCACCTTTTCAGGTGTAGCGATATTGATGAAACTGTCTTTTTCAAAACGACGCGCCTGCAGGGCAAGACGCTGCACGTTCAGGGCGTTCTGAGCCAGCAGGGCATCCGTATTAATCGCCCTGTCAGCGGTGTCCTTCATGTTGCCAAGCCCCAGCAGTCCGACCACAGCGCTGGCAATCAAAAGTAGTGTGAGAACACCAAAGGCCAGCCCCAGGCGTGTGCCGATATTCAAGCGAGTCAACATGATCATGTCTCTCATGAGTGAGTGACTGGTTATATCGACGGTAGGTCCAGCTTTCTTTATGATAGCTGGCAACAATAAGCCATTCATCATCTATAGCTTTAAGGAATAACAGAGCTTGTTTCCTGCCCCTCTGGCGGCAGGCAACGGCTGTACACGTTGCACCAAACCGGTTTATATCAATACTCCCTGATACTGACCGGCTGTCCAACATGCCCATCGAGATTGTTTCTCTCCACGACCGTCCGGCATTCATCGAGGCCTGTAGCGCCTGGGCCTATGGCCAGTGGGGTGTACACAGCCCGCGTACGCTGGAAGAGACCCGCCTGCTGTTTGCCAGCGCCGCCCACGGTAGCGGCCTGCCGCTGACCTGGGTGGCTCAGCACGGCAATTACCCGGTGGGCATGGCAAGCCTTGCCGACAATGACTGTTCGAAACGCCCGGACCTGCGCCCCTGGCTGGCCGCCGTGTTCGTTCACCCTGACTATCGCGGCCGAGGGCTGGCGTCGCGTTTGATCGAGACAGTCGAGACTGCGGCACGCGCGCGGGGTGAAGAGCGGCTATATCTGATCACTGCCCACCAGCAGACGCTTTATGAGCGCCACGGCTGGCGCAGGACAGGCACGGTCGACTACCCCGACCGCCCCTGCATTCTGATGGAAAAGCATTTCGCCCCTGCTGACGCCCGGCCATGAACCGGCAGGCCGGCGTCAGCTCGCTGCCGACCGTTCAGGCAGCCGGGCATTGATGTGCAGACGATGCAGACCGCTTGAGAGTCGCGCCTCGATAAAGTCGACTTCCAGCGGCGCGGTAAAATGGTCCGCCATGCGCTGGATCACTCGGTCGGCGTGGGCCTGAATGACCCGATGATCATCGGCCTGTGCGAAGTTGGACAGCGTCTTGAAGGCCTTCAACAGCGACAGGCAGATGCTCAGATCGCTGCCGCCGTAGTGGAGGATGGGATCAAAGACCCTGAACATCAGGCTCTCGAAGCTTTCCTCATGCCAGGAAATCAGACAGCGCCCGTCGTCATCCACCAGCATGTTGGGTGGCGTCAGCGTCAGTCGCTGGGAAAGCAGCTCGGTCATCTGGTGAATACACAGCCGCGCCGTGCCCGGATCATTGATCCCCGGTGACAGCGCCTTGATGGCCACTTCCATCAGCTGCGTCAGCCCGTTGACGTAGTGATCCCGCGTGGACTCCCCCTCGACGTATTCCAGGCAGGCCAGAATACGGTCCACCAGCACATCCCCCGGCGCTGCGTCCGCCTCGATGTCTAGAATCGGAAACTTCTTGACCACGAAATCGCCAAAAGTGAACCCGAGATGGATGGCAACCTCATGATGGCGTGCAATTCTGGCCAGCGCGCTGAAGTTCACGCCCTGGATATAGCCGCTGTCGCGGGAGTAGACAGGATAAGCGGCAACGGGCTGGCACCCTCCAGGGCGATGACAATATTCGTCGCTTGCCTGTTTTTTCCTGAGCTTGTCCAGCGACAGCTGGGTCGAGACGAGCAGCCCCTGGGTAATCGCATTGATCTGCACGGACTGGGAGGTGCCATGAATGAAAAAGACGAACATGGCCAGGCTATTGATCACCATGGCCGCCCCCAGATAGACCGCCAGCGAGCGCCAGGTATCCGGCGTATCCCCGATGGTCGGCACCAGCAGCAGAATCAGCAGATATAAAATGGTGCCAAGATAGTGCCCCAGCACCTGCTGGTGGCGCTTCTCGGTCATGATGCCAAACACCAGCTTGTTGGAGAAATTGCTGCCGGCCTGAGTCAGCACGGACATGACCGTGGAGAAGCTGAACACCAGAAGTGAGATCATGCCTGCCATCAGCGTGCTCAAAAGCGTTCGGGCCGTATCGGGCTGGTCAAAATCCAGAAAATCCAGCACCCCTGGCAGGGTGTTGACCTCCAGCGTGACAGCGGCCAGCCCCAGCACGACATAGATCGTGATGATGATGCTGGTCAGGTAGGCGATACTGTTGCGAAAGCCGTTGATAAAATCGAGTACCCGTGACGTGCTCATGGGGAGATGACCGCTCCTTTGATGAAAATGTGCCGGTCACCACACGACACGCTTGATCTGTCGCGCAGCGTATCAGAGCCTGCCGGCCACGCTTTAGGCAAAAAAGACCCGAACGCTCGCTGTTTTTTGATACCACGCTCAACCATTTCCAACCCTGTGAAACGCCATGCCATTACGAACATCGACCCGAATCAATAAATACATCAGCGAAAGCGGCCTGTGCTCTCGTCGCGAGGCCGACCGCTTTGTTGAACAGGGCAAGGTCTGGCTCAACGGCCGACGTGCCACCACGGGCGATCAGGTGGTCGCGGGGGATCGGGTCACGGTCAACGGTCAGGAGATCGAACCCCGGGAAGAAGACGACCTGATCCTGATTGCGCTCAACAAGCCCGTGGGCATCGTCAGCACCACCGAATCGAGCGAGAAGGACAACATCGTCGAGTTCGTCAAACACGGCGCGCGCATCTTCCCCATCGGCCGGCTGGACAAGGACTCCCAGGGGCTGATCTTTTTGACCAACAACGGCGATCTGGTCAACCGCATCCTGCGTGCCGACAACAACCACGAGAAGGAGTATCAGGTGACGGTCGACAAACCGATCACCGACGACTTCATCTCAGGCATGCAAAACGGCGTACCGATTCTGGGACAGATGACCCGCCGCTGTCAGGTCGAGAAGGTCTCCACGTTCGTCTTCACCATCACGCTGGTGCAGGGGCTCAACCGTCAGATACGGCGCATGTGCGAAGTCTTTGGCTATGAGGTGACGCAGCTGATCCGCACCCGGATCATGAACGTCTCGCTCAAGGGACTGGCCATCGGCGACTGGCGCGACCTGACCACAAGGGAAGTCGACACGATCATCGAGCTGACCGAAGGCTCAAAAGCCGGGCCGACGCCAGACAAGCCAAAGTCACCGTCGCGCGCCAAAGGCCCAAAAAGCGTGCCCAGCGAAAAGCCAAAGGCCGACCCGCTCGGCATCGGCAAACCGGCACCGGATAAAATGTACGCCAAAGGCAAGCGCAAGCCCGCCGCACCCGCCAAGGCGCCGCCCACCGGTGGCGGTAAAAAGGCCGGTGGCAGCTGCAGGTCTGCCTCGCAGTGCAAGCCGGGTGGCAAGCCCATGACAACGGGCAAGCCGGGCGGCAAGCCACCGGGCAAGGGCAAACCCGCCAACGGTAAGCCCGCATCACGCCCTCAGGGCAGCCGGCCCGGCAAGAAGCGCTGACCCCGCCGCCCCCCTTCGGATAAGGCTGAAGGCTCATGATCCAATGACAGGCCTTGTCCGAAGCGCTATACAACGCGCCGACGACGACCCACACTTTCCTTTTTCTCAGCAGGACCACCTCCATGCCGCATCTATTTACCGACCGCCCTCGCTCTGCCCGACCGGGTCGTGGCAAGAGCGATCTCAAAAAGGACTACCGCTGGGAAGGCATCAACGCGGTGCTCTACGAGCTGGGCGGTGTGATGTTTATCGTCGGCAGCGTGATGTTCTACCCGCGCCTTGAACACATCCGCGATATCGGCGCCTGGCTGTTCTTCGTCGGTTCGCTGGTCTATCTGGTCGTTCAGGCCCATGACGTCATCGAAGTACGCCGCTTCTGGAGCGACAGCAAAAAGACCTCGCCCTCGCAGCTGCTGGAGCTCATCTCGCTGGGGGTCTATATCATCGGCACGGTGCTTTACGCCGTGGGCAGCCTGTTCTTTCTCTCCTGGTGGCACTGGATCGAGATCGGCGCGTGGATGTTCATCATCGGCTCGGTCCTCTTTCTGATCGGCGCCTGCCTCAACGTCATGATGGTGATTCGCGCCTCCGCCCTGCTCACCCTCCAGCTGATGAACCTGACCGCCGTCACCTTCGTGGTGGGCTCGGTGCTGTTCGTGGTCGCCTCCATCCCCTATCTCTGGGGCTTTGACAGCGTGGCGGACCATGACCAGCTGCATAATCTGCTGGCCTCGCTCTTTCTGGTCGGCAGCGCCTTTTTCATGATTGGCGGGCTGTTTAACCATCAGCGCGCGCGCATTGTCATCCGCCACCGCTTTGACGCCACCGCCGAGGACAGCGAAGCCGACGAACGCCTGCTCGCCTTCATGCGCGGTGAGCTTAACGACCCCGAGCACAGTCTGGATGACGACTATGACTATGAAGACAACACCACGGTAAAGCCTGCAAAACCCGCCTGAACGAGAGGCAGCCTGCTCCAAGGCTCAATCAAAAACCCCGACCAGCGTTCGCTGATCGGGGTTTTGTCTTTTAAAGCTCAGGCAGTAACAGGAAGGCGAAAAGGCGCTACTGGCCACCATCGATCCGGCACCGGGTCTCACCGTCGCTTGAGCAGCGGGCCGTCATGGCAGGTCATGACGTCTTATTCCTGATTCGCCGGATATATCAGTTGTTCAATCTTCCAGCCTTGTCCCGCCTTTTCACCATGCCCCCCCGTGGCGCCCTTTAGCGCCTCGTCATAGTGCACGCCGCCGGCACCTGAAATTGAAAGCTCGCCGGCCACCAGTGCGCCATAAAGTTCGCCACTTCCCGACACCTCTACACGGGTATCGGGCGCATGGATCACGGCATAAGTGCTGGCGGCACCGGAGATGGCAACACCCGCCTGACCGTTGATTTTGGCGTAACTTGAGTAGAGGGAAAAAATGGGTTTACCGCGACTATCAATGACCTTGCCCGATTCAACGTCTATGGCCCCGGCGCCCGTCAGGGAGTAACGACCGGTGACCAGAAGGGTCAGCGTGGCACCTTTGGCAATTGTGACCATGGCACTGTCACTAATGCCGACATCGCCATTTACGTAAAGCACGACGTCTCCGCCACTGACAAAGAGATGCCCATTACTGAACACCGAGAAGTTTTTTAAATTCAGCACGGAAGATTTGGTTCCGAAGACATCGACATCCGGCGTCAGTATGGACGCACTGTCGATTAACCAGCTTTGGACGTTGTACTGGGGGTCGTAATAGGACACTTGCGTTGGCGTAATACGCACCTGATTGTAGCGCCATGGCCCGACATTCATGTTTCCTGAATCGGGTAGCCCATCAAGGGCTGACATAGTGGAAGACAATGCCACATCGGGTGGAGAGACCGCATTGACGGTGACCGTTTTCCCCTGATGTTGCGTGATCGTGCCCTGGGCAACATTGCTGTCGCCAGCCGTGCTGTTGTACGTGCCACCGGCACTGATGTCGCCCTCAATTCTGGCACCGTAACTGTTGACCGTGACATCTCCGTTGACGTTAACGTTGCCCTTTATTTGACCGCTGCTTTCAATAACAACATTACCGCCACTATAGAGGCTGCCACCGACACTGCTCCCGCCGCCAGCGACATCTATATTTCCCCCGGCGTTAATATCGCCGGTCACTTTGGCAGAGCCATTCAGGATCACGCTTCCCTGCGCGGTCACGCTGCCATTGATGGGTGACCCACCGTTTAGCGTGATGACGGAAGCCGCCCCCTTGCTGACCACCACCGCACCGTCTTTAACATTACTGCCGCCGTAGGCGCCCTTGCTGGAATCATAACTGTCTATTTTGCCACTACCGACCAGGCTGATATTGCCCCGTGACTGGATCAAGGCATCAAAAACGCCCCTGTCTGCCTGTGACAGGCGCGCAATCAATGTCATGTTGGCCATGGTGTTATCGATACCGCGTCCAACGCTTTTGATGGTGATCAGATCACCGCCATTGGCAGCCTCGCGCGTCACGCTATCGATCCAGTATTCGGCCGTTGTCGCGCGGGTGGTTTGATTGCCTCGAGAAGAAGGCGCCACCATGGAGACGACGTGATGATCAATGCCATCGACATGACCGGCCATGTCATCGCCTTCCCAGCGCTGGCCTGCCTTTAAAAGCCTGTCGTCTGGAGATCGCGACAGCAGGGTGTAGGCCCGCAGGGCGCCGGATTCGGCGGCGAGCAGTGCCTGTGTCTTGCCCTCATGATCTATCGACATGCGTGTTTGATATAACACGGTTCTGTAGGCCTGCATCGCCAGCATCAAGGACAGCGACAGGACGATCAGCGCAATCAGCAGCGAAAAACCCGACTGATGTCCGGGTTTAGAGAGGCTCATGATTCACCCGGCCCATGATCTTTTGATGTAGTGCAAAATAAAGCAGATGGGTATGTGGCAAGGTCTTATCGTTATTGATGACACTAAACTCGACACGTATTGCCTCTACCTTGGGCCAATCTGCATCATTGAGATCACCAGCGCTCAGGTATTCTCTTTCCTGTAGATAGTGGTTGCGATCCTGATCAACGCCATAGCGCAGGGATAAATCGGCAACATCGTCAAGCAGCACCGCCCCATGACAGGTGATTCGCCCGGCCTCATCAAAAGCGATGGACTCAAGCCAGTCATTGCTATCGCCATGAGCCTGCCCGGTGCAATCGGTGATCTGACCCTGACTGCCCAGCGCCCCCCTGTATTGCAGCACCAGCACGTTTGAGGTGCTGTCGGAACTGACGGCACTGGCCTGCTGCAGGCGATTGGAAAAGAAGTGCTGAACATACTGCAGGCCCTGTTGGTCCTTGTTAAGGCCTTGCTGGAAAAGCGCGGCGTGCGCCACCGACAGGTAGAGCCCTATCACGGCCATGATCACCCAACTGCCGATGGCAAGGGCAATCATCATTTCAAGCAGCGTCAGGCCCTGTTCGCTTCTGCGTGCGCGCGCGTTGTGGCCCACTGAAGAACGATTCGCAATGTTCACGAGCAGGTCACCCGGGGAAGTATGGCCACCAGGGTGAGGTGCTGGCCGGAAGATTGCTCATGGCCTCGCCAGGAAATGGTGGTTTCAACCCGATAAGACAATTCGTCATCAAACAGTGAATGTTGTAGCGGCGCTGCCTGCCAGTTGGACTGCAACAGTGGGTTGGCCGTTGATAAGCGCATTTGCTCGCGCCACTGCGACTCGATCGTCACAAAGCCCTGCTCGGGGAGCGCGCAAATCCCGGCCCAGAGCTGTTCCATCAGATTGGACGCCTGACTGACCGCTATTGAGCGCTCATGACTCAGGGTCGACTGTTGCATGCTTTTTGTGATCAGTGCCAAAAGCCCCATGGCCGCGATACTGATGATCAACATGGCAATCAGGGGTTCGAGCAGGCCGAAGCCAGCCTGATCATGGCGGTTTACAGATCGCATGAGATGGACCTCACCGACGCCTGCCCGCTCATGCTGATGCACACATAGCGAACATCGCTTTCATTGACGATCATGAATCCACTGACGGTAGAAGAAAGGTATCCCATTGTGTTGAACAGGATGGGATCAGCCTTGCTGCCAGAGCCATACGCTTCGGAAATGAGCCTCGCATCAATGTCACTATTCTCGGCATTACTACTATCGATAGTGCGGAAATTATTTCCCTTGTCAGCCATCATGATCTGCCAGCCATTCTGCCAGTGCTGACCGCATTCATGACTACTCCCGCGCGGACATATCCTGACTGAATGGTTATGCGTTGACGCCTGATTTCTGGCGTACATCAGGGAAACAAGTAGTGCATTGGAAACGTCACTCAGCTCCTGACGAGCCATCACTTTTTGGTAGGAAGGAGTGATGACCAAGCTGAAAATGGCCAGCACCGAGACCACGATCAACATCTCGAGCAAGGTAAAGCCCTGCTGGCGTAACCTCTTCACATCATCAGTCTTTGCGCCCTTGCGACCCTCTGAACCAGAGTGCTGTATGGCCATCGACACCGTACTCCAGATTCGCCTGGCAAAATGCCAGGATCACCCCTACTGGAATATATCGTGCGTCCCAAAGAAAACTTGAGTTTTAGCAGGCCCTGTCATGAGCGCATACACAACACCCCGACAGCGCCAACTGGTCGGGGTGTTTTGGTTTAGGCGGCACACGTTGGCGCGAGCGCCCTATTCAAAGTGATCGATACGCCGCTGAGTCTCGCCATCGACCAGGGTACGCAGCATGATCAGCACCGGATCGGCATCGGTCTGATTTCGCCCGTAAGTGAGGTTGAACGCGTAATCGAAGTCGGGCGGGTTATCGCCCTGGCTGTGCTGCAAAATGGTCTCGAGCTTGTCGAGCCCCTTCACCAGCCGCGCCTCTCGCGTGGTGCCCTGCTCGTAGTCCTCCCACAGGGAGAGAAATTCCAGCCTTAACGCCTCATCCAGCGGCGCCATGACGGTCAGCAGATCCGTACGCTCCTGCGCGCTCTTGTCGGCATTCTGGGCAACCGCCGGTTGATCCCCATGGATGGCCTCGCCCAGATCGTGCAACACGCAGAGCTTCAACACGCGCGTCATGTCCAGCGGTGCCAGCTCGCGCTCGAACGTCATCGCCATCAGACACAGCCGCCACGTATGCGCCGCCGTATCCTCCTGCCGCCCGGTGGTGGTGTACGCCGTGCGCAGCACGCTCTTGAGCCGCTCGGCTTCCTTTAAAAACGCCAGCCCGTTGCCGAGTCGTTCGATGTCCATGAGATCTCAAACATTGTGTAAATCGTAAGTGCAGGATTAAAAGTAAAAAGTATTGCAGTCTACAACATAGGCACGCACAAGCACTTTGATCGAAAGCCATTAAAAACGTTCAACACGATATCAAATATAAAAATTCAAAACAGAAAATTTAAAGAAACTGTCGACTTCAACTACTTTAGCTCCTCATAAGAATGTTCTATCCGAGTAACTCCGTACAGAAAAGGCTCTTCAGCTTTCAGCTTTTCTTCTAAGAAGAACACATAATTCTTACCATCTGACAAAGAACTATTAAAAACCAATCCATCGATTCCAGGAACAGTTTTAATAAACTCACACAAAAACTGTGTGGGTATATAGTCCAGATGACTACTTTCAGGTCTGATCGGCCTTGAAAGCTCTGAAGAGAATTTCTCTAAAAGATTAAGATAGCCTAGCACGGCTTCTAACTGCTCTTCTTCAAAAGTAGCGGCGGAACACATTTTCCTTGGATCAGTTAAATCTAACACTGACAACTCTGAAACTGGCTTAAACTTTGACACCGAAATCTTACTTGTATTATTTGGACGCACTTCGGATATACAGGTTTTTATATTTTCAGCCAAATACAAATAAGGTATTCCTACAGGGTTAGCTCTACCTCCTGTTACTTTTTCTTTCGGTGGACAGCTCATTTGTTCAGCCCCAAGCTTATCCTCCGATATACGTGCACGATACATACAATCATCGGTATTGATTGTTATTTTTAATTGCTCTAATAATTGATAGAAAACGGCCTCACCATCTTCAACGCCGCGGCCAAATAGAGATGAAAATATTTCTGCTCTTGGAAAAAACCTATTACCGTGCTTAATCTCTTCCTTGAAACCTTCCCATTGATTTTGATAGCTGCCGGAATCGAAGGAAAAAGCATATTTTTTATCTACATCATATCCAAAAACATCAAAAACAAATTTATCCTTTTGCTTTATGCTCTCGGAAAATATACCATATAACGACAGTATTTCACTAAAATTTTCACCCGCTTCGTCCTCTATAAGCCTGTACAAAAATATTTCCAGCTTATCAGCCAAAAACTTTACATCAAGACATGTTACCTTTTGGGCACCACAATATTTACACCGTCCTAAAACACCCTCTTTTTCGATTTTTGCTTTTATAGTTACATCTGAAAAACAGTTTGCGCAACAACGTTCAGACATGGCTATCTCTCAAAAAATCGCATACAGTCTCGACGTGATGTTTTATAGTAAACTTCTTCACTTGACCAAGCCCTGGATAAGGATTTCCATACAACTCAAGCAATTCTTCCAATCCCTTCGTATTGTTAAAAACGTTAGGGCATTGATCAACAAACTCAACCACTTTTCCTAAAGCTGATTTAAACTTTCCTCCTGGATTAGCAGGCGATCCATCATCAAAAGATGAAAAATGCTTAACATACATAGAATCAAAATCCTCATGATCTATGTAACTCAAATGAATCGTTACTACATAGGCTGGCCCACCCGCCTCTGTATAGTCCTCACTTAGTATAGTGTAATCGCCAAAGCCAACTGCATTTCCATAATTCTTCCAATCTACATGCAATGAAGAAAAAGAAGAAAATTCTTTATAATCGGCGTTCCTTGTTTTCTTATCAAAAGAATCAGAATATAAAACAAACTTGTTTAAAAGACTAAAAACTTGAGAATTAACCTTATCTTTGTTGATCAACACGTCTTGAGCGGAGTTAAGACTAGATATCATTGCTTTATCTACTCCACCCTCAACAAAAACTGCCGCCTGATTTAATTCAAACCCTTTCTCTAAAATTTTATCTAACTCATCGACAGTAGAAACTTTAAAACAAGGAGAAAATTTTCCCTGCAGACCTTGGAGCTCTTCGACCAGATCCTCTTTATAACTTTCTTTAGAAAAATCCCCGATCTTTGGGTTTAAAACAACCAAAGGGGTTATATTACAACTCGAAAGAGTTTCTATCGTTTTTTTCAAGGGATTAACATTACTTCTTACCGGCTCTATCACAGGCCTAATAAAGTCAGGGGAAATATAGGCTGCAATTTCTCTCAAAACTATGAGCTCGAATTGCTTTCCTCGAAGGATTGGGTAGTACATAAAAATTCCTTGGAAATTTTTTTACTTAAATTATCTAGAAGATTCTCTTGTTGCAAACTATTAAGGCTATAGCTGATGCCAGCCATCAACAACGACTTAGGTAGTTTAGTAACAAAGTCTTTTTTCACTTTCCTGCTAACTTTCAACACATCGCAAAAAGTTTTTCTTACCTGATCCGGCGAACAAACTTCAAGTAATTTCTCACACTCAATATATATATCTGTATTTTTTACATCTGGAACAAACCCGTACAACTCTCTCACAATTTCTTTATATTCACTAGCCCGAAGAGATCTCATTAGAACAGAGACGTTTATCTCATGATCTAATACTTTCGGCTCGCGGTGTGTCCTAAGCGTATTTCTCCCTGTAAGCTCGATTATACCTATATCGAGGGGCATTAGATTCAGCACCTTTTTTAAATGTGCATTACTTGTGATCACACACACCTTATCAAAAATACTTTTATATTGCTTTATTTGCTCCGGCAACCTATCAAGGTTGTCATACGAAGACTTTATCTCATAACAAGTTGAACTGCCGTTTATCATTACACAATCTGCTTTACTACTTCCCACTCTAAATTCGGGAATAATAGTTGCAGTATTTAATGAATGTTTACCCAAGAGAAGCTTCTCAGCCACTATATTTTTGAAAAAATACTCTGCCCTATATTTTTTTGACAAATCTTTGAAGCAAACATCGAAAATATCTTTAATTTTTACTTCATCTTCAAGTTCATCTATATAAAAACGCGCGACTTCAAAAGCGAAAGAAAAATCTCCTTGAGATATTTCCTTCACACGCTTGCTGCTGAACAACTTTGTGGTTTGTTTAGCACTTATCATACTTCCAACCAATAGTTTTACGGCAAAATGCAACTAAAATTAACAATTATTTTACACTATTTTGAAGTGCCCTTAGAACCGATCAAACTTGAACAAGCATAAAACCGCCAAAAATAAATTAACTTATTAACACTTTTTATTAGTGAATAACAATTCATGATTCGCTTACTAGTAAACTACTAGTCGAATATGTTCTATAAATGGTTTTAAGAGCAAGCGGAACCCTGAGCGGACTCAGTAGCAGTATCAAAACGGGAAAGGTCTTGCAGGGAAGAGGAAGTGGCGCGCTTGTTGGGATTCGAACCCAAGACCCCCGCCTTCGGAGGGCGGTACTCTATCCAGCTGAGCTACAAGCGCGCGGAGTGTCTTCACGGGAAAGACAGCGCGCTATCCTACCGCTCGCGCCTGCTACTGTCCACTCTCGGGCGGGGCCGAATGCCTTTCCCGACACCACACCATGCAAGCGCCGCGCGCTCTTTTATACTGACCTTCACATCATAACAATCACCTGACCTGACCACGCTTGAGGACAAGACCATGCGCACCCGTTTCACGCCCCTGATGACGAGCACTGCCCTGGTAGCAGGCCTTCTGGGCACAACTGCCGTTGCCCATGCCGATGACATCGACGGCCACCAGATCTATGACGACAACTGTGCCGGCTGTCATGACGGTGGACGCGGCCCGCAGCGGGGGTCAAACGACTGGACCGAGCGGCTGGAAGCGGGGCAGCAGACCCTGTATACCCACGCCATCAAGGGCATTGGCGGCATGCCGGCACGCGGTGGTAACAAGTCCCTTTCCGATGAGGAAGTGACAGCGGCGGTCGATTATCTGGTCGCCCCGAGCGAAGATGAGTAACGTTGATCCTGACGCGTCAGACCACCTTTTTTCTGATCACCCTGTTTTTTCATGACAGCCAAGGGAGTCCATGATGGGCATGAGCGAGCAACCGGGCGGTGAGCCCACCATCGAGATGGTCGTTCAGGCCCACCGGGCGCTGAAGGCACAAAAGCCGCTGGTGCAGTGCCTGACCAACAATGTCACGGTCAATCTGGTCGCCAACGCACTGCTGGCCGCGGGTGCGACGCCTGCGATGATCGATAATCCCGAAGAAGCCGGGCGCTTTGCCGGCCAGGCCGATGCGGTGCTGGTCAATCTGGGCACGCCGCAGGGGGATCAGGTCAAGGCGATGCACAAGGCCGCCAGCGGTGCCCATCAGGCAGGCAAGCCCTGGGTGCTCGACCCGATTGGCGCGGGCAGCATGACGTGGCGCCACGGTCTGGCGCTGGAGCTTCTGGAACATCGGCCCACGGTGGTACGCGGCAACGCTTCGGAAATCATGGGGCTGGCCGGCCACGATGGCGCCGGGCGCGGCGTGGACAGCGCCATGAGCCCCCAAAGCGCCATCAACGCCGCGCGCGAGCTGCTGACCCAGGCCTGTACGGTCTCGACCTCGGGGCCGGTGGACATGCTGCTCGGGCCGCTGCTGGATCGCCATCACAACGGCCCGGCGCTGGTCGAGATCGGCGGCGGCAGCGACTGGCAGCCACGGGTCTCCGGCACCGGCTGTGCACTCGGCGCGATCATTGCGGCCTACTGCGCCGTGGTGCGTGACCCGCTGTGCGCCGCCGTAGCTGCTCACATCCATGTCGCCGTGGCCGCCGAGCTTGCCGAGGAGCATGCCCAGGGGCCGGGCAGCTTTGCCATGGCGTGGCTCGATGCCCTCGACCAGATTGATGAGCACCTGCTGCGCCAGCGCGGACTGATTGCGGTGCGCTGGCTGGATGCCTGAGCCACGCACACACGCTGCCCCGCGCATCGGCATCGTTGGCGCTGGTATCGCGGGGCTGGCCGCCGCCATCCGCCTGCGTCTTGAAGGCGCGCACATCGAGGTGTTCGAGGCCAGTGCCACGGCAGGCGGCAAGCTCGGCGAGCTGGTGCTGGGCGAGTATCGCTTTGGTATTGGCCCCTCGCTTCTGACCATGCCGGAATACATCGACGAGCTGTTTGAACTCGCCGGTGAAGTGCCCGGCGATCACTTTCGCTATCAGCGTCTGGACACCGTGTGTCGCTACGCCTGGGAGGACGGCACCCGGCTGGATGCCCGCGCCGACCCGAAGGCCTTTGCCGAGGAAGTCGAGCGCGTGCTGGGCGTGCCGGCGCAGCGGGTGCTGAAAACGCTGGCCCACGGGGAAGAAAAGTATCAACTGACCGGGCGAACCTTTCTGGAAAAGTCGCTGCACACGCCAGGGACCTGGCTGACGCCGGAGGTCGGCTACGCCCTGACCCGGCTGCACCGGCTCGACCTCACCCGCACCCTGCATCAGGTGCATGAGCGAGATCTGGGGGAACCGCATCTGGTCCAGCTGTTTGACCGCTTTGCCACCTACAACGGTTCCAACCCGTACCGCGCGCCGGGCCTGCTCTCGATGATTGCCCACTTCGAACACGGCGCCGGCGCCTTTGTACCAGAAGGCGGCATGCCCGCGATCGGCCGCGCCCTGTATGGCCTGGCCGAGCGCCTGGGCGTGGTTTTTCACTTCAACACGGCGGTGGCCGAGATTCTCACCCAAAAGCAGGGGCGCCGACCGCGCGCGGTAGGGCTGCGCCTGGCAGATGATCGGCAAATGTTGTTTGATCGTGTGGTCAGCAACATGGATGTGTTTTTCACCCATGAGCGGCTGCTGCCCGGTGCCCCGGCGCCCCGGCGGGTGCTGGCGCGGGAAAAATCGACCTCGGCGCTGATCTTTTACTGGGGTGTGAATAAATCCTTCCCTGAACTGGATGTGCATAACATCTTTTTCAGCGAGGATTACGCCGCCGAGTTTGCAGCGCTGGAGGCGGGTACGCTGTGTGATGACCCGACCGTCTATGTCAGCATCTCCTCGCGCTACGATGACAGCGCCGCACCGGCAGGCAGTGAAAACTGGTTCGTGATGATCAACGCCCCCTTTGCCACACCAAAGCAGGACTGGCCGGCGCTGATCGAGCGCACCCGCGAGCAGGTGATACAAAAGCTCGAGCGGATGCTGGGTGAAAAGGGCCAGGATGATGAAGGCCAAAGTACCGGGCTTCGTGAGGCGATTGTTGAGGAATGTGTGTTCGACCCGACCACCATCGAGGCACGCACCCTGTCACACCTGGGTGCGCTGTATGGCACCAGCTCGAATGATCGCATGGCGGCCTTCATGCGCCATCCGAATGACAGCCGCCATGTCGACGGACTCTATTTCTGTGGCGGCAGCGTGCACCCGGGCGGCGGCCTGCCGCTGTGCCTGTTATCTGCCAAAATCATGACCGATGTCATGACACGGCGTGAGCCGCTGGCAAGGCACACCCCTGACCCGAAGGACGATGTTTGATGGTTTCACAGGTTCCTGCCCCATCCGAGCGCCGTCTGCGCCCCATGCCGGTCATCGTGCTGTTGACGCTGATCTATCTGGCCGGGGTCATCGGCATTGCCCTGCCGGTGCACGATCAGTTTATCCGCCTGACGCCGCTGACGCTTCTGGCCTCACTGGGGCTGGTGCTGGCCTTTCACCCGGGCCCGCGCGGGCGTCTATGGGGCTACGTGGCACTATGTTACGTGGTGGGGTTTGTCGCCGAAGCGATCGGCACCTCGACGGGGCTGTTGTTTGGCGATTACGCCTATGGCCATGTGCTGGGGCCGACGCTCTGGCACACGCCCCTGATCATCGGGGTCAACTGGGCACTGCTGCTGTACTGTCTCAATGTCGCCGTACAGCGTGTGCTGCCCGGGCTTTCGCGACCGCTCAAGGGCGTGATCGGCGCAGGTCTGATGGTGGCGCTCGACATGCTGATCGAACCGGTCGCCATTCACCACGAGATGTGGACCTGGGGTGAAACAATTGTGCCCCTGAGCAACTACATCGGCTGGTTTCTCGTGTCGCTGCCGATCTCGATTCTCTTTCACTATCTGTTCGAGCGCGTGCGCAACCCGGTCGCCATCGCCGTGGCGCTGCTGATGGCCGGCTTTTTTGCCGCGCTGACCCTGCTGGGGGTTTAAGCCTGATCTGACGTCCGAGCTTTCTTTCGCACAGGCCCGGTGGTCTCGCGAATCGACAGCTCGGGCGCCATCATCTCCCTTCGAGGTGCGCCCTTTTCCCCACGAATGCGGCTCAGCAGCAGCTCGCTGGCGCGCGCGCCCATCAGATCGGTCCTGACCCTGACGCTGGTCAGGGGCGGTGTGGTATAGGCCGCGGCGCTCATGTCATCAAAGCCGGTAATGGAGACATCCACTCCCGGACGCAGCCCCAGCCCGTGACAGGCGGACAGCGCGCCGAAAGCGATGACATCCGAAAAGCAGACCACCGCGGTCGGGGGGTCGGGCTGCGCCATGAGCGTCTCAAACCCCTGATGACCAAAGGCCAGGGTCGTGGGGCCGTGGTGCATGTGCGCCTCATCCGGCGGATGACCGGCCTGCCCAAGCGCTGCCCTGAAGGCCCGTTCCCGCGCCTGCGCCGTTGAGGTGCTGCTGCCGCCGCCCAGCCAGCCAATGCGCTGATGCCCCAGCGAACGCAGATGCTCGATCACCAGCGCCATGCCGCGAGCATCATCATTGATCACTCGATCCACTTCGGCACCCGGCACATCCCGCGACAGCAGCACCAGCGGCAGATGACGCAGATGCGCGGCCTCTGCGCCGTGGAGGTCTTCCTGTGTCGTACCGGCCGCAGGAATCAGAATCAGTCCCGAGGCCCCATGCTCGGCCATGCGACGCATGAAATCGGCCTGAACGGTCAGCGACTCCTGCGCATGACAAAACAGCATCATGCGTTCCTCGGCGCGAAAACGCTGCTCCATGGCGGCGATGAACTCGGTGAAAAAAGGATTGCCCAGATCGTTGAGACACAGTGCCACCGTGCCGCTGTCGCCGCGGCGCAGTCCTGCCGCATGGCGGTTGTAGATGTAGCCCACTTCCGCCGCCGCCTCTCGAACGCGCTGGCGCATTGCCGTCGAGATGCGCTCGTCATCGCGCAGCGCCAGAGACACCGTCGAGACCGTGACCCCAACGCGCTCGGCAATGTGTTTGAGGGTAGGGCGTCGTGTCATGCCCGGTCTCCTTTGACCATCGAAAGGTTCTTGGGCAAGCGAAGGACACCTGTCCGACCCGCCCCGGTACGTCGCAGTTTGCCTGCCTCTTCGACCTTGTCATGAAAGACCATGGTCGCATTGGTTCAATCGATTGAATTGCGTTTAATCCTATCAGATTTCGACACGACGGCTTGATTGGCCGCCTTTTTCTTCCTGTTCAACCACAGGAGCATCACCATGGCTCACGTACTCTCCAGAACCGTTCTGATGACTGCCGCCACCCTGGGGGCACTGGTAACGGCCAGCGTGGCACAAGCCGAAGACACTGCCTGCGACTGGACCCCTGATCGCGCCGTGACGGTCATCGTGCCCTGGGGCACCGGCGGAGGCACCGATGCCAATGCCCGCAGGCTGGCCAGCCTGCTGGAGCAGGAGATGGGCGTGCCTTTCAACGTGGTCAACCGCACCGGCGGTAATGGGGTGGTCGGCCATACGGCGCTGGCCCGGGCGCGGCCGGATGGTTACACCATCGGTGCGGCCACCATTGAGCTTGCCACCATGCACCACCTGGGACTGGCGCCCCTGACTTGGCAGGACGCCACACCGATTGCGCTGGTGGATCAAAACCCCGCCAGCGTCGTGGTGAAGGCAGACGCCCGGTGGGACTCGCTGGAGGCACTGCTGAAAGAGGCAAAAGAACACCCCGGCGAGCTAACCGCGTCCGGCACCGCCCAGGGCGGTATCTGGCATCTGGCGCTGGCCGGCATGCTTCAGGCCGAGGGCCTGCCGCCCGACGCCATTCGCTGGGTCCCAAGCCAGGGGGCGGCGCCTGCGCTGCAGGAGCTGATGGCCGGCGGCGTCAATGTCGCCACTCCGTCGCTGTCGGAAGCACAACACCTGGTCGAACAGGGTGAGCTGAAGGCGCTGGCCTATATGAGTGACACCCCCAACTCGAACCTGCCCGACGTGCCGCTGACCGCTGACCTGCTCGACAGCGGCTGGACGCAGAGTGCCTTCATGACCATCAGCGGCCCCGGCAAACTGCCCGAAGAGATGACCTGCGCCTACGCCAACGCCATCGAGAAGATCACCCAGAGCGATGAGTGGACCCAATTCAAGGCCAGCCGCGGCAGTGAGGTGGTGTTTGAGGGTCCCGAGCAGACCGCCGAGCTGTTCAGTGAGACCGATCAGCAGCTGGGTGAGGTCATCAATGCCATCGGTCTGGCCCGATAGGCAGGAAGACAGGGATGACTGAACGCGGCAGTCAAGGAGAGAGAGATGGCACGCACTGATCTATGGTCCGGCCTTTTGCTGACGCTGTTCGGGGCGCTGATCTTCTGGCGCGCCTCGACCTTTCCGAGCATGGCGGGTCTTGTCTACGGTCCCGGGCTTTTCCCCTCGATTGCCGCTGTCGGGCTCACGGTCTGTGGTGCCCTGCTGCTGGTCTCGGCGCTGGTGGTTCAAGGGCGCACCATGGCGGCCGGCGCGTCCGACCGGGTCGAGGCAGATCACAGGCCATCGATGGACCGTCGCCGGGCCGGCGCCCGACTGGCGGCGCTGGTGCTGATCGTGGCCGGGTTCGGACTGGCGCTGGAGCCGCTGGGCTTTCATATCACATCGATACTTGCCATCACGGCCACGGCCCGGCTCTTTGGCCTGAACCTGCTGCGGGCGCTGTGCCTGTCCGTGCCGCTGACGTTCGGGGTGCATCTGCTGTTTTATTCGGTGATGCATGTCCCGCTGCCCTGGGGCGTCATGACCCCACTGGCCTGGTGATCCCTCATGGATATCGACACGCTGCTTCGTCTTTTCTCGCCCCAGTCACTGACCGTGCTGGCGCTGTGCACGCTGTATGGCACCCTGGTCGGGGCCATGCCGGGGCTGACCGCCACCATGGCCGTGGCGCTGCTGGTGCCCTTTACCTACTTCATGGACCCCCTGGTGGCCATCAGCGCCATCGTGGCCACCACCACCACGGCCATCTTTGCCGGCGATATTCCCGGCGCGCTGCTGCGTATCCCGGGGACTCCGGCCTCGGCGGCCTACGTCGAGGATGCCTTCCAGCTGTCGAGCGCCGGCAAATCACGTTCGACCCTGCTGGTCTCGCTGCTGGCCGCCGCCATCGGCGGGATCGTGGGCGTCGTGCTGCTGGCCCTGATCGCCCCGCAGCTGGCACGGGTGGCCATCGGATTTTCAAGTTATGAGGTGTTCTGGCTGGCAACACTGGGCCTGAGCTGCGCCGTCATGACCAGCAACGCCTCGGTCATCAAGAGCTTTGCCAGCCTGTTCATCGGTCTGTTCATCGCCTGCATCGGCATCGATGTGGCCGTAGGCCATCCACGCTTCACCTTCGGCTGGTATGAACTCTTTGATGGCGTGAGCTTCATTCCCGCCATCATCGGCCTTTTTGCCCTCAGTGAAATCATGCGCGCTGCCAGTACCGGCAAGCATCAGCCGCCGCCCATCGAGATCCGCGAGACCCTGCCACAGGCCTGCCGTCAGGCCATGACCACCCTGTCGCGCTATCGGCGCAACGTGGCGCGCTCAAGCATTGCCGGTACCCTGATCGGAGCACTGCCGGGCGCCGGTGCCGATATCGCGGCCTGGATCTGCTATGCCGTTTCAAAGCGTTTTTCGCGCCATCCCGAACGCTATGGCAAGGGCCACATTGAAGGGATCGTTGATGGCGGCTCGGCCAATAACGCCGCGATCGGGGGCGCCTGGACACCGGCCTTGGTGTTTGGCATTCCAGGCGACAGCGTGACCGCCATTGCCATCGGTATCCTGCTGCTCAACGGCATGTCGCCGGGCCCGCGCATCTTTACCGATAACCCCGAGATCGTGCATACCCTGTACGGCGCCTTTGCCATGGCCAATGTGCTGATGATTCCGGTCGGCATCGCGGTGATCGCGCTGTCGAGCAGGATCGTGCGCATTCCTCGCCGCGTCCTGATGCCGATCGTGCTGCTGTTTTCGCTGGTCGGAGCCTACGCCATTACCAATTCGGTCGTCGCGGTCTGGATCGTGCTGGCACTGGGCATTCTGGGCTATGCCATGGAAGCGAGCGGATTTCCGCTGGCACCGGCCATTCTTGGCATCGTGCTGGGCGGCATTGTCGAAGAGAACTTCATGACCTCGATGATCAAG
This sequence comes from Kushneria sp. Sum13, assembly GCF_052692355.1. NCBI lineage: Bacteria > Pseudomonadati > Pseudomonadota > Gammaproteobacteria > Oceanospirillales > Halomonadaceae > Kushneria > Kushneria sp. Sum13. The sequence continues at coordinate 3,506,238 of NZ_CP199847.1, forward strand.
TCCCAGGGCAGCCTGCTCGCCTTTTTCGAGCGCCCGTGGGCCGCCGCGCTGGGCGCGCTCACCCTGCTGGTCTGGACGTTTCTGCTCTGCCGAGCACTTTACGAGGGCTACAAGCGCCAGCGTGCCCTCTCCCTCAATGCACCCAAGCGAGAGCCCCGATGACTGCCTTGAACCCAACCCGTCAGGCCCTGGAGCAGGGCCGTACCGTCAGCGCCCTGTGGCTTGAAAGCGCCAGCCCCGAAATTGCCGAGCTGGCCGTCCATGCCGGCTGGAAAACCATTCTGGTCGACAACGAACACGGCATTTCCAGCCTTGAACACACTGCGCACCTGCTGCGTGCGGTCGAGGCCGCCGGCGGGGATGTGGTGCTGCGCATTCCTGCCGACTACCCGGCCTATCTAAAGAAGATACTGGACATGGGCGTGCGCTCGATCATGGTGCCCATGGTCAACTCTGCTGCCCAGGCCCGCGCCATCGTGGATGCCTGCCGGTATCCCCCGCAGGGCAATCGCGGCTATGCCGCCCCTATCGTTCGGGCCTCGCGCTTCGGAGCGGTCAGCGACTATGCCCGCATCGCCAATGACAACCTGCTGCTGATCGTTCAGATCGAACACGTCGATGCCCGTGACGAGATCGAGGCCATCGCCGCCGTCGAGGGCATCGATATGCTGTTTATCGGCCCCAATGATCTGGCAGGCTCCATGGGACGGCTGGAGCAGCTCGAGGATGTTGACGTGCGCCAGACCATTCAGGACATGGAAGCGCGCATGACGGCCAGCGGCTGCTGGATGGGCACCATTACGGCCCCCACCCGCGGCGTCGAGACCCTGTCAGAGGCCGGCTATCGTTTCGTGGCCGGCCCCAACGACATCGCCATCATGGCCAATGCCCTGCGCAATGAAGCCGCTCGCTGGCGTGAACGCTCCAGGGATTTTGATTTAACCTGATCACGGCCCGGGGCCCTTTCGGGTCCCGGTCATCCACCGCAGTCGAGTGCCCGCGCCCAGCATGGGGGTCGTGCGCTTCTGCCCGTGATATCGGTTCATTTCAATGCCTGCCCTGACCTCCTACCCTCCCGATCAGGCCACGCTGGAAGGCCTGGCCAACATGGCACTGGGCCACGTCGAGCGTGAATACCCCAACCTGGTGACCCATCTGATGCGCGGCGCGCAGGATATTGCGGCCCCATCCGCCCTGCATCCGATCTTCTACGGCAGCCTGGACTGGCACTCCTGCGTGCACAGCTACTGGCTGCTGGTGCGCGTGTCACGCCTTTATCCCACCAGTGAGATCACAGCGCGCATCACTGCACTGCTGCAACGCAACATCACCGCCGAGAAGGTGGCAGGAGAGCTGGCCTATTTTCAGGCCCCCGGTCGCGGCGGCTTCGAGCGCCCCTACGGCTGGGCATGGCTTTTGAAACTCGCCGCCGAGCTTGAGTCATCTCCTCATGAAACGATGCAGCAGGCGGCCCGGACGCTGGCGCCTTTGACCCGCTTCATTACCCGCGCCTTCATTGAATTCTGGCCGAAGCAGACCTATCCGATTCGCACCGGCACCCACTACAACAGCGCCTTTGCCGGCGTCATGGCACTGGAATATGCCCGCCGCGCCCATCATGACCCCGAGCGAACGGCGCTTGAGCAGGTATTGTGCCAGCGGGCGTGGGACTGGTTTGACGCCGATCAGAACGCCCAGGCCTGGGAGCCGGGCGGTGACGAGTTTCTCTCGCCGACGCTGATTGAGGCGCTCTACATGGCGCACGCGCTTGAGCCTGAAGCCTTTCAGGACTGGTTTGAGGCCTTTTTGCCGGCGCTGGCCGACGGTCAACCGGCAACGCTGTTTACCCCGGCGGTGGTCAGTGACCGCAGTGATGGCAAGATCGCCCATCTGGACGGTCTGAATCTGAGTCGTGCCTGGTGTTTCCGGGCACTGGCGGCGCGACTGGGCCAGAGCCACCCCGCCAGCCTGCGGATGCAGAAAAGCGCCGAGACCCATCTGGCCGCGGCGCTTTCTCATCTGGGAGAGGATTATATGGGCGAGCACTGGCTGGCCACGCTCGCCCTGCTGGCACTGGAAGCCTGAGGCGCTGGACGATATCAGTGGGCCGGGTGTAACAGCCCGGTCCGATAGGCCACACGCCGGAAGGTGTGCGGCATGGTGAAAAGCACGCGCCCGGGGCCACGATTGAGCGCGCGATGGGCCAGCAGGCACAGCGCGCCGATCAGAAGCGTCATGGCCAGGGGCGTCACGGCCAGTATCCCATTTTCAAAAGCGCCTTCGACATACAGCACCTCGGGCATGACAGCGACCAGCGCAAAGATCAACAGCTTGTGAATCACATAGATCGGCAGGGTGCGCCTGCCGATATCGCACAGCAGCGCCATTTTGAACCGCTGCGTCAGCAGCGCGAACAGATCGATGGTGGTCGAGACCATCAAAAGGGCAAGCACCAGCTTGATGCCCGGCGCCTCCATTGACCCCAGCTTCCACGTAATGCCCAGCGCAATCAGCGTCAGTACGGCGGTGATCAAAAAACGTACCGGGTTACCCTGCGTGTAGTGACGCACGATCAGCGGCTGGCAATGACAGCCAATGGCGAAAAAGAAGAGATAGTTCAAAAGCGTGCTGATGTTCCAAAGCGACGGTGGCAGCCACAGACTGGAGATCAGATGCATGACCACGCCCAGGCCGATGCTGATGACGGCCGGCGACGACGTGTGCTGGATCAGCTTGCAGGCCACGAAATAGAGCACCAGTGCGTAGAGATACCAGAGCCCGGTATCGGCGCTGATCAGCTGTATGACCATGCCCATGAGGGTTTCGGGATGGGCGCCGGCGCCGACGATGTCCACGTCCAGAGGCTCAATAATGCTTTCGGTAAAGAGCCAGTAAAGCCCCACCCACAGGACATAAACCCATAGCAGATTGGCCACACGGCTGGAGCGTATCTGCCCCCAGCCGCGGCCCGTGATCGAGCGGCTGGCCAGAAACCCGGAGATGAGAAAGAACAGCGGCATGCGCAGCGGCTTGAGTGCCGTAATACCCAGATTCCAGAGCGTGGGGATGGCCGTCTGACCAAAATCGATCTGCTGAAGCACCATCTGATTGAAGTGATAAAGCACCACCGCAAGGATACACACTCCCTTGGCGGCATCGATCCAGTCGATCCGGCGTGCGCTGGGCATGCAGACTCCTCGTTTTACCTAATCAATTTTTAAATGAACCAGAGGTATTATCCGCAGCGCCGTGAACTAATCCATATAGAGCAAAAAGACTACACAATTTAACGACACTGGTTACGTTTCGGCAGTTGTGCCCGCCTCCGGCGTGACACCTTTGTCCAGCAGGCATCGCCGGACAGGACGTTTATGCTGGCAGACCGCTGACGGGCCCAGGGTAGCTGGCACCGTCCGCTCTACATCGACCAGGGGCAGGGCATGGAACACGACATCACGCTTTCACTTGAGGCGGCACGGGCGCTGAGCCGACGCATTCTTCACACGGCAGGCTTTGCAACCGGCCATGTCGAGGCCATTACCCGAAGCGTGGTGGCCGCCCAGCGCGATGAGTGTCACTCCCACGGGCTGTATCGTCTGCTGGGCATCGTGGAGACGGCCGCAATGGGCGGGCTCGATCCGCAGGCAGTGCCGGAGGTGATCGATCAGGCCCCCGGCATCGTGAAGGTCGATGCCCACTACGGCAGCTCGCTGCTGGCGTTCGAGCAGGGGCTGACGCACCTGCAGGAGAAGGCCGAGCGCAACGGCATTGCGGTACTCATGATCAATCACTGCTTTCACTTCTCGGCGCTGTGGTCCGAGGTGGAGGCACTTTCAGAAAGGGGGCTGGCGGGGCTGGCGATGAACCCGACCCATGCCTTTGTGGCCCCCGCCGGTGGCGTGCGGGCGCTTCTGGGCACCAATCCGTTTGCGTTTTCCTGGCCGCGCCCGGGCGGCACGCCCTACACCTTTGACTTTGCCACCAGCGTGGTGGCCCGCGGTGAAATCGAGCTGCACCGCCGCGCCGGCAAGGCTATCCCTGACGACTGGGCGCTGGATGATCAGGGCCAGCCGACCACGGAGGCGACAGCCGCGCTGGCAGGCGCCATGCTGCCCTTTGGCGGTCACAAGGGCTCGGCGCTGTCCACCATGATCGAGCTGCTGGCAGGCCCGCTGATTGGTGACGCCCTGAGCCATGAGACACAGGCGGCGAATGAAGACGGTACCGGCCGGCCCTGTCACGGCGAGCTGGTAATGGCCCTGTCGCCCGGGGCCTTTCTGGGCGAGCAGTCCGAGGCGGGGCTTTTACACGCAGAAAAGCTTTTCGAGGAGATTCTGGGGCAGGGTGCGCGGCTGCCGTCGCAGCGGCGTTTCGAGGCACGCGAGCGCAGTCTGGCCTCGGGTGTGTCGATCCCGGCGGCGCTCTACCGGGATCTGAAAGCCCTGGTCGAAGACAACACCCCAGGGCCACACACCTGATCAGTCAATGATCTAGAACTGAGAATTTTCCAGCACGCGCTCACCGTAAATACCGTTTTGCGGGATGGGCGTGTAGCTTGAGTTCGCCGCTCGCATCACACGAATACCTTCTGCCCCTGCCTGACGCGCCGAGATAATATCGCCGTCGGCATCGCCGTAATATATTTTGATGTCATGCTCTTTGATATACGGTGTTTTGGTATAAACATCACGGCTTGATCCGGCAAACACCACATCGTGCATCTTCTTGATGTGGAAAGTTTTTTGAAGATACGGCGTAGTGAAATTACATTCCGAGCCCGTTCTGCCGGTAATAAAGTAGATGTCATCACCGCGTTTTTGATGCATCTCGATAAGCTGCTCGGCAATGTGCTTGGGCATACTGAATTTATCCCAGCCACAATTCGCCTTGTCCCAAAAATCCTGATTGTTCAGGTAGCTATAATCATCGGGTGAAAACTCCTGTTTGCCGCGATAAAACACCGGCGTGCTAAACAGTGTTGTGTCATCGATATCAAAACCCACGGCCATTGGCGCCTTGCCTGCCAATTCCTTTTCGAGTTCCTCAACGCTCACCATATTGAGATCGTCAGGGATTCCCCTGTTGAGTAATTCAACGGTGGAATAGCCTTGATGTGTGCCGGGTGTTTTGGGATCGGCATGGGCGGTGTTCACAAGCGCGCCAATAATGAGTGCTGTTATTGTTAATGATGTGCCACGCAAAATATTATCCTTTTTAATCAATCAAGACCATCGCGACGATAACCCCACCGGGTCACGCCAGGTGGGGTTGGCATATAAGCCCGTGATGGTACATCAAATGTGCCCGGGGTATTTCCAGGCGAGCAAGGCATGGCGCATTGCCCGACATCCGACGTGTTGATCCCGGCGGCGCTCTACCGGGATCCAAAGGACCTGGCCGGTGAGGATCCGGCCGGTGAAGAGGAAGAGGCGCCCTAACCCAAAAGCGAGCGCAGCCCGGCGATGGCACTCTGGCCACGCTCGCGCTTTTTCTCGGGGTCTTCCTTGTCGGCGCGGCCGTACCACTCCAGATCGTCGGGCGGCAGTTCCTCAAGAAAACGGCTCGGCGCACAGTTCATCATCTCGCCGAACTGCTTGCGCTGCTGGGCCAGCGACAGGGTCAGGGTCTGGCGCGCGCGGGTGATGCCCACGTAGGCCAGGCGACGCTCTTCCTCGATGGTGTCCATCTCGATGGCGTTGCGGTGCGGCAGCAGTTCTTCTTCCATGCCCATCACGTAGACATGCGGAAACTCGAGCCCCTTGGAGGCGTGCAGGGTCAGAAGCTGCACCTTGTCGGTGTCATCCTCCTGGGCCTGCTGATCGAGAATGTCGCGCAGCACCAGCCGCGAGATGGCGGCCTCGACGTCGTCGGTCTCCTCGGCCGCGTCATCGCCTTCCTCGGTATCACGGTGCATCGACTTCTCAAGCTGATCGATCAGGATGTACACGTTGCCCATGCGCTTTTCAGCGATAATCGGCGCGCTGGCGTTCTGATAAAGCCACGCCTCGTAATCCATCTCGGCAAACATCGCCCGGATCGCGGCGATGGCATCGCCCTGATCCATGCGCTTGCGGATGCCTTCCAGAAAGTGATTGAAGCGTCCCAGCCGATCCACGGCGCGCTCGGAGAGCACGTGTGCAAGCCCCATTTCGCTGCAGGCGGCAAAGAGGCTCACCCTGCGCTCCTGAGCGTAGTTGGCGAGCTTTTCCAGCGTGTTGGGGCCAATCTCGCGGCGCGGCACGTTGACGATGCGCAAAAACGCATTGTCATCGGCCGGGTTGATCAAAAGGCGCAGATAGGCCATGGCGTCCTTGATCTCGTTGCGCGAGAAAAAGGAGGTGCCCCCGGAGAGCTTGTAGGGAATCTGGTGGTGCTGAAGCTTCAACTCCAGCAGTCGGGCCTGGAAGTTGCCGCGATAGAGCACGGCAAAATCACGCCACTGGGCGCTCTCCTTGATACGCCGGGTGAGAATCTCGGTGGCGACCCGCTCGGTCTCGGCTTCCTCGTTGCGATTGACGATCACCCGAATCGGTTCGCCGCGCCCCTTGTCCGACCACAGCGTCTTTTCATACACGTGAGGGTTATTGGCAATCAGCGTGTTGGCGGCCTTGAGGATGATCGAGGTCGAGCGATAATTCTGCTCCAGCTTGATGACGTTAAGCCTGGGGAAGTCCTCGCCGAGCTGCACCAGATTCTCCGGGCGGGCCCCGCGCCAGGCATAGATCGACTGGTCGTCATCACCCACCACGGTAAAGGTCTCGCGCTCGGCCATCAGCATGCGTACCAGCTGGTACTGGCTCGAGTTGGTGTCCTGATACTCATCCACCAGCATGTAGTGGATGCGCCCCCGCCAGCGCTGCAGCACTTCCGGGTGGCGCTCGAACATCGTCGCCGGCAGCATGATCAGATCATCGAAATCGACCGCGTTGTAGGCCTTCAGGTGGCGCACGTAATGCTCGTAGATGCGCGCGCAGTAGGCGTCATCCTCGGTCTCGGCGTGGGACAGGGCATGCCCCGGCAGAATCAGGTCGTTTTTCCAGGTCGAGATCCGGCTTTGCACCTGGTTGATCTGATCGCCGTCAATCTGGGCATCCTTTTGCATCAGATCACGCAGCAGCGCCTTGGCATCCTCCGGGTCAAACAGCGAAAATCCCGGACGCAGGCCCAGCGTTTTCAGCTCCGAGCGGATAATGGTCAACCCCAGGGTGTGGAAGGTCGACACCGTCAGGCCGTGACCGCTGCGCCCGGGCAACAGCGCCTGCACGCGCTCTTTCATCTCGCGCGCGGCCTTGTTGGTAAAGGTCACCGCTGCGATTCGGCGGGCGCTCATGCCGCACTCCAGGACCAGATACGCAATCTTGGTGGTGATCACGCTGGTCTTGCCGGAACCGGCACCGGCGAGCACCAGACAGGGGCCGTCGATGTATTTCACGGCCTCGCGCTGACGCGGATTGAGACCGCTGATGCGGTTGCGAATATCGGACATGGGAACAACCTGATGGAAGGCAGATGACGCAAGCACATCATGATACATCCTGTGCCCGCACCTGTGCTGTAATGACAATGCCTGAACAAGCCACGCCCATCCGCCCAGGAGAGGAAAGCCATGCGTTATCAGCTGTTTGCAACGGGTGCCAGACAACGTCTTTTTCACGCCGGTGCGGGTCTGTTGCTCAGCGCCACCACGCTTGGGGTGTCCATGCCGGCCAGTGCGGCCTGTCAGCTTCAGGCGATGAGGTACGACTATCCCGAACAGCGCCTCGATCAGGCCCTGCAGCAGTTTGCCCACACCAGCGGCTGCCCGGTCGAGATGGATATGGCCCTTATCGAGGGGCACAAGGCTCGAGCCCTGTCCGGCCAGTTCACCCCCGACGCCGCCCTGATTCAGCTGGTGCGGGGCTCGGGGCTTGAAGTGCATCTGGACAACGACCATTATCGGATCAATCAGAGTGACCGGGAGCGTATCGAGGACCTTGTCGAGACGTTTCGCTACCGGATCGACAGCGCCCGGGACAACGAGCAGCTCAGCCAGGACGAAGCCGGAGCGCTGGAGACCCAGCTTGACGCCATTGCGGCGCAAAGCGATCAGCTGATTACCCAGCAGGGCTTTTTGAGTGCCGCCGAAAGGGCCAGCTACGAGCGCCTTTTCGCCTGGATGGAAGGGCGTCTGGCGCCATCAAGCTTCTGATATGACCGGCACAGGCCCTGTTCGGCATAAGTACTGCCCGGCCTGAGCCCACGACAGCAACCTGCGCCACGACACCTGCGCCACAACAACAAAAGGCACTGATCATGAAGATCATTCAGGATGACCTGAGTAGCGAAGCGACTATCGCCCTGATTCGCGCGCATGTGATGGACCTGGCCGGTCATTCTCCCCAAGAAAGCTGCCATGCCCTTGATCTCGATGCGCTGCGCGCGCCCGGAGTGGCCTTCTGGAGCGTGTGGGAGAACGACACGATTGCCGGCTGCGGCGCGCTCAAGGCACTCGATGACACGCACGGCGAGATCAAGTCGATGCGCACGGCGGCGACCCACCTGCGCCGCGGAGTCGCGGCCAAACTGCTCGATCACATCATTGTCGAGGCGCGCAAGCGTGGCTTCAAAAGGCTGAGCCTTGAGACAGGCCCTCATGACATCTTTGCCCCGGCACGCAGCCTCTACGCCCGCTTTGGGTTTGAGACCTGCCCACCGTTTGGCAGCTACCAGGAAGACCCCTACAGCGTGTTCATGACGAAATCGCTCGAGGGGCCGGACTATAGCGCGCCGTCAAAATCCAGCTGTCGCCAGGCTTCATAGACCAGCACCGCGCAGGCGTTGGACAGATTGAGGCTGCGACTGCCTTCGCGCATGGGAATGCGCAGGCGCTGACCCTCGGGCAGCCCATCAATCAGGGCCTGCGGTAGGCCACGGCTTTCAGGCCCGAACATCAGCACATCACCCTCGCGATACGCGACCAGGTCGTGACGGGTCTGCCCGCGGGTAGTGATGGCCAGCAGTCGCCCGGGCTTAAGAGCGATCATGAAGGCCTCAAGCGAGGCATGCACCTGGACGCGGGCCCACTCGTGATAATCAAGCCCGGCCCGGCGCAGGCGCTTGTCATCAAGCTCAAAGCCGAGCGGCTCGATCAGGTGCAGGCGAAAGCCGGTATTGGCGCAGAGTCTGATGATGTTGCCGGTATTGGGCGCGATTTCCGGCTCGAACAGGGCGATGTCCAGCATGACGGGCGTCTTCTCTACTTCGGGGGCCGGTGTTGTCGTGATCAGCTTGCGATCAACGACTGACAGGCTTGTGACCAACGACAGCGGGCCCGGCACAAAGGCCGGGCCCGCTCATGCTCAAGGGCACATCAGTCTAGAATCCGACCGATTTAGAAACCAACAGACACGCCCAGTTCCGGACCGCTGAACAACGTTTTGGCATCGCGGTTATCGAAGTCGGTATGGTAGTAGCGATAGCCGACGTAACCGTAGGTATTGGCGATCAGCGTGGCACGAGCACGGGCGCCGTACTCATAGCTTTCGTTGACGTCGCCATGGCTCAGGCCTTCGGGCGTGTAGAAGCCATAGCCACCGACGCTGACACGCGGGATCGGGGTATCGACATAGGCCGAACCGCCCAGACCCAGACCGCCGCCGTTGCCGTAGTCGCTGTCCAGATACTGGTAACGACCGCCTACCGAGAGGTCTACACCCGGCAGATAGGGCGAGAACATCAGCTGACCGGAATAGGCCTTGGTATTGTTGCCGCTGTCATTGGTGCTGAAATAGCCCAGTCCGGCGGAAAAGCCCGGCAGCAGACCCTGAGTGGCCTGAAAACCATGAGCGTCCTTGCCGCCGCTGGCAGACAGGCTCAGGGCAGAAGCATTGAGACTTGAGAGGGCAAGGCCTGCACCCAGTACCGAGATGATGATCTTTTTCATTTTTGAAATCCTTGGCTTGTTGTCCCCTTGAACGGGACATGCGCTGTCAGAGATAAATCCGTTCGCCTGCGAAAATACAGGCCGGTGGGCACCGGCGCATTGTGCCATCATGATGAAGTAAATCGACATGATGTCATCTTTTTTATTAAGGCTACCTTACGGCGTTCGAAGCGGCTATTCCTGGATACCGTAGCGCGCGCTGTAATCGTTAATGGCGCGGGCGTGCGGTATCAGGCTGTCATCGGCGCGGGTTTCAAGATACTCAAGAATACCCGCCAGTGTGACGATAGGGATGACCGGAATGCCATAACGGCGGCGAACGTCCTCGATGGCGCTGATGTCCCCCTGACCGCGCTCCTGGCGATCGAGCGCCACGACCACACCGGCAGCCGTGGCACCGGCCGCCTCGATCAGGGCCATGGATTCTCCGATCGCGGTGCCGGCGGTGATGACGTCATCAATGATCAGTACGCGGCCGGACAGCGGTGCGCCGACGATCGAGCCGCCTTCACCGTGGTCCTTGGCTTCCTTTCGATTGAACGACCAGGGCAGATTGCGGTCATGATGAGTCGCCATGGCAATGGCCGTACTCGAGGCCAGCGGGATGCCCTTGTAGGCAGGGCCGAACAGGAGATCGAACTCCAGTCCGGCGCGCTGGATGGCACCGGCATAGCAGCGCCCCAGCATGGCCAGTGCCGCGCCACTATGAAAGTGGCCGGCATTGAAGAAATAGGGACTGATGCGCCCCGACTTGAGAGTGAACTCACCAAAGCGGAGCGCCTGCTCGGCAATGGCGAATTCGATGAATTCTCGCTGCTCATCGTGCATGTCATACCCTTATTTCTTGTGCCGGCTCTTTACCCAAACCTGTCAGGCTCGGGTATCATACACGCGCGAAAAACAAGGGACCATGTATGAAAATCGCCAGTATCAACGTCAATGGCATGCGCAGGGCGGTCGAGCGGGGCTTTCTCGACTGGCTGAAAGCGCAGGATGCCGACATCGTCTGCGTGCAGAACCTGAAGACCAAAAGCTTCGAGCTGGACGACTCGACCCTCTATCCAGAAGGCTATGAAGGCTACTTTCTGGATGCCGAGCAGGACGATTTTGCCGGCGTCGGTATCTACTGCCGCAAGATCCCCAAGGCGATCATGTATGGCCTGGGCTTTGAGCAGTGCGACAACGAAGGTCGTTTTCTGCAGGCCGACTACGAGCGTTTCAGCGTGGCCTCCTTTCTGATGCCGGAAGACCCGCACGCCAAGCAGCGCTTCATCGCGCAGTACAGCGACTACCTCAGCAAGCTGCGCCGCAAGCGTCGCCAGTACATCATCGCCGGCAGCTGGTACATCGCCCACAAGACCGTGGATCTTGATCACTGGTCCGAGCATCAGAGCACGCCCGGGTTTCGTCCCGAGGAGCGCGCCTTCATGGACCAGGTCTTCGGACCGATGGACTTTGTCGACACCTTCCGTGAAGTCGAGCGCAACGCCGGCCATCACACCTGGTGGCAAAAGCTCGACAGCGAGGTCCCGCGCAAGCGTCAGGACGGCTGGCGCATGGACTATCAGATTACCGGGCCCGACCTTGCCCGCACGGTCAAACGCGCCTGGATCGATCGCGACGCCGATTTCAGCGAGTTCGCGCCGCTGATCATCGAGTACGATCTGGAACTCTGACAGACCGCCCGATCATGACGCCGTCGTGATCGCGCAGCCCTGCCCCGGTCCCTTCGCGCCACGGCGCCGACAGCTTCTCGCTGTCGGCGCCGTGTTGTTACCGTGCAGCGTCATGACGGGCCAGACGTTATGGCCCGAACCCGATCGGCCTGTTTCAGCTGACCATGCCCAGCGCTTCACGCTGATGCGCGAAAAGCTGCCCGCAGCCGGCTTCGGCCATATCCATCATGGCGTTGAGCTCACTGCGTGAGAACGATTGCTTCTCGGCCGTGCCCTGCACCTCGATGATGCCGCCGTCGGCGGTCATGACCACGTTCATGTCGGTCTCGGCGCGCGAGTCCTCGGCGTAGTCCAGATCGGTGACGGCCTGGCCCTTGTAGATGCCGACCGAGACTGCGCTGACCAGCTGCTTGAGCGGGTCCGTCTTGATCTGCTTGCTGCGCTGCAGCGACTGAATCGCATCGACCAGCGCCACGCAACCACCGGTGATCGCCGCCGTGCGCGTGCCGCCATCGGCCTGAAGCACATCGCAGTCGATGGTGATGGTGAACTCGCCGAGCTTTTTCAGATCAACCGCCGCGCGCAGGCTGCGCCCGATCAGACGCTGAATCTCGACGGTGCGACCGCCCTGCTTGCCGCGGGCCGCTTCCCGGCCGCTGCGGGTATGGGTCGCGCGCGGCAGCATGCCGTATTCCGCGGTAATCCAGCCCTGACCCTTGCCGCGCAGCCAGCGCGGCACGCCGGCCTCGATGCTTGCCGTGCACAGTACCTGCGTATCGCCAAAGGCGACCAGCACCGAGCCTTCGGCGTGCTTCGTGTAGCCGCGGGTCAGGGTAATTTCACGGGTTGCCTCTGGGGCACGTCCACTGGGTCGCATGACACTCTCTCTACTGGTAAAAATGAAGACACAAACCAAAAGGCGGGCCGGGCATCTTACACGCCTGCCTGCGCAATGAACGAATCGTTTAGACTGATCCACTTTCCCCTCATGCAAGGATGACCCATGGCACGCAGCATGACCGCCTTCACCCGCCAGACGCTGGATGCCGACTGGGGCAGCCTTGCGCTGGAACTGCGCTCGGTGAACCAGCGCTATCTGGATTTGCACTTTCGCCTGCCCGACGCCCTGCGCGATCTTGAAGCGCCCTTTCGTGACAGCCTGCGCAGCGCGCTTTCGCGCGGCAAGATCGAGTGCTCACTGCGCTTTGAGCGCGCCCAGAGCGTCAGCACCGGGCTCGATATCAACGTCGAGCATCTTGAAGTGCTGATGGAAACCCTGACGCGCCTGCGCCGTCATGCCCCGGAAGCCTCGATGCCAACGCTGCTGGAGCTGCTCGATCATCCCGGTGTCTCACGTGGCGGCGAGATCGACATGGACGCCGTGCGCGCTGCCGCGCTCCAGCTGATGTCGCAGGCACTTGATGACCTGAACGCCGGTCGTGAGCGCGAAGGCGAACAGCTCTGTGCGCTGATCCGCGAACGCCTCACCGGCATTCGCGCCCAGGTCGAGGCCGTACGCGCCCATCTGCCGGCCGTGCTGGAGCGTCAGCGCCAGCAGATTCTGGATCGCCTAGAGGGTGTGAAGGCCGAACTCGACCCCAACCGGCTTGAAGCAGAGATGGCGCTGATCGCGCAGAAGGCCGACGTCGCCGAAGAGCTCGACCGGCTGGAAACGCACGTGGGCGAAGTCGAACGCCAGCTGAACCAGAAAGGACCCATCGGGCGCCGGCTGGACTTTCTGATGCAGGAGTTAAACCGCGAGGCCAATACGCTCTCGTCCAAGGCCGCAGTCACCGACACCACCCGCTGCGCGGTGGAGCTGAAGGTGCTCATCGAGCAGATGCGCGAGCAGATTCAGAATCTCGAGTAGTATCCACCAAGCGCCACAATCATACTCAAGGCTATTGTTTCTAAAGATATTTAATCCAAAGATAGTCCACTGATGTCTATCAATATCTGCCGAAGCCCACATCCTTTTGGGTAGTAAAGCGGGGAATAAATTCGTTGCTCTCCGCTTTCTGCTTTCTGCTTTCTGCTTTCTGCTTTCTGCTTTCTGCTTTCTGCTTTCTGCTTTCTGCTTTCTGCTTTCTGCTTTCTGCTTTCTGTCATCGAAAGTGCTTCCCGCACAAATTGCAACTTCTGCAACGCCCAAAGCAGGTCAGCCGCCTACCTCACGAAAGAAGCGAACATAGGCAAACGCTCTGTTGTGGCAGGGCTGGATTGTTCAGGGCCTACGGAGCGACCGTTCTCCATCCGTTTTCACTTCGTACAGAAAAGAGCCATGGGAAGCCTTAATGCCAGAAAGGTGCAGGCCCTTATCGAGGAAGGAGAAGCCGGGAGATGACGCTGGGCAAACATGCGCATCTCTCTCTTGTAGAAGCTCAAGTCAGAACTCAGGACCATCAGAAACTGGTTCAGGATAACGCTGACCCTATCGAGGCGAGTAAACAGAAACAGCAGGTTTCAACCAGAACCGTCGACGATCTGTTTGCAGACGGGTATCCGGATCTCGAGAAGCGTCTCAAGCACTCCGGAATCCCGTACCGTATTTATCAAAAGGAAGTGGCCCCCAGCCTTGGCAAGCACGAGCTGGATGCCGTGACGCCCATGGAAGCAAGGGGCATTATCGGGAAGGTGGCTCAAAGCGGCCGTCCGACAATCGCCAACGATACAATGATGTATCTGAATCAGTTTACGAAGATGTCTGAGATTCCAGCATTTCCATTGCGGCACTTTCTGCATTTTTGATGTGCAGCGTGGCCATGCGTTGTGCACCCTCGGAATCGCGATCCTTGATGTGCTCCAACAGGACGTCAATTTCAGCCAGGCTTTCATGAAGTCGCTCAGGACGCGAGAATGAGGTTACTCGCAAGAGGTTGATACGGGTCAGAAGACCTTGCAGAACCTCGGTGATGAGATGGTTGCCGCACCCGCTGAGCAATACATCATAGATTTTCGACTTGGCTTCAATCAGCGCGCGACGGTCGGGATTGCTGGCCTGCTTGTGAAGATTTTTGACAGTTTTCTCAAGCGAGGCAATTTCTTTGTTGGTCGCCAGACGTGCAAATTCGGCTGCGGCAAACCCTTCAAGCAAGCCGCGCAGCGCATAAAGCTCTTTCGCTTCTGCAATGCCAAGGGTCGCCACGACAGGACCCCGGTGGGGAACGATAACGATCAGTTTTTCAGCTTCCAGCTTTCGAAGCGCTTCTCTGAGCGGAGGACGGCTGACCTTTAGATAGTCGCACAATTCTCGCTCAACCAGTCGCTCGCCGGGTGCGAAGCGACCGTTCATGATTGCTTCTTTCAGGAAGTTTTCAACATGACCTCGAAGAGTTTCAGGGCGGCTCATCACCGGCAAATCATCATGGCCCATAAATGTTCCCTATCCCCACAAATTTGTCATCAGCGGTATTGAATCTGATTATAAGATTATCAGATTGTATACTAATCTAGTTGAAATCAACCAGCTCGACTGCATTGAGAGGTTGGGTAGTTAATTTCGCTGTTTTTCAGGCTCTGCGCTTCTCAAATACCATTCACGATGCCAACTCTCACAGCACCTTCAGATTCTCGACGGAGTGCTTCGGAACCATAATGCACATGGTGTAGACGGCAATATCATCGTTAAAACTGCCCAATGGAAGTCGTCGGCACGCAGCTGTAATGCACTTGCTATCACCTCAAGGATTCGAGGCTGCCTAACAACCGATTGTGATACTGCTGTAGCGCACGGGTGGTGATTAGAATCTGGCGTAGCAGGGTGCCAGCGTTTCGTAGACCAGCCCATGACCAAGGCAAAGTACCACTGTCATCGCCACACCCGGCAGATGCGCCGCTCATGGCAATCAGAAAAACGAATGCCCACTGACTGCGATGAGCAAGACGCCGCCAATAAGAACAGGTCGTCGACCGACTTTGTCCGACACTGCCCCCAAAATGGCATCAACAAGATGTTGAAAAGGGCAATCATTATCACCGACAGCAGTACATCGCTTTTTGTCGTTGAAGTATGTTTTGCTTTGAAAGCCAAGATGACAGTGTAGCTGTCGTAATTACCGTCTTTTGCGAAGTGTGCGACAAGCGCGAAAGGCGGAGATTTGCGGAGTGTCTTCAGTGCGTCAGCTACCGGACTCTTGCGTTCTGCAAGAGGTTTCTAATGATTTTGAATCTACGCCGATGGCGGCGATCGCGAGAGGGCCTGAGAGGGATAAATGTGTTTGGTAGCGGAAGGTGCGCGCAGCATCACGCTGCGCGCAGGTTTGATCAGCGTCGATCGATCCAGACAGCCTGGATGTTGCAGAACTCATGAAGGCCAAAATGAGACAGCTCGCGACCAAAGCCGCTTTTCTTCACGCCACCAATTGGAACACGGGGGTCGGAAGCGGTGTAGCCATTTATGAACACGCCGCCGCTGACAATGCGCCCGGCCAGCTCTTTCGCCCGCTCCACGTCACCCGACCAAAGCGTACCAGACAGTCCGAACTCACTATCATTTGCGAGTTCAATCGCATGCTCTGCATTTTCGGCAACGATGATTGATGCGGCGGGACCGAAGACTTCCTGTGCAAACGAGGTCATGCCGGGTTTCACATCCGCCAGAATGGTGGGCTCATAGAAATTGCCTTCACCTGGAATTTTCCTCCCGCCCAATACCAGGCGCGCCCCTTCCTTGATGGTGGCTCGAACCTGCTCGTCAAGCTCATCACGAAGATCATAACGTGCCATAGGACCGATGTAGGTCGTTTCACTTAGTGAATCACCGACCTCCAGTGCGGCGACCTTGGCTGCGAATTTTTCTTCGAAAGCCTGAGCGATGCTCTTTTCAACAATGATGCGCTTGGCCGCGATGCAAATCTGACCACTGTTCTGGAAGCGTCCAACTGTTGCTGCATTCACTGCTTCATCAAGGTCTGCGTCTGCCAGAACGATGAACGGATCAGAACCACCTAGTTCCAGTACACATTTCTTCAATGCTGCCCCGGCCTGGGCTGCGATCGCAGAACCTGCTCTAACACTACCTGTCACCGCAATAGTGGCGATGCGTGGATCGTTGATGGCCTTGCTGACGCCATCATTGTCAACGTTAATGACCTCAAATACACCGCTGGGAAGGCCTGCTTTCTTCCAGAGATCCTGGAGCAGGTAAGCACAACCCATCACGTTCGGCGCGTGCTTGAGAACGTAAGGATTGCCGGAGAGGATCGCAGGTACGGCACCGCGCAGAATCTGCCAGACAGGAAAGTTCCATGGCATGACAGCCAAAACTGCGCCCAGAGGCCGGAAAGTCACAAAGGCCTTATTATCCTCAACCAACGTAGGTTGCGGCTCAAGCATGGCAGGACCGTGGTCTGCATACCATTCACAAAGATGGGCAGTCTTTTCAACTTCTGCCCGGCCTTGCTGAATGGGCTTGCCCATTTCAATGGCTTCCATACGGGCAAGTTGTTCCTGGTTTTCACGAAGCGCTGCCGCCATTTGACGGAGTATTTGAGCGCGTTCGGTTAGCTCGGTAACGCTCCACTGCTCGAACGCGCATTGGGCGCGGCCCAGCGCTCGATCAAGATCAGCGTGGGACTGATACGTATACTTCGCTACCACCTCACCATTGCAGGGGTTGATCGAAATCGCAGACTGGCTGTAGTCGGGGGCACTCATTCTAGGGCTCCTCATGGCTTCTCATGATGGTCGGAGGATCAGATGTGCTTCCGTCCGTCTCATCGTATTTTGTAATACAGTCATAACGTACTACAAGCATGCTTTACCATACGCCTTAAGGCGTGTTGCCAAAACCGAAAATTCAGGAAGGCAGCATTGTCGGCACGACAATAATCTCAATCGCTGCGAAATCTAGAAGAAAATTCTGCAGCCCGCCCCCTGGCCAGACCGAAAAGAGCACATGAAAAGATATCTAGTGTCTGCGATTTCAGTGGCTTGCTTCTAATATGAAACGAAATGTGCAAGCGCCCCTTATATACGGCTAAAACCTTGGTCGTAGAGCGGTTTCTCAAATACTGAATAATCTAAAAAGAATGATTCTTTGATGCGCTCAAGCTGGCTCTTCCTGTCAGGATGGTTCGCATTGCCCCCAACAGTAAGTGGCTTTTTTGCTGTCCTCTCCCCCTCCTTCAGTCACATTGACATATTGTAATACAATGTCCTAGTCTGGCTTCGGGCTCGTGCTCGTTTGCTTGAAGAAAAGCTACCTACGCTGGAAGTTTTCGATGAGTCTGGTGAACAATTGAGCGTTCCGCATCATGCCCGCAGAGTCGCGTCGTAGGGAGAGCTGAGGTGTCGAACAGTTTGTTCACCTGGTGAAATGTACGAATAAGAGAAATCAGACATGTCTATGCCTAAAGTTCTTTTCATCGGTCTGGGAATGATGGGGCGCCCGATGGCCGGCCACCTGGCCGCCGCGGGCTACCCATTGGTGGTGAGCGATACCAATGCTCAAGTGGTCGATGAGTTGTGCAAAGAAGTCGGCGCGGTCAGCATCCAGTCGCAGGATTCTCTGGATGACATCGATGTGATCATTACCATGCTGCCCAATTCTGCCATCGTGCAGTCCGTACTGCTGGGTGAACAAGGTATCGCCAAGCGCGTCAAGGCAGGCGCCACTGTTATCGACATGAGCTCCTCCGAGCCTTTGGCAACCCGGGAGCTGGCCGCTGAGTTGCAGAATCTGTCGATCGGCCTTTTGGACGCACCGGTTTCCGGCGGTGTCAAACGCGCTGTATCCGGTACGTTGTCCATCATGGTTGGCGGTGAAGCAGCCCTGGTTAAGCAACACACTGCGCTGATCTCCAAAATGGGCAAGATCACCCATGCCGGCCCGGTAGGCTCCGGTCATGCCATCAAGGCCCTCAACAACTATGTGTCTGCTGCGGGCCTGCTGGCGACGGTCGAGGCTCTGCACATCGGTGAGAAGTTTGGTCTTGATCCAGCCGTCATGACCGACGTACTCAATACTGCTTCGGGCTCCAACTTTGCCACCGAAAACAAGGTGAAGCAGTTCATGCTCAGCGGCTCCTACGCTTCCGGTTTCGCACTGCAACTGATGGTCAAGGACCTGAAAATCGCTGTATCCCTGGGCGAGCAGATGGAGCAGCCGATGAAGCTCGGCCACGAGTGCCTTGAAGTGTGGAAAGAGGCTTCAGAGGAATCTGATGCTCGCACTGACCACACCGAAATGTATCGAATCGTCGGCCATCACGGCTGAGTCAATTTTGCGATCATTTCAGATCGTAGATAAAAATCAAGCGAGGCAAGACATGAGTAGCGAACTGTTTGAGAAAGGTTTTGAAAACCGTAAAACGGTCCTGGGTGCCGCACACGTTGAGAAATCCTGGGCTGCAGCCGATGATTTCAACAAGCCAATGCAGGCTCTGGTCACGGAGTACTGCTGGGGTGCCATCTGGGGCGATGAGACTCTGCCCTTCAAAACCCGCAGCCTCCTGAACATCGGTATGCTGACCGCCATGAGCCAGCACCATGAACTTTCGGTGCACGTTAAAGGCGCATTGACCAATGGCGTTACCAAACAGGAAATCCAGTCAGCCCTGATGCAGGCTGCAATTTATGCAGGTGTTCCTCTGGCACTCGCGGCGTTCCGTGTTGCAGGTGAGGCCATCAAGGCCTGGGAAGCTGAAAACCTCTGAAAGTGTGCCCTGCCTGTGTCAAAGGCAGGGCTTCCACCCTGCGGTCCATGAATCCAGAGGCCTGACAACAAAGTTTTTCGCAATGACCGATGTGGCTGGACACTGGCCACAAACCCTCTTTGGGTAAAGTGACCCATTAATAAACGAGTGATCTGGGCAGCTACCAGATGGCTACCCAAAATGGGTTGAAGGGTATCTTTACCGACTCGCTCAATCTAAAGAAATACCATAACAGCGATTTCGCTCGCTCTGGCGGCAGGATCATCTGCTACAGATAGACCTTGAACGGTTGCAGCTATGGCTCATACTCTCAACTCAGCCATATCGTTTTACTCAGCCATGTCGTTGTGGACACTGGCATTTATCATGACTTTCGCCTGAGTGCGGATAAAGATCGTGTTTTGCCTGCTGGAAGCAAGGCCGCATTACTTCCCGACTTCCCGCCCGCTTATTCATATTTATGCCTGCCATCCCAGGCACATCGGCTATCGATTCTCACCAGCGCCTGGCAAGAGCCAAGGCCGGCTTGATGCTGCTTTTCCGGTTTTGAGATCGTGGATTTTAGCTACTCTTGCTGTGCAAATAACGCCACCGATCAAGTACCCCTTGTCGCGCGACGACCGCTCATTACAACAACAGGAACACTACCGGATCACTCTGTCTGAATGCCTGGGCATGCCCGGGTACGTGATGCCCCGAGGAGCGTGCCCGTTTAGGGATAACGACTGTCAGGATTTACATGAAGCTCACACACCATCCCCTGGAGCCGCGGGTGAGGTGCAGGGTATTTCAGAAGTACCTGTGGGTCGTGCCCAGGAATGATGTGGTCGTCGGAGTCGGCCAGTTCGCGCATTCGCCCCCACCCTGTGATCATGTCTTCGACGTTGAACACTATGGGGAATGGGCGATTTTCAATGAAGTTCCTGTAGTAGTGGCTGGCGTCCGAGGCCAATACGACCCAGCCTCTCTGAGTGAACACGCGCACCACCTGCAGCCCCATTGTGTGGCCTCCTACCAGGTGAACCGAAAGGCCGGGCGCCAGTTCGGCATCGCCATCGTGAAACGCCACGCGGCCTTTGTAAACCTGACGCACCATGCCAACCACATCTTCAAGGTTATACGCTTCGTGAGCACATTTGTGGGCCATGTGACGCCCGGTGGCAAACTGCATCTCTATATCCTGCAGGTGATAGCGGGCAGCAGGAAAAAGATCAAAATTACCAATGTGATCGTAGTGAAGGTGGCTGACGATCACATCTCGAACTGTCGCTGCATCGATTCCTATCATCGATAGAGAGGCACCCGGGCATCGAATCAGATCGCGGCCACGTTTAGTCGCAGTTTCGGCATTGAAACCGGTGTCGATTACCCAGGCCCCAGAGCTGTTACGAACCACCCAGATGAAGTAATCCATTGGCATCGGCCCATCATGGGGGTCACCTCCCATAAAGTTGGACCCCGCAGTACGCCGATGCTCAGCATACTTGATCGCGAATACTTCGTATTTCTCTATGGATTGGTTGCTCATGATTGTCTCCACGGCCGGGAAAGCGATGAAAGGTAGGCAATAGGAGAAAGCATCGCATGGATCTTCAATCTATTTCCTACGCCGTGTCCCAACCTTTAGATGCGAGGGCAGGCCGGATGACTGTATTACAATATTCCAATAACACATTTTTTGTCACTCTTGTTTTGGCCGTCAGCGGCTGATCAGGCGCATCGGTCAGCGCCCTCATCGGTGCTTATGTCCAGCAGAGCCAGCAGGGCCAGCAGGGCCTCAACCTTGATGTCCTTTATGTCAGCACACCAGATAACTCGGGGTTTGGTCAGGTTGTAGGGATCTGCACTTTATGTACGTCGACGCCGTCAAAAGCCCTGCCCGTAGGAGACAGCCTCAAGCGGAGTTTTTTTCAGATGAACAGTTTCACGCCGGAGTCGACTTAAAGCTGCCTGATAGCAGATCGTTGAATTGGACGGTACGCGATGCAGCTTAAGGGCAAGCCGCCGTGATGCCCCTCCATGGCCATCAGGTTCTATTTGAAATAGTCATGACTGCTACGCTGTCCACGTTCACCAGGCACGAGAATGGCATGGCAGGCCGTTACGAGCCTTCCGATCAGTGCTGGCAGATGATCAAGGATATTGCTTCTCCACCACAAACCATGGTGCGCCCGCGCTGGGATGATCGATAGATGCTCAATGGCATTCTCTGGATTCTCTGCTCCGGTGCACAATGGCGTGATCTGCGCGAGCGTTACGGCCCATGGAAGAGCGTTTATTAGCGCTTTCAACAATAGCGTAATGACAGTACTTTCGATCAAATTCAGGCATGTCTGCATCTTCGCCTGCGCGAGGATGGTTATATAAATCTTGACACCAGGATGGTCGACTCGACTTTGATCAGAGTCACTGGGTTGGCCGCAGTCGTGGCGGACTGACCACGAAGATACACCTGTTGTGCGATAGCCATGGATTTTTGATCACCTTCTCTTTATCAGCAGGTCAGCGCGCCGACTCGACTCAATTGACCGGGCTACTGGAAAAGGTTCGATTGCCGGGGCGTTCGGGGCGGCCTCGCAAGTGTGGCTGCCATATCGTGGCGGACAAGCGCCACGACAGAGATGCGCTGCTACTGCACTCGTTATGGCATGCGTCCGATCACTCCCCGACGTCGCATGCATCGTCACCCACGTCCAGGGGCTGCCACATCAGTTCGATAGACCGAAATACCGTCAACACAATGTGGTAAAACGGCTGTTTGGCTGGCTCAGGGAAAAGCGCCGGCTGAATACCCGTTACGACAAGCTGGCCAGTAGCTTCAGAGTCATGATGACACTGACATGCATCGAGCGCTGCATGAGAGCCAACTTTTCAGACAGAACCTAAGCAAAAATTTGGAGTTGAGACAGATCCATACTTTTCTCTTTGGGAACGAAACATTCTCGCTTATTCGACTCCTAAATCATTTCTTAATTTAATTACATCGAATGTAAAAATACAGTCATGCAAAATGATTGTAATACAATAGTATACTTCCATTCGCGACAGTAGATTTATAAAGTACCCCGAAAGTCACCTTGGTTAGGTGGCGGTTATATCTAACTGCGCTCTTTCACAGTTGTATTTCGGCCTTGATCGCATCGGTATGTGCGATGCAGAAAACGTTCTTATTCAAGGCCATGTCGGATTTGTGTTGATGGGCGTTGCACGCAAAAGAGGGCAGGTTGTCAGAGCCATCGCTGTAGATGGCATTGATCAACCATTGACGCAAACTCGGCATTTTGGCGCCTGGAAGGTTGTGAATATCCTGCTTCAGAGCTTTGCCAGACCCTGAACTGGTGTCGACACATGGCAGTGCCATGCCGAGGTGAAGCTCGAGGTGACAGGTGTTCCTGTCGCGTCAAGGGAAGGCGTTAAAGGCTTGATTTAACGAAGCGGCTTTTTTCCTTGGGGGATGGAAAACCTTTCCTCGGCGCCACGGTTTAACTCGATCCGGGGCGCCACTCAGACCCTGCCTGTTAATCATTACGACGACCGGTATTTACATAAGGCCTTGCAGTTCATGGCAAGACCTCGGATCAGTAATCCTGCACCCTGTTGCTGGATGCTGGATTTCCTGTGATGAATGCAGAAAACGTTCGGAAGATCGGTAGCCGCGAAGCGATGCGTGCTCCAATTATTTTGCAGATGTAATGCGCTTTGATAGCGCAACGTCAAAACAAGAAGGTGACGATATGTCCATTATCGATATGAAGGGCTTCCAGGAGCTCGCTAAAACCGATCCAGAATTTATGCGTGAAACTCGATATTTCGACGGTACGTTGAAGCTGGTTGCTGGCAACGAACAGCATCACCTTACCTTCGTTGACGGACGTTTGACCGCCGTGGACTCCGGTGATCCGGACGAGACACAGACTGAAATCATGATCAAGGGTACGGCAGAACACTGGAAGGAAATGCTGCAGATCAAGCCGCGTCCATTCTACCAGAGTCTTCAGTCTAGTGCCGTTAAACACGGTCTAACCATCAGCTCGAGCCATTCAACCTTCGCTTACCTGCCAGCGCTGAACCGAATGATGCAGCTGCTCCGTCAACTCAATAATAAGGCGTAAACGTTATGGCTAAGCGCGACAACATCACTGGTCACTACATTTATCTGACCATCGAAGGCGTGGAGTACCGCGTCTACTATGAAGAGGCTGGTCAGGGCATTCCACTCCTGCTGGGCCACACGGCAGGTTCTGACGGTCGTCAGTACCGTCACCTGCTGTGCGATCCTGAAGTCACCAGTCGCTTCCGCTGCATCGCATTCGACCTGCCATATCACGGCAAGTCGCTGCCGCCGTATGGTATCGAGTGGTGGACCCAAGAATACAAGATGACCAAGTCATTCATGATGGCGTTTCCCAATGCGCTAAGCGAAGCGCTGGAGCTGGACTGTCCTGTGTATATGGGCTGCTCCATGGGCGGTCACCTTGCTATCGATCTTGCGCTGCACCATCCAGAAAACTTCCGCGCGACTATCGCGGTTGAGGGTGCCATGCGTTCCGCCGATGAATATCGCGCTGTCGGCATGGACAACGTTCACCGTGAATTCAACAACCCGAATGTCAGTCGCAATTCGATTGGCGCCGCCATGATGCTAAACATTTCTCCCTATTCGCCCGAGGCGAATGTGCGTGAAATTCAGTGGGAATATCAGTGCGGTGGCCCAGGCGTCTTTGCCGGCGACCTGAATTACTACTACGTCGAGCACGATTTGACCGTAGAGCAAGCAAGCGCCATCGATACCAATAAGTGCATGCTCTATCTTCTGACCGGTGAATATGATCCAAATACCTCCCCGGCAGACACGCAGGCCATTGCTGATGTGGTATCTGGCGCCAAGTTCTGGACAATGGAAAAGCTGGGTCACTTCCCGGTGACTGAGGATTACGAAGCTTTCCGTGAGTACCTGCTGCCCATCCTGGAAGAAATCACTCAGCGCAAAAGCTGATGGATCAGTCGTGACTCCGGGCTCCCGGAGTCACGACCCGCACGTTTCGACAGTAATAAAAACGATCCATTGATCAAATAACAATCTTGTCGTTCTCATAGGACATAACCATGTCAAATATCCAGGATAAAGGGAGTTGGCAACCTGCGCCGGTAACTACCGGTCAGGTGAAATACGCAACATTGATTGCGTTTCTTGCGTGGACGTTCGCTGTCTACGATTTCATATTATTCGGCATGTTGCTCCCGGAAATAGGTCGAGCAACCGGGTTGGATGATGCTGCACAGGCCAGGCTGGCGACCTGGGTTGCATTTGGTACCGTCGTCGTTGCGCTGTGTATCGGCCCATTGGTAGACCGATTTGGCCGCCGATTTGGCATGGTCTTCACCGTCGGCGGTGCAGGTATCTGCTCCGGCCTTACAGCGCTCTCCGGTTCCATAAGTACCAGTGTATTGATTCTGATCCGTTCGCTTGCTGGTCTTGGTTACGCTGAACAGGGTGTTAACGGCGCGTACCTGAGCGAACTCTATTCAGCCTCCAAAGATCCCCGTCTGACAAAACGTCAAGGGCTGGTCTATTCACTGGTACAAGGCGGTTGGCCCATTGGCGCACTGCTGGCTGCAGGCCTCACCGCAGTGCTATTGCCCTTGATCGGTTGGGAAGGTTGTTTCATTTTTGCCGCCATTCCTTCGTTGCTGGTAGCACTGCTGGCAATGCGTCTCAGAGAAAGCCCTCAATTCGAAACACTGCGCAAGCTCAAGGAGCTACGCCAGGCAGGGCGACATGAACAGGCCCAGGTGGTCGCTGCCAGTAATAGCATTCAAGAGGAAGGTAAAACCGGCTTGCGCGCCATCTTTAGCGGCAGTGCTCGCAGAACCACGCTGGCGCTGGGAGGGGCACACCTTCTCAACTGGTTCCCGGTACAGATCTTTAGTGTTCTGGGCACTACAGTATTGGTTAATGTCCACCACGTTTCTTTTGGTAACTCACTCTTTATTCTGGTGCTCTCAAATCTCGTCGCCTATCTGGGCTACCTCATCCACGGCTACTTCGGTGACAAGTTTGGCCGTCGCAATGTGATTGCCTTTGGATGGATCATGGGTGGCTTTGCCTATTGGGCAATGCTGTTTGGCCCAAGTGAAACCTGGATCGTCATTGCACTTTACAGCATCGGCCAGTTCTTCCTGATTGGACCATATTCCTGTGTGCTCTTCTTTGTGGGAGAAAGCTACGAGTCCAAGGTGCGCGGCACTGGCGCATCTTTTGTAACAGGTATCGGGCCGGTCGGAGCCATCATTGCCAGCGCAGGGTCAGCAGCATTCCTTGATGCGGGACAAGGCTGGCTCATCGCGGCCTTCTGGTGTGGTGCGGTGCCTTGCTTCCTTTCTGGGCTGGTCGTTCTGATGGCGCCCTCTGCTGCCCACACTTCCAATCCTGGCAAGGCGCCCCTCGAGACCAAAGAAAAGGTTGCATAAGCGCGCATGCCCCGCCAGTAGCACCCTGCATTACCCGCAGGGTGCTACGAATCTTCAACTGTAACTGAAAGAGGATATGAGATGAACGAAGCTCTTTTCGAGAAAGGCCTTTCTACCCGTCGAGAGGTTCTAGGCTCCGAGTATGTAGACGCGTCAATCAAAAACGCCGATGAGTTCACTCTGGAGTTGCAACAGCTGGTCACGCAGTACTGCTGGGGCGATATCTGGAATCGCCCAGGGCTGGATCGAAAAACTCGCAGTTTCCTCAACCTTGCCATGCTTTCAGCACTTAATCGTCCGAAAGAGATCAAGCTCCACGTTCGCGGGGCAATCAATAATGGTTTGAGCAAGGAAGAAATCAAGGAAGTATTCCTGCAGGTTGCGATTTACTGCGGCGTACCCGCTGCAATCGATAGCTTCAATTCGGCGAAGGAAGTCTTCAAAGAGATGGGCATCTGACCGGGTTCTGTCTGAAAGATCATGGTTGCTACCCAATCTCAGTTCATTAAACAGGAGCGAGTCATGACAGGCCGTTAAGAACTTTCCGAATAGCGATGCCAGATGATCGAAGATATCGTTTCTCCACTACGGACCACCAAGCACCCTCGTCAGAAATCCTGTCAAGTAGCGACGGTTTTATAAAGCGTGCTAGATACGATGATTTTTAAACAACGATAACAATGGAGGTAGTATGTCGTTAAAAATGTGTCGCAGGGTGCTTTGGCTAGTAGTAACCATCTGCTTGTTACTTACCTGGCTCCCAAACTTCGGAATCCTTAACTCATTGAAATGGATAGGCCCTTTGCCATTGCCGATGGCTTGGGTGTTGGGATTAAACGTAATCCTGACAATCTGTGTTGCGTTAACATACCCGCTTTGCTTTAAGCCGTTAATTAAAAATCTAGAAGAACATCCTATCAAAGAGAATCATTCAAAATAAGAGAGGATTAATTGATGTCTTATGGAATGACGACTTTAAGCATAGTGCTGTTGTTTGTAGGTATAATGGTGTTTATATCCTACCAGTCGGCAAAAAATTCTCAGAGCTCAGCTAATAGCGGGACTGATGGGTTTATTGTTGGCGGAAGGAATATAGGAACTTTCGTTCTTCTGATGAGCATGGGGGCAACATATTTCTCAACCTGGACGTTGCTAGGGTCTTTCGGTTCATACTATCGTTCAGGCGTTTGGTTTATGGGGTTTACCGTTTGGACAATATTCCATGCTTTTTTTATCTGGTTTTTCGGAACACGGATATGGCTCACCGGAAAAGTTTTTAATTTCGTTACTCCAGGGCAAATGATTGAGCATTATTACCGAAGCTCAACACTTAGATTTTTGTTTGCTCTTGTCGGTATCGCAGCACTCATACCCTATATGTTAATCCAGGTTACCGGTGGAGCTCGTGCTTTAGAAGGCCTTACAGATGGAGCTATTCCATACGTAGTAGGGGTTACGATTACAACCGTTATAGTTGGTTTTATTGTACTGTGGGCTGGTTTCCGAGGTACAGCATGGACCGATACCTTTATGGGTATATTCTTCGGATCCATCCTCTTTTTTGTACTCGTTTTTGTTATAGGAAAAGCTGGAGGATGGGATGTGTTTCATAATGTAGCTCAAACGCATCCAGAGAAGCTAGTAAATAGCGGAAGTACATTACAAATGATGGAACTTTGGCTAGGTCTGGGATTTGGCTCATGGGTTTTACCTCATATGTGGCAGAAATTTTATTCTGCACGTTCAGCCCAAGTTCTCGGCAAAGTCGCAGCACTAACACCCTTATGGAACTCCTGGATGATGGCATGCATTCCACTATTCGTTGGAATTGCTGCCAATGTGCAAGGTCTGATACCGGGCGTCGATGAGAATAGTGACGCGCTTCTTCCTCTCTTCTTTTCTGAATATGCCCCCATCGCAGGCACATTCGTTGTGGCCGGTATTCTAGCCGCTGCGATTTCTACCATTAATAGTCAGCTGCTTTCTTCTGCTAGCCTGGTGGCAGAGGACATCTGTAATAAAATCCCTTCGATTCGACGGTTGAATATCAAGGAAACCAATATAAATCGATTCGTTGTTTTGATACTGACGGGTTTGATTTTCTATCTTGCCATGAGCCCTGGTGGTTCGGGACTCATTGTCCCGATCGCTGCTCTAGGCTTTGGACTAGGGTTGCAACTGGTTCCCGCAGCACTGGGGGCTTTGTACTGGAAATTCATTACGGCTTCTGGCGCGATTGCTGGGTTGGTTACTGGAACAATAGCGCTGGCGGCAGTTGCAATATTTGAGCCTTCAGCCTTTCCCGGGCCGGGTATAACAGGCTTGATTGTTAATTCTTTTGTCACACTGGCTGTTAGCTTGGTAACCAAAAAGGTTCCTGAAGAATCAATTGAGAATTACCATAACTTATACAGAAAATACATGGGCAGTGAGAAAGATAATAAAGCCTAGCTATTAAACCTTACAAACAAGGGAGACTAGCCATGCTGCGGTATAAAAAAATGTGTGCCGCAGCATGCTGAGCAACCGGAGCATAATACGATATTGCATCCTGACAACAGGATCGAAGCAACTCCCCCGGATTAAAAACAAAACAACATACAGCCATACTTGAAAATCATCGCCAAAATCCCCCCTGAAAACTCGATTGCGGTTTCAGCGGTAATAGGCGATAAGGAGGGTGTATACAGTGAATAAGCAAAATCAGAAAAATATAACCGAAAAGATTCATGACTGGATCGGTACCGCCAACAAGGATGCTGAGCTTAAATCATCAGCCATTGAGTTGACCTTAAATATCAAGATATGCATAGAGGATTATAAAGAAAGTCACTTAATAACCATCCACGGCGAAGGAAATAAAAATCCATGCCACATTGACTTAGAGTTTTCGTCTACCTCCTGTATTTGGGAAAAGATTTTATCACCACTTCCTGCCCGTGGATTTCACTCTTTTACAGCCTTAAAAAATTATTCGAAAAATTTCAATGTGTCTGGCGATGACATAGATATTGCCAGGTCACTAAACACAATAGAGCGTTTATTTGAATTAACGTCTCCAAACAAAAACAGAGAAAGCACGGTAGATTTGATTAGCCAGAACTCTTTGGACAGAATCAAGTGCGGATACAAGAAGGTCTACAGAGGTAGCGATTGTGCTAATATTTTTTATGAGCAATCAGGACCCACATCTTCTCCTTCAGTATTGTTTCTGCACACGGCAGGGGCAGACAGCAGGCAATATTTAGAAGTTTTATGCTCTGACGAAATTAGTGAGCATTGGAACTGTTATTCTTTCGATATGCCTTTCCATGGGAGATCTTCTTTTACAGTTTCTTATGAGTCGGAATCTTACAGACTGGAAATGGAAGGCTATCGTGATTGGTGTCTGGCATTTATTGAGCAAGTCATAAAAAAGCCAACCATTGTTGTTGGTTGTTCAATGGGGGCAGCTATCTGCATGGCTCTTGCAGCCAGCTCTTCTCCTCTTGTTCGTGGTGTAATTGGTGTCGGGGCTCCAGACCGGTCGCCTGGTCGGCTTAATCCTTATCTCGATCACCCCTCGGTTAATTCATCTCGCTATTGCGGTGCTTATGTCCGTGGGCTAATGAGCCCGGAGTCTCCGCTAAGAAACAAACGGTTTGCCAGCTGGATATACTCACAGAGTGGCCCCGGGGTATATTCTGGTGATTTATGGTTTTATAGCGAAGAGTACGATGGATACGCTTTATCTGAACTTATTAACACCTCGGGACGCCCCGTCTCTCTACTTACCGGCGAGTATGATTACTCCTGCACTCCAGAAGCTTCAAGAAGACTGGCAGCGGTCTTGAAGAACTCAAAATTGATCGTAATGAATGAGTTGGGGCATTTTCCAATGACAGAGAACCCCTCGTTATTCCTGAAATACGTTCTTCCTGAGCTAGCCAGAATAAATTCAATTTAACCAGAGCTGTAAAATGGAAGATCTTGATAATAAGCTGACTATCGAAGGTGGCGTAACGGCTTTTATCCGATCAATAGTACCGACAGCGTTAACCGTTTCCACAACCACATCGCCGCGAGCAATTTCAGCCAAGGCTGGGCCGGCAACAGGCTCATTGACAATAAGGGGCGATTATAAGATGCAGAAGGCCAGAGCCGGTAGATCGATCGAAATTGCATGGCGTTTCCTTTATGGAATTATTGGAAGGCGTAGCAGCTTTCAACACCAGGCCGGCCACGGCTGGCCACGGCTGGCCAGACCTGATACAGCATTTAATCGTGGTCAAGTTCGAGCGGATACGGAATCCTTTTTCCCCGTACACCACCGTTCGCAATTAGTAAACGCTATAGCCAGATACGTGCAAACCGAGATACACCGTTTGGCACAACATCACATTCCCTCCTGTTTTACTGCAGACGTGACATGCTCCCCGATTTCAGTAACCCGCTGAACTTAGGCTTATCTGAGAAGTCATGGTTGCTACGCCACCCCTGCCCTTCAAAAAGAAGCAAGTCAAAACAGACCTTATCAAGATTCAGAATCTGGAGTGATAAGCGACAGCATCACTTCTGACTCAGCGCATCGACGAGTATTGAAAAGGCCGGCGACGACTGGCGTCGGTGAGGATAGTAAAGGAAATAACAGGTAAACGGCGGCGACCAGGCCTCGAGTACCGCTTCGAGCCTGCCCTCGGCGATTGCCCTGGCTGCCAATTCCTTGGGCACATGGCCGATACCATGGCCATCCATGGCGGCGGCAAGAATCGGGTCAACGGTATTGAACGTCAGCTGCCCCCGTACCCGGACCCGAATCTCTCGGCCTTCGTGTTCAAGCTTCCAGGCGTACAGGCCACCATGCGTGGGCAGTCTGAGATTGATGCAGCGATGGTGCATCAGCTCCTGTGGCGTTCGCGGCCGACCGTGTTCAAAATTAATCCGGCGAGGCGACGGCCCGCATGGCAAAGTCCGGTCCGACGCCTACGGCAATCATGCCGTCACTAATCTGTTCGCCAAGCCGGATACCGGCATCAAACTGCAATTCTATGATGTCAGTCAGCTGATAGTCGGTTGTCACCTCGACGTAAATGTTCGGGTATTACTTCAAAACGGGACTCAAGCGGGGCCAGACGATCGTGCATTCCCCGCTCTGGCCACGGTAGCGAAAGCTACCAGCCCGGTCACCTGGCTTGAGAAGGTTGCAGACGATCAGTATGACGGCAGGGCATGACGGCGCCAGCTATTCCCACGCGGCACCATCAAGGGCATCCAGCGGTATCTTCAGATAGCGCCGGCCGTTGCTTTCGGGTTCCGGCAGGCGCCCGCCAAGAATGTTGACCTGCAGCGCGTGCAGGATCAGCTTTGGCATCGGCAGTTCGCGGTCACGCTTCTGGCGCAGCGCGACGAATTCGGCTTCGCTGCTCTCGGTCAGTCGATGCTTGTTGGTGTCGCGCTGCTCACGCACCGTGCTTTCCCACTGCGGTTCGCGATCGTCCGGCATGTAGTCATGACCGGTGAACAGCCGCGTGTCCTCCGGCAGGGCCAGAATGGCCTGGATCGAGTGCCACAGCTGATGGGCACTGCCGCCGGGAAAGTCGGCCCTGGCGGTGCCGAAGTCCGGCTGAAAGAGCGTGTCGTGGACGAAGGCGGCATCACCGATCACATAGGTGATCGAGGCCAGCGTATGGCCCGGCGAGTGCATGACGCGGGCTTCGAGCTTGCCCACCCTGAACGTGTCGCCGTCATCGAACAGACGATCCCACTGACTGCCGTCGTCCTTGAGATCCGGCCAGTTGTAAATCTCCTTCCACAGCGTCTGTACCCGCATGACTGGCCGACCGATGGCGGTCGGTGCGCCGGTGTTGTCATGCAGGTAGCGCGCCGCACTGAAATGATCAGCGTGCGGATGCGTGTCCAGAATCCAGTCGACCCCAAGCCCTTCGCGCTCGATATATTCAAGCAGCCTGTCGGCCTGCAGCGTGGCGGTGGCCCCGGCCTTCTCGTCATAGTCGAGCACCGGGTCGATGATGACGCAGCGTCGCGTCACGGGGTCGGAGACCACGTACTGAATGCTGAAGGTGCGCGGATCGAAAAAGCCGGCAACATTGGGCCGGGCGTTGTCCGAATCCCCCGGGGATATGGCGAAGGTGTTCATGGCGGCTCCCTGACAAGAAACGCCCCCAGTCTAGCGTCATTTTGAACAGAATCGATGTCCGCCGTTGTCACAACGCGCGACCGTGTCTGCCGGGCTTTTTGTGATGCCCTGACGCCTTGATGACCTGGCTTTTTGATGACCTGAAGCAGAAAACGCCCTGAATCATGCCCGACGCGCTCCTCCGGCCCGGTGGATTCGATGCTGCCTACAATCGTCGTATTTTGATGTTTTGAGACGATCGGTCTAAATTAAGGCAATGACGACATCAACCTCTACGGGCAAACGCCGTGGCCGCCCACCCAAAGTGCCCCGCACTCATCCGGATACCCGGGAGACCCTGATTCGCTGCGGCGTTGAGGTGCTCACCGAGCAGGGGTTTGTCTCGACCGGCATCGACGGCGTGTTGAAACGGGTCGGCGTACCCAAGGGATCGTTCTATCACTACTTCGAGAGCAAGGAGGCCTTCGGCCACGCCGTGCTGTCGAACTATGCCGACTATTTCGCGCGCAAGCTCGACCGCTGGCTACGCTCTGACGAGACGTCGCCACTGGAAAGACTTCGCCTGTTCACGCAGGACGCTCAGGAGGGCATGGCACGTCACGACTACCGCAGAGGCTGTCTGGTGGGCAATCTGGGACAGGAAGTCACGCTTCTCCCCGAAGGCTTTGACCAGCGGCTGGAAGCCATCCTGCAGGACTGGCAACGCCGGGTTGCCGACTGCCTGCGACTGGCCCGAACGCACGGCGAACTGGCCGGTGACGCCGACTGTGACGCACTGGCCGCCTTTTTCTGGATCGGCTGGGAGGGGGCCGTACAGCGCGCCCGACTGGTCCGCGGACCGGCGCCTCTGGTGCTTTTCCGTCAGGAATTCTTCGCACGATTGCCACGCTGATCTCGATCCGGAGATCGCTCAATGCTCGCATCGAATCACCGTCCATCCTTCAGGGAGGTTCACATGTTCAACGCCATTTTAGTGGAGCAGACCGACCAGCAAGGTCGCGCCGCCATCACACAACTGGAGACGGCATCGCTCCCTGCGGGCAATGTCCTGGTGCGCGTCGAATGGAGCACGCTCAACTACAAGGACGCGCTGGCGATCACTGGCAAGGGAGCGGTCGTGCGCCGCTTCCCCATGGTGCCGGGTATTGACCTTGCCGGTGTCGTTGAGCACAGCGAGCATCCCGAATGGACAGCCGGCGATCGCGTACTGCTCAACGGCTGGGGCATCGGCGAGGAGCACTGGGGAGGGCTTGCGCAGTACGCGCGCGTTGACGGCGAGTGGCTCACCCGGCTGCCCCCTTCGCTGAACAGCCATCAGGCGATGGCCATCGGCACCGCCGGCTATACCGCCATGTTGAGCGTGCTGGCGCTGGAGCGTCACGGCCTGACGCCGGATCGCGGTGAGGTACTGGTGACGGGTGCCAACGGGGGCGTCGGCAGCTACGCCATTGCCCTGCTGGCGGCACGCGGCTACCACGTCGTCGCAGCAACCGGACGCCCTCAGGAATCGGCCTTTCTCGAGCGGCTGGGTGCCGCCGAGATCATTGATCGCAGCGACCTATCAAAGCCTGGCAAGCCGCTGGCCAGAGCGCAGTGGTTTGCCGCCATCGACTCGGTCGGCAGCCATACACTGGCCAACCTCTGCGCCATGACGCGCCCCGACGGCCTTATCGCCGCCTGTGGCCTGGCTCAGGGCATGGATTTTCCCGCGACCGTGGCGCCCTTCATTTTGCGCGGCATCAGCCTGCTTGGCATCAACAGCGTCACTCGGCCCGCCGAGGAACGAGAGCATGCCTGGGCGCGACTGGCCGAGGATATTGATCCCGCCCTGCTCGGCGAAATCTCACGGGACATTCGCCTGAGCGATACGCTGGACGCCGCCGAGCAGCTTCTGGAAGGCACCATACGCGGCCGGCTGGTAGTGGATGTCAATGGCTGACACTTCGACAAACACCCTGCGGCTCTACCGTTCAGGTGTGCCTGGCCCGAAACAGTAGTCCGGTCACCAGCGATAGCGCCGCCGATGCCGTGAACACCACCATCAGATTGAAAAGACCGGCCAGATAGCCTGCCAGGGCAGGGCCGGCAACATTGCCCAGCGCATAGATGGACAGTACCGCGGTAAAACTGATGCTCGAGATGTCGGGGTACAGCCGCTGGCTGATAAACGAAAAAATGGCACTCAGGCTCATGAGACAGAGGCCCTGAAGGGCGGCAGACACCAGCAGGCCCGCCCAGGTATTTGCCCCGATTCCAATGCACAATAAAGAAACCGTAGAGCAGAAAAATATCCCCTGCACCAGGCGGCGCAGGCCAACACGCCGCTCAACATCGGCTGTCCATAGACCGGCAATTCCGCCAACACCAAAGGCAATGAACAGCACCGCGCCGGCGCCATTCGCCTGCAGGCCCATCAGCCCTCCCATGGCATCAATTTGATCGGCGGAAAACGACAGATAGAGACCACTGGTAATACCAAACGACAGGGCAATCCAGTAAACCGGCCGAATCCCCTTGTGCATCAGTCGCCTGAACTTTTGTCGATCAAATGACAGCGCCGTCGTTTCCGGCAGCTGGCGCAATACCATCAGGTTATACAAAGCACACAGTAGCGCCATGCCGGAAAACCCGAACCAGATGGTGCGCCAGTCCCAGCCCAGCAGGGCGACGGCCAGGGCCAGCATTCCCGCACCGGCCATGCCAAAGGTGGTGCCCGTGCTGACCACGGACAGCACGCGACCATGCCACTCACTCATGATGGCGCGCCCCACGGCGTCGTTGAAAGGGGACCAGCACAGGCCGGCGCTGGTGGCTGAAAGGATGATGCCGGCGGCAAATATCAGCGTGTTATGCGTGCCGGCCACAAGGGCCATCCCGATGGCGGCGGCCAGCGCGCCGATCACCACCGGCACGCTCGAGCCATGGCGCACAACAAGATGAGCAGACACCAGTAGCGCCAGAAAAAAGGCCGCAAAGGCACTGCTGGCGATCAGGCCGGCATGCGCGGTGCTTAACGAAAACACATCACGAAACTGTGGAAGAAACAGTCCATAACCCATCCGGGCCGGCCCAAATGCCATGGCGGTGCACAGGGCACCCCCTGCGGCAATGGACGCGGTCTTTTTCATTTCAGCTCGACTTGTCTGTTGGGTCACTCTTGAGTCGCTCGCTATCAACATCACGGGGTGGGGGCGTTGCCAGGGTACGCGTCCTCGTGTGACCATTAAATCTATATTTAAAACAACCTGTGTATAGAAAAATTAAACATGCCCGATCGAACACTCGACATCGAATTGCTGCGCACGCTGCACATGGCGGGGTCGTTGGGCACGCTGCGTGCAACAGCCACCCGTCGACACTGCACGCTCGGCGCGGTCAGTCAGCAGATCAAGCGGCTGGAGCAGCAGCTGGACCGCCAGCTGCTGGTGCGTTTCAGGACAGGCGTTCAGCTCACCACGGAAGGCGAGCAGCTGATCGCGCAATCGCTTGCCCTGCTGGCCGAACACGACGCCCTGCTTGAACGTCTTTCCCATCCATCGACACAGGGGGTTGTTCGAATCGGCCTGCCGAACGAGTATGTACCCCAAATGCTTGACAGCCTGCTGCCGGCGCTTCGACAGACGGTGCCCCGGGTCCGACTGCAGGTCAGGACGGCCAACAGTCTCGAACTGCGGCGGGCAGTGGATCAGGGCGAACTCGATCTGGCGGTTGCCCTGTATTCCGACCGGGATGCGCAGCCCTGCGGCCTTCCCCTCTGGCGCACGCAGCCCGTCTGGGCGAGCCCCGTCTGTCACGAGCTACACCGGCTTGATCCATTACCACTGGCACTGCATCCCTGTGACTGTACTTACCGGGCCATCGCACTGGCCGCATTGAATGACAATGGCCGAAGCTGGGAGACGGTATTTACCAGCACCAGCCTGGCCGCGATCGAATCGGCCGTCGCCAATGGCCTGGCCGTCAGTGTTCTCAACCGGGCACGGTTAACCAGGGACATGCAGGCCCTGGGCAGCAGGGAAGGCTTTTTGCCGCTGCCGGAATGTCTCGCCTATCTGATCGAATCGCCGGAAGTTGGCACACATGACAGGGCGGCAGTGGCGCTGGTCAAAAGTCGATTGCAATCCTTCAGTCTGATCCAGAAGGTAAAACTGGCGGGTTAGCCGTTCCCTCGCTCGGCGTCAGCGCTTCACGCCTTTTTCACTTACTGGAATCCCGGTCATGACCACCGCTCGTCCCGTTTGCCAACGCCCGCTGTTTCAAATCCTGTTCGGCCTTTTGATGTTTGCCGTCTATCTCGGCAGCCAGTTTTCAAGCGTATGGGTGCTGCAACACGTCATGAGCGATGCCGACTTTGCCGCGCTTATTCAGGGCTACGGCTTTGCGGTGCTGCTGGCCCCGTCGCTGGTGCTGATGCTGGCGGGCTTTTGGGCATGGCAGCGCTGGTTTTCCAGGCAGCCAACGCTGGTCGGGCACTTCACCCGTGGTGATGTCATGCGCGGTATCGGTCTGGTGCTGCTGGTACAGGGCCTGGCGACAGCGGTCAGTGTCTGGCTGGACATGACGCCCGAGGCGTTCATGACCTCGCTTTATGACGGCAAGAGCCTGCTGCAGAGCATTGTCATGGTGATCTGTGTCCTGATCTGGGCGCCGATCATCGAGGAGCTGGCGTTTCGTCACTTCCTGATGCCGAGAATCGATGATCAATCGTCAGGCCTGCGAGGCGCGCTTCTGATCATGTTCAGCGCGCTGTGCTTTGCCGGGCTGCACATGTTCCAGTACCACCATCTGCTCACCTTCGCAGCACTTCTGGGCTGGGGTCTGGTGCTGGGCTACTGCCGCTGGCGCACCCGAGGCCTTTTGCTGCCCATGCTGCTGCATGCGCTCATCTCCAGTATTGGCCTGATCGGCGCGCTGTTTTAAGCGCGTCGCCCGAGCGCCACCGCCGCCTCCGACCTTGGTCATACCTCCACCGCCAATTGCCGATCTGTGCTAACGCTGCCGCTGGCGGATACGCACTATGAGGTCATTCGATGCCCCACATTGATGCCCGGCATCGATGTCCAGCATCGATGCCCAACAACACCGCGGTGGAGTTAGCCATGTACGACACGACAATCGATTTCATCTATCTGTCCGAGCAGGACATGATCCGCGCCGGCGTGACCGACATGGCCGCCTGCGTCGATACCATGGAGGAGGTCTTTCATCTGCTCCATATCGGTGACTATCGCATGGCCGGGCCCAACAACGACTCCCACGGCGCAATGATCGTGTTTCCGGAATCGTCGCCTTTTCCCACCATGCCCAAACCGAGCGCCGACCGCCGCATGATGGCGATGCCGGCCTATCTGGGCGGCAGCTTTTGTACCTCGGGTGTGAAGTGGTACGGCTCCAACATTGCCAACCGGGAAAAGGGCCTGCCGCGCTCGATTTTGATGTTCACGCTCACTGACCCGGACACCGCGGCGCCGCTGGCCTACATGTCGGCCAACCTGCTGTCGGCTTACCGTACCGGCGCCGTGCCGGGCGTGGGTGCCCGGCATCTGGCCCGCAAGGACTCCCGCGTCATCGGCCTGCTGGGCCCGGGCGTAATGGGGCGCACCAGCGTGGCGGCGTTCATGGCGGTCTGTCCGCAGATCGACACCGTCAAGGTGAAAGGCCGCGGCGACAAAAACATCAACGCCTTTGTGGACTGGCTCAAGGAACACTATCCGCAGGTCACCCACATTGAGGTCGTTGATTCCGAGGAAGCCGTGGTGCGTGATTCAGACATCGTGACCTACTGCGCCTCCGGCGAAGTCGGCAACCCCGAGACCTACCCGATGGTCAGGCGTGAGTGGGTCAAGCCCGGCGCCTTTCTGGCCATGCCCGCGCCGTGTGACTTCGATGCCGGTATGGAAGCGCCCGAGATCCGCAAGGTGCTGGATGACACCGGCCTTTATGAGGCCTGGTACGAAGAGGTGCCCAAGCCTGCCCATAACGTTATCCCGCTGATCGGTGTGAAGTTCATGGACATGATTCACGCCGGCACCCTCAAGGCCGACGACCTCGAAGACCTGGGCGCCATCGTCTCCGGCGACAGCCCGGGCCGCCAGAATGACGACGAGATCATCATGATGTCGGTCGGCGGTATGCCGGTCGAAGACGTCGCCTGGGCGACAGTCGTCTATCGCAAGGCCTTGGAAGAAGGCATCGGCGTCAAACTCAACCTGTGGCATGAGCCCGCGCTGAGATAACGCCCTGTTTCCTGTATTTTTCAGTGGGTGCCCCGTTGTCGGATGCGCCCACCCTTCACCGACATCAATGTGAGCGTTTTCCAATGACGACAATTACCAGGGTCAAGACCGGTTCAAAATTCGAGGAACACGCCAGCTACTCCCGCGTGGTAGCTGTTGATGACTGGATCCTTGTCTCCAACACCGCCGGGCGCAACCCGGACACCGGGGAGATCCCGGCAGACGTCAGCGAACAGCTCAGGCAGGTGTTTGCCAACATCGAACGCGGACTGTCCGCCGTCGATAGCGACCTTACCGACGTGGTGTCTGTAAAAATCTTCATCCAGAACCCGGCGGACACCGAAACCGTCATGACGCTTTTCGGCCAGACGATGCGCGGCATCGACCCGGTCATCACCGTGACCTGCCCGCCGCTGGGCTCGGAGGTCTACAAGGTCGAGCTGGAAGTCACCGCCTACCGTGGCGCGGGCCGTGCCGAGGTTCACCGGATCGACACCTCCGCTCAGTGAGACATCCTTCGGCGCCCCACCCGAATGCCCGACATGCGACCGGCAATGACCGGTCGCCCCTGGTTTGCTGATTCACCGATCAGGACACTTTCATGGCACCGACCATCGCATCCATTGACACCTCCAGAGACTTTCCCGCCGAGACCACCGTCGTCATCATCGGGGGCGGCATTATCGGCCTGACCGCCGCGCTGACGCTTGCCGAACGCGGCGTACCGGTCGTCGTGCTGGACAAGGGCCGGCTGGCCGGTGAGCAGTCCTCCCGCAATCTGGGCTGGATTCGCAAGACCAGCCGCCACGGCGAGGACGTGCCGCTGGCGCTGGCCGCCGACCGGCTCTGGGCCGGCATGGCCGAGCGGACCGGCAGCGATGTCGGCTATCGCCCGTCAGGCATCATGTTTTTATCGCGCACCCCCGAACAGCTGGCCCTGCATGAAAGCTGGCTCAAGTCGGTGTCAAACCTGTCGCTGGACTCGAGGCTGCTGACCGCACGTGATATCGACGCACAGGTGCCGGGCGGGCGCGGCCAGTGGGCCGGCGGTATTTTTACCCCGTCCGACGGCTACGCCGAGCCAACGCTGGCCTCCAGCGCCATCGCCAAAACCGCCATGGCCCGCGGCGCGGTAATCATCGAACACTGTGCAGTACGTAACCTTGTCCGCACCGGCGGACGGGTGAGCGGCGTCGTCACCGAGCGTGGCGAGATCCGCTGCGACCAGGTGCTGCTGGCCGGCGGCATGTGGTCACGCCGTTTTCTGGGCAATATCGGCATCTCCCTGCCGACCCTGCCCCTGATCCTGTCGGTACTTCGCACCGGGCCCATGAAAGGCCCCACCGACAGCGCCGTCGGCGGACCGGACTTCTCCTTTCGAAAGCACCGGGATGGCGGCTTTATCGTGACCCAGCGCGGCGCGCTCGATGCACCGCTGACGCTCGATCACCTGCTGGTGGGCTCCAAATACCTGAGCGCGCTGCGCTCCCAATGGGGGCTGATGCGAATATCGCTGGGCAAGCATTTCTGGCGCGACCTGGCGTTGTCCCGGCGCTGGAAGCATGGCCGCTCGCCCTTTGAGCGCGTGCGCACCATGGACCCGCCGATCAACGAGCGGCTCAACAACGATGCCCTGCGCAACCTGTCCGCGGCCTGGCCGGTATTTGAAAACGCCACCGTCGAACAGTCCTGGGCGGGCATGATCGACATCACGCCGGACTCCAACCCGATCATTGCACCGGTCCCCGGCGTGCCGGGACTGACGCTGGCCACCGGTTTTTCCGGGCATGGCTTTGGGACGTCACCGGCGGCCGGTCAGCTGGCGGCAGACCTGGTCATGAACGAGACACCGATCATCGACCCGGCGCCCTACAGATTCGGCCGCTTCTAGCGCACGGGCGCGGGTGGTGGAGGGCAGCTCCTGAAACAGCCGGCGGTATTCGCGACAGAAGTAGCTCTGGTGGAAAAACCCCTGCGCGGCGGCGGCGTCTGCCAGCGCCTGAGCCGGGTTTTGAAACAGGCTGCGCCGCACGGCGTTGAGCCGCAGCGCGCGCAGATAGGTCACCGGTGACTGGCCGACCTCGGTCTGAAAGCTGTACTGAAGGGTGCGTCTGGAAATTTTCAGCTGATGACACAGCGCCATCAGCGAGGGCGGGTCGTCCGGGCTGCTGCGGGTCAGCGCGTGGCATCGATCAACGATGTAGCGTCGGGTGCGATAGTTGCTGGCATCCGGCGCCCCCAATAGCGCACCGCTGCCAAGCAGCAGCTCAATGCTGTCTTCGAGCTGGCGCATCAGTGACTGCTGCAGGGCACCGGACATCGGTTCATGGGCAGGGCGCGTTCGCAGGTAGTCGGTCATCAGCTGCCACTGCCCGCGCACCTGGTGTAAAAGCGTCGAGGACACCTCAAGACGTCGCAGCCGATGGTCATTGCGGCCCAGCCACTCATGACGGCTTCGGTCGATGGAGACCACCAGCAGGTCATAATTTGAAGGCGCCACGCTCCAGAACTGCTCGCAGCGCGGCAGAACGGTTACGGTGTCGGCCCCGTAGAGGGTGCCGCTGGACCAGCGAATGGGCGTGACCAGATGCCACTGGGACTCGGGAAAATGCATCCGCTGGGACAGTCCCAGATTGGCACTTTCCCGAAAAAGGCGCACCTCCCTGCTTGAGACATCCACGATCTCGCCGGAGAAAACACCCGCCTCGATCTGGCTGGACTCCTGCTGCCAGCCTTCCAGCCGCTGGGCGTGTTCATCGGCATCAAGACAGTGATGCAGGGTGATGGTCATCAATGACTCCTTCGGGCGCACTGCCCGCGGTCATGGCACGTCTTTTGCAATATGACACAAGCCCCCGGTCAGACCGGGCATGCTTGACCAATGGATGGTGGTGACAAAGCGGTTTTTTCTTTAGAGTCCTTCTAACCATTAAAATGTTAATGAATATGGTGACCCAATGCTAACCACGAATGCAACCTCACTGCCGTTCGATGTCTGGCTTGGCGCCGTAAGGCAAACATGTGGCCCTTTCGACTCCATTCCCCGAGACCGCCGAAGCTTTCAGGGCAGTGTCTCAAAACGCTGCAACGGTGGCATCGATATTGCCAATATCGTCACGAATGCCGAAAAGATTACCAGCAGCCATGCCCAGCGCTGCGATGAAGACCGCTACTGTTTTCTGATCGTTCAAAAGCAGGGCCACGCCACGCTGGTGCAGGATGGCACCCACATCACGCTGCGCCCGGGCGAAATGGTGCTGATGGACTCCATCAGGGCATGCGACATCATTCCTCATGGCCTTATCGAGCACGACTCGCTGCATCTGTCGCGCAGGGAGGTGGCCGAGCGCTTCGGCAATGTTGCGATTCCCTTCATGAAGATCACGGCAGGCTGTGCCAGCAGCCAGATCCTGCAGCTGGTCGTCAATCGAATGGTCACCGAGCCGCTGGCGGCGGCCGAAGAAAAAGAGCGGGGGATATCGGAGTCACTGTCGGCGCTGCTGCCGGCCATCTACCAGCATCAGGCGCTGTCGCCTGCCTTTCTGGAACAGGCCGATGGCACGCTGTTCATCTGCGTTCAGCAGTTTATCGACCAGCATCTGCATGAGGACGACATCCGACCGGAACGTCTGGCGTCCGCCTTTCACATGTCGGTTCGACAGCTTTATCGCCTGTTCGAACAGCATGGCGAGACGGTGTGTCGCTACGTACAGCGCCGCCGGCTGGCCCGCTGTGCCGAAGAACTGGGCAGTCCGATTCTGAGTCGGCGCTCGATCACCCAGATTGCCTACAAGTGGGGCTTTACCGACTCGGCGCATTTCAGCCGCTCCTTCAAGCGCGAGTTTGCAAGTTCGCCGCGGGAGTATCGCCGTACACGGCTTGAGCACGCCGCATAGGCGCACCCGCCACGCAAACCGATCCCTCCCAACATACCGGCCTCTCGATGATCGAGAGGCCGATTACCTGACCTAGTAGGCGATACAGACCGACTTGAGTTCGGTGTAGGCATTGACCGCTTCCGGGCCGAACTCCTTGCCAAGCCCGGACATCTTGAAGCCGCCAAACGGCATGGCCGGGTCGAGGGTCACGTGGGTATTGACCCAGACCGTGCCGGCTTCGATGCGCGGCGTCAGGGCCATGGCCTTTGAAAGGTTGTTGGTCCAGAGACTCGCCGCCAGCCCCAGCTCGCTGTCGTTGACCATTCGCAGGGCATCTTGCTCGTCATCAAACGGAATCACCGTCAGCACGGGGCCAAAGACCTCTTCGCGGGCAATCTCCATGTCGTGACTGGCACCGCTGATGATGGCCGGCGAGACATAAAAGCCTTCGTTGGGCACTTCGTTGCCGATGTGAATGCGGGCACCCTGCTCGCGCGCCCGGTCGAGATAGCCGCGCACGCTCTCCTGCTGACGTTTGGAGACCAGCGGATTGACCTGCGCCTGCGGGTCCATGCCGGGCCCGGCCTGCAGGGTATCGATGGCCTGGGCGAGTCGTTCACAGAAGGTATCGTGAATGCTGCGGTGGACATAAAAGCGCGAGGCCGCGGCGCAGACCTGGCCCTGGTTGAACAAACCGCCCATCAATGCCCCGTTAACGGCGCGGTCGATGTCGGCATCTTCCAGCACCAGCATCGGGTTCTTGCCACCCAGCTCCAGCGATGAGTGCGCCATGTGCTCAACGGCCGCGTGGCCGACCTGCTTGCCGACCGCGGTGCTGCCGGTGAAGGTGACCTTTTTGACGTCGGGATGCTCGGCCAGACGTGTCCCGACCACCGAGCCCGACCCCAGCACCACGTTGAATACGCCGTTTGGCACGCCGGCCTCGATGGCAAGCTCCGCCAGACGCAGCACGCTCAGCGGCGTCTCCGAGGCGGGCTTGAGCACCACCGTGCAGCCGGCCGCCAGCGCCGGGACGACCTTCCACAGCGCAATCATCATCGGGAAATTCCACGGCACGATCGCCGCCACCACGCCCAGCGGCTGGCGCAGCGTGTAGGCGTTGAACTTCGCGCCCTCCGGCATGCCGATGGACACGGCCCGCGTGCTGCCCTCGAGCTTGGTGGCCCAGCCGGCCATGTAGCGGATGAAATCGATTGAAAAGCCCACATCGATACCGCGGGAGAGATTGATCGACTTGCCCTGGTTGAGCGTCTCGATCTGGGCAAGCTCTTCTGTATGCGCCTCGACCAGGTCGGCAAACCGCAGCAGTATCCGCTCACGCGCTGCCGGCGTCAGTCCGGACCAGCGGCCATCCTCAAAGCTCTCCTTTGCCAGCGCTATTGCCCGGTCGGCCAGGGCGCGGTCGCCTTCACACAGCGAGGTCAGCGCCTGACCGGTCGCGGGGTCGATGACCTCAAAGGATTTGCCCTCATCGAGAAAGGCGCCGTCGATCAACGAGCCGGTGGCCCGCTTGAAGAAGTCCTGCACACCCTGTGCGATAGTGGTCTGACTCATGACAATCTCCTGCGCATACGCAGCTTCAATGGAGGCGACCCCTCAGGGGCCGCGCGACATGACATGGGCTCAGACTATGTGTCCGACAGGTGCCGCGCTTGCCCTGCGCTGCCGGACACATGACGCTGGCTGCCGAGTACTAGAAATTGAAGCCGACCAGCAGCTGGGTGTAGTAGTTCGTACCGCTGTCGCCGAGCTGCGAACCGCCGCTGTCTGCAGAAGCATCAGGCTTGTAGCGCCCCACCAGCGGCATCACCCACCAGTGATCGTTGATGGCCCAGTTGCCGTAAAGATCGATCTCGTTGCCGTCGAGTTTCGGCCCCTGACGGGTATCAAGCGTATCAAAGCGATAGGCCAGCACCCCGAGGCTCAACTGCTCCGAGGGCTGGAGGGCCAGCTTGGCCTGATGAACGCGCGCGTTGCTTGCAAAGGGGCCGGCATAGTTGGCCGCCACCTCGCCCTGGAACCAGGTGCCCAGTGCACGGCCGTTGCCGTAAAAGAGCGGGTCATAACCGTCGGAGAAGCGGCTGAAGCGATAGCTGACGTAGGGCGACCAGGCCAGCTGATCAAACGTCCAGCCGGCTTCCAGATACCAGGCGTTTTCACTGTCGTCGTTGCCCTTGTCCTGAAAGGCGTACTGACCGGCCAGAAACAGGTTTTTGACGCCCGCATTGCCGTGGCCGTAGACGCTATAGACCCTTGTATTGTCGCGGTCCGGATAGAGAAACGCGTAGTCGCTGTCGGTATCCAGAACCTTGATGTACGTCGCCCCAAGCGTATTGTCGCCATCGACATGCTCCAGAGTGCCTACCGCCATCTCCGGTCGCGCCTGCGCCCGGTTGTCGGACTTCAGCCACATCAGATCACCACGCCAGCCCTGATCGCCACCCAGTCGTACCACCGCGGTATTGTCAAAGGACTGCCGCGCGGCCAGATAGTAGGCCCCGCCGCGGTCGAGATCGCCGCCCAGCACCCCATCACCGAAGTTGAGCGAGTCGCCGGAAATCAAAAAGCCGTCGCCGGCCTGAATGTATTGCCGCCCGA
Source organism: Kushneria sp. Sum13 (assembly GCF_052692355.1). Taxonomy (NCBI): domain Bacteria; kingdom Pseudomonadati; phylum Pseudomonadota; class Gammaproteobacteria; order Oceanospirillales; family Halomonadaceae; genus Kushneria; species Kushneria sp. Sum13. The sequence continues at coordinate 3,550,831 of NZ_CP199847.1, forward strand.
AGGAGACATCGATCCCGTCATGACCCAGCGCCGGCACCATGTCGCCGGACTTCCAGCCGCCAAACAGGTTTTCGATGTGCGTGCGGCGCTCATCGCCGGTGGTAAAGCCGCCGGCATCGCCCTGGCCCCAGGTCGCGCTCGAGGTCCAGGCCACGTTGCCGTAGAGCGAGCCCTGCGTCGGCGAGAGCGTGTGGGTCGCATCCAGGCCGTACTTGATAAACCCTTCCTGCCAGTCCCTACCCCCGGCCTCGGCTGTCTCCGACTGGGCATAGCCCTTCTGGGAGTGAAAGACGCCCCCCACGCCGTTGACGTTCAAATTGATTTTGGTCTGATCGGTGGCGTAGAGCTCAAGCGCCGAGGCGCTGCCACACATGGACAGCGTGATCGCAGTACCGGCGGCCAGCCGCGGCAGCAGGGGGCTATAGCGTGAGGTGGTCATGAGGCAATCGTCCCTTGTTGTTGTGACGCGCTTTGTTTTGAAGATCAGGGTGGTGGTGATCATGGCTTTAATGATCAGGACACCCGAGGCGCAGGGCCTCTGATCACAAACTATCGAGCAGCGCCGCACCGCGCTTGTCTGGCGCTGACGAAAACCCGCCCCGCGCTGCCGAGGCGTCGCACAGACATCAAAAAACCGGCACGGGGCCGGTCGTTTGAAGTGCCGCCTGCAGGCATCAGGGACAGTCGTGCCGACAGGACAACGCTTATATGCCAGGCGTCAGGCCGGCACGCTCGCCGCCTCAGTCACCAGCGCCAGCACACCTTCTGCCCAGTCCAGTGCCACCTCTGATGCCGAAAGCGCCCCGCTGGCATCGTGGCGACCGAATTCGCCAACCCGCGTGGCCCCGCAAGCCATTAGCGCTTCGGCGAGCAGCTCGCCGCCGCGGGAATAGGTTTTGGCGTAGCTGCTGTCGCCCAGCCCAAGGCATGCAAAGCGAATGCCGGCCAGGTTCGGAGCGTCATCACGCAGTGCCTGGTAAAAATCCATGGCGCCGCCGGGCACCTCACCGTCACCATAGGTCGAGCAGACCATCAGATAAAACCGCTCAGGGTCGAGCGACCCGGGCTCGATATCGCCCAGATCGGCCACGGTGACCTCACAGCGCCCATTGAGCGCCTGCTCAAGCTCCTCGGCCACCAGTTCTGCATTGCCGGACTCGGTGCCAAACAAAATGCTGACCGACAGATTGCCCAGGCTGTCGCCGTCGCCGCCCGCCGCCTGAACGTCGCGCGGGATCACCAATGACGCGTTGCGCGCCGATTCAAGCAGGGCCTCGAGCGTGTCCAGCTTGGTACGCACCCGGCCAGCGGCCGGCCGGGCACATTCAACGTGATCAATCCGACGCCAGCCGTCGATATCGGTGGCCTCGGCATGCGGCGCAAGTCCACTGCGCGAACACGTCACCTCTCCCGTGGCGATGTCAGCGCCGATCACACTGGCCAGCGCCCGGGCATCACTGCGCTGATCGGGAATCGTGCCGCGGGCACCACGCCGCAGCCAGCCGGCCAGATACAGCCCGGCCTCGATGCGTCCGGTCTCGGAAGCAGCCGGCAGCTCGGCAAGTGCTTTGGACACCGCATCCTCCGGGTCGGGCACAAAGCCGATGGCCGTAATCACCGAGTCTGCGGCCAGTGACACCGTGTCACCCTCAAACCGCAGCGCCAGCCCTTCAACCTGCGCCTGCCCGTTGATGCGTTCGGGCACCGCCTCGAACCACCACTCGACCGTGATGCGAGGGGTGCTCTCGACCTCAATGGCGCCCTCGACCCCGATGTCACCCACGCCCGGCAGCCGGCGCAGTGCATCCAGCCGGGCATCCTTGCCGTCCACCACACTGTCGAGGTCGACCCCGTGGAGGCGGTGTCGAATGTTCGGGAAGCGTCCCAGCTCGCGGATCATCACCGGATCAAAGCGGGCCGTTCGGGCACTTGAACGGCCAATGATGTGCAGCGTATCGATCTCGCGGGTCAGCGCGCCGTGTACGGCATCATCAATGTCACTGCCCTCGAGATCCAGCGGCCGGATCGATAGCAGCCGCAGCACGTCGATGGCCACATTGCCCTGACCGACAATCGCCACGCGCCGGCCCAGTGTCGGGGTGTCGGTTTCGTCCGGATGGCCGTTGAGCCGGCGAGTAATGCAGCCTGCGCCAAACACGCCGGTCAGATCCTCGCCCGGAATGTTCAGACGACGGTCCGCGCAGGCGCCGGAGGCCAGCACAACCGCGTCGTACCCCGTCCGCAGATCACTGAACGACACGTCCCGACCCAGGGTGGTATTGCCGACAAAGCGCACGTTCGGCGACTCGAACAGACGATCAAACTGACGCGACACCGCCTTGGTGCCCTGATGATCGCCGGCCACGCCATAGCGCAGCAGCCCATAGGGCACAGGCAGCCGGTCGACAAGATCGATACGCGCACCCGGCATGCGGCGCTGAATCTCTTTGGCAGTGAAACAGCCCGCCGGCCCCGAGCCGACAATGGCCACATGCGGGGTCGCCTCGGCCTCCATCGTTGCCGCCGCTGAACCGTTCGCGAACACGGAGACAGGCCCGCCTTCAAGCGGCGCCACATCACGCCAGGTCACCGGCAGGGTCAGCATGCCGCGAAAGACCCAGCCGCCGATGGTGGGCTCGCGGTCAGGGTGCACATCGAGCCCCTTTAAATGATTGAACAGCAGCGGCAGGGCGACTTCGGCCACCTCGGCGCGCGCGGCCCGCGCGCCCAGACAGACGTGTGTGCCCTTGCTGAACGCCAGATGCGGTTTCACCTCGCGGTGAATGTCGAATTCGTCCGCACGCGCCCAGATCGACTCATCCCGATTGGCCGAGAGAATACAGATGCCCAGCCGCGCGCCTTCCGGCAGCTCGACACCGGCCAGCACCGTTTTTGTCGTGGTCTGGCGCGAGTAGAGCCCGATGGGCGCTACCCAGCGAATGGTTTCATCAAACACCGTCGACCAGAGGCCCGGATCACGCTCTACCGCCAGGCGCTGGTCGGGATGGGTCAGCATCGCCCAGGCCGCCACTCCCAGCGCGTCGCGCGGCTCGTTAAGCCCGCCACCGATGCTCATCTTGAGGTTGGCACGGATCTTTTCGATCGGCATCTGCGCCTCGGGCGAGGAGAGCAGCAGCGAGATCAGGGAGTGGTCCCGGTGATGCAGATGCCACTCGAGCATCTCATCCAGCGCGATATCCACCTCATCAAACGAGCGCTTGCCCGCCGCCCAGACCGCCGGGTCCTCGGCGTAGTTGCCGGTGGCATCGATCAAAGTCTGTGACCAGCGCTGAAGAGCTTCCGCCGAGGCGTTGTAAAGCCCGAGCATCGATTTCAGACACTCGGCGGCAAAAGGGGCCGAAAAGTCCCGGATGATGTCGGCCCCGGGCCCCATGTCGATAAATCGAGCCAGCTGCTCGCGCCCCTTGTCGTGGAAGATCTGCGTCCAGGTGTTTTTCACGGCGCCCGGCTTGAACACGCCCTGCCACTGCCGACGCTCGTGGTAATGCTCCGGGTCGTCGCGACGCAGCATCGAATGCCCCATGGCCCGTATCTGAAGCGAGTCACGTTCATTGGCAGAAAAGGTCTGCTGGTCATGCTCGGTGATGATCACGGCCTCATAGCTGGTGATCAGGTAGCGATTGACGCAGGGCACCCAGTGAACGCCGCCCTCACGACGAAGACGTTCATAGGTCGGATACGGGTCGCGATAGAGCGTATCAATATCGACCCAATCAGCCACGGGCGCGGGACGAGCAATTGGTGACGGTGTCATGCAACCTCCACGGAAAAGGGATGGCCGAAGCGACATCAGGCCATGGACATCGGGATGTCATGGCGGCTTCGGCGCACCAGAACGCGATGGATCACGGGCGATCGTCAGCGCTGATACATGACCAGGCTATCCATTCATTAATAAGTTAACAATTCGACTTTCTGTATACGCGCGCCTCTGGCACAGCGCCTGCCATTGCATTTTTCATGGCCATTGCCCACAGACATCGCGGCGGTACGCCCCTGGCGTACCGCCGTCGTGTGATGTCGATGATTCAGGCAGGGGAGGGGAGGTCAGATCAGAAGACGCTGGAAGAACGCAGCCAGCCGCCCGGTATCCTCAAGGCTCAGCACATCGGCCACGTATTGATCGGGACGTACCACCACCAGCGCCCCGTTACGGTCGATGCCGCGCAGATCGAAAATGTCCTCGTCAGGTGCCACGCCAAACACATTTTCAAGGTCCACCAGCGCAAACGGGCCCACGGTCGGCTTGAACACCTGCGGCACCTGATTGATCGCCACATCCTCATGGCGCTGCTGATAGATCACCTTGATATCGAACCAGTCGTTCCGGGCATCGCCGTGACCGCCTGCGTTGAGCGGTGACTGCGGCGACGATGCAAGCCACTCGGCCAGACGCTGCGTCGCGCTGTTCTCGCCGGCGGTGGCAGCATCGGCAAACACATACAGGCGCCATCGACCGTCGGCCCGGGCCTGATGGCCGAGCTGAAGCGGGTTGCCATCACATACCCGCGACACCCTCGCCGACTTGAAGCGCTTGCCGACCGGAAAGCCGTTGGCACGCGCCTGCTGCTCGGCGTCATTGGTGATCATCGAGGGTGCGTATTCGGTCATGAAGCCGGCCGGAAACTCGATGGTACGGGTGTAAAACGCTTCCAGCTCGCCCGGGTCCTCGAACTCCTCCGGGCGTTTGGCCATCATCGTTGACCACTGCTTGTCGAACGCGATCAGATTGGCCGCCACGACCTGACGTTCGCCAGAATAGGTCGACAGCAGGCTGGCCGGACTGCGCTGAGTCAGCACGTAGCCGAGCTTCCAGCCCAGGTTGAAGCCGTCCTGCATCGACACGTTCATGCCCTGACCCGCCTTGGCACTGTGGGTGTGGCAGGCGTCACCCGTGATAAACACCCGCGGCAGGCGGCCGGATTCGGGGTCCTCGACATCATCAAAGCGGTCGGTCAGACGGTGTCCCACTTCATAGACGCTGTGCCAGGCCACGTCTCGAACATCGAGGGTATAGGGTGTGAGGATCTCGTTGGCCCTTTTGATGATCTGCTCGATGGGCGTATTGCGCACGGCGCTGCTGCCATCGGCAGGCACTTCGCCCAGATCGACATACATGCGAAACAGGTGCCCACCCTCGCGCGGAATCAGCAAAATGCTGCCGCCGGAGCGGGACTGAATGGCACATTTGGTGCGGATGTCGGGAAAATCGGTGACCGCCAGCACGTCCATGACCCCCCAGGCATGATTGGCCTGATCGCCGGCAAGCGTACAGCCGATGGCACTGCGCACGCCGCTGCGCGCGCCGTCACAGCCCACCACGTATCTGGCCCGTATGGTGCGCTCAACGCCTTCATCATGGCCTGCCACCGTGCGTACCGAGACGCTGACGGGGTAGTCCTCGTCGTCATTGATCTCAAGCCCTCTGAACTCGAAGCCGAAGTCCGGGCGAATGCGCGCCGGGCCGTTGGCGGCGGACTCGGCCAGATAGTCGAGTACCCGGGCCTGGTTGACGATCAGGTGGGGAAACTCGCTGATGCCCTCCGGGTCATCCGGGGTACGCGCCGTGCGTTTGATGTGCTCGGGACGGTCCGGGTCCGGCTTCCAGAAGGCCATCTCGGTGATGCGGTAGGCCTCGGCGGTGATGCGGTCGGCAAAGCCGAAGGCCTGAAAGGTTTCGACGCTGCGCGCCTGAATGCCGTCGGCATGGCCGATTTCAAGCCGGCCCGTGCGGCGCTCGATGATGCGGGTGCGGATGTGCGGAAACTGTGAGAGCTGGGCGGCCATGATCATGCCGGCAGGGCCGGTGCCCACAATCAGAACATCCACGTTGTCGGGCAGTGTCTCGGGTCGGTCAACGCCTTCGCCCAGAGCCGGTAGCCTGCGCGGGTCGCCTGACACATAGCCGTAGTGATGAAACTGCATGATGCTGTCCTCGTGATGGTGGCGGTGCCGAGGCAATGAGCACTCGGTCACGGCAGGGCCGCGCATCGCCTCGACCGGGTCGAAGGCGCGCAGCGGCTCGTGTGCTTTTTATGCTGGGCAACGCCTGCCCCCTTGAGGATGTGTTTTACGCTTTCTCGATTGCACTTTTCATGAATTCACCCCCTACCTTGGTCGCTCTGCTCACCCATCACGCCCTTCACTCATTAATCTATGAACGATATCGCTGGCAGGGCGCTTTTCGCCCATTTTGTGCCATCGCGATTACCGGGCGGAGATTGGCCTTTCATCGACAAAGATAGGGCTTGACATAAAATGCCCGCCCATGTCGTTAATATATTAACGAAAAAGTGAGCCGCGACGTGCCCGGGGAAGGCTCCTGGCAGACGTTCACTCTTGAATCACCACGCTCAGGCCTTTTTCAGGGAGAGAGACATGCCCCATCTGCATATCGAGTATTCGCCCACGCTCGAGCGACATGTGGATGTCCGCGACATCTGCCGGGCGGCCTGGGAGGTCATGACGACGTGCGACCTCTTCCCGCGGGCCGGCATTCGCGTGCGGGCCTTTGCCGCCGACCACTGGATCGTTGCCGATGATCATCCCGACAACGATTTTCTGGCCATGACGCTGAGTGTCGGCAGCGGACGCGCGCAGAGTGATCTCAAGGCCGCCGGTGATCGTCTCTTTGCCGCCGTACAACAGGTGTTGTCCGAGGTACTGGCCACGCCGCACTTCGCCCTGTCGCTGGAAATTCGAGAAATCAATGCCGAGCTGAGCTGGAAGGACACCCCGATCCATGCCCGGCTGTCCCGACAGTAAGCCCATGCCCTTTCTGGAGGATGTCTGATGAGCCAGTTGAACGACAACATTACCCGCGCGCAGGACTACATGAAGCGCTTTCGCGAGCAGGGCGTTTTAAACCATATCAACGGTGAGTCGGTGCCTGCCGACTCCGGCAGGACCTTTGAGACCATCTCGCCGGTGGATCTCTCGACGCTGGCCCACGTCGCCCACGGCGGGGCCAGCGACATCGACCGCGCCGTACAGGCGGCGGAGAAGGCGTTCAGGACCTGGAGCAAAACGCCGGGCAAGGAGCGTCGGGCGATCCTGATCAAGGTGGCCGAGGCGATCGAGGCCCGCGCCGAGGAAATCGCCTTTATCGAATGCATGGACACCGGCCAGTCGCTGCGCTTCATGTCAAAGGCCGCCATTCGCGGTGCGGCCAACTTCCGCTTTTTTGCCGACCGGGCGCCCCAGGCCGAGGACGGTCAGGCGCTGCGCAACGAGACCCAGATGAACGTGACCTCCAGGCGTCCGCTGGGACCGGTCGGGGTCATCACGCCGTGGAACACGCCGTTCATGCTCTCGACCTGGAAGATTGCCCCGGCCCTGGCCTCGGGCTGCACCGTGGTCCACAAGCCGGCCGAATTCTCGCCGATGACCGCCAGACTGCTGGTCGAAATTGCCGAGGAAGCCGGCCTGCCGAAGGGCGTGTTGAACCTTGTCAACGGCATGGGCGAAGACGCCGGCAAGGCCCTGACCGAACACCCCGGCATCAAGGCCATCGCCTTTGTCGGCGAAAGCCGCACCGGCCAGATGATCATGGCCCAGGCCGCGCCGACGCTGAAGCGCTTTCATTTTGAGCTCGGTGGCAAGAACCCGGTCATCGTGTTCGAGGACGCCGACATCGAGCGCGCCGTCAACGCCGCCAGCTTCATGATCTACTCGCTCAATGGCGAGCGCTGCACCTCGTCGTCGCGACTGCTGGTGCATGAAAGCATCTATGAAGAGGTCACTCGTCGCGTGGCGGACATCGCCAACGGCGTGAAGGTCGGCCATCCGCTCGACCCGGACACCGTGGTGGGTCCGCTGATCCATCCGGAACACGAAGAAAAGGTGCTGTCGTATTTCGAAAAGGCGCGTGAAGAGGGTGCCACCATCGCCGCCGGCGGCGAAAAGGTCGGTGAGCAGGGCTGCTTCATTCGCCCGACGCTGTTCACCAACGCCCGCAACGACATGACGATCGCCCAGGAAGAGATCTTTGGCCCGGTGCTCACCGCCATCCCCTTCAAGGATGAAGAAGAAGCGCTGCGACTGGCCAACGATACCCAGTACGGCCTGGCCGCTTATCTATGGACCAATGACCTCGACCGCGCCATGCGTCTGACCGATGAACTGGAAGCGGGCATGATCTGGGTCAACTCCGAAAACGTGCGTCACCTGGAATCGCCCTTCGGCGGCGTCAAGTCATCCGGCATTGGCCGCGACGGCGGTGACTGGTCGTTCGACTTCTATATGGAGACCGTCAACGTCTCCTTCCCGCGCAAGGCCCATCAGGTGCCAAGGCTCGGCTGATATTGCTACTCGCAAGGGGCCACGCGCGCCCCTTGCCCCGGAATCTCAAGGAGACACGTCATGCCCATTCCAGCTCCCAATCTGTACCCGGCGTTCAACATCATTCGTTTGAGCCACGTCGTGTTCGGCGTCACCGATCTGAGCAAAAGTCGGCATTTTTATGTCGACACGCTCGGCCTGCAGGTCACCGATGAAGACGACCAGCGCATCTACCTGCGCGCCATGGAAGAGCGCGGCCATCACTGCATCGTGCTGGAGAAAAGCGACACCGCGACCGTCAGATCGCTGTCGCTCAAGGTGTTCGACGAGGTCGAACTCGACAAGGCGCACGCCTGGTTCAAGGAGCACGGTCATCCAGTCGAGTGGGTCGAGCGTCCCTATCAGGGCCGCACCCTGCGCACCACCGACTGCTTTGACGTGCCCATCGAGCTGTACTTCAAGATGGACCGGCTCTCCCCGATCCATCAGCAGTACGCACTCTACAAGGGCGTCAAGCCGCTGCGCATCGACCACTTCAATCTGTTCTCGCCCGACGTGGACAAGTCCGTCGACTTTTATAACCAGCTGGGCTTTCGGGTCACCGAATACACCGAGGACGAAGAGAGCGGCAAGCTGTGGGCGGCCTGGACCCATCGCAAGGGCGGCGTGCACGACATGGCCTTCACCAACGGCCAGGGCCCGCGTCTGCACCACACGGCGTTCTGGGTGCCCACACCGCTGAACATCATCGACCTGTGCGACCTGATGGCCACCACCGGCTATGTCAGCAACATCGAGCGCGGGCCGGGCCGGCACGGCATCTCCAATGCCTTCTTTCTCTATATCCTCGACCCGGACGGTCACCGCATCGAGATTTACTGCTCGGACTACCAGACCGTCGACCCGGACCTGGAAGCGATCAAGTGGGACCTGAAGGATCCCCAGCGCCAGACCCTGTGGGGCGCACCGGCGCCGCGCTCCTGGTTCGAGCACGGCTCGCTGTTTGAAGGTCTCGAGCCCGTCGAATCCCAGCTCAAGGCCACGCCCATCGTGGCGCCCTGAGCCACACTGTCTGAACATCCGGCCCGGCCGATGCCGGGCCTCTGCAGGAGAGACGTCATGACCACTGCACTGCCTGCCCGACTGGCCGCCTTTCACGCCGATGGCGCTGACCGCTACGGCGTCGTGACCGATGAGGGCATCATCGATCTGAGTCAGGAATTTGGCGAACGCTTCCAGGGGCTCAAGGAAGTGATCGAGCAGGGCGCCATTGATGAGCTGATGCGTGCCGCCGAAGGCCGCCGTCCGGATTACCAGCCAGACGCGGTCACCTTTCTGATTCCGGTGGCCAACCCTGAAAAGCTGATCTGCGTGGGCGTCAACTTCCCCTCGCGCAACGAGGAGTACAAGGACGGCCAGGCCGCCCCGGACAAACCGTCACTGTTTATCCGTTTTCCGCGCAGCTTCGTGGGTCACAACGTGAACCTGGTCCGCCCGCCGGAGAGCGAGCAGCTCGACTATGAAGGCGAAGTCACCATCGTGATCGGCAAGGGCGGTCGCCGCATTGCGCGCGAGAAGGCCTACGAGCACATCGCAGCGCTGACGCTGTGCAACGAAGGCACGATTCGCGACTGGGTCCGTCACGCCAAGTTCAACGTCACCCAGGGCAAGAACTTTGACGCTACCGGCTCGATCGGCCCCTGGCTGGTGCCGTTTCGTGACGCCGCCCAGCTGGATGACATAGAACTGACCACGCGCGTCAACGGCGAGGTCCGCCAGAATGATCGCACCTCGCGCATGATGTTCGATTTCCGCTACATCGTGAATTACGTCTCGACCTTCACCACCCTGGTGCCGGGCGACGTCATCGTGTGTGGCACGCCGACCGGCGCCGGCGCCCGCTTTAATCCGCCCGTGTGGCTCAAGCCCGGCGATGTCATCGAGGTCGAGGCCGACGGTATCGGCACCCTGATCAACGGCGTGGAGGACGAGCACCATGGCGCTGACTAACGCTCAGATCGAAGCCGCCGCCGAGGCGCTGCTTGAGGCCGAGAAAAGTCACGAGCAGATCGGCCTGCTCTCGAAGGCCTATCCGGACATGACGCTGGACGACGCCTATGCGATCCAGACCGCCCAGATGGCGCGCAAGACACGTGAGCACGACATCATCGGCTGGAAGATCGGCCTGACCTCGAAAGTGATGCAGGACGCGCTCGGCATCGATACGCCCGACAGCGGCGTGCTCTATGACTACATGCGCTTTGAGACTGGCGCGGTGATCCCGAAGGGCCACTTTATTCAGCCGCGTATCGAGGCCGAGATCGCCTTTGTCATGAAGGCACCGCTGGAAGGCGAGGTCACCCGTGAAGACGTGCTGGCGGCTACCGATTTTGTGGCGCCATCGCTTGAGATTCTCGATACCCGCATCGTGCGCAAGGACGCTGACACCGGCCGGATGCGCGTGATCGTCGACACGGTGTCCGACAACGCCGCCAATGCCGGCATCGTGCTGGGTGGCGAGCGTCACGACCCTCGGGAACTTGATCTGCGCTGGGTCGGCTCGATCGTCAAACGCGACGGCGAGGTCATGGCCACCGGCCTGGGTGCCGGCGTGCTGGATGATCCGGTCACCGGCCTTGTGTGGCTGGCCCGGCGCATGGCGACCTACGGCCAGCGTATCGAGGCGGGTCAGGTGGTGCTGTCGGGCTCGTTCATCGGCCCGATCGAATGCCCGTCCGGCAGCCATATCGAGGCCGATTTCGGGACATTCGGGCAGGTCACACTGACATTTGAATAGAGCGACGTTTGAATAACGCCTGGGCGACTCAGGTCGCCGTGTGCTGATGGCGATAGCGCGATGGGGTGGACCCCACATGACGAGCAAAGAAGCGGCAAAAATAGGCAGGGTCCTGGAAACCGAGCTGGTAGCCGATTTCGTTGACCGACATGCGGGTAAACACCAAAAGGCGCCTGGCCTCCTGCATCAGCCGGTCATGCACCAGCCGCTTGCTGGGCGAACCGGCGATGCGCCGACACACGCTGTTGAGCCGGGCCTCGGTCACGTTCAGCGTTTTCGCGTAGTGCGCAAGCGTCCAGTGCTCGCGAAAATGGGTCTCGATCTCCAGATTGAAACGGCGAAACAGGCTCAGCGCATCGTGGCGCACATGGTTGGCCCGCAGCGAGCTGGCACTCAGTCGAAAGAGACTGACCAGAATCAGCCGGGTCAGGGTCACCAGCGCCACATCGCGCCCGGGGCGCTGCGTCGTGAACTCGGCCCCCAGCTCATCGAGCAGGCGCTCGACGCGCTGGACATCACCGCGGGCCTGTTCGCTGACATGACCGGTGGCCACGCACACCGGGGCCACGCTCGAGGCATCCCCCAGTTCGGGGCTCTCCTCGAGCAGCGCCCAGACCAGCTCCTGGCGCACGGTCAGGACATGGCCATCGCAGCCTTCTTCGGTAATGAAGGCGTGAGGCACCGTCGGCGGCGTCAGAAAAAAGAGTGGCCCGTGCTGGTGAAAGGGTCGCTCGTCCAGATAGACCCGCACCATGCCGCTTTTGACGTAGTGCACCTGAAAGAACCGGTCATGGTGATGGACCGGCATGTTGCGCCCGTAAAAGTTCGCCATGTGGGCCAGCGAATCGTGGTGCACCGGCGCATCGGCGTAGCGCTGGTCGTACTCGCGCCCGATGGTGATGTTGGGAATGAAATCCAGTGCCATGGTGTCCTGCCTCGCTGGTGGCGCATGACGCCCGCCGATCATCGGGATATTAACAGGGTGGCCGTCACCCGCTCCATGCACGTCATGGCGTCCTGCATGCGTCGCGGCGTCCATTTCCTCTTTCGACCCGTCAGGGAGAATCTTCATGGATATGCCCCGTAATACCTTCAAGCAGGCCCTTGCCCATCATCAGGCACAGATCGGCCTGTGGGTGGGTCTGGCCGATGGCTACTGCGCCGAACTGGCCGCCAATGCCGGGTTTGACTGGCTTTTGATCGACGGCGAGCACGCCCCGAACGATCTGCGCACCATTCTCCAGCAGCTGCAGGCCGTCACGCCCTACGATGCCCAGCCGGTCGTGCGCCCGCCCGTGGGCGATGCCGCCCTGATCAAGCAATATCTCGATATCGGCGTGCAGACCCTGCTGGTGCCGATGGTGGATACCGCCGAACAGGCCCGCGAGCTGGTGCGCGCCACCCGCTACCCGCCCGAGGGCATTCGCGGCGTGGGCAGCGCGCTGGCCCGCGCCTCGCGCTGGAACAGCATTCCCGGCTATCTCGATCAGGCCGACGGTGAAATCTGCCTGCTCCTCCAGATCGAGACCCGACAGGGGCTTGAGAATCTTGACGAGATCGCCGCCGTCGAAGGCGTTGATGGTGTCTTCATCGGCCCGGCGGATCTGAGTGCCTCGCTGGGCCACCGCGGCGACCCGGGTCATGACGAGGTACAAAACGCCATCGAGGACGGCATCGCGCGTATTCAAGAGGCCGGCAAGGCCGCCGGCATTCTCTCGGCCAACAGGACGCTCGCGCGGCGCTATCTCGAGCTGGGCGCCACCTTCGTGGCCGTGGGCGTCGATACCAGCCTTTTGATGAACGCCATGAAAGCGCTGGCCGGCGAATTCAAGGGCGGCGATGCCCCCGAATCCCCCTCGTCATCGGTGTACTGATGTTGCCTGTTTTCGATCATCCGGGCCCGGCCAGTGCCGTCGGCCCCTTATGTGGAAATGGATCATGAACCTCAAAGACTCCAGTCTTTTGCGTCAACAGGCCTATATCAACGGCCAGTGGGTGGATGCCGACAGCGGCGATACGTTTGACGTGACCAACCCGGCCAACGGCGACACCGTCGCGACCGTGGCCCGCGTGGGCAAAGCGGAAACCCGGCGCGCCATTGACGCTGCCGGCGCGGCCCTGCCGGCCTGGCGTGACCTGACCGCGAAGGCCCGGTCGCTGATTCTCAAGCGCTGGTTTGCGCTGATGCAGGAACACCGGGAAGACCTGGCCCGCATCCTGAGCATGGAACAGGGCAAGCCGCTGGCGGAAAGCCGCGGGGAAGTCGATTACGGCGCCAGCTTCATTGAGTGGTTTGCCGAGGAGGGCAAGCGTGTTTACGGCGACGTGATCCCCAACGACAAGCCCGACCGTCGCCTGATCGTGATCAAGCAGCCGGTCGGCGTGGTCGCGGCGATCACCCCGTGGAATTTCCCGATTGCCATGATCACCCGCAAGGCCGGTCCGGCGCTGGCCGCCGGCTGCACCATGGTGTTAAAGCCCGCCTCGGAAACCCCGCTGTCAGCGCTGGCACTGGCGGAACTGGCCGAGCGCGCGGGCGTCCCGGCCGGCGTGTTCAACGTGGTGGCCGGTCGCGCCAGCGAAATCGGCACCGAACTCACCCACAGCGAGACCATCCGCAAGCTCTCCTTTACCGGCTCGACCGAGATCGGTCGCCAGCTGATGGAGGAGTGCGCCGGCACCATCAAGAAGGTCAGCATGGAGCTGGGCGGGAATGCGCCGTTCATCGTCTTCGATGACGCCGATCTGGACGCCGCGGTCGAGGGCGCGATCGCCTCGAAGTTTCGCAACAGCGGCCAGACCTGCGTCTGCACCAACCGCTTTCTGGTCCAGGACGGCGTCTATGATGCCTTCAGCGAGAAGCTGGTAACGGCGGTAAAGGCGCTCAAGGTCGCACCGGCAGAAGAAGAGGGCGCCCAGCAGGGGCCGTTGATCAACCAGAAGGCCGTCGACAAGGTGCGCGCGCACATCAACAACGCCGTCGAACACGGTGCGACCATTCTCTGTGGCGGCAAGGCCCACACGTTGGGCGGCAGTTTCTTCGAACCCACGGTGCTTGGCGATGTCACGCCTGACATGGATGTGGCAGCCGAGGAGACCTTTGGCCCGCTGGCGCCGCTGTTCCGTTTTGGCACCGAGCAGGAGGCCATCGCCATGGCCAACGACACGCCGTTTGGCCTGGCGGCCTACGCTTACACCCAGAACCTGGGTCGCAGCTGGCGCATGGGGGAGGCGCTCGAATACGGTATGGTCGGCATCAATGAAGGCATCATCTCGACGGAAGTCGCCCCGTTTGGGGGCATCAAGGCCTCCGGCGTCGGCCGTGAAGGCTCGCACTATGGCATCGAGGACTATCTCGAAATCAAATACCTGTGCATGGGTATCAAATAACCCACGCCTGACCGACATTGCCCCGTCCCTCTCGCGAGGGGCGGGGCATTTTTTCAAGCGGCCATCGTCATGACAGGGCTGGTCGGTCATTCATCACGTTGATAAACCGTCTTGCCGCGAAACACCGTCGACAGCACCTGAGTCTTTGCAATGTCCTCGACCGGGATGGCCAGCGGGTCGCGATCGATAACGATCATGTCGGCCGATTTGCCCGGCTCGATCGAGCCGATCTCGGCAGACTGGTTGACCGACCAGGCGCCGCCGCGGGTCATCGTATCGACCGCGGCCTGCAGCGGGATGCTCTGCTCGGGGCCGATATCGCGGTGCACCATCGAGGCCAGAGACGGCCAGGGGTTGATCGAGGCGGCAATGGAGGGCCAGTCCGAGCCATAGGCGATGGTGGCGCCGGCCTTTAGAAGCTCGGCCGTCGGCGGCGTTCGCGCGTAGCGCGCCTTGCCGATCACCTCGGTCATGGTGTCGCTGTAGGGACCCTCTATCCAGATTGGCGGGGCGATGTCGGCTGTCACATCAAGCGCCTTGAAGCGGGCCAGATCCTGCGGGCTTGCCATGCCGACATGGGCGATGGAGTGGTGCAGATGGCCATCGGGATTGGCCTGGCGCACGGCCTCCAGGGCATCCAGCGCCTCGCGCACCGCCGCATCGCCTGCGGCGTGAAACTTCAGAGTGATGCCATGCCTGTCGAGCGCGATCGCATCCTTTCGCACCGCCTCCGGCGTCATCCGAAGATGGCCGCGAAAATCATCCGGCAGATGATGCTCGTGCAGCGCCTCTGTCTGGTAGGGATTCAACAGGGCGGCGGTAAACGCCGGCGGCACGCCGTCGAGGTAGAACTTGGCGTTGTTGGCGTCCACGTTTTTGGACATGTAGCGCTGTCGTTGAGCGACGGTCTCGCGCTGCGTCTCTCTGGACTCATTGAAGTCGGTGTCGTATTGAAGAAAGGCAACCACCCGCGCGGTCAGACCCGTCTGCTCATCCACGTCGTGATAGGCCTTGATCGTGGGTCGGTCGGTGCGTGCCTCGACAAAAGTGGTAATGCCGTAGCGGTTGGCCATCTCGACGGCGTGTTTGACCACCGCCTGATATTTTTCATCGCTCATCGGCGGAATGATCCGGGTCAGCGCGCCGGCGGCGTCCTCCTGCAGGATGCCGGTAGGCTCGCCCTGGTCATCGGTGACAATCGCCGGCATCTCGCGGGCTTTTTCTTTGGTGAATCCGGCCGCCGCCAGCGCTTTTGAGTTGACGTAGCCGTTGTGGCCGGTGTCATCGAGCAGATAGACCGGATTATCGGGCGAGACCGCATCCAGCAGCGCCTTGTTGACGCCGCCGGTGTTGGCATAGCTCGACGCCCAGGCCCCGCCCACGACCCACTCGCCGGGTTTTGCGTTTTTCACACAGGCCTGGACCCTGTCGGCAATGGCCGAAGCCGGCGTGTTGCTCGGGAAATCACAGTTGAACAACTCACGCTGGAACCCGCGCACATAGTGGCCGTGGGCATCGATGAGACCGGGCATGACCGTTTTGCCCTGTAAATCCACCACCTCGGTGGAAGGGCCGATGTAGCCACTGATGGCCTGATCGCTGCCGACGGCCAGAAACACGCCATCCTTGATGGCAATCGCCTCGGCGCGGGTGCGCCGGTCATTTTGGGTTTCGATGTTGCCGTGTTGATAGACTCGGTCGGCCACGTCACTGGCGGCCTGTGCACTGCCCGTTTGACACGCCACGGCGCAAAGCGCCAGCGTCAGCCATGTTTTCATGTTCCCCACCCCTGGTTGTGTCGGCCTCTCACGAAGGATCACCCCACCAGAGCATGCTTGATCGAATGGGAAGGGACGTCATGGACGAGCCTGCCGGATGCTTGATGCTGCCTGCCGGTGAGCGGCCCTCGCCTGTCGCGATGAGGCCGTCAACCAGAGGCGACGACACCGGGCGCTGCCCGGTGTCGTGTCATGGTCAAAACGTCAGGCGCAGATGCGCAGTCAGCGACAACAGGCATTCACCCCCGGCACACGCGCGGCCCAGGGCTGGGCGCGCTCCAGCTGCGCTGCCAGCGAGAACAAAAGCGTCTCTTCGCCAAAGCGCCCCGCGAAATGGCTGCCCAGCGGCAGACCGTCCTCGGTCCAGAAAAGCGGTACCGACATGGCCGGCTGACCGGTGGCATTGCAAAGCGCCGTAAACGGGCAGTAGCTGTGGAAAGCGTGGATGATCTCATCAAGCGAGAGTCGATCATCAAAGGCGTCCAGCGTTCCGATCACCGGCGGCTTGCGCGCCAGCGTCGGCGAGAGCAGCACGTCAAATTCCAGCTGGGTGGTGGCGATCCTGCGACCCAGCGCGTGGATATAGTTGATGGCAGACACATAGCGGGTCGCATCGATGTGCCCGCGTTCGCGCAACATGACCCGCGTGCGGGGCTCGATCTCCTCATCCGTGACCGGCTGGCCACGCATGCGCCCGATCGTGTCGAGCAGCTCCTGGGTGCTGGGACCGATCACATCGAAACAGCGCTGATACAGCTCGTCCCATTCCAGCGGCAGCGTGACCGTCTCCACCCGATGGCCGAGCGACTCGCACAGCGCCGCCGTCTGGCGGGCCACCCTTGCCGCCTCCGGCGACAGCTCGGGCCCCTCGATCATGCCAATGCGCAGTGCACCGGGGTCACGCCGGGTGGCCTCCAGACTGGAGAACGCGCTGACCGGGGCCGCGTAGGGGGCGCCCAGATCAATGCCGGCGGTAGCGTCCAGCAGGGCGGCGCTGTCGCGTACCGAGCGCGTAATGGCGTGAGAGGTGCCCATGCCGCCCCAGCCTTCGCCGGCCATGGGCCCCGAGGGCATCAGTCCGCGGCTCGGCTTGAAGCCGAAGACCCCACAGCACGACGCCGGCACCCGCAGCGAACCGCCGCCGTCGTTGCCATGGGCAAAGGGCACGACCCGGGCGGCTACCAGCGCCGCAGCCCCACCGCTGGACCCACCCGTACTGCGCTCGAGATCCCAGGGGTTGCGGGTGGCCCCGTGGCGGGTGGATTCGGTGGTGTAGGACGTGCCGAATTCCGGTGAGGTACTGGTGCCCAGCAGGACACAGCCGGTACGACGCAGTCGCGCCACGGCCTCGGCATCAAACTCGGCCCGGACCTCACCGCCAACCCGCGAGCCCTGGGTCATGCGTGCGCCCTTGAGCGGCGAGAAGAGATCCTTGACCAGCGTCGGCACCCCGGCAAACAGCTGATCGGCGGGCTGCGGCTGACGGCTTTCCTCGCGGGCCGCGTCATACAGCCGGTCCACCACGGCATTGATACTCGGCTCGACCCGCTCCAGCCGCTCGATAACGGCCTCGACCAGCGCCTCGCGGGAAATGTCTCCGGCATTGACGCGCTCGCCCAGCGCAATGCCGTCCTGGGAATCCAGCAGATGATGAAGTTCATGGCTCATGATGATGCTCCTGGGACTACAGGGGAGAAGCGTTCGCCAGGGGCCGGCGCCTGAAAAAGGCGCCCAGTCCCCAGATGGCGGCATAAAGCGCCACCAGCCCGGCCAGGGCGAGAATACCGTTGGTCAGGCCACCCGCCTTTGAGGCGGCAAGGCTGATCACCAGCGGACTGATGAACTGCCCCAGATAGAGAAAGGCGGTGAAAAAGCCCATGCCCCGCCCGCGGTTGGTCGGGGTCAGGGCGTTCATGACCGGCGCCATGGCGTTGGGGACCAGCATGCCCATGCCAATACCGTGGATCACGATCGACACCAGCACCGTGGTATAGCTCTGTGCCAGGGCCAGACCAATCAGACCAGCCGCGCCCAGCAACAGCAGCAGCGCATTACAGCCCCGCACGCCCAGGGCGCGTCGCACCAGCGGCCACATCAGGGCACCGACCAGCGAGGCCAGAAGCCCGGTGCCGGTGGCCAGACCAATCAGGGTGGTGGACGTCACCCCCAGCATGACCAGCAATACGGGCGCCTGCACCGGCACCACAAAGCTCATCACCATGCCGATGCCGACCAGCAGATACCCGGCCAGCAGGGCCGCCATGTTCACCCGGCTCTGCGGACGTTGTGGTGTCTGACTCACGGTCTGAAGCGACGGACGCGACACGACAGGCTCCCACAGAATGCGCGACATGAACGGCAACAGCAGCAGGGGGAGCAGATAGAGATAGAACGGGAAGCGCCAGGAGTGCTCGCCTAGCATGCCGCCGATCACGAAAAACGCTGAGCCGACCAGGGCAATGGTCACCACCTGCCGATTGACGTATTTCAGGCGCTGATCGCCCTGCCAGTAATCGGCAATCAGCGTTGAACACACGGTCATGACCATGGCCTCGGCCAGCCCGAAGAGCAGCCGCACGCCCACGATGGCCGTCAGCCCATCCAGCAACGCCGGCAGGGCGCCCAGCAGGGCGTAACACAGCGTGGCCACCATCAGCATGCGCTTGCGGCCGAAGCGATCGGCCAGCCATCCGGCCAGCGGTGCAAACAGGGCGATCGCCAGCGCCGGGCCGGTAATCGCCAGCGGCACCCACAGCGGCGCCTGCGGGTTTGTCGGCGCAAAGGCCTCGATCATGCGCGGCAGTACCGGCGCCACCATGACCGACCCCACAATGGTCAGACTGCTGCCCAACAGCAGGATGGCGCCCTCACGCGCGCCGGCCTGACGATGTACAGGTGTCGTTGTCATGATGCCTCCTAGAAGCTGTAGGCGACGCGCACGGCCGCGTTATAGCCTTCGGTGCGGTTCTCGGCGTCAAATTCCTTGTAGACGTGGAACCAGACGGCCGGCAGACCGGGCGAGAGGAAGCTGATGGCCGGACCGGCTGCCCAGACGCGGGCCTGATTGCCGTCCTCCGACACCAGATTGGGGCTCTTGTCGTCACTGAGCTGGTCGTAGTAATACCCGCCCAGCCCGAGCGTCCAGGCATCGACGTGCTGGCCTATGGCGAACTCGTTGCGATACTCCACGCCACTGCGGTAGTCGGTGTCGGTATTGCGGGTGTTGAAATCGAGCTGGGACAGGGTCGAGAACTCCAGACCGCCGTCGGTGACGTAGGTAAAGCCCACAATGGGCGAGAAGGTCCAGTGATTGACCCCGGGGTTGATCAGGCGGTCCTGCTCATACTCCCCGGTGGGGGCCTGAATCTGGAACTGCGCGCTGATGCCCATGTTCGGCGCAGGCTGCCATCCCAGCATGATCGGTATGACCTGGGCATCGGCCTGGGCCAGCACGTGGGCGTCGTCCTGAAACACGGTCTGCCCGCCGGCCTTGACGTCCAGTGAGGCCCTCATGTCGAAAAAGGGCAACACGCCGCCGAAGCCATAGCGCGCGCCGAACAGCGTCTGGTCCGTCATGCGGATATAGGCGACACCGACCGAGAGCACGTCGAGAGAGAAGTCATTGGGGGAGCGCTTGCCGCCGCTGGTGCGCAGGTCATCGGTGGTGTAATAGGCCGTGCGCAGGCCGATCGTACCGTTCGGGGTGGTGGGTGGCAGAAAGCCGGAACCGAATTCATAGGCGCCCATGGGGGTGGTGGGGGCACCGCCTTCGGTGGCGGAGGATGAAGCAGCGCAGGCCATACCAGCCAGCGCGAGACAGACAGGGACTATTTTTTTCATTATGCACCTTGTCATCACAGTGTGGTGCACCAGCTTATGCCGCCACGAATGAGCGACGTTATCCGGATTCGGCAGGATTTTGTCGGCCGCGCTGGAGCGTCTCCGAGGGCCGCTCACCAAACAGGCGGCGATACTCCAGCGCAAAATGGCCGAGATGGAAAAAGCCCCAGCGCACGGCTTCATCCTGCACCCGCAGCGTGTCTCCCCGGGCCAGCGTGCGATGAATGGCATTGAGACGCGCCAGCCGTACATAGCTGGCCGGGCTGATGCCCAGATATTCCTGGAAGCAGTACTGCAGCTTGCGCCGGCTGACGCCGATGCGATGGCAGACGGAAGGGATGGCGATGGGCTCACCGTCCTGGGCATCGATGACCTCCCGGGCGCGGTCCACCACGCGCTTTCGCACCGATGGTGTCACCCGCTCCACCGGCCCGCGCTCCACGATATCAAGGACATGGCCCAGAAAGGCATCACGCAGTGCAGAGCGGCACACCAGCTCGGGGCGCAGCGTCAGCCACTGACAGGCCAGATCAAACAGCAGCGTCAGCGCCTGATAGCCCGAGGCCGCCGGCAGATAGCCCGGCCCGGCCCGCAGGCTGTCCATGATTTCCCGCGTCTCCCCGGACAGGATTGCCAGTTTCTGATAGTCGAGGCTCAAGGAGAGCAGATCCAGATTGGCCGCCACCCGGACTTCCGGCAGATCCCCGCCCATGACGGCCAGCACGCCGGCATGGGCATAGCGCCGCCCCTGGCAGATCAGCGGATCATCGGGTCTTGAAAGCGGAAAGCTGAAGCCGACCGTGGCGCTGTCCAGCCCGCCCCCCTTGAGCAGGGCCTGACTGCTGTGATCGCGTACCAGGTGCAACCCTTCCAGCTCAAAGTGCGTCACCCGGCCTTCAAAGCGCCCCTGGGAAAGCTGCATGAGCTGCAGGTCCCAGCCCTGGTAGTGCTCGACATGCTGCTGGATGCTGCGGGTGTGATGACAGGACAGCCCGGACAGCACCAGCGGCGAGCGTCGATCTTCCTTTTGAACGGCCATGACCTCATCCTCGTTCCACGATCGGTATCGATTTCCGTGATAGTCAGGCGCTCCCTCGCCACCGCCAATCTAGCGCGAATCCGCACCCCTGCCGATGCAACGTTAGGCCATGCCTGCGGATCGGCACACCGCACTGTCTGGCGCCGGAATGCGCAGACGCCGGGCGTATGGCCGGACCGGGCGAGTGTGATATCGTCAGGCCCTCCCGCGAAAGACCGCTTTTATCCTTCCTCTTTTGAGGAGGACGCGGCAGGTCTGGCAACCCGTCCGGTTCTATCGGACGAGCGGCACATTTTCTTGATCACCACCACCGGATCGTTTCAGGCGACCCCTTGAAAAGGCAGAACATGGCGCGCCCAACCCCCTCCCTGACTCTGGCACTGCTTCAGGCTCGTGAATCCGCCATGGATTTTTTCCGGCCACACCTCAATCGCAACAACATCACCGAGCAGCAGTGGCGCGTCATTCGCATGCTGTGGCAGGCCGAGGCGCAAACCCTTGAAAGCTATCAGCTGGCCGAGCGGGCCTGCATTCTGCGCCCCAGTCTGACCGGCGTACTGGTGCGCCTTGAACAGAGCGGACTGGTGCGGCGCTGGAAGCCCGAAACTGACCAGCGGCGCCTGTGCGTGACCCTGACCCCGAAGGGCAACGAGCTCTTTGAGGGCATGAAGGATGAAATGATGCGCCAGTATCAAAAGATCCAGCAGCGTCTCGGCCCGGAGAAATACCGCACCCTGATGGGCCTGCTCGAGGAAGTCCAGAATCTGGACACTGACGATCAGCACTGACGCCCTGGCGACCCTCCGACGCGCCCCGACGGCGCCGTCTCATACCAAAGAATGTCCTGCATACCCCTGATGCAGTGGGGCTTTCAGGCCCATGGCAGTCACGGTCAAATAACTGTCATGGCCGGTCAATTGAGCCACCCGCCCGATTCTTAATCTGATCCTGTCGCGCCACGCGCATCGTCATGTGTCAGGGAGATCACATGCAGGATCACTACGATTACATCATCATCGGTGCCGGCTCGGCCGGCTGCGTCGTCGCTTATCGCCTGATTCAGGCCCTCAAGGCATCGGTCCTTCTGATCGAGGCCGGCGGCTCGGATGCCGGGCTTCTGATTCGAATGCCCGCGGCGGTCGGCAAGGTCATTCCGACCCGTACCTGGCCCTACATGACCACTCCGCACGCCGCGACCCACCACCGCGCCATGTCGATCGCCCAGGGACGCCTGATCGGCGGCAGCAGCTCGGTCAATGGCATGATCTATATCCGCGGCCATTGCAGCGACTATGACGGCTGGGAAAACGACCACGGCTGCCCCGGCTGGAACTACAGGGCGCTGTTGCCGTATTTCATCAAAAGCGAGGGCAATGAATCGCTGGCCGGCCCCCTGCATGGCAATGACGGCCCGCTGAAGGTCAGCGAAAATCGCTACCGCCATCCGCTGACCCAGACGTTCGTGCGCGCGGGTCAGGAGCGCGGGCTGCCCTACGTCAATGATTTCAACGACAACACCCGTGAAGGCGTGGGCTACTACCAGACCACCACCTTCAACGGCGAACGCTACAGCACCTCGAAGGCCTATCTGAGCGAGGTGCGCGATCACCCTCGTCTGACGATTCTGTCCGACACCGAAGTTGAGCGGGTCATCATTGAAGGCGGTCGGGCCACGGGCATCCAGGCCCGCCATGCCAAAAAGGGGGCGATGACCCTGCATGCCCGCCGCGAGGTCATCGTCAGCGCCGGCGCGATCGGCAGCCCGAAGATCTTGATGAACTCCGGCATCGGCCACCGCGACCACCTCGGTGACCAGGGCATCACGTGCCTGCATGATCTGCCGGTCGGGGACAACCTGCAGGACCACCTGCACCTGTCGATCAATGCCACCCTCAAGGACCCGACCTCCCTGTACGGTGAAGATGCCGGTTTTCGGGCCCTGCGCCACGGCGCCGAGTGGCTCCTGCATCGCCGCGGTCTCATGACCTCCAACGTGCTGGAAGGCGGCGCCTTTCTGGATACCACCGGAGAAGGACGCGCCGACACCCAGATCCACTTCATGCCGGTGCTGGATACCTGGGACGATCCCAACGGTATCGGCCTGGGGCGCACCCACGGCCTGACGCTGAAGGTCGGCCATCTGCGTCCGGTCTCGCGGGGCAACGTTCGCCTCACAGGCCCTAGTGGTTCAAAAACGGCGGCCATCGACGCCCGCTTTCTCGAGGCCCCTGTGGATGTTGAGCATCAGGTGCGCTCGCTGCGTGCGGGGCTTGCGCTGCTTGATACGCCGGCGCTCTCAACCGTGATCGACGACGTCTTTTCTCCGCCCGAGGCGCGCTATCTGATGGCGCAGAGCATGGCGGACAATCAGCAGGCGCTTGAAACCTTTATCCGCCAGTACTGCAAGACCACCTATCACCCGGTCGGCACCTGCCGCATGGGCGCAGATGCCAGACACTCGGTGGTCGACCCCGAGCTGAAGGTCCATGGCGTTGACGGGCTGCGCGTCATCGACTGCTCGGTCTTCCCGACCCTGCCCGGCGGCAACACCAACGCCCCGACCATTGCCGTGGCAGAAAAGGCCGCCGACATGGTGATCGACGCCGCCTGAAACGCGCCCTGAAATCCTGCAACACCCTCAGCATCTGCAATACCTGCAACATCTGCAAAAAAAAGGGGCGCCGTATAAAAGCGCCCCGTTCTCTGCTGCAGGCGATACGGCCTTGCGTCTATTCGTCCATGTCCGGCTCGAACAGGCCCCTTTTCATTTTGAATTTGACCCACACGAAGGCGATCAGGCTGACCATCCCCAGCACCACGCCCAGCAGCGTATACACCATGGGGGTCATGTCGGGCGAGGGCGAGGCGTTGGCCGCCACATAGGCCATGCCAAGGATGCCCAGCACCTGGGGCACCGGATAAAACGGCGTGCGGTAGGGGCGGCGATGCTCGGGACGCCGCCGGCGCAGCACGATGACATCAATGTGCGCCACGATGTAGGCGAGCAGCCAGCTCGTCGAGGCGCCCACCAGCAGGATGACGATGTGGTCCGGCTTGACCAGCAGAAAGGGGATCGCAACGATCAGGGCCAGAAACAGGATACCGACCCAGGGGGTGTTAAAGCGCGAATGCATCCTGCCCATGATTTTGAAGGCCTGGCCGTTATCGGCCATGCCCGACAGCATGCGCGGCACCGAGGCCAGTACCGTGTTGACCGTGCTGCAGGTCGCGGTCAGTCCCATCACGGTGGCAAGGATCAGCCCGGCCTTGCCGAACACGCCATCGACCAGATCAAGATACGGCAGGGGCGAGGTGGTCAGCGTCCCGCTGGAGAGATAGCGGCCCGCCCCGAGGCAAAACAGCGTAAACAGGACCAGGATGATGCCCAGCGACAAAAACATGGCCCGCGGGATGCGCTTTTCCGGCTGACGGATGTCATTGATCATCGGACAGATGAACTCGCAGCCGACAAACATCCACATGGCCAGCGCCACCAGACCGATAAAACTGCCATCGACGATGCCCCCGATGCCCCAATTGATGCCGGCGGCCGTTCGGACCACCTCCGGCGAGGGCGACTGAATCAGCGCCGTGGCGCCGACCAGCAAAATCGCGGCAATCATGGCAAAGGTGAACACGTTCTGAAGCCGTGCAAACACATCCGTGCCCAGCATGTTGAGCATGGCCAGTCCTGCCAGTAACAGCAGCGGCACCAGATGCGGCGGCAACATTGAAGGAAACAGCGTCTGCAGCAGGGCATCCACCAGCAAAAGCTCAGCGGACAATCCGAACATCGCCACCACGACATAGCCTGAAAAGACCGAGACGATCGCCGGGAAATGGCCGATCGCCTTCTGGGTATAGGTGGCCAGCGTTCCGGCCTGCGGATACATCAACGAGAGTTCCGAAAAGCTCATGGCGTTGCACAGGGCAAAAAAGGCCGCCACCAGCATGGCGGCCAGAAAGCTCACGCCTCCGAGACCAAAGCCCATCAGCGCGGACGCCATGGCCCCCTGAACGACCACGCAGCCCACACAGATCGCGATCATGGTTTTAAAGCCAATGGCCTGTCGGACCGGAGCGATGGCCACTGGCATTGATCTTGCCTTCATGATGTCGAGCATAATCAGAGAACCTCTGCGAAATACATCCGGCACGGTTGTTGGCGAATACCGACGGTTGGCGGATACCGACGGCTGGCGGACACCGACGCGGGCATCCCATCCAGAGACGCCAATCTGCGCCCGATGAACACGCCGTTCTTGTTTGCTCGTGCCAGAAATTTTTCTTTCCCTGCCCCGGCCTGTTTCGGCACAGCCGAGTGCCCGAAGGAAGGGCACCCGGTCGATCCACGCGGTGCTAGTGGCTTGAATCCGGCTCAAACAGGCCCTTTTTCATCCTGAACTTGACCCAGACGATGGCGATCAGGCTGACGATGCCCAGCACCACACCCAGCAGCGTATAGATTGTCGTCGTCATTTCAGGAGAGGGGGCGGCATTGGCGGCCACGTAGGCCATGCCGGCAATGCCCACGATCTGCGGCACCGGATAGAAGGGAGTGCGATACGGACGGCGCTGCTCGGGACGTCGCCGGCGCAACACGATCACGTCAATGTGCGCCACGATATAGGCCAGCAGCCAGCTGGTGGCCGCAGCGATCACCAGTGAGATAATCTGATCGGGCCTGATCAGCAAAAAGGGAATGGTGACCCCCACCGCCAGAAAGACAATGCCGACCCAGGGGGTGTTATAGCGCGGGTGCATTTTGCCCATGACTTTGAAGGCCTGGCCGTTATCGGCCATGCCGGAGAGCATGCGCGGTACGGCGGCCAGCACCGTGTTGACCGTACTGCAGGTCGCGGTAATCCCCATCACGGTCGCAATGATCAGCCCCACCTTGCCGAAGACGCCATTGACCAGATCGAGATACGGCAGCGGCGAGGTGGTCAGGGTCTCAGTCGAGAGGTAATGGCCCGCACCGAGACAGAAGATCGTGAACAGTACAAAAACAATGCCCAGCGACAAAAACATGGCACGGGGAATGCGCTTTTCGGGCTGGCGAACGTCATTGATCATCGGGCAGACAAACTCGCACCCCACAAACATCCACATGGCCAGCGCGACCAGGCCGATAAAGCTGCCATCGGCAATGCCCCCCAGACCCCAGCCCATACCGACGGCCGCCTGCGCCACCTCCGGCGACGGCGACTCAATCAGCGCCGTGGCCCCCACCAGCAAAATGGCGGCAATCATGGCAAAGGTGAACACGTTCTGAAGCTTTGCGAAGACATCCGTGCCCAGGATGTTGAGTACCGCAAGGATCACCAGCAGCAGAATCGGCACCAGATGCGATGGCAGCATTGCGGGAAACAGCGCCTGCAGCAGGGCATCCACCAGCAGGAATTCGGCAGGAATCGCGAAGATGGCCACCACCACGTAGCCGGCAAACACCGACACGATGGCCGGGAAATGGCCGATGGCCTTCTGGGTATAGGTGGCCAGCGTCCCCGACTGCGGATACATCAACGAAAGTTCCGAGAAGGTCATGGCGTTACACAGCGCCAGCAGGGCCGCTACCAGCATCGCGGCCAGAAAGCTCAGGCCCCCGAGTCCGAACCCCACCAGTGCCGACACCATGGCACCCTGTACCACCACGGTCCCCACACAGATCGCAATCATGGTCTTGAAGCCGATGCCCTGCCGGAGCGATTTGCCGGCAGACGGCATGGGCACCGTTTTCGTGGTCTCAAGCATGATCCATCACCTCCGCGGCGCGCATTCGACATTATTGTTGGCTGATCCTGTGGCCTGACATCCGCGATGGCATTCAGGCCCCATCATCCAATCTGCGCCTGCCGGGCGCGGCATTCTTGTTTTCTCCTGCCAGAAATTTTCCTTTCCCTGCCTTGCCCACCAAAGGCGCGCTGAACTCCCCCATTCGGGGGATAGCGCCCGTGGTCACCGGCAAGCAAGGATGAAAGCGTTCCCCCTTTCACGATGATCAGGAGTTGTTCCATGACAACCGCCAATTCCCCCACGGACTGGATCTCGGTGACCGGCCTTGAAAAGGGCTTCGAGACCGATTCCTACGCACTGGATCACTCGGTCGATCTCGGCGGCAGGACGCTTGAGCTGCACGACGCCAGCGGCAACGTCCGCCGTCTCGACATCGAGCATGACCGGCTGCGCATCGACGGCGGCGAAGCGGTCAAGGCACGCGTCACCTCACTGCGTCAGGGGGTCTATCTGCTCGACTGGCTGGACGAACAGACCCGGCCGACCACCTCATTCACCGTGGTGCTGGATACGCTGAGCGACAGCTATACCCAGGTCACCGGCACTCTGCCCACCTTCGATGTCATCAAGACAGGTCTCTACGAGCGCGCCCTCGGCGGCCGAGCGCTGACCGACGTCAGGGCCGAGATCAGCCACGGCACCCTGAACCGGCCCTTCAGCGACGGCGCCTGCCCACATGCGCTGACCGATGAACTGATCGGCGTGCGCAATCTCTATCGCTACAGCCCGACCGAGATGTATGAGCACGTCTATCTCAACGAGCATTTCTACACCTGGCACTGCCTCAAGGGGGTGGAAAAGAACCTGTGCGATACCGACGCCTGTCACTACTACAGGATCACCGACGAGCTTTATCTGTTCATCTGGCGTGAAAAGATCGTGCCAACGCTGGGCATCGTCATGATCGATGAGCAGAACCACCGCAGCGACGGCAAGATCTTCGGCGTGGGCGACACCGAAGAGGCACCACTGGCCAATTTCCCGGTCGCCTCCTTTTGTCACCGTCTGAACGAGACGGAGTACCTCGATGAGCGCTGAGACCAGAACCATCGTCATTACCGGTGCCGGCACCGGCGTAGGGGAAGCCTGTGCTCGCCAGCAGGCCGCCCTGGGCCACAACGTGGTCCTGATTGGCCGGCGCCCGGCGCCGCTTGAAGCACTGGCCGAGGAGATCGGCGGGCTGGTGCTGGCCGGCGACGCCGCCAGCGCCACCGAATGGACGGGGTTTTGCGAGCGCATTCTGGAGACCTTCGGGCGCATCGATAGCCTGATCTGCAGCGCCGGCGGTCATGATCTGGGCGCGGCCACCGACATGTCGGAGCAGGACTGGCAGCAGGCGATGCGGCTGAATCTGGATACGGCCTTCTACAGCGCCCGCGCCTGCCTGCCGCATCTGATCGAACAAAGGGGCACCCTGGTGCTGCTGGGGTCGCTGGCCTCGTTTCAGGCCGGCGGTGACATCTGTGGCTACACCACGGCCAAGCATGCGCTTGTCGGTCTGACCCGCTCGCTGGCCCGTGATTACGGCCAGCACGGGGTGCGGGTCAACTGCGTCTGCCCGGGCTGGATTCGAACGCCGATGGCCGACGAAGAGATGCAGCCGCTGATGGCGCACTATCAGGAGTCTCTTGATGACGCCTACGCCCGCGTGACGCGTCACGTCCCGCTGCGCCGGGCGGCCAGTGCCCACGAGATCGCCGAGGTCTGCGCCTTTTTGATCGGCCCGGCTTCCGCCATTATTACCGGCGCCATGATCATGGCCGACGGTGGCTCGCATATCGTTGATATGCCAACGCTGGCCTTCGAGGCCCTCTCGCCAGGCGTCTGACCCGTGTCGTTCGGTCGGGCCGTGGGTCGCCCGACCTTTTTTCCTTTCATGACAGGAGTTGGCTCATGAGTATCAGCATCGATTACAGCGGTCAGCACGTGCTGGTCACCGGCGGTGCCCAGGGCATTGGGGAAGCCATCGTGACCCGCTTTGCCCAGGCCGGTGCCCGCGTGACGCTGGCCGACATCAACGAAGACCAGGCCCGCGCCGTGGCCGAGAAGCTCACGGCCGCCGGGCATCAGGTTCAGGCCCACACCGTGGATCTGTCCGATGAGGCCGCCACCCGCGCCATGATCGAAGGCAGCGACCCGATCGACGTTCTGGTGCACAACGCCGGCTACTTCCCGCTGACACCGTTCGAGGAACTCACCCGCGAACGGATCGAGCGCACCTTTGCCGTCAACGTGCAGTCGCTGTTCTGGATGACCCAGGCCCTGCTGCCGTATTTCAAACAAAAGGGCAGCGGCGTGATCCTGTGCACCTCCTCGGTCACCGGTAACCGGGTCGCCTATCCGGGCCTGACCCACTACGCCGCCTCCAAGGCCGCCGTGAATGGCTTTATCCGCAATACAGCGCTTGAAATGGGCGGTTCCAACATCCGCATCAACGGCGTCGAGCCGGGCATGATCCGAACGCCCGCGATGGACAATCTCGGCGATGACGAGCACAGCCAGAGTCTGGAGCGCGGCATCCCGCTGGGGCGTCTGGGCGCGCCGGAAGACATTGCCAACGCCATGCTGTTTCTGGGCTCCGATCTGGCCCGATACATCACCGGCCAGACCATCATCGTCGATGGCGGGGCACTGCTGCCGGAAAGTGTGACCGCCCTCGAGTAAGAGCGTATTGGACCATTGGCCACAGATTCTCGTTGCCCGCCCATGGCCGGCTCGCTATGTTGTCGACATTGCTCGACACGGAGTCGGCCCGTCATGTCTCATGTCCAGGTTCTGGGAACCCCCTGTCTGCGCGCCTTTACCCGCGCCGTTCCGGCATCGCTGGCGGCGTTCTATACCATCGACGAGACCCTGAGCGCCCGCGACTTTCAGCTCGCAGGAGATGCTCGCTCGATCCATGCGCTCTATCTCGAGCGCTATCGCCATCTTGACCCCCTGCAACCCGGGCACTGCCTGCAGACCGGCCGTCAGGTGCTGTTGCTCGATGAGGGGCTGGCCTTTCAATCGGAAGCCCGCAACCGGCGCTATCAGGGCTTTTTACGCCAGCATGACGTGGTCGATATCGCCGAGGTGCTCTTTCATGCCCGGGGTCGCCCCGTGCTCGGACTCTCCCTGCTGCGCCGCTCCGAACACGGGCGTTTCACCCGCGCCGAGATGGCAACGCTTCAGTCCCTGCAGGAGATGATGCAGCTGGCCGTCGATCAGCGACCGCCCACCCTGCAGCACGCCGAAGAGACGCTATCACCACCGGCTCTGACCGCCAGAGAGACCCAGCTGGCCGAATTGATCCGTCACGGCCTGAGCAACAAGTCCATGGCCCGCGAGCTCGGCATTGCGCCCTCCACGGTCAAGACCCACCTGGATCATCTCTACCGCAAGCTGGGGGTCACCAACCGCACCGAGCTGGTCAGCCGGCTTTATCTGTAAGACAACGTCCTCTTCAAGAGAACGCTCTCTTCAAGACGATGCCTTCCGTAAAACGACGCCTTCTGTAAGGCGATGCCCTGACGGCCCTCGATGGCACGCCCTCATTCGCTGCAAGGATTCCACCATGTCCACGACCCTCTACGCCCATCGCCTTTCTCAACCCTCGCGCGCCGTGGAAGTGCTCGCGCGCGAACTAGGCATCGAGTACACCTTCCATGAGGTCGACTTTGCCGATGGCGAGACGCGCACCGAGGCCTATGCCGCCATTAATGCCTTTCAGACCGTGCCGGCGCTGGTGGTCGACCGCCAGCAAGAGACGCTCCATCTGGCTGAAAGCCAGGCGATCATGCTGTATCTGTGTCGCACGGCCACGTATCAGGACGCTGCCCGGCGCTGGTATCCGGGAGAGCAGGACCTCCCCCGCAGCGCCCGGATCGATCAGTGGCTCGCCTGGTACCACGCCAACGTGCGCCGCTTTCGACATGTTTCACCACATCATGAACCTGCACCTGACCCTGCCAATGCTCAAGCGCGAGATTCAGGCCACGCTATTAAAGCCACTGCAGGAAGGGCTCAAACCGGGACTGGCCACGCTGGAGCAACACTTCAAGCGCCAGCACAACGCCGCGCAACCGCCGACGCTGTTGGGCGATGAGCACCCTACGATGGCCGATCTCGTCATGGGCTGCGAGCTCTACCAGATTTACGCAGCCGGCTACCGCTTTGACGGCTACCCACAGGTGACGGCATGGCTGAAAAGTCTGGCCGCGCGGCCACACTTTCAGGCCGTGAGCGAGGAAGTAAACGCGCTGGGAAAGGACATTCAGGACCAGGACGGCGCGTATCTGGCGCTTGATGCCTTCAGCTGAGACGTCAACCGAACCGCCTGTCAGCACTCAAAAAGCCCGGCCAAGGCCGGGCTTTTTGGTCAAAACCTGAAGCGCGCCCGCGATCGCCGTGGCGAAACCCTGCACCTTGATCTCATTTCCTTTTATTAGAAACATGGTCAGGCTGACATGACGGGTGAGCCGTTAAGCCATAAACAAGCACGCCCGAATAATGACAACTGCAAGGGAGAGCGACATGGGCACATCTTCAGGGAACGAACGACGGCGCGATATTGCGTTGTTACTGGTCGGGGCGCTGGTGGCGCTGGTGGGCCTTGCCATGACGGTGGGGGGTGCCTGGCTGGCGCTTGTCGGCGGCTCCTGGTATTACCTGCTGGCCGGCATCGGCATGCTGCTGTCCGGAGGACTTTTGATCATGCAGCGCCGCGCCGGGGTGCTGCTCTACGCCGC
The DNA here is from genome assembly GCF_052692355.1 of Kushneria sp. Sum13. NCBI lineage: Bacteria > Pseudomonadati > Pseudomonadota > Gammaproteobacteria > Oceanospirillales > Halomonadaceae > Kushneria > Kushneria sp. Sum13. The sequence goes on from NZ_CP199847.1 coordinate 3,582,499, forward strand.
GGTCTTTATCGCCTCGCTGGTCTGGGCGGCCTGGGAGTCGGGGCTTGATTACTGGCGCTGGATTCCGCGCATGGATGTGGTACTGATCCTTGCCATTCTGGTCGCGCTGGTGGCGTACAAAACGTCGGACAGTGCGTCACGTCGCGCCTCGTTTTTCACCGCCGGCGGGCTGGCGCTGGTACTGGCCGGCGCCGGGGCACTGGCCTTTTTGCCACACAATTTCTCGCACTCCGGTGAGGTGCCCGGCCCGCAGTCGGCGTCGCTGGCCACGGATACCGGCAATACCCAGCCGGCAGACCAGCCTGCCCGCGGCGACTGGGCGGCCTACGGTGGTGACAACGCCGCCACCCGCTATACCTCGCTGGATCAGATCACGCCCGACAACGTGGGCAAGCTTGAGCCTGCCTGGACCTATCGCACCGGGGACCTGCTCGATCATCGGTGGGGCGCCGAGACCACGCCGCTGAAAATCGGCAACAGCGTCTATCTATGCACCTCGCGCAATATCCTGATTTCGCTGGACGCCGCCACCGGCGAGGAGCGCTGGCGCCATGACCCGCAGGTCTCCGAGGACGCCATTCCCTACACCGCCGCCTGCCGCGGCGTGACCTACTATCAGGTGCCGGAGAACACCCCGGCGCAGGATGATGGTGACGACACGAATCCCGCAGCAGCTGCGGTCGATGACAGTGCTGCAAGTCCTGATGACGGTGCCGAAAGCGTTGTCGCCGCCTCGTCAGGTGACGGCGCGCAGCAGTGCCGCACACGCATCTTCTCGGGCACGCTGGACGGTCGCATCATTGCCGTGGATGCCGAGACCGGCCAACCCTGTACCGATTTCGGCGACAACGGCCAGGTCGATATCAAGCAGAACATGGGTGAGACGCCGCCGGGCTATGTCTCCATCAACTCGGCGCCGGTGATTGTTGATGGCGTGCTGGTCACCGGCCACCAGGTGCTGGATGGTCAGCGCCGCTATCCGCCCTCCGGCGTGATCAAGGGCTATGACGCCGTGACTGGCGAACTCCAGTGGGCCTGGGATGCCGGGCGGCCGGATCAGAGCGAGCCGCTCAGCGGTGACGAGACCTACGTGCGTGGCTCGCCCAACATGTGGACCACGGCCGTGGGCGACAACCAGCTGGGGCTGGTCTATCTGCCGATGGCCAACTCGGCCGCGGACTACTGGAGCAGCTCGCGCACGCCGGCCGAGAATGAATGGGCCAGCTCACTGGTGGCACTCGATGTCACCACCGGGCTGCCGAAGTGGAAGTTTCAGACCGCCCACAAGGATGTCTGGGACTACGACCCCGGCTCCCAGCCCACGCTGATCGACTTTCCTACCGACAATGGTCGGGTGCCGGCCGTGGTCATGCCGACCAAGCAGGGCGGTATTTACGTCTTTGATCGGCGCAGCGGCGAACTGCTCGGCGGTGGCGCCGAGGAGCGTCCGGTGCCGCAGGGCGGCGTCGAGCCCGAGCAGCGCGCAAAAACCCAGCCATACTCGCTCTATCACACCCTCGAGCAGCCCGAGCTGACCGAGCGCGACATGTGGGGCATGTCGCCCTTTGATCAGATGTTCTGTCGCATCCAGTTTCAGAACGCCAGCTACGAGGGCATGTACACCCCGCCGACCGCCGATCAGCACTGGGTCGAATATACCGGCTACAACGGCGGTTCGGACTGGGGCAGCATCGCGATCGATCCGGAACGCGGCGTACTGATCGCCAACTACAACGACATGCCCAACTACAACATTCTCGTGCCGCGCGAGAAGGCCAACGAGTACGGCTGGAAACCGCGCGAAGAGATGGCCAGTGACGACGGCGGCGCCGAAGGGGCAGGGGACCCGCAGGCCAACACGCCCTACGCCGTCAACGTCAACGCTGGCTGGCGCGTGCCCTTCACCGGTCTGCTGTGCAAGCAGCCGCCCTACGGCCATATTCGCGCCGTTGATGTCGCCTCCGGCAATACCCTTTGGGACCGTCCGCTGGGCACCGCACGCGCCAATGGCCCCTGGGGTATCGAATCGGGACTGCCGATCAACATCGGCACGCCCAACAACGGCGGCTCGGCCGTTACCGCAGGCGGTCTGATCTTCATTGCCGCCGCCACCGATGACCTGATTCGAGCCATCGACATCGAAAGCGGTGAAACGCTCTGGAGCGCGCCGCTGCCGGCCGGCGGTCAGGCCAACCCGCTGGTGTATGAAGCCAACGGCCGCGAGTATCTGATGATCGTCGCCACCGGCCACCACTTCATGGAAACACCGTCAGGGGATTACGTGCTGACCTGGGCACTGCCGCAGTAGATTGATTGGCGGAAAGACAAACCGCAGAGAAAAAAGCGCCCTTCGGGGCGCTTTTTTTAAATGCACAAACCGCTAGTCCGGCGCCGACAGTCGATAACCCACACCTGCCTCCGTCTGGATCAGGTGGGGCTGCTCGGGGTCATCACCCAGCTTCTGACGCAGCCGGCTGATGACGATGCGCAGATAGTGGGTATCGTGCTCGTGCACCGGCCCCCAGATCTCGCGCAGCAGCTGGCTCTGGGTGATGACCCGCCCGGCGTGTTCGGCCAGCATTGTCAGGACCGCAAACTCCCGCGGGGTCAGCCGAACCGGTTCGCCGCCGAGGGTCACGCGGTGCGTATCCGGATCCACCGACAGTTCGCCGACTTGGCGCTGACGGGTGAGAGCCGGGCCTGCGCTGGAAACCTGCTGGCGCAGCGCCGCCCGCACGCGCGCCAGCAGCTCCTGAATGCCGAACGGCTTGGTCACATAGTCGCTGGCCCCGGCATCCAGACAGGCCACCTTTTCACGCTCCGAGGCGCGAACCGATACCACGATGACCGGCACGTCACTCTGCGAGCGAATCGTCTGAAGCACTTCGCGTCCGTCAATGTCCGGCAGGCCGAGATCCAGCAGTACCAGATCCGGCTGATCGCCGAGCGCACGCACCAGCCCCTCGCCGCCAGTGGCCGCCTCGATCACCTCATGGCCCTGCGAGGCCAGACTGATGCGCAAAAAGCGTCGGATCTGGAATTCGTCATCAACGATCAGAATGCGGGAGCGATCAGCGCTCATCGGCGGGGGCTCTCTTTTCAAGGGGCTTGCGCTCATCAAGGGGCTCACGTTCGTCAGCGGGTTTGCGCTCATCAGGCCGCTTTTGCTCGTCAAGACCAGCGGCCGCGTGATCGCGCCTGTCCTCCAGCGGCAGATGGATCACGATGCAGGTACCGTGCCCGTCCGGATTGGCCTCGGCGTTGATGCTGCCGCCGTGGGCACCCACCATGCCGCGACAGATGGCCAGCCCCAGACCGCTGCCGTGGCGGCCGCGGTCGCCCTCGCCGCCGGTAAAGAACATGTCAAAGACCTGCTCGCGCAGCGCCTCGGGAATGCCGGGGCCCTCATCGCTGATCCGGATCACCAGCGCATCAATCTGACACGCGGCGCGGATGACAATGCGCCCCTCGGCCGGCGAGAAGCGAATGGCGTTTTCAATCACGTTGACCAGCGCCTGTTCCAGCAGTGCCGGATGGACATACAACAGCGGCAGATCCTCCGGCCAGTCACGTACCAGCGTGATGCCGTTCAGTGCCGCCCTCAGCCGCGCCAGCGCGGCATTGATCAGATCACCCAGCGTCACCCAGTCCCGCTCGATCTTGAGCGTGCCGTGGCCCAGCCGCGTCATGTCGAGAAGATTCTGGATGTAGCGGTCCAGCCGTTCGCTCTCGCTGAGCACGCCGTCCAGCAGCTCCTGCTTGTCCTGCATGGAGAGCTGACCATCCAGCGTACGCAGCGCCCCGGCCGCGCCGATGATCGAGGCCAGCGGGGTGCGAAGGTCATGCGAGACCGAGGAGAGCAGCGCCGAGCGCAGCCGCTCGTTTTCCTCGGCCAGACGTGCCGCGCCCAGATCGCTGACCAGTCGGGTCCGCGCCAGCGCCATGCCCAGCTGACTGATCAGGGTGTCGATCAGCACCTCCTGATCATACGGCGGCGGTGCACTCTGATCACCCAGCGCCAAACCGACCACGCCCAGAATGCGCGACTTCTCGACCAGCGCAATAAAGCGCCAGCGCTGGCCGGCCAGCGTCTGGGAGCCGTGGCCGCTGGGGCGCTGATGATGCCAGGTCCAGTCGGCGGCCTGGCGGGCCACGCTGTCCAGCACCACCCCGCTCGGGTGGACGGCCAGCACCTGCAGCGTCTCATCGCCGGCCTCGCGCGCCAGATAGACGGCGGGCACCTCGAGCCAGTCGGCCAGTGCGGTCACGCCGGTGGCGCGCACGCTGTCCTGATCGGGCGCGGCGGCCAGCGCGCGCGAGAACTGCAGCAGCCGCCGGGTCTGATCCCGGCTGGCGCGCAGGGCGATCAGCTGGCGTCGGGCGCGGCCTGCCAGCTGCCCACCGATCATCGCCACCACGAAAAAGAAAAAGACCGTCAAAAGCTGATCGCGCTGGATCATGGCCAGGCTCAGGCGCGGGTCGGTAAAAAAGAAGTTGTAGATCAGCGCACTGAGCACCGCACTGATCATCGCTGCCCGGGTGCCGCTGACGGTCGCCGTGACCAGCACGCCGGTGAGAAAGACCAGCGACAGGTTGGCCAGCGCCAGCACCTGATCCATCACCAGCGCCAGCCCCAGGCTTGCGCCCATGACAAGTATCGGGGCCAGCCACTCCTGTCGCTGCAAAGGCGACAGGGACCGTGTCGACCGACCCGGGCGGTCGGCACGCGAATCGTCGGCCACCACCAGAAGATCAAACGCGCGCGCTTCTCGCAGCAGGCGCCGGCCCAGCGAGCGGTGCCAGAACCGCCAGCCGCGTGGCCGGCCCCGGCCGATCATCAAAGTGGTCATGTTGTGGTGGCGGGCATAGTCCAAAAGCTCCGCCACGCGGCGCTGGCCCGGCAGCACCACCACCTCGCCGCCCAGCCGCTCGATCAGCTGCGCACTGCGCTCAAGCGCCAGTCGTGCCAGCGCCGAGGTGCGGCCCGTATCGATATGCACGGCGCGCCAGCGCACGCCGCGGTGCTCGGCCATGCGATGCGCCGCCCGTACCAGGGTGGCGTCCTCGTCCCGACCGGACAGCGCCACCAGAATCCGCGGGCGCACCGGCCAGGGCCCGGCGACGCCGCGCGCGCCCATAACATCGCGCACGTCACTGTCGATGCGCTCGGCCATGGTCTGCAGGGCCAGCTCGCGCAGCGCCGTCAGGTTGGTGACGCTGAAAAAGCCCTCCAGCGCCGCGCGGGCCTGCTCCGGCACGTACACCCGGCCCTGGCGGAGCCGCTGAATCAGCTCATCGGGGGTCAAATCGATCAGGGAAATATCCCGCGCGCCCTTGATCAGCGCATCCGGCACGGTCTCGCGCATGCGGATGCCGGTAATGCGGGCCACGGCGTCGTTGAGACTTTCAATGTGCTGCACGTTCAGGGTGGTCCAGACATCGATGCCCGCCGCCAGCAGCTCCTCGATGTCCTGATAGCGCCGGGCATGGCGCCCGCCGGGGATATTGCGATGGGCCAGCTCGTCGACCAGCACCACCTTTGGTGCCCGCACCAGCACCGCATCGAGATCGAACTCAAAAAAGCGCTGGCCGTGATGCTCGCGCGGGGTCAGCGCCAGACGCTCGATGCCGGCACACAGCTTCTCGGTCTCCTCGCGCCCGTGGGATTCGATGACCCCGAGTACGATGTCCTCACCCTCGGCGACACGCTCTCCGGCGGTGCGCAGCATCGCAAAGGTCTTGCCCACGCCGGGGGCGGCGCCCAGAAAGATACGCAGACCACCGCGCGTCTCGCGGCGCGCGGTGGCAAGAAGCGCGTCCGGGTCGGGACGCGCTGGCTCATCATCAGTGCGGCTCATCGCACCTCCTGTCCTGCCTCGCCTGAAGGCAGCGCCGCCAGTGCCAGATTCAATCGCAGCACGTTAACGACCGGCTCACCCAAAAGCCCGGTATATTCGGTCGCCGACGCGATGGCTTTTGTTACGTCCTCAAGTGAGAGACCCCGCGCCTGACTGACCCGGGCGGCCTGCCCCAGCGCCGCGGCCGGTGAGATATGCGGATCCACCCCCGAGCCCGAAGCAGTGAGCAGATCCACCGGTATCTCGCCGATCACCAGCCCATCCCGCACCACAAGCCGGTCGGCCTCAGCCAGGGCACGCTCACGCAGCGCCTCATTGCCGGGCGCCAGATTGGAGCCGCCCACACTCATGGGGTCATTGCCCACCGCCGAGGGCCGGCCATGGAAGTATTGTGCGCCTTCAAAGGACTGACCCACCAGCGCCGAGCCCACCGCTCGGCCCTGTGAATCATGCAGCACGCTGCCACCGGCCTGGAAGGGGAACAGCGCGCCGCCCAGCGTGGTGGTCACGAAGGGATATAAAAGCCCCAAAAGCGCTGCCAGTACCACCATCAGGCGCAATGAGGAGAAAAGAACCGGGCGAATCATCAAGGCATCGTTCATGACAGAGGCTCCTAGAGCAGGCCGGCAAGCAGCACATCGAGCAGCTTGATGGCAGGGAAGGGCAGCAGCAGGCCGCCCAGGCCGTAGACCAGCAGATTGCGCCGCAAAAGCCCCGTGGCCGAGTCGGCCTTGAAGCGCACCCCGCGCAGCGCAAACGGGATCAGGGCAGGGATGATCAGGGCATTGAAGATGACCGCCGCCAGCACCGCCGATTCCGGCGAGTGAAGGCCCAGCACGTTCAGTGCGCCGAGTGAGGGCATGCTGGCCACGAAGATCGCCGGCAGAATGGCGAAATACTTCGCCACGTCGTTGGCCAGCGAAAAGGTGGTCAGCGCGCCGCGGGTGATCAGCAGCTGCTTGCCGATCTCGACCGCCTGCAGCAGCTTGCCGGGGTCGGAGTCGAGATCGACCATGTTGCCCGCCTCGCGCGCGGCCTGGGTGCCAGAGTTCATCGCCAGCCCCAGATCGGCCTGCGCCAGCGCCGGGGCGTCGTTGGTACCATCGCCCATCATCGCTACCAGCCGCCCGGTGGCCTGCTCCTCGCGGATGATGGCGAGCTTGCGCTCGGGCGTGGCCTCGGCCACGTAGTCATCCACCCCGGCCTCGGCGGCAATCGCCGCGGCGGTCACCGGGTTATCGCCGGTGATCATCACCGTTTTCACGCCCATCTCGCGCAGCTGCGCAAACCGCTCGGCCATGCCGGACTTGATCACATCCGAGAGCGCAATCACGCCCAGCAGGCGACCGCCGTCGGCCACCGCCAGCGGCGTGGCGCCGCGGGCGGCGATGCGCGAGACCAGCGCCGTCCAGCCGGCGGGCACGCTGCCGCCGTGATCCTTTACAAACTCGGCAATCGCATTGGGCGCGCCCTTGCGCAGCCGGGTGCCATCGGCAAGGTCTACCCCGGACAGTCGCGTGGCGGCCGAGAAGGGGATAAACGTGGCGCCGGCCTGATCGGGCTGCCGATCCAGGCGCTGATCAAACCCCTGGTCACGCGCCAGCGCCACGATCGAGCGGCCTTCTGGCGTGGGGTCCTCCAGCGAGCAGCGACAGGCCACCTCGCGCAGACGCTCGACATTCACGCGCTCGCAAGGTGCAAACTCGGTCGCCCGGCGATCCCCCAGCGTAATGGTGCCGGTCTTGTCGAGCAGCAGGGTATCGATGCTGCCGGCAATCTCCACCGCCTTGCCGGACTTCGCCACCAGGTTGGCGCGCATCGCCCGGGACATGCCGGCAATGCCGATCGCCGGCAGCAGCCCGCCAATGGTGGTCGGGATCAGACAGACCAGCAGGGCTACCAGCATGACCGGCGAGGTGGTGATGCCGACAAACGTCGCCATCGGCGACAGGGTCACCACCACGATCAGAAACACCAGCGTCAGGGTGGTGATCAGCACCGACAGCGCCAGCTCGCTGGGCGTTTTCTGCCGACTGGCGCCTTCGACCAGCGCAATCATGCGATCGAGCAGCGACTCACCCGGGTCGACGCTGACCTCGATGATCAGCTCGTCCGAGAGCAGCCGGGTGCCGGCGCTCACCCCGCTGTTGTCGGTGCCCGCCTCGCGCAGTACGGGCGCCGACTCCCCGGTCACTGCCGACTCGTTGATCGAGCCCGCGCCCTTCACGATTTCGCCGTCGGCCGGAATCATCTCGTCGGCGATCACCCGCACCCGATCGCCGCGGCGCAGGGTGTCGGCACTGACCGTCACCTCACTGCCGTCATGCTCCAGCCGCCGCGCGCTGAGCTGGCTGCGGGTGGCGCGCAGGCTGCCCGCCTGGGCCTTGCCGCGGGACTCCGCCAGCGCCTCGGCAGCGTTGGCAAACAGCACCGTGGCCAGCAGCACCAGGGTCACGCTCAGCGCAAAGCCAAAGGGCGCTCCCTCATGCACCGCCAGCGCGGTATAGAGCGCGCAGACCAGCGTGCCCACGGCCACCACCGCCATCACCGGGTTGCGCGCCATCGAACGTGGGCTCAGCCGCTTGAGCGATTCCAGCAGCAGGGTCGCCATATGGGGGCGGTGCGTGCCCGGCGCGTTCGCATCAGAGACATCCGCTGCGGTCTGCTCACCATGGATCGATTGAGACATGTGACTGCTCCTTAGTAACCCAGTGTCAGCTGTTCAGCGATCGGGCCGAGCACCAGCACCGGCAGAAAGCCCAGCAGATTGATGATCACGATGACGCCCGCGGTCAGGCCCACGAAGGCGCCGCTGTCCATGGCCAGCGTCCCGCGCCCGGCCGGCGCCATGCGCTTGCCGGCCAGCCACGCAGCGACCGCCAGCGGCACCAGCATCGGTACAAAGCGCCCGATCAGAAGGGCCACCACGCAGGCCAGGTTCCACCAGGGCGTGCCATCGCCGAGCCCCTCAAAACCCGAGCCGTTGTTGGCAAAGGCGGAGGTGTACTCATAAAGCACCTGGGAGAGCCCGTGGAAGGACGGGTTGGAAGTGCCGGCCAGCCCGGGCACGGCCACCGTCAGCGCCGTCAGCCCTAAAATCACCAGCGGCTGGGCCAGAATGGCCAGCGAGATCCAGCGCATCTCGCGGGTCTCCAGCGCCCGGCCCATCAGCTCCGGCGCCCGGCCGATCATCAGCGAGCCGATAAAGGCCGCCAGCATCAGATAGAGCAGATAGCCGATCAGCCCCACGCCGATGCCGCCGAAGGTGACGTTGATGAACATGTCCATCAGCGTGACCATGCCGCCCATCGGGTTGAGGCTGTCGTGCATGGCGTTGACCGAACCGTTGGAGGTCTGAGTGGTCCAGCTCGCCCACAGCGCCGACATCTCGGGGCCAAAGCGCAGCTCCTTGCCCTCCAGGTTGGCGCTGCCCACCGCAGCCAGCCCTTCAAACGCGGCGTTGGGCAGGCGCTCGGAGGCGATCAGTACCGAGGTCGAGATCAGCGAAAAGGCCAGCATGACCCCGCCGATGCCCGCCATCAGACGCCGCCGCCCGGTAAAGACCGCCATCGCCACCAGCAGCGCCACCGGAATCAGCAGCAGCGAGACGGTTTCGATGATGTTGGAAAGCGGCGTGGGGTTTTCCAGCGGTACGGTCGAATTGGGGCCATACCAGCCGCCGCCGTTGGTGCCCAGCTGCTTGATCGCCACCATCGAGGCGACCGGGCCAACCGGTATCTGCTGCGTCGTGGCCACCGATTGCTCCAGCGGCTGCACGGTCTGCGCGCCCTGATACGTACTCGGCACACCCTGCCAGGTCAGCAACAGCGCCACCACCACGGCCAGCGGCAGCAGGATACGCACCAGCGTGCGGACCAGATCGCGGTAGTAGTTGCCCACCCCGACATCCTGACCCACCGCCTCCGCGACAGGCGCCGCCCTTTTCTTCAACAGCACCCGCGCGATCGCCAGCAGCACCGCCAGGCCCGTGGCCGGGGTGATGAACTGCAGCGTCACGATGGCAAACGTCTGGCTCAGGTAGGAGAGCTGCGCCTGGCCCGAGTAGTGCTGCTGATTGGTATTGGTGGCAAACGACACCGCCGTGTGCAGCGCCGTATCCCAGGACATGCCGGCAATACCGTCAGGATTGAGCGGCAGCACCCCCTGGGCCATGAACACGCCCCAAGCCAGTATGATCAGCAACAGATGCAGCATTACCACCGCCAGGGCATAGGCCGGCCAGCGCATCGAGCGCGTGGCATCCACGCCCGCCAGGCGGTAGATCACCGCCTCAACGGGGCGAAAAAGCCGGTCGATCCGGCTTTCGCGTTCATCATCCAGCGCCCGGGCCATGTAGATGCCGAGCGGAAAGGCCAGCCCAAGGACCAGCGCATAACAGAGTATGACCTCGTTCATGGGGGTTTCCTTAGAATCGCTCGGGCCAGAGAAGGGCCACCAACAGGTAGAGACCGACACACAACGACAGCACCAGCAGAACCATCTGCATCGCCTTGACTCCTTGAAGGACAGGCTCAGCGTGCGACCGACGTGCGTAAAATATCGAGACCGATTTCAGGGGCAGGGCGTAAAAAGGGCGTAAAAATGGAGGGATGTTCAGGATTAGCCCTGATCACGCAGCGATACCTGAGCAGAGAGAGGCAACTCCCCTATCCATAAAAAAAGCTCGGCGTGTTTGCCGAGCTTTTTTGATCAAGCGCCGTCGAGATACCGCTGTCGAATACGCTCATTGAGCGCATCCATCTGCACACGTATCTCTTCCAACAGATTGTCGTTATATAGCCTCGCTCAAAGAGGGCCTTTGTTTCCTTGCTTGACCTTATTGTATAAGTGGTATCGAAACGATGAACGATATAAGTCGTGACTTCGCCTCCTCCCAACAATGGATCATCCTTTCTATACGGCCTGATCGTCCATCATCCAGCACCTAGGTCGTATAGATTTCTAGAGGAAAGGCCAGCCCGAGGACCAGCACATAGCAGAGTATGACCTCCTTAATAGGAATTTCTTTGAAAGCACTCAGGTCACAGACGGGCGGTCAACAGGCAGAGACCGACATACAACGACAGCACCAGCAGAATAACCTGCAGCGCCTTTGATTCCTTGAAAGACAGGCTCAGCATGCGATCCAAGGGCATAAGATATCAAGATCGATTGCAGGGGTGGCGCGTAAAAAAGGGGGAGGGAAAGGCGTAGCCAAAAAGCTTCGCATGTTTTATACATGGGAAAACAAAATAAATAATGAAAAGGCAATATTAATAGCCAACAAAAAATACCATGCCTTTTCTTTTTAACTCAGCTTAAAATCGAATATATAGTGCACATTCTGTGTCAGGTCTATAACTCTTACCATTCCCTTAATCATCTTCTAAAGATATACCTAAAACGGCATCGCGAATTAAATTTACCACCCTTTCATTTCCTTCATCATATAGTTGCAGAAGAAGACTAAACACCAGTGGTTCGAGAAAACCTGCCAAACCAATAGATGGGCTTTCTGATTTATCCTCCTGATAAAACGAGAGTCGCTCTCTAACCTCAACCTTTGTCAAATTTCGTGAAATATTATTTCTTTTTCTATCCTTTTCGCATTTTTTACAAAAATTCTTCATCCATGTATCAAAATACTGATTAAGAATATCCCGTTCATATCTGGTGCGTATCGAAAAAACCTGATCCCATGTTTCTGATGCCTCTGTTTCTGTTAAAAATTCTATCTTCCATTTAAATTTAATCGGAAATGAATCTAAGATCAAAGTAGAATTAGCAAGAGAAATTTTTGGAGGATTGCAATCATATGGGTCAAAAACATGTCTTTTATACCCGTCTGACCCAGTCAGTATATCCTTATCATGCTTATAGTCACGATTACAGCATCTACACATTGGTACTAAATTGCGCATATTAGCAGCAGCAAAAGGGTAGATACTTTTAGCTAAATAATGATCTTGATCTTGTGCTGTTTCTTCAGGGTTCATAACGCGCTCAATCCCACAGAAAGGGCAAATCTTATCAGACAATGAATTAAATATTATCCTGTACTGTCTCTCTCTAACTTTTAATTCCGTCAACTTTTCATAGCAAAAAGAAAATAATTTTTTTGCTGCCTCATGAAGGCCGGGATAATTATTTTTTATTATTTTTATTTCCTGAGTGCCGTCAATCAATAATTCGACTGAGCTCTGAGCTTGCATCGCAGATAGAACATTAGCTCTTTGTTGGTGGCTAAGCTTATGAAGTTCATCTTTATAGTTAAAAATGCGGTCACGAATACCAGTAAGCGGTTTAATTAGACTTCTTTTATCTTCTACTACAGAGTCCTGAACAAAACGTTCCCAACACGTTTGATCGTTACCTACATATATATCTTGATCAAGCTTATAGTGAACTAAACGAACCATAGAAGTTATCGACTCGTTAAGCCAATTTTCATATGTTGCTTCGATTGGATAGCATCTAAGCACAATCAACTTTCCTTTGCTTTTAACATCCTGACTCTTTCAATCAAATACATACGCTCAACAGAATCACCCAAACCATTAACTGCTTTTTTGATCTCTTCGATATTATCCGAATTGAGCAATTTTTCTATTTCACGTTTAGGAATATCAGAAATAGGAGGAGATATCTCGAAGCATTCTTCAAGGATAGTATCGAATGTACTGCCATATGTCTGAATCCTCGGCTTGCGTGTCGAAACTTTCCCATCAATAAAATTTCTTTTAAAAATAATTACATTTTCACTATCCATATCAGATGGGACAAACGGCGAGTGAGTAGTTAACAAACAATCCTGCTTAGATGAAAGACTGTTAAAGTGACGCTTTCCTTCATTGCTACATATTTGTACTGAAGTGGTAGGCAAGTTTAAAATTTTCGAAACAAACTCTACGCGCCATCTTGGATTAAAATGACTTTCTGGCTCGTCTAGTAAAAATAATACATTTGGAAAGGAAGCCATACATAGGGTTCCTAACAGCTGAGTAAGCTGATGTTCACCATCTGACAAAGAAACATAGTCAACATGCTTATCACCTTTTTTTGATATAAACTCTACTCTTTCAAAGCGAAATACTTTTTGCTTTTCCATCGGTTCTGGCAAACGTGTTGAGAAACGTCGTTTTTCAACGCCTTTTAAGAAAGCCTCTCGATCCTGTTTTGGAATAATCAAATCATTCAACATGGCTAATTTATGAAAACAAGAATAAAGCTCCAGAGCGCCTTCTTCCCAATAGCTTGAAAAAGATTCATGCGTAGCTTCTTGAACAAAAAAATCAAAAACGTATGACGAATTTTTTTCGTCGTATTCGAAGCAAGTGGCACAACGCTTTAAATAAGAAATATAATTATTAAGTTCGTCAGTGAGCTGAACTTTACTGTTCGCAGAGGAACCGTATTTAAGTTGAATCACGCAGCGAAAAGATCTTAGCTTTTTTAAACCAAGCTCATTTACCAAATACTCTCTAACATTCTTAGGGTTTAAGATTAAGTTAGCCATAAGCACTTCAAGGTTAGTGCTATAATCAACAAGTAACATTCTAGAATCTGGAATCGGCAGAGCAATTTTTTCTTTATCTAAAGCATTGGTACTAACTTGCTTTGCATACCCGGATCGACTTACAAAAAAAGGAATACTAATCGTCTCATTCTGCCCAGATGTATATCCTATAATTTTAGATGGAAGCAATTTTTTTGCCTCTATGTAATCTTGAGGCTCAACCCACCTATTATCTGAATATACCTCTAAAACAATATTAGACAACCTCTTGCTTTTCCCTTTTTTTCGCCAAATCTTTACCCGCTCACTTTCTTTATTATTATTAAAAATGAAATACTCAAGCTCAAATTGTATTTGATTGTTAGGTTTCCCCTGCTCTTCATCTGGTAAAAATTGTGCAAAAGCTGCTTGAAAAATCTCGGCTATAATCTGCAAAGCCTGCGATTTTCCAGCGCCATTGGGTCCGATCAAGCATATAGGCGAAAAAGAATCATTTACCTCCCAAGCATCCCTAAAATTTATAACAACTCCGTTGAGTAGTCCTCCACAAGTATCTGCATCGATTACATGCAACCAAGTTATTTTCATTTATTCAGCCTTTCTAAATATATAATGCCTTCGCTTTTGCTAAAGCTTTGCTTTATAAGGGGAGGGGAATCGCTTAGCATTTCAAACAAGCAATCTTTTAATTCTTCGTAACTGCCGTCAAAAAAATCTCTTAGTTCATCAAAACTAAAAAAAGCACCTTCTCTTTCTAAAACCCAACATTTCAATTCATCTTTTTTTGAATTTTTCATGACATTCCTTTTCTTTCTTTTAACTTCATTTTTTTTACGTTTGGATATTTTCGTCTCTTCTTCGCGTTTAATTTTGATCTTTTCAATTAGAGCCTCGGCACTGTTGTCGCCGCTGATCAGTTCTGAATTTTTCGCCCGCCACTGGGCTGTCAGCTCGCCGTGAAAGGCTTTAGAAAGGATGGACTGAGTAAGCTGGTTGATGCATTCGAGGGCGCTTTCGACTTGGCGATCGATAGTATCGGCATAAGTGAAGAGCTGATCGACGCGGCGAACGATTTCGGTTTGTTCTTCTTGGCTTGGTACTGCGATACCAATTTGACGCACTTTATTGAGATTAAGATTAGGCTGAGCCCCGCCCGCAGCAGCTTTACGAGTTTCTTCATAATTTTCAATGAGTCGGAGTTTGAGATAGCTACGTAATATCTTACTTTCATCTGCCGTAACTGCTGCGCAAGCTTGGTTACAAGTAGCTGAAATATTTAGTTCAGTTACTTGCCCTCTCGTTTTGCCTTCGCCATACATTGCCAACAGCAGCGTGCCTGGTGGAAATATCTTGAGAGAGCAGTCTGTTACCGCAAATTGAGTAACATGTTGTTCAGCAGAATTAGTATAAATCGCGCCAGTGCTTGCACTAGTAAGCCATGGAACTTCACCAGCTTGCCAGTATTTAGTTTCTTTACGGCTCGGAGTTTTACCAGTGGCAACCGTAGAAACATCACCAACCGTCGTTTGCCCCCATGTGGTAATAGATACCTCATGTTCATTGCGCCACTCTTCCGTCAACCGCCCACTCACTGCCGCCGCGAGCACGGATTGGCGAAAGCGCTTGAGAATTTCAGGAATACGCTCAAGGCGGGCTTTGCCATTGTCTACCTGCGCCAGCAGGATATTGAGCTTATCGGCGATAACCTTTTGTTCGGCGAGAGGAGGGAGTGCAAACTCAAGTGCTTTCAAGGCATCAAGCCGTATCCCTTTAACAGTCGTTCCCGTTCCGAGCTGTTCTATTTTATGAGCAATAGAGCGATACCAATAAACTAGATAATCCCGGTGTATATCGGACGGTAAAAAGAGGGCTTTTAGATCCTGATTAATGGCCGAATCGAAGTGCGCTACAACGATTTTCCCCAAGCTCATTCGTGTAGCTATAATGGGAGTACCCGCGGGAATAATGTTAGTACTACTATTTTCAACCGCTTCAGGTGATATATGGTCAATAGTGTCTTTAAGGAAATGCTTGTTCATATCCTTGACGCTCATCCATGGAATATCGCCACGGTAGTATTCGGGATGAGATTTACTCGGTGTTCCGCCACCAGTAATTTTTAAAATGACATTTTCTAATGGCGTATTAAGCCATTGCTGGGGAAGCGCTTGGTCAGACATTATTTTTCGTCCCCACCCATCATTTCCTTCAACAACACCCGCTGCCCGTCTGCTTCTTCCTCCGCCCCCAGCTCACGCATCAGCCCATCCAGCTCGCCCAGCGCCTGCACCAGTTCGCTCATCGCTTCGCCCGCCAGCACTTCGGGCGCGGGCAGGTCAGCCGCGTCGACGCTGTCCTTGTCCTTGAGCCAGCTGATGTCCAGCGAATCCCCCTTGGTATCGCGAATCCATTCGCGGGAGAAACAGCGCCAGCGGGATTTGGCGAGGCGGTCATCATCCACGCCCTGGTTTTCCTCCGTGGCCTCCGTATCCACAGCGATCTCGTCGGCGTTGAACGACCACTCGCCTTCCTGCCGGGGGCTTCGGCCGTTGGGGTCATCGCCATACACGGCCTCGAACGGCTTTAAATGCTGCTCACCAAAGGGCGTGCGCTTGCCGAAGCTCGGCATGTTGGTGCGCAGGTCATACACCCAGACGTTGTCGGTGCAGCCGGTGTCCTGGTATTTATCCGCCGCGCTGCCTTTGGTAAAGAACAGCACGTTGGTTTTCACGCCCTGGGCGTAGAAGATGCCGGTGGGCAGGCGGAGGATGGTGTGCAGGTGGCACTTGTCCATCAGGTCGCGGCGCACGTCGGCGCCCACGCCGGCCTCGAACAGCACGTTGTCCGGCAGCACCACCGCAGCGCGGCCGCCGGGCTTGAGGTTGCGGTAGATGTGCTGCAAAAAGGCGAGCTGCTTATTGCTGGTTCTATAGGTCAGGTCGTCACGGGTAATGCTGGCATCCCCGCCCTTGCTGGTGCCAAACGGCGGATTGGCGAGAATGATATCGGCGCGCTCGAGGCCAGCGCCCGCCTGCCCCAGCGCATTGCCCGGATGCACCACGCCCTCGTCGTCACCTTCCATGCCGTGGAGCAGGCAGTTCATCAGCGCCAGTCGGCGCGTGCCGGGCACCAGCTCGATGCCGATAAAGGCACGATTCTTCTGAAACGTTTGATCACGGGCCTCCAGATCAAACAGATCATCGGTCTGATCCTTGATATAGCGATCCGCCGCGATCAGAAAGCCCGCCGTGCCGGCGGCCGGGTCCTGAATGGTTTCTCGGGGCTGCGGTTTGATGCAGCGCACCATCGAGTCGATCAGCGCGCGCGGGGTGAAGTACTGCCCGGCGCCGGATTTGGTCTCGTTGGCGTTTTTCTCCAGCAGGCCCTCGTAGAGATCGCCCAAACCATCTGACTGGGCACTGAACCAGTCAATGCCGTCGAGTGCCTTGATCATCTGTTCCAGGTGGCGCGGCTCGCGCAGGCGGGTCTGGGCGTCGGCGTAAATGGCGCTGATCAACGGGTCGTTATGCACAAAATTGCCGTGAGCGTCTTTCCCGCTGGAGAGGCTCAGCAGAATACGCTTGTAGTCATCCAGCAAATTAAGGCCGGATTTGCCGTTGAGATCCGGCCAGCGGCAGCCTGCCGGCAGCGGATGCTTTTCCAGCGTGCCCGCTTCGGTGTTTTCGTGGACCATCTTGATGAACAGCAATAGCACCAGCTCGGTGACGTAGTCCGAGTAGTTGATGCCGTCGTCGCGCAGCACGTCGCAGAGGTTCCAGAGTTTCTGAACGATGTCGTTATGGGTCATGAAAGGTTCCAGAAAGGGTTACGCACGCTCAAGGAAGAGCGCCATTAAAGACGTGTTGATATAGAAGTTGCTGCGGCCGACTCTGGTTTTTTCCAGCAGGCCGATACCCACCAGTTCATCGAGATACTTGGTCGCGGTAATACGGCTCACGGCCAGATCCTCCACGACGAAATCGATCTTGGTATAGGGGTGGTTGAACAGATTGTTCAGCAGTTCCTGCCGGTAGATCTTGGGGCACTCTTCACGCATGCGGTGTTTGGTGTGCTGCATCAGATCCCGTATCCGAGCGATGAGATCGACGGTCTGGCGGGCGGTCTGGATGATGCCTTCCAGCATGTAGAGCAGCCAGGGCTCCCAGTTGCCGGTATCGCGCACGGCCTGCAGCTCCCGGTAGTAGCTCGCCTTGGTCTGGATCAGATAGCGGCTCAGGTAAAGTACCGGCAGGTCGAGCAGATCGTTGGCCACCAGATAGAGCATGTTGATGATGCGCCCGGTTCGGCCGTTGCCATCGTAAAACGGATGAATACTCTCGAACTGGTGGTGAATGATGGCCATCTTGACCAGCGGATCGGCATCGCAGAGCTCATCGTCATTGATATAGGCCACCAGATTGACCATCAGATCTTCTATTTCCAGCGCCGACTGCGGTGGCTCATAGACGACTTCACCGGTGGCCTGGTTTTTCAGGGCTGTCCCGGGGAGCTTGCGCAGGCCTGCCCGATTTTTTTCGATCATTTGCTGAATCAGCAGAATGTCATCCAGACGCATTAACCGGGACTGTCGAACGCTGTGGAACCCGGCCCGCAGGGCGCGGGCGTAATCCTGCACTTCTTTGGTTTCCGGGGAGACGCTGGCCTCATCAGCTACCACCGCACGGTACAGGTCATCCTGAGTGGTAATGATATTTTCGATTTCCGAGCTGTGCCGGGCTTCCTGCAGCGTCAGGGTATTGATCAGGATTTCTTCGTTGGGAATGGTCGCCGCAACGCCCTTGAGCTCTGCCAGATGCCGATGGGCCTGCGCCGCTTTTTTCAGCACGGCGCGGGTTTCCCACTGCTCAAGGGATTCAAGGGGCAGGGTGGGTAGCACGGCGCATCCTTTTCAGCTTGTGTATAGAAAGTTTAGAAAACTATACATGCCCTGAACGACATGCAAAGAAAAACGGATTTTCTTTGCATATTAAATTTCACGTGTATGGATAGCGGAAAAATTTACGTACTTTCCATGCTTTCTGAACCCGAACCATGTCGAAAAAACCGCAAAAAATCGACACAGACTGAGCCCATGTCGACGCCATCGACATGCCTGATCAGGCGCTTCTGGAAGGCCACAAAGCCTCATTCATCGCCTCCAGCACCGTATCCAGCTGATCCTGCAGCACGTTATCCAGCTTTTTGGCACCGCCCTTGAATGCCGGCATCCGGTTGATGGTGTCACGATCCAGAATGACTTCATGGGTCAGCTGTTTGGCCAGCCGTGCCAGCCACTGGCGCTGAACCGGCGTCCACGCCTGCCGGGCATAGATGTGCGCCATGGCGTTGTTGACGCGCTGCTCGAACGGCACCAGCGCCTCGCCCAGCGCGGCGCGTCGGATGTGGCCGATGATGCTGGCGGCAATGTCCTGATTGGTCTGCTGGCGTACGGCGGTCTGCAGATGGGCTTCCGAGTAGCCGTGCTGATCCAGCAGCAGACGCACCTCCTTGAGCTGTTCGCGGGTGAGATCGCGGGGGCGATTCACGACCGCCGCCAGGGCGGCCGACTCGTTGATCTGCTCGCGAATGAAGGCTTCAAAACTTTCCAGATAGTCTTCCGGACGCTGATGGACGCCATAGCTCTGGGTGCGTTCGCGGATCTCGTCGGCGTGCTCGGAGATCACCGGCATTCGCTCGCTGCCCATCAGGGCCTTCACGGCTTCCAGCTGACGGATCAGCCCCGAATGCTGCTGTACGAATCTGGCGGCCCCGGTCGGACCGAGTTCGAGCAGATGCTTATGGAGTGATTTGGGCGGGACCTCCCACAGCGTTTCCAGCTCATCGAGCTTCTGGCGCACTTCGGGTTTATGCTCCGCGGCGCTTTCCGCCTTGCGAAGCACCCGCATCAGCTTCTGGCTGAGCTGGCTGAGCACCACGTGCGCCTGGCTTTCACCTGCCTGCTCCCCGGGCGTATCCAGCGCACGCTCAAGCCGTTCCGGATCGGTAAGCTCACCTGCCAGCTGTTCCAGGCTGATACCGGGGTCCTTCACCAGCGGCTTCATGGTGCTGACTTCCGCCAGTGCGGCGTAGATGTCGACCGGGTCGTAGATACGAAATACCGTCTTGCCGACCTCGTCACAGCGTCGCGTGGCACGGCCGATCATCTGCTCATAGAGAATGCGGGACTTCACCCGGCGCATGAACACCAGATGACAGATCGCGGGCACATCGATGCCGGTGGTCAGCAGGTCAACGGTAATCGCGATACTGGGGTAGCGCTCGTTCTTGTACTGGCGAATCAGCTGTCCGACCCGGTCACTCTGGCCGGTGATCTTGGCCACGGCGGCCTCATGGTAATCCTCGCCATAAAGCGCCGTGAAAGCATCATCCAACAGGCGCTTGACCATATCGGCGTGGCGATCGGTGGCGCAGAAGATCAGGGTCTTTTCATCCCCGAAGGGATCAAGCTCCTGCACCAGCTGCTCGCAGATGACCCGGTTGAAGTTTTCATTGATGACCTGGCGGTTGAAGGCATCGACTTCAAAGTTCAGCTCGTCGTCCAGCTCGGCGCTTTCTACTTCACCGGTCTGCGTATTGATGGCGTGAACGGTGTCGCCCTTGTCAAATTTGATGCCCTGCTGCGTGAGCAGGGTCTGATAGCGCACCGGCGGCTCATGATCGATCAGCCAGTCTTCGGCCACCGCTTCCCGGTAGGAGTAGGTGTAGACAGGCCTGCCGAAGATTTCGCTGGTATGGCGGGCCGGAGTGGCCGTCAGGGCAATCTTTACGGCATCGAAGTAATCGAGCACCCGGCGATAGCTGGAGAGGTACTGTCTGACATCGCGCGTGGCCAGCTCGCCCTCGGTCATCTCCTGATCCAGCGTATAACCCCGATGGGCTTCATCGATGATGATGCAGTCGAACTGATCGACCTGGGGCGGTGCGTCGCTGGCAAAGATGCGCTTGACCATCGCCTGGACGGTGGCGACCTGTACGCGCGTTTCGGCTTCGGCCGTCATGTCGCCCAGCTCGGCAACGTTATAGATCTTTGACAGCGTCTGATTCTGCTCCAGCGTGGCTTCATCAAAGGCACCCTGGGCCTGCTCGCCCAGCGCGGTACGATCGACCAGAAACAGGATGCGTTTGAAGCGCTCGGTTTTCAGGAAGCGATACATCAGGCCGATGATGGTGCGCGTTTTCCCCGTCCCCGTTGCCATCGCCAGCAGGGCGGTTCTGTGCCCTTCGGCCAGCACCTGCTCCGTGGCGGTGATGGCCTTTTCCTGATAGTCGCGCAGCTTGAGATAACCAAAGGGCTCCAGCTGCAGTTTCTGTTCGGCTTCTGTTTTGCTGCGCCCCAGCAGGTCGATCAGTCCATCGGGGGTATGAAACGACTGAAGGGCGCGCTTGAGATGGCTCGGGTCGCGCACATCCCGAAACCAGGTGCCGGACTGCTCAAGCTGCTGGGGAACATAGGGGCGGCCGTTGCAGGAGTAGACAAAGGGCACCTTGTAGTGGCCGTCATGGGCATCCGGCCAGGCAATCGTTCGCCCCGCCATCTCCCAAGCGCCTACCAGTGGCGAAACCACCTGAAGTCCCCGGCTGTAGCGCTCGGCCTGACCGATCTTGCCGGCAACATTGACGTTTTCCTTTTTGGCCTCCACGACCGCCAGCGGCGTCAGTCCACGGAATAACACGTAATCTGCCCGTTCCTGCCCGCGGGTAGGCCACTCAGCAATGGCACGCTGCTTAACCTTTTCCGGTCTGGCGCCCTTTTGATAGGTCAGCGCTTCGGAATCGGCTTCCCAGCCGGCCTCGACGAGCTGTTGATCAATCAGGATGCGTGTCAGCGCCTCATCCAATACGATTTGCTGGCTGGCCGCTCGGGTCTTCTGGGTCACGTCCTGACGCTGTGAGGACACCGCCTGCTCATTTTGCGCGGCCAGCTGCGCCTGCAGCGTCCTGATCTTCTGCTCATACTCTTTTTGCTGATGCGCCAGCGCATTCTCATGTGCCAGCGCCTCCTGCGTTTTGGCTTGTGACTCTTCATCCATCGCCACGGCCAGCGCTTCGTACTCTTCCTTTTCGCGTGCGATCAACGCATTGAGCTGCTGACTGGATTCCAGCTGCACGTTGGCCTGCTGCAGCTCGTGTTTGAGCTGTTCAATATCGGTATGCAGCTGCTGGAGCTGACCGCTTGGGTCAGTAGGTGGTACGAAAGGGCCGGGCTTGAAGCGTGTCCCGACGGTACCAAAGGACTGGTGAAACCAGATCGCCAGTGCCCTGGCGAGCTTCAGGCCATCCATGGCCTCCCGGTGGCGGGTACGAAATTGATGGGTCGCCTTGTTGCCCTCAATGCGCAGGGTATGAAAAAGCTCACGGGTGACCGAGTCGAACTGCAGCGCCTTGTTGAGACGATAAAGAAGATCGGACTGGGAGGTCTGGTCATCAAACTCGATGCCGGAGAGTGCCGCGATATGCTGAGCGATCGCCTCGCCCAGCTGGCGCAGCTTGATCAGGGTGGTGTTGGGGTCGCTGGAAAAGGCGCGTTCAGCAGCGGCGGCGAGCTGTACGAACAGCGGGTCATGCTCTGCAAGAAAACCGAAATTGGGCGATTCAGGGGAACTGGCCGTCTGCACTGTCTGCTCTCCGATCCTGTGTCTCTTCGATGCCCGCCGGGCAGCGCTTCTACTTTTGCTTATTGAAACACAGCGCAAGCAGCGATCGGATGGTTTTTCTAATACACGGCGTCTGGTCCCTGAGGCTCTTATTGAGGCTTACAATGCCTTCGGATCAGCCTCTGCTGTAACCAATGCCTAATCTTGCCTTGTGCCTATCTTCTTCGCCTTCAAAACCCTCGGCTTCATCATCTCCGCCACGGCCTGAAACACCGGCACGACTACCGAGTTGCCGAATTGGCGATAGGCCTGGGTGTCGGAGACCGGAATCACGAAGCGTCGCTCGCCGGGGGCGTCAAAGCCCATCAGGCGCGCGCATTCCTGCGGTGTCAGGCGCCGCGGGCGGTTTTGCAGGTTTTCGGGGGCATCAAAGGCCAGCGCGTCATCAAAGCCGCGATCGACGAGAATCTCCGAGCCGTCCTTGTGATAGCGCGCGGACAGCGTGCGGGCGGTGTCTTCTGTCCGGGTCAGGCCAAAGCCGAAGCCGTTGCCTTTTTCCTTGTGCTTGCGGGCGTACTGGTAGAGGTAGTTCCAAAGCTTGGGTGTAAGTACGTACTTTGCATCGACCTCCTTATCCAGCAGCTCGCCGAAGGTGGGCTTTTGGGCGGGGAAGTGCGCGTCTATATCGCGCAGGGTGAAGCCCTCATGCACGTTTAAATCGCGGCGGAAGCCGACCAGTACGATGCGCTCGCGATGCTGGGGCACGAAGTGGCGAGCGTCGATCACCTTGGGGTCTCGGCCCTTCGGGGCGTCTGCGTCGGCGACGTCATAGCCCAGCTCATCGAGTGCTTCGCAAATCACGCGAAAGGTCTTGCCCTGGTCGTGGCTCTTGAGGTTCTTGACGTTCTCCAGCACGAACGCCGCAGGCCTTCGTGCGGCAATGATGCGGGCCACATCGAAAAAGAGCGTGCCCTGGGCGTCGCACTCGAAGCCGTGCTTGCGCCCCAGCGCGTTTTTCTTGGAGACGCCGGCCAGCGAGAAGGGCTGACACGGAAAGCCCGCCAGCAGCACGTCGTGCTCGGGGATCTGCTTACGGATGTGGGCGTAGGCCGTCTCTTCATCGACGTCGTCGCGGGCGGAGAGCGTCACATCGCGGATGTCTTCGTTGAAGCGGTGGGTCTGCGGGTCGCAGTAGTGGTTCGCCTTGTAGGTGCGCACGGCGTATTTGTTCCACTCGGAAGTGAACACACACTCACCACCCACGGCCTCAAAGCCCTGACGAATGCCGCCGATGCCGGCGAACAGATCAATGAAGGTGAAATCGGCCTGATGCTGATGAGACGGCGGTGCCGGCAGCAGGGTGATCAGCACCCGGCGCTCGGCGTCACTGAGAGGGGATGGCTCGGCCGCCCTGAGATGGCGCGTCAGCGCCTCGCGCGACCAGTGAGCGCTCACCCCGGAGAGCTTTTCGGCTACCGCGCCACGATCAAAGATCTCCAGTACACGAGCCAGCAGCGCCGCATCGTCCAGCACGTCATAGGGGCAGGCCCCCACGGGGGCACGTTCGGTCTCGAGCTCCGGGGGCAGCAGGTCCGGTGAAAACGGTTCTGATGAAGACAGCGTCATGGGCACTCGCGGGTCAGTCTGATCAGGCAGGGTGGCAGGCCATTGTAGGGGGAAGCGATGGCTAGTCTCCAGGGCCTCGGCGGTGTTTTCTCAGGCATTCATCGGTAAGGCGCGGCAGCGGCTGTCGCAGGGCGCCGGCCAACAGGTTGCGGGCCAGGGTTTCGGCTGAATCGGCCAGCGTGCCCAGCACCACGAACCGCGCAGCGGCGATGGCCTTGTGGGCCTGAGCCCGGCGTCCGTAAAGCGACTCCGACCTGCCACTGGCGCCGTCTGCCTCGCGACTCAGGCGCTTGAGGCCATCACGGTCCAGATAGTGACCGATCAGCAGCACGCGGTCCTGATGGGCATGGTCCTGGGTGAGATACCCCGGCCCGGTCTCCCGATCCCACCAGGGCTTGACCAGAATGACGTGGAAGGTGTCGATGCCGCTTTCGGCCAGCGCGCGCATGGTCGCGACCTGCCCCTTGTTGATGCCAAAACACAGGCCATTCCGGCCCTGGTAGGGGTACTTGTGTTTGATCTCGAGCTGCACCCGCTGGCCGCCGGGCAGTCGCAGGAGGGTATCGATATCCCACAGCCAGTCAAAAAAGGGCGCCAGCGCGCAGTTCTTGTAGAGCCTCTGGAGCACGATGTCGTGAAACATGTCGATCCCGACCCGGCACTCGGTCATGCGCCAGAAGGCGCGGGTGGTACGAAGGCGCTCGCACACCTCCTGGTCGGGACGACGAAACTCGAGCTCGCGTTTTTGACAGAGCTGCCCCAGAAAGGTCTGTAACGCAACGCCGTCATGGCCACCATAGCCGTCGATCAGAAAGTCTCGTCGTGCCCGGTCATAGCGACAGCGCACCACGGTGCGGGGATGGCACGATGACAGGGCCTCGAACAGCTGATCCACCTCGGCGTCAGGCCGGTGCGCCCAGAGCCACCAGGCGATCTGTCTGCCGCGACGCCCGGCCCGCACCAGTGACAGCGGCAGGATCATCGCGCCGTGGGCCTCAAGCCTTGAAAGAATGCCCTCGACCAGCGCCTCTACCACCAGCCCTTCCAGCAGGCGGTGCTTGTCCATCGACAGCAGCCTCATCTGCGTGTTCGAACAGTCGATGTCGATCTCGTTGAGCCGTCCCAGCGGCGTCAGCAGTGCCATGTCGATGCGCCTTATACATTATCTCTAATGTATTGACGGCAGGCGTGGCGTCAGCTGTAGCTCAGCCGCTGCGTTCGGCGTCTTCCTGCTTGGCGCTCTTGTGGCGCTCCTCGTTCAGGCCCAGCTTCCAGTAGCTCGACACGTAGAGATCGCTTTTGGCCACCTCGCGCTCGGTCTTGAAGTAGTGGCGCAGCTTGCGCATGGCAGAGAACTCGCACGCCGCCCACACCGCCGGGCGGCCATCTTCCCAGTCGATCGCCCGTACCGCATCAGGCAGTACGTCGCTGTTCTCGCCCGGGTGCTCATTGATCACCCAGTGCAGTGTGATGCCTTCGGGCTTATCAAGCGGCTGAATCTCGGCCTCGCCCAGCACCTCGATCACGGCGTGACCGCGGGCGTGGGCGGGCAGGTGTTCGAGGTTGTCGCTGATCGCCGGCAGGGCGGTCATGTCACCGGCGAGCAGAAACCAGTCGGCGGTTGTATCCACACGCTTGCGCGGACCGGGGCCGCCGATCTCGATGGTGTCACCGGGCGCGGCACTGTCGGCCCACTGCGCCGCCGGGCCGCCGTCCTCGTGCAGTACAAAGTCCACATCGATGGCGTCGTCGCGCTGGGCGCGCACGGTGTAGGTGCGCATGAACGGCGTGCCGCCCTCGCGGGTGAACATCAGCTTGATGTAGGTGCCGGCCTGGTCCTCGGGGAAGGTCGCCATGCCCTCACCGCCAAGTGTGACGCGTAGCATATGAGGAGTGATCAGGGTCTTGTTCAGCACGGTAAAACGACGGGGGGCGGGGCGGCTCATGGGCTCTCCTGGTCGCGATCAAGCTGTTCGGTCATGGCGTTGACGGTCTCGATGAAATCACTGGTCCGGGCAGGACTTAACCCGGCGGCCATCTGCGTCTCCAGCGTTTGCTCGATGGTCTCGATTCGTTCATTGAGTACAAGGCCATCAGTGCTGAGACGCAGATGCGCGGCGCGGCTGTCGGTGGGGTGAGGGTAACGCTCGATCAGGCCATCGCGCTCCAGCTCGCGGGTGACGCGGGTGATCAACCCCTTGTCCTGCAACAGTGCCTCGGCCAGCTCGCGGGCCATCACGCCGTCATGGCGACCGATCTCGCCGAGCACGCGCAGATGCGACAGCGGCAGGGTAATGCCGGCGGCCATGTAGCGTTCGCGCAGGGCGCGCTTGTAGACGTGCAAAAGCCCGAAAAGAGCGTTGCCGGCAGTAGGCATCAGGTCATGACCGTAATTAAAGTGATGCGCGATACGATCCGCCATATGGTTGACATTGTCAACCATATGGCGCGGCGTGCGGCTTTGCCGCAGACCTGCTCACCACCACTGCGTTGGCTACTTCACTGCCGGCTCGGGCCATCGGGGCCCGGCGGCGACTGCCCATCCCGAGAATGCACCGCAGACCTTTTTGATGGTCAATGAAATTCCGGCAGGCAGTGCCATCAATGCAAGACGCCCGCCCTCGAATGGAGGGCGGGCGTCCTGTTTGAAACAGACGATACCAGGGGCCGCTACAATACCATCGCGGCCACCCAGGCCAGCACCAGCATGCCCAGGTTGGCATGCAAAAAGGTCGGGATCACGCTGTCTCTGATATGGTCATGCTGGCCGTCGGCATTGAGTCCGGCGGTGGCACCCAGCGTAATGGTGGAGGCCGGCGAGCCGGCATCACCGAGGGCTGCCGAGGCGCCTAGCAGGGCGACGGTGGCCAGCGGCGAAAATCCCAGTGCCAGCGAGAGCGGAATATAGATCGGCGCCAGAATCGGCACGCTGGCGAAGGAATCGCCAAAGCCGATGGTAATGAAAAGCCCTACCACCAGCATGATCAAGGCACCCAGCGCCCGGTTGTCACCGATCAGATCCGCCGCGGCGCTCACCAGCGGCGCGATCTCGCCGGTAGCACCCAGCACGCCGGCAAAGCCGGAGGCGACGGTAATGATGACGGCGATCTGCGCCATCATGCGAAGCCCCTGGGTGAAGACATCATCCTGCTCGCGCCAGCGGAAGATGCCGGTCACGCTGATGATCATGAAGCCGATCAGGGCGCCCAGCAGCAGCGAATCAAAAACGATCTGACACCACAGCGCCACGCCCAGTGCGATCATCGTCATCACCAGCTGCCCGACGTTGAGCGTCACCGGCGCCTGCGCTGGCGACTGAGGTGTCGCGGCACTGAAGGCCTGTGGGGCAGGCGTGTCAGACGTTGAAGATGCATAGTCGCGCGGGCGGCGATAGGTGACCAGCACCGCCACCAGCATGCCAAGGATGATCCCCAACACCGGCAGGGCCATCGCTTTCGGTGCCATGGACGCCGTGGCGGTCAGCCCCAGCGGCGCGCCCACCTGATTGACGTTGGCCAGCAGGATTTCGTTGAGATAGATCGCGCCAAAGCCGGTCGGCAGCAGCAGGTAGGTGGCACTCATGGCGCAGGCCAGAATGCAGGCGATCGCCCGGCGGTCCAGCCGCAGCCGGTTCATCAGCCCCAGCAGCGGTGGAATCAGAATCGGGATAAAGGCGATGTGGACCGGCACCAGGTTCTGGGAGAGCAGCGAGGCGGTGATCAGAATCCCGAACAGCAGCGCCTTGATACTGCGATCGGTGGTGTTGATGTTGCTGTCCAGCGCGGTGGAGAGCTTTTGGGCCAGCAGCTCCAGCAGGCCACTGCGCCCCAGCGCGACCGCCAGGGCGCCGATCATGACGTAGGTCAGCCCGACCTGCGCGCCGACCAGCAGATTGTCGTTGAATGCCGCCAGTGAGGCCTCCATCGAGAGCCCCGCATGCAGCCCGCCCAGCAGCGCCGCCGCAATCAGGGCAATCGCCACCGGAACCTGCAAAAGACACAGCGTCACCATCAACACGATCGTGAGCACCACGGCATTGATGTGATAGCCCACGGCCTGCGCAGTCAGATAGAGCAATGCCAGAAGGCCCAGCACCGGCAACACGCGACGACGGGCAAAGCGATCCCGGCCGGGAAACGCATCATGAGAGAGGGTTGGGGACATGATCCTGCCTTGTGAACGGTTGTTATTATCCGCCCAACCGGGCGTGGCGCGATCATATCAATGCAGGCGTCATGACGCGCTGTTCATCACGCCGAATCAGCGGCGTGACAGAAGCTCACCGAGGGCGCTCAAAAACGCCTCGGCGACGTCGTGCTCGTAGCGATAATAGGTCCACTGGCCCACGCGCTGTGATGAGACAAGCCCCGCGCGTGACAGCGTCGACAGATACAGCGAGATGGTCGGCTGAGAAAGCCCGGTTTTCTCGCGAATATGGCTGACACAGATGCCCCCGGGCGGGGCCATCTCTTTCTGGGGCTGAAAATGGCGCTCCGGCTCCTTGAGCCAGCACACAATGTCCAGACGCACCGGATTGGCCAGTGCGCTTAAAACCGTATTGATATCCATGATCAGGGCCATGCGTTGGGGGCCGGTTCAGTATACGCACTCACGGCCGGACTGCCGAGACAGCCCGGCCGATGCGTTTTAACGAACCAGCGTGTCCAGCGCGCTGGTATCGAAGTCACTCAGCTCGTCAAGACGACCGTCACGCACCTTGCGGGCCCACTGCGGGTCGGAGAGCAGGGCACGACCGATGGCGATCAGATCGAAATCGCCTCGGGCGCGCCACATGGCCAGCTCCTCGACATTGACCCGGCTTTTGGAGCTCGGGTCTTCGGTGCGGGTGAAGTGCCCGGTGCGGAAGGTCTTGTCCAGACCCACGCTGCCCACGGCAATCACCGGGCAGCCGGTCAGCTCGCGTGTCCAGGTGGCCAGCGACTTGCTGCTGCCCTCAAAGCCCGGCTCCCATACGCGGCGCGTGCTGGCATGAAAGATGTCCACACCGTCCTCGGCCAACGGCTTGAGCAGCTCGCCCAGGGCTTCGGGCGTCTCGGCGATGATCGCTTCGTAGTCGGAAAGCTTCCACTGCGAGAAGCGAAAGATGATCGGGAACTCCGGGCCAACCGCCTCACGAACCGCGCGGACGATCAGGCGCGGGAAGCGCAGTCGGTTCTCGACACTGCCGCCGTAGTCATCATCACGCTGGTTGCTCTCGGGCCACAAAAACTGATCGATCAGATAGCCGTGAGCACCGTGCAGCTCGATACCGTCAAAGCCGATCGTTTTCGCATCGCGCGCGGCGCGGGCAAAGGAGGCCACCACGTCCTGGATGTCCTGTTCGTTCATCGCCTTCACGACTTCTACACCGTCTTCGACGATCGACATCGGCCCGAAGCCCGGTACGCTCATGTCCGGCTCGACACCCGGGCGACGCTCGCGACCCACGTGCCACAGCTGCGGCACGATCCTGCCGCCGGCGGCGTGGACGCCTTCAACGACGTTCTGCCAGCCGGCCAGCGCCGCCTCACCGTGAAAGGCCGGTACCTGTGGGTAGCCGTTGGCGCCCGGATGATCGATATAGGTGCCTTCGGTAATGATCAGGCCGACACCGCCTTCGGCGCGGCTTTTGTAGTAGGCGGCCACCTCGGCGCCCGGCACACCGCCCGGCGACTGATTGCGCGTCATGGGCGCCATGACAATCCGGTTGGGGATCGTGATCGGCCCCAGCGAGAGGGGTTCAAACAGCGGGGCGGCCAGCGTTTGTGCGGAAGTCATCATGTCGTCTACCTACTGATATAGAAATATATCAATATATTAAACAGAGCGAGACCATTGTGACAATCTCCCCGGCACCGACGAAGGGTGGCGTAGTGTCACAGGGTGTGAGCTTTGCGCGTTGTGCCATTGGTGCTGGTGATCGTCCCGGATGACCGCCATGCTATAGACCACTCGTGTCACCGCCGCGTCTGTCGCAGCAGCGGTTGAACCTCCCACTGCCCCCTTACCAAGGAGCCCCGTCATGACCCTGGATCAGGCTGCCACCCAGACGCTTATCGACATTGTTCGCCACGCCGCGAAAACCGAGATTCTGCCGCGCTTTCGCATGCTCGATCCCGACACCATCGACACCAAGAGCGGTCCGGATGATCTGGTCACCATTGCTGACAAGGGCGCCGAGAAGGTAATCACCCAGGGGGTCGCCAGGGCCTTTCCCGAGGCCACCATCGTGGGTGAGGAAGCCGTGGCCGAAGACGCCTCGCTTTTGAATACCATCGCTGATGCCGAGATGGCGGTGATCATCGACCCGATCGATGGCACCTGGAACTTTGCCCGCAATCTCAATCAGTTCGGCGTGATTTTGGCCGTGGTCAGCCGCGGTGAGACCGTGTTCGGGCTGTTGTATGACCCGCTGGTCGATGACTGGGTCATGGCCCGCAAGGGGGAGGGCGCCTGGTATGGCCGCCCGGACGGCACCGAGCGGCGACTGCACATGTCCAGCACCTCAAAGCTCTCCAGCATGACCGGCTCCACCTCCATTCGCCGCTTCCCGAAGGAGACCCAGTACGATCTGGCCGGACTTTTCCCTGACTTTGACCGCATGATGTCCTTTGGCTGCGCCTGTCACGAATACCGCACCATGGCCTTTGGCTTTGTGGATTTCATGCTGACCGCCAAACTGATGCCCTGGGACCACGCCGCCGGCATCATGATCGTGCAGGAAGCCGGCGGTTACGCCGCGCTGCTCGACGGCACGCCGTATAACCCGACGATTCATCAGGGCCGCATGATCGCTGCCAACTCAAAAGACAGCTGGGAAGCCCTGCGCGAAAAGTTCGACTTTCTGATCGACTGACCTGCCGCTTCTGCCCGGCGCGTGCCCTGTGGTGACGCGCCGGCGCCCGATGGCTGACCCAGGTTATTGTTAATCATGGCCGTTAACCGTCACGATAGGCGCTGACATGATCCCTTGCTAATGAACAAGTCCCTTCGCGGCCGGCGCTATGATGCTGATAGCTTTAAATAGCTGGCCATTAAATCGCGCGCTATATAAGTTATGTTCATGACCGATAACAACGATAATCCCGAACAGCATGGGGAGATGATGGCACTGGAATCGCAACTCTGTTTTGCTCTCTATGCCACCCAGCTTTCCATGAGCAAGCTTTACAGACGGCTGCTCAAGCAGCTGGAACTGACCTATCCCCAGTATCTGGTCATGCAGGTGCTATGGCAGGAAGACCATTTGACCGTGTCCGGCATCGGCGAGCGGCTGTCACTGGATTCCGCCACGCTCACACCGCTGCTCAAGCGGCTGGAAAGCGCTGAACTGGTCAGGCGTCAGCGCAGCCGTGAAGATGAACGCCAGGTCGAGGTATCGTTGACCGATCGGGGTAGCGCACTGCGGGAAAGGGCCCGCACCCTGCCCGCAGAAGTCGAACGCGCATCCGGCTGCTCGACATCGGAAATGAAGGCGCTGCGCGATCAGCTCAACGCCCTAAGACACCAGCTGGACAGTATTTAGCCTTTTTTTATCCATTTACATCGTGCACGACCTAATAGTGCGCATTTGATACAGGAAACATGATCATGTCGATTGAAAAGGTACTTTACCGCGCCAGCGCCCAAGCCACCGGTGGCCGTGAAGGCCGCGCCGTCTCCTCTGACGAAAAGCTCGATGTCGTTTTGAGCACCCCGAAGGAACTGGGCGGCAACGGCGGCGATGGCACCAACCCGGAGCAGCTTTTTGCTGCCGGTTACTCGGCCTGTTTCATGGGCGCGCTCAAGCATGTGGCCGCTCAGGAGAAGGTCAAACTGCCCGATAACGCCTGGGTAGGAGCAGAAGTAGGCATCGGGCCGATCGCCACCGGTTTTGGCATCGAAGTGGCGCTGAATATTCGCCTGCCCGACATGGATGAACACCAGGCCAATGCCCTGGTCGAAAAGGCCCACGTGGTGTGCCCCTACTCCAATGCCACCCGCGGCAACATCGACGTAACGCTCAACGTTGAAGTCTGAACAGCGTCCGCAAAAACCCTGAATCAAAAAAACGCCCGCCGGTGACACAGGCGGGCGTTTTCATGTGGCGACATCAGGAGTGATCGTCGACATGTTTCACGTGAAACATTGTCGTTTCACGTCTTCGAATACCGTCTATTTAAGCCCCAGTCGCCGCCCGAGCCGATGCAGATTGGCGCTGTCCATATCGAGTGCTCGAGCGCTGGCCGCCCAGTTGTGATCGTGGGCGGCCAGCACCTGTTTAATGTGGTAACGCTGGAAGGTGTCAGTGGCCTCGCGCAGGGACAGCGTGTTATCCACAGCTGTTTGCGGGCAAGCGGGTGTGGATAAGTGATCCACCTCAGGCTCGACATCGCTTGAGGCCTTCTCTGCCGGCAGGTCCAGATGCTGGATCCCGATACAGACCACGGCCGACCGACGGGAGGCCGGATGCGCCGCGCCCATGGCCCGCAGGGCAGCGCGGCTCAGGGTGTGCTCGAGTTCGCGAACGTTGCCGGGCCAGTGCCAGGCGAGTAGCGCCTGTTCGGCGCGAATGTCCAGCCGGAGGTTGGCCAGGCCCAGACGCACCCGGTTGTCTTCCAGAAAATGTCCGGCCAGCAGCAAAATATCTTCACGGCGCTCGCGCAGCGGCGGAATGCGCAGGGGGAAAACGCTCAGGCGGTGATAGAGATCTTCGCGAAAGCGACCGGCGGCCACCTCCTCGGCCAGATCGCGATTGGTGACGGCCACCAGTCGTACATCCACCTTTACCGACTGATCGCTGCCCAGCGGCTGAATCTCGCCTTCCTGCAGTACGCGCAGCAGTCGCGGCTGCTGGCACAGCGGTAGTTCGCCGATTTCATCGAGCATCAGGGTACCACCATCGGCCATGACAAAATGGCCCTGATGGTCACGATTGGCGCCGGAAAAGGCGCCGCGTCGATGGCCAAAGAGCGCGCTTTCGATCAGCGACTCCGGCAGCGTGGCGCAATTGACCCGAACCAGCGGCCCGTTGCTGCGCCGCGAGCGCTCGTGCAGATGGCGCGTCAGGTGCTCCTTGCCCACGCCGGTTTCGCCGTGCATCAGCACGCTCAGATCGGTGGGCGCCACCAGTGCCATGCTTTCATACAGGCGCGCCATAGCCGGACTGTGCCAGCCGGGCGACCCCAGTGGCGCCCCCTGCTCCGGGGACAGTACCTGATTGAGCCGCGAGCGGGTGTCCTCGAGCTGCCCGGTCAGGCGCAGGCAGGTGGCCAAAAGCTCCGCAGCCGCCATCAACTCATCGTCATCGATGCCGTCCATCTGCTGAGGGACAAGAGCGTCCAGCGTCAGCATGCCCAACAGCCGATCACCGTCGCGCAGGGCCACCCCCATGCAGTCATGCACATGGGTCAGGTCAGCATCGAGCAGGCCGTCAAAGGGGTCCGGCAGGGCGCAGTCACGCGGAAACCGACAGACATGAGGATGGGCGGCAATGGCGGCAAGCCTTGGGTGGGCCTCCAGCTGGAAGCGCCGACCGCAGACTTCGTTGCCCATGCCCAGTACCGCTACCGGCTGCAATCCGCCCTCGACGCTGACCATCAGCGTGCTGGCATCGGCCGGATAGTTGCCCACCAGCGCGGCCAGCAGCCGCGACCACTGCGGATGCAGGGCATCAAAACGCTTGCCGTCACTCAGGGCAGCCAGTAGATCCCGCAGCGCTCTGGAAAAGATGGTCATATCGACACCTCAACCTGCCATGTTGTCATTTTGACATTATGTATTGGCGTCATTATGACTACGGCTCTTGTTCTGACGCCAGCCCGGCCTTTTGCCAATAACCTGCATACACCGCTTCACACGGGGCCGGACGCGGTGCAGGCGTGGCGCCCTGTCGCACGCAGGCTGACCTGGCACGGGTCTTGCGATAACAGAAGTGTTCCGTTCTGCCCACCTGTCGCCAGGAGCGCGTCATGCTTAACGAAAAGCAGCTTGATGTCATCAATGCCACGGCCCCGGTCGTCGCCGACAACGCTGAAACCATCGCCAAAACCTTTTATCCGCTGATGTTTGAGCGCTATCCGCACGTGCGCTCGATGTTCAACATGCGACATCAGGAGACCGGCGAACAGCCCCGGGCACTTGCCCGCTCGGTGGTCGCCTACGCGCTCAACCGCAACGATCCAAAAGCGCTTGAACGACTCATGTACCCGATCGTCAACAAGCATGTGGCGATCAATCTGCAGCCTGATCAGTATGCCATCGTCGCCGAGTGTCTGATGGCCGCGATCGGGGAAGTGCTGGGTGATGCCGTCACCCCCGAGATTGCCGATGCCTGGAGCGGACTCTACTGGGAGTTTGCCGATCGACTGATCGCCGCCGAAGAGTCCACTTATCAGGCACTCGAGGAGGCGCCCGGCGGCTGGCGCGGCGAGCGGGACTTCTATCTCGCCGATCGCGTGGCGGAAAGCGAGGAAATCGTGTCGTTTTACTTCAAGCCGCTGGATCAGCACCCGGTGCGCACCTTCCAGCCGGGGCAGTATCTGGGCGTGGCGCTCGACATCGACGGCGAACAGGCCCTGCGCCAGTACAGCCTGACCTCGCGGCCGGGAGACGATTTCTACCGAATTTCGGTCAAGCGTGAAGGTCAGGGACGGGCCAGCCGCCACCTGCATGATCATGTGAAGGTCGGTGATCATGTCCGCCTGCTGGCGCCGGTCGGTGACATGGTGCTCGATGATCGCGAAGCACCGGTCATGCTGATCAGCGCCGGTGTCGGCCAGACCCCGATGCTCTCGCTGATGGCTCAGGCGCTGGATGCCGGGCGCCAGGTGATCTATCTGCATGGCGCGCGCAACGCCCGCGTTCATGCCTTCCACGAGCATCTAAAGGCCATGGCCGAGCAGTACGGCAGCCAGCTCACCTACCGTTATGTCTACAGTGACCCCACCACCCCCGATGAGCTGCCCCATCGCGGCGTGATCGACCACGCCCTGCTGGCGGACTATCTGCCGCGCGACGCCACACCGAGCTGCTATTTCACAGGCCCGACCGGCTTCATGCGCGATGTGGACAGCGCCCTGGCAGCACTGGGCATCGACACGCCCTATCGCCATTTCGAATACTTCGGCCCCTCCGGTCAGCTGCACTGACGGCCCAAAGGGAAGACCGATCGACGGCGGGGTGAGATTTAGAGGTGATAGACCTGGCTACGCCCGCCGTCGATGAGAATGTCGGTGGCATTGATAAAACGCGCCTCGTCACCGGCCAGAAACAGCGCCGTGGCGGCCACCTCTTTGGCGTCGCCAAAGCGCTTGCAGGGCAAAAGCTCGATCTGTTGCAACCGCTCTGCCTCGCTCAATCCGTCAAGCCAGGCCTACGCGGAGGGCGTTGCAATCAGCCCAGGCGAAATCGAATTGACTCGAATGCCCCGGGCCGCGTATTCAATGCCCAGCGAACGGGTCAGCCCGATCAGGCCATGCTTGGCCACCGGATAGGGAAAGGCCCCGGGAATGATCCGATGCCCATGGACTGAGGCGATGTTGACCACATGGCCGCGCGACTGCGCAAGCATCGACGGCAACAGCGCCTGAATGCAGTGCCAGGCGCCTTCCAGATTGATCGAAAGACAGCGCTGCCAGAGCTCGGCATCCACCGCCAACGGGTCGGAGAAAACGTTGACGCCGGCGGCGTTGACCAGGATATCGATCTTGCCCAGAGCGTCGAGCGAAGAGGCCATGACGCCTCTGACGGCATCATGATCGGCCACGTCCACCGTCTCGACATGAACCCTGCCGGGATACGCCCGCCCCAGCCGGGTGCCCTCTCGGATCAGGGCAGGCGCGTCCTGATCCAGCAGTGCCACGCTTGCCCCTTCAATGAGAAAACGCTCGACCGTGGCAAGCCCGATGCCGCTGGCAGCCCCGGTCACCACGGCCCGCTGTCCCTGAAGTCTCATGTACCGCCCTCGTGATGATTCGAGTGATCATCATCGCAGCTTCGGGGCAAACCGCGTACACGCCCTTGTGATGAGCCACAAAAAACGGCCCGGAACCCCTGGGCAGGCATTCCGGGCCGTCATGTCAGGGGCACATCAATCCAGTCGTTCGACCGACAAAATGGTGATCGGGTTGCTGGGCACATCGGCGTAAGGCCCACGACGGCCGGTCGGCGCCCCGGCAATGGCATCGACCACGTCCATGCCGGACACCACGTGACCGAAGACGGTGTAGCC
Source organism: Kushneria sp. Sum13 (assembly GCF_052692355.1). Lineage (NCBI taxonomy): Bacteria > Pseudomonadati > Pseudomonadota > Gammaproteobacteria > Oceanospirillales > Halomonadaceae > Kushneria > Kushneria sp. Sum13. The sequence continues at coordinate 3,618,325 of NZ_CP199847.1, forward strand.
GGGCTCGTAAAGGTTGCGGTAGTCGAGCGCCTGGTTGTCGACCAGATTGATGAAGAACTGGCTGGTGGCCGAATCCGGCTGGCCGGTGCGCGCCATGGCAATGGTGCCGCGGGTATTCTTGAGCTTGCTTTCTTCCAGCGCGATGGGGTCATGGGTCTTTTTGGACGTCATGTCGGCCGTCATGCCACCGCCCTGAATCATGAACCCGTCAATGACACGGTGGAACACGGTGCCCTGATAGAAGTTTTCCCTGGTATAGCGCAGGAAGTTGTCCACCGTATGGGGCGCCGCCGCGGCGTCGAGTTCCAGCTCGATACTGCCCTGGGTGGTCCGGATTTCGACATGCGGGTGGTCGGCATCGGCCAGTGCCAGAGGCGAGCAAAGCGGTAGCGCCAGCAGGCACCCGCGCAGTAACGGTTTCAGCATGAAAAGCGCTCCAGTCATACGATAGGGCCAGAAAGCCTAGCCGGGTGTGCCGGGGCTGACCAGCCCCCTGCTTATTTCCATCCTTCCCGGGCGGCCCAGACTGCCGCTTCGGTACGGGTGCGCATGCCCATCTTTTTTAACAGATGCCGTACGTGGACCTTGACCGTCCCTTCGCTGATGTCGAGGCGCCGGCCGACCTCCTTGTTCGACTGACTCTGGGCGATCAGACGCAGAATGTCGCGCTCGCGTCGGGTCAGCCGGGCCACCAGCGCCTCGGGACCGGGCGCGGGTTCACGCAGGGCCCGGGTCAAAAGGCCCATGAGGCGCGGATCAAAGGCATCGCCCTGCTCATCGAGTGCCTCGATGGCCGCCAACAGCGCCTCGGGGTCGGTGTCCTTGAGCAGATAGCCGCTGGCCCCGGCGCGAATCGCGGCGAGCACGTCGTCCTGCTCTTCAGAGACGGTGAGCATCACGATCGGCACGGCCACGCCTGCTTCACGCAGCCGGGTCAGCGTCTCGATGCCGTCCATGCCCGCCATCTTCATGTCCAGCAGAATCAGATCCGGCACATGGTGCGTGCAGTACTCCAGCGCCCGGGCGCCGCTGTCGGCCTCGCCTGCCAGACTCAGCGAGGTGCTCATCGCCAATAGCTGCTGCACCCCGCGTCGAAAGAGCGGGTGATCGTCCACCACCAGTACGCCACGTGGTGGCGGCTGGTGGTTCATGTCATGAGGGCTTGTGTCATGAGAGCTCATGCTGTGGTGTCTCCCGGGATGTGGGGATCGTTGATGAAGTTCAGCGCCACCCGCGTGCCGCCCGTGTCACGGCGGGCCAGTTCCAGCGTGGTGCCCAGACTGCGGGCGCGCTCGGCCATGATGATGGTGCCATAGTGATGCGTGCGCGTTGGGTGCTCGGGCAGGCCCACGCCGTCATCCTCAACGATCAGTTCAATGCTACCGGCCTGGCCGGTCAGGGTCACCGCGACCTTTTTCGCTCGAGCATGCTGTACCACGTTGGCCAGCGCCTCCCGCAGAATCTGGACCAGATGCAGCTCCTGATCGGGGGAGAGGACGTCATCGGCAAGGGCGAGCCTCATATCGATGTCGAGCCCGCCCCGCTCGGCAAACTCGCCCACCGTGGCCTGTACCGCCGCGTTGATGCCATCCTCGGTCAAACGCAGACGAAAGGTGACCAGCAGTTCACGCAGCTGTCGGTAGGCCTGATTGATGCCCTCGCGCAGCTCGGCGAGAATGGCCGGTGCGTCGCTGTCGGTGGTCTCCGGCAGGGCGCGGCCCAGTCGCAGGGCCTGAATGTTGAGATAGCTCAGCGACTGCGCCAGTGAGTCATGCAGCTCACGGGCGATCACGGCGCGCTCGTCCATCAGCGCCAGTCGCCGCTTGTGCCGCCCCTGAGCGCGCAGGGCCAGCGCCGCCCCCAGCTGGTCGGCCAGCGTCTCGCAGAGTCGACACTTCCAGGCCGGCAACGGCGCCCCGCCCGGCAGGCGGGCCGTCAATATCAGAGGCGTCTGTGCATCGCCCTTGAGAGGAATGTAGTAGGCGTCATCGTCACTGCGATCCCCGGGAGAGACCAGCCTCAGTTCGGCCGGGGCCATCAGCGTCTCGAAGGGGCGCAGCGCCTGTTCGGGGTCGATCGCCTCGGGGGCGGTCGTGGCCAGATAGCGTGCATTGTCGTATAGAAGCGTCAGCGCCAGATGACTCTGCTCCAGTCGATGGCCGCGCTCTTCGACCTGATCGTTGAGATGCTGACAAAACGCGTCGAGCTGACCGGCCATGTCATCGATGGTGGCCGCCAGCAGCCCGATTTCGTCGTTGCGCCAGTAGCCACTGCGCGCCTTGAGTTCACCGGCGCGCAGTGCCTCGATCACGTTCAAAAGCCGCCCCAGCGGGCGACGCACGTGACAATGAAGCTGATATGCGCCCCAGGCGATCAGCGGCAGGGTGAGCAACAGCAATACCACCTGCAGGGTGCAAAGCCGGCTGATGCGTGCCTCGGCCAGTGTCTGAAGTGCCTCGGTCAGGTTATCCAGCGCACGGACATGGTCAACGATGCGCCGGGTCTCCACGCTCACCGCCTGCGCAGGGGTACGCATGTCCGGGCGCAACGCTTCACGCCACTCAAGACGTACGTCCGCCAGCCGCGCCACAACGTCTGGCTCATACTCAAGGGCCACCGCTGTCGCCAGACGTTGCCAGGTATCATCCACCCCCTTCAGTAACGTTTGCCAACGCTCGGCATCCGCAGTGGGCGCCTGCGCTGCCAGCCGCCAGGTCTGCATGCGCAGCGAGCCGGCCTGATTGATCACCCGGGCATCCAGCCGGGCAGTATCGGCCAGCCAGCCGCTGGCCAACATGCCCCCCAGCGCCAGCAGGGACACCCCCGAAAGAATCAGGGCAAGCGTCAGGGAGAGCGCGTAGTGCGAGGGCACAAAGCGTTTGACTACCCCCATGGTGTCCTCCTGCGAGGGCCAGCTACCTCCAAGGAGGTAATCAACCCCATAAAGGGCTTTGCTTTCAGCGATCTACGGGCGTGACGCTCGCTATCGCCAATGAGATAACACGCTGATTTAACGCTATTTTCAGCCGGTCTATTTTGACGACGGTCAAAAGCGCTCGCGCCATCTCGCGCACAGTAGTCCTGACGCCATCATCCCGGCTACGAGGGCACCATCATGAGCGCAGATACCGCATCCCCACCACGATCACAGCAGCGGCGTGCGCTGGGTCTCTCGACGCTGGCCTTCACGCTGTGCTTTGCGGTCTGGACGATCTTTTCGATCCTCGGGGTCCGCCTCAAGCAGGAATTCGGCCTGTCCGATACCCAGCTCGGGCTCTTGATGGCCACGCCCGTCCTCACGGGCTCCGTCAGCCGGCTGTTGCTGGGTCTCTGGACCGACCGCTTCGGCGGACGTCGGGTCTTTAGCCTGTTGATGCTGGTCAGCGCGGCCTGCGTTTACCTGCTCACCTTCGCGACAAGCTACGCCATGCTGCTGCTGGCCGCCCTGGGTGTGGGGCTGGCCGGGGGCGGATTCATCGTCGGGGTGGCCTACACCTCGACCTGGTATGGCGCCGGCCAACAGGGCACGGCACTGGGCATTTTTGGTGCCGGCAACGTGGGGGCCGCCATCACCAACTTCGCTGCCCCCTTCCTGCTGCTGGCGATGGGATGGCAGGGCACGGCGCTGGTCTATGCCACCGTGCTGGCGCTGGCCGGTATCGCGTTCTGGGTGCTGGCGAAAGAGGATCCGGCCCATGCCGAGCGTCGGGCGCCGGTGCCTCTAAAGGTGCAGCTGGCGCCGCTTTCCGAGCTGCGGGTCTGGCGCTTCTCGCTGTATTACTTCTTTGTCTTTGGCGGCTTCGTGGCACTCGCCCTGTGGCTGCCCCACTATCTGATGGAGGTCTACGGACTGGGCATTGCTGCCGCCGGCATGGTGGCGGCGCTCTATTCGTTGCCGGCCTCGCTGTTTCGCATTCTGGGCGGCGTACTTTCAGACCGCATCGGCGCCCGACGCGTCATGTACTGGACGCTTGGCATCTCGGCGCTGTGTCTGCTGGTGCTGAGCTATCCGCCGAGCCGATTCATGATCGAGGGCGTGCGCGGTGAGGTCAGCTTCTCGCTGGTCATCACACTGCCGCTGTTCATCGTGCTGATCTTTGTGCTGGGCTTTTTCATGTCGCTGGGCAAGGCCGCCGTGTTCAAGCACATTCCGGTCTATTACCCCGACCATGTGGGTGCGGTCGGCGGCGTGGTCGGCATGGTCGGCGGACTGGGCGGCTTCCTGCTGCCACTGACGTTTGGCATGCTCAACGATGTGGTAGGCATCTGGCAGAGCTGCTTCATGCTGCTGTTTGTGGTGGTGATTGCCGCCCTTGCGTGGATGCATTACGCCATTACCCGCGCCGACAACCAGAGCTGGGGCAAGGCCCCGCGCAGCACGGACCTGCCGGAGCTTGCCGCCCCCCGTTCGCTGGTACTGACCGAGTGGCACCCCGAAGACGCCACATTCTGGCAGACCACCGGAGCGCGCATTGCCCGGCGCAACCTGTGGATCTCGATTCCCAACCTGCTGCTGGCCTTTGCGGTGTGGTCGATCTGGAGCATCCTGGTGGTGCGCCTGCCGCAGCTCGGTTTTGGCTACAGCCCCAATCAGCTCTTCTGGCTGGCCGCGCTGCCGTCCCTGTCCGGTGCCACGCTTCGCATCTTCTACAGCTTCATGGTGCCGATTTTTGGCGGTCGGCGCTGGACGGCGATTTCAACCGCCTCGCTGTTGCTGCCGTGTCTGTGGATCGGTGTGGCGGTACAGCATCCCGACACGCCCTACAGCGTGATGCTGATTCTGGCCCTGCTGTGCGGCTTTGGCGGCGGCAACTTCGCCTCCAGCATGGCCAACATCAGCTTTTTCTATCCGCAGGCACAAAAGGGCACCGCCATGGGCCTGAACGCAGGTCTTGGCAATCTGGGGGTCTCCGCCCTGCAGCTGATCGGTCCACTGGTGATTGCTACCAGCGTGCTGGGGCCGATGGCCGGTGGCCCGCTGACCGTCACTCAGGGCGTACATGCCGGCGAGTCGGTCTGGCTGCAAAACCTTGCCTTCATCTGGGTGCCGCTGATTGTCATTGCCGCACTGGCCGCCTGGTTTGGCATGAATGACATCGCCTCGGCCAAGTCCTCGTTTCGCGATCAGGCGGTGATCTTCAAGCGCCAACACAACTGGCTGATGAGCTGGCTGTATCTGGGCACCTTTGGCAGCTTCATCGGCTTTGCCGCCGGTTTCCCGTTGCTCTCCGGCATGCAGTTCCCCGATGTTGATCCGACCCGCTACGCCTTTCTGGGGCCGCTGGTCGGCGCACTCGCCCGGCCGCTGGGCGGCTGGCTGGCCGACCGACTGGGCGGGGCACGAGTCACGCTCTGGAACTTCGCTCTGATGGTGGCAGGCGTTTTGGGGGTACTGCTCTTTCTCCCCGGCGCTTCCCTGTCTCAGGACCCGGGCCAGAGCGGCAGCTTTGTAGGCTTTTTCCTGATGTTTCTGATCCTGTTCATCGCCACCGGCATCGGCAACGGCTCTACCTATCGCATGGTGCCGGTCATCTTCTTCAACCAGCGTCGCCAGGCACTGGGTGATGACCACCTGGAGCAGGTGCGCACCGAGGCCAATCGCGAATCTGCCGCCGTTCTGGGGTTCATCTCGGCGATGGCTGCTTACGGCGGTTTCTTCATTCCCAAATCCTATGGCACCGCGATGGCGCTGTCCGGCAGCGTGGCGCCGGCCCTTTACGGTTTTATTTTCTTCTATCTCAGCTGCATGGCGCTGACCTGGTGGTTTTATGCCCGTCGTAACGCCCCGGCCCCCTGCTAGGCACGCCCAAGGAGACTGACCCATGAGCTATTTTCTCGACCGACTGCAGTACATGAAAAAGATCCGCACCTCATTTGCGGGCGGCCACGGCGAAGTGCGCGAAGAGAGCCGCGAGTGGGAGAACGGCTATCGCGCCCGCTGGCAGCATGACAAGGTGGTGCGCTCCACCCACGGGGTGAACTGCACCGGCTCGTGCAGCTGGAAGATCTACGTCAAGAACGGCCTGGTCACCTGGGAGACCCAGCAGACCGACTATCCGCGTACCCGCCCGGACCTGCCCAACCATGAACCCCGGGGCTGCCCGCGCGGGGCGAGCTACTCCTGGTATCTCTACAGCGCCAACCGGCTCAAGTATCCGCTGGTACGCAAGGCGCTGATCCGGCTGTGGCGCGAAGCGCTCGAACAGCACCCGGACCCGGTCGATGCCTGGGCCTCGATCGTGGAGGACCCAACCAGGACCGCGCAGTACAAGCGCCTGCGCGGCATGGGCGGCTTCGTGCGCGCCGACTGGCAGGAGATGGAAACCCTGGTGGCGGCCTCCAACGTCTACACCGCCAAACAGTACGGGCCGGACCGCATCATCGGATTCTCGCCGATCCCGGCCATGTCGATGGTCTCCTACGCCGCCGGCGCGCGCTATCTGTCGCTGATTGGCGGGGTGTGCCTGTCGTTTTATGACTGGTACTGCGACCTGCCGCCGGCCAGCCCGCAGACCTGGGGCGAGCAGACCGACGTGCCGGAATCCGCCGACTGGTACAACTCGAACTACATCATCGCCTGGGGCTCCAACGTGCCGCAGACGCGCACGCCGGATGCGCACTTTTTCACCGAAGTGCGCTACAAGGGCACCAAGACGGTCGCGATCACGCCGGACTACGCCGAAGTTGCCAAGCTGTGTGATGAGTGGATCAGCCCCACCCAGGGCACCGACTCGGCACTGGGCATGGCAATGGGCCACGTGATCCTGAAGGAGTTTTACCTCGACCGACAAAGCGAGTACTTCACCGACTACGTGCGCCGCTATACCGATATGCCGATGCTGGTCGAGCTGGAAGCGCGCGAGGATGGCAGCTTCGTGCCCGGCCGCCAGCTGCGCGCCGCCGATTTTGATGCCGCACTCGGTCAGGACAACAATCCCGAATGGAAGACAGTCGCCTGGGATGAGACGCGCGACCAGCTGGTGGTGCCGCGTGGCTCGATCGGCTTTCGCTGGGGTGAGGCAGAGGCGGGCCAGGGCCGCTGGAATCTGGAGCAGCGCGACGCGGACGGCGATGACATTCACCTGCGCCTGTCGCTGGTCCCCGCCCATGATCGGGTCGTGCGGGTCGGCTTCCCCTACTTTGGCCACATCCGCCATGACTACTTCAACCACGTCGATGGCAACGACGTGCTTTACCATCATCTGCCGGCCAAACAGCTGACCCTGGCGGACGGGCGCCAGGTGCTGGCGGTCACGGTATTTGATCTGATGGTGGCCAACTACGGCATTGACCAGGGCCTCAGACTCAGCGATGGCGAGACCGGCGAAGACGACGGCGCCACCTCACTGGATCAGATGCGCCCCTATACTCCGGTCTGGCAGGAGGCGATCACCGGCGTGCCGGCAGCGCAGATCTCCCGACTGGCGCGCGAGTTTGCCGACAACGCGGATAAAACCCGCGGTCGCTCAATGATCATCGTCGGTGCCGGGCTCAACCACTGGTACCACATGGACATGCAGTACCGCGGCCTGATCAACATGCTGATCCTGTGCGGCTGTATCGGTCAGACCGGCGGCGGCTGGGCGCACTACGTGGGCCAGGAGAAGCTGCGCCCGCAGACCGGCTGGACACCGCTGGCGTTCGGACTGGACTGGAACCGCCCGCCGCGCCACATGAACGGCACCTCGTTTTTCTACAACCACTCAAGCCAGTGGCGCTTTGAGAAGGTCGAGATCAAGGACCTGCTTTCGCCGCTGGCCCGGCGCGAGGAGTACTCCGGCAGCCTGATTGATTTCAACGTGCGCGCCGAGCGCATGGGCTGGCTGCCGTCTGCGCCACAGCTGGACACCAATCCGCTGCACCTGTCCGGTGCTGCAGAGGCCGCCGGGCAACCGCTCAACGACTATGTGATCAGCCAGCTCAAAAGCGGCGATCTGCGCTTTGCCTCGGAAGACCCGGACAGCCCGCAGAATTTCCCCCGCAACCTGTTCGTGTGGCGCTCGAACCTGCTGGGCAGCTCCGGCAAGGGCCACGAGTACATGCTCAAGTATCTGCTCGGCACTACCCACGGCCTGCAGGGCAAGGACCTTGGCGAGATGGGCGGGGCGCTGCCGGAAGAAGTCGAATGGCGTGATGACGCCCCCGAGGGCAAGCTCGACCTGCTGGTGACGCTCGATTTTCGCATGTCGACCACCTGTCTCTACTCCGACGTGGTGCTGCCTACGGCCACCTGGTACGAGAAGGACGACCTCAACACCTCCGACATGCATCCCTTCATTCACCCGCTGACGGCGGCCACCGATCCGGCGTGGGAATCCCGCAGCGACTGGGAGATCTACAAGGGCATCGCAAAGGCCTTTTCAAGGGTGTGCGTGGGGCATCTGGGCGAGGAGACCGATCTGGTCACCCAGCCCATGCAGCATGACTCCCCCGGCGAGCTGGCCCAGGTCGAGGTGCGCGACTGGAAGCGCGGCGAGTGCGAGCCCATTCCCGGCCACACCATGCCGCATCTGATTGCGGTCAAGCGCGACTACCCGGCCACTTATGAACGTTTCACCTCGGTCGGACCACTGCTGGACACGCTGGGCAACGGCGGCAAGGGCATCAGCTGGCCCACCGGCCCCGAGATCGAGCTTTTGGGTCAGCTCAACCGCTGCAAGGCCGAAGGCCCGGCAAAGGGGCGCCCGATCATCGACAGCGCCATTGATGCCGCCGAAATGATTCTGACCCTGGCCCCGGAAACCAACGGCAAGGTGGCGGTGCGCGCCTGGGAGGCACTCTCGAAAATCACCGGGCGTGAACACGCCCACCTGGCGTTGCCCAAGCATGAGGAGAAAATCCGCTTTCGTGATGTGGTGGCCCAGCCGCGCAAGATCATCTCGAGCCCCACCTGGTCGGGCCTTGAAGATGAGCACGTCTCCTATAACGCCGGCTACACCAACGTCCACGAACTGATCCCGTGGCGCACCCTGAGCGGTCGCCAGCAGTTCTATCAGGATCACGCCTGGATGCGTGCCTTTGGCGAGAGCCTTCTGACCTATCGCCCGCCGATCGATACCCGCGCCGCGATGGCCGGTATCAAGTGTCCCGATGGCAACCAGAACCCCGAGCGGGTGCTCAACTGGATTACCCCGCACCAGAAGTGGGGCATTCACTCCACCTATTCGGACAACCTGTTGATGCTCACGCTGTCGCGCGGCGGGCCAATCGTCTGGCTCTCCGAAGACGATGCGAAGTCGCTCGGTGTGGAGGACAACGACTGGATCGAGCTCTACAACGCCAACGGCTCGATTGCCGCACGGGCGGTGGTCAGCCAGCGCGTCAAGCCGGGCCTTGCGATGATGTATCACGCCCAGGAGCGGATCGTGAACGTGCCGGGCTCGGAGATCAGTGGCACCCGCGGCGGCATTCACAACTCGGTCACCCGCGTGTGTCCCAAGCCCACGCACATGATCGGCGGCTACGCCCAGCTCTCGTACAGCTTCAACTACTACGGCACCGTCGGCTCCAACCGCGACGAGTTCGTGGTGGTGCGGCGCATGCACCACATCAACTGGCTGGATGGCGAAGGCACCGACAGCGTGCAGGCACCGGTAAAGGGGTAGTCGGGCAGGGTCATAAACCGGCAGCTTCCATCCCCCGGCAAAAAGGCGCCCCTCGCAGCAGGGGCGCCTTTCTTTTCAGCCTGTCTCAACCCGGGCGCTCAGCCGCGCCGCCAGAGGCTCGACAGCGACACCGCCAGAATCGACATCAGTACCAGTGCCAGCGCCGGGACCAGCACCGCCCAGGGGGCGCGCTCCAGATAGGGAATGCCTTCGGCGAGTAGTAACCCCCACTCTGGTGCCGGCGGACGGGGGCCGAGGCCCAGAAACCCAAGCGCGGCAAGGGCCAGCGCAATCCCGGGCAGGCGCAGCATGGCGTGACGAAAGACCGGGCCGATCACCGCCGGCAGCACATAGCGGGTGAGAAGCCGCAGACGCCCCACCCCAAGCATGGGCGTGATGCGCACGTGCGCCTGGCCCTGCACTTCGCTCACCAGCGCTGCCGTGTGCGCCGCCAGCGGCGCCCAGCTCACCAGCGTGACCGCAATGATGGCGCCGCTGGTGCTGGGGCCCATCACACCGGCCACGATCAGACCGGCAATCACCGGCGGGGCGGCGTTGGTGACCTCGATGGGCCCGGCCGCCAGCCGCGGCGCCAGCCCGATCAACAGACCCAGCACAAAGGTGATGGTGACCACGACCAGCGCCATGCCCATGGTCGACAGCGCCCCGTGGCTGACGCGGGCAAGAATATCGCGCCCGGTGCCATCGGCGCCCAGCGGCAGGGCCAGACTCGGCGTCTGCAGACGCAGGTAGCTGGAGGTGAGCGGGTCGCGCCCCATGCCGGCGACAATAATGATCACCAGCGCGAGCGCCACCACCGCCGGCACCAGCCACTGCCAGCGCCCGCGGTGAGACTCATGGCGGGTCACGGGAATGGCGCCGGCGCGCAGGGTCTGCCCAAGCATCAGCGTGCGGACAAGCCCCGCCGCGCCGCCGAGCACCACGGCAATCGCCAGCAGTAGCACGATACCGGTCTGCAGCGCCGGCATGTCCTGCGCCGAGGCGGCCCCCAGGGTGGCCCGCCCCAGACCGGGAATCGAGAACACCTGTTCAACGGCAATCGCCCCGCCGGTCAGCCCGACGACCACCAGCCCCACCTGCGGCATGAGACTGGGCAGGGTGCGCTTGAGCACGGCCAGCGCAATGCGCCGCCGGCCAAAACCCGCCACATGCCAGGTCGCGACCCAGCGCTCGGAAAAACTCGCCGTCAGACCGTCACTGAACAGTCGCCCCAAAAGCCCGCCGGCCGGCAGCCCGAGCGCCAGCGAAGGCAGCACCATATGGCGCCACTCGCCCCAGCCATAGGGCGGCAGCCAGTTGAGCCCGGCAGCAAAGACCACCAACAGGATCGCGGCGAGCAGAAACTCCGGCAGGGCGGTGAGCGTGGCGCCCACGGCCCCGGAGGTGGGCACCGGCTCGCCGATCAGCCCGCGGCGAACGGCGCTCACGCACAGCGCCACGGTGGTCACCAGCGCCACCAGCAGGGCCCCGAGCATCAGCACCAGCGAGACCCCGGTGGCCGACAGCATGCCGGGCAGCACCGGCCCGCCCGAAATCCACGAGATCCCGGCGTCACCGTGCACAAGGCCCCAGAGCCAGTGGCCGAGCTTCTCCCACGGGCCCATATCAAGCCCCAGCTGGACACGAATGGCGTCCAGCGCTTCCGGCGTCGGATTTTGATCGCCGGCGCGGGCACGCAGGATGCTCAACGCCGGATCACGCCCGGAAAGCCAAGGCAGCAGCCCCACCAGTACCACCACGGCAGACAGCGTCACCAGCCGCGAGAGGGTAGGCACCAGAATGCGCAGGCTTGGCACCAGGGCATAAAAGGGGGCAGTAGTCACACCTGACGTGCTCATGACCGCCGCCTTAACGAGAGGCGCCATCAAGGCGCGTGTGCTCGGTGATCAGTTCGCGCTCGCGTGGGTCGCGCACAGTATTTGCCACTCGCGCGGCTTCACCCTGGATCACGCGCTCATGCAGCATCGGCACGGCGGCGTCCGTTTTCAAAATGGCGGCCTCGGCGTCGATGATCGCCTGGCGACGCTCGGGGCCGGTGGGCAGGTCAGCGGCACGGGCCAGCGCTTCATCCACCGCCGGGTCGCAAAGCTGGGCGATGTTGAAGGAGCCTTCACAGGCAAAGTCGCTGTACATGTAGGCGACCGGATCACCGGAGTCGAGCATGGTGGCGCGCGACAGGATAAAGGCGTCGAATTGACCGGAGAGCATGTCGGATTCGATGTGGGCGTACTGGCGCACCTCCTGGTGCACGTCAAAACCGGCGGCTTCGAGCTGCTGCTCCAGCAGCACCGCCACTTCCGGCAGCTCGGCGCGGTCGGTAAAGGTCCCCAGCGTGATACTGGCGCCATTCGGGTCAGCGGCATCCGTGCGGCCCTCGATCGGCGAGCGCAGGCCATCAGCCCAGGCCAGTGCCGGCCCCAGCAGGCCCTTCGCCTCATCGGCGCGCCCTTCATAGACCGTTCTGACGATCGCTGCCTGGTCGAGTGCTTCACGGGCCGCGGCGCGCATCGTCGGGTCGCTGAACACGCCGCGCTCGGTGTTGAGATAGAGCGTGTTGGTGCGCGGCATCGGCACCTCATGGACCAGCTCCGGGTCAATCAGCGCGACCTGGGAGACCGGCACGGCCTCGGCCACATCGGCGGTGCCGGTGCGCAGGGCCGCCGCGCGGGCAGTGCCATCAGGCACGTAGTCGGCGTCGATGCCGGCCAGTTCGGCACGTTCGCCCCAGTAGTCGTCATAACGATCGAGCCGGGCACTCTGGGTGCCATTGATTTCCTTGAGTACAAACGGCCCGGTACCGGCTTCGATCGGGTTGACCCGGCCATCCTCGCCGTAGGCCTTCGCCGCCATGATCGCCAGCTGTGGGCTGGAGAGGCGATTGGGCACCAACGGGTCAGGCGTTTCGGTGCGTACCCGCACGGCATGGTCACCGTCGGCCTCGATGGTCATTGTCACGCCATCGAGGATGCGCGGTCGGGGCGTGGCGTGGGTGGCCGCCGTCAGCGCGCGCACAACCTGTTCGGCCGTCAGGGGCGTGCCATCGTGGAAGGTGACGTTGTCGCGAATTTCAAAGCGCCAGGTGCGCTCATCGAGCTGCGCCCAGTCGGTGGCGAGAAACGGCTGCGGATCATTGTCGTCATCCAGCCGCACCAGCGTCTCGGCGGTGCGCCAGCGCGAGAGCTTGAAGGCGTCATCGGTGAGCGGGTTCAACCCCGAGCGCGGCGGCTGCAACATGGCGACCCGCAGGCGCTTGCTGTCGGCGCTGGCCGAATCTTCCCGGGTGGGTTCTTCCTGCTGGCAGCCGGCCAGCAGGGCCAGTGACAGGGCGCCGAAGGATAGATAAAACGCGCGACGAAGGGTCAAAACGGATCTCCTGGACAATCGGTATCAGGGCACGGGGTAAAGGGACGTGGCAGCCGGCGCGGGCACCATCGCGGTGATGGCGTGATCCTGATACGCCGCCCGCACCAGCGCCCGGGTATGGTCATGCTCGGGGGCGTCAAACAGGGCCGTCGTGGGCCGGTCCTCGATGATGGCGCCGTCATGCAGAATCAGGGTGCGCTCGCAGAGCCGGGGCATGACCGAGAGATCATGAGAGATGATCAAAAAGGCCGTGCCATCCAGGCAGCTCATGTCGTCAAACAGCTGCATGACCCGGGCGCGCACCGGCAGGTCCAGCCCGCTGAGCGGCTCATCGGCGAGCAGCAGTCGCGGGCGCAGGGCCACGGCGCGGGCAATGGCCACGCGCTGCGCCTGCCCGCCGGAGAGCGCCCCGGGGAGGGCGCGCAGCAACGTCTGATCCAGCCCTACCCGGTCCAGCGCCTCATCGATGCGCCGGGTGTGGTTATCGACCACGTTCAGGCGGACCAGCGGCTCACGGATCAGGTCGCGCACGCTCATGCGCGGGTCGAGTGAAGAGGCCGGATCCTGAGGGATGTACTGCACCTGACGGCGATACCAGCGCAGCGCCCGCACGGAGGCCGGGCGCACCACTCGACCCTGACAGGTGATGGTGCCGGCATCGGCGCCCTTGAGCGCCAGCAGCAGGTTCAAAAGCGTCGTTTTGCCCGCACCGGACACGCCGGCAAGCCCGATGCGCTCGCCGGGCTGAATCGAAAGATGGATGTCACGCAGAATCGTGAGCGGCCGGCGCGTACGCCAGAACGCCAGGCTCGGCGAATGCAGGTGCTTGTAGAGACCGGTGGCACACAGCAGCGGGGCCTCACCTGACGCTACGCCGTGCACAGCAGCCCCTCGAGAGCATCAAAGTCGGCGGCATAAGGCGGCATGCCGGGGGCGCTTTCCCGCAGCGCCCGCACCAACTGGCGCGAGAAGTGATGCTGCGGATTGGCGATGATGTGGGTCAGCGTGTTGCTTTCGACCAGGCGGCCGTCATCAATGATGACGGCACGCTCACACAGGCGGCAGGCCGCGCCGATATCGTGGGAGATGAACAGCAGCGCCGGCGTGTCCTGCGTGCCGGTACACTCGCGCAGAAGCTTTAACACCTCCTGCTGAGTGAGCACATCCAGTGCTGTGGTGGGCTCATCAGCCACGATCAGCGCCGGCTTGCAGGCCAGTGCCAGCGCCATGCAGATACGCTGGCGCTGCCCGCCGGAAAGCTCGGCCGGCGAGCGCTGCATGGCCTCTTCGGCCCTTTCGATGTTCATGCCACGCAGCATCGCCATGGCCGCTTCCATGGCGCTTTTGCGCGAGAGGCCGTGAAAGCGCATGAAGGGCTCGCGCAGCTGCGCACCGACGCTGACCAGCGGGTTGAGCGCCGAATGGGTGTCCTGAAAGACCATGCCCGAGCGTGACTGCATCGGGCGACGGGTGGCGCGAATGTCGGCCACCTCCACGCCATTGATGCACACGCTGCCATCGACCTGCACCGAGCGCGGCGACAGCCCAAGAATGGCGCTGGCCGTCAGCGACTTGCCCGACCCCGATGGTCCCAGCAGGCAGACCCGCTCACCGGCCGCCACATGAAAGCAGAGATCACTCACGACCGGCTGGCCATCCACATGGATACACAGCTCATCGACCCTTAATACCGCATTCGCCGCCATGATGACCGCACGCCCCCGGCTGTTGTGATGGTCCTTTATCGCAAAGTTATATCATAACAATAAGAAGCCTGTATTGTGCTTTTCTTAAGTTTCCTTCTGGGGTTGTCGGCCTCACCGGGTGCGACAAAAGGCACCCTGCAGATTGAATTCATGACGACTAATGTTTCAACACATTCATGACAACACCGTCAGGAGGCGACATGCAGATTCAGCTCAAGCGGATTTATGCCGAGCGTGACAGGGAGGACGGCTATCGTGTGCTGGTGGATGGCATGTGGCCCCGCGGCGTGGCAAAGGAAGAGGCCCATATTGATGAATGGTGTCGCGATATCGCCCCGTCAAAGGACCTGGTCAAGTGGTTCGGCCACGACCGCGACCGCTGGGATGACTTCTACACGGCCTATCGCCAGGAGCTGCGCGAAGGGGATTCAACGCTTGCCCAATCGCTGCGCGAGCACGCTCAAAACGAAGGGCTGACGCTGCTGTTCGCCGCAAGGGATGAGGCGTGCAACAACGCCGTGGTGCTCAGGGATTTTTTGAAGCGTACGCATCATTGAGCATCGAATCAGGTGGCAGGTAATTTGCCCGCCCGCGCCAGTGCAGCAGTCAGGGCCAGTGCTGCAAAGATGAGCACGGCGTAATGAGGGGGGAGGGCGTCCATCAGCGTCCCGAAGATCGGGGCCCCTACAGTCTGGCCGATGGCAATGGTCAGAAAGCCGATCATCAGTCCGGTGGCGGGTCGCTCGGGAAGGGCCGAGACA
Organism: Kushneria sp. Sum13; assembly: GCF_052692355.1. Taxonomy (NCBI): domain Bacteria; kingdom Pseudomonadati; phylum Pseudomonadota; class Gammaproteobacteria; order Oceanospirillales; family Halomonadaceae; genus Kushneria; species Kushneria sp. Sum13. The sequence continues at coordinate 3,633,781 of NZ_CP199847.1, forward strand.
CCCCAGACCAGATAGACCCCGGTGATCATGATGTAGGCCAGACCGAACAACAGGCCGCCGCCCAGCGTCAGGGCCGGCGTGGTGCCCTCCATGCCCACCATCACGATGCCACCGGCAAGGGCGATCAGAAAGACCCGATGGACGCGATCAATCCCAAACCGGGTGACCAGCGTGCCGGCGGCGGCGCCCACTATCCCGGCCGCGCCGATGGTGAGCCAGAGCAGGGCGGCACCGGTGCCTCCCCAGTCAAGGCGCAGCGACACCAGCTGCCCGCCGAAGGACCACAGCGCCGTGCTGGCCGCTCCCATTAAAAAGGCGGCCGCCATCAGCCGGCGAAGCGGGCCGTCGAGAACGGGCAGGCCACCGGCGGTTTTGCGGTCACGACCGGCCTTTGCCGGCACGCAAAAGGCCACAGCAACGGCCAGTACGATGGCAACGACGGTAAAGGCGGCAAACGCCAGGCGCCACTGATCGCCCATCATCAGCGCTACAAGGCCGGACATCACCACGCCTGCCCCGGTGCCGGCATTGATGACCGTGTTGGTCGCGCCCTGTCGCTCGGAACGTACCGCGGCTGACACCGCTGCAGCCATGGGTGGAGAGGCCAGCCCCGTACTGGAACCGGCCAGCATGACCGCCGCGGCCAGCCAGAGTGCCGATGGCGCCATCGCCATGCCGGCCATGCCCACCGCTGCCACCAGCGCCGCGCCGACGGCCACAACGCGAGCGCTGAGCCGCTCGGTCAGCCACGCCGACAGGATAATCGCGACACAGTAGCCCAGAAAGGCACCGCCGGAGATCAGCCCGCTCAGGCTTGAAGACAGCGAGAGCTCGGCATCGATCTGCGGTAGAAAGAGCCCGAAGGCGAAGCGGGCAAAGCCGTAGCATACGGCGATCAACCCGAACCCGACGCCTCCCAGATAGATGGCCGGACTCATGAGCGTGCCTCGGCCATCAGCGTGGCCGCCGACTGCCGAGCAGCGGCGACAGCCTGCTCACCGCGATAGACTGCCGCAGCCGTGGCCCCCTCGAAAAGCACGATGACCTGCTCGGTCAACATCGCATCGGCGTGGCCGGTGTCATGCTCGACCAGCACGGCGATACGCTCTGCGATCCGCGCCTTGTGCGCCAGCACCGCGTCCACGATTTCCGGCGTATCGCCGCCGGTCTCGCCGAGCGCACGCAGAAAAAGACAGCCGCGCCGACCTTCCAACCGCACCCAGTCCTCCAGCCCCTTGAACAGCGCATCGATGCTCTCCACCTCCAGGCGCCGCGCAAAACGCTTGTCGCGTTCGCCGAGTACCCGGGCAATCAGTGCGTTCTTGCTGCCGGCATGTTTGTAGAGCGTGCGACTCGAGATGCCCGCACCCTGAGTGAGCTTGTCCATACCGGTGGCGGTGAAGCCGTGGCGGTCGAAGAGCGCTTCCGAGGCTGTCACGAGCTTGTCCATGATGGTCATGATGACGTCTCCCTGGAGTGAAACCACACTCTTGTGTAAAACGATCTGTTTACACACCTAATGTAAAACGATCATTTTACATCGTCAATTGAATTGTTCGGCTTATTGAAAAGTCTTGCTCAACCGCAAGGAGGCCTGGCCGTGTCGGATGCTAGACTCGGCGCCATAGCCAATAACATAACGACAACACCACCATTCTCGGTTTCAAAACCACAATCGGTTTCAAGACCACAATCGGTTTCAAGACCACAACCGGCGTCAAGACCAGAACCGGTTTCAAGGGAACAACATGACATCACGCAGAACGCTGCTGCTGGCGCTGGCGGGCGCCATGACGGCGGGGAGTGCCCACGGCGAGGAGATCGAGACGACCGAGGCCGTGGAGACCATGGTGATCAGCGCCCCGCGTCTGGCCCGCGAGCTCTACGACACGCCGGCGGCCGTGTCGACCGTCGAGCGTGACAGCATTCAGCGCGGCCAGCAGCGGGTGCGCCTGGATGAATCGCTCGGCCAGGTGCCGGGCGTGTTCATCCAGAACCGCGACAACTTCGCCCAGGGCCAGCGCATCGCGATCCGCGGTTTTGGCGCTCGCGCCCCCTTCGGCGTGCGCGGCATCACCATCCTGATGGACGGCATTCCCTATACGCTGCCGGACGGCCAGGCCCAGATCGATGCGATCGATCTCGACAGCGCCGAGAGCATTGAGGTGATCCGCGGACCCGCCTCGGTGCTCTACGGCAACGCCGCCGGCGGGGTGATCTCGGTGACCACCGCCGACGGCCGCGAGGACCCGGGCACCCGCCTGCGTGTGGAAGGCGGCAGCGACGGCTACAAAAAGGCCTCCCTGCAGACCGGTGGCAGCGATGGCGACTGGTCGCACCACGTCAGCCTCTCGGCGTTGAACCAGGACGGCTATCGTGACCACAGCTCGGTCGAAAAGTACCTGCTCAATGCCAAACTGCGCCGCGAGCTGAGTGAGGACCGCGCGCTGACCGCCATCGTCAATCTGCTCGACAACCCGCGCTCCGAGGACCCGGGCGGGCTGACCCGCGAGCAGGTAGGTGAAAATCGTCGTGGTACAGCAAACTCAAACTTTTACTCCCCAACGCGTATAGATTCCGGGCAGGAAGTCGATCAGCAGGTGGTGGGGCTTCAGTACGAGGATCTTTCCGCCGGCCCCGGCGAGCTCTATGTGAAGGGTTTCTACAGCTGGCGGAACTTTGAGCAGCAGCTTCCTTATGTCGGTGACGATAATTTGCTTGGTTACGATCGTGACTATTACGGTGCCAGCGCTGAATATCACGATTCCGTTCATCTATCAGAGATGCCACTGCGCTATGCAGCAGGCATCGAAGTAGCACGTCAGGAAGATGATCGCTACCGCTATGGCTCAGACGTAGACGGCAATCGGTCGGCTAAATCTGAAGACGAGACCCAGACCGCCACCTCGACCGGGTTTTTTGTGCAGGGTGATCTCGACCTTACCGATCAGTGGACCGCCTCGCTGGGGGCGCGCTATGACCGCGTCAGGCTCAAGATTGACGATGACTTCAACGACAGCGGCGATGACAGCGGCGACCGCGAATTCAACGAGTGGAGCGGCTCGGCGGGGCTGAGCTATCGCTACCTGCCCACCCATCAGGCCTACGTGAATACCGGCACTTCATTTGAGACACCGACCTTCTCCGAGTTTGCCAACCCCGCCGGAGGCGGCGGCTTCAACGCTAGCGTCGAGCCACAGAAGGCGTGGAACCGGGAAGTCGGTCTGCGCGGCCATTTCAACAACGGCCTGAACTACGATGTGGCACTGTTCTCGGTGCGGGTACGCGACGAGTTGGTGCCTTACACAGTAGATGGACGAGATTTCTACCAGAACGCTGGCGACACCGACCGCGATGGGCTGGAAGTGGCGCTGGGCTGGCAGTTCCTTGATGCCTGGCGGCTCGATAGCGCCCTGACGCTGGCCCACTACCGCTTTGACAGCTTCGAAGACAATGAAGGCGAGCGCCATGACAGCAACCGCATTCCCGGCCTGCCGGAGCAGACCTGGGTCAACTGGCTGACGTGGGAAGGCACTGATCAGCGCTTTGCCACGCTGGAAACCCAGTACATTGGCGACATGGTGGCCGACAATGCCAACGATGTGGACGTCGACAGCTACTGGCTGATCAACCTGCGCGCGGGTGAAGGCTGGCAGCTTGGCAATGATACGAGCCTCAATCTCTACGCCGGCATTCGCAACCTGTTCGACCGCGAGCATTTTGCCAACACCCGCATCAACGCCAGCAACGACCGCTATTTTGAGCCGGCCCCGGGGCGGACCTTCTATGCCGGGGTCGAGTTCGGGTTTTAGAAAGGGGCAATAGGGGAGAAAAGAGACTCATGCATATTGTCTCTGCATTTCGAGAACGGATGCGTATCGCTTTAACGAGCACGATTCTGATCATGCTTTGGCTGATGACGCCTGTCCCGGGCCACGTGGTCCGAGCAGATACCGCAACCGGCGACGCTGGCCCGGTGACGCTGGACCATACCCAACAGTGGGAGATGCATAACGCGCAGGGCAGGGCGTATCGCATCATGATCAGCCTGCCCGACGGCGAACCTCCGCAAGGAGGTTATCCGGTGCTCTATGTGCTCGATGGCAACGCCTACTTTCCAGCCTTCCATGCGGCTCGCGACACCGTCGCGCGCTATCACGACACGATCATCGTCGGGGTCGGCTATCCGCAGGCGCAGGCGCTCAATTTCCAGCGGCGTTCCTACGATTTCACGCCGCCGGCGCCCGCCGGACACAACGAGCCCCCTCAGGGCGGGCAGGATGAACTGCTGGCCTTTCTCGAGCAGCGCCTGCTGCCGCGCGTCACTTCTGAACTACCGGTCGATTCGCGGCGGCAGAGCCTGTTCGGTCACTCGTTTGGCGGCATGTTCGCGATCTACACGATGTTCAGGCGGCCCGCTCTTTTTACTCACATCGTCGCGGCAAGTCCGTCGCTGTGGTGGCGTGATCAGTACCTGCTGCCGCTGGAACCCGAGTTTCGAAAGGCAATGCGAAAGACACCAGAACATCCGCCCAGCCTGGTGCTGATTCTGGCCGAGGGCGACATGCCCCAGCAGATTCGTGACGCGCGCAGCCTTGACGAGCGATTGCAGCCGCTATCGGCCCATGGCATGCGATCAAGTTTTACCCTTGTTGCCGGGGTCGATCACGTCACCGTACCTTTCAAAATTGTTTCTCGCGTCATGAAAGAGGTTTTTGAGTCGCCCTACACGCCGTAGGCCTTCGGGTCATTGATGATCCCGTCACTCCTGTCGATGCTTTTCAAGGCTACAGTGTGAAGTACAACCCTCGTTTCACCTGCCAAAAGAGTGCCTCCACATGAAAGCCGGTTTTTGTATGTTCGCCATGGTCATTGCGCTGTCAGGCTGTACCAGTGAAGCGCCCGACCGCTCCGATGACGGGCTGGTTCTCAAATCCGGCAGCTATACGCTCCCCATCCAAAAGGAATGTGTGAGCAACCTCACTCTGGATCATGACGATGCGTCAAAGCCCATGGTCATGGTGGAGCTGGTTCAGTCTTCCGAGTGCAGCGGTGCCCTCAAGGAATTTACCGACACCCACGTCGGTGATCCGATGTCGATTCAATTTGGCGGTGAAGATCAGGGCATGACGCTGGATAGCAATATGCTCGGTGCCACCGATGCCCCCTTTATCGTGCAGGTAGAAAGCGATGAGCGAGGGCAGGCCATCATCGATTATTATCGATAACGGCCTGTGGCTGACGCCTGAAAAGCCCCGCCGATGGCGGGGCTTTTTGATGCGTCATGCCACCACCCACCACTCCTGGCCCGGGTCGACGCCCCGGAAACAGATGCTCGAGCAGCAGCTTGTCGCGCCGATGCAGGGTGTCGGGATGCCATGGAAGACGGCAAAGGCATGCAGATCATTTATCCAAGGTTTCTACTGCTCATTGCTTGCAACGTCCCACAGCTTCATGAGTCCCGTGATAGAGGCACTCAGGACCGACACATCAATGCCGTCTCTCGCTGATATGGATACACCCAGCAGGAAACTATTGAACGCCGTCCCCATGGCATGAGCATCCGTATTCTCGGCAAGCTCGCCTGTCGCGATTCCACGCTCCACGCATCGTACAAACCCGGCATGTGTACGCGCACGTGAAATGGCCAATGGCTCTGCAACATGAGCATGCTCAGGCCCTGGCGCGCTCATGGTGCCCAGGGCAACCATGCAGCCTCTGGGATGTCCGGAATCGCACTGCATTGTCGTTGAACGCCGCAGGGCAAGTTCGACCGCTTCTCTGGGAGGTATTGCATCGTCCCACAGGCACTCTGTCACACCGGCATAGCTCTCCAGATAGCACTGAACAGCTTCCCTGAACAATGCCTCCTTTGACCCGAAGGCCGCATAAAAACTCGGTGCAGAGATACCCCCGCCCAGCTGCGCTTTTAGCTGGCTCAGCGACGTTGTTTCATAACCCTGCTCCCAGAAAAGATGCATCGCTTGCTCGATGGCCTGCTGGCGATCAAACGCTCTCGGGCGTCCCATCCGTGCCATTTCCACCTCCGTGTCGTTTCTGCGCACAAAGCGACTTACATACTAGTTGATATAAAAGTCCTTGACGACTGTCTGACAGGCGCTCTAAATATATATACCGATCGATACATAAATCGTATGGAGCTTTCCGGGGTTTACTCCCGGCGCCAGATTCCGACTTCGACAAGGATATTTTCCGTGAACAATCTCTCCACACAGGCGCCATCGGCGAAGACCGACAAGCTTCCATTGGCCGCGTTGCTGGCCCTGGCCATGACAGGTTTTATCTGCATCGTGACAGAAACCCTGCCTGCTGGCCTGTTACCTCAAATCAGTGAAGGTCTCGGAATCAGCCAGGCCATGGCAGGTCAAATGGTGACGGTGTATGCGCTGGGTTCGTTGCTGGCAGCGATTCCCCTGACGATTGCTACGCGCGGATGGCGGCGGCGTAACGTTTTGCTGCTCACCATCATTGGATTTTTCGTTTTCAACTCGGCGACGGCGCTCTCCGGCAACCATGTCCTGACGCTGGTGGCCCGATTTTTGGCAGGGGTTGCTGCTGGGCTTGCCTGGAGTCTTCTTGCTGGTTACGCCAGACGCATGGTGGCGCCACATCAACAGGGACGCGCAATGGCAGTCGCGATGGTAGGCGTTCCCGTGGCGTTATCCCTGGGGGTTCCTCTTGGCACCTTGCTGGGATCAGCACTCGGCTGGCGTACAGCTTTCTGGATCATGTCCGCCCTGACCCTTGCGTTGAGCGTGTGGGTAATCGTCAAGGTTCCAGACTACCCCGGGCAGTCCTCCACGGATCGCATGCCATTGCGGAAAGTCTTCATGACACCCGGTGTGCGGCCAGTGCTGGCAGTGGTTTTAACGTGGATGCTGGCTCATAACATTCTTTATACCTATGTGGCGCCTTTTGTGAAGCAGGCGGGAATCGGCGAGCGGGTTGATCTGGCGCTATTTGCCTTTGGCGTTGCATCGCTTGCAGGCATCTGGATCGCTGGAAGGCTTGTGGACAGCCATTTGCGGGCCACAGTACTGACAAGCCTTGCCGCATTTGCCATCACCGCTTTTACATTCGGCTTGAGCACACAAAACCCGTCGATCATCTACATCGGCGTGATGGTATGGGGCATCACGTTCGGAGGTGCTGCCACATTGCTGCAGACTGCCCTGGCTGATGCTGCCGGGAGCGGCGCTGATGTGGCGCTCTCCATGAATGTCGTGACATGGAACTCCGCGATTGCAGGTGGTGGGATCATCGGCGGCATAATTCTCGATTCCTGGGGCGTAGGCGCCTTCCCTGTCGTACTGGTGGCCCTGCTTGTCGTGGCTTTCATCACGGTCTGGAAAACCGGTTCGCATGCTTTCAAACCGGGACACCGGAATAATGAAATTCAGGCTGTTGGTCATTGAGGCAGAGATGATGCCGGCTGAAGAAGCATCACAGTGACAAAACGATCATATGGCGTAAAATACAAATTAAACGCCATATGATCGAAGGAGAGCCGCATGGCCATTACGACAATGTCAGCGGAAGAGCGCCAGAACATGAGTGCCGCGGTCATGCGCACCTATCCCAATATTGTCAGGGACTGGGCGCTGAAGGAGCAGGAAGCTGCCCTGCTGTTGGGCGTGCCTGATGCCACCTACCGTCGCTGGAAACGCGCGCCTGAAAAGGCGAATCTGGACCAGAGTCAGATGGAGCGAATGTCTCTGATTCTGGGCATCTACAAGGCCCTGCAGATTTTATTGCCGCGCAGTGATGCCGCCGACAGCTGGCTGCGACGCGCCAACCGTAATCCGCTGTTCTCTGGGCAGGCGCCGCTGGACCGACTGCGCAGCGGTCTGGTGTCGGATCTTTATGTGGTAAGACAGCACCTGGACGGCGCACGAGGCGGCGGTCACGCATGAGCTTTCCCCGCACGCCGTTGCACTGGCAGCCCAGTTATCGGGTGGTGCCCTCACGCTTTCCTCCCATTGATCTGTTCGAACGCGTGGCCGAGCCCGACGACTGGGCACTGCTTAATCAGCTGGAGGGCGAGACGTCTGCGCGCCTGAGAGAAGAAGCCGGCGCCATTCATATGGTGCCGGAAGAAGATCGGCGTTACGGCCCGGGCTGGACACCCGTCATGGCGGCCTTCTGCCACTTCAGCGGACAGGGTTCCCGCTTCAGCGATGGCAGCTTCGGCGTCTATTACTGTGCGCTATCCGAGGCCACCGCCATTGCCGAGACGCGCTATCACATGGAACGGTTCATGAGAGAGTCCAGTGAGCCGCCGATGCAGCTTCAGCAGCGCGTCTATCTGTCCGATCTGCAGGGCGAGCTGTTTGATCTACGCAATAACCCGGAAGCCGCGCCTCTTTTGACACCCAAAAGCTGGCAGGCAGGGCAGGCCTTTGGTTTGCGTCTTAGGGAAGAGGGGGCCGATGGCATTGTTTATCCCAGCGTAAGAGATTTGGGCGGTGAGTGCGCAGCGGCACTACGTCCGCCCGTTATGAGCGCGACTCGGCAGGGCCGGCACCTGGGCTACGAGTGGGACGGCGAGCGAATTCGTCATGTGCTGGAGCTGATATGGGTTGAGTGAAGAGGTTCAAGCTTTATTGGCTGCTTTTTGGCAAGTAGTACTTTCAATAGAAAACCATGAAAGGGCGTTAAAAAACGCTAGGCGCCCTTTTAGTAGGCATAACTACTTTTTACAAAGAATATAAGCTTGAGCACCATACTCCTTACAAGAACTTATAAAAGTATTTATCAGCCATATCAACTGAACATAATGCGGCTTACATCTCCCCCTTGTATTTAACTGGCCGATTTCATCACTCAATTTTGACTTGCTTAAAAATGGCGTCGCTAAAACCACCTTTTTTATAGCATTTGGATTTTTTTGCACAACATCTATCACATTTTCAACATCTTTCCAGTTATTTGCTCCTATAGTCCTAGGTATCTGAGTAGACTCATACATTTTGGACCACTTCTTATCGTATTTTTCTTTAAAAGATTTTTTATCTGACTGAGTGCGTCCAATGTTTTTTAATGCTTGGGCAACAACTTCGTGGAAAGCGCTAGCACCATAGGTGTCTTTAATAACAAACTTCGAATGCACAAAGGAAACTTCTGGCACTGATCTATTGATATTAAAAGATATATGATCAGCCCATTCATCATTCATGTCATCGCAGAAAACGACATTAGACTCAGCACAATATTCATCCTCGATCGCTCTAAAAAGCGATTTTTCTGGGAATCTTGCGAGCGAAGCTTTATGTTTCTTTTCTTTCTCACTTTTAACTTTGGAAAAATCAAAGGTGTCATCGAAAATAGTAAGCATAGAGTCAATGTTATTAAGAAGAGATTTATCTTCAAAGCAAGAGCGAGAATAATATGAGTAATTTGGACTATCAAAAACAGCAGAAAACGGCTTTTCCTCATTAACCAATTTAGACAGCTTATATTCAGATACCCCATCCTCTTCTATCACTAAATCATTCAAAATCGTATTTTTAATAGCAATCGAACTTTTTGAACACTGGATTTTTCCTTTTACTTTCTTTCCTTTCACAAAAATTGATTTACTATTAATTTTTAATGGAGACTTCAAAGTATCAAAAAATCTATAGATTTCATTTTGATTCAGGTAATCACCGTTTTGTTTTTTTAATTTTGCTTCTCCGCTCTCTATCTTTCTTTCGACCTCTCCCAAATCTAAAAAAATAGCAGTGATCGAATGAGGAATCTTTAGTATATCTTCTAAACAAACAGGAACTGCGAAATTATTTAAAAATTCACTCTTACCATTAACAATTTTTATTTCTTCCTTGGTCAAAGATAGCCAATCAACTAATTCATCGAAACCAGCTTTTTTATCCCGATGGCTAACTCTAGATGTATTTGGAGTCAGCGTATATACATCTTGGGCAATCTTCATCCTGAAGCTGGTAGGTACAGATCTACTAGAAGAATTTGATGACATGATCCCGTCCAAATTTTTTGCTTCTAAAGATCGCGATCTAATAACCGCATTAGAAATGCTCATGTTTTTCATGGCGATTTTTTCATACTCAGGACTCTTATCGCCATAAAAATGACAAAAATTGTCGTAGTCAAACTCTTCTAAAAAATCATCAAAAAAGTTTGCAAAGGGTTCTACGTGTTTTTTCATTACGGCTACAGCATCATCTAACTCTACTAACAACAAGTAAGCAACTTTATACTCTTTAATCTGTGTACCCTTAAGGAATGATGGTTCTGCTACTGTTTTGTAAGAAAGAAGTGAATACTTAACGACTACATTATTATTAGATGTATAACTTGACCGAACTTTATTACACAGATAGTTCCCAGAACGATTTTGGGATACTTCTTTAAACAATGCTTTTAACGCGCTTACGCTCAGAGATTTTTTTAGTTTATAAAACTGTGCGTTTTTGCTTACGCAAAGATCATCTATTTCTATTTTCATGCCACCGACCTCAAACATTAATGGCTATTACATTAATTTAGATTAATGTAGATCGGCAAACGGATGCACAAATTTAATTCCTTTAGGTACTCCTAAGATTAAAAACAGTCTTTTATGTATCTGCGTAATTGCTATCTCTAAAGAACCTACTGTTCAAAAAAAAATTACGCCCTAGATACTACATTACATGGCAAGCTATTGAATTATAAGCTTTTTATTCAATAGATAGTCGCTACCCCCAAAGAGGTAGCCTCTTTCCTCGCTCCCACCCACCTTGACCTGCATCAAAACCAACACCGCCCACCACGCGCACGCTTGGCCCCATAACTGCGCATCCTGCCGGTGGCGGGCAGTCCATGCGCGATCGTCGTGGAGGCCGTGATTATGAGAATTCGCTCGCAGGTGGGCATGGTGCTCAATCTCGATAAATGTATCGGGTGTCATACCTGTTCCGTGACCTGTAAAAACGTCTGGACCAGTCGTGAGGGCATGGAATATGCCTGGTTCAATAACGTCGAAACCAAGCCCGGCATCGGGTACCCAAAGGAGTGGGAGAACCAGCAGAAGTGGAAGGGCGGCTGGCTGCGCCGGGAGGATGGCCGCATTGAACCTCGCATCGGCGGGCGCTTTCGCGTGCTGGCGAAACTCTTTGCCAATCCGGAGCTGCCGGCGATCGATGACTACTACGAGCCGTTTGATTTTGACTACCAGCACCTGCACCGCGCGGGAGAGGGCAAGCATCAGCCAGTGGCGCGCCCGCGTTCGCTGATCAGCGGCAAACGCATGCAAAAGATCGAGTGGGGCCCGAACTGGGAGGAGATTCTGGGCACCGAGTTTGAAAAGCGCCGCAAGGACAAGAACTTCGATCGCATCCAGGCCGACATCTACGGCGAGTTTGAAAACACCTTCATGATGTATCTGCCCAGGCTCTGCGAGCACTGCCTGAACCCGGCGTGCGTGGCGTCCTGCCCGAGCGGGGCAATCTACAAGCGCGAGGAAGACGGCATTGTGCTGATCGATCAGGACAAGTGCCGCGGCTGGCGCATGTGCGTGTCCGGCTGCCCCTACAAGAAGATCTACTACAACTGGAAAAGCGGTAAATCCGAGAAGTGCATCTTCTGCTATCCGCGCATCGAGTCCGGTCAGCCGACCATCTGCTCGGAGACCTGCGTGGGCCGCATCCGCTCACTCGGCGTACTGCTCTATGATGCCGACCGTATCGAGGAAGTGGCCGCCAGTGCCGATGAGCAGGATCTCTACCATCGCCAGTGCGAGATCTTTCTCGACCCGCACGACCCCGAGGTGATCGCCCAGGCACGCCGCGACGGGGTGGAAGACAACGTTATCAAGGCCGCTCAGGCCTCGCCCGTCTACAAGCTCGCCATCGACTGGCAGCTGGCCCTGCCGCTGCATCCGGAGTACCGCACCCTGCCGATGGTCTGGTACGTGCCGCCGCTCTCGCCGATCCAGTCCGCCTTCGATCAGGGCAACGTGCCGAGTGATGGCGTGCTGCCGGACATCGAATCGCTGCGCATCCCGGTGCGCTATCTGGCCAATCTGTTGACCGCCGGTGAAGAGGCGCCCGTGGTGCGTGCCCTCAAGCGGCTGATGGCGATGCGCCTGTACAAGCGTGCCCAGCAGGTGGACGGGCGTGAAGCCACCGAGGTGCTGGACGCCGTGGGCCTGACCAAGGCCCAGATCGAGGAGATGTATCGCTACCTGGCGCTGGCCGATTTCGACGACCGCTTCGTGATTCCCTCGACCCACCGCGAGCAGGCCCGCGACGCCTTCCCGGAGCGCGGCGGCTGTGGCTTTACCTTCGGCCAGGGCTGCAACGGCGGCGACAGCCCCGGCAGCCTCTTTGGCGGGCGCCGCCAGACCTCGACGCTGGTCAAGCCCGTGGTGTCGCACTACGAACCGGAAGTCTCGCGCTTTGAGTTCGAGGAGGATCGCCATGCGTAGTCTGATTGTTCTGGCACGGCTGCTGGATTACCCCACCAGGGCCCTGCAACAGGCCGCCCCCGAGATGGTGGCGGTGATCAAGGCAGAGACGCGGCTCACGCCCCTGCGGCGGGAAACGCTCGTGGCATGGATTCGCCGCATCGCCCAGGGCGATCTGCTCGATCTGCAGGCCGACTATGTAGCGCTTTTTGACAAGGGGCGGGCGACCTCGCTGCTGCTGTTTGAACACGTCCATGGTGAGTCGCGCGATCGCGGTCAGGCGATGGTCGATCTGCTGGCCCAGTACCTCGAGGCGGGCTTTGAGCTCGATGCCCGCGAGCTGCCCGACTACCTGCCGCTGTTTCTGGAGTATCTCTCGACCCGGGATGAGGCCGGCATCGCCGGTCACCTCGGCGAGATCGCCCATATTCTGGCGCGACTGACCGCACGCCTGGAGGAGCGCGAGGCCGATCAGGCCCTGGCCACGGCCACGCTGCTGGCGCTGATCGGGGCCGAGGACGAGATCACCGAGCATCAGGACAAGGTGCGCGCGGAAACACGCGACGACACGCCGGCGGCACTCGATGCGGTGTGGGAAGAGGAGGCCGTGCGCTTTTCTGCAAGCTCCGATCAGGACTGCGCGGTGCAGTCCGCCGCCGGCCAGCGCCGCGCGCAGCAGCGCCAGAACGCACGCGATGAGGCCCACCCCGTACGTGTCATCGATCCTGTCTCGGGAGATCTCTCATGATGGATTACACCCATACCCTGCTCTTTGGCTTCTACCCGTATCTTGCCGGCACGGTCTTTCTGCTGGGCAGCCTTTTGCGCTTTGATCACGGTCAGTACACCTGGAAGACCGGATCAAGCCAGATGCTCAGCAAGGCCCGCATGCGCGTGGGCAGCAATTTGTTCCACATTGGCATCATCGTGATCTTCTTCGGTCATCTGGTCGGACTTTTGACCCCGCACTGGGCCTATGAGTGGGCGATCACGCCCGGCAACAAACAGATCATGGCGATCATTGTCGGCGGCATTGCCGGCGTGCTGTGTCTGATCGGCGGGATGATCCTGCTCCACCGACGCCTGTTTGATCCACGCGTGAGGGCCAGTTCGAGCACTGCCGACATCGTGATTCTGGCGCTTCTGATGGTGCAGGTAACGCTGGGGCTTTTGACCATCGTGGCAGCGCGTCATCACCTGGATGGCAGCGTCATGCTGCCGCTGGCCGAGTGGGCACAGTCGATCGTGTTCTTTCGCGCCGATGCCGCCAGCCATCTGATGGAGGTGGGGCTGATCTACAAGCTGCATATCGTGGTGGGCCTGACCATCGTGCTGATTTTTCCCTTCACCCGTCTGGTCCACGCCTGGAGCGCGCCGTTTGGCTATATCGGCCGTCGCTATCAGCTGGTCCGCCGACGCGCCTGAGGAGATACCGCCATGCAGATGATCGACACGCAAACGCTGCCGGAGGCGCCAACTCTGGCCCTGCCGCCCATCGTTGTTGGCGACACGCCGATCGATCCAGCAGAAATTGCCGCCGAGATGCAGTATCACGGCGCCGATTCGCCGGAAAGCGCGCAGCTGGCGGCGGCGCGGGCGCTGGTCATTCGCGAGCTGCTGCGTCAGGAGGCCGAGCACACGCTGGGGCGCGATGTGGCCATGGATGAGCAGGATGCTATGACCACGCTGCTGGATCAGGCCCTGAGCACGCCCGAACCCGATGACGCCGCCTGCGAACGCTACTTTCAGGCGCATCGCGACCGCTTTTGCACGCCACCGCGCTACCGCGTGCGTCATGTGCTGCTGCCGGCAGCACCGGATGACCAGACCGCGCGTGACGAGATGAAAACGCTGGGAGAATCCCTGCTCAACGAGCTTTTTGAGCACCCGGAGCGCTTTGACGAGTTCGCCCTGCGCCATTCGGCCTGTCCGTCGAAGGAGAGCGGCGGGGCGCTGGGGGAACTGGCACCCGGGCAGACCGTGAAGGAGCTGGATGATGCCCTCAAACACCTGCCCGAGGGGCTGCATGACCAGCCGCTGGCCTCGCGCTACGGCTGGCATCTGGTGCAGATCGATCAGAAGATCGAGGGCGAGGCACTGCCGCTGGAGGCGGTGGTCGATCGGGTGCGCCATACCCTGCGCGAGCAGGCCACCCGCCGCGCCCTGCGCCACTATCTGCTGGCACTGGCAGAGGAGATCGGCGTCACCGGCATTACGCTTGATGATGAGGCCGGCGGGGCGCTGATGCAGTAGCTGGCCCGCCGCATCCATCAACAACAGCATCCATCAACAATGCCATCAAACAACAACGCCATCGACCTGAAGGGTCGATGGCGTTGTCATGTCCGGCTCGGCAAGGCGCCTTTAGCCCGGTGTTTGCAGCTGGCCGGCGTCCGGCAATGTCGTGTCACCCTCGTTGAGCGCGCGCTGCATGATCACCGCATCGACCCAGCGGCCGAACTTGAAGCCACACGCCTCGATCACGCCCTGATGGGTAAAGCCAAAGCGCCTGTGCAGGGCGATCGAGCCCTGATTGTCACTGTCACCGACCAGCGCAATCATCTGGCGCCAGGGGCCGGCTTCACAGCGCGTGAGCAGCTCGCTCAACAGCGCGCTGCCCACGCCGCGGCCGTGGGCAGCGTGGCTGACGTAGACCGAGTCCTCCAGACAGAAGCGGTAGGCGCTGCGCGGGTGGAAAAAGCCGGCGTAGGCGTAGCCCACCACCTCATCCTCCAGTGTCGCGACCAGATACGGCAGCCCCGCCTCGCGCGTGGCCGTGCAGCGGCGGGTCATCTCTTCAAGCGTTGGCGGCACTTCTTCAAACGAGCCCAGCCCGTGGCGGACGTGGTGGTCATAGATGGCATGGATGGCGGCAAGATCCTGATCCATCACCTCACGTACGGTCACACCGGGTTTTTCGGGTCTGTCACTCATGCGGCGGCTGCCCCTGCTGATCGTTGAAAATGGGTGTCACTTTACAATGAACACCACGCAGGCGGCAGTCATCAGCCCCATGGTGACGTTAAAGAGGCGCCACGCCCGCGGGGTCTTCAAAAAGCGCGCAATCACCATGCCAAAGCCCGCCCACAGTGAGATGCAGGGCAGGGCGATAAGCTCCATGAACACGGCAAGCCCCAGCGCATTGGCCCAGAGCGTGCCCTGGGCGGGTAGAAAGCTGGCCATCAGGGTCAGTCCCATCACCCAGACCTTGGGATTGACGAACTGAAAGGTGGCCGCCTGCCACAGTGTCAGGGGGCGGGCGTCACCTGTAGCATCAAACTGCGGCGGCGGCGCACTGGCGATGCGCCAGGCCAGATACAGCAGATAGAGCGCCCCCACAATCTGTAGCCCCTGCTGGATCAGCGGATAGCGCTGAAAGAGCGCGCCCAGCCCCAGTGCGATCAGCGTAAAGAGCGTCATCCCGCCGAGCAGAATGCCCATGATGTGGGGCAGGGTGCGGCGAAAACCGTACATGGCGCCGGAGGCCGTCAGCATGACGTTATTGGGGCCGGGTGTACCGGTCATGGTAATGGCGAACAGGGTCACGGAGACCCACCAGCTGACGGACATCATGATGGCCCCTCAATCATTGTATGAATACAATTGTGGAAGCGTTACCCGCTTATGGGTGACAATTCGAGCATACGTTTTCCAATGTCACCGTCAATGGATTTATTGTCACCATGACAATATGGATACCCGAACTTTCAGAGGATGGACCGCGCTATCGCGCCCTGGCCCACGCCATCGAGCGTGCCATCGATAACGGCGAACTGCCGCCAGGAGAAAAGCTGCCCCCGCAGCGCCGACTGGCAGACGCACTCAAGGTGACGGTCGGCACCGTCACCCGCGCCTATGCGCTGGTAGAGCAGAGCGGACGGGTGAGCGCCCAGGTGGGCAGCGGTACCTACGTCAAGGCTGAACAGACCGCCGAAGGATTTTCTCGGGTCATCGGCGCCCCGCATGATGGGCTGGTGGATCTGGGCATGTCGCTGCCGCCGCTGCATCCGGAACGTCAGGCCACCCTGGGGCGCCTCCTGAGTGAGATCAGCGCAGACCCCGCCGCACTTGAGCAGGCCATCCACTATCCGCTTGATGACACCATGGCAACGCATCGCCAGCGCTACGCCGACTGGCTGAGCCATCAGGGGCTGGCTGTCGACCCGGATGAGCTTCTGGTGACTCAGGGCGGCACGAACGGCATTGCGCTGGCGCTGTCGGCGCTGCTCTCGCCCAATGACCGTCTGGCCGCCGAGGCACTGAGCTATCCGGGCGTGATCAGCACGGCGCGTCAGCAGTCGCTGAAAATGGTGGCCGTGCCCTTTGATGACGAGGGCATCGATGTGGCGGCGCTGGCCGCTCGCCATGAGCGCACGCCTTTCAGGGCGCTCTATCTCATGCCTGAACACCACAACCCCACCACGGTGCAGCTTTCCGAGAAGCGCCGCGAGGCGCTGGTGGCGCTGGCGCGCGAGCGCGATTTCTGGCTGATCGAGGATGGCGTCATGCACCTGCCTCAAAAGGCCCGCGGTACGCCGCTGTATCAGCTGGCCCCGGAGCGCACGATATTTGTGTTCTCGGTGGCCAAGATTCTGGGCGGCGGCCTTCGCTCGGGCGTCCTGCGTGCGCCTGTGGCGCTGATGGAGCGGCTGCGCACCAGCCTGCGCAATCAGTGCTGGGCGCCGCCGGCGCTGATGAGCGACATTGCCGGGCGCTGGCTGGCCAGTGGTGAAGCCGACCGGCTGCTGTCGTGGCAGTTCGAGGAGCTTGAGGCCCGCCAGGCCATGGTGCGCGAGTCGCTGAAGGATCTTGACATGCATATGCGCTGCGGCGGCTTCTACGCCTGGCTGGTGCTGCCCGGAGAGCATCGCGCCGCGCGGCTGGTCGAGACGCTGGAGCAAAAAGGGGTGCGCGTGGCGCCGGCAGAGGCCTTTTGTGTCGGCAGCACCGCCGCACCGCAGGCGATCCGGATCTGTCTGAGCGCGGCGCCGGATCGGGCGGCACTGGCACAGGCGCTGAATATCATTGTGGAGACCCTGTCACAGAACACGCCGCCGCGCTGGCAGACGGTCTGATAAAAGGGGCATCGATACCGGCCACTATGCCGTTTGATGCCCGGTAGCAGGGGGGTCTTCATCCCGGCGGCCCTGAACTGCCAATATAAGACACACCACGACGTCGGTACGGAGAGAACATCATGCGTTACGAGCTCTATTACTGGCCGGAGATTCCCGGCCGGGGCGAATTCATTCGTCTGGCACTGGAAGCCGCCGGGGCCGACTATATCGATGTGGGCAACAGCACCGAGCCCGGCTACGGGGTCGAGGCCGTCACTCACTGGATGGATGGCAGCATGACCGACTATCCGCCCCTGGCGCCGCCCTTTTTAAAGGCGGGCAAGGAGGTGATCTCGCATGTGGCCAATATCCTGTTGTACCTGGCGCCACGGCTCAAGCTGATCAACGACGACAAGGTCTATCAGTACTGGGCCCACAGCCTGCAGCTGACCATCACCGACTTTGTCGCCGAGGCCCACGATGTTCATCATCCGCTCGGCCCGGAGCTTTATTTCGAGGACCAGCAGAACGTGGCCCTTCGACGGGCGCGCAATTTCATCGACAACCGCCTGCCGAAGTTCTTCCACTATTTCGAGCGCATCATCGACAAAAATCCTGACAGCTCGATGTATCTGGTCGGCAAACGCCTCTCTTATGTCGACCTGTCGCTCTTTCACATGGTGCAGGGGCTACGCTACGCCTTCCCGAACGCCATGGCGGCGCTGGAAAGCGAGATTCCGAAGGTCATTACCCTGCACGATCACGTGCTGGACATGCCGCTGATCAGCGAGTATCTCGCCTCCGAACGTCGCCTGCCGTTCTCCGAAAAAGGGCTTTTTCGCCATTATCCCGAGCTGGACCGTCCGGCTCAGGCGTAGTTGGTGGACGGCGCGCGCGCCGGCACCCGTCTGAACCAAAAGCGCTGTGCTGTCTTGCAGCACGGCGCTTTCGTCAGCCTGACCTGATTGACGCCGTCATTAATAAAAATGATAATCAATATCATTAAAATTAATGCAGACGATCATGACCCTCCTTTCCTTCGCCCGGCGATGGCTCCTGGCCGTGCTTCTGGTCGTTCCCGGTGCGCAGGCCGCACCCGCCCTGGCCACTGATTTCCCCGTCACACTGACTGACATTGCTGAACGTCAGGTCACGATTGACCACGCGCCCGAGCGCATTTTCCTGGATGATCCACGCCATTTTTTCGCCCTCGCAGCTTTGCTTGAAAAGCCCGTGGAACGCCTGAGCGGCTGGCGCGGCACGCTGACCGGATTTGATCGCCAGGCGCAGGCAGACTTCGAAACGGCTTTCCCGGCGCTCAAAAATCTGCCCGGCCCGGGCGGGCAGGGTAATGGCCAGATCAGCGGCGAGGCCCTGATTACGCTCCATCCTGATCTGGTGCTGGTCGATCTGGCCCGCTATCCGGACATGGCGCAGTCGTCACTGATGTCGCAACTGTCGGCGCTGGACATTCCAGTGCTGGTCATCGATTTCAAACAGCACCCGCTGACCAATACCCCTGCCTCGCTGGATCTGCTGGGCCGCGTTTTGAACGCCCGCGAGCGCGCTGACGCCCTTGAGCAGACGATCACGCAGCATGAGCAGGCCGTGGACCACTGCGTCGGCACGCATGACGTCAAACCGCGCGTTCTGATCGACATTGCTCCCGGGCTCAAGACCGGCTGCTGTCGCAGCAACTTCGACTCGGGCATTGCTGATCTGGTTGACCGGGCCGGCGGTGACAATTTGGCCGCGGGCCTGAGCCCGGGTCGCGAGAACCTGATCAATCCTGAATATATTCTGGCCAATGAGCCCGATGTCATCATTGCCACCGCAGCACAGTGGCCCGGCGGCGAGTCCATTCGCGCAGGCTTTGGTGTCACGCCCGAAGAGACCCGCCATGACATGGCCAATGTCGTGGCACGACGACCCGGCTGGGCCGATCTGGGCGCCGTACGAGAAGGGCGTTTTCACGCCCTCTGGCACGGTCACCATCAGGGGCCCTTTGGCATCGTGGCGCTGGAGGCCATCGCCCGCTGGCTGCATCCACAGCAGTGCAGCGCCCTGGACCCGGATCAGACCATGGCCTCGCTGTATCAGACGTTCATGCCGATCAAAAGCCACGGCACCTTTCAGGCCACCTGGCGGGGCGATGAGGCCACCCCGCCAAATCCCTGATCGCACTTCACCTTGAAAATGGCACCTCACCTTAAAAACAGAACAGCCCCCATGAAGGGCGTATATCAACAAGGGAATTTCATGTCCTTTTATTATCGGCTGGCAGGCCCTGCCGTTCTGGCCGGCACGACTCTGCTGACCGCCCCCGCCATGGCCCAGGCAGACGACGCCACGCTTGATCCCATGGTCATTACGGCCGGGCGCCTGGCCACCCCGGGCGGCTATCTGCCCGAGGCTTCCAACATGGCGACAGGGCGTGAGACGGACTTTCTGTCCAACGTACGTACCGTGGATCAGATCTCCCGGCAGCAGCTCGAAGATATTGGCGCCCACTCACTGACCGAGGCCATGGCCCATGTGCCCGGCGTGACCCAGGGCAACACCATGGGCGGCACCGAGGCCGGCTTTATCAAGCGCGGCTTTGGCAGCAACAGTGATGGCTCGATCCTGCGTGATGGCATTCGTCAGCCCCGCAATACCTTTGCCACCTTCACCACCGAACGCATCGAGGTATTAAAGGGGCCGGGATCGTTTCGCTACGGGGTTCAAGAGCCCGGCGGGGTGATCAATCTGGTCAGCAAAAAGCCGCTTTATGAGGCGCAGCGACTGCTGGAGGTCGAGGGTTCCTCCTTTGGCGGCGGACGCACCCATCTGGATGTCACCGGGCCACTGGGCGACACGGGCGCCGCCTTTCGCTTTATCGTGGGCCATCAGGATGAGCACTACTGGCGCGATTTTGGTGTTAACCGTCAGACAGTGGTGGCGCCATCGATCGCCTGGAGCGATGACACGACCCGGCTATGGCTGTCTTACGAGTACCGCGACTACGACCAGACGCTGGATCGCGGCACTGCTCTGGTCGATGGCCAGATTGCCGGCATACCGCGCACACGTCGCCTGGATGAAAACTGGTCCCGCGTCAGCGGCCATGATCAGTCGCTGACCGCGCGCTGGGAGCAGGACCTTGATCGTCACTGGACCAGCCGACTGAACTGGGGCTGGAACCGGCGCCAGTACGATGATGGTCAGCCGCGGGTGCTCAGCGTTGACGACAACGGCAACGCCCGGCGGCGCGCCGATGCCAACCAGGGTTTCGATCGCCGGGTGATCTACACGTCCGCCGAGCTGCTGGGGGATATCCACCTTGCTGGCCTGCGCCATGAGCTGACCCTGGGCGCCGATCACGAGCGCCGCCGTGACACTCTGGCCGATCGCTATCGTGGCGCTACCGACGAGATGTCGATCTACTCACCCTCCTATGGCGATCTGACCCTGGAAGGGGCCGATTACCAGGACAGCACCAGCAATCGACTGGACGAGATCAACACCACCTCGGCCTATCTCGATGACAACATTCATCTGGGCGAGCGGTGGTTACTGGGGCTTGGCGGGCGGATGCAGCATTATGCGCAGTACGGGGGGCAGGGTCGCCCCTTCGTGAAAAGCACCGACACCAGCGACAATATCTTCCTGCCCCATGCCAGCCTGCTCTATCACCTGGACGCGGATACCTCGCTCTATGCCAGCGTCAGCGAATCCTTTGTTCCCAACGATCCTGACAGCGATACCGGCCAGCGCTTTGATCCCGAAACGGGCCGCGGCTGGGAAACGGGCATTCGCCGTCAGTTAATGGACGATCGCCTGGCCGCCTCGCTGGCTTTCTATCACATCGACAAGGAAAACGTGGTGGTGTCGGACAACGGCGTTTCACGCGCAATCGGCGAAAGCCGTGCCCGGGGCATTGAGCTGTCGATGACCGGGGAACTGACCGACCGGCTCTCGCTGCAGGCCAGCTACGCCTGGACCGATGCCGAGGTTCGAAAGGATGGCAGCGGTGAGACCAAAGGCAACGATCTGCCCAACGTGGCCCATCACACCGCCTCGCTGCTGCTGGCCCAGGAGCTGGCCCTGGCGCCCGAATACGGCCGCTGGCGTGTTGGTGGGGGCGTGCGCTACGTGGGCCAACGTGCTGGCGACAGCGACAACAGCTTCACCCTGGACGACTACACGGTCGCCGATGTGTTCGCTCGCTGGACCCCGCGCGGCCTGGACAACACCGATCTGACCCTGCGTGTCAACAATCTGTTTGATACTACCTACTACCCCTCAAGCGGCGGCGACACCCGCATTGTGATCGGTGATCCACTGGAAATCAGGCTGGGTGCCAGCGTGCGTTTTTAATGTTTTTCACGCGCCGGCACGTCGAAGGTGGCGGTCTACGCATGCCTGACCCAGACTGAAAGTATGACATCAAAACGCCAGGGAGTTGGCATGCACCTTTATATCTATGATCACTGCCCGTTTTGCGTCAAGGCACGCATGATTTTTGGCCTGCGCGAGGTGCCAGTGACCCTGAAGACGTTACTCAACGATGACGCCGAGACCCCCACGCAACTGGTCGGGGAGAAGAAGGTGCCGATTCTTGAGTTCGAGGATGGCTACACCCTGGACGAGAGTCTGGCCATCGTGACGTGCATCGACAGCGAAGCCGAAGGCGTCAAGGTCATGGACGGTCCACGCAATCCGGAGATTGCTCGCTGGGTCAGCGCCGCCTCCGAGACCGTGGCAAAACTTTTCATTCCTCGGGTGCCCAAAGCGCCGCTGGGGGAATTTGCAACGCCCGAGGCCGCCGAGCATTTCACACACAACAAACAGGCCATGTTTGGCGATTTCGAAACCCTGCTGGATCAGACGCCCGAGCTTCTGGTGGACACCCAGCGCTGGCTCAACGAGCTGGACGCCCTGATCCAGTCGCCGGAAGCGGTCAACGGCGTGCTGTCGCTGGATGACATCGAGCTTTTCCCGGTGCTGCGTCAGCTGTCGCTGGTGGCAGGGGTGCAATACCCCGAGCGGGTCGAGGCCTACCGTCAGGCGATATCCAGGCGTGCCGATGTGCCCCTGCATGACGAGATCGCCATAGCGGCCTGAGCGCGATGGCGCCGCCACAACATATAGGGTCACCGAAGTCTGCAGGGCTGTGCCATAATGGGGCGCCTTGCAGCCATTCATTCGGACCGCTTTCATGTCTCAGGGCACGCTCTACATCGTTTCCGCCCCATCGGGCGCCGGCAAGACCAGCCTGGTGCGCGAACTTATTGCCGCGACCGATCACATCGGCGTTTCGGTCTCCCACACGACCCGCCAGAAACGTGCCGGTGAAACCGATGGCATCAACTATCACTTCGTGGACGAGCCCGCCTTCGAGGCGATGATTCAGCGCAATGAGTTCTTTGAACACGCCTGGGTCTTTGATCGTCACTACGGCACGTCACGCCTTGAGGTGGAAAAGCGCCTGTCGCACGGCGAGGATGTCATTCTTGAAATCGACTGGCAGGGCGCCCGCCAGGTCCGCGCTCAGATGCCACAGGCGGTCTCGATCTTCATTCTGCCCCCTTCACGCGAAGCATTGCGCGAGCGCCTGTCCAACCGCGGCCAGGATGACGCCGCCACCATCGATCGGCGCATGCGTGACGCCGTCAGCGAGATGTCACATTTCAACGAATACGACTACCTGATCATCAATGATGATTTCGCCACCGCCGTGGACGAACTCAAGGGACTGATCAGTGCCGAACGTCTTCGAATGGCGCGGGTACAGGCGGCAAACCGGGGGCTGATCGGCGAACTCTTGTCAGAAGTGGAAGGGCTCCGGTAGACTCGGTTCCCCCTTCCGAACACGATTAACGTCTGGCATGTGACACGCCGGGCGCCTTCACTCAGATCACACGCATTCAGGAGCCAGCATCATGGCACGAGTAACGGTTGAAGATTGTCTCCAATACATGGATAACCGCTTTCAGCTGGTCATGGTCGCGACCCACCGCGCCCGTCAGCTGGCCCGCGGCTCGCGCAACGCCGAACTCCCCTGGGAAAATGACAAGTGCACCGTCATGGCCCTGCGCGAAATCGCGGCGCAAAAGGTCGATCGCACCGTCCTTAACGAGCCGCTGGAAGCCATGGTGCCCCAGCGTCCCCGCTACGAACCTGAAAGCGAATAAGCCTACTGCCCATACTGACCTGCCATGTTCACGATCGATGATCTCTCCGACCGCCTGGACGGCTACCTGACCGTCGATGAGATCGCGCAGGTCAGACGCGCCTTCTATTACGCCGAACAGGCCCACGACGGCCAGCATCGCCGCTCCGGCGAGCCTTATGTGACCCATCCGCTGGCCGTGGCCAATATTCTGGCCAACATGCACATGGACTATCAGAGCCTGATGGCGGCGATGCTCCATGACGTGATCGAGGATACCGGCATCACCAAGGAGGCGCTGTCGCGCCAGTTCGGCGAGGAAGTCGCAGAGCTGGTCGATGGGGTTTCGAAGCTGACCCAGATCACCTTCGAGGACAAGGCCGTCGCCCAGGCGGAGAACTTCCAGAAGATGGTGCTGGCGATGTCGCGCGACATTCGCGTCATCATTGTCAAACTGGCCGACCGGCTGCACAACATGCGAACGCTGGGTGCCCTGCGCCCGGACAAGAAGCGTCGCATTGCCCGCGAAACGCTCGAGATCTATTCGCGCATTGCCGGGCGACTGGGCATCAACACCATTCGGGTGGAGCTGGAAGATCTCTCCTTTCAGGCCATTCACCCGATGCGCGCCGAGCGAATTCAGCGTGCGGTGGTCAAGGCACGCGGCAATCGCCGCTCGATGGTGCGCCACGTTCAGAGCACCCTGCAGACCACGCTGGAGGGCGACGAGCTGCCCGGTGCGGTGATGGGGCGCCAGAAGCATCTGCTGTCGATCTATCGCAAGATGCGCGATCAGCGAAAGCCCTTCAACGAGCTGATGGACGTGTTCGGTTTTCGCATCGTCACCGACCGGGTCGATACCTGCTATCGCATCCTGGGCGCGGTGCACAACCTCTACAAGCCGGTGCCGGGGCGCTTCAAGGACTACATCGCCATCCCCAAGGCCAACGGCTATCAGAGCCTGCATACCACGCTCTTTGGCCCCAACGGCATCCCCATCGAGGTGCAGATTCGCACCCGCGAGATGGAAGCGATGGCCAACAACGGTATTGCCGCTCACTGGCTCTACAAGGCCGGCCAGACCGATCGCCCGATTGCCATGGGCAGCCATGCCCGTGCCCGTGAATGGGTGCGCGGCCTTCTGGAGATGCAGCGCCACGCCGGTAATTCGCTCGAGTTCATCGAACACGTCAAAAACGACCTGTTCCCCGATGATGCCTACGTGTTCACCCCCAAGGGCGACATCATGGAGCTGCCGCGCGGGGCCACGGCGATCGATTTTGCCTACGCGGTGCACACCGACATCGGCAACAGCTGTATCGCCTGTCGCATCGACCGTCATCTGGCCCCGCTGTCATCGCGCCTTGAAAGCGGCCAGACCGTCGAGATCATCACCGCGCCAGGCGCTCAGCCCAATCTGGCGTGGCTGTCGTTCACGATCACCGCCAAGGCCCGCTCGGCGGTACGTCACGCCCTCAAGCATCAGCAGCGCAACGACTCGGTGGCACTGGGCCGACGCCTGCTCAATCAGGCGCTCAGCTCGTTTGGCCTGACGCTGGAGACGCTGGCGCAGAACCATATCGATGCGCTGCTGGCGGCACTGTCGCTGAACGCGCTGGATGACCTGCTCGAAGAGATTGGGCTGGGCAGCCGCGTGGCCTACAGCGTGGCGCGGCGTCTGGCCGACAGTGAGCCCGAAGAGATTCAGGCTCATGGCGACGACCAGCAGGGCGCCATGGCCATCAGTGGCGCCCGCAACATGGTGCTCAGCTTTGCCCGCTGCTGTTATCCGCTGCCGGGCGATACCATCGTGGGCAATCTCAGTGCCGGTCGCGGCATTGTGGTGCACCGCAGCGAGTGCGGTAATCTGGAAGACTGCCGCGAGGACCCGGAGAAGTGCTTCCCGCTGCAGTGGTCGGAGACCGTGGAGGATGACTTCCCGGTGGGCCTGCGCCTTGAGATTGAAACGCGCCGAGGTCTGGTGGCCGAGCTTGCCAGCCTGATCAATGACGCCGAAGCCAATATCGAGCGGATCAATATTGAAGAACGCGATGAGCGTCTATCGATCGTTCACCTGACCCTGTCGGTGCGCAATCGCGTCCATCTGGCGCGGATCATCAAGCGCATGCGCAATCTGACCTATGTGGGTCGCGTCTCGCGTACCGGCAGCTGACAATTCCACGCATCATCGTTTTTAAAGCGCGCTTTCAACAATTTTGACAGAGTACTTTCAACAACAACGCAGGGAGTGTTCATGAGCAATCGTGCCGCCATCCATACCGACCAGGCGCCAAAGGCCATCGGCCCGTATTCGCAGGCCATCAAGGCGGGCAATACCGTATACCTGTCCGGTCAGATTCCGCTCGACCCGGTCAGCATGGAGATCGTCAGCGACGATATCGAGCAGCAGGCGCATCAGGTCTTCAAGAACATGAAGGCCGTGTGTGAAGAAGCCGCCGGCACGCTGGCCGACGTCGTCAAGCTCAACCTCTATCTGACGGATCTGTCGCACTTTGCGCTGGTCAACGCCGTCATGGAACAGTATTTCCAGCCGCCCTATCCGGCGCGTGCCGCGGTAGGCGTGAAGGAACTGCCCAGGGGCAGCCAGTTTGAAGCCGAAGGCGTCATGGTGCTGGGCGACTAAGGCCCGACTGCAGCGCCCCGACCGAACCGTTCGGGGCCATCGTGAAAGGGGGCGATGGCATCAGCCATCGCCCCCTTTCATGTGATCCAACGGTCAGAAACATACGTTACAAAAGCGTCAGGCCTGCTCGCTGACCTTGATGCCTGCTGCTCTGAGCACCTGGGCGTAGCCTTCACGGAAGGTCGGATACTGGAACTGATAACCGGCCTCGACCAGCCGACGGCTGTCGCAGCGCTTGCTGGCGCGCCGACGCAGCGGTGACTGGATGGTGCTGCTGGGTTCGACATTGAGCCGGGCGGCCAGCCACATCATCACATCATGCAGCGGTGTGGACTCGGTATCGCTGCCCAGATAGACCGACTCGAGCGGTTCATTGTTCATGGCACGCTCGACAAGAAAGTCCAGCACGCCGGCACAGTCATCGCGGTGAATGCGGTTGGAGTACATCGGCGGGCTTTTGGGGGCAATGCGGCCTTCCTGCACCTGAGCGATCAGTCGCTCGCGCCCCGGCCCATAGATGCCTGAAAAGCGCACGGACGTGCCCGGCAGGGCGCTGGCAGCCAGACGCTGCTCGGCTTCAACCAGAAGACGTCCGGAAAAGCTTTTGGGATCGAGTTCGCTGTCTTCGTCGACCGTCTCGCCGTCCTGCTGACCGTAGACCGAGGTCGAGGAAACAAAGATGACATGCTTCGGGGGCTGAGCCCGCTGCTCGAAGTCATTGAGGACTCGATCAAGTCCATCCACGTAGGCGGCCTGATAGGCACTCTCTTCGAAGCGGTCAGCGCTGAGCGCATAGACTACAATGTCGGCATCAGGCAGCGCTTCGAGCGCGGATTCATCGTTGATATCCATCGACAATGGATCAATGCCATACGACTGGAGCCCTGCTGCATGACGACGTACACCGACCACGCGGTATCCCTGCGCGAGCTTGCGCTGCCCCAGTGCGGTACCGACATCACCGCATCCAAGGATAAGAATTGTTTTATTCACCCGCTAAGCTCCTTGCTTGATAGGGCCGATAAGGTTTGACTATAAGGCCCTGAGTTGAACGGTCGCTTCATGCGACAACTCCCTGTTCCACGTGCTGGCTCGGTCTGCTACATGACTCTAACAGAACTTCGTTACATCGTAACCTTGGCCCAGGAGCGTCATTTCGGACGCGCCGCCGAGCGTTGCTTCGTCTCCCAGCCGACCCTGTCGGTGGCGGTCAAGAAACTGGAGGAAGAACTTGGCGTGGCGCTGTTTGAGCGCAGCAAGTCCACCGTCCAGGTCACCCCGCTGGGCGAAAGGATCGTCGAGCAGGCCAGTCGCGTGCTCGAACAGGCCAGCGCCATCAAGGAGCTGGCCAATGAAGGCAAGGACCAGCTCTCCAGTCCGCTGCGGGTCGGGGCCATTCATACCATTGGGCCCTATCTCTTCCCGCATCTGATCCCCACGCTCTCCGAGGAAGCGCCGCAGATGCCGCTTTACATCGAAGAGAATCTGACCGGCGAACTGCGGCGCAAGCTGCGCTCCGGCGAGCTGGACGTGATTATCGTGGCGCTGCCCTTTGCCGAGCCCGACGTACTGACCAAATCGCTCTATGAAGAGCCCTTTGAGGTACTGCTGCCGGCCGGCCATGCCTGGCTCTCTCGCAAGGAGATCGACCGGGACGTATTGTACGACGAAAAGATGCTGATGCTGGGCGAGGGCCACTGCTTTCGTGACCAGGTGCTGGAAGCCTGCCCGACCATCAAGGATCACGTGCACCAGCCCGGCAACACCCTGATCGCCGAAGGCGGTTCGCTGGAAACCATTCGTCACATGGTGGCCTCGGGGCTCGGCATTACCGTGGTGCCTCAGTCCGCTACCGGCAGCGTCCATTATGCCAGTGGGCTGCTGGAAACGCGTCCGTTCAAGGACCCGGCGCCGTATCGCACCGTGGCACTGGCCTGGCGGGCCAGCTTTCCACGGCCCAAGGCGATTGACGCCATTACGCGCGCCATCAAGGCCTGCCACCGGACCATCAATCCGCAATGAGCGCCGCACCCTCGCACGCCCCGGTCAGCGGCACGACGGATCTCGATACGCTCAAGGGCGTGGGGCCGGCGATGCGAGAGCGCCTGGAGCGCCTCGGGCTGCAGGTGGTAGAAGATCTGCTCTTTCATCTGCCGCTGCGCTATCAGGACCGTACCCGGGTCACCCCGATTGCGGGTCTGCGCGCCGGAAGCGAAGCGGTAGTGGAAGGCGAGGTTACCGCTTCTGACGTGATCCAGGGCCGCAAGCGCAGCCTGCTGGTCCGCCTGCGTGACGGCTCGGGCATCATGTCGCTGCGCTTTTTCCACTTCTCCCAGGCTCAGGTCGGGCAGTTTGCCCGCGGCACCCGAATACGCCTGTTTGGCGAGGCGCGCTCCGGCAGTACCGGCCTTGAGATGTATCACCCCGAATATCGTCTTTTAAAGGACGATACCGGAGAGGAAGTCGAAGAGACCCTCACGCCGATCTATCCCACTACCGAAGGGCTGGCCCAGCCGCGGCTGCGCGCCCTGATCCGCCAGGCCTTTGAACACCTCGACCAGGGCAGCCTCACGCTCGAGGAGCTGATTCCCGACACCATCCGGACCCGCTTTCGATTGCCGGCGCTGCGCGAATCGCTGGATTACCTGCATTTTCCGCCGCCGAATGCGCCGCTGGAGACCCTGGCCGATGGCCATCACCCCACCCAGCGCCGACTGGCGATCGAGGAGCTGCTGGCCCACCAGCTGAGCCTTTATCGCATTCGACTGCGCATTCAGGACGATGCGGCGCCGGCCCTGCCCGCCAGCGGCGGGCTGGCCACTCGATTTCTGACCCAGCTGCCATTTTCGCTGACCGGCGCCCAGCGCCGGGTCTTGAGCGAGATCAGCGCCGACATTAGTCAGACCACGCCCATGCTGCGACTGGTGCAGGGCGATGTCGGTTCCGGCAAGACGGTGGTGGCCGCCATGGCCATGCTTCAGGCCGTGGCCGGTGGTTATCAGGCCGCGCTCATGGCGCCGACCGAACTGCTCGCCGAGCAGCACTACAAGAGCCTCAAGCGCTGGTTCGAGCCGCTGGGCATCGAAGTGGCGTGGCTCTCCGGCAAGCTCAAGGGCAAGGCCAGACTTGAAGCCAAGGCGATGATCAGTGAAGGGCGTGCCCGGGTCGTGGCCGGCACCCACGCACTCTTTCAGGACGATGTGCATTTTCAACGGCTGGGCCTGGCCGTGATCGATGAACAGCACCGTTTCGGCGTCCACCAGCGCCTGGCCCTGCGCCAGAAGGGCGAGGTCGGCACGGACGGTGGCAGCACCACCACGCCGCATCAGTTGATCATGACCGCCACACCCATTCCCCGAACGCTGGCGATGAGCGCCTACGCCGATCTGGACGTCTCGGTGATCGATGAGCTGCCGCCCGGGCGTACGCCGGTAAAGACAGTGGCAGTGTCCGATGAGCGTCGCGGTGAAGTGACCGAGCGCATTCGCAACGCCTGTCTGGCCGGTCGTCAGGCCTACTGGGTCTGCACCCTGATCGAGGAGTCCGAAGCGCTGACCTGTCAGGCCGCCGAGGTCACCCGCGACACCCTGACCGAGGCGCTGCCGGAATTTCAGGTGGGGCTGGTGCACGGTCGCATGAAGGCCGCCGAGAAGGCCGAGGTGATGAACGCCTTTCGCGACGGCGAGCTGGACCTGCTGGTCGCCACCACAGTCATCGAGGTGGGCGTGGATGTCCCCAACGCCAGTCTGATGATCATCGAAAATCCCGAGCGTCTGGGCCTGGCCCAGCTGCACCAGCTCAGAGGCCGGGTCGGTCGTGGCAAGGTGGAGAGCTTCTGCGTGCTGCTCTACCACCCGCCGCTGTCGGACACTTCCCGCGAGCGCCTGGCGGTGCTGCGCGAATCCAATGACGGCTTTCGCATTGCCGAACGGGATCTGGAGCTGCGCGGCCCCGGCGAAGTGCTCGGCACCCGTCAGACCGGCCTGGTCGGCATGAAGATTGCCGATCTCACCCGCGACCGTGACCTGCTCGACTCGGTCCGCCAGCTGACCCGTGCCATGCTCGACCAGGCGCCCGAGTCGATCGAACCGCTGATTCGCCGCTGGCTGGGCGACGCCGCCGGCCAGTACGGTCAAGTGTAGGCAGTCGGGGGCAGTCGGCGTACTTCCAATTAGCTGAAATGATTGGTGATGATTTTTATGCACTCTATTCGCAAGATTCCTGAAAAAGCGTGGTATCTCAGCGCCTCTTTCAACTGCGTGTTCATTGTATTGCTAATGTCCATTGGTTCGATGCTCGTTTCCATCGATTCCGAAGCTGCTGACTCACCTCAATATTTATACGATAACGAAGCGCTGACGGTTCGGAGTTTGGATAACCATGCTCAGATTATCGACACCAAAACAGGCGAGGTCATCGCCGATCATGTGTTGGGAACGAGACGGCTCGATGATGAAGTACTTGTTTACACCGGTGATAACCGTGATACCCCTTACACAGCCAAAAAGGGGGTTCTATCCTCTGATGGGCAATGGATTCTCGCTCCAGAATACGATGGGATTGATCTGAGACGCGATAGCGGCGCGTTTATTGTCGAGCGGGAGGGTAAGCATGGCGTATTCGGGTTGGATGGCAAGCAACGGACGCCCATTGAATATGACCGCCTGCCGGATCTGTTCTCTAGCAATGACCAGTGGATTGCAAAGCGCGAAGGGAAAGCTGGTGTCATTAACCCTCACAGCGGCGATGTCATAGTACCGACCGAGTATGACGACATCGAACTATGGGAAGGACTGGCACTTGCCTCAACCTTCGAGCCGGATCGAGATCATGGACGCACCACCGTATACGACTCTGACGGCAGTATTGTCGCTAATCTTGATCAGGTTTCCGACGTCAGGATATGGCGTGAGCCGAAGCTGCTGGTCGTGAACCAACGCGTTCTTGATCCATTTAGCGGCGAAGACATATCACTCAGCGGGCGCTACGATGAAATCAACCCGATCTACGGGAGCGATGCCGCCATCGTGAAACTCGGCGACAAGATGGGGTTAATCGGTGCCGATGGAAGCGAGCGCATCGCACCAACTTATGCCCTGATCTACCCGCTCAACGAAGACAAGCAAGCCGAGATCTATCTACGTGTTGCCCCTGATACCTGGCCGGATGGCGGCAATGGCAAAGTCGGCGTGGCAGACACTGATGGTCATGAAATCGTTTCCGCAGAATGGGACGGACTCGACCTGATCACCGTCAAACGCTGGGAGGGTGACCCAACCCGGCACTTTTTCTACGTCCGAAAAAACCAGCATTTTGGTAGCATCGACACGAACGGCGACACGATTCTTCCTGCAAATTTCGATTCAGCACGCCGGCTGTCGAATAGCGGGCAGATATATCGGGTCACCCGCGACAACAAAACGGGCATGTGCAGTCTGCTTTCGGGTGAGTGTCCGGTAGAGCCAAGCTTTGATTCGGTCAATGTCTTCGAGGATAGCTACCGACAGATGCTTTTCGAGGTCACAAAGAATGGCCGGCACGGACTGATTACACAATCAGGTGAAACGCTGATTCCGGTCGAAGCCGGCGCAATTCGAAAGGTATCTACCGACGTAAAGGCCGCCAGCATTCGCGCTGCCGTTGTGGATGACAAGGGCTTGCACGGCAAGATGCTGGAATACAATGAGAACACTACCCAATGGCATCTGTCGCCCGTCGAGCTATCTACGGAAGACGCCTTGAGGGGAGGCGCATACGACGGGCAATTTAATGCTCATCATGACCAGCCAATCATCACTGCCCGCTACCTGCCGGCGGATTACCTCAACGCCGAGGCCATTGTGAGTGGTGTACGCGACGGTGACTTGCGCCAGCTCGTCTATCCCAGCCTGCAGCTATCTTCCGATGATAAGGCCTACGCGTTCTTCAACACATTCAAGGGCATGGATCAGCCGTTAAACGGTGCCCTGCCAGTCTGCCCCACCGAAGATGGTTTCGATATTCTGCTGATATCGCCTCGCTATGCGAGTGCTAACTGCGCGCTGTTCGATTCAGATAAACGGCTGCACTTTACTCGCGAAAGCGACGACTCGTTGCACTGCGAGGCTTGCGCGGCCAAAGGCATTCCAACCGAATGGACAAAGCGTGGATCGGAGCCTGAAGTACCCGACCACTGTGAAACTGCATTTGAAGACTCACCCGGTATTGATCAACTTTATAAAGATTGGCGTCAACGCTTCTCTTCCAACGTTTCGGACCTCAAGAAGGCTTTTGAGGAAAACAACAATCGGATCGACGACGCCGATTTCTCGCGAATCATGCGCGCCAGCATCGATATGGAGACTCGCGCTCCTCACAACGTCGCCCGCGGCCTTATGAAATCCGCCGGCCATTTGGATTCGCCTGTGGCCCCTGACCTCGAGACGCTGTTGGCTACCTTCGCGCAAGCCGAACCGGCCGGCTATGGGGGCCTCTTTCCCGAAACCCAATCTCAATACCAGAAAAAATGCCAGCAGGTCTGGTATCTGCGTCTGCCGGAGCTGGAAGACGCGATAGCCAATGGCGATGACCGCCCGGCGGGGCTCAACTATGCACTACCAAATGACGGGACATTTGAACGCGGAGTCTACCCCTATGCACTGTTTGCCAAGAGCGGCGATCATCTGCGATTGACCGGTATCTCACGCGATCTTGCAGTGGCGATGCAATGGATCAAAGAAACTGGCCACGACGCATCGCGCGCCGATACGCCAACATCCGTTAGGGAAGACGTACCCTCATCGCCTTGAGCGAAGCATCGTCATACATGGTGGAGATAGAAGCGTTAACACGGCCTGCCAGCGAATGCCAGGTGGCAGCACTGAAGCATTTTGATACGGCTTCTCCACCATGTTTCTGTACTGTTCAAACGCTGCGCCAGGTCTGATCTCTGGCAGTCCCCTTGGCCGGGAAGCTGTCTCCGCATCTGCCGGCCCAGAACGATGCCGATGACCGGACCGGACCCGACTCCATCATCTCAGGAGGCGGGGCGGTGAGAGGTGACACGTCATGCCCCGCGCATACTGTCCTACACTCAAGACAGATCAGGCACGTCCTGACGACCCTCTTTCATGGCCGTTTTGGCCAGGCACGCGAGCCACACGCCCATGACCTCGACCTTTCTGCGTGATGCCATGGTTCAACGTCTGGGGCAGGCACGTACCGATCAAAATCCCGGTCCCTTTCCCCGCGACGGCCTGGTCAGAAACCTTCACGGCGATTTCACGCCCATGATGTGCGGCGGCATCAGCGCGCTGCTGCTGCAGATGCTGCACCCACTGGCACTGGCCGGCATCTGGGATCATTCGCGCTTTCGCGAGGACATGATCGGGCGACTCAGGCGCACCAGCGACTTCATTGCCACGACCAGCTTTGGCACGTTTGAGCAGGCCGAAGCCGCGATCGCCCGCGTGCGCCGGGTGCACGAATACGTGAAGGGCCACGCCGCAGATGGACGCGCCTACGCCGCCGATGATCCCGACCTGCTGGTGTGGGTGCATGTGGCCGAAATGAGCCGCTTCCTGGCGGCGCATCTGCGCTATCGCAATCCACACCTGAGCCACGCCCAACAGGATCTCTACTTCTTCGAGACCGCCTGCATTGCCGAGGCGCTGGGGGCGCGCAATGTTCCGGACAGCCGTGCGGCGGTAGAGGACTATCTTGCGCGAATACGGCGTGAGCTGGTATGCGATGAGCGTACCAAAGAGGTCATTGAGGTGCTGCTGGATGCCCCGCCGCGCAATCTCGTCCTGCGTCCGGCCGGAGCGCTGTTCATGCGTGCGGGGATCGATCTGTTGCCCGACTGGGCCGGTGAGATGCTTGAGCTGCGAATGTCGCGCCTGCAGCGACAGGCGGTGCGTACCGGCATCAAAGGCGCGATGCCGATGATCAGCAAGGCGGTGCGAAGCGGTGCCTATCGACGCACGCTGGAGCGCTTGCAGCAGAAGTAGCGTTGTCTAAATGGACGTCTTGCCAATCAGGCAGAAATAAAAGGGCGCACAAAAATAGACGGGGCCGGACAACAGATGTCCGGCCCCGGAGTGATCTCATGGCTGGCGCAGGGCGATGCCTGACCGGCCAGGATCTGGCGAGCGCTTAAGAGATCTGCGGGTCGCGACGCACCTGGTCGATCTTGAGCATCCGCGCGATGACCTTGTCGAGCTCTTCCTGCTCAAATATTTTCTTCCAGTCATCCTTCAGGATGTTTTCACGCCCGTAATCGATGGCGATCATGCAGGCATCCGAGAACGGATTGGTGCTGCGAAACGCCACGGCAAGTGCAATCTGGATATGGCCGTAGAGCATCGCCTCGGCCGCCTCACGGGCCACACCAGTGCGCTCGACCGTCTCATCCAGCGCTTCCTTCATGAAGGTGCCGACCATGCAGGCCACGGTCTCCACCAGCGTTGGCTCAAGATAGGCCAGCTGTGTCACGGTCATCCAGTGCACCTTGTCGACCGGGCCATACATTTGACAGATCACCGTTTCAAGCGAGGCGCGTTCTGCGTCGCTGCCCTGCTCAAAGGCAGCCGCCACCGACTGTGTGGCGGCACTGCCGCCAAAGGCGTCGGCCCATTCTTCATCGCTGCGACGTTCCAGAAAGACCGACGGGTGGCAGGGGTGGGCGACCGCGTAGTGAATCTCATCACGCTGATGCAGCAGATTGGCATAGGCTGCGGCCGGGTCGAGCGTAAGCACCGTGGCCCCGGCCTTCATGCGCGGGACCAGAGCCTCGGAGACCTTGCCAAGCACGATGTCGGGCACGGCCAGAATCACCAGATCACACTGTTCGATGACCTGTTCGATATCGCTGACCTCACGACCGGCCTCACGCATTTTTTCCTGCGCGGCGGGGGCATTTTCGCAGTAATAGATGTGGCTGCTGCTGCCTTCGAGATTGGCCGAGATGCGCATGCCCATCTTGCCGCCGGCACCGACCATCGCGATGTGCTGATAAACGTTATCCATGATGACTCCTTAAAAATGTCATGTTGTGACGGGTCCACTGTGCTTCCAGCGCACAGGTGGTGGCCTCGTCCTGCTGCCAGGGCAGCCAGTGCTCGATGATCTCGTTGATGCCACGCGCCTCGGGATTGACGGCCTCGCGCATCGCCTTCAGCGGTAAAAGTCCTTCGCCGAGCGGGCAGCCGGTCAGTTGAAAGCCGACCCAGCCCGGCGCGCGGGAAAAGGCAAAATCCTTGATGTGCAGATTGACCACTCGACCCGCCGTGCGGGCGATGACGGCCTCAGGCAGCTCGAGTGCCGCCACGCAGTTGCCCGGGTCCAGACAGATCCCAATGCGGTCGTCATCGATGACCTCGATCACCTGCATCAAAGTCTCGACGCTGACCTGCTCGTAGGTCTCCAGCGCCAGCGTGACCTGTTGCTGTCTAAGTGCCGGCAGGATCTGTTCGAGCCGCTGTATGGCCTGATCCAGCGTCGGACGATCCTCACCGGCATACAGCATGCTGCGAATCAAACGCACGCCCAGCACATGGGCCAGTGTCAGATAGCGCTCAAGATGCTCGGTGGCGATCCCGCGGGTGCCCAGCTCCAGCACGATGCCCAGGGCGTGGGCCCGATCGCGCAGCGCCGTGAGTCGTGGCTCATCAAAGGTCTCGATGGCCGGATAGTCACAGATCTGAAAGACCTTCCCTCCCAGCTCGGCGGTCTCTTCCAGCATCGCCTCCAGCGTCATGGGCGTTTCGACCTGCTCCGAGCCGCGCCAGAAAAAGGCGTAGGTACTCAATCCAGTAGCCATGGGGTCTCCGGGGTAAAAGGATCAGTGGGCATGGACGCCGCCGGGCATGCGCGTTCCCGAGTCGGGCCGGGGCACGCGGCTGATCGCCAGCATCAAAATGCCCGACATCAGCATGAAACCGCCAACCACGAACATCGGTACGGTATAGCTGCCGGTCAGGTCATGCAGGGCGCCGGTGAGATAGCTCGACGAAAAGCCGGCCATGTTCCCCACGGTGTTGATCAGTGCCACGCCTGCAGCGGCTGCGGCGCCATCCAGAAAGCGGGTTGGCAGCGTCCAGAAGTTGGGCAGGGCCGCAAAGATCGAGCAGGCCGTCACGGTAATCACGGCCACGGTCGCCGCCGGGGAATCCATATAAAGCGCCAGCGGCACGCTGATCGCACCGGTAAAGGCCGGCAGGGCCACATGCCAGCTGCGCACGCCACGCCGGGTAGCATCGCGCGACCAGAGATAGAGCACGATCGCGGCCGGCAGGTAAGGGATCGCGGTGATCAGCCCCTTTTGCATCAGATCAAATCGAGTGCCGAACTGCGCCTCAAAGCCGCCGATGATGGTGGGCAAAAAGAAGGCCAGCGCATAAAGGCCGTAAATGAAGCCGAAATAGATCAGCGCCAGCGTCCAGACCCGACCATTGGTAAAGGCAATTTTCAGACCGTGACGGCCGTGATCACCGCCGCTTTTCTCGCGGGATTCGCGGGCCAGCTCCTCGGTCAGCCAGCGCTTTTCCTCAACGCTTAGCCAGCGCGCATCGGCCGGGCGGTCCACCAGATAAAACCAGGCCACGATCCCCATGACAATCGCGGGGATGGCCACGCCAAAGAACATGAAACGCCAGCCCGCCAGGCCGAAAAAGACACCGTCATGCTGAATCAGCGAGGCCGCCAGCGGCGCCCCGATTACGGTGGTCAGCGGCTGGGCCAGATAGAAAAGCGCCAGAATGCGGCTGCGATAGCGCGACGGCACCCACAGGCTCAAAAAGAGAATTGCACCGGGGAAGAAGCCGGCTTCGGCCACCCCGAGGGCAAAGCGCAGGGCGTAAAGCCCATTGGCACTATCGACCCAGGTAAAAAGCAGGGCAACCACACCCCAGCTCACCATGATGCGGGCCAGCCACTTGCGGGCACCAAAGCGATGCAGGGCCATGTTGCTGGGGACTTCCAGCAGGATATAGCCCAGAAAGAAGATACCGGAGGCAAAACCGAACTGAGCCGCGCTCAGAGCCAGATCACTGTTCATGCCGTTGGGGGCGGCAAACGAGATCGCGGTACGGTCGAGATAGTTGATGAAAAACATGAGCGCCACGAAAGGCACCAGACGCATGGCAACCTTTCGAATGGCAGACGCCGCCACGGCATCATTGGACGCGTGAGACATGATCACTTCACTCCCGCTGCCGTTTCAACGGCAGTGAACCGGTATGAATGGGCAAAAGTCGGTCGTCTTGTCGCAACTGACTTTAATCAGGGCTTGGCCAGGCGCGAGGTGATCATCATCTCATCATACCACTTGTGCAATACGACTCAGGTCGCACATGCACGTCGATGCCTACTCAAGCAACAGCCGCAAAACCCCGAAGGCCGGCAGCGTGATCGGTGAGGAAACCGGCTGTAGATGCGCCATCCACTGTACGTCTTCAAGCGGGGTATGCGCGTCCAGCAGGGCCGCACCACATACTTTGACGCCGTGAAGGGCCAGAGTGACCGGCTCGGTCGAAAGATTGGCCAGCCACAGCTCGTCACACGCCCCGTCAGGCGCCTGCCAGCCGATCGCGGCCACATGATCAGGCGCCTGCGGCCAGACCAGCAGCGGCCGGCCGCCACCGCGAATCAGCCCACGCAGCACGTGAAAAATCGGATACGGCGTGTCACCTGCAACATCAAATGGCGGGCCCAGTGAGGAGAGCGTCAGCGCTTCTACTCCCCCTTGCGCGGCACGAGCGACCACCCCGGTTGACCAGGTCGCGCCAAAAAGCCCTCGCTGGCGAGGGTCGTTATCGTTGAGCGTGACCCGCGCCATGCCCTCATTGGCCGTCAGCCGCTCGCCATAGGGATTGGTCCAGGCCCCGATGGCCGTGGTGGTCACTCGATAGGGAGCTTCCGGCGCCAGCGCCCGAGCGCTTTTGAAGATATGGGGCAGGCTTTCAAGCGTTTCCATCACCGAACCGTCATCGGCAGCATGCACGATCGGAGAAAGGGCGTGGGTGATGAAATCGATGCGCTCCGGGTCGGGCCGGCAGCGGTTGAGTTCAGTGAAGTAAATGGGAAAACCGCCACCCAGCGGTGTTTCAGGCCACAGCTGCCGGGCAAATGCCAGCACCCGGGCCGGCGAGGCACCATCAGGCCAGTCACCATCGGGCTGGTAGCTCTTGAGATAGGCGCGCGGTGTGACCAGCATTCCGGCAGGCGAGAAATCGCTGTCATCACACCAACGGGCCAGTCGCGCCAGGTCGTCTTCAAATTGCTCGTTGTCACAGATCACATAAAGCCAGGGCGCGACGTCACAGACAGCACACTGCGCCATGACGACCTCCAGCCTTGTGTGACTCTCCGGCACGGCCACATCCAGCACGATGTCGAGATGATGCGGTTGCAGGGCGCTCAGGTAGCGCTCCAGATGGGAGGCATCCAGCGCACGATCCAGCCACAGCCCGCAGCCGATGGCAGGCAAACGATGATCGGCCAGCAGGACAGGCGTGCACGGGTAAATATCAGGAGACGTCATGGCCATGCTCTTCAAGCTGCATTGAAAACCCCTGCACGACCGTCTCACCGGCTTCGATGACATAAGGTATGGGCCAGGCCAGCGGGCGGCTATAGATCTTGAAGGAGGCGTCCGACCAGTTGCGCTGATCCTCCATCTCGAACACCTCGCCTTCAAATAACAGTCGAACGGTGGGGCCATGTCGCACCGTGTAGTTCAGCCCCTTGATATCGAAAAAGGGCTGGCCGGGGCTGATCAGTTCGGGAAAGCGGGATAAAGCCCGGGAATCATCGCCGTGCGTGATCTCTACCGGGCGGCCGACCACACCCTTGAGAGGCAACAGCACAATCAGCCCACTGCGACAGGTCAGCATCGTTCTGGCCGCGGTCAGGGTCAGCGACACGTCTACCCCGCGATCATCAAGGCGCGTTTTAAACCGGCCCGACAGCGCCCCTTCGGCCGCTTTAAATTCATGGATCAGCTCAATGCCTGTCACGTCGACCTCGACACTTTCGGCGGTGGTTACCAGGGCATGCGTGCCCCACTGATCGTCACGAATAACCGGGTGGATACCACGAACACACTCGATACCGCGGTAACAAAGCATGTGCAGGGCGCCGTCCTGACGATCAAACGACAGCGCCCCTGTCTCATGGTGCGTGACCGGCGATTCGGTCAGCGTTGTGCCGTAATGTCGTTCTCGCCAGTGGCGGTCGTTCATGCCCTTGCTCCCGAACAGGATGACTGGCGTCGAGCATATTAGGCAGGGCAGACCGGCTGATATTCGACCATTGGTATGATGACATCATCATCATCAAGGACCTTAATCGACAGACGCGTGCCCTATCGGCCGCCGGTAACAGCGCGGGAGAATCAACATGAAGGGAGAAACAGCATGAAAGGGGCACTGATCGGCTGCGGTTTTTTTGCCGAAAATCAGATGAAGGCGTGGCAGTCACTGTCGGAAGTCGAGGTCGTGGCGGTCTGCGATCCGGACCCGGCACGGCGCAAGCACTTTCAGACCCATTTTGGCGTGGCGCGCACCTTTGCCGAAGCGCAAATCCTTTTTAAGCAGTGTGCGCTCGATTTTGTCGATATTGCGGCCCCCACCCCGGCCCATGAATCGCTGATCAGACTGGCCGCCGACCACGGCGTGGCCATTATCTGCCAGAAACCCTTTGCCGGATCACCCGAGCGGGCCCATACCCTGATCCAGTACTGTCTGGAAAAGGGCGTGCCCCTGAGCATTCACGAGAATTTTCGCTGGCAGTACGCCGTGCGCGAGGTGATCCGACATCTGCGCAACAATGAAATCGGCATGCCCTTTTTCGGGCGCATCAGCTATCGCAACGGCTTTGATGTCTACAAAAGCCAGCCATATCTGGCCCAGGCCGAGCGTTTTATCATCGAGGATCTAGGCATTCACGTGCTAGATATTGCCCGCGCGCTCCTTGGTGATGTCAGCCGTTTAAGCTGCGAGACGAACCGCATCAATCCCGACATCCAGGGCGAGGACGTCGCGACCATGATGCTGCGTCATGACGGCGGCGCCACCTCGATCGTCGACTGCAGCTATGCCACCCATCTCACGCCCAACCCTTTTCCGCAGACGCTGATCGACATCGACGGCACCCGTGGCTCGCTGCGGCTGACGGCAGATGAAAAGATTCATATTCACACTCGTGATGGCTGCAAGAGCCACGAGGTAATTGTTGACGCCCCGGACTGGAGCACGCCGCCCTGGACGATCATTCAGGAAAGTGTGGTGGCCTTTCAGACCCACTGGCTTGAATGCCATCACGCAGGCGTTGAAGCCGATACCTCGGGCAGGGACAATTACAACACGCTGGCACTGGTAGACGCCGCCTACGAGGCGGCTGCCCATCATACGGTCATGACGCCAAAACGCTGGTCATGACCTGTTTCATACAAGGAAATCGCTTTGATGTTTCCAACCTCCGATGAGCCGATTCGACGGCGCAAGCTTTCTGATGAAGTGCTGGACAGGCTGCTGGAAGAGATTCGCGGCGGGTCGCTGAGCCCGGGTGATCAGCTGCCGCCCGAACGTGAGTTGATGGCCCGCTTCGGCGTCGGGCGTCCGGCCGTTCGCGAGGCGATGCAGAGCCTGGCCTCAAGGGGATTGATCACCATTTCCCACGGGGAGCGGGCACGTGTCAGCGAGTTCAGCGTCTCCTCGATGATCGATCAGTTCGACACCACCGCGCGACTGTTGCTGTCGAACTCCGAGGAGAACATCGACCATCTCATTCAGGCGCGACTTTTTTTCGAAACCGGCATGGTGCGCATGGCCGCGGCCCGGGCCACGCCCGAGGACATCGCTCATCTCGAATCATTGATCGATGAGATGGAAAAACAGCCGACCGGGGCCGCCTTCATCGATTGCGACATGGCCTTTCATCATGCGATTGCCGACATGACCGGCAACCCCATCTTCGCGGCAACGTCGCGGGGCATGCTGCACTGGCTCAAGGACTATCACGCCGCGATCGTCAGCTTTCAGGGCGCCGAGGACGTCACGCTCAGAGAGCATCGTGACATCGTGCACTATCTCTCCCTTCATGACGTTGAAGGCGCCGCCCGGGCCATGGGCAATCACCTGACCCGGGCCAGCGACCTCTATCGACAGCGCACCGCTGAGCGCTGACGTGCACTGTCTGGCGGCTCATGCCTGCGCCGCCATCGGCAACCAGACATGCTTCCATCCCATGGAAATCGCCACGCCGACCAGCAGCGCCGCCATCACCAGATTGATGCCCTTGAGCAGTCGTGCACTTTCCAGTCGCCGGCCCAGCAGCGCCCCAAGGGCGGCATAGCTGCTCGGCGCGCCCACAGCGAGTGCGGCAAGTCCAAGCGACCAGACGACCAGCCCCACACCGTGAATGCCGGCAGCCGGAAACTGCAGCGCCGCGATCGGCAGCGTGGCCACCACGCCCTTGGGATTGCCCAGCTGCATGAGCAGACCATCGCGGAAGGTCATCGCGCGCGGCGCTTTACCAGGTGCGTTGGGGTCGATGCTGGAACGCGCCATTTTAACGGCAAGGTAGAGGATATAGCCGCAGCCCAGCGCGCCGAACAGGGCCAGCACGCCGGGTTTAACCCAGGCCGCGCCGGCGAGTCCGAACAGCAGAAAAAGCAGCAGCATGGCCAGCCCCACGCCCAGGTAATAGCCGATGGCACGCCGGGCCTGACCATGCAGACCCATGTTGAGGCCGAGCAGATTCACGGGCCCGGGCGAATACATGATGCCCAGGGCATAAACGATGATCGCAAGCATGAGGGGAATTCCGAATCAGTGGGCGAGGCTTTGCTGGTATTGAAAGGGCGTGAC
Source organism: Kushneria sp. Sum13 (assembly GCF_052692355.1). Classification (NCBI taxonomy): domain Bacteria; kingdom Pseudomonadati; phylum Pseudomonadota; class Gammaproteobacteria; order Oceanospirillales; family Halomonadaceae; genus Kushneria; species Kushneria sp. Sum13. Next base: position 3,675,911 of record NZ_CP199847.1, read on the forward strand.
GCCGTGGATGCGTTTGAAGCGCCGATTGAAGTGGCTGTGATCGGCAAATCCGTAGCGCAGGGCCACCTCGCCGGGCGTGACACCCGCTTCCAGCGCGCCGCGCGCGGCATCGATGCGACAGCTGATCACGTACTGATGGGGGGTCATGCCGAACCGGGCCCGGAAAAGGCGCAGGAAGTGGTAGCGGGACAGGTTCGCGGCCGCACTGATGCGCTCCAGCGACAGCTCCTGATCAAGATGGGCACGAATGTAGTCGCAGGCGAGCATCAACAGGCGATCAGGCCGCCCGCTGGCAGGCAACGACGGCTGATAGCGCCCGGCACGCTGCACCATTCGCACGGCAATCTGCTGGAGCAGATGCTCCTGATCGATCCGACTGCCAATGCCTTCCCGGACCAGCCGCGCCAGCGCCAGAATGGCATCGCGCAACACCGGGTCCGTGATCAGGGTATGAGGGCTTAAAAGCCTGCCGGCGTGCTCGTTGCCAGCGGCCTCGGCAAACAGCGTTGCCAGTGCCTCGGGGGCCATATAGGCCATGACGTAATCCAGCCGGTGGGCGCCGCCGGACTCGCCGTCATGGGGCTGCTCGGGATTGAAAAAGATGACGCTGCCCGGCGGGTTACGGTGATAGGCGCCGGCGCTGAAAAAATCCTGTCGCCCGGCCAGCGTCACGCCGAAGGCATACTCCGTATGCGCATGGCGGTCGTAGCGAAAATCCTCGATCGAGGCACTGAGGACCTTGAGCGTCGGTACATGTCGACTACTGGAAAACTGAAACTCGAACGCGCGGCTCATGGTGGCTCTCCCGGGGCGTCACTCTCAAAACGTCAGTCCCAAAACGTCAGACTCGAAGCGTCAGACTCGAAGCTTAAAGGGTATCGACCTCACAAGGCTTGAACGTTATTGCTCAATGACATCGCACGCTCATGCCGGCGCCGTCAGCTCATGGCGCAGCCACGCTGCCAGCTGCTCACCGCTTTGATGTGACGTACCGCGCCCCAGCAGCAGACAGAGCCGTGCATCGGTGTCGACAAACCCCCAGGGCGCCACCAGCCGACCGCTTTGCAGATCGCCCTCGATCACCAGCCGCGGCGCGATGGCCACCCCCAGGCCCGCCAGCGCCGCCTCCAGCAGATAGTAGAGATGCTCAAAGCGCTGGCCGGTCTGGCGTGCCCCGGCCAGCGCCGCCTCATCGAGCCCGCAGGCCTGCGCCCACTGTGGCCAGGCCTGAAGACGCGAGGTGGTCTCCAGAATGGTTTCCTCGAACAGCGCCTCGAACGGGCGCTGGGTCAGGCGTTTGGCAATGTCGGGCGCTGCCACCGCGCCGATACGCTCGGCGGCGATCTCGATCACCTGAATATCAGAAGGCCAGGGCGGGGCAATAAAGGCCAGCGCCGCGCTGATGTCGCCGCGCCTGGGGTCGGGCTCGCCGTCACTGGCCAGCACGTTGAGCCTGAGTGCGGGCAGCTCGCGATGCAGCCGGTCCAGCCGCGGAATCAACCAGCGCGCCAGCAGGCTGCCCGGGCAGGCCAGCGTAAAGGGCGCCCCTTCGATCTCGCGGCTCAGGGCACGACAGCTCGAACGCAGCGTGGCAAAGGCCTCGCTGACACCGGCGTGGAGCTGGTGACCATGGCGGGTCAGCACCAGCCCGCGCCCGGCACGCTCAAAAAGGGAGGTCTCAAGGTGTGCCTCCAGCGCACGAATCTGGCGACTGACGGCGCCGTGGGTAACGCTCAGCTCCTGGGCGGCGGCCGTAACACTGCCCAGACGTGCAGCGGCTTCAAAGGCTTTCAGAGCGTTAAGGGGAGGCAGTGAATCCGACATGGTGATGTGAGTTTTTCTCAACGGTTATGGCAAATTTATCGATGTTATACCGCGCCCGGAGCTGTCACGATAGGGGCATCATCGATGTTCGCATCGATACCCATTTTACGAGCTCGGGCTTTCATGACCGACCTTTGTGACAGACAGGGAGATCACCATGTCGTCTGCTACTGATTCCATCACACGCTTCTCAAGGGGCCCGGACGCCAACGGCTTCTACGGCGATTTCGGCGGCCGTTTCGTGGCCGAAACCCTGATGCCCCTGATTCTCGAACTCGAGGAGGCCTGGGAGTGGTCACGCACCGATGAGGCCTTCCGCCGCGAGCTCGAGGGCTACCAGCGCGACTATATCGGTCGCGCCACGCCGCTGTATTACGCCGAGCGCCTGACCGAACATCTGGGCGGGGCGAAGATCTACTTCAAGCGCGAGGATTTGAACCACACCGGCGCGCACAAGATCAACAACTGCATCGGTCAGATCCTGCTGGCACGCAAGATGGGCAAAAAGCGCATCATCGCCGAGACCGGTGCGGGCATGCACGGCGTGGCCACCGCCACGGTAGCGGCACGCTTTGGCATGGAATGCGTGGTCTACATGGGCGCCACCGACATCGAGCGCCAGCAGCCCAACGTCTTTCGCATGAAGCTTCTGGGCGCCGAGGTCATCCCGGTTGAATCCGGCACCGGCACGCTCAAGGACGCCATGAACGAGGCGCTGCGTGACTGGGTCACCAACGTCGACTCCACCTTCTATCTGATCGGCACCGTGGCAGGGCCGCATCCCTATCCGGCGATGGTACGTGATTTCCAGTCCGTGATCGGACGGGAAACCCGGGAGCAGATTCTGGAGAAGGAAGGGCGCCTGCCGGACACGCTGATGGCCTGCATCGGCGGCGGTTCCAACGCCATGGGCCTTTTCCATCCGATGCTCGATGACGAAAGCGTGCGCATGATCGGGGTAGAAGCGGCCGGCCATGGCATCGAGACCGGCGAGCATGCGGCAAGCCTCAACGGCGGCGAGCCGGGCGTGCTGCACGGCAATCGCACCTTTTTGCTGCAAAGCGTTGACGGTCAGATCACCGATGCTCACTCGGTCTCGGCGGGTCTGGACTATCCGGGCATCGGCCCCGAGCACGCCTGGCTGCATACCCAAAAGCGCGTCGAGTACGTCTCGATCACCGATTACGAGGCGATTCAGGCCTTCAAGCTCTGCTGCGAGCTGGAGGGCATTATTCCGGCGCTGGAATCAGCGCATTCGCTGGCGCATCTGAGAAAGATCGCCCCGGACCTGCCCGAGGATCATCTGATCGTGCTCAACATGAGCGGACGGGGCGACAAGGACATGGCAAGCGTTGCCAACTGGCTCGAGCAGCACGGCGACACTGAAAAACTGCCGAACACCACGGTTGAGGCCGCCGAACCCGGCCGGATAGATGACATGCAGCCGCCGCATGACGTGGCGAAAAAAACCGGGGAGACCGAATAATGGCCACACGTATTACTCGCCGCCTCGAGGCCTTGAAGGCAGAAGACCGTGCGGCACTGGTTACCTTTACCATGGCCGGCGACCCGAACTATCAGGCCTCGCTCGACACGCTCAAGGGCCTGCCGGGTGCCGGCGCCGACATCATTGAGCTGGGCATGCCGTTCACCGATCCGATGGCCGATGGCCCATCGATCCAGAAGGCCGCCCTGCGCGCGCTCAAGGGTCAGCACACCCAGCAGAAAACGCTCGAGATGGTGCGCGAGTTTCGTCGCGAGGATCAGGACACGCCGATCGTATTGATGGGCTACTACAACCCCATCTACCGCTACGGCGTCGAGGCCTTTTTGAAGGATGCCGGTGAGGCCGGCATCGACGGGCTGATCGTGGTCGATCTGCCGCCGGAGCACGACGGGGAACTGTGTCTGCCGGCAGCGCGGGCCGGCATCGACTTCATTCGTCTGGCCACGCCAACGACCGATGACAAGCGTCTGCCTCGGGTGCTGGAAAACACCTCGGGCTTTATCTATTACGTCTCGGTGGCCGGCGTTACCGGGGCTGCCGCGCCCACGCCGGAAAGCGTCGAGCGCTCGATTACCCGCATTCGCGCCCATACCGACCTGCCGATTGCCGTGGGCTTTGGCATTCGAAGCGCCGAACAGGCGGCCGCCATCGGTCGTTTTGCCGATGCCGTGGTCGTGGGCTCGGCGCTGATCCAGTGTATCGAGCAGGCCGACAGTGATGATGCCGGCACCCGGGACGTTCATGCGCTGGTGCGTGAACTGGCCCGCGGCGTCAGGGCCGCGCGTCTGGCCACGGCCTGATAAAACAACACCGGCTGCCCTGGGGCAGCCGGTGATATCAACGCCGTAACCCTTTTGAAGGGATTACTTGGAAACGGCGTCCTTGAGACCCTTGCCGGCCTTGAACGCAACGTTCTTGCTGGCAGGAATCTGGATTTCCTTGCCGGTCTGCGGGTTCTTGCCGGTACGCGCGGCGCGCTCACGTACGGTGAAGGTACCAAACCCGATCAGGGTGACATCTTCGCCCTTGGCAACACTGCGGGTAATCTCGTCGAGTACGACGTTGAGTACCTGACCTGCCTTGTCCTTTGAAAGATCCGCCTGCTCGGCAATGGCCGCGGCGAGTTCTGGTTTGCGCATAACGCCTCCTGGTTGGGCAATAACATGGCGATTTTTGGTGCCGCCCATTGTTATATCGAATTCGCACACTGCAAGAGGGTGCGCGAAGGGTCGCTCACTGCCCTGCACCAGCGCCATGAGGCCGGCCTTGCAGGGCGAACACTGTTCGACCGGCCTAGACTAGCAACGCCTCCCTGCTTCACGCCAGCCAAAACTGCACAAAATGGCACTTTGTGGCGTTTATCGGGCCTAATGGATGATATTTTTACCCTCCGGGTACAAAAAGATACCCGATGGCCCCCTTTCGGATGTTTCACCCATGCCCGAATTTCCCCGGTTTTCTCCCTCTTTTGCACACTGGCAGCCGGTGGCGCTTTCCGGTGTCCATCTTGAAGACCCGCTCAGAACCCTGATGGACTCGCGTGACTCGCTTACGGCCCGGCTGGCCCATTGGGCGGGAGCGCCCATCACGGTGCGTCTGCATGCGCAGGGGCCGGGGCGCGGCCGCCATGACGAACTGGTGGCGTTGGGCCAGAAGGCCGGGCAGCGGGTCTGGCGACGGGAAGTCACGCTGGAAGCCGAAGGCGAGGTGCTGGTGGCCGCACGTTCTGTCATGGCGCTCAAGGCCTGCCCGCCCTGGATGACCGGGCTTGGCACCCAGGCCCTCGGGCATCAGCTTTTTGCCAGAAGCGCCCGCGCACCGCGCAAGGCCATCGTGCAGCGTTCCAGTCTCGAGATGATCCGGGCCGCTCCCGGATTTCTGGCCCTGCCCGTAACGTGGGGGCGGCGCTCGCTGTTTGCCCTGGGCGTCGGGCGAGCGCCGCTGCTGGTACAGGAGTATTTCGTGCACGAGCGCTTTACCCGGTGTCAGCGACCATCACACGTGAAGGGCTCGACGCCGCGTCATTTCGGGTAGACTCATATTTTCACGCTGACCTTCTCGTTTTACGCTGACTGGAGCCCCGACGATGCCGTCGCCCCTCGCTCGACTCCCCGACTTCATGCGCCTGACCAGGCTTGATCGCCCCATCGGCACCTGGCTTTTGATGTGGCCGACGCTGGCCGCGCTGTGGCTGGCCGGTGATGGCCTGCCCACGCGTCATAACCTGATCATCTTCATTGCCGGGGTCTACGTCATGCGGGCGGCGGGATGCGTGATCAATGACTACGCCGATCGTCACTTCGATGCCCACGTCAAACGCACCCATGATCGACCGCTGGCGACCGGGCGCATCAGCGCGCGCGAGGCATTGATCCTGTTTGGTGTCCTGCTGGCGATTGCCTTCGTACTGGTGTGCTTCACCAATGCCTTTACCATCATGCTGTCGTTCGGGGCCGCGGCGCTGGCCGCCAGCTATCCGTTCATGAAGCGCTATACCCACCTGCCGCAGGTGGTGCTGGGGGCGGCCTTTGGCTGGAGCATTCCGATGGCCTTCGGCGCCGAGCAGGGCCATGTCCCGGCCGTGGCATGGTGGCTCTTTTTCGCCAATATCGTCTGGACGCTGGTCTATGACACCTGGTATGCGATGGTTGATCGTGACGATGATCTGAAAATCGGCATCAAGTCGACCGCCGTGCTGTTCGGCCGCATGGATCTGATCATTCAGGGCGCACTGCAGGTGTTGATGCTGCTGTTGCTGGCCGTGGTGGGCAGCCTTGCAGGACTTGATGGCTTCTACTGGGCAGCACTGATTGCCATCGCCGCCGTGTTTGTCCACCAGCAACGCCTTTGTCGCACGCGCACCCGAGAGGGCTGCTTTCAGGCCTTTTTGAACAATCACTGGGTGGGCGTGCTGCTGTTTGCCGGTATCGCGCTGGCGACCTGGCAGGCCTGATGTTTCGAAAGTGATGGCGTTATGCCAGGCGAGGGTGTCATAAAGTTGTCACATGAAGACGTTTGAATGACGATCACATGACGAAGCCTGTGGCCGAATGCCGTTGCGCGCATCGTCCCGGCAGTCGCCATCGCTATCCGGCAGGGGAAGCCATTCATGTCCAGAACCGTTTTAATCGTCGACGACGAAGCGCCGATTCGCGAAATGATTGCCATGGCACTCGAGATGGCGGACTTTCGCATTCTCGAGGCCGAGGATGCCAGAACCGCCCATGAGCTGGTCGTCGATGAACGTCCCGATCTGATTTTACTGGACTGGATGCTGCCCGGCGTCAGCGGGATCGATCTGGCCCGACGGCTCAAGCGTGAACCCATCACCCGCGACATCCCGATCGTGCTGTTGACCGCGCGCTGCGAGGAAGACAACAAGGTGCAGGGTCTGGAAAGCGGCGCCGATGACTACATCACCAAGCCCTTTTCCCCGCGCGAGCTGATTGCCCGCCTCAAGGCCGTGTTGCGTCGTACCACGCCGGCCGGCGTCGAGGAGAACGTCGAGGTAGACGGGCTGCTGCTTGACCCCGTCAGCCATCGCGTCAGCGTCGATGGCCGGGCCCTTGAGATCGGGCCGACCGAATATCGCCTGCTTCAGTTTTTCATGACCCATCAGGAGCGCGCCTATACCCGTACCCAGCTGCTCGATCAGGTCTGGGGCGGCAATGTCTATGTCGAGGAGCGTACGGTGGATGTGCATATCCGCCGACTGCGAAAGGTGCTGGGGGACGCTCATCAGCATCTGGTGCAGACCGTTCGTGGTACCGGCTACCGCTTCTCGTCGCGGTAGTCGGGCATGCATTACTGGCTCAATGAACTCTGGCGGCTGTCCTATCTGGTCGCCTGCTTCGGCATTCTGGGCACCCTGCTGGGCTATCCCGGGTGGGGCATCGCCCTGGGTCTGGGGATCCATCTCGCCTTTACCCTTCGACACCTCAAACGCCTCTACCGCTGGCTGGAAGCGCCGGTGGATCAGCGCCCGCCCGACGGCGAAGGGGTGTGGGGTGATCTTTTTGACCGCCTCTATCGCTATCAAAAGGGCCAGCAGCATCTGCAAAATCGCCTGCGCTCGGTGTTAAAGCGCGTTCAGGAATCAGCCGAGTCGATGAGCGAAGGGGTGGTCATGCTCGATTCACGCGGCTGTCTGGACTGGTGGAACAGCGCCGCCGAGCGCCTGGTCGGACTGGACAGTCGCCACGACCGCGGCCATCACCTGACCAACTACCTGCGCGATCCTGCCTTTATCCGCTACTTTCGCAAAATGGATTACAGCGAGCCGATCACGATCGGTGCGCCCACCAACGAGGCGCGCACCCTGTCGTGCCAGATCACCCGCTTTGGCGATGACGAACGCCTTTTGATCATTCGCGATGTCACCCGGCTGCAGCGTCTGGAGCAGACGCGACGCGATTTCGTGGCCAACGTCTCGCATGAACTGCGCACCCCACTGACGGTGCTGACCGGCTATGTCGAGACCTGGCAGGACAACGATGGCGCTCTCCCTGTCGCCTATCAGCGCGGCCTGAGTCGGATGCAGGAACAGACCGTGCGCATGCAGCATCTGGTCGAGGACCTGCTGACCCTGTCGCGGCTGGAAACCAGCGAGCGTCACCGCAACGAGCGCTCGATCGACATGGCCGCGCTGTGCGAACAGATTGCCGAGGACGGCCAGGAGCTGTCTGGCGGCAGCCACGAGATCACCTGTCGGCTCGAGGAGACCCGGCGGCTTTATGGCGATGTCGAAGAGCTTCGAAGCGCCCTGTCCAATCTGATCTATAACGCCGTGCGCTACACATCACCCGGCTGTCATATCACCCTCGTCTATCGCCGATGGGACAAGGGCGGTGCCGCTGTCGAGGTCATCGATGACGGCGAGGGCATTGCCCCCGAACATCTGCCGCGACTGACAGAGCGCTTCTACCGGGTCGACAAGAGCCGTTCGGTGGCCAGCGGCGGCACCGGGCTGGGACTGGCCATCGTCAAGCACGTGCTGCTGCGCCACGACGCCCGGCTCGATATCGAAAGCCGGCCCGGCGAGGGCGCCTGCTTTCGCTGTATCTTTCCCGTCACCCGTCTGGAAAGAATGACGGACTGACGCACGGGCGTGGTCATCAACAGCCGCAGCCATCAACAGCCGCGGGCATCACGCGTTACTGACGCACGGCGCGGACATCGGTCAGACCGTGATAGCGCTCGAGCAGTGCCAACAGAATGGCCTGACTTTCCACATCAACATTGCCGTGCGTATCGGCCGGTCGAAAGTGCATCTGAAAGGCACCCAGCGCTTTGCGGGTCGGCTCGTCATACGTGCCGGTGACGCTCACCGGATATCCCCAGAGACCCAGCGCGCGCTGCAGCTGCGCCATGGACAAGGGGGAAGCGCTAAGCTCGCGCTGATAGCGCGTCACGACATGACGCTCGGGCCAGGCGCCGACTCCGGCCTCATAAAGACGCTGCCAGGGAAAGAACGGGCCCGGATCCACCTTGCGACCCGGGGCAATGTCACTGTGTCCCAGTACGTTTTCCGGGGCGATGTGGTAGCGGTCGACGATGTCGCGGGCCAGCGCCGTGACCAGCTCGATCTGGGCACGGGAGTAGGGGTCCCAGACCATGCCGTCGGGTGAGGTGTAGTGGCCGCGATTGACGATCTCGATGCCAATGGAGGTATCGTTGAGATTGACGCGATCTCCCCAGCTGCTCACGCCGGCGTGCCAGGCCCGCTTGTCCTCGTCAACCAGCTGCATCGCGACCGGCTGATTCTGATACTCACCGGGCGAGGCCGTGACGAGATAATGGGCGCTGACGTTGCCCCCGGTCAGCGCTCTGAAGGCGGCGGCGTCATCGCCACCGGTATAGTGCAGCACCAGAAACCGGATGCGCTGATTCTGTCCCTTTGATGACACCGAGTGATCCACCCGATAGCCGCTGCGGCGCTCGAGTGCAGCGCCCTGTGCCGGGCCATAACGCCGGGCCGGAGCAGGATCATCGATGACCGGGACATTACTGAAGATACGGTCGATGGCGTCGGTATCGACCATGGGCGTCGGGGCGGGTGCGGGCGTACCGGCACAGCCGGCAAGCATCATGGCCAGCGCCAGCCCCGCGAGCAGGGATTTTGACATGTTGTGTTCCGTCAGGACGATGAGGTGATCCGGGCTTCAAAACGCCATACGACACGAGTCACTGTGCAGGCCCTGACGGGCATTTCATGCGACATGTCACATCATGTTACGACGACAGGGTCGCATCATAGCAGTGTTGTTCACGCTTGCCTGCATCGAGACAGGGTCTATTGCGGCGCCGGCAGGGCCATGTAATGACGCCGCCACATCATGACGCCCGCGGCCACCGCGGCCGGCATGACCAGCAGATTGACGATGGGAATCCAGATCAGGGCGGAGACCACGCCGCCAAAGGTCAGTGTCGGCCACCAGCGCGCGCTCAGGCGCTTTTTCATGTCGGGAAAGCTCACCCCGTTGTTGTCCATGGGGTAGTCCAGATACTGAATCGACATGCTCCAGATCGAAAACAGCGCCCAGCACAGCGGTGCCGCCAGATGCAGTACGGGCACAAACCCGATTAACAGCAGCAGCAGTACGCGGGGGGCCATCCAGGCCAGCTTTTGCAGCTCGCGCTTTAAGCTGTCGATGGCCTGACGCCAGAGGGAGCGGTCATCGATGCTTTCCTGCTGCCCGGACAGGCGCTTTTCGACGTTCTCGGCCAGAAACCCGTAAAAGGGCGAGGCGATCAGGTTGGCCACGACCGTAAAGGTAAAGGCCAGCACGATGATCAGACACAGCACGACCAGCGGCCAGATCAACCATTCAAGCCACTCGAGCCAGCCCGGGACGCTGGCCATCCAGTAGTTGACCCAGCCGGAGAAGCGCTGGATCACAAACGTGAACAGCGCGGCATAAATGGCCAGATTGGCCAGCAGCGGAATCACGACATAACGTCGAAGCCCGGGCGAGAGCACCATGGAAAACCCGCGCCCCAGCGCAGAGACGGCATACACCATTGAAGGATTATCCAGTCATCAAAGAGGGTGGGCAGGCAGATTATCATACCCGCCGACCCTCGCGGAGAGGGCCGGCAGGCGTCAGGAAAGAGGCGTGCTCAGGAAGGGGTCGTGCTCAGGGTGTTGGCGTGCTGCCCGGCGACGGCGAGGAATTGCTGGAGTGGCGAATGTCATCGCCCTCGACCAGATACACCACCGATTCCGCCAGATTGTCGGCATGATCACCGATGCGTTCCAGTGAACGCAGGATCCACATGACGTTGAGCACCGAGCTGATCGAGCGCGGGTCCTCCATCATGAAGGTCACCAGCGAGCGCATGGCGGTCTGATAGTCCTGATCGACGATCTCGTCTTCCCCCAGCACCTCGCGTGCCAGGGGCACGTCCATGCGGGCAAAGGCGGTCAGGGCCTGACGGACCATGTCCCGTACGCGGGTGCTGATATGGCGAATTTCGGTAAAGCCGCGGCTGGTCAGCCCTTCCTCGATCAGACTCAGGGCATGACGGGCGATCTTGTTGGCCTCATCCCCCATGCGCTCCAGATCGGAGGTGGCACGGGTGACGGCCAGCACCAGCCGCAGATCGGAGGCCGTGGGCTGGCGCCGGGCCAGAATATGGGCACACTCGTCATCAATGTCGAGCTGGAAGCCATTGACCTCACGGTCGTTATCACGCACGCGCTCGGCCGCTTCGAAATCGCCCTCGAGCAGGGCCGCGATGACCTCATTGATCTGGCGCTCTACCAGCCCCCCCATCGCCAGCAGCTGAGTCTTCAACGACTCAAGCTCCTGATTGAACTGACGCGAAATGTGCTGGCTGTGAGGGTCGTTGGCAATGTCCATGGAGACTCCGTTCACGGATCAAAGGCGCTGCCTGGCAACGCCATGTTGCCACCAGCATCGCGCACGGTAATGACAATTTGATGACACCGTGGCGGCCCTTCTCACCGCCATGACGCAGGCCCCTGCCTGGCCTGGCGGCCATTGATTAGTCCGGCGGCCACTGATCAGCCCAGCGGCACCAGCTTGGCAAAGCCCAGCACCAGCCACTTGTCGCCATCTTCCTCGAAACTGACCTGCACGCGCGCGCGCTGGCCCTGACCTTCGGCGTTGATCACCACCCCTTCACCGAAGACCGGATGACTGACGCGCTGGCCCAGCGACAGGCTTGGCAGCTCGTCACCACCGTCGACCTGTTCCTGGCGCACGCTGGATTCGCGTGAAGTGACCGGGCGCGAAATCTGCCCGCGCAGGCGCACTTCCTCGACCAGGTTTTCCGGCAGCTCGCGCAGAAAGCGCGACGGACGCTGGAAGGTCTCCTTGCCGTGCAGGCGCCGCGATTCGGCATGGGTGAGATAGAGCTTCTCCATCGCCCGCGTGATCCCGACGTAGCAGAGCCTGCGCTCTTCCTCGAGGCGGCCCGGCTCTTCCAGCGACATCTTGTGCGGAAAGAGGCCCTCTTCCATACCGGCCACGAACACGACCGGAAATTCCAGCCCCTTGGCCGAGTGCAGGGTCATCATCTGCACCGCATCCTCGAACTCATCGGCCTCGTGCTCGCCGGAGTTGAGCGCCGCCTCAGCCAGGAAAGTGCCCAGCATGTCGCCTTCACGGTCGCTCATTGGATCAAAGGGATTGCTCTGGGTAGCGGCCTTCGCCGCGCTGACCAGCTCTTCCAGGTTTTCGACCCGCGCCTGACCCTTCTCGCCTTTCTCGGCGCGGTGGTGCTCGATCAGCCCGGTCTGGCTGATCACGTGATCAATCATCTCATGCAGGGCCAGGCCTGCGGTGTCGTTATCAAGCTGATCGATCAGATTGCTGAAGGTGGTCACACTCGAGGCCGCGCGGCCTTTTAAAAGGCCCTTTGAAGGCGCGTCATTGAGCGCCTGCCACAGCGACACTCCCTCGTCGCGGGCATAGGCGCGCAGCAGCTCGACGCTGCGGGTGCCAATGCCACGCGCCGGCACATTGATCACGCGCTCAAGCGAGGCATCATCGTCACGCGACACCATCAGGCGCAGGTAGGCCAGCGCGTTTTTGATCTCGAGACGCTCATAAAAGCGCTGACCGCCGTAGATGCGATAGGGCACCTTCTGGCGAATCAGCGCCTCCTCCAGCACCCGCGACTGGGCATTGGAGCGATACAAAATGGCGATATCACGACGGGCACGGTTTTTCTCGCGCACCTGAGCATTGATGGTATCGACAATAAAACGCGCTTCGTCCAGGTCGTTGAAACCGCCATAGAGGGAGATGCGCTCGCCTTCTGCGACATCGGTCCAGAGCTCCTTGCCCATGCGCCCGGCGTTGTGACGAATCAGCGCGTTGGCCGCCTCCAGAATGGCACTGGTCGAACGGTAGTTGCGCTCAAGGCGCACCAGGCGGGTGTCGTGAAACTCATCACGAAAGCGCGCCAGGTTCTCGACCTTCGCCCCGCGCCAGCCGTAGATCGACTGGTCATCATCACCCACGGCGGTCAGGCAGGCGCGATCGCCGGCCAGAAGCTTGAGCCAGGCATACTGCAGCGTGTTGGTGTCCTGAAACTCGTCGACCAGCAGGTGCTGGAAGCGCTCGCGGTAGTGCTGCAACAGTCGCGGGTTGTCACGCAACAGTTCCAGCGACCGCAGCAGCAGCTCGCCGAAATCGACCAGACCACCGCGCTCACAGGCCAGGTGATAGAGCTCGTAGAGATCCACCATCTGCTGCATGTAGGCATCGCCGTGGGCATCGATGTCACCCGGACGCATGCCTTCTTCCTTGCAGCCGCCGATGAAGTACTGCACCTGCTTGGGTGGATAGCGCTCATCGTCGATGTTGTGATCGCGCAGCAGCCGCTTGACCAGCCGCAGCTGATCATCGCTGTCGATGATCTGGAAATGTTCGGGCAGCCCGGCATCCTGCCAGTGGGTGCGCAGCAGACGATGGGCAATGGAGTGAAAGGTGCCGACCCACATGCCGCGCGGCGAGACCTTCAACAGCGTCTCCAGCCGCGAGCGCATCTCGCGGGCGGCCTTGTTGGTGAAGGTCACGGCCAGAATCGACCAGGGCGACAGGCCATCGACCTCCATCAGCCAGGCAATGCGATGCACCAGCACCCGGGTCTTGCCGGAGCCGGCACCCGCCAGCACCAGCATGTTGCCCTGCGGGGCGCCGACCGCGTCGCGCTGATCGGAATTGAGCGAATCGAGTAGCGCAGAGGCGTCCATGAAATCAGATACCCAGGAAATCGGCCGGGAAGGGCCTGAGAGAAGAGATCAAAAAGAAGCCTCTACCCTAGCATATCCGGCACCAATGGTCCTTCTCACTGCGTCCGCCCTGCACCACCAAAAGCTTATTGATCGTCGGATTTGCCGCGGTGGCGGGCACTGTCCTGACGGGCACGATCAAAGGGGTCGGGGCGGGCCGTGCGCAGCGGGTCCAGGCTGCGCTTGACTGCCACCAGATGCTCGGCCAGCTGTGGGCCGCGCGTCTTGGCCACGCCCACGGCGAGAATATCAATCACCACCAGATGCGCGATGCGCGAGCTCATGGGCCGATAGACCTCGCTGTCCTCGAACACGTCGATATAAAGCCCAAGGGTGCACTTCTCGGCCAGCGGCGAGTCCGCCGGGCACAGCCCGATGACCGTAGCCCCATGGGACAGGGCAATATCGACACTCGAGAGCAGTGAGCTGGAGCGTCCGGTCTGCGAAATGGCCACCACCACATCATGCTCGCCCAGCGTGACCGCCGACATGTGCTGCATGTGCGGGTCAGAGTAGGCGGCCGTCGAAATGCGCAGGCGAAAGAACTTGTGCTGGGCATCGATGGCAACTGCCCCCGAGGCACCGTAGCCATAGAACTCGACCCGGCTGGCATCCGACAGGGCATTGATGGCGCGGGTCATGCTGGTGGCATCGATCCTGTCGCGCACACCCAAAAGCGTGCCCACGGTGGAATCAAAGATCCCGCGGGAGAACTCGGCCACGCTGTCGGTTTCGTTCATCGAAAATTCGGAAAACTGCTCGCCGGTCGCCAGTGTCTGCGCCAGCTTGAGCTTGAAATCCTGATAGCCGGTGCAGTCCGTGGCGCGACAAAAGCGAATCACCGTGGGCTCGCTGACCCCGACCCGGGCCGCCAGCGCTGCCAGCGGCAAATGAATGACTTCATCGGCGTTGCGCAGCACGAAACGGGCCACCTTCTGTTCGGAACGGCGAAAGGCCGGCAGCCGTGCGCGCAGGTCATCAAAAAGCGTGACGCTCAAGGTGGATCCTCTGTGCTGGTTGACGCACGCCCTTTGTTGCGGTACGTCATGAAATTGTCAACAGCACTATCATACGCTGAGTGCGAGCACTGATCGACGCTGACTATCACGTTCATGGTCACGTCGACACAGTGTCATGTCCCTGATCCATTTCAATGTCGAAGGGTGCATCGTTCATGCAAAAACAGACTGCTGATCAATCCCGACTCAATGCCGTTCGCAACGAAATTCTCGATATCGCCCTGCATCTTGATGCCAGAGAAAGCGAGAAACGCCGCCAGCGCGCCGCCGAGCGTGCCCTGAGAGCCCGCCGCGGTATCGAGGATCATTTCGAATTTCGACGGCTTGCCGCCCAGTTCAGTGAGGAAGAGGACCGCCTTCGCCACTTTGGCTAGCCAGAGTGGTTTCGCGAGGGCGTAAAACGACCGTGGCCGGCAGGGCCGGCAGGGCCGGTCACGGTCGAAAGCGGCAAAAAGGCAGTTACCGGCTGGCCGAGCGCGACCCCCCAGGGCTCAGGACCAGCTCGACCCGACGGTTCTGGGCACGCCCCGTTTCGGTGTCGTTGCCGGCCAGCGGCCGGGTCGGTCCGTAGCCGATCGCCCGCAGCTGCGAGGCCTTGACGCCGCCGCGGCTCAGGTAGCGCAGCACGGCCGTGGCCCGCCCAACGGAAAGCTCCCAGTTTGATGGGAACCGGTCGTTGGAAATGGTTCGACTGTCGGTATGCCCCTCGACTGAAATTTCACCGTCAAAATCCTTGAGCGCCGGCAGCAGTCGATCGAGCAACACGCTGCCCTGTCCGCTGATGTCGATATCGGCGCTGGGAAAGAGCAACCGGTCCTCGATGCGCAAGATGGTGCGCTCACGCTCGCGAGTAACCTGAACGCCCTCTATACCGGCCAGACGATGGTCCATGGCCATGACCTCATCAGAGGGCGTCTCTTCTTCTGTCGGCAAGGCGCTTTTTTGCAGCGGAATCATCACCGCCAGTGCCGCCTGGACATCGACCCGGGTCGGCGTCCGACTGTCGCTGGCCGCCGGGGTGGACAGCATCTGCCAGGGTGGTGGTGGCGGCGCCGGCGAAGCGGCAAGCCATGGAAACACACCGATGGTGCTGACCGGCACGGCCTGCACCGGCGAGAGTCGGTCCATGGCCGCAAGCGTCAGCGGCGACACCATCACCGCGGCGGTGGCTGAGGACACCGGCAACGTCGACGCACTGGCGTCTTCTTGAGGCACGACACCGCGCATGGCCAGCAGCAGCACGAACAGCACCAGCAGCAGGGTCAAAAGATCCAGATAGCTGAGCATCCAGCCATCGCTTTCCTCGCTGCGATCCACATTCAGGACCAGCTCGCGGGCGGCCTGGCGAGCCTGTCCAGAGGATCCCGATGATCGGTGTTCCATCACGACGCGCTGCCTCCGCCACCTTCCGACTCGCGTGACAGGGGGCGTTCGCCCAGCTCGTCGTGGGCCTCACTGATAAAGGAGTTGAGCGTGGCCTCGATAAAGGAGGGCAGGCGGCGGCGCGAAATCATGGAGACCCCTTCCAGCACCATGTTCATCGAGATCAGTCGATCCTCGGTGCGCCGCTCCAGCTTGACCGCAATCGGTCTGAACAACAGATTGGCCAGCAGGATGCCGTAGAAGGTCGACAGCAGGGCGACCCCCATGCGCGGGCCGATCACGGCCAGATCGCCATTCTGAATCACTTCCAGCATGTTGATCAGCCCGACCAGGGTGCCCAGCATGCCGAAGGCCGGCGCGTAGGTGGCCATGGTGCGAAAGATCTGCGCCTCGGCCAGCTCCCGGGCGCGCAGGCGCGTGATGCGCCAGCGCAGAAGATCCAGAATCTCCTCTTCGCGCACGTTATCGATCACCAGACTGATGCCGGTGCGCAGAAACGGGTTGCGGGTATTTTCAAGTGCGCGCTCTACCGCACGGGCATCGCCATGCATCCATTCCCGCGCCAGGGCCACCAGCTCGTCGATGTCCTCACGGATAAAATCGGGCTCACGGCGAAAGACACTGCCCACCAGCGCCACTACGCGGCGAATCTCGCGCATCGGGTAGCTGATCATGGTGGCGGCCAGCGTCCCGGTCAGCACGATCAAAAGGCCGGCCAGATTGAAAAAGCTCAAGGGGGACTGCGCGGTAAACAGCACCACGACCATGAGCAACAGTATGCTGACCACAATGCCGATCAGGGTTGAGGGATTGCCGGGAACGCCGGCCGGGCGGCCGGAAGAGGCCTGAGAGGCACGGTCAGTACTGCCGGATTGACTGCTGGTCATGAAAGGACATCCATGTGCATGCAGCGTCGTGACATCGAAGGCCGATGGGTTTCCCTTCAGCCAGCGCCACTGCTGCCGATATTGACCGGTCCATTCTGACAGAGCACTTTCGCGTCAAACGCCACGAATAGCGCCATTTTTGACGCGCATTCATTCGCTTGAACAAGAGTTGTGCACCTTTCCCACAGAGTTATCCACATTTTTTATTGACAGTGGATATCCCTGTGATCAACCAGGCGTGCGCTGCTCCCTGTTGTCATGCCCTGATAACGTCATGATTCAATAAAGTCATCCCCCCAATAAAAAGGGCGGGCATCAAGGATGCCCGCCCCGTGCACAACAGTGGGATGCCTTACTGCAGCAGACCGAAGACAAACACGATGGCCACCCCGAGCGGCGCCACAAAGCGCGCCGAGAAGCGCCACCAGGCAAAGGCCAGGCCGCTCATGTTGAGCTGGGCACGCACTTCGTCGCGTCCCATGAACCAGCCCACGAACACGATGGTGGCAAGACCGGTCAGCGGCAGCATGAACTTGCTGGTCACATAATCAAGCAGATCAAAGATGGTCATGCCAAAGGGCATGAACGCCGCCCAGTCGTTGAACGACAGTACCGTGGCAATGCCCAGCAGCCAGGTGGCGGCGCCAGCGACCAGCGCCGACTGCAGACGGTTGAGCGGTGTTTTCTCCTCGAGCCATTCAACGATCGGCTCCAGCAGTGAAATCGCCGACGTCCAGGCCGCGAAGACCAGCAGCACAAAAAACAGGGTGCCAAAGATGACACCGCCGGACATGTGGCCAAAGGCCAGCGGCAGGGTCTGGAAGATCAGCCCCGGACCCGAGGCCGGATCCATCCCGTTGGCAAAGACGATCGGGAAAATCGCCATGCCGGCGGCCAGTGCGATCACCGTATCGAGAATGACCACCGTCATGGCCGTACGGCCGATATTGACGTCATCACTGAGATAGGAGCCATAGGCCATCATGATGCCCATGCCCAGACTCAGGGTGAAAAAGGCGTGTCCCATCGCGGCCAGAATCACATCGCCGGTCAGACGCGTAAAGTCGGGCCGAAAGAGGTAATCAAACCCTTCGGCAAAGCTGCCGGTCGTAGCGGCGTAGCCCACCAGCACCGCCAACAGCACCACCAGCGCGGGCATGAGAATCTTGGAGGCCCGCTCGAGCCCGCCGGCCACGCCACCGGCCACAATGGCAATGGTCAGCACCATGAACAGGCTGTGCCAGGCCAGCAGCGTGCCCGGGCTTGCCAGCAGATCGGAAAACAGCGTACCAACGCTTGCGCCATCAAGACCGGTAAAGGTCGCGGTCGCACTGTAACGGATATAGGCCAGCGCCCAGCCGCCGATCACGCTGTAAAATGACAGAATCAGCCAGGCGGCCAGAATGCCGCCGACCCCGATCAGTACCCACGCCCGGGACCTTTTGAGACGCCCGGCGATGCGGTTCATGGTTGAAATGGGGTTTTTCTGTCCCAGTCGGCCCAAAAGCCATTCGCTCATTAGAATGGGCAAGCCGATCAGCAGGATGCAGACCAGATAAACGAGAACGAAGGCACCGCCGCCGCTCTCCCCGGTCATGTAGGGGAATTTCCAGATATTGCCCAGCCCGACGGAAGAGCCGACCGCGGCGAGCATGAAGGCAATGCGCGAGGACCACTGCGCATGAGAATGGGGCTTGTTGGTCATGAGGCTACCCTGTGTATCCCTGTAAGTCGGCGGGCGCGTGCGGTTTCAGGCCTGTAAACCGCCTCGGCACCGACGCCCGTGCTTCGTTGTTGGTATTTTCCTGAACCATTGTGCCTCAATGGCCCCTGTCGAAAACGCCTGATGACGTGCATTGTACAGGCGCATTTTTGAACATCACCCTGTGTGCGCTAAAACAGTGATTCCTGCCGCTCACCGGCGAAGGCGGCCAGCGGTGGCAGGGCAATACGCTCGGACAGCCGGCCGTGGAACTCACGGGCCAGCAGCGGCGCTGCCCGGTTATCCGGAGTATGCACAAACAATACAGGACTTTTCCCCTGTTCCATCCACAGCGCCAGCTGCTCGACCCAGGGCGTGAAGCGCGCGTGATTGATCTCGTGATCAAAGTGTCCGATAAAGCGCACCACCGGCTGCGCCGCCGTGCTCAGGACATGCAGCGGTCGACGTGGCTTCTCGCGCTGGGCCTGCTGTAGCCGGAGATCGTCACCGGCCGGGGTGGCAAACAGCGCGCGCGTGTCCAGCATGACCCGATCGGTCTCATGAGTTATCAACAGCCGGTTGAGGGACTGCTCAGCCATCCCCTTGTGGAAAAATTCACTATGGCGCACTTCCACGGCACGGGGCAGCGCCTTCGGCCAGCGTTTCAAAACGGCTTCGAGCATGGGCAATTCATCTGCGCCGAAATCCCGGGGCAGCTGAATCATGGTCGGACCCAGCCGATCATGCAGTGGCGCCAGCCGCTCGAGAAAGTGATCCATCTCGGCCTCGATGCCCACCAGCCGTTTGTCATGGGTCAGCAGGGAGGGCAGCTTGAAACAAAAGCGAAAGTGCTCGGGCGCCTGGCGTGCCCAGGTGGCCACCACGTCCTCGCGCGGCGCGCCGCTGTAGAAGGTGGTATTGCCCTCAACGCTGGAAAAGACGCCGGCATAGTCCGGCAGCGAGTCGCTCGGCTCGGCGTAGCGCCCGTAGAGTGTGCCGCGCCATTCGGCATTGGCCCACATTGCCAGCCCCAGATGCAGTGTCCCCGCCATGGTCAGCGTACCCGTTCGGCATCAAAGCGCTGACGGGGGGCGACGATCTCGTTCTGGGCCTGAATCAGGGCAAGCTCGCGGGTGCCGGCCGCAAAGGTATGGGTGAAAAGGGCATGCACGGCCTCGGCAGTTCTTTCCAGCGCCCGCGCCGGTCCTTCACCGGTAATTCCGTCCTGATCACGCAGGCAGCAGGCCAGAAACACGGCGGCAGTAAAATCACCGGCACCGTTGGGGGCCACCGGAAAATCAAAGCGGGGCGTGGCGATCCGCCAGCTGCCCACTGCGGTATCCACCAGCATTTCGATGGTGTCAGGGGTACTGTCATCGATATCCAGCGAGGTCACCAGCACCACGCTCGGGCCCTGCTCGCGCAGGCGTGCTGCCGCCGTCAGCACGTCATCAAGCGATGCAATGGACTGATCGCTTAAAAAGGCCAGCTCGAACTGATTGGGCGTGATGATATCGGCCGCCGGTACGGCGCAGTCGCGCATCCAGGCCGGAATATCCTCACGCACAAAAAAGCCGCGACCGATATCCCCCATCACCGGGTCACAGCAATACAGCGCCCCGGGGCTGGCCGAGCGCACGCGGGTCACGCTTTCAAGCACGGCCCGGCCAATGCCCTGATCGCCCATGTAGCCCGACAGCACGGCCTGCACGTCACAAAGCCCGGTCAGCGACTCGACGCCATCGAGCACCTCCTTGAGATGCGCCGGCGTAAACACCTCACCGGTAAAGGCGCCATAGCCGGTGTGGTTGGAAAACTGCACCGTATTGATGGCGGTGACCTCGCAGCCCAGACGCTGCAGCGGCAGAACGGCGGCGCGATTGCCAACATAGCCATAGGCCACGTGGCTTTGAATGGAAATGATATGGGTCATGAAAACGCTCGATAATACGCATGGAATACCCACGAACGCGCGGGCCTGTCTATGCTTGGAAAGATAACATTCTGTTGAGGTGGACCGCTCATGTCGCGTGCAATGCGCATCATCGGCTGGACGCTGGGGGGCCTGGTGGCCCTGCTGGTACTGCTGGCTCTTGTGATGACCCTGATGAGCTGGAACTGGCTCAGACCCACGATCAATGACCGTGTCTCCGAGACTCTGGGTCGTCCCTTCGCCATTGAAGGTGATCTCGGACTGTCCTGGCAATGGGACAGCTGGCACCTTTCGCCGCGCGTCAGCGCCGAGGATATCGTGCTGGGCGACCCGCCCGAGCTGAATCAGGCGCGAAGCGTAGAGGCCGGCAGCGAAGAGGCGCGCACGGCCCGCATCGGCCAGGTAGCGGTCAGCCTGCGACCGTTCGCCCTGCTGCAAAAGCGTATCGCGCTGCATGATCTGGTCGTACGTGATGCCAGTGCCACCCTGCGCCGTCTCGATGAGACCCACAACAACTGGCAGCTCGCCAGTGCTTCCGACAGCGACAAGGACAAAAGCGATCAAAACGAGGACAGCGGCTGGCAGTTTGCCATCGACCGCCTCGATGTGGATCGGGTACAGGTCGCCCTTGTTGATCAGGTGCTTGATGTGGACGCCACCGCCACGCTTGAAACGCTGGGCGAGCCGGTGCGCTGGGAAGAGGTGGTCGGCAGTGATCAAAAGACGGACAGCAATGATCAAAAAACAGCCGATGGTCCACCCGCATCAGAAAACAACGCGACCGGCGGCGAACGCAGCTTCCGCTTTGCCTGGCAGCTCAAGGGCACCTATCGCGGCAGCGCCCTGGATGGCAAGGGCCGCCTGGGCGGGCCGGCAGCGCTGCGTGAAGGCGGACGCTTCCCACTGGAGGTGCATCTGGCCTCGGGCAATTCCCGCCTTGATGTGATCGGCACGCTCAACGATCCGATGACACTGGCCGGTCTGGACCTGCAGGTCGGCGTGGCCGGGGACAATCTGGGCGATCTCTACGCCCTGACCGGTCTGGTTCTGCCCCAGACCCCGCCCTATGCCACGAAGGGCCGTCTGACGGCCGAGCTGGATCGCCCCGAAGGCGGCGTCTACGAGTACCGCGATTTTGATGGCACGATCGGCGACAGCGATATTCATGGCAGCCTGCGCTACGCCGATGGCACGCCGCGCCCGAAGCTGACCGGTGAGCTGGTATCGAAACAGCTCCGATTTGCCGATCTGGCCCCGCTGGTGGGCGCTGACAACAAGGAGACCGGCAATTCGGTCAATCCCGATCAGCCCAAAGACAGGGTGCTGCCGGTATCACGGTTCAATACCGATCGCTGGAACACCATGGACGCCGACGTGCGCTTTCGCGCCCGTGACATCGTGCACGGTGAATCGCTGCCGCTGAGCAATCTCAATACCCATCTGGTCATGGACAACGGCGAGATCCTGATGGACCCGCTGAGCTTTGGCGTGGCCGGCGGTCATCTTAATACCACGCTGCGTTTGAGCGGACAGGCATCGCCGCTGCGGGCGCGCATCGACATGCACGCTCGAAAACTTCAACTGGGTCAAATCCTGCCCAGTGACAGCAATCTGACCGAAGGGCTGGGCGAGATCAATGGGGATGCGACACTCTCGGGGCGAGGCAACTCGGTCGCCGCGCTGCTGGGATCCAGCGACGGCGAACTACAGCTTCTGATCGAACAGGGTCGCATCAGCCGCAACCTGATGGAGCTGGCAGGGCTCAACGTAGGCAACTATCTGATCGGCAAGCTTTTTGGGGATGAGGAAGTCGCCATTCACTGCGCCGCGGCCGATCTGCAGTTCAATGACGGCATGGTGCGCCCTCGCGTGTTCACCATTGATACAGACAATGCCATCGTCAACGTGGAAGGGGCGGTGAACCTGGCCAGTGAACAGATGGATCTGACCATCAAACCGGACAGCAAGGGGTTTCGCATCTTTACCCTGCGCACGCCGCTTTATGTCAGCGGCACGTTCAAAAACCCCTCTCCGGGCGTGGAAGCTGCCCCCTTGATTGCCCGGGGCGCGGCTGCCGTGGCACTGGGCACGCTGGCGGCGCCGGCGGCTGCCCTTGCGGCGTTGATCTCGCCAAGTGCCGGTGAGAAAAGCCAGTGCGGA
Organism: Kushneria sp. Sum13; assembly: GCF_052692355.1. Taxonomy (NCBI): domain Bacteria; kingdom Pseudomonadati; phylum Pseudomonadota; class Gammaproteobacteria; order Oceanospirillales; family Halomonadaceae; genus Kushneria; species Kushneria sp. Sum13. The sequence continues at coordinate 3,698,590 of NZ_CP199847.1, forward strand.
GCCCTGATCCAGCGCATGAAAACCGACTGATCAGGGCTGACTGCGATACGCCCTGTCCGCCAGACCCGTCGAGCCCCGAAGGCATGACTGTTTAACCGGGGGCATGGCTTTTTAAAACATGCCTTTAAAAAAACGGGGCGCCCTTTAAAGGACGCCCCGTGATCAACGGCTCAGGTAGTACTCGCTTACTGCTTGTCTTCCGGCAGCGCGTAGACCGCGATCTGATCGCCGACCTGGTCCTTGAGGATGGTGTTGCCTCCCGCTACAAAGGCCACATACTGGCGACCCTTGTATTCATAGACGGACGGGTTGGCGACCACCGGTGCCTGGGTCTGATCTTCCCAGAGCTTTTCACCGGTCTCCAGCGAGTAGGCACGGGCCTTGGCATCCATCGAAGCACCGATGAAGACCACGCCACCCGCCGTGACGGCCGGGCCACCAATGGTGGGCGAACCCCAGCGTTCCGGCATGAAGAAGCCGAACTGCTGCGAGGCGCCGACCGGCTTGCGCCACTTGACGTCACCGGTATGCATATCGATCGCCACGATCTCGCCAAACGGCGGCTCCCAGCAGGGCATGCCCAGCCAGTTGCTCGCCACATTCAGGCGCATGCCGTACGGCGCGCCTTCCTGCGGGGCAAAACCGCTTTCGTTGCCGGAACCGTTGTCGGCCTTTTCATAGTCTTCACGGTTATAGAGCTTGACGGTCTGGACAATATGCGAGGTATTAACGATTGCGGTCTGGCTGACGGGATCAAACGCCACGCCCCCCCACTGAACGCCACCGGCACTGTCCGGATAGGCCAGCGCCCCTTCACCACGAGTGGTGGGCGGCGTGTACATGCCTTCATAGGTCAGCTCATCCCACAGGCGCGAACACTGACCAAAACCGACAGCATCCGCCAATCCCCAGATTTTGGGCTTTTTGGACTGATCCAGCAGCGGTGCCGGTTTGGTCGGGAAGGGCTGGGTCGGTGAATAGACTTCACCCTCGACGCTACCGTCTCCCTGGGGGACCGGACGCTCTTCGATCGGCCAGACATCCTCGCCGGTCAGGCGATTGACCACGAACAGAAAGCCCATCTTGGTGGCCTGCACCAGCGCCGGGATTTCCTTGCCATCAACGGTAATGTCCATCAGCGTCGGCGCAGCGTTGATGTCATAGTCCCAGATATCGTGATGGACCCACTGTCGCGACCAGACCACTTCGCCGGTTTCCACGTTGAGCGCCGTTGTCGAGGTCGCCAGCGGTGCCTTTTCAGTGCGATTGCCGCCCCAGAAGTTGGGAGAGGGCGAAGAGACCGGTAGATAGATCAGACCGTTTTGTTCATCGGCCGACATCTGTGTCCAGACGTTGGCGGTGCCGCTTTTGCGGCGCATCTCATCCGAAAGCGCTTCAAATTCCCACTCACGCTCGCCGGTGCGGGCATTGACCGAGAACACGGTGCCCGGAGGCGCTTCCTGATAGGCCCAGTCCTTGCCGGCCCAGCCGAAGATGACGTGATCACCCACGATGGTCGGCGGCTGCAACAGCGACAGCGGGAACTTGGCATTAACGGTGTTCCACTGATCGACATTGAGCACACCATTGTCGGCAAAGCCCTGACATGGCTTGCCGGTGTCAGCGTCAATGGCAAACAGCTGAGCGTCCATGGTGCCCATGTAGACGATCTTCTGGCACGACTCACCCTCGACCGGGTTGTCGGCTTCCCAGTAGGCCACGCCACGGTTCTTGAGCACGGGCTGGGTCAGCGCTTCCTTCGAAGACTGGGTATCAAAGCGCCACTTTTCCTCGCCGGTGGCGGGATCATAGGCGATCAGCTTGTAAAAGGGGGTGCCAATATAGAGCGTGTCATTGGCAAACACCGGTGTGGCCGACCAGACCGTGGCCGGCGTATCGCCCTTGCCATCGGAAATATCGCCGGTGTGAACTTCCCACACCTTTTCGAGCTGACCCACGTTATCGGCGTTGATCTGATCCAGCGGGCTATATTTCTGCGCGTTGAGCTGACCATGGAAGCTGCTCCAGGTCGGCGAGTCCGGCACCAGCGGTATGTTAGGGCGCGCGGCCGGCTGTGCACCAGACGCTGCCGGCTGCTCGGTAGAGGCTGCCGGCTGCTGATCAGGCTCGGACGGCTGCTGGTCGGCGGCCAGAAGCAGGGTGGGGAAGGCCGCCAGAGAAAACGCGGTCAGCGTACTCAGGCGCCTGAATCCTGTGCGAAGACGCATCATATCGGGGCTCCTCATGAAGTCGTGCGGTGAGCGGGCGAGGGGCGGAAAATATCGATCAACAATCCGACCAGGGCGACGGCCATGGCAATGGCCAGCCACCACAGATGCAGCAGCAGGGCAGCAAAGGCAGTACCGACAATGAAGGCGATGGCCACGACCCGAAGCAGGTTGTGTAAACCGCGCCCATGGCACAGGGCAAGCCCGAGCCCGAGGGCAACAAGAATGGCGCAGGTCACGATGACCACCAGAGCGCCAAGCGTACCGTTCACGCCGGTCAGTGGGGTGAGATAGGCATAAAGCGCAATGGCGATACCGACCGCTGAAGCGATGAGCACGACCATGGCGCCTGGATTTGAGGATCGCATGGAAGACATGACGAGTTCCCTTCCCTTGGACAGATTTTTATGTGCCAATGCCCGCCATGACAGGGACGGCTACCGCGGGCGCAGTAACAAGGGTCATGGACGGGAATGGACAGACACTGAATGATGGCTTTTCAAAAGGCGCATCAGCCAGCGTCAAGGATAGCGTTTATAACAAAAAAATATACTAACTTAATCATAATTGAATCAAAAAAGAACGCTGCGACTGACAAAGGACTGTCATCACCGGCAGCGCTCTTGAAAGGGATTCTTCAAAAAAACGGGCACCGATCCCGTGATCGATGCCCGCAGCAGCAGGACGCCAGACGCCCCGCAGGGACAGCCTTTATTCCACTGTCACACTCTTGGCCAGATTGCGCGGCTGATCCACATCGGTGCCCTTGAGCACGGCCACGTGGTAGGACAGCAGCTGCAGCGGCAGGGTGTAGAGGATCGGGGCAATCACGTCATCGACGGCCGGCATGCGTAGCACATGAACGCCTTCGCTTTCGTTGATCGAGACATGCTCATCGGCGAAGACAAACAGCTCACCGCCGCGGGCACGGACTTCCTGCAGGTTGGACTTGAGCTTCTCCAGCAGTTCGTCGTTGGGGGCTACCGCGATGACCGGCATATCACTGTCGACCAGCGCCAGCGGACCGTGCTTGAGCTCACCGGCCGGATAGGCTTCGGCGTGGATATAGGAAATTTCCTTGAGCTTGAGCGCCCCTTCCAGCGCGATCGGGAACATGGTGCCACGCCCCAGAAACAGCGCATGATGCTTTTCGGCAAAGGCAGCCGACATTGTCTCGATGGCACTGTCGAGTGCCAGACCGCGTGTGATCAGACGCGGCAGTTCACGCAGCGCGTTCACCAGGCGGGCCTGCACGTCATCGTCACCCTGACGAACATGGCGCAGGGCCAGTGTCAGCAGCAGCAGGGCCACCAGCTGAGTCGTGAACGCCTTGGTGGAGGCCACACCGATTTCGGGGCCGGCCTGAGTCATCAGGGTCAGGTCGGATTCACGCACCAGCGAGCTGCCGGGCACGTTGCAGATCGCAAGGCTTGCCAGATAGCCGCCCTTTTGCGAGGCGTAGCGCAGTGCTGCCAGCGTATCGGCCGTCTCACCGGACTGGGACAGCGTGACAAACAGCGTACCGTCGGGCACGACCACTTCACGATAGCGATACTCGGAGGCCACTTCGACCTGCGTGGGCACGCCCGCCAGCTTTTCGAGCCAGTAACGCGCCACCATGCCGGCGTGATAGCTGGTACCACAGGCGATGATCTGGATGTTCTTGACGCGGTCGAGCAGGTCGTCGGCTTCGGCACCCAGAATGCGGGTAAACACGTGGCGGTCGCCCAGACGGCCTTCCAGAGTATTGGCAATGACCTGGGACTGCTCATGGATTTCCTTGAGCATGAAGTGGCGATAGTCGCCGCGCGAGATGGCGCCGTCACCGTGCTCAAAAATGGCGCTGGGACGCTCAACGCTCTGACCGGCGTTGAAGATCTCGATACCGCCACCGACCGTCAGGCGAGCGACATCGCCTTCCTGCAGATAGATGAAGCGGTCGGTGACCTGCAACAGTGCCAGCGGGTCGGAGGCCAGAAAGGCCTCATCAATGCCAACACCGACCACCAGCGGGCTGCCCTTGCGCGCGCCCACGATCTGGTCGGGGTAGTCGGCATGGGTCACGGCCAGCGCGTAGGCGCCGTCGAGCATATCGACCACGTGCTGGAAGGCAGACAGCAGATCATCATGACGCGAGACTTCACGCGACATCAGATGCGCGATGACTTCCGTGTCGGTCTCGGACAGAAACACGTAGCCCTGACCTTCAAGATCGGCCTTGAGGGTTTCGTAGTTCTCGATGATGCCGTTGTGTACTACCGCCAGGCTGTCGCCGGACTGATGGGGATGGGCATTGTTTTCAGTGGGACGACCGTGGGTGGCCCAGCGGGTGTGGGCGATGCCGACATGACCGCGCAGACCGCTGGCCTGCAGCTTTTCTTCAAGTGCGGCCACCTTGCCGACCGCCCGCTGGCGTGACAGTCGAGCATCGGCCGACAGCACGGCCATGCCGGCGCTGTCATAGCCGCGATACTCAAGACGCTTGAGTCCCTCAAGCAAAATGTTCTGCACCTGACGGTCAGCGACCGCGCCCACAATGCCACACATAGGTTGTCTCTCCTGAAATGCCAAAAATTGCGATATCACCCCGACGCCGGATTCATCCGACATTCGGTGGTATCACGGCGCCTGCGTGCTGACACAGATCAGCACGACGCCCTGGTCACGGATCTGTTGACGGCTGGTGTCATCCAGCCCGTCGTCGGTAATCAATACATCAATGTGCGCCCAGCCCAGTTCAAGGTTGGGAATGCGCCGACCAATCTTGTCGGACTCCGCCATCACCACTACCTCGCGCGCCACCTCGGCCATCACCTGTGACAGGCCGGTCAGTTCGTTGAAGGTGGTGGTACCCCGCGCCAGGTCGATGCCATCGGCACCGATAAAAAGCTGATCAAAGTCGTAGGCCCGCAGCACGGTCTCGGCCACCTGCCCCTGAAAGGAGGCCGAATGGGGATCCCATGTGCCGCCGGTCATCAGCAGGGCAGGGGGATTGTCCAGCGCCTGAAGTGCGCCGGCCACTCCCAGTGAATTGGTCATGACGACCATGCCGGTACGGTGTGCCAGCGTCGGAATCAACGCACTGGTGGTACTGCCACTGTCGATGATCAGCCGCGCATGATCCGCAATACGCTCGCTTGCGGCCCGCGCCAGCGCCTGCTTGACGGGGGAGACGCGATGACGACCCTGATCCCCTTCGCGCGGCACGAGGGTGGCGCCCCCATGGCGACGAATCAGATGGCCGGCGCCTTCAAGCGTTGCCAGATCCTTGCGGATGGTCACACTCGAGGTCTCGAAATGTCGCGCCAGTGTCTCGACGGCCACCTCACCGCGCGCTGCCAGCAGATCAAGAATGGCCTCCCGGCGCTGAGGGGTCTGACGTCGACTCATGGAAGCAGGATATCCGTGGATTGAAATCTATAGCTTTCGATATGAAAGATTTTATGTTTCGGATGGAAACCCATAACGGTAGCGGGGTCAAGTCAGTGCAGCGCTTTTGGCACAAAAATATGCGTCTAAAGTCGAATACGTACAAAAGGGCACATCGTGGCAACAAAAAAAGGGCGCCGCACAACGGTGCGGCGCCCGACAGGATGTTCACCCGTCACCTCATGACCATTACCGGCGATGCGGCGGAGTCCAGCCCTGCTTGTTGATCTGACGAGCACGGGCGATGGCAAGCGCCTGATCCTCGACCGTATCGGTCACGGTGGAACCGGCAGCCACCGTGGCGCCATCACCAATCGTGACCGGTGCCACCAGCGCCGAATTGGAGCCAATGAACACGTTGCGACCGATCTCGGTGCGGTGCTTGTTCACGCCATCATAGTTACAGGTGATGGTACCGGCACCGATGTTGACGCCCTGACCCAGCGTTGCGTCACCGATATAGCTCAGATGGTTGATCTTGCTGCCTTCGCCAACATGCGTCTTTTTGGTTTCGACAAAATTGCCGATGCGCGCCTTTCTTTCAAGGCGCGTGCCCGGACGCAGGCGCGCGAAGGGACCAATGGCGTTCTCGCCCGCCGTTTCGCTGCCCTCGATCATGCTGTGAGCCTCGATACGCGTTGCATCGCCGATACGGGCATCACGGATGATGCTGTAAGGGCCGACATGGACGCCATCGCCCAGATGCACCCGTCCTTCAAAAATACAGCCGACGTCGATGAAGACGTCCTGACCCACGCTCAGCTCGCCGCGCACGTCCAGCCGCTTCGGGTCGGCAAGGCTTGCGCCTTCGCGCATGAGCCGCTCTGCCTCGCGGGACTGATGAATGCGCTCCAGTGCCGACAGCTGAACCCGGTCATTGACGCCCTGGACTTCACTGACCTGCGCCGGCTCGGCCGTGGCCACTTCGACCCCTTCACCGGCCGCCATGGCGATGATGTCGGTCAGGTAGTATTCCCCCTGGGCATTGTCGCTGGACAGTGCCGGCAGCCAGCGACGCAGCTGATCGCCGGTGGCGGCCAGAATGCCGGTATTGCACTCGCCGATCTCGAGCTGCTCGGAGGTGGCATCCTTTTGTTCGACGATGGCCACGGCCTGGCCCTGGTCGTTGCGCACGATGCGCCCGTAGCCGTGCGGATTGGCCATGGTTACGGTCAACAATGCCATGTGCTGCTCGTCCACCCGCTCCACCAGAGCGCTCAGGGTTTGCGCCTGGATCATCGGCACATCGCCATAAAGCACGACCACCGGGCCATCACCCAGTGCCTCGAGGGTCTGTGCCACGGCGTGGCCGGTACCGCGCTGCTCATGCTGATGGGCAAAGCTGATGGGCAAATCGGACAGGGCATCCTGTACCTGCTCGGCACCGTGTCCCACCACGACATGCAGCCGAGGTGACGAGAAAGCCTTCATGGCTGACTCGATGACATGACGCACCATGGGTTTGCCGGCCAGTTCGTGCAGTACCTTGGGCTTTTGCGAACGCATGCGACTGCCTTGACCGGCAGCCAGAATCACGACATCAATGGACATGAAAGAAGACGCTCCCTCGCGCTGAATGAAAAACGATAACCGATCATGCACCCAACAGATGACATGCTCTGTCATGCCTGATCATTCCTGTGGCTGACAGTGTATCAGGGGATGCCTTCATCGGATTGCTCCAGATGCGCATGGCAGTTACAAAAAAGGCGGCCCGAAGGCCGCCAACAAAACGCATCCATGGCTTGTGACCATGATGCGACAATCCTGCTTGAGGCTACTGGTGGCCGCGACGATTGCGCAACTGGGACAGGGTCCGCAGTCGAGCCGTCGCCGCTTCAATCTCGGCCAGCGCCTGCTGATAGTCCATGTCACCCGTTTTGCCCTGCAGGGCACGACGTGCTTCATCGCGCGCCTTCTCGGCTTCGGCAGCGTCCAGGTCACGGGCACGATCGGCACTGTCGGCCAGCACGATGACCATGTTCGGCTGCACTTCCAGAAAGCCACTGGAGACGTAGAAGACTTCTTCTTCGCCGCCTTCATGAACGATCCGGACCGGGCCAGGCTTCAGGGCCGTCAGCGTCGGCTCATGTCCGCGCAGAATTCCCATCTCGCCAAGCACGCTGATCGCCACAACGCGTTCTACTTCGCCTGCGAAGATGTTGCGCTCCGCGCTGACGATACTGCATTGCATGGTCGCCATGAGCGCCCCTCCTTACATGCTTTCGGCTTTCTCGATCGCTTCATCGATGGTACCGACCATGTAAAACGCCTGTTCAGGCATATGGTCGTAGTCGCCGTTGAGAATGCCCTGGAAGGCGCGGATGGTTTCCTTGAGCGACACGTACTTGCCGGGTGCGCCGGTGAAGATTTCCGCCACGAAGAAAGGCTGTGACAAAAAGCGCTGAATCTTGCGCGCTCGTGACACGGTCTGCTTGTCTTCGTCGGAAAGCTCATCCATGCCCAGAATGGCAATGATGTCCTTGAGTTCCTTGTAGCGCTGCAGCACGTTCTGAACGCCGCGAGCCACGTTGTAGTGCTCTTCACCCACGACCAGCGGATCCAGCTGACGCGAAGTGGAGTCCAGCGGATCGATGGCCGGGTAAATCCCCAGCTCGGCGATGGAACGCGCCAGTACCACGGTAGCATCCAGGTGCGCGAAGGTTGTGGCCGGCGACGGGTCGGTCAGGTCATCCGCGGGGACGTAGACGGCCTGGACAGACGTGATCGAGCCGGTCTTGGTCGAGGTGATGCGCTCCTGCAACATGCCCATCTCTTCGGCCAGCGTCGGCTGATAGCCTACGGCTGACGGCATACGACCCAGCAGTGCCGACACCTCGGTCCCTGCCAGCGTGTAGCGGTAGATGTTGTCGACAAACAGCAGAACGTCACGGCCTTCGTCACGGAACTGCTCGGCAATCGTCAGACCGGTCAGGGCCACACGCAGACGGTTGCCCGGCGGCTCGTTCATCTGACCGTAAACCAGCGATACCTTGTCGAGAACGTTGGACTCCTTCATTTCATAGTAGAAGTCGTTACCTTCACGCGTACGCTCGCCGACACCGGTAAAGACCGAATAACCGGAGTGCTCGGTGGCGATGTTACGGATCAGCTCCATCATGTTGACGGTCTTGCCGACACCGGCACCGCCGAACAGACCGACCTTGCCGCCCTTGGCAAACGGGCAGATCAGGTCGATGACCTTGATGCCGGTTTCCAGCAGTTCGCTGGAGGCAGCCTGGTCTGCAAAGCTCGGCGCAGCACGGTGAATCGGACTGCGCTTGTCTTCACCGATGTCGCCGGCCTCATCGATCGGTTCCCCCAGCACGTTCATGATACGGCCCAGGGTCTTTTCACCCACCGGTACCGAAATGGGTGCACCAGTGCCGGCGACGGTCATGCCGCGCTTGAGCCCTTCGGTAGAGCCCATGGCGATGGCACGCACGATGCCATCCCCCAGCTGCTGCTGAACTTCGAGTACGGTGCCGGTCTCTTCCACATTGATGGCTTCATAAATGTGGGGGACCTCGCTGCGGTCAAACTCGACGTCAATCACCGCACCGATGATTTGTACGATACGTCCGCTCATCCTGATTCCTCTTGAACCTGTAAATAACTGTCCGACGGGCCGACCTAGACCGCAGCGGCACCACCCACAATCTCGGAAATTTCCTGGGTGATGGCTGCCTGACGCGCCTTGTTGTACTGAAGCTGCAGGTCATCAATGATGTCACCGGCGTTATCAGTGGCGTTTTTCATCGCAATCATGCGAGCGGCCTGCTCGCTGGCAATGTTTTCCACCACCGCCTGGTAGACCTGCGACTCGACGTAGCGCACCAGCAGCCTGTCGAGCAGGCTTTGAGCGTCCGGCTCGTAGGTATAGCCCCAGCCGCCTTTCGAGGTGGCATTTTCCGCACCTGAAGAAGATTCCTGCTCTATCTCTTCAGGCAGCGGCAACAGCTGACGCACGGTCGGCTTCTGGCTCATGGTGTTAACGAACTCGTTGTACACCAGATCCAGTCGATCGATCTCGCCCTTGTCGAAGGCTTCCAGCATGACATTGATGCTGCCGATCAGCTCGTTCGCTTCAGGTGCATCCCCTAGGTTGCGGGTCGCTGCCAGCAGATCACCGCCATATTTGCGAAAGAAGACACTGCCCTTGGTCCCCAGTGCGCAAAAGGCCACGCTGACGCCCTTTTCACGCCATTGCCGCACGTCGCGCAGTACACGCCGGAACAGGTTACTGTTCAGGCCACCACACAGTCCGCGATCCGACGTCACCACGATATAGCCGATGCGCTTGACCTCACGCTCGATCTGGTAATCGTGACGATATTCCGGATTGGCCTGACTGATATGGCTGACTACCCGACGGATCTGGCTGGCATAGGGCTGACTGGCCGCCATGCGCTCCTGAGCGCGGCGCATCTTGGATGCTGCCACCATCTCCATGGCGCTGGTGATCTTCTGGGTATTCTTGATGCTCCCGATCTGGGACTTGATCTCTTTTCCGGCTGCCATAGCGATATTCTCCTAAACAATCAGCGCAGGGCGCCCGGACCCCGAAGGGTCCGGATCATCAATAGCTCTGCGTTGACTTGAACGATTCAACGCCGCTTTTCAGCCCCTGCTGAATATCGTTGTCGTAACCGCCGGTGCTGTTGATCTTCTCCATCAGCTCACCCTTTTCGGTGCGCATGTAATCGAGCAGATCACGTTCGAAATTCAGCACCTTGTCGACCGGTACGTCGGAGAGATATCCCTCGTTGGCAGCGTAAAGCGAGACAGCCATTTCAGCGATCGACATCGGTGAATACTGCTTTTGCTTCATGAGTTCGGTCACACGCTGACCGTGCTCAAGCTGCTTGCGCGTGGCTTCATCCAGATCGGAGGCAAACTGCGAAAAGGCTGCCAGCTCACGATACTGTGCCAGCGCCAGACGCACACCGCCGCCCAGTTTCTTGATGATCTTGGTCTGTGCCGCACCGCCAACACGCGAGACCGAAAGGCCTGCGTTGATGGCCGGACGAACGCCCGAGTTGAAAAGCCCGGTTTCCAGAAAGATCTGACCGTCAGTGATCGAAATCACGTTGGTCGGAACAAACGCAGAGACGTCACCGCCCTGGGTCTCGATGATCGGCAGGGCCGTCAGCGAACCGGTCTTGCCCTTCACCTCACCGTTGGTGAGCTTTTCCACGTATTCGGCGTTCACGCGCGAGGCACGTTCGAGCAGACGGGAGTGGAGGTAGAAGACGTCACCCGGATAGGCTTCACGACCCGGCGGACGACGCAGCAGCAGGGAGATCTGGCGATAGGCCACGGCCTGCTTGGACAGATCGTCATACACGATCAGGGCGTCTTCACCGCGGTCGCGGAAATATTCACCCATGGTGCAGCCGGAGTAGGGCGCCAGAAACTGCATGGCAGCGGGGTCGGCAGCGCCGGCCGCAACGATGATGGTGTGCTCCATCGCGCCGTGCTCTTCAAGCTTTCTCACCACGTTGGCAATGGTCGACTGCTTCTGACCGACGGCCACATAGACGCAGGTGATGCCCTTGCCTTTCTGGTTGATGATCGCATCGATGGCAATGGCTGACTTGCCGATCTGACGGTCACCGATGATCAGCTCACGCTGACCACGACCGATCGGCACCATGGCATCGATCGACTTGAGACCGGTCTGGACCGGCTGATCAACACCCTGACGAGAGATAACACCCGGCGCCACCTTTTCAACGGCGTCCGTCTCGGTGGTGTTGATGTCGCCCTTGCCATCAATGGCGTTACCCAGCGCATCAACAACGCGACCAATCAGTTCGCGACCGACCGGTACTTCCAGGATGCGGCCGGTGCACTTGCCCGTCATGCCTTCCTGAAGGTGCTGATAGTCGCCCAGTACCACAACGCCGACGCTGTCGCGCTCGAGGTTGAGTACCATGCCGAAGATGTCATTGGGGAATTCAATCATTTCCCCGAACATGGCATCGGCCAGTCCGTGGATGCGCACGATGCCGTCAGCGACGCCGACGATGGTGCCTTCATTGCGCGCCTGTGCATCAAGGTCAAGGTTCTCGATCCGGCCCTTGATGATGTCGCTGATTTCGGAAGGATTCAGTTGCTGCATGCCATGTCCCTCGACTTCAATGGTTCAAGACGCTGGAAAGCCGTGCCAGTCGTCCACGCGCCGATCCATCGATAACGGTATCGCCGGCACGAATGACAACGCCGCCCAGCAGCGTCTCATCCACAGAAGTGGTGATCGTGATTTCGCGATTCAGACGCCGCTTGAGCGCCTGTGCGAGCTTGTCTTTTTGTGCCTCGTCCAGCGCAAAGGCCGAGGTGATCTCTACGCTGACACGCTTTTCAAATTCAGCGCGCTCAGCCTCGAACAGATCACTCAGCGATGCCAGAGCCGGCAAACGCTGCTGTCGTGCCAGCACCATCAGGAAATTGGCGCCACGTTCAGGGAGCAGTTCGTCAAGCAGTTCGACAAATACCTGCCCCTTGTCGCTCGGCGTACGCTGCGGGTCAACGAGCAGTCTTTCAATGCGCTCGTCACCGGTCAGACGCGCTGCCTCGGCCAGCATCGCTGACCAGGCGTCCAGCGCGCTGTCTTCTCTGGCCAGCTCAAAAGCGGCCCTTGCATAGGGACGTGCCTGCGTGATGTGGTCGGACATGTGGC